>JBDWCA010000005.1:0-628488 GCA_039978075.1 Anderseniella sp. | reverse complement strand
AACCACACGGTGCTGCCTGAAATCGCGCTGGCCAAGGTCAACAAGAAGGCCCCGTTCGACAAGATCTGCTATATTGGCTGCGGCGTGACCACCGGCATCGGCGCGGTCATCAACACTGCCAAGGTGGAACCCGGCTCCAACGTCGTGGTGTTCGGCCTTGGTGGCATCGGCCTGAACGTCATTCAGGGTGCGCGCTTTGCCGGCGCCAACATGATCGTCGGCGTTGATCTCAATGACGGCAAGGAAGAGTGGGGCCGCAAGTTCGGCATGACCCACTTTGTGAACCCGAAGAATGTCGATGGCGACCTGGTGGCGCATCTGGTCGAGCTGACCGGCGGCGGGGCGGATTACTCGTTTGAGTGTGTCGGCAATGTCAACCTGATGCGCATGGCACTGGAATGTGCCCACAAGGGCTGGGGCGAGAGCATCATCATTGGTGTTGCAGGTGCGGGTCAGGAGATTTCCACGCGTCCGTTCCAGCTCGTCACCGGCCGGTCATGGCGCGGGACGGCGTTTGGCGGGGCCAGGGGCCGCACCGATGTGCCGAAGATTGTCGACTGGTACATGGACGGCAAGATCGACATCGATCCGATGATCACCCACACGCTGGCGCTGGAAGACATCAACAAGGGCTTTGACCTGATGCATGCCGGTGACTCGATCCGCGCCGTTGTCGTCTATTGACCACCATCTATGTTGATGCCGATGCCTGCCCGGTGAAAGCCGAAGTGGCCCGTCAGAGCAACTCTGCAATTGGCGGAACTTTCTTCCACGCCGGTGTGGGTTGTTCTTTGCCAGCTTCGGGGATGTGCCGTGACACAGCAACCTGTTCCATATGCGGCACATAGCGCGGGCAGTTGGGAAAGATATGGGTCACGTCAACCTGCACGATACGTTTCGCTCCATGGTAGTTTGCCAGTTCAGGGTGCTTGTCATGCAGGCTGGCCAGGCCATTGACCCGCAGTCTCAGATAGAGTTCACCTGGGCCTTCTTCTGCACCGAACTTCATGAACAGCAGGCCCACGTTCGGGTTCTTCACCAGGTTGCCGAGTGACTTGTACATTCTATTGCCGTCATAGTCAGGAAACACCAACTGGCTGGGCGATGTAACACGGACAAAACCGGGCGCGCCGCCTTTAAACGAGCAATCCGTATTGTCGCCAGCCGACGTGGCCAGAAAGAAGAACGGGACGGCCTCGACAAATTCACGAAACTCATCGGTAAAACTGGATGTCTCAACCAGGTCGACAATCCGGTCAGCCACAGCCCGCCCACCATACTTGTCCTGAAGCTCGCGGTTACCCTCGTGAAACATCGACATAAAATTTTCCCTTCGTATCTGAGCCTGAACGTCACTCTACAATCTCGCGATATCCATTTTGCGGACACCACGGCTACAACCGGAAGAATACACGCTCACCGGAATGTTCGGAGCGCCAGTTTATTCGGTTGACCATCAGCCAGTTTGCAGCTGCCAGCAAGTTGGCATCCCCTAGCAGCGAACTTGGACAAACCAGTACTGTCGAGTTTGATTCAACATCTCAGTGAACGCAATTAAAATATTGATTTAAATACATAAAACTTGTATTTCTTGCAACTCTTCGATCCGGCTGTTTGAAGTGAGCCAAGGAATATGCTGAAGGCTGAAATCCAGTCGCCAACGTGGCGTCGGGTCTTCCTTGCGCCAATGGAAAACAGCATACTTGGTGCAGTGCCTATTGTGCTGGTCCTTGCGGGCTTTGGAACTTGTTCAGTATTTGCAGCCGGGCGGATTCTGACCGGAAGGTGAGGTAGCATGACCAGTGCTTCAGGATCGATCGGCACCTATGACTATATCATCGTGGGCGCTGGATCAGCAGGGTGTGTGTTGGCAAACCGTCTCACCGCTTCCGGGCGACATAAGGTTCTGCTGCTGGAAGCCGGCGGACGTGATGCCAATCCGTGGATCCACATCCCCATCGGTTACGCAAAAACATTCAGGAACCCCGGGGTCAACTGGATGTACGAAACCGAACCCGAACCTGAACTCAATGGCCGCAGGATATACCAGCCGCGCGGCAAGGTGCTTGGCGGAACCAGCTCGATCAACGGGCTGCTTTACATACGTGGACAGCAGGAAGACTTCGACCTCTGGCGCCAGTTGGGAAACGCAGGATGGTCTTACGAAGACGTCCTGCCGTATTTCAGGCGGGCGGAAGATCAGCAGCGCGGCGAAGACCGCCTGCACGGTGTGGGCGGTCCCCTCGCCGTTTCAGATCAACGCGAACCAAACCCCTTGTGCGATGCATTTATCGATGCCGGCGTCGAACAGGGACTGCCTCTGAACCACGACTTCAATGGCGAACATCAAGAAGGTGTCGGCTATTTCCAGACGACATCGCGCAACGGCCGACGCTGCAGCACTGCGGTGGGATATCTCAATCCGGCCAGGTCGCGCAGCAACCTGCGTATTGAAACCCATGCCCAGGTTACACGCGTGCAAATTGAAAACGGCGCCGCGTGCGGGGTCGAGTTTGTCCAAAGGGGGATTGCAAAGTCCGCTCGCGCATCGGGAGAAGTCATTCTGTGTGGAGGAGCCATAAACTCTCCCCAGCTTCTGGAGTTATCAGGTATTGGCAACCCAGACATCCTGAACGATCTCGGCGTTCCCGTCGTCTGTGACCTGCCCGGTGTCGGTGAAAACCTGCAAGATCACCTGCAGGTCCGGATGGTGCTGCGCAGCAAACAACCGGTCACATTGAATGATGCCACCCGGTCATTACTGGGAAAAGTGAAGCTGGGCCTGCAGTATGCACTTTTTCGCACAGGCCCACTGACCGTCAGCGCAGGCTATGCCGCCGCGTTTTACAAGACAAATTCCACCCTGGCCTCACCCGACATTCAGGTTCATTTCATCTTGTTCAGTTCGGACAGGATGGGAGAGAAACTTCATCCCTTCTCCGGCTTCACAGCGTCAGTCTGCCAGCTTCGCCCGGAGAGCCGTGGAACCATACACGCTGTCAGTGCCGATCCGTTCGCTGCGCCGGCAATTAACGTGAACTATCTTTCACAGGAGGTAGATCGCCTTGCCAACATCAATGGCCTGAAAAAGCTGCGGACCATCCTTCAATCAGATGCGATGAAACCCTACCTGGCCGAGGAAATCGAGCCCGGTATCAAAATACAGAGCGACGACGACCTGCTGCAATTCTGCCGTGCTGTAGGCACTACGGTCTATCATCCGGTTGGAACCTGCTCCATGGGGACGAATGGCAACTCCGTTGTTACTCCTGAGCTCAAGGTGCGGGGCATCAGGGGTCTCAGGATCGCAGACGGTTCAATCATGCCGCGCCTTGTCTCCGGAAACACCAACGCCCCAATCGTCATGATCGGCGAAAAAGCCTCTGACATGGTCCTGGCGGACGCGCCATAAGGATGGTGGTGTGTGCGGATCCAGACGAGAAGGAAATTACCCCTCTAAATCCAACTCGTGCTTGCGCAAGAACTCGACCAGTTGCCCGGTGCAATGATCTTTTGAATTGCCGTTCCAGATGGCCACAGTGTCCAGCCGCTGGGAAATGTGAGCAACAGGTATTGATTTGAGACCATTGATTGCAGTGGATTGAGAACTTTCAGTTAGAATGGTGATCCCCATTCCACTTGCAACAAGACCCAGTATCCCGTCTGAGTTGAATGCTTCCTGCACAATGTTCGGCATGAACCCGGCCTCCCTGCACAACGGCATGAGGTAGGAATAAAAATGCTCCCAGTCCCGGTATGGACCATGCACAAATTCCTCATTGGCAAGTTCAGCCAGCTCAATCGATTTTCGGCCCGCAAGGGGATGGTTTTCATGAACGAAACAAACGAACCTGTCCTTCTGAACCAGGATTTGCACATAGCCCTCTATGCTGACCGGCCCCGTCACAAACCCGATATCGAGCAATCCCGCATCCAACTTTTCCAACTGTGTTCTGGTCACGTCATGATGAGGCTGCAGGGTGATACCCGGGTGATCTTTGCGGAACGCCCGCAACAGGTTTGGAAGCGCGCCTGCTATGGCGAAGTCCGTATACCCGATGCGCAATGTTCCTTTCTGACCACTATGCACCTGGCGCGCATTCTCGACCGTGTGATCCACCGCATTCATAATTCCACGCGAGCCGTTGAGGAACTCCCGGCCAGCACTTGTTAGCGCAACCTGACGGTTGCTCCTTTCGAACAGCACAATCCCGAGTTCCAGCTCCAGATGCTGAATTGCACGGCTTAACGCTGGTTGCGCCACCCCCAACCGTTCCGCTGCCCGCCGAAAATGAAGTTCCTCGGCGACCGCAATGAAATAGCGCATATGTCTGAGGCCAAATTTCATGATGCCCAAAACGTATCAATACTGACCCAATTGATATTATACCGGCAACAAAAACTGTGCAACTAATCCTGGTTAACTTTCGGCGACCAAGCCGAAGGATAAAAAAATCGGGAGGAAAGCATCATGAAGAAGTTGAAGTTCACATCTATTGTTGCATCAGTTGCAGCCATTGTTTTTTCGGCACAAACAGCCCTTGCAGATGACGTTGTAATCAATCTCGGCTATGCGGCCGCCGAGGGAAGCTCCTACTCTGTGCTTGCCAACAAGTTTGAGGAACTGGCCGAACAGTATTCCGGTGGCTCGATCGACGTGAAAGTGCGCTGCTGTGGGCAGCTGATGGGCGAGGACGAAGCATTCAAGGCAATGCAACTCGGCACAGTCGACATGCACATCATCACCGGCAACAACATTTCCCCGCACTTTCCGTTGATGGACGCATTTGTTCTCCCTTATATTTTCAAAGACAAAGATCATGCTTACCGCGTTCTCGAAGGAGAAGTTGGGGCGAAGTTCGCCGCTTCGCTGCACAAGGCTACCGGTGTGCATCTGCTGACTTACGGTTTTGTAGGCGACCGCGATTTCTACAACTCCCGAAACCCCATCACAAAAATGGAAGACATGAAGGGTCTCAAGGTTCGTGTTCCAAAGAACCAGGTCATGATCGACACCTTCACCGAGTTTGGAGCGGCCCCGATCCCGCTGCCGTGGGCCGATACACCGACTGCTCTTCAAACCGGTACAGTAGAAGGCGCTGACAACGGAACGTCCTTTATCAAATCGCAGAAGTTCTATGAAATCATGCCGCACTTTACCGTGCTGGAGCATTTTTCCTACTTTTCCCCGCTGTTCGCGAGTGAGCGAATTATGGGTAAGTTGGACGATGCACAAAAGGAAGCGGTGCTGAAGGCAGCACGAGACGCCGGCATCTTCCAAAAAGACGACATGACCAAGAAGATTGGTAAAATCCGGACCTTTTTGACAGGTGAAGGCGGCATGAAAACCGCTGAGTTTGACCGGAGCGATTTCATCGCCGCCGGTCAACGGGTCCAGGACAAATACGCTTCTGACAAAGGCGCCGAGTTCACCGATCTAGTAACTGCAATACGTTCTGCAGCGAACTAGCCCAATCTCCCTGAGAACTTGGAGGCGCGTCTCCAATCAGGTTGCGCGCCTCCCTTTCAACCCACCTTTCACAGGAGGCTGAGATGCTGTCCAAGCTCGACCGCTATTTTGAAGAGGTCTTGTGCACTTTCTTTTTGAGTGTGGTCGTTGGATCGGTACTGCTGCAGGTTGTACAGCGCTTCGTGTTCCATACAGCGTCTGCCTGGGCAGAAGAAACTGCCGTTTACGGGATGATCTTCGCTGTCTACCTCGGCGCGACCATGGCGGTAAGGGACCGGGCGCATATTCGTATCACCTTGCTGGTCAGTCGCCTTCCTCGCCCGCTGCAAATTTGCTCGATTGTCCTGGCCGACCTGCTTTGGGTCGGCTTCGTGATTTTCATGATCGTGCAAACAACGACATACACCCAATTGCTGTTCAAGGTGACTTATCAAACACCGGGACTGGGCATCGAGCAGCGGTGGATTCAGATGTTCATCCCGGCTCTCTTCTGCCTCATGCTGTTTCGAATACTGCAGGTCTACTGGCGGTGGCGAGCGGACGGATTCAGGGAGCTGCCGCTATGAATGGCCCAATTGTCATGGCCATGGTCTTCGTTCTTACGATGGCCATTGGTGTCCCAATTCCATTTGCAGCCGGTATCGCGACCGTCGCGGGTCTGATTATTGCAGACATCCCAATGACGCTGATGGCGCAGGCTGCATGGACAGCATTTGAACCTTTTCCATTGGTCACTATTCCATTGTTCATTCTTGCCGGTCAGCTCATGGAACAAGGCGGCATGTCTGAAAAGCTGGTGAACATCGCCCAGAAGCTCGTGGGGGCTTACAAGGGCGGGTTGGGATTGGTCACAGTGGTGGCATGTATGTTTTTTGCTGCCCTGTCTGGCTCTGGACCCGCGACGACTGCCGCCATTGGCTCCATTACAATTCCTGCCATGCAGGAAGAAGGCTATCGTTCCCGCTTCGCTGGCGCGATAGCGGCTGCGGCCGGTGCATTGGGATCCATGATACCACCGTCGAACCTCTTGATCATTTTCGCACTGGTAACCGACGTCTCGATCCCGCGTCTGTTCCTGGCCGGCATTGTGCCGGGTATCCTGCTGGGTCTGATGTTGATGGTTGTCGTGTTCGTGATCTCCCTGCGAAACGGTTACGGTGGAAGCGGCGAAAAGTTCCGCTGGACCCCGCTTCTGGAGGCCCTGTGGGACGGCAAGTGGGCAGTCATGGCTCCGGTTATTATCCTGGGCGGAATCTACGCCGGCATCTTCACACCGTCCGAAGCAGCAGGAGTAGCGGTAGCCTATGGTTTGTTTGTTGGTCTCTTCATCTACAAAGGCCTGACCTGGGCCAAGCTTTTTCATGCCTTCAAGTTCACCGCGATCGTGATCGGTACCGTTTTGTTCATCCTGGGCTCCACAAAAGCATTTGGACAGCTCGTTACGATTTTCGATATTCCTGCTGCCGTGTTGGCGTTGTTCCAGGGGTTGGCAGCCCATCCATGGGCAGTGATGCTTTTGATAGGCGCATTCTATATCGTTGTCGGTATGTGGCTGGAGAGCATTCCGCAGATCATCATTTTTACAGCAGTCTTTTTTCCACTGGCCACGAGCCTTGGAATTGACCCGGTTGTATTCGGTATCTTTACGGTAATGACCTGTGAAATTGGCTTCCTGACGCCACCTATAGGTGTAAACCTGTTCGTTGCCGCTCGAATCAGCAACATCACAATTGAGGATATTTCGGTCGGTGTCCTGCCGTTACTCATTCCTTATGTCGCGATGATCCTGTTGCTGGTATTCTTCAACGAATGGGTCACATACCTTCCAGATCTAGTCTATGGACCGATGCGATGAGACAAGACCCGAACCCGCCGCTGCTGGGATATGTGGACAGGCTGGAAGCGCGCGCCGGCGAGAGCCTGAATTTCAAAGTGTCGTCTGCATCTTCCTTGCCATACGCTGCGCACCTCACCCGATCGATCAGCGCGGACCCCAACCCCGCCGGCCAGGAAATTGTGGAACAAGATGCTTCTGAATACTTCGCGCCAGCAACCTTTCCATCAATTCATCAGCCTTTTTATCCGGGTTCTTATGGCGTTGGCGTCGCCAGAGTTTCAGCAACGGCACAAGATGAAATCTCTCTTGGTGCTGTGATTTACCCGACGCTTGTTTGCGATCACGAACAAGCGGTCCTGAGCGTCGGACATTTAACGCTTTCTCTGTCAACGTCCGGACTATTGGTGTTGCGGCTTGGCGACCAGGAAATTGTCTCAAACCTGCAGCCGGTGCCGCGGAAGTGGTCCCGGATGGATGTGAAGATTACTTCCAACAAAGCGATAATCCAGCTGACATCCCTGGAACGGGATGGTCAGCGATCATCGCAATGCGAAGCTGCACTCACGACCGATCTTTCGGTTTCAGGATTTCCGGTGATTGCCGCCCGGCTGGAGAATGACAAGGCAATTGACCATTTCAACGGCAAGATTGAAGCACCCTGGCTTTCCGTTGATGGCAAAACCGTTGCAGCGTGGGATTTCTCAAGGGAAATCTCGACAACGAAAGCCATAGCCTCTGCAGGGCCTGATCTGAAACTTGTGAACTATCCTGCGCGGGCCATGACGAGTTCCGCCTGGGATGCATCCGAAATGAACTGGACTCACAAGCCTGAACACTACGCGGCAATTCATTTCCACGACGATGATATCTATGACTTCGAATGGGACACGGATTTCACATTCACGATACCTGAGGACATGCCGTCCGGCATATATGTGATGCATTTGAGTTGTGACGGCAGCGAAGACGCGATCCCGTTTTTCGTGACGCGTCCCCTTGGCAAGCCCAACGCGAAGCTCTGTGTCCTGGTATCGACTTTTACCTATACCATTTATGGCAACCACGCGCGACCGGACTATGCGCCTGAATGGCAGGAGCGAATGGACGCATGGGGTGCCTATCCACACAACCCCGCAAATCACCGGTCCTATGGCTTGTCGACATACAACTATCATTCCGACGGCGCCGGCATTTGCCACGCTTCGCATCGCCGCCCCTTGTTTAATCTGCGTCCGGGTTTCCTTACATTTGGAGCAACACCATGCTCAGGCCTCAGGCATTTTCAGGCAGATAGCCATTTGATTAGCTGGCTGCATGCCAAGGGCATTGAATATGATATTGTGACGGACAGGGACCTGCATCGCGATGGTGTATCTGCAATAAAAGGATATGAAGCGGTGACGACCGGATCGCACCCTGAATACCATACGGCACAGACACTGGATGCGTTGCAGGACTACCGGGACGGTGGGGGCCATCTTCTGTATCTTGGAGCAAACGGGTTTTACTGGCGCATTGCGGTGCACAGTGATAACGACAGCATACTGGAAATCCGCCGGGCTGAAGACGGCCTGCGCGCCTGGGCAGCTGAGCCGGGCGAATATTACAACGCATTCGATGGCGGTTATGGTGGATTGTGGCGCAGAAACGCCCGCCCACCGCAGGAACTGGTTGGAATTGGCTTTGCTGCTCAGGGTGAATTTGTTGGTGATCCATATAAACGAGTTTGTACTGATCCCGAATTCGAATGGGTATTCGACGGTATCGCAGATGATGTCCTGGGCGACTTCGGATACTCCGGCGGAGGGGCAGCCGGCTTCGAACTTGACCACATCGACTATAGATTAGGCACACCGGAAAACGCAGTTTTGTTGGCACGTTCCATAACTCGTGATGATGAATTCATGCTTGTGCCTGAGGAGCAACTGACCCACCTTACCAACCTGACCGGGGGAACGGAAAAAGACGCTCTTAGATCCGACATCGTTCATTTTGATGTGCCAGGCGGCGGATCGGTATTTGCCGTCGGATCAATTACGTTCTGTGGCTGCCTGCCCTGGAACAATTTCGATAACAACATTTCGCAGCTTTTAGAGAACGTCTTTAAAAACAAGCTCTCGGGTTGACTGCAACTCGGCTCCATGAACGATAGGTCGGTGGTGTGTGCAGTCTACTGCGAACCAGTCTCCGGTGGCATTTCACTGATACACGGGAAAAAACAGCGAAAACTGCAGAAATATGAAGATTCCGGGGGAGTACTATGATGGAAAAAGCGCAAGAAAAGGCTTTGTGCCTTGTCGAGCATTTTTCGACTTCAGGCGGGTGTTTTCCTTCAAACCCGAAGGGCGGGGTTTATTTTGCCCCCGACATCGTTGAAAGGGCTTGAAAACCGGACGGTTTCCTGCACCCTTTCGCCTTGTCAGAAGCAAAATATCCTCCCGCAGAATGCACAAGATTGATGGGTCCTGACCCTACACTCCGGCCGGATTCTCCAGATCCGCGCCAATGTCTGCCAGGTCCTGGTATCGATCACCAATGCGATGATGCGGCCTGCCACCTGTTGCGCCGCCAAAGGCAACGATAAGTTCATCGTCGGCAGGCGCATCGTAGATCGAAAATTGCACGGTGAGATAATGCGAGCGCCGCCCGGTATCGTTTTTATCCATCAGCGGGATCTGGAGTTGTGTATTGGCTGGCCCGCGGGTGTTGGTGAAGCCCAGATAGCTCTTTGCATCGACAGCGTGGCGATAGAAGTTGCCGAAATGCAGTGTATGGATCAGGGCCGATGCATGTTCCCACTCGCAATCCGTGCCAGCCATGCATGCCTTGCCATAAGCTTCAATCTTGTCACCGCCTCCAGCCAGCTCGATTATCCGGTCTGTAAGCAATTTGCCCAATTGCGGACCCATGGACTTGATTTCCGGCCTCAGGTCTTCAACATATCCGCGCCCTGCCCATGGATTTCTCACCACGGCAGCAACACCAATGAGGCGCAAGGGTGGGTTGGCTTCCTTTTCGCCTTCATAGAGAATGTCCTCGTCAAATGTCACAAGTTTCCTGATCCGCAAGCTCATAGTTTCCTCCTGAAAATCCAGTGTGTTATCGCCAGTTATCGTTGACTATCCAACTGGTCGGACTACTCCTTCAATTTCGTCCCCCATATAGATGGCAAATCCTCCCTGTCGCGCCTCACTTACATAGCGTTCCAGCATGTCACGCATTGCACTGTCCCGGATGCGATCAAAGGGGATATCATCAAAAGCGAAGAATCGTGTGCCGGCCGGCGCTGGACCGGAAGCCTGGCCGCGATAGTAAATTGTTACCCGACCGGTACGATTGTCCTCAAAAACTGCGTACACAAAATCGATGGCTGTGCTGAGCTGCGTCTCGTCATACTTCTGTTTGAGATCTGTCAGGTTGGAGCTTGCTGTTGTGTCACCGACTGTGGGCACAGCGAGATCACCAGTATCCGGATTTACCTGAAGCAACACCCTGCCTGATTGCTCGTATACGGCTCCGATGACGGTGTTGGTGTTTCGTGCAACGGCGTCGACAAGCGGATCTTCAAGTCCAAGTGTAAAATAAGCACCGCGAAAATAGCCCAACGGCCGGCCCCTGCCCTGACCGAAATCCTCAACCTGGCCAATCAGGATCACATGGTCGCCAGCGTCCACCAGTTCATGATGGGAGCATTCAAACCAGGCAAGTGCATCATCAATCACCGGCGTGCCGGTCTTGCCCTGATGCCAGGGAGCAATGTCAAACTTGTCCGGCCGCTGCGAAGCGAAAAGGCCTGAAATGTCCTTCTGCTCCTCCGCCAAGACATTGACGGAAAAATGCCGGGCACCGCTGAACACATCGCAACTGGCCGCCGACCGGCCTATGCAAACCAGTATCAATGGGGGGTCGAGAGACACTGACGTAAACGAGTTGGCTGTGAAGCCGCGCGGTGTCCCGTCTTCCTCCTTCGTCGCGATGATGGTAACGCCGGTCGCGAACTGGCTGAGTGCTGCGCGAAGCAACTTTGGATCCGGCGATCCGGTCATGTTACCTCACTCCCTGAACCGGGTTCCAGATACCGGGAATTGTCGGCACCCAGCACCGGAGCGGACTTGAGGGGTGGAGCCGGTGTCTTGCTGAACTGGACCGGGTTTGCTGCAACAGTCCACGGTTTCGCACCACGCGTCGGATGAGCCAGTTCCGCAAGCATCCCGCGCACTGCAACATGTGGGTCTTCCATAATGTCCCGGGCATTGTTGACCGGGCCAAACGGCAGCTTGCCACCCAGCTTCGCCGCCAGCTCTGCCTTGGTAAACCGGGCTGTCCAGCCCCTGACGATTTCATTGACCAGTGTCGCGTTTTCTCGCCTGCCGGCCTTATCTGCAAACCGCTTGTCGCCGGCCAGACCGGGCATGTCCATGGCAGTCGTCAGGGCTTGCCAGAAAGCATCGTCGACCACGCCAATGGATATAAAACCGTCTGCGGCGGGAAACAGTCCAAACGGCGCAAGCAGCGGATGGCCATTGCCGGTGGGCACCGGAGAAACGGCCTCGATGTCCTGCTGATAGATGATGCGTTCACACAGGCTCACCATCGCATCATACATCGCAACGTCGACGAACTGACCTTCGCCGCTGCGTTCGGCATGGCGCAGTGCCGCAATGATCGCAAATGCCATCATCATGCCGGTGAAAATATCACCCACGCCGGGGCCCGCCTTCATTGGTGTCGATGCATCGGGCCCGGTGATCGACATCAGTCCGCCCATGGCTTGCGCGACGACATCGTAGGACGGCCATTTCGCATAGGGGCTTTCACCGTTGCGTGGATTGCCAAAACCGCTGATCGACGCATAAACCAGTTTCGGATTGATTTTGGCAACTTCATCATAACCGAGGCCCAGCCGCTCCATGACGCCGGGCCGGTAATTCTCAAGCAGAACATCGGCGTCCTTTACAAGTTTCAAAGCGGCATCGCGGCCTTGGGTTGATTTCAGATCGAGCACGATACTCTTCTTGCTGCGGTTCAGACTGACAAAGTAACCCGCCCACAGGTGGTCCGGGTCATCGTCGCGGTACGGCCCGTTGCTGCGGCTGGTATCCCCATCCGGGCTTTCGATCTTGATAACCTCGGCACCATGATCTGCCAGCATCATCGTACAGTAAGGGCCGGACAGCATACGGCTGAAGTCCAGCACCCTGACACCTGCCAATATACCCGGATTATCCGCCATCTGACGCCTCCTGTTCGGCATGTTTCAGGAACTCCAGGAGTTCGGAGTTGAAACGGACTGGATCTTCCGCCATGGCCATGTGGCGCAGGCCCGGCAGTATGACGGTTCTGGCACCGGGGATTTCAGCAGCTATGGCATGCGTCATCTCGACGGAGTTGCCGTAGTCTTCAGATCCGGTCATCACCAGTGTCGGACAGCGAATGACAGGAGACGGGTCGATCAGTTCGTCGACACCGTCTACCAGAACCTGATAAATGTCGGGATAGACGTCCTTGCTGTTGGCCATCACCCAGTCACGCACCTGCTGCATTGTCTCCGGGTTGCCACTGTGGAACGATTTGCTGAACCATCTCTCTAGCGCAGCATCAACGGTCGCGGCAGGGCCGTCACGCCGTGCCTGATGAACGCGTGACTGGATCGCGTCGTGTGCTGCCGGGTCTCTTTTGTGGGCCGAGTGGAGTATGGCCAGCGCCCACAACCGTTCCCCGTGATCCATGGCAAATCGCCGGGCAATCATGCCACCGAGCGAGAAGCCGGCAACTGCAAGGCTGGAAAAACCTGCCTCGTCAACGACCCGAAGCATTTGGCTGGAGAACAAGGACAGTGACGGGGTCTCAGGCGGTGGCGGGCTGTCTCCATGTCCGAACAGGTCGTAGGAAATCACTGTATATCGTTCGGCCAGCGCATTGCGCTGCCATTGCCACATGTGCCGGTTCAGGCCTAGGCCATGAACCAGCAAGATTGCGGGCCCCGGCCCTTCAATCACCTCGAAACAAGTACCGTCGCTGGCGGTTCTGACCGTCACGTCACAGGCCTTCCGGTTTATAGGCGACAACTTCCACTTCCACTCTTACATCTACCAGCAGTTCACTGACCACTGCAGACCGTGCAGGCGGCTCATCAGGGAAATATTCGCCGTAAACGGCGTTGAAGCCGGGAAAATCAGCCCGGTCGCGCAGCCAGATCATGGCTTTGACAACATCGCGAAGTTCGCAATCGGCCAGCGCCAGTGTCGCCTTGATCTCATCGAGCACAGCACGCGTCTGATCTTCAACAGTGCCGGTCGTCATGACCTCACCATCCTTGAACGGAACCTGCCCCGTCAGAAAAACAAAGTCACCTGCCCGGATGGCCCGTGACAATGACAGTTTCCTGCCGCCGATTACGATCGGGTCACCGATTACAGTTTTCTTGCTCATGCGGGTCCCTCTGTTCACACCTTCGAGGCTAGCCGACACGAGGGAAAGTCGATTATCCCGAATTCGTCAACAGGTGGCGAATTTTTCTGATTTGAATTGGCGGTTCGCGAGCTAGGCTTAATCCGGACACTTTATGGAGGAAGCGGGCATGACTGAACTCAAGCGCTATAAAATGCTGATCGACGGAAGCTGGGTCGACTCTGAAGACGGGCGGACCTTTGAAAGCATAAATCCGTCCACCGGCGACGCCTGGGCAACCATTCCCGAGGCCACGGCAAACGATGTGGATCGCGCGGTAAAGTCAGCCTATCGGGCTTTCACCGAGGGAGAATGGGCCCGGGCCCTGCCGACCGCGCGCGGCAGGTATCTGCGCAAGCTCGGCGACCTCCTCGCCGACAAGTCGGAAGAGCTGGGCCGGGTCGAGACAGTCGACACCGGCAAGATGCTCAAGGAAACCCGCTGGCAGGCCAAGTACATCGCGGAGTTCTTTCACTTTTACGCCGGATGCGCCGACAAGGTGCACGGTGAAACATTGCCGATCGACAAGCCTGACATGATGGCAATGACCATACGGGAGCCGCTTGGTGTCGTCGCAGCCGTTGTGCCATGGAATTCCCAGATGTTTCTCGTTGCCGTGAAAATCGGACCGGCGCTGGCGGCCGGCAACACCGTGGTATTGAAAACATCGGAACACGCTTCCGCGCCTCTGCTTGAATTCGGCAAACTCATAGAGGAAGCGGGGTTCCCACCAGGGGTGGTGAATATTGTGACCGGACATGGCGACCCATGCGGCAAGGCACTGACTTCGCATCCGCTGGTGTCACGCATCAGTTTTACCGGTGGGCCGGGCGCTGCCAAACACGTGCTTTACAATTCCGCTGAAAATTTTGCGGAAGTATCCCTGGAACTCGGCGGCAAGTCACCGTTCATTGTGTTTGATGACGCTGATGTGGAAAGCGCTGTAAACGGCTCGATCGCCGGCATATTTGGTGCCAGCGGGCAGAGTTGCGTTGCCGGATCACGCCTCTACCTGCACGACAGGATTGCCGACAAGTTCCTCGACACGATGGTCTCGCAGGCGAGCAAAATTCTGATCGGAGACCCGTTGGCTGAAGAAACCCAGATGGGACCGTTGGCAACAACGGGACAATTGGACAACATCGAACATCAGGTCGCACTGGCTCAGGAACAGGGGGGCAAACTGCTAAACGGAGGCCAGCGGCCACCTGACATCAACCGTGGCTGGTTCTACGAGCCTACCATTATCGAGTGCCCGGACCAGAAGATGCAGATCGTGGACACTGAATTGTTCGGCCCGGTTCTGAGCGTGCTGCGGTTCAAGGAAGAAGAAGACGTGATCCGCATGGCTAACGATACCAAGCACGGTTTGGCAGCCGGCATTTTCTCGCAAAACGGCGCACGGACGATGCGGGTGGCAAAGCAGATTCGTGCAGGTATCGTGTGGGTCAACACGTATCGCGTGGTATCCCCCATCGCCGAATTTGGCGGTTGCAAGGATTCAGGTTATGGCCGCGAGAGCGGAATGCAGGCGATCTACGACTACACCCGTCCAAAGACAGTATGGATCAACACCTCCAGTGAGCCGATGGGAAATCCGTTTGTCATGAGGTAGTGCAAAATGCGTGCAGACTTGATTGATCAACTTGCCGCAAGCGATGCGGAACCCGCGTTGGCGGTGAGCCTTCCACCGGATTGTTACCGGGACCTGGAGGTACAGGATGATGAACTCAGACGCCTGTTCAGGGACGGCTGGATTAGCCTTGGCCGGTCCGACATCGTAGCCGAACCGGGCAGCTATGCGGCAATGGAAATCGCGGCGGTTCCCCTGATATTGCTGCGCGACCAGACAGGTAAACTCAGGTGTTTCGCCAATTCATGCCGCCATCGCGGCGCATTGCTGCTGCAGGGACAAGGATCGGCCAGGGGCATTAAATGTCCGTTTCATGGCTGGAATTATCGTCTGGATGGCACTTTGGCCGGCGCGCCGCGCATGGATACGTCATCGTGCTTTGAGAAATCCGACAATGGCCTGATCGAGTTCGCATGTGGCGAACGTGCCGGGTTTGCGTTCATTTCAATGGACGGTGAGCGAAGCGACCTTGATGACCACCTGGGGGAATTTGAAGTTGTACACCAGCCGTGGCCACTGGCTTCGCTCGTCACCACGCGCCGCCGTCTGCTTGAAGTCAATTGCAACTGGAAAATCTTTCTGGATGTGTTCAACGAGTATTACCACCTGACCTATGTTCACGCCGATACCCTCGGAGGTCTGTACAACGAACCCGATGCCGGTGATCTTGTGGATGGAGCATTTGCCAGCCAGTTTGGCGAAACCCATGGTACCGGTGGTCTGCTCGAAAGCCAGCAGAACCATGCCCTGCCCCTGATGCCAGGACTGGAAGGTCGCCCGGCACGCGGGACCCGGTATACCTGGGCATTCCCCAACATGACGTTCGCCGCCAGTACTGACGCCGTATGGGTCTATGAGGCTTACCCAGTGACACCGGACCGGTGCATGGTCAGGCAAAGCATCTGCTTTCCACCAGAAACTGTAGCGCTGCCTGACTTCGAACAACATGCCAGACGCTATTATGAACGGTTTGACGCTGCAATGGACGAAGACATCACAGCACTGGAGGCGCAGCAAAAGGGCTTGTCGTCACCGTACGCACGTCCGGGCAGGTTCCAGCCTCACCTTGAGGCCAACGTGGCTGCATTTGCCCGCTGGTATGCGCGTCAGATGCGCGGCTGATCAGGCACCGCAGTCGAAACCCTCCCGGACTTCCGGGCATGCCGCAGCTTTCAGTTTGCGCTCTCGTCATAGCCGCTGATGATGTCCCGAATACAATCGCTTACCGCTTCCGGCCTGTGTCCGAACATCGAGAAATGAGCCATACCTTCCAGCAAATGGAAGTGTCCGTTGCCGGCGGCTTCCGCAACAGCCCGTCCCCGCGCAGGCGGTGTCTGCAAGTCCTGTTCAAAGGAAATCACATGCATCGGCACCATGCAGCCGGGCAGTCGTTCAAGTGAATCATAATCCAGGCACGCCTGCCACTGTGCCGCCAGCATTGTCGGATCGCGATCACCATACGCACTGGCAACGTAAGGCCGCACCTTTTGCCACAGGGCATCATCGCCCATGACCTCGGCTGGATAGGACAGGATTGCGTAGTGAATGACAGAGAAATCCTCCGGCATCCGAATCCCCTTTGCCGCCATGGCGATTTCCGCTTCCTCCCATTCAGCCGCAAATCCGGTCTTCCGCGCAATCGTTCCCATCGGGATGGCGATGCGGACCAGGTCGGGGTAGGAGATCGCAAGTTCCTGAGTGATCAACGCACCCAGGGAAAGGCCGACTACAATGACCGGTGGATCGCAGACTTGCCGGATCAGTTCAGCAACGTCGGCCGCGAAGTCCTCAATTGGCCATGGCGGGGGGACCTTGGCAACAGTATTGCCAGCGCCGCGGGGGTCAAGGCAGGTGCACCTGAAATCGGAGCTAAACGCTGCAAACTGGTCTTCGTATACATCGCACGCCTGATCGCCTGCCGGGATCCAGACGATGTCCGGGCCGCTTCCCTCCTGAATGTAGTGAACCTCCGCACCCTGGACGGTGACAACGCCTTCGACCATTTTTCTCTCCTGTTCAGTGATCCGAAAAATAACGCCGCCGCCGGGATGTCCGGCGCCGGCGTCGCTTTCTTAAACAACTGTTAGGTTTGCGTCAGGCAAACCACCAGCGATCGAGACACTTCCAACCGTCCAGTTCCCAGTTCGATGCCAGTTTCTCAGGGGTTGCCACTTTCTTTGATCGTGCATCCACATTGTTGGCATACATCGGTATCAGCGCCCCGCCGTCATCACTGACAATCTTCTGCATCTCCGCGTACATTTCGGTGCGCTTTGCGTGATCAAGTTCGGCACGCGCCTCGATTAGCAGCTTCATGAATTTGTCGTTTGACCAGAACGACTCGTTCCACGCGCCGCCGGCGGCATAACCCACCGTGAACATCCAGTCTGCGGTCGGCCGCCCGCCCCAGTAACTCATGCTCCAGGGTTTCTTCATCCAGACATTGGTCCAGTAGCCATCATCGGCCTCACGGATGACATTAATGTCGATGCCGGCCATTTTGGCCTGCGACTGATACAGAACCGCGGTATCAATTGCACCGGCAAAGGCTGTATTCGCAGCATGCAGATCGACCTTGAGGCTTTCCATTCCGGCCTTCTTCAGATGGTGCCTGGCTTTATCGGGATCATAGACGCGTTGTGGCAGATCCTTGTTGAAGTAGCGCTGTCCGGGTCCGATCGGATGATCGTTTGCCGGCGTGCCGTGCCCGTTGAGGATCTTCTTGACCAGTTCCTCCCGGTCGATTGCATATTTCAGTGCCAACCGCACATCGGGATTGTCAAACGGAGCCACTGTTGAATTCATCGGAATTGTGTAGTGCTGATTTCCCGTTATGTCGTCGATAGTGACGGTGGGGTTACGGGCCAGCAGGTCAACCGTCTTCAAATCAACTCTGTTGACGGCATCCACCTGGCCGTTGATCAGTGCGTTTTGCCGAGCGGTCCAGTCTGAAATGCCCAGCAAAACAACATCGTCAAAGTGTGATCCCTTGTCACCCTTCCAGTAATTGGGGTTGCGCTTCATTTCCATACGGACGCCCCAATCATGCTCGCCCAGAACGTAGCCGCCTGCACCTATTCCCGATTGCCAGTCGACCTTTCCATCATCAGACGGCAGTATCGGCAGGTGATAATCGTTCATCACGAACGGGAAGTCAGCATTGCCATTGGCGAGTTTGAACAGGACCGTGTGCTTGTCAGGCGCTGACATGTCCTCGATATCCGTCAACAGCGGCTTGACGGCTGATTTGGAATCTTTACCCATGTGATGCTGGATGGAGGCGATAACATCTGCTGCCTCGAGCGATTTCCCGTTGTGGAACTCGACGCCCTTACGGAGTTTGAAATTCCACGTTTTGGCATCCGGAGATGATTCAAAACTTTCTGCAAGTTCAGGTATGACCTCGCCGCTGGCCGTGACCTCGGTCAGATTGTTGTGCACCCCGAAGTTCAGGCCGATCTGCGTGAAAGTCGAGATGAATGTCGCCGGATCAAGCGAGTCGGTGGTGCTGGCACCACCCAGGCCGAGCCGGAACGTGCCGCCTCTCTTTGGCACTGCTGCCGCGACCTTGTCGGTAAACGCGGTCGCCGCACTGACGCCGAGGCCCAGCGCCAGGGCACCTTCCATGAAATGGCGGCGGGAAATCTGCTTGTTCTGGTAGCGTGTTTTAAGCCCTTCCAGTTTTGTCATTCTTGGTCTCCTCCGAAACTGAATCAGGTATGGGAGATGCACGTTGGCATCGCGGGAACATCTCTGTCGGGCTTGCGCCTGTTATGGTGAGCGGTCTGGATCAAGTGTTGACTGCCCGGCTTTGCCCGATCTCGGTAGGTGTCAATTCAAGCAACCTCATCAATGCAGAATTGTCTGGAATTCGCCAGAATTGTTTTAAATTCGCCATCAGGGCGAATTGGTCATCCTGTGGAGACAGGATATGGGCCGCGGACTGGATCACAAAGGAGAGGACACAACCGACCTTCTTGGTGATGGAACGGGCCACGACAAACATTCTTCCGATGTCATGCAATTTGCTGGAGTAACCAGGCAACTGTTTTGATTTTGCTCACTCAGAGGCCCTGATGTGCATCAATGCATCAACAGCACACAGGCTGCCTTCGTATACAAACATCGGGTTGATTTCGGTTTCCGCCACTTTACCGCGATTGAGTATCATGAAGTCGGCCAGCCCGGCCAGTTGATCCACCAGTTTGCGCATGTCTGCCTTCGCACCGCCGCGGAAACCGTCAAGCAGTCGCGATATGCGCAGGCCCTCAATTGCCTCGCTCAGGTCATCCCGCGTGCAGGGCAGCAGCACAGTCACGGAATCTCCGACCAGTTCGACAAGCACACCACCGCTGCCGATTGTCATAGCCAGTCCGAACTGCGCATCTTCACGCACGCTGACGATGAGTTCGGCCAGTGGTCGCACCTGCATTTTCTCAATCAGCCAGCGGTCGCTTGCGGCATCGGGCAAGCGCTCTCCTACAGATTTCTGAATCTGTGCAACCGCATCGGTTACCTCTGTTTCAGTGTTGATGTTCAACATGACCGCTCCGGCTTCTGTCTTGTGCAGCAGTTTTTCGTGAACCATCTTGATGGCGACCGGAAAGCCCAGTGCCTCGGCTGCAGCAGCAGCGTCCGCGCGACAACAGACAGTGCCCGACGGCACCGGGATACCGGCTTCGGCAAGCCGGCTTTTTGCCGCTACTTCGTCGACGGCCACGATTTGCCGTATCACCTCGCCGCCCAGCAGTTCTGCCGGTGGCTGACACACAATGCGCTGCTGCATCTGTTTCCAGACCGACGCGGCAGCAATTGCATCCAGGCAGTCATTGATACCCTGCATTGGCGCAATGCCCCGGGAAATGAGGTGGTCGCGTGTCGCTGTATCCATGTTTTCCGGCAAGGTCGAGCAAATCGCAGCTGGTATACCGGCGGCCAGTGCGGCATCGGCAAAGGCATCGGCGTCGGCCAGATAAATCAACCGCGACTCATCAAGCCCGGATGCCGGATAATCCTGTACCAGCACGGCGGTAGCTGCTTCGGTGGTGAGTGCTGCGGAGAACACTGGCCGTGTCATCTCGGCCTGGCCCCAGATTGGTGTCGTATAATCGAGGGGATTGGAGACAGTAGCCGTAGACGGTAGCAAGTGAGCCAAGTTTCTGGTAACCGCGTCATCATGCTCGGGAAATGCCAACCCGATTTTCTCACCATGATCAGCGAGCATTGTTGCGCCGCCGCCGGAACAGGTGAATCCGGCAACGCGATTGCTGGTTGGTACGCCCGCAATGCACATAAACTTGAGTGTTTCCAGCAATTGTGCCGGACTGAACACCCTCACAATGCCGCAGCGTTTGAACAGGGCGTCGTACAGGTCATCCTCTCCCGATAACGAGCCCGTGTGACTTGTTGTCAGGGATTTGCCGATGGCTGACGATCCGCTCTTCAGCGCAACGACTGGTTTGCCAAGCTGCGCCGCCTTGATCGCGGCATCTGCAAATCGGCCGATATCTTTCAGCCCTTCGATATGCAAACCAATGGCGCGCACTTCCGGTTTTTCACACAGCACCTCCACCAGGTCTTCAATCGCGATAACCGACTGGTTGCCGATTGAGATCATGTGAGACAGGGGCAAGGAGCGCCGGGACATGGTCAGGTCGGACGACAACATCCCCGACTGCGTGATTATTGCGGCGCCATAACCTGGCGTTGACCCGCCATGCGCAAATGGCCACAAGGCGGATCGGGCCAGATAATTGATTATGCCATAACAGTTTGGCCCGACCAGTGCCATTGAGCCTGCCGCCTCGATCAGCGCCTGTTCTGCCTGTTGTCCTGTCGCGCCGACTTCCCCGAACCCGGCCGTGTAACAGACGATTCCTCCCGCTCCGATATCGGCAAGCCGTTTCACCGTATCAATGGCCTGTTGCACGGGTACGGCAAGGAATACCGCATCAGGTGGCTCCGGCAGGTCCTCAACGGATGCAAAACAGGTGATGCCGTTTATCTCGGACCGCTTTGGATTCACCGGCCAGATGGGGCCGTCAAATCCAATTCGCTTTGCCTCACCGATTGCCACTGCAGCGTCGCGACCGCCGACAAAGGCAATCTGGCGCGGGTGCAGCAGCCGTTCAAGGTTTGCCCGTTGCGCCGGCGTCATGCGCCAAGCGGCCTCAACATGGAGCGCGAAATGATGTGGCGCTGGATTTCCGATGTGCCGTCCCAGATGCGTTCAAGCCGGGAATCGCGCCACAGGCGCTGCACGGGAAATTCTTCCATCAATCCCATACCACCATAAATCTGAACCGTGTCATCGGCCACACGGTTGAGCATTTCCGAGCAGTAGACCTTGACCATGGCGGCATCGGCATCACTCATCACTCCCGCTTCTGCACGCGTGACCGCATCCATGACCATGAGGTCGCCGGTGCGGATCCCGATTGCCATATCCGCAAGCTTGAAGCCGATTGCCTGAAACCTGCCTATTGCCTGACCGAACTGTTTGCGGTTTGCTGCCCATTCGGTTGCCATTTCACATAACCGCTCGGCCTTGCCACAGCAGGTGGCTCCGACCCAGATGCGACCCATGCCCAGCCATTTTCCGGACAGCTCCAGTCCCCGGCCCTCCTCGCCCAAAATCTGATCTGGCCCCAACCGCACATCATCGAAACGCAGTTCAAAGGTCTTGTAGCCACGATAGGACACACACTTCGTACCTTCCTGAATTGAAAACCCAGGCGAGCCGACGTCAACCAGAAATGCCGTGATGCGCTTGCGATCGCCGCGCGGGGTTTCATCCACACCGGTTGCCGCAAACACGATGGCGAAATTCGGCATGCACGGACCGGAGATGAAGTGTTTGGAACCGTTGAGCACCCAGTCATCACCGTCACGTCGTGCATTGGACTTCATGCCCATCACGTCGGATCCCGCTTCCGGCTCGGTCAAGGCAAACAGTTCGCGTTTTTCGCCCGTGACACACGGCGCGAGGTAGCGCTCGATCTGGTCTCCTTCACAAGCCAGTAGAATTTCCGTGGGCCGCGCAATCCATGAGTGCAGGGCATGAGTGGTGCGGCCATACTGGCGCTCCATCAGCGCCATAGCAGTTTTGTCCAGGCCGCCGCCACCGATGTCTTCCGGCAGGTTGGCGGCATAAAGTCCGGCTTCCCTGGCGCGTTGCTCGATCTGGCGTCCAAGCTCTTCCGGCACTTCACCCAGCTTGTCGACCATGTCTTCATGGGGATGGACTTCGGCATCCATGAAGGCGCGCAATGTCGAAAGCAGCAGTTCATTTTCATGGGAAACTGATATGCTCATTCTCCAAATCTCCAGAGTTAATCCCGCTTCGACTGTTGCTTGTAACTGGCTTTCAACTGTCTACCTTACTCGTCCGCGCCGCGAAGCTTCAGCTTGTTGCGGGCCTCCTGTGGTGTCAGTGCGCGACCTCCCATGCGCTCAATGATTTCAATGACCCGATCCACCAACTGCCCGTTTGATGCCAGTACACCGCGATCCAGATAGAGATTGTCTTCCAGGCCGACGCGGACATTGCCGCCCATGGCGACGGCCGCGGCCGCCATCGGCATCTGCATGCGGGAAATGCCAAAACTTGCCCAGCTTGCCTCCGGTGGAAGATGGTCTTTCATCACCTTCATTGTGTCCACGCTCTGGTCAGCGCCCCATGGAATGCCGAGGCAAATCTGGAACATTGGCGGTGCCGCTATCAAGCCTTCAGAGACCATCTGCCGGGCAAACCGGATGTGGCCGAGATCAAACACTTCCAGTTCCGGTTTGACGCCCCAGTCACGGGTCAGTTCCGCCATCTTGCGCAGGGTTGGTGGCGTGGAAATATAGATATTGTCACCGTCGCCGAAGTTTAGAGTGCCGCAGTCCAGGGAACAAATTTCCGGCAACAGGTCTTTGACATGAGCCAGACGCTCAATCGGTCCGATCATGTCTGTACCGGGCCCTGGCTGTGCCGGATCAGCCTGGCTCGGCACCCAGTCGCCACCCATTCCCGCGGTGAGATTGATAACGACATCGGTGCCACTGGAGCGCACCATGTCGACGACCTGCTTGAACAGTTCCGGATCGCGTGACCCTTTTCCGGTCTCGGGATCGCGTACGTGAATATGGGCCACGGCAGCACCAGCCTTGGCTGCCTCAATAGCGGCATCAGCAATCTGCCGCGGTGTCACAGGCACACCCGGGTGGCGGTCTACTGTGTCTCCGGCCCCGGTCACGGCGCACGTTACGACCACTTCGAAATTCACTTTTGTCTCTCCCTGGCATTATGTTACGGCAAAATAATTTGCCGCCAGAGGTTCAAAAATTGTAAAAAATTCGCCATAATTTCTTTTAATCCGCCGTTCTGTTCTGATATTGCTATGGCCCCGCCACCGGGTGGATCAATCGGACCGCCAACATCATGGAGTCAAATGAGTTCCCGCCCCACCAGAATAAGTCTCGTCCTGATCCCCCGGTTCAACATGATGACCCTGACAACGGTTATTGAACCAATGCGGGTTGCCAACTATCTCGCGCCGCAACAATTGTATGAGTGGGATTTTCGCTCACCCGCTGCAGGCCAGATCCAGGCGAGCAATGACATGTATGTGGATTGCGTTCCTCTGGAAGATGAGGACCAGGTTCGGCCTGACGTCATCGTTGTGTTCGGCAGTTGGGGCGCGGAGCACTATGAAAATGTTGCTCTGAGCAACTGGTTGCGGCGACATGAGCGCAAAGGTGCGATTTTGGTCGCTGTGGAATTGGGCGTTTATGCGCTGGCCCGGGCCGGGTTGCTGGCGGGACAAAAGGTAACCACTCACTGGTCCTGGAAGCCCGGTTTTGCGGAAGCGTATCCCAACGTCGAGGTTTGTGAGCAGCTTTTCACGGTGGGCAACAAGATCATGTCTTGCGCCGGCGGGGCGTCAGGGCTCGACCTGATAATGCATCTTATAGCGCATCATCATGGCGAGCAGCTCGCCGCAGAGGTTTCCAACCAGATCCTGCACTATCCACGCCGGCCGGCAGAAGGGCCGCAACGGTATGCGACAGGTGGTATGGACGGCGATATCCATCCCGATGTAAGGGCAGCCATGCGCATTTTGGAATCCGGCATCGAGGAGCCGTGCTCGGTTCCGGACCTGTGCCGCGAGCTGAACATCTCGCAACGCCAGCTGGAGCGTTTGTTCAAGCGGGACACAGGGTGCACCATCGTGCAGTTTTCAAGACTCCTGAGGTTGCAATATGCGCGCGTCCTGCTGACCAGCACGAGCATGTCCATCAGGGAAGTCTCCGCAGCCTGCGGGTTTAACTCGCTGTCGTATTTCTCGCTTTGCTTCTCAACCACATTCGGCAAGAAGCCGAGCGAATACCGGCAGGCATGGCCTGACAATGAAGCCGCCCCGTCGTGGCCGGGAACCGTTTATTCGTTTATCAGACAGCCGAAGTTGCCTGATGGGGAATTTCTGAAGATGGATTAGGTGTCGTCGGTTGCCTTTGCCGCAGCCACTGCCTTCAACACGCCGACAATAGCCCTGTCACGCTCTGCAGCCATTTCCTCAAAGTGCCGTCCGGCTGCAACCTCGGTGCATCCGTCAACCATCCGGTCACGCAGTTCCTGTGTCAGTTCCGGTGCGTCCAGTCGCGTCCAGGGCAGTTTCAGCGCTGGCCCGAACTGATCAAGATTGGTGGCCATGCCGCCCTCGCCGCAGGCCACGTGAAACGCCATGCACTGGCCTTGTATGGCCATGCGCGGTGCCGGGCCGTTGATCAGTGCGGTATCAATATCTTCGGGTGACGCCTCGCCGTTGGCGACCATGTGCAGGGCCTCGCGCCATAGCGCCTCCTGCAATCGGGTCGCAACGAAACCGGGTATCTCCTTCTTCATGACCAGCGGCGCCTTGCCGGCATGGGTATAAAAGTCCCGCGCCCATTCCACGGCTTCGGCAGATGTTTGCCTGCCGCCCACAATCTCGACCAGCGGCAACAGGTACGGCGGGTTGAAGGGATGGCCCACCAGAGTGCGCTGTGGTGTTGGGCACCGGCTCTGGATTTCTGTCATGGTCAAACCGGATGTGCTCGATGAAATCACCACATCCGCAGGCACGATGTTGCCCAGCGCCTCATACAGGTGTTGCTTCAGGTCAAGCCGCTCCGGCGCGCTTTCCTGCACGAACTGAGCCTGTGATACCGCCTGTTCCAGGTCATCAGTGACCGTCAGCCTGTCGCGCGACGCACCCCGAGCCAGCCCGAGTTCTTCAAGGCTGATCCATGCCGTGTCGAGAATGTCATTGAATGCAGGCACTTCATCCAGAGAATGCAGGTAGGCGGTTACATCGTATCCGCGCGCCAGGAAATGCGCCGCCCAGCCCGCACCGATTGGCCCGGCCCCGATACTTGTCACCCTGGTCACGCTGTCCGGTGCAGGTCTCGTCATGGCGGTCATCGGCCCTTGAACACCGGCTCGCGTTTCTCCACGAAAGCCTTGACGCCTTCCGCGGCATCTTCGGACTTCAACATGGCACGATAGGTTGTCATCTCGTCGGTGCGCATCTTGGCAAACGCCTGCTCCAGCGGCACGCACTCGATACCGCGCAGCACTTCCTTGACCGTCTGCAGGGCAAGCGGCGCTGATTTTGCCAACTGTTCCGCCCACTCCCGCGCAGCACCCATCAGTTCATCATACGGCACCACTTTGTTGACCAGGCCATAGCGGGCGGCTTCTTCTGCGCCCATGCGGCGGCCGAGCAGGAACATTTCCATGGCGATGTTGTGGGGGATGCGCCTTGGCAGCCGCTGCAGCGCGCCCGCATCGGGCACAATGCCCAGCGGCATTTCCGGCAATGCGAATTCCACATGGTCAGCCGCAATGAGCAGATCGCAGGCCATCGCCAGTTCAAAACCGCCACCGATGACCAACCCGTTCAGGGCGGCGATCACCGGCTTGTTGAGCTTCCAGTTCTCGGTCAGCCCTGCAAACCCGCCCTCGCCATAGTCGGCATCGTCCCACCAGTTGTCGAGCTGGGTATCGCCGGCATCCAGCGACTTCAGGTCCCATCCGGCCGAAAAAATGCGGTCACCCTCAGCCGTGAGTATACCCACGCGCAGGTCCGGATCATCACGCAGTTCCGCAAACGCAGCAGCAATGTGCTGGCTCATCGGAATATCTATTGCATTGACCTTGGGCTTGTTGAGTTTGATTTCCAGCACGTGGCCGTTGCGTGTCAATTCGACGAAATCGGACATCGGTTCACCTTTTCTTGCAGCCTTATGAGAAGGCCGGGATGACTTCCTTGCAGAACAGTTCAAGTGATCGTTTCTGTTCCTTCAGTCCAAGACCCATGCTGGCATAGTAGGTGAACTGGTCGACCCCGAGGTCCTGATAGAGCTTCAGCTTTGCAATCACCTCGTCCGGCGTGCCGAACATCATGTTCTGGTGCAGCATCTTCGGGTTGTACTCATCCCTGTTGGCGATTTCATTCAGGTCCAGTTCCTTGGGAAAACCGTTCTTCACGTCACCCTGGTTCTTGAACAGGTTCTCGAACTGGCCCAGTTGTCGCTGCGCCGCCTTGACCGGCACCTCCCAGTCTTCCTTGCGATCGTAAAGCGCCGTATGCCGCATCATCGAGAAAATCGGCCGGGGCTTGTCCGGGTTATTGGCCAATGCTTCGTCGAGACGGGACTTGTAGAGTTCCGCTTCCGACATGGGCCGGGTGAGCGGCCACGACATGATGTTGAATCCGTTTTTCACCGCAAATTCATAGGTGATCGGCGCGCGAGCAGCGACCCAGATCGGCGGATGCGGTTGTTGAACCGGCTTCGGTACCGAGGTTGCGGAAGGAAACTGCCAGTACTTGCCATTGTGTTCATAGTCTCCCTGCCAGAGCGCAAGCACTGCCGGCAGCATTTCCTGCATGTACATCCAGGCGTCCGATTGTTTGAGGCCATGATGCATGCGGTCAAATTCGCGCTGGTAGGCGCCCGATCCGATACCGAATTCAAGTCTCCCGCCGGTAAGCAGGTCCGTCATCGCAGCTTCACCTGCCAGCTTGATCGGGTGCCAGTATGCGGCCACGGCCACTGCCGTGCCGAGGCGAATATTGTTGGTGTGGGCCGACCACCAGGTCAGCAACTGGAAAGGATCCGGAGCGATAGTCATTTCCAGCGCATGATGTTCGGCTGACCAGGCGATATTGAAACCGCCGTCATCGGCCATTTGCACCATCTCCAGCGTATGGCGCGCGACGTCTTCCATGCTGATGTCGTCAGCTATTCTCTCCAGATTGATGGCAAGTTGAAACTTCATGCTGAAACTCCCGATGATCCGATCTGCTCGATCCTTTGGGCAGGATTGTCAGAGACGGAATCGAGGCGTGCTATTAATAATTCGACAATTCCAGATAATTTTTGGTCGCCAACCTCATCGGCAATCATCGCCGGCTTGGTCAGTCCGCCCGTACCGGAAAGCTTCGCGCAGCATATCTGACCATGGTATTGACAACTTAACTCCGGCAGATCGCGGCGGATTCAATCGCCACAAGCACCTATGCGGCCCTAACCACATTGTTCCACTCCGCTGTAGCAATATATCGTTGCATCTTGCGTTCTCGTCGAACAGGCTGATGTGAATTTTCAGCCCGGTTATTCTTTCTGCCACCAAAATCGTGACACCTGGAAAGCCCGAGATCACGAAGCGCTGCACCGTATGATGGCAGTTTGTCTGTAACGATTGTACTGGGCATGAATCCTTGTTTCTTGAGCAGTTTTCTTGCCAGTTTCAGCGCGGCCTTCTTGTTGCGGCGTGATTGAACCAGAACTTCCAGAATCTCTCCTTCATCGTCAACGGCGCGCCACAAATACAACCGCTTGCCGTTTATCGACACAAACACCTCATCCAGATGCCACCGGCAGCTTGGGCGAGGTCTTCCGCGATCAATCCGTCTCGAATAATGTTTCCCGAATTTCAGAACCCAATAGCGCATGCTCTCATAGGAAATGTCCAATCCACGTTCTGCCAGAACATCTTCCACATCACGAAAGCTCAATGCGAAGCGGAAATACAGCCAAACCGCATGTTGGACAATTGCTGGTGGAAACCGACGTCATTTGTAGGACATCTTTGTCATCCAGAGACGTTAACGTCACTGGTAAAGCCAATCCAGCGAGTTAACTTGTAAATGCCCTGCGGACACAGGTAAGGTTTTGATTTTGCGGTTTGTCTCAAGCAACTGATAACACAAACGAGATCCAACAGGAGAAACGTAGATGTTTAGAGTACTTGTTGCAGTTTTGTTCATGTTGCCAGTCGTTCCAGCATCCCACGCTGAAACCGGCCCAATCACGGGTTACACGACCAAGAAAATCATAACGATGAACGCCTCTATTCCTGGAGCATCGGCCGTTGCAGTTGCAGACGGGCGTAAAGCAAGGATGCAGGAACAGAAAAAGAGCTTGCTGCGGATGCCGGGTCAACCAAAGCAGAAGCGACTTTTCACCCCCTCGATAACCAACCGGCAAGTGGCAAGGCCGTTTGCAGACGGTTTCTTCTGCCCGGTTCATCAGCGTGTGGAATCGTATGGCACGGTTTTAAATAGAATGTTGGGCCGCTCCTCGGACAGCTTGGCTGGAGATCACAACTAGCCGATCTGGGTGCTGTCACACTAACCGGATGATCGGATTCCGGTGTTCCGGTACGGTTGTCGGATGCTGAAAAGCTCCTACACCGGTTACCGATTTCCACCCATGGTCATCCAACAGGCACTGTCAACTTAACGAACAGCTGTAATCATCGGTGCCTATTACCCAGCCTGCCAGTTCGAACCTTCTGGTGGTCGAATTGTCCAACTGAGACGCGAAGAGCAAATGCGCTGAATCTGGCCCCACAGTCCCGTCTCACCGCCAGAAGGTAGCGCAAACCATTTCGCTAACCCGCCGGAATGTCGGAGTATTCATGGAGCGGGTCATTTTACACAGACTGAGACGGATAAAGGTGGTGGGCCCGGCAGGACTCGAACCTGCAACCAGACGGTTATGAGCCGTCGGCTCTAACCAATTGAGCTACAGGCCCACCATATAAGTCACCTTGCAGACTTGCCTGATAGTCAGGCAATCCGAAGGATGATCGCTCGATTGGCGAACGCTGCATGTATTATTGAAATCTGTGAAAACCGCAACAGGCAAACGGCACATTCTTCGGCGATGAAAATCAGTCGGCAATCGACTTGCGCACCCGGCGCACGCCAATAGCGACCACCAGCAGGACGACCGGAATGGCAAGTGCGGTCACAAGATCCGGATTCACCGGCAATACCTCCGCCGACTTGGCGCCCTTGGCGGCATATCCCACCAGACCGACAATGTAATAGGTGATGGCTGCAATCGACAGGCCCTCAACGGTTTCCTGCAACCGCAATTGCAGCTTGGCGCGGTTGTCCATGCTCTCCAGCAGCGCCTGGTTTTGCCTCTCCCGGCTGATCCCGACCCGGGTCGACAGCAATTGCGTTGCCCGTGCCACACGCTCGGATGTGATGGACAATCGTGCGGCTGCCGCCTCGCAGGTGCGCATGGCCGGAGACAACCTGCGTTCGGTAAACTCAGAAAACAATTGCAGGCCTTCGATCCGGTCCTCGCGCAACTCCGAAATGCGCAGGCTAACGAGATCAGCATAGGCGCGCGCTGCGGAGAACCGGAACTGGCTGCCGGTGTGTTCGCGCACCACATCAGCGTGCAGCAGCGTCAACCGGTCCAGCAATTGCGGCTCATCCGCTTCGTGAGCGCCACTCATTGTGGTGGTGATCTTGCTCAACTCGGATTCGAAACCGCCCAGAACTGGCATCAGCTTGCGCGCAACAGGCAGTGTCAGCAAAGCCAGAACGCGATACGTGTCAATTTCCAGCAGGCGCTGCACGGTTCGACCGCGCTGGCGCGGGGTCATCGCATTATCAAAAATCAGCATCCGGCCAAAGCCGTCAGCATGAATACGAAAATCCGCAAATGCCCGGCCCAGCCCGCCTGCGATTTCGGCGCCAACCAACGGGTTGCCGTCAAAGTGTTCCCGGGACAGCTTGTCTTCGTCCAGCCTGGTCTTCGGCAACGGCAACATCTCGACATGGTTGGCGACCAGTACCTCACCGGCCAGTGTCTGCAGCCAGTCCTGCGGCACGGCTTCCAACGCGGTTGAGCCAAACAGGTTGGCAACGCCTTTTGCCGGCACAAAGAACCAGTAGCGGGTAAATTCCGTGTGGCGTTCCCATTTCAGTCGGAACGGCCCCAGATCAGCGCTGAAATGATTGGTGTCAGGTGGCGGTGGCAGCACACCAAAGCGCTCGCACAAGTTAGCCAGCGGTGTCATGTCCAGTTCGCCGAACAATACCAGATAGGTTAGCCGCGCACGCCTTGGCAACGCCTCCGGCGGGCGGGCATGAACCTCGTTGTTCAGCGGCAGGCGGGCTGAGTGGTCAGCCGGCAAAGCCTGTCCGTCCCTGCCAATCATCATTGCGCGCCTTCTGTGATGGTTACCCGGTAGATGGCGCAACGATAACAACACACACGGCCTGCGCCAGCAGTCGAACTGACGCATGACTTTTCAGCGCCGGCAACAACCGGGTTTCACAGGACGGTGGTTACCGGAACTCACTCAGGACGCAGGCCCCTTGCCCGGTGATTTCACCAATTCGGCGAATTGCGGCGCATTGGGGCAGAAGTCGCTTGCCGACAGATCGTCGCGCTTGCCTGCCAGCCATTTGCTGCATACGCGGCGCTGGCCGCAATGGCCGCAGGCGCGAGCCATGTCGATTTCACGCCAGTGTTCGCGGCTCAACGCATCCGGCGCCAGTCCGTGAGCCTTGGCCATCGCCTCCATGCGCGCACGCGTGTCGGACGGACACGACGCAAGTGACTGCAGATCAGTGGAAGAAATGCCGACATCCGATTGCTGAGAACTGTTGAGCGCAAGAAGGAACTGGCCGTCTCTGCGCTGGTTCAGCATGCGGCGAACCCGTTTCAAAACCGACGTCATGGCATTCACCTTTCCGGAAATCCATTGGCCCTGTGAACACACTCTCACACGGCAATGCAATGCACATTGATCTCGATCAACCGAACCTTTCCCGGGTGATGCAACGATGACCTCTGTCAAAACTGTGCTGGAGGTGAGCGATGAAGGTGTTGATTGCCTATGCGACCACGGAAGGGCAAACCCGTAAAATTTCCCAGGCCATCGCCGATCAGGTTGTTGAACTGGGTCATCAGGTCGAATTGCTGGATACGGCGCGAAAACGCCGCGATGTACACAGCGATGATTTCGACGCTTTCATTGTTGCTGCCTCGGTCCACCAGGACAGACATCAAAACGAGATAGAGGTGTTTGTCCTGGCCTGCCTGGATGTCCTTATGGCAAAGCCTGGCCTGTTCATTTCCGTCAGCCTGGCCGCTGCCTTTGAGGAAAAGGCCGCTGAAGCTGCCGCTTACATCTCGGATTTCACAGCCCGCACCGGCTGGACACCCGATCAGAGCCTTGCTGTGGCCGGCGCGGTAAGGAGCGAGGAGTATGACTATTTTCAGCAACAGATTCTGGAACACATCATACTGAAAGATCGCGATGAATTGCGCACTGACGAACATCAGGAGTTTACCGACTGGACCGGGCTCGCCAGTTCCGTGAAGAAATATCTGCGCCAGCATGACTCAAAGTGAAATCAAACTGCCATAACGCTTTGGAAACATTCAGGTTTGAAAACTAGACGGCCATTGAATATCTGGCGGCTTTTTCTTTCATCCTTATATCGAACCATGACGCAACCGTGCGCACAAAGCCATGCCCGTGAGGCTGAATCCAGAATGTATCACCGTCAAAGACGGCAAGATCATCGGTGTCTGAACCCAACGCGTGGTGGATGTGTGAAACAACCTGATCTGTCAGTGCTCCATGGTTGCCACGCAACGTTGAAATACTGAACGAATAGCGACACATGAGGCTTTCGATGATGTCCGCATGCAGTTTGTCTTCGTCCGTGAGTTCGATGCCACGCGACACCGGCAACCGCCCGGAATCCACCTCGCGTACATAGTTGCCGGTTGCCGTCTCGTTTTGAATATACCCTGCGGGCACGCGTCCGATCGAAGACGTGCCGACACCCAACAGGGTGGCACAGGGGTCATCCGTATAGCCCTGGAAATTTCGGCGCAATCTGCCTTCAGCTGTTGCAATCGCCAGGGTGTCCTGCGGCAACGCGAAATGGTCCATGCCGATCGGCAGATAACCACCGTCCTGCAGAATGTCAGACGCCACATTGGCTTGCCGAACCCTTGCCAGCGGACCAGGCAATGCCGCTTCGGGTATCAGTTTCTGGTTTGGTTTCATCCACGGCACATGGGCATAACCGAAGAGCGCAACCCGGTCCGGCTCAAGTGTCCGGACCTGCTCGATGCTCTGCGCGACGGTTTCCTCTGTCTGGTAGGGAAGACCGTACAGCGCATCTATGTTGAGCGACTTGACGCCGACACCGCGCAACCCTTCCACGACCGCTGCGGTCTGCATGAATGTCTGGGGACGATTGATTGCCTTTTGAACACGCTCGTCAAAGTCCTGCACACCTATGCTGGCGCGGGTAACGCCAAATGCCTTGTAAGCTTCAAACTCCTCGCCCGACAAATCCGAAGGGTCAATCTCGATACTGATCTCGGTATTTTCGTGCAGTTGGAAATGAGTATCGATAGTGCTGCGCAAGGTTTCAAGATCATCGCGCCTGAGCATGCTGGGAGATCCGCCGCCCAGGTGTACCCGATTGAGCACAGGTGAAAATCCGATGGCTTCCCGAAGAAGAGCAATTTCCTTTCTTACGGCAGTCAGGTAGGGCGGGATCGGATCATAGCGGTTGATCTGTTTGGTATGGCACCCGCAGAACCAGCACATGCGGTCACAGAAGGGGATGTGGATATACAGCGACAAGCCTTCGTTTTCCGGCAGTTGACCAAGCCACTTGCGGTAATCCACCTCGCCGACACCATCATGGAAGTGCGGTGCGGTCGGATAGCTGGTATAACGCGGTACCGGCACACTCAAACGACTGACAATATCTGCCTCGCTGATGTTCTTCATTTCATGCCCCTTCCTTCAGATTGCAGTTGACCTGAGGAGGCGATATTCAGCCTTGATTTGGATCAACGCCGCACCAACATGCAGTGCACATGCGTGGACACGGCAAACCTGACTTATACCAAAGGAAGTAATTGTTGACCAATTTGATGGAGTCAAATTGGTCAACAATTACTTCCTTTGGTATTACGCCGTAATCCACGGTACAGTCCGCCCGACCACCAAACCCCGTTTCCCGAAGGTCCCCCTGCCCCATGCTCAGACAAATCATGCCTCGTCCTGCGATCACTCTCGCTAGTGCCGCTGTCTTTTCCGCCGCAGTACTGCTGGCCACACCTGCGTTTGCTCAATCCACACAGCAAACCCCGCAACGCACACTGTCGTTGACCGGACAGGGCGAGGTGAAGTCTGCTCCCGACATTGCTGTGATTTCTGCCGGCGTTGTGTCAGAAGCCAAAACTGCCCGTGAAGCACTGACGCAGAACAATGAAGCCATGGCGAGCGTGCTGCAGACCATCGAGGCGGCCGGCGTGGCAAAGAAGGACATTCAGACTTCAAGTTTTTCCGTGCAGCCCAAATACAAGTATTCAAAACGCGCCAGTAGCGGCGAACAGGAGCCGCCGCGCATTACCGGCTACACTGTCTCCAACTCGGTCACGGTGATCGCACGCGATCTGGCAAAGTTGGGTCCGGTGCTCGACGCGGTTGTGTCGTCAGGTGTCAATCAGATGAACGGCTTGAGTTTCTCCATTGCCAAGCCTGAGCCGCTGCGCAACGAGGCGCGCAAATTGGCCGTAGCCGAAGCCCGGACACGGGCTGAACTCTATGCCGAGGCAGCCGGCGTATCGCTTGGCAAAATCCTGTCAATATCCGAGGCTGGCGGACATCGCCCACCGCAACCTGAGTATCGGCGCGCAGCACTTCAATCCGCCGCTGCTGATGCCGTTCCCATTGCACAGGGCCAGCAGTCGATACAAATGCAGGTGAACATCGTGTGGGAGATTGAGTAGCCTGCCCCGGCAAAGATGAAACTCAGGACCTGTTCTGATAGTCTTTCAATGTCTGTGCAGCGGTTGCCAGATCAACATTCAGCAACCTCAGGTAAGCGCGTTTCCATCCGGGTATCGCGCCTGCAAAGTAAGCCGAGCGCGACAGATCCCACCATGCATTGCGCGTCAGTTCAGTCTCACCCACATTGCGGACCGACAGGCCCGAACCGGGAAAGAACGTGAACTCCCGGAAGTAGATCCGGTCATCGTGGCAAAACAGATCGACCCTGACATAGTCGATGCCTGCGGCCAGGCGCTCAGCGATGTCAGCCAGCTTGTGGTGGATCGCCTTAAACTGCGGGTCATAATCGCTCGGATAGTCCTCCCATACGGTATCCGTCCTCGAAAGGTCCGGGTTCAGGGATACATGGGTCTTGTTTCCAAACCGGTCATGGATCAGGGTTATCGTCAGCACCCGACCGCCAAAAGTGTGAATGTTGAAATCGTCGGGAACGCGACCGCCCGGACCCACGAAAAATTCCTCGGCATAGAACTTCTGCCTGACCATCGCATAGCTCCATTCACCAATGCGATGACCGTAGACAAAGCGCATCTTCGGTTTGAAATAGTCAACCACATCAGCCTTGCTGAGCTGGTTTGGTGACCGGTTGAACAGGTTCCATCCGCTGCCCCTGTTGGTCTTGATCACACATGGCCTGGCCAATAGGTCAGGCGGCAGATCATCCGGCGTATCCCCGACCCACAAGACTTCTGGTGTGGCAAGTTCAGGCGCTGCGGCCTGCGCGATGTCGCGCGCTGCCAGCTTGTCGGTCATGGGGCCAAACCGCGGATCACGGTCAAAAATCTTCCGCCACAACAGCTTCTCGTTGAACGAGCGCGGAAAAACTGCGTCAGGAAACTGCCTGAATGTCCGCCAGTACCTGATCAACAAATGCGGATACCTGAGCCACGCATACACGTTCAGGACAACCGACAAGCCAGCTCTGGATAAACCATCCATAATGTGCAGTGCACTCAGCGGATCGGCGGCGCGTACATCAGACCGCCGTCAGTCCACAACCGGTTAAGCTGACGATCAATTTTCACCTTGGAATCCGCGCCCAGATTGCGACGATAGATTTCCTCGTAATTGCCGACCTGCTTGATGGCGCGGTAGGCCCAGTCCTTGTCCAGGCCCAGCGCGTCGCCGAAACTGCCTTCAATTCCCAGCAACCGGCGGATTTCCGGCGACTTTGACTGACGCATCTCGTCCACATTGGCTTGCGACACACCAAGTTCTTCAGCATTCACCAATGCAAAATGCACCCACTTGACGATGTTGAACCACTGGTCGTCGCCTTGCCGCACCGCCAGTGACAGGGGTTCTTTGGAAATGACATCCGGCAACGCCATATGCTCATCCGGATTGCTCATCTTGAGACGATTGGCATAAACGCCCGAGACATCCGAAGTATAGACATCACATCGCCCGGTGTCATAGGCAGCGAGCACCTCATCAACTGCCTCGAACGAGACAATCTCGTATTTCATCTGGTTCTTTCTGAAAAAGTCAGCCAGGTTCAACTCGGTGGTGGTTCCCGTTGTCGTGCATACACTGCTCCCGGCAAGCTCAAGCGCGGACGAAATGCCCAGCGACTTGCGCACCAGAAAACCTTGACCATCATAGAAATTCGTGGCCGCAAAGACGAGGCCAAGGCTTGTATCGCGCGTCATCGTCCAGGTGCTGCGCCGTGACAACAACTCGACTTCACCTGATTGCAGAGCAGTAAAGCGGGACTTTGCGTTCAAAGGATTGAAGTTGACTTTCTCCGCCGACCCCAATGCGGCAGCCGCAACCGCACGGCAATAATCGACATCAAATCCGGACCAGTGCTTGGCTTCATCTGCGGTGGAAAACCCGATGGTTCCCGGGTGAATGCCACACTCCAGCTTGCCGCGCTGTTTGACGATTTCCAGTGTTTGAGCCACTGCCTGACTGCCCAGAAAGCTCATGGCCAGCAGCGCAATTACCAACCCCGAAAACCGACCGGGAATTGCCCCTGTCACGCCGCATGAACTTTTAAACATGGTGCCATCCTTTTTTGAATCTGAAACTGCACGAGTAGACAAATCTCAGCTGACAGCGTCAACCATCTGACACTGTATTTGTCACTGCAATGCACATCATTTGACAGCAGAGGATGCTCAGGTTTTCAACAAACAATCCCGCGCTCCGGTAATGACCGAAGCGCGGGCTGTTGAAACGGGGAACAGGGAGGCCTCCCCCGCTTTATACCCCCCGGTATCTAGAGATTGCCTTTCGACATTTCGCCGGCAATGAAATCTGCCTGGCGAAGTGCCAGCGCCACAATGGTCAGCGTCGGGTTTTCTGCCGCTCCTGTGGTGAACTGGCTGCCGTCAGACACAAACAGGTTGCCGATATCATGGGTCTGACCATGCTTGTTGACAACACCGTCCTTGGCGTCCGCGCTCATGCGGTTGGTGCCGAGGTTATGGGTCGACGGATAAGGCGGCGTGCGGAACGTCTTCACTGCTCCGGCAGCCTTGTACACCGCTTCACCCTGCCCGAAGGCGTGGTCGCGCATCTTGATATCATTGTCATGATCGTCAAAGTGCACATTCGGAACCGGCAGTCCATGCTGGTCCTTTTCCGTGGCATGCAGACTGATGGCATTTTTCTCCTGCGGCATGTCCTCGCCCACAAGCCACATACCGGCCGTGTTTTCATAATTGTCCATCCACCAGGAGAAGTCCTTGCCCCAACCGCCGGGATCCAGGAACGCGGCCATGAACGGCAAGCCCAGTGCCAGGGTTTCCATCTCATACCCGCCGACGAAGCCGCGTGACGGGTCATGCCGGGACTCATCCTGAATGATACCGGCCATTGTCGTGCCGCGATACATGTGAACAGGCTTGTCAAACACCGCGTAAACCGAACCGGTCATGTGCCGCATGTAGTTCTTGCCGACCATGCCGGACGAATTGGCCAGTCCGTCAGGATATTTCGACGAAGCCGAGTTCAGCAGCAGGCGCGGACTTTCGATGGAATTGCCCGCCACACACACCACACGCGCCTTCTGCAGGTGTTGCTTGCCGTCCTTGTCGGCATACAGCACACCGGTCACCTTTCCTGCATCATCATGCTCGATCTTGAGCACCTGCGCATTGGGTCGCACTTCCAGATTGCCGGTGGCTTCGCCTTTTGGAATTTCCGCGACCAGCGTTGACCATTTCGCCCCCGACTTGCAGCCCTGGAAGCAGAATCCGATCTGCAGGCACGAAGCCCTGTCGTCGCGTGGTTCGGAATTGATCGCCATGCGGCCGGTATGGACTTCCTTGTAGCCCAGTTTCTTGGCACCGGCTTCCAGCACCTTATAGTTGTTGTTGCCGGGAAGTCCTGGAATACCATTAGTGCGGGTAACGCCCATACGATCTTCCGCTTTGGCATACCACTGGTCCATTTCAGCCATGTCGATCGGCCAGTCGAGCAGGTTTGCACCTGCAACGTCGCCATAGGTTGTCTTGGCTTTCCACTCATGCTCCTGGAAACGGAGCGAGGCACCTGCCCAGTGTGTAGTAGAGCCGCCAACCGCTTTCACGATCCAGGCAGGCAGACCGGCAAAGTCTTTCGCCACCCGCCACGAGCCCGACGTGGTGCGCTTGTCGAGCCAGGAAATCTGGCCGAACGAGCCCCATTCATCGTTCTGGAAATCCTCGGTTTCGTGTCGCCCGCCGGCTTCCAGGATAACGGTTTTCACGCCCTTGATCGCCAGCTCGGCACCCAGTGTACCACCGCCTGCGCCGGAGCCGACAACGACTACAACGCTGTCGTCATTCATGTCAAAAGTAGCCATATCATCGTCCTCCCTTACAGCCAGTTGATGTCATTGAAGCCACGATCGATGTATCCACCCTTGTCGGCAGACGCACCTTCATAGCCAAACAACGGCCAGGCTTCCTTGTTATTGTACAATCCGGTCACCAGGTTTCCGCGCACCTTCTGGAAGAAACCGTCACTTTCCATGGCCTTCAAAAGTGCCGTTCGCTTGTCGGCGTCGGAGATGCCGGAATAGGAACCTCCCGCCGCCTTGTTCAGGCCGGCAACGCCATCGGTAAGCATGGATTTCAGCGCCGCATCATCCTTGGCAGCCTTGTCCAGTCCGGAAACCGCAGCGGCATAGAACTTGTCCTCCAGCCGATCATGCGGATAGGTGTCGCGTGACATCTGCACCAGGGTTGCAAACGTATCGGCATCAAGATTTTCCGCCGTTGCAGCCCATGCATCATTGTGGCCGTAAACCAGTCCCCCGGCACCAGTGCCGGCAACAATGAGGCCTGCACCAGCAGCTTTCAGCGCGGTGCGTCTGGATATGTTCGTCTTTCCATTCATCTTGCCATTCCTCCTCGGGTTTTTAGTTTTGATTTCAGGTGTATCTGCCATGGCGCTGCAAAACCTCGATCTTGTATCCATCCGGGTCCTGCAGAAAAAAGAACTTCGCCATCAAGGCCCCGTCGCGATGAAACTCCTTTACATCGGTCGGGCCAAGTTCGTGAGCCTGCGCCGCTGCGTGCTGCTCATCGACATTGTCGACAGACACCGCCAGATGGCCGTAGCCATCGCCGTGTTCATAAGGCTCTGTGCGATCATGATTGATCGTCAGCTCGACCTCGAAATCGTTCTCGGGATTCTTCAGATAAACCAGCGTGAAACCGTCAAATTCAAAGCGGTCTTCTATGTCCAGCCCAAATGCCTTGTTGTAAAACTCGACGGACTTTGCCTCGTCGAGCACGCGCACCATGGTGTGAATGGCTTTTGCCACCGGCACTCCTCCCTTGCAGTCTTGTTATCCTGCAAAGGCTACCACCATCGCCGTCCATGTGGTGTTATCCGGCTACTACACCTTCAACAACTCATCACTCAGCAGCAACACCGTCCATCTTGGCGCGTGCATCACGGGCTTCATTTGCCAATTGTTCGTGGTTAAACGCCGGATCAAGAAAATTGATGCAGCAGCATCTCAGCAGCGACGCAAAATTGCTGACTTCGCCGTGGATCTCCGAGGCTTCTTCATACAAGGCGGACAGAAACTTGGCCATCGGCATGTCCTGGGCGGCAGCCAGTTGTTCCAGAACAACCCAGAATTTGGCTTCAAGACGTACACTGGTCGGATGCCCCATCAGGCGAACCGATCGCGTTTCAAACGAATAGTTGGACGGTGACTGACCCGCAAATACGTGACACATGACAAACATCCTCCCTGGCGCGCGAATGAAATTGCTCTCAATAAGCAGAAAATCCGCACTTTTTGGCCCGTTTCAGGCTCTATGAATGTCAATGATGTCTAGTTGCGACGTGATTGGCAACCACTGCGTGCATGAATTCTGCGATGCGAAAGCACAGGTCAGGCCGGGTCAGCACCATCCAGCATGGACCAGACGCCGCTACGATCGTCCAGCACATGCAGCTCGCCAAGGGCGATATCAAACCAAGCACCGTGCACATTCAACTCGCCACTTTGTTCGCGGTGACGTATCCAGGGAAACGTTCTCAGGTTTGCCAGCGAATGTTCGACATTAGCTCGTTCCACCCGCGTTTCATGGTCATGCGCTGAACTGGTGCCATCTTGTTCCACAAACTGCGCCAGGTCCCGTATCTGGGACAGCCACTGACCGATGAAGTCACCGCTGCTCAGTGGACCGGTTTGATTGACAATTGTAGAGATGCCGCCACAGCGCCCATGGCCCATGATGACGATATGCTCGACGTGCAGTTGCAGCACCGCGAATTCAAGCGCAGCCGAGGTCGAATGATGATTGCCATCCGGCGCATATGGCGGCACAAGGTTCGCCACGTTGCGGACGACAAACACTTCACCCGGACTGGCATCAAAAACAGTCTCCGGCGCGGCCCGGGAATCGCAGCAGGCAATGATCATGATCGAAGGTTTCTGGCCGTTTGCGGCCAAAGTGTCATAGCGTTGCCGTTCGCGGGCAAAGGCCTCTGTGCGAAAGCTGCGATACCCATCACTCAGGCGTTTTGGAAATGAGCTTGTCAAATGTGTTTCCTCTGCATTGGCTTCAGAAATGCTCCGAGCGAAGCACTTTTACATCGCAAACCGACACAATGCCAATATAGCGTTCGACAATATCCTTGATTGCCAACAGGACGCTATCCTCCTTGGACGGGTCTGTGATGCACACCACGCTCACAATGCGCGCGGTATCGCCAAAGGCATCATCGCGTTGCCAGTCACCGGACATGCCACGCCCGGCCAGTGCCGGCAAGACCGTATATCCAGTGACACCAAAACGGTCCAGGACCTCTATAATCCGGTGCAACGCTGCTGCTTCGATCATGATTTCAATGCGCTTTTTCTTGTGGGTCTTCAGCGTCATGTCAAAACCTCCGCAAGCCAGATATAGAGTGGAATGCCAACTGCCAGATTAAACGGGAAAGTGATGCCCAGAGACAGCGTCAGATAGATCGACGGTGTGGCTTCTGGCAGCGCCAGCCGGAGAGCTGCCGGCACGGCAATGTAGGACGCCGAGGCTGACAACGTAATCAACAAGGCGGCACTTCCAGCCGACAGGCCAATCAAACTGGCAGCTCCTGCGCCAAAAGCCGCACCGACCAGCGGCATATACAATCCGTACAACAACACCGGCATGGAAAGCTTGCCAAGTCCTGAGCGAAGCCCGCGTGCAGCGATCAGGCCCATGTCCAGCAGGAACAGGCACAACACGCCGCGGAACGGATCAACGATAAACGGCGCGATGGTTTCCAGTCCGGGTTTGCCGGTAACGTAGCCAATAAGGAATGCTCCCGTCAGCATGAGCACAGACGAGTTGAAGAAAATTTCGCGACCGATATGAGTGCCCTGCCCGTCGGCCGGGCTTGCCGCATTGGCGCGCTTGGCCAGCAGCAGAGCCATCATGATCGCAGGACTTTCCATCACCGCCGCAACCGCAATCATGTAACCATCATATTCAAGTCCGGCCGTCGCCAGGGCCTGTGTGGCGGCGACAAAAGTGACAATCGAGATTGACCCGTAATGGGCAGCAACAGCCGCTGCATCCACACGCGACAAACCACTGGTGGCCCGCAACAGGCCGAAACCGATTACCGGCAGCAGGGCTGACAGAACGGCACCTGCAATCAACACAGCAAACAAGGTTGCCGTGAGGCCACTGCCGGAAAGTTCCACGCCGCCCTTGAAACCGATAGCCATCATCAGATACAGCGCCATCGTCTTGGCGATAGCTTCCGGTATCGAGAGGTCGGATTTTACAAAGGATGCAAACAGGCCCAGGGCAAAGAACAACACCATGGGCGAAATCAGGTTTTGCTGAGCAATCTCAAGCATGCCGCCCATACCCCCGTCTCCGTGTATTGCCGATCTTGTCCAGGGTCAGAACCCTAGACCAGTAGAACCTTCCTTGCGCTGGGAAGTAATGCCGCACCAGGCTGTTCTCCCCAGTGATTGTAGGTTTGCACCCCGCCTGATCCGCGCACCTGTTCCAACAGGTCAAGGTCGACCTCGGCATACACCCACTGTGGCCTGTTCAATTCGCCAAGCGCGATCACCCCGCCAGCAGGAAACCCCGTATCAGACGCAGCATACACGCCTGCCGCACCAACATTCATCTCGACCGGTGGACACCAGGGTGCGGCACCGACGGTAGGCGAGTGCACGGTGTAAACCTGGTTTTCCAGCGCTCGCGCCATGCACCCGGTTCGCACCCGCCAGTATCCGTGCTCTGTTTCAGTGTTGGATGGTGCCAGGATGACTTCCGCACCTGCCTCCGCCAGTGCGCGCGACAAAAGCGGAAACTCGATGTCATAGCAGATCACCAGCCCAATCTTCACATGGCCCAGATCAAACACACACAAGCCATCACCGGGTCCGGCACTGACCTGCCATGGCTCGCGTTCCCATGGTGTCATCATCAGCTTGTGATACTCGCCCTGCCTGCCAGAAGGCGCAAAAATCCTGGCTACATTGGTCGCACTGCCATCCGCGTGCCGTTGCGGGCCGGATGCCGCAACAATAGTCACTCCATGCCTGACAGCCAGTTGCTGATGAAGTTCCGCCTGCAATGACAATCGGTCGGACACCGCATCAATCGCGCCTTGCAGGTCAACGGCAGCATCCTTGCCGGCAAGTGACGCCAGCTCCATTGCGCCGTATTCCGGGAACACCAGCAATTGCGAACCTGCCGCGGCGGCCTCGTCCACCCAGCGCGTGATCTTGTCGGTATATTCTGCCTGCGATGACAGCTCTTCCAGCGGATACTGGGCTGCGGCGATTTTGAGAGTACGGGTCATAACTGCTTCATCCAGAACTGCATCGGCTTTTCGGTTTCTTCGCTGGCACCGACATCTTTCCACGAATAGGCCGTTGTCATGCCGTCCAGCTTCTCAAACCCGCGCTTGCGCCAGAAGATATCCAGTGGGACATAATCAGCCGGCCTCATCGGGTGATCGCCGGCACGTACAACACCACAAAACACCGCATGGCTGTAGCTGCCGAAACTGCGGGCATGTTCCTCGCGTGCCTTGAAGAACTCCACGCCGGTGCCCTGCCCTCTATACGCCGGCAGCAACAGGCTTTCAGCGAAATAGAAAATCTTCGATACATCAAAGCCGGCACGTTCAAACGGTCCGCGAAACTCCTCTGCCACGCCTGCCATCGGGGCTGCTGTTGCGGCTCCCACGATTATGTCACCATCGAAAGCAGCCGCCAGAAACGCCCGGTCTGCATGCCTGAACCGGCTGAGATAGGCTGCCTCATAGGCCAGATCACCGTCATACAGATACGGCCAGGCGCGAAACACCTTGATGCGAAGGTCAGCCAGCGCGGGAATTGCCGCCTCGAAGGCGGGCCCGGCAAGCGGTTTTACGTCCACGCCCATCAGTCAGCCGACCACCTGCCGGGTCCATTCAGGCAGGCTGTAATGGGTGGATACGCGGGTGATCTTGCCGTCCTTGACTTCAAAGAATGCCCCGACGGTCAGCTTGTAGGTCTGACCGGCAGCAGGCGGCAATCCTTCATCGGTTGCAAGATACCTGCCCTTGAGTTTGAACTCGGCCGCAGCCTGTGACCCATCCGTCGATGTCATCACCGCTATATCTGACAACTGCTCGTGATAACAATTGTGCATATGCGCCAGAAACTCGGCAAAGCGCTTCTTGCCCTTGCGCCGTTCACCCTGACTTACATCATGCACGAACCCTGTTCCGAGACAGTCCAGCATGATCTCGGTGTCCTGCGCATTGAAGGCAGCATAGTAACGGGAGATGAGTTTGCGGGTTGCGGCTGCGGTCATAAGAGAGGTGCCCTCGGTTTCAAATTTGATGCCTGCTGCGCGTCATAGCAGTGGCGGTCAAACCGGGGCAAGCCGGATTTCGACGGTTCAAGGTGTTGTTCCAGGTAAAAAACCTGGCGCGCCAACCGAAGGGGAACTTTTGGGTATCGAGATCAGCGCGCCAGCAGTTGTCGCATCCAGGTCAATATGTCAGTGGAGCAACACCTGGCTACGGTTTCAGCACCGGATATGCATAAGAGTAGATAAGGTCTCTGTCGCGCACCGGTTCGTGGCAGGCAAGGCACTCGGCCTTGTAGTCTTTTGTCGTTGTCTGCCTTGTGTCATCCGCCCCGAAGAAGGCCCAGCCCCATCCGTCACCCCACAACGGGCCGGTTTTGTTGCCGGCTGCGTCCTTGACCATGACGAAATACCCCGCAACCTCGGCCGCAGATGTCGCGCTGCCGGTGGTCAGATCTTCGGTTTTGCCGTTGAACAACTCCTTTACGAGCACCGCACCATCAGGAAATTTTCCGGTTTTCCGATAGGCTTTCACGGTGCCAGGTGACGCATAAACAATGTGCTGACCAATCTTGCCACCTGTATCAGCATCACCTGACACGGCCCAGGCACCAAGAAACTCATAGTCGGTCCTGAAATTGGCCGGAAGCTCAATGGTTTGTCCGCTTTGGGCGTTAGCCTGCTTTGCAGCCGGCAAATCTCCCATTACAAAGCCTGTTGTCATTGCCAGTCCCAATATGCCGACACCGACCTGGACTTTGGATATTTTCATATCTGTTGTCTCCGCTATCTCTATGAAAACACTAATATATTCAGTTGTTCAATGGCCCGTAGAACCTGGTGAACACCATGTCCTTGGTGGCGTTATCGATGTGACACTGGGCACAGTTTTCGGTAGGCGCAGCCGCTGCTGTCTCTGCATATGGCGGAGCGTGATGGCCGAAGTTGAAGTAACCCCAATTGTTGCTTTCCGCGAAACGCTTGGAGTCTTTCACGGCAATATCGATGCCGTTGAACGCGCCTGGAAAGTACCCGCGGCCTGAAACTTCCGTCCGCGATCCGTCAGCTTCTTCGCTTTCCATGACAAGTTGCAGTTCCTTCAGCATGATGGTGCCTTCGGGAAATTTGCCGCTTTGCTTGTAGATCTTGTACGCCTGCGGCTGGATGTAGACGTTATGGTATTCAGGAAAACCAGCCTTGCCGTCGTTCAGGGCATTGGGCGTCAGCGGCGATCCCAGATAGACCCATTCGCGGTAACCGGTGGGCAACTGCAGTTTGCCGTCGCTGGTCCACTTCGGACCCCAGTCGGCCATCTGCGCGGTGGCGGTCTGGTGGGCACTACCTGCAGAAAGCATGGCAACAGCACCTGCCAGAGCCACAGCCACTATGGTAGACGTTTTCATGATGAATTCTCCTTGGATGTCTTCAGGCACTCAGGCCGGTTGCAGCACAGTGTTGCGATGATCGGCGCTTGCAACCAGCGCCCAGCGTTCTAGAATTCTTGCAGATCGTACAAAGCCGGCCGATCGACATTGGCAATTGGAGGGGACGGGAGTAGGTCCGTAATCATGGACACAATCAGCAAAATTCTTGACATGATCCATGTGCGCAGCACGGTGTATTTCTCCAAGTCGGTGCTGGCACCGTGGGGCATGGAGGTCATCGAGCAGCCCGGCATCTGCCGGTTTCATTTGGTCATTGCCGGCTCAACCTGGGTCAGGCTGTCAGACGGAAGCGAGGAGGTTGAACTGCACGCGGGCGACTACGTGATTGTGCCGCGCGGAAAATCCCATGTGATTTCAAGCGAGCCCGGCCTCATTCCAGACTCGACACACAATGTTCCGGGTCCCGAACCACTGCCGGTGCCCATATTCGAACCGCTGCCGGCACCCGGGCAATCAACACAGCTATTGTGCGGATACTTCCGCATTACCTCGTTTGCACCAGACCTGATACCGGCGCAGTTGCCGGGACTGCTGGCTGTTCGCGGCAGTGGGTCGAAACGCCCGGAGTATGTCGCAAACATCATTTCGCTCATACAGACCGAGCTGGACACGATGCGCGAAGCCTCTCTGATCATCTTGAACCGGCTGACCGAGGTATTGTTTTTCTGCGCGCTTCGCGAATGGATCAGCCAGTCATTTGTTGAAGGCGGCGCACTGGCATCACTGACCGATCAACGCTTGCAGCGAGCGCTCAGCGCATTTCATGAAAGCCCTGATCAAAACTGGACAATCGAGTCCCTCGCCCAGGTCGCCGGCCAGTCCCGCACCGCATTTGCGTCGGGCTTCCGACAGGCCATGGCTACAACACCAATGGGCTATGTAACCCAATACCGCACGCTGCTGGCGCGCCGCATGCTGACCGAAACCAGCCTTGCCCTGGACGATATCGCCAGCCGCACCGGGTATTCCGACACCAACGCGTTCAGCCGGGCGTTTCGGCGCGCCATCGGCACATCGCCAGGCGCTTTCAGGAAATCTTCGCGCAATTAGGGTCCTGATCCCGGACCCTGCCATTTGCAGGTCACGTCAGGCCTTCACTCAGACAATCAATGAATTCGTTGACTATCAACAATATTGTTGATAGTCAGTACACATGGAACAAGCTCAACCGACCAACGTCACTGATATCGCCGAACATCGTCTGGATGCCGTGTTCTCCGCTTTGTCGGATCCGGTGCGGCGCACCATTCTGGAGATGATCTCTGAGCGCGAACTGCTTGTTTCCGAGATCGCAGCTGCTTTCGACATTTCGCTGCAGGCGGTCTCCAGGCACATCCAGGTTCTGGTGCGCGCCGGCCTGGTGCAACAGCAACGCAGCGGCCGCATCAGCCGTTGCCGCATCGAAACCGGCCCGCTTTACGACGCAGCGGTGTGGCTCAACAGGTACACCCAGTACTGGCAGGATCAGTTCGATCTGCTCGCCACGCTGCTCGACACAGGCCCTGCGCCAACCCGTGAGGAGAAGAGTTCATGACCATACACAAACCCGACCTGCAGAAGCTGGGTGATTTGCATCAGCGCATCGTCGAGCTGCGCAAGCAGATGACCGAGTTGATGAAAGCGGCACCGCAGGAAGTCACTGACTACACCTTCAAGACAACCGAAGAAGATGTTTCCCTGTCCGATCTGTTTGACGGTAAGCCGGATTTGCTGATGGTCCACAATATGGGCACCGGATGCACGGGTTGCACATTATGGGCCGACGGCTTCAACGGCATCTATCCTCACCTGGCAAACCGGGCAGCGTTCTGCATATCCAGCCCCGACAGTCCTGAAACCCAGCAGAAATTTGCCGCATCACGCGGCTGGCGTTTCCCGATGGTGTCCCACCAGGGCTCCAGTTTCGCCGAAGATATGGGCTATCGTGGAGAAGATGGAAGCTGGCATCCCGGCCTGTCATCTTTCCGCATGGACGACGGCAAGATTACGCGCATCGCCACCACACCAATGGGGCCATTCGACGATTACTGCGCTATCTGGCACATGTTCAACCTGCTGCAGGACGGACCCGACGGATGGCAGCCGCAGTACAAGTATGACTAAGGCTTCAAATGGAGGTAAATGGCGCAAGTCGCCAGCTGACCTGATTGAACTGTTTACATCTGTCTTGCCGGATGACACAGCGATCGAAAAACGACAGATGTTCGGCTATCCGTGTGCTTTCGTGAACGGCAACATGTTCACTGGCCTGCATCAGGAGGCGCTGATTGTGCGGCTGGGTGAAGACGACCGCAAACAGTTGATTGACGAAGCCGGTGCCATTCAGTTCGAACCCATGCCGGGCCGGCCCATGCGGGAGTATGTTGCACTGCCCCAGGCGTTGCTGGATGATCGGGAACAGCTCACCAAAATCATCACATCAGCCAAAGAGTTCGCAACTCTGCTTCCTCCGAAAGTCAAGAAACCGCGCAAGAAGAGCAGGACCAAGTCACCCTGAACAAATCGTCCATCCTGACACAAAAAGGCCGGGCAAACTGCCCGGCCTTTTATGAAAGACTAGAGTCTTGCAGCCGAACCCGGCTGCAATCGCGTCAATTGTCCAGGAAACTCCGCAATCTGCGGGACCTGGATGGATGCTTCAGTTTCCTGAGCGCCTTGGCCTCGATCTGGCGAATACGCTCGCGCGTCACCGAGAACTGCTGGCCGACCTCTTCCAGCGTGTGGTCGGTGTTCATGCCGATACCGAAGCGCATGCGCAGCACACGTTCTTCGCGCGGTGTCAGTGAGGCCAGCACACGGGTCGTCGTTTCACGCAGGTTTGCCTGAATAGCCGCGTCGATCGGCAAAATGGCGTTCTTGTCTTCGATGAAGTCGCCCAGATGCGAGTCTTCCTCGTCACCAACCGGTGTTTCAAGGGAGATCGGTTCCTTGGCGATCTTCATCACCTTGCGAACCTTCTCCAGCGGCATCGACAGCTTTTCAGCCAGCTCTTCCGGCGTCGGCTCGCGGCCGATCTCATGCATCATCTGGCGCGATGTGCGCACGATCTTGTTGATTGTCTCGATCATGTGCACCGGAATACGGATGGTGCGGGCCTGGTCGGCGATCGAGCGGGTGATCGCCTGCCTGATCCACCACGTGGCGTAGGTCGAGAACTTGTAACCGCGGCGGTATTCAAACTTGTCGACCGCTTTCATCAGGCCAATATTTCCTTCCTGGATGAGATCCAGGAACTGCAGGCCGCGATTGGTGTACTTCTTGGCAATCGAGATCACCAGGCGCAGGTTGGCTTCCACCATTTCCTTCTTGGCGATGCGGGCTTCGCGTTCGCCCTTCTGCACCGCGTGCACGATGCGCCGGAATTCAGGTATCTGCAGGCCCGTATCAGATGCGAGCGAATGGATTTCCTCGCGGATATCCTTGATCGTATCCTTCTCCTTGGCCACGAAGTCTTTCCAGCCGTGCTTGGAGAGCCGGGAGATACGGCGCAGCCAGTTGGCATCAAGCTCTTCGCCCTGATATTCCTCAAGGAAAATCTTGCGTGGCACCTTGTGACTTTCAGCCAGGCGCAACAACCGGCCTTCAAGGGAGATCAGCCGGCGGTTGATATCATAAAGCTGCTCAACCAGCGCTTCGATACGTGCAGCGTTAAGGGACAGGGACTTCACATCCTCGATGATCTCTTCGCGCAGCTTGCGATAGCGTCGCCCCTGCGATGGAGACAGCGCAGTCTTCTCGGAAACTTCCTGATCCTGCAGTTTGCGCAGGGATTTATATGTCTTGGCGATGCGATCGAAGGTTTCAAGAACGTGTGGCTTCAGTTCCGCTTCCATTGCGGCAAGCGATACATTTGCCTCTTCATCCTCATCATCTTCATCATCGTCCGGCTGTTCAGCGGGTTCAAAATCGTCAGCCGATAAAACGTCATCACCGCCACCGCGGCGTGACCGCGACTTGGCACGCATTTCTTCAGCGGCTTTTTCACGCTTGTCAGCTTCCGCTTTGCGGGCTTCTTTCTCCTTGCGCTCACGCTCTTCCGGCGTTGGTGCTTCAACCTTCTTGGCATCCGGACCTGCGTAGGTGGCTTCAAGGTCAATGATGTCACGCAGCAGGATTTTGCCTTCGTTCAGTTCATCGCGCCAGATGATAATGGCCTGGAACGACAACGGGCTTTCGCACAGTCCGGAGATCATCGCCTCGCGGCCAGCCTCAATGCGTTTGGCAATGGCGATCTCACCCTCGCGCGACAACAGCTCAACCGTACCCATTTCACGCAGATACATGCGTACCGGATCGTCAGTACGATCAGCCGACGCAGGCGTGTTGGATGCCGTCTTGGCGATGCCGGTCTGTGCAGTCGCGGCAACCTCGGTGGTGTCTTCGGTTTCTTCTTCCGTCTCGACCACATTGATGCCCATGTCGGTTAACATCGCCATGATGTCTTCGATCTGTTCAGACGATGTGTCGTCGGACGGCAATACTTCGTTCAGCTCGTCATAGGTTACAAACCCGCGTTGCTTGGCGAGTTTGATCATCCGCTTTACAGCAGCATTGCTGAGATCAAGTACCGGTCCATCTGCGACGGCTTCGGTAGTCTCTGTGTCGTCAGCCGATTTAGCGGCTGCCGCATTCTTGGCGGGTGCTGCTGCGCTGCGTGCCTGTGCTTTCGCCATGCGTGTACGCTCACTTTTCTGTTTCGCGCTGTGCGTGATCTCTTTAGAAGAGGGATGTCACAGCAGTATTGATTCGTTCGCTCGGTTTGCATGCCTTTATGCGGGTTACCGCGTTAAACATGCCTTAATCATGTTTGGTCTGCCGCCAGAACCGTTTATCTTGTCTCGTTCGACTTTCATCGAAGCTGGTCAATCCAGGCTTGAATGACTGCTGATCTAACCGGCAGGATTTGCCGTTCGACCGGAAGCCTCTCCATACCCGTCAATCATCGCCTCCGCTCCTGCCATGGAATTCAACTGCTCTCTCACCTCGTTGAGATGATTAAGATTTTCTTCCGTAGGGTCTTCGGCAAGGCGCATTTCTGCGCGTTTGAGTTCCTTTTCCAGCGTCACCAGTTTCCGGTTCATCACCACCAACTGCATTAAGCCGGTTCGAGCATCTGCATCCGCAGCGTCGGTACCGGCGAACCAGCAATCATGATGCCTTGCCTGGGTATCGAGTGCATCAAGAACTGCGCCCATCCCGGTTTGGATTAAGTGGTCACGCAGGTCGTGCTTTTCAAGGTCTGCCCCAGAGGCGCATGTATCTATGATTCGTCTGCGCAAAGAGTCAAGCTCGCTTGTTGGCACCTCCATTGCGACGATATCATCGATCATCTCTTCAGCCAGCACCGGATGGTTCACCAGCGTGAGCAAAATCAACCCCGTCCGGCGCTGGGTCGCTGCATCGTGAACCGGTCTGCCGGCCATGGCCCTCAGTTGCGGCGAGGCCGGGGTTTCAATCTCCCATGGCTCCTTCTGCCAGCGCCCCCGACCGGCTCCGGACGCACGCGCTCCACCAAACTTGCGACCCCGTGATTTCTGCCACCTGTTGCCACCAGCACCGTGCAGCAGGGCTGACACCCGCTCACGCATGTCCTCGGCATAGTATTTACGCACCGTCGGGTCTGCAATCGCGTTGACCGTCTGCATGAGGTCAGCTTCAAAACGGGCCTTGCGTTCAGGCGTTGAACGGTCATTGTGCAACAAGGCGCGGCGCCAAACCATGTTTGCCATGGGTTCTGCCTGCTCTATGACCTGCTGCACGGCGTCCGGCCCGCCGGACGTCAAAAGGTCGTCCGGGTCCTCGCCTTCCGGCAGCACAGCAAACTTCAATGAACTGCCAGGCGTCAGCCGCTCCAGCGCCAGATCAAGCGCCCGGTAGGCCGCTTTCATGCCGGCATCATCGCCATCAAAACACAAGACCGGTTCCGGCGTGACCTTCCACATCATGGCAAGCTGGTCTTCCGTGAGCGCTGTCCCCAAAGGAGCAACCGAATGGGGCAGTCCAGCACGCGTCAGGGCGATAACATCCATATAGCCTTCACAGGCGATCAGCGCGCTCACATCATGGGCAGGCTTGCGGGCCTTATCCATATTGTACAATACGGTGCCTTTGTGAAACAGCGGCGTATCCGGTGAATTGAGGTATTTGGCCAGTGCATCCGGGTTCATGGCTCGTCCGCCAAAGGCAATCACCCGTCCGCGCGGATCCCGGATCGGAAACATGATGCGATCGCGAAACCGGTCATAGCCGGGCTTGCCATCGTCTGGGCGGATGACCAGTCCGGCCTCGTCCATCTGGTCAATCGTGATATCGCTGCCAGCCAGCACTTTCGACAGGGCTTGGCGGTCATTCGGCGCAAACCCTATGCCGAACTCCCGCTGCACATCGCCCGACAGGCCACGATCGGACAGGTACCCGCGTGCTTTGGCACCTGCTGACGCCTGCAACTGCGCCACGAAAAACGATTGGGCCAGTTCCATCACATCATACAGATTGGCCCGGCGTTGTTCACGAGCCTCCGCCTCAGGCGACAATTGCGGCAGCTGCAGACCGGCCTCAGACGCCAGCCGCTCCACCGCCTCAGGGAACGGCACTCCCTCCTTTTCAACGAGATAGGTGAAAATGTCGCCGCTCACCTTGCAGCCAAAACAGTGATATCGGCCCTTTCGATCCTCACAATGGAAACTTGGCGTCTTCTCTCCGTGGAACGGACAGCATGCCCAATAGTCACCCTTGCCGGCATTGGTCTTGCGCTTGTCCCACTGCACCGTCCGGCCGATGACCGAAGATATCGAAATCCTCGCCCGTATCTCGTCCAGAAATGATTGCGGAAAACGCATGTCTTACCTTTTATAAGCCTGATCCAGTACCCAGAATTAGCATGGCATTGCCATATACTGTGAGTCGAATTTCGCGGGCAGATTATTCGCCCGCAGCAGGAGTACGATGATCAGCTCCTGGCCATGAATCGGTCCATCAAATTGATGGCAAATTCATTTACCCATTCAGTAAATAAATCACCATATTCGGCATACGGTATTTCACTTTGGTAATGCGTTCTTGCAATTGTTTTAACGTCATATCGATGGATATTATTTGCCTAACAACGCAACACAGCCCTCTAGGGGGTTGCGTATCAGTGGGTGCAACTGAAGGGATTGCGGAGTACTTGCTCCCCCCAGTTAAGGCATCGTAGTCAATTTGAAGTTGCACCCACTGACTACTCGCACGAGCGTGATGATCCACCGCAAATTCTGGCACCTGCAGGGCTTGAGCCGATCTCAGCCAGCTTCCGGCGCAAGTCGAAAATGCCCCGAAATCCTGAACTCGAACAAGCGATCCTCTATCTGCGTACCCGCGCCGATATTATGCACCACCAGCGCATGATCGCGTCCCTTTGCCGGACGATTGGTAACAATAGCTATGTGCGGCAGGTTTCCCGGCAGGCGTTGGGTGACCAGGTCTCCGGGCCGATAGTCCACCCCGTCTTGGGTGATCGGCAGATCGGCTCCGCGACGTTTCAGGAAATGCTCGAGGTTCGGCACTCTTCGGTGATCAATATTTCGATCCGGCCGCTTTAACCCCCAAATAGCCGGATAACCGGCAAACGCCGACTTCATGTCCTCGTGAACCAGTTCTTGCAGATCAATACCGAACGCGGCTCTGTAAGCCCGGATGACAACATCCGTGCACACGCCCTTTTGCATCGGCACATCGCCCAGCGGATAGGCAAGCCGCCTGTAGGCCGGGTCATAGACAGTCGTCAGCCCCACCTGGCTTTCTGCCGCACCTATCAGTTTGACCGCCCAGTCTTCCGCCTTCAGAAGCGGCCGGCTGGCCTGTTGTGCGCCAACTCCGGAACCGACAAACAATGGCAGTGCCGAACCGCCGAGCATGCCGGTGATACCCATGCCGCAAATCAGCTGTCGCCGCAAATTCATGATCATTCCCCGTTGCAATCGCGGCGACTATTGAACACCAATATGGCGACAATCAGCGATCACAGCAGAGGCTTATTTGTAAGGTTGAGGTAATAGCGCTTGCGATGCGGTGCAGGTTGCCTTCGCCCGGCAGTTCTAACCGAGAAGGTTTTTGACAACGGCACCGGCTTTGGAAAAGTCCATCTGACCGGCATGACGTTCTTTCAGGACACCCATCACCCGGCCCATGTCTTTCAAACCAGATGCATCCAGTTCCTTTACGACACCGGACACCGCAGCCTCGATTTCCGCAACAGAAAGCTGACGTGGCAGAAACTCTTCGATGATCTCAATTTCAGCCTTCTCGGCTTCAGCAAGTTCCGGTCTCCCGCCCTTTTCATAAGTTTCGGCAGACTCTCTGCGCTGCTTGATCATTTTGGACAGGATTTCCTGCATTCCGGCTTCAGTGAGGCTGTCATCCTTGCCTGTGCCACGGTTCTGGATTTCGCGATCCTTGAATGCCGCCGAAATCAACCTGAGGGTTGAAAGCCGCGTCTTGTCCTGCTCACGCATGGCCTCTTTCATGAGAGCACTGACACGGTCACGGATAGAATCACTCATCTGTATTGCCTTTCATGGCAGAGCTTCAAAAAACAGGGACGAAGATCGCCAATTGATACCCTCACCATCTGGACCACGCAAGCCGCAGACACAAAACGTCACAATTCACGCAAAATCACGGGGACTGCATGCCTGCCGGCGCTTGACGCGAGCAGCGCTGCTATCTAGTTTCCCGCCAAATTGCCCGATAACACCTTTATGCACCGGGCACCACCTTTCAAACAAAAGGCCAGGAATTTCCTGGAAGGCCGATGCCGCCCACAAAGTCATCTTCCCGCCCGGCAAATCCAACCACCGGCAGTGGTGTTTCAGCTACACCCGCATGGGCTGAACAGGCCATGACGGCCCGGCTGGTTCTGGCAGATGGAACGGTAATTGAAGGTATCGGGCTTGGCGCAACCGGCCATGCCACCGGAGAACTCTGCTTCAATACAGCCATTACCGGTTATCAGGAAATCCTGACCGATCCTTCCTATGCCGGCCAGATCATCACATTTACCTTCCCGCATATCGGAAATGTCGGCGCCAATGACGAAGACATCGAGACATTCAATCTTGCTGCAACATCAGGTGTACGCGGCTGTGTGTTGAAAGCCGATGTCACCAATCCTTCCAACTACCGCGCTGCCCGGCATCTTGATGCCTGGTTGAAAGCCCGCAACATTGTCGGGATTGTCGGCGTGGACACACGAGCTCTCACGTCCCTGATCCGCGAAAGCGGCATGCCAAATGCTGTTATCGCCCACAATGCCAGGGCGAAATTCGACATCAAGGCACTGACCAGGAAGGCTGCCGAATGGCCGGGTCTCGAAGGCATGGATCTGGCAAAGGAGGTTTCCTGCACCCAGCGCTATGACTGGGATGAAACCCTGTGGAACTGGAACACCGGTTTTGGTCAGCTGGAAAGCCCGCGCCATCATGTCGTGGCCGTGGATTTCGGCGCCAAGCGAAACATCCTGCGGTGTCTGGCGCAGCAGGGCTGCAAGGTCACAGTGGTGCCCGGCGACACATCGGGCGAAGAGATTCTTGCCCTCAAACCGGACGGTGTGTTCCTTTCAAACGGACCCGGCGATCCGGCAGCCACCGGCGAATATGCCGTACCCGAAATCCGCAAGCTGGTTGACAGCGGCAAACCGGTGTTTGGCATTTGTCTGGGTCATCAGATGTTGGCTCTGGCTCTTGGTGGCACGACGGTGAAAATGCATCAGGGTCACCACGGTGCCAATCATCCGGTCAAGGACCACACCACGGGCAAGGTTGAGATCACTTCCATGAACCACGGCTTTGCAGTGGACGGAAAGTCCCTGCCTGACGGCGTCGTCGAAACCCACATATCCCTGTTTGACGGCTCGAACTGCGGCATTCAACTTGAAGGAAAGCCGGTGTTTTCGGTGCAACATCACCCCGAAGCATCTCCAGGTCCACAGGATTCACACTACCTGTTTGCCCGCTTCGCTGATTATATGGCTAAATCCAGAACCTGAACTTAAGTCACCGTCCGGCCAGGCCTGATATGAACAAGACAAATATTGCCACCATGTTCGGGGCCACAGATGTGTCCACCTTTTTAGGTATTCCGTCCTGTGCAGCACCTGATCAGGTGAACGCCAAAGCCGCCATACTGGGTGTGCCATGCGCCACACCTTATGCATCGGTTGGCCCATACTGCGCCGGTGGACCTGCTGCTATACGGGTGGCGGCGGCACCATATGCAGCCAACCTCGAACACATGGATTTTGATTTTGCCGCTCCGCTGTTGCCCGGTGGCCCGCAGGATGCCTGTGATCTGGGAGACCTGGACTATGGCGATGACAGCGCAAGCAATCGCGTCGCAATCAAGGCCGCGGTTTCCGCCATACTGGACCGCGGCGCAGTGCCCATTGTCCTGGGCGGTGATGACAGCATTCCAATCCCCATGCTCCAGGCTTTTGAGGGACGCGGAAAGTATACCATCGTCCAGATAGACGCACATATTGACTGGCGTGATGAAGTTGGCGGTGAGCGCTGGGGATTATCGTCAACCATGCGGCGCGCGTCGGAGATGGACCACATCGAGCGCATTATTCAGGTTGGCGCCCGCAATATCGGGTCCGCCCGGCCAGGCGATTACGCCGATGCGCTGGCCTGGGGTGTGAAATTCTTCACCGCCCGCGATATCGCATCTAGGGGCATGGCGCAGGTTGCCGATGCCATTCCAAACGGTTCAAACGTGATCATCTGCTTTGATTGTGACGGGCTTGATCCGGCAATCATGCCTGCTGTCATCGGACGCGCCCCCGGTGGCCTTGGTTACTGGCAGACAATCGAATTGCTCAATGCGATTGCCGGCAAGGCCAAGATTTCCGCTTTTGATCTGGTCGAGTTCATGCCGGATTGCGACGTGGACGGGCTTGGCGCCCTGACCGCCTACCGCACGGTGGCCGCAGCCATGGGCCTCATCTGCCGCCAGTAATCCTGTCTCGCTCCGACAGGTGTAAAGGGCTCTAGTTCACGAACTTCAGTTTCTTGCCACCGGCATAAAAACCATCCGGCTTCTGCTCGAAACTGCGGCACCCGGCTCCTCTGCCCGGAAAATCACCGGACGGATCATAGCGATCGCATATGCGGCCCCGTTCAGCCCACCATCTTCCCTCCCCGCTGCCGGCCGAGGATGTCCAGTTCAAGGTACCGCCTTCAACAATAGTGATGGTTGCATTTTTGCCGTCAATGCGCGAGGCAAGCACTTTGCCGATCAGTGCTTCCTTGATTTCCGCTGACTCCATTTTGCCGCGATAAGGCGCACTGGTACTACCCGAACCGGTATCGGATGGCGTGAGTCCGGCTTGCACATTCGCTTTCGGCTTTGTTTTCTTGCGCGGTACCGGAGCTTGCTTGCTTTCAGATTTCGCAGTCTTGGCTCTGGCTGCATCGGCTTTTGCAGCTTTGCTGCCGGGCTTGGACCGCGGCACCGGAACATCGGACCCGCCGGCTCCGTCTGCTTCAGCCTTTTCCGCACTGTCAGCGTTTGACCAGTTGCCTGTCCGTTTTACACCACTATCATCCGAAAATGCGCGATCACCTGCAAGCACCTCGGGCAGGTTAGCCACAACAGCGCCGATGCCAATTCCAGATGCGGCAAGCAACACAAAAACACGTCTCATAAGGAACCTCTGTAACAATCCGTCTCCCAAGCATCGCCCAGGTTGCAGAAAACAAGTTACCAGCACTGCGGTTCAATCTCAACGCCGAGTAAGAAGTCTTCTGTCGAGAGCTGTTGCTTTGACCATCGCATGCACGGATTTGCCGGGTTTCAGTTTCAATTCATGCGCAGATGCCCGGCTGATTCGGGCGCGTACTGCCTGGCCTGCAACCGACAGTCTCACTTCGGCAAAAGCCGTGTCTGATTCCGGCTGGACTTCTTCGACCTTGGCCGGCAGCACATTGCGCAAAGACACGCCTTCCGGCTTCGTCACGGCAATTGAAACATCACGTGCCCGCACCCGCAGCCGCACGACTTCTCCGACGGGAAAATCCAGAAACGGCACTTCGACCTGCACACCGTCTGCAATTTCCAGCTCGGTCAGCGCGAACTCGGAATTGTGTTTCTTTACTCTCGCTTCAATGATTGATCCTGCCTCGAACCTGCCGGTGAATGGCGGCAAATCCAGTCGTGACATCAGGTCGGCCGACCGGCCGCTAGCCTCAATGCGGCCTCCTGCAATCAACACCAACTGATTGGCAAGCCGCACAACTTCGTCAATCTGGTGCGTCACATAAATAACCGGCACCTGAAACCGCTCCGGGATCTGCTCGATGAAGTTCAATGCCTGGGCACGGCGCTGCACGTCCAGCGCGCTCAAGGGTTCATCCATCAATACGAGCCGGGGCCGGGTCAGCAATGCGCGCGCCATCGCCACTCTTTGCCGTTCACCGCCAGACAGGCCTTGCGGCGCACGTTGCAGGAGATGAGCAATATCAAATACTTCAATTACATCGTCGCGCGAAACTTCGGGACCGTCACCCTTGGCACGGCGCTGCGCAAAACCGAGATTACCCGCAACATCAAGATGTGAAAACAATCGCGCATCCTGAAATACATGCGCGACCGGGCGTTGATGGGCCGGCACGAAAATCTCGCCCTCTGATTGCAACCAGTCCGTATCATCAAATCGCACAACCCCTTTGGCACCGCTCTCAAGGCCTGCAATGGTGCGCAAGGTCATGGATTTGCCGGATCCGTTTGGTCCGAACAGGACTGTGACACCGTCCAGTGCGAGGTTTTCCGATATCGCAAGATCAAAGCCTCCGCGAACCAGCCGGAAATCCAGATCAAGTCGGCAACCGCTCATTGCCCCACCTTCATCGGGATAGACCGGTTCACTGCGAAGACCCCGACCAGCACCGCAAACGACAGCAGTAAAAGTCCCGCTGACAGCATGTGCGCGGTCGCATAATCAAGTGTCTCCACGCTTTCATATATGGCAATGGAAACAACTTTTGTGCGGCCCGGAATATTGCCTCCAACCATCAGCACAACACCGAACTCTCCCAGCACATGGGCAAATCCCAGCACAGATGCCGTCACGATGCCGCGCTTGGCTTGAGGAAGCCCGACGCTGAAAAACCGGTCCAGTGGCCCTGCCCCCAATGTAGCGGCATCTTCCAAAGGGCCCGTTCCCATGTCCTGAAACGCCTGCCGCATTGGCTGCACGACAAATGGCAGCGAGTGGATCATTGAGGCAACCACCAGTCCGGTGAAACTGAAGGTCAGCGTTTCTCCCGTCAGGCTTACCCACCAGCTGCCCAGCCAGCCGGCAGGTCCCAGCAGTATCAGCAGATAAAACCCCAACACGGTCGGCGGCAGCACCAGCGGCAATGTCGTCAGCGCTTCAACCGGTATCTTCATCCGCGACCGCGTGAACGCCAACCACCATGCAACCGGTGTTGCCAGTATCAGCAGCAGCACCACGGAGACCGTGGCCAACTGCGCCGTGAGCCATATCGCATCAAAAACCTCAGTCGTCATGGACGAGACACTCCATAGCCGAACCGCTTGGCAATGCCGGTCACCCTATCCGACTTCATAAAGCTCATGAACGAGCGTGCCACTTCGTTGTCCCTGGCCCGCATGTTCAGCACACCGTCCTGCAATATCGGCTCGTGCAATGTACCAGGTACGTCAATCCAGTATCCTTTTTGATCATCCGGCAAGCTTGCAAGTTGTGATTTCGCAATCAACCCCGCTGTTACGTTACCTGATGCAGCCATTGCAAATGTCTGGCCAATGTTTTCACCGTAAACAAATCGTCCTGAAAGGGGCTTGAAGAAACCCAGCCGGTCAAGCGCCTGCTCTGCAGCCAGGCCATAAGGTGCCAATTTGGGGTTGGCCATAGCGAGCCGCGAAACACGCTTTGTATCGAGTGAGGCAAGCGCAGTTCCCGTTAACGGCAACTTTTCGCGTGACCACAGCACCAACCTTCCGATTGCATAGGTGAACCGGCTTCCAGCCACGGCTGCATTTTTCTCCACCAGCAATTCAGGTCGCGCCTGATCTGCGGCCAGGAAGACGTCAAACGGCGCACCAGCCAGTATTTGTGTCGCCAGTTTGCCCGTTGCTCCTGCCACCAGTACGACCGAATGGCCAGTGTCTTGCTCAAATTCAGCAGCAATCGCGCGCGCCGGCAGCAGGAAATTGGTGGCCACGGCCACAACAACCTCATCCGCCTTCGCCAAAGACGAAGGCAGCGTCATCACGAATATGCCGGCGATGAGCCAGATGAACGCGGTTTTTTTCATGAACAGTGCATACACCAGAAACCGGGGGAGTGTTCAAGGTTTCCCCTTCGAATTGTAGAAAACCCCGAAAATCAGCCATTTTTCCATATGTCTGATTCCTGAACGGCAGATGAACGGCCCGTTCAGCCAACATTCGGCACCGCCCGACTAGTGTGATCTTCATCAGACGACCTCCGGCACCCCTCAACAGCCGAAACAAAAGGGAGGAAGATATGACAAAGAAACTCACAGCAGCAGGTTTGGCAGGCGCGCTTTTCGTTTTCGCAGCCTTCTCATCCCTGGCAGCACCCGTACTGGAGACCAACGAAACCAACGTCACGGTGATTTACAAGACCAACCCCAATTGGCCGGTCCGCGGCATGATGAGTGTTGACCCTTGTGACCTTCGCCAGTGTCAGGAGATTTGACGTAACAGAACAACGAGCTTTGAAGAACCACTGTCCGGGGCAGCCCCTGGACGGTGTCAGGGAACCGGGTCGCGACGAGCTCCGCATGACCCATCCGCCCCTCTCGCCATGCATGTTTGGCGTGTGCCCGGTCCCTGACTTGGATTTGTCTCTGACACTCACCATATTGATGAGTATGAGACTGGCAGCCTGCCCCAATCCTCTCGACCCCTAGAGGATCTCCCCTGCAAACCGGGACCGACTGCCATAACTCGAAGGGCCCCGCACACGAGTTGTGACGGGGCCCTTTATTCAGGAAGAAGACTTGGACGTCTTATTCTACAATCACTTTCGCGCCGACTTTCACCATATCGTAAAGTGAGATCACGTCTTCATTGCGCAGGCGAATACAACCCGATGATACAGACTCGCCAATCGTCCATGGCTGATGCGTGCCGTGAATCCGATACAGTGTATTACCCAGGTAAAGCGCGCGCGCTCCGAGCGGATTGTCTTCTCCGCCCTCCATGCGCACTGGCAGGTGCGGCTCACGCTCACGCATTTCTGCCGGCGGATGCCAGGCCGGCCATTCAGCTTTGCGTGACACTTTTTCCTCACCACTCCAGCGGAAACCGCGCCGGCCAACACCGATGCCGAACCGCTTGGCCGTGCCACCTTCCTGCACTACATACAGATATTTTTTGCGAGTGCTGATAATAACCGTACCCGGCTTTTCATCACTCTTGTATGAAATTTCGGCCGGTAGGTACTTGGAATCCATTTTCCAGGTATTGGACCCGAAATTGTATTTCACATTATTGTAGACCGAGCCGGTCTGGTTTTCCGCATTCGCCGCGCCTGCACCAAATGAAACTGCCGCCGCAGCAATAGCCACTGCTGAAAGAATCGTTTTCACCTGCATCGTCCACTCCTCTGTCGCTGTGTGACTAATCGCACATCTTCGACGCCACAATCGCTCTACATTCAACCCAACGTCAAGACTTGATACAGCATTAACAGCACCTGAACACACCATTCAGGCGAGATTTTGCCAGACTGTGACACAAAAGACACACAGCAACTCCGTCGCAAGCGTTGCAGCAAGTGTGGAACAAAGAATCAGGAGTGGAACCGATCATGATCAGAAATTCCAAGGCAAAAACCTTATTGCCGGCAAGCGGCACCATCGCGATAGCCGCGATAACCGCAATACTTGTAGTGGATGCACTTGCTCCTGCGAGCGCGGCAACCTCCGCAAGAAAGTTTTCCTCACCGGACTATCTCGGGCAGCCGGTCGCGTTTTGCCTGGATGGAGACCGGGGTTGCGGCAAGCCTGCAGCTACGGTCTGGTGCCAGCGAAACGGTTACCAGACAGCTCTGAGCTTTGCCCGGCGCTCGCCGGCGGCGGGAACTGAACTGCGCTTTGCCGACACCGGCAATATCTGCACATCCGGCAACTGCATTACATTCAGTCAAATCCGCTGCTTGAAACAGGCGAACTAAAAGCCCTGAACCGCCCGGAGCAACACGGGTTCACTTGAACCCATGAAATTGCTCCGGCACTTTGAAAACGATCAGCTTTATGCTTCCTGATTGGTTCAATCAACAAACATACTGACCTGGACACATCATACGATGTGTGCCCTGCGCTTCTTTTAACGAAACGCAACATTTACGCTTTGTTTACGATTGTGGCCGCAATGTTTCAGGTCAGCAGATCAACATGGCTTTTCTGGACCCTTTATACCCCATGCGCGCCGGCACACCTGACACCTCCTTGCTCTCAAAACTCCTGCGTGAGCGCATATCGGCAAGCCGGAAGTCACCGGCAGCTGGCCCGGACGCCACCAATGAAGCCTTGCCGGAGCATATAGAACAGCGTTCTTCCGCGGTCATCGGCGCGTTGATGCGCGACACGCGTGATGCATTTGATCGCCAACACCCCACTCAGACTATTGCTCAAGCCGCTGCGCCCGAGCCAGCGCCCGCCCCTCCCGCTCAAACCGCCATCGATGCGTCCGATCCCCGAGATCTGTCGGCTTTCGTGCTGGACACTCTCAATAATTGCGAGTGGCCGGATTGGATTTCAGCGCGGTGTGACTTTCCCGACAAAGGGCCTTTCGTGGCGCCCGGGTGCGAGGCCGCATTGGCTGCGATTGCAGCACTGACCCGGCAGGTGTTTGCAGACGCCGGTGAAGATGGCGATGATCTGACCGTCAGGATTTTTGCCGGATCCGCATCGGGTTCAGTCCGCATCACTGTTTCCGGTCCGTTCGGACTGTCCATGAAAACACTGAAACTGATCATGCAGTCACGCAGTGAGATTGAAGCCATTGGCGGTGCGCTGATTACCGTGCGGGCCTCGAACACCGCAGGCTTTGAAGCACTGATTCCCGAGCAATAGAACCCGAACCTCCGGTATCGCCGGCAAAATTGCTCAAATTTCGTGCATTACATCCTCAAACAGCTGTCAAACTGTGGATCGTCCGCCACAAATCGCCTTGCGCGACAGCTTGGCCTTTGCACCCAGCGGATTGATAGTGTAACCCACACAGAATTTGCGCCCGCCCATCCGTCGGCTTGGGCCGCATCCATAAAAAATGAGCGCTCATGCCCAAACGTGAAGATATCGACACGGTCCTGATTATCGGCGCAGGGCCGATAGTCATCGGCCAGGCCTGCGAGTTCGACTATTCAGGCACCCAGGCCTGCAAGGCACTGAAGACCGAGGGTTATCGCATTGTCCTGGTAAATTCCAATCCGGCTACAATCATGACCGACCCGGATCTGGCACACGCCACCTATATCGAACCCATCACCCCTGAAGTCGTAGAAAAGATTATCGAAAAGGAGCGCACTGAACGCCCCGATGACACGCTGGTGTTGCTGCCCACCATGGGCGGCCAGACCGCACTCAACACGGCCCTTTCACTGAACAAGCAGGGCGTGCTGGAAAAATGGGACGTGGAGATGATCGGCGCGCGCGCGGAAGCCATAGACAAGGCTGAGGATCGCGATCTTTTCCGCACCGCCATGAAGAAGATCGGGCTTGAGACGCCACGCTCTGCATTCGTCAACACATCAGACCTGAAGCAGCGTTTTGCCAAAGCTTACGAGGACGGTCTGAAGCAGGCATCCGGCGCAGGCGCGATTGCCACCTTCAAGACCGAGTGGGCCAAAACAGAGTTTGAGCGCCGCGAAGAACAGCGCCTCAGCGCTCAGCAGCAGGCATTCCAGGCCTACAAGCTGACCGGCCTTCCCGCCATTATCCGCCCGTCTTTTACACTCGGCGGCACCGGCGGCGGCATCGCCTACACGCTGGAAGAACTGTACGACATCGTGCTCACCGGTGTCGAAGCCTCCCCGACTTCCGAAGTGTTGATCGAAGAATCAGTACTGGGCTGGAAAGAATATGAAATGGAGGTTGTGCGCGATCGCGACGATAACTGCATCATCATCTGCTCCATCGAAAACCTTGATCCGATGGGTGTCCATACCGGCGATTCCATCACCGTTGCACCGGCCCTGACGCTGACCGACAAGGAATACCAGATGATGCGCAATGCCTCCATTGCGGTGCTGCGCGAGATCGGTGTGGAAACCGGTGGGTCCAACGTGCAGTTCGCGGTCAATCCGGCTGATGGCCGCCTCATCGTCATCGAAATGAATCCGCGGGTGTCACGCTCGTCTGCACTTGCGTCCAAGGCGACCGGCTTTCCGATAGCCAAGGTCGCGGCCCGCCTCGCCGTGGGGTACACGCTGGACGAACTGGACAATGACATCACTGCCGGAGCCACGCCGGCCTCGTTTGAGCCTTCGATCGACTATGTGGTGACCAAGATCCCGCGCTTTGCGTTTGAGAAGTTCCCGGGCTCCAGGCCGAATCTGACCACCGCCATGAAATCGGTCGGCGAGGTCATGGCCATTGGCCGCACCTTCGCCGAATCCCTGCAAAAGGCATTGCGGGGTCTGGAGACCGGCCTTACCGGCCTCAACGAGATTGAACTGGACGGGTATGGCAAGGATGAAGACAAGAACGTTTTCCGCCGCGCCATGTCACTGCCGACACCGGATCGGCTGCTGAAGGTTGCAGAATGCATGCGCCGCGGCGCCAGCAATGAACTGGTATTTGAGTCAGCAAAATATGATCCGTGGTTCATTGAACAATTGTCGGCCATCATCCAGACCGAGGAGCGCGTGCGCGACCACGGCCTGCCACCGGATGCCGCGAATTTCCGCATGCTCAAGGCCATGGGCTTTTCTGATGCACGCCTGGCCGAACTGGTCGGAAGCAATGAAACCAAGGTCCGCAAAGCCCGTCACAAGCTGAAGATCAGGCCCGTCTACAAGCGCATTGACACCTGCGCGGCCGAATTTGCCTCGCCCACGGCCTATATGTACTCAACCTACGAGGTTGGTCTTGCCGGCAATGACGGTAACGAAGCTGAAGTTTCCGATGCCAGGAAGATCGCCATTCTGGGCGGTGGCCCAAACCGGATCGGCCAGGGTATCGAGTTTGACTACTGCTGCTGTCATGCGGCGTTTGCACTGTCTGACGCAGGTTTTGAGACCATCATGATCAACTGCAACCCCGAGACAGTGTCTACCGACTACGACACTTCAGACCGGTTGTATTTTGAATCGCTGACCGAAGAAGACGTGCTGGAAATTCTGCTGGCGGAACAGAAAAAGGGCGAATTGCACGGCGTTATCGTTCAGTTCGGCGGCCAGACACCGCTCAAGTTGGCCGATGCCGTCGAAAAAGCCGGCATTCCCATTCTGGGCACATCGCCGGACGCCATTGATCTGGCCGAAGACCGGGACCGGTTTGCGAAACTGCTCAAGAAGGTCAAGGTACGCCAGCCGAACAATGGTATCGCCAAATCAGGCCCCGAAGCGGTCAAGATTGCGGAAAAAATCGGCTACCCTGTGGTTATCCGTCCGTCCTATGTGCTGGGTGGCCGCGCCATGGAAATCGTGCGCGATACCGAGGATCTCAAACGCTACATCAATGAAGCGGTTGTTGTGTCCGGTTCGTCTCCTGTCCTGATCGACAGCTACCTGTCCAACGCCATCGAGGTTGACGTGGACGCGTTGTGCGATGGCAAGGATGTGTTCGTGGCGGGCGTGATGCAGCATATCGAGGAGGCCGGCGTGCATTCCGGTGACAGTGCATGCTCGCTGCCGCCGTACTCGCTCAAGAAGGCCACAATCGATGAACTGGAGCGCCAGTCGGCTGTACTGGCGCGCGCGCTTGGTGTGGTTGGCCTGATGAACGTGCAGTTCGCCATCAAGGACGGCGACATATATGTGCTTGAGGTGAACCCGCGAGCCTCGCGCACGGTGCCGTTTGTCGCCAAGGTGGTTGGCCGCTCCATCGCCAAGATCGCCTCGCGCATCATGGCTGGAGAAAATCTTGCCTCGTTCAAGCTCAAGAGCAGGAAGCTCAAACATATCGGGGTCAAGGAAGCTGTATTCCCGTTCGCACGCTTCCCCGGTGTCGACACGGTGCTGGGACCGGAAATGCGGTCTACCGGCGAGGTCATGGGCCTTGATACTGATTTCGCCATGGCATTTGCAAAGAGCCAGCTTGGCGGTGGCACAAAAGTGCCGGTTGACGGCACAGCTTTCATCTCCGTGCGGGACCATGACAAGGCCCGTATCCTGCCTGCTGCCCGGCAGTTGGCCGAGTTGGGGTTCAAAATCATCGCCACCGGAGGCACTCAACGCTATCTGGCGGAAAAAGGAGTTCCAGCCGTACGCGTCAACAAGGTGCTGGAAGGTCGCCCGCATATCGTCGATGCGATGGCGAATGGTGAAGTGCAACTGGTATTCAATACCACGGAAGGTCAAAGTGCCTTGTCGGACTCAAAATCAATCCGGCGGGCAGCGCTCATGGCCAAAATTCCGTATTACACAACACTGCCCGCAGCCATGGCGGCATCGGAGGCAATTGCCGCAGTCAAACATGGCGATCTCTCGGTAAAACCGCTGCAGGATTATTTCAAGTAGACCGATCAGAAAATTCCCTGATGATAATCAACATTAAACAGGTCTTGCAGGACGCAATTGTTTTGCGCATATTTACATGAGACCGAAACATTCCCGCACACAGTCAACAGACGAACGCGTTGGTAGCTTAACGGCTGCCATGAAGTTCTGAGGCTTGGGCGGCTAACAGGATTCTGGAATTCGTATCGATGGTTGAAAAAGTTCCCATGACCGCAGAAGGACATGCCGCCATGTCCGAAGAAGTGAAGCACCGCAAGTCTGTTGAGCGTCCCCGCATCATCAAGGCCATCGAAGAAGCACGTGCCCACGGCGATCTTTCGGAAAACGCCGAGTATCATGCAGCCAAGGAAGCACAGGGCTGGAATGAAGCTCGGGTGTCCGAGCTGGAAGACATGATCAGTCGTGCGGAAATCATCGATGTGTCCAAACTGGGCGGGGATACCGTCAAGTTTGGTGCGACAGTGACAGTTGTGGATGAAGACACCGACAAGGAAGCCGTCTATCGGATTGTTGGCGATTTTGAAGCTGACGTGAAATCCGGCAAGCTTTCGATCTCCTCACCGATTGCGCGTGCTCTGATTGGCAAGTCCGCCGGCGACAGCGTTGAAGTGATGACGCCGGGCGGCGGCAAAAGCTACGAGATACTGAAAATAGCTTTCAAGTAGGACGTCTTCAGAAATCTTCAACCTGACGTCGGGCGATCTCGACCAGATCAGGGTGACAAGAAAACTGTGCGTTGTTTGTGAACTGACAGACTGAAAGCTATGCAGTCACGTCATGGCTGTGGCAGGTTGTTACGGAATGCGGGGCACAAGACACCCCTATTGTACATCTTGTGATCGGCGGGCATGACTTGCCCGATCAAAATATGTGCAACCTTGAGAGAGCAAATTATCGCTGGAGACTGAGACTATGAGCGTACAACATTCACGGGTGCTTATTCTGGGATCAGGCCCTGCTGGATATACAGCGGCCATCTATGCCGCGCGCGCCATGCTGGAACCCACTCTGATCCACGGCATACAGCCTGGTGGTCAGCTCACCATAACCACCGATGTCGAAAACTATCCCGGATTTGCAGATCCCATCCAGGGTCCCTGGCTGATGGAGCAAATGCAGGGTCAGGCCGAGCATGTGGGTACAAATCTGATCAGTGACCATATTGTCGAAGTCAATGTCGACCAGCGGCCATTTCGCCTGAAGGGTGATTCCGGCAATGAGTATACATGCGACAGCCTGATCATCTGCACAGGTGCGCAGGCCAGATGGCTCGGCCTGCCCACTGAAGAAAAATTCAAGGGTTTCGGCGTATCCGCCTGTGCCACCTGCGACGGATTTTTCTACCGCGGCAAGCGTGTCGTGGTTGTAGGTGGCGGCAACACTGCGGTCGAGGAAGCTCTGTTTCTGACCAAGTTTGCATCCGAGGTCGTGGTTGTTCATCGACGTGATGAATTTCGCGCCGAGCGAATCTTACAAAACCGGCTGTTCGAAAATCCGAAGGTCAAGGTCATGTGGGATACCACACTGGATGAAGTCATCGGCGACGAAAACCCGCTTGGTGTCACCGCAGCACGCTTGCGCAACGTGAAGACGCAGGCTGTTGAGGATTTGCCCTGCGACGGCATTTTCATTGCCATTGGCCACAAACCGGCAACCGAATTGTTTGAAGGCAAGCTGAAAATGAAGAACGGCGGCTATCTGCTGACCGAACCCGATTCGACAGCGACTGCCGTAGCGGGCGTCTATGCGGCAGGAGATGTCACTGACGACATCTACCGGCAAGCTGTCACAGCTGCCGGCATGGGCTGCATGGCCGCCCTTGAGGCCGAGAAATTTCTGGCTGCAGCAGGCAATGAAGCCTCGCAGGCAGCCGAGTAGGACAAGGTCTCGATTCCATGCCATTTTCAAAGCGGGACAACAACTTTGACTGGGACAAGCTGCGCATCTTCCATTCGGTTGCGGAAGCCGGCAGTTTTACCCACGCCGGACACGATCTGAATCTGTCTCAATCAGCCGTCAGCAGGCAGATTTCAGCGCTGGAGTCGGAGTTGAGTGTTACGCTTTTTCACCGCCACGCACGCGGTCTGATCCTGACCGAGCAGGGAGAGATGCTGTATCGCACGGCGCATGATGTCTTCACCAAGCTTGCAACCGCCCGGACACGCCTCACCGACAGCCGTGACAAACCGACCGGCGACCTGCGTATCTCTACAACCGTCGGCCTTGGCACAATCTGGCTTACGCCGCGCCTGCAGGAATTCATCGAGCTGTATCCACAAATCAGGGTAGAGTTGATCCTGACCGACGAGGAACTCGATCTCGGCATGCGTCAGGCTGATGTGGCCATTCGCCTGCGCCGGCCAACACAACCCGATCTGATCCAGCGCAAGTTGTTCACCGTGCACAATCATGCGTATGCGTCACCGGATTATGTACAGTCGAACGGGCTGCCGAAAGCCGCAGAAGAGCTTGACCATCACAAAATCCTGGCATTCGGACCGACGCCGACATTCATGAGCGACCTGGGCTGGCTGTTGCGTGCCGGGCGTGCGGAAGGCGAAGCACCGCGTGAATCAAGTTTTATGATCAACTCCATCTATGGGCTGCGTCGCGCTGTTGAATCAGGCCTGGGAATTGGGGTTCTGCCGGATTACATCGTGGGCGATGATTCACCCCTCATACGGGTTTCTCTTGGCGAGGAAGCACCGGGAATTGACACCTATTTTGTTTATCCGGAAGAGATGCGGAATTCCAAGAGGATCGCCGTATTCAGGGATTTCGTGGTGTCAAAAGCGCGTCAATGGAAGTTCTGACAGGTCCTTAAGTATGCGCAATACAAGTGCTTTTGCCTGATATGCATCCACCGCATGACATACATGCCTAATACCGGATTGCACTGGATGGTTCATCCGTGTGAGCCTTACATTGTCAGCGGCTAGTTTACTCCCTCATAAAACACATGGCCGCATATCTGACAGGTTCTACGGGGCGCGAGGCAACAACAAGTGCTCCATCATGAACCGTCAGGTTCCTGACAACGAAGGGGCCAGACACACTCTCCACCCGGGTGTCTGGCCCCTGAAATTTTCGAGCTGTCAGCGAGCCCGCATTATTTGAACAGGGCCGCTCCCAGTTCGTCTTTCATGCCATCATAAAGCGATGCGACCTGCTCTGCGTAGCCATTGTAAATGATGGTTGGAATTTTCTCACCGGTCTCCAGATCACGCTCAGCTGCCTGGCTCCAGCGCGGATGCGAAACTTCCGGGTTCACATTGGCCCAAAAGCCATACTCCTTAGGCCCGAGCACTTCCCAGAAACTCTTGGGTCGCTCCGACGTAAACGTGATCTTGTTGATCGACTTGGCCGATTTGAAGCCGTACTTCCACGGCAGATGCAGACGGATGGGAGCGCCCATCGACTTCGCGACCGGCTTGCCATAGGCGCCGGTCACCATGAATGCCAGGTCATTGTTGGCTTCTTCCATGGTTACAGATTCCGAATAGGGCCACGGATAGCTGCCGCCAAACAGGCTTGGCTTCTGGCCAGGCGCTATTTCCGGATCGTTGAAGGTTTCAAATTTCACGTATTTTGCATTTGCATTGGGCTTGGCAAGGGCAACGAGTTGCTTGAGGGTAAAGCCGCTCCACGGAACCGTCATCGACCACGCTTCCACACAGCGATGCCGGTAAACCCGCTGTTCAATCTGAACCTTCTTGATCAGGTCATCAAACTGCATCTTGAACGGCGTTTCAATCTCACCTTCAAAGGCAATCTCCCATGGCCGGACCACCAGCGCTTCGGCTGCCTTTGAAATCCTCTTGGACGTGCCGAATTCATAAAAATTGTTATAGGTGATATTGAGTGCTTCGGGCGTGACCTTGCGCCCGGCATCCGCATAGGCAGGGTTCAGTTTCCCGGGATACAGGCCTGCCGTTGGATCTTCGTTGGCCAGTCCGGGGCGAATGCCTGAGGCAAGGCCGATACCCGCAAACCCGGCAGCGGCAATAAACTTTCGACGGTTCAGAAACACGTGCTCTGACGTCGCCCTGGACTCCGGAATTTCCCAGTTGTGAATTGTCTTGATCAGCATGCGCATGCACTCCTGAAATTAGCAAACAAGCCGCCCGCATAAGGCATCTTGTTTGCCAACCTAGGCATCCTCACCCAACTTGCCAAATCACTCCTTTGTCAGGCGAATGCGATCAGCCGTTATCACTGACCGCCAAGGCTGCATCAAGAATGTGGATCAGTCGGCAGGCTCAAGGGTCATGTTGGACACACCAAGTGCGGCATTGAGCCCGGTCTGCACCTGAACGCTCAATGGCTGCAGCGTGATGTTGGCACCGCCGACAAGTGCATTTGCACCGGCGCCAATGCCGGCAGTGGCTTCTGCAGAAGCACCCACATAGCGGCCGGAAAGTGCGCCATACTCAACAATTCCAGGCGCGAACACACCCCATATCATGCGAGCCTCACCGGTCACTCCGATATCGAGGCCGAATTTCGTCAGCTTTCCGACGTAAACATCTTCGCGGCCCGAGGTCGATTTGTAGACACAGTCCATAGACTTGGACGAGGTAACGATCAGGCCGATACCGCCTTCAACAAGACATTCCAGGGTACCAATGTTTATGCCCACTCCGTCAGCAGACGCAGGTCCGGAAGAGCCGGCAACCAAAGCGAGAGTTACAACAGCGGCAGATGCAATACGTTTCATAGGAATATGCCTTTCTGGCGAAAAGTGGGGGCCGGGCTGCGTGACCAGATGCGTCACGCAGCCGAACTCCCGAATCGCCGTCCCGAGCGATGACCAATACTTAGCCATCGGTGGTAACAAATCCAATTACAATTTCGACATAATTGTAACAAAGTTTTTAACCGGAGGAACCGCCTATTTCAGGCTGTTGCAAAACCGCTGAATACGCTCACACGCATCTTCCAGCGCTTCATTGGACGTTGCGTATGAAACCCGGAAGAACGGCTCAAGTCCAAATGCTGCTCCATGCACGGCTGCAACTCCCTCGTCAGCCAGCAGCGCGGTTACAAAGTCTTCGTCATTCTTGATCTGCTGGCCTGACGGTGTGGTCTTGCCAATCAATTCTTCACATGAAGGGTACACATAGAACGCACCTTCCGGTGTCGGGCATGACAGGCCATTTGCCTGGTTCAACATCGACACAACCAGATCCCGGCGTTCCTTGAATTTCTCATTGTTACTGGCAATGAAATCCTGCGGACCGTTCAGAGCTTCCACTGCCGCCCATTGTGAAATCGACGACGGATTGGATGTGGACTGCGACTGCAATTTTCGCATCGCGTTGATCAAAACTTCAGGACCGGCCGCAAATCCAATTCGCCATCCGGTCATCGCGTAAGCCTTGGATACACCATTCATGGTCAAGGTCCGCTCCAGCAATTGGGGCTCGACCTGGGCCGGTGTCACAAACTTGAAGTCGTCGTAGACAAGATGCTCGTACATATCGTCGGTCAGCACCCAGACCTGGGGATGCCGCATCAGCACATCCGTGAGCGCCTTTAACTCCGCATGACTGTAGGCAGCGCCGGACGGGTTTGACGGTGAATTGAACACCAGCCACTTGGTTTTAGGTGTAATTGCCGCTTCCAATGCGGCCGCCTGCAGTTTGAAACCGTTGTCCAGTGTTGTTTCGACGAATACCGGCTTGCCACCGCCCAGCAATACAATATCAGGGTAGCTCACCCAGTACGGTGCCGGCACAATCACTTCGTCACCGGGATTAAGCGTCGCAAGTAAAGCGTTAAACAGGACCTGTTTGCCACCGGTTCCAACCGACACTTGTGATGGCGTATACCTGAGCCCGTTGTCGCGCTCGAACTTGGCGCAAATGGCCTGCTTCAATTCAGGCACGCCATCAACCGGTGTGTACTTGGTGCGCCCGTCACGGATCGCCTTTATGGCGGCTTCCTTGATGTTGTCGGGTGTATCAAAGTCAGGCTCGCCCGCAGACAGTCCGATTATATCACGTCCGGCTGCTTTGAGTTCCATGGCTTTCGTTGAAATCGCTATCGTAGCTGACGGCTGAATTCTATTAAGCGAGTCTGCGATGAAACCCATTGGAATAGCTCCTTGATGTTATCCGTGATATCGATCCAGAAGGACCGGCGCGGACCCTAGTCCTGCCGTTTTTGTACCGCAAGGGCAAACTAACTATTTTTGACCGTTTTGGCTGTCGAGGATTTTCAAAGTTGCATATTTCAATCGCCGGGGCGGGTATTGCAGGCTTGGCAAGTGCCATCGCAGTTTCCCAAAACGGCCATTCAGTAACAGTTTTTGAACAGGCCGCCCGGCTCGAGACAATCGGGGCAGGCCTGCAACTGGGGCCAAATGCGGTCCGGGTGCTTGAAGGCCTGGGTGTGTGGGACGCGCTTGAAGCGCAGTGCTGTGCGCCGGCACGTATTCGCATCTGCGATGCAATCAGCGGACGGCAGTTGTCTGCACTGGAGCTTGGCGACAGTTTTACCAGGAGATTCGGCAGCCCATACCGGGTTGCGCACCGGGCCGATCTGGTCGACGCCCTGGCACAAACCGCGTCCAGTAACAGCGCGATCACGATCGTTAAAGACTGCCGCATTACCGGGCTGCAACCGGGCGACCCCACAGGACTGAAAACCCTGTCCGGCGAAATCCATGAAGCCGATCTGCTTATCGCGGCAGACGGTATCCGTTCTGCACTGCGCACTCACATCGCACCTGGCAGCGAACCGCGTCTGAGCGGCGAAACACTGTACCGGGCTCTTGCCCCGGCCGGTGATCTTCCTGACGCGCTTGATCGTGATGCGGTTTACCTGTGGTTGGCGCCGGGTGGCCACGTCGTGCACTACCTGGTGTCAGGTGGCCGGCAACTCAACATCGTGGCCAGTGTTGAACAGCCTGCAAATCAGACCGGATGGAGCAATATCGCCAGTCGCGACAACGTACTTGGCGCGCTGCCGGGCGTGACATCAGTGCTGCACGACCTGTTGTCCACACCGGCAAGCTGGCTGGCCTGGACCGGCGCTGATCTGGAGCCGTTCACCGGATGGAACCGGGACAATTGCGTCCTGGTCGGTGATGCTGCTCATGCATCCCTGCCCTATCTCGCTCAAGGTGCTGCCATGGCTTTGGAAGACGCTGCCTGCCTGGCTGCCTGTCTCGGTGACGGAAGTGGCAGCCTGAAAGCTGCCCTGGCCCATTATGAAAAGCTCCGCCAGCCGCGCACCGCCCGCATTGTCGAAGAGTCCCGCCGCAATGCCGGTATCTACCACATGCGCGGCCCGACGGCCCGGGCGCGAAATCTGACCTTGCGGTTGTTACCCGGTTCCATGCAGTTGCAACGTCTTGCGTGGATCTACTCACCGTCGCCGGAATGTAAGCCGTCGGCTTGACTCTTTCCCTGACCGACTGCGGCTGACTATCTGAAAAATCACGTAAAACCTGTCGATCTGTTTGACTTGGTTCTCCTGATCGTTTCCAACATGTTGAGATCAAATCCCGCTAATCTTATCCAGACAGTTTGCAGAAAAGGTCACCAAATGCAGCAACTTCCAGCTATCCTCGCCAACAGGATTGCCGATAAGGGCCCGGTTCGCGTCGGCGTCATAGGAGCCGGAAAATTCGGCTCGATGTTCCTCAATCAGGTGCCGTTTTCACCCCACTTGTCAGTTGTTGTTATTGCCGACCTTGATCCGGAACGCGCCCGCGCCGCTTGTCGCGCCGTAGGCTGGCAGGACGATCTGATCTCCCGGACACGCTTTACCGATGACGGCATGGACCTGATTGCCGACCCTGATGTTGAGGTTGTCATGGAAATTACAGGATCGCCGGCGGCCGGCTGTGCCCATGCACTTGCAGCAGCTCAGCACGGCAAGCATATCGTCATGGTCAATGTCGAAGCAGATGTGTTGGCGGGCCCGGTTCTGGCTGCCGCGCACCGAAGCGCAGGTACGGTTTATTCAATGGCATCCGGCGACCAGCCTGCCCTGGTTTGCGAGATTGTCGACTGGGCCAGAACCTGTGGTCTGGACGTTGTGTGTGCCGGGAAAGGCACTCGCTTCCAGCCCGAGTTTCATGATGTCACGCCCGATGACGTGTGGACCCATTACGGCCTCAGCCCCGAGCAGGCAGCGGCTGCAGGCATGAATTCCCAAATGTTCAACTCGTTCCTTGACGGCACCAAATCTGCCATAGAGATGGCAGCCATCGCCAATGCAACCGGATTGAGTGCACCAAGCGACGGACTGAAGTTTCCGGCTGTCGACTTCGACAATTTGCAAAATGTACTCATTCCGGCAGACGCCGGGGGCATGCTTGGCGCAGAGGGGCTTGTTGAAGTCATTGCCTCCGAGCACCGCGGTGAGACAACTGAAATGCACAATCACCTGCGCTGGGGTGTCTATGCCGTATTCAAGGCTCCCAACGAGTATGCGCGCGACTGCTTTCTGCAGTATGGGCTGAAAACGGACCAGTCAGGTTATTATGCGGCCATGTACCGGCCATATCACCTGATCGGCCTCGAACTGGGCGTTTCCGCTGCCAATGCAGCGATACGCGGCGAGGCGACGGGAAGCACGGCAGCGTGGCGTGGCGATGTCGTTGCTGTTGCCAAGAAAGATATCAGTGCCGGCGACACGCTGGATGGCGAAGGCGGATACACCGCATGGGGCAAGCTGATGCCTGCAGATGCGTCACATCGCGCACGCGCCCTGCCCATCGGCCTGGCTCACGGTGTCAGCCTAATCCGCCCGGTAAAACACGGTACAACTATCACCTATGACGATATTGGTCCGTTGCCGGACAATGCAGCCACCGAATGTCGCCGGAAACTTGAGAATTCCGCCGATTTTGCAACATAACACCTTGATATTGTTAACCTTTTGTTAACCCTATGCCCCTGGTTTGCCATACAATGACCCGTGCAACGGCATTGTTTGCGTGATTTTACGCCATCCTTTTATGGTCTTGTAGGAGGCTGGAAAGGGTTCGCGATTGAACCGGGATGCGCATATTATGTTGATCAAAAGCAGCGAAACTGACGGCTTGTACGGCTTCGGTGCCGCAGCGCGTGACGGTAACTCCGCGCACAACCGCAGAAACACCCATATGCTGTCGTTTTTTGCAGTGGCTTTGTCTACCGCCGTCCTGACAGTGATGGTTGCCGTGTTGCCCATTGGCCAGGCAACCGCCAGCCCATTGCCCAATCAGGCCGGTAGTGCGCCCCACACTCTTGGAGTTGCCGCCATAGCCGCTTTTGGCCTTGCCACGTTCGCATGTGCCATCATGCTGTTGGTGCCGGTTCTCCTGTCGCGCAGATCGCGCCGCCGGAGCCGCCGCTAAACTGGTTTCGTCATTCCAGGCAAACAAAATCCAGCACCGCAATTAAGCAGTGCTGGCTTTGATGGTCGTGTCAAACAACCGAAAGATCAGTTGCGGCCGGCGCTTCCGCCGCCACCGCCACCGCCACCGCCATTGCCGCCACCTTCGCCGCCGACTTTGCCAATGTCATTGGAAAAATCACGGCCGCCAAAGTTCTGGCGCTTGCTCGGGCGGTCATTTGCACCGCGAACAAGTTGTGGTGGTGGAAGGCGTTTGTACCTGCGCTCAACCAGATTACCTGTGCAGCCATATTGACCCCGGCCCGTCTCGAAAATACGGCCATGGATGCCATTGCACATTTGCTTGGCTTCACGGAACGATGTCTCGTAACCAAAGTATACGGTCTCAGCATTGGCCGTCGTTGTGACGTTACCTGCGAACAGGACACCGGCAACAGCACCGGCAGCAAGGATCATGGTGGATTTCGCTGTCTTGGTAATCTGGGACATTTTACTTTCCTCATTCTTGTTTATGTGTCCGACCTTGAAGATCGTCACGTGTTTACTTGAGGACAAGATTGCCAGCACCAGGATGACTGAAACCTGAGCGAGTTGTTCATCTGACGTTCAGAAAGCGATCGGGAAGTGAAACAGCCGGAACGGCGGGCTTATTGCCAGTATGCAGCCGCCAGATCAACATAGGTCCTGGTATTGCGCCGCAGGCGGCTGGTATCTACATCGCGATAAGCCGCATGCACCATGGCATTCATTTCTTCTGCCCGCCTGATGCCTTCGGGGTAGCCGTCAAAAACGTCAAAAATACTCTTCTTCTGAGCATCGACGGCAATCAGGGCGGCAAAACTGCGCGGCGCTTCGTGGGGGTCGTAGCCCGCAGAGACGAAATACCGGAACCCAAGCATATCGGCCTGCTCCTCCTGGGCGCGGGTATAACTGCTCAGGCTTGTGTCAGCCAACGCCTTCACACCACTGCTCAACCAGGGAACACCAAGTCCGTCGTCAAAAATCCGTTTTCCGAACGCTGTAACACGCTTGTTCAGCGATTGACCGTCATGTCCCTTTACCACATGGTTTGCCCGGTTGTGCGCCATCTCATGCGCCAGCACCATCGCCATCTGGCCTTCAGTGCGCAGCTTGGTCACGATCCCGGTGGTCACAAAGATATGGCCACCACCGGGTGTAAACGCGTTGGCATGTGGGCTGTCCACAAGATACACCTTGTAGAACAAGCTTGAGGCGCCATGCGCCGGTGTGGTTTTCAGCCGCGTCACAATAGCATTCAGATAGTCTTCAAGTTCGGTATCACTGGACCGCTTCATCACACCGAGTGCGCGTTGGGCAAGGTCGTTGCCGATAATCTGCTGACGTTTGAAATTCGACGTTCCTGCCGGAGACACCGACACATCAGGCAATTCTCTTTCGCCATTAACAGACGCGCCCGACACACCGGCATCCAGTTGCGCAAGCAAATGGTTTTCGGCACACCCGTTCACAGCCAGAGCCATTGCCAGCATAAGTGCGGTTTGTATTGTTGAACGCCTTGTCACGTTGCCAGCCGTTGTGCCTGATAGTATAGTGGGTGCCATCCACGAAGCAGTAGCATAGCGATCATCGCCCAAAGCCTCAAGCAAACTTGTTAACCAATTTTGATCTGAGGATAATTCATCAAAAAATCAATTATTGGCCTTCCGCCACGCGCACTGCCAACACAAAATCGTTACATTTTTGATGCCTTTTATTGAACCAGCACTGCTCGTTCTTTCGTAAGCAGACTGCTATAGTTCACGGCAGCATTTATCGCCTAAACCCCGATCGATACATCCAACAAGGAAACTGACCATGAAGTTTACTCCCCTTGCCCTGGCAGCAACTCTGGCCATTGGTACCTCGTTTACGGTGGCCCATGCTGCCGGCTCGGACACCTCGACGTCCACCAAAACCTGCAAAAAAGGCCAGGTTTATTCGGACTCTATGAAGAAGTGCGTGAAGAAGACGTCTGAAGTCTTCCCGGACAAATCACTGAAAGCTCAGGGCTGGGCGCTTGCCCGCGCCGGGCAGTATGAAAACGCCATTGACCTGTTCCGGCTGGTTGCCGACAAGCGCGATCCTGAAGCTCTCAACGGGCTTGGCTATACGCACCGCAAGATGGGCAAGGTCGAGCAGGGAATTGCTTTCTACCACAAGGCTCTGGATACCGACCCGAACTATATCCTGGCTCGCGAATACCTGGGCGAAGGCTATGTGAAACTGGGCAAGATGGACCTTGCACGCGAACAGCTCACGGAAATCGGCACGCGCTGCGGCACGGCATGCGAAGAATACCTGCTGCTGTCCCAGGCCATCGATACCGGCAAGCCGATCTACTGATCGCAAGAAAAATAGATAACCAAGCCACGGCCCGTCACACGGCCGTGGCTTTTTTTGTTTGCCGCGCCTCTTCAACAAACCGTTAGGGCTTGCCATAAATCAGGCGCAAAACTACCCATCTCCTGCTGCAAACTGGCGCTAAACGTAAATCAAACCTTAACCAAGAAGCAGTACGCTTCATGATATGGATTTTGTACGTTTGGGAGCCGGTATCAACCGATGAGTGACCGAGACATATCACGCCGAAACATGCTGTTTGGCACCGGTGCAGCGGTGTTGGTCACCTCTTCTGCCACGGCTGCAAAGGCTGACCCGTTCAACATCGACACTATCTCCAATTGGCTCAGGACCCGCGGAGGGTTTGACGAGGAACCGCGTCGTGGCGATATCACAGGCTCGGTTTCCCCGACCAACGCACCACCGGCACCTCAACCACCCTATCAGCCACCGTCAGGTGGCCTGGAGCCACAACCGGTTCCAGGGCAGCGGCCACCTATGGAATCACCGGTCGACTATCCGATCGAGAAGGTAAGCCCGGCCAGCATCAAACCGCAATTCCGCCGTCAGCTTGTCCGGTATCCCGGACGTGAATGGCCCGGCACAATCGTGGTAGACACCAAGAACCGGCATTTGTTTCATGTGCGCGAAGGTGGCATGGCCATGCGCTATGGCATCGGGGTTGGGCGTTCAGGTTTTACCTGGGCAGGCGAGGCCTATATTGCACGCAAGGCACGCTGGCCACGCTGGACACCGCCGGCTGAAATGGTCGCGCGCGATCCCAAGGCCGCGAAATGGCCGCTCGGCATGCCGGGCGGTCCAAAGAACCCACTCGGCGCACGCGCACTCTATCTGTTTGATTTGACCGGTCGCGATACCCTGTACCGGATTCACGGCACCAACGACCCGTCATCCATAGGCAAGAACCTGTCATCGGGCTGTATCCGCATGCTGAACCAGGACATTGCAGAACTTCACCTGCGGGTCACACTGAAATCCCGCGTCGTGGTGCTTGATCATAAGGCAGGCTGAGCAGCGCTGATTTTCTTCTTCTTGCGATTGACCAGCACGATGCCGGCACACACCAGTACCAGGGCACCGACAAATTCCAGCGTAATCGTCTCGCCCAGTATCAGCCAGCCGAACATCACACCGAACAACGGTGTGAGAAAGCCGAATGATGCCATGTCGGATGCCGGGTAAACCGCCAGAACGCGAAACCACATCAAAAACCCGAAACTCACCACAACGAGAACCTGAAAAGCGAACAGGCCGCCGATCAGTGGCGTGAAATCGCGCACAAGACCGCCAAACACCGGCGCCAGCGGCAGCATGATCGCAGCAGAAATGGCAAGCTGATAGACAAGCTGCATTTCAGGCGATGAATTCGACAGCGCCGTGGTACGCGCCAGCAGCGCGATTCCTGCCCAGCAAAATGCCGCAACCAGGCACATCAGGTCTCCCAGCAGCGCATGTTCGGTCGCAGGATGGTCATTGCGCAGCAATGCCCAGGCAACACCGGCAACGGCCATCGCCAGCCCCAGCACCCGAACCGGTGTCAATCGCTCGCCCGGGATCATGAAATGCGCAGCACACGCCAGCCAGAACGGCATGGTGTAAAACAACATCGTGGCGCGTGCGACGGACGTGTAATCGAATGCTGAGAATGTCAGCATGAATTCGGCAGCGAACAAGGCACCGCAGCACAGGCCCGGCACCAGAGAACCATCGCTGATCGACAGTTTGCGCCTTGTATAGAGCGCATAGATCAACACCAGCACCAGCGCGCAAGCCGACCGCAGGCCAGCCTGAAATACCGGTGCGAGCCCGGCGTTCACCAGCTTCACAAACACCTGGTTGATGCCCATCAGCAGCGCAAAGGTGACCAGCCAGCCTGCCCCGGCCAGATCAATCCTGTCCTTGCGTTCAACACTCACCGGTTGAATACCCCCACCATTTCCACATGGGCGGCATATTTGAACTGATCAACCGGCACAACGCGCTCAAGTTTGAACCCGCCTTTAACCAGGACGCCCGCATCGCGCGCAAATGTACCAGCATCACAAGACACAGCCACGACTGTCTGGATGGTATGGGCAGCCGCCAGTTCCGCTGCCTGTGCAGCAGCGCCTGCCCGCGGCGGATCGAACACAGCCCCGGTAATGCCTTTCAGTTCAGGCGCGGTCAGCGGATCGCGCATCAGATCGTGCGCACGGGCAATCAGGGGTTTGAGACCGGTCGCACTGCGGGTGGCTGCTTCCAGTGCTGCAATCGCCGGCCTGTCTGAATCCACTGCCAGCACTCTTGAAGCCCTGGCCAGCCGCAAACCGAATGCCCCCCATCCGCAAAACAGGTCTGCCACGACGGAGTGCCCGGACAGTGCGGGAATGACGATGGTAGCCAACGCGTCTTCACCTGCCGCGGTTGCCTGGGCAAACCCGCCAGGTGGCGGTGTCACCATTGCGCCGCCTGCGTTCAAAACCGGCCGGGCGCGTTCGATCAGCATGTCGCCAGACGCGGTCACCCGCGCCAGACCAAACTCTTCGGCAACGCCTGCAATCCGTACGCGCGCATCCAGATCCGGGTCATCGACGCCGGCCAGCTCACAATCAAGCCCGCTATCACTTGCCAGCAGGTGAACCCGTTGCGGTTTTTTCAGGCGCAATGCCTGCACAAGTGCAACCGCAATTTTTGACGCCTGTGCCAGTTGCGGCACCAGCACCGGACAGGTGACGACAGGAACATGATCATGTGACCGGTGTGCCGAAAACCCGGCCTTGCCGCCAATCACCGTCAATGTGACGCGGCGGCGTCCGGCCCCATGAGCGTCAACCAACGGTGCAACTTCAACATCAGTCAGCCCCTTGCGCGACAGTGCATCGACAACCAGATGGCGCTTCCATTGCGAGTAGGATGGTTGCGACCAGTGTTGCAACAGGCATCCGCCGCACTTGCCGAAATGCGGGCACTGAGGCACCACCCTGTCTGGCGCCGCCTCAAGTACTTCTGCCAACCGGCCCCGGTCGCCTTTCACATCCACCCGGACCCGTTCGCCCGGCAATGCATAGGGCACGTAGACAGGCCCACCGTCCCTGCGCGCAATGCCTTCGCCGCGTGCGCCCATCGCCTCGATAACCAACTCAGTCACAATTCACGCCTTGAATGATGCAAGCGCAGCACGTGCTACTTCTGCACCCCACTCCTGCACGAAATGGCCTGCGTCTTCCAGCACCATCGGTTCGGGGCATCCGTGTATGATCTGCTGTAGCTCGCTCATCACCGGCACCCCGAGCACCGGGTCCTTCGCGCCTATGGCCATGAAACTCTCGCCGAACCAGTCGTCTCGCCAGAATTCACGGGCCCGCTTCATGGTCTCGATACCTTCCATAACCGGTTCAATCATCACCAGTTGCGGAAACCGGCGAACACCCGCCTTGTAGGCCGCATCGGGAAACGGTGCTTCATAAGCCGCGGTTTCCGCCTCGCTCAGATGCGGCACGGCCCGTTTCATCAAGGCCGCACAATCCATGTCCGGCTTGCTCGCCACATAATCCTTCCAGCCCTGAAAACCGTCTCCCAGACTATCACCGACCGGCATCGCGGTGTTCATGACAATCAGACGGTCGAAGCGCTCCGGCATTTCAACCGGCAGGGTCAGGCCCAGAATGCCGCCCCAGTCCTGTACCACCAGAGTGATGTTGAACAGGTCCAGCCGGCTGATCAGCGCCAGCATCATGTCGCGGTGAAAATGAAACGTGTAGAGCGCGTCATTGGCCGGTTTGTCGGAACGGCCAAAGCCGAGCCAGTCCGGCACAATGACCCGTGCGCCTGCCCCGGCAAACACCGGGATCATGTGACGATAAAGATAGGCCCAGGTTGGCTCGCCGGGCAGGCACAGGAAGGTTTGCAGCGCTTCAGCCGGGCCTTCATCCAGATAATGCACCCGAAAACCCTCATACCCCGGCAGATCATCAACATAGTTGGGAGCAAAGTCATAATCCGGCAAGTCATTGAACCGCTCATCCGGTGTTCTCAGGGCGTCCATGAACCAACCTCCATCTCGTCTTTATACCTGTACCTGTTTCCGCGCTGCCGCGCGGCTTTCACGCAGGGCAATGAAGCCGCCGGCGCCCGCCACGATCGCCGCACCCAGCCATGTCCAGCCCGACGGCACTTCCGACCATACAATCCATCCGATAACAGCACCCCATACAAGCGCCATATACTCCTGCGGGGCAATAACCGCCGCAGGCGCATTGCGATACGCCACAATTACCAGATAGTGCGCCATGCCGCCAATCAGGCCCAGCACGGCGAAACCGGCAAGATGGTCGGCCTGCGGCAGCTTCCAGGTCCACCAGGCCAGCGGCGAGAACACCGCAATGGCCACGATCGTGGTCCAGGTAAACATGGTGGTGACAGTTTCGGTTCGGGCCAGACGCCGCGTATAGGTGATGCCAAGGGCAAATACCGCGGTTCCCGCAACCAGGATCAGCATTTCAGGTTTGAAGGTTTCAGCACCGGGGCGAACGATAACAAGCATGCCGGCAAATCCGACGATGACAGCCAACCATCTGGCCATACCCACCCGCTCTCCCAGAACCGGTACTGACAATGCGGTAATGAACAAGGGAGCCGTAAATGCCACGGCAATGGCCTCCGCCAGCGGCACATACTTCAGACCCCAGAAAAACAGGGCCAGAGCGACCGACATCAGCACGCCCCGGAAAACATGGGCTGCCGGCCTGTTTGTCCGCACCTGATGGAATCCGGCCACGTAAAGCGCTATGGCAACCGGGATCAGCCCGAAAAAATACCGGAAGAACACGATCTGAACAGCAGCAAAGCCTTCCTGGCCATGCCATTTGGCAATTGCGTCGGCAATCGAGAACGAGGCAACAGCCACCCACATGGCCACCAGTCCCTGGGTAACACTGCCGGCATCGCGGCTGTTGATTGAATTTGCGTCCATGGGACCCACACTATCGTCTTGCACCGCGATCAGACATGCCACAAACACATAGCGCGTGCGCGTGTGTGGTGTGTCACACAGGCCTTAATTGGTGTCTTATAGCAGGCCATGAACTCTTCAACAGCGTCAGCAGAACCGGTCGCGAAACAGCGTGCACCCTACGGACTTCTCATCGCCATGGCGGCTATCGGCCCGTTGGCGATGAACATGTTTGTACCGTCAATGCCCGGCCTGCAATCCACATTCCAGACTTCGTCAGGTGTGGTTCAGATGACACTGACGATATATCTGGCAGGGCTTGCCATCTGCCAGCTGGTCTATGGTCCACTGTCCGACCGCTACGGTCGCCGGCCCATGCTTCTTGCCGGACTGGCATTGTTTGTCGGCGCAAGCATCATGTGCGCCCTTTCCACCTCTATTGAAATGCTGATCGTCGCACGCGGATTTCAGGCCGTCGGCGGCGCTGCCGGCATGATCCTGTCGCGCGCCATCGTGCGCGACCTGTTCTCGCGTGAGCAGTCCGCCTCGGTACTGGGATACATCACCATGGCCTGGGTTCTGGCCCCCATGGTCGCGCCGGTCATTGGCGGCACGCTGGATCAATGGTTTTCATTCCGGGCCGGCTTCTGGGTGTTGGCCTGCATCGGTTCGCTGGTTTTCCTGACAGCACTCGCGCGCCTGCGCGAAACCAACTTGTCATTGCAGCCCGGTGCCAGTCTCATTCGTACCGGCCTGTACATGACCTTGCTGAAGAACAAGTCCTTCCTCGGCTACACTGCAACCATATCGTTCGGCAGTGCGGTCTTCTTCTGCTACCTGGCGGTTGCGCCTTTCATCATGGTCACCGTGCGCGGCTATTCGGCAATCGATTACGGCATCTGGTTCATGTGTTCGGCGTTGGGGTACATGGCCGGCAACTTTGTCTCCGGGCGCTACTCGATGCGTCTCGGCAATGACCGCATGATCAGCATCGGCAACCTGCTCACTCTGGCAGGCGCAGCGTTTCTGCTGGTCTTCGGCGTCACCGGGTTTACCCACCCCTCAACCCTGTTCCTGCCCATGGCGCTATGCGCCTTCGGCAATGGGCTGACCATTCCAAACGGCATCACCGCAGCCATCTCCGTTGATCCGAAAAACATCGGGTCGGGTGCCGGACTGGCAGGCTTTCTTCAAATCGGGTTAGGCGCACTTGCCTCGCAGGGCGTCGGTTACCTGCAGGGCACCTGGACCAATATCGGCTTCTGGGTAATGGCTGTCATGGCCATTGCGGCAGCGCTTGCACATCGGTCCAATGCACGGCAATAGTGACATCCCATGAGCAATGATTCTTCACACTCCGCGCCCACGGGCGATCTGACAATGCGAGTGCCGGCGATGCCGGCAGATGCCAATGCGGCCGGCGACGTGTTCGGCGGCTGGGTCATGGCACAGATGGATCTGGCAGCCGGCATCAGATCGGGCGAGCGCGCCACGGGCCGGGTCGTCACCGCCGCCATCAACGCCCTGTCATTCAAGCTGCCGGTTAAAATCGGCGACACGCTGGAGCTCTACACCAACGTATCAAAAGTGGGCCGGTCATCCATGACCATCGAGGTCGAAGCCTGGGCCCAGCGCTATCTCACACTTGAGAAAGTCAAGGTCACCGATGCCGATTTTGTCATGGTCGCTGTTGATAAGGACGGTAATCCGCGCAATGTGCCGGACGAGTAATTGCTTGATTCAACGTTTTCGGCCGCACCTGCAACCGATTGAAATGAATCAATGTTTCGGAAGCCGTTAAACCAGCACTCTGTCCAAGGATCGTTTCGAATCCGAAACAAATTCTGCCCGGGCCGCGCCAAATGCTTGATGTAACAGGTTAAGTGGGATCAGCCTTCCAGGCCCTGACCGGCTGTGCTGAACCCCATCGGCATCTAGTAATATCCTTCAGCCGGTCCCTTGTATTCCATCAGGGTATTGCCGCCGTCTGCCACGATCAGCTGACCGGTCACGAAGCTTGCTTCCTCGCTGGCCAGGAACAGGGCCACCTGTCCGATTTCGTCCGCAGTGCCGGGTCTGCCGATGGGCGCCTGTTGACCGGCGAAGACTTCTTCCGGTGACGACGACGGCGTTTCAATCCAGCCCGGCCCGATACCGTTTACGGTGATGTTGTATTCGGCCAGCTCAATGGCCTGCGCCCGGGTCATACCCATGATGGCGGCCTTGGCGGCGGAGTAGATTGTGCCCTTGGGGTTTGAGACCAGCGGCCCGGTCACCGAGCTCATATTGACGATGCGGCCATACCTGCGTTCGATCATCGACGGCACCACCCGGCGCGTCACGTTGAACACCGTGGTCAGGTTGATATCCATGCCGCGGCGCCATTGCTCGTCGGGAATATCCTGTATCAGCCTTGAAGGTTCATCATGACCGATCTGCACCATGCCGGCATTGTTGACGACGATGTCGATCGGTCCGAGTGCTGCTTCCGTTGCCGTCACCAGCCTGTCCACCTGGGCAACGTCAGTCAGGTCGCAAGGGTGGGCGAACACCCCCTCCCCCAGTTCCCGTGCCCGCTCATGAATGCGGTCGGTGGTCGAGGTGATGGCGACTTTCGCACCTGCCGCCTTGAGCAGTTTCGCACAGGCAAAACCGATCCCGCCCGCACTGCCGCATCCGGTCACCAGCACACCCTTGTCCTTAACCCCTGCCATCGACTTTCTCCTGCACACCTGAACCACCACAATAGTTTGCGCATCCTTGCAGGACGAATTCAGCAGTGCAATTGAAACAACGGTGTCATGAAGAAACCGCGTCGTGCAGCGGCCATGTCATCACAGAGCACTTGCCGACCTGTCAGTCTGCAGGTTCATGCCGAATCAGGTATCCTAACGTTAACGCTGTTTGCTAGCCAGCCGTTAACACGGCGATAGTAGCCTCGTCATCATGACAGGAAATGCATCATCGTCCGCCGGGATGCCGCTCGAGGGACAATTTGCCGGATCGGAAAGACGGCATGTCGCACGCGGACGGGTACACTGCTTTTACCTGCAGCCGCTGTACGGGTCGATTGCCTTGATCTCGGCAGCCGCTGCAATACTGATTCTTGTCGGTTTGGCCTTCGGTCTGCATCTCGAAGCACCGGCACAGGATGTCAGCGGCACCACCATCCATTATATTCTGGTGGCAGCTGCCTCCCTGTTTACCTGGTACCTGCTGCCCATATCAATTCCGATGGTAGCGGAAGTCATTGCTTCAGGACTGGCCTGGTTCATCTTCTGCACCGACAAACACCCGGACTTTGTGATCTCACCCCGTTCGGTATTCGGATTGAACTGGACGGGCTATCAGCGTTTCTGCTGGAGTCAGATCGGCTGGATTGAAGTCACGCTATTCAAACGACGGGGATTGTTTTCATCCGGCCAGCCCATTGCCTGGCACCTGAAACTTCACAGCAATGTGCCCAAGCCCAACCCGATCATCGGTGGCTTGATGGGCAACACTCAAGAGATATCGATGGGTGCCGGTTTCTCGGAAGAAGACAAATATGCCGCCCTCGCACTGATTCAGGAATATGCGCCCGACAAGCACATCCAGGAACACACAAGGTTCGTCGGCCGCTGCCTGTGAGCCATTTACATGACGCTTGTAGCCTGATCGTCATGACAGACGGCCAATCCTGAACTGGCCGGGAAACATATGCCCCGTATACCCGAAAACGAGCCAAAAGGATTGAAATGGCGCCGTTTTTGACCGGCCTATTCCCCCGCCAGCCAGTCGACCGTCCATGACGCCACACCCTGGCGCAAACGCTCAGACAAAGCAGGCATCAGGCCGGGCAACTCTTCTGCCAGCGGCCACGGCGGATTGACGATGATCAGACCCGAACCAGCCAGCCCGCCGTTCATCGCAGCCGGACGCACCATCAGTTCAACCTGCAACATACGCTTGATCCCTGACTGCCGTGCCGCCTCGACCAGCCGCCGCGACAGGCCGTCACCGGTCACCGGATACCACAGCATGAAGCAACCGGTGGCAAAGCGCCTGTAGCCGTGCTGCAGCATGGCGAGTGCACGCGCATCATCGTCACGCTTTTCAAACGGCGGATCGATCAACACGATCCCACGGCGTTCCCGCGGCGGCAGGCTGGCCTTCACCGCAATCGTGGCTTCGGTCTGCGTTACCCGCACCCGCTTTTCGCGTTCGTACAAGCCGGCAAGTGTTTCGAAGTCTTCCGGATGCAGTTCGTTGAACACCAGCCGGTCATCGGGCCGGGTCAAAAGGACGGAGAGTTCCGGGGAGCCGGGATACCAGGAAAGCCCCTGCCCGCGCGAATTCACCGCCTCGACCATCTCGCGCCATGGTGACAACAGGGTTTCGGCCGTTTTATCGTCCAGCACCAGCCGCCCGCCTGCCTCATCATACAGTCGGCCCAGCCCGTCTCGCCATTCCAGCGTCTTGCCCGCCTCGTCGCTGTCTAGGCTGTACAAACCAATACCGGCATGGGCGTCGATCACCCGAAATGGCTTGTTTTTGCGCGCCAGATGCCCGATGGCGCGCGCCAGCACTACGTGCTTGAGCACATCTGCATGGTTTCCGGCGTGATAGGCATGGCGATAATTCATCGACGTTTGCGGCTGGTCAGTTGGGGATGAAACAGGATGGTAGGGTCTTGTTCACCAGTTTCGGTGGAACTGCAAACAAAACAGATTAAATGAATTTAACCTACCCTCACATATTCGCCGCAGTTCCGCCGAACCGGTGCCATCTGGTTTGTGTCTAAACCACTCTAACTGTTCAACAAGGAGGAACAAGACATGCTGATTAAACGCATCCTCTCCGGTGTCGCAATCATGGGCGTCATGGCGGCATTCGCCGTTGCGGGTTCACCCGTATTCGCCGCAGGCAATTCGCCCGCCGAAGTGACCGTATATGGCAACTACAACAACTCCGTCCCGGCGGAAGACAAGTTCATTCCCGGCCCTGACCCGGTCGAAGGTGTTGCTGAAGGGTTCTATTTCGCGGGCAAGGGCCTTGCGGACGGTGCTTTGGAAGTTGGCGACGGCATTGGTGAAAGCGGCGGCAAGGTTGCCGATGACGCGGTCGCCTATGGTCCTCCCGGCCTCGTATCAGGCACGTTCAAGGGCGTTGGCCGCATCGGTGAAGGCGTAGTGCGCGGCGTTGGCGCCGTCGGCCATGGCGCAGTCAAGGGCACAGGTTGTGTCTTTACCTTCGGCGCGGGTTGCTGAGGCTCATAGCCAATTCAACCCGGTGAAAGACAATGCACCCGTCGATAATTCATATCGGCGGGTGACCTGTTTGTGCCAGCCAAAATCACCTGCCCCGAGGCTCGGGACAGGTGTTTACATCTCACAGAAGTCGACCTGCTACTGGTAGTTGACCAGATTGTAGTCACCGCTGGTGAAGCTGACGGCTCCGTCGTTCGCAATGTGTTCAAAATGCACCACCATCTGCTGGCCCAGCAGCGTCATCTTGATCTTGGTGGTTATGTTGTTGTCCACGAATGTGGCGCGCAGTTTGTTCGATCCGGCATTTTGCATCGACAGCCAACCGGTGTTTCCAAAAGAGCCGCTCATGCGCACAGCCATATTCGAACCACACTGACGACCCTTGATGGTGCTGGCGAAGCTGGTGCCGCCAATCTTGCTCCAGACAGAGTTCTGACATGCCGCCTGCGCCGGTGCTGCCAGCGCCGACATCGCAACAGCGACAGAAATTGCAGCAAGAGAAGTCTTGATTGATGGGAATTTGTTCATCTGGGTGTTTCCTCTTTCTTGTACGTACGCCTTTTCAGGTGCACTTTTTGTTTTGTTGACCAGAGGTTAGTCACTGCAATTTGTATGAACATTGAACGTCGTGTTCATCTTCGGTTCATTTACGTTTGGTCAGCTCGACCTCAATATCGGCCTGCATGCAGGTCAGTCGTTCAAATCTCCTGGCCCTTCTTGATCAGCTTGTCGATCAGGTCGCGCTGGATGATGCCGCGGCTGTCGCCGCCGCCGAAGCTCAGCAGGCCGGATGAATAGGTGGTGCCGTAGGATTTTGCGGCATTCACCGTCTGGCCGATCCCGGCAATGAACTGCTTGTCGTGCAGTTCGCTCAGCGGGTGGATGAATGTCGCCCACAACAGTCCCTTGGCGACGGCATAACGCGCATCCAGTGCGGTATCGAAATTAGCCTGCGACAGGCGTAAAAGTTCCTGCGGCGACATGGCGTCGGCCTTTTTCAGCGCAATCATGATGCGCATACGGTTGTTGCCGGCATCAGTGACCACGACCACCGGCACCTCCTCGACGTGGAACTGCCAGGCACTGGTATTGGCGGTGGCTTTCGCCTTGGGATCAAGCCGCCTGATGATCTCGCCCATGCGTTTCGTGGTCATGGTGCCTTCAGCGGCAGCTTTCGGTTTGGGAGCGGCAGGCGGCGGTGTCTGGCTTTGCGCCAGCGCGCCGGAGGTCATCGCTATCATCAGAACCGCCGCGCCCGCCACACGAATAGTTTTCATCGCCATTTCTCCTTCCACACAAACTGTCAGCAGAGCCACTATGCTGCCTTTAACCGGCGCGACCAATGCACTATGTTCTCACAATAACGACAACAGCAGTTCAGGGCATCGAGATCGCCCCGCCGAAACGAAGTACAGGCGGACAAGGTGATCGAGCAGTAATATGGGTCATAACAAGCAGAGCGGCGGGTTCCGGGAAGCCCCGGTTGAACCTTTGGAAGGCTACGAGGCGATCCCGACGGCTGAAGACCTCCGGACGAAGTCCGGCAAGCGCGACCGCGCGTCGGCCGGTCAGGCCGCCCCCACGGAGCCGACCGGCGACAGCCGGCCCGGCGTGAGCGCAGAAAACAATCCCGCTTTCGATCCGATAACCGGGCAGCCCCTGTCGGAAGCCCTGCGTGCCCGGCCTGACCCGGCAGCCGGCAAGAAACTGCAGGAAGCCCGCGCGGCTGAAGCCATCGAGCAGGAAAAACGCATGGCGGCAGGTGCCACCACCCGGCCGCGCGAAGGACTGGAATTCCTGCGCCCGCAACTGGAAGACCTGCCGACGCCGGAAATCTTTGTGCCCTACAAGCCAGAACGCCCGGAGAAAACCGAATCCGGCGTCGTGCTCAAGACCGTGTCGGAATTTGAACCCAAGGGCGACCAGCCCACGGCGATCACGGAACTGGTGGAGGGCATCAACGCGGCGGAACGCGACCAGGTGCTGCTCGGCGTCACCGGCTCGGGCAAGACCTTCACCATGGCCAAGGTGATCGAGGAGACCCAGCGCCCTGCCCTGATTCTGGCTCCCAACAAGACGCTTGCCGCCCAGCTTTACGGCGAATTCCGGCAATTCTTCCCGGAAAATTCCGTCGAGTATTTCGTCTCCTACTACGACTACTACCAGCCCGAAGCCTATGTGCCGCGCACCGACACCTATATCGAGAAGGAAAGCTCGATCAACGAACAGATCGACCGCATGCGCCACTCCGCAACGCGCGCGCTGCTGGAGCGTGACGATGTCATCGTGGTGGCGTCGGTGTCGTGCATATACGGTATCGGCGACGTGGAAACCTATTCCGCCATGACGTTCCAGCTCAAGCTGGGCGAGCGTATTGCCCAGCGCCAGTTGCTCACCGACCTTGTGGCCCTGCAGTACAAGCGCAACGACCAGGCGTTCACCCGCGGCGCCTTCCGGGTGCGCGGTGATACGGTGGAAGTGTTCCCCTCGCATCTGGATGATCGCGCCTGGCGACTGTCGCTGTTCGGCGACGAGATCGAGAACATCACCGAGTTCGACCCCCTCACCGGCCAGAAGACGGCGGAACTTGAACACGTCAAGATCTACGCCAACTCGCACTATGTGACACCCAAGCCGACGCTGGACCAGGCGGTCAAGCGCATCAAGCATGAGCTCACCGTCCGGCTCGACGAATTCCATGCCGCCGGTCGCGTGCTGGAAGCGCAACGGCTGGAGCAGCGCACCCTGTTCGACATCGAGATGATGATGGCGACCGGCTCGTGTGCGGGTATTGAGAACTATTCGCGCTACCTGACCGGGCGGGCGCCCGGCGAACCGCCGCCGACACTGTTTGAATACCTGCCCGACAACTGCCTGGTATTTCTCGATGAAAGCCACGTCACCGTGCCGCAGATCGGCGGCATGTTCCGCGGCGATTTTAATCGCAAGGCAACGCTGGCAGAATTCGGTTTCCGGCTGCCGTCAGCCATCGACAACCGCCCCTTGCGGTTTGAGGAATGGGAAGCCATGCGCCCGCAGACCGTGCATGTGTCGGCAACGCCGGGCTCGTGGGAAATGGAGCGCACCGGCGGCGTGTTTGCCGAACAGGTCATCCGGCCCACCGGCCTGATCGATCCACCGGTGGAAATCAGACCCGTCGGCACCCAGGTCGATGATCTGATTGCCGAATGCCACGAGGTGGCAAAGGCGGGTTATCGGACGCTGGTCACCGTGCTCACCAAGCGCATGGCCGAAGACCTGACCGAATACATGCACGAACAGGGCATCCGCGTGCGTTACATGCACTCAGATATTGATACGCTGGAGCGCATCGAGATCATCCGCGACCTGCGACTTGGCGCATTTGACGTGCTGGTCGGCATCAACCTTTTGCGCGAGGGTCTGGATATTCCCGAATGCGCACTGGTCGCCATTCTCGACGCCGACAAGGAAGGTTTCCTGCGCTCTGAAACCTCGCTGATCCAGACGGTTGGCCGCGCCGCGCGCAATGTCGATGGCCGGGTGCTGATGTATGCCGACCGCATCACCGGCTCGATGCAGCGCGCCATGGACGAGACCGACCGCCGCCGCACCAAGCAGCTTGCCTATAACGAAGCCAACAACATCACGCCGCAGTCGATCAAGCGCAACATCGCCGATATCCTGGACTCGGTCTACGAGGGCGACCATGTCCGGGTGAAGGCCACCCACGGCACCGGCCTGGCCGAGGAGGAAGGCGCTTTTGTCGGGCACAACCTCAAGACGGTCATCGAGGACATGGAAAAGAAGATGCGCACCGCTGCAGCAGACCTCGAGTTCGAAACCGCCGCCCGCCTGCGCGACGAGATCAAGCGCCTGCGCGAAACCGAACTGGCGGTCATGGACGACCCACTGGCCAAGCAGACCGGCATGGAAATCGGCCCGCGTGGCAAGGGCGGTGGTGGTTCAGGGTCGGAGAATGGCGCGAAGCCCGCAGGGCGAAGTAAAGCTGTTCGACCAGCAAAAGAAACGAGTTCCCGCATCGTCGCACCGGAAGAACTCTGGCCGAAAGGCAAGCCAGTTCCCAAGGGCAAGTCATCCGGCGGCAAACCGGGGACCCGGACTTATCGAGGTAAGGCGAAGTAGCTGGTTTTGTATCGACATCAGCGTCGTTTGTTACAATTTAGATGAACATCGCAGCGATCAGCAGAGCCAACGCAGCACCTGCCAGCGAGAACAGCAGCACTTTCAGCACTGAGTGATTGGGCGACATGATACCGCCGCGGGCTTTTCGCGATGATAGATCGGGCATGTTTCAGTTCCTTTCCGGAATGCTCCAGCCTCCGCCCAGTGTGCGCCTGAAACTGGTTTTCCGGCAAATCAAGCCGCATTACGTCCTCGGGACTGGGCATTTACCAACTCTGACGCCAGCCCTTCCCCGACCAGTTGGCGTGTGCAACCATGTTTTCATGCGCTGGGGAGCGACACCAAAATCCCGACAGGGAAAGGAATTCAAGTCATGTCAGTAGCTCGCGTAACAGAAATCATCGCGTCATCGCAGGACAGTTTTGAAGACGCCACGCGCAAGGGCGTCAAGCGTGCATCCAAGACGCTGAAAAACGTCACCGGCGCCTGGGTCAAGGACCAGCGCGTCATCGTCAAGAACGGCAAGGTCGCCGAGTACCGTGTCGTGCTGAAAGTGACGTTTATCCTGAAATAAGGGCTGGGGAGTTTTATCCCGCTCACGCAAGCAGCTTTCGGCTGCGCTCCGCTGGGGCGGGCCTAGTTGTTGTTTTTGTGGTCGAACAGCTTTCTTCGCTCCGCTCAGGCCGTTCTCCGACCCTGAACAAACGTCGCATTGTCGTCATTCCAGCGAAGGCTGGGATGACGGTCGCGTTGAATTCCATTCCGAGGCACAAAGTGCCGAGGCAAGGCCGACCGGCCGTCGCACGAAGTGCGCCCTCGCGGAGCGCAGCCGTCAGGCTGCTTGCGTGAGCGGAATAACTTCATCTCGCCAAGCTCAACCCTACCGCGAGATACGGTGAATGGCGTCTTCGCGTTTGCGCAGGTCCGGTAACAGGTCCATGCCGAGGCCGGGGCCGCCGGGGATGGTGATCATGCCGTCGCTGACTGGCGGCAGGTTGTCGACGAAATCCTGATACCAGCCATAGTAGAACCCGCGCGCGATTTCCTGTTCGCGCACATTGCGCAAGGCTAGCGCAAGATGGGTGGAAGCCGCCAGCGTGACCGGGCCGGAACAGTCATGGAAGGCAACCGGCCGGGCCCGCGCTTCGGCCAGTGCGGCGACTTTGCGCGCAGCGGTGATGCCACCTGCCCATGTGACGTCCATGATAGGGATGGCGATATTGCCTTCGTCTATCAAAGCCTTGAACTGGCCCAGGCCGGCCAGCGTCTCTCCTCCGGCAAGCGGCGCGCTTGTGGTGCTGGCAAGTTCCGCAAGCTCTTCGGTGCGATCCATCCATAAAGGGTCTTCGATCCAGTCCATGCCGATGGGTTCCAGCGCGGTCGCAATCTTTTGTGCCGCATTCAGGCTCCAAAGCCCGTGCAGTTCCGCCTTCAGCCGCATCTTGTCACCGTGGGTGGCGCGGATCTTCTCAAACGGCTCAAGTGCCTTGTTCAAATCGGCGGCGGAAATATCGACACCGTCTACCGCGCCATCGGCCAGGTCGAACGGCCAGATTTTCATGGAGAAAATGCCCATCTCCATCAACGAGGCGGCGAGGTCTTCAGGATGATGCAGGAACGCATCCAGGTCTTCGTAGGTCGCACCGGCGGTGCCGTCTGAAGCTGCCCCGAAATTGTCCGGGCGGACAGCGGATGTCTTGGAAACATAGTTGGGACCGGCACAGGTGTTGTAGACCTGTATGGACTCCCGCGTACGACCGCCCAGCACATCGCACAACGGCATGTTGGCCGCCTTGCCGGCAATGTCCCACAGCGCCACATCGACCGCCGACAGGGCGCGCACTTCGGCTCCGCTGCCGGTAAAACCGGTATAGGGCTGCATTTTCATGTTGAGAAACTCAATGCGGCTGGCGTTCTGGCCCAGAATGATCGGCGCGATGCGGTCATGGATATCGGCTTCGCTGGGACCTGCACCGAAGTATGTTTCACCAAGCCCCGTCAACCCGGCGTCGGTATGCACCCGCACCCACAACAGGTTCGGATGATCGCCAAGACGCAAGGTTTCAACTGCCTCGATACGCATCGCGAACTCCTCCTGACGGCATCTGGTTCAGACCAGTCCTGCACGTTTCGCAAACGGGTCCCATCCGGCATCTTCGTGCCATTCGTATTCCGTCCCGTGCGCCATGTCATCGGCCACCTGTTTGCCGAACAGCCGGGCGATAGCCGCCAGGGCCATGTCCATTCCGGCCGAGACACCCGACGAGGTAAAGAATTTCCCGTCCTCGACCCAGCGCGCCTGTGCCACCCAGTCGACCTTGGGCCCCAGCGGCACGGTCTGGACAAAGTCCAGTTTGTTGGTTGTGGCCCTGCGGCCGTCAAGCATCCCGGTCATGGCCAGCAGGATACTCCCCGTACACACCGTCATCACGAGTTCCGCACGGTCTGCTGTTGCTCCAATCCAGTCGGTTACAGCCTTGCTTTCCCCCGCCACAAGTGCGGTGTCCCCGCCGGGTATCAGGAGCAGGTCATAGTCACTGCCGTCTGCCACGGTCCTGTCGACCAGCAAGCCCTGTCCATGAACGCTTGCGACCGGCTCGAGTGTCTCAGCCACGATGGTGATACTGATCTCGTCACCAAGACCACCCAGCATTTCGAGCGGGCCAAACAGGTCAAGGGTCTGGAAGCCCGGAAACACCAGTACGGCAAGGGTTTTCATTGCAACCGGCCTACTGCAGGAACGGATTGTTCACCCGCTCGTTGCCGATAGTGCTGGCCGGTCCATGACCGCAGATGAAGGTGAAATCGTCGGGCAGCGGTAAAAGCTTTTCCTTGATGGCTGCAATCAGCGCGTCATGGTCTCCATAGGGGAAGTCGGTGCGCCCGATCGATCCCTGGAACAGCACGTCGCCCACATGGCCGAATTTGATCGCCTCGTTAAGCATGACCACATGACCCGGTGAATGGCCCGGGCAGTGGCGCACCGCAAACGAGACCTCGCCGACTGTCACGGTGTCACCTTCGTCAAGCCAGGTATCCGGCGTCACCGCCCTGCCCGGCACGCCGTATTGCTCACCTGATGTTGCCAGTTCGTCGAGCAGGAACTTGTCGTCGAGGTGCGGCCCGGTGATCGGCACCTTCAGTGCCTCTTTCAACTCGGCAGCCCCCGCGGCATGGTCAAAATGGCCATGGGTCAGCCAGATGCCGACCGGGTTGATCCCGGTTTCCTTGACGCCTCGCAGGATGTTCTCCACGTCACCGCCGGGATCGATGACGACCCCGTCCATGGTTTTCGTGCACCACAGGATAGTGCAGTTTTGTTGTAAAGGCGTGACGGGAAGTATCGCCGCACGCAGCGGCATGTCGGGTGTGTCTGTCATGGAGAATTTTCTACCGCTCTTCTTTCAGGTACCCACAGGTGGCTTCGCCGACGCCTTCGCATGGTTCATAGATACGAACCGGCGACGTGGTGCCATCGTCGAACTCCAGCTGTATGGCAAGTGTCTTGATACTGTTGCTCTTGGCCCGCTCGGAGTGAATCTTGGCATCTTCGGGGATATTGTTCGGGATCAGCTTGTTGCACCCGGGCAGCGGCCATGTCTTGTCGAGCGCATCGGAGTTTTCCGAATAGCGCAGCTGCTTGATGCCGCAGCGCCAGGAAATCAGATGGGTCACATAATACAGTTGCCGACCCTGATAAATCCGATAGGCAACCCAGTTGTCCTTGGTCGCCTCAAGGATGCTCTTGACCTGCTCAAGCGGCATCACCCGGGATTGTTGTTCAGCCATCACCGGCCCACTCACCAGCACAGGTATTAGTGCCGGCAGCAGCGCCATCGTCAACAATCGTTTCATGACAGGTCTTCTCATTTTCTCAGGTTGGCACGGCGGATCAGCGGATGCCTGCCGAGCCTGCGGGTTTCCTTGGCGTCGAACCTGGCATGGCGCTTGTCACAGGCTGCGTTGGATTGCTTGTAGATGCGTTCCAGCTTTTTCATCAGTTTTCCGCAACTCCGTGCCCGGGCCCGGTTGACTTTCTTCTCGGCCCTGCGTGCGCAACTCAGCCAGATCTTGCGGTGCTGGCCCTCATGCCATTTCACATGCTTGGCAAAGGCGCGCCAATCCTTGCGCAGGCTGCGGCGCAAGCGCTTTTCCGACCGGTGACGCGGCAATTGAGTGGTGAAATCGAGCCGGATCGTGTGCCTTTTGACGCGGCAGGATTTCTTGCTCTCGGTGAACTCCCATTCAATGCGGCGCTTCATCTTGGTGCGCCCCACCCGGCCATGCCCGCCCAGCAGTCGATGCTGCTTCATCATCGATGAGACAATTGCCGCAGCGTCCGACCCGTCGACGCGGTAATGCAGGGTTTTGGTTTTCACCTTGGGCCGCGCGTCCGCTACGGGTCCGGTGATCAGGAAAGCAAGGCCAATGCAAACGGCCAGCGAAACGGTATACAAGCGTGCAATCATGACACGAAAGCTAACCGGGGATTACGTATTGGACAACACGAAAATGCAGCTATGGTTGCTCACGCGGTGTCAACAAATCGCCATCTGCCGATAGCAGGTTTGGGCAAGGTCACCACGAATACAAAATGAAGACAGGGTCAGGGTCATGCGGCACAACGGTACGGTGAAGTTTTTCAACACAACCAAGGGATACGGTTTCATCACGCCTGAAGACGGGTCAAAGGATGTTTTCGTCCACATAACCGCCGTTCAGGCCGCCGGTATTCCCGATCTCGCCGATGGCGCCAAACTGTCCTACGAGTTGCAGGACGACAAGCGCGGACGCGGCCAACAGGCCATGGAACTGCAACTTCTGTAAGTCTCTGCAACAGTTCTGACCGGCTTTAACCGATTGATTTTAAACACATGATCGATCTGCAAATTGCCTCACGCCCGGATGGTCCCCGTAAGGAATATTTGTTGCTCTAGCGTAAAAATCCCACTTGCGCTACCATTACGCCATGAAATCGATGGCGTATTTGCTCATTTCAAGCGTTTTTCTGCTGGCCGCCCCTGCTGCCAGTGCAGATCCCAACTGCCGGTGCCGCCTGTATGGCGAGTATTATGAACTCGGCACCACCATGTGTATCCGCGGCAACCTTCGCCGTTGTGAAATGAACCTGAACAACACCTCATGGAAACAAATTGCGGACTTCTGCCCGCAGGCAGGCCTTCAGCCACTGCCTCACTCGGCACCACAAACACAACTCACCAAGCTTACCGCAGCCAAGACGCCTTCTGAATGACCCGTACTGCCCTTGTCTTCCGTCACATGAGTGATGATACCGGCGGCTGTTTCCCGCACCTGCTGCGCGAGCGCGGTTTCGATGTCTCGTTCCTGGACTGGCACATGGGCGAAACGCCTGACCGCTTGTCCAGTGTCGACCTGGTTGTTGTCCTGGGCGGTGCGCAACAGGTCTGGCAGGAAGACGAACACCCCTGGCTGACAGCAGAAACCGCGGTGATCCGCGACTGGGTGGAAACCCGCGCCAAACCCTATATCGGTTTGTGTCTGGGACATCAGTTGCTGGCCACCTCACTGGGCGGCGAGGTGGGTCCTGGCGACACCACGGAGGTTGGCGTGTGCACGGTAGCCTTCGACGATACGTCTCCGGTCACTGGCCGGCGAACCGTCACCCAGTGGCATTCAGCAGAGGTGAAACGCGCACCGGACGCAGCCCGGGTCCACGGATATTCGGACCTGTGCGCCAATCAGATGATGACAGTTGGCAACCATGCCTACTCAACCCAGTTTCACCATGAATGGGATGTAAGCGCCGTACGCGGATGGGCACCGTCATGGCAGACGGAGATGAACAAGTCCGTCAAGTCCGATGACGGCTATGCCAACTTTATCAGCCATGTCGAAGATGCCCAACCGCAACTCACGTCGCTGACCCAAACGCTGTTTGATAAATTCATGACGGCGCAGGGTTGGTAGAAACCGGTGCGAAACGAGGACAAGCTGTTCGACTAACAAGAACCACATGTCATGTCGCAACCGCCGATCCGAGATAATTATAGGCAAGCGGTTTCGGACCCTTGATATAGCCTTCTTCCATTTTGTCGATTTTCCATCCGGCCTGCTCAAGCAGTTTCGGAATCGGACGGCCTGAATGGCAGCCGCCGGCAATCCGTTTCCAGATCGGATCGATGCGACCCTGCCATTTGCGCACGCTTTCTTCCGGGGCCGCACCATGTTCAAGAAACAGCAGCCGGCCACCCGGTTTCAGAATGCGTCGCATCTCCTGCAGCGCTGCCACTGCATCCGGGATCGTGCATAGCGAATAGGTCACCAGCACGGTATCTGCCGAGTGCCTGTCCAGGGGTATCTGCTCGCCGGACAGTGCGACCCGTTCCACCGGAACTGCAGACTGCCGGACCCGGTCGCGACCGGCTTTCCACATCTGCTCATCCGGATCAATGCCGATCACCTTGGTTACTTTTCCCGCATCATAATGCGGCAGGTTGTGGCCTGACCCGATGCCGATCTCGACCACCAGGCCTTCCGCCTGCGGCACCACTTTCCGGCGTTGATCGGTTACCTCCGACATCCCGCACAAGCAGTTGATAAGACTCGGCATTACATGCTGATTGTAAAAGCTCATAACGAATTGCTCCATGTGTTCGTTTGGTAGCAGTCCGTGTAACGTTCAGTACCGTGACGGCATGTGCAGCACGTCACATACCGGTCACATGATGTGATCAACTAGCACCCCGGGCCCGTGCCGAACAATCTGCAGCGCGACGCATTGAGCAGCATGTCTGCCATCACGGCCTGGCCTTCGGCGGTCGGGTGAAAGAACCCCGATACACCAGCCTGGTAATGATAATCGATGGGCTGGCGCGGATTGCGTGCCAGTTGCTCAATCCGGCTGACGTAGAACTGCATCAGCACGCTGTCATTGAAGGTTCGAAACCAGCGCTGGCGCGGCGCATAGGCCAGCATGTCAGCCGGGCTCACCGGCTCCCAACCGCCATTGATCGACTGCAATGATTTGAACGCATCGGACTTTCGCTCACCGCGTGCGCACACGCCATGACGATCGAATGCACCGGACCAGGCAAGCGCATCGACCCAGATCCAGCCAGTCTTGGACACGGCCTTTTTCATCGCATTGGTCAGCTGCTTTTGCGCAAATAATTTGTCATGCAGCGTGCGCAGGCGTTCGTCGGAAGTGGAGATGAAGTGTTCGGAGTCAGCGCCTTCATTGACCGCCTCGGCCGAGCAGACCCGACCTGCCTCATCGCCCATGGGTCCCGGATAGGGACCGGTCACCACCTTGTTGCGGTCGGTCAGCCCGAGCCGGTTTTCTATGGCAACGGCCAGCGATGCATAGCGTTCCGCCAGACGGCATTGCAGGCCCGCCTCGTCACCTGAACAACCCGCCAGGTCTTCCTTGCCGGCGGCACGTCTCAGCATGGTGCCGGGTTTTTCACCACCGGACAGAAACCGAACCTGACCAACGGCGGTTCCCGCAACCGCCCACTTGACCACATTGGCGAATCCGATGTCATTGCCGCCCACGCTCAGCAAGATCAGATCCGGCTTGCCATGCCATGAACTGCATCCCTTGATGGGCCTTTCAGATTTTGCCGACCCGTCATCGGCGCACAGGTCCCGGGCCGCCTGGTCAAGCTGCGACCAGTCCGCCTGGGCAACCGTGGTGGCAATCCCCTTTTTGACCCGGTTGTCGCGCAGTGATTTGTCTGTGACCGGTTCCATATGGTCATCTTGTGTATCAACCGACGCAATCACATTGGCAATCGATGCACCGGAACAGGCATAACCGACATAGCTCACCACCGACTGACGGTTTTCAGCGGCAAGCTGCATGGCGATACGCTGTTGATGCGAATACACCGAGCGATGACATGCCGGGTCAAGCCAGCGTGGCGTGGTGCTGGGTTTTGGACGCGCAGTATCTGCCAGCGTGACCGACTTTGAGTAATTCGCCGGATAATCCGGGTTGCCCTCGCCGGAGCCGTAACTGTCACCAAAGCCGACGACCAGACGACCCTCAACCTTTTGATACACACCGGTGACCTGGGTCAGCATCCCGTTTGCACTGGCAGGATCGAGCACGCGCGCCAGCATGGAAAACTGTTCATTCACCGGCGCAGTCAGTTGCGCTGCACCGGCACAGTCAGCCTGTGTCACGGTACGCCAGTCCTTGTCGGTGCCGGTATGAATGAACCATTCACATTGCTTGCCGGCAAAGACCTGTGCAGCCGTGCTGTCGAGCGACGCCGATATGGTGACCTGCGCCGGAAACAGCCGCGAACCATCTGCATCATCGGATTTCAGGCAACCGCCACGCACCCGCCGCCGGCCGGAATCCCAGCACGTAAAGGCTTTCTTGCTGGTGGTGTAGGCCTGCGCAGCCCAGCCATCATGGCCGTTTCTGATGGCGCTGCCGGCCAGCCTGCGTTCTGCAAACTGTATCGGCCCCACCCATTCACCATCAATCTTCTTGCGGCCAAACTCGTCGCGCGGCGCATTAATCGCGTTGAAGGCTTCACTGGCCCTGAGATGAGGGGTGAAAAACGCCTTGTCAGAGAAGAACCGGAACCGGTCCTGCACCTGCCAGACAATCTTGCCCAGGGGTGCATCCTGGGCCTGTGCCGGCAGGCACAAGGCCGCCGCCAGACCAAAAGCCAAAGCTGCTGTCGAACAAATTTTCATGGATCACCAATCATCCGAGAAATGTGGCGGCGTGATGGAGGCCGGGTGTGACAAGCTGGTCAGTAAAACGCCGATTTTGGCTACGTATCTCAACGTTGATCAGCTCGGCTGTTATCTGCCACAATGAATGATGTCTGAAACCGTTTGCGTCCCTCCATCCTCCGCTTGGCAATCCGGCCCCATCATCAAGTGGCTGCTGGCCGAGGGCCGCTTGCTTGCAGATGTGGATGAAACCATCCGCCAGCTTGGCGAAAAGCTGCGAGCTTCGGGAGCTCCGCTATGGCGGCTGCGCCTGTCGATGCGCACGCTACACCCGCTCATTGCCGCTTTCAGTTCCGTCTGGGAGAGAGATGTCGGTACTACCGCGCGGATTGAAACGCCACATGGCCTTGAAGGACGCTCGGGCTATGTCGGCAGTCCACTGGAAATCATCGGCCGGACCGAAGCTGCTTTCAGAAAGCGACTTGCCGACAAGCTGACGACGTCAGACCACAGCGTCCTGCACGACCTGAAGGCCCGCGGCGCCACAGACTATTTTGGACTTCCGCTAATTTACTCCAATGGTGCCACGGCCAGTCTGGTTTTCACCACTGATGTCGCCAGTTGTTTCACAGATAGCGATATTGAGAAGTTTTCCGAAATCGCGTCCGTACTGGCGCCGATTGCCGAAGTGTTCAGCACGAGACGAATCTCGCTAGCGGTAGCCGAAGCCTATCTCGGGCCTCGAACAGGGCGGCGTGTATTGGACGGACAGATCACACGAGGTCACATAGACAGCATCAATGCAGCCATTTTGGTCAGCGATATTCGCGATTGGACCGGGCTTAGCAACCGCATGGACGCCGAAGATGCGCTGGCACTGGCCAATCAGTATTTTGAAATTATTGCTCAGGCTGTTGAAGCAAACAGCGGGGAAATCCTCAAACTTATCGGCGACGGCGTGTTGGCGATCTTCCCATCGGAAGACCACTGCGAATCCTCCCAGAGTGCCTGCAGGAATGCGCTGTCTGCTGCTCGCCAGGCTTTGCAATCCACTGATCGGCCTGCTGATCTCCGCTTCGGCATCGGGTTGCATTACGGGGAAGTTCTCTACGGCAATATCGGTTCGACAACCCGAATAGACTTCACCGTGCTCGGCCAGGCCGTAAACATCGCCGCCCGCATTGAAGGGTTTTGCGGCCAGCTTGATACTCCATTGCTGCTTTCACGGGAGTTTGCCGATCAGACCGGGGAGACATGCAGCGTTGTGGCAAACGAAACTCTTAAAGGATATGTTGGGCAGTTTGAAATCCTTACATGCTGACGACGAGATTTTTGGATTGGGACCGGAACAATGATCGATGACGAAACCATCTCTGCCTACAACAACCAGGTTGAAGCCTATGCCGATCTGGCCAGACAGGCCTCGCCGGATCCGCTTCTTGTCGTTTTCATGGCGCATGTCAAACCGGGCGGGCACATTCTCGATCTTGGATGCGGGCCTGCCAACGAGGCTGCCGGGATGCGTAGTCGCGGCTTTACGGTTGATGCGGTTGATGCATCGCCCGAAATGGTAAGGCTGGCAAACGAAACCCACAACATCGGCGCACGGCTTGCAAGCTTTGACGATATTGACGAAGCTGACGTCTATGACGGCATCTGGGCGAATTTCAGCCTCCTGCATGCACCGGCTGAAGACTTCCCCCGTCATCTGGCCGCACTGTATCGCGCGCTCAATCCAGGCGGGCATTTTCATATAGCCATGAAACTGGGAACCGCCTCAGCCCGTGACAGCCTGGGGCGTCACTACACATATTACTCGCAATCGGAATTGTCGAACCTGCTGACCCAAGCCGGGTTTGTCATTGACGACACCACCACCGGAGAAATCATGGGCCTGGCGGGAGATGTTGAACCCTGGATTGCTTTAAGAGCCCACAAGCAGGCTGTGTAGACAGGTTGCATAATGGCGTCGCCAGCCCGATTGCGGCGTCGTCAGGAACCATGATGTGCGGATATCCCATACGTCTGCCAGACGCTGCATGACAGCCGGGTTACTCATTGTCGGATACCCGCCATACGAGTACAGGGTGAATTCGGAAAAATACAGGTGGCCGCGGTGAATGTACAAATCACAGCGGACGAAATCGAACGGCGCCGACAAGACCCGCGAGACCCGGCATATGTCGGGGTATTGCTCCGGTAAAACCGCATCGGCGGACAACACATTGATTTCAGAGTGCCCCGTCTGCACACAGCCTGTGTGATCGACAACGGCATCAATCCGCTCACCGGTGTCATCAAGCTGACGGCAAAAGGTCAGCGCTATCCGGCCATCGCGTCCGATATAGGTCTTGTATTCATTGGCCAGCGGTCGGCCGTCCGGCTCCAGCAGCATTTCTTCCACGAACAATCTGGCTTCAACACCGTAATATCCCCATTCAGCATGATGGCGTCCAAAACGCCTGTCCATCCAGCCGTTTACGGTCCGATTCAGTTCCTGTCGATCATGTTTGCCGTCGCGCACGAAATAGTTCCAGCCCGATCCATGATTGGCCTTCACAACCACGTTGCCCTGGAGCAACTCGTCGGGAATATCTTCTGCCCGGTCACCGATCCACAGTGTTTCAGGTACCCGCACTTCCGGGCAAAGCTGGCGTGCCAGCTGCTTGGCCAGCAGTTTGTCACTGGCCTGCGTGAACAAGGGGTTTCGATCGAATATTTTCCGCCAGGTGTACTTTTCGTTGGATGACCTCGGTAATGCCGGGTCAGGCCAGCACCCGATCGCTCGCCGGAAATTCAACATCTGGCGCGGATAGGCCATGTAGCACCAGATACGCACAAGCATGACAAACAGGTGTGCCGACAGATGCGAAGGACCGGCCCCCGCCTTCATTGCGTAACCTTGCCCTCAAGCCCGGCAGCCGCCTCATCGCCCGCACCCGGTATCTGCATCTCGAACACGTCGCGCACCACGGTGTAGTCATAGTAGCCCATGCGCGCGATCGGCTGCAGCTTTGCAATATCAAGCTTTCCGGCAGCATCCACGTAGTCATCCGCCACATGAATGCGTTCAACTCTGGCAAACACCACATCCACCGTGCCGACCGGTGAATTGCCTTCCAGCGTATGGGTGGACAGGTACCGGCATTCATAATGAGCAGGCGCTTCAGCGACACGAGGCGCGGCACAATGAACGCTCTGCGCCTTTGTTACACCTGCATGAGCGAATTCATCTTCGTCTGCGGCAAGCGCCATGGCGGATATGTTGACGGCTTCACGCAGGTCCCAGGTCGCCATGTTCCAGACAAACCAGCCTGTCGCCTGTGCGTTCACCACCGTGTCCTTGACCCGGCCATCGGGATACCGGTTTGCCGCAAACATGACCATGGGCGGATCGAATGTCAGGTTCTGCCACTGGCTGTAAGGCGCAAGGTTCGCCACGCCATCTTTGCTGATTGTCGACAACCATCCGATTGGCCGGGGCACAGTACAGCTCTTGAATGGCGAATAGGGTAGCGGGCAGGTCTCCCGCCCCGGATCGTATTCCAATGTCGCCTCCCCGGTTACACTGCTCAGCTGGATCACTGCCGCTTGATTCTTGCCGGTCGTCTCAGACCTCGAGGATCAGCTTGCCGAAATTTCCACCTGTGTAAAGCAGCTTCAGCACATCCGGAAAGGCGTCAAGACCACCTTCACGCACGTCCTCCTTGAACTTCAGCTTGCCTTCCTTGTACCAGGTGCCAAGCTGTTTGTAGGCTTCGGGATATTTGTCGATGAAGTCAAAAACAATAAGCCCCTGCACCCGCAACCGGTTCACCAGTATGGAGCGGAAGTTATACGGCCCCGGTACCGGTGCGGTGGCATTGTATGCCGAGATCAGGCCGCAAATGGCGATACGGCCCTTGAAATTCATCAGCGGCAGGATTGCGTCCAGAATGTCACCGCCGACATTTTCAAAGTTCACGTCAATGCCATCGGGACAGGCGGCTTTGAGGTCATCAGCCAGCCAGCCCTTCTTGTAGTCAACGGCTGCATCAAAACCAAACTCATCGGTCAGTGCGGCGCACTTGTCCGGACCACCGGCAATACCAACCGTCCGGCAGCCGTAAATGTTGGCAATCTGGCCGACGACCTGGCCGACCGCGCCGGAGGCCGCCGACACCACGACAGTTTCGCCTTCCTTTGGTTCCCCGACATAGGTCAGCCCGCAATAGGCGGTAAGCCCTGGCATGCCGAGGCCACCTACCCAGGTTTGCAACGGCGCCAGCGACGTATCTGCCTTGGCAATGCCCTGCCCGTCGGTAATAGCGTGAGACTGAACCCCGAGCAGACCGGAAACCGTGTCGCCTTCCTTGAATTTCGGATGGCGTGACGCATCAACGGTACCGGACACGAAGCCGCGCATGACATCGCCGATGCCGACCGGCGGCACATAGGATTTGCCATCATTCATCCAGCCACGCATGGCAGGGTCAAGCGAAACGTAAGCCGATCTGACCCGAAACTGACCCTCGGCAGGATCACTCAATGCTTCCTCGGCAATTGTGAAATCCTCGCGCTGTACCTCCCCATGCGGTCGGCGGGCCAGTCGTACGGTCTTGTTCATTGTCATTTTTCTTTTTACCCTTTGCTACGCTTGCTGCTGCGCCCGGCGCAGCCACATTCCCAACAGGAAAATACCGAAGCACACTGCAAGCGACAGCGGAAGACCATGCGGCCCCATTGCCTGCATGGCACCGCCGGCAATCAGCGAACCTGCCAATGCGCCCGAGCCCCACATGGTCGCGAATGATGAAGATCCCGCGATCAGCTGGTGACCGGTGTAGCGATCTCCCAGTATGGCCAGCGCACAGGTATAGATGCCATAGCCACTGGCGCCAACGATGAACAGCACCGGCCATTGCACCCAGGTGCCCGCCACCAGCGGAAGTACCAACAGCAAGGCCACCGTAAGCGCGCCCAGCCCCGCCAGCACGGCGCGCCGGTCCTTGTGGTCAATCAGCCAGCCGATCGGCAGCAGCAGGATCACGTTACCGACAATCAGCACAGTCAGCATGTTGGACGACGCAGCCAGATCGTATCCCAGCCTGACCCCGTAAACCGGGATAAGGCTCAGGGTCGCCGCATCAAACACCGCAAAAATAAACACTGCAGCAAGCAAAATCGGGGCCTTCGGTATGAATGCCAGTATGTCGCCCCAGCCGGCGTGGGCTTCCGCCTCAAGGCGTTCTTCCTGGATCATTGCGATGGGAACGGTCGCGACAGCCAGGACTGCCGCCCCAATGACAAACGGCAACCAGCCATCAATCCCGATCAGAGAGATCAGCAACGGCCCTCCTCCGAAACTGGCTGCCAGTGCCGCACCGTAAATTGCCACCACCTTGCCGCGCGAACCCGGATCGGCATATTTCACCACCCAGCTCTCCGATAGCACGAACAGCGTCGACACCATCATGCCGTGCATCAGGCGCAGCACGAACCAGGCTTCAAGCGACGGGAACAGCTTGTAGCCGAGCAACAGGAGTGCGGCTGAAAACGCCGCCAACATCGTCACGGTTCGCGCACCGAAGCGCCGCGCCAGCACCGGAATGAAAACGGAAAAAACCAGAATGCCGAGCGGCGACATGGCCGCGTTCATGCCGATAACGGTTTCCGACACACCGCGACGCTCAAGCAACAGCGACAACAACGGATAGGTCAGCCCCATGGCAAAGCCGAAGACGATGATCGCAGCGCAGGCTGCAAGCAGATTACGTCGCCGGACAGTCGGGGGAATGTCTGCAATTACTGTCATGGTTCATGACTGGACACGAGGCCGCCAATCGGGTCAAGCCACCGCCCGGTCAATACTGACATGCCCGAGGGTCAGGGCTGTTTTCTCCAACTCTGCCGCACCAGATGCCCGCCTGACACGATCAGGCAAAATGCAAACAGAATGTAGGGTGCCGCCAGAACATAAGGCAGCGTTTCATGACCTGCCACCTTGAACACCCAGCCGGTTACCGGCGGCCCGATTATCCCGCCTATCCCCCACATGGCAGCTACGGCAGCGGAACCCGCAACCAGCATGGGCCCCTTGAACCGATCTCCCATGGCGACCAGAGCCAGCGAATACAGAGCATAGGCGCAACTGCCCAGTGCCACGGCCAATGGCCAGGCCAGCCAGGTCTTGATGACGACAGGCATCAACAGTGCCAGCGAGCAGGTCCCGAGCGTGGCAATCCAGATCACCCCGCGCCGCGACCAGCGGTCGGCCAGCCATCCAATCGGCAACTGGAACAATGCCGCACCGGCCACGGCTGCCCCCAGCAGCCACGCCGCAGACGACAGGTCCAGAGAGACGCGGACAGCGTAGATCGGAAAAAACGACAACATGACCGAATCAAACAACGTCATGGTCAGCACACCAAGCAACAGCAGGGGTGCCGCGCAGGCAAACACCGTCATGCCGGTCTTGTCACCACTTTCGTCTGTCTTGAACTCGGACCCGTCCAACCGGATGAACAGAAGCGGCAGCGAACCCACAACAATAAACCCTGCACCAATCAGAAACGGCAGTATGCCTTCAGTCCCCGCAAACGGGAGAATTGCGGTACCGGCGCCAAATCCAGTCGCCATGACGGTGGTATAGATGGCCGTCGTACGCCCTCTGTTCTCGTCTTCTGTAAAATGCATCAGCCAGGCTTCGGACAGTGAAAACAGGGCACCGGCTGCGGCCCCCAGCAAAAACCGGACAATGAACCAGGCAGTCAGGTTGGTGAACAGTCCCATCGCCAGTATCGTGGCTGCCAGACCTGCCATGGCGATCCACGCAATCGGTGCACTGGATCTAGTGGCCACAAGCCGCGGCAGGATAAGCCCCATCACAATGATGCCGAGCGGTGACATTGCCGCATTCAGTCCGATAATGCGCTCATCAACGCCGCGCGCCTCCAGCAGCAGGTTGAGCAGCGGATAGGTCAGTCCCATGGCGACATCAGCACCGAACACCAGTGCGATGGCGCCAATGACATTACGCCTGGCAACTGATGCTGCAATACCGGACTGGGTATGTTCGTTCAGGGCCATTTCACGGACGGTGGCATGGAAGACAGGATTGAATTGACGTTGCCGCCGGTTTTCAATCCAAACAGCGTACCTCGGTCATATAACAGGTTGAACTCGACATAGCGCCCGCGCCGCACCATCTGTTCTTCCCGGTCTTCATCTGTCCACGGCGTATCCACATTGGCCCGCACGATGTCGCAATAGGCCGTCTCGAAGGCACGACCGACATCCTTGGTAAACGCAAGATCCGCATCCCAGTCACCACTGTCGAGATAGTCAAAGAAGATGCCGCCGATGCCGCGCGGTTCATTGCGGTGCTTGAGCCAGAAATACTCGTCGCACCATTCCTTGTAGCGTTTGTAGTCAGCCACGTCGTGTGCGTTGCAGGCCCCTTCAAATGCAGCATGGAAGGCGACTGAATCCCGGTCTTCCTGGGTACGCCTGCGCACCAGCACCGGGGTCAGGTCTCCGCCACCGCCAAACCAGGATTTCGTCGTCACCACGAACCGGGTGTTCATGTGGGCGGTTGGCACATGCGGGTTCCAGGGATGCGCGATCAGCGAAATACCGGATGCCCAAAACCGGGGGTCCTTGTCAGCGCCGGGCATCTGCTTGCGAAACTCTTCAGAAAACTCGCCATGCACGGTTGAACAGTGCACGCCGACCTTTTCGAACACGCGGCCTTTCATGATCGACATCACACCGCCGCCGCCGTCATTTTCGCGGCTCCACGGTGTGCGCTCAAAGCGCCCGGCCGGTTCACCGGCCATCGGGCCTGAAGAAAGTTCATCTTCAATTTTTTCCAGGCTGGCGCAAATCTGGTCGCGCAAGCTCTCAAACCACTGCCGTGCCGTAGCCTTGCTGGGTTCCAGGCGTGTGTGAATATCTGTCGATGTGTCAGTCATGGGCGCGACAATAATCCGGCATTGAGGGATTTGGGAAGGGCGGCAAAAGCATAGCTGATGTTCAACCCGCCAGCCATACGGTCTGACGCATAGCCTCTCCGGCAATCATCGCCGTGGCCACGGCCACATTGAGCGACCGCGTTCCCGGTTGCATGGGTATCGATATGTGGTGGGCGACACTGTCTCGAACGTGATCCGGGACACCTGCGCTCTCCCTGCCCACAAGCAGTATGTCGTCGGCCTGAAAACCGAACCCGGTATACGCCGTCGCCGCCTGTGTGGTCGCAAGGACAATGCGCCTTTCCGACATTGTTGCCAGGAATGTCTCCCAGTCCGGCTGACGCACAATGTTGGCCTGATCGATGTAATCCATGCCCGCACGCCGGAAATCACGGGCGTTCCAGACGAAACCGGCAGGTTCAATGATGTGGATGGTCAGCCCGAGGCAGGCTGCCAGCCGCACACTTGTCGCCGCGTTCTGGGCGATGTCCGGTTGATAGAGTGCAATTTCGATCATGCGTGCGACCTCAGGAAATTCGCCAGTCTGGAATCATCAATTCGCGCCAACTGGGACAGCGCGCCTGTCTCAACTCTTCTACAATAGTCGAAACTGTGAAGGAGACATTTATCATGTGCAACGACACTTCCAAAGGCACCGCCATACCAACCGAGTTCATAAACAATGACCGCGCACGGGTTACCGAATGGCGGTTTAAAAACCGCGGCGACAATACCGGCTGGCACCGTCACGAGTATGACTATGTCGTCGTACCGCTGTTTGACGGCACTCTGGAAATCGAGACAGAAGGCGGCAAGCGGACAGTCGGCGAAATGAAAACCGGTATTCCGTATTTTCGCGAAGCCGGCGTCGAGCATGATGTTATCAATGGAAATGACTTCGAATGTGCTTTCGTGGAAATTGAACTGATGAAGTAGGCCGTAGCCGGAGTCGGTCCGACCGCGAGGTCAGGCAGGTATTGAACAACCCCCCGATTGCCGTGAATTTTAATCAACTTTTTAAGCGATAAATCACCTATGGATCTCATTCTATTCCGTGTCGAGACGAAATAGGAGGGGTGATATTGTGTTCGGGAATCTGAAAATCAAGGCAACAGTAATTGGTGGTATTGTTGTGGTGCTTTTTGGTCACATGCTTCATGACGCGAATGATCTGAAAACGAACTACAAGACGGTCGATGCATCAATCACCAAAGTAACGATTGATTGCTACATTAAGAAACGCCGCCGAAAAATCATCGACAGCAGGACAAACAAAATGGCCTACATGGATTGTGAGATTGCCCCGCTTGTCGCTGCCAAACATGACTACTCTGAGCACGATGTACATAAGCGCGCGACAATCCAATACCGGTATACATCACCAGTCGACAAACGCATGTACGATGGCTCGTTCGAGCTCACGGGAAGGTTCAAACTTGAGAAATATGTCCCAGGCACCAACATCAACGTTTATGCACATAAGACCAAACCGACAGACTCGCGCAGGAACTCGAATCCGCTTGTCGGCGAAAACGGCGTCTGACGGCTCCCACCGACGCCTGTAAACCGATCCATACCCTCGCGTTCATCGGCAACGCGCATCGCAGCGAGAACTGCGAGCGTGCAGGTGCCTGCATGCCTGCAAAACTCCAAAGTCACTGGCTTGATTTCACGCTCTATCAACATGCCCGAACTTTGTCGTTCCCCACCTCCTGAAACCATGATTTAATCGAAATCGAAAACAGTGGACGTGCGACACTTCATATCTGGACTTTCAACCGCACGAATGCCACAACCCGGTCCAATCTGTTCAGCGCCGTGGCATAATTGTGGCGATTGCGAACGGATGGGGAATTTAAACAGGTAAGCCGAGCGAGGGGTTAGCCCGTGTCAACTGCTGAAGCACCAGACGAAGACCGTCGAGATTTTCTTTATATAGCCACCGGCGCGGTTGGCGCCGTCGGCGCAGCCGCCCTGGCCATTCCACTGATCGATCAGATGAACCCGTCAGCCTCCGTGCTGGCGCTGGCGTCCATTGAGGTTGATCTGTCTCCGATAGAGGTGGGCCAGTCCATCACCGTGAAATGGCGCGGCAATCCGGTGATCATCCGGCATCGTACCGCCAAGGAGATCGAGGAAGCCAAGGCGGTCAACATTGCAGACCTGCCGGATCCCATCGCGCGCAACGCAAATGTAGCGGACGGCAGCGAGGCAACCGACGTAAACCGTGTCGTTGACGGCAAGGAACAGTATCTGGTCCAGATGGGCGTTTGTACTCACCTTGGTTGCGTACCGATCGGAAATGAAGGCGAATATGACGGCTGGTTCTGTCCGTGTCATGGCTCGCATTACGACACCGCAGGCCGCATCCGCAAAGGCCCCGCTCCAGAAAACCTTCCCGTGCCTGAGTACAAGTACTTGAGCGACGCGAAGATCCAGATCGGCTGAGGGAACATATCATGAGCGGACATTCCACCTACAATCCGACCAACCCAGTCATGAAATGGGTCGACGACCGGTTGCCATTGCCCCGGCTTATGTATGACAGCTTTGTCAGCTATCCGGTGCCGCGCAATCTGAACTACTGGTACACGTTCGGCGGAATCCTGATGATCATGATGGTCTCACAGATCATCACCGGCATCGTGCTCGTCATGCACTACACGCCGCACGTTGACATGGCCTTCGATTCTGTCGAACACATTCGCCGTAACGTGAACTTCGGCAATGTCCTGCAGAAATGGCATGCCGTTGGCGCATCATTCTTCTTTATCGCGGTTTATATCCATATCGCGCGTGGCATGTACTACGGCTCCTACAAGGCGCCGCGCGAAATTTTATGGATGCTCGGTGTTGCTATTTTCCTTGTCATGATGGCAACCGGCTTCATGGGATATGTGCTGCCGTGGGGCCAGATGAGCTTCTGGGGTGCCAAGGTCATCACCAACCTGTTCTCCGCCGTACCGTTCTTCGGTGAGGCTATCGTCACCTGGCTGTGGGGCGGTTTCTCGGTAGACAACGCGACTTTGCAGCGCTTCTTCTCGCTGCACTACCTGCTGCCGTTCGTTCTGGTAGGTGTCGTCATCCTGCACGTATGGGCCCTGCACGTCACCGGCCAGGGCAACCCGACCGGTGTTGAAGTGAAATCCGGTCAGGACACTCTTGCCTTTACCCCGTTTGCGACGGTCAAAGACGCTTTTGCCCTCTCGGTGTTCTTCATCGTGTTCACGGCATTTGTGTTCTTCGCGCCGGATTATCTCGGCCACTCGATCAACTATGAAGAAGCAAATCCGCTGGTTACGCCGGAGCACATCGTTCCCGAATGGTATTATCTGCCGTTCTACGCGATCCTGCGGGCGGTTCCGGACAAGTTGCTGGGTGTGGTTGCCATGTTTGGCTCGATCCTGGTGTGGTTCATCCTGCCCTGGCTCGATACGTCAAAGGTACGTTCTGCCGCCTATCGGCCGATTTTCAAGCAGTTGTTCTGGCTGTTGATGATCGACTTCTTCATCCTGGGTGTCGTGGGTGCCAATCCGCCGGAAGGCTGGTGGATCACCGTTGGCCAGATCGCGACAGTCTACTACTTCGCCCACTTCCTCATTCTGCTGCCGCTTGTCGGACTGCTCGAAACGCCCAAACCGCTACCTTCTTCCATATCGGATGCGGTTTTGGCGAAGAACGCCGACAAGCAGCCCGCAGCCCAACCGGCTGAGTAACAGCAGCATTCAGGAGATAATTCTATGAAGACGACAAAAACACTCCTTGCTGCCATCGCTCTCGGAACCTCTTTGGTTCTGGGTGGAACGGCTGCCATTGCAGCGGGCAAGCAACACAATGCGGAAGATATCGACTTCTCATTCGAGGGCGTGTTCGGCCATTTCGACCGGGCGCAGTTGCAGCGCGGTTATCTGGTTTACAAGGAAGTCTGCGCCGCGTGTCACTCGCTGAACCAGATGTCCTATCGTAACCTTGCACAACCAGGCGGACCGGAACTGTCTGAAGCCGAGGTGAAAGCTGTTGCTGCCGAAGCCAGCGTAATGGATGGCCCCAATGGCGAAGGTGAAATGTTTGAACGCCCGGGTCTGCCGTCTGACAAATTTGCCAGCCCGTTCCCCAACCGGGAAGCTGCAATGTCTGCCAATGGCGGAGCCTATCCGGTCGACCTGTCGCTGATCACCAAGAAGCGCGAAGGCTTCCATTTCCCGTGGTATGTGTCGCCGTTCATCAAGCTGGTGAAGGGTAATGGCGGACCGGAATATGTTCGCTCGGTACTGATGGGATATGAAGAGCCGTCGGCAGAAGCGGCCAAGGATGCGCCGGAAGGCAAGTCCTACAACCCATACTTCTCGGCAGGGCCATGGATATCGATGGCACCGCCGCTGTCGGAAGATGCAGTTGAGTATGCCGACGGCACCAAGGCGAGCGTTGAGCAGATGTCAACGGATGTAGCCGCTTTCCTGACCTGGGCCGGTGAACCGAAAATGGAACAGCGCAAGTCGATGGGCTTACAGGTTGTCTTGTATCTGGCCATTCTGTCCCTGTTGTTGTTCCTGACCAAGAAACGCGTCTGGGGCCGCGAACCACATTAAGTCTGATGGTGACTTGAAAGTTTTCTACACAACAAGCCCGGATGGAAACGTCCGGGCTTTTTCAATCCGGAGCACCAATTAATGACCAATTCAGTTCTCGGTATTGTCGGTGGATCAGGCGTCTACGACATCGAGATGGACGATGCCCGCTGGGAAAGGATCGAAAGCCCGTGGGGTGAACCGTCAGATGAAGTTCGCCGCGGTGAAATCGGAGGCCTTCCGGTGGTGTTTCTGCCTCGTCACGGTCGTGGCCACAGAATACCTCCCGGCGGCATCAACTACCGCGCCAATATTGATGTACTGAAGCGCGCAGGCGTGACGGATCTTGTATCAGTATCCGCGTGCGGCTCTTTCAGGGAAGAATTGCCGCCCGGCACTTTTGTGATCATCGATCAGTTTATTGACCGTACTTTCGCCCGCGAAAAGAGTTTCTTTGGCGAAGGCTGTGTCGCGCATGTGTCCGTCGCAGACCCAATCTCGCCGGTGCTCGCCGATGCCCTGGAGGCTGCGGCCTCCGCAGAAGGCATACCGCATGCCCGCGGCGGCACCTATCTGTGCATGGAAGGCCCGCAGTTCTCCAGCGTTGCTGAAAGCAAGCTCTACCGGCAGTGGGGTTGCGATGTCATTGGCATGACCAACATGCCGGAAGCCAAACTGGCCCGCGAGGCCGAAATCTGTTACGCCACAGCCGCCATGGTAACCGATTTCGATTCCTGGCATCCTGATCACGGCGCGGTGGACATTACCTCCATCCTCGAAGTCATGCGCGCCAACGTCTCCAACGCCATCAAGCTGGTCACACGGCTTGCCAACGACCTGCCCGTCGAACATCAGTCCTGCCCGCTGCATTCAGACACCGCACTGGAGTTTGCCATCATGACGGCGCCTGAAAAGCGCGATGCGGACCTGCTGGCGAAACTTGATGCGGTTGCGGGACGGGTGCTGAACCGATAGCGTGGACATCTCCGGAACCTGGACTAAAATGAACCTTTCCCGCTTTATCACCGAGATGCCCAAGGCAGAATTGCATCTGCATATAGAAGGTACACTCGAACCAGACCTCATGATGAGCCTGGCCAGGCGTAACAATGTGACCCTGCCCTATGCGACCGTGGAAGATATCCGCCAGGCCTATGAATTCAACTGTCTTCAGGACTTTCTCGATGTCTATTATCTGGGCATGTCGGTGCTGTTGAAGCGGGAGGATTTCTTCGACCTTGCCTGGGCCTACCTGGAAAAAATGGCGGCCCAGAACGTCACCCACGTCGAAGTGTTTTTCGATCCACAAGGTCACACTGCCCGCGGTGTCAGCTTCGACACGGTGCTCTCCGGTCTTACCGATGCGTTTGACAAGGCCAGGCGGGATTTCGGCATTACCTCGAAACTTATCATGTGCTTCCTGCGCCACCTCAGTGAAGACGAGGCATTCGACACTCTTGAACAGGCCTGCGCCTGCAAGAGCCATATCCACGGCGTCGGTCTCGACAGTTCCGAAAACGGCCATCCGCCGTCAAAATTCAAACGCGTCTTTGCCGAAGCCCGCGAGCAGGGTTTCACGCCGGTCGCCCATGCAGGTGAGGAAGGGCCACCAGCTTATGTTACCGAAGCGCTGGATGACCTGAACATAGAACGTATCGATCACGGCAACCGGGCGCTGGAAGATCCCTCGCTGGTCAAACGCATAGCCGACAGCGGCATGGCCATGACCGTCTGTCCGTTGTCCAACAAGCGGCTGCAGGTCGTGCCTGATCTTGAAAACCATCCTCTCCGGCACATGCTGAATGCCGGTATCTGCGCCACCGTCAATTCAGATGATCCGTCCTATTTCGGTGGCTATGTAAACGACAACTACCTGGCTATTGCCGAAGCATTGAACCTGACCCGCTCGGAGATCGTGCAGTTGGGACGCAACAGCTTTATCGGCTCGTTCATGAACGAAGCCGACAAGCGCGCCGCTGTTGCTCACTTTGATGAATTCGTCGATAAAGCCCGCTAGCTAATTTAATTTGAAGCAACAAGGATCTGCCTGATGGACCTCCGCAACGGCTTTGACATTCGCCGCCATATCCGCACCATTCCCGACTACCCCAAACCGGGTGTCCAGTTTCGCGACATCACTACCCTGCTGGCCAACAAGCATGCCTTTCGCGCCGCTGTCGATGAGTTGATGTGGCCGTTCCTGTCTGCCGGCGTGGACTATGTGGTTGGCATCGAGGCGCGCGGATTCATTCTGGGTGGTGCCATCGCCCACGAGCTTGGTCTCGGCTTCCTGCCGATCCGCAAAAAGGGCAAACTGCCGGGCAAGGTCATTGGAAGGGATTACCAGCTGGAATACGGCGTCGACACAATCGAAATCCACGCAGATGCCATTTCGGCGGGTGACAAGATCCTGCTGATCGATGATCTGATCGCAACCGGCGGCACCGCGGAAGCCGCGATTGACCTGATCCAGGGGTCTGGTGGCGACGTTGTCGCCGCCGCATTCGTTGTCAATCTGCCCGACCTTGGTGGCGCGCAAAAGCTCATCGACAAGGACATCAAGGTACATCGCCTCGTAGACTATGAAGGGGATTAGATATGGCTGATCTCGACACCCTCGCTGCTTTTTTTGTTGCCACCATGATTTTCGCCTACATGCCCGGCCCGGCTCTGCTCTACGCCACCGCGCAGACCATCGCGCGGGGCCGCAAAGGCGGACTGATGGCAGCGTTTGGTATTCATCTGGGCGGTTATGTGCACGTGATCGCCGCTGCGCTTGGTCTCGGATTTCTTCTGTCTGAGGTTCCCACCGCCTACATGATCATCAAGCTCGCAGGCGCTGCCTATCTGGTGTGGCTGGGTTTCCAGATGATTACCCAGCGCGTCGAAGCAGACCGTTCCCAGCCGGCAGCACCGAACCCGCGCCGGACCTTCACACAGAGCATGCTGGTGGAAGTCCTGAACCCCAAAACCGCGATTTTCTTTATCGCGTTCCTGCCGCAGTTCGTTGATCCCGCAGCCGGACTACCGGCATGGCTGCAGTTTCTGATCCTGGGCACCATCGTCAACGTGGTTTTCTCGTCCGCTGACCTTGTGGCTGTGGCGCTTGCCCATCACATTGTAGGCCGGATCAAGCAGAGCCTGCGCGGCCAGCGCATAGCCCGCTGGATCGGTGGTTCAATTCTGGCAGGCCTTGGTCTGCGTCTTGGTCTGGAAGGCAGCTGAAAGTAACCTCATGAAAGTTGCAGGCAAACCCTATCGCTCGATCTGGCTCAATCATGATGGCTGGCGGGTCGACATCATCGATCAGACCCGGTTGCCGCATGAATTCGAGATCGTGACTTTGCAGACCCTTGAAGACGCAGCCCGCGCCATCGAGGTCATGCAGGTGCGCGGTGCCCCGCTGATCGGCGCGACAGCCGCCTATGGTATCTGTCTGGCACTGCGCCAGGACCCGTCCGATGAAGCGCTGGAAGCGGCAGACGCAAGACTACGCCGCACCCGCCCCACTGCCATCAACCTGATGTGGGCGCTGGATGAAATGCTGGCCACGGTGCGCAATCTGGCACGTGACGACCGGCTTGTTGCCGCTTACAAAAGGGCCGCGGATATTTGTGACGCCGATGTTGAAACCAACGCCTCCATCGGCCGCAACGGGCTCAAGCTGATCGAAGACATCGCTGCTGAAAAGCCAGGCGAGATCATCAATATCCTGACCCATTGCAATGCCGGGTGGCTTGCAACCGTCGACTGGGGCACAGCGCTTTCGCCAATCTACATGGCGCACGACAAGGGCATTCCGGTGCATGTATGGGCAGATGAGACCCGGCCGCGCAACCAGGGCGCAGCCTTGACCGCATGGGAGCTTGGCAGTCATGGCGTGCCGCACACCATCGTGGTCGACAATGCCGGCGGACACCTGATGCAGAATGGCCAGGTGGACCTGGTCATCACCGGCACTGATCGAACGGCTGCCAATGGCGATGTCTGCAACAAGATCGGCACCTATCTGAAGGCCCTGGCAGCAAAGGACAATGACATTCCGTTCTATGTCGCCCTGCCGCACTCAACCATCGACTGGTCCGTGGCTGACGGTGTGTCCGATATTCCCATTGAGGAACGCGATGGCGACGAGGTAACTCATTTGAGCGGGCGGGCAGCAGATGGGTCCATCGTCAAGGTCCAGGTGTCTGCACCCGGATCAGGCGCCGGCAATCCGGCCTTTGATGTCACGCCTGCCCGCCTTGTCACCGGCCTGGTTACCGAACGCGGTGTCTGCGAGGCATCCGCGCAAGGCCTGTTATCGTTGTATCCGGAGCGCAAGACATGAGTGATGAAGCATCCCTTCGCCGCAAGGTGGTTGAAACCGCCCAGGCAATGAGCGCCAAGGGCCTGTCGCCACAACGCTCCGGCAATGTATCCGTGCGTATCGGAGGCAGTATTCTGGTCACCCCGACCGGCCTGCCCTACGCCGACTACCAGCCGGCCGACATGGTGAAGATGTCGGTGGATGGCGTCATTGCCGAAGATCAGAGAAAACCATCATCCGAGGCTCCGTTCCATCTGGCTATCTACAACGCCTTTGCCGACGCTGAAGCTATCGTGCACTGCCATTCAATGGCTGCCACCGCACTTGCATGCGCACGCAGGGACATCCCGGCATTTCACTACATGGTGGCAGTTGCCGGCGGCAAAAAGATACCGCTGGCTGAGTACGCAACCTTCGGTACCGATGAGCTGGCGGCAAGTGCCGTGGCCGCGTTGTCAGGCGGCTACAAGGCCTGCCTCCTGGCCAATCACGGCCAGATCGCCTTTGCCGGCAATCTGGGCAAGGCACTGGAACTGGCCGGCGAGGTCGAAACGCTTGCCCGGCAGTACATCGATGTGCTCAGCCTGGGTGGCGGCCATGTTCTCGACGATGCCGAAATGGACCGCGTGATCGCCAGGTTCAAAAGTTACGGCAAGCAGGCCTGATCACCCGCGTCCGATGAACGGCATGTTGGTCGCCATCACCGTCATGAACTGCACATTCGCTTCCAGCTTCAGTCCGGCCATATAGACCACCGAAGAGGCAACGTTGGACACATCCATCACCGGTTCAGGCTTCATGCTGCCGTCTGCCTGCGGCACGCCCTTTTTCATGGCGTCGGTCATCGCGGAAGCCGCATTGCCGATATCAATCTGCGAGCATGCGATATTGAACTCTCTGCCGTCCAGCGAGATGCATCGCGTCAGCCCGGTGATGGCGTGCTTGGAGGCTGTATAGGGCGCTGATCCCGGTCTCGGCACATGCGCTGAAATCGAACCATTGTTGATGATGCGCCCGCCCTGCGGGCTCTGGTCGCGCATCATGGTGAAGGCACCTTTGGCAATCAGGAAGGCACCGTCAAGATTGACGCCGATGACCTGCCGCCACTGATCATAGGACAGGTCAGCAAGGTTGAGCGGCGGCACATTGATGCCGGCATTGTTGAACACGACATCAATCCGGCCGTGGGCCTTCTCGATGCCTGCATACAACGCGTCAACTGAATCAGGATCCGTGACATCACACGCAATGGCCTGCATTTGCGAACCCAAACCGCCGGCCTCGGTGATGGTCTCCTGCAAGGCGTTTTCACGCCTGCCTGTCAGCACCACTGTCCATCCGTCCGCTGCCAAGGCAATGGCACATGCCCGGCCAATACCCGATCCTGCACCCGTTACCAGTGTGATACCCTTGCTCATCTGACATATCCCTTCATGTCCCGGTATTGCCGCGGCATGCAAACATTACCGTTGAATCATATGAAAACACCTTGTCACCATGTTGGTTGTGGCCGCGTGGCGTGAGTGTGACAAGGCCCCACCCGGGTCTCGATTTCATCTTGCGCGCACCTGTGATGGTACCGCCATAGGTTACCGTATCGCCCGGATAGACCGGTCTGTTCCATTGCAGGTTCTCAAATCCCGGTGACGGGCCGAGTGCCGGTAGGGGATCACCGCGCGCAGCTGCAGCATCACGCAACGAAAAATGATACTGCGCAAGAAGCTTCATGCAGGCAGACGCCGTATGCCATCCGGAAGCAGCCAGCTTGCCGAAATATGTCCTGGCTGCTGCCTCGTCATCCAGGTGAAAAGCCTGCGGGTCATATTTCTGTGCGTAATCAACCACGGCTTCGCGGGTGAAGTGATAGTCGCCGTATATTGCGTGCTGGCCTGCCTCGAAATCTTCCAGCCAGATCGCGGTGTATCCACTCATCAATTAAGCCTCACCTGCTGCGCGGACGCGAAACAGGTTGGCGCCTGTCATTTCAGTTTTTAGTTCACCGGTCTGGTCCAGGGCTTCCCAACGCATGCGCACAATGCCCATTTCGGGGCGTTTTGATGACACCCTTTTTTCCAGCACCGTGTAGCGCAGCGACAGCACATCGCCAGCATAGACCGGCTTCATCCACTTCACCTGCTCTATCCCGAAGGAACCCATACCGGCGGCCTGATTGGCATAGCCCAGCACCATCAGCCGGTTCATGATCGAACACACCTGCCACCCCGATGCGCACAAGCCACCGAGCACGGAGGCACTGGCCAGCTCCTCATCAAGATGAAACGGTTGCGGATCCCATTCGCCCGCATACTCGCGGATCAGGTCAGCCGACAGGGCGAACGCGCCAGTGGTGTGCGTATCGCCAACCTTGAAATCTTCATAGTGCAGTAAATCCCCAGACATACATGTTGTTTTCGGGCCTCTGGCTCGCGGGGTCAAGAGTCTTCATTGCAGGCAACCCATGCAGCAACATCAGAACACCTCTCGCATGGACTTTTCCCGAGGCAATGACCTAATCTGCATGCTTGGCATGAGGAGCAAGCGTTGGGCGTATTTTCAAAAAACATAGGCATGGCTCGCATGGGTGCGGAACATGATACATCAGACCCGGCCGCACCCACGCGCAAACTGTTGATCTGTACTGCGCCGCGGACTGCCAGCGGTTCGCTGAGCGCATTCATTCGTGCAAGTGGACTTGGCGAGGTCAGTGAGTATTGCAGTACCCTGGCAGAGCGGCGCTTTCGTATGCGCAGCAATTCACGCATACCTGTGAGCAAGTCAAAACTCAGTGCTGAATACCTGCACACCATCATGCCGTTGCGAACTGTTCAGGGCGTGTTTGCAGCCAAGATACAGCATGCACATGTAAAGCGCGCAATCAGGGCCGGCCTCGCCCGGGAACTGTTTGACGGCGCGGACCTGGTGTTCCTGTTTCGACGTGACCTCAGTGATCAAGCCGTTTCCTATACCGTATCCCTCCTGACGGACAATTGGGGCAGTCAAGACACAGGAGTTGACCCATCCAGTTTTTCTGACGCACGACTGCGCAGAGAATATACGCGTCAATTGAGATACCTGGCATATGAGTATGCCGAATGGCATACGATCTTCAACACGCTGGGTGTGACCTACACGGAACTGCCAAGTGAGCAGTTCGTTCGCCAACCAGCCCAGACCGTGCGAGATCTGTTTCAACTTGTTGACGCATCAGTTGACGAAGCTGCATTGAAACAAGCAATTGGAAAAACGGGCCGTTATGCCGACAATCAGCAGCTAAAGCACCGAATACGAGACACTATTGTGCCAACTGTGGATCTCCATGAACTGTTGCAAACCCGCTATTTCGCTGCTGATCAACTACGCATGAGCATACGCAACATGTTCGGATAAGTTGCGCTACCAGTCATGAGGCGGGTGCCAGAATTCGAATGCCTGAATGGGTAACATATGAGAACTGCTATTATAGCCTTGTGCGCTGCGTGTGCTGCCACTCTGCCCATCACTGTCAGCGCGCAAAACCTGGATAGTCAGGCCACCAAACGGTGGCAGGCCCTCGTACAGGACCAACCCATTCGCACCGCAGCAAGCGTGCAGGAAGAGTTCAGGACGGACCAGATAACGGTGTCCCTTGAATTCAGCTCCGTCCACCAGACATTTGACGGTTTGATCACCACATTGCGACGCCGGAAAACCGATATCATCCATGAGGCGGAAGCTGCCGGCATGCGCGTTGCCGAAGCAACCATCACAGCCATGGAATTGCGCCAGCGCCGTTCCGATTCTGACGACTTCGGCTATTTCGGTGATGTCACGGTTCTGCTCACCGTCACCGGCTTTACTGATCCGCTTGATGTGGCAGCCAGGCTGAAAAGGCTGTCGGCCCGCAGTATTGGTGAACTGTAGTACTCGTTGTCGAGAACAGCTCTGGAACGGGCCGAAGATGCTCTTCGCAGTAAGGTGCTGGCGAAAATTCAGCGCGAAGCCGCCGGCGAAGCTCAGCTGCGCAATACTCGACTTGGAGACATGCTTCGGTTCGAGTTTGAGACCCACGTCAACCGCAGGTCACCGAAAGCGGTGAACGTTGTTATCATTAGCGGACGCGGGCTGGCTGTCTTCAAACCACATAGGCAAAAATGAACTGCCCGTGCAAAATACCCTAATTATTGAAACGGAAATGCAGCACATCGCCGTCCAGGACAATGTATTCCTTGCCTTCCAGCCGCATCTTGCCGGCATCCCGTGCGCCTGCCTCACCTGACAATGTCACGAAGTCATCGTAGGCGATGGTTTCAGCACGGATGAAGCCCTTTTCAAAATCGGTGTGAATAACCCCTGCAGCGGCAGGTGCCTTGGTGCCGTTGGTTACGGTCCAGGCTCGCGCTTCTTTCGGGCCAACCGTGAAATAGGTCAGCAATTTCAATAATTTATAGCCAGCACGAATAACCCGGTTCAGGCCCGGCTCGGCCAATCCGATGGCATCGAGGTATTCACGCTGTTCATCATCATCCAGTACGGCAATTTCGCTTTCGATCTTGGCAGACACAACAACCGCCTGCGCCCCTTGTGCCGCTGCAAAGGTTTTCACCTTGTCAGAAAAGCCGTTGCCCTCATCTGCCGCTGCTTCCTCGACATTGCAGACATACAAAACCGGCTTGGACGTCAGCAGCCCCAGCATGCGGAATGCTTTTTGCTCATCATCGGCGATTTCAAGCTCACGCGCCGGCTTGCCTTCCCGCAGCAGCTCAAGCGGCCGCATCATGAAATCATACTCGGCCCTGGCGGCTTTCTCACCGGACTTTGCCTTTTTCTCAACCCCTGCAATTCGCTTTTCCAGGCTCTCCATATCCGACAGCATCAGTTCGGTTTCGATGGTTTCTATGTCGGCAATCGGGTCAATGCGACCTTCCACGTGAGTGATGTCGCCGTCTTCAAAACAGCGCACCACATGGGCAATCGCATCAACCTCACGGATATTGGCCAGGAACTGATTGCCGAGACCCTCACCTTTTGACGCACCTTTGACGAGGCCGGCAATATCGACAAATGTCAGCCGGGTCGGGATGGTCTGGGCAGACTTTGCGATTGCGGCGAGTTGCACAAGACGCTCATCCGGCACCGCCACATCTCCGACATTCGGTTCAATGGTGCAGAACGGATAATTGGCTGCTTGTGCTGCCGCCGTCTGCGTCAGCGCATTGAACAGGGTCGACTTGCCAACGTTTGGCAACCCGACGATACCGCACTTGAAACCCATCTAATCCTTGTCCTTCTTACCCAGCAGCCTGTTCAGCATGTCCGCCATCGGGCCGGTTTTTGACAATGCAGGCTTGCGGGCCGCAGTCCGCGCCTGATGTATGTGACTTTGCTTGTTACCCGGCGCCTTCGATGACACCTTTGACGTCTGATTGTCTTTTCCATCCGCGCGCACGGCGAGCGCAACCTTGTTCATAAACCCGGAATTGTCGCCTTTCACCAGCAAACCGGTACTTCGTGCAACCTCGTCTAACAGTGGCTCCAGCCATTCACGATCGGCTTTCGCAAAATCACCCAGGACATGTCCGGTTACCCGGTCCTTTGATCCCGGATGGCCGATCCCCAGGCGCACCCGGCGATAGTCCTTGCCGCAATGGGCATCGATGGAACGGATGCCATTGTGGCCGCCCGCGCCACCACCGGTTTTCACCCGCACCTTGCCGGCCACCAGATCAAGTTCGTCATAAAGCACGACAATGTCTTCAGGACCGAGATTGTAGAACCGCATCGCCTCGCCAACGGCACGACCGGACTCGTTCATGTAGGTTTGCGGTTTCATGACCAGCACTGTCTCGCCGTCGAGCAGTCCTTCAGAGATTTCTGACCGGAACTTCTTGCGCCATGCAGAAAAGCCATGGCGGCGGACGATTTCGTCCGCCGCCATGAAGCCAATATTGTGCCGGTGTCCGGCATATTTGGTGCCTGGATTTCCAAGTCCCGCGATAATCAGCATGTGTGCCTCATTTCGCAATCAGCCGAACTGAACCGGTAAGGCCCGGTGAAGAGATTACTCCTCGCCGCCTTCACCCTCACCGGCAGCGTCTTCGCCGCCTTCACCTTCTTCGCCTTCAGCACCTTCTTCGCCTTCAACTGCTGCATCTTCTTCATCTTCATCAGCACCACCGGACGGTGCAGAGATGGTCGCAATAGTGAAGTCACGATCGGTAATGGTAAAGGTCATGCCTTCAGGCAATGTCAGGTCTGTCGAATGCAGGCCGTCGCCGATATCCAGCTCTGATATGTCCATATCAAAGCTTTCGGGGATCGCATCAGCAGGGCACATGATTTCAACAGTGTGGCGAACCACGTTCAACACGCCACCACGCTTGAGGCCTGGGCTGTCTTCGTCGCCAAGGAAGTTGATTGCAACTTCAACGGCAATACGCGCGCCTTTACCAAGGCGCAGAAAGTCAACGTGCACGACAAAGTCGCGAACCGGATCAAACTGCACATCACGCGGGATGGTGCGAACCTTGGTACCGTCAACATCGATATCGATCAGTGTCGACAGGAACCGGCCTGTCTGAACCTGTTTCATCAATTCACGGTAATCCATGGAAATCGTCTGGGGATCCTTTTTGTCGCCGTAGATTACGGCGGGTACGCGGCCTTCACGGCGGACTGCACGGGCGGCCCCCTTGCCGGCCCGTTCGCGCACCGAAGCGTTCAGTGTGACGGTCTGTGCCATCGTCTGTCTCCTGCTGTCGTGCAAGTGGTAAAAAACACGGCGCACCAACCATTGGTGCGCCAACCAGTATCCGGCCTGAGATCTCCTCCAGGGGTGAACGAGCCCGGCAACGGATTGCGGGCTTATACATAAACCAGCGCCGGTGCGCAACATGTACCGCGCCGCTAAATATGCATGGCCTTGTCAGACATTGTCTGAAAAAGTTGTCCGTGAGCACACTGTGTCCCAAATGTCACACTTTTCAAAAAAATGTACCGACTGCAGGAACGTGCCTGTGCGGCAACCTTGGAATCTGCCTAATATAAGATCAGTTGTAATTCTGTAGGGGTCATTTCAATGAAAAAGATGCTTTTGGCGACATCCGCGGCGCTATTCGCTTTCGCAGGTCCGGCCAGTGCCGCTGACTACGAGCGCGAAATGGGTCTGATCGTATCAGGTGTTGTGGATAGCTGGGCTGGTGTTCAGTTCATTGACGATGGAACCAACGACGACACCGTGTTTACCAATGGCGGCGAGGGCCTGCTGAGCCTGCCACTTGGCGACAACATCTCGATCCAGTCAGACGTTAAGTACGAATATAATACGAACGCTACTGAAGGCCCATTTGACATAGACGTGGCCGGGCCGCGTTTCTCCTACCAGTTTGCCACTCATGGTAGTTGGCGCGATCCATCACGCGGCCTGTTTGGCGCGTTCGGTGGCATGGGTTCGGTCGATGCCAGTGCTCTGCTTGGTGGCACGTTCCGTCAGGATTATCGCTTTATCGGCGGTGAAGCCCAGATCTACATCGACAATTTCACCCTATACGGCCAGGGCGGTTATGTTGAAACAGCCAATGATTTCTTCGGCCTTGATGATGGATTCTTTGCCCGTGGCGTCGTGCGCTATTTCCCCACCAGCGACAGCCGCGTTCAACTGGAAGGTACCTACATCAACATGGACTATATCGGTGTTGGTCCTGTTGGCGACATGGAGGCGTTTTCGGTGAAGGCGCGCTATGACTTCGTCTTGGCCGGCATGCCGGTCATCGGCGACACCCCGATTTATGTCGGCTACCGAGGCACATTCCGTGAAAACTGCTCATTTGATGGGGCCGATCAGGACGATCACACCATTATGGTCGGAACGTCCTATTCATTCTCCGGCGACCGTCTGACAGTTGACCGCCAGGGCGCAACTCTGGATACGCCGGACTTTGCAATCGGATGTACAGACCAGACAGGAATTAATTGATCTGTCAGTCGATTATTCAATGGTTTTGTCCTGAAAATCTGAACGCCTGAACAACCGTGAGTGAGTAAACCTCCCTGAAACTGCCCCGGATGCCTGAACAGGTGTCCGGGGATTTTCAGTTCTCCGGCGCCAGGACCTCAATTGCAATATCGGTTGGACTGAAGTTGTTGCACGGGTTCAGCACTTGCGGGCAGTTCGAAATTACGGCCAGCACATCCATCTCGGCACGAAGCGTTACAAAATCCCCCGCCCGCGATGATCCCAGCGCCACATGTGCCCCGCCGGCTGTATCCACCGGTACGTTCATGAACCAGTTGACGTTCGGCACGATGTCTTTCCAGCCCAGATCGTGCGCGGCAAGCGCTATGAGAAAATTTTCCCGGCAGCCTTCATTACCTACGCCATAGAGCATCTCGTTGGATGGTTTCGAACAACACCCGCCAATGGTGTCATGGCCGCCAAAACTGTCTTCCTCGATGGAGAACAATTTACGCGCCTTGTCCGAATACAGCGAGTGACCGCTTGTCAGCAGGACGCTGCCTGCCTTTTTGATGGTATTGGGAGCATGATAACGCTCTGCCGGGTCGGCAGCGCAATAGCATAGAAAATCAACAGCTTGTGCCCCATGCGTATCGACAATGCGCAACCGCTCCGCCTTCGAGATCACCCGCGCCCATGGTGCACCGGCAGAAATGATTTCGCGATGGATGGTGGTGCTGCTCATTCAGCCACACTGGCAGCACAGAGATTAGTCGTCAAACAGGCTGGAAACCGATTCTTCCAGCGCCGTGCGCTTGATGGCCTCACCAATCAGGCTTCCCATGGTGATGACACGGATATTGCGCGACACACGCACCGCCTCCGTTGCCTGGATACTGTCCGTCAGCACCAGTTGCTTGAGTTTGGACGCGGTAATGCGTGCCACAGCACCCCCGGACAACACACCATGGGTGATGTAGGCCGACACATCCGATGCGCCCGCATCCAGCAGGGCTTCAGCGGCATTGCACAGTGTGCCGCCTGAATCGACGATGTCATCGACCAGGATACAGGACATGCCCGACACCTCGCCGATGATGTTCATGACTTCTGAAACGCCTGCGCGTTCGCGGCGCTTGTCCACGATGGCGAGCGGCGCTCCGATACGCTTGGCCAGTGCACGTGCACGCACCACGCCACCGACGTCCGGCGACACAACACACACTTCCGTACCGGCGAACTTGTCCTTGTTGTCCTTGATGTCGCGCACCATGACAGGGGCTGCATAAAGGTTGTCAGTTGGAATATCGAAAAAGCCCTGAATCTGACCGGCGTGCAGGTCAATGGTCAGCACCCGGTCTGCGCCGGCACGCTCGATCATGTTGGCAACCAGCTTGGCCGAAATCGGCGTCCGCGGGCCGGGTTTCCGATCCTGCCTGGCATAGCCGAAATATGGCACAACCGCCGTTACCCGTTTGGCCGATGCGCGGCGCAGGGCGTCAGTGATGATCAGAAGTTCCATCAGGTGGTCGTTGGTCGGGAACGATGTGGACTGCACCACAAAGACATCCTCGCCTCGGACATTTTCCTGTATCTCGACAAACACTTCCATGTCGGCAAATCGCCGCACGGAGCACTTGGTCAAAGGAAGGTTGAGATAGGCGGCAATGGCTTCCGCCAGTGGCCGGTTGGAATTACCCGAAACGAGTTTCATTACGACGTTCGCCCTGTGACGCCGGTTCCCGATCTTTGTTCACGCGGGAATTCCAGCTGATCCAGCCCTTATGACAAGGTTCTTACAACCTTGAATAGCGGTCTGCCAACCACAGATTTCCGCAATTCCACATGTAGATGATAGTTTTAGACAACAAATACCGTTTATTTGCCGCGTACTTGCTCAACCAGGTTGAAAATACCCTCAGCAGCAGCTTCCGCCGCATAGCCAGCCGTCAGGCCCCAGCCCTTGTTGAGCGAACCTGCAGGAACGTCGTTGGCCTGCCGCACGGTCCCCAGCACCTTGCCTGTTGGCAGGGTGACGGCCCAGGCAAGCTTCACCTGTTGCATGCCTGAGTTGGGTGCCGTAAGTGCGACCTGTCCGGAAATCGACAAAGTTGTCTTTCCAGGCTTTTTCACCACCGGCCAACCTGCATCACGCAGCACCTTGCGCATGGCAAGGTACAGCTCGTCATTGCCGCGCCCGGGCGATCCTGTCACCCCGACAAGAGCCACCTTGTCGATACCGCCACGCCCTGACCTGTCCGCAAAAGACTGCATGTCGCCCAGATCGGTCTTCGCATCCGGCGCGGGCCGCGCAGTGGCGAGCTGCTCGCGATCAGGTGCGGATGTTGACCGGCTCGCCAGCCTGGACGCTTTCCCTGACCTTGCAGATTTCCTTGCCGGCACGGCTGGCCTGGCCTGCTCGGCTGCCTCATCGGTTTCCCCCATCAGCTCTTCAATTGAATTTACGCCGGCATCGCGCAATCGCTCCTGCGCCTGCTTTTGAGCCACAACGGTCAGGCGTTCGTCCAACTCTTCCGGCGTCATCGTGTACAGCTCGTCCGGCGTTATGGACGCTGTCGCAAGCGGAGAACCGGACCCGTAATAGGTCTCCAGATCAAACTCCTTCTCAGCGCCCGGACCAGCTTGTGCAAAAGTATGGGTCGGCGGCATGAAGCCTGCCTGCCTGACCTTGAAGCCAAGTTGTGCCAGCCGTGTGGACAGGCTTTCTGCCGTGACTGACCCCATGCGCTTGAGAATGATATCTGACACCCCGGCCCAGGGATCAGCATTGGGTGCCGCCACCAGTTCCTGCCCGTTGATCCTGTGCAACTCGCCGCCGGTGTTACCGGTTAGCACCCATGTGTAGCTGACGCGAACGCCGCCGCCTTCAAACACCGCCTGAAAATTCCCCGCCAGTTGATATCCGTCGGAGAAATTTCCCTGCACAATGGCAACATCGCGAAGCCCTGCCTCTTCAGCCAGCGCATCGGCCAGCACACCTGCCCTGTCGGGCGGTACACCGTTCATCGCAATGATGGCGATGGTGGGTGGGATGCGACCGGAACCTCCGTCACTCAGGGATGATTTCGCGAACGGCTGGTTAGGGCTTGCCGAACAGCCCGCAAGCAACAGCAATGTCAACAGCAGCGCGGTGATACCCGCTACGGTGTGTGCCCATCGATGAGTGTCTGCAACCCGCATCAGTTCCCAGCCTGCATATCGTCTGACCTCGCCGGTACAATCTGCCTGATTCATACCCTGCGCCGCAAGGCATCGACATGTCTCAGACAGGACGACGGTACTGAATGAAAGGCGATTTGGTGCCGACCTTGTCGTACAGCATCCGGCCCTTGTAGTTGAATTCCTGAGTGGCCCAATAGGTGCGCGTGGCACCTTTTGCGTCCGCGGCATCATAAACCGCCTTGATCAGGGCACGCCCCGCACCGCCACCGCGCACGGCCGGGTCCACGAACAGGTCTTCCAGGTAGCAGTAGACCGTTGGTGACCAGGTGGAGCGGTGAAACACATAATGGGTAATACCGTCTATTTGGCCATCACCATTGACCGCGACCAGACCGGAAGAGTCCCATTCGCCGTCGCCCAAAAGCCGGTCAAATGTCAGTTCAATGGTCTCTTCCGGTACAGAAGATTCATAAAACCGCAGATAACCGTCGAACAATTCGCGCCAGCGCGGTTTGTCTTCTGCCTGCAATGCCCGGACCGAATAAGCCATGTGTGCTCCTATCTGACGATCATTTTCAGCGGGTATCTGGAGACCGGTTCCGGCGCACTTCGCCCGGTAATGTAGGTACGAGCCAGTGTCATCGCCGTGTTGGTCTTGGAATCTACAAGGATCATGTGCGCAAAAAAAGTCATGTTGGCTTTGATCTTGAACTCATTGCCGTGAAAGAACATCGGCGTATCCATCCAGCTTGGCGTGAATTTGGCACCCAGCGAGTACCCGCAGGCATTGAGCCTGGCATGCGCAAGGCCATGCCCATCCATGACCCGTGCATGCGCGTCGAACACGTCACCTGCCGTCCTGCCCGGCTTCATCACGTCTTCCACCGCCTTGAGCGCTTCAAGCGCTGCGGCATGCATCTGGATATGTTGTTTCTTCGGTTCTCCTACGATGAATGTACGCATGTATGCCGCGTGGTAGTGGCGGTAGACCCCGGCAAATTCGAGCGTCAGCTGATCACGCTTCGACAGCTTGCGCCGCCCGGACTTGTACCGGCACAACAGCGCATCGCGGCCCGATCCGATAATGAATTCATTGGCCGGATAGTCGCCACCACCGGCAAAAATGGCTGCGTGCTGGGCGGCCAGAATTTCGCCTTCGTCAGCACCTGCGTGAGTTGCTTCAATGGCCGCCTTGAGCGCTGCATCGCCCAATTTCCCCGCCTTGCGCACGTATTTCAGTTCAGCATCAGACTTGACGCTTCGGATGCCATCCACCAGCCGCGAGGCATCCTGCAGCTTGCACCAGTTACCAAGCGCTGCGTCCACAGCAAGGCCGTTTGAATGCACAAGACCATAGGATTCGTTCTCGATGCCGAGCTTTTTACCTTTTGCGCCAAGGCTTGCCAGCATATCGCGCAGTTGCACAGCGGGCTGCGCACCGGCTTCATCCGTCCAGATGCGAATGTCCTCAATGGTCGAGGTATGCTGTGCCTGGCGCAGATCCGCAGACCGCGTCAACAGGGCAATCTTTCCGTCTGCGCCGAGATACAGGCATTGAAAGAAACAGAAACCGAATGTGTCATAGCCTGTGAGGTAATACATGGATTCCTGTTGAAACATCAGCAGTCCATCCAGCCCGCGCGCCGCCAGTTCCCTGATGACCTTCTTTTGCCGGGCTCTGTATTCCTTCATTTCAAAATGCAATGCCATGATTGTCGCCTATCCCTTGATGCAAATGGCTGAAAGTTGCCGCCCATAGTCGGCTTCACCGCGATGAACCGTCCGCCTGTACGAGAAAAACCTCTGTTCATCGGCATAGGTGCACAATGCAGTATCCTCGATTGAGGCCAGTCCCAGATCGCCCAGACGGGTGCGTACAAAACCCGGCAGGTCAAACATGGAATGACCGGGTTTTTCCGATGGGATGAAAAACCGGTCCGATGCCGCATCACGTTCGACAAACTGCGCGCGATACTCCGGCCCCACTTCATAGTTCAACTGGCTGATGGTCGGCCCGATCGCGGCGTGAATATCCTTCGCACCCAGTTGTTTCATGCGGGCAACAGTTGACCCGAGTATACCGCCGACGGCACCTTTCCACCCGGCGTGCGCCGCGCCGACAACGCGACCGTCGCCCGAACTGAACAGCACCGGCGTGCAATCTGCCGTCAGGGCTGCAACTGCAATTCCCGGCTTGTCCGTGACCACGGCATCACCTTCCGGCGGCTGGCGCACATCCCAAAGTTTGTCTGCCAGAACAGCGTCGGCACTGTGCCACTGGCTCAGGGTAAGAAGTTGCTGGTTGTCGACACCCAGTTGTGCAGCGATCCGGCACCGGTTCTCAGCCACTTTTGCGCTGTCATCATCAGACCCGTAACCGGCGTTCAGTGATCCATAGACACCATCTGATACACCACCCTGGCGGGTAAAAAACCCGTGCGCTATGCCATTGACGGAAGATAGTCCTGACGCTTCAATCATGCCGGCTCCACGTTGAAAGGGGCAGGCTTGGGCATATCGGGATGGGTCACCGCAAGCACCTTGAACAACTGCCCCATCTGGTTGCCGGAAACCAGTCTTTGCGCGCCTTTCGACAGGCGAATGCGCTGCCGGGCATCGGCGCGCGCACGCAACATCTCTTCGCGCTCCTTCAGGCCCATTTTGATCAGGAAGTCACCTTGCATCACCGGGCCGTAAGCTTTACCGCCTTCGGCAGTAACGGCACTTGTCAGCGCCTCAAAATCCACATGCGAGGTAATATCAGCTTCACCGGGCTGGGCCAGGATATCTGCAAACTGATGCTTGCGAATGGCTTGCAATGTATCGCCCACAGCAGAGCGTATATGGCCGTAGTCGATGATCAGCGCCGCCCCCATGTCATTGGTAATGCGCCTGCCGATTTCGCGGGCTACCGCGTCGCGTGCCGGGGAAAACTCTGCAATGTCACCATCTGCCGCGTTTGCTGCCCACGACGGCACCAGCGCAGGTGCGACGGGGTCACTGGCCATGCCGAAGGTCAACTTGCCGTCTGCTGTCTGCCCCACAACACGCTCATGCCACTGGCCTGCCTGTTTCTGCAGCTGGGAGACCGGCAATGCATCAAAAAACTCGTTGGCAATGATCAGCGACTGTCCGTTCGGCACATTTTCCAGCCGGTCGTGCCAGGTTGCTTCGATACCGGCGCGTTTCAGGGTTTCGGCCTGCATGGTCTTCAGCGCCGGCGACATTTCAACCAGATGAACCTTCATGCCCTCGCGCAATCCGGGCATGACCGAACAGGCGCGGACCAGGTCGGCCAGCAATGTGCCCCTGCCCGGACCCAGTTCAACCAGATTCCACTCGGCCGGCGCATCCATCATCTGCCAGCCCGCGGCACACCAGATGCCGATCAGTTCGCCAAACATCTGGGAAACTTCAGGTGCGGTAATGAAATCACCGGCCCGGCCAAACGGATCGCGGCCCATATAATAGCCGTGACGTTCGTGACCCAGCGCCAACGCCATGTAGCGGTCCACCGGCATTGGACCATCAGCCGTGATCATGTCGGCAATGATGGTGCCAAGTGGAGACTGGCGCTCACCTGTTTCTGTTTTTGGTTTGCTCATGCAACGCTCCCGGAGGTCTTCACCCCAGACCTTGTTAACAGCCAGATGCCGACACCCAGCAGCGGCAATGACAATACCATGCCCATGGTCAGCCAGCCGCCCGTCAGATAGCCGATATGGGCGTCGGGCTCCCGGGCAAATTCCACAATTATCCGCGACAGCGCATATCCGGTGGCAAACACGCCGGACGCAACACCTGTACGCGGCAGGCATTTATATGTGTGCGTGGCCACCCGCACCGCCAGGAACAGCACGATGCCCTCCAGAGCGGCTTCATAAAGCTGGCTGGGATGACGTGGATCCGGGCCGCCACCGGGAAACACCATGGCCCATGGCACATCCGTTACCTTGCCGTACAGTTCTGCGTTGATGAAGTTTGCAATCCGCCCCAGAAACAAACCGATCGGGACACTTGCAGCACCCAGATCGAGCAACTGCCACATGCCGATACCATGACGCCGACCATAGAGGTAACACGCAACGACAACCCCCAGGAAACCTCCATGGAATGACATGCCACCATTCCACATCTGCAGAATTTCCGATGGATTGTGCAGGAAGTACATCGGGTTGTAGAACAGCACATAACCCAGCCTGCCGCCCAGCAGCACACCCAGTGTTGACCACAACAGCAAATCGTCAAGTTGCACGGGCGAAGTGTGCGGTTTCGATTTCGGCCACAATGCCTCGTTGGTGACCAGCCGCTTGGCATACCAGATCGCCCCCATCAGCCCGATGACATAGGCCAGTGCATACCATCGGATTTCCAGCGGGCCGAGCGATAGCGCCACCGGGTCTATCACTGGAAAGGGAATGGCAAACAAGGTGGGCATGAAGGACCGCCAGACAGGTTGATGCATCAGTTCGCGCGCAAGAGGCTTGCGAAAGCCTCCGCTGCACCCTACCTAAAGGATACAACACTGGTTTCCAACAGCCGAGACACCTGAATTATGACAAGCCCGTCTTCCCGTTTCTTTGACGAACTAGCCAAGGTAATGACCAATGCAGCCGGTGCAGCGCAAGGCGCACGGCGCGAAGTCGATAATCTCGTCAAGGCGCAGATCGAGCGGGTTCTGGCAGACATCCAGATCGTGCAGCGCGAAGAATTTGACGTCGTACGCGACATGGCCAGCATGGCCCGCACCGAAAACGAAGCATTGCGCGCGCGCATTGCCGAGCTGGAAACAAGGCTCGAAGCGGTGGAGGCAAAACCTGCGCCGGCTGCAAAAAAGAAAGCTGCAGCAAAGTCTTCCACACTAAAGAAGTGAATTCTATGCGCTGAAATGTGATTTATCCCCATTGCGGTGTGGAGGAATCACAGCTTATCGCCGCCGACTCTTGCGGCGCAGCGGAACATTCGTCAATTTCTGTACACGACTTGATTCGTTGCTTGTTGCAGCGATTCAACACTGAAGCATCTTGATATCTTCTGATTGCAGACAAGATGCCCGGTTACCTTATGGTTGCGCAACTCTGTGTTCCTGCAGATACAGATTGCCCTCGGGAGCGACGGATATGACGGCAGCACTGGCAATAAAGCATGATATCATTCATCCGCTGGAGACTGTGGAGCTGCTGGCTTCGCGTAATGAATGGTTTGTCGACCGTTCAGCCGATGATGAAATCAACATGATCGTGGCCGGTTCGTGGACGGATCTGCATTTGTCGCTCAACTGGAATGCCCAGCTTGAAGGACTGCACCTTGCGTGTTCGTTCGACTTGAAGGTCCCCGAGGGCCGGCGCGATGAAATCGTGCGGCTTGTGGCTCTGATCAATGAGCAGCTGTTCTTCGGCCACTTCGACGTTTGGCGTAATGAAGGATCACTGATGTTCCGCAATTCATTGCTGCTGACCGGGCAGGCCGATCTCAACGAAGCCCAGTGCGAGGCACTGGTGCACACCGGTCTTGATGCCTGCGAGCGATATTTTCCGGCTTTTCAGTTTGCCATCTGGGCGGGCAAGTCCGCAGAAGACGCCATCCGCTCCAGCCTGCTGGAAACCGTCGGAGAGGCCTGAACCATGTCTCCTACTCCCAGTCTGTCGGGGCGCCTTGTTCTGATCGGTGCCGGCAAAATGGGCACCGCTATGCTGCAGGGCTGGCTGGACGCAGGTGTCGCAGCCGACCAGGTGGTCATTTTTGACCCTGCCCCGCCACCCGAAACCATGGCCGTGATTGCGCAACACTCGATCAGCCACAACCCTGCGCTGGACAGCATTGACGGTATCGAGGCCATTCTGGTTGCCATAAAGCCCCAGATGGTGGACGAAGTACTACCGGCCGTGGCAGTCCTCGCCAAGGACGATCCGCTGGTTGTATCTGTTGTGGCAGGCAAGACGATTGCCGCATTCCGCCAGCACTTTGGTGACACGACACCGATAATCCGCACAATTCCCAACACACCTGCCGCCGTCGGGCGCGGCATTACTGCGATGGCTGCAAGTGATGGCGTCTCGGCAAAACAGTCAGAACTGGCAACAGTGCTGCTGGCATCACTGGGCGAAGTGGTGACGGTAGCCGATGAGGCCCTGATTGACGCCTGCACGGCTATCTCAGGCTCAGGGCCTGCCTATATCTTCTACATGACCGAGTGCATGACGGCGGCCGCAATGAAACTGGGCCTGCCGGCAGACATTGCAGAACAGTTGGCGCGCGCCACTGTTGCAGGTGCCGGCGAACTGATGCGCGCGACCGGAACACCGGCCGGGACCTTGCGCGAAAATGTAACTTCGCCCAAGGGCACGACCCATGCTGCACTCCAGGTTCTGATGGCGGATGAGGACGGCATGAAGCAGCTGATGATCAGGGCAACGGCTGAAGCTGAAAAACGCTCCCGCGAACTGGCTGGCTAATACCCGTAGGTATAAATCAGCACGCGCCAATCCGCCCGCTTGTATTCGACGTTTCCACAATGCAATCTGAAAACTGATGGACGGAGCCAACAGGAGCCTTGTCATGGAAGAGCGCGAGAACGCTATTGTAAGTGCTACATTTCGGCTGGCCGCCACGCGCGCCTGGAGCGAAGTGAAACTGGCAGATATTGCCGCAGAAGCCGACATATCACTGGCAGACCTTGCCGGTGTTATTGGCGGCAAGGCAGATATCCTGCAGCTTTATGGCCGGCAGCTTGATGCAAAAATGCTGGCCTCACTGGAAACCGATCCGGTATCCGGTTCTGCACATGACCGGGTGTTCGATATTCTCATGCGCCGCCTGGAACTGATGGACGCAGACAAGGCCGCCATCCGATCCATTGTTGAAACACCTGCAGCCTCCCTGCCCGATTATGCACGTCTGACCGGCTCCCTGATGCAATCGCAGGACTGGGTGCTGTCAGCCGCCGGTATTGAAGACACCGGCCTGCGCGGCGCCATGAAAACCACCGGCCTGGCGCTGGTCTATGTACGCACGCTGAAAGTGTGGGCCAATGACGATGACGCCGGACTTGCACGCACCATGGCACAGCTGGACCGATCCCTGCGCGATGGGGCTGACTGGATCAAGCGGCTTGAAACACCAATGACACTGGCAACTGCCCTGTCCAGCCTGGCACGAGGCTTCATGAAGGCGAGGCGCGGTCCGTCATCGAATGAGCACGGCAAAACCGGCCCGGCCACTCCCCCGCCTCCGGCACCGGAGACACCAGCCTCGGAGACGACAACCCCATGACGACCATTACCTTTGACGATTTCATGAAGGTCGACATTCGCATCGGCACAGTTGTCGAGGTGTCAGATTTCCCGGAGGCACGCAAACCCGCCTACAAGCTGAAAATCGATTTCGGGGACGAGATCGGCATGAAGAAGTCGTCGGCCCAGATAACCGTTCACTACTCGCGCGAAGATCTGACCGGACGCAAGGTGGCGGCTGTCGTCAACTTCCCGCCCCGCCAGATCGGCCCGTTCATGTCGGAAGTACTGACACTTGGATTTTCTGATGATAACGGTGATATCGTTCTGGTCGGTATCGACAAGGACGCCCCGAACGGCTCACGCTTGCACTAGGGCGGCTCCACCGGATACGGCGAACCTGCGCAGTCCGGGACATCAATTGTGGTGATTGAAGTTGAACTGGCGCTTGGGCGGCGTGGTATCCACACCTGAACCGTATTTATGTCGCGTGATATACCTGTTGCGATCCCTGAAACGGACGCGCTTGGTGCCAGCCTGCTTGTCGCGAAGGCTCTGCAGATACCACTTCATCTTGTGATCCGGCAAGCTGACCTGGAACAGCATTTTCCGGAATGATCGCTTGGAAAACTGCGTGGCCTGTTGCGCCGTGCCGTACAGATAATATGGCCCGGTCAGAAGATTGAGAACCGGACCGATATGGACGAACTGCTGCTTGTCTCCGCGGGTCTGGTCCGGCAAGAGCGGTACGGTGTCGTTCTGGTAGACAACTCTCAGAATTGGTAGATCGCTGTAGGCTTCAGCACCTCGCAAATTGGTAAACTTCGGTTGCCCGAATGTATAGATTCCGCCAAGCTTGAGTGCGTCATCCCAAATATAGATCCCCAGAATTGCTGCGACCGCGCCACCCAGGGAATGACCCGTCAGGTAAGTGGTGTAGTCCGGTTTCAACCAGGGTTTGACGTCTTTGAAAATCGTGTCGGCAGCCCGCCTGAACCCGCGATGCAGCATGACACCAGACCTGCCGTCCCGCACGACTCTTCTGTCCCGGTCCAGTTTCCAGTTGGTATCATCCACCGTTCCGCGAACTGCAATGATTTGTCTCCGGCGCTGATGATCGTGCAGCAGAATATACTGTACGTTTGTCTTGCCAGGTGTTGCGACCCGGGTAATATTTGCACCATATCTGACCCGTATTTTAGATTTTTTGTCATAGGCGTGTTTGGCCAGTTGAGCTGCCCGGTAAATCAGCTTGAAATCCATCGGCGGTGAATTCTGCGCTCCGGCCGGCGCATGGTACAGCGGCCACGTCATCACCAGCAGCGTCAGGGCAGACAGTAAAAAACCAGATTTTAGAGTGGACACGTTGAACTCCCGAACCAATGTGACAGCTGCAAAACATTAACCTCAGATTGGTATCCGAATCTCTGCACGCAAGCCACCCAGCATCGACGGTGACAACGCAATATCACCACCATGACTTTGGGCGATGTCGCGCGCGATCGCCATGCCGAGCCCGGTTCCGCCTGAATCCTGGTTGCGGGCGACATCAAGACGGACAAAGGGTTTAAAGACCTCATCATATTGCTCCGGCTGAATGCCGGGGCCGTCATCATCCACAACCACCCGCAGATAGTCACCGTCGTGCACGGCGGTGATCTCCACCTGGTCAGCAAAGCGCGACGCATTCTGCACCAGATTGCCGACGCAACGTTTGAAGGCGTCCGGTTTCAATGCGACGATCAGCTTGCGCGGCGTGTTGAGCACGATCGGATGGCCGGACCGGCTCATGTCATCAGCAACGTCGCCGAGCAGATCAACGATCTCGGTCGCCGCCGTCGGCTCGCCGCCATCGCCGCGCACAAATGCCAGATAGCCCTCCAGCATGCGCTGCATCTCGCCGACGTCTTCCGACAGGGCATGCACGGTCGGCGACTTTTCCAGCAAAGCCAGTTCCAGCTTGAACCGGGTCAGTATGGTACGCAGGTCATGGCTGACCCCGGCCAGCATGGCGGTTCTTTGCTCGACGTGGCGTTCAATGCGGGATTTCATTTTCAGGAAAGCCCGCGCGGCCGACTGTACCTCCGCCGCCCCGTCAGGGCGGAAGTCAGGCACATCCCGACCCATGCCGAAACTCTGCGCCGCGCTTGCGAGTTTGACGATCGGTTTGATCTGGTTTCGCAGGAACACGACAGCAATCAGCAACAGGAACAGCGAACCGCCTATCATCCAGGCAATGAATATCGGCGTGGTGGAAGCATGCGCCCTGTCCATGTCCGTGAGAAACCGAAACACAAACCCGTCCCGCGTCAAAACGCGAACATCGACATATCCGCTCTTGCCAACCGTATCGACCCACAAAGGTTGTGTTATCCCGCCTTTCAGGTAGCGGACCAGCTTGGGGTGCACTGAAGACAGGAACGGTGTGTTGGTCGCCGGGGGAAGTTCGGATTTCTTCTCCACCGTCAGGCCGAGTGCAAGGTCCTCGTTGGCCATGGACATTACCCTGGCGAGGTCGGCTTCGGTGCGGGGGCTGCTGTCCCAGGTTTTGATAACCAGGGCCACATCACGCGCAAATGACTGTGACAGCGATTTGGTCACGGTTTCATAGTGCCGGTCGAGAAAGACCCAGGCCATCAGGCCCTGCAACAATACAACCGGTGCAATAACGATGATCAGTGATCGCTGATAGAGCCGCTCCGGCATATAGCGTTCGAGAAACCGGTTGAAATGCCAATACAGGTTGCGCTTTTCAAGCGGAGTATCGTCACGGCTGGCAATGGCCGACATGTGAAAAACCTTCCGAAAACATTCAAAATGTGCAAATGCACTTAGGTCCTGACCCTAGTCCACGTGCAAAGTATAACCATGTCCGCGCACGGTTTGCAGATAAACCGGCATGGCGGGCTGATCCTCGATCTTGCGTCGGAGCCGGTTGATCTGCACATCCACCGCCCGGTTCGAATCTTCCTGCGCAGGCTCAATGATGTCTGCGCGCGCCACAGGTTCTCCGGCTCGTTGCGACAGTATGCGCAATATATCGCGCTCACGCGTCGTCAAGTGAACAAGTTGACCGTCCCGACGCAGTTCACCGCGCAACAGGTTGAATGAAAATACCCCGAAATTTACCTCCGCCAATTCTGTGCTTGCCGGCTGTGTCGACGCATGGCGCTTCAGGATGGCCTGCACCCGCAACAACAGCTCGCGCGGTTCAAACGGCTTGGTAAGGTAATCATCAACGCCTGCGCTGAGGCCTTCGATCCTGTGCTCAATCTCAGCACGTGCCGACAACATCAAAATGGGCACATCATTGCCGGCAGCCCGCAGCGATGCTGCAAGGTCGAGGCCGGTTTCGTTCGGCATCATCACATCGAGCACCAGCAGGTCAAACGACATGCCCTGCATGCGCAGACGCGCTTCCGCAGCCCCGTTCACTGCTGATACCCGGCACCCATTGGCCGACAGAAAAGACCCCAGCAATTCGCGCAACCGCTTGTCGTCATCTACAATCAACACATGTGGCAGATCATCGAGCGACCCGGTCATGAGGCTACCACCTTTTCCACCCGGTCGCGCTCTTCTTCATTGATCAGGCCATATAAAACCTGCTGGAAAACCGGCGCAGCGTCACCGCCTGCGTGTCTGATTGCGGCCTGCACCCGCTCAATTTGCGGTTGCATCAGCCTCTCGTGCAGCGACACGCCATCTTCGGTCAGGTGCAGCAACCGCCTGCGCCGGTCAGAATGCCCGGACCGCTGTTCAATGATCCCGCGTTCGACCAGTTCCTTCAGCACCCGCGCCAGGCTCTGCTTTGTGATGCGCAGGATATCAAGCAACTCCGCCACACTGATACCCGGGTTGCGGCCCACGAAATGCACGACACGGTGATGCGCCCGGCCAAATCCGAAATCCAGCAGCAATACATCGGGATCAGAGGTAAAGTCGCGGTATCCGAAGTACAAAAGCTCGATCAGTTCAATGACGGCGTCGCGCGAAACGTTCCGCTCCAAAGCGTTCTGGTCTGCCTGTGCGTCCATGGCAAAAGTCACTTCCGGATCCCTATTGGCTATCACAATTTATGTCAGCTATATTGACATAAATTACGGCTGTTGTTAGTGCCATAATCGATTTTTTTGAATATCTGCGTCAGTAAAGACAATCCCGGTGTGTGAATTCAACATTCGATACCGGCCACATGAGGAGCGCCTGCCATGGCCGCGTCACTGCCTTTTGATCAACGTGATGGTGATATCTGGTTGAACGGTGAATTTGTACCGTGGTCTTCTGCCCAGCTGCATGTGTTGTCCCATGCATTGCATTATGCATCCTCGGTGTTTGAAGGCGAACGTGCCTATGGTGGCGAGATTTTCAAGCTGACCGAGCATACCGAACGCCTGTTTCGTTCGGCTGAATTCCTGGACATGGAAATCCCCTACACGGTTGCCGAACTGGACAATGCCTGCAAGGCATTGCTGGCGCGCCAGGGCTTGCAGGATGCCTATGTGCGTCCAGTCGCCTGGCGTGGTTCTGAAATGATGGGTGTGTCCGCACAGACCACAAAAATCAATGTCGCCATCGCGATCTGGGAATGGCCGAGCTATTTCGATGCCGAGGAACGCCTCAAGGGCATCCGGCTGGATATGGCCAAGTGGCGCCGTCCCGATCCTGCAACCATTCCTTGCGAAGCCAAGGCGGCCGGTCTCTACATGATCTGCACATTGTCAAAACATGCCGCCGAGCGAAAAGGTTATGCCGATGCTCTCATGCTTGACTATCGCGGCCGGGTGGCCGAAGCGACCGGTGCAAACGTATTCTTCGTGAAGGATGGTGAGCTGCACACGCCGACACCGGATTGCTTCTTGAACGGCATCACCCGCCAGACCGTGATGGAGCTGGCACGTACACGCCAGATCAAGATCAATGAGCGCGTCATAATGCCGGAGGAAATGGCCGAGTTCGAAGAGTGCTTCATCGTCGGAACCGCTGCCGAGGTGACACCTGTTTCTGAAATCGGACCCTATAATTTCACCGTCGGCGACATCACGACAACACTGATGAACGACTACACCAGTACCGTGCAACCCAAAGTAGCAGCTGCCGAATAGCAATTTCCTGAATAGGTTACGGCGCGGCCCGGTAGTCCGGCCACGCCGCCGTGGAGATGTTCACCTGATCGGCAGATCACAGTGGTTGCTTAGCTGTCAGGCAGCATGACCTTGTCAATCACATGTACAACGCCGTTTGATGCCGCTATGTCGGCGGTAACGACATTGGCCTGGTCCACGGTAACGCCCGAACCGGACTTGCTGACTGCCAGCAGACGATCACCGGAAGACTTGATCGTGCGCACGTGAATTGTACGCCCGGGCAACTGGTTGGACATCAGCTTGCGCGGCAGCACGTGGTAAGACAGAACCGCAGCGAGCTTGTCCTTGTTTTCCGGCTTCAGCAGGTCTTCCACCGTACCTGCCGGCAGCGCTGCGAACGCCTCGTCTGTTGGCGCAAAAACAGTCAGGTTCTTACCGGTCGCCAGGGCACCATCAAGGCCGGCAGCCTTTGCTGCTGCAATCAGTGTGTTGAACGTACCGGCGTCCTGAGCGACCTCAACAATGTTTGCAGCTTGAGCCGAGCCCGTCATGAGGCCAAGCGCCACGGCGATACCAAGTGTTGTTTTGCGCATGTGTATTCTCCCTGTTGGTTAGTGCAGCCTGCACCGACCATACGGTTGCCAGGCGGGACCGGCCGGTTGCGTGTTCGCCTTGCTCGATCCTGCTAGGGTTTACTGAAGCCGAAGCTGTTCAGATCTCCTGCGGCCGGTCACAAAAAAATGCGTGAACCAAATTGAATTTTTCACCGTTTTAATTTGGTTTATCGGCGTTATACTGGCTGGCATCGGGGGGCAACGATGGAGATATCCACTATGCGGTCGTATGCACACTGCCTGCTTTTCGCTCTGGTACTTGCTGCAGGCATCTCGCTGGCAAAGCCCCCTGCTCATGCCACCGGAAACGAAAATGTCGGCAAAACCATTGAATCGATCATTATCAACGGGGAGAGCAATATCGGTTCTCTGGACGACGATGACCGGTTGATCCAGGTTTTCACCTACTACTCCGACCGCTCTTTCAAACCGATCTGGGTGCGTGACAATGGCATGAAAACCAAGGGCCGCATGCTGCTGAATTTCCTCGGCAACATAGAAAACCACGGACTGCGAGAGTTTACATACCGACTTGCAGACATTCGAGCCCTGGTCGGCGACACGCATCCACGCGCGCTGGCTGAGCTTGAAATGCTGCTGACCAGTGCCTTCATCGACATGGCCCGTGACCTGACACGCGGGCGCGTGGCACCCAAGGACGTTACCCGCGACAATAACATAAAAGTCCGCGAACTCGGCGCCGCCTATCTGCTGGATGGTGCCGAGAAGGCTGAAAACCTGTTGCCGTACATTCAGACCCTGATGCCCGAGGACAAGCGCTATCACCGGCTGGTTGCAAAGCTGAAGGAATACCGGGCCATCGCTGCAGCAGGCGGCTGGACATCCATCCCCGCCGGCAAAGCCCTGAAACCCGGCAAACAAGATGTACGTCTTCCGGTTTTGCGGGAGTTCCTCACGACAACTGGTGACATGGACCCGGCAAGCCGGCCTGTAGATGATGCCTATGATGAAGTGACTGTCGACGCGGTCAAGAAATTCCAGCGCCGCCACGGTCTGACTGACGACGGCGTTATCGGCCCTACAACGCTGAAACAGATGAATGTGCCAACCGCAAAACGGATCAGGCAACTTGAGGTCAACCTGGAGCGCAGGCGCTGGCTCGATCGCGAACCCGGCGGGTTTTACGTGTTTGCCAATCTGGCAGACCAGGAACTGAAGGTGGTGGACAACGGCAAGACAGTTCACACGGCGCGAATTGTCGTCGGCAAGACTTATCACAAGACGCCGGTGTTTACCGAAGAGATGACGTATCTTGTTATCAATCCGTACTGGAATGTGCCGTCATCCATTGCCAACAAGGAATACCTGCCAAAGTTGAAAAGAGACGCAGGCTATCTGCAGCGTCAGGGTATTCGTGTGCTCAACAAGTCCGGCAAAGCTGTCAATCCCTACTCGGTCAACTGGGCCGGCATGCGCCGGATGCCGTATCGGCTGCGCCAGGACACCGGCAACAAGAATGCGCTTGGCCGCATTAAGTTCATGTTCCCCAACAAGTACAATGTCTACATTCACGACACACCGTCAAAGAGTCTGTTCAAAAAGGATTTGCGGGTGTTTTCACATGGCTGCATGCGGGTACAGAACCCGACCAAGCTGGCAGAAGTCATTCTTGGCAAACAGAACTGGACACTGAACAAGATTGACAATCAGATCGCATCGGGCAAGCGGCGCATCGTCAAACTGAAACAGAAGGTACCGGTCTATGTCACTTACATCACGGCCTGGGTAAACAAGGACGGTTCGACCAACTTCCGGCGTGACATCTACGGACGCGATGAAACACTGGCTGAGCACTTACTGACCGGCGGAAGATTTGCCGAAGCCGACAATCATTGATCCAGCACCCTGGTTACAAGTTGCTCCACATCCAGTGAAGGCCTGATCTATGCCGCAAGTATCCTGCGGAAAACCCAGAGTCGGGCCGGTGGTATATTGCGCACCATCCAGTCAAACGGTTCAACGGAATATGTCTGCCAGTCAGGTGGGATAGGCGAAACCGGGCCATAGGAAATCTGTACGATCGGACGCCCGGGTTTAAGCCGGTCAAACAGCTCGTTCAGCAATTCGACCCTTTTCTCAACAGGAAAATTCAACATCGGGATGGCAGAGATGATGGTGTCGAACCGGTCCTTGCCCATATCTGGCAGCACATCGTCCAGTTGAAAAGCATTCCCGTGGATAATGTTAACGTCGGGAAAGTCAGACATCAGTTGCGGAATAAAGGCTTCGGTATATTCGACGGAAAACAGCTTTGCCGGTTTCACGCCACGTGCCAGAATTGCCTTGGTAATGACACCTGTACCGGGACCAAGTTCCAACACCGGATCATCGCAATCGGGGCTGATCAGGCTTGCCATGCGTTTGGCTGTTACGCTGCTTGTCGGCAACACTGCCCCCATGGCCTTGGGCTTGTCGATCCATGTTTTAAAGAACCGGATTTCCTCGTCGAAACGATTGGCAACATTCCTTGCCATGCGATTGGACACGAGCATTTCCCCTTTTCATTAAATATACAGGTACCGGTCCCCTGACATGGGCACAGGCCGCATGTGTCAGAACTAACCTTAAACCATGGCGAGAATTGTACACGGATGATATTGCATCATCCGCCGGTAACAGGTGGAAAAAATGCAATTTCACGCGCGTCACCGATCGGATGATCCAGAGCCACGTGCTCCTGGTCGAGCGCGGCACGGATAACCCGCATGTCTGCAAACGCAGCCGCATAGCCTTCATCGCGACTTGCCAGATGAGCCGCGAGATCAGCTACGGTGGTCACATCCGCAGGTACTTCAATCATTTCCTCGCCCGTACCGGTACGCTGGCGCACCCAGGCAAAATACATCACCTTCATTCGTCTTCTTCCATGACATGCTTCACACCTGCACGAAAATAATCATAGCCTGTGTAAAGCGTTGCAACGGCAGCAATCCATAAAAACGTCAGTCCGATCGTGGAGGTATGATGAAATACCTTGTCACCGGCAGGCCCGACAATCAGAAAACCAATGGCGATCATCTGAAAGGTGGTTTTCCACTTGGCGAGTTGTGTCACTGGAACCGATACACGGACTTCGGCCAGAAATTCCCGCAGGCCGGATACCAGTATCTCGCGGCACAATATGATGATCGCTGCCCAGATGTGCACGCCCTTGATTTCACCAGTGTAAGTAACCGCCAGCAGAACCGACGCAATCAGCAGCTTGTCGGCGATAGGGTCCAGCATTTTGCCAAGCGAGGACTGCTGCTGCCAGATGCGGGCCAGATATCCGTCAAGAAAATCCGTGATCGCGGCAATGATGAAGATCGCCACTGCAATCCAGTGATTGGTGTCACCGCCATAGATCAGCAGACCCACCACAATCGGCACAGCCGCAATGCGCATGTAGGTCAGGATGTTGGGCAGCCAGGTAGCCACGTTGCCGCGCCGGTTCGGATGCCTGATTTTGTCAGCGCCAGCGCTCAAGTTTCGCCCTCGTGGAAATAGCCGTATATGGCAGTTGCCAGACTTTTGCTGATTCCTTCAACCTGCTCGAGATCAGCCACCGATGCGCCGGAGACTGCTCGTGCAGACCCAAAGGCGCGAAGAAGCGCTTTTTTGCGTCCCGGTCCGATACCGCCAATCTCGTCAAGAGGATTGGCAAGTGCTGCCTTGGCCCGCTTGGCCCGGTGTGTGCCGATAGCAAATCTGTGTGCTTCATCACGCAACCTTTGCACATAATACAACACCGGGTCACGTTGTTCGAGCATGAAAGGCGCCTTACCCGACACATGAAACTGCTCGCGTCCGGCATTACGGTCCGGACCCTTCGAGATACCGGCGACCGGCACGTCCTTGACGCCCAGTTCTTTCAATACGTCCTGGACGGCTGAAAGCTGACCCTTGCCACCGTCAATCAACAACAGATCCGGCCAGATGCCAACACTGGTGTCATCGACACCCGTGTCATCATCACCCTTGCCACCCGGTGACAGATCCTCATCAGCGTGCGCGGGACGATCACCCTGTTCTTTCAGCAAACGCGCAAACCGCCTGGTCAGCACTTCTTTCATCATGCCGAAGTCATCGCCGCCGGTGTCCTGTTCAGTCTTGATATTGAACTTGCGATAATGCGCTTTCGCCAACCCTTCCGGCCCGGCGACAATCATGCCGCCAACCGCGTTGGTGCCCTGAATGTGCGAATTGTCATACACTTCTATACGCCGCGGCATATGCTCAAGGCCGAACACGGTTTTCACCCCTTCCAGCAGCTTTTTCTGGGACGACGTATCAGCCAGTTTGCGGCCCAGCGCCTCGCGGGCATTGGTCATGGCATGTTGAACCAGTTCGCGCTTTTCACCACGCTGCGGCACCAGGACTTCCACCTTGCGGCCAGCCTTGGTTGAAAGCGCGTCGATCAGCAGCTCAAGTTCGCTGACGTCGCCGGACAACATGATTTGGCGCGGCACCGGTTTGTCATCGTAGAACTGGGCAATGAAGGCAGCCAGCACGTCGGCCGGTTCAACGGATTTGTCAGCGCGCGGGAAATAGGCACGAGTGCCCCAGTTCTGTCCCGCCCTGATGAAAAACACCTGAATACAGGTTTGCCCGCCCTCCTGCGCCAGGCCGAATATATCTGCTTCTGCCACGCCTTGCGGGTTGATGCCTTGTGATGCGGTAACATGGCTGAGCGCGGAAATCCGGTCACGGCATACAGCCGCACGCTCAAAGTCCAGGTCTTCCGATGCCAATTCCATCTGTTTCGCCAGCGCTGTCTTCACTGCGTTGGATTTCCCGGACAGGAAGGCTTCAGCCTGCTTTACCAGTTCACCATAGCCATCTACGGAAATCTCGCCGGTACACGGCGCGGCACAGCGCTTGATCTGAAACAACAGGCAGGGCCGGGTGCGGTTTTCATAATAACTATCGGAACACGAGCGCAGCAAAAACGCCTTCTGCAACAGGTTGACGGTGGTGTTGACCGACCCGGCAGACGCAAACGGGCCATAATAGCTGCCCTTGCGGCTACGTGCACCGCGATGCTTGGTGATCTGGGCTACGTCGTGATCCTTGGCGATCAGGATATAGGGAAACGACTTGTCATCGCGCAGGATGACATTGTAGCGCGGTTTCAGCCTCTTGATCAGGTTCGCTTCCAGCAACAGGGCTTCCGGCTCTGTCTTGGTGGTCACAAACTCCATCGAAGAGGTGTTGGCGATCATGGCTGCAATGCGATTGGTATGGCCGCCCAGCCGGGTATAGTTCGAGACCCGGTTCTTCAGATTGCGCGCCTTGCCCACATAAAGCACATCGCCCTTGTGATTATACATCCGGTAAACGCCCGGCCTGCCCGGCAGCGTCTTTGCAAACCGCTTGATGACTTCCGGTCCACTTTCAACGCCGTCTTCGGCCGCTTCATTTTCCTGGTTGATCTGGGGGTCGCTCATCGGCCTCGTCAGCCTCGCGTGCGCTCGATCTCGATACCTACACTTGAGGCCTCGGGAATGATGTCGAGTTTCTCGACCCGCACCCGGACGCGCTTGATCGCTCTGTTCTTCAAAACCTTGTCGGCAATCTTTTCAGCAAGCGTCTCAACTAGGTTGACATGACCGTCCTGCACAATGGTTTTCACGTTCTTGACCACTTTTTCGTAGCTGACGACATTCCTGATGTCGTCTTCCAGCGCTCCGCCCTGCTCCTGCACGGCACAATCAATGTTCACCAGAATACGTTGCGGGTGCCGCTTTTCGTGCTCATAGATTCCCACCATGGCAATAAGCGCCAGATCACGCACGAAGACATGCCGCAAACCGTGCGCGGCGTCTGCATACTCGGAACTCAACGGGCGCGGATTGTTGTCCATATCACTTACTCGATTTCATCCGTGACGTCCGGCGTTTGCCAGACAAGATGCTGACCACCATCAAGCACGATCATCTGTCCGGTCAAGGCCGGGGCCGACAATATGAACGACAATGCTGACGAAATCTCTTCAGGCGAGGTGCCGCGCTGCAACAGTGTCTGCTCGGTACGCTCGGCAAAATCACCTTCTTTCATGCGCACATGCGGCAGGGCAGGTCCCGGACCAATGGCATTGACCCGGATACGCGGAGCCAGTGACTGAGCCAGCGTACGAGTGACCGTCCACAGTGCGGATTTCGATGCCGTGTATGAAAAATATGTCGGATTCAGTTTCAGTACACACTGGTCAATGAGGTTGATGATGTTGCCACTTGCGCCGTCAGGAAACTGCGCGACGAAGGCTTTGGCCAGAAACACCGGCGCCCGCAGGTTGGTGTTGTGATGCAGGTCCCAGCCTTCCTGTGTCATGGTTTCGGCCTCGTCCGGTTCAAACCGGGATGCATTATTGACCAGGCATGTCAAAGGCCCCAGAGCCTGTGCGGACCTGGTAACGACTTGTTCCGGTACACCACTGACTGCAAGATCGCCCTGCACTGCGGCAGCCCGTCCGCCCCTGGCTTCGATTTCTGCAACCACATCATTGGCATTGTCGGCCGATGTGTTGTAGTGGACCGCCACCGCCCAGCCTTTGTCTGCAAGATCCAATGCCATGTGTCGGCCAATACGCCGCGCTGCACCGGTTATCAGGACTGTTCCCGTCATCTTTTTATCCATTTATCGATTATACCAAAGCAATGGACGGGAGGCGATCACGCGAATACAACGCCGGCCCATCACCAGGAAACGAGTTTGCCGCCAAGGCGGATTGACATCAGCTGAAACTGATCACAATCGGTGATCCGGGCTTTGCTTCAGGCTGCGTGGCGCTTGCCGGTGCAGGCATCGATTGCAACCACACATTGCCCGGCCCGCGCAATATGGCCACGTTCAATTTGTTGTCAGCGGCAACGCCATGCGCTTCAGTTGCCTTTTCGATCACCACGGTAGCGCCAAGCGCTGCTATGGCACTGCCCCTTGCCGCCAGGATTTCTCCGGCCCCAAGCTTGAGATGGGATACTTCGCCGGTTGCATCGGTAAACACCCAGCCTTCACCGTCGGCCTGCAACAGCACCAAACCATCAGGCCGGTTGGCGGATTTCAGCGACTTGATATGACTGTATGGTCTGAGTTGGACACCGGGACCAACGGCCAGAAAGTTTTCCTGCGGCAGCAAAATGCGACCGGCCAGCTTCTTCAGATCAAAGGCGCCGATGGATCCGCCCGGCGACAGGATAACCCGGCAGTCGGCATCACCGACATTACACGCCATGACCAGTGCTTCATTGCCGGCATCTTCAAGAATAACGCCGTTGTCGTGGGCGATAACCGACTTTGCCCAGGCAACCATCCGGCGCCCGGGTCTCAGCGTTACAGCCAATTGCTGCATGTACCGCCCGGACACCACAAAAGACAGGTCAGCGGAATCGTCGTCATCCGCTGCATGCTCAAGTACCGTGTCCGCAATAGACTGAAATGTCATCGCAAAATTCCGACGCTAATACCAAGGAAACCGGTTAGTGATCTTAAACCATGTGTTATGGCGTCATGACAACAGCCTTGATGCATGTATACCCAAGGCCCTGTCAAAGCACCCATGTCACTGAGCAGCCTGCCCCAGGTCGGCCGCCCGTATCGCTTCCCACACCTTCACCGGCGTAAGCGGCATATCGATGTGACCGATCCCCAATGGTTTGAGCGCATCAACCACCGCATTAACCACCGCAGGCGGTGCTCCCGTGGCACCGGCCTCACCTGCCCCCTTGACCCCGAGAGGATTGGATTGAGTGGGCGCATCCTGGTTGAATTCCAGGCCGATCGACGGCAGATCGTTTGCCCGCGGCATGCAGTAATCCATGAAGGAACCAGTCAACAGCTGACCCGTCTCATCATACGTCACGCCTTCCAGCAATGCCTGCCCGATGCCCTGAACCGCACCTCCCATGACCTGACCGCCCGCTATCAGCGGGTTGATGATACGGCCAAAATCATCCACCACCGTATAGCCGGTGATATCGGTCATTCCGGTATCCGGGTCCACTTCAACCTCACAAACATGCACACCGTTGGGATAGGAAAACTGCTTGCGTTCCCAGGTCTCCGAAGAAGACAGTGTGTCCGGAACACCCGCCGGCAGACTGCCGGACAGCGCGCGCAGCCTGGCCGCAAGTTCAAGTATGCCAATACCACGATCGGTGCCCATGATGGCAAACCTGCCCGCCTTGAACTCAATATCCTGCGCCGCGGCTTCGAGAACATGTGCTGCGGCCAGCTTGCCCTTTTTCACCACTTCCTGGGATGTGGTGAGCAAGGCAGACCCGATGACCATCAAGGACCGCGAACCGCCATGGCCGCCACCGGCCTTGATGACATCGGTGTCGCCAGTGATGTAGCGCACCTTGTCTGGATCAATGCCGAGCTCTGAACTGATAATCTGCTTGTAGGTCGTTTCATGGCCCTGCCCCGTCGCCTGACCGCCGGTCATCAGGGACACCGTCCCGTCAGCTTCGAACCGCAGCTCGGCAAAATCTGCCGGCATGCCCAGCGTGACTTCCAGATAGCTGGACACACCCAGTCCGCGCAGCTTGCCCTTGCGCTCGGAAGACTTGCGCCGCTTGGCAAACCCGCCAGCATCGTGAACCGCCAGTGCCTTGTCCAGCGTGCCTTCAAAGTCAGCACAGTCGATAACCATGCCCAGCGCCATTTTGTGCGGATACCGGTTGATAAAGTTCTGCCGGCGCAGCGCAATCGGGTCACGCCCGGTTTCAAACGCTGCCAGGTCAACCAGCCGCTCGATCAGATAAGCTGATTCCGGCCGGCCCGCGCCGCGATAGGCATCTACCGGCACCGTGTTGGTAAACACCGCATCCACCGACATCGAAACCGAAGGAATCCGGTAATTCCCCCCCATCGATACCCAGCTTGCCGAGGTCGGAATGATCGTCGCATAGGACGAAAGATAGGCTCCCATATTGGCGCGTGTATCAATCCTGAGGCCAATGAAGTTGCCATCTTCGTCCAGCGCAAGCTCCGCCGTCGTCAGATGATCGCGGCCATGTATCTCCGACAGGAAGTTTTCCGATCGCTGCGCAATCCACTTCACCGGCCGTCCAACCAGTTTCGCTGCCAGCATCACCATGACATTTTCAGGATAGACGAAGTTTTTCGCGCCAAAGCCCCCGCCGACATCCGGCATGACCACGCGAACCTTTTCCGGCGGCACCTTGAAAATTACGCCGGCCATCTGACCCTTCTGACCGTGTACGGCCTGACCCGACACGTGCAGGATCAACTGGTCCTTTTGCTTGTCGTAATCACCGATGGAACCACGCGGCTCAACGGCTGACGGCGCAACCCGATTGTTTACGAACGTCAGCCGGGTGACATGCGCAGCCTCAGTGATTGCCTTTTCGACACCTGCCTCATCACCCTTGTGAAAATGATAGGCCCGGTTTGATTTCAGTTTTGGATGGATCAGCTTGGTTTTGCTGTCGAGAACCGAGGCCATATCCACCACCGCAGGCTTGTCATTGTAATCAACCATAACCGCTTCTGCGGCAAGCTGGGCCTGCACCGCAGTTTCTGCGACAACCATCGCTACGGGGTCTCCGACAAACCGGGCAACATCCCCGGTCAGGGCAAAGCGGTCCGGCACGGCGATGCCGTTTTCATCAACCCCGTCCACCGCCGTCAACGTCGGAAATGCCCCGAGCCCGGCCTTCTTGACGTCCTTGTACGTGAGCACCTTGATGACACCCGGCATGGCCACCGCTGCCGAGACATCAATTTTACCGATTTTCGCGTGCGCAAATGGCGAGCGTACGAAGGCAGCGTGAGCCATGTTGTCCAGCCTGATGTCATCGACATAGCACCCGTCGCCTGTCAGAAAACGTTCATCTTCCACGCGACGGACGGCTTGCCCGACAGCAAATTTCTGCATGTTTGATTGCCTGTTTTGGAATTCAAATTTCGGTGCCCGGTGCAGTCAAGATACGTCGCTTGCACGCGCCAGGTTCCTAATCCTAACCCACCGCTAAGCGGTAAGTCTAGCCAGCAGTTCCTTCCTAGAGGCCAGAAAACCGCCTGCCATCCACCAGTCTTCCAGTGCCTTGAGCATCTCGCCAACCTGCGGTCCCGGCTCAAGGCCGCTCGCCAGGACATCGCTGCCCGTCACCGGGAAAACCGGCATTTCCCATTCATCGGGCAACCTGTAAAGGCGTGTCCAGTCCGCGTCTGCCGGCTCGCCGCCGTGTGCCCACGCCAGCAAGACGGCCCGTTTCCACGTGTCGGCGCCTGTCTGATACAAGACCACTTTGCGTTCATTGTCCCGCAAGTGAGGTGATGGCGGTACTGCGGACTGCACGTCGTTCAGGGACCGGACTTGAGCATTGGACAATCTGAGCTGTGTTGCCTGTTCGTCGCCAGACAGCGGCAGGGCAGCCGCCAGCAGCGTAGTGCAATCTGGCGTCAACCCCAGTGATCCGGCCCGTACATTTACCGACGCCAGCAGTTCAGCGTCCATATCCACTCCGAATAAAGTCCTGTTGATGCCGGCTGTATTCATCAGCACGGCAACCTCTCCGGCACGCCGGCCACACAATAGCTTGCAGGTTTCCTGGCCTATGCGCTCCCGGGAAAGCTGCTTCAACCCGTTCTGGAGGTTCGTGCAGGCAGCCAGTCCGCCAGCATCAACGTCATCCCGCCCATATTGTGAAATGAAGCGGAAAAAGCGCAGAATTCGCAAATAATCTTCCTGAATACGTGCCTCGGGATTACCGACAAACCGGATCAATCTGGTGTCCAGGTCGTCAAGACCTCCCACCGGGTCGAACACCTCTCCGTCTGCCGAACAGTACAAGGCGTTGAGCGTAAAGTCGCGCCTGGCTGCATCTGCTGCCCAGTCATCCGTAAACGCCACCGTGGCTTTGCGCCCATCGGTTTCAATGTCACGGCGCAAAGTCGTCAATTCGAAACCATTGCCGTCGCTGATCACCGTCACAGTGCCGTGTTCAATACCTGTTGCCACTGTCTTGAGCCCGGCGGCACTGGCCGCCGCAACCACCTGTTCCGGTGTCAGGGTCGTAGCCATATCAATGTCTTGAACCTGCTCCCCCAAAAGCGCATTGCGTACTGCTCCGCCGACGATGCGGACCTTGCCGCCCGCGTCGGAAATGGCCTGCAACACCTGTTGCAGCCCTGGCGTCTCAAATATCTGGTGACCACTCAACGATGGCTGCGTCATTACCTGGTTATCCTGTCATGCAGGTTGCGCAACATGCCTGCGGTTGCCCCCCACACATATCTTTCGCCATAGGGCATGGCGTAATACTGCCGCTCGCGCCCCTGCCAGACCCGCGAATGCCGGAAATGATTGGCCGGTTCCATGAAATGAGCCAGTGGAACGTCAAAGATTTCGGTCACTTCACCGGGTTCCGGGACCAGGTCAAAGCCGGATCTCAACAACCCCACAACCGGCACGATACGAAATCCGGTACCTGTCTGGTACACATCCAGAAAACCGGTTGGTTCGACAAACTCCGGCGCAACCCCAGTTTCTTCGCAGGTTTCGCGCAACGCGCACTCCACCGGGCCTGCATCACCGGCGTCAATCTTGCCACCGGGAAATGCGATCTGGCCCGCATGGGTCGGTAACTCGTCGGAACGTTGCGTCAGCAGAACATGCAGTTCGCCGTCGCGCTCGAGCAGTCCGACAAGGACGGCAGCTGCTCGGGTTTTTTCTACTGTTTTCAGGGTGTTATCTGCCGCAATATCCGCATTGAGATCCGCATCGGAACGCAATGCAGGCAGCGCAGTATCTATAGCCTCCACAGGCACTTGCGCATGCAGTCGCGGCACTGCATGTTCGCGAAACCAGTCTTGTGAGTAAATCGCCATGTGGGGTTAAGCACCTGCCTCATCAGCCTTCATCATCGGCCAGAAAACGCCCGACGACCACACCCCGAACCATTGGTCTCCATCATATACGTCCACGCAACCGGCTTCCACAAGGTCGGGAAACACCGCGCGCGAGACCCTGGCTTCGAGGCTTCCCCTGACCATCACATATGGCAGTGCAACACCACTGGCAGCAGCACCTTCCGCAAAGCGCATCGGGTGGTTCTTGCCGACCGGCACCTTGTTGCCCGTATTGGTGGTCAGTGTCACAATTTGCTCTGCGGCCGTTCCTTCAACCACTATACCAACTGCGGTAAAGGGTACATCTGCAACTTGAATAGTTCGTTTTTCAACTGGTGTGACAAGGACATAGCTGCCATCCGGCTCGCGCCGCAATATGGATGCAAACAATGCCACGAGACCGGAACGACGGATTGCCGATCCGTCGTGAAACCAGTTACCGTCGATGTCGATTTCGATATCAATGGGACCAGCATGCTCGGGATGCCAGGTCTCCACCGGGGCCGGCGCGCGATTTGGCATGTCGCCTGCCGAAATGGCCTTGAGGCCGCGTATGTCGGGTAATTCAGTCATGAAATCAATTGATCCCGCCAAAAACCGGCCTGCTGACGACATTGTGAAGCATTAAACAGTCCAAGAGGGAAGCGCCATCGTTACATCATGGTAACTTGCTCTAACAGCCATGTTACGGCCAACCTTAATGCCATATGGTTATAATAATGTAGCGAATCCGGTTAGCATCCGAAAAACATGAGGTTCTGAATTTCCCATGAGCACCGTTACCAACGCTGACGCCAAGATTCTTGAGGATCTCGAGGCCACCGCGGAACGTCTTGAGAAAGCCCAAGACGCCCTGAAAACTGTCATTTTTGGACAAGACGACGTGATCAGTCAGGCGATGATCGCCATTCTTGGTGGTGGCCATGCTCTATTGGTCGGTGCGCCGGGTCTGGCCAAGACCAAGCTGGCGGTCACCCTCGGCACAGTACTGGGCCTCGAAGAAAAACGCATCCAGTTTACACCTGACCTGATGCCGGCAGACATTCTGGGCTCGGAAGTGCTGGACGAAGGCGACAGCGGACGTCATCAGTTCCGCTTTGTGAAGGGGCCGGTGTTTTGCCAGCTTCTCATGGCAGATGAGATCAACCGCGCCAGTCCACGAACCCAGTCAGCGCTGCTGCAGGCAATGCAGGAGCACCACATCACCATTGGCGGTCAAAGCTATGACCTGCCGTCGCCATTTCACGTACTGGCCACACAGAACCCGATCGAGCAGGAAGGCACCTATCCGCTGCCCGAAGCACAGCTCGACCGCTTTCTGCTGGAGATAAATGTACCCTATCCGGACCTTGAATCGGAGCGGCGCATGTTGTTTGCCACGACCGGCAATGACGAGGCAGCTGTCGCCAATGTGTTTTCGCGCGACGAACTGATGCGGGCACAACGCCTGACCCGGACCATCCCTGTCGGCGAAAAGATTGCCGACGCAATTCTTGATCTGGTGCGCTCGGCCAGGCCGGGCCCTGACGGTTCCGACTATGCCAGGGAGACAATCTCCTGGGGACCGGGGCCGCGCGCCAGCCAGTCCCTGATGCTTGGGGTTAGGGCACGGGCCCTGCTGGACGGCAGACTGTCACCGTCGCTTGACGATGTGGTCGCCCTGGCAGCGCCTGTATTGCGCCACCGCATGGCCATTACATTTTCCGCACGTGCCGACGGTGTCACCATTGACGACGTCATCACAAAGCTCACCGAGCCGATCAGGCTTTAGAGTCGGACCCAAAGGATAATACGGTTTGGCCAATTTGACCTCCCCCTCTTCCACTGCTGCCGGACTCCGCGGGTCCGCTGACCAGTTGGCCAGCGCCTATCCGCCTTTGCTTATCCAGTCTGAACGCATCGCCAATGCCATTGTGCACGGTGCCCACGGCCGCCGGCGGACCGGGCCCGGTTCGGACTTCTGGCAATACCGGCCCTACTCGCCGGGTGATTCAGTTTCGCGCATTGACTGGCGCAAGACTGCCCGGGCCGGCAAGACGCTGATCCGTGAGAGTGAATGGGCCGCGACAAACACCGTATTTGTCTGGGCGAGCCAGACGGCAGGTATGGATTTCATGTCGGATATGGCCAGTACGACCAAACGTGAACGCGCGGCTGTTCTGGCAATGACCATTGCAACGCTTGCCATTCGCGCCGGCGAGCGCGTCGGTGTCCTCGGCTGGCCGCAGGCGCCGGGTCACACACGTCTGGTGCTGCGGCGCATGGCGGCCTGGTATTCAGGTGAAGCAGACGACGAATTCATGTCTCAGGCACTGCCACCGCAAGTCCCGTTGCCCCGTCATGCAAGTTGTGTGTTGATCGGTGATTTTCTCGACCCGCTCGACAAGTTGCGCACCAGGCTTGGTGATATTGCAGATGCCGGCCTGCACGGACATATCGTGCAGGTCACCGATCCGGCAGAAGAAACCCTGCCCTATCACGGCCGTACCGAATTCATCGAAATGAACACCGGGGAAAAACTGGTGGCAGGACGCGCGGAAACCCTGAAACAGGACTACATGGCCGCGCTTGCCAGACATCGCGACGGCCTTCGCCAACTGGCCAGGCAACTTGGCTGGACGTTTGCCGTGCATCATACGGACCAGTCGCCGCATCCACTTCTCGTGTCGTTGTATTCACGCCTGTCACAACGCGCCGGTGTGCCTGCGCTGGTCAGGTCGGGATAATCCATGTCAGCACTTCTGACAGGTCTGGCTTTCACGACGCCGCTGGCACTCGCAGGGCTACTGGTGCTGCCCGTGATCTGGTGGCTGTTGCGTTTTACGCCGCCAAAACCACAGCAGGTGAAATTTCCGCCCTACCGCCTGCTGCTTGACCTGATCTCGCGCGAAGAACAGCCGCAACACACGCCCTGGTGGGTTTTGCTGATGCGCCTTGCCATGGCGGCAGCCGTCATACTCGGAGTTGCCGGACCATTGCTGAATGCCTCGGACGTTCGCGACAGATCAGCAGATCCGCTGCTGATCATTGCCGATGACGGCTGGGCATCGGCACCCGATTGGCAGGTCCGCCAGAACCTGATCCGCGACCTCCTGACCGAGGCTCAACGCGCCGGTGCACCAACCGCAATAACCGGAACGACAGGCACATCGGATGTACGGGAATTGAACCTTGCCGATGCCACGACAACCCAGAAGGCGGCGGCGGCAATGACCCCAAGCGCACTGTCTCCGAGACGTGAAGCGCTGGGCACCGAACTTGCCGGGACATTTGCCGGCACCGACAACCTGCGCGTGTTGTGGCTCAGCAATGGTGTCGCCAACACTGCGGATGGCGACTTCATGGATCAGTTGGCCGGTCTGGGCAATGGAACTGCCCGTGTGGAAGTTTTGCTGCCGGACGCTGCACGCATTCCATCTGCCCTTCGCCAACCCGAACTGGAAGCATCCAGGTTGAAACTGTCTGCCGAAAGAGTGCACAGCGGCGAAACCAGTACGCAACAGGTGATCGTGCGTTCCCTTTCGGGCCGTCCGCTGGCAGAAGCGCCCCTGGTGTTTGCCGCAGGACAGAGCAGCGCGACGGCTACTATTGAATTGCCGCTGGAATTGCGCAATGAAGCCTCGCGCATCGAGATTGCCAATAGCCGTTCGGCATCGGGCGTGTACCTGTTCGATGATCGCTGGCGGCGCAAATCAGTTGCCATGCTGTCAGGCGCATCGCAGGAGCTTGAGCAACCGCTTCTTTCGCCCTTGTATTATGTCAGCCGCGCCATCCAGCCCAGTGCCGAAATTACCGAGGTCTCTTCCGTTGACGGCATCCAGGAGGCGCTGAAATCCGGCACATCAATGATGGTACTGGCCGACATTGGAGTGCTCGGAGACAGTAATGTAGCAGCACTTGAAAGCTGGGTGGACAATGGCGGTGTAGTCGTCCGGTTTGCCGGACCCCGGCTGGCCGGCGGCCATGACGGCCTGGTGCCGGTGGAATTGCGCAGCGGCGGGCGGTCGCTGGGTTCCGCGTTAAGTTGGGAACAACCGCAGGGGTTGGCACCGTTCGCCGAAAAGACCCCCTTTGCCGGTCTCGCCAGTGACAATTCAATAAAGGTCACACGTCAGGTTCTCGCCGAACCGTCCGCCACCCTGCCCGGACTGGTGTGGGCAAGCCTGGACGACGGCACGCCGCTTGTAACCGCACGCGCGCAGGGCAAGGGCCTTATTGTGCTGTTTCATGTCACGGCGAACGCTGACTGGTCCAACCTCCCATTAACGGGTCTGTTCGTGGAAATGCTCAAGCGCATTGCAGACATTGCACCGGCAGCGGGCAGTCTGAGCGCAGACGCAACAACCACCGCGGCTGCCAATGCGTCTGCGGCAAGTTCCAGCCAGGGTGCTTTTACCCCGCTTCGCAGCCTCAATGGATTTGGCGAGCTTACAACACCGCCCGCAAGTGCGGCCCCTGTTGAAACCGATGACTTTTTCAAGATGCAGCCCACACCGGACCATCCTGCCGGTATTTACAGCCGCGGCGGCGCACGCCATGCGCTTAACCTCGATGCTGCCGGTGACGGTCTGGAAACACTGAGCGGACTGCCATCGTCGTTTTCAGTGTCAAGTTATGCACGTGCCCGTCCAACCGATCTGTCGGGCTGGTTGTTTGCAGCAGCGGTGGCGCTGTTTATCGCCGACTGTCTGGCCATGTTGTACCTGACCGGTGCCGCGGCCAGAATGACGAAACGCCGTGCGTTCGCCTCTTCGATTACAGCGTTCCTCATAGCAGTATTGCTCAATGCCGCCCCACCGCCTGCCGGTGCCCAGGAAACCACCAGTTCGCAAGGGCTCGACGCCGCAGAACAGTTTGCCATGCAGGCAAGCCTGCAAACCCGGATTGGATATGTACTGACCGGCGATATGGAGGTGGATGCCACATCGAAAATGGGCCTGGAGGGATTGAGTCGGGTTTTGCAGCAGCGCACATCGATCGAACCTGCCGATCCCATCGCCATAGATCTGCAACGCGATGTCATCGTGTTCTTCCCGGTAATTTACTGGCCGGTGGTCGCCAGTGCTGAGCCGCCGGACGATGCTCTGCTTGCCAAACTGTCGGACTATATGAAGAACGGCGGTACAATCTTTTTCGATACCCGTGACGATAATGCATCCACAGCCACCCTGACCGGTTCACCGTCACCATCGACGATTGCGCTGCGCGGCATACTTGACCGGCTGGACGTGCCGGCACTTGAGCCGGTGCCGGATGGTCATGTCATGACCCGGGCGTTTTATCTTTTGCAGACATTTCCGGGACGTTGGGCCGGCGGACAATTATGGGTCGAAGCCCGCACGTCAGGTGAAGCAAGCATCAAGGCTGCCGCCAGCGATGGCGTCAGCTCGATTATCATCGGATCAAATGACTATGCCGCCGCCTGGGCAACAGACGAGGCCGGCAATCCGCAGTTTCCGGTTTCACCGGGCGGTGAAGGCCAGCGCGAACATGCCTGGCGCACCGGCGTCAATGTCATGATGTATGCGCTGACCGGCAACTACAAGGCAGATCAGGTTCACGTGCCTGCGCTGCTCGAACGGCTGGGGCAGTAGAACCGCCATGCAATGGACCATGGATTTTCAACCTCTTGTGCCGGCATGGCTTGCAATTGCACTGGCCGTTATCGTTGCCATTGTCGCCTTTGCCGGTCTGGTGGCGCGCGCGCGCGGCGCGTTTTTACGGGCGTTGACCGGCGCGGTACTGACGCTGGCGGTCTTCAACCCTGTGCTGTTGCGCGAAGAACGTGAGAAGCTTCCTGACATTGCCGTCGTCGTCACAGATCGCAGCCAGAGCCAGACCATTGGAGACCGCGCCGCACTGACCGATGCCGCAGAGGCAGAGCTTCGCAAGCAGCTGGGCACAACAGCTAACCTGGAAGTGCGTCAGGTCGAGGTACGCTCCGGCATAACCTCTGCCGATGAGGGTACATTGGCATTCGCTGCCCTGCGCCAGGCCTTGTCCGATATTCCGCCCGAGCGTTATGCCGGCACCATCATGATTACCGACGGTCAGGTGCATGACATTCCTGACAGCATGGAACAGCTCGGTTACAGCGGGCCATTGCATGGCCTCATAACCGGCAGGGAAGGTGAGATTGATCGCACGATCAAGCTCACACAGTCACCCAAATTCGGCATTGTGGGACAAAGTCAGGCATTGCGTTTCGTCGTCGAGGATCAGGGCGCAGCCAAGGGCCAGCCAGTACAGATCACCATTACGGTTGACGGCGTTGTAGCCGGCACTGTGACGGCGCAAAGTGGTGTCGAAACCGAGATGGAGCTGGACATTACCCATGGCGGCGACAACATCATAGAACTGTCCGCTGCCGAACTGGCCGGCGAACTGACGACCCGCAACAATCGCGCCATCATCGTTACCAAGGGTATCAGGGACAGGCTGCGCGTGTTGCTGATATCCGGCAAACCGCACCCTGGCGAACGCACCTGGAGAAATCTGCTGAAGGCCGACACGTCAGTGGATCTGGTGCATTTTACCATCTTGCGCCCGCCGGAAAAACAGGATGGCACACCCATCAATGAATTGTCCCTGATCGCCTTTCCAACCCGCGAACTGTTTGTCGAAAAACTCGACGAGTTCGATCTGATCATTTTTGACCGTTATGAGCGCCGCGGCGTTCTGCCGATTACCTATCTGGCAAACATTGCCGACTATGTGGAGAAAGGCGGCGCCGTTCTTGTGGCGGCCGGGCCCGATTATGCTCAGGCAACCAGCATCTACCGCACACCATTGTCTGCAATTCTGCCCGCCATGCCGACTGGTGAAGTAACTGTCGGCCCGTTCAAGGCGCGGGTTACCGAAAAAGGTGAACGCCATCCCGTGGTGCGCGGATTGCCGGGCGCCAGCAAGACCGAACCCACCTGGGGGCGCTGGTTCCGCATCATCGATTCCGAGGTGCGAAACGGCGACATTGTCATGGCAGGACCGGAAGACCGGCCACTGATGGTGCTGTCACGCGTCGGAGAAGGCCGCGTTGCCGAACTCATGTCGGACCATGCCTGGTTATGGGCGCGCGGGTTTGAAGGCGGTGGGCCACAGGCGGAAATGCTGCGCCGGATGGCACATTGGCTGATGAAGGAACCGCAGCTTGAAGAAGAAGCGCTGTCCGGCACCCAGACCGGCACACAACTGACCATCGAACGCAATACCATGGGCGAAGAGGTCGACGACGTAACCGTCACGCTGCCGTCGGGCGAGACCCGGACAATCAAACTGGAGCCGGCGCAACCCGGCATCTGGCGCGGCAAGCTTGAGGCCTCAGAGGCAGGCCTGCACCGTTTGTCGGATGGTAAGCTGGAAGCTGTGGCAGCGATTGGAACTGTTGATCCTCGTGAGGCATCGGATCTGTTCGCCACCACCGAAAAACTGACCCCCCTGGCGACCAGCACTCAGGCCTCAGCACGGTTTATGTCCGAAAATGGCAAGCCGACCACCATGGCGTTGCCGCGTATAGCAAAGGTGGGCGCAGGCCGTTCCATGGCAGGCTCCGGCTGGCTCGGCCTCAAGGCCAACAACGCCTATCGAGTACTGTCGATAGGCGCGTTCCCGATGTTTGCGACACTGCTGGCCCTGGCGGCACTGTTGGCACTGGTTTCACTGACCTGGTATCGCGAAGGTCGCTAGAGCCTGCTTATAGCGAGATGGAGACATGACCAGGCCGCTGACATTGTCGAATGCACCATGTGTCAGTTCGCAGAACAGCAGGCGTGCCGGGTCCACCGGGCCCGGCAATGTAAGCCGCCCGTCCGGCACCCGGGAAAAACCAAATGGTGCATAATACGGTTCATCGCCCACAAGTATGACCAGTTCGTGCCCAAGCCGTGCAGCCTGTTTCAGGGAATGCCGCATGAGCGAGGCGCCTAATCCGGTGCCCTGCAAATGTGGCTCGACCGCAATCGGTCCAAGCATGATTGCACGATGGCCTTGTTCTCCGATGCGCAGGTGCCAGAAACTGATGACAGCCCGCAGTATTGAACCTGTTGTCTCGTCATCCTGATAGAGACCAAAGCTCAGACCCTCTACCGGCCGCTCACCTTCACGGAGCCGATACGACGTCTTTGTACGTCTGCCAATGCCAAACGCCCGGTCAAGCAACGCTTCAGCCTGGGCAACGAGTGCAGCATCATCATGATTGAATGGTTTTATACAGTCTGGATTGGTAAGCATCGACCTGTTTCCGTTTGAATGAGAAATCGAACAGTGTGGTTTTCACACCGAACTTCCTCACCGGTCGCAGGTTGCTTTAAGGCAAAAAGCAGATCGCGCGCGAGGACAGTCCGGCACTGCGGAAAACAAATCCGCATCGCCTGGAAACAAATCGTCGCTGACGCACTCTCGCTGGCATTCTGACTGTCCTGTCTACCTTACCTGGAGCAACATGGGTTCACTTGAATCCATAAAGTTGCTCTGGCATTTTGAAAGCGATCAGTTTCATAATTTTTGATTGATTCAATCAAAAATCATACTGATCTGGTGCCGCCGACCACACGAACTCGCCTGTCCGCGTGAGCACCGACATCGCTGGCTTTATCATGTTGTCGGCTGAAGCGTCAAATACTGTGTTGCACCTGTTTCAGCAACAGACCCCGTCAGTCAACTCCTGCGGCGTTACCAGATTTCAGATATTTTCCGCTTGCCTGCCAGCTCTTCAAGACGCCGGCGCATGGCGTCCGAGCAGTCTTTTGCTATGTCGGCGGGTTGCATGAACGCGCGCTCGGTTATCTCAAGCGTCGGCTTCCATGTGCCGTCCTCAAAGTCGCTCGCAATGTAAACGGCGACATAATCGCCGGGAAAATTAGCATGGTTTGAGAACAATCCGTGCATCACCACATCACCTTTCAAACTCACCCCGGTTTCCTCCATCACTTCGCGCTTCACAGCGCTGACCGGTGGCTCTCCCCTTTCCACTGCGCCGCCGGGAAAAATCCATCCGTTGGTATAACTTTGACGCACCACCAGCATTCGCCCGCCAGCGTCCCGGACCACTGCCCGCGTTCCCAAGGTCATTCCGCGTGACACTCGTCCGAACGGTTGCAGCAGCAGCCTGTTGGCAATTGGAAATACAAACGACTTCAACATTGAAAACTCATTTACCCGTGTTCGCAGGCCAGTTGCAGTGGGACCAGCTAACCGCACTGCGGTTCAGGAAACATTCTCGCATGTCGCCACTCGTAAAACCGCCCATATTCTGCGAGACATGCTATAAGCGGGTTGAGCAAATTGCACGTAGCTTCACCGGCTGCAACTCGCTCTGATCTTAAAAAATTGATGAGGTTCACAGAATTGGGTACTTCAATCGAATGTCATCCATATCTAATGTGCCTCAACATCAACTGAAACCATTACAGCAACCAAAAATTCCTCAGGATACCGCCATGACTACGTCTGCAAAACAGGAGAGGTCCCTCCTAAACCGGACCTTTGTGACCTATGGTCGCCGGTTCAGGAACCTGATCGCAGGCTTTCAATCACGACAGTCACTCATCGGCGACACACCGGTTCTGGACACGGCGCATTTTCCTGAGTTCAAGGTGCTGGAGGAAAATTGGCAGGACGTGCTCGGTGAGATACGGGAAATCCTGAAATTCCGCGAACAGGTCCCAAAATTCCACGAAGTCTCAACGGATCAGAAGAAAATTTCCAAGGGCGACCAGTGGCGCACGTTCTTCCTGTTCGGTTTCGGAACAAAACTCGAGCGAAACTGTGCCAAGGCACCCAAGACGGCTGCCATGCTGGAATCAATTCCAAATCTCCAGACCGCATGGTTCTCAATCCTTGCACCCGGAGCCCATATCCCGCCGCACAAGGGAGTTACAAAAGGTATTGTCACCTGCCATTTGGGATTGATTGTACCGAAAGATCGAGAGAACTGCCGGTTACGAGTGGAAGACGAATACTGTACCTGGCAGGAAGGCAAGATTTTCGTTTTTGACGACACTTACAAACATGAAGTGAGCAATGATACCGACGACGAACGGGTTGTCCTGCTTTGGCATGTGGACCGGCCGATGAAAACACCCGCCCGATTGCTGCACAAACTCTTTATCGCCGGCCTGAAGAAAAGTTCGTTCTTCAAAAGTCCGCAAAAAAACATGGAAACCTTTGAAGACCGTTTCGAGCAGGCAACCCGGGACGCGGCAGAGACCCTGGAAAAAATGAGCACCCGCGACTGATCCCGCACATGGGAACAAAGTGGATGCATTGTCGTCCGGATTGCTCTAATCCACCAAATCATTCAGGTTATTGGTTGGATCATTCAAAAATAGCCGGGATCAATCGCCTGCGGTCAATTCCGCACTTGCTCATACCGCAAGACGCCTCTAATCGTGGTGGCATGCGGTTTCCACTGACACACATTAACAAGATGATGACGGTTGCCTGATGCTGAAACTTTTTCGAATTTTTGCATCTGCAAAAGGCACCAACCCGTGGTTGGTTGTTACCTGTCTGATCCTGGCTTCGGTTGCCGAGATCATGTCCATGAGCGCCATGTTGCCTGCTCTGCTGGCCGTGTCGGGGGAAAGCGGTGTTCTGCCACCTGGATTCAAGGTTGTAATTGATGCAACTCTGGCGGTAACCGGATTGCCTGCAACCATCGCCGGCTTTACCGTCGCCGTCGTGCTGATGTTGATCCTGCGCACCATCATGCTGGGCCTGGCCTTAACCTATGCAGGCTTTTCGATCGCGAATGTTTCGACCAGACTGCGTGAAGACCTTCTGAATGCCATGTTCGACACAAAGTGGCGGTATTTTGTCGACCATCGCGCCGGGCGAATCGCCAATACCATTTCCGTTGATGCCACGCGTGCGGGCCATGCCTATCTGGAATCTGCCAAGTTCGTCTCTGCGGTAATCCAGGGCGTTGGGTACCTGGCCTTCGCAATGATGGCGTCTTTCAAGTTTGCAGTTGCCGGTGCCATCGCCGGCGCCATCATCGTTCTCGGGATGGGCAAGTTGATTGCAGTAAGTCGCCGTGCCGGCAAACGGCAAACCCGATCAACCAGTCAACTGGTTACCCTCGTCGCGGACGCTCTGAACAACATCAAACCCATCAAGTCGATGGCGCGAACGGTGCCGTTCATCGCCATGTTTGGCACGAACCTCCAGGCACTCAACAAGTCGATCAAGCTTCAGGTTTTGTCGAGCCAGGGCGTGGACCGCGGCAATGACGTTCTCATTTCAGTAATGATCGGCGCCGGCTTTTTTCTGGCTGTCGGCGTGTGGGAGATGACACTTGCCAGCGTCACGGTAGTCGGCATTATCGCCTTTCAATCCATTTCCGTTGTGCGGCGCCTGCAAAAATTTCTGCAGCGCGGTGCGGAGCTGGAAGCGTCCTATCACGCTGTGCACGACATGTCGGAAAAACTGACTCGTGAAGCCGAACGTGCTGGCGGAGCCCAGGATATCACTCTGGATGACGGGTGCACTTTCAATCATGTGACATTTGCGCATGAAGACCAGCCCACGGTTGAAAACGTTTCCCTGTTTATTCCGTCCGGCAAGATTACGGTGCTGCAGGGACCTTCCGGCGCCGGCAAGACAACCATTGTCGACCTGTTGCTTGGCCTGCATGAGCCTGCCTCGGGTCATATCACGATAGACGACCGGCCATTGAACCAGTTATCGTTGAAGGCGTGGCGCTCACACATCGGTTACGTACCACAAGAGCTGTCTTTGCTGCATGCAAGCCTGCGCGATAACATTGCGCTTGGAAACAACGACCTGTCCGACGAAGACATTGTTGAAGCGCTGCGGTTGGCCGACGCCGAAGACTTCGTGAACAGTTTGCCTGACGGACTGGATTCGAATGCAGGCGAAATGGGTGGCCGACTGTCAGGTGGCCAGCGTCAGCGCATCGCGCTCGCCCGCGCGCTGGTAGGCCGCCCCAAACTGCTGATACTTGATGAAGTTACCAGCGCCCTGGACCCTGAAACCGAGGCCAGCATTTGCAGCAACGCTCTTGATCTTGCCGGCGAGTTCACCATCATTGCCATAACCCACCGGCCCGCCTGGTCCAAAATCGCAGACCGCCTGTACAAGGTCGACAACGGCGCTGCTGCAGAAATCAAGGCACCGGCAAAACGTCGCCGAAAAACAGCAGAAACGCCTGCGCATGAATGATGTTGAAATACGACTGGTCGACAGCCGGCGTGACCGCAAGGCCTTTATCCAGTTACCGCATGCTGTCTTTGCCCATGATCCTGCCTGGATCGCCCCTTTGAATTTCGAACGGTCACAACACATTTCTCCCAGACACAATCCGTTTTTTCAACATGGCCGGGCGCAATTGTTTCTCGCCTTAAAGGGCGGTCAACCTGTTGGCCGTATTTCAGCACAGGTTGATGATCTCAGGCTTGCACGCTACCGCGACGCAACCGGCATGTTCGGTTTTCTGGACGCCTTCGATGACAGCGCTGTCTTTTCATCGCTTTTCAATGCTGCGGAAAACTGGCTCAGGACAGAGGGAATGGTCCGCGCCGTCGGCCCTTTCGGTTTCTCCATCAATGAAGAAACAGGCCTGCTGGTGGACGGTTTTGAACATCCTCCGGCGGTCATGATGGGTCATGCTGCGCCGTACTACCAGGCCCATGTGGAAGCAGCCGGATACACCCCCGTCAAAGATGTACTGGCCTATGATTTCGACAATTCGAAAGCCCTGCCGCGCGGATTGGCCGGCATGCTGGCCAAGGTACGCGCAACCGGCGATCTTGAAGTGCGGCCCCTGAGCAAAAAGAACCTTGATCGCGATCTCACCATTCTAATCGATATTTTCAATGATGCCTGGTCGGAAAACTGGGGGTTTACATCGTTCAGTGAGGCAGAAATCAGGAAGCTTGGCCAGGACCTGAAAATGCTGGTCGAAGAACAATTCATTGCGTTTGCTTTCTACAAGGGAGAACCTTGCGCAATGGCGGTAACGCTTCCCGATATCAATCGGGCAGCCCGCGACCTGGACGGAAGACTGCTGCCGTTTGGCTGGGCAAAACTGCTGTCGCGCCTGAAGTTTTCACCGCCTGAGGCGGTCCGCCTGCCTTTGATGGGTGTGCGTAAGAAATTTCACGGCACACCGGTTGGCTCGGCCCTCGCAATGTCGGTTATTGATGCTATCCGCACCTACCATGTCAACAGAGGCACGCGGCAAGCCGAACTGTCCTGGATACTGGAGGACAATCTGCCGATGCGCCGCATGATAGAAGCGATCGGCGGGAACGCTTACAAGACCTATCGGATTTTTGAACGTACCATTGCCTGACGGACAATTTTTGTGACTTTTCGCATTGCGCACATATCAGATGTTCATCTTGCACCCTTGCCGCCGGTCAAGGCATCCGAGATGACTTCAAAACGGCTCGTGGGTTACAATTCCTGGATGTTCCGGCGCAAGGCCATTCATGATCCCGCAGTTGCCAGCGAGATTGTACGCGACATCAAGGCGGCTCGGCCCGACCATGTAATGGTTACCGGAGATCTTGTGAACCTTGCGCTACCTCGTGAGTTCATCAATGGGGAAAGCTGGCTTCGAAACCTGGGCAAATCCGACTGGGTTTCGTTTGTGCCGGGCAATCACGATGCCTATGTACCAGTACAATGGGACAAGGGAATCGGCCGACTGGGCGACTATATGACCGGAGACCTGATGGTGCCGGGGGCCGTCACGACGGCAGAGATTGCCATGCCGTTTCCCTATGTGCGCCAAAGACGCAACATCGCACTCATTGGCGTATCGACTGCCGTTCCGACAAGGCCGGGCCGCGCCGCAGGCGTACTTGGAGAGGCACAGATCGATGCACTTGCGGCAACACTGAAGAACCTGCGCTCCAAGGGCTTCTACAGGATATTGATGATCCACCACCCGCCATTGCCCGGCCTGGCCAAGCGGCGCAAAGCCCTGACTGACGCCATGGAACTCAAACAGGTCCTGGAAGATCACGGCTGTGATCTGGTTGTTCACGGTCACAACCACATTACAATGCGCAACACTCTGGCGTCCCGGCACGGACCGGTACATATTCTCGGGATGCCGGCAGCCACATCAAACGGCGCCCGCAGCACAGAACCGGCAGCCTGGAATGAATATCATATCCGCCGCACATCCGGTCGCTGGCAGTGCACCGTCAACACCAGATGCTGGGACACGGAAAAGTGCAGCTTCGTGCCGCAAACAAGCTATAGTCTGGATTGACAACGCCGGTAATCATTGTTTGAACAAATGAACCGAACCGCTCTAGTTATACCGGCAGCAACAGAGGACGGCGCGCCGCCGAAAACAGTATTTTCAGAATTCCGATTATTGAGCGATATGTCATTCGCCAGGTATCAATTCCATTGCTGACTGCACTGGGAGCCGGACTGTCTGTGCTGTGTGCAGAACGCATTGTGCAGGTGCTGGATATCACGCTGGGCAATCGCAACTCCTTCGGCGTAGTTCTGGAACTGCTGGCCTACTGGATGCCGCACTACATAGGGCTGGCAGCACCTGTTGCTTTGTATCTCGGACTTTTGTTCGGCTTCAACAAGATGTCGAAAGACTCTGAACTCGATGCTTTTCTGGCGGCCGGTGTCGGTCTCGGAAGACTGACCCGACCGGTATGCATGATATCGGTTGTTCTTGCCGTCAATGCCGCCTTGATGTTTGGCTGGATACAGCCCTATTCGCTCTATGCCTATCGCGCCACGGTCTACACCCTGGCCAATGTCGACGTGTTCTACCTGGCTGAGGAAGGCGTCTTCATGCAAACCGGAAACCGCACCTTCATTCTTGACAAGCTTGAACGCCGCGACAACTCGTTCCAGCGAATCTTCATGTATGACGACAACGGCAAGAAAGGCAGTGAAACCATCACCGCCCTGAACGGCAGACTGGTGGATGACCCTTCCAATGCCCGCCCTGTACTGCGGCTCGATGACGGTCATCGAATGGAAATGAAGTCGAAAGATGCAACCGCCTCAACAACCCTGCTTGAGGCCCCGGTTGTCGGCGATTTCAAATCGGCTGATGTGGCACTCGGAGAGCTGTCGAAAGAGGTTTACCGTCCCCGCGGACGCAATGAGCGCGAACTGACGCTGACAGAATTGTACACGCAATTACAGAGCGAAGGCTTGAGTGACAGGCGAAAACGGAAGATGGAATCGCAATTCCATATTCGACTGGCGCTGGTGGCACTTGTACTGATCCTGCCATTTTTAGCACTGCCCTATGCGATCGGTTCGCGCCGCGGCAACCGGGCATACCGCTTCGCCGTAGCCCTGATCCTGCTGGTGGCGTTCCATGAAGTTCTGCAACAAGGCCATCTGATAACGCGCGTGTCCGGCACCTCTGTCTGGTGGACCATATGGACACCGTTTTCACTATTTGCCGCCTTTGCGTTCTGGCGATTTTACGTCACCTGTTACACCTTGCCCCGACCGTGGCTGGAACCGTTGATGGAAGACATTGCCGATATTGTCAAAGCCGCCTGGCGCAAACTCAGGCCTTTGCCTGCTCCCGGTTCGCTATGAAAACAATCGGCTGGCTGTTGTCAAAAATGATCTTGCTTCGGTTCGTGATGATCCTGAGCGGTATTTCGGTATTCGTCGTTTCGCTGACCGTGGTGACCTACTCGGAAGAGATCCTGAAACGCGGGTCGGGCGGGGCGTCACCCATAGCGGAATACGCCTTGTTGCTGTTGCCGGTCACAGCTTCCACCTTCATGGCTATTTCCGTATTGCTGGGTATCCTGCTGGCGCTTGTTGAACTGTCCTATCGCAGCGAACTTACCGCTATCTGGGCCACCGGCCTTTCACCGGTACGCATTGTATTCATGCTGTTTCCGCTGGCATTGGTCATTGGCGGCATGACATTCCTGATTGCGGATCAGGGTGTCCCGAGAGTTACCCCCAAACTGATCGACTGGGGCATTGGTGAATATGGCAGCAAGAAAGCCGGTGCCGGCAGCGGCAAGGCAATATGGATGCGGGCCGGCAATGACATTTTACGCGCCTCGGGCGCAAATGCCGATGCAACCGAATTGACCGACATCATTATTTTCCGCCGCGCTCCTGACGGCAAATTGCTGGAGCAGATCAATGCCGGCTCGGCGACTTTGGTGAACCGGCGCTGGCAGTTGGAAGATGTAATCATCTACCACGCGGAAAACGTCAAACCCAACCGCATCAAGCAGCTGGTGTATTCCGGAAACATGCGGCCCGCACGTGAAGGTAAACGCTCCGGAGAACCAGCCGAAATGTCAACTGTCGACCTGGGATACTTCATTCGCAATGAGGGATTCGGCATCAAGCCTGTGCACGTGTTCGAAACCTGGTGGCACCGGCGCATGTCACTGCTGTTCACGCCATGGTTGATGATTGCCTTGTGTATCCCGCTGGCGGTTCAGTTCAAACGCGGCGGGGCGGCAGGCCGCCTGTTCATGGTCGGCCTGGCTCTCGGCTTCACCTTCTCGATATTCGAAGGCATCGCCCTGACCATGGGAGAAGTAGGTTTCGTGCCGCCCTGGTTTGGCGCCTGGGCTCCATTCCTGGTCTTTGCAGCCATTGCCGGCGCCATGACATTCAAGGCGGAAACGGTGAGTTGACCATTTTGCGTTTACGGCACGCAAGACGCGTCCTAGGCGGAAGCAGTCGCAAGTTGCTTGTTGGCTACCACCGACGCAAACAGCTCGATGATCCGGTCGATTTCGGCTTCCGTGTGCGCAGCAGACACTGAACACCGCAACAGGCACAATTTGCCGGGGGTACCTGGCGGAAGTGCAATGTTGACGTAGACACCGGCTGCCAGCAACTCGTTCCACATCACCAGCGTTGAGGGTTCATCCGCGCACTTGACCGCAATTACCGGGCTTACTTCATCGCATCCCAGTTCAAGCCCGAGCCCGCGAAGTCCGTGGAACAGACGGGCTGAATTCGACTGCAGCCGATCACGTCTTTCCGGTTCACGCGCCAGCACCTTCACTGCCGCCGTAGCAGTGGCAACGGATGCAGGTGAAGGAGAAGCGGTAAACATGTAAGGCTTGGAAGAATAGCGAACCGTTTCGAACAGCGGATGATTTGAGGCGCCAAACCCGCCAATTGCACCAATCGACTTGGAAAACGTGCCAACGACAAAATCAGCCTCGTGCATCAGTCCTGCTTCATCCGCCAGACCACAGCCATTGGGCCCGAGAACGCCGAATGAATGAGCTTCATCGACCAGCAGCTGAAAACCGTGCTTCTTCTTGACCTCAACAAAATCAGCCAGCGGCGCCCGGTCACCCAACATGGAATAAATGCCTTCCAGGACCACCAGATGCCCGCCGCCGGTATCACCCATGCGCGTCAGGCGCTTGTCGAGGTCTGCAGCATCATTGTGCCGGAATCGTACGAGTTGCGCGCCGGACAGCGTGCATCCATCGTAAATCGAGGAGTGACTGTCTGCATCCAGGAAGATGGTATCCTTGGGTCCGGCAAGACCTGCCATCATGCCGAGATTGGCCTGATAGCCGGTTGAGAACACTATGCAGTGCTTCATGCCCAGAAACCCGGCCAGTTCCCGTTCAAGTTCCTCATGGATGGCATAGCTGCCATTGGCAATCCGCGAGCCGGTAGTCCCGGTTCCATGCTCGGCCAGAGCCTTCTGACCGGCCTCGATGCACGACGCTTCGAACGTCACGCCCATGTAATTGTTGGTGCCGGCAAGAATGGTATCGCGCCCGTCAATCATTGCACGTGTCGGCGACAACAGCTTCTCGTTTACCGGACCGACCCGTGAGCCTGCTTCGGCCACCCGCTGCATCCGCTCCATAAGCGCTTTGTTCTTGTCGAGCAAATCAACCATTGTCTTGCCTCATACCAAAGGAATCATGTTTTCTTGCGGGCCTGAACAACCGAGATCATGTCTTTCATTGTGTGGGTGTCCGACAACACATTCAGCGGAATATCCATATCAAAATGATCTTCCACTTCCATGACGAAATCCATCACAGAAACAGAATCAATTGCCAGATCCACTGCAATCTCGGTCTGCGGTTTCAATTCGACCTGCTTTTCATTGAAGGGCTGCAAAAGCTCGCTCAGCTTGTCGAAAATTTCCTGCTCGTCGTCCGTCATACCCTGTTATCTCCATCAACAATGTGCCGCTTTGTAGGCGTGTCTCAACTGTCAGGCAACCATCCGTGCGCCTTGTACCAGCGAAGGGTGTCGGCAAACCCCTTATCAAACTTCATTCGGGGCTTCCAATGGCCCGTTGCATCCAGACGAACCCCGTTTATCACCCAGTCCCGGTGATACAGTTCACGCGCCTTTCCGGCCGTCAGAATCTGCGCTTTACCGGTTACTCTGGCTGCCAAACCACCGGCAATTCCCGCCATCTGCACGACCAGACGAGGCAACAGGTGAACCTGGGGAGTGAAACCGAGCGTATGCCCGGCAGCCCGCGCCACATCGCGCCAGTTGTACCCTTGAGGAGTTGCGTCATCTGCCTCGTAAACCCTGCCAGCCTCCACAAACCCTTCCGCGGCCGCGACCAGCCCGTGCGCGAGGTCGTCAACGTGCAGCAGAGAAATCCGCTGATCGCGTGAACCGGTCAAGATCGCATGCCGCCTGGACAGTTGTTGCACCAGCGGCAGTGTTGCACGATCCCCCGGTCCGTAAACTGCCGGAGGGCGTATACAGGTCCATTCCATGTCGCCGGCCAGGCTTGCGACAATGGTTTCGGCTTCCGCCTTCGACGCACAATATGCAGACAGTGCCGGCTCTCTCGCAGCCAGCGACGATACATGCACAAACCTTGTCACTCCAGCGCGCCTGGCCGCCTCAACAACCGCACGGGTGCCTTGTGCATTGACCTGCATGAACTCCGCTGCGTCGACCGCCTTTATGGCACCTGCCACATGCACAACCACGTCCGCCTCACCGACCAACCTGTCCAGAGCCGGTTTGTCGTCCAGTGCGCCTTCAACGACGACAGCGGAAGTTGGAAATTTCTCACTCAATCGGGATCTGTCACGAACCAGCGCCCTGACTTTGTGGTCGCGGGCAGTAAGCTGGCGTACAAGGTGTGACCCCACAAATCCGGTAACTCCGGTGATCGCAATCCGAAGTGGCGCAGGATGCGCTTTTTGTGAAGGCATGGCTTCAATCACTTAACAACAGATAATTCAGCAAAGCTCTGCTGGGTCGGCGCAGGCGAGCTCGAACCTATTCGGCCGCCACGGACATGGTGTCGTCCATGGCATTGAAATCATCAACAATTTCAACAATATCGCCATTGCCAAACATGGTTTTCGCACCAGAGCGTGATAGTTTTCCCGACGACGTGAACGGCAATGATTTAGGCGGCACCATAACCACCTGGGCCTCGATACCGATTGTCCTGGAAATCTGAGCTCTGACGGCTTTGCGAAGTTCTTCGATTTCATGGTCCCGGCGCAAGCGGCACTGCACCAGCACGCACACGCAATCTTCGCCCAGCGAACCTTCCACAGCAAATGCAGCCACGTCGCCGTCCCGAACCGCGTCCAGCTTCTCGACGGACCATTCAATATCCTGCGGCCAGATATTGCGGCCGTTGTGCAGGATCATGTCCTTGGCCCGGCCTGTGATGACAATCTCGCCATCCAGCCAGTACCCCATATCACCCGTGTCCATGAAACCATCGTCCCGCATAATCGCGGACGTCGCGGTATCATTGCGGAAATAACCGCTCATCAGGCTGGGGCCGGCAATCTCGATACATCCGATTTCGCGATCACCCAGTTCTTTGCCGGTGATATTCACTATCCTCATCTTGTGTGCGGGCAACGGGCGTCCGCAGACAACAAAACTGCGAACCAGATCGGGATCGGTTTCAGTTGAGACCTCCGCAACACCGTATTCTTTCATTGCAGCACGGTCGATCACGTCGACCCGGATCTCTTCATCTGCATCCACAAAGCAAACGCCGAGCGTGGATTCCGCCATGCCATAGCTGGGCAGAAACGCCTTGGATTTGAACCCGGCAACGCCAAGGGTTTCCGAAAACAATTTCAGCACGTCGGCACGCACCATGTCGCCACCGATACCGGCTACGCGCCATTGATCCAGCTTCAGGTCCGCAAGGCTGCCGTTTGCGCGCCGCGCAGCAAGATCATAACCGAATGACGGGCCATACGCGACTGTGCACTGGTTCTGAGACATCAGCTTGAGCCAAAGCGCCGGACGGCGTGCAAACGCCGGTGTCGCAAGATAGTCAACCGACACCTGCCCCATCATCGGTGACAGGCAAAACCCGACCAGACCCATGTCATGATACAGAGGCAGCCAGGAAAAGGCCCGGTCGGTCGGGCGAATTTTCAATCCGTGGCGCAGAATGGCCATGGTGTTCGCACACGCGGCTTTCTGGGAAATCAACACACCCTTGGGGTTGGACGTGGATCCGGAAGAATACTGAATATAGGAGATATCCTCAGGCCCGAACGGCTGCAGTGCAGGACCTTCAGATGAAAAACCTGCCAGTTGCTCATGGCTCAACACGCGCTTTACGCCGGCACGGCCGGCCGCATCGCGCACCAGCTCATCAAGTTCGGCAGTTGTAACCACAGCCGTTGCATGAGCACTTTCAAGCATGCCTGCAATGCGTGACACATAACTCTCGCGACCGCCAATATACATGGAGTAAGGCAACGGGCACGGCACCATGCCCGCATACTGGCAGCCAAAGAACACCACCATGAAATCAGCACCGGTCTCAGCCACCACGCCCACGCGTTCGCCCGGTTTTATGCCGGAATTGATAAGCTGGTGTGCTGCGGCAATCGCCCGTTTTCTCAACTGATGATAGGTCAAACTCTCGTCAAGTTGCCCGCGAGGGCCATAAAAATTCATCCCCGTCTGACCCTGGGCCGCATAATCGAGGCCCTCGCACAAGGTGGTAAACCCACCGAGACGCTGTACCAGATCGGTATTGATTGTCGGCGTTCCTGCGGGAGTGAACGGGCAGATTTCCGCTCCGGCTCCGGTACCAATTTCGGTTGTCGTGTCTACACGCACCAATCGAACCCCTTTTTTCCGGCGAACCGATGGCAACTCCCTACCGTTGCCATGCGATGCAAATCGCCATCACCACCAATTGATTAAAGTTTTATCAGATGCGGCACGTGACACTGAAATCACTTGATATTTCAGAATGTAACGTCCCGATCCGTCTGCGCTGCGGATTTGTGCCAATACGCGCCGAAATGTACAAAATCCGCCTGATTTGAGCCAAAAACCATGTAACAACACGATACGATACAGTCTTCTTCACGGTTAACGCGCAACAGTGTTGCGGTGTCGGGTATTCGATGTAGAGGCAATCATGGCTAAAAAACGATTCGCCCGGTCATGACCCCCACAATCAACAAGGCCAGGACGCCAAAGGTGAAACCGGTCAACCACGCCATCATCAATTGCGAGCTGATACGTCCATTGCCTGCTTCAAAGCTGCGCTCTCCGCGTTGCGCCTCGATCAGCGAATGCGAAGCGTGTTCACGGATCTTGGCGATCATTTCCTTCATGTCGCGGGTTTCCAGCACGGTTTCATGCCCGGCCTGTTCCTGACGCATCAGCCGGAATGTCCGCGGATCCGGTTCCATGACGACAAACGAGATATTGTCGATCCACAAACGGGGCGGAAATCCGTCCACCATCTGCAGGGGCAGCAGACCCGCCAGGCGAGGTTCTTTTGAAGTATGTTTCTTGAGGTTTTCATGCAGAGCGGCCAGGCGCAACGTCTGAGCGTCTTTGATGTCGACAAGTGCATCAAAGTGCGCCGCCTGAGCCAGGCGCGCCCGACGTACATCACGCTCCAGCCCGTCAATCTGCTGGTTGGCACTTAGACCGCCGTTCCCGCCTATTTCCGGTCGCTGCTCACTCACCTCATCGACCCTTTTTTATCAAAGGAAGTAATCCAAATATGAGAAATTGACGGCCACAATCATCCACTGCTTGCAAACATGAGCGTCGCTCGTGCCAAAAAGGCACATGCGCACCGGCTCGCAGTGATCTCTCACAGAACTGTTGCATACGCCATGCCATTGTGGGAGTCGGCATCTGTTTCAAATCCGGTTGCCGGATGCCGAATATCCGTTTCAGCAGCAGATCACCGGTTTCTGAACGGTCTGGTCAGCAGGCCGATGAGGCTTTCATCATGGCGCCGTTCGACCCCGATCGGCATGTCCTTCCAGCGCTTTGTGGCCGACCGGCTGCCAAATACGATATCCCACACAGACAGGATGTTGGCGTAATTGCTGTCCGTGTCAGCCCGGATGGCATGATGATGCACCCAGTGGATCGATGGCGTTACCAGCAGCTTCGACAGCGGCCTTTCCAGCCAGCCTGGCAGCGCCACATTGGAATGGTGAAACAGCGCCATGCTGAGCACGCAGGTTTCAAACACCACCACTGACAGCAATGGAACATCCAGCAGCCAGATCACTGCGGCGCGCACCAACGCCGACAAGATAACTTCGCCAAAATGAAACCGAACGGCTGAACTTGCATCGAGAAACTCATCCAGATGGTGCACTTCGTGAAAACGCCACAGAAACGGGATTTCGTGATTGGCGCGATGCCACCAGTAAATCCAGCAATCCAGAATGATGAGGTCCATCAACAGTCCGGTCCCGCCCGACCACCAGTCAGGCCGCCAGCCGAGCGCATGGGTGGCAGCCAGAGCCGAAATCGGAATAACAAGAAGAGGTGACAAGCCTGCATTGAGCAACAGCAGTCCAAAGTTCTTGGCCACCCGCCAGATGTTTTGCGCCAACGTCTTCAACTGCGCACCGGCAAGCGGGCGAGCCTTGGGAAACGCACGTTCAAGCACCAGAAACGCGATTGCGACACCCGCAATCCACATGGTCTTGTATTCCAGAAGGCTGTCAATCTGATCCATGGCACCATTGTAGAGATGTTGCGTGATCAACAACATCTAACATCCCCGTGAAATACCTGCGGCAAAACCTCACTCTGGTTTACCCGGTTTTTGCTGGATGAACTGCCACACCAGCGGCATCGCCAGTGCAATCAGCACAAACCGGCCAATCTGGTGCGCGCCGACGAATGCAGGATCAAGCCCGAGTGCAAATGCCATGATAGTCATGGCTTCCATGCCGCCGGGCGCGAATGCCAGTATTGTCCAGGCAAACGGCACATCCGCGATCGCACTGGCGGCCGCAGCCCCTGCAACACTGACCACCAGCGCCACCCCCAGTCCCGCCAGACCGGCGCCACCAATATTCGCTATATCAGCCGGTTTCACCCCTGCAAACCGCATCCCGATCATGGTGCCCAGAAATACAAACACCGGCATCAGTACCCACACCGGTAATGTGCCGTGCACCACTTCGCCGACATGCATGACGGCGTTGGCCAGTGCCGGTCCCAATACCAGGCCCGCCGGCACCTTGAGCTTGTCAAAGATGAAACCGGCTGACAGCCCTGCCCCCAGCACCATGACGAGGTCACGCAGGGAACCGGGTTGCGGCAATACTTGCGGTGGCGCATCCGACAAGTCGCCCAGTGACGAAATCAGCGACGGCAGCACCGCTACCAGCACGAACAGCCTGATAACCTGCGAAACGCTGACTTTCTTGAGGTCAGCGCGGGTGTCGGCTGCCAGTGCCAGGGCGACCGACAAGGCGCCCGGCATGACAGCGAAATAGGAAGTTGCCCGGTCCCAGCCGTAAACCTTGCGGAAAAATATCACCCCGCTCCACACCAGAACCACCATGGTCAGTGCCAGCACAATGAAGCTCAACGGCCAGCGCGACAGTGTGTTCAATGTTTCCGGTGTAACCGCTCCACCGATCTGCAGGCCAAGCAGGATGAATATGATCTTGGTCAGGTGGCGCGGCATTGCCTGTTTTATGACACCGGACAAGGACGCTGCCGCCACTGTCACCACGGATCCCGCAAGCCATGGCGCCGGTAATCCAAGCCACCAGAACACTGCACCGCCGCCCAGCCCTATCCCCAGTGCGGCAACGACCTGCTCCAGATCGCGTTTGGTCAGTCCGGCAATCAAGCTTTTGTCTCTTTCAAGTTCAAACCGTTCAGCACTTCGTCGGTGTGCTCGCCGAGCCCGGGGCTGGCCCGGTCGAGTTGCAATGTGCTGTCGGAAAATACAATCGGCGTCCGCACGCTCGGCACCATGACACCTTCGCCATCGGGTACATCCACTCGCAACCCGCGTTGAAGGATTTGCGGGTCGGTGAACGTATCCTCGACCGAATTGATAGGACCGGCCGGAATGAATTTTGCGTCGAATTCCGCCAGCATGTCGTCCCGCGTACGCAGAGAGGTTTTGGCGGAAATCAGCGCCGCCAGTTCATCGCGGTTTTTTACCCGGTCCTGATTGGTCCTGAACCGGGCATCATCAATCAGCGCATCAAGACCCAGCACCTGGCACATTTTCGACCATTGCGGCTGTGACCCGGTGGCAATGATCAGGTGCCCGTCACTTGACGGAAAAACCTGGTAAGGCACGATGTTGGGGTGAGCATTGCCCATGCGTGTGGGAGATGTACCTGACACAAGATAGTTCAGTGCCTGATTGGCAAGCACGGCACTCATGGCATCGAACAATGCCATATCGATGTGCTGCCCCTTGCCGGTTTGCGCACGCACCATCAAGGCTGACTGGATGGCGATGACGCCATAAAGCCCGGTGAAAATGTCGGCAAACGCAACACCCATCTTCTGCGGCTGCCCGTCAGGATCGCCGGTCAGGTCCATGATCCCGGCCAGCCCCTGTATCATGAAATCATAGCCTGCTTTGTGGGCATATGGCCCGGTCTGCCCGAAACCGGTCAGTGACAGATAAATCAGCTTCGGGTTCAACTCACGCAGGGACGCATAATCAAGGCCATACTTGGCCAGCCCGCCAACTTTGAAATTTTCGACAAACACATCTACATCCGCGACCAGGGCACGGATGGTGTCGCGACCCTCTTGCGTCTTGAAATCGACAATGACCGATTTCTTGCCCCGGTTGGCAGAGTGAAAATAGGCAGCATCGCCGTCCGATCCGTCAGCACGTTTGACGAACGGCGGGCCCCAGTTGCGGGTGTCGTCACCGCCAGGACTTTCCAGCTTGATAACCTCGGCGCCCAGATCAGCCAGCGTCTGCCCGATCCACGGGCCAGCCAGTATCCGCGCCATTTCGATCACCTTTAAGCCCTGCAATGGTGCCGTCATGTATCTGCCTCCAGTTAAACTCAGCCAACAGGTGTATGGCCAAAACTCTTCATTGCCATCAAGGCGTCCACACCGCCCAGCTTTTCAATCAGCGTCTTCTGATCCGCGAATGCATCCCGGTTGACCCGTTCGGGGTCCATGGCATGTCCCATGAGGGTGCGGAGCATGTCACGCTGGCGTTCATGATCGCGCGATCTGCCCAGATCAGTCATCTCATTCGGATCATCAATCAGATTGAAAAGCTGCGGCGCGTTCCCGTTTGCGTAGTACACGTATTTCCACTCGCGATAGCGCAACATGGTTATACCGCACGGTGAGCCGCCATCGTGATATTCCGACAGGATGAAGCGGTCGGGTTCCGGCCCGGAAATGAAATCCTGAAGTGGCCGCGACATCCAGGGCTCGCGCGCAGGCTCTGGCTTCAGGCCAACGGTTTGTTGCACCGTCGCCGCAACATCGGTCAGTGAAACCGGGGTTGAATTTACCCCTTCTGCAATACCCGGCCCCATCATCATCAATGGCACGGCAACTGCGTCTTCGTACATCACAGACTTGGCCCAGAAACCATGACTGCCCAGCATTTCTCCATGATCTGAAAGATACATGACGGATGTATCGCGCGCGGCGCCAGTGTCTTCGAGTGCTTCCATCACCTGCCGGATGTTGTCGTCCAGAAAGCTTACAAGGCCATAGTATGACTTACGCGCGATATCCCGCAAACCGTCATCGAAGTGATCATCATAGTTCCAGAACTGCGCCATCTGTTGCAGCACATCATGCTCTGGCAGTTGTGACGGGCGTTCCGGTATCTGTGAGTGTTCATACAACCGGTAGGCCGCTTCCGGGCATTTGAGCGGATAGTGCGGACTTATGAAAGAGACGAACAGGCACCAGGGTCTGGTCTTGAATTTGGTTGCGTACTTCTTGAGCCACTTGACGGCCTCATGGGCGACGCGCCGGTCATATTCTGTATACTCGGTTTCACCGGGGCCGATATCCTCTGACATCTGTTTTGTGTCATCGTATCCGGGCATCGGATCGCGCAACAGTCCCTGCACCCACCCAGCCCCGTCATTGGCCAGATACATCGGTTCGATTTCCTCGTCAAAACCATGATCATCGCCAGCGCGCCTGAAATGCAGCTTGCCGATGGACACCACGGGATGGCCCGCATCACGCAATGTATGCATCCAGCTTTCATGCTGGCCATGGTAGGGTTCGGCCGACGACCAGCATCGCGTTTCATGCACCTGCTGACCTGTCGCCAGCGATGCCCTGGCCGGCACGCAAATCGGTGATGGTGTATAGGCATTGGTAAACCGGGTGCCCAGCCGGGCGATGGTATCAAGCGTCGGGGTTCGCACAACCGGATCGCCGTAACATCTGGTCACGCGCCTTGCGTGTTCGTCAGAGCAGAAGATGATCAGGTTGGATGGGCGTTGGTCAGGCATGATGCGCCGCAACTTGCGTTAATTTTTCCTATAGAGCAACAAGGGTTCAATGAACCCTTAAAGTTGCTCGATCACTGTGAAAGCGATCAGGTTTATGGCTTCTGGTTGATTCAACCAGAAGCCATCCTGATCTGTTGGAAGCCCCTGTTATGCATGGCGTCCTTGCATAAACAACTTGACCTGCACTGAACTGTTTTGGAGTGTGCACCCAACCAACAAAAAGGAATGACTGTTCATGCTGCTCAAAGACAAGATCGCAATCGTAACCGGTGCTTCAGGGGGGCTGGGCCTCGCAATTGCAACCAGCTTTGCCGAACACGGCTGCAAAGTGGTGACCTCCGACGTGACCGACGACCAGGGTGAGAAAGCCGCAGAAGATCTGCGCAACCAAGGTTACGATGTACGCTATTCGCATTGCGATGTAACCAAACGCGCCGACATCCAGGCTCTGATTGATTTCACTGTCAAAACCCATGGCCGTCTCGACATCATGATGGCCAATGCCGGCATCGTAACCGTTTCCGACCCGCTGGAACTGTCCGAGGAAGACTATGACAAGGTCATGGCCGTAAACCTCAAGGGTGTGTTCCTGTCGGGCCAGTTGGCGGCAAAGCAGATGTTGACGCAAGCAGAAGATGAAAACGGGTCAAAAGGCTCCATCATCAACATGTCTTCAGCCAATGCCGTGCTGACCATCCCGGAAATCGCGCCTTATGTCATGTCGAAGGGCGGTGTGAACCAGTGGACTAAGGCCTTTGCCATCCGGCTGGCCCAGGAAGGTGTTCGCGTCAATGCGATCGGCCCCGGTTCCATTGCCACGGAAATGTTCCAGACGGTTGCCGCCAACCCGGAGAAAATGCGAGCCATCATGTCCCGCACGCCAATGGGACGCGCCGGCAGGCCTGATGAAATCGGCAAGATAGCGGTGTTCCTGGCATCTGACCTGTCGAGTTATATCACTGGCCAGACCATCTACCCCGATGGTGGCAGGTTGGGCTTGAACTACACAGTCCCCGTGAAGGAGTAGGCCATGACACGGCGGGGCAGACGTGGCGGTCGCGCCGAAGGCTTAAACCGCCCTGCCCCACCTGCGCCAGCCTACGTCAAGCGCCGGATACCGTTCTTTGAGTATCTCGACGAGGCTGGTCTGGTGACGCTGGAACAGCAGGCTGACTGGCTGATCGAGGAGATCGGCCTGGAGTTTCGCGAAGACGCCGAAGCACTGGAAACCTGGCGATCGGCAGGTGCCACGGTGACGGGCACTCGGGTTCGCGCCGATGCCGCCATGATCCGGGAACTTTGCAAGACAGCCCCTTCACAGTTCACCCAGCTTGCACGAAACCCGGCACGCTCCGTTACAATCGGCGGCAGCAATCAGGTGTTCGCCCCCATATACGGCGCCCCCTTCGTGCGTGATCTGGAACATGGCCGCCGCTATGGCAGCATTGCCGATTTCGAAAAGCTGGTAAAACTCACCTATATGCTGCCCGGACTGCATCATGGTGGTTTCGTTACCTGCGAGCCGTGCGATGTACCGGTTTCAAAGCGCCATCTCGACATGCAGTATCTGCACATGTCCCTGTCAGATAAGCCGCATCTCGGAGCCATAACGGAGGGTTCGCGCGCCGAAGATTCTGTTGCCATGGCGCGAATTCTTCACGGCGGCGAAACCTTTGACAACAATTGCGTCATTATGGGCAACGTCAACACCAATTCCCCGCTTCTGGTGGATAAGGTGGTGACAGAAGCCATCCGCGCCTATTGCGGCAATGGCCAGGGTATCGTTGTGGTGCCGTTCATCCTGTCAGGGGCGATGGGGCCGGTTTCAACGGCGGCCTCCATCGCGCAGGCTCTGGCGGAGGCCATGATGGTATGCGCGTTTTCGCAACTCATAAAGCCCGGTGCGCCCTTCATCCTCGGTAACTTCCTGTCCTCCATGAACCTCAGGACCGGAGCACCGACATTCGGCATGCCGGAACCGACCATGTCGAATTATGTCATCGGGCAACTGGCGCGCCGGCTTGGGCTTCCGCTGCGCTGTGGCGGATCACTGACCGCGTCGAAGATTGCAGATGCGCAAGCTGCCTATGAAAGCGCTGATTCAATGCATTCAACAGCCCTTGCCGGAGCGAACTTCGTACTGCACGCCGCGGGATGGCTGGAGGGTGGATTGTGCACCGGATTTGAAAAACTGGTCATGGACGCTGACCGGCTTGGTGCTTATCAGGTATTGCTTGAAGGTTTGCCCGTCGACGGCAATGCGCTGGCCCGCAGCGCCTATGGTGAAGTTGAACCGGCAGGCCATTTTCTCGGCTGTGCCCACACCATGGAGAATTATCAGACAGCATTTTATGAAGCGGTGCTGTCGGACAGTGAAAACGTGGAGAACTGGGAAGAAAGAGGTTCACAAGACATGGCCCTGCGCGCCTCCAACAGATGCAGACAGTTGCTGGATGAGTATCAGATACCGGCACTGGATGCGTCGGTCGACGAGGAGTTGAAAGACTTTGTCGCCCGCCGCAAGGCAGAACTGCCCGACGCCTGGTATTAGAGCCTTTTCAACTGGCCAGGCTCTCCACGCGGGCGTTGACGATCTGATCGGCCAGCTTTGTGTCAAGACGCTCCAGATGATCGAACTCAGCCGTGTAGGTTGCCACGCCGGCAGTGGATGAGCGCAGTTCAATGATCATGTCCGACAAGGTGGATTTGGGGATCAGTGCCTGCACGGTGTCCCAGCCAGGCCAACCTTCCCGAGGCTCAAATCCCAGCAGCTGGCCCCGCCGTTGCGGCACCATTGTCGTGATGCTGGCGATAGCTTCAGAGGGTGCGTGAATGGACACTTTCATAATCGGCTCGAGCAGCACCGGCCCGCACTGCGGCATGCCTTCACGCATGGCAAGATTACCGGCCAGCTGGAAGGCCATGTCAGACGAGTCCACATTGTGATACGAACCGTCCGCCAGGTTGACCGCAACATCTACTACCGGAAATCCCAGGGGACCGCGACCGAGATAGTCACGCACACCGGCCTCCACCGACCCGATGAACTGCTTCGGCACAGCGCCGCCGACAATGGAGTTGGTGAACTCGAACCCTGCGCCTGGTTTGCGTGGTTTTATCTCCAGCACCACATCACCATACTGGCCGTGGCCTCCGGATTGTTTCTTGTGACGTCCCCGCTGGGTAACTGATCTGGTTATCGTCTCCTGATAGCCGATGTCAGGAGTATGGGTGTGGATTGTAATCTGGGAACGGTTCTCCAAGCGCTCGACAGCAATCCGCAAGTGCATTTCTCCCGATCCGTGCAGGACGGTTTCAGAAGCCCGCTGACTGTGTTCGATCCGGATTGACGGATCTTCATCCACGAGCCGGGAAAGCGCTGTGGAGAGTTTCACCTCATCACGCCGGTCCGCCGGTCTGATGCCAACCGCGTACAAAGACTGTGGCGGCGTCAGGGGCGCTATGTCCGGCGGAGCGGATTTCTCTGCATACAGGACAGAGCCGGTCGTAACGGTGTCGAGCTTGCCGAGCGCAACAGTCTCACCGGTTCCAGCCGATGACACCTTGCTGGGCTCGCGGCCGAGCAGGGTGTGTATGCCGGACGCCTTGAGGTTGTTGTGGGTCTCATCTGCCAGATGGTCCCCGTCGCCAAGCTTGCCCCTGAGCACGCGGACCACCGACAATTTGCCTGAGTGCGTTGTGTGGATGGTCTTGATGACCCCGGCCACAGCGTCGCCGGTTTCCGGGATATCCAGACGCCCACGGGTCGAACTGTAGTCCGGCGCGTCGTGGCGAATAGTCTTCAACAATCGCAGAATACCAGTGCCGTTGTCCGCAGAGCCGAACAGGACCGGCGTGATCCAGCCATCGTGGAGTTCTGCCGTCAGGTCCTGCAGCACCACGTCCATCGGCGGTGAAACGTCTTCCAGCAACTGCTCCATCAGCACATCGTCATGGTCAGCCAGTGTCTCCAGCATGGCAAACCGGGCATCTTCTTCGCGTGAGCGGTCTTCATCGCCAACCTCGGAAACTTTCGCTTCGGCATGCGGGCGGTAAGTGTAGGCCCGCTCCAGGGCAAGGTCGATGCACCCTGTAACCGCCCCGTCTTTCCAGATCGGAATCTGTCGCAGCAACAAGGGGTTTTCACTGGTTGTCTGCAGCATCTGCAGTGTCTGCTGAACCGAGCCGGCCGCCTTGTCAATCTTGTTGAGGAACAGTACGCGCGGCAGGCCGATCTCATCCAGCCGTCTTAACATCAGTTGCAGCGCCGGAAGTTTCTTTTCATCCGCCTCAACCACAACAATGGCAAAATCACAGAACCGCAGCACCGGTTCTGCCTCATAGGTGTACTCAACCGAGCCCGGACAGTCTATCAGGGTCAGGCTGTCGCCCTGGTTGGATACGGTGGCAACAGTTGCTTCAACGCTCATGCCATGGGCACGAGCTTCCGGCGACCCGGCCCCGACCATGTTGCCCGAAGCGACAGTGTTCTGCCGTGGTATGGCACCGGTGCGCGCGAGTATCGCTTCCAGAAGTGTTGTCTTGCCGCTCGACATGGGCCCGATCAGTGCTGCGCACTTGGGCCCTGACGGTCTGCTACGGGGGGATGCTTCCATTGGTCAATAACCTCCGCTCAATCGCATGACGCGAAATCCCGGACGTTATGGATGGATCGACCGGGATACCGATCTCTGCCTGAATTAATCTGCAGTCGTCATGCTTTCACCAATTGAGAAGAAGAGCAAGAACCCGGCGTCGGGTTTGCCAGTCGATCAGCCCTGAATGGATGAATTTTGAGCGCTCATGATCCAGCCGACAGCCAATTGCAGGTAACCTGTCTGCTAACGAACCAGGTGACGGGTCAGCCGTTGTTCCAACCAATCCCAGGCTCTGCGCAGGAATTCAACAATCGAGAAATACATGATCGCCGCCCACAAGTAGACGTTGAAGTCGAAGGTTCGCGAGAACGCCAGTTTTGTAACCCCCATCAGATCAAACACTGTGACGAGACTGGCCACTGCCGATCCCTTGACCATGAAAATGATTTCATTGCCCAAAGGCCTCAGTGCAGTGATCATGGCTTGTGGAAAAATGATCTTCCAGAACGTCACGCTTTTTTTCAGACCGAGTGTTTCGGCTGCCTCGCGCTGGCCGCGCGGAATGGATTCGATTGCAGTCTTGTAGATTTCCGCCTGATAGGCAGCCGTGTTGAGAACGAAAGTCAGCAACACACAATTATAGGCATCACGGAAAAACCACCACAGGCCTGCCGATTTCAATTCATCTGCAAACTGCCCAGCTCCGTAATACATCAGGAACATCTGGCACAGCAGCGGCGTACCCCTGAACAAATACACGTAAGCAAATGAGAGACCCTGCACGACCGGTGCAGCCGACAAACGCGCCAGCGCCAACGGAATGGCAGCCAGGCCACCAAAGACAATCGGGAACACCACCAGCTTCGCCGTAACGATCAGGCCATCAGCCATCCGGGGCATGTATTTGAAAAAAACGTCAGGATCGAAAGAACTGTAGAGCGACCAGACAAGGCCTGCTCCTATTGCAATCCACACGCCACACAGCGCTGTCCCGACGATGCGCGACACTGTCCATTTGCGAACGGTTTCGGGTGGTGGATTTCTGGCTTCGATTATCTGGACAGTGGTATCGCTCATGCCACGCGCTGCTCCCCGCGTTTGACATGGGCCTCAATCGCGCCCAGTCCCCTCGACGATATGAGCGAGAGCACCAGATAGATGAGCAGGGCCACTGAATAGAAGAACAAGGGCTGCTTGGTCGATCCCACCGCGATATTGGTGTTTCGTAACAGATCATTAAGTGCGATTACAGAAACCAGTGAGGTTTCCTTAAGCAGGATCAGCCACAAATTGCTCAAGCCGCCAATCGACAATCTGATCAGTTGCGGCAGAGTAACCAGCCGAAAAGCCTGCCACCGGGTCATGCCCAGCGCCTGGGCCGCTTCAGGTTGTCCGGCAGGAATTCCCTTGAAAGCCGAAGCGAACACCTCACTGGAAAATGCCGAAAAAACCAGTCCCAAAGCCACCATGCCGGCAACAAACCCGTTGACCTCGACATAGGTGTCAGTGAACAAGGCAAATACGCGCTGCAAGACAATCTGGCCACCGTAATAGACGATGAGCAGGGTTAAAAGTTCCGGTAATCCGCGAAAAATAGTGGTGTAGACATTGGCCGCTGTTTGCAGCGATTTTTCCCCGGAAGCCTTGGCCACTGCGACCAGCAGGCCGATGGCCAGACCAAATGGCAAGGTTGCCAGCGCGAGGCTGACTGTCAGCAATGTGCCGGCAGCGAGTTCGTCGCCCCACCCGGTTGGCCCCCAGGCCAGTTGTGTGATCAGGTCCATCATATGACCATTAACTCACCCCTAGAAAAGAAACAGCCCGCCGTGACTGTAGCACGACGGGCGTCAATGTATAGCAGATGAAACTGAGTTATCAGTAAACCGAGAACGGGAAAAATTTATCGTTGATCTTCTTGTAGGTTCCGTTTTCGAGAATCGTGGCAAGCGCTGTATTCAGCTTGGTCGTCAATTCGTCTTCACCTTTGCGAACCGCCATGCCGGCGCCGAGGCCAAACCACTTCGGATCATTGTGGGTTTCACCAACGTGTTCACAGCACGATCCGTCACCACCGAGCCAGGCGAGAATGACAACACTGTCAGCGAGAACTGCGTCAAGACGGCCCGCAGCCAGGTCGGCATTGGCTTCATCCTGCGTGGCATAAAGCTTGACGGTCGAATCCTTGTAATTGTCTTCAAGGTAGGTCGAATGCGTGGTGGAAGACTGCGCACCAATTGTTTTGCCCTTCATACCCGCCGGACTGGTGTCCGTCATGCCGGAGCCCTTCTTGGCAACGAACTTGGCTGGCGTATTGTAGTATTTGTCGGTGAAATCGACTTTCTTCTTGCGCTCGTCGGTGATCGACATGGACGCGATGATTACATCATACTTCTTGGCCAGCAGTGCCGGAATGATGCCATCCCAGTCCTGGGCAACAAAACTGCACTCCGCTTTCATTTCAGTGCACAGCGCCTTGGCGATTTCAATATCAAAGCCCTGCAACTCACCGTTGGAATCAATATAGTTGAACGGCTTGTAGGCACCTTCGGTACCGACCCGGATTTTCGACCAGTCTGCGGCAAACGCACTGCCGCTCATCACAGCTACAGCAAGGGCTGCCAACGCCACGCTCTTGAATTTTATCATTTTGCAAATCCCATTTGTAATTTTGCTAACTACCGGAAACGTCTCTACACCCCCGTGTAATCTTAAACATGGAGCAGATTACTCAGGATTGTAAAGGCTGTCCAAAGGTCAACTTGCAATATTTAACGACCAGAAACAACACAGGTGCCGCGAAACCTAGTCTGATTGCTTGCTGTAAAGCAGTCGGGTTCCCGGTTCAGCGGGCAACATATTCGCCCTCAATGTCTGCCTCGATCAATTCCGGTGATCTGTCTGCGGGGTCTCCATAGCCGCCGCCGCCGGGCAACATCAGCACCAGACGCCTGTCTTCGGGGACGTGCTGCCTGCCCTTGCCGGCAAGCCTCGTCCCATCGTCCAGCGCTACACTGCCGGCTGCCCCGGTCTTGCCACCTTCGCGTCCGCGCGGGGCATGATCGATGCGGTCAAACATGGCGTTGAAGAAAAATTCATAGCCTTCATTGGGTGCAATCTCGATCACCTGGCCCAACCCGCCGCGATGCATGCCCGCGCCGCCCGACCCCGACCGCAGTTCCTTGCGCCAGACGGTAATGGGACCGACCTGCTCCGTTGCCTCGACAGACATGGTGCTCACACCCGACGGAAATGCCGTTGCATTCAGGCCATCCAGTGTCGGTCGGCCACCGGTTCCACCGGAGTTGAACATCAGGACTTCTGACCGCGGCAGCCCTGACATCGGATCAACCGGCCGGGCCGCTATCTGCACGTTCCACAGACTGCTTGACCCTTCTGCCGGCACCACTCCGCCCATGCATTTGTGCAACGCACCCAGTACAACATCCGGCAACATTTGCCCGGTGACATGGCGCACCGACACGGCTGATGGACGTGGTGCATTCAATATGCTGCCGGCAGGAGCGACAATTCGAAACGGTTCAAGCGAGCCGGCATTGTTCGGCACCTCCGGGGCAATGGCGCACTTCAGGCCATAGCAGGCATAGGCACGGGTATACACCGCGGGCACGTTGACACCGAACTTACTGACGCCCGAGGTGCCTTCGAAGTCCGCCACAAGATCATCCCCGCTGATCGTGAGAGCAACCTTCATCACCACCGGGGCATCATAACCGTCTGCGGTCATCTCGTTGCGGTAGGTGCCGTCCTTCAGGGCTGCAATCCTGGCATGGGTGGCATCACGGCTGGTGTCCATGATGAAGTCCGACAGCTCTTCCAGGTTGTCGAGCCGGAACTCGCCCATCATGTCCTGCAGCCGGTTGTCGCCGGCCTCATTGCACGCCGCAAGCGAGTAGATGTCGCCGACCACCTGATCGGCTTCGCGCACATTGTTGCGCACGATCTTGATCAGCGGCCGGCTCACCTCTCCACGTTCGGCGAATTTCATGATCGGCAGCAGGATGCCTTCTTCATAGACCTCATTGGCATCGGGTCCGAAGCCGCGCCCCCCGACGTCGACCACATGCGCGGTAGAAGCGAAGAACCCGACCAGCACCCCTGCCCGGAAAGATGGCGTCACCACCGTGAAGTCGTGCAGGTGGCCAGTTCCCTTCCATGGATCATTGGTGATGTACACATCACCTTCAAACATGTTCTGCAACCCGATTTCTTCCATGAAATGAGAAACCGATTCCGCCATGGCATTCACATGGCCCGGCGTGCCGGTCACCGCCTGTGCCATCATGCGCCCGCGTCTGTCATACACTCCGGCGGACAAATCTCCGGCTTCGCGCACCGAGGTGGAAAATGCTGTCCGGATCAACGTGGTGGCCTGTTCCTCGACAACCGCAATCAGCCGGTTCCACATGATCTGGTTGTCGACATTGCCCAAAGCACTCATTGGCTTGTTTCCTTTTCCTGCCTGGCGCTAAGCCACAATGCCCCGTCAGCTTGTGCAACCGCCGTGAACGAACTGGTCACGATGGTACAGGTTTCATCTTCCACGATAAGTGCCGGACCGTCGATGAAATCACCCGGCACCAGATCATCGCGCATGACCTCCGGTGCATCCACGAATTGCCGTCCCTGCGCATCAAGGAAGCGCCGTGTTCGGGATGATGCGGCCTCGCGCTGACGCGTTTGATCGTCCAGTCTTGCGACATCCGGCAGAGGAGTTGTGACCACCACTGACCAGTTGGCAATCTCTATATCAAGATCATCGATTGTGCGTCCGAACAAGGCCCGGTAAACCTTCTCGAATTCGGATGTGAACAGCCCAACATCATCTGCCACAAACTGCTGCGCCGGTATCGGCACCGGTATCTCCCAGCCCTGTCCGCGATACCGCATGAAAGCAACAATTCGCGTCTCTGTACGTGCATCACCAACGCCCTGGCGCACGAACGCCGACGCCGTTGCCTGCATTTCCTGCAACAGTTGGTTGATGCGATCAGCGTCAAAACTGCTCAGCCGAAAAAACGCCCCACGGGTCTCCTCATAGGAAAACGGAGCGCGCAGGAAACCGATGGCAGACCCGACACCGGCGCCCGGGGGAACGATGATATCCCTGATACCCAGTTTTTCAGCCTGGCGGCACGCGTGAAGCGGCGCACCGCCGCCAAATGCGATCAGCGCAAACTGCGAAACATCCTTGCCGTTTTCAACCGCATGAACGCGCGCTGCATTGGCCATGTTTTCATCCACCATCTCCGTGGTGCCAAATGCCGCTGCCGCAACATCCATCCCCAAAGGCTTGCCGATATCCGCCTCGAGTGCCTGCTCGGCATTGGCAACTGACAGAACAATGCTGCCACCGGCGAAATTTTCGGCATCGATCTTGCCCAGCACCAGATTGGCATCGGTAACAGCCGGCCGTTTGCCACCGCGCTGGTAGCACGCAGGTCCCGGCTCTGATCCTGCGCTTTGAGGACCAACACGGATCTGCCCCATGTCATCCACGTGGGCAATCGAGCCCCCGCCCGCGCCGATCTCAACCATCTCCACCACCGGTGTCGACACCGGCATGCCTGACCCTTTTTTGAAGCGGTAGGTGCGCGCCACTTCGAACCGGTTGGCGGTCTTGGGCTTGCCGTCCTCGATCAGGCATATCTTGGCAGTGGTACCGCCCATATCAAACGAAACGACTTTCGACAGTCCATGGCTGAGTGCAAAATTGGCAGCATAGATGGCGCCGCCTGCGGGTCCGGACTCAAGCAGCCGCACCGGAAACTGCATGGCCGTTTCGATGGAAATGATGCCGCCGCCCGAGTGCATCAGAAACACCGGGCACGAAATGCCGATGGCCCCCAGCTGGTCCACGAGACGGCCCAGGTAGGCTTTCGCCATGGGTTGCACATAGGCATTGGCAATGACCGTGTTAAAGCGTTCGAACTCGCGCATCTGAGGCGAAACCGCCGATGACACGGACACAACGACGTCTGGACAGGCCTTGGCCAGTGCGTCGGCCATGGCGCGCTCATGGGCAGGATTTGCATAGGCATGCATCAGGCCTATCGCCACTGCCTCATAGCCGCCACCGGCAATCATTGCCGCCAACGCGTCGACTTCGCCCGGATCAAGCGGCTTAAGCACCTTGCCGGTAGAATCCATGCGCTCCGACAAGGTCAGCCGATGCGCCCGGTCCACCAGTGGTTTGGGCAGGACAATATTGAGATCGTATTGCTCAAAGCGGTTCTCGTTGCGCATTTCGATAACGTCACGAAACCCTTCGGTGGTGACAAACGCCGTCCTGGCGCCGCGGCGTTCGATCAGGGCGTTGGTCACCAGGGTCGTGCCATGGATCACCATCGAGATGTCCGAGGCAGCTATGCCTGCCCGTTCGGTGACCTGCTGCAAAGCCAGCACCACAGCCCTGTCGGGGCTTTCATGGTCTGTCAGCACCTTGGTGGAGATGATCTTGCCGTCTACTTCCAGGGCAACATCAGTAAATGTGCCGCCAATATCCACACCGGCGCGAACCGGCTGCGCAGTACCTGACCCCATGCAAACAAACTCCATGTCGCAAGTTTAAATCCAGAGACCTATTTCGTGATGATTTCAGGTCCCATCAACATGGTCGGTAACCAGGTTGAGATGATCGGAATATAAGTGATCATGATCAGGAACACGAACATGATTCCAACCCATGGCAGAGCTGCCCTGACAACATTGATCACAGACATCTGGGCGACACCAGCTGTCACGAACAGGTTCAGCCCTACCGGCGGTGTTATCATGCCGATTTCCATGTTCACCACCATGATTATGCCTAAGTGAATCGGATCAATGCCCAGTTCCACAGCAATGGGAAACACCAGCGGAGCCACGATCACCAGTAGTCCCGACGGCTCCATGAACTGCCCGCCGATCAGCAGAATGACATTGACGATAATCAGGAACATGATCGGCCCGAAACCGGCTGCCAGCATGGCTTCAGTGATCACTTGCGGGATGCGCTCTTCGGTCAGCACATGCTTGAGGATCAACGCATTGGCGATAATAAACATCAGCATGATCGTCAGCTTGCCGGCGTCCACCAGCGTCTTGCGGGTATCCGGGTGGGAAATCACCGTTATGATACTGGAAAGATGGCGCAGGAACGGCCGGTTTGGTTCACCTTCGGCTGTCGCCAGTGGCCCCATGTCCTTGTAGACGAAATTGGCTATGATAAAGGCATAGACAGCCGAGACGGCTGCGGCCTCGGTCGGCGTAAAGATACCGCCGTAAATACCGCCAAGAATGATGATGATCAGCATCAGCCCCCAGCCCGCATCGCGGCCAGCTTCCCACACCTCGCCCCAGCCTTTCCAGGGTTGCGACGGCAGGCCTTTCCACTTGGCCCAGACGAAAATTCCGGCCATCAGCATGAAACCGGCCAGCAGGCCGGGGAAAACACCCGCCAGGAACATCCGCCCAACCGACACATCGGTTGCTGCGGCATAAACCACCATGACGATGGATGGCGGGATCAGGATGCCGAGCGTGCCGGCATTACAGATGACACCGGCGGCAAATTCGCGTGAGTAGCCTACCTGCCGCATGCCTGCGATGACAATCGACCCGATGGCCACAACTGTTGCCGGAGAAGACCCTGACAAAGCAGCAAACATCATGCAGGCAACAACGCCCGCAATCGCCAGGCCGCCCTGGAAATGGCCCACCAGCGCTATGGAAAACCGGATGATACGTCGGGCCACGCCACCGGTGGACATGAAGCTGGACGCGAGAATGAAGAACGGAATTGCGAGCAGTGTGTAATGCCCGTCAAACGCGGAAAACAGCGTTTGGGCTATCGACGACAATGAGGTGCCGGAATGCAGCAGCAGGAATGCGATACTCGACAAACCGAGTGCAAACGCGATTGGCACGCCAATCAGCATCAGGCCAATGATCAGACCAAACAGCAGGACGACTTCCATTGGATCAGCCCTCCTCTTTCGCGGCCGGAGGGATCTGATCCTCCACCTCATGGGAGACAATCAGCATGTCATCCTTGCCTGTCGCTATGCGCCAGGTCGCCTGCAGCAATCGATACAGCAGCAACGCCATGGCGAGCGGCAGCACCGCATAAGGGATGAACCGCGGCAGTTTTTCGTAACGCTCGCCGTCGTTCAGCCAGTCAGAGAAAAACTGCAGAAAGAACGGCATCGGCACATCGTCGGTTTCATAAAATGCCTGCGGACCAACGAACGGTGACCAGTAGTCCCACGCTCCCTTCAGCATCAGCACGGCAAAGGCCAGGCAGCATACGGCCGCAATCAGCGAACAAGCTCTCCGGCCGCCCGCGGGCAACAGGTTCACCACCACATCAACGCCAATGTGGAAACGCTTCTTGATACCGTAAGAGACCCCCATCAGCACCAGCCAGGCAAACAGGAACACGGTGGTTTCAAGTGCCCACAGAATGTTGGAATTGAACACGTAGCGCGCCACCACATTGGCGAAGGTAATGAGTGTCATGATGGCGAGTGTGGCCGCCATGAACGTTTCTTCGATGGTATCGCTGATTGAAGTCCGGCCGTCCGATCCCTGCCCTGACATGACTGATCCCTCCCGATTGCCCGCCTTATACGCCGAGGTTTGCATATATAAAAAAACTCCGCCACCGGCATTGATAACCGATGACGGAGCCAATTCGTGAAAGTTACAGCCTAGCTGCCCTTGTTGTAGGACTGCGCTGCCTCGATCAGGTCACTGCCGATGTCACCTTCAAACTTCGCCCAGACAGGCTTAAGCGCATCGACCCAGGCTTTGCGCTGTGCAGCGTCAAGCGTGCGAACGGTTCCGCCGGATTCAATGATCTTCTGCTTGTTGGCTTCGTTGACCGCCGTGGATTCACCGTTTCGGGTCTCGGTAACCTCCTTGAGGATCTGCGCCAGTTGATCACGCACTGCCGGATCAAGCCCGTCCCACCATTTGCCCGACGTGACAACAAGGTAATCGATGATGCCATGGTTGGTTTCCGTCACACCGTCCTGGACCTCGAAGAACTTCTTGCCATAAATGTTCGACCAGGTGTTTTCCTGACCATCAATGACCTTGGTCTGCAAACCACCATAGACTTCCTTGAACGACATTTTCTGGGGATTTGCACCCAGTTGTTCAAACTGCGCCACCAGCACATCCGATGCCTGCACACGGAACTTCAGACCGCTCGCATCAGCCGGCGAAATCAACGGTTTGGAGGCAGACATCTGCTTCATGCCGTTGTGCCAGAACGCCAGCCCCTGCAGGCCGCGCTTTTTCATGGCGCTTTTCAGCTTCTCGCCATCAGCGGAAGTCTGGAACCGGTCAACAGCGTTGATGTCTTCGAACAGGAACGGCAGGTCGAACAGGCGGAATTTCTTGGTGAATTTCTCAAACTTCGACAGGGACGGAGCCGCCAGTTGCACATCACCGGACAACAGCGCTTCCAGCACCTTGTTGTCATCATAAAGCGATGAGTTCGGGAAAACTTCCATGCACGCCTTGCCGTTCATCTCCTTGTTGACGCGTTCGGCCAGCAGGGTTGCGGCAATGCCTTTCGGGTGCTTGTCGGTATTGGTCACGTGGCTGAATTTGATCACCTCTTCGCCGGGATCACAATTGGCCAGCGCACCGGTCGCTGACACGGCCACAAAGCTGGTGGCAACTGCCAGTGCTTTGAAAAATTTCATGGGTACTTCCTCCACTCGGTTTAATAGCTCTTTTAACTCAAGAAACCTGAAACACCGGTTTCAGGGTCGTCATGCCGACGCACGTTCAGCATACGTCGATCAACACCAATTACCCTTTTTGGACCATTGAATCTACACCGGGCTTCGCCCCTGCCTGATTGATCGACATCAATGATGGAGTTTGTCGGCCAGTGCATATTCCACAGTAAAGCAAATAAGGATCGCCGATGAAACAATTGATCACCGCCGGGGCAATGCTTGCATTTGCAATTTCGGCAGCAAGCCAACCACTATCGGCTGAAGACATACCTGCATGGCAACTCGCCTTGCAAGGTCAGTTGCTGGCCGAAAAGCAGTGCAACCTGAACTACCTGACCAACGTCAAGGTGCAGGAACTTGGCGCGATCACCAGTGTTGAAGCGCGGGCACATTGCGTAAACGGTCAGGCGTATGACGTGCGCTCGATGAGCGGCACCAATAAATTTGACATTCGTGAATGCGGCATCACCGTTTGCTGAGACTGCTTCAACTCCGGTCAAAGTGCTGGCAGGGCCGTCCTACCTTCGAACAACAATTCGGCTGATGGCGCCAGTGTCATCGAAATGGATTTCCTCCACGCCGGCAGTGCTGTTTGCGCCCAGGGTGATGACGAATTCGAACTCCACATGGCCAGCTTGCCACCGGTAGCCCTTCACCTGCCAGTGGACATCCGGGTTGGCGGCAAAGAACGACTGCATCATCGTGGTAATCGCCTCCACTCCATCATGCGCTCCCACACCTGCGGAACGATATGAGCAATCAGATGCAAGCATCAGCTTGATACGGGCAGTATCATGATCGTTTGACGCTGCAACGTAGCTTTCAGCCTTCTTGATCAAATCGTCCATGGCCAGCGCCTTCTCTGTTCACCCCGTACTGCTACAATACCGGATATGAGCCATCTGCATCATGCGTTTCTTCGCCCACCAGTGCCGGTGTGAATACACAGACAATGCGTAAGTCGCTTGTTGCTTCAAGTTCATGGCGATCATGCTGGTCGAGTGTGTACATAACCCCCGGCGCAAGCGCATATGTCTTGCCGGTTGCACGATCAGTAACAATCCCCTCGCCGTCGATGATCAGGTTCGCCTCGACATGGTTCTTGTACTCCATCATCTGCCTGGTGCCGGCAGCAACCGTTGTCTGGGTCAATGTGAATCCGACGCCATCGTCGCGCAGCAGATACCGTGAGCTGGTCCATGCGCCGGGTTTTTCACGATACCTGCCTTGTGCTTTCAGGTCTTCCAGCGATCTGACAATCATGATGGCATCTCCGTTTTCTGTTCAGTCGGAGAACTGAATATCACACGCCCGTCCGCTATTGCGGATTGAATTCTCACGTTTACAGGGTAAGGGCCCTGAACTCCGGCCCGGCAAGAACTGCCAGGCCGAAGAAGTCCGGCGCAGGCCGACACGGCCAATGCTTACTTGTCTCTGCCGAAGTTCTGCAGATCGATAACATCTGAGCGGGTCAGGCCAATATCCCTGAGCATGTGATCGTCAAGATCACGCAACGCCGTGTAGTTGGCACGTGCGGTGCGCATGCGCTGGATGCGGCCGGCAATCTGCGTGACTGCGCCCCGAAAGGTTTGAAAGATGGTCGAACTGAGTGGGCCGTTTTTCGACCGGCTCGCAGTCGTTACTGAGGTGTTCATTGTATTTGTCCTGGTTCGTTAAAATGAAAGCCCGGGCAGTACCAGACCTGGATCAAGAGGCCAGTTGGCCAATGGTTGGCGGGGTGAATAACGAAGCTTAGACGGCCACGAGGTGACAATCGTCACATAGAGGACAAATCCAATTGACGTATTGCGCCGGCATGCTTTGTCAACCAGACTGTGTGTTCACAGAATATCGGCATCAGTATCGCACCGATCTATCAATCTTGAAGCGCGTCCGGGGGGGAGCAATGACGATCCAGCACAGTCTCATGCACAGAAGCGCTGACAGGGAACAAGTCTTCCGCCAGCTCGAGCCCATTTGCTGGTCAGATGAACTCAATTGCTGGTTGGTGACCGGCCCGGACATGATCGGGCGCGTTCAAAAATCCAAAGACTTTGCGGTGATCGACCACCGAGCTGAAGTTCAGCAGATCAGCCAGCGGTTCAACCGAAACCTGGACGATATCTCCGCTGTGCTGGGAAACATGCCATTGAGCACCGAGGGGGCGGATCACAGCGTCAGACGCAGAAGAGTTTCAAAGAAAATACAGACAAGGAAACCGGACACGCTGGCGCATTTTTCGGAACTGGCAGACAGGACATTCAAGAAATGTATCGCCGGCAAACGCAATGTGGAGCTTGTTTCAAGTCTGTTTTATCCGCTTGTTTCCGATGTTGTCTTTAACATCTCCGGTGTCAATCCGCGTTCCAGACCGGATTATCTGTCCGTAACCCAGATATTCGACAGAGCACTTGGCCTGAAGCGCCGGTTATTGATCAACGATGAATTGCATCACATGCGCGCACAGGTTTCGCACAGCTCGGACGCTGATGAAGCAACAGATGCTCTGGCACTCGCAATTCTGGGCTCCGACTCTCTGCTGGGATCATTTTCATTGAGTTTCATGGAGCGCATCAAATCCAATCCGGACGCGCAAATGTGTGACATAGACTGGAGCACCCAGATAACCGCGACGTCTGTGCCTTTTATTGAAAGGCAGGCCGTAGTGGATCATGATCTGGACGGTGTTCACATCTTGGCCGGGCAGCGCGTCAGGCTCTACCTTGACCGGTTTACATTTGAACCTATTGGCAACAGGGCAGGTTTTTTTGGTGTCGGTCGACACACCTGTCCCGGCCGGTCAATCTCGCAAGGCGCCTGGCAGATTATCGGACGCATGTTCAGCCAGTACCGGCTCAGGGTCGCTGTGAAAAATGTCGAGTTTCGCAGCGCTGACAGCATGTTCTCGTTTCCAACAAAGTTACAGGTGGATTTTCATGAAGAATGATGTGCAGTCGGCATGTCTGGCTATCTTTCGCGATACGTTGAAGGACAGCCCGCATGCCGGATTAAGCGATGATAGATTATTGCAGATCGACGTGAAATCGCTTCGACTGGACAGCCTCGCAAAGATGGAAATGATCCTGAACATCGAAGACACAATGGACATCATGATGGACGAGGTTGAAATTTCCAACGCTTCCTGCCTGCAGGATATAGTAAACCTTGTGACCCATCGCTCCACCGAAAAACTCTGATGCAGTTCTTCAGGGCATTCAACTTTCTGAGAACAAAGCTGGGCATGTTCATCCTTCAGTTGAACATTCTGTCAAATCGGACAAAGGACCACGATACTGTTTTCCGCACTGCGTGGGCACTTTCGAAGCGGTTGGGATTTTTATTTGACGGGTTTGTGTCGAGTGGCAATCCCAGGGGTTACAAGGTCCACGAGGTGGTCTACCTGCGGTTGCTGAGGTTGCTGCATCGCGTGAAACCCGGATTCGTCCCGCAGGTAACTGTGGTCAATGAAGATGTGTTGATGCACATAACCCGGAACGGCTCGCCAACTATCGTGGTTGCCGTACATTCTCCAGTAGATGCTGTGCTCTCCCGGGTGTTTCAGGAGCGCGCCATACAACAATCTGTATTGGCCGCAAATCCCCGGACCGTAGCAGAGAAAGCCGGCATACTGGGCTTTCAGGGAGAGCAGAATTTCATTGTCAAAACCGAAAATACACTGCTGCAGATCAGACGGGATTTGCGGCTCGACAGGACCGTGCATCTATGTGTCGATTACACGCAAGAAAGTTCCGATGGCACGGCACTTTTCATCAGCAGTGCCGTTTTCAGAATTGCGGAACTCATGACGTTGAATATTGTGTTCTCGGATGCACAGGTTACCCCGGACGGATACATCAATGTGCATATGCATACCCACACCGGAACAGAAGCAGATAGCCCGCATGTTATCGCAACTGCATTCGTCCACTGGCTGAAGACCGTCCGCGGGCACACCCGAAAGTGGGCGCTTGTGCCGTACCAGCAGGTGTGAAGGCCTCACAAACCGGCCTTCGGTTTTGCGAGGTCGGTTGGCCGGGAGATTAACTCGACCTGAATTGCTGCGGGGTGATATTCGTCACAGCGCGCAGGCGAACTTTCGTGTGATGTCTTTATCAACAGTATACAGATTTACATGTGAGGGTGCGTTACATTGGCCTTGCTTGCTCAACTGAAGTCGATCGCTGTTACAGGCACGGTGAATACCTATGCGTATCTGTCGTCACCCCGCGCCGTCGCGAAGGCAATGATCTGGAAGCGGGGCTTGCCCAATCCGGCGTGCCCGCGGCACGGGGTAGACAAATACCTTTGGCGAAAGGTCTTTGATCGCAATCCTGAGGCCACTGCAATGTCCGACAAACTGGCAGCCAAAAAGATCGCACAATACATCTGCAAAGGCATTCTGGTCCCACAGACAATATGGGAAGGTGCGCGGTTTCAGGATATCCCGCACGAACTGCTTGCTGGAGATGTGTTGCTCAAGGCAAACCACGGTTCCGGGTTTCATCATATTATACGCAACGGTACATATGACTCGGAATATCTGACACGCGAAACCCGACGCTGGATGTCTCGGGATTTCTCCCGGTATTTCGGTGAATGGAATTACACCGGAATTCGTCGCAGATTGTTTGTTGAGGAATTTCTGAAAGATACAGCAGGCGTTCCGGTGAATGCGGAAGCCAAGGTCTACGTATTTGGATCCCGGGCACCGTTCGCCGTCTACTTCCACAACAGGTTGACGGACCATCCGTCCATCAGTCTCTACGATCGGAGCGGTAAAGCCTATCCGGTCGGATCTGAAATCAACATGACATGCAATTTTGAACCCATGCCGGAAGGTCATCAGAAGGTTTTTGCCCTTGCAGAAAAACTCGCTCGCGGATCGGATCACGTCCGCATAGATTTCTACTTCATGGACGAGAACGTATATTTTTCCGAGTTCACCTTTCATCCATTGGCCGGCAGGTTCTCCAAGAATATGCTCAATGCGTTCCCGGATTTGGATGCCATGTGGGATTTGCAAAAATCATGGTTTCTCTGCCATCCTCAACCAGGGTGGCGCGGCATCTATGCAAAGTGGCTGAAACGAAAACTGGCACATAGGGCGGAAAGCGAGCAGCTACCTCACACATCGGTCTTGCGAGACTGACCTGATCAACCGGCAGCGCTTGCAATACCGCAATCAGGCCGCCTAACATCAACACTCGGATGATCCAGATGCCCGTATAACCCCAACTGCCCCCTGTTCCAAACCACCTGACGGCGGACATTCCGATACCAGAGCAGCAAGGGTCGATTAAACCCGTAAAGTTGATCCGGCACTGATCTAACGCGGATACAGGCATCATGAGTAAGTCAAAGACATTTCACCTCGACACGGCCTCACTGGAACTGCCGCGCGGGGCCTATGCTGGCGGCAACCGACACATCCTCTCGCGTGGCGACCGGCCGGTTGCGGCTTTCACCCAGGGAAAATTCCGACCTTACATTCATCCGGTATGGACGCCGGACGGGATTGTTGTGACGGCGGAAAGCCCGGTCGATCACCCTCATCACAGCGGCATCTGGTGCGCAGCAGATCATGTTGCAAATCTCCATGACGGGCCCGATGGCACCGAGCGCTACAACTACTGCTTCTACGTCAACGAGGTGTTCCAGGGTCGCGCACCCGGGTCAATCCGGATGACCGGGATAAAATTGCTGGCGGCTTCGCATGACCAGGCAACCGTCCGCCAGAAAATGCAGTGGATGTCGCCGTGCGAGTGGGGCGCGCCTGATGGCCGTATCGTCATGCTTGAAACCCGCACGACAACCATAAGCTGTGTGGATAAGGCTTATGTATTCGACATTTCCAGCGCACTGCAGGCTGGAGACCAGCCGGTCGAAATCGGCCCGACCCGGCATGCCTATTTCAATGCCAGAGTGTGTGATGCGCTGGCGCTGTCAGACAATTGCCTGCCCATTGATGATCGTGGGCGAACCGGCGCTGCTGCAATCGGCAACCATGACCTGGGCTGGGTCGACTTTTGCGGCGATGTGGGCAACGGCACGATCGCAGGCCTGGCGACAGTGCCGCCACTCCAAACCACCCAGGATTGGTTCCTGGCTGACTGGGGCGTGGCCAGCGTCGGGCCGTTCCGCCATAGTAAATCCTGTGTCACAGACGACGGCACACTGAACCTTCAATGCCGATTCATTGCCCATGACGGACTATTGCACAAAACCCAGATAGACTGCCATCAGTCCAACTTCAGCCCGGCATAACACGGAGTTTTTCATGCAGATTGCCCGCTACCGAATTAACAATGGAAGTGTTGTCCACGGCATCGTTGACGGAGACACTTTTCGCCGCTTACCCGGCACACCGTTTGAAGGACTGACACCTGGCACGGCCGTTGACGCGCGCGATGATGTCACATTGCTGGCGCCTGTTGACAGGCCCCGAGTGTTTGGACTTGGCCTCAATTATGTGTCTCATATTACCGAGACAAATTCGCCGACGCCCACGCGCCAGATGCTGTTCATGAAACCTGATACTGCCGTTGTCGGACCGGACGACCCGGTGATCTATCCGCGTGAAGGTCAGAACATTCACTTCGAGGCCGAACTGGCAATTGTCATTGGGCGTGGCGGACGGCGCTTCGATCGCAATCAGGCAAGGCAGGCGATTTTCGGATGCACCTGCGCAAACGATATTTCGGAGCGCTCGATCCAGTCGGAGGAAATGGCACAGGGCTGCCTGCTCATCGGCAAGGGATTTGACACCTTCTGCCCGCTTGGACCGGTCATCGCGACGGGTCTTGATCTGGATGACCTGCTGCTTGAAGCACGCATCAACGGCGAGACCAGGCAATCCATCCGGACCAGTGATTTGCTGTTTTCGACCGTTGATATCGTCCAGTATCTGTCCGAGGCGATAACCCTTCAACCCGGTGATATCATCATCACCGGCACACCTTCAGGTGTCGGCTCCATCAAACCCGGTGACCAGATGGAAATCATCCTGGAGGGCGTAGGTGTCCTTTCAAATCCGGTAGTAGCTGAAAGCCGATAGAACCACCGACACCAGTTGGCAAGAGACAGGATGGAAGTGAAGGACCCTTCCGTCCACGCAAAATCTCTACATAACTGCCACATTGTGTTGTTATCTTTTATCCCTGATCCATACGCAAACAGGGGATGGTCGCTTGCCTGCGATACCATTGCCAATGCTCGACCGATTGTATGTCAGAAGGATTGTACTCTGGAAGAGTACGCCAAAAGCAGAAACGGCATTGCCACAGGCACGGACCTGGACTTTGCAGGTGCAATTGTGGAGATTTGCACAGAGTATGACACTTTTTCCTCCTCGTCTGTTGCCTTGGCCCACAAATTTCTGCACACCTTAGACGACTGCAGTGTGTTGCGATGGCGAAATACCACCTTGGCTGAGCGTAAATTTCAGGGCTTGTCCGGGTGTAATTACCAGCGGAAATGACAACCACTTAGCTTCCGGAACAAGGTCACCTCATGCCACAGATGACAAGCCCTCCAGAAGTCATCATGCTGTCTACATCTGACATCGAGAGTTATGCCCGGTTCTCGCGAGCTGCCTGGGAGAAATTCTGTGCTGTTCGCGGCTATGGTTTTTTTCACTATCCAGACAAATTGCTGTCGGACATGCATGTCAACTGGAGTAAAATTGAAATGGTGCGCCGGCATTTGGAAGCCAGCAAAACGGATATGGTTGTTCTGGTTGATGCCGATACATATGTTTGTGATCCTAAATTGCACCTCAGCGCAATAGCTGACGATTATCCAGGCAAGGACCTGATGTTCTCGAGGGACTGTCGGAACATCGGTCCTTTTATTTTTCCGTTGAACCATGCCGCAGCGTTCAAATACAAAACCCGGAAATTACCGAACGCAGGATTTGTCCTCATCAGAAACACCGAATTTTCGAGAAAGTTTTTTGACAGGTGGCTTGATCTGGCACGCAACGAATTGAAAGCACTTGCTGACACTCATCCGCGCAATCAGCGGGTTTTGTGGGAAGGACTGTATTTTCAGAACGAGGACAAGATCGCTCTGCTGGATCGCGTGGTCGAGCGTGTAAGTGATGTCTCCAATATTGCGAGTGCCATCCGCCATGGCGCCAAAGTGGTGCATGTCAAGGAAGGCCTGACAGAAGCACAGGCCAGGCAACTCAATGACCTTGTCGATGCCACAAGACAATAAACCTGACGAGCCGCTGTCAACGGAATCATGGCCGACGAATGCGTAGTCCATACCGAGCTTTCAAATCAGATTTGATAGAACAGATATCTTACTGGCCTGCACTCGCACCGCTGATGTTTCAGTATCAGAAGTACGGTGGCGTATCCACGCGCCCCATCGCCGGGAAAACCGTTATATCACTCACCAGCTTCCCGGCGCGGCTTGGAAAGTTGCACAACTGCATCCGATCATTGCTCAGTCAGAACGTTCAGTCGGCAAAAATTGTTCTGTATCTGACCCGGGAAGAATGCGCGCACATCCAGTTGCCCCGAAAGCTCGTAGCGCTGCAGGACATCGGATTGGACATCAGATTTGCAGATATCAACCTGCGATCCCTGAACAAGATAATTCACGCGCTTCACGACTTCCCGAAACACACGATTGTCACCTGCGATGACGACAAACTCTATCCGGCAGGGTGGCTCGCAGGATTGCTTCGGGCACAATCAAACTACCCTCAACAAGTTATATGTAACAGGTCGCGGCTAATTCAGTTTGATGATAACGGCGATCTCCAGCCATACAGGCAGTGGCCTGCCGGCAACGAGCAAAGCCCGTCAATGTCGTTGCTGCCACTCGGTGTAGGAGGCGTCCTTTACCCAGCGGCCGCTCTCCACGAGACTGTACTGGATACGAAACTTTACAAAAGACTGTGCCCCACATCTGATGATCTGTGGTTGAAGGTAATGGCCATGCTTAAAGGTACGAAAACCGTTCAGGTGCCGGGCACAAACGGTGTCTATCCGTCCATACCGTTCTGGAACGGCCCCAAACTGTCACCTGAAAATATCTGGAATGATGGCAACAACATCGCGCTCAACGCTCTGATGCAGCATTTCAGTCTTTCTGAAGCTGATTTCACGCGCGTGGAAGCCAACGGGGTTACCGCCACCGGCAATCGAGACACGTCATGATACTTTATACGGTGGACACCGGGTTTTTGCCGCTGGCGTGCATATCCATTGCTTCAATGGTAGCGCATTGCTCAGGAAAACCACCTGCTCTCATGATTTTGCTTCATGATGTTGATCAACCCTCCAGAGACAGCGCATCGAGTTTCCTGTCCAAGCTCGGGCTGGACTATGAGCTGGTTGATGTTGAAACCAGCTGGTGCCAGCCCTGGTGTGCCCGACGCGGGCAATCGCCGGCGAAGTTCGGCTACCTGAAAATGCAGGACTTCATCCATCCGTCCGTTGATCGTGTAGTTGTCGTCGATGCGGACACGCGTTTTGTTGATGACGTGAGCAAACTCTTTGATGCAGATCTGCAAGGCAAGGTTCTGGGTGCTGTTGATGACACGGCGGTTATAGCAACCGGACAGGTTCATGACCTGCGCAGGAAGCTGCGCCTGAAAGAACACGCAGGGTATTTGAATTCAGGACTTCTGGTTGTGGATCTTGAAGCCTGGACAGATCACAACATAGCGACAGCCTGCGTCCGGGTGTTTACCGACGAGCCTGACATTCTGACTTTCAATGATCAATGCGCCCTGAATGGGGTTTTGTCCGGGGAGTATGCCAGGTTGCCGTTACGGTGGAACTGCCTGTATGGGTCGGTGCCGGGTGACTGGCCGATAGCCATGTATCACTATGCCGGGAGCTTCAAGCCCTGGTCCATGGGCCTGCTGAAGAACGTTCCGTATTTCCGCGACATGTTGGGCAAAGACCATGTCAATTTCTACAGACAGGCAAACAACCAGCTGAACTGGCATGACAGGGGATTGGACAATTGGGAAATTGCCGAGACCCTGAAGGCTTTATTCCTTTTCTCCAAAATGGGATTGTCAGGTCGACTTGAGAAGTACAGCAACAGAAAATCTTCCCCAGCCCTTCTGGAATTTGCAGCCGCTCACCGGCACTTGATCTTATAGATCTCCCCGTTCCTCCATTCGCGCCAACAAAGACCGTCATGATCGTTTCCCACAAGCACAAGTTTATTTTCATCAAGACGAGAAAGACAGCGGGCACCAGCACGGAGTGCGCACTCAGTGCAATCTGCGGTCCTGATGATATCCTGACGGAGCTGGAAGAGGTCGAGCATCATCGTATGGGTGAACTGGATGCGCAGAATTACAAATACATGCCGCCACTGTTCTCACGGGAATGGCCCAACCTGATTTCCCGTTTTTTGCGCCATGGCAAGGCTCCCTTTAACCACTACAATCATATGACTGCGTGGCGAGTCGAAAAGCGACTGAGCAAGACCGTCTGGAACAGTTACTTCAAATTCGCATTTGACCGAAACCCCTGGGACAGGGAAATGTCCTGGTATAGTCATCGAGTTTCACAGGGAAGAGCCCGGAAGAGTTTTGCCGAACATGTTCACAAACTTCCCAAAGACAAGCTCACAAATTTCGACACTTATGCAATCCACGGCAAAGTTGCGGTTGATTTTGTAGGAAGATACGAAAACCTCGCCTCAGATCTTCAAAAAATCATGGATGAAATCGGCATAAAGGATCAAATCCACCTACCCCTTACCCGTCGCGAGCACCGCAAGGACCGGCGGCCATATCGTGAACTTTACACGCCGGAAATGCGCGACATCATCGCACGCGTTTACCCGCAGGAGATTGAGTTGTTGGGGTACGAGTTTTAAGACGGTTTGCGGAAGCGCATATTGCAAGCCTGTCTTCAGCAGTGGCGGCGGGTCACGGTCAAACTTTTTCCAGGTCGAGAACAGACTCTATCTTCTGCATTTGTGACGCTGTCAGTTCCGCGTGGTCGTGGTCCTGAAAGATGTACTGGTGTCTGACATTCATCACCTTGGCAAGCAGACTGAAATACTCATGTCGTGGAGTGGCTGCCACCTTGTCCGGCGGTATGATTTCTACCACCAGTGACCCAGGGCGCATCCAGATGATGTTGGTCAATGCTGCTCCATGCTGGGCGACAACCACATTTGCTTCGGAAAAAGCGGCTATCTGCAGCGCCAGGTCCTTGTCTTCCAGGTGGAATATCTCAGTCTTGCGATGCTTGTTCAGGAGTTCGCACAGGCTGTTGATGTTGGGAATACTGCGCCTTTGACTGCCTGAAGAGCGTCCGACGTCGGCATAGTGACTGTGAGGTGGTGCCCGGTCGATCAGGAGAATGTCGGGTTTGTCGGCTGACTTTTTCACAGTCTCTATTCTGTCAGCCAATCGCTTCTCCACGAAATCCCGAAACACGGAAATTCGCTCGGATTGATATCGCAGTGGATTATCAAAAGACTCCAGCATCAGCAATCGACCGGGGGTGTACTCCTTCAGAGCGCTGCTCATTGACCGTTTCACAATCGGCCTGATGATAACCCGCTTGAGGAAGAAGCCTCCCAGAAGCTTGTTCAAACGGTCCCTGAGTTTCGGATAATCCTGTGCGGCCATGGTTGGATGTTGAACAATATCCACCTCATCTGCGAACACCTCCCGCGTGATACGATCCAGCAATCCAACCGAAACCACGCTAAACCTGCCGGGGGTTCGATCCGGAGAGGTAACAATTGGCATCAGATAGCCCAGAATATAGTGATAGAAATGCCCTGCGCCTCCATTGTTCATCGGGAAGAGCACGATCGATTTGTCAGTTTGGGCATTCTTGCGCATGCTGTCGTCGAAATCCCGAATTCCATGTGAGCTGGACCTCGGTCAGATAACCCAATTCATGCAAGTCTTCCAGACCCCAAACCGCACCTGCAGCACGAAGTGAAAGGGTCGGAAACAACGTCTCGGGTCAACTGCCGAGCGCACACACGCAGTTCATTGAATTAGGCACTCTTCACGGAAAGGGCCACCAGTTGCAATGCCCCCTGCGGCGATCACTGTTCAGCCGCCAGGGTTTGCAGCCAGTATGGGGCCGTATGTGCGTTCTCGCAGCGGGGTTTTCTTGATTTTCGATTTCAGTCTTTCGATAAACCGCTCTTCTGCTGAATTGTACCGTCGCGAAGGATTGGTCAGTAGATAAATATCCACCTTGGGCGGCTTGTCGTAAGGTGGTAGCCGCCACAACAGACCGTCTCGCACGTCACGGTCCGCCACGTGGACCGGTAGCGGCCCAATGCCCAGTCCACACAGTATCATCCGGCGCACCTCTTCCAGGTGAGAGGAGTATCCAACAAATGATTGGTCCAGTTGATGTTGTCGGCGAAGCAACGCCACCGGTCTCAAGGCATCAGCCAGATCGTCAGTGTCAAATGATACAGCGGCGTGTCCACGCAAATCGTTCATCGACAAATGATCGCGGCCAAACAGGGGATGACCGGGTCCGCAAAAGAAACCGAAGAACTCGCGATAGATAATCTGGTATTCCAGTCTGGGCAGTCGCCGGTTGACCAGGCAGATTCCCATACTGGCATTTTGATCGCTGACCGCCTGGGCAACGCTGGCACTGGTCTCAACCGCAATCTGGAAAGTGGGAGTTGGGTGATCGGCGTGGAACTGGCGCAGTGTATCATCCAGTATAGGAGTGAAAACATGGCTGGCCATGGCGATACGTACTGAACCGGTAATCTCGCCAGCGAAAGCGCTTGTCACAGCCTGCAACTGCTCGACACTGCCGTAAATCTGCCTGCACTCACTGTATAGCGCACGCCCGGCGGCCGTAAGCCGGAACACACCTCGACCCCGCTCCAGGAGCCTGGCACCCATCTGGGTCTCGAGCCGTTTCAGCGCCAGGCTGACAGTAGGCTGTCGCAACAGCAAGCGCTTGGCCGCAACTGAAATGCCGCCTTCCTCCACAATGACGACAAAGGTGCGCAGCAGGTTCCAGTCCAGCTCGCCCGCAAATCTGTTATCTCGATGATGTTTCATCACACATAGTTTCAATTAATGTAAATCATAGAAAATATCAATTTGGCTAATTCCAGAGACACTTGCAATACTCGATCACAAGCACGCACACCGAAACTGGAGGCGTGTTGGGTTTTGAAGGAGGGATGCAGGCTGAATGGCGCAGGTAACCGATTTCGACAGAAGACCGTGGATACTGCTTTCCCCTGCGTTGCTGGCGATTACCCTGCTCGTCATCGTGCCAATGTCGTTCATCCTGGTCTATTCGTTTTATGAGAACGTGGACCTCGCCGTCGACAAGGTGGCATTCCAGTTCGGCAACTGGAGCGAAGTGTTCACAGACGGCTACTATCACAATGCGATTTGGAAGACATTCCGTTTATCCCTCATTGTGACTGTATTGGCTGCGGTGTTGGGCTACATTCCAGCCTACTTCATTGCGTCCACCACCTTCCGGCACAAGTGGTTGTTGCTCCTGCTGCTCATCCTGCCATTCTGGGTCAGCTTCATCATCCGGACGCTGTCATGGATCCATATCATGGGCAATCATGGCGCAATCAACGGCATGCTGATGTGGCTTGGTATCATCGATGCGCCGATATCGATGATGTTCAATGAGTTCGCAGTGATCGTTGGCTTCATACACGTCTTTCTGCCCTACATGATCCTGAACATTTATGTCAGCCTGGAAGGCATTGACCAGAACCTTGTTCCGGCTGCGCGCACGCTGGGCTGTACTGAGTGGCAAGCTTTCCGCGAGATCACGCTGCCACTTTCTTTACCGGGGCTCGCTGCCGGCTGTCTGCTGGTCTTCGTGCTCACTGCCGGAAGCTATGTGACGCCGCTGATCCTCGGCGGGCCGAACGACTTCCTGTTCGGCAATCTCATCTATGACGCCGTCATTACCGAACTGAACTGGCCGATGGGTGCCACCCTGTCATTCACCCTTCTGATTCTGCTGGGCGCCATTGTCATCATCTACAGCCGCTTCATGGGCATGAACCAGTTTTACAAGGCATTCGGATGAGAGGGCTTGAAACTTGAAATCCTGGAGCCTCATACGGGCCTACACCGTCTTCGTTTACGTGTTCATGTTTGCGCCCATTGCAGTGGTCTTGCTGCTGGCATTCAACAGTTCACAGTTTGGCGGTTTTCCCATCGAGGGGTTTAGCCTGCAATGGTTCGGCAAGCTGCTGGAAAACGAAGCGATCGTGCGTGCCTTCAAGACCTCCATGTTGCTGGGGCTTTTGACATCGTTAATTGCCACGACCCTCGGCATCCTCGCCTCGCTCGCACTGGTCCGCTACCGGTTCCGTGGCAAGGACTGGATCACCACGGTTTTGATATTGCCGGTGCTGGTGCCGGAAACCGTCCTTGCTGTCGGCCTGCTGATCTTTCTGCGCTGGCTCTCCATGCCGCGTTCTTTCGCCCTGCTGCTGCTTGGCCACACCATGATCGCACTACCTTTCGTTGTGCTGGTGGTGCAGGCCCGTCTCGTCGGCATTAAAAGGCAGTATGAAGAGGCCGCACGCAGCCTCGGTGCCAACCCGCTGCAGGCGTTTTTCCAGATCACCCTGCCACTGCTCATGCCAGCGGTATTTGCGGGCGCTTTGTTCGCATTCACCATTTCGTTCGACAACATTACGGCGACAATTTTCTGGCGCCCGTCCGGCGTTGAGACCGTGCCGACGCAGATTTTCGGCATGCTGCGTAACTCGGTCAGCCCGGAAATCAACGCACTCGGTTTCGTGATGATTGTTATCACGGTCGGTTTACCGCTCATGGCTGGCGGACTTGCCCGCTACTTCGCCCGCAGCCGGCGCTAGATAGAATTCAACAAGGAGGAAGTAAGATGAAAATGAGTTCAACCAAACGCTACGAACAGCTTCAGGAAATGGTAGGCAACAGTGATGTCGACCGGCGCACATTCATGAACCTGCTTGGCATGGCCGGTCTCGCCACCGGTGTCAGCGGCGGCATCATGACCGGCATGAGCCGACAGGCAATTGCTGCTGCTGCAGAGTTGCATTTCGAAGGCTGGGGCGGCGTTGTATCCGAGGCCCTGCGCAAGAACGCTTTCGCTCCCTATGAAGCCAAGACCGGCAACAAGGTCGTGGATGCGACCTTCGGAGGCGAGGAAGAGGTACTCACCAAAATCAAGGCAGCCGGTTCCACCGACGGCCACAATATCCTGCATTCATCGGGTGTGAGCTGGTACAAGCGCTGGGTCGACAATGGTTATGCCAGCGAATTGAATGAAGCCAACATCCCCAACCTGACTAACGTGATGGATGCCATCATCAAGCCGTTCCGCGCCATCACACCGGGCAAGCTGTCCGCCGTGCCATATGATTACGGCACCACCGGCATCGCCTATAACACCAAGCACGTCTCGAAAGAGGATGCTGAGAAGCTGGGCGCTGACCTGTTGCTGAACAAAGATCTCAAGGGCAAGATTGGCGGCTGGGGCGGCGACTGGGCCAACCGCGCCTGGTATGGCGCCCTCCAGTCGGGACAGGACCCCAACGATATCAAGGATTGGGACGCTGTCTGGGACAAGGCGCGCGAACACCGGGCGCTGGTTGTGAAGTACTGGTCTTCCGGTGCTGAATTGATGGACTTGCTGGCCAAGGAAGAAATTTACGTCACAGAGGCCTGGTCGGGCCGTGTCGCGGCACTTCAGGCTCAGGGCCATCCAATCGGCTATATCGATCCGAAAAATGGTCTTGCATGGATGGAAAGCATGTTCGTCCTGAAAGGCTCGCCGATGCCAGAGGCTGAGGAATTGCTCAACTTCATGCTCGATCCGAAGACTGCAATCGCCGTTGCCGAGGGTCAGAAATACCCACCATCACTGGATCCCACCAAAGTGAAGATGACCGACATCATCAACGGCTTGCCCGCATTTGACCCGACCGGCAAGCTGAACGGACTGGTGTTCCGCAATCCGTCGAAGTGGAACCCGCACGAAAAACAGCAAAAGAAGATGTGGAATCGCGTCAAGAAAGGCGCCTGACCCGCACGTGGACCATCAATGACGGGCCGCCCTGCATCAAATGGCGGCCCGTCAACCTTTCACGGAGGCACTATGGCAGAGGTTAATCTGAAGGCAGTCAGCAAGTCCTTTGGGCCGATTGTGGCCGTCAAGCAGGCTGATGTAACCTTCGAGGAGGGGTCCTTCACCACACTGCTTGGCCCGTCCGGCTGTGGCAAAACCACACTGTTGCGCATGATCGCAGGGCTGGAGAAACCGACCAGCGGCGATATCGAGATCGCCGGACAACGCATCAATGATGTACCAATTCACAAGCGCAATCTCGGGCTTGTGTTCCAGAACTACGCGCTGTTTCCCCACAAGACGATTGGCCAGAACATCGGTTTTGGTCTGAAATACCGGGGCGTAGCTTTGGCCGAAGCCAAGCAGAAGGTTATTCAGGCTCTGGAGATCGTCCGCCTTCCCGGCGTGGAAGACCGTTATCCGTCGCAACTCTCCGGCGGCCAGCAGCAGCGTATTGCACTGGCTCGCGCGATTGTTGTTGAACCCGATGTCCTCCTGCTTGATGAACCGCTGTCAGCACTTGATGCAAACTTGCGTGAAGAGATGCGGGTGGAACTGAAAAACATCCAGCGCCAGATTGGCATCACGACCGTGTTCGTCACCCACGACCAGTCAGAGGCCCTGGCCTTGTCTGACAAGGTTGTCGTGATGAGCGCCGGTAACATCGAACAGACAGGTGCCCCGCAGGAAGTCTACCGGCAGCCGAAATCAAAATTCGTGGCCCGCTTTCTGGGTAACGCGAACATCCTCACCGGCAGCGTCGTATCGGCCGGGGCAAAGTCGGCAAAGGTCGAAATAGAAGGTTTGGGCGCCATCACCGTTACTGAAACCGGTTTTGCGAAAGGCGCCGATGTGCAACTCGTCATGCGGGCGGAAAACCTTCAACTGCACACTGGCAAGGCACCAGCCGGAAAGTCCGGTGCCAACAGATTTTCAGGCACTGTAACAACCGTCGACTACCAGGGCCAGCTTGCCCGTTACTTCGTTTCCGCCGGGCCACACGAGCTTGAGGTGATCAGCACCATCGATGGCTCGCTTCTGAGCGAAGGCACAGCGGTGACAGTGACCATCAAGGATGCCGACATAGTGGTTCTGGACGAACCAGCACAGTGAGCCAGGCGGTTCGGTATATCTATGTTGTGATTGGCAGGTTTGTCTTTGGCAATGGACACCCGGCCCCCAGGCAGCGCCATCTGGAGCACGTCAACTGATTGATGTTGGACGGGTTTACACTTCAAAACCACTCCAGAGCTTTTCATTCTGCACAATTCAAGCCCAGCCGATTTGCCCCTCATGTGAAACCCGGCCAACGCCAGACAATGCAAGATGTACCTGGCGAGATACCTCACTATCGGTCTTCTGAAGCAGCGCATGGAACGTTTCCGCAGCGTTCATTTATTCTCATTCGAGATTATCAAGCTGAGTTGTACACAGCATCGCAATTGCCATTTGCCGTATGGCTTTGTCGCAGCACAGCATGGGGGGACAATTTGGAAGTGTTCGTGTTATAGCACCGGAGTCGAGGCTCCAAAGATTCTACAATGAAAGCTCAGGAAGGCGATGACAAACACCGCAAAACCAACCATCTCCTTGCGTCCGATGGGTTTGGACGACATTCCCACTGTCGCCGAATGGTTCTGGACTTTTCAGGATATCGCCTTCTTTGACCGTGATCTTCCGGTGCCGGTCAACATCGACGCCGTGCGTGAAAGCTGGCGATCGGCACTTGAATTCGCCAATCCGCCTCGGGCATTGTGGTTTGTGGCAGAAGACAGTCACAAGACATCGGTCGCCATCTGCGGTCTGCAGGCGATCAACTATGTACACGGTGATGCGGTGCTGGCTGTGTTTGTCACTGAACCGATGCGCGGCAAAGGATTGGCGCGCGCCATGTCCGTGGTTTTGGCGGACCTCGCGTTCGACCAGATGCGACTGAACCGGTTGTCGACCTTCTACCGTGATGATCACTCAACCACACAGCGCATTGTTGACCGGATCGGGTTCAAAAAAGAAGGCTGCAAGCGTCAGGCCTGGTATGCTGACGGCCTCCACCGGGACGTCATTCAAGTCGGCCTGCTCAGGCAGGAATGGCTCGACCGGCGCGACCAGACCAAAACGGACCTCGAGGTCTCAGGCACAATTTCCATCGACCTCAAACGCACACCGCAGGAAGGACCGTGAACATCTGATGGGCGACGACAAAGAAAAGAACCTGAAACGGCGGCTGATGGCCAGTGTCTTCGCCGATGTGGTGAATTATAGCCGCATGATGGGTCAGGACGACATCCAGACCACACTTGCGGTCAAAGCACGGATGAAGCTGTTTTCCGAGATGGTGAAATCCTATTCGGGAGAAATCGTGCGCCTGGCCGGTGACGGCGTGTTTCTGATTTTCGAAAGCGCGGTCGATGCCGTGTTGTTTGCCGTGGAAATTCAAAAGCGGTTGCACGTGCTCAACGAAGCCGTCTCAGAGGATGATCAGATAGTTTTCCGTTTCGGGATCAACCTGGGAGAAATTTTGATCGACGAAAAGGAACTCAGCGGCGACAGCATCAACATCGCGAGCCGCATCGAAGCGTTCGCAGCGCCCGGTCGGGTCTGCATTTCCGGTGCGGTCTACGATCATGTCAGCAAGAAACTGACCTACGGCTACGAATACCTGGGAGCGCAGGAGTTCAAGAACATCGACGACGTGATCGATGTGTTCCAGGTCCATGAGAACCCGACCAGTGCCACAATGACGCCGGGACTGCGCCGGGATCGTAAAATCTCGAAGAGCTTCAAAGGCGATCCGATAAAGGACCAGTCCATCGTCGTCCTGCCTTTCAGTTTTCAGGGCAGTGACACCAATGAAAGCTGGTTTGCCGACGGGTTGACCGAAGACATCACCACCAACCTGTCGCGCTTCCACGAGTTCTTCGTCATCGCGCGCGGATCAGCCTACGTCTACAGCGACAAGTCGAAATCGTCGAACGATGCCGCCCGTGAACTGGGGGTCCGCTACGCAGTCGACGGGTCGGTCAGAAAATCCGGCTCCAGAATTCGCATAACGCTGCAACTGCGCGATGCTCACCGTGACCGCACGATCTGGGGCGAGCAGTATAATCGCAATATCGACGACCTGTTTGATCTGCAGGACGAAATCACCCAGACCATCGTGTCGGCGACTGCCGCCCAGATCGAGGCATCGGAGCGGGAACGCCTCAGCCTGATCCATCCCTCGAATCTTGAAGCCTATGGATTTGTCCTGCAGGGCCAGAAACACATTTACCGCTATACGCAAGCCGAGGTGCGTTGCGCACGGGGCCTTTTCGAAACCGCGCTGGTCAGCGATCCGCGTTATGCCAGGGCGATTGCAGCAAAATCCAGGACCTACAATCTCGACTGGCGCTATGCCTGGACCGAGAAACCCGATGTCGCGCTCGACGATGCGCTCACCCTGGCGCGCAAGGCCATTGACCTGGACGAATCCGACGCGCGCGGTTTTGGCGAACTGGGGTTCGCGCACCTATACCGAAAAGAGCACGATTCCGCGATCAGCGCCTATGAACGTGCGTTGAAACTCAACCCCAACGACGCCGACCTGATGTCCGATATGGCAGATGCACTGGCCCATTCCGGCCGGTCGGAGGAGGCAATCGTCCTGTTGCAGAAGGCGATGTGCCTCAATCCGTTCTATCCAGACCAGTATATCTGGCACCTGGGCGGCGCATATTTCAATCTGAAACAATACGATGAGGCGATCCGGACCATTCAGACCATGCAGAATCCGACTGAGGGCCGACGCATTATGGCAGCGAGTTACGGCCATCTGGGACGCGTCAATGAAGCCCGCGGTGAGGTTGCAAAAGTTCTCGAGGCACACCCCGATTTCGATATCGATCACTGGGCTGCCGTCCAGCCGGACAAGTACGAAGAGGACGTCCTCCACTTCGTCGACGGACTCAGGCGAGCGGGCCTTTAACTATCCTGGAACAACCCGGATCAATACATCAAAACCGGGTGCGGGCGCAAAACCGCTCGCACCTCGGATCATGCCGTTCCAGAGCAACTTTGAAAGCCATACTGATCTAGTCGCTGGCATCTCCACGCGCACCGGAAATGCGGGCACCGGATACTCTCGCTCCAGAAACACGCGCACCGGATACTCTCGCGCCGGAAACGCGGGCACCGGACACTCTAGCGCCCGAGACACCAGCCCCACCGTCGCCGATTGTGTCGAGCAGAACCTGTTCAAACGTACCTGAATCCACATCCAGACGAATGGTCTGATCAGCGCGGTCGTAGGACCAGGCCCTCAGTTCCCTGTAAAAATTCTCGTCCTGACTGCTTGGTCCGGGAACCTTGATGTCTGAAGCCTTGACGCCTTTGCCATGCACCAGAAACAATGCCGGGCTTGTCATTTCAAAATAGGAGCCTTGGTAACTGAACCCGTAAACCCGAGCAAACCGGGCTGAGGAATCGTCGGACTTGGTGCCTTCCGTGAGCTGCCGTTGAATCCCGGAACTGGTGCCTTTTTGAGGCGCTTCCGACGGACTGTGCGACTTGTTCTTGGCGTCAGGATCAATCTGGATGTCTTCAACAACCCGCCCGAATAACGTGATGTTGGAGGCGCTCAATAGCGTTTCAGGCATTGCTTGTTTCCGAAGGTTTGGACCGTGCGGTCAGTTACTTGTGTTTTCCCCGCGCAACCATACCCACACGCCAGCAATCAGTCCATAGGAACTATGGTACGCACCGAATTTGCATGGCTGTCCTTCTTGAGTGGTTCCAGCTGCGGCCCGACCTCCACATACCCGATATCGCGCATGTCAAAATTGCCACGGATCAGTTTTGAGAACCGCCCGCCGGTATGTTCAAGATCCACTGTCTCAAAGGCATCAGCGACATCGACGAAACTGAAATAATTCCTGTCAAGCCGCTGCCAGGTATCGGCAAGATAGGTGCCCATGATATCCCGTGCGTCGATCAGCGCCGACTTGAAACTGTCGGGGGCCCGTGCGTACGCTTCGTCGAACAGTTTCTGCATCACCGGCGCATAGTCCGGGGTCGCCAGCAACTCGTCGGACAAGTCCTCCACGTGAGGGTCAATAGCACCGTGGTCGAGCAGGCATTCGTGAAACAGGTCGACCAGAATGTCGAAGAAAGCGCCGGTCAGGGGTTGTGACAGCTTGTGTTCCTTGATCCAACCGTCGGCAAACTTCGACAGACGGACATCGTTGGCGGCAATTCTTATCTGTGCATTGCCCGACAACTCCGCCATGCGGTTGACCGAATTCAGCACATAAAGGTTGCCACGGGTGTTTTCGAGCAGGTGGTCCACCAGGGAGTTGAAGTGCAAGGATGCAACCAGTGCCACGAGATCGGCGGCACTTTCATGAAAACCGAAATACTCGCCTGTCGCCCCGTCGGGATCGGGCACGCCGACCTCCGAATATATGATGGCGTGGCCAACCTCGTGAGCAATGACATCAAAATTCAGGCTGAAGGGTTTGTAGCCTCCGTGCTTCCGGTCACCACCCATTTCCAGGAAGCCATAGCCCGAATAGGCATTTTCCAGCGACGGCTGTATGGTCAGTTCCAGCCGGTCGTACCGCTGTTCGCTGTGCCAGGGAATGCGCCTGCCAAAATAGCCCTCCCAGATGTCCAGGACAAAACGAACGGTGCCGAACAGGTGCGCAGCTTCAAATTCCCGCGTTCCTTGCTCCAGATAATCGAAATGTCCATCCTGGTCAGGCATCGCCGGCGGATGACACTCCCCTTCCCACGGTGGCAAAAGCGTACCTGCGCGATCACCCGGACCAGGGGCGATACCGTACGGCCTGGGTTTATCGACCGGAAAGATCGTGTACATGCGGTCATCGGCGGGACCCGGCGCCAGACTGCCGGCAGGCGACGATACAAACACGGTTTCCGGTTCCTTAAAATCATCCAGGAACCGCGGTTGCGGGAACAGTTTGAAACGGGTGCCTTGCATGGTTCAGCGAACCTTCATTGCTCGGCGGGTCTTTCCCGGCCTGGGTTTTGAGTTTTTCATCGTCCTATCGCAAATACAAACGTTCATCGCGAACCAGACGATAAGCCGATTCATCATCGGAATTCGTTGACGCGCTGTTTTGTCTCCAGGACACGATGCTTCGTTGCCAAAGGTCAGTGTTCTCAAAATGAAAGTCCTGCACTTCAACGGCGCCCGCGATTGAAAAATCCGCGTTTTCCAGATGATCCATGAGCGCCATGGCGTCCAGCCTTTTCTGATCAACCCGGTTTTGCGTTATCCAGTCGGCAAACTGCAAACACTTGTCATCCCCCCGCACCGCGGCAGCCATCGCTGAGAAAACGCCCGCCCAGGTGCGATCCTTGTAGTATATCGACTTGGCCGTGTCGATTATCTGCAGACTTTGCCGGTCGGTGACAATGCCCGCCGCCCTTGCCGACGCGCAAGTCGCGCGGACGTTGACCATGGCTTCGCTCAGGGCCACATAACCCACTTCCTCAGGACCGTGCAGAAGAGCGACCTCGTCATCATCTTCCAGTTCGCCGTCCGAATAGGCCTGATAGATGGAGCCGATACCGGCCATGCCGAAACTGTCGAGTTCCGCTGCCCGCAATGCGCCCATGCTGGCTGCTCCGAAGACTGCGATGCCCTGAGACAATGCCCACAGGATTTCCTTGTGCCAGATGGACGGGACTCCTTCGAAATAACCGTCGATGATGCCGATGGCTGAAGGTTGATCCAGGGTCGCCAGGTAAACATCTCCCTGCTTGGCTGGCGGGTGCACCGTGACATTCGGATAGGCAGACAAATCGGCCCTCGCCAGCGACGGGCCTGCAAATACAATCATGTCGGCACGCCTCCCGAACCTGCATGCCGAGCCCTTGGACCGGCAAGGTAAGTGGCGTCGTCATGCGGTGCTTCAAGGCCCGGTATGATCACCCGGACGACGGGAATCGCAAACTCGACCCGGCTCAGGTCGACGACACCAACCTGCTCGATGCCAACGCCCCGCAATCGGGCAAGCAACCAATCCAGGTCGGCTTTCAAGGTATCATTGCTCTGGCTTGGCGCCTGATTGAACTGCCACCGCGGCGGCGTTGCCGCAAACAGATCTTCTACAGCCTCGTTCTTCGCGCTCCGACCGTGCGGAGTGTATTCATCCAACGACAGATCATCCCGCGATCCCGTAATATAGTTTGCCCGGGTCTGAGCTGCCTCGGTCAGGGCGCGGCGCAATGCAATGGCGCGGTCAAGATGGCTGCCCGACCCAAGCCCCAGGTGGCCGGAAGTCCCGCCGATCTCTCTGATAATGCATAAAAATGAAGCGATCCCCACATCCGACGTTACATCCCACACACCGCATTCAACACCTGCCTGTTCGAACTTCTGCAAGGCGTTCCGGCACGCGGCATCGTCAATGGAAGCAGGATCCAGACGGCGTGATACCCGGTAAGGTTCTGAGGTATGATGCCAGACAGCCAGGGCATCGCGCTCAATGACTTCGCAGATACCGTGGCATATGGCTTCCAGGACATGGTTTCCCGACGACAGGCCATTGGTGCTGGCGGGAAAGCAGCCGTGTCCCGGTTGCACGGGGCGGGTGTAGTCGGCGTGCACCATTTCAAACGGCACCAGGAGGTTGCGCCCGTTCATGATGTCTGTGGATTGCGCCCACAGCATGCGCTGCGTCTCGGTGAACCGGCTGTCGACGATGTCCGGCAACCGGTTGATATCGATCACCTCATGGCGCTCGGCAATGTCCAGATAGCTTGCAAAATAAAGCGGCTTGTCGAAGTGTTCGGCGTGCCATATCTCCAGTGCCTCCATGACAGCCGACACCTTGGCCTGATCGAGACTCATGCCCTTGCCCTGAGACACCGCAACTGATCGGGAATTTGGCCTCGTGGCCAGCACCACCGGCAGGCCGATCCGATCGAGGCCGGTAACGTTCGCCACACGGGTGATACCGAATTCGTGCTTGATGGGGAGGATACGATCCAGGGTTGCGCGCGCCGAACAGATGCGATGCAACCCGCCTGCCAACTGCTTCTTACCCAGGTCGCCGTAGTCAATTTCCATGTCGAACCATTAACCCGAAAGTCGGCACTTCCGAAGCAAATTTTCAGCCTGCACCATTCAAACGGAGCAAGCTCAACTGACACCCGGTGCTATCTCTGCGCTCTCTCAGCCATAGGCCGCCCGCCCTGGCTCATTCAAGCCCACCGCTTTTGACTCCTATGTGAAATCCTGAACCACAGCGGAAAACCCAGACCTCCGCTGAGCATGAATTATGTGGCGGTACAAAAGTGTCCTGGCAGCAACTGATGAGAGAAAATTGTTCGCCAAGCCGGTGCAAAATCACCTGAAACCAAATGCTGAATCGCAATACCGCATTTGATCTGGCGGTTGCCACCAGGCCTCATCAGCCACCGGTTTCTTCCTGTGCGCCACAGCGCGTTGGCGCCACCTACTTGAACCGTTTCCGCAAATGCTGCAGCCTTTGCTGCCTGGAAAGGCACTGACATCATGCAGCATAACGACACTCAGGGCGCCAATCGCTGGCGCCGTTTTGACGATTGGGACGAGCGGCCGCTGCGGCTTGACAACTTTGCCGTTGAAGATCCGGAAAACGGATTCTCGGCAATGCGCGGGGCCAAAGACCCCGCTCCCGGCTTTCAGCGCGAAGGCAGTCGCATCTCTTCAATGGATGGTGTTGCAGAAGAACAGTTCGACATGATCGACCTGTTCATTGCGCGCTATCATCTTGACCCCGACATGGTCGACGAAGCCATGGCCATGGAGTCCGCCGACGTGGCGCGTATGTTGGTGGACATCAACGTGCCCCGTGAGCAGCTGGTCCGGCTTGCGCATGGCATGACACCGGCCAAACTGGCAGACGTGGTTGCGCACCTGAACTCGATGGAGATTGCGTTCGCCTACTCCAAGATGCGGGCCCGCGCCACACCCGGCAATCAGGCCCATGTCACCAACGCCAAGGACGATCCGCTGCAACTCGCCGCCGATGCGGCAACGGCAGTGGCGTTCGGTTTTGATGAAATCGAAACCACCATGCGGGTTTCCCGTAACTCATGGTCGAACGCCCTGGCGTGTTGCGTTGGCTCGGCAGTGGGCCGCAAGGGTACGCTGTTCCAGTGCTCGAGCGAAGAAGCCGAAGAACTGCAGATCGGCATGGCAGGTTTCACCTCCTACGCTGAAACCGTGTCTGTGTATGGCACCGAAGGCTCCTTCATAGACGGAGACGACACCCCCTGGTCAAAGGCCTTTCTGGCTGCAGCCTACGCCTCCCGTGGCATCAAGATGCGCTGTACATCGGGTGCAGCCGCTGAACTGCTGATGGGATTTCACGAGGCCAAGTCACTGCTCTATCTTGAAGCAAGGTGTTTGTGCATGCAGCGGGCCATGGGTGCGCAAGGCACCCAGAACGGCGGTATCGATGGTGCCCCGCTGGCTGCGAGCATGCCCGGCGGCGTGCGCGAATTGATGGCCGAAAACCTGATCGCCGTATGGCTGGATCTGGAGTGCGCATCGGGAAATGACGCCCGCTCGTCAGAGTCGGAAATTCGTGTCGGTGCGAAAATTCTTCCCTTTCTGATTGCCGGCTCAGACCTGATCTGCTCCGGTTTCGGTTCAATCCTGAAATACGACAATTCATTCAATCCATCGTCCTTCAATGGCGAGGAGATGGAAGACTACCTCGTCCTGCAGCGCGACTTCGAGGCAGACGGCGGTCTGACACCGCGCGGTGAAGAAGCTCTGCTTGCCATCCGCAAGCAGGCTGTCGAGGCGATGTCGGCGGTTATGGAGGAACTGGACCTCGGGCATCCCGACGAAGATATGAAGGCGTCTGTTGCAGTGGCGTCGGGATCTGACGACACACGCAGCTACCTGCCGGGCCAGGTCAGTTCGATCAGTGCCGACATTGCGCGCCGTGAGATCACCGTGCTCGATACAATACGCGCACTGCATCAACGCGGGTTTGAGGAAGAAGCGGAAAATCTGCTGTTCCTGGTCAAGCTGCGGCTGTCAGGGGACTATTTGCAGACATCCGCCATTGTCAGGGATGACAAGGTCATCTCCGCCATCAATGACCCCAACCGCTATGACGGACCGGCATCCGGATATCGCATGAGTGAACGCCGTCGCGCCGAGATCGCCAACATTCGGGGTGTACTCGACCAGCGCGAGGTGCTGCGGACGGAAGCAACCTATGAAAGTGCCGAGGCCGGACGCATCACTTACCGGAACATGGGACCGGCGGAGAAAGGATCTGACACCAGGCAGATCGTGGTCGGTCTTAGCCCGGCTTTCGGGACCAGATTGTTTCGCACCCTGGCAGGCCATTCGTTAAGCCAGGTACTGGATGAAATTCGCACTGGCATCGAGCAGGCCGGAGCAACGGCGAGATTTGTCCGGTTTGGACATACTGCCGATACATCGTTTCTGGGGTTGAGTGCTGCACGGCTGGCCGGTTCCGGCGTGGGCATAGGCCTCCAGGCCAAAGGCACGGCCGTCATCCACCAGCAGGACCGATTGCCACACAACAACCTGGAATTGTTCTCCAACGCTCCCATCACCAGCTTGCAGCACTATCGCGCGTTGGGGCGAAACGCAGCGCTGTATGCCTCCAGCCAGGACGTTGAACCTGTGGTTGTACCAACCAGGGGTGAGGCACTGGGCGCACGGTTTCATGGCCGCGTTGCACTGATTTACGCTATCGAAACCGGCCTGACCCGGGAGGGTGCGGAGCCGGAAGAGCTCGCAATCGAAATTACCGGAGCAACCACATGAGCGACCGCAAACTGGAACTGGACGATTACCCGCTGGCGGAAACCCGCCCCGGTGAAGTTCGCGGCGCGCGCGGCCTCAGCCTGGATGACATCACCCTGGACGCTGTCATGGCCGGTGATGTCTCTATGGAAGACCTGCGTATCACTTCACGGGCTTTGAAACAGCAGGCCGAAATTGCCCAGGCTGCCGAACGCCCGGCGCTGGCCGCAAACTTCCTGCGGGCAGCCGAACTGACCGGCGTCCCCCAGGAAGTCATTATGGCGACCTATGAACTGCTGCGCCCCGGACGCGCGCCAGACAAACAGGTGATGATGGATGCAGCTCATCGTCTGAGAAACGAATTTGCGGCCGAGCGCATGGCCCGGTTCGTCGAAGAAGCAGCCGACGTCTATGACAGGCGCGGACTGTTCACATCTAGATACTGAGCACACCTTGGGAGGCAATATGAGCTGGAAAACCAACTATCGGTCAATCTACTATCAGGGCGCACCGGAACCCGACGACATGGAGCTGAAGCCATCGGAAACCGCGTTGCTGGTGATCGATGTTCAAAACACGTATCTGGAACGGGCCGACCGCAGCACACTGTCCGGTGCCGAACTCACCAGCCATGATGCCTGGACCCCGTTCCACGACCGGATGCACAACCAGGTTATTCCCCGCACCGCCGGTCTGCTGGCCGACTGCCGCAAAGCCGGCATAGAATGTGTATTTGCCCGCATCGCCACTCATACACTTGACGGGCGCGAAAGATCCCTGTCGCAAAAGATGCCGGGATGGAACAACCTGTTGTTGCCCAAGGATGGCAAGCCGGCACAGCTGGTGCCGGAACTGCAGCCCGTCGGAGACGAGGTGTGCGTACTCAAGACAACTGACTCCGCCTTGACCGGCACCAATCTGAGGTTGATCCTGCAGAACATGGGCATTCGAAACGTCATCTGCTGCGGAATTTTCACAGACCAGTGCGTTTCCTCAACCGTGCGCAGCCTGGCCGATGAAAGTTTCGGGGTGATTGTTGTGGAAGACTGTTGTGCAGCCGGCTCTGACGAACTCCATCACAAGGAGCTCGAGATCATCAACATGATCTACTGTCACGTGATGTCGTCCGATGAGTTGAAGACCATGTTGCAAAGCTGACCGGGGCACAGACAGACCGGCAAGAGGTGTCAAGTCTGACTTGTCTCCGGTCAAGCTATAAGCAGTCCAGTTGCGCAACCATCGGTTTGTATTGACAATCCGGGCCGTCGCCTTGAGCCCGGTTGCCCAGGTAATGGGCAGGATGGTGGGGTATTCGGAAGGCGATGACGATTGATCTGCCGGCACAGCCGGCATGCAATCATAACGCAGGAGTAATTGGACATGTTTGATAACAAATTCTCTAGGCGCAATTTCCTACAGCAAACAGGTAAATGGGCCGCCGCAGCCGCCGCGGTTGGCACTCTGCCAAACATCGCCCATGCAGCGCGCGACAAGGAACTGAACATCTATTGCTGGGAAGGTTACAATTCCGACGAAGTGCTTGATCCGTTCCGCCGGGAGTTCTCAGCCAAGGTTCGCGCAGAAGGCCTGACATCTGATCCAGATGCGGTAAACCGGCTTCGTGCAGGTGAAACCAAGGTCTGGGATCTGATCAACGTGAACAACCCCTGGGCACGGGAGATGATGTATCCTGAAGGACTGATCAAGCCGATTTCGAAAGAGCGCTTCGAGCCCTTCTTCAACAACATGATGCCGCAGTTCAAGGCGCCCTACAACTGGGCCATGGACAAGGACGGCAAGGAGCTGCTGGGCATGGTCCAGCGTTTCGGCCCGTTCTCGTTCGTGGTCAATACGGACAAGATAAGCCGGCCGATGGCCGAGGATCAGGGCTTCAAACTGTTCCTCGATCCAGCGATGAAGGGCAAGTACGGCATTCTGACGTACGATAACTGGAACATCTATCACATGTGCGTCGCTGCGGACATTCACCCGTTCAAGAAGCACACCAAGGAAGAGATGACCAAGTTCGGCGAGGTCGCCAAGCAGATTTTCAATGGCGCCAAGAACCTTACCGACGACCTGGTGCAAATGAATCTTGCCCTTATCAATGGTGAGATTGATGCATACTTCACCGGAGGCACCTATACCGCCTCCCCGGCTCGCCTTGACGGTGCCAAGAACATTCGCGGCATCACGCCAAAGTCCGGCCCCATGGATGGAAAAGGTGGTATCGTCTGGATCGAACTCACATCTGTGGTGAACAATCCGGACCCATCGGGCCTGTCCGAGGACTTCCTGGCTTATGTGCAGCGGCCTGACGTGTGCAAGAAGGTCGCTTTTGCGGAAGGAACCTACAATCCGGTCACCCAGATGGGTAACAAGGATGTGCTGTCACAGTTTTCGAAAGAAGAGCTGGACGCGATCCAGTGGGACACGCTGGAAGAGGAAATGGGTAACTCGGTCGACTATGACATCAACCCCGACTATGCCGAAATGTACGATTTGTACTCGGCCGCCAAGCGCGAACGCGAAGGGTAAGGTTGACCTGAATTGCCTGCAAACCTGAACGGAGACTCCATGGGAGAGAGCAACAGTTCCTTTCTTGAGCTGGTCGGAATTACCAAAAAATTCGGTGACTTTACCGCAGTCAGCGAAATCGACCTTGCAATAAGGGAAGGTGAGTTTTTCACTCTCGTGGGCCCGTCGGGTTCCGGCAAGACCACAATGATCCGCATGCTGGTGGGAATGGATCAACCCACCAGCGGCGACATGCGGCTCAATGGCGAATTGCTTAACGGGGTGCCTGCAAACAAGCGCCCGACCTGCATGGTGTTCCAGTCACTGGCCCTGTTTCCACACAAATCAGTTGGGGAAAACATCGAGTTCTCGATGAAGATTGCCGGTGTGGACCCTGCCCGCAGACGCACAAGAGCCAACGAACTGTTGCAGCAACTGCGCCTGCCGCTGGATTATTATTCCAAGGGTGTCAACCAGTGTTCAGGCGGTGAGCGCCAGCGAATTGCACTGGCGCGCGCGCTGGCTTTCGATCCCAAGATTCTGTTCTTTGATGAACCGCTTTCCGCGCTCGACTATCGATTGCGCAAGACGCTGGAAAAAGAACTCAAGGACATACACCGCGAAACCGGCAAAACCTTCGTCTACATCACCCACTCGCTTGAAGAGGCAATGGTGATGTCCGACCGTATCGGCATCATGCGGGACGGCCGCATTGTCCAGGTCGGCACGCCCAACGAGATTTACAACCATCCGCGCGACAAGTTCGTTGCCCAGTTCATGGGCGAAGTGAACACCGTCGACGTGGACGATGCCGGCGGCAGCAAAGTGTGCAGCAAGGCTGACGGCGCGATCTACGAGGTTCACAGAAAACCGGATGGCTTCAAGACCGGTCATCTGATCATCAGACCTGAAATAATGAAAATCGGCAGCGTTGCATCGAAATTACCCAACAAGCTGAAAGGCGTGGTGTTCAATGACTACGCCCTGGGGTCGCGGGTTCAATATCAGGTTCGCGCGCCCAACGACGTCCAGTGGCTGGTAGAGCGGCTGCAGGACGAACCGTTCGACGGGAAGCTAAACGATACTGTTGATCTTGGCTGGCGCCCGGAAGACTCTATCCTGGTAAAGGATTGAGCCCATGAGCAAACTGGCAGACTGGTTGAAAAACCCCGGCGTCCTGGCAGCAGCGCCAGCATCGATATTTCTGCTGGTTGGCTTTGCCGGTCCCTTGTTGATGGTACTCGGTTACAGTTTCATGCCGTCGAAGACCTTTGCGCTCAACAGTGTTCCGACGCTTGAGAACTATCTTTCGGTAGTGTCGGACAGTTACCACATCTCGTTTTTCTGGTCGCTGTTTCTGGCTGCACTGACCGTCATACTGCTGTTCCCGATCTGCTATCCCATTGCCTATGGCATGGCCAAGTTGTTTGGCAAGTGGGCCAATCTGGTCACTGCCTTTATCGCCATTCCCCTGCTGATATCCGAAAACATCCGCCTGTTTGGCTGGGTGCTGGTCTTCCTGAAAAACGGCATTTTAGACGGCACCTTGCAGGCCTTGCTTGGCGTAAGTGCTTCCGGCCTTTTGTACACCGTTCCTGCCATTGTGCTCGGTCTGGTCTATGTCTACCTGCCGTTCATGCTGTTCCCCATGGTCATCGGCATTTCGATGATACCCGACCCGCTCAAGGAAGCCGCCTTTGACCTTGGCGCCAGCCGCTGGCAGGTGTTTCGCGAGGTGGAACTGCCGCTGGCCATGCCGGGCATCCTAATCGGCGCCATTCTGACTTTCATTCTTGCGATGGGATCGCTGGCGGAGTCGAAAATACTGGGCGGTCAGGCGGTCGTGATGATCGCAGACGATATTGAATCTGCTTTCACATTTGCCCAGAACTGGCCCAAGGGTTCGGTCCTGTCCGTCATGCTTATCGCACTATCCGGGCTGATCGTCTTCGTCCTGTTCCGCCGCATCGACCTCGATCAGATAATCGGGCGGAGATAGGCCATGGAAAGCACCGGCACCTCCCGCATCACCAGGAAATTCATCTGGATATGGACATCCGCAGTCATCCTGTTCCTGTACATTCCAATGTTTGCGGTCATCCTTGCATCGTTCTCGACGCAGCGCTATTTCCGTTTCCCGATCCAGTCCTTCACAACCAAGTGGTACACGAAAACCCTTGAATCGCTGTCGGTACGCGACCTGCTGTGGACATCGATTTCGGTTGCAGCACTGGTTACCGTTTTCTCTGTTCTGCTGGCCTTTTTCGGGGCCCTGGCATTTGCCCGTTATGACTGGAAGGGGCGAAAACTGTACCAGCGCCTGGTGCTGCTGCCGATATTCTTCCCGCAGGCCGTTCTCGGCCTGGCATTGCTGTTGTGGTTTTCCGCGCTGGGCATAACGACAAGCTGGCAAACGGCGGTATTCGCACACATGATCTGGATCGTACCCATCGTCATCCTGATCATGTCAATTCAGGCCTACAGTTTCGATCCCGCACTTGAGGAGGCAGCCTTCGATCTGGGTGCCACCCGCTGGCAGGTGTTGCGCGAAGTCACCTTGCCGATACTGGCACCCGGTGTTGTCTCAGGCAGCATATTTGCCTTCCTGCTGTCGTGGGGGAATTTTCCGTTGTCGCTGTTTTCAACCGGTGCAGACCAGACCGTGCCGGAATGGCTTTATGCCAAAATGGTGTCCGGTTACACCCCCATGGTGCCGACGCTGGGATCCTTGACCATGTCCAGCGCCGCCTTGATGCTGCTGCTGGTCTATCTGTTCTGGCTGGCGACAAGCGGGCGCAGGCGTAAGGCGCAAATTTCCACATCTTCTGACGATTGAACCGAACCAGACAAACAGGAGCGATCAACATGCTGACATCCATCAAGGGAAAATCCGTCATCGTAACCGGTGCAAGCAAGGGCATCGGCAAGGGTATTGCACGGGTATTCGCCCAGCAGGGCGCCAAAGTGATGATCGTGGGGCGGGATGGCGCTGCCGCCGCCGCTGCGGCCGCGGAGATCGGTAATGGCGCGCAAAGCTGCGTCGCCGATGTGGCCGACTGGGATCAATCGCAGGCGATGGCGAAAGCCACGGCAGATGCGTTTGGCGGCATCGACATTCTGTGTGCCAATGCAGGCGTCTACCCGCAGACAAAGATGGAAGATATGGATCCGGCAGAGTGGGACCTTGTCCTGGGTACCAATCTGAAGGGTAATTTTCTCTCGGTGAAGGCCTGCCTGCCCTGGCTCAAGACGTCAGGCGAAGGACGTGTTGTTCTGACATCCTCGATCACCGGACCGGAAACCGGATTTCCGGGCTGGGCGCACTATGGCGCGTCGAAATCGGGCCAGCTGGGTTTCATGAAAACCGCCTGTATCGAACTGGCCAAGTACGGCATTACCGTCAATGCCGTTCTGCCCGGCAACATCATCACCGAGGGACTTGAAGACCTTGGCGAGGATTACCTCAAGACCATGGCGACCTCGATCCCCCTGAAAAAACTGGGCCGGGTGGAAGACATCGGCAATGCCGCTTTGTTTCTGGCGTCCAGAGAGGCCAACTACATTACCGGTCAGACCATCATCGTCGACGGTGGACAGATACTGCCGGAATCTCTGGAAGCGATCGAACAGGCCTGACTGGAGTTACTCTAGGAAGAACGCAGCAGTGTTGCGCGCACGGCGCTGGGCGATGCGCCCGTCCAGCGCCTGACGGCCCGTGAAAAAGCCGACAGCTCCGAATAGCCCAACAGGAACGAAATCTCCGAAATGGGCAAATGCCGCTGACGCAGATAAGTCATGGCAAGCTCGCGCCGGAGCAACTCGACAAGATCTTTGAAGGTCGTGTTTTGCTGGCTGAGCTCTCGTTGTATGGCACCGGGAGACACACGCAGTTCGCTGGCAACCATCTCAAGGGACGGATAGCCTGCCGAAATCCCGGCACGGATCGAATTGCTGACCCGGTCAACCAGATCCACTGGCTTCTGCGTTCTGTTTGACAATTGCTTCAGGCAGTTCTGCATCAAAGCCATCAAGGTAATGTCGCGGCTCGGCATCGGCCGGCTCAATACATCTTCTGAAAACAACAGGGCGTTGGTAGATTGCGAGAAATACACCGGCGCGCCGAAGGCACGCTCATGCTCGTCACGATCACTTGGCCGCGAGTGCTCGAAATGAACTTCTTCCGGTGTCCAGGCCTGACCGCAAGCCTCCCGGAATACGTTGAGAAACATCCCGAGCGACAGCTCTGCATCCTGCCGGCGATTGAAAATATCCGGCGCTTCAATCTGGTATTCTATGCGGAACAATCCGTTCGAATCCCGCTTGAACGCCATGCCGGATTGTTCCTGGTGGTAACCGAACAATCCAACCATGGTTTCCAGCGCGCTTCCAAGCGTCGGGCACGAAACCATTGCATAGCCCCACAGGCCCAGGTCACGGGGTTGAAACTGGTTTCCGAACCAGAGGCCGAAATTATCCATCTTGGTATGGTGTGATGCCTGCTCGAAAAGCTCGCAAAAATCCGACAGTTTGAGCTTCAGCGTTACGGCACCGGCCATCTCCGGGGACAATCCCGAATTGCCAAAAATGCTGTCGACATCGCCGCCCGCCTGCTCGATGAAAGTCACAATTCCGGTCGCCGCCGCAGCAAGTATTGCCGGGTCGTTGGGCGACGCGCCATCAACGGGAACGCCCGTGACGGCAGAACTTAAGTGCCGTCTCATGGCCGGCTCCCTTTCGCAGAACTGACTTCTACAGGCCAGCTCAATCGATAATCTTGGCACGCTCTTTGTAGAATTATCAACCCATTAGCCATTTGAACGTTCACGCCACGACGAGTTCGGTCTGTGTTTCGTGCAGTGCTTCAAGCAGTTCGCCGTCAGGTTTGGCATCGCTTATCAGGGTAATGGAGGGGCTCCACGGACCGTAGACCGTCAACGACGGCTGGTCGAACTTGCTGTGGTCAGCCAGCACGAATGACGCCGATGATCGCCGCATCATCATGCCGTAGATCAGGCCTGGTCCCATGGCCGCATCATTGGGTCCCTCAACGGTCAGCCCGGAAGCTCCGAGAAACGCCTTGTTGGCGCGGAACCGCTGCAACGCCTCGACGGTGTCGGCACCATGGATCAAACCTTCGCGGCCATCATACTGGCCCGGCAGCATCAATACCTTGACCAACGAACTGGCAGCAAGCGCCACCGCAATACTGAACGAATGGGTGATAACCGTCATCGGCATGTCGAGCGCCGCGATGCGGCGCGCAAAATGCAGCGTGGTGGCCCCTCCACCGATCATCAGGATATCGTTGGGCCTGACAACCTGCGCCGCCGCCGCGGCAATGCGCAAGCGCTCGGAAATCATCATCGCTTCACGCTCACTGAGCCCCGGTTCATGAGTAACCGTGCGCATTGCACCGCCATAGGTCCGGCTGATCAGGCCACGACCATCCAACTCGGACAGGTCGCGTCGGATGGTCTCCGTGGAAACACCTAATCGCTCCGCCAGCTCATTGACCCGCATTGCCGGAGAAAGCCGCAGATCAGCAACAATCTGCTGCTGGCGCCCGCTTTTGCCGATTGGTGGTGGAGCTGTGTCGTCCATAAGTCCCTCACTGTGACCAGAGTCCCACACATCTTACGCGGTTTTGACCAAACATCAACAATACTGCCCACTTTACAACATTATTAAGTTGGATTATGGTCATTCAAGTTTCGAAGTCAGTCAAAGGTGTGACCATGTTCGATTACGGTCATTTCAAATTCGAAAGCAAGCAGGCCTTGTTCGACAAGGCCATCGAGTATTGGAATCCGGACAAGACGAAGTTCTGGCAGAATGTCGGAGTGGACCTGGTCATTGATCGCCGTGAAGGCTATTGCCTGTACGACATGTCCGGCCGGCGCCTGATCGATCTGCACCTCAATGGCGGCACCTACAATTTCGGACACAGGCACCCGGAACTGATTGAGACGCTCAAGGGCGCCCTCGACTATTTTGACATGGGCAACCACTGGTTCCCGTCCGTAGCACGTGCCGCTTTGTCAGAGCTTCTGGTCAAGACCTGCCCGGGAATGAAGTATGCCGTGTTCGGTGCCGGCGGCGCCGAAGCGGTTGAAATTGCGCTCAAAACGGCACGCTACGCCACACAGCGCCGCAAGATTGTATCGATCATCAAGGGCTATCACGGTCATTCCGGCCTTTCAGTCGCCACCGGCGATGACCGCTTTACCAAGATATTTCTAGCCGACAGGCCGGACGAATTCATCCAGGTGCCGTTCAACGATGTTGATGCTCTGGAACAGGCCCTGAAATCAGGCGAAATCGCCGGTCTCATCATGGAGACCATACCGGCCACCTACGGATTCCCGATGCCGAATGAGGGATATCTGCAGGCCTGTCGCGATCTCTGCACCCGCTACGGCACAGTCTACATCGCCGACGAGGTTCAGACCGGGCTGATGCGCTGCGGCGAAATGTGGGGTTTTCAGACATACGGCATCCAGCCGGACATTTTCGTCACCGCAAAAGGTCTTGGCGGCGGCATTTATCCGATTTCCGCAGCCGTCATGAATGAAAAATGCGGCGGCTGGCTGAACGAAGACGGCGCGGCGCATATTTCAACATCCGGCGGCGCAGAACTGGGTTGCATCGTTGCCCACAAGGTCATCGAAATGCTGCAGCGCCCGGAAGTGGTGTCCAACGTTAAATCTGTGACCAGCTTCTTCGCTGAAGGCATGCGCGAAATGATGGACCGCCACCCCGATATATTCGTCGGCGTGCGCCAGCGCGGCGTTGTGCTTGGTCTGGAATTTGATCATCCTGAAGGTGCTGTTGCGGTATCACGCGCGCTCTATGAGCACGGCGTCTGGGCAATTTTCTCGTCACTCGACAAGCGTGTCCTGCAGTTCAAGCCCGGCGTCCTGCTTTCAGCCGACATGTGTCAGGAAATTCTGGATCGGTTTGACGCCGCAATGCCGCGCGCCCGGCAGCTGATTGAACAACTTCCCAAAGCCGCCTGAGTTCACTTCGGAAAAATTTGCATCATGTCAAACACAACAAGCGAACCGCTCATCAAGATACCCGACACCGTTCTGGAAACGGCGCGCATGAAACTCGATACCGCGCGCTGGGCTGCCACCAAACTGGCACGCACCGAGCGCGCAACCATCTCGAAAATCGTCAATGCGGTTTCCGCCGCCGGCTTTGCCAAGGCTCGCCATTTCGCCGAACTCGCAGTGCAGGAAACCGGGTACGGCGTCGTCGAACACAAGGTGATGAAGAACGAAGCCTGCAGCAAGGGTGTGGTGGAGCTTTATGGCGGGCTCGATTTTGTATCCCCGCGTATCGATGCATCTCGCAAAATGGTGGAGTTACCTCGCCCCGCCGGCGTCGTGTACGCTCTCATTCCGGTGACCAACCCGGTCGCAACCGTCTTTTTCAAGACGCTGCTTGCGCTGATGACACGAAACGCAATCGTGCTGAGCCCGCACCCGGCAGCCAAGGCAGTCTGCACGCAGGCAGCGCATCTTCTCGCTGAAGCCGCCAAACAGGCCGGCGCGCCCGACGGCCTCATCCAGGTAATCGAAGAGCCCACGGTCCCGCTCATAGAAACCATGATGGCCGACGACCGCGTTGACCTCATCGTTGCAACCGGTGGACCGGCAATGGTCAAGGCGGCTTATCGTTCCGGCACGCCGGCACTGGGCGTCGGGCCAGGCAATGCGCCCGTCCTGGTTGACGACACTTGCGACCTCAAACTGGCCGCCGGCAGAATCGTGACGTCCAAGTCGTTCGACAACTCCATCTTGTGCACCAATGAGTCAACCGTCCTCGCTTTCAGCTCGATAGCAGATCGCCTGCTGCAGGAATTCAAACACGCAGGCGCACACATTTGCTCGTCAGAAGAAGTTGAGAAACTGCGCACCCTGCTTTTCACCGAAAATCAGTTCAACACGGCAGTCATCGGCAAGAGCGCTGAATGGATCGCCCGCGAAGCCGGATTTTCTGCCAAGGGTGCAAAGATACTGCTGACACCGGTTTCCCTGGTTCAGCCGGAAGAAAAGCTGGTCCGCGAAAAACTGTGCCCGGTTCTCGCATTTGCCCGCGTCGACGGCATTGACCAGGCCATTTCCTGTGCCCGTTCCATGATGCGGCGTTCCGGCAAGGGGCATTCGGCAGCAATTCATTCAACCACAGAAGAGCACATCCTCGCCTTCGCCGCTGCCGTACCTGCCCTGCGCATTGCCGTCAACACCGGCTGCTCGCTGGGGGCGTCCGGTTTCGAAACCAATCTCGGGCCGTCAATGACCATCGGAACCGGATTTGTCGGTGGATCATCCATTGGCGACAACCTGACCCCTGACCATTTCGTCCAGTTTGCCCGCATCGCCTACAACAAGCAGGCACAGGAGGTGTTCGGCAGTTTTGAAGGCCTCGACCCGCTGGCTTTGCCACGCACAACAGCCGTCAGCCCCCAACCAGCCCTTACAGCCATTGCCGGCGGTGCCGACGCTGACGCCATGCGCAAGGAATTGCGGAAAATCATTCTTGAGGAGCTAAGCGCCGTTCTTGCGGCCTGAGACAAAACCCATGGCAACCTTGCGCTCCTTCATATTCATCGACCAGATGCAGCCGCAGACCATGTGCTATCTCGGCACCTGGATCCGCGGTTCCCTGCCCCGCACCGGCATGGCCGCCCAGATTATCGAGGTTGCCCCCGGCCTCGACATTGAACCCCTGACCAACACGGCCCTGAAAGAAGCGGACGTGAAAGGCGGTATTCTTGTGGTCGAGCGCCAGTTCGGCTACCTGGAATTTCACTCCCGATCCACATCGGCGGTCAAGGCGGCTGCAGAAGCCGTGCTGCGTGATCTGGAGGTCAGTGCCGGTGAAGCAATGTCGCCCAAGATACTGGCCTCGAAAATCGTCACCCGCATCGATCCGTCTCATGCCTTCTTGATCAACCGCAACAAGCTCGGATCGATGATACTGGGCGGTGAGACGCTGTTTGTGCTGGAAACCGAACCTGCGGCTTATGCCATTCTGGCGTGCAACGAGGCCGAAAAATCAGCCAATATCAAGATTGTGGACTTCCGCATGATCGGCGCGACCGGCAGGCTCTATCTCGCGGGAACGGAATCTGAAGTTCGCGCGGCAGCCAGCGCAGCATGTGACGCACTGGAGCTGGTGGCATGAGCGAAGGCGAACTGAGAGCCATGGTGCGTGACCTGTTGCGCGATGCCCTTGCCAAGAGCAATCACGGCAAGGCCGCAGGCATCCGTCAGGTCAGTCTGGCAACCGACAAGGATGTGGCTGACTTCGTCACCTTGCTGATCGGCATGATCGACGACCCGGCAACCGGCTGTGCGGTGCGCAATGGCGACGTCACCTTCACAATTGCCGGTAATGCCAACGCTGCTGTCCCGCCTGCCGGGCGCATCGCACAGCCAGCCGTCGTTCCGGCCGCCCGGTTAACCGAAAACAACACCAGCACGCTCGGCGGCATTGTCACCGAAGCCCGAATTAACAAGCTGGCAGGTCCGGGCACTGTCGTGCTTTCTCCCGACGCCGTGATTACACCGCTTGCCCGTGATCGGGCACGTAGTCTCGGCCTGAAGTTCGAAAGGAAACGCTGATGTTATGTGCAACTGTTGCTGGTCGCATCTGGTCGAGCAAACGGCTCGATGATGTTCCCAGCGGTACAATTCTGGATGTGATCGTGGATGGTTCCACATCACACCTCCTGGTCTTCGACCCGCTTGGGTGCGGCGAAGGCGAACGTGTCATGGTCGCAACGGGTTCCGTTGCTGCCGCCTGGTTCCCGGGCAAGGCCCCGCCGATTGATGCACTGGTTATCGGTATCATCGACGAGCCATCAAAGCCCGCCGGAAAGTCGCAATAACTGATCTGTTAGGAGGATCACATGTCGAACAATGCTTTAGGAATGATTGAAACAAAGGGCTATGTAGCCGCGTTGGCTGCGGCTGATGCCATGGTCAAGGCCGCCAATGTTACCATTATCGGCCGCGAGGAAGTGGGTGACGGGCTGGTTGCTGTTATCATCAATGGCGATGTGGGCGCGGTGAAGGCTGCAACCGAGGCAGGTTCTGAAGTCGCCGGCCAGGTCGGCCAGCTCGTGTCTGTGCATGTCATTCCACGTCCCCACAATGATGTGTCCAAACACTTCACCACGCCATCAGGCAAGTAAGCTGTTCAGCAATGGAGACTTGCCGTGACCGGGCAATCCAGTAAACCGGCATCGTCAGGCCGGACGAGCGCTCGTGGCGATTTGCGGGTCTATCTGACGGTCCAGGACCTTCAGCCGCAGTTCGCCGCCTATATGGGAACGCCGACCAGGGCGAGAGGCTATCCGCCACTGGCCGGCCAGCACGCCCTGATCATGGAGGTCGCACCGGGCCTGATGATCGAACGTGTCATCGATATTGCCCTGAAGGCGGATCCAGACCTGGAACCGGGCATATTGTTTGTTGAACGCCAGTTCGGCATTCTTGAACTGCACGGTGACGACGAGGACGCGCTGCTCAATGTTGGCAATATCATCCTCAAAGGCATAGGTCTTGACGAAGGCGAGCCGCTGCGGCCACGCATTCTCTACACCGACGTGATCGAGGATGTATCCGACCAGCATGCCGTTATCATCAATCGCAACCGCCAGGCATCGATGATCACACCGGGCGAAACCTTGCTGATATGCGAAATGGTGCCGGCATTGTATGCCGCAATCGCCGCCAACGAGGCCGAACGTGTGGCACCGGACCTGACCCTGGTGGACGTGCAGATGATCGGTGCTGCCGGACGTATCTATCTTTCAGGCCGCACCGAGGACGTCCTTTTGGCCCGCGACAGGATCGAGACCACCCTGAATTCGATTGGCGGCCGCGAAAGCTGAGCCGATAATCGTTGCGCAGCCTGTCAATTTGCCACCATCTGGTGTCAAGCCCACGTGCTTGCCTGCAGATAGCGTTGTCATGATAATCGATGCGAGGATCGCCATGACAACTCAATCGACACCACAAGCAGACTTCGATGCACTTGCTCATGACGAGCAACTCCGCCTGCTGGCAGAGTTGAGCCGTGCCGCAGTCAGGCAATATGAACTTCCGGCAGGTTGTGACGTTGACCTTATCAATCTGTCCGAGAACGCCACCTACAAGGTCGAACATCCCTCCACTGGCCAACGGTGGGCCCTGCGGGTCCATCGCGACGGCTATCATACCGATACCGCGATAAAATCTGAATTGGCCTGGCAGCGTGATTTGCGTGAAAAACAGATCATCACCACCCCTGCAGCATTGCCGGGGCTGGATGGCGATATCCTGCAGAAAGTCTCACACCCGGGATTTCCGCGGGATCGCAATGTGGTGCTGTTTGAATGGGAAACCGGTTCAGAACCCGGCGTCAACGAAGACCTGAGCGCGCCGTTTGAGGTGCTCGGCGAAGTCACTGCCCGCATGCACCAGCATGTCAGAACCTGGAAACGTCCAGACTGGTTTGAGCGCTTGACCTGGGACTTTGACACCAGCCTCGGCGACCACCCGCACTGGGGCTACTGGCGCGACGGCATGGGCATGGATGACGCCAGGCAGGACCTGTTCGGCAAAACCGTGGCGCTCATTGGTGACCGCCTGGCAGCCTTCGGCAAGGGTTCTGACCGCTTCGGCCTTATCCACTGCGACCTGCGGCTGGCAAATCTGCTTGTCGACGGCACGTCGGTAAAGGTTATCGATTTTGACGACTGCGGGTTTTCATGGCTGATGTATGACGCCGCAACACCGGTTTCGTTCTACGAGCACCTGCCCGAAGTGCCGGATCTGATCAGGCACTGGCTGGACGGTTATCGCCGCATCATCGACCTGCCGCAGGCAGACGAAGATGAAATTCCGACATTTGTGATGTTGCGCCGGCTGTTGCTGGTCGCCTGGATCGGCAGCCATTCTGAAACCGAGCTGGCCCAATCCATGGGCAATGAGTACACCAGCGGTACCGTGGACCTGTGCAGGACCTATCTGGCCAAATTCGGTTGACAGAACCGGCAGGTCGCCCGGTCACGCAAATCTCTCAAATGGCGCTGTGCCTGCGCGCGACCTGCGCCTTTTTCAGTCTTTCGCCGCATCAGCATTGCAACTCGCTGCGTTGGTTTGCGACGGCAGGTCCAGACACGGATTGCGGTCAAAAAATCCGGATGGAACCAGCTTGAAACCGGATGAAATACACGGTTGGACCGGAAAATCCTCAAGGCGCGGCTGGTGATGCAGGCCGAACGTGTGCCATGCCACGATGTCCGTGTTTTCAACGCTGGAATCGTCGCTGATGAAGCGTGGCAGACCATCCGTTCCGTCAGAGTGGTTCATATACTCTCCGGCGGGATAGCGTTCCTCGGGATCAAAATCCGTCACCCACAAATGGTTATATGTGAAGGCCGCGCGCTTGCCGGACGGTGAATCCGGCGCCATGAACGGCGTCACGCAGTGTGACGGTTCCAGCTTGTAGGCCACCGGTTGTCCCATGTAGTTGGTCTTGTTCGGATTGACGAACTTCCAGAACCGCTGATGTTGCGGGCTGATGTTGCGAGCCGCAGATTTCTCCGTCTTGAGGATGGTCTCTTCCTGGTAAAATGCGTTGCCGTGCGGATTGTCGTCTCCTGCCGGCACTGCATGGGTGTTGCACTCGACAACCGAGTTAGCGTCGCCGTCGACCGCCATGTCGAGGCGGCAGCAGAACACATGCTGGTGGATCTGTCCGAACACGCCCGGCGCCACTTCGGTAGCGAACTTGTCCGGCACGCCCGGTTCACCGGCGACGGTGTTCAATACACCTGTTGCCTTCATCTCGAACTCCATTGAGCCATCGAGATAGAAATACCAGTACATGGCGTATTCGTAGTTGCCGACGGTCGCGATGGACGAAATCACCAGCCGCCGGGCGCGGCGCACTTCAACCCGCTCGGTCCGGAAATCCGTGTGCTTCCACAAAATCCCCTGGTCTTCTTCGTGAATGCAGATCGCTTTGGGAATATGGAAGATATTGCCATGCATGTCGTTCAGGTCAACGTCGAGATACTGGATCGCACCGAGGCAGTCACACCCCAGTTCCAGTGAATTGACCAGCTTGCCGATACCGTATTCGCCGACGTCAAAAACGCTCTTCCTGAAGTGGCCGTTTTTGGGACTGCCATAAGGTACGACCATCTCGGCAACCGAAGCGCGATAGACAACCGGCCGGTCGTCGAACTTGATGTCGTGAAGTGTCAGGGATTCACGCGAGTTGAACCCAATCACCAGCGACCAGTCGTGCCAAGACAACTGCCGGCCGCTGAGCGAGAAACTAACACCGTCGGGCTGGACGACATTGATCGGTTTCAGGTGATCCCGGGTTTGTTGCTGGAACTGGCTTTCATAATTGTGCTCAGCCGCCGGAATTGGACTCACGCCATAATCATCAATGCGGATCACTTCACCCGTCTTGATGTCGACAACGCCGTTCAGGCCCTCGACAGGATGAGCATAGAGATTGTCGAACTCGCGGGAGCGCACCCAGACAAAGGTGTGGCACAGATGACGCCCCTCCTCGCCGAGGATATCGAAATTGCCCGCCGACCAGGGGTCCACGCATACCAGCGACATGTCTGTAATACCGCGGCGTTCGCACGCGGCAATAAAGTCGGGGTGGGTTTTGACCATTTCCTCGATGACCATGAACTCCTCCAGCTGGATCATCGGCCTGGCGTCAGGCCAGTGTTCCACATCTGCAATGGACCCGTCGTCAATCGAGACGGTCATCCGCCAGACACCGATGCCACCGGTGCGAAACACGGCAGCGCGCGCCTGCCTGTTCAGCCCGTCACCGGATTTGAATGCCCGCACATCAGACTTGGGCGGCTCTTTGAGTTCGATGGTTTCGAAACAGACGTCTTCGCCAAAATCGGGATGCGCGCGGATCGCAGCGGTAACTGCGAGTATCTCCTCAGCCGTCAGCGCATCAAGCGGATGATTTGCCTGCTTATGTGCTACCGGGTGACCGCAATTTCCGGTCTGTTCATGCGTAACGATATCATCCATGGCTTGGCTTCCCTATGGGCTCTCAAACCATGACCTAATCGGGTTTCGCGAGTCTCGCGTGCCAGAATTCGCCATGGCCTTGACTGTTTCAACGGACAGGTTTCCAGACGTCGAGGGGAAGTGTAGGCGTGAAACAAGGCAAAAGCCAACTCGTGTCACGCAAATTCTGTTATGGATCACAAACCGGGCTCGCCACAGGTTTGTACTGTGTTCCTGCAAGGGACGAATTCAACCAGACGTTGGATGAGAAAACGGGGCTAAGATCACTTTCATAACGCCGCTTATGCGAATGAAATCTCCGATGAGATCCCAGTGCGGTCGAACCCTTAGCTTTCCTAGACGTCACCATTCAGGTTATGCTCCCGACAGAAATACAAACTGGGGCGCAGCATGGCTGGTGAAGCAAGTCCAACAAATGAACCTGTCGTACGAGGTGGCAATTCCGCCTGGAGAATTTGCGTTGCCTTTTCAGTTGCCCCACTAGCGCTATTCCTGATCAGTATTGAAGTACTCACTGCTGGCGGTGTCGACCTGGGCGGCCTGCTGGCTGATGGGGCGTGGGGGAAATACAAAGTCTTTTCACCGGCTGTAAAAGCTCATGCATCCGTTTCGTTTTTCGGTTACGCGATATACGTCTTTGCCCACTCGCTGATATGCCTTGGTGCAATCAGTTACTTTCTCTCCCGGTTTGCCTTGGTCAAGCGCTTTGCAACAAACGTCCTATCGTGCGTCTTTTTCGGGATGGCTGTCGCACTGGTCGTCGTTCTGGTATCAGCCAACGACACTGCATTTCAGGGCTACATGATCCAACCGTTGTCAGTCGTGCTGACAGCAACCAATTCATCCGTCCCCCTTGCAAGTTGGAATGACAGCCAAACCAGTTTTCTGCTCATAGCGCTGGTCTTTCCAACGAGCCTTGGCATCTTTGCAGTTGTGATGGCCTCAGGCTCATTTCATGGCGCGCTGTTTCTGGAGCCGCGACAATCAAAAGAAAATCGAACGCGCCGATTAGAGGTGCTTGCAGAGGCCATGCGCCATGATTTAATCGCACTGAGCTTCGTTCTGGTATCATCTGTGATGACCGCCCGCGCTTTCTTTTCCATCCCGGCTAAATTTTTTGACCCTGACAACAAAGGACTAGCGGCATTTTACACGGAGCTGTCTCAAACGCTTTCAACAGGTGCGGGAATACTGTTCTCGGCTACACTCATCGCGGCTTTCCTGCCAGGATTTCTGACAATCCTATCCAATTCAGATGATCAAGGCTCGGGTAAAACAACGCTGTCCGATTTTTGGTCCCGGCTCGCCACAAACACTTCATGGGTATCTGAACGCTTCAAAGGAATTTGGCAGTCGTTAGCTGCGTTGATAGCGCCAGCGATATCTGCTCCCATGTTGGATTTGCTGTCCGGCTTCTTCGGCTAAGGCGCTGACTGTTCATCTTACCTCGCCACGCCCGAAGGCAGGCTCTGGCACCCGGAATGAATCCACGGAAAGCGCAAGCAATGAGATAATCGCACCAAGATCTGTATAAATAACGGAAATTATTGAGAAATTTTGGTAGCGGGAGAGGGACTTGAACCCCCGACACGCGGATTATGATTTAGTCTGGTGTTCATAGCAACTTGCCCCAAAGTTCCCCATACAGCCCCATCAAGCGATGGAAATGGCTGAGTAATTCGTTTTCAAACCGAGCTAAATTGTTTCAACTCCCCCCATTCAAATTCACGGCTTATGACTCCCATATGAAACCCGAATTTCCATGGTTCGACCACCCGCGAGTAAGCCAGCTAATGCAGTGGTAGATTTTCCTGGGGCCGATGAACTAGCATTCAGGCTGTCCCGTTCCTTTCAGGTCTCACGCGATGAAGTTTGAAACATATTTCCACGACACAGCTATCAAACCGAGTTTCACAAAAGAATTCATATCGATTTTCGATGGCTGGTTGGGCAAGGACAACCTGCACCAGATTGATGATGTCACGGAGAAAGACTGGTCGCGCTTCAACGAGTTGTTACGCCTCCTGAGCAAAAATTACGATCTTTACCGAGTTGATCTGGGGGCCCAGTGCCTTCAAAAAATTACAGACATACAAACAGTGTTGAATACTCACCAGGAAAGTGAGCTCAAGCAATCTGCCGAGTTCACAACAATCGCCATTCCGGAACTCAACGCGATTTACGCGGAAGACTGGGACTGCACTTGGATACTTTGGCACATGAACAACGGTGCGGTGGAAACTCTTTCTCCTCTGATCGATCAATCAGGCCTGTTTCACTGGGCCGATTGAAACCACTGGAGGATGAACATTGCCTTTTGTTGCAGAAGCAGTTGCACCATTTCGCTGGAACATAACAAAGCGCGAACAACTTGGTGAGTTGCTGGACGGAGAAGCGAAAACCCTGCCCGACAAGCTTTTGCCAGAGTTTCGCGAAGCCGCTGCAAAGATCGTTGCCTCGGCCGGGAATGCAGAACTGGTATTTGTTGGACGGTCTCCTGAAAACCTTTTTGACTATCTCAGCGGCGCGTTTTCGGCATTATCGCAATCGCGTTCGCTGACGCTGCTACAGGTTTCCTATCGGAACGCCCCAACAATAGACCTGCCGTATAAGAAGCTTGCACATTTCCTGCAGTACATGCGCCAGGAAAGTCTTGACCCGCATGCTCTTGCTTCACAAGGCAAGGTTGTCCGTTTCGTCGATGTTGTTTCGACGGGAAGTACTTTTCAGAGGCTTGTCGAAACGCTGCGGGACTGGAGTGACGCCGAAGGTGCAGACTGGAATGTAGTCAGTAGCAAGATAGGGTTTGTCGGACTGACTGTGCGAGGGAAGAACTCGCCGCATGCATTTCGTTGGCAACAGACCAAACGGTGGCGGGAAATAGCCGGGCGCATCCACGTCAAAAATGTCTCGCTTTCTCCACCCCTCTGGCACCAGCTTGGAAATGTCGATCCCAAAGTAACGCCGCCGCATCGCAGTGATCGATGGGGTTCGCGGCTTTCAGCATCACCGGATCGGGATGAAGAACATCTCAAGGCCCTTCGCGGCGCAGTGCAGCTTTATGATCGTGCAGCAGATAGAGCCGAGCGAGTGAAACTGTCTCGAGCAATCGCGCAGCAACCACAGATGAGTGAGCCATGGCTACGGAGCCTAGTACTTGAACTGAAAACCCGTTCAGGCAAAGCCAGTTGATCGCCCGGCTATCAACCTATCGTTAGATCTCGCCGCAACGACTGTTGGGTTCTTGCTTCGACTTTCCGGGGAAAACAGAATGAGTAATCCACATCGATGCAATGCAGTATACCTAGCAAACTCAGCGGCGCTGCGTGGACACATCCAATTCCAATTCTGCTTGCTTTCGGGATGGATAAGGCAATTTCGGCAGATCGGTTCGACCCTACTAGTTTGCTAGGTTGTTCAGATTCCAGTAGCCTGAACCATGGGGCAGGGTCATTTGGAATTTCGAATGGTTGGGTTTTGCAAAATTGCTGCGGTCAGTGCCAGTCTATGGCACGTATTTGTTCCACCAGCATTGGCGGGTGAAACTAAGATTGAGATTGCAGGCTCAGATGCTGCTGTCAGCGGTATCGTGTTCTTTCATTTCAAGTCGGAACGCCCGGCCGGCATTTCCTTAAGGTTTGAACAAGGCAGTAGCGCAGAAAAGACAATTCGAAGCCTGCGGGAGCGATTGGCCGCTTACGTCGCCACAGCTAGTGAAACAAGAGGCTACAGAGATATCGAAGTCGTGTTGAAGGAGGCCGGTTCATTTGTAGTTAGTCATCCTGATGAAGTCGAACTGTCGATAATGGTTGCCGGCAATGTTTTTTCCGCAAGATCGTGCCGCCTTGATGGCTTGCCACAAGCGCGGGTCAAGCTTGCGGAATCCGATAAAAGATACAAAAATCGCGAATTCAAAGCTTCATACGAGCTCTTGAAAGAGTATAGGCGCAGTTGCGCGATGAATCGCGCAAGGTTCGTACGCCTTGGAAATCTTACATATTCGGAAAGCAGGTTGGGTGGAATTGATCTCCCTGTGGCTCTTGCAGCATACGAGCAAGCCGCAAAACTGGGATCGAAAATTGCGCGCAACCGATTGGCTGGCGAACTCCGCGAAGGAAACAGCTATCGACTAAATCACGCTAGAGCATTTGCGTTGTATTCTGGAACTCATGAAGCAGGCAGCAAGTTCAGCACAGCTCTTGTTGCCGATATGCTGTTCCACGGCACCGGGACCAGGCGTGATAAGAAAGTCGGCATGAAGTTGTACGAGCAATGCGCAAACGCGGCGGACAAGACTTACAACAGGCGCGCTTGCAGAAAGAAACTTGGCATTATTTTTCTAGAAGGGCTTGGAGTAAAAGTTGCACATCGAAAAGCTGAACCCTGGCTCAAATTAGCTTTGAATGATGGAGATATCCAATCCGGTACTTGGCTCGGCATTATCAACTATGAACGTAACAAATCCAAGGCCGCATTGAATTACCTCTCTTCCGCAGCCGAGACCGGAGATGCACAAGCTATCTACTATCTCGGCCTAATGCACCTAAAGGGGATGGGGACAGAAAAAAGCAGAAGCAAAGCGGTTTCCCTGTTTGAGAAATCAGCAGAACTAGGCTTTTCAAAAGCGCATGACAAAATGCAGGAGTTAAAGCAATGAGGGCCATTTTGATATTCGTGTTTGCGATGTTTTGGCCACTATCTGTACATGGGCAAAGCTTGCCACATGATGTTTCCGAATTTGTCGAAAATCTCGTGAATAGGGAATTTAAGTCTCTAGTTGAAAACGAAATATCCAAAGACGCAGACAAGGATTATGAAACACTTGGGGGTCTTGCTGCACTAGATGGTACTCAAGAGGTCGCGATCTGGGCATACAAGCGAGACCTAGACCAAAGTCCTCTGGACTCAATTTCTTTGTCCAGTCTCGGCGCATTACTTGCAGATTTCGGAGCTATTCACGAACTTCACGGGCTGGTCGCTGCCGCTGAGAATTTGCTGATAGAGGCAATTGTCATTTCTCCGACAGAATGGACAGCTTATCATAATCTAGCTGCACTTTATAATAATAGAGGTCTCGCGGGCGGTGGAAATTCTGACTTTGCATTAGCCCTTGCAACCATCGAAGAAGCAGCAAAACTAGCTCCTAAAAATCCAACAGTATTAATGAAGTATGGAGAAATACTAGAAAACCTTGGTGATCGGCGAGCCGACACACTGTACCGAAGCGCCTTTTTGAACGATCCCAGCAACATATCTGTACTCGCTGGTTTCAGCAACGTGCCGAACTTTCAATCTCGAATCATGCCGATCGATCCTCGCCAGTGCGAAGTAGATTTTAAATGTGACATAACATGTCCTGTCACAGCAATCACGCCTGGCCTTAAGCATGTGTCATGTTGGGAGGCCGAGGCTGTTTCAAAAACGAAATGTAACCAAGGCAAACTTTACGAAACAGAATATAGCTGTAAAGAAAAGAAACCGTCGTTTGGCATTCTAATTCCAGGACTCGATCCTGGACTTTCAATATCGACGCCTTGGGGAAGCTTTGATTTGACTGTGGATAAAGATGGAGTACGAATCGACTTCTCGATTACAGCAGGCGGGAAAATCCTTGGCCCTGGCTTCAAGTTTGGCCTTAACGGCAGTTGGGACAATGCGTTAGGCGGAAGTATTGGAGCTGGCCTGGGAGGAAAACTTGGGCCGTCCGGCATCTCCGGAAATGTCGGTGGAAAAATTAAATACGATAAAGAGCGTTCCGAAACCAGTGTGCTGGGAACGGGCAAATTGGCGATTGCACCCAAACTACCTGGCCAACAAACCATTGATGCAGCGAAAGAGGCCGGTATTGGCGGAGGTGGGGCTCTATCTATTTCCGGTGACACATCCGGTAACACGAAGGCAGATGCGAAGGCCTACGGTGCCAAGTTTGGTCGCAAGCTGGCGGTCGTAGCAAACTAGAAATCCGAAATGAATTGCTGAAATTACGGACATTTCCATTATTTTGAACGGGTGTTTTGCGTAGATGTTTTTAAAAAGCGATCTACTTGGGCTCTTTTTTCGTCGCCAGCGTAAGCTGATCTTGAATGCAATAGTCCAAGGAGTTTTTTGCAATCAATTTGCCGGATACTAACCCAACCAAATTTGCTGATTAGTTCATTGCGCATACCTTATCAACAGCTTCCACTTTTAAAGCCCGCCACAGATGAGACAGTGTGCGCCGCTGTGATTGATTCAAGCGTCGGTCTCCAAAAGAAACGGTTGCCTAAAATTTATACAAACTGAGAGCACTATTGCAGACACAAGAACACCATACACACTCACTTTGGTTCCACTGATCAATCATCACTGCCCACACCGTCAACAGGTTGGCAAAAACCCGATCAATGAACTAGCATTCCTACTGATCTGTATGGTTTTTCGAAGCAGTCCAAACTGCAATTCGATGCAAATGGTTTGTGTCTCAGCGATTTGGTGCACCTGAAGTGCTAGAAAAGGTGGCGTAGAAAGGGTAAAGCAATGAATATTTCTCGAGGGTATTGGTACTCAATAGTGATGGTCACGGGCATTATGGCAGGAGTCCTGCCTGCTCATACAATGGCTACCAAATGTACTTGCCAGGCCGCGCTTGCTTGTGGCGCAGACGACTGCTCGCCTGCCGGAGAAAACGGTAACGATGCCCGGAAGAGTTGTGAATCGGTCTCTGCGACCATCAACACAAAAACCAGCGAACTGTCGATCTGCGCTTTCAATGACTGCTGGAAAGGTACCGCGAAAGCTGTCGAAATCGGAAACTCAAGCACCATGTGGCATGGTGATTTCCCTCGAAACTCCAATGCAAACAGCACATCATCTCATGTTGCCTTGTTTTTGAAAGACGGAGTCGGATTTGCCCAAGTCAGTGATGAGAGTGGACCCTTGCAACTATCCTTGACCTGTCAGACCAACAATTAGAATGAGAAGAACTGGTTCGCCAACATTCGGTTTTGAAAATTTTGGTAGCGGGAGAGGGACTTGAACCCCCGACACGCGGATTATGATTCCGCTGCTCTAACCACCTGAGCTACCCCGCCCCAATATACCGGCCCTGCTTGTAAAACCATCTGATCTGCGAGGTTTCGGAACCGGCGCCGGAGGCACACAAACAATGGCTTCCGGCAAGGACATGCGCGGTATAATAGGCTCTGACCGGTGAAGTCAAGCACTGGTCTTGCACGGGTCAGAAACTGTGCTGCCTATTCCTCGCCTGCATCGGCTTCAGGACGCACCGATCGCACGATGCAGATCACCAGGAAATAGGTTGACGCTGCCACCCATAGCCAGAAAATCACCGGCGATGCGTTCAGTGCCGTGTCGTCCTTGGACACGATAAGCAGCCGCAATGTGGTGCCACCCCATAAAATCGTCATCGGGATGGTTACGGCCCGCCAGTCCCGCACCCGCAACGGATGCACATATTTCCACGGCACGAAAGTCAACACACCGCATATGGCTATCACCGTGAGATTGACCCATGGATCGGTCTGCATGATGTGGAAATACAACACGACCAGGTTCCACAATGCCGGAAAGCCTGCAAAATAATAATCTGATGTCTTCATGCCTGCATTGGCAAAGGTATATAGAGACACTGCCATGATGCCTGCGGCGGTAGCGGTTTCCCACCCTGCCGGCACCAGGTCGAACCAGTACACCATCATCGCCGGCACCACGACATAGGTGAAATAATCGATCACGTTGTCCAGTGTCGCCCCGTCAAACTGCGGCGTCACCTCGCTCACCCGGGCACGCCGGGCCAGAGTGCCGTCAATACCGTCGACAAACAGGGCCAGTCCCAGCCACAAAAATGCAGCTATCCGGTCACCTTCCAGAATGGCAACCAGTGCCAGGAAACCCAACACGATGCCGGACGCCGTAAAGGCATGCACCGCCCACGCGGCAGCTACATCCTTCTTGGGCAAATCCTTGTGATTACTTTTGTCGATCATGGAACCGGGATGTCATATATTTGGGCAAATGTCACTAGTTGTAAGGACATGGAACCGCAGGCAGGCTGTCCCCGCCCCGACCGTACTATCCAAGTGTGCCCGCAATATAACCACCGCCAAGCACCCGTGATCCCTGCCCCGGCGCTTCATAAAACACACAAGCCTGACCGGGCGAAATGCCGAAATCCGGTTCATCCAGCACCACCTGGACTTCACCCGTCTCGCCCGCCACAAGCCGGGCGGCAACAGCAGGTCTGGTGGAGCGAATCTTGACGAAGACGTTTTCCGCCAATGCCTGAGGGTGTGCCGCGTGAGCTCCAAGCCAGTTTACATCGCGAAGCCGGATCACACGCCGCGCCAGTGCATCTTTCGGGCCGACAATGACTTTTGCCTCCGCCGGCTCAAGGCCGGTCACATACAACGGTTCACTGGCCGCAACTCCAATGCCGCGGCGCTGCCCGATGGTAAAATGAATGATGCCATCATGACGACCGAGCACGCGGCCGTCCTCATGTACGATGTCGCCCGGCTCACCGGCTTCGGGCCGTAACCGTTCAATGACGGATACATAATTACCGTCAGGGACAAAGCAGATGTCCTGGCTGTCCGGTTTATCCGCGATGGAAAGCCCCATGGCGCGGGCCATCTCGCGCGTTTCATCCTTGGTGAACGATCCCAACGGAAAGCGCAGATAGTCAGCCTGGGCCTGCGTCGTCTGAAACAGGAAATAGCTCTGATCCCGGCCCATGTCTTCAGGTGTCTTAAGGTCGCGCGCTGCGGTTCCGTCATCCCTGGCAACCGAGCGTATATAGTGACCGGTTGCCAGGCAGGCTGCACCGAGCGCCTGGGCGCGCGTCAGCAGATCGGCAAACTTGACCGTCTGATTGCAGGTAACACACGGGATCGGTGTTTCGCCGCGCACATAGGCATCGGCGAATTCCTCGATCACCGCATCCTTGAAGCGGCTTTCAAAATCCAGGACATAATGCGGGATATCAAGGGCTGCCGATGCCTTGCGGGCATCATGAATATCCTGTCCGGCGCAACAGGCACCCTTTCGGCGCACGGCTTCGCCATGATCGTAAAGCTGTAGTGTAATACCGGCCACGCCGTAACCTGCCGCCTTCAAAAGCCCGGCAACAACCGTCGAATCCACACCGCCGGACATCGCAGCAACAACAAGCGTGCGTCCCCCATCCGGATCAAGTCCGATGGCGTCGCGCACCCGTTCAATTATCGCACCATCGATGTTCATGTCGATATTCATCATGCCTCGGCAATTGGCTGTGACTGCCCGGCGGCCAGTGTCGCTTGCGCTATCCGCTGGATCAGGCCCTCCGGGTCCAGACCCTAGATATGGTCAGCCGGCGCCTGGCTGCAACAGTTTTCTTTTTGTCCGCAAGCATACAACCATTCAGCCGGCATTCAGCCGGACTGTTTCGTTTTGGAGCAGTTCCGCCGGTTTGTTTGCCAATTGTTCGTATCTGATTAGACCTTTATAAACGCCGACCCGGTAGATTGGTCCTCAGTTAGTACCAGCGTATCAGGTGAAGTTAGTGAGTAATTCAGGTCAGTTGCGTTCCCGTATAAATTACGTCATCGGTCCAGATGGCAGTCCTCTTACGATTGCTGATCTGCCGCCGCCGGGCACCCATCGTTGGGTTATCCGTCGCAAGGCAGAAGTTGTCGCCGCCGTTCGCGGTGGCCTGCTCAGCCTCGAAGAAGCATGTGGGCGGTATAAACTGACAGTTGAGGAATATCTCAGCTGGCAGCGCTCTATCGACCGGCATGGTCTCGCGGGTCTGCGCACAACACGCATTCAGGACTATCGCGTAAACTGATAGTCCCTGCTTCGGCAGGCTTGAGGATTTAAGAGTATGATGGCGTGGCAGCGTCCCTTTAACGGGGGCTGCCACGCCATTTTCATGTTCGCGCCCCACATGATATCTTGCAGGCACACCGCAGGGCGGATAGGTTCTCCGCCAACTTTCGCAGGAACCAATTACCCATGAAATCCGACAAACTTTCAATGTCTGGCGGCGGCACCCGGGCCGGCTCACAGGAAATCGAAGACCTGATGAAGCAGTTGCACGCATCCAAGACGCCAGAGGCTACCTTAAAGCTTGCGCGCCGTGCCGTTGAACTGCGCCCCAAGAACCCGGATTTGCGGCTGATGCTGGCCATCACCCTGCACAACCAGGGCAAGGCAGGAGAAGCAGAACGCGCCTACGCCGAGTGCCTGCTTCTGGATGCAGAAAACGTGCTTGCGCTTGTAAACCTGGGCAGCCTGCAGATTTCCGGCGGACAGCCCGCTATTGGCCTGAAGGCACTGGAAGGTGCCCTGCATCTTGATCCGGACAATGCACAGGCGCGCTTCCACAAGGGCCGCGGCCTCGGAAGGCTCGGCAAGGCAGACGAGGCACTGAAGATATTCGACGAACTGGCAGCGCAGCAGCCGGACAATGTCGAGGTCATCAAGGCCCAGGCCCTGTGCCATATGGATATTGGACACAAGACAAAGGCTGCCGAGCTTTTGTTTCGCGCCGCTGAACTGGCGCCGGACGACAAGGCGGTCAGAAATGCGATGAAGAAAGTGACCAGTTAGAGAATCTGGGAACCATTCCTATGACAACAATCGCCATGTGGTCAGGTCCGCGCAATATTTCCACCGCGATGATGTACGCGTTTGCCAACCGTACAGACTGCACGGTTTGGGATGAACCGTTTTATGCACATTACCTGTCAGCCACCGGTATCACCCACCCCATCGGCGACGAGGTAATTGCCGCCGGCGAAACCGATTATCAGGCAGTCGTGGATAGGTGCCTGGCAAAACCTGATGCAGCATGCCCGGTATTCTATCAAAAACACATGACACATCACATGTTGCGGGATCAGGATTGGCACTGGTGCCTTCCGCTTGCGAATGTTTTCCTGATCCGCAGCCCCGACCGGGTTCTGGCCAGTTATTCAGCCAAGCGCGAGAGTGTCACGCTTGCTGACATCGGTTTTGAGCGTCAGCTGGATCTGTTCAATATGGTGGCCGATGAACGTGGTGAAGCGCCGCTTGTCATAGACTGCGAAGATGTTCTTTCCAGACCGGCTGACAGCTTGCGAAGCTTGTGTGAAAAAATAGGCATTCCGTTTGAGCCAGCCATGCTGTCCTGGACCCCCGGTCCGAAACCTTTCGACGGCGTTTGGGCCAAACACTGGTACAATGCTGCGTGGAAATCATCAGGCTTTGCCGACCCGAAAACCGATTATCCGGATCTTGGTGCAGATCTGGCCCGCATTGCCGATCTGGCTCGGCCGATATACGACAAATTGCACCCTCACCGTCTGGTTGTAGAGCCCGGAGCCCAAAACGCTTAGGATCAGGCCTCAACGATCTTATTCAGTTCAGTTTGAAAGAAAACAGCCCTGCCACACAAACCTGTGTGGACCGGGCCGTTGACGTTGAACCACAAACGGGCTGAGCCCGCCCTGAATAAAATCTAATGCTTGGTGCGGCTGGCGCTTGTGTCTGCCGGGCGGCCGATCACCTTGATGTCGTTTCGGTGACTGGCATCTTTTTCCACCAGCAGTTCGACCTTGCGCAATTCCGATTCTTCTTCCGCAACTGCTTCATTGGCACGATCAAGCTGTGCCTGCAGATCATCAATCGTTGCCAGCAGGTTTTCCCGCCGGTTGCGAATTGACTTGGCAGTCATTGAATAATTGAAGTTTGCAGGGTCGCTGACACCGGTCTTTTGCTCTTCGTAAGCAATCTGCTGGTCCAGATCGTCCTGCTTGCGGCGGAAGTCCGCCATCATCATTTCTATATCGCCAACCTGACGCCGTTTCTCCTCAACGTGGAAACGATGCAGGCGCAAAAGCGTGTCTTTAGACCGCATGGAATGCCTCACTCACTAAACGCAACAAACAAAATCAACCGGAAGAACAGGTATTTGAACAAGCGGTGCTGGTCAGATTCAATCGAATCAACTAGCGTCGGTTCATCCAGTTATCATGAGTATGATGAACGATCAGGCTTAAGGGGCGGTAAACGAAAACACCGTGCCTGGCTTTTTGATTCCGACGACGGCTTTTTGAGATTTCGACCTTTATGAATATGCACACCGCAAAATCAGCGACGGCGAGCTGAAAAAGTGACAAGCAGTCTGAACAAATGAATCCAACCGGTTCTAATTTTTGAGGGAATTAGGTTTTGTTAACCATTTGGCGTTTATCGTGACCATAGAGTTAATCAGGCGTTTTGATCTGGTCGGCACGGCCAACTAATTCAGGCAGAAAGTTCCAGAAGGGCTGTCGCCCGGTGCGGGACAAAGCATACTTAAGGGGTTACGGATGAGAGTTCTGTTGATTGAAGACGACTCTGCAACAGCGCAGAGCATCGAACTGATGCTCAAGTCGGACGGATTTAACTGTTACACTACGGATCTGGGTGAAGAAGGCGTCGATCTCGGCAAGCTTTATGACTACGACATTATTCTTCTCGACCTCAACCTGCCGGACATGAGCGGCTATGATGTGCTCAAGACGCTGCGGGTGGCCAAAATCAACACGCCCATCCTGATCCTGTCCGGCATGGCCGGCATCGAGGACAAGGTGCGCGGCCTGGGCTTCGGCGCAGATGACTATATGACCAAGCCATTCCACAAGGACGAACTGGTTGCCCGCATTCACGCCGTTGTCCGCCGTTCCAAGGGACATTCACAGTCGGTCATCATTACCGGTGAACTGCAGGTCAATCTGGACACCAAGACCGTGGAAGTTGGTGGGCAGCGTGTTCATTTGACCGGCAAGGAATACCAGATGCTGGAATTGTTGAGCCTGCGCAAGGGAACCACGCTGACCAAGGAAATGTTCCTGAATCATCTCTATGGCGGCATGGACGAGCCAGAGCTCAAGATCATTGACGTGTTCATCTGCAAGCTGCGCAAAAAACTGGCTGCCGCAGCAGATGGCCAGAACTTCATCGAAACGGTTTGGGGTCGTGGCTACGTACTGCGCGAAGCAGAAGAAGTCGCTGCCTGACAGCACAGAAACTAAAGTGCGGACCTGAAGGGTGCCAGATGCACCTCGGACGGAACCAGAATACCCCCGGCGAGGCTCTGCCGGGGGTTTTTTGTTGCCCAAACACAAACAGCGGCGCCTGCCGGGCTTGTAACAAGCCGTGCGCCTGTGTCATCTGATACTATGATCAATCAAATTCCGCGGGGAACGCGCACATGAGCAAGACCGACCTGCCGATTCTCGAGCAACGTCGCATAGAAGCCAATATCATCAAGCCGATCTATGAAGAGATGAAGGCTGAAATCGGCGCTGAAAAAGCCCGCAAGATCATTGCAGCGGCAGTTACCAAAAACGCCATAGAGCAAGGATCAGCTTACGCAAAGACCGAAGGCGGCGACACGTCGCTGGAAAGCTTCCATGCCCTGCTGCCCCAGTGGAAAGCCAATGGCGCACTGGAGGTTGATATGCTGGAGGAAACTGAAACCAACGTGAATTACAACGTTACGCGTTGCCAATATGCTGAAATGTATAAGGAAATGGGATTAGCCGAAATCGGCCACCTTCTGTCATGCGGGCGCGATGGCACGTTCTGCAAAGGCTACGACCCCCGCATTTCGCTGATCAGAACCCAGACCATCATGCAAGGCGCATCCCACTGCGACTTTCGCTACTCGCTCAAGGATCAGGGGACCTGATCCACAACTGCTCGTGCACTGTTCTGCCCCAGGTTTCGCCTTCAACTTCGCCTGCCAGATGAAATCCGAAGTCCTCATACAACTGCCGGGCAGCGCCCAGGCCCCGAAATGTGGTCAGCCACAGCTTGCCGCCGGCAGTCTCGTCTGCAAACTCGACGGCTTTATTCATCAGGACCCGCCCCGAGCCCGATCCCCGCAATCTGTCTGACATGATGAACCACCGCAGGTGCAGGCCGTCGTGACCCTCACCGGCCTTGTCATGGTCGAGTATCAGCGATCCCTCAATTGCATCATCCCTGATCACCAGCCAGGCCCGGTCCAGCCGATCATCATAGCGGTTAAAAAAGGCGGCACATTCAGTGGCAACCTTGGTTTCAAACGGCAGGCCGAAACCCCATTCCCGGGTATAATAGTTGATGTGATGAGCCGTGATTGCCGCCACGGCTCCTGGCCGGTAACCTTTCACAATCTGAAGGTCAGCCTCACTGGTCATGCGGGCAACGCCGAATACTCCACCGCATCCTCACCAGTGTTTGCGGCCGCGAGGTCAAGCTCGCACTCGTTCGCCAGCCGCAGTGTATAATAGACTTGGGCAAGACGGGCGTCCATGGCGTCTTCTTGCGCATCGCCTTCCAGCATGACCAGGGTTTTTTCGGGCACTTTGGCATTCTTGCCCTCCGCGCGCGCTGTCAATCCGCCGCCATCAGCCACACCCATGGTGATCTTGCCGCCGCGAGGGATGGATGAAATCGCCAGCATGACCAGGTTGAGGATCAGCTTGACCTGATTCTTCGGGCGAATTTCGCGCGGCACTTCCCATTCAAGCGTCACCTTGTCTTCGCCGATGAACTTCTTGGCCACGTCTTCTGCATCACCTGTATCGATGCTGGACCCGGCTGAACCCGCGGCGCCAAAGGCGATGCGGCAAAACTGAAGTTTCGCCGATGCCTGCCGCGATGACCGGCGCACCAGATCAAAGGCGATATCGCGCATTTCAGCATCCTGTTCATCCTCCAGGACCTCAAGCCCGTTGGCTATGGCGCCAACCGGTGAAATTACGTCGTGGCAGACTTTCGAGCATAACAATGCTGCAAGGTCGAGATCACTCAACACAGCGTTGAACTTCATGAAATAGAGCCCCTCTCAAGGTTGTCTTGTGGTGGATTTCAGACTTGAGTCTAGCGGGGCGGGCCAACTCCTGCCAACCCGGCAGTCTGCGATTGCAACAACACCTTGTTCCGACTCAACAATTCAACTACAGAACATCCAGCGCCTGGTTTACGGCAAAGTCAAAATTGTGAAAACGCGAGCCGAATCAACTTCATGACCAACCTGCAACCCTCACCGCACCTGTTGTCCCTGATGAAAACTGCACACGCCGCAGGTGCACGCATCATGGAAATATACAATGATGATTTCGACGTTGCCACAAAGGCAGACGCGTCTCCTGTAACCGAGGCGGATGTCGCAGCAGAAGCGATTATTCTCGACGGCCTGACGGTAATTGATCCGGATGCCAACATCATCGCGGAAGAAGCCGTGTCCGCCGGTGCGACGCCTGAAGTCACCCGTGAATTCTACCTGGTGGACCCGCTTGACGGCACCCGTGAATTCATCAGCCGCAATGGCGAGTTCACCGTTAACATCGCGCTTGTCCGCGATGGCGTCCCGATTGCCGGCGTGGTCTATGCGCCTGCCCTGTCCACACTTTATGCAGGCGAGATGAGTTCGGGCGCTTTTGAAACCTCACTGAAGACTGATGAGAGCTTTCCCGACGCTCCGGCACTGAAGCGCATTGTATGTCCCGGATTGCCGGCTTCAGACATAAAGGTGGTTGCCAGCCGGTCTCATCGCGATGAGAAAACCGACGCCTGGCTGGCACAACGTGATGTTGCCGAAATCGTACCGGCCGGTTCATCGTTAAAATTCTGCTTGCTGGCCAGCGGCAAGGCGCACTTGTATCCGCGCTTCGGCCGCACGATGGAGTGGGATACCGCTGCAGGCCACGCCGTGCTGGCCGCGGCAGGTGGCGAGGTATTTGAAGCAACAGGAGAGTTGCTTCGCTATGGCAAGGCACGCCGCGGTTTCGACAACCCGGCTTTCATTGCATCTGTGTCAGCGACGGGATGCTGAACGCAGACTTAATCGGCTGTCTCAGCAAGATTTTGTTAATCGTATACGCTCCATTAACGCATCATCGCGCATACTGAATTTTAGTCACTGTCCTTGATGGCTGGACAGTTGTTTGAGTTTGTCAGTATCAGGTGAGTAAAACATATGAAACGTATCCTCGCGCTCGCTGCGTTTGCGAGCCTCTCCATCACAGCATTATCGGCATTGTCAGCCCTGGAAAACCGCGCCCAGGCACGCGGCGCAGACGCTGATGACGGCGCTTCTTATTCCCGTTCTGCGTATGATCAGTCCGACGCAGATACATACAGCCCCGAAGAAATTGTCGACGGCGGTCATCGCTGGTTCGGCACCACCACCAAGGGAGTTGCCAAAGCTGTCGAGACCGTATTCTCGCAGGCAGGCAGGCCATCCGGCTATATCATCGGTGAAGAGGCCTCCGGTGCATTCTTTGGCGGGTTGCGCTACGGGGAAGGTGTTTTGTTCATGAAGGACGGCACCCGCAAGAAAGTTTACTGGCAAGGCCCGTCTGTAGGTTTTGACCTGGGCGGCAACGGATCGCGCGTCCTGGTTCTGGTCTACAACATAAACCGGGAAAGACAGATTTATGACCGTTTCATCGGCATTGAGGGTTCCGCCTACATGGTCGGCGGGCTGGGCGTAAACTTCCAGTCAAACGATGAGCTTAAACTGGCACCGATCCGTACAGGTGTCGGCGCCCGTCTTGGAGCCAATGTCGGGTACCTGAAATACACCGAATATCCTACTTTGAACCCGTTTTAATACACCGCAGGGTTGTACTTGCAAAAAGCGCCAGGATGGGCAACGACCGGGACTTGTCTGGTTTCGCGTCAATTTCCTGTCCGGCGCGGCAGAGATCACCATGGCTTAAGTTGAACCCGTAAAGGTGCTCCATCACTTTGAAAGAGATCAGATTTACATACTTTGATTGCGCCGGCCGTAACTCACCCTGATCTTGTGCAACTGCACCAAATTCCGGCATCAGACATTTGATTTCCAAGTGGTGGTTCTGATTTTCAACACAATAATCTCGGGCCATCGTACAATTAACCTTCACACCAATCGTGCAGTGTACTACCATTGGCATTCTGACAATCCTGTTCGACAGGCAGATTGCCGGAACTACCATTTGTTAGTCGTTTGTGGCGCACCGCATGCGTGGGTCCCACCCGATAATTGTGTGGTTATTGCCCTCTGGAGGACTCATGTCTCAGATTGAGACTATCATGCTGGTGGCACTGGGGTTTGTCGGTGCGCTTCTGGTCGGTTTGCTTGTTGTACGCGGACTGTGGACTTATGCGGTCAGTCTCGGCAAACGCCGGGTTGAACGTCGCGCACCGTCCGCCATTGCCGAACTCAGAGCAGACCGGGACCGACTGAAAGCGGAGTACGCCATGCAGGGCCGGCGTCTGCAGTTGCGGCTCGACGATTTGAAGACCCGCATGGCTGAACAGATGGCTGAAGCATCCAGGAACAGAAACCGCATTGAACACCTGGCCGATGAAATCAAACGACGCGACGAAGAGCTAACCAAACGCGATGAAGACGCTGACAATCTGCGGTTGCAGATAACGGCACTTGAACGTGAACTGACGGACCGCACCGAATTACTCCAGCAGGCAAAGGACCTGATGCAGGCCAAGGAAGAAATTTCCATAGAATTGCAAAGCAAGCTGAAGGTCGCCGAAGCCAAGGTCTCCGATCAGTGGTTCATCATCGAAACGCTCAAGAGCGACAACCCTCCGGCCACCGCGGATCTGACGGGAATGGCTTCATCAAAATTCGAAAATGCGCAGGAAAGACTGCGTCAGCGTATTGAGGAAATGAACACCCTCACTCAGCAAATTGACGAGCAACGTCAGGATTTGTCGGTGCAACAGGATGAGCTGGCAATCTTGCGGGAGCAGATAAACAGGTCACGCGAGGCTGATGCCAGAGTTGCTGCTTCCAGCAAGGCAAAGTCCAAGCAGTCGAACGAAAAATCAACAACTCCCAATCAGGACATGCTGATCAAATCCGGTCAGGCGAACGCGAGCGATCAACTCGAGAAGAAGATAATTGAAACTGAACGCGAAACGGAAAATCTGACCGAAGAACTGTCCCGTTTGGACGAGATGTGGAACAAGAACAATTCCGGCCTGAGCATGGATGATGGCGTGGCCGAAAATGCCGACAAGTCTCCAAAACAAGACAGCGAAAAAGCAGCTTCAACAAAAAAAGCGGCATCAAAAGCCGACACCGACGGCAAGACGAAATCAAAAACCGGACCTGAAGACGCAGACAGGGAAAAAACCTCAAAGAAACATGCCGATGATGCGAACCCTGTCGCAGATCAACCGAAGGAAAAGTCGGCTAAAAAATCTGAGCAGTCTGTATCTGGCAAACCTGCCGATACCAAAACGGCTGACTCAAAGAAAGTCGAGCCTGTAGCCATGGCTGCCGAAGTGAAGCTGCCGGGTTCGTCGATGGAAGTAACCGCGGTCGCGCAGGACGATAATCAGCCAGCTGGCAAGACATTGACAGCTGGAGCCGCCGGTGGGGGAAACAATAACATCATCTCGCTGGCACAACGCATTCGTGCGCTTCACAGCGATGCGCCCGGCAGTTCATAAAAATACGACGCGGCGCTTGGCTGATGGTCAGCTTTTCATTGCGGCTTGATGTTCAGGCGCTGTACGACACCTTGCCTTGCGAGACTATAGACAATAACGGCGTCACTGCCATCCGGGCGCCGCACATGAATGGCCAGTGATCCCCGGTTCAGAGACACTGACTGTACAGTTTCACCTGGCTCCACCACCAGTTCTATGGCTTCGTCCGCGCTCACCAGCGCAGGTTGCAATGTGCTTGCACGGTTGACCAGCGTGTAGATAAGAAACGCAAAACCCGCTACTATCATCAAACCCATCGTGTAGACGGCAATCTTCAGAAAGATAAACCCCGGCGTATCTCCCACCGGCAGATCATCATCATCGTCTGACTTTGTTGACTCTTTTGAAACCTGATTATTGACCATGCCCGATCCGGAAGAAAAATTCGAATTGACCCACGACGGACCAGCCCCCGTACGGCTGGATAAATTACTCGGTCAGGCCAGTGAAGACCATTCCCGCGCCCGCTTCCAGATGCTTATTTCGCAAGGCCATGTGAATGTGGACGGCACATCAATAGTCGACGCCTCATTCAAGGTCAAACCCGGATCTGTTGTTTGTGTCGTTCTTCCTGAAGCAGAAGATCCTAAACCACAGGCGGAAAACATTGCCCTGAACATCGTGCATGAAGATGACCAGATCGTTGTTGTCGACAAGCCCGCCGGCCTGGTTGTGCATCCAGGTCCGGGTAACTGGACCGGCACACTCGTCAATGCCCTGATTGCGCACTGCGGCAACAGCCTGTCAGGCATCGGTGGCGTCAAACGCCCCGGTATCGTTCATCGCCTGGACAAGGAGACATCCGGCCTTCTGGTTATCGCCAAGACCGACAAAGCCCACCGTGCGCTGTCGGAGCAGTTCGCTGCGCACGGTCGCGACGGCCGGTTATCCAGACAATATCTCGCTATAGTGTGGCGCGAGCCTCAACCGCGTCGTGGCGTTATCGACACCCTCATCGCCCGCAGTACTGCAAACCGGATCAAGATGGCAGTGGCAAAATCCGGCGGCCGCCGCGCCATCACACATTATGAAACCGTACGCCCATTGCCGGCCGGGTCCGGTGACCCGGTCGCGGCACTGGTGCGCTGCCAGCTGGAAACCGGCAGGACCCACCAAATTCGGGTTCATCTGGCACATATTGGTCATCCGCTGCTGGGAGACAGGGTTTATGGCTCCAGTCACACCGCCTCGGCCAACAAGCTCAATGATGCAGCACGTGAAAGTCTTGCCAACCTGTCGCGCCAGGCCCTGCATGCGGAAACCCTTGGTTTCGAACACCCCGGGTCTGGTGATCCAATGTCGTTCCGGTCTGCGTTACCAGATGACATGTCGGACCTTATAGACAAAATATGATCTTTACGTAAACGTAAATTACCAGCACATTCATGACCAAACTGTAATCCGGATTCGGCTTGAAAACCTTTAAACCGGCAACCTCAGCGCCTATATCTAGATCAAGTTAGGGCAGACATTACCCCTCTTATGGGGGTGAAAGGTACAAAAATGGCAACCACAGGTAGCAATCTGCCGGTACTGTCCGGTGAAAGTGGCTTACAGCGTTATTTGCAGGAAATCCGCAAGTTTCCCATGCTGCAGCCAGATGAAGAATACACATTGGCCAAGAACTGGCGCGATACCGAAGACCGTGACGCGGCTCACAAGCTGGTCACCAGCCATCTGCGGCTGGTGGCGAAGATCGCCATGGGGTACCGCGGCTACGGCCTCCCGGTTTCAGAAGTGATTTCCGAAGGCAATGTCGGGCTCATGCAGGCAGTCAAGCGCTTTGAACCTGAAAGAGGCTTCCGTCTGGCAACTTATGCCATGTGGTGGATCAAGGCTTCGATCCAGGAATATGTGCTGCGCTCATGGTCGTTAGTCAAAATGGGCACGACTGCAAGCCAGAAGAAGCTTTTCTTCAAGCTGCGCAAGGTAAAGGGTCAGATCCAGGCCCTGGAGGACGGTGATCTCAAACCCGACCAGGTGACAGAGATCGCAACACGCCTCGGTGTCCCGGAAAAGGACGTGATTTCGATGAACCGCCGTCTGGGTGGTGATGCATCACTCAATGCGCCGTTGTCGAAAGACGGTGAAGCCGGTGGCGAGTGGCAGGACTGGCTGGTCGACGATACCGAAACACCGGATGTCGCCTATGAACAGAACGAAGAACAGGACATGCGGTCGAAACTGCTGCATCAGGCCATGAACGGATTGAACGAGCGTGAACGGCGTATTTTCGAGGCACGCCGCATGTCGGAAGATCCACTGACCCTGGAAGATCTCTCGCAGGAATTTGACGTATCGCGCGAGCGCATTCGCCAGATCGAAGTCAAGGCTTACGAGAAAGTGGAAAAAGCAGTCAGAAAGGCATCAGCCGAAATGCTGGGCTGATGCCGGATCGGGATGGTTTCCGGTCGCACCAGGAATGTTCCGGAAACCTGATATTTTCCATACGGTTAGAGCACCATGAGCCAAAATGAGCCCATGGTGCTCTAATGAAAATTGCAGCAAGGAAAGTTACTCTTTCGAAACCCCGATCCGTTAATGTCAGGCGGCATGCATGAACAATCGGGGCGGTTGGTTCACCAGCTGTATGGACTTTGCTTAAGGTTTTGGGATTCCAGAAAACACCACGTTTTCTGACAAACGCGTTTTTGTTCTGCGTCGGTGCGCTGTTGCTGGTCGTCGGGATCAACTTCGCGCGACTGGAAATCAACAGACTGGCCCATGACAAGGCAACCGAACTGGCCCACGGCTGGTCCACGCAAATCATCACCAACACCCCGTTTCTTCCGAAAATACTGGCGGCTCCAAGGGGCAATGCCCAACCCATTCGTAACCTGGGCAACATCCAGCCTGTCGGCCCGGTTCTGGGATACCGCATCTATGATCTGACCGGCGACTTGAGGGTCCTGGTAGACACACCCGCATCACCATCCGGTGCAGCCAAGCCGGCATTCCACACCCAGATCGCCTTACCGATCACCACTGGCGGTGAAAAAATCGGCACCATCGTGTCTGACGTGGATGCCAGCGGCTTCCACGAAGTTCTAACGGTTGGAGCCATCAAAATCGGTACGATACTTTCGCTGGCGATAAGTTTTCTGCTGTGCGTCAGCATGATGGTCAGGCTCACGTCGCGCAAGCTAGCGCTGCGCAATTCAACTCACTTGATCCAGAATGATTCAGTGACCGGAATGCCGAACCAGCCTGCTTTTGTGGAGATGCTGGCCACGGCTCACTCGCAGGAGGTGGCGCAGCAGACCACGACCAATCTGTACCTGCTCAACCTCGACCGCTTTGCGCGCGTCAATGAACGGTTAGGCAACTCGGTCGGCAACGTGTTGCTGAGACTGGTTGCAGAAAGACTGCGCCTTGCCTGCGGGAATACCGTTGTGTGCGCACATATCAATGGCGATACGTTTGGTGTCATCGCCGACGAGAGGACCGGAAAGCGGATGCAGCAGACGCTGCAGCAGGCATTCCTGCAACCCTTCAGCTTCGGTCAGAAAGTCATCCGGCTGTCCGCCAGCATTGGTGCGGCAACATCGACGGCAGGCCTTCACAGCATCGATGAGTTGCATCGTCACGCCGAACTTGCACTACGTGCCGCAAAAACCAACGGAGGCCAGCAACTGGTGGCCTATGACAGCGACACTGTCGCTGAATTCCGGGAAATTGACCGCATTGCAACGCTGGTTGAAGACGCCTGTCAGAACAATGATTTCGAGCTGCACTACCAGCCGGTAGTGGACGCCAAGACACGGAAATTGTGCAGCTTCGAAGCCCTGCTGCGTCTGACTACTGTCGACGGTGAAAAAATCGGCCCGGACAGTTTCATACCGGTAGCAGAACGCATCGGGCGTATTGAGGAAATCGGCTTATGGACCCTGCGCGAAGCCTGCCGAACGGTGGCAGGTCTGCCACAGCACATCGGCATGGCTGTCAATCTGTCAGTCCAGCAGTTCAATTCCGGAAACCTCGTGTCGGAAGTAGCGAAAATCATCAAGGACACGCGCGTTGATCCTGCTCGCATCGAACTGGAGGTGACCGAGGGCATCATGATCGGAGACACGGATCCGGTATTCAGACAGCTCTCCGAGCTGCAGGCGCTCGGTATCAAGATCGCACTGGACGATTTCGGAACCGGCTATTCCAGTCTCAACTATCTGTGGCGTTTCAATTTCGACAAACTGAAGGTTGACCAGGCCTTCATTCGCGCATCAGATCACAACCCGAAAGCCCATGCCCTGCTATCCAAAATTGTCGAAGTCGGACGCCTGCTGGACATGAAGGTGACTGCCGAAGGCATTGAGACCGAGAGCCACGCAATCCGGATCGCGGAGCTCGGATGCGATTACTCGCAAGGGTATCTGTTCGGAAAGGCCATTCCGCAGACCTCTCTGGCATCGGTCGTTATCAGCGAATTCGCTGAATACATACACCGCCAGACCAGAGGCCAGGCAGACGTTGACGGCACCGGGACAGTTTCAGGATAGATCAGGTTATGGATCCATCTGAAGCCATATTGCTCTAGCGCACCTGATCTTCGAAGGGATCGCGCATCAAGATGGTGTCCTCACGCTCCGGACTGGTAGACAGCAGCGCGATAGGACAATCGATCAATTCCTCGATCTGGCGAACATATTTAACTGCCTGAGCAGGTAGTTCAGCCCATGAACGCGCACCGGCGGTCGTGTCGCTCCAGCCCTCAAAACTGGAAAACACCGGCTCAACCCGTGATTGCGCGCCCTGACCTGCCGGCAACCGTTCGATTGTCTCACCATCAAGTTTGTAGCCGGTACAGACCTTGATTTCCTCAAAACCGTCCAGAACGTCAAGCTTGGTCAGGGCAATACCCGAGATGCCAGCCGTCTTGATTGCCTGGCGCACCATTACCGCGTCAAACCAGCCACAACGCCGCTTGCGGCCTGTCACGGTGCCGAATTCACGGCCACGCTCTCCGATTTTGTCACCGGTATCATCAAACAGCTCAGACGGGAACGGACCCGAGCCAACTCGGGTTGTGTAGGCTTTGGCGATGCCAAGCACGTAATTCAGCATGTCGGGACCGATACCCGAACCGGTTGCTGCCTGAGCCGCAACTGTGTTGGAGGATGTCACAAATGGGTATGTGCCGTGATCAATATCCAGCATGATACCTTGCGCGCCCTCAAAAAGGACGCGCTTTTGCTGGCGCCTTGCATCGTCAAGCAGGCTCCATGTCGTGTCCATGAAAGGCAGAATACGCGGGGCTATGGCCAAAAGCTCTTCACGAAGCACACGCCCGTCCACCTCAGCCTCACCCAGTCCGCGCCGCAAGGCATTGTGATGCGCCAGCAGCCGCTCGATCTTGGCGTCCAGCGTGGCGTTGTTTTTCAGGTCATACACACGAATGGCACGCCGGCCTGTCTTGTCCTCATAAGCCGGACCGATACCACGACCGGTGGTACCGATCTTGCCGGCACCGGCTGCGATTTCGCGCATCCCGTCCAGTTCACGGTGCAGCGGCAGAATGAGCACCGCATTTTCAGCAATCCGCAGATTGTCGGGCGTTACGTCCACGCCCTGCGATACAAGCCGGTTTATCTCGTCATCAAGGGCCCACGGATCAATCACCACCCCGTTGCCGATGATCGACAGCTTGCCGGGGCGCACAATACCCGATGGCAGCAGCGACAGCTTGTAGGTCACACCGTCAATGACCAGTGTATGACCAGCATTGTGACCACCCTGAAACCGCGCAACCACATCTGCGCGCTCGGACAGCCAGTCGACCAGCTTGCCTTTGCCTTCATCGCCCCACTGGGCCCCAACCACCACTACATTTGCCATGTTCCGGCCCACCCGCATTGCATCAGAAAAAGCGAACGGCCCTCACCGCGTTCAAGCAGCAGGGCCGTTGCAAGTCTTTACACTGCCATCGGTACATTTGGAAAGTAAAATGCCTGCTGCGCAGTGCCGCAGCGGTTACACCTGTGGACAGTTTGCAATCAGACCCCGCTCAAAACTCTGAAACAGGGCAGTTTTTTACAACTCAGCGCGGTATAGCCAGCTTCATCTGGGACGGATGCGCCACCGTGTAGCCAAACCTGATTTCCGTTTTGGCCTGAGGTTTCAACGGCACATCCCACACCACAATCCCCTTCTTGTTGTCAGGATCAGTAACGCTGGGCGCGGTTGTCTCACGCAGCATTTCCACCACCACTTCTTCATGTGTGGAGTACGGCATCCTGTCTGTTACATGAACCTCAACAGGAAACGTATGAAGGTTTTCGATGCTGGTCACAAAAAGCCGCTTCAGCGTGCTTTGTTCGGTAATGATTCCACTGGAGCCTGCCGTGTTTTCAACCTCGCGCCGAATGACACGAACCAGGTCGTCACGGCCAAACCCAAGCTCCATTTCTTCACCAGGCGCAATCTGGCGCATTCGAGATCTGCCCGCAAACACACCATCTCGAAACAGCGAAACCTCACCGGCAAGCAAAGGGGTCTCACCTGCAATCTTGAATACGCCCGTCAGATAGCCGACCGGATCAATATGTGGTGCAGTATCAACACGTATTGCCGGTTCCACGGTTCTGGCACCGATGCGCACAGATTTCAGCGCCCCGCTGTTGGGCACGCTGGCCTGACCAGCGATTGAATACACTGCATGAAAACCGGCATTGGCAATTTCGGCCTGCCGCTGCCGCACTGGCGCCGGCGATGGCGCTGCAAGTCCTGCGGCCGCCTTTGACTGCATTTCCTGTGAGACCGTATCGGAAAAACTTTCCTGCGCCTGCACGGCACGTCGTGTCATGGTCGGTCGTGGCCCAATGGCGACAGGCTGCAGGACAGGAGAGGCTGTCCGTCCGGTAACCGTGGCTGTGGACAGCTTCAGGGCCACTCCATCCCACGCTTCGCCAGAACGCTGAAAAACCAGGGCGCGCTGCACCAGCTTCAGGTCAGCCGGTTTTCCATCAGCCGGCAGCTTCAGACGCGCATCATATACCGGACGCCAGCCTGCATCAGGTACCGAGTACTTCAACGACAATGTCATTTTTGTCGGCGTTGCCGCGCTCACCTGAATTGCAACCCTGGTGCGCGCCTTCGGCGTGGTCGCAAGCAACTGCAGTTGGCGCCGCAAAACTTTTTCACGCTTGCCGATCTGTGCAATTGCCTCATCTGCCTCCAGCACGACAGATGAGATTTCCGACAACTCACGATTGGTCAGCAGCAGCAGATTTCCAATTTGCTCCGGCGACATTGCCGGTTTGTCGCCAGCCGCAAACGGTACCGCTGCATAACCGCCGGTCAGCCGTTCAAGCGTTGCACGGCGAAACTGGGCATCGATACGCACACGGTCATGCCGTGCCCCGTCCCGCGCGAGAGCTTCCAGTTCCTCCTGCAGAGACTTGCGCCTGCCGCTCGCCTCCTGCTCAGGATCAAGCGCGAGCCTGGACACATCAACCGTGCCAATCTCCACATCGCTGGTTGATATACCTTCGACCTGCACCGATGCAGCCACTATGCCTTGCGGCAGCGTATCGAGAACCACTTCATGGGCCCCGGCAGGCAACTCGACCTCTCCGGTTCGCGTCAATTGCGCGCCACGCGGATTGACAGTCACTTCCGCAAGATCAAGCTCGGTTCGTATTTCATCCGCTGTGGCAGGTGCCGGATAAAAGGCCAGCAAAAAACCGGACAGCAGTGCGGAATGCAGTTTCATGATTTGATTTCCCTCAAAGTCGCCACTCTCATCTCGAAGTAGGATACACTAGATGGGGCTAAACTGCGGCACTACGTTGGGAAAATTACATCTTGTTGCCTGTCAAGTTCATACCTGTCCTGTGTAGTTTGCTGATCCTGGCCCTGACGGTCGGCCAGGCTCCGGCGCGCGGAGATGATGAGGCGGCCTCCGTCCAGCGCGGCAAGGAACTGGCACAACTTTTGTGCTCCAGGTGTCATGCCATTGAAGGTCCCGGGCCCGGCGCGGAGGACAAATCACCGCCGTTCTCAACCCTTGTTCCAAATCTGACGCTGGAAGGGCTCGCAGATCAACTGCTGGAAGGTTTGCCACTGGGTCATGACCCAATGCCGAAATGGGAGTTTTCCGAACAGCAGGCCCTGGACCTGCTGCTCTATATCGAATCCGTCAGTGCGACAGAATAATACCAAAGGAAGCAATTAGAAGGTCAGGCATTTGGCCTGTTGCACCTGCGGCAGTGCCTCGATCTTAGCAAGCAGGTCAGGCGTCACGCGGCCATCAATTTCTGCCAGGCAAATGGCATTGCCGCCTGCTGCGTCCCGACCGAGGTTGAACGTGGCAATATTGACATCCGCATCACCCAGCAGACGCCCAAATGCGCCGATAAACCCGGGCTTGTCCTCATTCGTCACATAGATCATCTGTTTGCCGAGTTCGGCTTCCATGTTGATGCCCTTGATCTGAATGATCCGCGGCTTGCCGTCTGAGAAAACCGTCCCGGCAACCGAGCGCTCCTGTTTGGCAGTTGTGACGGTCAGGCGGATATAGTTTTCATAAACCCCGCGCTTGGTCTGGCGCACCTCGTCCACCTTGATCGAACGCTCCCTGGCCATGACCGGCGCCGACACCATGTTGACGTCGCCGAGGATGGGGCGGAACAAACCCGCAAGCAAGGCAGACGTCAGTGCCTTGATGTTCATTTCAGCCACATCGCCTGCATATTCAATCGTGACGGACTTGATCGAACTTTCAGTCGCCTGCCCCGCGAACGATCCAAGCTGTTCGGCAAGCGTCACGAAAGGTTTCAGGCGCGGTGCTTCTTCTGCCGAGATGGATGGCATGTTGAGTGCATTGGAAACGGCACCCTGCAACAGATAGTCAGACATCTGCTCCGCGACCTGTAAGGCTACATTTTCCTGGGCTTCCGAAGTCGCTGCGCCCAGGTGAGGCGTGCAGACCACGTTCGGATGGCCAAACAGCGAATTGTCTTTGGCCGGCTCCACCTCAAAAACATCGAGTGCGGCACCCGCCACATGCCCGGCATCAAGCGCCGCCTTGAGCGCTTCCTCCGATACCAGGCCACCGCGCGCGCAATTGATGATGCGCACCCCCTTCTTCATCTTTGTCATTGCCCTGGCATCCAGGATGTTGCGGGTCTTGTCGGTCAATGGCGTGTGCAGCGAAATGAAATCCACCCGCTTAAGCAATTCGTCCAGTTCGACCTTTTCCACTCCTAGTTCGACCGCACGCTCTTCAGACAGGAACGGATCAAAGGCAATGACCCGCATGCGCAGGCCCAGCGCCCTGTCGGCAACAATGGATCCGATATTGCCGCATCCGATCAGGCCGAGTGTCTTGTTGAACAGTTCGACCCCCATGAAACGGGACTTCTCCCACTTGCCGGCCTGGGTCGACGCATTGGCTTCCGGTATCTGGCGCGCCAGCGCCAGCATCATGGAAATGGCATGTTCCGCCGTGGTGATCGTATTGCCAAACGGGGTGTTCATCACAATGATACCCCTGGCGGAGGCAGCTGGAATTTCGACATTGTCGACCCCGATGCCGGCACGGCCGATCACTTTCAGATTGCTTGCAGCGTCTATGATCTTGGCGGTGACCTTGGTGGCGGACCTGATGGCAAGACCATCATAGTCGCCGATGCGGGCCAGCAATGCATCCTTGTCCTTGCCGAGATCGGGCTCAAAGTCCACGTCGATGCCACGCGCCTTGAAGATTTCAATCGCGGCAGGTGAGAGTTTGTCAGATACGAGTACACGAGGTGCCATCAGGCTTGCTCCGGTTTTGAGAATTTCTGTTCGCTCAGATGAAATTTGAATTTGCGTCAGGCCGCCGGGGACGAAGATGCCTGCGCATAGGCCCAGTCAAGCCAGGACGTCAGCGCTTCCACATCGGACGTTTCGACAGTTGCGCCGCACCACACACGAAGGCCAGCCGGCGCATCGCGATAGGCACCGATGTCGAAGGCAACCTGCTCAGCCTCCAGAAGCTTGACGATTTTCTTCGGCAGACCGGCTGCCTCGTCATCACTCAGCCCGGACACGGCAGATGCAGACAGTTTCAGACACACCGATGTATTCGAGCGGGTTTCCCTCACTGCAGCCAGATTATCAATCCACTCAGTGCGATCGACCCACGCATTCAAAGCGTCCGCATTGGCATCGGCACGTGCCGTCAGGCCATCCAGACCGCCTGCTCCGTGTGCCCACTCCAGTGCCTTGATGTAATCTTCAACACACAACATGGACGGCGTATTGATGGTCTCGCCCCTGAAGATACCGGCATTGATCTTGCCAGCCTTGGTCAGCCGGAAAATCTTTGGCAACGGCCATGGCGGCGTGTAGCTTTCCAGCCGTTCAACGGCGCGTGGCGACAGGATCAGCATGCCGTGGCCGCCTTCTCCGCCGAGCACCTTCTGCCAGGAATAGGTCACCACATCGAGTTTTGAAAAATCCAGCCGCTGGGCAAATGCTGCCGATGTTGCGTCGCATATGGTCAGCCCTGCCCTGCCGGCCGGGATGAAGTCTCCATCCGGCACCCGCACACCGCTTGTTGTTCCGTTCCAGGTGAAAACCACATCACGGTCAAAATCAACGTCAGACAAATCCGGCAACTCGCCATAGCCTGCCTTGATCAGGCGCACATCATTCAGCTTCAACTGTTTTACCGCATCGGTTACCCAGCCTTCACCGAAACTTTCCCAGGCCAGCATGTCCACGCCTCGCTCACCCAGCAGGCTCCACATCGCCATTTCAACCGCCCCTGTGTCGGACGCCGGCACGATACCGATCAGGTAATCGTCCGGCACCTGCAGCACCTCACGTGTCAGATCAATCGCACGTTTCAGACGCAGCTTGCCATCGCTGGCGCGATGCGAACGTCCGAGAAAAGCAGATTTAAGGGTATCAGTTGTCCAGCCGGGTATCTTGGCACACGGGCCGGACGAAAAACGCGGATTTGCCGGCCGCGATGCCGGTTTTGCAATCGTCATTTCTGGTCATCCTTCCAGATGAAAAGCCTCTCGTTGGGGAGAGGTGTCCCACTGACCGGGATACGGGAAGGCGTGATTGCAATCAAGTGCGAATTCGACGCAGCAGCCATGCAGGTGGATATTCCGCCAATACAAACGGCCTGCTCCGGGAGAAGAGCAGGCCGTAAGGTGCTGTGCCGCCTGGAAAAATATCAGACAGAAATTTTGAACCGATGTCGCTCTAGAAACTCCAGCGCATACCACCGGTCACAGAGTGGTCGGCGTAGTTGGGGCCGGCAACATCAATCTCCCGATAGCTATAGCCAGCATCCAGAGTAATGTTCTGTGTCATCTGGAATGCGACACCACCGGTTGCTGTCCAGGCGAAACCTTCATCATCAGATGGTGCGCCGCCACCTGAATAGTCAACAAAGCCATAGCCGGCACCAATACCCACATAAGGGGTGAACCCCATGGAAAGCGGCACATCGACATAGGCGTTCCACAAGATCGTTGTGGCGTTCACGTCAAACGGACCTGCGTCCTGGTCAAAAGCATGATCGGCCCGCAAATCGGTGCGGAAATACTGGTTGATCTGGTAACCGACACCACCGCCGACAATCGCGGTACCGTCGTCATCGAGGCCTGAAACATCGAGCCACGAAAATCCGGCATCACCACGTACATACCAGCCTGATACATAGTTATCATCCGGCTGCACATAAGGTGCAGGCGCCGGCTGCTGCGGCGTATCAATATCAGCTGCAATTGCAACCGGTGCCATCAGCGCGATTATACTTGTGGCCAAAAGGCCCTTTTTCAAAAAACTTTTCACCTGTAACTCCTTCTCCCCGATACTCTAGGGGTATCCCTGCATTGTAGATGTTCATGCCTGAACTGTTGTTGCCCAACAGGTCATGAAACATGCACATCCGCCCACTCGCATGAGCTAAGGAATTACAGGATTAAGGTGACTGTTTGCGGTCGTCATTGAGGCATCAAAACGACGCCTCGCCAAGGTTATCAAAATGATGCCAAATTCGCGTCGTTGCGACACGTTTGGGTTACACACCCTTAACCATCAACCAAAACGGGCCCGCATGTCTGGTTCCACCGCCGAAACCGTAAACATGCGAGCCGTCATGTCCCCTCAACAAAATCGGGGGTTTTTTGAGTGGAGGTGAACCTCCGGAGCTCTGTTTTACCAGGCCGGGTCGCCGAAATGATAACGAAGGCCCACTTTGACTTCATGCCCCTCGATATTGTCCACACTCATGGCACCAGGTGTGGGGGCAGTTGTATCAACACCGGAGACTACTCCGCCCATATCAACATACCTGTAAGCCAGATCAAACTTCAGGCTTTGTGTAATGTCATAGGATACGCCGACACCTACATGATAGGCAAAGTCGTATTCACTGCCGTTCGCGGCACCTGACGGGCCAGCCAAACCGCTTATGTCATGCCTTGCCGCACCGATACCGCCGCCAACATAAGGCGTGAACCCGGCGTAATTGGTGATGTCCCAATAAGACGATACAAACACATATTGTGATCCGATATCGGCGTTAAGCGTGTCTGGAACGGTATCTGAAAACGCATCAGTCAGGGACGATTTCAGATGCACGCCTCCAGTAATCTCTATGCGAAAGCTGCTGGACACCTGACAGCCAACGCCGCCTTCAAAGAACCCGGTCGGGTCAATCCGTGGAGTGACCGCCGTTGTAGTGGTACCGCCGGCGCCGTCACTGCTAAACAGACCGCCAATAGGCTGAATGACATTGGGGCGTTCATACATTGTCACCCCGCCATCGACACGGGCATACAGACAACTCCACATGCCACCGAAACCTTCATTCGGCAACTGGCCGTCATAGTCAGCAGAGTGGGCTGCCCCAGCCATGCCCAATCCCAGTGCAGCGAAACACACTCTCAGCAGCGTGCGACCCATCATTTGTACTCTCCATTCACTGAACGCTTCTCGTGTTCGAGAAGCAAACTTGCCAATCGCCGTTCAATCCCGGTCTCATGTTTCGCGATACCGTCTGGACCAAACCTTCGATAGAGATAATTAACCAAACCGCTTAAGAACCTCTTAAGCATGTTTGCAGTTTTTTTCAGAGCTATGAAAAATCGCGTTTCAGCCGCGCAAAACCGGAGTTTCACGGCTGTTTCACCATGACAGCAATCTAAGATTTCAAGTGCTGAAGAGCCTGCCTCTAGGCGGCGTGACGCTCAACTTCCGCGACGATATCGTCCACGACAGAGGTCACCAGATCGGCATTGTCGCCTTCCGCCATCACGCGGATCAGCGGTTCGGTTCCTGACTTTCGAATGACCAGCCTGCCCGAATTGCCCAGCTTTTCTTCTGCTGCGGCAATCGCCTTTTTGACCGGATCCTGCTCCAGCGGTGTGCCGGCGCCATAGCGGACGTTTTTCAGCACCTGCGGAACCGGATCAAACATCCGGCAGACTTCACTCACCGACCCGCCGTTCTGGACCAGCACCGCCAGCACCTGCAGTGCTGCGATCAGGCCGTCACCGGTTGTGTTGAAATCCGACAGCACCACATGCCCCGACTGCTCACCGCCGACATTGAAACCGCCCGACCGCATGCGTTCGACAACATACCGGTCCCCGACCCGGGTACGTTCAAGACTCAATTCATGAGAGGCCATCAGGCGCTCAAGACCCAGATTGGACATAATGGTTGCAACCAGCCCATCGCCGCGCAGCAGACCTTGTTTATGCCAGGAGGTCGCAATCAGCGCCATGACCTGATCGCCATCGACGACATTGCCGTTTTCATCAACGAGAATGCAGCGGTCTGCATCACCATCAAGCGATATGCCGATATCGGCACGCATCTTGCGCACCTGGGCTGCCACCTTTTGTGGATGGGTCGAACCGCATTCGTCGTTTATGTTAAAGCCGTTTGGTTCAACGCCGACCGGGATCACTTCCGCTCCCAGTTCCCAAAGCGCTGTCGGGGCCACCTGGTACGACGCGCCGTTGGCACAGTCTACAACAACCCGCAAACCATCAAGTGTCAGTTCCTTGGGAAATGAGCTTTTGACAAACTCGATATACCGTGCCTGGGCATCTTCAATGCGCTTGGCGCGGCCTATGTGTTCAGGCGCTGCCAGTGGAATGGTTTCAGACGCCAGGACCAGTTTCTGGATTTCATTTTCCTGATCATCAGACAGCTTGTATCCGTCCGGGCCGAATATCTTGATGCCGTTGTCATGATACGGGTTGTGTGACGCCGACAGCATAACCCCGAGGTCAGCCCGCATCGACCGGGTCAGCATGGCAACGGCGGGGGTTGGAACCGGTCCGAACAGGAACACATCCATCCCCGTAGACAGGAACCCGGCGGTAAGCGCCTGTTCCACCATATATCCGGAAAGCCGGGTGTCTTTTCCGATCACCACACGATGCCGGTGATTGCCGCGCCGGTAAAGCGCGCCTGCCGCCATGCCGATTTTCAACACTGTGTCGGCCCGCATGGGATAGCTGTTGGCCTTGCCCCGCACGCCGTCGGTGCCAAAAAATTCCTTGTCCATTCAACAATCCCCGCCGGATATTCATCTTAGGCTCAGATCAGGATGATTGTTGGTTGAAACAGCCAACAATCATAAACCTGATCGCTTACAAAGTGTCGGAGCTACCTTATGGGTTCTGTTTAACCCATATTGCTCCAGTATCTTTAACGGCGCACCAATGTACTCAAACTTCGGTTAAAACCAACATAATCCGTCCGCATTTTCTTTGACATTACACGTCTTTGTGCTGAGCGATTGTTGCCTGCCAGACACTCAGTGCATGGCGCGTAGCCGGTACATCATGCACGCGCACGAACTGCATGCCGGACATGGCGCCCAGCAAGGCCGCCGTCGCAGAACCCGTCTGCCTGTTGGCGGCCACCTTTTCGCCTGTCACAGATCCGATGAAGCCTTTGCGGGATGCGCCCAGCATAACCGGCACGCCGAGACCGTGAAACAGGGCCAGACCGGCCATGAGCTCCAGGTTGTGGGCAAAGGTTTTGCCGAAACCGATACCGGGATCGGCAATGATGAGGTCACGTGAAATGCCTGACGCGGCAACTGTTTCAACGCGCCTTTCCAGCCAGTCAAAAACGTCCAGTACGACATTGGCGTATTCCGGGTTGTGCTGCATGGTCTTGGGATCACCCTGGGCATGCATCAGGCACACCGGCAAATCTGACGAGGCGGTGACATTCAGCGCATCCGCATCATAGGTCAATGCGCTGACATCGTTGATCATTGCCACGCCTGCCTGTGTCACCTTCTGCATGATCGCGGCTTTACGGGTGTCACACGACACGGCAAGCCCGTCCGCTACAAGAGTGCTTATGACCGGTTCAATCCTGCGCCATTCCTCCACCTCATCCACGGGGTCGGAACCCGGACGGGTAGACTCGCCGCCAACATCCAGCAGAACTGCGCCGGCTTCTGCCATGGCCCTGGCGGTCTCGATGGCCTGGTCCGCATCCGCGTTGACACCGCCATCGGAAAAGCTGTCAGGCGTCGTGTTGACGATCCCCATGATGTGACATGCATCCATGCCAAGTCCGGCAACGGGTTTACGAGGCGCACTCAACCGGTTTACCCAGCCAGCAACATCATCATCACGCGATGCCTTGAGAGCAGCCGTCTTGCGCGGCGTCCAGCTTGCGCCGCGATCTTCACTGACCAGCGCCATGGTCCAGCAGATATGTCCGCCCGCCAGTGGCAGACCGGCACCGGATTCAATCGCCAGCGCCGCGTCCGGGCCATACACCAGCCCTGCCGGGCGAACATACAAACTGGTCATGTTGAAACGGCCCTAACTTGTGAAACCATGCTGATCTATACAAAAATCGGCCGGACTTTCCATCAGGAAAATCCGGCCCGTATCTAACGCGCATCATAAAAATTCAGGTTTGCGGTTGCGGCTCAAGCTCGCCGGAACCTTCATCACCCTTTTTCTTCTTGGTAACCGGTACTGATGATCCCGGCTTCGCCTTCGGCTTGGCATTGTCGTCATCATCACGCGATGGTGGTTTACCGTTCAAGAGATCAGTGATCTCGTCACCTGACAGGGTTTCGTATTCAAGCAACCCTTGCGCCAGTGCCTCGAGATCCTTCTTCTTCTTGGTCAGGATGGTGCGGGCTGTCTTGTAGCCGTCATCCACCAGGCGTTTGATCTCACTGTCGATCTTGCGGGCAGTTTCTTCCGACATGTTCTGTGTTCTGGCTACAGAGTGTCCCAGGAACACCTCTTCCTGGTTATCGCCGTAAGACACCATGCCGAGCTCTTTGGAGTAGCCCCATTGCGTGATCATGGCCCGGGCAAGCTTTGTTGCCTGGTCAATGTCGGACTGCGCGCCCGAGGTCACATTGTCGGCGCCGAAAGTGAGCTCTTCGGCCACGCGACCGCCCATCATGATAGCCAGACGCGACGTCATCTGCTTGAACTTCATCGAGTAGCGATCACCTTCGGGCAACTGCATGACCATGCCGAGTGCACGACCTCGAGGAATGATAGTCGCCTTGTGAACGGGATCCGCCGCCGGCACATTCATGGCAACGATTGCATGACCGCCCTCATGATAGGCCGTGAGGCGTTTTTCTTCCTCGTTCATGGCCATCGAGCGGCGTTCCGCCCCCATCATGACCTTGTCCTTGGCGTCCTCGAAATCTGACTGCGTCACCAGCCGGCGTGACCGGCGGGCGGCAAGCAGGGCCGCCTCGTTGACCAGGTTGGCCAGATCGGCGCCGGAAAAGCCCGGTGTGCCGCGCGCGATCGTCTTGGCATTCACATCCGGTGCCAGCGGCACATTACGCATATGCACCTTGAGGATTTTCTCACGGCCCTTCACATCCGGATTTGGCACGACAATCTGCCGGTCAAAACGGCCCGGGCGCAACAGCGCCGGGTCAAGAACGTCCGGACGGTTGGTAGCAGCAACCAGGATGACGCCCTCGTTTGCTTCAAAGCCATCCATCTCGACCAGCAACTGGTTGAGTGTCTGTTCACGTTCGTCATTGCCACCGCCAAGGCCGGCACCACGGTGGCGCCCGACGGCATCAATCTCGTCGATGAAAATGATGCAGGGTGCATTTTTCTTGGCCTGTTCGAACATGTCACGGACACGGCTCGCGCCGACACCAACGAACATCTCGACAAAATCCGAGCCCGATATGGTGAAGAAGGGTACATTGGCTTCGCCGGCAACCGCGCGTGCCAGCAATGTCTTGCCGGTGCCCGGAGGGCCGACCAGAAGTGCGCCTTTAGGAATTTTGCCGCCAAGACGCTGGAACTTGTGCGGATCACGCAGGAACTCAACAACCTCTTCGAGGTCTTCCTTGGCTTCATCCACACCTGCCACGTCTTCAAACATCACCCGGCCATGGCGTTCGGTCAGCAGCTTGGCCTTCGACTTGCCAAAGCCCATCGCCTTGCCGGAACCGGCCTGCATCTGGCGCATGAAGAAAATCCACACACCGATCATCAGCAGGATCGGGAACCATGACAGCAACATGCCCGGGAAAGCGCCTTCGCTGTTAGCAGACTGGGCACTTATGTTGACGCCCTTCTCGCTGAGTGTCGTCACAAGATTGGGATCATTCGGCGTAACGGTTTCAAACGGCTTGCCGTCATTCAGCTTGCCGGTGATCTGATCTCCCGCAATGGTAACATCACGAACCGTTCCAGCTTCCACCTTCGCAATAAATTCCGAATAGGTCAGGCTATCGGCCCGGGTTGAACTGCCGGGTTGTTGAAACAGATTGAACAAAGCGAACAAAAGCATCGCAATGATCACCCACACGGCGAAGTTGCGGAAATTACCCACGGGCACTACATCCTTTCAGGAATGTGTCGGATGGCTCAAATACAGAAGTGCCACCCGGATAGAAAATCTCGGTTAGACCTAACATAGGTACGTCTGTATCCTTTGCCAAGATGATCTCTTGCAGGATAATTAAGTTTGAGCCGTTTTAGGGCCCGCAATGAGGTGGAACACGACATTTTGTTGACCTTGCGAACCAGGTTGACGTCCCTCGCCCGGTATAATCACCTGGTTTCCCTCAGAGATTGCCACGGGAAGCCCTTGCCAGACGAAGTCCGGCACGGTTTTCGGCCTGTCCGGCAACAGTTGTTCGTCCACATCGCGCAATACTGCCAGTTCAACCCGATCGGCGCCCCGGCAGTTTGAGACATGGTAACGCCGGTCCCATTCCGCAACACATTGTCCCGGTTCAATCTGGACCCGTGCCTCATTGATCCGCTCGCCCTCACGCCCGATTATAAATTCGGCGGACCGGCGCCCAATCCGGCATCCGGCAAAGGTCCTGGCCTTTCCCGTCCCCGTCTGCATCCAGTCAAGCAGACCTTCCGCCCCGGCCAGGCTTTGCATCATGCCGCCGCCATAGGCTCTGGCGACCAACAGCAGGCATCGCAGCTGAATTTCGTCCGGTGCCTGAAAAAACGGCTCCCGCATGATGCGGCAAAAGCCTGAAACCTCATGAACGACCGCTTCGCGCTCAAGGGTATTTGCTGCATGCGCCAGCGCTGTGCGTGCGCGCGCGAGCCGACGCGACGAGCGGGCCATATCGGCACGGCCCACGCCTTCCTGCTCCAGTAGATTAAGCGCCTCACGCACCCGCACCCGTTCATAGGCCATGTCACGATTGGTTGGATCTTCCATCCACTTTGCACCGGCGTGTACCAATGTCGCGCGTAACTGCGCGCGGGTAATCTCCAGAAACGGTCGAATGACAGTCAGGCCGTTTAGCCGGGTTTTGGGTTGCATGGCGGAAAGCCCATCGACTCCAGCGCCTCTTGCCAGGGCCATGACGAGGGTTTCGGCCTGATCCTCAAGCGTGTGCGCGGTAACCAGCACCGCCTCGCTCTGCCGGCAGACATCGGCCATCAGCCTGTAACGCGCTTCGCGGGCAGCGGCCGGTACACCGGTTTTCGGATGGGGTCCGTCCCACCGCAGTTTCTGCGCCGTCAATCCGAGCGATGCTGCTTCGCGCACAACAAAATCGGCTTCTGCCGCCGCTTCCGGCCGCAATGCGTGATCCACGGTTACAACATGAATATCTGGTCGTGCGCGAGGCTCCATACCGGCGTTCCAGCGCGCAACCAGCCGCATGAGTGCCATTGAGTCAGACCCGCCAGACACAGCCAGAATCAGGCCTTTGTTGCCTGTCAAATACCGGGAGAGCAATACCGCCGCTTCGTTATCGTCAATGAACCCAGGGTCCGGATCCATAAATCAGCTACACCCGGCACGCTGCATTTCTTTGAGCGCCGAATTACGCAACGATGCCTGCTTGCTGAATTTCTTGTTGACCTCGGCAAAGGTGGAACATGCCTTCTTTTTCTGTCCCAGCTTGTTCAGCGACATGCCCAGTTTCAACAGATTTGACCCGCGCTTGTCGCTCTTGGGGAAATTCTGGTAACCCGCGAGATAGCTCTGGGCAGCCTGTTTCCAGCTGCCTTGCGCATAATAGGCCTCACCGAGCAGGAACTGGGCATCATCAGCCAGTTCATGTTCCCGGTGCCTGGTCACAAATGAGCGAAACCCGGAAACAGCGCCGGAGAAATCCCGTGACCGGTAGCTGGATTGGGCCTGCTTGAACAAGCCGTCAGGGCCGGCTCCGGCCACACTGCCACCGCCGCTTGATCCTGCGCCAAGATTACTGCCACCGGCACTGCCATCAAGCCGTGCGGTTTCCACCTTTTCCGGTGCCAGTGATGGACGGCCCTGCGCATCGAAGCCCGGTTCCTGAACCGGCTCCGGCTGATAGGCCTGCAGGCCCTGCTGAAGCTGGTAGCGGGGCTGACCCTGAGGTTGCTGCTGTTGAACACCAGCAGACTGGCCACCACCGATCGGCGGCAGGGCCTGCGATTGCACACCCTGAACCTGGCGGGGCTGATTGTTGTTCTGCTGCCATTGTTGCTGCACCTGCGGTTGCAGCGGCTGCCCCTGTTGCTGTAATGGCTGCGCCGGCGGCACATAAGTCGGTTGTGCGGGCGCTGCAGGCACTCTTTGATTGGTATCGAGGTTCAGCGTTCCCAGCACCTGGGGTCCGGACGCCAGTCCTCCCCGCGGAATTTGCCCACCCGCCGAAGGTGCGCGTTCAATCTCCACCGATTGCTGCAACCGGCCATAGCCCGGCGATGGAGCCACCTGCCCCTGATCCCATTGTCCGGATTGCTGCTGGGGCGCGATCGCAGTAGCCACCTGCCGCTTCTTCTTGAACAAAAGTCCCTGGCGTTCCAGTTCACGCAGCCGGTTCAGTTCGCGCTGCATGTCATAGATCTGCTGTGCCATCGCATTCATCTGCGCCGACAACTGCTGCAATTGTGCCTGAATTTGAACATTACCGCCACCACCGGCACCGGCTCTACCGCCTCCGCGGACTTCAGCCTCCAGCCGTATGATACGATCGTAAAGCGAATTCCATTGATCCGATTGTGCAAATGCGGAACCGGCCGGTAAAACAGCAAGTCCCAGCAACGAGATCGCCAAAGAGCGTTTGAGCCGTTTGATCATGAATGCAGTCCCTCAAGCGAATTGGTGTGCCGATGAATAATACCAAATGTATTAGCCTTGTAACGGTGTCCGGCTGATTTCTCAATCCGGTTTGGAAAGCCGTTACAAATTCACATTTGTATAATTTGCCCGTCAAATCCGGTCAAACTTGGACGCTAGAGCAACATGGGTTCACCTGAACCCACAAAGTTGCTCTATCACTTTCAATGCGATCAGGTTTATGATTTTTGGCTGATTCAGCCAAAAATCATCCTGATCCAGGCTGTTTCCGGCGCTGTAAACGGAAGAGCCCGCGAACGCATCGCGGGCTGATCAGTTACTTCCGTCGTCATGCTCTTCGGACGTCAACCAGGTGATGCACCACCTGTGATGGCGGTCACAGAACGTCGGTTTTGCGCCCAGCAGCTTTCAGCATCGCAAAGCGCGACCGGGCGTTCCTTACCATAGGCCAGCGTGGCAACACGTTGCGCCGATACCCCCTGTGATATCAGGAATTCGCGGGTCGCAGTGGACCGGCGGGCTGACAGCGCGATATTGTACTCGCGCGTACCGCGCTCATCGGCATGGCCTTCAACCTGGATGGTCACATTCGGATACTGGTTCAGCCACTGGGCCTGCCGGCGCAGTGTCTCCATACCCTCAGGCGTCAATGTTGTCTGATCCACCAGGAAATAAATACGATCACCGACATTGACGATGAAGTCGCGTTCAGAACCGGGTGCAACCTGGGTTGCATTGTTGGCGCCTTGTGACAGCAGATCAGGTTTTTCTGATTTCGAGCAACCGGCCAGCACCAGCATCCCCACGAATGCTAAGGCGACCTTGCGGCCTGCAATATTGCGAAACATTTATCCCACTCCTTGTGGCATCCATTTATCCACCCGCTTGTTGCAAAAGCCAACCCCTCCAGGCTCAATCGCAACGCGGCAAATCCATGACGAGCCAATCGACCCCTATGATGACCGACCTGCACCACCGGTTACGGCGGTCACCGAACGACGGTTCTGCGCCCAGCAGCTTTCAGCATCGCAAAGTGCGACCGGGCGTTCCTTGCCGTAGGCCAGCGTGGCAACACGCTGCGCCGATACACCTTGTGATATCAGGTATTCGCGGGTCGCAGTAGACCGCCGGGCTGACAGTGCGATATTGTACTCGCGCGTACCGCGCTCATCGGCATGGCCTTCAACCTGGATGGTCACATTCGGATACTGGTTCAGCCACTGGGCCTGACGGCGCAGTGTTTCCATACCCTCCTGCGTCAACTTGGTCTGATCTACCGGGAAGTAAATACGATCACCGACATTGACGATGAAGTCGCGTTCAGAACCTGGTGCAACCTGGGTTGCGTTGTTGGGGCCTTGTGAAAGCAGATCAGGTTTTTCTGATTTCGAGCAACCGGCCAGCACCAACATCCCTACAAATGCTAGGGCGACCTTGCGGCCTGCAAAATTGCGAAACATTTTCCCACTCCTTGTGGCATCCATTTATTACCTGCTTGCTGCAAAGCCAGCCCCACCAGACTCAAACGCAACGCGGCAAATTCATGACGGGCCAATCGACCCTTGTGATGGCAGATTTATGACAATACCTGCCCATATCTGTCCAGTATGCAGTTCAATTTCCGTTTATCTGAGAAGAGGCGACCACGCTGGATCAGATGCAAAAGACGGCGTCGGCACCGGGCGCTCATTATAGCCCGTCAAGTCCACCGAAAACATTTTTGCACCCCCGTTTTCACCTCCCGATTCCCGGAAGAACATGATTACCCTCCCATTGGGCGACCATGTTGGCCCCTCATTATGGAAACCTTCGGTTAATATTCTCTCACCAGAACCATCAGGACGCATCACACCGATGGAAAATCTGCCCCCGCCAAACCGGGTAAAGGCAATATTATCACCGCGTGGCGACCATACAGGGGTCGAATACCGCCCTTTGCCGAACGAGATGCGCTGCTGGCCGGAGCCGTCGGCATTCATCACGTAAATCTGTTGTCCGCCGTCGCGATCACTTTCAAACACGATGCGGCGGCCATCCTGGGAATAAGACGGTGCGGTATCAATAGCCGCCGTGTTGGTCAGCTGACGCAGTCTGCGGGTCCGCAAATCCATCTCGTAAATATTGGAATTGCCGCCTTCCTGCAGGCTCATGATCACTTTTTGGCCATCCGGCGAAAACCTCGGGCTGAAACTCATATTGGGAAACTCGCCAACCACTTCGCGCTGGCGTGTATCAATATTGTACAGATAGACCCGCGGCCGACCGCCGGCGAATGACATATAGGTTATTTCCTGCGACGTTGGCGAAAACCGGGGTGTCAGCACCAGGTCATTGCCATTGGTCAGCTCGCGCGTATTGAACCCGTCCTGGTCCATGATGGTCAGAACCTTCTTGCGCTTGTTCTTCGGCCCGCTCTCGGCGATGTAGACAATGCGGCTGTCGAAATAGCCTTCTTCGCCAGTCATCGCCTTGTAGATGGCATCAGAGATCAAATGCCCGATACGGCGCCAGTTCTTCTGCGTGGTCACAAACTGCAGACCAAGTATCTGGCTCTGGCCATACACGTCCCACAAGCGAAAATCAGCGCGGATTCGGCCATCGCCCAGGATCACGGCCTGCCCTGTTACCAGCGCACGTGCCTGAATTGTCTGCCAGTCAACAAATCGCGGCTGAGCGTTGAAGTCCACCACCTGCTGCAGATACGAATTCTGCGGCAGCGGCCGGAACAGACCGGAACGTTCCAGGTTGTTGCCGATGATGGTGGTAATATCCACTCCATACTTCTGCGACTGCGGATCAGCACCACCAAAGTTCGGCAGGGCAATGGCGATCGGATCTACCTGTCCCTGGTTGATATCAACCTCCAGCACCGCGTGTGCAGGCAGTACCAATCCGATCCAGATCAACACTGCGGCCATAGCCCGTTGCAGGATTGCCAATGACAAACCGCTTGTTTTTACCGTCTCTAATTTCATCAAGTTTTCCTGCTCAATTCAGCCCGACCATTACACTTGGATCAAATTTCATTCTGATATCCGCCCACAAGCTATGGGTCTCCTTGGGCATTCTGTCGTATGGCTGGCACTGGATCAATGCAGCAAGTGCCGAACGCGCCGCTGCCTGCGCCGCTGGATGATTGGTCACCTGCTCGACCAGAGGCTGAGCAGTCAGGTTGCCATTGATATCAAGCTGGAAACGTAAGGTTACGATCAAACCAGCGGCATCGCGCGCACCTGCGGGGATCGACCAGCACTGACCGACACGCTGGCGCAGCCAGTCAAGTGCGGTTGCCGTCACCTGTCGGTCCTCACCGCTCAGGTTTTGCAGACCCTGCAGCGGCGTTCCGGTATCGGTCTGATCGCTGGGCGCAGCTTTTTCTTCATCAGTCTTGTTGAGCAACGCGGCAATATCATCGACCTTGAATTCTTCCTGCTTCTTTTTCTTGACGATCTTCTTTGGCGGCTTCGGCTTTATCCGGGGTTTGGGAACCGGTTTGCGTTCAGCTTTTTTCGGCTCCTCGACAGGCTTCGGTTCAGGTGCGACTTCTTCGGTTTTCTTTATCAACTCTTCAAGCGGAGTCGGATCAGGTGGTGTCGGCTCGGCCTGCTTCGGTTCGGGCTTGGGTTCAGGCTTAGGCTCCGGCTCAGGTTGTGCCTGCGGTTCACGTGCTGCCTGCTTGATTTCCTTTGCGGGCTTCGGCGACGGGCGATCGATTTTCTTCTCGACCTTCTGAACCTTGGGCTTGTCCTGCGGTTCGGGCTTCTTCTTCACCTCTTCCGTTGTCTGGTTCGCCCGCTTGGCGACATCCTGGAAATCCTCGATATTGACGGCAATTGGCGGCGGCGCAGGAATGTTATGCTCGTCCGGCGACGGCAGTACCACGATCGCCATCAGCAAGATGGCGGCGTGTACCGCAAAGGACGTCAGCAAACTCCAGTTAATCCGCATATGCTTTTGTTCACCTATAAGGGCCCTGACCTGAGGGTCCTGTCCCTAGTTCTGAGGGTTGCTTAACAGGTCGATGCGCCGGAAACCACTGGCGTTCAGTTCGCCGATCACCTGCATCACCAGACCGTAATTCACCCCCTTGTCACCCCGCACCCGGACACGCTGGTCCTTGGTTTCAGCCGCTGATTGGCGGCTTTCTGCAATGGCGGTCAATTTTGGCGCGAGTGTGTCGGCGGTCACTTCCGTGTCACCGATATAGATCTTGCCTTCAGCATCGATTGAAATGGTGATCGGATCCTCTTTCTCGCCCGGGGTCTGCTCTGCCTTGTTTTCAGGCAGGTCAATCGGCACCGACACATTGAGCAGCGGTGCCGCCACCATGAACACGATCAGCAGCACCAGCATAACGTCAACAAAAGGCGTGACATTGATTTCGCTCATCGGCGCAAAGCCGGACGCGCGCCGGCGCCGTCCGCCGCCGCCCCTGTTCCTGCTTACCATTCCACCAGCCATGGTTTCTCCGATGTCTGCCGGCTCGCTCCGGCTACACGCGCTCGTCGAGTTGGCGCGAAATGATCGACCCGAATTCATCCGCAAAATTCTCCAGGCGGGCGGCAATCTTGCCGATGTCGCTGGAATACTTGTTATAGAACATCACCGCCGGTATTGCCGCCAGCAGCCCGAGCGCTGTAGCAAACAGCGCCTCTGCCAGGCCGGGTGCGACAACCGCAAGGTTAGTGTTCTTCGATATGCCGATTGCCCGGAACGAATTCATGATACCCCACACCGTGCCGAACAGGCCGATAAATGGTGCCGTCGATCCAACCGTCGCAAGCACCAGCAGCCGCTGTTCCAGCTTCGACATTTCCTTCTGCAACTGCACGTCCATCACTTTGTTGATTCGCATCTGCACACCGGCAAAACCTGCCCGCATGGCCGAATCCTGTGACCGTTTCCACTCGCGCATGGCCGACATGAACAACGCCGCCATGCCCTTGTTGTTGCGCGGGCCCAGCGTCAGATACAGATCTTCAAGTGACTGTCCCGACCAGAACAAGTGCTCGAACTTGTCCATGGAAGCTTTCATTTTGCGCACAGCCAGCCATTTTTCAAAGACAATGCCCCAGCACAGGATCGACGCGACAACCAGGCCGATCATGACCAGCTTGACCATTGGTGACGCAATCAGGAACAGATTGAACAGTCCGAACTCGTCGGTCTGCGCTGCAAGGTCCCCCACTTTGACTTCCATGTTCTGCCTGCTCTAATTCACGCGCCCACCCAATCAGGCGACAAAAATTGATTCTCTATGATTTGGCGGGCTTCAAAAGCCTGTTCACTATGTCGAAACTGCGGCGTCGAAACCCACACAAACACCTCACCCATCTCAATGGGCACTCAACGCTGCATTAGTTAACAGAAGGTTACTTTCAACACCATCTGTGCATTCACGCTTGCGACATTGCGCGCATTATTTGGGATGGAATCCGTTGTGGACGTCCGGCGACATTGACCACCGCAAGTGTCACTTCTGCTTCAAAAAGCACATTTTCGGCAAGTTTCACGGCTTGCGTCAGTACCAGTTTCGCACCCGATGCACGCTTGCGCCATGTCTCGACACGCACCACGTCGTCGATCCGCGCCGATGCCCTGAAATCACACTCCATCCGACGCACCACGAAGTGCACACCCTGCCTGGCAAGATCCGTATGATGAACGCCAGCCAGACGCAACATGTCCGACCGGCCACGCTCGCAAAACTTCAGATAGTTTGCGTGATAAACGATGCCTGAAAAGTCCGTGTCTTCAAAATAGACGCGGATATCCAGATGATGAACTCCGTCTTCAAGGTGACCGGACAAGCTCATGCTTCGCCATCATCCTCAAACAATTCCACCTGCCTGGTCGCCAGCAGATCGGGTGTCGCAAGGCCCAGATGCTTGAACGCATGCGGCGTCAGAATGCGTCCGCGCGGTGTGCGGTTCACAAAACCCTGCTGGATGAGGTAGGGCTCGATGATCTCTTCAATGGCATCGCGTGGTTCTGACAGGGAGGCCGCAATGGTTTCAATCCCTACAGGCCCGCCACCGAAGTTGATCGCGATGCATTTCAGGTAACGATGATCCAGCGCATCCAGACCGAGACTGTCCACTTCCAGGCGCCGCAAGGCCTTGTCGGCGGCCTGCCGGTCAACCTGCGCGGTTCCATCGACAGACGCAAAGTCGCGCACGCGGCGCAACAACCGCCCGGCGATGCGCGGCGTGCCGCGGGCCCGGCGGGCGATCTCGAGCGCGCCGTCTTCGGTCATGGCAAGGCCAAGCACCCGGGCGCCGCGTGTCACAATGTCAAGCAGTTCATCTTCTTCATAAAAATTCAGCCGCACCGGAATGCCGAACCGGTCCCGCAGCGGTGTTGTCAAAAGCCCTGTCCGCGTTGTCGCGCCGACAAGCGTGAACTTGGCCAGGTCAATACGGACCGAGCGCGCTGCCGGTCCTTCCCCGATGATCAGGTCAAGCTGGAAATCCTCCATTGCCGGATACAGCACTTCTTCCACCGCCGGGTTAAGCCGGTGGATTTCATCGATGAACAGCACGTCGCGGTCTTCAAGATTGGTCAGCAGTGCGGCCAGATCACCGGCCTTGGCGATAACGGGCCCGGATGTCGCCTTGAAGTTCACGCCCAGTTCACGCGACACGATCTGCGCCAGCGTGGTTTTTCCTAAGCCCGGAGGCCCGGCAAACAGCACATGGTCCAGCGCCTCGCCGCGGTTACGCGCTGCCTCGATAAACACTTTCAGGTTGGACTTGGCCTGGCGCTGGCCAATGAACTCATCCAGCACCTGTGGCCGAAGGTGAGTATCAAACTCATCCTCACCACGTTTCACTGGCTCTATCAGGCGATCATTCACCGCGCCAACTCCTTCAGGCCGAGCCGGATCAGGGTTTCGGTTGCAGCATCCTCACCGGCCTCGCGCATGGCGGCAGATACCGCCGCGCCGGCCTGTGACTGCCCGTAACCGAGATTGACCAGTGCCGACACGGCTTCTGCCGCTGCGGTTGGCCGGGGTGCATCAAGCGCACCTGATACTGCAGCCAGGGCTGCATCGCCGCCGGCAAATGCCGGTGCCTTGTCTTTCAGTTCGGTGACGATGCGTTGCGCCAGCTTTGGACCAACACCATTGGCGCGGCCGACCATGGCCTTGTCGCCCAGCGCTATGGCATTGGTCAGTTCTGCGGTGGTCAGGGTGGACAGCAGCGCCAGCGACACCTTGGTGCCGACACCTTGCACACTGTCGAGCAGGCGGAACCAGCCGCGTTCGCCTTCAGACGCAAACCCGACCAGCCGGATCGAGTTTTCCGATACCAGCATCTCGGTGTGCAAAACCGCCGCCTCACCGACAGACGGCAGCGCGGCCAGCGTCTTGGCAGAACATGCCACGTGATAGCCGACACCGCCGACATCCAGAATGACGTGATCATCACCATACTCATCCACGATACCCTTTAGCCTGCCGATCATCCTGCTGCCTTTAGTGCCGCGGCCAGTGATGCCGGTCCGCGATGTTGAGCATGACATATAGCAATCGCCAGGGCATCGGCAGAGTCAGCCGAGTTCGGCGTGCATTTCGGCAGCAGTATCTTCACCATTGCCTGTATCTGGTGTTTGTCCGCATGGCCTGCTCCGACCACGGTTTTCTTCACCAGGTTCGGTGCATACTCCGCCACCCGCAAACCCGCTTGAGCCGGCACCAGCATGGCAATACCCCGGGCCTGACCCAGTTTCAATGTGGCGCGTGCATCCTTGTTGACAAAGGTTTCCTCTACCGCTGCCTCATCCGGTTCAAACCCGCCGATCACCTCTGTGAGTTTTTCATGCAACTGCATAAGCCGGTCCGACAGCAAGGCGGCTGCGTCGGACTTGATGGTGCCGTCAGCGACGTAGGAAAGCCGTGTGCCCTGTGCCGTCACAATGCCCCAGCCTGTGTGTCTCAAGCCCGGATCAATGCCGATAATGCGAATCGCCTGTGTCATGAAAACCACCCTACGCGGCCTGCGCGGGAAGTGGCAAACCCATGTGCCGGCTCGTCCCGCATAAACTCTGGACAACCGTCCAACTAACTATAGTCCAGATTGCAGAAATGACGTAACGTACAACCCATAATTACAAACCACAAATGCAAGTGGTGCATGAGGGAGCTGGGGAATGTCGGATCTTGTGACCAACGCCGATTTGGTCAACGCCATCGGTATACTGGGTGTGTCACTATATCTGGGCTCATACGCCGCCCTCCAAACCGGCTTCCTGCGCGGCCAGGGCTATCTCTATCCTGCCATCAACATGGCTGCTGCTTCGTGTGTCCTGATCAGCCTGATGCAGCATTTCAACCTGTCGTCCGCCATCATCCAGATTTCCTGGATCACCATCAGTCTCGTCGGCATTGTGCGCATGTATGTTGTGCAGTCCCGTTTGAGTTTCAGCGACAATGAACTGTTGTTTATCGGCGATGTGCTTGCCGGACTGCCGCGCCAGCGCGCCCGGGCATTGCTCGACACCGGCCTGTGGATGACGGCGAAGCCGGGTACCGTCCTGACCCGCCAAGGACAACCCGTTGATGATTTGTGCTATCTGGCCTCCGGCGCAGCCGAGGTAATTGTCGACCAGAAGGTCATCGCAATGACCGGTACAGGCGCGGTTATTGGTGAAGTCACCTATCGCACGGGTGGTCCGGCAACGGCGACCGTACAGGTGACAGAACCGATGCAGCTGCTCCGGTTCAACGCCGACAAGCTGCGCGCCTTCGTTCAGAAAAACCAGGACATCGGCGCCATACTTGAACAGAACATGGCCAATCACCTGCGCTCCAAACTGGTCTCCATGTCGGAAACCGCCAGCAAGACACCACCCGCAAACACCAGGAATTCGGCCGCAGCCTAGAGCCGTTCTTGCGCGGCGACAAACGCTTACGTGGCATTTAACACAGACCCGCCACCTGAGGTTGTGTTGACCTGCAGGTAGCGGACACTCATCAAACAATGCGTTCGTGTAGCGGAAAGATCACTTGAAAGGTGGCAATCGATGCGGGAACTGATAGCCGATATGGATGTATCAACTGTCATCGGCATCGTCGGGGTATCGCTCTACATAGCCAACTACACAGCCCTGCAAACGGGCTTCGTTCGTGGTCAGGGATATGTTTATCCCACTGTCTGCCTGATCGCTGCGTCCTGTGTGCTTGCAAGCCTGATGCAGGATTTCAACCTGTCGTCCGCGGTCATTCAGATCACCTGGATCGCCATCTCCATCATCGGCATCACCCGTATGTACGTCCTGGGTGTCACGTCGCGTTTTTCCAGCCAGGAACGCCTGTTCCTCTCTCATATGGCAAGCGGACTGCCGGAACACCGCGCCCGGGCCCTGCTGGACAGCGGCATGTGGCTGGATGCAACACCCGGTACCGTGCTGACGCGGGAAGGCGAACCGGTCGATCATCTCAGTTTTGTGGCGAGCGGAACCGCCAATGTGATTGTGAACAACAAGACCATCGCCACGTCAGGGGCTGGCATGGCCATTGGAGAGATAACCTATCTGTCCGGCGAGCCCGCGACCGCAACCGTCGAGGTCGCGGAACAAATGCACCTGATCCGGTTTGAAGCAGAAAAACTGCGCGCCTTCCTGCAAAAAAACCAGGACATCGCCGCCGTACTTGAGCAGAATATGGCCAACCATTTGCGCTCGAAACTGGTTTCCATGTCGGAAACAGCCAGCCAGGCAGAAGTTCCTGCGTCAGCGAAATCGGCTGCTGCCTAGGGCGCGACGAACCGGTCTTCCGGCACCACCGCGATCGGTGCCAGTTCCACCAGAAAGTCTTCGTGACCGAGGCCTGCGACCATGATGGACGTGCTGGTCGGGGCATTTTCCGCGTTGAGAAATTCGTTCCGCACCTGCTGGATCAGCGGCAACTGCGATCTGTCGGTGTAGTAGGTCGTCACCGCAACCAGATCATCCAGCCTGCCGCCGACGGCAGCCAGCAGCTTCTGTATGTTGCGAAAACACTGGCGGGTCTGTTCGGCGACATCGCCTTCCCCGACAATCTGCTCGTCCTCGTCCCAGGCGACCTGGCCGGTGAAATGGATCACTTTTCCTTCCGGTTGCACGACGCCCATGCTGAACCCGCGCCCGCGTGCGGACCAGACACCGTCTGCATCAATTGCGGATTTCATTACCTGGCTCCATCATCAAGCTGAGTGGTGATCCAAGCAGCAAAGGCATGTGCTGCCTCACCTGCCGGACCGGCAGCATTCACCCGCATGTAATAGCTCCACCGGCTGGGTATCGACAAGGCAAACGGCCGGACCAGCTGGCCGCTTTCCAGAGACGCACGCGCCGTCAGCGCATCGCCCAGCGCAACACCATGACCAGACGCTGCCGCCATCTGTACCATCGGCATGTCGGAAAACACCGGCCCACCGCGCGGGTCAACCTTTGTGGCTCCGGCTGCCTCCAGCCAGCGCTGCCAGTCCACATGGGTGACCAGATGCAACAGGTGCATGCGGCTCAGGTCCGAGGGCTTTCGCAAGCCCGGTTCCGCACTCAATGTTGACGGAGCGCAGACCGGAAACAGCGCCACTTGCGCCAGCAGATCCGCCTGATCGCGCAATTGAGCTTCCCCGCCGAAAGCAATCTGCACATCTGCGGTCTCATCGGCAATGTCACCCAACACGCGCGCGGCTGCGATATGGATGCTGATGTCCGGAAACTGCTCCGTGAATGAACCGATCCGGTCCGCCAGCCAGAAAGTGGCAAATCCGGGCGGGGCAACCACCTTGAGTTCGCCCGACAAGGCCGGTTCGTCGGCAGCAGCGCGTGACATGATATCGAGTGCGCGCCGCGCCTCCTGTGCATAACGCTTGCCACGAAGCGTCAACCGGATGCCACGGCCGTCCGGTTCGGATATGGCAAACCCCAGATCATCCTCGAGCCGGCGCAACATGTGGCTGACCGCTGAGCGTGTCAGTGACATTTCTTCCGCCACAGCACCTGCCGATCTCAATCTGTCCAGGGCCTCCAGAGCCCGCATCGCCTTTACCGGCGGCAACCGATTGAATTTTCTCACAGCAATGCCCGACCAATTGACAAATAAACGTCATCAATAGTGCGCAAAAATTCACTTGTATGTCAAAATTTGTCACCTCATCATGGTCACCAGACTTAAAATACGGGTGAAAGACAAATTTCATGGACGCTGAATTTTCCCGCCGCAAACTGCTGGAACGTGATCACCTTCGCGCTTTATATGAGCGTTCCGATGCACGTGGACTGGTGCAGGCCGGATCGCATTTCGGCGCCATTGCGATCACCGGCTATCTGCTCTGGCAGACCTGGGGCACCTGGATGGCCGTGCCGGTATTCATGGTCCACGGCATCCTCATCAACTTTCTCTATGCCGGGCAACATGAACTGAGCCACGGCACCGTGTTCGCGACCAAATGGCTGAACGAGTGGCTGGGCCGGTTGATCGGGTTCTTGATGATTTTCCCGCGTGATTTCGATAAGATCCAGCATTTCGCCCATCATCAGTACACCCAGAACTGGGAGAAGGATGGTGAGCTGGTTCGCGAGCCCTACACGCTGTCGTCATACCTTTTGTGGTTCTTCGGTCCGACCTACTGGTATTCACGTATCCGTCGTATCATCCGGTTTTCGCGCGGCATTGTCACTGAACCTTATGTCTTCAAGACACAGCATGATCTGGTGATCAGGGAGGCCCGCGTTTCGTTGGCAGCCTATGTGCTTATTGCTGCTGTTTCGATCTATCTGCAGTCATGGGCAGTAGTAATATTGTGGCTGGCCCCGATGATGACCATGAAGTTCGTGCACCAGTTGCAGAACACCATCGAGCATCTGGGCCTCAGCCATGAAGACAACACGCTCATCAACACCCGCTCGACCGATACCAATCCGCTGATGAAGTGGCTGTGCTGGCAGATGCAGTACCACACGGCCCACCACACATTTCCGTCGGTACCGTTCTGGAAACTCAAGGAACTGAACGACGAAATCGAGAGCAAGCTTGGTCATGAGGTCAACCGCATGGGTTATATCGAGTTCCAGCTTGAACTGATCCGCAAGCTGTCCGACGGCAAGTCGGAGGCCGACTATCCCATGAACGAGGTCTGGATCACGCGCCGCAACGGCGCTCTGGATCGGGTCGTCTATGACTAAGTCTGAAAGACCGGACCTTCAGGTCTACCAATCCTTGTGGGCCATGCAGCCGCATTCGCCAGAAGGTGTGAAACTGCCGCTGGCAGAGGTTTGCGACATGGTCGCCGCGGAAGGTTTTTCCGGCATGGCGATTGATCTTGGCGCAGCCGACGTCCAGACCGCTCATGATGTGCGCCCGCACCTGGAGCGCAATGGCCTGACCCCGCTGATCGTGGCGTTTCCCAAAGCGGTTGATTCCCTGCGCGACACGCTGAAAATGTCAAAGGACTTCGGCTCACCCTTTGTCGACATCATCGGTCAGGTGTTTCCACTGTCGGTCGAAGGCGGTATTCCGGTCATCCGCAAGTGGATTGAGATGGCGGACGAGGTCGGCATACCGGTCCAGTTCGAAACCCATCGCAACTGCATCACCAATGACCTGTTCTACACATTGCAACTGCTCGATGCGGTGCCGGAGATGCGACTGTGCTGTGACCTGTCCCACTACATCGTGGATCGCGAGTTCTGGTATCCGATTTCAGATGACAACCAGGCCCTCATCCAGCGCTGCATCGAACGCTCCGACAGTTTCCAGGGCCGCGTGGCGTCACGCCAGCAGATCCAGTTGCAGATCAATTTCCCGCAGCACCGGAAATGGGTCGAGGTGTTTGAAGACTTCTGGCGGCGTGGTTTTGACTCGTGGCTGAAGCGCAATCCGGAAGGCTCGCCGATTTTTCTGTGTGAATTGGGCCCGCCCGAATACGCCATGACCGGGCCGGACGGCAAGGAGCTGTCCAACCGCTGGGATGAAGCAAAGCAGATGCGCGATACAGCAAAACGCATCTGGGCGGAATCCTGTCAGGCGGAAACAGGCTAACTTCCAGACCTTCCCCGATTGCTGTTTCCTCATTCACAGTGCTAGCCTTCCTTGAGGGTTAGGCTGGGGAGCAAAACCTGGAGGAAATATGCATGCCTGAAGCGCAGCAGACAAAGGTCGTCAAGGCCTGGCTTGAGCAACTTGAGACCGCCCTGAAAGCAGAAGATACAGACGCCGCAACCGCATTATTCGGCGAGGACAGCTATTGGCGCGATCTGGTCTCCTTGACATGGAACATCAAGACCAGCGAAGGCCGTGACGACATTGCTGCAATGTTAAAGGCAACGCTGGGTACCGCAAAACCGCAAAACTTCCAGATTGAAGGCGAAGCCAACGAGGCAGACGGCGTCATCGATGCCTGGTTCACCTTTGAAACGAAAACCGGACGCGGCAAGGGCCTGGTCCGGCTGATCGATGGCAAGGCGTGGACCATGCTGACATCGCTGCAGGAACTAAAAGGCTTCGAGGAAGCCAGGGGCGCCAACCGGCCGAAAGGTGTTGAACACGGCTCCGCCAAAGGTCGCCTGACCTATGCCGAACAGCGGGAGAAAGAAGCAACAGAACTTGGCTACAAGACACAACCCTATTGCCTCATTATCGGCGGCGGACAGGGCGGCATCGCGCTTGGTGCCAGGTTGCGCCGGTTGGGGGTGCCCACCATCATCATCGAGAAAAATGAACGTGCCGGCGACAGTTGGCGCAAACGCTACAAGTCTTTGTGCCTGCATGATCCGGTCTGGTATGACCACCTGCCATATCTGCCGTTTCCCGATCACTGGCCGGTTTTCTCGCCCAAGGACAAGATCGGCGACTGGCTGGAAAGCTACACCAAGCTGATGGAGTTGAACTACTGGTCAAGCACAGTTGCCAAGTCAGCCTCCTACGACGAGGCAGCCGGCGAATGGACTGTCGTTGTCGAACGCAAGGGTAACGAAGTCACGCTGAAGCCGAAGCAGCTCATTCTGGCGACCGGCATGTCGGCTGTTCCGAACGTGCCAGAACTGCCCGGCCAGGACATCTTCAAGGGCGAACAGCAGCACTCGAGCCAGCATCCCGGCCCTGATGCCTACAAGGACAAGAAGGTTGTCGTAGTCGGCTCCAACAATTCCGCGCACGACATCTGTGCCGCCCTTTGGGAGGCAGGTTCCGACGTAACAATGGTTCAGCGCTCATCCACCCATATCGTCAAGTCAGAAACCCTGATGGATGTGGCTTTGGGCGCGCTTTATTCAGAAGAAGCAGTCAAAAACGGCATCACCCATGATGTAGCCGATCTGATCTTCGCGTCACTTCCCTACAAGGTGCTGCCCGCCGTCATGCAGCCGCAGGTCGACGAAACCAAAAAACGCGACAAGGCATTCTACGACCGGCTTGAGAAGGCCGGCTTCGACCTGGACTTCGGGGCAGACGACACCGGCCTGTTCATGAAGTACCTGCGCCGCGGCTCCGGCTACTACATTGATGTCGGCGCATCAGAACTTGTGGCAGACGGCAAGATCAAGCTCGCCAAGGGCCAGGCTGACCACCTCACCGAAACATCCGTGGTGCTGGACAGCGGCCAGGAACTGCCCGCCGACCTGGTGGTCTACGCAACCGGTTATGGTTCGATGAACGGCTGGGCCGAACGACTGATTTCCAAGCAGGTGGCCGACAAGGTCGGCAAGTGCTGGGGGCTGGGTTCGGAGACGCCCAAGGATCCGGGTCCGTGGGAAGGCGAATTGCGCAATATGTGGAAACCGACGCAGCAGGCAGCCCTGTGGTTCCACGGCGGCAACCTGCACCAGTCGCGCCACTATTCGCAGTTCCTCTCACTACAGCTCAAGGCCCGCCATGAAGGGCTCGACACCCCCGTCTACGGCATGCAGGAAGTGCACCATCTGAGCTGATGCGGACTAGCTGCACAAACCGGCGGCCGGGCAGATCGCGACATTGTCGAACAGTATGCCCGGCCGGCCACCCAGCCGTTTCTGACGTCGTGGATCCGCGCGAATTCAATGTCATGATGCGGCCTGTCTTCCGGTGAACTCTGCTCGCTGGAAGTCAGGTGTTGCCGTTCGCGCAGTCTACAACGGCCCTGGTCAAATCAATCACCCGCTTGGCGCGATCCGGGTTCTGGTACGGGTCCTTCCGGTGAATCCAGTCGGTCCACGCCTCCAAGGTGAAAGCCTGTCCGGTACTTTGCCTGTGCAACCGGTCAACATGCTTGAAGTACTCTTTGACTTTGTCAGGTTTACCCAGTTGCAGGTATGATCGTGCCAGGATTAGATAGCTCCATGTCCCTTCCAGTTCGGTAAACCGTCCCAGAGTTTCAACGGCACGGTCGGGTTGACCGTTTTCTTCATAGGCCCATCCCAGAAATTCATCATACCATTGCTCATGATAGGGGTGCAGTCTGATGGCCTGATTGAGATTCATGATTGCCTGCTCATAGCGGCCGGTCAGAATGAACAGTTGCGCCATTTCGGCAAGCAGTCTGCAATCACCCAGATTCAATTCACGAGCCAGACTGTAGTGATGCTCGGCACGATCAAAATCATGTTTGACAAACAGATAGGCCCAACCGAGAATCCATTGTCCCAAGTGCAGGTCCGGTTCGTTTCTGACCGCTCTTAGCGCATGTTCGAACGCCTGCTGACCGGACGCCTCGTAATCATCTGAGTAGTCCCAGTCAAAGTCGATGGCATGCTGCCAGGCAAGCCCGGCAACAGCCGGCCAGTAGGGCGGATCACTCATCGCAATGGTTTTGGCAAATTTCTCCTTTGCCAGCCGGCTCCAGTCCTTGCCTCTGTCCCATGGCGGCAGGAGCGACTTGTGAAAACAGTCTCTTGCCCTGAGATAGCGGTCGTAAACCGTAAACTCCTTGGGCGCTTTGACAACCTGCCGTTTCAACTCGGCTTTGGCGATCTGTCCGGAACTGGTCATCAGCGAAGCCGCTATTGACCGTGCAATTTCATCAACAACTTCCAGCACATCAGGGCTCCGGCGGTTGTACCTGCTGGTCCACAGCTGGATTCCGGTGTCCGCTTCGATGAGTTCCGACGTAACCCGGATGCGGCCGTCGCCCTGCTGCAAGCTGCCCATCACCAGATAGCGGACACCCAGCTTGTCCGCGACATCACGCAGATCATGATGGTGGCCGCTGAAGATGAAACTCGACCCGCGATCAATGACAAAGAACTCCGGCGACATTGACAGGTCAAAAATCAACTCTTCGGTCAACCCGTCGACCAGGTATTGATTTTCCTTGCCAGGTGACAAATTCGCAAAGGGAAGAATCGCCACGGACGGGCGGTCGCTTAACGGTGCACGCGACGGCGGAGCAGCCGGGTTGAACGGTTCTGCTTCCTTGCCCATCTCAAAGCTGGAACGGTAAACCGTGACAGGCTCGACAATGTTCTTGAGGCGCTGCTTGCCGATTGACTCGAAGGTCACGCCTATTTTGGCACGGACTTCGCGAAACACTTTCTCGGAGATACAGATGCCATCGGGTTCCGCGAGGGCTTCCAGTCTGGCAGCGATGTTGACGCTGTCGCCGTAAATGTCATTGGGTTCAACTATTATGTCGCCATAGTTGATACCGATGCGCCAGCGCAGTTTCCTGTCCGCCGGCACATCCTGGTTTTTTCTAATCAACTGGGCTTGCAATTCGACCGCACAGTTGACAGCGGCAATCACACTTGGAAACTCGACCATGACGCCATCGCCGGTAGATTTTACAATCCGACCGGCATGAGCATCAACCTCAGGATCAACAATAAGCTCACGTTGAGAAATCAACAGCTCATGCGTGCCAGCTTCGTCTACTCCCATCAACCCGGTATAGTTAGCAACGTCAGCAACCAGCACAGCCGCCAGCCGGCGAACAGACTTTGCCTTGATCATTATTTGTTGGTCTCCCCGGACAGCTCAATGCAACACGCAGAGGTTTGGTTAGTATGCTGCACTGTCTATTGGGCAGACTTGCCGTTCCGGGCCTTCTCGACCAGTTTTTCGAGTATGTCCCGTTCGCATGTGAGAAACTTATCCCACGTCTCGGTATAGCCTGCAGTCGAGTTGGTAGCCTTTACATACTGCTCAACCTGACATTTCTCTTCGGTCAGATCTATTACCAGTTCATAGTCGTCAGCTTCCTGAAGAGACCTGTTCGTCCGGCACCGATCGCCCAGAAACTCCGCCCAGCTATTCTGGATAAACTTCGCCTGGCCGTTGAACCCGCTGTTGTCAAAACTTTTGACCGCCTTGATCATGTGGTCAAGCAGATCAGCTTCGTCCTTTAATGTTTGTTTGACATCCTTGGCAGTCATCGCGCCCTCCATTTTTCGTCGCAATTCAATGCCGTCCCAAAGGCACCTTAACCGGGAAACATTTGCAATCAAGCAAGTTTCTTGACGAAGCGTTAGTGACATGAACATGGCTGCCTCCCTGTTTAGGCCTCTTGACGTGATGAAGGTACCGGAATCACACTCGCCCATCGCCTATTCACAACAATCGGAACCCCGCATGTCTGATCTCTGGAAGAAACCCGCTGCTGAAATCGCCCAGCTCGTCCGGCTGGGCGCCGTTTCGGCAGTCGAGGTTACCCGTGACGCTCTTGCCAGGCTCGATGCAGTCAACCCGGCCATAAACGCCGTTGTGCAATTCATGCCTGAAGAAGCGTTGGCAACCGCAGCGGCCACGGATGAAGCCGTTGCCCGGGGCGATCGTCTGCCGTCTCTCGTTGGCGTTCCGGTCACAGTAAAAGTCAATGTCGATCAAAAGGGGTTTGCCACCACAAACGGCCTTCGCCTGCAGAAAGACCTGGTGGCGGAACAGGACAATCCGGTGGTGGCAAATCTGCGCGCTGCCGGGGCCATCGTCATCGGGCGAACCAACACACCGGCCTTTTCAATTCGCTGGTTTTGCCGCAACTCGCTGCACGGTCATACCAAAAACCCGCAGAATCCCAACATCACACCCGGGGGTTCTTCTGGTGGGGGCGCGGCTGCAACCGCTGCCGGAATCGGCTGCATTGGTCACGGAACGGACATCGGCGGTTCGGTCAGGTACCCGGCTTATGCCTGTGGCATCCACGGCCTGCGCCCCACCCTGGGCCGCGTACCGGCGGTAAATTTCACCGCGCCAGACCGCCATATTGGCGGGCAGCTGATGGCAGTTTCCGGACAGCTGGCCCGCACCATCGGCGATGTACGGCTGGGATTTGAAGCCATGGCAGCGCAGGACCTGCGTGACCCCTGGTGGGTACCGGTTCCAACCAACCTGCCGGAACAGCCCAAACGCGCGGCACTGACGATCGCGCCGGAAGGCATGAAGGTTGACGCTGCCGTTGAAACCGCCTTGCGCGATGCAGCCAAAAGACTGACCGATGCCGGCTGGCAGGTAGAAGAGGTGGAGTGCCCGCCGTTCAGGGAGCCTGCCTTGCTGCAGGCCACATTATGGCTCGCCGAATTCCGCCGTGGCGCTGCTGAAGCCGTCAGGAAAGAAGCCGATCCGGACGCCTTGTTCGTTTATGATCAGATGGTGCGCCTTTGTCCGGAACCGGACATGAACGGCATACTGGACGCCCTCCAGCGCCGAGCCACGCTGACGCGCGACTGGCAGATGTTCCTGGATCGCTATCCGGTGCTGCTATGCCCGGTTTCAGGCGAACTGCCATTTCCCGATCTGCTGGACGTTGAATCACCGGAAAGCTTCGACCGGGCCATGGAGGCGCAACTGACCCAGGTCGGGCTGCCACTGATGGGGTTGCCGGGGCTCACCGTGTCCACCGGCATGACCGAAGGCAATATACCCGTAGGTGTTCAGCTGATTGGCGGACGGTATCGCGAGGACACCCTGCTTGCAGCGGGAGAAGCCATTGAAGCAGGCGGCGTTCCAGCACTTCCTGTTGATCCTGCAGCCGGTTGAATGAACAAGGCGGAGCAGTTTTTCTCGAAGGGCTGGTGCTCGTTCGGGCCCGATCCGGCTGTAAAATGCTGGGTCGAACATGCATTGCCCACCGCCCGGACAACCCTGACAGACCCTGCCCAGGAACAATGGACACGGTATCAGGGCACCTGGTTTGCAGGCGTCAATGCGCTGCCCAATGACACCTCGGGCCGCCTGGCCCATGGACCGCCTCTGGCAGGCAGGGCAATTGATTTCATCAATTCCGAACTTGACCTGCCCCCGTTCAACTGGGATCAGGCGCAGGTTTCCATCTGTTATCCGGGATACCCGCAGCCCATGCAGGGTGAAACCGAAGGTCAGCACAATTTCCGCAAGAACCGGGACGCTGCCCATGTTGACGGTCTGCGCGGCATTGGCCAGCCAAGACGGCGGTTTCTGGAAGAAGGTCATGCATTCGTGCTTGGCATCCCCATGGTCGAGGCCAGCCCTGACGCTTCACCTTTTGTGATCTGGGAAGGATCGCACGAAATCATGCGGAACGCATTTGTGTCTGTGATGGGCACTATACCACCGGCCGACTGGATCAGTGTTGACCTGACCGAGATTTACCAGCGCGCGCGTAAACAGTGCTTTGATGAGTGCCGGCGTGTCGTCCTTCACGCCCGGCCCGGCGAAACCTACCTTGCCCACCGCCTGTCCCTGCATGGCGTGGCCCCGTGGGGCGAGGCCGCAACAGCAGGCCCGGACGGCCGCATGATCTGCTATTTCCGGCCCGAACTGCCTGATCGCGCAGGATGGTTGTCGTTGCCTTGAATTTCCTGAGGTGTCCAGGCTTAGGCCGCCGTCAGCTTGGCCATTACCTCATCAGACACCTGGAAGTTTGAAAATACGCTTTGTACATCCTCATCGTCGTCAAAGGCCGCCATGAGCTTCATCAGGGTGCCGGCCTTGTCTTCATCAAGGTCCGTATTGGTCTGTGGCTTCCAGACGATATTGACCGAGTCTGCTTCGCCAAGATCCGTCTCCAGCGCGGAAGACACATCGCCGATGTTTTCAAACGTGCAGATCACCACATGACCATCGCCGTCTGAGGACACGTCATCGGCACCTGCTTCGATAGCCGCCATCATGACCGTGTCTTCGTCACCGGCTTCCGGTTTGTAGACAATTTCGCCGACCCGGTCGAACATGAAGGATACTGATCCGGTTTCGCCCATATTGCCGCCATGCTTGGTGAAGTAGGAGCGAACCGCCCCGGCCGTCCGGTTGCGGTTGTCGGTCAGGGTTTCGACGATCACGGCAACACCGCCGGGTCCGTAGCCTTCATACCGGATCGACTCGTAATCTTCCGCATCGCCGCCTTGCGACTTGTTGATGGCCCGCTGAATGTTGTCCTTGGGCATGGACTGCGACTTGGCATTCTGGACAGCCAGCCGGAGACGGGCATTGGAGTCCAGATCAGGCCCACCCATTTTGGCAGCAACGGTAATTTCCTTGGACAGTTTTGAGAACATCTTGGCGCGCACCGCATCCTGGCGGCCCTTGCGATGCATGATGTTTTTAAATTGTGAATGTCCGGCCATGGCCCTCATCCCCTCCAGAAATGCAAATCGGCTGAATTTTGTTGCATTCGTCTAGACCAGCACACCCTGTGCTGTCCAGATGCACGCATATGACCCAGAATGTGCGATGATCCACATTAAACTTGAATCTAAACCATTTACCGGCTGTTAGAGGTTGTCGCGTCACAGTTAACTTCCATAATTAATACGGCAATGGACGGCATAAATTGAAAACGGCTGACAAACTGGATCGCCATATTTCTGAAACGGCGGATATGGCACGCTCTGCGATGGCATCACTGCTGACTTCGCTGCACGGTGTTGCACGCAATTCAACACCCGGCGATGCGCTCAGGACGGCGGGGACAATGCAGGCAACTGTTCACCGCATGGAAGACGCCATGTCGGCTGCCCGGCACCTGATCGATGACGGAGACAAGGCATCTGCCAGTGTCGATTGCGCCCGTGTCATGGCACTGTCGGATTACGCCGAGCGCATGGCCAAACTGCGCACCATCGCGGCTCAGATCGAGGCCCAGTCCGGCAAGGTTTCCTGAAGCTGCCCACCGACGCGGACGCCGGCAACCCTGGTTGCAAGTCCGGTTTTGTCATCGGTTTCAACCACAACACCACACAGTGTCGCCGGTCCCAGCGCAGGCGAAAACCTGCCTGACGGAATACGCCGGGTGAACCTGTTCAAGGGTTCATTTTTTTCCATCCCGATCACACTGTCATAATCGCCGGTCATGCCTGCATCTGTCTGATAGCCGGTGCCACCGGCCAGAATATGCGTGTCAGCGGTTGGTACATGGGTATGCGTGCCCACCACCAGTGATGCCCGGCCATCACAAAAATGGCCCATGGCCATCTTTTCCGACGTCAGTTCCGCGTGCATATCGACAATCACGGCATCGGCGACGTCGCCCAGCGGGCAAGCCTCAAGCTCCTTTTCCACTGCGGCGAACGGATCGCCCAGCGGCTCCATCTTCGCAACGCCCAGGACGTTCATCACCAGGACGCGCTTGCCTGAAACGGTTTCAAACAGATTTGCACCCTTGCCCGGTGTGCCTGCGGGATAATTCACCGGCCGGATCAGCTCCGGCGCACGTTCGATGAATACCAGGGCCTCACGCTGGTCCCAGGCATGATTGCCCAACGTCACCACATCGGCGCCCTGATCACGGAATTCGTTGAATATGTCTTCGGTAATGCCAAAGCCGCCGGCGGCATTTTCACCATTGACCACGACAAAGTCTGCCTTCAACCGCGCACGCAATCCGGGCAGATGCGAGGAGATTGCGTTACGCCCCGCCCGACCCACAACATCTCCGACAAACAACAGTCTCATATCAGTTTCCCGGGCTTGAGCGGGCCTTTCTCGGTCAGAATCCAGTCAAGCGGCTGATCATGATCGCCGCGCACAACCGCATCCACCCGTTGCGCTGAATAGGCAACACCAATGGCAATTACCGGTTTCATGGCCCGTAGTTTTTCCAGCGTGCGATCATAAAACCCGCCGCCATAACCGAGCCGGTAGCCGGAAATATCGTACGCCAGCATCGGCACCAGCAGCACATCCGGATCGACGACAAGTGTCCCGTCCGGCGGAACGGGGATGCCCCAGCGACCGGGAACCGTCGGTTGACCCGGCGCCCAGACCCGGAACTCCAGAGGTGTATTGTTCTCAATCACCACCGGGACGCAAGTTCGACATCCGCGCGCACCGAGTTGGTCAAGCAGAGGCCGGGTGTCAATTTCACTAAGGTACGGAATGAAACCGGACACGGTTTTACCCGTCAGTTCACCGGCAAAATCCAGCCCCTGGTCAACCAGGGCCTGAGCCGCACTTGCCTTCAACAGCTTATGCGCAGCCTTACGCACGTCGCCGGCCGCCTTGCGCGCCAGCTTCTTTTCGCCTGCAATCAATTGAGTGTCTTTCATGATGCGTGGCTCTTACAGCTTCGCTGGCACGTTGTCACCTGCAGAGGCGATGCAAACTTGCCTCTTTAAAACGGCCCTGTCTGCGCGTACATATAGTTTCAGACGGGCTGCCCGGTGCGTGATGGCGTTACTATTCTCTGGGGCCTATAAGATCTTCTACGGGAGCTGTCTCTGTTTCGGACCGTGGTCTGCGACACGCGGCGCCCACCTACAACAGTAGGGACCCGAGATCTTGAACTCCCACGGCCTATGGTGGCTCGTCGCTTTTTTCCTCCCGCCTAAGCCAACCCTAATGCCACATGTCGGGCATCGATTGCTTTTTGCGGGCAATGAAGTCCTTCAATGCCTCGTCGACAGCAACATCAATTGGTGGAGTTTCGTAAGCTGACAGCATCGTCTTCCAGCGCGCATTTGCGCGCTGTTCCATGGTCAGGCTCCCGGCTTCGCACCATTGCTCGAACGACGATGTATCCGCAAGATCTGCCATGTAGTTCGCCGTCTCGAAGTTGCGCAGCGTATGAGCGGTGCCGAAAAAATTTTCGCCCGGCTGGTTTTCCAGGAACGCATCTGCTGCAAGAGAGTTCTCGTCAACCTCCAGACCGCACAGCATTTTCAACATCATGCCGCAATGATCGAGATCCATGACGAATTTCTCATAGCCCAGCGTCAGCCCCCCCTCCAGCCATCCAGCAGAATGGAAAATGAAATTCGAACCGGCCAGGACGCCTGTCAGCATGGAATTGGCAGCTTCCTGCATAGCCTGACCGTCAGCCACCTTTGACGCACACAACTGACCGCCGCAGCGCAGGGGCAACCCCAGCCGCCGGCACAACTGGCCGATGGCAAATGTCGACAGGTTGGCTTCCGGTGTGCCGAACGTCGGTGCACCTGTTTTCAGGTTCATGGTGGTGAGAAAATTGCCGTACACCATGGGTGAGCCCTTGCGCACCAACTGGCTCAGCGCAATCCCGGCCATGGCTTCTGCATGCGACTGCGCCAGCAGAGCCGGTTGTGTCACCGGCCCCATCGCGCCGCCCAGAATAAACGGCGATATCACGCATGACTGGTTGGCTCGCGCATAGGCTTTCAGTGCCCCCGTCATGACGTGATCATAAACCAGCGGCGAATTGACATTGATGTTGCCCTGAATGACGCAAGCTTTCTCCATGTACTCAGCCCCGAACACGATACGTGCCATTGCAATCGAGTCTGCTGCCCGCTCAGGCGCGGTCACTGCCCCCATGAACGGTTTGGTTGAATAGCGAAGATGGGCATAAACCATATCCAGATGACGCTTGTTCACCGGCACATCGACCGGCTCGCACACCGTGCCGCCTGAATGGTTCAGGAATGGCGACATGTAGGTGAGTTTTACGATGTTGTGAAAATCTTCCAGCGTCGCATAGCGCCGGCCGCCATCAAGATCACTGACAAAAGGCGGCCCGTAACTGGGCATCAACACGACATGGTCATCGCCCAGTACAATTGCGTTGGCAGGATCACGGGCTTCCATGCGAAAGCTTGACGGTGCGGTTGCGCACAGGCTAGCGGCCAGCCCCGGTTCGAACCGTACCCGTTCTCCGGTAACGTCGGCTCCGGCGCGGCGAAACAGCGCCAGCGCTTCCTGATCGCCCCTGAATTCAATCCCGACTTCGGCCAGGATCCAGTCAGCATGGGCCTCGATGCGATTGAGGGCGTCTTCGCCGAAAAGTTCATAGGTTGGTATTTTTCGGGTGACAATTGCCGGGCTTCGAACCGTGTCTGCTGCAGCCCTTCTTTCAGCCCGACCGGCCCGTCCGCCACCACGCCGTGAGGCGCGTATCTGCTGTTTGGCGACATCTGACATGCGGGTACCCGACCAGAGTTGTAACTCCCTGGATGACACACCACCGCCTGCGGCGCGCACAAATCAAATTATTTGCTCCGGTTGTGCAAAAAAATTACACGACCGAACGAGCCGGTTATTGAAGGAAATTATAGTGTCTCAGACAGTGTCGAGAGGGGACACTCAGCTTTGCCGGGCGAGCCTTGAAATCTGTTCCAGGCGTTTTGCTGCAGCTTCAATCCGGTCCGCGGCAGCCGTTTCCCTCTGCTTGGATTGTTCAATCGCATCGGTACCTGTCTTGTGGGCGCCTCTTATTTCGCCGGACAGTGCTTCGACACGCTCCAGGGCTTCGGCCAACTGGTCCGCAATGATAAGGCCGGCCATGACCAGCAGGCGGATATCACCAACTTCACCGACTCCAGATTTGATGTCCCTGACCTGGCTGTCCAGCAGCTTTGCCAGATCCGTCAGATGATCTTCCTCGCCATCAGCACATTCCATGCTGAACGAACGATCATTTACCTTGATGACGACTTGTCCCATGTGCTCAGGCCTCTTCGCCAATTACGGTTCTAACCCGTGCCATCGCCAGTTCTATCCGTCGGGCCGCCTGCCGGCTGGCCTCGGTCAACTCCTCAGCGCGTGCGCGGACTTCATCCAGTTCACTGGCGAGCCGGGCGCGATCATCCTTGAGTGCCGAGGCCTCGGTATTGAGTTTGGTTATTTTGCCCTGATTCTGCTCGGATTGCGCCCACGCCGCTTCAAGCTGGCGCATGGCCTGCTCAAAGTGCGCAATTGCCTTATCCAGCTGAGATGTAGACGCCATAGCTGTATTCCCCGCAACCTGACGTATCGTTACCCGGCGTTCGTCAGTGCCAAATCCCTTCAATACTGTAGGGGGTTACCGGCAATACCGTCAACAGCACATTAATCCCGCTGTTGGCAACCATAATTATTCACAGTGTTAACAACTGCGGCGGTGCGGCCACAGTGCACCATTGACTCCAAATGCCTGAGTGCTATTGGTGGCGCCGAATTTCAACGGTGGAAAAGAGACAAATGACACCGGCTAACCCAGCCGCCGCATCCGGCACGTCCAGTGCCGCAGCGGCCACTCCCGAAGATATTGCCAAATTCACCGAAATGGCAAATGCCATTCGAGCGCTGTCCATGGACGCGGTTCAGGCCGCAAACTCTGGTCATCCGGGGTTGCCAATGGGCGCAGCCGATGTGGCAACCGTGCTGTTTGCGCACTATTTGAAGTTTGATCCGCAAGCCCCGAACTGGGCCGACCGGGATCGCTTTGTGCTGTCGGCGGGCCACGGGTCCATGCTGCTGTACTCACTGCTGCACCTGCTTGGTTATGAAGACATGACCATCGAGGAGCTGCAGAACTTCCGCCAGATCGGATCACGCACGGCAGGTCATCCCGAATTCGGTCATGCATCCGGCATCGAAACCACCACCGGGCCGCTTGGCCAGGGGCTTGGTAATGCGGTCGGTATGGCCATTGCCGAATCCCATCTTGCCGCGCGCTTCGGCGACGGCATTGTCAACCACAAGACTTATGTGCTTGCAGGTGACGGTTGCCTGATGGAAGGCATTTCACAGGAAGCCATCACGCTTGCCGGCCATCTCAAGCTGAACAAGCTCATTGTCCTGTGGGATGACAACCAGATTTCGATTGACGGACCGGTCAGCCTGACCGACTCAACCGATCAACTGGGTCGGTTTGCTGCATCCGGCTGGGACGTCATGCGCGTCGATGGCCATGACTACGCAGAGATCGCCAATGCACTGTCGTCGGCACAGACTGCGACCAAGCCTGTGCTCATCGCGTGCCGCACCATCATCGGATACGGCTCTCCCGCCAAGCAGGGGACGTCGGGCGCTCACGGTGCACCGCTTGGTGCCGATGAAATCAAGGCCGCGCGCGAACAGCTCGGCTGGACCCACAAACCATTTGAAATCCCGACCTCGATCAGGGACATGTGGCGCATCACCGGCCTGCGCGGCTGTCGCGAGCGCAAGGCCTGGGAAGATCGCGTCACGGCCATGCCATCCGGCGAAAAGGTCGAATTCGACCGCCGTACCGCCGGTACCCTGCCGGAAGATCTGCACGAAACAATCGTAGCCTACAAACGGCAGCTCGAAGAAGCGCCCGCTCCGATCGCGACCCGAACCGCATCTCAAAACGCACTTGAAATTATCAATCCGGTGGTGCCGGAAACAATTGGCGGTTCGGCTGACCTGACCGGATCAAACAACACCCGCACCAAGGCGATGGTGCCGTTTACCGCCGATGATCCGTCCGGCCGCTTCATTCACTGGGGCATTCGCGAACATGGCATGGCGGCCGCCATGAACGGCATGGCCCTGCACGGCGGTGTTATTCCCTATTCCGGCACTTTCATGGTGTTCACCGATTATTGCCGCCCCGCCATCCGCCTGTCGGCACTGATGGCGCAACGGGTGATTTACGTCATGACACACGATTCCATCGGGCTTGGAGAAGACGGGCCAACCCATCAGCCGGTTGAACACCTTGCCGCATTGCGCGTGATCCCGAACCTCAACGTGTTCCGTCCGTGCGATGCAGTTGAAACCGCCGAATGCTGGGAACTGGCACTAAAGGCAGACAGTACCCCGTCCATCCTCGCCCTTACCCGTCAGAAACTTGAACCTGCACGTATCAAATTCAAGAAAGAAAACCTGTGTGCCCGCGGCGCCTATGATGTGCACAGCGATGATGATGCCAAGGTGGTGATTTTTGCCTCAGGCTCCGAAGTCGAGATCGCCATGCAGGCATCAGCCAAACTGGCGAAAAGCAAGATATCATCCCGGGTCGTGTCAGTGCCGTGCATGGACCTGTTCCATCAGCAGGATGCCGACTATCGCAAACTGATCACCGGTGACGAACCCGTCCGCATCGCCATTGAAGCCGGTGTACGCCAGGGTTGGGATCAGCTGATCGGTATTGACGGAACCTTTATCGGCATGTCGACCTTTGGCGCCTCCGGTCCTTACGAAAAACTCTACGAACACTTTGGCATCACCGCGGACGCCGCCGTGCAGGCAGCTCTGTCGGGTCTCGAAGCCAGCGCCTGAAGGCAGGAACCACAATCCACCATGACCACCTTCAGGACACTCGATGATCTGGATGTCGCATCCCGGCGTGTGCTTGTCAGGGTAGACCTGAACGTTCCGATGCAGGACGGCAGGGTCTCGGACGCGACCCGCCTGCAGGCTGTCTCACCGACCATCCTTGAATTGTCGGACAAGGGTGCAAAGGTCATTTTGCTGGCCCATTTCGGTCGGCCGAAGGGAAAACAGGTTGCCGAGTTGAGCCTCGCGCCGATTGCAGCCGCGCTGGCCGATGTTCTTGGCCGGCCGGTACAATTTGCTGCCGGAAACCCTGGCGAGCTGTCTGACGGCCAGATCACGCTGTTGGAAAACACCCGCTTCAACGAAGGTGAAGAGACAAACGACCCCGCCTACGCAAAGTTACTCGCATCACTTGGCGACATCTACGTGAACGACGCGTTTTCAGCCGCGCACCGTGCCCATGCATCCACTGAAGGTGTTGCACGGTTGCTGCCAGCGGCTGCCGGCAGGTCCATGGAGAAGGAACTGTCTGCCCTGTCAGCCGCTCTGACAGACCCGGCCCGTCCTCTGGTCTGTGTGGTTGGCGGCGCCAAGGTGTCTACCAAGCTAGAATTGCTGGGCAACCTGTCGAAAGTCGCCGACACCATCATCATCGGTGGCGGCATGGCCAATACGTTCCTGGCCGCCGAGGGCATTAATGTGGGAAAATCGCTGTGTGAACACGACATGGCGGCTACTGCACTGGATATTCTGAAACAGGCCGGGGCAAATGACTGCCGTATCGTGCTTCCCGTAGATGCAGTGGTGGCAAAGGAGTTTGCGGCCGGCGCAGCCAGCCGGATCGTGCCGGTCTCAGAGATTGCCGAAGACGAAATGATGCTGGACGTGGGTCCTGCGTCGGTTGCAGAAGCTGCCGCCGTCTTTGATACTGCTGCGACACTGGTCTGGAATGGACCTTTTGGAGCATTTGAAATAGCACCGTTTGATGCCGGCACCGTTGCTGCTGCCCAGCAAGCCGCCAAATTGGCAAAAACCGGAAAACTGGTCGCAGTTGCCGGGGGCGGTGATACAGTAGCGGCATTGAACCATGCCGGTGTGGCAGATGATTTTACTTATGTATCCACCGCTGGTGGTGCATTTCTTGAATGGCTTGAAGGCAAGGCGCTACCCGGCGTCGAGGTATTGCGAACAACCTGAACGGTCATTCGTTTGATAAGGGGCATAGACCGATATGAAACAGACACTCGAAGACATTGCAAACGCCATGGTTGCACCCGGCAGGGGCATCCTTGCTGCAGACGAAAGCACAGGAACCATCAAGAAGCGGTTTGATACCATCTCCGTTGCATCAACCGAAGACAGCCGGCGCGACTATCGCGAAATGCTGTTTTCTACCAAGTCGGCCATGAAGAAGAACGTTTCCGGCGTCATCCTGTTTGATGAAACCATTCGCCAGTCATCAGCCAGCGGCAAGCAGACTCTCGTTGAAATGATGCAGGCCACAAACTCCATTCCCGGTATCAAGGTCGATGCCGGTGCACAGGACATGGCCGGTTTCAAGGGTGAGAAGATCACTGCCGGTCTCGACGGCCTGCGTGCCCGCCTGAAGGAGTATCACAAGCTTGGCGCCCGCTTTGCCAAATGGCGCGCCGTCATCGATATCGCTCCAGGCACACCGACTTACGGCTGCATTCGCGCCAATGCCCATGCGCTGGCGCGCTACGCTGCCCTTTGCCAGGAAAACGGCATCGTCCCGATTGTCGAGCCGGAAGTGCTGATGGATGGCCCGGTTGCCGCGCATTCAATCGAGCGCTGCTATGATGTTACCGAGCGGACCCTGAAAATCGTGTTCTCCGAGCTTTATGAAGCCCGCGTCAATCTTGAAGGCATCGTGCTCAAGCCGAACATGATCGTGCCCGGCAAGAACGCCGCCAAACAGGCAAGTGCGGTACAGGTTGCCGACATGACGGTGAAATGCCTGAAAGCCTGCGTACCAACTGCCGTTCCCGGCATTGCCTTCCTGTCGGGCGGCCAGTCCGATATCGAAGCAACTGAACACCTCTCGTTGATGAATTCGCGTCACGATGTGCCCTGGAACCTGACGTTCTCTTACGGCCGCGCCCTGCAGGCAGCAGCGCTCAAGGCGTGGGGCGGCAAACCGGCAAACGTCAAGGCAGCACAGGCAGCCTTCGCCCATCGCGCCGCCATGAACGGTCTCGCCTCAAAGGGCAAATGGACCAGGGCGGTCGAGAAGGGCAAATAGGCCTTACGTCCATGCAAACATCCCGCGTCGTTCACATTGTCTCCGCCCATGCCGAAGGCGAAGTGGGTGACGTGATCGTCGGCGGTGTTGCCCCGCCGCCAGGTGACACCTTGTGGGAGCAACGCGCTTTCATTGCTCAGGACCAGACGCTGCGCAATTTCGTGCTCAACGAACCGCGCGGCGGCGTGTTCAGGCACATAAACCTTCTGGTGCCGGCAAAGCACCCCGACGCCCAGTTCGGCTTCATCGTTATGGAACCCGAACATACACCGCCGATGTCAGGTTCCAACTCAATTTGCGTATCGACGGTATTGCTCGACACCGGGTTGATTGAAATGACGGAGCCGGAAACCCGGTTCAATCTTGAAGCCCCCGGCGGCCTTGTCGCGGTGACGGCTCATTGCCAGGACGGCAAGGCAAAATCCATCACCGTGCACAATGTACCGTCTTTTGCCGACAAGCTGGATGCAAAGCTTGAAGTGGAAGGCCATGGCACGCTGAGCGTCGACACGGCCTATGGCGGAGACAGCTTTGTTATCGTTGATGCACCAAGCCTTGGCTTCTCCATCCAGCCGGACGAAGCAAAGGACATTGCAACACTGGGCGCAAAGATCACCAGGGCGGCCAATGAACAACTCGGTTTCGCTCACCCCGGCAATCCCGACTGGGCGCACATATCGTTCTGCCAGATCGCCATGCCGCTGGAAGATGATGCCGGTGTACCGTCTGGCCGCAACGCGGTTGCCATAGACCCCGGCAAGCTCGACCGCAGCCCCTGCGGCACCGGGTGCTCCGCCCGCATGGCGGTGCTCCACGCCAAGGGGCAATTGCAGGTTGGTGACCGCTTTGTCGGCCGTTCTATTATCGGATCGCGTTTCGATTGCCGGCTGGAGAGTGTAACCAGCGTCTCAGGTCATACCGCCATCGTGCCCAGCATCAATGGCCGGGCCTGGGTCACCGGCACGCATCAGGTCATGCTCGACCCGGAAGATCCCTGGCCCGAAGGCTACCGTCTTTCCGACACCTGGCCGGTCAAGCTTTAGAGCCGTACTCATTTGCTTGCCCCTGCGTTCCCGCTATCACTAGAGCGACATGGGTTCAATTGAACCCATAAAGTTGCTCTAGCACTTTTGGAATCGATCAGTTTTATGGTTGTTGATTGACTCAATCAAAAACCATACTGATCTGGGATCATTGCATCCACCTCCACCGGATTGATTCGCCTCATGAGCACCCAACCAGCCGAAAGTCTGCCCAATTGCCGCCTCTTCCTGATGCCACCGTCCGGCATGGATTCAGATATCATCGCGGCAAGCCTGTCAGCCGCAGCAGATGCAGGCGACGTTGCCTGCCTGGTTCTGCCTGCCGATAAGGCTTTAACGGACAAGGTCATGCCAATCGCACAGCAAAATGACATCGCCGTCCTGATTGTGGATGACAGCCGCTTTGCAGCTTACGAAAAAGCCGACGGCGTTCACGTCACCACCGGTATTGAGGACGCAATGGCTGCCCACAAGACACTGGGCCGCAATGCCAGTGTTGGTGTTGTTGCCTCCGGCTCGCGTCACGCCGCCATGGAGGCCGGTGAGACCGACATTGACTACATCGCCTTTGATCTGGGGTCTCCTGCGGGCGTGGACCTGCTCACCTGGTGGGTACCGTTGTTTGAGGTGCCGTGTGTTGGCCTGGGCGCGCCTGACGAAACTGCTTGTCTGGACGCAATTGCCTCAGGTGCGGATTTTGTCATGCCGCCTGCTGCCATGTGGCATTCTCCAGGCGAAGCAACACGACTTGCCGGCAGCCTCACTGCTGCCGGGAAACGGAGTGCTGTATGAAACTGTTTCTGACCAGTGTGCTCGCAGCGTCCCTCGCCTTTTCGGTGGCGAATGCCAATGCCCAGACCAGCAAGCTTGCACCTACCTTCAAGGAGGCAGCAGCCCTTTATTCTGACGAGAACTACCCTGCTGCCTATGAGATTGCCGTTCCGCTGGCAACCAAGGGTGATATCAAGGCCCAGATCATGCTGGGTGAGATGTACGAGCTTGGCCATGGCCGCAAGGTAGACATGGCCAACGCGCTGCAATGGTATGAGATGGCCGCCGCGCAGGATCATTCCGGCGCCATGTTCCGGATTGGCATGTTGAACCTGACCGGGCAGGCAGGCACGGCGGACCCCGCCAAAGCGCGCAAATGGTTGTCCAAAGCCGCTGCCGCCGGTCACATGAAGGCCAGCAATGAATTGGGTCTGATATATTATCAGGGCAATGGTGTTTTGCCTGATCCCGTTCTGGCCGCCAGGCACCTTCGCAAGGCTGCCGATGCCGGTCTTGCCCAGGCCCAGTATAACCTTGGCCTGCTGTATGTGAACGGCGACGGCGTCGACAAGAACCTGACAACAGCAAGTATCTGGTTTCAAAAGGCTGCAGTGCAGGGCTTGCCGGAAGCAGCGCTTGACTATGGCCTGATGGTGTATGGCGGAGATGCCGGTTTGCGCAAGGATTACAAGATCGGCGCACAATGGCTGCTGGTGGCAGCCAATGCCGGCAATCCGAACGCACAATTGTTTATCGCCCGAATTCTGGCTGCCGGTCGCGGCATGAAAAAGGACCGCGTCGAGGCAGGCAAGTACTATACCCTGGCCAGACAGGCCGGGCGGACAGATGCCGATCTTGACGTCATGATGTCCAATCTGTCGTCACCACAACTGGGTGATGCGGAACGTCGGGCCCGCGTTTTCGCCGAAGACCTCAAGAACAAGCGGCTTAATGCGACAGACGGCAAGACCGACCGCAATGGCTGAGCCCCTTGCCTATATGCAGCGCACGCGTGACTGGTATCTGGCTCTGGGCTACGGCAATCCTTATGAATGGGCGCATAATGAAGATGTGCCGTTTTCGGGCCTTGGCCGCCCGATTTCAAGCTCCCGTGTCGCGCTGGTGACAACTGCTGCGCTGTTCAAGCCCGAAGCAGGCGATCAGGGCCCCGGTGCGGCTTACAACGGAGCGGCAAAATTTCACGATGTATGGTCCCATCCGGTTACCCCTGCTCCTGACGTGCGCATTTCCCACATTGCCTATGACCGCATCCACACAACGGCTGAAGACCCGCACAGCTGGTTTCCACTGGATGGCCTGAAGCAGGCAGAACAATCAGGGCGCATCGGTTCTCTGACGACACAGGTCTTCGGGTTCCCAACCAACAGGTCGCAACGTACCAATATCGAGAAGGACGCGCCTGCCCTGCTTCAGGCACTGTCCGATGAAGGTACCCAGGCGGCCATCCTGGTTGCCAATTGCCCGGTCTGTCATCAGTCGGTTTCACTGGCTGCCCGGCATCTGGAAGCTGCCGGCATTGCCACCGTCATCATGGGCTGCGCAAAGGACATCGTCGAACATTGTGGCGTGCCGCGATTTGTATTTTCAGATTTTCCGCTCGGCAACGCGGCCGGCAAACCGTTTGACGAGGAAAGCCAGCATTTCACTCTTGGCCTCGCCCTGAGCGCACTGGAGATCGTCTCACGCCCGCGCACAACGCTTGTCTCACCGCTGGAGTGGACAGCAGGTGACGACAGCTGGAAAGACGACTACTCCAACCCGGCGAAACTCTCATCCGAAGAACTGACGCGGCGGCGCGCGGAGTTCGACGCGTCCAAACAGGCGGCGAACAGGTAGGGAATTGACGCTCGCTGCATGGTTTCATTTCGCTCACGCAAGCAGCCTGCGGCTGCGCTCCGCTAGGGCGCACTTCGTGCGACGGCCAGTCGGCCTTGCCTCGGCACTTCGTGCCTTGGTGGGAGTCAACACTATCGTCATGCCAGACAAGGCCGCGTATACCGCAAAGCTTGGATTCCAGCCTTCGCTGGAATGACGACAATTTGTGGGTTGTTCAGGACCGGAGAACGGCCCGCCGCAGGTGGATAAGCTGTTCGACCGCTAAAAAATATCTCGCCGTCAGGCTGCTTGCGTGAGCGATATCCCTAAAAGCCCCGCCATGCACAAACAGACTGCGTGTTATGCAACAGGTCAAACCCGCTGGCCAATACACCAGCACGCTGTTACTCCCTGTGCCCATGTGGACACCTGAAATACTGGCGTTGATTGCCGTCACATTTGTTGCCGCCGGTTTCGTCAAGGGCACCATCGGGCTCGGGCTGCCGACTGTGACGCTGGCCGTGCTGACGCTGCCGCTTGGCCTTAAGACCAGCCTTGCAGTCATTGTTATTCCGCTGATGGTCACAAACCTCTGGCAAGCCCTGACAGGTCCGCACCTGAGAGAGATTATCGCCCGCTTCTGGCCGTTTCTGTTAACCGCCATCGTCGGTGTCTGGTTTGGAATCCAGGTATTGGCTGCCGCACGATCTGACTACATGGTCGCCATGCTCGGTATCATCCTGGTTCTCAACTCACTGATCTCGTTCACCGGTTTCCGCATACCTGCACCTGCGCCGGAGCGCGAGACGGTGTGGTCGGTGATCTGTTCGGCACTGGGCGGATTGATGTTCGGCATGACCGGCAACTTTATCGTGCCGGGCATCTTGTTCCTGCAGGCACTCGGCATGCACCGTGACATGCTGGTCCAGGTGCTCGGCGTGACCTTCGTGACCATTTCGACAACCCTGGCGGTGTCCCTGACCAGCCGCTCGCTGATGACTGGTGAGCTGACAACCATTTCGATCATTGCCCTGATCCCGGCATTCTTCGGATTGTGGCTTGGCAGGCGCTATCGCTCGTCCATATCCGAAGATCAGTTCCGCAAGCTGTTCTTCATCGGGCTTCTCATCATCGGTTGCTGGTTACTGCTGGGAGCAGTTCGCAACCTTATGAACGGTTGAGCTTGCAGCTCTGAACTACGATCACGGTGTTACTTCAGATGGGCGAGCAGTGCAGCGCGCAACGTCTCGTACTCTGTATCCAGAACGCACCCCATCGCGTCTTCACGGCTTGCCACTTCGTCATCATAGCTCACCGGTGCTGAAAACTGGCTGTCGGTCAGGTCGACGACCACACCGTCAATCCGGTTGTAATAGTGGTCCACGTCATAATCCGGCAGGCTGGTCTTCAGAATATCTCCGCCAAACAGGTCATGCACGACCGCTGTTGTGACATTGCATTGCCCCGCAGCCGGTGTGTCCGGTGTCCATTGCTTTGCGGTTTCCAGGGACCACGCCCGGGCAAGCGCAGAGCGAATCCGGGATTCATCAAAGGTGTTTTGCATTTCTCGTGCTTACTCGGTTTGGTCTGTCACTGTCAAAGCCGGCAACGGCTCATCATACAGTTGCAACGCAAGTGCCCTGCTTCAGTGTCACGTTGCGGTTTTCCGCGAGTTTTAGAGTTGAACGCTGCATTCAAGAATGCCACCTTCTCGTCATGACAAGTGAGATAGACTTACCGCTAATCCTGCTGGCCGCTTTTATTGCGACAGCCAGTCCTGGTCCTGCCACTCTGGCTATTGCCGGAACATCCATGACATCTGGCCGCCGTTATGGACTGGCACTGGCAGCCGGAGTGACCTCCGGTTCCTGGGCCTGGTCGATTGCTGCTGCCCTGGGTATGGGTGCTCTCATGTCGGCAAACGCATGGGCGTTTGAAGTGATCAGGTATCTGGGGGCCTGTTACCTTCTGTTTCTGGCTTTCAAATCTGCCCGCTCCGCGATTGCCGGTTCCGGTGATGCAGCGAAGTACACCCAGGTGTCATCGTTGAAAACGGCCTATGCCAGAGGGTTGGCATTACATCTCACCAACCCGAAAGCCGTTCTGTTTTTCGGCTCCTTGTTTGCGGTCGGAATTCCAGCTGGTTCATCAGTCACATCGCTGGTTGTGGTGGTTGCGGCAATCGGCTTGCAAAGCCTGTTCGTATTCCACGGTTATGCCCTGCTGTTTTCCAGCGCACCAATGGTGGCAGGCTATAGAAAGCTGCGGCGGTGGTTCGAAGCAGTGTTTGCCATTGCTTTCGGAATTGCCGGCTTCAAAATACTCACCACGCGCTGGAACTGATACCTAAGGCACCATCTATCTGTCGGAGTGCTACATTGCCGCTTTAAACAACGCCACATAATCTTCCGCTGACGCCTCGCGCGGATTGGTGCGATGGGCGAGGTCAGCCAGCGCGTGCGGCACAAAATCCTCTATCATGTCTTCGCTCACTCCCATGGCCCCCAGTCCGGACGGCAGGCCGATCTCTGCATTCAGATCTTCAATGGCAACAGCCAGATCAGCGCCCACTGCCAGTCCCATGGTCTCGCGCAGGCGATCATATTTGTCTTCACAGCCCGGTTCATTGAAGCGCAGTACCGCCGGCAGGATCACCGCATTCAGCGTACCGTGATGCAGGCGCAGGTCTTCCCGGCGCCCGATGGCATGGCTCATCGCGTGTACGGAACCCAGTCCCATGGTGAATGCATGCGCGCCCTCGGTGGACGCCATCATCATTTCCCAGCGGGCATCCCGGTCCGAGCCGTCCTTCACCGCCTTGGCCAGGTTGCGCCATCCGCGCCACAACCCGTCCAGTCCCACTCCGTCTGCCGGGGGGTTTACCGTCGGGGTCAGAAACGCCTCGATGCAATGAGTAATGGCGTCCATGCCGGTTGCCGCGGTTAGTTGTGGCGGCAGGCCCAATGTCAGTTCAGGGTCGCATATGGCCACGGTGGGAATGAATTTGGGATTGCCGAATGTCAGCTTGCGGCCGTCTTCCATGATGATCACCATGCCCAGCGATACTTCAGAACCAGTGCCTGATGTGGTTGGGATAGCAATCACTGGTGCCAGGTTCTTGACCAGCTTGTTGCCGCCCTGCAACGGATCAAACTGGCTCAGCGGCCCGCCGGAACCGGCCAGCAGCGCCACTGTCTTGCCCAGGTCCATGGCTGACCCTCCGCCCAGTGCGATAACGCCGTCACAGCCTTCCGCCTCATAAACCGCGAAAGCAGCCATGACGGCGCGTTCGGTGGGGTTTCCCGGCGTGTCATCAAACACCGGAGCTGCTGCCCCGTCGCTCATCGCCGCGACAACGATGTCCAGAATACCGGCAGCAATGATGCCCTTGTCGGTGGTGATCAGAGGCCGCTTGATGTTTTTGCGATCCAGCGATTTCTGCAGTTGGGAGATGGCACCATGATCAAAGTGCGTGGTAGTCAGAAACGAAAGAACAGGCATGCAGATGACGCTCCAGGCTCGGCTAAGTTGAATCTCAGGCCCGCACAATCGCGGCTTGCGGTGCCCGCGTCAATTATAACTGGCACTTTCCGCTACCCATTACGGGCCAGCCCTGCTAAACCCCGGCCAACCTGATGGCTGCAATTGCCGTCAACTGACCCGTTCTTTGAAAATTCCAGGTATCTCGAATGAAAATCAATGGCAATGAAATCAAACCCGGCAATGTGCTGCTGCACAACGGAGACCTCTATATTGCGGTCAAGGTTGGCCATGTAAAACCCGGCAAGGGTGGTGCCTTTGCACAGGTCGAGATGAAAGGCATCGTCAACGGCACCAAGCTGAACGAACGCTTCCGGTCATCGGAGACCGTTGAGAAGGTGCGCCTTGAGCAGAAAGATTTTCAATTCCTGTATCAGCAGGGCGACATGCTGGTGTTCATGGACAATGAAACCTATGAGCAGATCGAACTGCCGGAAGAATTTGTCGGCGAACGCACAGCGTTCCTGCAGGACGGCATGATGGTCACCGTGGAAACCTATGAGGAAAAACCGCTGGGCATTTCTCTTCCCGACTATGTAACCCTTGAAATCACCGAAGCTGATGCGGTTGTAAAGGGCCAGACGGCGTCTTCATCCTACAAGCCTGCATTGTTGGAAAACGGTCTCAAGGTCATGGTGCCCCCGTTTATCGGCACCGGTGAAAAGATCATCGTCGATACCAATGAGGTGACCTACGTTCGCCGCGCATCCGAAAGCTGATAGCCGACCATGCCAGCTTCTCCCCTCATTACCGTCATGACCGGCGCTGCCCGCAAGGCAGCGCGTGCCGTATCGCGCGACTTCGGTGAAGTCGAAAATCTTCAGGTATCGCAAAAAGGTCCTGCTGATTTTGTCACCCGCGCTGATCGCAAGGCTGAAAAGGTCATTGTTGAAGAGCTGAAGAAAGCCCGCCCGAAATGGGGATTTCACCTGGAAGAAGGCGGCGAGATCGCCGGCACCGACGGCCAGCATGTCTGGGTGGTAGATCCGATTGACGGCACCACAAACTTCATCCATGGCATCCCGCATTTCGCCGTCTCGATCGGCGTGACCCGCAATGGCGAACCGGTTGCAGGTGTTATCTACAACCCCATTTCCGACGAGCTTTTCGCCGCCGAACGCGGCGGTGGCGCCTATTTAAACGACCGCCGTCTGCGCGTATCCGGCCGCCGCGATATTTCAGACGCCGTTATTGCCTGCGGCGTGCCTCATCGCGGGCGCGGCGATCATGCAGAGTTTCGCCGTGAACTCGCGCAGGTACAAGCCAAGGCCGCCGGCATTCGCAGGGCCGGAACAGCATCACTTGATCTGGCCTGGGTGGCGGCAGGCCGCCTCGATGGCTACTGGGAACGTGGCCTGAAACCCTGGGATATCTGTGCCGGGATTGTCATGGTGCGTGAAGCAGGCGGGTTTGCTGCCGACATCGATGGTGGCCCGGACGTCATGAACACCGGTGACATCATGGCCGGCAATGAACACATGCAGGCCGAATTGAAGGCCTGTATCAAGGCAGCTCGCGCCAGCGAGTAACGACGTGCCGCAAAACCTCCACACGCGTCAACTAACGTCGACCCGTCGGATGCAGCATGTCTCGCTGAAGTTGCACACGAATTTGCGAAAAAAAACGCTTCGGCAACGCGATAGAGTACGCTTGTGGGTCTGTCGGAACGTGATTCGTTTTATAGCCACACGGGTTCAATCAAACCCATGGAGTTGCCTGATCACTTTGAACGCGAACAGGTTTATGAGTTTTGGTTGATCAAACCGAAAACATCGCGATCTAGAGACGTGACAAGGTCGAATCTTTGGCTACACTGCGGATAAATTTGTGCTCGGGAAGGACATGAGATCGGCATGCTGGCATCGGATCATCTGAAAGTCTTGGAACTGCCGCGGGTATATCTCGTCCGCATGGCGGTTTTCACCATTCTCATCTGCATCGGCTCAGCCGTTCTGTTTCCCAATATCCAGGTTGCCTTCATGGCCAACCCCGGCCTTAACGGCCTCATTGTCGTGGTTTTGCTGCTGGGTATTGCCTATACGTTTCGGATGGTGTTCCGGCTGTGGCCGGAGGTGAACTGGGTCAACAGTTTCCGCATTGCCAATCCCGGACTGGAGATACCGCATCTCCCGCGCCTGCTGGCGCCAATGGCGGCTCAGCTTCGCGACCGCGAAGGCCTCACCATATTGTCGCCGATCACCTTGCGCTCGCTGCTGGACTCGCTTGCCTCACGCCTTGATGAAGCCCGCGACATTTCGCGTTACATGATCGGATTGCTGATTTTCTTAGGGTTGCTGGGTACCTTCTGGGGCCTGTTGCAAACCGTTTCCGCCGTCGGCGAAACCATCCGGTCACTCAATATTTCAACAGCTCAGTCCGGCACCGTGTTCGAAGAACTCAAAGCCGGTCTTGAGGCACCGCTGGCCGGCATGGGCACATCGTTCTCGTCTTCCCTGTTCGGCCTCGCAGGTTCGCTGGTTCTCGGCTTCCTTGAGCTGCAGGCCAGCCAGGCACAGAACCGGTTTTACAACGATCTGGAAGACTGGCTCGCCACGCTGACCGACATCGATGCCGGAGAATATGCCAATACTGTGGACATGCCCTCACACATTCAGGCCGAAATGTCGACACTTCGCTCAGGCATGGACCGCATCAATCGCACACTTGAAACTGCTGTTCAATCCAACGGCGCCGCACCGCAGACTGCTGAATCCATGGAGCAGCTCGCTGGCGCCGTGCACGGTCTTGTGCAGCAAATGCGTGAAGAGCAAAAGGTCGTGCGTCAGTGGGCACAGCAGCAGTCTGAGCAAAATGCCGAAATAAAACGCATGCTGGCACGTGTCGGAGCGCCTCCGGGCCGGGGCCGGAGTTAGGTTGTGGCGGGTCTCGGCAGAGGACGCAGACGTGGGCAGGACAGTTCCGGCTTTTACTGGCCCGGATTTGTGGACGCCATGGCGCAGCTGCTGCTGGTCATCACATTCCTGTTGTCCGTGTTCATGATCACCCAGTTCCTGCAGGCACGGGAAATCTCCGGCCAGGACAGTGCACTTTCAAGGCTGCGCTCCGAGATCAGCGAACTGACCGAATTGCTGGCGCTGGAAAAATCTTCAAAGGCCGAGATTGAAACCACTCTGTCTGCCCTCACTGACGACCTCAAGTCTGCCCGCGACGAAACCAGCCAGTTGCAGGGCGTTGTCGATACATTCAGGTCGGAAGGCAATCAGGCAGGCACGCAATTATCAGCCCTGCAGCAGAAGCTGGAAGGCGAGAAGAAAGTGTCATCCGAGGCACTGGCACGTGTTGAATTGCTGAACCAGCAGATTGCCGCACTGCGCAGGCAGATCGGTGCCCTGAACGATGCCCTTGAAGCTGCAGAAAAGCAGGATCAGGAAAGCCGGTCACAGATTGTCGACCTCGGCCGCCGGCTGAATGTCGCACTGGCCCAAAGGGTGCAGGAACTGAACCGGTTCCGGTCTGAATTCTTCGGCCGGCTGCGCCGCATTCTGGCCAACCGTGATGATATCCGGGTGGTTGGAGACCGTTTTGTGTTTCAGTCGGAGGTTCTGTTTGCCAAGGGCGCGGCCTCCCTGTCTCCAACTGGCCAACTGGAAATTGCCAAGCTGGCAGTGGCCATGCAGCAACTGGTGGGTGAAATACCCGATGACCTGAACTGGGTCCTGCAGGTGGACGGTCACACCGATGATGATCCGATTGCAACGCCGTTGTTCCCGTCCAACTGGGTGTTGTCATCAGCGCGTGCTATTGCCGTGGTGGAAGAGCTTGCCGAACAGGGAATTCCACCGCAGCATCTGGTGGCTGCGGGCTTTGGCGAGTTCCAGCCCATAGATCCGGGCACATCCGAAGATGCCAAAACCCGCAATCGCCGCATCGAGCTGAAGCTCACCACGAGATAGAAAGCCTGTCTCTAGGGCAATATGGGTTCAAGTGAACCCATATTGCCCTATCACTTTGAAAGCGATCAGTTAAACGGGCTATTGCACTGCCGCGTATTGCCGTTAAAGTCGGTCCAGGTATCGGTGCGGACCTTGTATGAGCGGTACTTTCTGCGACACCATGCTTCATGACGATCTCCACCCCCGGCATAGTCCGGCTCGTCATAATCATCATCGTCATAGAAATCGTAGTCGTCCTCATAGAAATCTCCAAAATTCCAGAACGGCTGGGCATAATAGAAACCATTGTGGAAATGATTGAAGCCCCGCCGACGGTTGCGGAATCTCCGGAGCCTTCTGCGCTTCTTTTTCTTGGCGACCGGCACAACCAGGGCCCCGCCGCTGAATGTCGTGGCGCCAAGCCCGTACTGTGCTCCGATCGGACTCGCCAGCAACGGTGTACTCATCATCATCAATCCGGCAAGACCGGCCAGCAACGCAGAAGTGTTCTTTTTGATCGTCAATTCAGTTTCCTCCAGTTCGACCTTTCCGGTTTCCATACAACCGAAGTCGCCGTTTTCGTCAGTATTCGAGACAATATCCCGACCCTGCTACTTTGTCACGCTACGTAAATTGTCCAGTTAACGGATGATCGAAACGGTTCCGAATCGTAAAGGTCAGTCACCGGTTTGCCCGCTATGCGGCGGGCATTGTTCCGGCGGTGAATCGGTCGTAAAGCCCGCTGAACCCGGCCAAGTATCGTTTTCTCACCAGGTTCGCAGGCAGGTCTAGTCGCTGAACTGCAATTTGGCGAGCCGGGCATACAGCCCGCCCTTCTTCATCAGCTCGGCATGGTTGCCTTCTGCGGCAACGCACCCGTCATCCAGAACGATAATCCGGTCGGCATTGCGAACTGTTGCAAGCCGGTGGGCGATGACCAGCGTGGTACGGTGTTGCATAAGGTCTTCAAAGGCGGCCTGTACATATTGCTCGCTCTCGGCATCAAGCGCGCTTGTGGCCTCATCCAGCAACAGCAGTGACGTATCGCGCAGCACCGCCCGGGCAATCGCCACCCGCTGGCGCTGGCCGCCCGACAGGGTCACCCCGCGTTCGCCGACCTGGGTTTCAAATCCTTGCGACAACCGCACCGCGAACTCGTCGACGCGTGCCAGCTTCGCCGCCTGCATGACCTCGTCATCACTGGCGGACGGCCTGGAAAACCGGATATTGTCGAGCACACTGGCCGAAAAAATCACCGTGTCCTGAGGCACCAGGGAAATCGCTCCGCGCAAATTTTCCAGCGCGGCATCGGCAACGTTGACACCGTCCAGCCGGACTGTGCCCGACTGCGGATCATAAAACCGCAGGATCAGGGCGAACAGGGTAGACTTGCCGGCACCGGACGGCCCGACAATGGCCACCGTTTCTCCCGGATTTACGGAAAAACTCAACCCCTTCAGCACCTGATCATCCGGCCGTGACGGATAGGCGAACTTGACTTCGTCAAATACCACCGCCCCCTGCGCCGGCGACGGCAACGCCACTGGCATCGCAGGATCGGCAATACCGGGCTCTGTATCCAGCAACTCCGAGAGGCGTTCAGCCGCCCCGGCCGCCAGCTGCAGTTCTCCCCACACTTCCGAAAGCGACCCCATGGCACCGGCAGCAAAAGCTGCATAAAGCAGAAACTGTCCCAGCGTACCCGGCGTCATTTCACCGGCAAGCACCTCCTGGGCGCCATACCACAAGATCCCGATGATGGCCCCGAAGGCCAGGAAGATTATGGCCGCCGTCAGAAACGCCCGTCCCCTGGCGCGTGCGGCAGCTGCAGCAAATGCCTCATGGGTTGCCGCATTGAAGGTTTTGCCAATTCTCGGTTCCTGGCCGAATGCCTGTACGGCCTGCACCGAGTACAGGGATTCCTGGGCCAATGCTGCCGAACTGGCAAGCGTGTCCTGGGCATGGCGCGACAGTTTGCGCACCTTGCGCCCGAAAAACACCATGGGCAGCACAATCAGCGGAATCACCAACAACACCATACCGGACAGTTTCAGGCTGGTGGCCATCAGCATCGCAATTGCACCGATCAGCATGACGATGTTGCGCAGGGCAACAGAAACCGTCGACCCGAACACATTTTTCACCTGTGTCGTGTCAGCCGTCAGGCGTGCCAGCACCTCGCCCGATTGGGCAGTATCATAAAACGACGGCGACAGTTTCAGCAGATGCGAGAACACCGAATCCCGCAGGTCCGCCACAACCCGCTCGCCGATCCAGGTAACACAGTAGTAGCGGCCGGCTGAAGATATCGCCAACACTGCCACGACAAGCAGCATGACCGAGAAGTACTGATCGACAAAGCCCGCATTCTCGCCGGAAAACCCGTTGTCGATGACCCGGCGCACAGCAACGGGCACAACCAGTGTCGAAGCAGCGGCCATGATGAGAAACAAGACGGCAAAACCGATCTGGGGCCGGTACCTAAACAGGAACGGCAGCAGTCGTGACAATGGTTTGAGGCTTGCAGCTTTCGGGCGTCTGCCGGGCTCATCGGTTTCAACTGCCGGTTTGGCTTCCACGGCATCTGACACACCGGTACCTGACTGAATATCCTGTGGCCCGACCCGGCCCGTATCAACTGTCAACGTCTTCCATCCTCAAGTCCGCATACATGCGCGCCACACTATAACAACATGGCTTCAGTTGAACCCATAAAGTTGTCCTGTCTCATTAGAATGGGCCAGCTTCATGGCTTTGTTCGTACGCCAAACCAGTTTCGCGGTGATCTGACCATGACAGGCCCGGCACAACAAGCTGGCGTAGACGTGGCCGGGTACCACACCTCAGCGAACCTTGACAATTCATATTCAGGTGTTGGCCAGCGCCGCTGGTGGTTGCACTGAAGGCCCGGCTCCTGTATAGACCACGCCGGATTTCAGTTTTTTCCAGGTTGTCGCCAACACCGGTTATCGGATCGGGCGCGCCGGTTTGTTTGAAAGATACCTTCGATGAAAAAAGACATTCACCCTGACTATCACATGATCACAGTGACCAATACTGATGGCTCAACTTTCCAGACCCGTTCGACCTGGGGCAAGGAAGGCGACACCCTTCAGCTGGACATCGACCCCGCCACTCACCCGGCCTGGACCGGCGGCAACCAGAACCTTGTTGACCGTGGTGGCCGCGTCAGCCGCTTCAATGAGAAGTTCGGTTTCCTCAAGAAATAATCTACAGGTCATTTCAGTCGCAAGATTGGAAAAGCCCGGCTGCCATGCAGCCGGGCTTTTGGCGTATGCGCTCTACAGTAATTGAATAATGTCGTTCGAGGCTGGTTGCGCGGCCCTGGAGCCCCGCCCCTAGCTGCGGCGCGCGTTGAACGCTTTCTGCAGCTGATCAAGGTGTGTGTTCACTTCATTTGCGGCTTCACCACCGAGCAGAGTTTCATCACGCTCGGCAATCATCACATCAAGCGTCACAATGCGCTCATGCAGGCGCAGAGACCGGCTGACAAGCCCTTTAAGAGCGCCCGGCAGGACATCTGCACCGGCGAGTGGTTGCCCTTCCCCGATTTCGTCCAGCGAAATACGGCTCTTTTCATGATCTGCATCGTCCCGGGTGATTTCGCCGGAACTGACCGCGCGCTGCAGCAACAGCCATGACGCCAGTTGCATAAGGCGCGTGGTCAGGCGCATGGACTGACTTGCATAGGTAACGGATCCCTGCTTGTCGAGTTCGCGGACATCCTGCCTGCCCGGACCATCCAGGTAATTTGCGGTCTCCTCAATCAGGCTCATGCCTTCCTGAAAAACCTCCTGGAACTGTTTGGATGCTGTAAAGCGTGAAAGAAAATCTACTGGCATGATACGCTCGAAACTATCACCGGTGACCATAAAAAAAACCTCGAAAATCCTGGGCCTCTAAACAGCCGGCAAACTCCGATGCATCAATATGAACCACGGAGCACGGCCTGACCACCTTTCAAGCAAGTCCGGTGCCAAAAAAAAGAGCCACGAACTAATCGTGGCTCATAAAGTCTAACAGGGAGGCGTCAAACAGAGTGGAAAACCACTCGGGTAATCCCTAAGGACTACGTTAATGAATATGCACCGCAGATCCTTACCAAAAGGTTAACATGATTCATTTTGAACAATATTGAATCAATTCATTCAGGTTACTTTTCGGATAACTGATTCAGTTCAGTGACTTAGTCCGAAAATAAAATTGACCTGCACGGCGGGTTTACAACTTGAAAAACGAGTCTGCAGCAACCTTTGACGACTCTTTTCCGTCAATTTCGGCTTTCAGGCGCACAATTTCGTCCTCGAACTCAACCACACGGGCCTGCAATTCCTCGACAGACAGCTCCGATAGGTCTTCACCAACAGCAGGGCCGGGCTTTTTCGGCTTGATGATTTCTTCGTCCATGGCAATGACCTCCGCTTGCAACCGCCTGATTGCACCAGTACTAGTTGTCTCATAATGCCCAACCGGTATTTTCCTGACAACCTTTGCATATGGGGCACGCACCTGTGACCAGTATTCCATCTTCGATGACCGCGATTGAAATATCCACCCCAGGTGGCCCGGAAGTGCTCAAACCGGCCACATTGGCCACCCCGGCCCCGGGAGCCGGCGAGGTATTGATCAAGGTTGCGGCAGCCGGCGTGAACCGCCCCGATGTGCTCCAGCGAAAAGGCGCCTACCCGCCGCCGCCCGGTGCATCGGAGATCCCCGGGCTGGAAATTTCCGGCGAAGTTGTCGCGCTGGGCGAAGGCGCTTCTGTTTGGAACCCCGGCGACAAGGTCTGCGCACTGGTGCCCGGTGGTGGATATGCCGAATACTGTACTGTCCATGAGACCAACGCCCTTCCGGTTCCTGACGGTCTCACCATGGCAGAAGCAGCCGGCGTGCCGGAAACGTTCTTCACCGTGTGGACCAATGTGTTTGAACGCGGCGCCCTGAAACCGGGTGAAAGCCTGCTCGTGCACGGCGGTTCGTCCGGTATTGGCACAACTGCCATCCAGATCGCGTCCCAACTTGGGTCAACCGTCTACACAACAGCGGGATCTGCAGACAAGTGCGCAGCCTGTGAAAGCCTGGGGGCAGAACGCGCCATCAACTATCGCGAAGAGGATTTCGTGGAGGTGCTGAAACAGGCGACCGGCAAGAAGGGCATCGACGTCATACTCGACATGGTCGGTGGCGATTACATTCAGCGCAATATCAGGGCAGCAGCGCGCGACGGCCGTATTGTCAACATTGCCTATCTCAACGGTTCAAAGGCAGAAGTTGATTTCATGATGGTCATGCTCAAGCGCCTGACACTGACCGGCTCCACCTTGCGTATTCGCCCGACCGCCGACAAGGCCGCCATTGCCGGTGCCCTGAAGAAAACCGTCTGGCCGTTGATCAACGCCGGCAAAGTCAAACCGCAATTATTCAAGACCTTTCCGCTGGCTCAGGCCGACCAGGCCCATGAACTGATGGAAACATCGGCCCATATCGGCAAGATTGTTCTGGAAGTGTGAGATCCGTCACTGTTCACGCCAAAACGACTGGCCTCTGCCGCAACTGCTGTTAAGCTGCCGGTTTCCGGGTCCTGGACCCGGGATTTATGGGTTGACCAGTGAGGAGGAATTCAAATGTGTGATGCATGTGTAATGGAAAGTGTAAAGGCGCAGATGTTGTCGCGGCGTGCGTTGTTTCAAACTGCCGCTGCGGGTGTTGCGGCTGCTGCTGTAACGGCCCCCATGTCGGCACCGGCTCTGGCGGCCGGGCATGAAAAAGTCGAGGATATGACACATGAGCTGTACGAGGATTTCCCGACCTATTTTGGCGAGCAGCAATTCTTCAAGGAGCAGAAATTCAAGTTCAAGGACAATGGATTCAACCTGTTCGAACTGCGCGTAAATGAACACTCCGGCACCCATGTGGATGCGCCCCTGCACTTTACCGAAGACGGCCAGTCGGTTGCAGAGATACCGGTTGCCAACCTTATCTGCCCGCTGTGCGTCATCGATGTGAAGGCGAAAGCGGCGGACAACGCGGATTATCAGGTCACTCCCGATGACGTGAAAGCCTGGATTGCCGCCAATGGCCCCATTCCCGACAAGGCCTGCATTGCCATGAACTCCGGCTGGGCAGACCATGTCGGAACCGAAAAGTTCCGCGGTGCAGATGCTGAAAAGAAAATGCATTTCCCGGGCTTTCACATCGAAGCAACCAAAATGCTGCTGGAGACCGGCGCTGTCGGCATGGCTGTCGATACGCTGTCGCTCGATTACGGCCAGTCTGCCGACTTCGCCACCCACTATGCCTGGCTGCCGACAAGCCGCTGGGGCATTGAAAACCTCGCAAATCTCGACGCCGTGCCTGCAAAGGGCGCAACGCTTGTCGTCGGCGCACCCAAGCACCGTGGCGGCACCGGTGGTCCCGCGCGCGTCTTTGCGATGGTCTAGGCTCGCGATTTCCGGGTAACTGCAGGACAAGAAAACGCCCCGGCCGCGCGCCGGGGCAATTACATCAAGGTAGACATTATGACTGATCTTCTGGACCAGCTCACCGAGCTCGAAACATCCATGCTTGCCGACATCAACAAGTATATTCGCGCCATGGATGCAGGCATCAAACGCATAAATCCGGGCCGCAAGCTTATCGGGCGCGCACGGACGGCGTCGTGCCGCAATGACTTTCTGACCGTTATGCGGGTTCTGGCGGATGCCGAGGCCGGCGACGTGCTGGTCATTGACGGGCGTGGGGGTCACCTCGCACTGGCCGGTGAGATGTTTGCGCTGGAAGCCCATCGCAGGAAGCTGGGCGGTATCATCGTGGACGGCATGGTGCGCGATTCAGCCGCCATGCAGGATATCGACCTGCCGGTCTATGCCCGCGCAGTGCATCCCGTTGCCGGTACAATTCAGACAATTGGCGATGTCGGTATTGCCGTCTCATGCGGTGGTATTGTCGTCAATCCGGGCGATATCGTCTTTGCGGATGCCGACGGAATTGTGTGCGGAACCGAGGATGAACTATCGGTGCTGGTGCACGGCGCCCAGAACATCATGGCCAATGAGACCAAGGCTTTCACCGGGTTCAGGCAGGGAACCGGGCTCATGGACATGCTGAATTTCGAAGAACACTACGCAAAACGCGCGGCTGGTGAGGAAAGCGATCTGAGTTATATTCTGTGAGCGGCAGCAAATCAGCAATTGCGTAAAGTTTCCATCGGCTTTATATAGCAGCCATCCCAAGCAGCATTGATCCCACTGGATCAGCAGAACCACCGCTCAGGTTCTGAAGGAGAGCACTTATGTCCGACACACCATTGATGCCGAAAGCCACTGCCGTCTGGCTGGTCGACAACACTGCGCTGACATTCAGCCAGATTGGCGATTTCTGCAAACTGCACACCCTGGAAGTAAAGGGCATCGCAGATGGTGAAGTCGCGGTTGGCATTAAAGGCATGGACCCGATTGCCGCCAACCAGATCACCCGTGATGAAATCGAAGCCGGCGAAAAGGATTCCAGCCACAAACTGCAACTGGCCAAATCCAAAATCGTCGTGCCCGTTGCAGCCAAGCGCAAGGGACCAAAATATACGCCGGTGTCGCGGCGCCAGGATCGGCCGGATGCAATCAGCTGGTTGCTGCGTTATCACCCTGAACTGGTTGACAGCCAGGTCATGAAGCTGGTCGGCACCACCAAGACCACCATAAATGCTATTCGTGACCGCACTCACTGGAACAGTCAGAACCTCAAACCGGTCGATCCGGTGACACTGGGACTTTGCTCACAGCTCGAACTGGATCTTGCCGTGCGCAAGGCCGCCAAGCGTGTCGAAAAGGCCGGTGGGAAGCTTCCGGACCGCACTCTCATACCGGCTGAAGAAACCGTGCCGCCGCCTTACGCGATTGCCGACACCCCGGCAGAGCAGGCTGAAGAAACAGACGCCGCACCAAACGTCGATGAAGCCTTCAAGGACTTCAAGCCGGAAGAAGCCGAACCACAGGTCGAAGAAGAAGCTGATGTGGACGCTGATTCAGTGTTCGCCAAGCTGAAAGACCTGAAAACGGAAACACCGGCAGAAGAATAGGTTTCTTGCCTGCGGAGCTGTTCAACGGGCGTTGAGCAGCGTGTTCGTCTTTTTCAGCACAATCATACCAGGCTGATCGTTTTCAAAGTTGCTCTAGTCGCGCAGAACCGGCTCTTTCACCATGGCTTGTTTGCGCATCAGGTTTTCCCTGTAAAATACATACAGGCCTGATAGCGCAATAAACAGAATACCGATGATGCTCAGTCTGTCCGGCAGGTCGCCCCACACAACAAAGCCCAGCAGTACGGCAAACGGCAGACCGGCGTATTCAAACGGCGCCACTGTGCGAACCTGCGCGATCCGGTAGGCGTGCGACAGCAGGTAACCGCCAATACCAACCAGCAGCCCGCATGCAGCCATCATCGCAAAACCGAATGCATCCGGCACACTCCAGGCCCTGAACAGAAAGTCCAGGGTCGCATTGTCACCGGTCGACATCCAGCCGGAACCGAACACCATGCCGAAACCGATTGAAAAAACGATGAAGCAGACCTGCACGTAAAACGCCATGACAGATGCATTTTCCACAGCGCCCAGCTTGCGCGCCAGGATCTGGATGGAGGCGTAACACACAGCAGCAAACAGGGGCAGAAGCCCAACCAGCCGTATCGCATCGGTTCCCGGGCGCAGCATGATGACAACGCCGATCATGCCCACCAGCACTGCCAGCCAGCGCTGCAGGCCGATTTTTTCTCCCAGAAATGGAATGGCAAGCAGAGTTATGATCAATGGGGCGGAAAAGAAGATGGCAGCAGCGTCACCAAGCGGCATCGACGCAAGTCCCAGAAAATAGGCCATATTCGCACAGATCAACAATACCCCGCGCGCCAGATGGGTTCCGGGGCGGCTGGACCTTAGTTGCCTGAATCCGCCTTCCATTTTCAGGAACACGCACGTCAGCAGAATGGCGAAAACAGAACGCACAAAGCCAATCTCGTGCAGGGGATAGGTCCCCGACACCAGCTTGATGATCATATCCTGGATGCCAAGAGCAAAAGTCCCGCCAAGCACACACATGATACCGATCAGGTTTGTATTACTGCGTTGTTCAATCATTTCAAGAAAGTTGTCCGCGAGATATGACCTTAGGTCACACTAATCCATCTTGTCTTAATGAAGAGGTAATCTGGCGACCAGTTTGCGTTCAGTAGTCCAACACTGTTTCTGTGACGTGAATATATTTCATTAAATGTCTGAGAATCAAACGTTATACTGAAAAAATCAAATATTGCAGCCTATAGAAAGTCAACAATTAGATCTTTTCGTGCAACATAGTCATAAAGAACAGGTCAGTATCATCCGGTTTGGCCCCCGCCGCAGTCAGCATGGCATGAACCTGGCCTCGATGATGGGTCTGGTGATTGAAAAAATGCATTACCAGAAAGCCCGTCGGCTTGCTCACTTCGCGTTTTGCGGCACCTGAAAACCAGGTGAGATCATCTTTCAGCCATTCCGGATCCAGGCTTTGTGCCCAGGTCGAAATTACCTGATCCATCGCGGAGCGCTGTCGCCTCAATTCAACCCAGTCGCCGGTCATGTCCGCTGAGGCTTCGATCGAGGAAACAGCAGGCGCCGGACCGCCGGAAAACCTGTGCATCCAGATCTGATCGCCCCACAACAGATGGCTTAAAGTGCCGCGAATGGATTTGAAAAACGCGCCTCGATCCATGTTGCGGGCTTCATCGTCCAGCGTGTCCGCGGCATCAAAGACGGATTGGTTCTGCCACGCATTGTAGCGCGCCATTGTTCGAATATAATCTATATTTATCAAAGGCTTCCAACGTTTCTGGCTGTCATGACCTGGGTCAGTTCATCCAGCACGGCCGGGTCATCGATGGTAGCCGGCATTTTCCAATCGGTCCCGTCGGCGATTGAGCGCACAGTGCCTCGCAATATTTTGCCGGAACGTGTCTTGGGCAATCGCGCCACCACCATCACGGTGCGTAATGCCGCCACCGCACCGATCTTGTCACGCACCAGTTTGACGCACTCTGCCTCGACCTCTTCCGGTGCCTTGTTGACACCTGACTTCAGCACGACAAATCCAATGGGCAACTGGCCTTTCAGCTTGTCTGCAACGCCGACGACTGCACATTCTGCGACATCCGGGTGGGAGGAAAGCACCTCTTCCATGCCGCCGGTGGACAACCGGTGACCGGCCACGTTGATGATATCGTCGGTACGCGCCATGATATACAGGTAGCCGTCTTCATCCATGAAGCCTGCATCCGAGGTCTCGTAATAACCGGGAAAGGCCGTGAGATAGCTGTCTCGAAACCGCGCATCCGCGTTCCACAAGGTCGGCAGGCAGGACGGTGGCAAGGGCAGCTTTACACATACGGCACCCAACTCTCCACGCGCCATTTCATGACCCGCTTCATCGAGCACCTGAATGTCATAACCAGGCATCGGCACTGCGGGTGAGCCCAGTTTGACAGGCAAAGTGCCAAGCCCAACCGGATTGCCGGCAATGGTCCATCCGGTTTCCGTCTGCCACCAGTGGTCGATAACCGGCACCTGCAATACCTGCTGTGCCCATTCAATTGTATCCGGGTCGGCGCGTTCGCCGGCCAGAAACAGCGTGCGGAAATGCGACAGGTCGTATTTACCGATGAACTCGCCCTTGGGATCTTCCTTCTTGATGGCCCGGAACGCCGTCGGTGCGGTAAACAGGCAAACTGCCTTGTGTTCGGAAATGACCCGCCAGAAGGTGCCCGCGTCAGGTGTGCCGACCGGTTTTCCCTCAAACAGGATTGTCGTGCAGCCATGCAGCAGGGGCGCATACACGATGTAGGAATGGCCAACCACCCATCCAACATCCGACGCTGCCCAGTAAACCTCACCCGGCTTTACCCCATACATGGCAGACATCGACCATTTCAGCGCCACCATATGGCCGCCATTGTCGCGCACGACGCCCTTGGGCTGCCCCGTCGTACCGGACGTATATAGAATGTACAGCGGATCGGTCGCCTCGACAGACACACAATCAGCCCGGCGCCCGGCAGCCCGCACCGCGTCAACCTCGACCTGCCAGTCATGGTCGTAACCGGCCTGCATGTCCGCCGCAACCTGATCGCGTTGCAACACGATCGTACCGGCCGGTTTTGACGTCGCCAGCTTGATTGCCTCATCCAGCAGCGGTTTGTAGGCAATCACCCTTCCCGGCTCAATACCACACGAAGATGATACAATAAGCTTTGGATCACAGTCATTGATACGTGTAGCGAGCTCTGCAGCGGCGAATCCACCAAAAACCACCGAATGAACAGCCCCGATCCGGGCACATGCCAGCATGGCGATAGCAGCTTCCGGCACCATGGGCATGTAGACAATGACCCGGTCGCCACGCGCGGCTCCCTTGTCAGACAACACCTGGGCAAAGCACGCCACCTCATCCTGCAGCTGGGCATAGGTATAAGTGCGCTTGGCACCTGTAATGGGACTATCATAGATAATCGCTGCCTGATCGCCCCGACCGGCCTGTACGTGCCTGTCGACGCAGTTCCAGCAGGTATTGCACTCAGCGCCTACAAACCAGCGGTCCAGCCCATCAACCTTGTCGAAAACCTTGTCCCAGGGTTTGATCCAGTCAATCTCGCCGGCGGCATCTGCCCAAAACCCTTCCGGATCGGATTTCCACCCGGCATAAATATCGTGATAGCTGCTCTTCATGTTATCGGCATTCCCTGCATTTCGCGTTTGTTTTCGAGCATTGTGGCCAAACCAGTCCCGGTTGCAAGACACCAAATAGGCGTAGGCCGGCGATCAAATAGCATAGCTGGCAGCATTTTTGGCCAGTACGGGCCTGATGTTCACCTTTTGTATGAGCTCTGTGGCGCCGTCGGGGAAAGAATACGGGTATCCATACCGCTGAACAGCACGAGAATGCTCGTTTTTGTGTGGGAATTTGAGAGGGTTTGGCATATTGCCACGGCATCAAACCTGGTCCTGCACGACCACAAAGCGCCGCTGAGCCGGTTTAGCCGGGCTGGCCTCCCTGATGCGTCAGGCTCCCTGTCCAGCCTGCATCGGGGCACACGGCAGCTTGCCAGCACTCTTCGCAAGGTACCGTCCGCTCCACAGTTAGAGAAGACATGAAGCATCGCGTAACACTGTCGGGAGTTCTGGAAAACTGGCCTCCCTGGAGCAATCCGTCACGCCGGCATTGTTGTAAAGCCCACCAGGCGTCGCTGCATTTTATTTCCTTTTGCTGAAGCCAAACAGGTCTGGATGTTATCAATATCCGCTCTTGAGACACCGGTACCGCATATCCTGAACGGTAAGATCACACCCGCATTTGTTCGAGACACAAACCTACCTGAACGGCCTGACAAGGCATCATCAAACGCCTCTGTTTCAGTTAAAAAGACTGAGGTTCCAGCCGGGCGAAAGTGCTGCGGAAACGGAAATTCCCCGGTTTCGCGGCGCCGGTTAAGGCAGGGTTTTCCCGGCTTTGGTGTGTCAGGGGTTTCCACAACTGCCCACGTTGGCGTTGCCAGTCGGCTGCTGTTGAATTGCACCCAGGCCTGCTTCACGCTAGATAGCCTTATCACTCGACAACGCCCACGCCGCTTTCAGGATCCGACACAGCCATGACCAGCCCATATGACACCGGCCTAGCCAAAACCGAAGCCAACTATCAGCCCCTTACCCCGACCAGCTTTCTGGCCCGCTCGGCCAGGGTATACCCTGATCATCCTGCAATTGTTCATGGCAATCAGAGCTTCACCTACACCCGGTTTTATGCACGCTCCCGCAAGCTGGCCTCGGCACTGGCGGCCAGAGGTATCACCAAAGGCGACACTGTTTCGGTCATGCTGGCGAACACCCCACCCATGCTGGAAGCCCACTATGGTGTGCCCATGTGCGGTGGTGTTCTGAACACCATGAACACCCGGCTGGATGCCAGGATCATTGCGTTCACGCTGTCGCACGCTGAAACCAAAGTGCTGATCGTGGACCGTGAATTCTCTTCGCTGGTGGCTGAAGCGCTCACCATGATCGATGGCGAGAAGCCATTCGTCATCGACTATGACGACCCCGAGTTCGCTCAGTCCGGGCCGATGATCGGAGCCATCGAGTACGAAGCTTTCATTGCCGACGGTGATGAAAACTATGACTGGAAAGGACCCGATGATGAGTGGGATGCCATCTCGCTCAACTACACTTCCGGCACCACCGGCAACCCGAAGGGCGTGGTCTATCATCACCGCGGCGCCTACCTGCTGGGCCAGGGAAATGCCATCACCGCGTCCATGGCCAAGCACCCCGTCTACCTGTGGACGCTGCCCATGTTCCACTGTAACGGCTGGTGCTTCCCATGGACCATGTCGGTGATCGGCGGCACTCACATATGCCTGCGCCAGGTTCGCGCCAAGGCAATCTGGGACGCACTCGCCGACCATCGCGTCACTCATCTGTGCGGTGCGCCGATCGTCATGTCGACCATCCTTGGTGCGCCGGAAGAGGACAAGCGCGACCTCCATCACGTGGTTGAATTCTTCACAGCGGCAGCACCGCCACCCGAAGCAACGCTTGCTGCGATGGCCGAGGCCGGCTTCAATGTCACCCACCTTTACGGGCTCACAGAAAGCTACGGACCGGCCGTCGTCAACGACTGGTCATCAGCCTGGGACGAGTTGCCTGCTGCCGAGCGCGCGGCCAAGAAAGCACGCCAGGGAGTGCCCTATGCAGCGCTCGATGATCTTACTGTGATGGACCCTGAAACCATGGCCCGCGTACCGGCTGACGGCGAGACCCTGGGCGAGGTGATGATGCGTGGCAATGTGGTCATGAAGGGTTACCTGAAAAATCAGGCAGCGTCCGACGAAGCCTTTCGCGGCGGCTGGTTCCATACCGGTGATCTCGGTGTCCTGCACGCAGACGGATACATACAGCTTAAGGACAGATCGAAGGACATCATCATCTCGGGTGGCGAGAACATCTCATCGATCGAGGTCGAGGATGCACTTTACAAACACTCCGCCGTTGCCGCGTGTGCGGTCGTTGCGAAAACCGATGACAAGTGGGGGGAGACACCGTGTGCCTTCATCGAACTGAAGCCCGGTCAGTCCGCCAGCAGCGAAGACATCATCGAGTTCTGCCGACAGCACATGGCCCGGTTCAAGGTCCCTCGCCATGTCGTCTTCACTGAGTTGCCCAAAACCTCTACCGGCAAAATTCAGAAATTCAAACTGCGCGACATGGCAAACAAGGCCTAATGTGGCAGCCGTTGATTTTCATATGCGGCATGTGATTATAAATCACGTGCCATTTATGTAAAAATATATTAGTTACTTGCACTTGCTAGATATTCTTTGAGTCGAGGGTTCCATCTCGGGTTCCAGTTGTTCAGAGGTCCGATCGGGTACCGGCCAACTGCCTCACCTGCTCTGCCCAGCCGTTCAGCAGATTACGCTTTTCGTCCATCTCCGCTGCCAGCTGGTAGATGCCTCGCACACCGCCGGCAGCACCCGAGCGAACGTTCAACACCCGGTCCAGCAATTCGGGCGCAGCCCCCAGCCGCACCATGCCTACAGCTGCCGTCCGGCGCAGGTCACGAAGTTGCCAGCTCTCCACTCCGGACAACCTTCGCGATTTCGCGACGGCGTTTGAGTAACCGGTAACAGGTCTGGTTGCCCGCGGCCCTGCCGGAAACACCAGGCCGCTTTTCGAGCGCGGCAGCGCCGCCAGCAACTCCAGCGCGAAATCAGACAACGGCAACTCATGGTTGTGACCACCATGGCTACGCGCGCCAGGCGGCACCCACACTCTTGACTGGAATTGAATGTCTTCAAGGCGCATCGATGCAATGTCACTGCGGCTCTGTCCGGTGAGCAGAAGCAACTTGAACAGGGCACCGAACGGCCAGCCCTGTTGTGTCCATGCCGACCACAAATCTGCAATCTCGCTGTCGTTCAGAAATCGCTCCCGGGCTGTCTCTCGATGCGGTGCGGAGACACCCCTTCCCGGATTGCTGTCGACCAGATCGACCTCGCATCCCCAGGCAAACATTTTCCGGATCAGCGCCAGCAGGCGGTTGGCCGCATAGGGGTGACCGCGCGCTGCGACGCTTTCCACAATCTCGATGACATCGCGGCGAGCAATGCCGCCGGCACCTCTGCGTCCCCATGCCGGAATGATCTCGCGGCGGATCATGCCTTCGTCTGCCTGCCAGCTTTTCTTGTTCCGTCGCGCATGGCGTTCGAGATAACTCTTGGCAAGATGCTCGACAGTCACAGCACCGCCGGTAACCGCGGTGCGTTGCCGTGACGGGTCGTGGCCCTCGGCAACCTGCTTGAGCGCCTGCCCCGCTGCTTCACGCGCCAGCTTCAACGGCAGCGCCGGCCAGTCGCCAAGCGACAACCGCTTACGCTTGCCGCCGGTGCGGTACATGATCTGCCAGCTCCGGTGACCGGTGCTGGTCACCCGCAAGCCAAAGCCGGGCTGGGCCTTGTCCCAGTAGTCCACACGATCGTTCTTGGGAGGTTCGATCCTCGCAACTCCTGCTTCTGTAATCTTGATGACTGGCAACTGCTCACACCTGACTGACTATTCGAACGCCGTCCCGCGCATCCGATTATAGATGCGTTCGCGCGAGTCGTGGCCCGCCGGATCAACGGCGTGCCGGTTACACAAACTCACTACTGACTCATCGATGGTTGAGCGACATCACGTACCGGCCCTAACGCATGACCTTTGCATTCAGCACTGATGTCATTTCGAATACCGTCCGTTCGTATTGTCCGCGCGATTGGTTTCCAAAAGGTTCAGAGAATCACGCTGCCGGTATTCGTCCGCACTCCAGGACAGGCTGCCGATAAAGCACGAAAACGTCAATGCAGGATCATCACACGCACCGGCGCGCCCGGGGAACACCTTGAACCATTGCACACCTTGCCGGCTCCGTTTGTCCGGCATCCTACATGGAAGAAATCGGGGCGTCATCAGCAGCCAATAATAACACTGCCGTGATGTGCGTTCACACATCGCGTGATCGACCATGTGCAATTCTTCACATGCCGCCGGTTAAGTGGCTTTCGCTTATGAGTAATTTTTCTGACTGACCCGTGTAGCGACTTGATTGGATATTGTCGTCAAACAGCGCCATCTTTTGTTCAACGAAACGGAGCCTCTCAGGAATTGGTTCCCACATAACAACAAGGACAAGAACAATGAAAAACATCGCTGTCGCACTCTCCGCCCTGACCATCTTTGCCGCTCCTGCGCTTGCAGACACCATTCACACAGACGGTCCCACAAAATCTGTCACCGTCGCTGCCAACGTGGACGCCAAGCAGGACTTCGGTGCAACCATCACTCCGGTCCGCAGCAATACGACCAAGAAGACAAACTTCGGTGGCGGCCACGTATTTCAGCCGCACGAACTTCGCGGTGGTCGCTAACAACCGGCAAGTTCAACTATCGCCCCGTCACCGTTAAACGCCCCCCTCTACGCCCCCCGGTGGCCATGGCTAGACAGACGGCTCCGGATTCCCCTTCCGGAGCCGTTTTTCATATACCTGATCGCTGTCAATGCGCCTGGTCGCATGCTCCAGCCATCGCATACAAAAAGGGCCCGCAGCGAATATTCGCGCGAGCCCTTCGTGAGACATGCCGTCTAGGGCAAATCCGGGAAAACCGGCAAATTACCGGCTCCCAACACAGACCATCAGACCTTGGAGGTTGCTCCACTGCGAGATGCCTGTGTCCAGATTACCCCAACAACAGTTCTGATCTCACTCGACATAGGATCACCTCCTTTCAATTGTTAATGACAAGCTTGAGCCTATCAGGTGTTCGCAGACCGTCAATCGCCAAATATCAACCGGTCAGGCACCATGCCAGAGGAACCGGGGTTCTGCCCTCTAACTGTTGAAGCGACCCGGCCGGAAAGGCATCAGCATATCAATGTCGGCACCTGTTGCGATTTCGCTGGCAACAAGCTCTCCGACCAGCGGGCCCAGTGTGACGCCGGAGTGCATGACGCAGACATAGGCATTGTTGTCCATCCTGCCGATAGCCGGATAGCTGTCCACTGGCATAGGCCGCACCCCGTGCCGGATCTTTTCGATCTTCAACCCGGCAGCGGCGTTTGGCAGGCGCTGTTTCATCCGCTCAAGCATGCGGTCCGCCACATCTTCCACCGCATCATCTCCCAGCGCTCCTGAAAACAGGTTGCCGCAGATCGCCCGTCCGTCCGGCAATTGCTTGAAATGCACATCGGGTGACCAGATCGTGTGCTGCAAACGGAACGGCAGCGCATTCGTCTCGATCAATACTCCCGGTTCATTTTTCATTGGCAGTGTCTGGCCACACTTTTCAGCCAGTTCACCTGTCATGACCCCGGCTGCAATGACCACATCATCCACGTGGATACGACCTGCCGGGCTGATGATGACATGTCCGGCTCTGTCGTCCTGTTCAATAGCCGACACCGGCACACCGGCCAGAACGACCGCCCCGGCGTCCTGAGCAGCGCGCAGCATTACCTGAGTGACATGACCTGCCTCTACCGTACCCTCGCCGTCCATCAACAGCGCTTTTGGCGGCAAATCGGCCAGTTCCGGTTCAAGCCTGCGCAACTCATCACGAACAACCAGTTTCACCGGATGGCCGAACCGGCCAAGTTCATCAACAAGTTCATCCAGCTTGTCGTCGCGTGCCTCCCAGTTCAAAGATCCGGTCCATTGCGTCTCCAGAGCCCCGTTGAACTGCTCGTCCAGCCTGCGGTGGGCCTGAATGGCCGCAATCCGCATCTCGTAATAGTCGGCACGGGTCACAAAACTGGCGTTTATCCAGCCCATAGACCGCGAAGACGCCCCTGATGCGGGTTCATGGGCTTCAAATACGGAGACCTTGCAACCTGCCAGCGCCAGTTCACGCGCAATACAGGCACCGATAATGCCTGCTCCAATGATACCAACATGTTTCAATGCGTGGACCCTCCGCCAAACCATCAAAAAGGCCGCTCAACCTCACTGTCGAGCGACCTTTGTGTAACTTATTCCTGCCTACGCCGGCATATCAGGCACGCGGTTTGCCTGCCTAATCCTCGCTGATCTCACCTTCAATACGCTGCATCTCATCTTTAAGTTGCAATTTTCGGCGCTTTATTCGAGCGATTTCCACACTGTCCATCGAAGGATGCTGCAAGGCACTGTCCAGTTGACTTTCCAAAGCCTGGTGTTTTGCGCTCAACTCCGACAAATGTGACTGAAGAGACATATTAAACCTCCTGCATGTTGTGAAACAGATTGAGAAAGTCTGACATGCAACAAGCGCCAAGTCGATGTGATTTGTTCCCATTTCGGGTGAATTGTTTGTAAGCTATACAATGAAACCTTGCAAAAGCCGCCTAATACCCGGAAAAATACAACCTGCCACGAACACAAAGGGAAGCAGCTTTACATGAGCAATGGGCCAGGCAAGGACAGTTTAATGGCCTTGTTGAACAAACTGAAGCAGCACCATCGCGACCTGGATGTTGCAATTGATTCGCTGGTAGCCACCGGCAGTGCCGATCAGTTGCAGCTGCGCAGGCTGAAAAAGGAAAAACTTGCCCTGAAGGACCGCATCTCCAAGATTGAGGATGGCTTCCTGCCGGATATCATTGCATGACAAGCCGGGTCCTGGTTGCCCGCATGCCGGGTTTTGTTGGTAAAATGTATTGAAATACACAGAATCAGCGTTGCGCTGATAAGCGTTATTCATATAATCGCGCGCTTTCCCGGACCCCGGCAGGCGCAGCCACTCAGGTATCGGGCCAACGCGAAGGCATCAAGACATGGCTAACACGGGCAAAAGTGACGTTGCCATCATTATGGGCAGTCAGTCCGACTGGCCAATCATGACTAACGCCGCCGATACGCTTGCGGCACTTGGCATTTCCCATGAAGCACGCATTGTATCCGCCCACCGCACGCCTGAACGACTGTACGAGTTTGCCAGACATGCCCGTGATGAAGGCTTCAAGGTCATTATCGCCGGTGCCGGAGGTGCTGCACACCTGCCGGGCATGACCGCCAGCCTTACCCCGCTGCCGGTTTTCGGGGTGCCCATAGAAAGCAAGGCACTGCACGGTATCGATTCGCTACATTCAATTGTCCAGATGCCGGCCGGCATTCCCGTCGGCACACTGGCGATCGGCAAGCCAGGCGCAGTAAACGCTGCACTTCTTGCAGCTGCCGTACTGGCTTTAAGTGACTCTAACGTGGCAGAAAAGCTGGATTCCTGGCGCGCTACGCAAACGAATGCAGTGGCGTCTGTCCCGGCTGCAGGTTAACCGACCATGGGTATCGACTCGCTTCCAAGAGGTAGTGTCGTTGGCATACTGGGCGGCGGTCAGCTTGGCCGGATGCTGGCCATGGCGGCGGCGCGGCTCGGCTTCAAGACCCACGTTTATTCACCAGCCGGTGATAATCCCGCTTTCGCCGTTGCGCACGCAATCACGCAGGCAGGCTTTGACGACGAAGCCGCTCTGAAAACGTTCGCCGGCACCTGTGACGCTGTCACCTATGAGTGGGAAAACGTTCCCGTCGACGTCTGTGACCTGATCGAGACAGATTGCCCGGTCCGTCCCGGCGCAGATGTGTTGCGGATTTCGCAGGACCGGATCGCGGAAAAAACCTTTGTCTCCGGCCTTGGCATTGCGGTGCCGGATTTTCATCCGGCGGGCACTTTGGCAGAGCTTGAAGAAGCCGTCGCCCAGATTGGCCGCCCATGCGTTCTGAAAACCCGCCGCTTCGGATACGACGGCAAGGGACAGACCCGCATCAAGGATGACACAAACCTCGCGGACGCCTGGGCGGCAATTGACGGGCAAGCGGCCATTGTGGAAGCTTTTGTGCCGTTTGACCGGGAAATTTCGGTCATTGCAGCGCGCGGACTGGACGGCACCATTGCCTCGTTCGACATTCCGCAGAACCTGCATGAAAACGGTGTCCTGCGCTCTTCGACAGTACCGGCTCAGCTCAAATCCCGGACCGCTGGCCAGGCACGTGAAATTGCTTCTACATTATTGGAATCGTTAAATTATACAGGAGTTATGGCAGTTGAACTGTTTGTCTCCTCCCGGGGCGGAACAGAAAGCCTGATGGTAAACGAGATCGCGCCACGGGTTCACAATTCTGGCCACTGGACCGAAGCTGCCTGCCATGTTTCCCAGTTCGAACAGCATATTCGCGCTGTTGCCGGGTGGCCGCTTGGTGACACCAGGCGCAATTGTGACTGCGTTATGGAAAACCTCCTTGGGGATGAGATATTTGCCTGTCCGGAGCTTGCCGCCCTGCCTGGCGCGGTCGTCCATGACTACGGCAAGGCAACAAGCCGTGACGGGCGCAAGATGGGCCACGTCACCCGCCTGCTGCTGCGGAAATAGCGCTGTATTGCCGATCAATGCATGTGTTTTGCTCTCGACAGAAGCTCCTTGTTCTGGTACTCACCTGTCAATCGGGACAGGTTTTCGCTTGTCCTGCTGTCATGTTTTGTTTCTGGCTTCAGTTGTTTTCGATGTTTGAAGCCGTGATATATGTTTGACAGCATCTGATCTGAACAGTTTTAACGCCAACACGGGGTAATTGCCTGTGCATGTAATTGTACGCGACAACAATGTAGACCAGGCGCTGAAAGCGCTCAAAAAGAAGATGCAGCGCGAAGGTATCTTTCGTGAAATGAAGCTGCGTGGTCACTTCGAAAAGCCATCTGAAAAGAAGGCACGCGAGAAGGCTGAAGCCATTCGCCGCTCGCGCAAGCTGGCCCGTAAGCGCGCCCTGCGCGAAGGTGGCGTCGTCGCCGGCCGCCGCGGCAAGTAAGCCTTAAGTTCCCAACTATTTGATTGAGCCTGCCCGGTGTCGTGCCGCGCGGGCTTTTTCGTGCCAGCTATTCGGCAGCCACGTCCCTGTGCTCTGGACCAAAATCTGCCAGCTTGGGCATACAGGCCCGGTTGGGGGAAAACGACAGTACACTTGCTTCCGGTACCCGTTTCCAGTTACTCGCATCGTCGTTGTCCAAAGGTTCGGACACGACAACCAACCCGCCTGGAGCACATTTGTAGTACATGGACGGCGCATTTCCATCGGTAGAGTACCGAAATGCGTGCAATGTTTCACCATCGCCAATTGCAGCTGCGAACTTCAACGGCTGCCTGATGCCTTTTGAACGCATCAGGCTCTCGGCGTGGCTGATCGCATGCCGGAAACCAAGAACTGGGTCCTCGCCACCGCCATAAGACATGGCCAGCAAAAACAGCAGCTCACTGTCAGTGGTGCCCTCACGGTACAAGTAAATATCCTCTGAAACAGCGTACTCCAGCTCACGCCGCAACCGCCTGTAGCCACCAATCTGCCCATTGTGCATGAACATCCACTTGCCCATCACAAATGGATGGCAATTGGCGCGCGATACTGGCGTACCTGTTGACGATCTTACGTGCGCGAAGAAAAACCTGGATTTGAGTTGCCGGCACAGATTTCGCAGATTGTCGTCGTTCCAGGCCGGAAACGGTTCCCGGAACAGACCGGGCTGGCGAATATCGCCGTACCAGCCTATGCCAAAACCATCGCCATTGGTCTCGATCTTGGCTTCATGAGCCTTGAGGCTTTGCGCCACCAGGGAATATTGCGGCTCGGTTATCAGCGTATCCAGAAATACCGGCTCACCCCGATACACAAGCCAGCGGCACATTCCCTGTTCTCCTGCTTTTACTGATCGCCGCGATTGGCAACTTTGGGATACAGCTCCTTTATGATTGTGCTGGCGGTTTTCTCAAAAGCACACGGCAGAAAGCCGTGAACCATCGCTGCCAGGCCCGCTCCAATCAGCTTCAGGCCAAACCTCGACGCAAACATGAAATGTTCCGGGTAACTTTCGCCGACACTGGCAGGGTGGTCGAAGAGCGCGGCATCCAAAGTACGTTTCATGAAGCTGTTTCCTTGTCTGAAAAATCCTGCAGACAGGATAATTGCCCCCGCATCGAAAGGGTTCCCAATCTTTAGTCATAATGGTTATAATCATGGGACAACGTCCCATACAAAAACGATCAGGCGAAACAATGGACCAGACAGATCGGAAAATTCTCACTCTCATCCAGCAGGATGCGGGCCTGTCGCTGAACGACATGGCCGAGCAGGTTCATCTGTCGCGCAATGCCTGCTGGAACCGGGTCAGGCAAATGGAGGACAAAGGCATCATTCGTGCCCGCGTTACTCTGCTGGATCCCGAAAAACTCAATCTTGATCTGACAGTTTTCATCTCCGTGCGCACCAACAACCATACAAGCGCCTGGCTTGAGCGGTTTCACGCCGCGGTTCGCTCCCTGCCGGAAATCATCGGCATTTACCGCACAACCGGTGATGTGGACTACCTGCTGCAGGCAGTGGTACCCAGCATGAAAGCCTATGACGAACTCTACCAGCGTCTCATTTCGAAGATTGAACTGAACGACGTATCATCCAGTTTTGTCATGGAAGAGATAAAGCGGACAACCGTCTTGCCTCTGCACTACGCCTAGAGGGCAGTAAGACATTCTTCATTTCCAGGCCCAATTATCTACAGCTGATCATACCTGGAGCTGAACATGTTGAAGCGCGTAATATTACCTCTGTTTTTGCTCGTGTTTGTTGCAAGCAGCATGAGCAATACCGCTCTCGCTAAAAAAAAGAAGCGGTTTATATTTTTCAGCGTCAAGAACGAAGCTCTTGTCAAGGTTGTTGATCTGCCGGACGTGCCACAACTTAAGCGTACAGACGGAAAATATCTTGATCTGGGATACAAGTTCACCACGGTTGGCGGAAGCTGGGTTGGGCACATTGGCAGCAACAAGAACTACGTGAAGCTCAATGAGCAAGCTTTGCAGGCAATGTTGACCGTCGCCAGGTTGAAAAAATTGCCCCCTATACCGAATAGACCACTAGACAACCTGCTTATTACGTTGATTGTACTGGGTTGTATTGCTGCTTTTGCAGTTCAGTTGTTGGTTCTTGTTGCTGCCCCGGTTGCAAGCTGGCTCGGCAGCCTGCGAGAGCGGGGGGCTGCATCAGACCTTTTTAAAGAATTCGACACCCAACCTGATCAGGACGATGACCACCCGTTGTCACAACCCACGGCCACTCCGGCAAACCACGCCGCGTTCGGGGTTGCACGATCTGTCTCGGGAACCGCAAGGTCGAGTTTTGGTCAACGCAGGTAGCAACTCCCTGTACACCGGAGCGGATTGCTCCAGTCACTCAGCCGCGGCACCATTTGCTCTGAGGAAATCCTTGATCGCTCCCCAGCTGACCTCCGTCAGCGGATCGATATGACCGTTGCCTTCCATGCTCAGGAACTCCTTTGGCCCCGTGAAAGCGTCGTAGAGCCGCTTGCCCTGCGCGTACGGCACAACCCTGTCAGCGGTGCCGTGGAAAACGAATACGGGCGCAGTGACCCTGGGGGCAAAGTCGATTGACCGGTACTGATCCTTCATCAGCAGTTCAATCGGCAGAAACCAGTAGCGCTTTCGCGCCACGTCCGCTGCAGACGTGTAAGGTGCCTCAAGAACAACCGCCATTGGGCCGGTATCCGGGTTTGCTGCCAGCTGCGTGGCAACCCCGGACCCCAGAGACTCTCCAAACAGGATGACCCTGGATGCCGGTACGCCCTTTTGCTGCAGAAATTTCATGGCGGCGCGCCCGTCCTCCATAAACCCTTTTTCAGTCGGGCTGCCTGTCGATCCGCCATAGCCGCGCCAGCTCGGCACAAGAACGCCGAAACCTTCCTGGTGAAACACCTTGAAGCGCTCGGCCCGGTCACCCAGCGTGCCGGCATTGCCATGCATATACAAAATCACCGGGGCATCGGGCCGTGGCGGCAGTGCCAGCCACGAAACCAGCGTTTCACCGTCATCGGTCGCAATCGACGCAGCCACAAATCCATCGAGCCCGAATTTGGCCGGATCCTCAAACCCGGTTTTTGCGCTATGCTGCGGAAAATACTGGAAACTTCTCTGTTTCACATACATACCGCCTGCCACTGCGAGATAGACGCAGGCAACAACAACAAGGAAACTGATCATGGTTTTCTTCATGTGTTAAGGGGATTGAATTCAAGCGCCCACCGAAGTCCTTCTGGCAACGCGCACGTACAATAGTCGACATGCAGCACGCGTCGATGGCTCGGCTTTAGCGCCGCATCCGAGCCATGGATTGTAAGTGCCTTCATGGCCAGCACATCACCCGCTTCAGCCTCGCAAGTTACAGGACTGTTAGTGTCAGCAACATGTTTGACCTCGGTGTCCGTCAATCGACCCTGCGCCCATGAACAAGGCACAATCTTGAGCGCCCCATTGTCAGCCGGGCAATCATCCAGGTGCAACCTCAGGGAAAACATTGAACGCAGAACATCAACCGGCGCTTCAACGTGGGGCACACCGGCCTTCCGGGTCCAGGTTCCGTCCCAAGAAACCGGTTTTCTCTGCTTGACCGCAATCACCCGGTCCTGATGCCACCCCAGGTGCCAGTTGGTTTCCGGCGTCTTGTCGAACGCCAGGACACGAACCGGGCGGCCATCACCGCCTGACAATCTACCAGCCACCCGTCCAAGCCCGCCGGTCGGTGACAACAACTCCAAAACAAGCGGGGACAGATCAAATGATCTGCCCCCGGCTTTAAGGTTAAAACTGGCGAATTCATCCCGCAACCGGGCGAGCACATCCACTTCCGCTGCCGACGCAAAGAGTTCGGCGCCATCGCGCTCAAACTCAAGCATCGGCCTAGTCCATTGCCTTAACGATACCCTCAACCATTTTCTTGGCATCGCCCAGCAACATCAACGTGTTGTCACGATAGAACAGCGAGTTGTCGATACCCGCATAACCCGATGCTAAAGAGCGCTTGGAGAACATCACAGTACCGGCATTCCACACTTCCAGAACCGGCATCCCGAAGATCGGCGATTGCGGATCTTCCTTGGCTGCAGGATTGGTCACGTCGTTGGCGCCGATCACATAGACGATGTCCGTGTTGGCAAACTCCGAGTTGATGTCTTCCAGTTCGAACACTTCATCGTAAGGCACGTTTGCCTCGGCCAGCAGCACGTTCATGTGGCCCGGCATCCGGCCGGCAACCGGGTGAATGGCATACTTGACCGTGACACCCGCAGCTTTCAGCTCATCGGCCAGTTCACGCAAGGCATGCTGGGCCTGGGCCACAGCCATGCCATAGCCCGGCACGATGATCACCGAAGAGGCATTCTTCAACATGAAGCCGGCATCTTCTGCGGAGCCCTGCTTGACCGGTTTAGCCTCTCCGTCGGCGCCGGTTGCCGGCCCGGCGGTTTCACCGCCAAAGCCGCCAAGAATCACGGAGATGAAGGACCGGTTCATGCCTTTACACATGATGTAGGACAGGATGGCACCGGATGAGCCGACCAGCGCGCCGGTAATGATCAGTGCCGTATTGCCCAATGTAAAGCCGATACCCGCGGCCGCCCAGCCGGAATATGAGTTCAACATCGACACGACCACAGGCATGTCGGCGCCGCCGATGGGTATGATGATAAGAACACCGAACACCAGCGCCAGCACAACGATGAGCCAGAATGCGGTTGTCGACTGGGATGCCATGAGCCAGATAATGGCAATGATGATTGCTGCAAACAGCCCGATATTGATCATGTGCCGCATCGGCAGCATGATTGGTGCGCCTGACACGCGACCGGACAGCTTGCCAAATGCGATGACCGAACCGGTAAACGTAATTGCGCCAATGCCGGCTCCCAGAGCCATTTCGAGCAGGGAAGCTGCCGCGATGTGACCTGCAGCATCGGAGATTTCGAATGCGCCCGGCGAATAAAGTGCTGCTGCTGCCACAAACACCGCAGCAAGACCGACCAGCGAGTGGAAAGCCGCCACCAGTTCCGGCATTGCCGTCATCGGAATATTCTTGGCCGTATAGGTGCCGATGCCGCCGCCAATGGCGATGGCAAGAATGATCAGGCCCCATGTGGTGGCTGACCCGACCCCCATGAGCAGCAGCGTGGTCACAACCGCAACCGCCATGCCGATCATGCCGAATTGATTTCCCTGTCTTGATGATTCAGGGTGCGAAAGCCCGCGCAGCGCCAGAATGAACAGGACGCCGGAAACGAGATACAGAAGAGCCGCGATATTTGCTGACATCACTTGGCTTCCTTCTTCTTGTACATAGCCAGCATTCGCTGCGTAACCAGGAAGCCGCCGAATATGTTAACGCTGGCAAAAATCAGGGCAATGAAACCAAACACCATGGCTGCCGTTGAACCGGACGCCACCGCACCGGCACCAACCGCCAGCAAGGCGCCTACCACGATGACCGAGGAGATTGCATTGGTCACCGACATCAATGGCGTGTGCAGCGCAGGCGTTACCTGCCACACGACATAATAGCCGACGAAGATCGCCAGCACGAAGATCGCCAGGCGAAACACAAAGGGATCAATGCCTGTCGCAGCTCCTGCAGCCGCGCCTGCGCCTTCCGCAATCAATTGTGCCTGGTCGGCAAGAACCTGCGCTTGTTCAGACGCGGTCCGCGCACTATCTGCTGCACTTCGCGCAGCTTCGGCTGCGGCCTTTGCAGCTGCTGCCACCTCTTCCGGGGTCATTCCTGCCATTGCTCTAGTTCCCCTTCTTTTCTGTCAGAATCGAATGCACAATTTCGCCATCGCGCATCAACCCGCTGCCGGTGATGATTTCATCTTCCCAGTCGAGCTTCATTTCACCTTCCGGCGACACGATCAGGTCAACAAAGTTCTGCAGGTTCTTCGCGTACAATGTCGAGGCGTTGCCGGCCAGTTTGCCGGGCAGATTTTCGTGCCCCATAATCGCAACGCCCTTGTGATCAACAATCTTGCCGGGTTTCGACAGCGGGCAGTTACCGCCGCGCTCCACCGCCATGTCGACGATAATCGACCCGGCCTTCATGCTCTCAACCATTGCCTTGGTCACCAGCACCGGAGCAGGACGCCCGGGGATCAGCGCCGTTGTGATGACGATGTCCTGGCCCTTGATGTGATTGGCCACCAGTTCAGCCTGCTTCTTCTTGTCCTCGGCAGAAAGCTCCTTGGCATAACCGCCTTCCGTCGCTGCATCCGCCATGCCTTCAACGAACACGAATTTCGCACCAAGTGAAGCAACCTGCTCACCGGCGGCCGCGCGCACGTCCGTCGCCGACACGACAGCGCCAAGACGCCGCGCCGTTGCAATCGCCTGCAGGCCGGCCACACCGGCCCCCATGACAAACACGCGAGCTGCAGGAACCGTGCCTGCAGCCGTCATCATCATTGGAAAGGCGCGGCTGAAGTGTTCTGCTGCATCGATAACCGCCTTGTAGCCGGCCAGGTTTGCCTGTGACGACAACACATCCATCGACTGGGCCCGGGTAATGCGCGGGACCAGTTCCATCGAAAACGCCGACACGCCCTGCTTGGCCATGGCGTCGAGATTTTTCCGATCACCGTACGGATCAAGCTGGGCTGCAACAATGGCACCCTTCTTGAGAGATTTGATACTTGCGTCAGGCAACCGGCGCACAGCCAGAACAATATCTGCATCCTTTAACACAGCAGCGCCTTTGGCGATCTTTGCGCCTGCAGCCTTGAACGCCTCATCAGACATGAAGGAACCGGCACCGGCACCCTGCTCGACGCACACGGTGAGCCCCTTCTTCACATAATTCTTTACGGAATCAGGAGATGCCGCAACACGGCTTTCGCCTGCCGCCGTTTCTAGTGGGACAGCTATCTTCATGGGCTACTCCAATCAATCTGAAATGCGCGCAGGTGCCTGTTCAGGCCGGTCAGGAAACCAGCATTGCGGCGAACAGCGCAAACAATGCCGCTACGCCACCGGAAAGAAACCAGTTGCCGGAACCGATCCGCACGTCGATGATCAACGCAATCGCCCCGATGATCAGACCGGCAAAGCCGTAGAAAAGCGATCCAACCGGGCCGAATGCGAACAGGCACAAGGATGTGAGGATGATGAAGCATGCAATGCAGAGCGCCACGGAGTACTTCACAAATCCCTGATAGGTTGCCGCATGATCGGTTGAACCGGTGGGATCGAGGGTGTCCGCAGTGAAACGGTCGTGTTCAGACATTTGTTAAAAGCCCCTGAAAAGCTGAAATTGAACAATTGGGAAGAACGAAACGCCACAATACGGGCAGGCATCCCGAAAAATCAACTTGCAATAGCACTGGCTGCATTTCCACTGGCTTAAACGCCGCACCTTTGACCCGTCGTCAGGCAGCCTCAATTGCAGGCGCAACCCCGGCTGTCTGCAACGCTTTGGCCTGCCGCTCACCCACAGTCTCGAGCTCATGGGACTGGAGTGCATTTTCGAACAACTGATGGAAATTCATTTCAGCCCGCAAATGAATGAACACAGAGCCAAGTCCGATTGCCGCACGATCCATGAACACAAACTCGCGCGGCACTCTGACCGGGCCTTTTTCCTTCAGTTCCTTGTGCACGGTGAATGCCTGTTGACGGCCATATTGGGCCGCCGATCCGGATCCGTCGGAAATTGCCATCACCTTGTCCGTCAAAAGCGGCCCATAGATGAAGCGTGCCCACACATTCAGAATATCAATCAGCTCATTATTGAGGCCTTTGAAACCCCAGATATCATACGCCGAGACAATCCTGTCACGATCATCCGCCTGCAATCCCCTGTAGAGTTCCACCACGCCCTTCACGAAAGACGGCGGAAACACACGCACACACCCGAAATCCAGCAGGTTCAGCCCTTGTGGATCTCCTGCAGCATCAGACCATGCGGTGTAATTTCCGAGATGCGGGTCACCATGAATGATGCCATGGCTGGTGAACGGCCGCCACCATGCCTCAAACATGTTGCGGCACAACATGTTGCGTACGTCCTGCGCGTCATCCTTGAACTCCAGCAGTTTTCGGCCTTCCAGCCACTGCATGGTGATCAGGCGGCCGGTAGACAGGCCCTCGTGCAGGTCGGGTACGTGAATGTCAGGCCGGTCTGCCAGCACAGACGTGTACAGCCGCATGTGACCTGCTTCGCGAACATAATCGAGCTCCTCACGCAGCCGGGCGCCGATCTCTCCGGCTATCTCAGTCGTGTCGATAGCCTTGCTGATCTGCCGATGAAGCGCAAACAACACTTTGAGCTGCGACAGGTCAGCTTCAACAGCCGATGCCATATCAGGATATTGCAGCTTGCAGGCCAGCGCTTCACCGCTGAGTGATGTGGCACGGTGCACCTGGCCAAGCGAGGCCGCAGCGGTCGCTTCACGATCAAACGAGGCAAATTTTTCCTGCCAGTCAGTCCCCAGTTCCGCCGCCATGCGGCGGCGCACGAACGGCCATCCCATGGCCGGTGCCTCGTTCTGTAACTGCGCCAGTTCTTCGGCAAACTCCGCCGGCAGCGCTTCGGGAATGGTTGCCAGCAACTGCGCAACCTTCATCAGCGGGCCCTTCAGCGATCCCAGCGCCTGCCTGAACAGTTTTGCTTCTGCCGAATGGTCTTTGTCAGATGAAAATGCCCGGTTCGCGGCAACGCGCGCAGCTGCGGAACCGACCCCGGTTCCGACCTTCGCATACCGCGACAACCGGCCGGTCAGTGAATTGGCCTCAGTGTCCTTGTCATCTGTCTTGTCGTTCACTTTTCGCCCTGTTCCGCCAGCGAAGACAGTTCTGCGAGAACCACGTCCCGGTGATCGGAAATTCCCTTGTAGGCAAGCTCTGCCTCGTCAAGGTTTTCAATATGGTCCTTCAACTGGTCCGCAATTTCGCGCCTGTCTGGATGTGTCATGAGCAGTGAAACGGGATCGACAACGATCTGGATTGTAAACAGCACATCGCCGCTCGCCGGCAACCGTGTCAGGGTCTGGCGTTCCGCGCGCAACCAGGTACCTGTAAAAAAACCACCCGATGTGTCAGTCCACCTGGTATGCGTGGAATGGCTGAACGGATGATGCAGGTCCGGCACCTCATAAATGGACCAGTTACATCTCTGCACCGGGTGACCTTCTTTCAGGTTGTCGAATATACGGTCAATGAGACTGGCCGTTCGCGTTCCCGGTCCGAAACCCGGCACCGGCGCATGGACTTCGGCAATTGGCTTTGCAAACTTGTCGGCCAGCACCCAGGTCGAGGGAAAACACACCGCTGCCGCTGCAATGCGGTAACCGGCACTGCCCTTGCGCATGATTACCAGATCATCCTGCACCAACCGGCAGGCCAGCTCCAGCGGCGCATGGGCATAGTCTGAAATCTTCAGGGTCATGCCGGCCGGCATCGCCGTCACATTGTCACCGGACACCTTGTAGATTTCCGGAAATGTACGAGGCAGATGGTCCAGAAACAGTGCTAGCGTCTCAGCCTGTGCATCGAGCGTGTCGTCCTCGGCCTGGAATACCGCCTCGCGCCGTTTTGAGAAATGCTCCACCTTGTCGCGCAACTGGCCCGCCAGATGAACATCCGGCAAAATCCAGTCAACCGGATCAAGTGCCGACAACCCCACGGAGAACGGTCTCGGCAGCTTGTCCGGGTTCAGTGCTGAATGGGGAGAAAGATCTTTCATCTCACGTCCAGGCTCAGGACCCGGCTTCCATTTGTTCAAGTTCATCAATGAAGCCTTCAAGCATTCCAAGCCCCTTGCCCCAGAAACCCGGGTCCGTTGCATCCAGCCCAAATGGCTTGAGCAGTTCGGAATGATGCTTGGTACCGCCTGCCCGCAGCAATTCGAAGTATTTCTGCTGGAAACCGTCTTCCGCCTCCAGGTATCGCGCATACAGGGAATTCACCAGGCAGTCGCCGAAGGCATAGGCATAGACATAAAATGGCGAATGGATGAAGTGCGGGACATAGGCCCAGAAATTTTCATAACCGGGGCCGAACTCGATTGCCTCTCCCAGCGCTTCGTTCTGGGTTTTGATCCATAATTCGCCCAGTTGGTCCGGTGTCAGCTCACCCTCACGGCGCGCCAGGTGAACTTCACGTTCGAAACAATAAAACGCAATCTGGCGCACAACTGTGTTGAGCATGTCTTCAACCTTGCCGGCCAACAGTATTTTACGGGTTTTCGGGTCGCTTGTCTGATTGAGCAGCGAGCGGAAGGTCAGCATTTCGCCAAATACCGAAGCCGTTTCGGCCAGTGTCAGCGGCGTGGATGCCATCAGTGCACCCTGGTCTGACGCCAGCACCTGATGCACTCCATGGCCGAGCTCGTGCGCCAGCGTCATGACATCGCGCGTCTTGCCCTGATAGTTCAACATTACATATGGATGCGCCGACGGCACTGTCGGATGCGCGAACGCGCCGGAAGACTTGCCCGGGCGTACCGGTGCATCAATCCAGCGTTCGTCAAAGAAACGGCGCGCGATATCCGCCATCTCGGGCGCAAATCCGGCATAGGCATTCAGGACTGTTTCCTGCGCATCGTCCCAGCCGATCTTGCTGTCATCCTGGTCCGGCAGTGGCGCATTGCGGTCCCAGTGCATCATCCGGTCCATGCCGAGCCACTTCGCCTTCATGGCATAGTAACGATGCGACAGTTTCGGGTACGAACCGCGCACCGCCTCCACCAGGGCATCGACCACCGGACCTTCTACCCGGTTTGCCAGATGGCGGCTGTCGGCCACATCGTCAAACCCACGCCAGCGATCAGAGATTTCCTTGTCCTTGGCGAGTGTATTGGTGATCGAGGTGAACAATGAAATATTGGACTTGAATACCCTGGCCAGTGCTTCTGCGGCGGTTTTACGTTTGGCGGCGTCTTTCGAGACCATCAGGTTCAGGGTCGGTTCGAGCGACAGTTGCTCGCCCTCAACATCGAACTTCAGCGCCGCCATTGTTTCATCGAACAGGCGGTTCCAGGCTCCGGCCGCAGTCACGGATTTCTCATGGAACAGCTGTTCCACCCGGTCTTCCAGCTGGAACGGCTTTTCCTTGCGCAAGTCCTCAATCCATGGTCGGAAATGAGCCAACCCAACCGACGCGTCCATTGCGCTTTCGAGCGCATCACCGTCAAGCCGATTGAATTCCAGTTCAAAAAACACCAGCCCAGTGGTTACAGCGGTCAGCTTCTGGGAAACGTCGCCGTAGAATTTCTGCCTGTCTGCATCCGTTGTGTCGCCCACATAATACAACATCATGAACGATCCGATGCGGCCAAACAGGTCGGACATGGCCTCATAGTCCCTGATCACCGCGGCCAGTGCATCGCCGCCTTCGCCATCGCGCAGGATGCCATCCAGCTTACCCTGATATGTTTCAGCAAACCGCGTTGCCTCGGACGCCGCCTTTTCCATATCAGCTTTGAACTCAACCGCATCCGGTCCTGAATAGAGGTCCGCCAAATTCCATTCCGGCAGGTTTCCAAGCTCGGCCTCTGCAGCACTTGAGGGTGAAGATTTTTGGAAATTCTCTTTTGGGTTACGCATTTTAACTCCAGGAGGTCAGCTGCCGGAATGGGCAAAACAGGGTGTGAACTGCACATATGACCGCTCAATCTGCCTCAAACAAGCTGATTTCACTAAGATTTCCAGAAAATCATCAACTTGTATCAAAGTGGCCCAATTTTAAGCTGCCATTTACCCCTCTCAGGCACAGTGCACAGCATGAAGCAGATGGAGTGAACCCGTGGGAACATTCAGACAGGCCCGTTCATTGTGCGCTTTTGATCTTGAGACGGCTGTGAGTAATAAAAAGAGACAGCATGGCACATAAAATTCTGATTGTTGACGACGACCCGGCGCAGCGCCGTATCCTCGAAGAGCTGGTTAAACGGTACGGTTTTGAAACCGTTACCGCCGACGGAGCGGGCCAGGGCCTAGATATTCTCGAGGCAAGCCGGTCCAAACCGATTGACCTGATTATTCTAGACCTGGTAATGCCGGAAATAGACGGGCTGGAATTTCTGGAACGTCTTTCCGCTTACCGCACGTCTGTTCCGGTCATCGTGCAGACCGCTCAGGGCTCCATTGAAACCGTGGTCAAGGCCATGCGTGCCGGGGCAGATGATTTTGTCGTCAAACCAGTCAATCCGGAGCGGCTGAAAGTATCCATACAGAACCTTCTGAAGGTCAACGCCCTGACCGAAGAAGTTAAACGGCTGAACCAGAAGGTATCTGGCGAAATGTCGTTCGATGACCTGATCATAGCCAGTCCCGCCATGTCGAGTGTGGTCCGGCTCGGCAAACGGGCAGCTCACTCAAACATTCCCGTCCTGATCGAAGGCGAAAGCGGATCAGGCAAGGAAATGATTGCCCGCGCCATCCAAGGCGAAAGCGAGCGCAGAGGCAAGGCATTCGTGGCCGTAAACTGCGGTGCGCTGCCCGAAAACCTGGTTGAAAGTATTCTGTTCGGCCATGAAAAAGGCGCTTTTACCGGCGCGGTCGGCAAGCACATCGGCAAGTTCCAGGAGGCAGATGGCGGAACCCTGTTCCTCGATGAAGTCGCGGAACTGCCACTCGACATCCAGGTGAAACTGCTGCGTGCCCTTCAGGAAGGTGAAGTTGATCCGGTCGGCTCGCGAAAACCGGTAAAGGTTGATATACGGCTGATTTCCGCAACCAACCGGAACATGATCGAAATGGTCAAAAACGGCCAGTTCCGCGAAGACCTGTACTATCGCCTCAATGTATTTCCGGTGATGGCGCCGCCGTTGCGCGAACGCATAGAAGACATTCCACCGCTGGTAACACATTTCATCACACGTTTTGCCGCCGAAGAGGGCCGCAGGGTGAAGGGTATTGACGCCAATGCGCTGGAATTGCTCAAGGCGTATGCCTGGCCTGGTAACGTTCGTCAGCTGGAAAACACGGTATTCAGGGCAATTGTGATGTGTGAAGGCGATCAGCTCCACATAGCAGACTTCCCGCAGATTGCCGCCCTGACCGATGGTTTTGATGTCGAAGTGCCACCGGCACCTGTGCCTGAACCTGCTGCCCCTGCCGCATGCGGGGCGGATGCCATGATTGGCGGGCAGAGTTCCGTCACCGACAATACCGCGCTTCCGTCGACCGGGTCGACCAATATGGTGGCCGATGGTTTTGCGATTGGCATTCCGGCTGTGACCGAAGGCGGGCATATCCGCCGACTTGAAGAAATCGAAGCCGATATGATCCGCCTGGCCCTCAATCGCTATCGTGGTCAGATGTCAGAAGTCGCGCGCAAGCTGGGAATCGGGCGTTCAACCCTGTACAGGAAAATGCGCGAGCTGGGACTTGAGGCACGCGGATAACACTTTATCCTTTTGAAACGGCGCGGAAGCTGCCTGTTCATTTTTTGAACACCAAATAGCTCGAAGCTTGACAAACTTTGGTGAGTGAATGAACCAATCGGGATCACAGTTGTTATCTGATATGAATGATGGGAGCCGGGTTTGACAAAAAGTCAGCTCGAACTGGTAATTTGACGTCACCGGACGTACATGATGTCCAGGTTACAGAAAAGTTATTAAGTCCCCTCGGTTGACGTATTGCGAAGATTGGAAGGCTGTGGCTTAACTCACAGTTGATTCACCGGAGGTTTATGTGATGTTGAACCGTTTGAGTGCCGTATTGCTGGCGTCGTGCCTGGCCCTGCCGGTCACGACCGTCTCTGCGAGCGCAGAAAGCCAGATAAGGCAGAAAAAGTTCAATTTCAATTCCGGCAGCAGCACAAGATCGGACGACAGTTTCTGGTCAAGACGCCAGCAACGCAACAAGCGGCGGGAAAGATCAAGGGAGAACGAGGAATCGTTTAACTTCCTTGACCGGACACGCGGGTTCTTTTCACGGTCCAACGATTATTTTGACAACCGGGTCCGGTATCGCAATTCCCGACGGTTTCGCGAACGGGTAAGGCTGTCGGATAATGATGGACCGGATGCCGCTTCAACCGGTGAAAAATACCACTCCTACAAGGCCGGCAAACCGGTTGCAGTTGCAGACAAGACTCTCAAGCAGCCTCGTCCGAAGGGCGCGGTTTTTGCGTCTGCTTCAGGTACAGTTGTAGATGCAAATGACTATGTGGATGTCGTACAGTTGCCAGACCCGGTAGCTCAGGCGATCTTCAAGGCATTGAAGCAGAACGAAACTGACGTTTCGCTTTCCAAAAGCCAGGTTAAAGCGCTGATCAAGGCTTATTCCGAACGTGAATATGAACCGCTTTGGGTTACGGACAACAAGCCGTCATCAAACGCCCGGGCTGTGCTCAAGGTGCTGGCAAACGCTGATCAGGAGGGGCTTGATCCCAGTCTGTACCAGTTGCCGTCACTCACAGACGCCGGTGGCATCGACGATCTGACTTCGGATGCCATTGCCCTGGCAAAATTCGATGTGCAGTTGTCTGCCATGGCATTGCGCTACTCAGGCCATGCGTCGTCCGGTCTGGTGACACCCAACAAGATCTCCGGCTACCACGACCTCAAGCCGCCGAAGATTGCAGCCAAGGATGCCGTTGCTTCCCTGGTCAATCATCCCGCGCCACAAGACTGGCTGATGAGCCTGCATCCCAAACTGCCGGCTTATGCGGCCATGAAAACCGAATTGATCAAGCTCGGAGCAGGCGAGCGCGAGATTGAACAGATCGTGGTCCCGGCAGGTCCGCTATTGAAGCTGGGCGTTGAAGATGACCGTGTGCCGATCCTGCGCGAACGACTCAAGCAATTGAAATTGCTGAAAAATAAAGATGAATTGGCACTGTCCGACAATCAGGCCAGTGATGCGCCACTGTTTGGATCTGAAGGCGCCGTGCTGGCTGCCGAGAACACGTCCCGGACGGTAACTGAATCCGACGTGAAAGCCCTCAAGGCATTCCAGAGGAGTGTTGGCCTCAGCCCGGACGGCATTGCCGGCAAGCGCACCATCAACGCCCTCAACGGCAAGAAGGCTGTCAAGCGAACCGTTCAGCTTGCCATTAACATGGAGCGGTTGCGGTGGCTGCCGCGCAACCTTGGGTCGCGATATGTATTCGTGAACCAACCAGCCTACAAAATGCAGATCATCAACAAGGGCGAGACCGAATGGTCGACCCGCGTGATTGTCGGCAAGCCGTCAAACCAGACCTACTTCTTCTCGGATCAGATGGAGCGGGTGGAGTTCAACCCGTATTGGGGTGTTCCACAATCCATCATCAAGGGCGAATATCTGCGCCGCGTGCGGGATAACCCAAGTTACTTTGAACAGCGCGGCTATGAGGTACTCAACAGTCGCGGCAAACGGATTTCCGGCTGGGACGTGGACTGGTGGAACTATCGCGGCGGTATCGGGGTTCGCCAGAAACCCGGCCCCAAGAATGCATTGGGCGAAGTGAAGTTCATGTTCCCGAACAAGCATGCCATTTACCTGCATGACACGCCCAAACGCTCCCTGTTCAAGAATGACAGCCGAGCCTACAGCCATGGCTGTGTGCGTGTGCAGAACCCACGCCAGCTTGCAACCCAGATTCTGGGCTGGTCGCAGAACAAGATCGCATCGACTATCGCGACCCGTAAAAACACACCGGTACAGCTCAAGAGCAAGTTGCCGGTGCATTTGACCTATTTCACCGCGTGGACCGATGAATCAGGCGATCTGGCTTACTACAACGATGTCTACAAGCGCGACATGTATCTCGCCAGGGCATTGAAAGCCGAGAAATCCGCCTTGCGCTAGCTTGTCACGGCCTGGAAACAACACTTGAATGGGTACCATGTTCGGTGCCCATTTCTCGTTTTTGCCTCTAGAGCCCTTCACCCTCAAATAGAATCGTTTGACCGATTTTCTGCGTTTGCTGGCAAGGCACGGTTCCCGCGGTGGTCTGATTGACCACAAGGGAGGCGTAACGCAGTCCAGCGGGCGCAGAAAACCGGCCTTCGGTGGACCAAATCGGTCCATTGGCGTCGTTGCAAAACTTGCCCGATGCACCACATCGCGCTTCGCTTTGCGCCTAGCCGAGTGAACTGATTTGGTGCCGTCAAACGCTTCTATTCGAGGGTGAAGGGCTCTAAATGGCGCAAAACCGGCAGTTTTCATATTGATCAGTCAAAAACTGTCATTAATCCGACATATAATCCCCGGGTTTTACGCGCGTGCTTAAGCGGGCGTTAAGCTCAATGTGTAACCATCAATTAGCTGAGTAAAAACAACGCCTAATAGCAGCCTTATTCTTGTGGTCTCTGGCGAATAAGGTTACAAAGGCTTACGAGATTCTGCTGGGAGCAGATTCTAGGGGATGCGGGGTTTTCCCGTGTGTGGTGATGATGAAGTGCAGGGTTCCTTGGACCACGCCGTTCGGCAGTGTGGTTTCTCAGGCCAAACGTAAGGCTTTGACCGGCTGTTTCGCAGTCACGATCGCATTGGGCGCTTGTGTGGCTACGTCAGCTGTTGCATCTGCAGAAAACCGCACACTTTCAATGTATTTCACGCATACCAAGGAAACACTGACCGTTACCTACAAGAGAAACGGTAAGTACGATCGGGCTGCGCTGAAGAAAATCAACTGGTTCCTGCGCGATTGGCGCCGCAACGAACCAACCAAAATGTCGCGGGAAACAATTGACCTGTTATGGGAATTGCACGCTGACCTTGGCTCGAAAAAACCCGTCCACATCATTTCCGGTTATCGTTCACCTCGCACCAACGCCATGTTGAAGCGGATCGGGCGCAAGGTTGCCCGCACCTCGCAGCACATGAAGGGACGGGCGATTGATTTCTACTTCCCGGATGTGCCTGTGGAAAAGGTCATGGGTTCTGCCTTTGTCCGCAAGATCGGTGGCGTTGGCTATTACCCGCGCTCCGGCAAGTACGGTTTCGTGCACATTGACAATGGCAGCGTCCGGCACTGGCCGCGCATGAGCGCAGGCCGCCAGGCGAAAATTGCCCGCAAGTATTATAAAACCGTGGCTGCCCGCAAAGGCCGCCCGAACAACCTGCAATATGCCGCTTTCCAGCCGCCTAAGGCGCAAAGCAAGAAGAGCCAGTCCGGTCCGGTCAGCCTGATGCCGGCCAGCATGGCTGAAGCCGTTATTGCAGCCGTTGCCACAACGCCGGCTCCAACAGCGGTTACAGCATCCTTGCGCAGCGCACCCAAGCCGCGCCCTCGGCCGATTGAAGTTCTCATGCTGGCAGCAGCCAACATGCAGATCGAACCTGCATCTGCACCTGTAGAGCGCCAGAACTTCTCGGAAGATAGCATCTCGCCGGTACGTGGCAGCCTTGGTCCCGTCACCATCGCCTCATTGGCCGTTGAAGACTTGAACTCGGTTAACTCAACTGCCAAGGGCAGCCTTAACACTGCAACGGCACCGGCTGTTCAGCAATCCGGCATTCGTCCTTTGAGCGTCAGCTATGCCAACACGTCCAGCTTGAGTGACCTGTTCACCAACACGGATGAAATCGCGCGGCGTGATGGTGCACCGCAGCCATTTATTCATGACGAAGAGCACGAGATTCACCCTCTCAGCAGAGAAGACAAATCAGCACTGGCGCGTTTGATCGAAGCGTTCATGCCCGGTGCAGAACCAGTCGAACAAGCTGTGAGTGCTGATAACGGCGTGAACCGCTCCGGCAAGGGTGACAGTCAGATTGTAAACCGTTCCGGCAAGGGCAACTTCACACCGGAAGCCGTCGGCACCCAGAAAATCTGGCAGCAAAGTGAAGCTCAAAGCTCAAAAGTTCTGAAGGTTGTGGAAGCACCACTGAACTTCGGCAACTGATAAAGCAACACAGGCTTCAACAGACGTCGTGACATTGCTCAAACGCTTTGAAATCAAACAAGCTTTGAAGACATCAGAATTGACACTTGTCACGCGCACAAGCTGCAAAGACGTCGATTAGTTCACCATCACACTTGCCGTCTACCGTGCCCTTGTAACGGCCGATAGCTGCCAGTCTCCGCTGCCAGTCGCTCGTCATCTCAACATCGGCAATCGCGCAGGTTTTTTCCCATTGCCGTTTTGCAGCCCTGGTCTTTCCACCATAATACAGAACATCTCCAAAACTGTGCTGAACCTCCAGATCGCCCGGCAACAGTCTCATCGCCTCCTTGATGTCGGCTTCGGCTTCAGCAAACCTTCCACGCCGCAGATAAATGTAGGCGCGCTGCTTGTAGGTGCTTCCATAGGCAGGATCGATGCGCACCGCCGTTACATAGTCTTCAAGGGCGGCATCGTCGTCTCCTGAAAAGGCGTACGCGACACCCCGCATGACATGGGCTTCAACCGTCGCATTGAGTTCTATTGTCCTGTCGAGGTCTTTTATGGCCAGCGCGTTCTTGCTTTGCAGCTGGTAAAGATAAGCCCGCAGCAGAAATGCAACCCAGGACTTCGGGTCATAATCCAGCGCCTTGTTGTATTCAGCCAGGGCAGCTTCATGATCTCCATTGTCCAGGTGGTAGTTGCCCAGCAGCATGTGCTCTACCGAAGCTCTTAGCCTGTCTGCGTGTGAAGGCTCCGGTTCTGTGGAATTCGTAACGGCGATCTCTATGACGGGTCCAAACGGTTTCGCCGCGTGAATGTCCTGGTTTGCCGCCGCACCTGCCCAGCCCAATTGTATACCCCCCAAAATGGCGACTATACTAAATGCTGCTGCGCTCATCGGTTTCCAACCTCGGTTATTGAGCAGTGACCATAACCCTCACATGCACTCAATCATTCCGCAGCAGCCGCATCGTCCTGCCCGCCACTATCCGCAGCAATCATACCGAGTGCGCTGAGATAAAGGTCGAGAATGGCTTCTTCTTCCTGGCGCTCGGCGCTGTCTTTCTTGCGGAGGCTGACCACCTTGCGCATGATCTTGGTATCGAAACCATTGGATTTGGCCTCACCGTAGATTTCCTTGATGTCGGCCGCGATCGCCTTCTTTTCTTCTTCAAGCCGCTCAATACGTTCGATCAGGCTTCGAAGCTGGCCTTGCGCAAAACTTGTTTTGGTGTCCATGGATTACGTCCGTTCTATCTACTCTAAGCGCTCATCTGAACGTCTGTTGATTTAGACTCGCTCTAGTGATCGGTATGCGATTTTGCAAATGCCTCTGCCTGTTCGGGCGTGGCCTCAGTCTGATAGGTGGCCTTCCATTGGGCATATGGCATCCCATAGACATGCTCGCGCGCAGCTTCCTTGTCCAGCGCAATACCTGTTTCATCCGCAGCATCTTTGAGCCAGTTGGACAGGCAGTTGCGGCAAAATCCGCCCAGGTTCATCAGGTCGATGTTCTGAACATCGCTACGTTCACGCAAATGCGCAACAAGACGGCGAAAGGCGGCCGCCTCCAGTTCTGTTTGGGTTTTTTCATCCATAATCATGTTTCTCCTGCAGGGTCCTGACCCAGGTTGTTACGACACCAGATCCCTGATCTGGTTATTGGCAATCATCGCTTCAATAGCGCTGGCCAGCCGCTCAATCCATTGTGATACGCCCTGATCATCAGAAATCAGATCCTGACGGATTTCCAGCAGCGTGTGTGGCAGCCCGCGCCTGACCGCGTGCATGTTCATTGTGTCTCCGGCGAGCCCGCCTGCATAAGGTTCGTTGTCGCCAACCATCAGATTGGGATCAGCCGACAATGCCTGGATGAACAGATCAGAACATCGCCTGTCATCCTCCCACAAAAGACCGGCATGCCAGGGACGGGCCAGCCCCTTCCAGGCAGGCGTAAAGCTGTGCACGGAAAGCAGTACCGGCGGTGACCCTTCCGCTATCGCGGCATCAATCTCCGCATCGATGGCATTATGATAGGGTCGGTAGAAGTGAGACAACCTGAACTTCCGCTCCGTCTCATCGATATCACGGTTGCCCGGCACCACCGCCCCGTCAGACAGTTGCATGATCAATGTCGGATCGTTGACACCCCGATTGGGATCAATCAGCAATCTGGAAAAACACGACAGCACTGCCGGCACACCGAGCCTGGCCGACAAACCGTTCACGATCGCTTCAACACCAATATCGTAGGCAATATGCCGGTCGAAATCCGACACCGGCAAACCCAGATCACCATAGGCGCTCGGCAATGTGTTTCTGGCATGATCACAAACCAGCAGCAATCCGCGGCCCCGGGCACCCGGCAACACGTAATGACTGTCAAACCCTGCAATGTCTGCAGACCGGTGCGGACCGGGATGAGAAACGGTAGAGGCAATGTTCATGACGCGGTGGACTATAGAACGCGCCCTGTGTTTGTCCACCATGCATCAAGCATGCTTGACCGGATCACAGAACACGTTGATAAGTTGTAACGTGGCTAAGCGATATCATGCCATTGAACTGCCATTTTTGCGATGGCAATTTGGGCGTGGCCAAACATGACTCGGGAACCGTCACAATGGACTTGGCATCGGTCGTTCATGTAGTCACACTGGTGATGGCTGGACAGGATTCGAAATAGGGATGGATGACGTTGTGCTCTGCGCATGCGTCACTGGGAAAGACTGAATATGAAGCGTTCACTTCTTCTTGCATTTGCTGTTGCTGCACCGGCATTCTTAGTACAGCCAGCACCGGCACACGCAGACCTCAAACTTTGCAATTTGACACCCAGTCGCGTTGGTGTCGCCCTGGGCTACAAGGATCAGCAGGGCTGGGCCTCTGAAGGCTGGTGGAACATCGCCGCCAATGCCTGCGAGACGCTGCTGAAAGGTCCCTTGATCGCGCGCTGGTATTACATTTACGCGGTTGACTACGACAATGGCGGCTCCTGGGGTGGCAACGCCCAAATGTGCAGCCGTGATAAACTCTTCACAATCCGCGGTTTGAAAAGCTGTCAGGAACGCGGTTACAAGCAGACCGGTTACTTTGAAGTGGACACGGGTGAAAACACGGATTGGACCATCAGGCTTGAAGGTGCGAAAACCCAGGCAGCGCCTGCTGCAACCCAGTAGGCCGGCAACAATAACAATAAGGTGGTAGGGACGTGAGGCGGCAAAGACAGGCGAAGATTGTCGCAACCCTGGGGCCGGCGTCCGAAACCGAGGAGATGATCGAGAAGCTGTTTCTCGCAGGTGTGGATGTGTTCCGCATCAATATGAGCCACTCCGACCATCCCAATCTCAAGGCCCGCTACGACATTATCCGCCGCATTGAGAAGAAACACTCCCGACCCATCGCCGTGCTTGTCGACCTGCAGGGCCCGAAGCTGCGTATCGATACATTTGTCAGCGAAGAAGTTACCATCAGTGCAGGCGACACTTTCACCCTCGACATGAATGAGGCACCGGGCGACGAAACCCGCGTTCATCTGCCTCATCCGGAAATCTTCCAGGCAGTCAAACCCGGTGAAAACCTGCTCCTCAATGATGGTCGCATCCGGCTGGAAGTAGTATCAGCCAATGACCAGACAATCGAAACCCGCGTGATCTTCGGTGGTGTCCTGTCGGCGCGCAAGGGCGTCAACCTGCCCGACACCATCATCCCGCTTACACCGTTGACCGAAAAAGACCTTGCCGATCTCGATTATGCCCTGACACTGGACATAGACTGGGTCGCATTGTCATTCGTACAGCAGCCGTCCGACGTTGCCGAGGCCCGCGCCATCATCGGCGACAAGGCCGGCATCATGGTCAAGGTTGAAAAGCCGTCTGCGCTCAATTACCTGGACGACATCATCGATCAGGCAGATGCCATCATGGTGGCACGCGGAGACTTGGGCGTTGAATTGCCGCTGGAATCCGTGCCGGGATGGCAGAAGCGCATGGTGCGGGCCTGCCGCCGTGCCGGCAAGCCGGTGGTGGTGGCAACCCAGATGCTGGAAAGCATGATCCAGGAGCCTGTCCCGACCCGAGCTGAAGTATCAGACGTTGCAACCGCCCTGTTTGAAGGGGCTGATGCGATCATGCTGTCAGCTGAATCAGCAGCTGGTCAATGGCCAGAAGAAGCTGTCGAGACAATGGACAAGATCGCACAATCCATCGAGCGCGATCCGTTGTACGCCAATATCATCAAGAATGCCCGCACCGAACCGCAGCCGACCAGTGCTGACGCCATTTCCAATGCTGCACGCACGGTTGCCGACACGCTCAATGTGGCAGCTATTGTGTGCTACACCGGGTCGGGTTCAACCGGCCTGCGGGTTGCGCGTGAACGCCCTGACATGCCGGTCATTGCCCTGACGCCGAATATTGCCACCGGGCGCCGGCTGGCCGTCGTGTGGGGCCTGCATTGCATGCACACCGAAGATGCGCATGACCTGGACGACATGGTGCAACGCGCAGTCGACATTTCGCGCAATGAGAAAATCGCCAAGGTCGGTAATCATATTGTCATCACCGCAGGTGTTCCTCTGCGCACCCCTGGCAAGACCAACATGCTGAGAGTGGCAAGGGTTACCGCACCGGCCCAGTAATCCGCCTCCCGACAAAAGCAGTAGCGCCCTAACTTCCCGGAACGGGAGCGATGATCCGTAATTGGGTGGCGTGCTTCCAAATTGCCCTTTGGGGAGAGGGAGCTCTAGATCTTCTGGTCGAATTCCTGCTCAAGTTCGCGAATGCGCTCGTCAACGTTCTTCAGCTTCGGGTTTACCGTTCGTGCACGGCGCAGGGCACGCAATGCCTTGCGGCCATCTCCACGCTGCTTGAAAATGGCACCCTGCCCCGACAAGGCACCATAGTGGCGCGGTTCCAGCGACAGAACCTGGTCAATGTCCCGCAGGGAACTCGTGAAATCTCCACGCAGAAAATGCAGGGTCGCGCGCCGGTTCCAGCCTTCGGCAAAGTCAGGATGCTGCTCGACCACGGTGTCCATGATAACCAGTGCCGCGCCGTACTGCTGTTCACCCATGGCATTGCCGGCCTGTTTCATCAACAGATCTGCTGTTGGACTGCCGGAGCGCAACCACAGGGCCTGAATGGCATTTTCCAGTAGTTGCACGGACTTTTCATCATCTGCCTGTCGCAGCTGGCCAAACAACCGGTCGAGGACTTCGGCAGTATCTGCGCCGCTGTCGGGATTATGTAATCCCGGACCGAGGCCGTGCCCCGGTATCTGATGCGCTTCGCCTGCCTGTTGTGCCTGAACAGGCACCGAAAAAGCGGCCCCTGCAAGCAGGGTTGTACACGTCAACAGCGTCACTAGAGCTTTCATCATGGAGCCAAGTCTAACACCTGAGTGAGGCGAGCAAAAGTGTCTCGGCCTGTGCGCTGCCTGGAAAGCTAACTTGTTGGAATTACGGGCATTTAACTTGCATCAACCAAATAAAAACGCCGCAAAAGCATCTGCGGCGTCTTCAAATTCTGGTGATGTCTGTTGCCCGGCACGGGCAAAGTTCAGCAAATCAGCCCTGGCGCGCCTTGAAGCGCGGGTTGACTTTGTTGATGACATAAAGCCGGCCACGGCGACGAACAACGCGGTTTGCGCGGTGACGCTTGGCAAGCGATTTTAACGAATTACGGATTTTCATCTGACCGGTCTCTCATAATCAAAGCCGCGCGAGCAGTTTTCAAAACCCGGCGCGGCCTGTGAAATAGTTGGGCGGAACATAGTTGCGCGGATGCCACGTGTCAACTACTGCAAATTCACTACATACGCCTTATATCACACATTCGACAACGACCATTTAACAATCAGGCCAAACCGGTTCACATGACATCCATAGTCCCAAGCGAGATCGCCATAACCTGGAGTGTGTTCGGCTTCGGTGTCGCGCTGGTCGTGTTGATGTGCTGGCGTGAAAGCAGGCCGAGCAAGTCGATGGACGTCTCCATCTGGCCAACAACGCCATTTCTGCTGGCCGGCGCTTTCCTGGCTGTCCTGGCTGTTGTCCATCTGCTGACACTGTACGGCGTCAATCCCCGCTAGAGTCCTTAACAGCATCCGAACATGAACGCCAGCTTGTGACATAGTTCACATCCCGTTCAGGTTGCCTGCGCTATCTTCATGAGCATAAGCAACCCATCAAGGACCTAAAGAAAGACCACCGACATGTACCGCCAACACACAATAACAAGCTCGCCTGCCTCCCCAGCCGACGCACATGTTGTCGGCGTACCTGAGAACTACCGCCAACCCGGCCCGCACTCCAGCCAGGAAATCGGCCTGGGCCCCTCAACCAGCGAAGTTCTCGGTGTCTTGTCTGCCATGGAACGCCTGCTTCCCTGACATCTGCCTTCGTTGTTGCGATGCGCTGAAAAACAGTGTCAATTGACGCCTACAGATTAGTTAGGGTCAAAGAACGATCATGCGCGACACAGCGTCCACTTCCGGCGAAACAACAATCGTTATTGGTGCCGGACAGGCCGGTTTTTCGTTTTGTGCCAGGCTGCGCGAACTTGGCTATCTCGGTGACATCATCCTGATCGGCGATGAGCATCACGCGCCCTATCAGCGTCCCCCCTTGTCCAAGGCCTACCTGCTCGGCGACATGTCGCTGGATCGCATGCTGTTGCGGCCGCCGGAATTCTATCCCGATCAGGACATCGACCTGAGAACAGGCACCCAAGTCACCAAAATCGAGCCAGACAGCAAAGCGGTCACTCTGGGTGATGACACTCGCCTAAACTACGACAATCTCATAGTGGCCACCGGCTCAACGCCGCGCGAGCTGCCGTCCAGCCTGTCCGGTGGTCTTGACGGCATTTACTACATGCGCTCGATTGCCGATGCCGATGCCATTGAGCCTGAATTCACATCCGGCCGCCGGGTACTGGTAGTCGGCGGCGGCTATATCGGACTGGAAGCTGCAGCCGTGGCGGCAAAGCGCGGTGTCAAAGTTGTCCTGATAGAGGCCGCCGACCGCATTCTGCAACGTGTCGCGTGCAGCCAGACATCGGATTACTTCAGAGACGTTCATGGCTCGCATGGCGTCGATATCCGCGAGGATGTCGGACTGGAAGCCCTGAACGGCAAGGACGGGCGTGTTACATCTGCCACGCTGTCGGACGGGACATCGCTGGACATCGACTTCGTCATTGCCGGCATCGGCATATTGCCCAATGTGAACCTGGCCCAGGCCGCAGGTCTCGACTGCGAAAACGGCATCAGGGTCGATGCCACCTGCACAACGTCTGATCCCGCCATCATGGCCATCGGCGACTGCGCCTGTTTCCCCCGTAATGGCGACCTTCTCCGCCTGGAGAGCGTTGGAAATGCCATTGATCAGGGTCAACTTGCAGCGGCCAAGGTGATGGGCAGCGATGAGCCTTACGAGGCGAAACCTTGGTTCTGGTCCGACCAGTACGATATCAAGCTTCAGATCGCCGGACTGTCGACCAGCTTTGACAGGATCATCGTAAGAGGCGGAGAGGCTCCATCCCGTTCGCACTGGTATTTCAGCGGAGATAACCTGCTGGCGGTTGATGCCATGAACGACCCGCGCGCCTACATGGTGGCAAAGCGACTGATAGAAGCCAAAAAATCGCCACCTGCCGATGCCGTCTGCGACATCAATCTTGATCTGAAAGACCTGCTGAAGATTTAGATACTTCATCGCTGGCTTGCAGGCTTGCAGCGTCATTGCCTGCATTTCTCAATTCATCAGCACCTACCGACACCAATTCCGTTGCCTTCGTTCCAGGCAGCTGCCATCGTCTGCCCTGTCCCATAACGAACAGGTTGAGCCATGATTGAAGAACCCCCGATCTTGTCGATCAACAGCAAGATGAAACGTCCGAGCAAAAGCCAGATTGAGGCGTTTCAGGGCGTACCAACCGGCTTTGTCGTCGATGCACTTTTGGGGTCCGGCGCGTTCAACAGAACAATCCAGCCGCTTGGCGAAGGGCGTGACTTCAAAACGTCGGTAGCGGGCCCCGCACTGACGGCCAATTGCGGGCCGGCAGATATTCTGGCGACGCTTGCTGCTTTGAAATTCATCCAGAATGGCGACGTGGTCGTCTCAGCGTTTGCCGCACATCAAGGCTGCGCGGCGGCAGGTGATCGCGTAACTGGAATGATGAAAAACTGCGGCGCGGCGGGATTTGTCACAGACGGTCCGGTACGCGACTATGCCGGGATTGTTGACGTGGGCATGCCGGTTTGGTGCACAGGTCTTACGCCTGCTTCTCCCTTTTCGAGCGGGCCTGGTTCAGTGGGTTTTGCGATACAGATAGGAGATCAGGAAGTGGAGACAGGGGATATGATCATCGCAGACCGCGATGGCGTTGTTGTTGTTCCATTCGAAAGAATTGATGAAACACTGGCCAGTCTTGAAAGCGTCAGGGAGGCAGAACAGGAACTCGATGCCAAGGTGGCAGATGGTCTGAGAATACCAGATAGCGTGGCTGAACTGCTGGACAGCGACAAAACCAAATTCTACAGCTAAAGCTGCATATCGGCTGGTCTATCCGGTGTCACGCTCCCGGAACTCAGGATGGCAGGCCTTGCCTGCCGCATAGACACCCGCAATGGCCCGGTCATCAGCCATGGTCTGTAATACAAACAATTCTTCCGCCAAGTTGCTTACAGTCTCCATACGCAAGGCCATGGCTGAAGTGGCTTGCGAGTTCAGCACCACGAGATCGGCTTCGCTTCCCTTTTCGAGCGTCCCGATCTGGTGTTCCAGTTGCAAAGCGCGGGCATTGCCGAGCGTCATCATGCAAAACGACTTCAACGGGTTGAGCACCTGATCCCGCAACTGCAAAACCTTGTAGGCCTCATCCAGGGTTTTCAGCATGGAGTAGCTGGTACCGCCGCCGATATCGGTTGCAACTGCCGTACGCACGCCATTTGCGCGCAGGCCGTCTTCGTCAAACAATCCGCTGCCGAGAAACAGATTTGAGGTCGGGCAGAAAACCGCAACGGACCCGGTCTCGGCCATGGCGGCGCGTTCGCGTCCGTTCAGATGCAGACAATGACCGAACAAGCTCTTGTCGCCCAGAAGATCATACATCTGGTAGACATCGAGATAATCCCGCGCCGACTGGTATAGGTCCAGCGTCAGGTCGATTTCAGCCTGGTTTTCCGACAGATGCGTCTGCAGGTAACACTCAGGATGCTCGGTTTTCAGGGCCTGGGCCATCTCCAGCTGTGTCGGGGTCGAGGTGATGGCAAAACGCGGCGAGATCGCATAAAGCGCCCTGCCCCTGCCGTGCCAGCGGGCAATCAGCTCCTTGCTGTCGTCATAAGCCGATTGCGGCGTATCACACAGCGCATCAGGCGCATTGCGGTCCATCATCACCTTGCCACCGACCATGCGCAGGTTGCGGCTCTCGGCTTCTGCAAAAAACGCCTCCGCCGACGTCTTGTGAACAGAACAATAGGCAACCGCCGTGGTGGTGCCGTTGCGCAACAGATTGTCGAAAAAGTGCGTCGCCATGCGTTCACAGTGCGCAGGATCGGCAAATTTCTGTTCTTCGACGAACGTGTATGTGTTCAGCCAGTCGAGCAGCTTGGTGCCGAATGACCCGATAACCTGGCCTTGCGGAAAATGCAGGTGGGTGTCGATGAAACCCGGCAGGATCAGATGGGGCCGATGATCGACAACCTGAGCAGCCGGATACTGCGCGCTCACCTGCTCAAAACTGCCGCTTGCCGCAATCAGGCCATTCTCAACAGCGACCGCACCATCTTCTTCATAAAGGTAACTCGCGTGATCATCATGTGCCTGCGGCATGTCGCGAAACGACAGCGTACGCCCACGCAGTAAGGTCACGCTCACGAGTCCTGTTCCTTGCCGGCCATGGCATCCCTGTACCAGTCGATGATCGCCTGGCGCTCGGCGGCTTCCATGAACGACACATTGCCGGGCGGCATTGCATTGGTGTGGCCGGCCTGGAGATAGATCTCGCGGGCATGGGCTGCAATCTGCTCCGGCGTTTCCAGCACCACGCCCTTCGGTGCATGGACAATCCCATCCCATGCCGGCTCTTGAGCGTGACACATGGAACACCGGCCGAGCACGGTCTCACTAACCTGTTCGAAGCCCGGCGCGGCAGCGAAACGCTGCTGGGTCTGGGTCATCACGGCTTGTGTTTCTTCGTCCGCTCCGCCTGCGGGAAATGACGACAACCACATCACACTGGCAAACAGCGCTGCCGTCGCCCCCCATGTCCACCACAGCTTGCCACCACCCTGGTGCATGGTATTGAAAAAATACCGGATGGTGACGCCCATCAGGAACACCAGTGCGGCAATCAGCCAGTTGTACGGCGTGGCAAAGGCAAGCGGATAATGGTTGGACAACATCAGGAAAATGACCGGCAGGGTCAGATAGTTGTTGTGCGTCGAGCGCTGCTTGGCGATCACGCCGTATTTCGGGTCCGGCGTGCCTCCGGCTTTCAGAACTTCAACCACCTTCTTCTGGTTTGGAATGATGATGGCGAACACGTTGGCCGTCATGATAGTGGCGGTAAAGGCGCCCAGATGCAGCATGGCAGCACGGCCAGAGAACACCTGCGTGTAGCCCCAGGACATGACCACAAGAATACCAAACAGCACAATCATCAAACCCGTGCTGCTGCGCCCCAGCGGCGACCGGCACAGCCCGTCATAGACCAGCCAGCCGAGCACGATGGACGCCAGAGAAATACCGATTGCCTGGCCACTGCTCAGCTCCAGCACGCTCTGGTCGATCAGGTACAGGTCGGCGCCGACATAGTAGACGATGCACATCAGTGCGAAGCCCGACAGCCAGGTCGCATAGCTCTCCCATTTGAACCAGGTCAGGTGCTCCGGCAACCGCTCGGGCGCCACCAGGTATTTCTGAATATGATAGAAACCGCCGCCATGCACCTGCCATTCCTCGCCATGGGCACCCGCCGGCATGCCCGGTGCCTTGCGCAGGCCCAAATCAAGCGCGATGAAGTAGAACGATGATCCGATCCACGCGATTGCCGTGATCACATGCAGCCAGCGGGCCGCAAATGACAGCCATTCCCACACTATCGGATATTCGAACATGAGCGGAGTCCCTCCCGGAAATTCCACATCAGAATGACAGACAACATTCCTAATGAAAACAGGTGCTATCACCAAACACTTTCAATATTTCATTGATAATAGTAGCCTCACTGAATGTCGTACCTGGAGAACATCAAGGTCTTCGTTCGCGTCTTTGAACTCGGCAGCCTGTCGGCCGCCGGTCGAGATCAGCGGGTGTCACCCGCCGTTGCCAGTAACCGCATCCGCGAACTGGAGAAATATCTCGGTGTGCGGCTGTTCAACCGCACCACCCGCAAGCTGACGCCGACCGAGCATGGCCGGGTGTTCTATGACGGCACCGTAAAGGTCCTTGAGGCCGTCAGGGAGGCAGAGGACGCTGTTGCAGACATTTCCGGCAATCCGAAAGGTGTCATTCATGTCACCGCCCCGCTGGGCATCGGCAAACGCCTGATAGCCCCCCTGATCCCGGAGTTCCAGAACACCTACCGCGATGTCCAGGTCAGGTTGCGGCTGTCCGACCGTCATGTGGACATCACAACCGAGGCCATGGATGTGGCGTTCAGGCTCGGGGTCATTGAAGACTCCAACCTGCGCATGCGCGGCCTCATGCAATGCAAACGCGTAATATGTGCCGCGCCCGATTACATAGACAAGCGCGGTGCCCCTGAGCAGGCCGAGGACCTGCTTAGTGGCGATCACAATTGCCTGCTGCTCAGATTCCCCGGCTCGAAAGAGTTTTACTGGACCTTGCAGATGCCAACCGGCCCGGAACGTTATGAGGTAAAGGGACAGTTTGATTCCGACGATGGCGATGTCCTGATCGAGTGGGCCCTGCAGGGCCACGGCATCATCAACCGCCCGGAATTCGAGATTGCCGATCACCTGCATGCAGGCCGGTTGGTGCCGCTGCTGGAAGATACCCCACCGGTCGATGCACAGCTTGCCTGCCTGTACCCGCACAAGCGCTTCCAGGATCCGAAAGTCCGGCTGTTCATTGAATTCGCAGCCCAGCGCTGCCAGGACCAGATCCGCAAGCTGCTGGGGTCAGGACCCATTGATCCGACAACAGGCCAGTGACTCAAATCCGGACGAAGCGGACTTTTGCAGCAGCGGCCTCAATGTCCGCTTAAACAGCTTCTCAAACTCCATGCGTAAGCAGCACTTGAAAACACTGCCGCTATAACGTCGATTCAATTTACTTTCCGAAAACCTTGTTTCCATCAACGCGAAGCTCGAAGACATCGGGTCGCGAATAATGTCCGGCGTTGTCCACAACGGCCTTTGCAGCACGTAAATGTGACAGGTCCACATCGGCTACCAGGATACCTTCCTCGTTGTGCAGAGGACCCTCGATGATCTCGCCACGCGGGTCTATGATCACGCTGTCGCCGGTACTCGGGTTGAGCCATTTGGCGCCGTCTTCTGGTAAGTCACCCTTTTTCCTGACTCCACCAACACACATGACATAACAAGCGCCCGCAGAGGCAAATGCACGCGACATCAGATGCTGACGCGGCCACATAGCCTCCGGTGCCGCAGGGGGTTCCGCAGGTTCGCGGCCTGGCCAGAGGGCGATATGTATCTGTGTTCCCTGTGCCATCAGGGCAAATGAAGGCAGCATCATGAAATGCTCCCAGCAGTTCAAGGCGCTGATTTTCGCATAGCCGCGATCATAGACCCGAAGACTTTCGCCGTTTTGATTTTCGCCCCATTCAACTCGCTCCCCGCAAGTAGGTTTCAGCTTTCGGTGCTTGCCAAGTATTCTACCCTCACGCCCGATGATCAGGGCCGTGCAATAAAGTGTGCCCTGCGTGCGGGCATCCCTTTCCACAACTCCGATGACGACGTCGATCTCATGTTCTCGCGCTGCTGCACACAGGCGATCCGTCGTCTCAGATGGGATTTCCACGGCTTCTTCGTTGAACTTCGCGGCAAAATCCCACCATTCCGGCCCATCAATGGGGCGCCAGCCGTAACCGCCATACCCGTGAAGCCAATTCTCCGAGAACGCTGCCAGAACCGCGCCTTTCGAGGCCGCTTCGGAAATAAGGTGGCACGCTTTCTGGGTTGACGCTTCGCGGTCACACAATACAGACGTCGCCTGTATCGCAGCAATTTTGAATGTTGGATTGGTCTTTCTCATTGCACATCCTCCGAAGTTACTTCATGGACCGAGCTTACTCGCGGCGTCGGGGGAACGCTTGAAGGCAACCTTCAGAAGTTCTGGAGAATTTCTTGATTTACATCTAAACCAAAGCGGAGGTTTGACAAAATTGATGTAGCGAGAAATCGTCTTGATCTATAGTTTCGCCGAATGCGTTCTCGATACTGACCGGTATGCACTCTTGCGGAACGGAAATGAGGTGCATGTCGAACCTCAAGTTTTCGATGTCCTGCGCCTCTTCGTTGAAAACGCGGGAACCCTTGTCACCAGTGAACAGCTGATCACCAGTGTTTGGAACGGGCGCAACATTTCTGATGCGGCGATATCATCACGGATAAATGCGGCCCGCACAGCGGTTGGAGATAGCGGTAGCGCGCAACGGGTGATCAAAACCATTCCTCGTCGAGGATTCAAGCTGGTGGCCTCTGTCAGAGTACCCGGTGAGACACTGACCAATCAGCATGGAAATCAAAAGCAGACCGTTCGTTATGCCAGATCACTGGACGGAACGAACATCGCCTATGCAATTACCGGTCAGGGACGAAAAATTTTGCGGACCGGGCATTTCCTGACACACCTAGAACAGGATTGGACCAACGCTGTCTGGCGGCCCTACCTGGATCGCCTTGGGGTCGGATACTCCGTCGTGCGCTACGACCAGCGAGGCACGGGCCTTTCGACCGGCAATCCGGATGACCTCAGCATCGAGGCGCAGGCCAATGATCTGTTGGCAGTTGCCGACGCGGCATCAATGAAGCAGTTCCCTCTTGTTGCCACATCTCAAGGCGTGCCGGTCGCAATTCATTTCGCTGCACATTACCCCGAGCGTGTATCCCGGATGGTGCTTTACGGCGGGTTTGCGCAAGGTCGCATGAAACGCGATGATGGCTATTCTGCGGATGAGGCCAAAGCGTTGCTTACAATGGTACGTGCTGGATGGGGAAACCCTCGTAGCGCCTTTATGGTGGCATTCAATTCGCTTTTTTGCCCGACAGCCACTCAGGAGGAACTAAACAGCCTGGCGAGAATCCAGTTGGCGTCCGCCACACCGGAAATGGCCGCGCGGGTACGTACGGCGATTGATACAATCGACATCATGAAAGTTATTTCGAAAGTCAGAGTGCCAACCTTGGTCATTCATGCCCGCCATGAAACCCTGAACCCTATTTCACAGGGCCGACTGCTCGCGTCGCGGATACCAAATGCAGAATTCATGGAGGTGGACAGTCCAAATCACATCATTCTGCCATCTCATCCCACCTTCGACGAAATTCTTTCGGCGAAATTGGCGTTTATCGCCCGATCTGAATAGCTGCGTGATGGTGCGAAACTTGACATTCGTGCACAGCGCAGCAACGCGCAAAAAGGGCTCCAACCAGTCATTGTGGACTGGAGGAGTCAGTGTGCCCTGACCTGGAGCCCTATACTCTCAAATAAGCGGCTAGCGGTATCGATTGACAGAAAAACCGGACCAGTTTCCTGGTCCGGCTGTAGAATTGTTGGGGATAAACAGCGGTACAGCGCTAGCTCTGCACGCCTTCCACATACCAGTCCATCTTGTGCAGGTCGCCGTCACCCAGTGCTCCTGACGCCAGCCTTTCCTTACCGGTATTGTCCTTGATCGGGCCGGTAAACGGATTGACACTGCCATCAATGATACCGGTGCGGGTGGCTTCGGCAGCAGCCTGGACATCGGCCGGGATAGCCTCGTTGTAGGGTGACATCTCCAGCACGCCTTCCTTGAAGCCCCACCAGGTGTCGCCGCTTTCCCACTTGCCGTCGAGTTCCTGCTGAATGCGGGCCTCGTAGTAACGGCCCCAGCGATTGACGATAGCCGTCAGGTGCGCCTTGGGGGCGAAATTCGACATGTCCCAGGCCTGGCCGAACGCCATCAGGCCGCGCTGTTCGCAGGTCTGCAGTGCTGCCGGTGAATCCGTATGCTGGGCGATCACATCTGAGCCCTGGTCAATCAGCGCCTTGGCGGCATCGGCTTCCTTGGCCGGATCATACCAGCTTGAAACCCACAAGACCTTGGTCTTGAAATCCGGGTTCACCTTACGCGCTGCCAGGGTGAAGGCGTTGATGCCCATCACCACTTCCGGGATCGGGAACGAGGCGATATAGCCGGCCACGCCGGTTTTGGACATGTGTCCGGCAATGGTGCCGCACACCGCGCGGCCTTCATAGAAGCGTGCGTTGTAACTCGACATGTTCGCAGCGCGCTGATAGCCGGTGGCGTGCTCGAACTTCACGTTCTTGAACCTTTTGGCGACTTTCAGGGTCGGGTTCATGTAGCCGAACGAAGTTGTGAAGATAAGCTGGTTGCCGTCTTCGGCGAGGCGGCGGATGACGCGTTCTGAGTCCGGCCCTTCTGATACATTTTCCACGATAGTGGTCGCGACCTTGTCACCGAATTTCTTGATCACATCCTGCCGGCCCTGCTCGTGAGCATAGGTCCAGCCATGATCTCCGATGGGGCCGAGGTAGACAAAAGCAACCTTCAACGGATCTGCCGCAAATGCCGTTGACCCGATGATCGGCAACGCGCCGGCAGCGGCGGTGGTTTTCAACATTGTACGTCTGGTAAACGTCTTCATGGTTTTCCTCCCGGGGTTATACATTGGTATTTATCGTTATGAACTTGGCTTGAACGGTTTGCCAAGGCAGGCAGGCGCGAGAGATTTTCCAGCCTTTCGCGCAGATATGATCGCCAGCACCGCGATGGTGGCGAGATAGGGCATTGCAGCCAGGAACTCAGGCGCAACAAGCGAGAACCCGGCTGCCTTTGCGTGCAGTTCCAGTGTCATGACAGCACCGAACAGATAGGCACCCAGCAACAGCCGCATGGGCCGCCAGCCGGCAAACACAACCAGCGCGAGCGCGATCCAGCCGCGCCCGGCGGTGAGCTGTTCAGCCCACATAGGCGTCAGCACCAGCGAATAGAAACAACCGGCAATACCGGCCATGGCACCGCCGAACAGTACCGCCATGTAACGCACGCCAATGACCGAGTAGCCGATTGAATGCGCCGACAGGTCGGATTCACCGACCGCGCGCAATATCAGCCCGCCCCTGCTCTTGCGCAAAAACCAGCTGACAGCGGCAACAAGCAGCAGGGAAACATAGACCAGAGGGCTGTAGCCGAAGATCACCCGCAGAACGGGATGTTCGGATAATGCAGCGGGAAACACCGATCCGAACACGTCAACCGTCTGGCCGACATAGTTTTCACCCGCAAGCGCCGACAGCCCGATACCGAAGATGGTCAGTGCCAGACCTGTCGCAACCTGGTTGGCAGTCAGCGTGAGGGTCAGAAAGCCGAACAATCCGGCAGACGCCGCAGCCGCGATCATGGCTGCTACCACACCCAGCGGCGCGTAGCCGGTGGTCGCTGTAACGGCAAACCCGGTAACGGCACCGATCAGCATCATGCCTTCTAGGCCAAGGTTCAGGACGCCGCTCTTTTCAACAACAAGCTCGCCAAGGGCAGCCAGCAGGATCGGCGTTGCCGCGCCCACAATGGTCATGATGATCGGGATAAGAAGTGAATCAGTCATGCTGCGTCTCCTGCTTTGGCCGGTGAGGCAAACTTGATGCGATACTTCACCAGAACATCGGTTGCCAGCAGGAAGAACAGCATCATGGCCTGAAACACACCGGTCGCAGCCGCCGGCAATCCGATGGAGGACTGCGCCAGTTCACCACCGACATAGGTCACTGCCAATATGATGCCCGCCAGGACAATGCCTATTGGGTGAAGCCTGCCGAGAAAGGCAACGATAATAGCGGTAAACCCGTATCCGGTCGGAAACTGCGGCACCATCTGGCCGAACGGCCCGGCCGCCTCTAAAATGCCTGCAAAGCCCGCCAGTCCGCCACCTGCCAGAAGGGCAGCCCAAATCGTCTTGTTGGTGTTAAACCCGCCATAGCGCGCAGCAGCCGGTGCGGCACCGACGACCCGGATCTGAAACCCGAACACGGACCGTGACAACACGAACCAGGCAGCGATCGCCACGACAAACGCCAGCGGCACGCCGAGATGAACCACGGTGCTTGGTATTACGGTCGGCAGGATCTGATCGTCAGTGAACAGTCGCGTCTGGGGGAAGTTGAACCCGTCCGGGTCTTTCCACGGGCCCCGCATCAGGTAATACAGAACCTGTACCGCCACATAGGTCAGCATCAGGCTCGACAGGATCTCGTTCACATTGAGCCTGGTTTTCAAGAATGCCGGGATGCCGGCATAAGCTGCACCACCGGCAATGCCGGCAATGCACATCAAAGGCAATATCCACCACCCGGTCATGCCCCATGTAGCCAGCGCCACGCCGGTACCGGCGAGACCGCCCATGATGTATTGCCCTTCAGCGCCGATATTCCAGACATTGGCCCTGAAGCCGATGGCCAGCCCGACCCCGATCAGGATCAATGGAGCTGCCTTCACGCCAAGGTCCTGCCATTTATAGGTATCCAGAAGCGGTGCCAGGAAAATCTTGCGCACGGCCCCGAAGCCGTCATGGCCGATAAGGGAGAAGATGATGGCACCGGCCAGCATGGTCGCGACAACCGCGATTACCGGTGTCAGATACAGCATCGCCTTGCTGGGCTCTTTACGTTTTTCCAGTTCAATGAGCATGGACTGCCTCCGTCATTTCCGCCGTTGCGAACGGGTCACCGTGCACACCGCCCATCAGCAGGCCGATCTCATCAATCGTGGCCTCGCCGACATTCAGGGTTTTTGACAACCGGCCTTCATTGATCACCGCCAGGCGATCACAAAGTGCCAGCAGCTCGTCTAGATCCTGGGAGATCACCAGGATGGCCGAGCCGTTTTCCGCCAGGTCGACGAGGGCCTGGTGAATGGCCGCGGCCGCACCGGCATCAACGCCCCACGTTGGTTGCGAGACAATCAGGACTTCCGGGTTCTGCAGTATCTCCCGGCCCATGATGAATTTCTGCAGGTTGCCGCCCGACAGCGAGCCTGCCAGTGATCCCGGCCCCGTCGTCTTGACGGCGAAGTCATCGATGACCTGGCCGGCAAAGGTTCTGGCCGCACCGCCATACACGATGCCGTTGCTGGCCAGTTCCATCCTGTCGCGCGCTGTCAGTATGGTGTTGTCGGTCAGGCTGAAATCCACAACTGCGCCATGGCCGTTGCGTTCTTCAGGCACGGCGCACAGCCCCAGGTTTCTGCGGCCCACCGCGTCCATTTCGGCAATTGCATGGCTGTCCAGCCGGATGGTATCTGCAGGCGACGAAGGTTCTTCACCGCTCAGCGCCAGCAGCAATTCGTTCTGTCCGTTGCCGGCAACACCGGCGATACCGAAAATCTCCCCGGCGCGCACGGCAAAACAGATATCATCCAGCGCCACGCCAAAATCGCCTTCGCCGGCAATGGTCAGCCCATCGGCGATAAACCTGTCGTCTCCAAACTCGCGACTGGCAGCCTTGCTGATCTGCTTGAGATTGCCACCGATCATCATCTCGGCCATGGAAGTGGGCGTTTCCTTGCGCGGATCGCATTCGCCCACAACCTTGCCACCACGCAGAATGGTGGCTGCGTCGCACAGATCCCTGATCTCGTGCAGCTTGTGGGAAATGTACAGGATCGAACAACCGGTCTTCGACAGCCGGCGCAGGGTTTCGAACAATTGCGCCACTTCCTGTGGCGTCAGCACCGATGTCGGCTCATCCATGATCAACAGTTGTGGTTCGAGCAGCAAGGCGCGCACTATCTCGATCCTCTGGCGTTCACCAACACTGAGCGTGCTGACGATACGATGCGGATCAAGCTTCAGGTCGTAAGTGTGCAGTACTTCGCGGATTCTCTCTTCGAGCTTCGACTGTGAAAGCGATCCATCCATGCCGAGTGCAATGTTCTCCAGCACCGTCATGGCTTCAAACAGCGAGAAGTGCTGGAACACCATGCCCACACCCATCCTGCGGGCGGCTTTCGGATTGGCGACCATGACCGGCTCACCGTCCCAGACAATTTCACCGGCGTCCGGTTGCATGATGCCGTAGATCATTTTCACCAGTGTCGATTTGCCGGCCCCGTTTTCACCCAGCAGCGCATGAATTTCACCCGGCTCCACCTTGAAGCTCACGGCATCGTTGGCCAGAACGCCGGGAAACGCCTTGGTGATCCCCTTAAGCTCGATACGAGGTTTGATGTCGTTACTCATGTATCGCCTCCCACTATTTTCAACTGTGCCGATGCTTGCACACCACCTTCAGCCTTTGCAGCACACAAATGCTCAACCAGTTCTGCCGCCACCAGCGCTGCGATAACCTCAGGCCGTTTGTCGCGCGCCTTCGTTCCGCCGATGGGACACACCAGGCGATCGATATCGATTGCCTTGCCCTTGTCACGCCTGATCCAGTTTCCGAACGACGCAAGCTTGGTCTTCGACCCGATCATGCCGACATAGGCCACATCGTTTCGCGCCAGCGCTTCCCTGGCGACCAGGAAATCCAGCGAATGTTCATGGGTCAAAATGACGAATGCACTGCCCGGCATGGCGTCGCGAACCACGCTTTCAGGCAACGCAACCAGGCGTGTCTCGACGCCCGGCGGTGCGGTCTGCAGTTCTTCGTGCCGGCTATCAATGAGAACAGGCTGCACCGGCAACAGGGACAATGCCTCGCACAGGGCGTTGCCGACATGCCCGGCACCAAAAACATAAACATGCGGCAGGCCTGCAAGTTCTTCACCCAGCCGTGCCGCTATGCGGTCGATTTCGGTTTCCGCAAGCAATTGCAATGACACCACAACGGATCCACCGCAGCACTGCCCGATCTCGGGTCCCAGCGGGACCTTCAGATGAACCGGTTCGCCGTCCCCTGTGCTGATCAGGCCGCGCGCCTTGTCTATCGCCAGCTTCTCCAGTTGTCCGCCGCCAATGGTTCGGAAAATCCGCTTCGGCGATACCAGCATCCAGGTGCCCGCATCTCGTGGCGCAGAGCCTGCCGCACTATCGACGTTCACCAGCACAAACGGCCCGCCACCGTGGGCAAACAACCAGATATCATGGCGATAACAGTACATGTCTCATACCTCTCCAGCTTCAGCCGACAAGCGTTCGAACGCCAGAAGAACGCGTTCTGGCGTCGCCGGGCAATCCAGTTTCGGACAAATCCGGTAATCCGCTGCCGACGCGACCGCCATCGACAACGCTTCCAGCACCGAGATCGCCAGCATGAACGGTGGCTCGCCGACCGCCTTTGAGCGCCGGATGGTCATTTCCCGGTTCTCCGACCAGTCAGCCAGGGACACGTTGAATATGCGCGGCCGGTCCGATGCCAGTGGAATCTTGTAGGTCGATGGTGCATGGGTGCGCAGGCGGCCCTCGGTATCCCACCATAACTCTTCCGTTGTCAGCCAGCCCATGCCCTGCACGAAACCGCCCTCGATCTGGCCAATGTCCAGCGCCGGGTTAAGCGAGCGGCCCGCATCATGCAGGATGTCGACCCGGTCGACCTGGTATTCACCGGTCAGGGTATCGATACTGACTTCCGAGACTGCAGCACCATAGGCGAAATAGTAGAATGGACGACCCTTGCCTGCCTCGCGGTCCCAGTGAATATCCGGCGTCTTGTAAAAACCTGCTGCGGATAACTGCACCCGCGCCATGTAGGCCGACCGGATGAAGTCAGGGAACGGGATACGCTGGTTGCCGACCAGCACCGTGTTCGGTTCAAACACCACCTGATCCGGGTCAACACCATGGGTGTCACAGGCAAAGTCCACCAGCCGCGCCTTGATCTGCTGGGCGGCGTTGGCCGCAGCCATGCCGTTCAGGTCCGATCCTGAAGACGCCGCCGTGGCGGATGTATTGGGCACCTTGCCGGTGTGGGTCGCAGTGATCTTCACGTGGGTGAGATCAATCTGGAACTCATCCGCCAGCACCTGGGCAACCTTGGTATTCAGGCCCTGCCCCATTTCAGTGCCGCCATGGTTCAGATGAACCGAGCCGTCTGTGTAGACGTGAACCAGGGCACCGGCCTGATTGTACCAGGTCGCGGTGAACGAGATGCCGAACTTGACCGGGGTCAGGGCAATGCCCTTGCGGATAACGCCATTTTTGGCATTGAAAGCCAGGATCGCCTCGCGCCGCGCCGCATAGTCGCTGGAGGCCTCCAGCTCTTCCACCAGACGGGCGATGATGTTGTCGTCCACCTGCTGGTGATACGGCGTCACATTGCGCCCGTCGTCGCCGTAAAAATTCGCTTTTCGGATTTCCAGCGGGTCCTTGCCGAGCGCGTAGGCAATTTCCTCGATGATGCGCTCGCCACCTACCATGCCCTGCGGTCCGCCAAACCCGCGAAACGCGGTGTTGGACACGGTGTTGGTCTTCAACGGTTGTGATTGCAGCACGACGTTGTCGAAGTAATAGCAATTATCGGCATGGAACAGGGCGCGGTCCGTTACCGGACCTGACAGATCAGCGGAGTTGCCGCAGCGCGCGGCAAAATTCGCGCTCACGCCGGAGATAAGCCCTGCATCGTCAAAACCGACATCATACTCGACCAGGAAGTCGTGCCGTTTGCCGGTGGCGATCATGTCATCGTCCCGGTCCGGCCTGATCTTGACGGCACGGCCATATTTCTTGGCAGCCATCGCCGCCACAGCCGCAAACAGGTTGGACTGGGTTTCCTTGCCGCCGAACGCACCACCCATGCGCCGCACATTCACCGTGACCGCATTGGAGGGCACATCCAGTACGTGGGCCACCATGTGTTGCACTTCGCTTGGATGCTGGGTGGAGGAGAACACCGTAACCTCGTCATCCTCTCCGGGTATCGCCATGGCGATATGGCCTTCAAGGTAGAAATGGTCCTGCCCGCCGACGCGCATGTCGCCCTTTATGCGCCGCGGCGCGGCTGCAAGTGCGGCTGCAGCATCACCTCGCTTGAGTGTGAGCGGTTCCGTTACCAGCGGATAGTTGGCGGCGCGGGCTTCGGCGACATCTGTGAAATGCGATCTTGTGGTGTAGTCGACCTTCGCCAGGCTGGCCGCATTGCGCGCCGCTGCCCTGGTCTCGGCCACAACTGCAAAAATCGGCTGACCGTGAAACTCCACTGTCCGGGCAAAAACCGGATCATCCTGTTTGCCGGTCGGGCTGACGTCGTTATGTCCGGGAATATCTTCCGCCGTCAGAACCCCGATCACGCCGGGCGCAGCCTGCACGGCAGACAGGTCCATGGTCTCGATATCGCCGTGAGCAACGGACGACAGGCCGAGATAGGCATGCAGCAGGCCCTCAGGTGCTGCCATGTCGTCGATGTAATCTGCCCGGCCTGTGACATGCTTGTGCGCGGAATCATGGCGCTGCTCCACGTGCACGCCACCAACGATTTTTGCTTGCTGTGTCATGTCTGCCTCATGCCACCGCTTCGCGCTTGAGCATGGTATTTTCATGCCCTTGCGTGGTTTCAAGATGGAACCGTGTCAGCAGCTTGTGCGCTACCAGTGCCCGGTACTCAGCCGACGCCCGCCAGTCGCCAATCGGGGAAAAATCATCCGCAAATCCTGCCTGTGCATCGGCGATTGTCTGTGCCGTCCACGGTTTGCCGGTGAGCAGGTTCTCAACCGCCTTTGCCCGTTTCGGTGTCGCCGCCATGCCGCCATAGGCGATCACGGCGTCGGCCACCTTGCCATCTGCAACCCGGATACGAAACGCGGCAGCAACCGAGGAAATATCCTCGTCACGCCGTTTCGACACCTTGTAGGCGGCGAACGACCAGCCTTCACCGCAAAACGGAATATGCAGCGCCTCCACGAAATCGCCGACCTCCCGGTCCTGCTCCCCGTAATCAATGAAGAAGTTTTCAACCGGCACAGTACGCTGTTGCGTGCCATTGCGCAGTGTCACGCTGGCGCCCAGCGCAATAAGTACAGGCGGCGTATCGCCGATCGGGGACCCGTTGGCGACATTGCCGCCGACAGTGCCCATATTGCGCACCTGTTCGCCGCCGATGCGGTTCCAGTAGCCTGCGATCTGCGGGAAATGCTGCGCCACGGCGCCCTGGAATTCCGTATAGGTGACACAGGCACCGATAGTCAGGCCGGTTTCTGTTTCCTCGATACGGTGCAACTCGTCGAGATGGGAGATGAAGACGGCAGGCGCGATCGGGCGCATGTGCTTGTTGACCCACAGGCCCACATCGGTTGCACCTGCCACGATGACGGACGTCGGGTTTTCCAGACGAATTTCAGCCAGGTCATCCACCGAGGCAGGCACGAAAAACTGATCATCACCCTTGCCCATCTCGACACGTAAACCGTCTGCGAGGCCCTGCAGAATGGCTACGACCTTCTCCCGCTCACTGACCAGCACATCCTGGGACTGGCCACCGGCAGACGCTGCAGCAACCGCAGCCCGGATGATCGCTTCGTAGCCGGTACACCGGCACAGATTTCCCTGCAGCGCTGTTTCGATGTCGGCATTGGAGGGATTGGCGTTTTCCATCCACAGCGCATACAGCGACATCACGATGCCCGGCGTGCAGAACCCGCACTGGCTGCCATGCATGTCCACCATGGCCTGCTGCACCGGGTGCAACCCGCCATCAGTCCCGCGCAGATGTTCAATCGTTACCACATGGCAGGCATCGAGAGATCCGACAAAGCGGATGCATGAATTGACGGTCTCGTACTTCAGTTCACCGTCAGCCAACCGTCCGACCAAAACCGTGCAGGCACCGCAATCACCTTCGGCGCAGCCTTCCTTGCTGCCGCACAGACGCTGTTCCAGGCGCAGGAAATCCAGCACCGTATCCGATGCCGCAACAGTATCCAGATCGACTGTTCTGTCGTTGAGCAGGAAGCTGATGGATTTACGGATTTGCGCCATGTCCGTCAGCTTCCCCTGTAGGTGGAATAGCCAAACGGCGAAACCAGCAATGGCACGTGATAGTGAGACGCCGGATCGGCAATGCCGAACCGGACCGGAACCTGATCCAGGAATGACACATCATCTGCCCGGCCCAGATAGTCGCCCACATGAAACACCAGTTCGAACACGCCTGCCGTCATGTCATCACCGGACAGCAGGGCGTCGTCACAGCGCCCGTCATCATTGGTCACAACCGTTTTGATCAGTTCGCGGGCAGTGGCATCAAGACGATAAAAATCAATCTTCAGCCCTGCAGCAGGCTTGCCCGATGCGGTGTCCAGCACATGAGTCGTAATTCGCCCGGCGTTTGCGGCGGCATTCATCTGGTTTCCTCCTGTCCCCTTTTGGCGGGGCTTGATCGGCAACTATCTAGCCATCGCCAACGCAGGGGTAGTGTTCAAGCAATATATCTCTTTCAAGAAAAAGTTGAAAATGCAGCCTATTTCTTTTCTATACAACTGTAATCGCATGTGAAGTCGAAGCGACACCGGAGCGTGAGAAAATGGCCTATGACCGCGATCTTTTTGGCTATGGAGCCAACCCACCAGCTGTAAAGTGGCCGGGGGATGCTGCAGTCGCGGTGCAGTTTGTGGTGAATTATGAAGAAGGCGGTGAAAACTGCATCGCCCATGGTGATGCGGCATCGGAAGCCTTCCTGTCCGAAATCGTCGGCGGCGCGCCGTGGCCGGGCATGCGTCACTGGAATATGGAATCCATTTACGAGTATGGCGCCCGTGCCGGTTTCTGGCGGCTGCACCGGCTGTTCACGACGTCTACTGTGCCCGTCACGGTCTATGGTGTGGCAACCGCGCTTGCCCGGTCTCCTGAACAGGTGGCGGCCATGCAGGAAGCCGATTGGGAAATCGCCAGCCACGGGCTGAAATGGATCGAGTACAAGGAATTCTCCAAAGCCGACGAACAGGCGCATCTGAATGAAACCATCGCGCTGCATGCAGCCGTCACCGGCGAACGTCCGCGCGGCTGGTACACCGGGCGCTGCTCCACCAACACTGTTGATCTGGTGACCGAGGAAGGTGGTTTCGACTATGTCTCGGACAGCTATGCCGATGACCTGCCCTACTGGCGCCGTCACGCCGGGCGCGATCAGTTGGTCATTCCCTACACGCTCGACGCCAACGACATGCGCTTTGCCACGCCACAGGGTTTCAATTCCGGCGACCAGTTCTTTGCCTACCTGAAGGACTCGTTCGACGTGCTGTATGCCGAAGGCATGGAAGGCGCACCGAAAATGATGAATATCGGCCTGCACTGCCGCCTGGCCGGGCGTCCCGGCAGGCTTGCCGCGCTCAAACGCTTCATCGACTATGCCAAGTCTCATGACAAGGTGTGGTTTGCGAGGCGCATCGAGATTGCTGAGCACTGGCGAAAACACCACCCGCCGCCGGAACCTGCGGAAGAGCCATGTCTCATGGACCGGAAGACATTCGTCGACACCTATGGCGGTGTGTTCGAGCACTCGCCCTGGATTGCCGAACGCGCTTTCGACGCCGACCTCGGACCCGCCAACAATACCGCTTCAGGCCTGCACGCCGCCCTGCGCACCCGGTTCCGGCTGGCCAGCGAAAGTGAACGGCTGGACGTGCTCAAGGCCCATCCGGACCTGGCCGGCAAACTGGCCGCCGCCAGGAAGCTGACGGCAGAGTCCACCAGCGAGCAGGCAGGCGCCGGACTTGATGCGCTGACCGATGCAGAGCGTGGGCGTTTTACTGAACTGAATACCGACTATGTCGACCGCTTCGGCTTCCCGTTCATCATCGCCGTCAAGGGACTGGACAGGGCCCGCATAATTGAAGCCTTCGAGCAACGGATTTCGCATCAGCCCGATGTCGAATTCGCCGAGGCCTGCAGGCAGGTTGAACGTATTGCACTTTTGCGTCTGAAGGACATGCTGCCATGAGCGACCCCACCTACTATGCCCCGACCGGCGGCCTGCCGCCGCAGAGCCAGTTGATTGACGGACGGGCGGTGTTCAAACAGGCTTACGCGTTCATACCAAAAGGTGTGATGAGCGATATCGTGACCAGCAACCTGCCCCATTGGCAAGGCGCAAGGTTCTGGGTGCTGGCGCGGCCCATGTCAGGTTTTGCCGAAACCTTCTCGCAATACATCGCCGAAGTGCAGCCCGGCGGTGGCAGCGACACACCGGAAACCGACGCTGGCGCGCAGGCCGTTGTGTTCGTCGTGGACGGTGAACTGAGCCTGACCATTGGCGGCACCGGGCACACGCTGGCATCCGGCGGCTATGCCTACATTCCACCCGGCAGCGACTGGCAGGTGCACAACACATCGAAAGCCCCGGTGCGCTTTCACTGGATCCGAAAAGCTTACGAGAAAGTCGACGGCGTCGACATCCCCGAAGCGTTCGTGACCAGTGATAACGACGTATCGCCGATTGCTATGCCCGACACTGACGGCAAGTGGGCCACCACCCGTTTTGTTGACCCGGACGATGTCCGCCATGACATGCACGTCAATATCGTCACCTTCGAACCCGGCGCGGTCATCCCGTTCCTGGAAACCCATGTCATGGAACACGGGCTTTACGTGCTGGAAGGCAAGGCGGTGTACCGGCTGAACGAAGACTGGGTCGAGGTCGAGGCGGGCGACTTCATGTGGCTGCGCGCCTTCTGCCCGCAGGCCTGTTATGCCGGTGGCCCGGGCAAGTTTCGCTACTTGTTATACAAGGACGTCAACCGCCACATGACGCTCAAGGTAGGCAAATGAGCGATCGCCGCATCGTCCTGCAGCCATTGACTGCTGCAAGCTTCGCACCCTTCGGCGATGTGCTGGAAGCAACAGGCGAACCCGACAAGATCATAAACGCCGGCCTGTGCGGCCGCTTCCACGACCTGGCCAATCTCGACTTCACCGGCGAGGACGCCCGCCCCGGCATCAGCCTGTTTCGCTCAAAGGCGCGCACCCTGCCCTATACTCTGGACATGGTGGAGCGCCATCCGCTCGGCTCCCAGGCCTTCACGCCCATGTCGGCGGATCCGTTCATGGTCATCGTCGCCCCGGACGAAGGCGGCACGCCGGGCACGCCCCTGGCGTTCCTGACAGAGCCCGGACAAGCCGTGAACTATCACCGCAACACCTGGCACGGCGTCCTCACGCCGCTGGTAGACGATGCCCTGTTTGCCGTGGTCGACCGCATAGGTGCAGGCAACAATCTGGAAGAGCACACATTCGCCCAGCCCTGGCTGGTTTGCGAAACCTAGGGTCAAAATTCTAGTGGCAACGCCAACTGTCACTTAAGTCTGTGCGTGGCAAATGCCCGGACATAGTAGCCGAGGTCGGAATTTGTTTGAACGTCTCACAAGGGCGGGAAGCAGACCTTCGCAGCGACTTGCATCAACGGCAGCAGTGCGGACAAAGCGCCAATCCGCTGCAACGGCTCCAATGGCCGCTTCCAGCGCTTCTGCCTTCTCAATATAGCCGTGTGTTCTCGTCAATTGAATGATCATCTTGGACTTCGTCCAAGGTTTGTTTCCGCTCGACGACCGCAAGAATCCAGTCCGCCAACGTGGGTGCTGTTCTGCGTTCAGGCCATTTATCTGGGTGCCAAAGGCGCGATCGAATGAGCGATTTGGAGCAATGCATAAATACTTCCTGCACTTCTACAACCATGGCCAACAGCGGCTCTTTGCCATTGATCGCGAGACGCTTGTTAATCGCGTGGTCCTTCACGATCCGAGCCTTACCAGCAATGCGCAACGTGTCGCCATGGCCTGGCACGATAAACAATATTGCCACATTTGGATCTTCAAGAATGTTCTGGAAGCCATCGACGCGATGATTGCCTAACCTATCAGGGATTATCAGGGTCTTGTCGTCATAGACTTCGACGAAACCGGCTGGATCGCCTTTTGGCGAAACGTCAATCAGACCGTTCGAGGACTTTGTGGCCACGATAATGAAGGGTGCAGTAGCGATGAACTTTCGTGCGACATCGTTCAACTGATCTGTGACTTTGAGAAAGGTGTTGGTAAACCCCTCGGTCGGCAGCAACTCGCGTAGGCGCGACACGCTTTCTATTTCTTCATCTACCGTCAGCATCTCAAATTACCTTCTCCAACAATCGCCAAGCACGACCTATCTGTCCGACTACAATAGCAGACGTTGGTTGTATCGCAGAAATTCTGTCGCTATGGGGCTCCAAGCGGAAGTTAGCTGCAGAATGAATGAACGGCGGCTATGGGCCGTCCTTGAACTAACTGCTAGGGACTGGTGTCATTTGCGATCAGAGCGGCGGCTGGATACCAGCTTTATGACGCTTTCGGTTGCGGGTCAGTTCCAGCCCGGCGCGTATAGCCACTGAGCCAATCACGATTGTACCACCAGCAATCGTCGCTCTTGTCGGGGTTTCAGCGATGAACAGCCAAACCCAGACGGGGCCGAGGGCAAACTCCAGCAACATGAACAATGTTAGCTCGGCGGCGGCGAGATGTTTTGAGGCGGCGATGAACAACGCGTTGGCCAGCCCCGACAGGATGCCACCTAACAGAAAGCAAAGCAGTATGTCGCCTAGCGGGATTGCCAGATTGCCCCAACGTAGCACCAGCGATATCACGATGATGATACAGCCTGATACCATCAGCGCCGGCAGCATCTCGATCCCGCGGTAGCGGCGCACGATGATTGTGTAGCACGAGAAACAGAACGCTGTGAGAAGACCCATCATGTTTCCATAAAGCGATCCCGCACCGATCCCGCCCGAGACCATCACCACGATCCCGACAGCGGCAGCGCACATTGCCATCACGGTCGTGCGCATCAGCCGTTCGCCCAGAAACACTCGGGCTAGCGCGGCAGTGAAAAACGGGATGGCGCTCAGCATGAAAAGCGTATTTGCGACAGTGGTGTTCGTGATCGACTGCAGAAAGCAAATGCCAGCTCCCGCCAGCATAACGCCTGCCAGCAGGCCGGGGCGCCCAATGCCGCGGGTGCGAGTCATAGCTGCGCGGCCGTGGCGCAGCGACATGATCAGCGCGACCATGACTACGAGCGCAACCGAGCGGTAGAAATTGATCTGCCAAACATCCGCTGCTTCGATCGCGCGGATCACCAGCCCACCAAAGCTGATGCTGACGGAACTGACGATCATAAGCCCCATCGCCCACGCGCGTCGTGAGGGTTGCGGCAGGGTCTCGGGTAGGTCGGTCATCGGGGCGCGAGCCGATGGGATCGGATGGTCGAAGGGAACATTAACTCCAGCAGTAACACAGGATGATGCCCTCAAATCCAAGGTCTGCGACGGGTTACGTCGGTTTTATACCGAGATCTGACATCGCCGACGCAGCTGATAAAGGGACATGCTTTCATCCTGCACTGTGCATGAAGGTCCATTTCAGGGAAATTGGTATGTCGAATTTATGGACTGCTGGAGGTCCGCTAAGGGCCGTTATCGTCTGTCAGCCAGTAGTGATTGCAAGTCTCGTATGGGTTTCCGCTGTCAACTCGAACTCCATGCTTCAATGACCCAGTGCCCTAAGGCATCAGCCTCGCAACACGCTTCTACGCCTGCTCCGCAATCTTGCGTGCATCAACCCCGGCCACGAGTTGATATGTCAATCGGCCACCTTCCACCCCACCGCCTCGGCAGGGCAGCAGACGCAATCAGGCGAACCTACTTCAACACCGTAGGCCAGTTCTTGTCGGCCGAGGTAATGTGACCGGGCACATCCTTTTCCCAGTTTTTCTGCACCGACTTGCTATAGTTCAGATACAGCTTGCCGTCGACGATGGACCAGGCGTCGGGATCGGTCGAGGCGGTATAGCCCTGCGACACGGCCCACGCGCAATAGCCGCCATACTGGGGGGCGTATTTTTCCGGCGCGGCGGCAAAGCGGTCGCGGTTTTCCGCGCTGGTGAACTGCCATGTGGCGCCGTTCCATTTATGGGTGATACCGGCGTCGCCGGCGACCGGGCGGCCTTCAGTGAAATAGCTGATCGGGTCAGTGCCGTCGATCGCGGTGCCGGAGCCGCTCTGGTAGACAGGCACCTTGTCGGCCCATGCCGGGGTAAGCGCAAACTGGGCCAGGACCAGAGCCAACACGGCAACCAGGGTTCTTAAACTGCGCATGAGATGGTCTCCTAATAGATTTCCAACCGTCTGACAGGGGTTACTAGCGGTTCAATTGGGCAATAGTAATGACCTTCACGGCATCTTGATGGCCCTGTTATCGACGATTTCGGCAAGCCGGAACCACTTTCTGCGGGTTCGGATCTTCCACCCGTCATTGGACGATGTGGTCAAGTGCTGCTTGAATGGCACATGAACGGGTCGTTAAGGTTACGTTCCGACAGAAAGGTGTTTATGTGAGCCAACCGGCAAACAAAGAACAACAGGAAACGCCATGACCAGGTTTAACCAGATTACCATTTTCGCGGCTGCCTCGCTGCTGATCCTTGGCGCAGGCGCTGCGAACGCAGGCCCGCAACACAATTGCGATAACTATGCTTCGTTCGCTGTGTCTGACGCCTTCGCAGCCAAAAACAAGGGCTGCGGCTTCAAGGGTGGACGCTGGAGTACCAACTTCCAGAAGCATCATGCCTGGTGCAGCACGCAAGGTGTCACCATGGCCATGCTGACAACAGAAGACCGCGCCCGCAAGAAGTCTCTCAACAGCTGCAATGCCACAGGTGGCAAGCCAACGGCGGGGCAATGTGATAAGTATGCCCAGGCCGCCATACAGCAACAGAACACAAACCTCGTGAAGAAGTGCGGGTACACCGGCAATGCCTGGCAGCTCAAGTTTGCCGCGCACAAGAACTGGTGCATGGGCGCCACGAAACAGGCGATGGCGGCGGAACAGCTTTCCCGCTATGCGCTACTGTCAAAATGCGTTGCCGGCAAACCGTGACATAACAGGGTCACGGCAGCCGGTGACGGGGCCTCAATCGGTCGACAACAGCTCCGAGCGAACGCTCTTCTCCATCACCTGCAACTGCTTCAACACGTCTTCCTCGGAGATTTTTCTGCCGCGGGATGCCAGGTCCCGGCTCACCTTGCGCACGACATCACCGGGTCCCGGCTCCTCAAAATCGGAGCGCATGACCTCGTGCACATAGCCCGGCAATTCCCTGTCGCCCATGCCCAGCATCCGTCCGGCCCACAGTCCCATCAGGTAATTTCGGCGCGCATTCACCTGGCCGCGCGTGGCCATTTCAATTTCACAGGTTGTCATTTCCGTATCCGTTTCTTAGCCCCGCGTCTCACTGCAGGACGGGAAGTGGTTGATTGTCATCAGGGTCGATTTTGCAGTCAGAGCTGACCCGCCTTCCCGACAGGGCCCGGTCATGATCAGGAAGTTCCATCCGTCTGGTCAGGCGGATCTGAAGCTCGAACTCGGGTCGGTCGGGCCGAGCAACGATGCCGTTGATAACGCTGCCCTTCAACCTGCCGGCAAGCCTGGTGGTATATTTTCTTGCATTGTCGCCAAAAATCGTCCGGGGCTGGTCATAGTAATCCACCATGAGGTCAGCCTCGATGCCTTCGCCATGCACTTCATATCTGCCTGAAGTGCACTGCTGACTGTCACCGCCGGCCAGGCGGCCATCTTGAAGCAGGAGCACGCCGTGGCTATCCCAGCCATGCGGGCCAAAAACTTCCGCTGTCCATACACCCTCAAATGACATTTCGTATCTCTCCTTCGGTTGATGTCCCACCGATATGAGAGCTTCGGGATGTTTGCGCCAATCTCAGTTGCAAGGACAGTTGATAGAGATTTTCTATCAAAGCCGGGCAACAGGTCCGCACGGACGCTATGGCTCATGTTCCCTAGCAACGATCCGGCGCGATAATCAATTTCTATCAATATGGTATTTCAGTTCTATTGGATTCTATCTGCGCGTGCGGTCAAATATGGACAAATGAAATTAACTGGAGCCCTGAAGTGATAAGACCGATTTTGTTCAGCTTGATTGTTGCTATTGCCGCCATGACCGGCCCCGGTGCTATTGCGGCTGAACAGCTGCCGGCGCTCGACATACCCGAACACGGCCTGGGCCTGCTGCTTGAAACGCCGGACGCCCCGGTCGGTGACATCTACGGCGAGCGGCCTGTTCTCACCTGAGCCGGCCACTGGACCCTAGGACATCAACCTTGCGACGCGCTGTTGCGCGTGTTCTGCAATCTTTCGTGCATCAACGCCGGTCAGTTCGCCACCGTTGACCACCCGCCTGCCCTCAACCAGCAGATCACGCACCTGTAGCGGTCCGCACAGCAACAGGGCCGCCACCGGGTCCCAGGCACCGGCTGCTTCCAGGCCCGACACATCCCATATGGCGATATCCGCCCGTTTGCCCGGCTCGATCGAGCCCAGCTCCTCACTGCGTCCCAGTACTGTTGCGCCGCCCAGCGTGGCGATCTCGAGGGCTTCCCGGGCGGCAAATGCATTCGCCCCGTGTTTGACCCGCTGCAACAGCATGGCCTGGCGTGCTTCCGACAGCAGGTGGCCGGCATCATTGCTGGCAGATCCGTCCACCCCCAGCGCCACGCGCACGCCTGCATCGCGCATCTGGCGCACCGGCGCGATGCCGGAGCCGAGGCGGCAGTTGGAGCACGGGCAATGGGCCACGCCGGTTTTCGTCCGGGCGAAAAGGTCAATCTCGTTCTCGTCCAGCTTGACGCAATGGGCATGCCAGACATGCTCGCCGGTCCAGCCGAGATCCTCGGCATACTGGCCCGGCCGGCAGCCGAAATTTTCCAGCGAGTAGGCAATATCCTCATCATTTTCAGCCAGGTGGGTGTGCAGCATGACCTGCTTGTCGCGCGCCAGCGCAGCAGCGTCCTTCATCAGGTCGGTACTGACCGAGAAGGGAGAGCATGGTGCCAGGCCGACCCGCACCATTGCGCCGTCTGACGGCTCATGGTGAGCATCCACGACACGGATGAAATCGTTCAGAATATCGCGCTCGTTCTCGACCAGAGAGTCCGGCGGCAGACCACCGTCACTCTCCCCCACACTCATCGCCCCGCGCGTCGGATGAAACCGCACGCCTACGGTCTGCGCCGCATCAATGGTGTCTTCCAGCCTGACACCGTTGGGAAAGATGTAGAGATGGTCCGAACTCATCGTGCAACCGGACATTGCCAGTTCAGCAAGCCCCAGTTGCGCCGACACAAACATGTCCTCCGGCTGCATCCGCGCCCAGATCGGGTACAGCGCCCTGAGCCAGTCGAACAGAAGCGCATCCTGACCGGCAGGCACCGCACGGGTCAGTGTCTGGAACAGGTGATGATGGGTGTTGACCAGGCCCGGCGTCACCACGCATCCGCGCGCATCGATCGTTTCGTCACAGTCTTGAGCTTGCCCGCTTGCCTCGACCGAGACAATCGCACCGTCTTCTATAACTATGTCAGCACCGGCAATTTCGCGGCGCCCGGCGTCCATGGTGACAACGATGTCGGCGTTGGTGATCTTGAGTTTTGTCATGTGCGCATCGTGCCTTAGCGCTTATCAATCGCACAAGCGGAAATCGGGGATCGCGTGCCCGGCATCTGCAAGACACACATGGGAGGCGTGCAATGCCTGCACCGCTTGGCGCTTGATCACAAGGGCCCTGTGCTGCTCTAGTTGCAGGTTCCGCAACGTCTAGTTGGAGACGGCTTCGCATGTCTGAAGATCGCCCCGCACTGGCAGCAACCCTGATGGTGAGTGCGCTGTGCATGCTCTCCCTGCAGGATTCGCTGGTCAAGCTGGCGAGTGACGATGTGTCCCTGTGGCAGTTCCAGACCCTGCGCGCCCTGTGCAACCTCACCATGCTGTTCGTGTTGTCGCGTTTCATCTGGGGCAATGCGTCTGCCTGGCCGAAACGGTTCTGGACGGTAGCGCTGCGCAGCAGCTTCCTGATCGGCGCGATGTTGTGCTTCTTTGGCGCAATACCATTCCTCAGCCTGTCGGAAGTTGCCGCAGGGCTCTATGTGTTTCCCCTGTTCGTCGCAGTGTTGTCTGCACTGCTCCTGGGCGAACATGTCGGCCCGCGCCGCATCATTGCAGTTGTGACAGGGTTTGCCGGAACACTGCTTATTCTGAAGCCGGCGTCCGCCTCGTTCCAGTGGGTCTCTCTTGCACCCGTCATAGCCGGCCTGTTCTACGCTGCCACCGTGCTGACCACCCGGAAACTGTGCCGGGAGGAAAGTCCCGCAACCCTGGCATTGGGGGTTTCGGTAGCCTTTGTGACGGTTGGTACAACGGGCCTTGCCGTCATGGAGACCCTGCAGCCCACAACGCTGGCGGCCAGCTGGCCCTATCTGTTTGTTGGCTGGAATCCGTTGAACCGGGAAACGACGGCACTCATCGTGGTGTGCTCCATGCTCAACCTGGCGGCCAACATCAGTCTGGCCAAGTCCTATCAAAGCGCCGAGTCGAGCTGGCTGGCACCGTTCGACTATTCCTACCTGATCTTCGCAACCTTTTGGGGCGTGGTGATGTGGGGTGACGTGCCCGACCTGCTGTCGTTCATCGGCATGGCCATGATTGCCGGGTCCGGCTGCTATGTTGCATGGCGCGAACGCAGGGAGAGCCGGTTGCGGCAGGCCGATCTCAATCGCGCGTTGAGATGACGGTGGTTGCTCAGCAAGACCCCCTCTTACGCCTCACACATACCGAAACACGAACACGAACCACAAGGCCACAATACCCATCGGCCACCACAGGGGCGAGCCGATGAAAAACAGCCAGGCGATGAAGATGAAGGCTGAGCCCAGCAGCGAGATGAATAGCCGGTCACCGCGCGTGGTGTCTATGGCAAACACGCCGCGGCGCGGATCGCCGCCGGGGCGATAGTATTCCCACACACCCATGGCGGTAATGGCCAGCACGATGAACAGGAAGAAGCTGGCAGTGGCCGGTGTCCAGGCCATCCAGGTCTTGCCCAGCGGCAGGGTCCACCATTTGGCGGAGAACATGACAACGTCGTCCATAATGTGTCCTCCTCTTTAGACCCGGCCCAGGGCAAAACCCTTGGCAATGTAATTACGCACGAAATAGATCACGATCGCACCGGGTATGATGGTCAAAGTCCCGGCTGCCGCCAGCAGCCCGAGTTCATAGCCCGATGATGACGCGGTCTTGGTCATGGTCGCCGCAATCGGCTTGGCGGCAACCGCCGTCAGTGTCTTGGCCAGCAGCAACTCCACCCACGAGAACATGAAACAGAAGAACGCAGCCACACCGACACCGGCGGCAATGGTCGGGATGAATATCTTCACGAAAAACGCCGGGAACGAGTAGCCGTCCACATAGGCTGTTTCATCCAGTTGTTTCGGCACGCCCGACATGAAGCCTTCCAGGATCCACACCGCCAGCGGAACATTGAACAAAGTGTGGGCCAGCGCCACGGCCAGGTGGGTGTCGAAGATGCCGATGGCCGAATAGAGCTGGAAGAACGGCAGCGCAAACACCGCCGCCGGTGCCATGCGGTTGGTCAGCAGCCAGAAGAACAGGTGCTTGTCGCCCAGAAAGCGATAGCGCGAGAATGCATAAGCCGCCGGCAGGGCGACCGTCACCGACAACACTGTATTGATGGTCACATAGATGATCGAGTTGATATAGCCATTGTACCAGGTCGGATCAGTAAAGATCGTCCGGTAGTTCTCCAACGTGAAATTCTGCGGCCACAGTGTGAATGAGCCGAGGATTTCATTGGTGGTCTTGAATGACATCGACACCAGCCAGTAGATCGGCAGCATCAGGAAGATGATGTAAATCGTCGGGATCAGCCACTTGGCTCTGGCCATCACTGTTCCTCCCCTCTGGTCATTGCGGTGTAGAAAATCCAACTGAACAGCAGGATCACCAGGAAGTAGATCAGCGACATGGCAGCCGCCGGCCCGAGGTCAAACTGCCCCAGCGCGATCTTCACCAGGTCAATGGACAGCAACGTCGTCGAATTGCCGGGCCCGCCGCCGGTCAGCACAGACGGTTCGGTATAGATGTTGAACGAGTCCATAAATCGCAGCAGGACGGCGATGGTCAGCACCCGCTTCATCTTCGGCAACTGGATATACCTAAAGATCGCCCACGAGCTTGCCCCGTCAATGCGCGCGGCCTGATAATAGGCGTCGGGGATCGACACCAGGCCGGCATAGGCCAGCAGTACCACCAGCGAGGTCCAGTGCCACACATCCATCAGGATGAGCGTGAACCAGGCATCCCCCGGCTGACGCGTATAGTTGTAGTCGAAGCCGATCGTGTTCAGCGTCTTGCCCAGAAGCCCAAGTTCCGGCAGGCCGAAAATATTCCACATGGCCCCGACCACGTTCCACGGAATCAGCAATGGCATCGCCATCAGCACCAGACAAACAGAGACCCAGGGCCCTTTACGCGGCATGGCGAGCGCGATGATGACACCCAGCGGCACTTCAATCGCCAGAATGGTGCCGGTGAAAAACAATTGGCGCCCGAGCGCATCATGAAACCGCGGCGAGCGCAGGATTTCCTCGAACCAGCGCAACCCCGCCCAGAAAAACACGTTGTCGCCGAAGGTTTCCTGGACCGAGTAGTTGACCACCGTCATCAGCGGAACGATGGCGTTGAAGGCCACCAGTATCAGAACCGGGGCGACGAAGAACCAGGCTTTCTGGTTGACGGTCTTGTTCATGGCTGCCCCTCCCGGCCCGCCAGCCATCCGTTGGTGTAAATCCGCGTCGCTGCGGGGTCGAATTCAAGGTGAGCGGTGTCCGGCGGGATTGTACCGCCTTCGTCAACCAGCAGCCGGACCCGGCCGCCAGCGCTGTCTGCCTCCACAACGGAAAACCGGCCCGCATCGGAGACTTTCACGACACGGGCCTCAAGACCCCGCCCGGCGAATTTGACGAACTCGGGACGAACACCTATCTCGGACTTACCGGCCTTGGCGCTTGCCTTGTTCGCCGTGGCGATCCTTTTGCCCGCAATATAGGCGTGACCGTTCTTCACCTCGCAGTCCAGCACGTTCATGCCGGGCGATCCGATGAAGTGTCCCACAAATGTGTGATGCGGCTCTTCGAACAATTCCTTCGGTGTGCCGACCTGCACCACTTCACCGACATTCATCACCACAACCTTGTCGGCAAAGGTGATCGCCTCGGTCTGGTCGTGGGTCACGTAAATCATGGTGTTTGGAACCCGGGTGTGCAGCTCCTTCAGCTTGGAGCGCAACTGGAATTTCAGGTGCGGATCAATCACCGTGAGCGGTTCATCGAACAGGATCGCGTTGACGTCGGTTCGCACCAACCCGCGGCCCAGCGAGATCTTCTGCTTGCCGTCCGCCGTCAGCCCGGATGCCCGATTGCCGAGCGTCGCGGTAAGATCATTCATCTCCGCAACTTCCAGCACCCGCTTGTTGACGGTCGTCTCGTCAACACCGCGATTGCGCAGCGGAAACGCCAGGTTGTCGTAAACGGTCATGGTGTCATAGACGACGGGAAACTGGAAAACCTGCGCGATCTTGCGCTGTTCAGGCGGCAGGCCGGTGACATCGTGATCGTCAAACAGAATGCTCCCGTGCGATGGCGTCAGCAAACCGGAGATCAGGTTGAGCAGGGTTGTCTTGCCGCACCCCGACGGCCCGAGCAGCGCATAGGCACCGCCGTCATCCCAGTCGAGGTTGAGCTCCTTCAACGCCCAGTCCTCATCGTTGACCGGGTTCGGCATGTAGGCATGTTTGAGATTTTTCAGGGTTATCCGGGCCATGTCACGCCGCCTTTCCGGCTGAAGACAAGTCGACCAGATGTCCGCCTGAATCAAAGTAGAAGCACTTCGACATGTCGGCGTAGAACCGGGCAAAGCGGCCGGTTTCAAACGGATGCACGCCATGTGACAGGGACACCCAGGGATGGTCATGTGCGTGAAAGTGAATAATGCTTTCCGACCCGGTGAGTTCGGCGACCTTGACCTTGCCCTCAACGACTACCGACTTGCTCGACTGGCGCACCGGCGACACATGATGCGGGCGGATGCCTATCGTGTAGGTGCCGTCGGCGAGGCCTTTATCAGCTTTCCACGACACCCCCTCATCAAGCAGCACCCAGCCCGACTTCACCGATGCACTGGCCAGGTTGATCGGCGGTTCTGAAAACACTTTTGCCGACTCCAGGCCGGAAGGATGCCGGTAAATCTGTGCGGTTGGCCCCAGGTCCACGACCCGGCCTTCGTGCATGGCCGCGGTCTGCCCGCCCAGCAACAGGGCCTCCGTCGGCTCGGTGGTGGCATAAACCACCACGCAATTTCGTTCCGCAAACAGTCTCGGCAGTTCGTCGCGCATTTCTTCGCGCAATTTGAAATCAAGATTGGCGAGCGGTTCGTCCAGCAAAATCAGGTCACTGTCCTTGACCAGCGCGCGTGCCATGGCGGTGCGTTGCTGCTGGCCGCCCGACAGTTCCGATGGCCGCCGGTCCAGCATGGCTGAGATGCGCATCAGTTCGGCCATTTCACCCACCCGGGACTGGATTTCCTGGTCGGGAAGCCGTGCAACGCGCAGCGGCGAGGCAATGTTGTCGAACACCGACATGTTGGGATAGTTGATGAACTGCTGATAGACCATCGACACATTGCGTTTTTGAACCGCCGTGCCGGTGACATTCCTGCCGTCGAACCAGACCTCGCCGGATGTTGGTTTTTCCAGGCCGGCCATCATCTGCATCAGGGTTGTCTTGCCGGCAAGCGTGGTGCCAAGCAGTATGTTGAAACTGCCCGGCTCAAACGTCAGGTCGGTTGGGTGGATATGCACATCCGCCCCTACCTTCTTGGCCACATTTTTCAGTTCAAGCGCCATAGCGCATCCTGCCGCCGCTTAGGGGTTGGACTCAAGGTTTAAAAGTTATCGGATACAGGGGAGCGGTCCGGCGTCTGAAATGCCGGGCCGCTCATCACGCATGGGAGAAAATGCGCTTCCCTACTGCGCCCAGCGCTTGACGATTTCTTCGTATGCAATCGTCTTGCCCGGTTCTTTCTCGTTGGCCAGCTTTGCAGCCGGGCCGTTCTCCTTGCCGAGCCAGTCGGCAGGATCCTTGGCTTCGTTCAGGCGTGGACCGCAACCACCGTAGATCTTGGCCTGCTCATCCGCGGCCTGCATACGGCCCATGACCTGGTCCATTTCACCGGCCAGACGATCCATTGCCTGTTGCGGTGTAAACGCACCGGAGTTCACGTCACCGATGTTCTGCCACCACAACTGCGCCAGTTTCGGATAATCCGGCACGTTGACACCGGTCGGTGTCCAGTTGACCCGGTCCGGTGAGCGATAGAACTCAATAAGACCGCCCAGCTTAGGTGCGCGCTTGGTGAAGTGGTCATGACGCACGGTGCTGTCGCGAATGAAGGTCAGACCAACGTCGGACTTTTTCACATCCACTGTCTTGGACACCACGAACTGCGCGTAAAGCCAGGCAGCCTTGGCCCGGTCAACCGGTGTGGATTTGAGAATTGTCCACGAACCGGCATCCTGGTAACCCAGCTTCATGCCGTCTTTCCAGTATGGCCCGTGCGGGCTTGGTGCCATGCGCCATTGCGGATTGCCGTCATCGTCAACGGTGTTGTTACCGTCCGCCTTCGGCGCAACCATGGAAGCGGTGAACGCCGTGTACCAGAATATCTGCTGGGCCACATTGCCTTGTGCCAAAGCCGGCAGCGACTGATAGAAGTCGTAGTCTGCTGCACCTGGAGGCGCATATTTGCGCAACCATTCATCCCACTTGGCGATCGCGAACACGGACGCTGGAGCATTGGTGCCGCCGCCACGAGCGACAGATGCACCGGACGGATTGCAGCTGTCTGCCTCCATGCGGATGCCCCACTCGTCAATCGGCCGTCCGTTCGGAAGGCCCGGCGACGTGGCACCGGCCATCGACAGCCAGGCATCGGTCATGCGCCAGCCAAGGTCAGGCGCGCGCTTGCCGTAATCCATGTGACCGTAAATGCGGACACCATCGATTTCCTTTACGTCTTCGCTGAAGAACTGCGCGATGTCTTCATAGGCTGACCAGTTGACCGGCACGCCAAGTTCATAACCGTACTTGGCCTTGAACTGTGCCCTCAGTTCCGGCTTGTCGAACCAGTCCTTGCGGAACCAGTACAGGTTGGCAAATTGCTGATCCGGCAGCTGATAAAGCTTGCCGTCCGGTCCTGTGGTAAAGGACTTGCCGATGAAATCGTCCACATCGAGGCCGGGGTTGGTGACACCCTTGCCTTCACCGTCCATCCAGTCGGACAGATTGACCGCCTGCTGCAGGCGTGAATGAGTGCCGATCAGGTCGCTGTCATTGATGTAGGCATCATACAGATTGCGGTTGGTCTGCATCTGGGTCTGTACGGCCTGCACAACCTCACCTTCGCCGAGAAGCTGATGGTTGACCTTGATACCGGTGATTTCTTCAAACGCCTTGGTCAGCGTCTTGGATTCGTACTCATGCGTCGGAATGGTTTCCGAGAGCACATTGATTTCCATGCCCTTGAACGGCTCCGCCGCCTTGATGAACCAGTCCATCTCTTTCAACTGGTCTTCTTTCGAAAGCGCGGATGGCTGGAACTCGTCGTTTACCCACTTCTCTGCCGCAGCCTTGTCGGCCTGCGCAGGAAGAGCCGCAGCGCCCAGTGCAAATACCGCAACTGACGCTAAAAGCAGCTTTTTCATGATCTCTCCTCCAACTGATTGCGTGTGCACTCATTTACGACAGTGGTGCGACACAGCGCTAGGACATAACGAATAAAAACGAAAGTCAATGGTTTTGTAATTGATTTATTCGAAAATAATCGCAACTATTATGAAAACAACCGAAGGGATGCGTCGTGACGGCACTGCCGCCCAGACAGACAGATATTCTCGAGATCGCACGTCGCGAAGGCCGCGTGGATGTGGAAACACTTGCGCACCGTTTTGACGTCACGCCACAGACAATCCGTAAGGATCTCAATGACCTGTGCGACATTGAAAAGCTCAACCGGGTTCACGGCGGTGCGGTGTTCCCGTCCAACACGGTCAATATGGCATATCAGGCCCGCCGGGAAATTGCCGCAGAGGGCAAGGCCCGGATCGCCCGCGCAATTGCTGAAATGATCCCGGACAATTCGTCGCTGATACTCAATATTGGCACCACAACCGAGCAGGTTGCCTACGCCCTACGCCGCCACCAGGGGTTGATGGTGATCACCAACAATCTCAATGTCGCCTACATACTGTCCGACGCGCCGGGGGTTGAAGTGGTGGTGTCCGGCGGCATGGTGCGCAAGAGCGATGGCGGCATTGTCGGTGCTGCAGCGATTGACCTGATCCGGCAATTCAAGGTCGACTTCGCTGTGATCGGGACTTCCGCCATTGATGAGGAAGGCTGCCTGCTTGATTTTGATTATCGCGAGGTGCGCGTCTCGCAGGCCATTCTCGGCCAGGCCCGCACTTCCATACTGGCAGCCGATACCGGCAAGTTTGAACGTCGTGCACCAGTGCAGATCGGCCAGCTGGAAGACCTGGATATCTTCGTCACCGACGAGCAACCGCCCCGCTCCATCCAGAAAATTTGCAGTGTCGCAAAAATCCGCCTCGAGGTTGCACAAGCCGACATGGTGACCGGAAAGGCGGCCGAATGAACAAGCAGTCGCAGCCCACCCGCCTGACGCCTCATTATGACGTGCTGGTCATCGGTGGCGGCATCAATGGCTGCGGCATCGCCCGTGATGCGGTTGGCCGCGGCTATTCGGTATGCCTGTGTGAAGCAGGCGATTTCGGCGGCGGCACGTCATCGGCATCGACGAAACTTGTTCACGGCGGCCTGCGCTACCTGGAGCATTATGAATTCATGCTGGTGCGCAAGGCACTGATGGAACGCGAAGTGCTGTGGCGGAACGCACCGCACATCATCTGGCCAATGCGGTTTGTCCTGCCACACCATTCCGGCCTGCGCCCGGCCTGGCTGCTGCGCCTCGGGCTCTTCCTGTATGACCACATCGGCGGGCGCAAGCTGCTGCCCCCGACATCCACCATAGACCTGCAGCGTGATGAAGTCGGCACGCCGCTGAAGTCGATGTTCAAAAAGGCTTTTGAATACTCCGACTGCTGGGTTGAGGATTCCCGGCTGGTTGTATTGAACGCACTCGATGCCGCAGAGCGCGGCGCTGACATGCGGACACACACCACAGTTGCCCGCGCGCAACGCGCCGACGGCCAGTGGCGGGTCGAGATGGAAGACACATTGTCAGGCGAGAGGCAAACGGTTACCGCCGGTATCATCGTCAATGCGGCGGGACCCTGGGTCGACATGGTGCTCAAGCAGGTTTTCGGACAAAATGACGTCAGCAATGTCCGCCTGGTGCGTGGCAGTCACATTGTCATCCGGCGTAAATTCACCCACGACAAGGCCTACATATTCCAGAACGACGACAACCGCATCATCTTCGCCATTCCCTATGAAGGCGACTACACCCTGATCGGCACCACCGACGCCGAACACGGGCGTGACATGGGAAAGCCCGAAATATCAACCGAAGAGATCGAATATCTGTGCACCATGGCGAGCGAGTATTTCTCGGAACCTGTCACCAGGTCAGATGTCGTATGGACCTACTCCGGTGTGCGTCCCCTGTATGACGATGGGGCCAGCAAGGCGCAGGAAGCCACCCGTGACTATGTGATCCGGACCGATGGCGATAAAAATGCCGGGCTGTTGCTCAACATTTTTGGCGGCAAGATCACCACGTTTCGAGTGTTGGCCGAGGAAATTCTGAAAGACATCGAAGAGACGCTGGGTGCCCGCCAGCCGTCCTGGACCGCGGACGCCGCGCTTCCCGGCGGTGATTTTCCTGCGCAGCAATTTGATTCACTGGTCGATGAATACGCTGAGGCCCGACCGCAGCTGGACCGCAAGCTGATCACCCGGCTTGTGCGCCACTACGGCACAAGGGCTCAGTTGGTGCTCGGTGATGCTCAAACAGCGGCAGATCTTGGCAAGCTGTTCGGCAACGGTTTGCATGAGGCAGAGGTTATCTACCTGATGCGCCACGAATGGGCGCTCACCGCACAGGATGTCTTGTTCAGGCGGACGAAACTCGGCATTGCCTACAACAACAAGCAGACACAGGCCTTGCAGGACTTCATGGATCGTGCTGCAAAAACCATACATGCGACAACAAGCGAGACTGCTCTGAGTTAGGCGGTTGCAGTGACGGGGTAAACAATGGGCAGTTACATTCTAGCCATTGATCAGGGCACAACATCTTCGCGGGCCATCATTTTTGACGCGAACCAGAGAATTGTCGCCGTTGGCCAACAGGAATTTGCCCAGCATTTCCCGAAATCCGGCTGGGTTGAACACGATCCGGAGGACATCTGGTCAAGCGTTGTCGCCACCTGCAAGGACGCTGTCGGCAAAGCCGGGATCAAGCCGTCGGACATTGCGGCAATCGGCATCACCAACCAGCGCGAAACCACGCTCATGTGGGATCGCGAGACAGGTGAGTGCGTCCACAGGGCCATCGTCTGGCAGGATCGGCGTACGTCCGGATTTTGCGCAAAGCTGAAAAAGGCCGGGCATGAGAAGAACTTCAGCGCAAAAACCGGGCTGCTGCTTGATCCCTATTTTTCCGGCACCAAGGTCTCCTGGCTGCTGGATAATGTGAAGGGCCTGCGCAAAAAAGCTGAAGCCGGCCGCATTGCCTTCGGCACCATCGACAGCTTCCTGATCTGGCGACTCACCGGCGGCGCGTCACACGTCACAGACGCCACCAACGCTTCGCGCACGCTGATGTTCAATATCAAGGCGAACAAGTGGGATGCGAGCCTGCTCAAGGTGCTGGATGTTCCTGCGAATGTGCTGCCGGACGTACTTGACTGTTCGGCGGACTTCGGTGTCACCGATCCATCGATCCTGGGTGCTGCCATACCCGTCATGGGTGTCGCCGGTGACCAGCAGGCAGCCACCATCGGCAATGCCTGTTTCAGGCCCGGCATGCTGAAGTCAACTTATGGTACCGGGTGTTTTGCCCTGCTCAATACCGGCGAGGACATGGTGCGGTCGAAAAACCGCCTGCTGACCACCATCGCCTATCGGCTCAATGGCAAGACCACCTATGCGCTGGAAGGCTCGATCTTCATGGCCGGTGCCACTGTGCAGTGGCTGCGCGACGAGATGGGTTTCCTGAAGTCAGCCAGCGACAGTGGCGCTATGGCCGCAAAAGCTGACCCGGAACAGGATGTCTATCTGGTTCCCGCCTTCACCGGCCTTGGCGCCCCCCATTGGGATGCAGATGCCCGCGGCGCGATTTTCGGCCTGACGCGCGCATCCGGCCCCAATGAACTGGCGCAGGCCGCCCTTGAGGCGGTGTGCTACCAGACCCATGACCTGTTGTCGGCCATGCAGAAGGACTGGAAGTCTGATACCGCCCGCAAGACCGTGCTGCGGGTCGACGGCGGCATGGTGGCGTCAGACTGGACCATGCAGCGCCTTGCCGACATGCTGAATGCACCGGTGGACCGGCCCGAAGTGCTGGAAACCACGGCACTTGGTGCCGCCTGGCTTGCAGCGTCGCGCGCCGGGCTGTGGCCGAACGCATCCGGCTTTGCAAAATCCTGGGCCCTCGATAGGCGCTTCAAACCGAAGATGAAGCAGGCGGTCCGGCAGCGAAAAATCGCCGGCTGGACGGACGCGGTCAGGCGAACGCTGAGCTGAGCGCCCTTGAATTTCCGCTTGTCCTGATGGTTTCACCGGGTTGATACAAAACCTGGCGATTTCGTTGCCCCATAAACCGCCATCAAGGCACCAACGATGTAGATGGTTAGTCCAGCAAGCGTGACCGTAGAATAGTATACTCGCCCATCGAAGAATTGCATCAGAAACACCATCGCCGGGCCAAGTGCAGTAATTGCCGCGATCACCGATGCATGGATAAGTGGGACGGCTTTCTGAACCAGATAGAGCGGAAACGCGATGACGATTAAACCGATCACGATGATCCAGGTCAGGTCGCCAACTGGCGTCGAAACCTCCTTGTGATCCACTCCGATCAGAAAAGCCGTTAATGCCAGCAGCGTGTAGAGCACAAACCGAAGCCCGAACTGTGCCAGAGGGCCGACACCCTTGCCGTTCAGCCTCACCGAGTAGAGAATGACGAAAGCGGTGCACCCACCAGAGAAAGCGGACAGCCCCACACCGAGCAGAGCTGCAAGCCAGTCGCCTCGAACAAAGCCGGAAAAACCCAATACAGTGGTCGCTGCAAGCGAAACGATCGAAAACAGGACCAGTGCATTACCGATACGGACGAACCGCCGCTTTGCCGACCAGGCCTCCGACAATCCCAGCCACTCCGCGACAACCGTTCCCAACGGAACCATGCCTGAGAATATGGTGAATACGACAGCTGGTTCGATGAGTTGAACCGCGATGAAATAGGTCGTCCAGGTCAGAGCCGCAAACAGGTTCAGGGCGACGACGATCCTCCATGCCCGGCGGGACGCCGCGAGTTCGGCTGGATGAAAAACTGCCGTGGCAAGCGTACAGCCAACGACGGAAATAGCAAAAACCCATGTGCCGACAAGAAACGAGTCCACCTCCTGAAATACTGCTCCGAGATATACCGCCTGGAAAGCTTCGAGAGTGACAAAGCACAGACAACAGATCAATCCGGTTTGGGTGTGTGACATGATGGTTGCTCCGATGTTTCACATCAAAGCTATGGATTTTTCGTGCAGGATGTGGTCGAAATCTCCATGAATATGGTGTAATCTTGCAGGCTCTCAATGGACGCACTCGACATTCGCATTGTGGAAACACTGCAAAAGCGCGGTGACACAACTCATGCGGAACTGGCGGAACTGGTAGGCTCAACAGCTTCGACATGCCTTCGCCGGGTTCGCGATCTGCAGAAGTCAGGCATCCTGACCGAAAATATCTTTCTCGCCGATGCCGCCAGACTTGGACGTGGCCTGCGGGCAATCATCACGGCCACGACGAAAGACCACACGCGCGCGGACAGGGACGCTTTGGCAAAGTGTATCCGAGCGGAACCAGCCATTGCCTATGCCTACGGTGTGACGGGTGAGTTGGACGCGATCCTGATCGGAAACTTCAGGGACATGGTTGAATACCAGGAGGTATGCGACCGGCTCTTCGATGGTGTTGAAAGCGTAGTCCGATACACGACGCATTTCATTTCTGAGATCTACAAGGACGATCCGGCCATTCCATGCGATGCCGCAGGAGGAAATCCAGGCGTGGTTGATTAGGATCAGGGCTTATTTCGCCTCATCCATCAGGTGACATGAGACCTGCGCCGCGTGAGCAGGCTGCAAATGCGGGGTATCGACGGCGCACCTGTCAAACACCACCGGGCAGCGTGGATGGAAGGCGCAGCCGGTCGGCGGATCGATGGGAGACGGCAACTCCCCCTTCAACAGGACGCGTTCCTTGTGCCGGCCCGGATCAGGCACCGGCGTGGCTGACAACAGCGCTTTCGTATAGGGGTGCTGCGGATTGTCGAACAATACTTCCCGGTCTGCCTGCTCAACCGGTTTGCCCAGATACATCACCATGACCTCGTCGGCGATGTGCTTCACCACTGACAGGTCATGCGAGATGAACAGATAAGCCAGTTGCAGTTTGTCCTGCAATTCACCGAGCAGGTTCAGAACCTGGGCCTGGATCGAGACATCCAGTGCCGACACCGGTTCATCCAGCACCAGTATGTCCGGGTCCAGCATCAGGGCACGCGCGATGGCTATGCGCTGGCGCTGGCCGCCGGAAAACATGTGTGGATAGCGGTCATAGTGTTCCGGGCGCAGACCCACCGCCTGCATCATGGCCTTTGCCTTGTCGCTTCTTTCGGCCTTTGACAGCGGCGTATTCATCAACAAGGGCTCTTCCAGCGCGGAACCAATTTTCTGACGCGGATTGAGCGAACCGTAAGGGTTCTGGAACACCATCTGCACCTTGGGCCGCAGTTTGCGGCGCACAGCCTTGTTGCCATCCGCCAGTTCCTCACCGGCGATCTGCAGCGATCCTTCCGTGGGCTCCTCGATCATGGTCACCACGCGCGCCAGTGTGGACTTGCCGCAACCGGACTCCCCAACCACGGCCAGGGTTTTCTTCCGGCTCAACTCGAAGCTGACCCCGTCCAGCGCCTTTACCGTGGCCGGTTTGGCGTACAGGCTGCCGGGCAGCATATAGTGTTTTTTCAGATCGCTTGCGCGCAGGACAATTTCATCGCTCATGCCGTCACTCCGGTTCCGGGGTGGTTTTGCGGCTCACCCTTCACGAGTGGATAGTGGCAGAACGCCAGGCCAAGGCTGGCGGACGCCCTCCTCGGTGATTGGGTTCGGCACTGGTCGGTGGCATACGTACACCGTGGCGAAAACAGACACCCATCCGGCCTGTCGAACTGGCCCGGCACTACGCCCGGTATGGACGGCAGCTTCCGTGACGTGGCTCGCTCCGGCAACGCCGCCAGCAAGGCAGCCGTGTAAGGATGGTGCGGTTCGGAAAACAGGTCCACCACCGGCTGTTCCTCAACCTTCTGTCCGGCATATTGCACGGAGACCCGTTGTGCCGTTTCAGCAACAACACCCATGTCATGCGTGATGAGCACCAGACCCATACCGGTCTCGCGCTGCAGATTCAAAAGCAGATCGAGGATTTGCGCCTGGATAGTTACATCAAGTGCGGTTGTCGGTTCATCGGCGATCAGCAGTTTCGGATTGCACGAAATCGCCATGGCGATCATCACACGCTGGCTCATGCCGCCTGACAATTGGTGGGGAAACGCACTGAGACGCTTTTCAGGTGCCGGGATGCCAACCAGATCCAGCAGTTCAATGCTGCGCGCCTTGCATTCGGCCCGTGACATGCCCAGATGTACCTTAAGCGCTTCGCCCAGTTGAAACCCGACGGTGAAACACGGATTGAGGCTGGACATGGGCTCCTGGAAGATCATGGCAATGTCCTTGCCGACAACCTCGCGGCGCTGGCGGGCCGACAGGGAGAGCAGGTCCTTGCCGTCAAAGTTCAGCCGGTCCGCGGTGACCGTCGCCGTCCACGGCAACAGACCCATCATGGCCAGCATGGCAACCGATTTTCCGGACCCGGATTCACCGACGATTGCCAGCACGTCGCTGGCATCCAGGCTCAGCGACAACCCGTCCACAGCACGAAAAGCACCGCCCGCCGTGGCAAATTCTACTGTCAGGTTTTCAATCTCTAAAAGAGCCATGGTTGTTGAATTTTCACCTTTGTAGTATTATCTCAATGTTGGAGACAAAATCATGAGCACGAAACCACTTCCCATGCCGCCAATGCGGCCCATAAACGGTCCCACAGGCCCGAAACCGGGCTATTAGACCACTATTTGTCATCACTTGACTGCTCCAGTGCATCTATTGCATCGATAGCCAGACGGCCGGCTTCACTGCGCAATTCTATAAAATCCCTGTAAACATCAATCTTTCGTTCGGCCTCCAAAGCAGCATAGCGTTCACCGCGCATGTCCTCGGCAAGCTGCGCGATGACATCGACCTGCTGGTAATACCGGATCACCGGCTCAATGACATCGCCGGGCAGAATCTGTATTTCGCCGACAATTGCCTCGAACGCGGGGTTCGCAGTTTCCTTCGGCACAAACGGTGTGAATGGCGGAGTCTTGTCAGAACCAGCCATTATCTGCTTTGCCATCTCGTCGACGTGCCCGGTTTCATCCTGGAAGATCCAGCGCGGCACGTGGCAGCTGATTTCTGCGCGCAGCGCAATCTTGCAATCCCTGATGCGTTCCGCCCGCCGTCCGTTTTCCAGCCGGCGTTCGCGCTGATACGCCACGTACCATCCGATCATGGTGACAAAAGCCGCAATGACGGCGGCCACCAGTGCCGGTCCTATCATTGTCGACCCGTACATCACCTCAACTCCGCTTCAGTTTCGGATCGAGCGCATCGCGCAGCCCGTCACCCATCAGGTTGATGGCCAGCACTGTGAGCAGAATAGCAAGGCCGGGCAGTGTCACCACCCACCAGGCACGCAGGATAAACTCACGTGCTTCGGCCAGCATGGTGCCCCACTCCGGTGTTGGCGGCTGTGCGCCCATGCCGAGGAAACCAAGAGCTGCGGCGTCAAGAATGGCTGTTGAGAAGGACAAAGCTGCCTGAACAATCAACGGGGCCATGCAGTTGGGCAGGATCGTATGGAACATCAGCCGCAACGGCCTGACACCGGCAACCCTGGCTGCCGTTACATAATCCTTGTTTCTCTCACCCAGCACCGCCGCCCGCGTCAGCCGCACATAATGCGGTTGCTGGACAATGGCGATGGCAATCATGGCGTTGGTCAGGCTGGGGCCGAGTATGGCAACCAGCACCAGGGCCAAAAGCAGGCTCGGGAACGACAGGATGATATCCATCAGCCGCATGATCAGTGTATCGACGACGCCGCCCACGAAGCCGGCAATCAGGCCGACCGTCACCCCGACCGCCATGGCACCGACCACAACAATACACCCCACGAACAGCGAATAGCGGCTGCCGTGTATAAGGCGGGAGAGCATGTCGCGGCCCACCGCATCAGTACCCAGGAGGAAGCGCCAGTCGCCGCCTTCCTGCCAGACCGGTGGGGTCAGCAGCGCATCGCGGTACTGTGCGGTTGCGCCATGCGGTGCAATCAGGTCGGCCAGCAGCGCAACCAGGCAGACGCCGATGAAAAACCACATGCCGATAACCGCGCCGCGGTTCTCACTGAAATAGTGCCAGAACTCCTGCAGCGTCGCGCGCAAGCCTGTGGCGCGGGTATCTGTTGAGATTTCGAAGGCTTGATCGCTCATGGTCTCATCACCTCACATGTCGGATACGCGGATTGACCAGCCCGTACAGCAGATCAACAATCAGATTCACCGTCATCACGATCACCGCTATCATCAAAAGGCCGCCCTGAACCGACGGATAATCGCGTCTGAAAATACTGTCGACCATCCATTTGCCGATGCCCGGCCATGAAAAGATCGTCTCGGTTAGGATGGCGCCGGCCAGCAGCACGCCAACCTGCAGACCAATGGTGGTGATAACCGGTATCATCGCATTGCGCAGGGCGTGAACGCCGACCACGCGCATCGGTGACATGCCCTTGGCGCGTGCAGTGCGCACATAATCTTCGCTCAAAACTTCCAGCATGGCAGATCGGGTCTGGCGCGCCACAACGGCCAGCGGAATGGTGCCCAGCACGATCGTTGGCAGGATGAGGTGCGACACGGCTGAGGAAAACGCACCTTTTTGACCGGACAGCAGGCTGTCGATCAGCATGAAACCGGTAACCGGCTTGAAGAAATACAACAACGATATGCGGCCCGACACAGGTGTCCAGCCGAGTATGCCGGAAAACAGAATGATCAGCAGCAGTCCCCACCAGAAAATCGGCATGGAATATCCGACCAGCGCGGTTCCCATAATGGTCTGATCCGGCCATGATCCGCGCCGCGTGGCCGCATAGATACCGGCTGGCACACCAATAAAGACGGCAAATATAATGGCACAAACTGACAGTTCCAGCGTGGCTGGAAACAGCGTGAAAAACTCATCCCACACCGGCCTCTTGGTCACCAGCGAGTTGCCCAGATCCCCCTGCAATGCGGAAAAAAAGTAGTCAAAATACTGTTCGTAGATTGGCCGGTCGTAACCGAACTGCTTCATCAGTGCGGCGTGGCGCTCAGGCGATACGCCGCGCTCACCCGCCATCAGTTCCACCGGGTCACCGGGCAGCACCCTGATAAACGCAAACGCGGCGATGGTTACCCCGATAAAAGTCGGAATAATCAGGCCTATGCGCCGGAGAAGAAATGCAAACATGAAAGCCCCACCTCCCGCCGTGACCTGAAATTTCAGGGCACGGCGGGCACATTTTTTGTCACAAGGTCGGCTTATTCAGCCAAATCGACGCCGTCGAACCAGTGACCGCCCAGCGGGTCCATCACATAGCCCGAAACCTTTTTCGACATCGGCATGAACACCACCGAATGGGCAATGGTTGCCCAAGGCGCTTCACGCTTGAACACCACCTGTGCGTCTTCATAAAGCTTGGTGCGCTCCGCCTTGTCCGACACGGTCTTGGCTTTCTGGATCAGGTCTTCAAAGTCCTTGTTGCACCACTGTGCACGGTTTGATCCACCGACACCGTCACACCCCAGCAACACAGCCAGGAAGTTATCCGGATCGCCATTGTCACCGGTCCAGCCCAGCAGCACGGCACCATCACGGTCCTTTGCCTTGGACAGCTTGAGGTATTCACCCCACTCATAGGACACGATCTCCACACCAACGCCGATCTTGGAGAAATCCGACTGGATCAGTTCAGCCATGCGCCGGGCATTCGGGTTGTAGGGACGTTGAACCGGCATCGCCCAGATCTTCATTTTAAGGTCTTTGACACCGGCGGCTTCCAGCATTTTCTTGGCAGCTTCAGGGTCATAGCCATCATCATTGACGGCATTGTTGTAGGACCACATGGTCGGGGGGATCGGATTTTTGGCTTCCTTGCCGGCGCCCTGGAACACAGCATCCAGTATAGACTGCTTGTTGATCGCCTTGTTCAGTGCCTTGCGAACTTCCGGCTTGTCGAACGGCGCCACCAGTGCGTTATAGGCGAGATAACCGACATTGAGGCCTTCCTGCTCCATCACCTGCAGATTGGCATCTGCCTTGAGATCGGCCAGATCAGCCGGGTTTGGATAAGGCGCCACGTGGCACTCTCCGGCTTTCAGCTTCTGCTGGCGTACAGACGCATCGGTTGTGATGGCAAACACCAGGTCATCGATCGGCTGCTTGCCGGCCCAGTATCCTTCATGGGCTGCATAGCGGATGACCGCATCTTTCTGATAGGCAACGAACTTGAACGGCCCGGTTCCGACAGGTTGCTGGTTGAGCAATTCCTTCTTGCCGTCCGCTTCCAGTTTGGCAGCATATTCAGCTGACATGATGGAGGCAAAATCCATCGCCAGATTGGCGATCATCGGTGCCTCAGGCCGGTTCAGCACGAACTTGACCGTATTGTCATCAACCTTTTCGACCGACTTGAGCAGGTCAGGCATCGACATGCCGTCAAAATATTCCCAGGCGATACCGGCGGTATACTGGTTCCAGGGATGATCCTTTTTCAACTGGCGTTCAAACGAGAACACGACATCATCTGCGTTGAAGTCCCGGCTGGGAGTGAAGAAGTCAGTGGTCTGGAACTTGACGCCCTTGCGCAGTTTGAAGGTGTATTCGAGTCCGTCACTGGAAACCTCCCAGCTTTCAGCCAGGCCGGGAATCACTTCCGACGTCCCGCGCTTGAACTCCACCAGACGGTTATATAATGGCTTCGATGATGCATCGAAGGTTGTGCCTGCCGTAAACGGTGCCGGGTCGAAACCTTCCGGCGAGCCCTCGGAACAATAGACCAGTGTTTTTGATTGTGCTGCGCCTGAGGCCAGCATGGTGGCGCCCAGTAAGGTCGCCACAAGTAATTTCATTTTTGTCATTGTTGTCTTCTCCCTGTTTTACAGACTGACAAGTCATCCGGCTACGGCGGATGTGGCATGAAAGCATCTTTCAGCACCTGTGCCTACAGTAGAAACCGGTCAATTACTTATTGTGAAACCCCATCTCAATTCCCGGCGATTTTGCAGCAAGTCGATTGGAGGCTGCGTCCAGGCCGTTCGGTATGAAACTCGTACTCCAGCAAAACTGCGCGGCGGCGGTCTGGATTATTTTCCGGCTTTGATCAGGTAATATTCAACATCTTTCAGGTTTGGCTGGCACCAATACAAGGCAGATCGTCTGTGGCAAAATCCAGTGCGGACACCAGGCCGGCAAGGCACAGTAAGCACTCGCCATTTACAGGCCACACCTGTTGCGTCATTTTCCCCGGAATGGAGTCGTATTCGCGCGCTGTCGAAGCAGATTGCGCGCGACCTGAAAATTGTTGTGCGAATGAGATTGATGAACAGCTGGATATGGCAGACCTGCGTTAACGCATACTGTTACTGCCGTTATCCCAGGCTTGTCTGGTTTGCCGCAAAATGGCGGGACGGATGGCTGCCGAGCCCGGCCCTGCCCGTCAATTCGATCGACAAATTTCTTTGGCGCAAGATCTTTGACCGCGACCCCGAGACAGTTGCAATGAGTGACAAGCTGCTCGCGAAGGACATTGCGGTGCAGCGGGTCCCGGAGATCAAGGTGCCCGGAACTCTCTGGGTCGGGACGCAATTTGAAGACATTCCCGAAGATATCCTGGCAGGAGATGTAGTTGTAAAGGCGACGCACGGATCTGGCCTTTTCCACGTGATCCATGGCGGGCAATATGATCGCGACGAATTGATTTCAATGACGAGAAAGTGGCTGGTGACGGATTATCACCGGTATCATGGTGAATGGAACTACCGTGGAATTGAACGACGATTGTTCGTCGAAGAGATGTTAAAAGACAAGCATGACCAACCTGTCAGGGTGGAATCCAAGATATATGTTTTTGGAGAAGTACCACTGTATTCGTTCCATTTTCACGATCGACTGTCCAAGCATAAAAAGATGAGTCTGTACGACAGGAGTGGAAAGGCACAGGCATTCATCGACATCATGAATATCGAACCTTGCTGGGATGACGCCCCCGCAAGCCATCAAAAAATGTTTGATACAGCCGCCCGATTATCCGGTGGCAGGGACCACGTCCGCGTTGATCTGTACGAGGTAGATGGTGATGTCTATTTCTCGGAATATACTTTCTACAATTTGGGAGGCTTTCTGTCCGCTGATGTCCGGGCTGCCTATCCGGAAACCGAAGTGCTTTGGGATTTGCGCAGGTCCTGGTTTCTGCGGACGCCTCAAACCGGTTGGCGAAAGGCATACGCGAAATGGTTGAACAGGCGACTGCAGCAATGCAGCGGCGACACCGGTGAACGGCCCTGAAATTCTGATCTTGTGCATCTTCATGCACGCATTGTGAATTTCACCCATACAAGCCTAAGATAGCGCCACTGCTGACTGTTTGAATGAAGGTTCCGATGAGCCAATCGATACGCCCAAATGCCTTGCCGAGCGGCCATCGCGGCGCGCTGACCGTTGATCCGATGACGTCACCGACGCTGCCGTCGCGCTACTATACCGACGAAGATATTTACCGGGCCGAAATGCGCCAGATCCATCGCAGATCCTGGTGCTATGTAGGCCATGTCTCGGATGTTGCCAGGCCTGGCATGTACTTCACCGACACAGTGGGCGAGCAGCCGGTTCTGGTCGTGCGCGGGCACGACAATGAGATCCGTGCCTTCTACAATGTTTGCCAGCATCGCGGCCATGAACTGCTGACAGGAGCAGGTCAGCTCAAAAGCAAGGGGGTGAGTTGCCCCTATCATGCCTGGCTCTATCGACTCGACGGTTCTCTCGCCGCTGCCCCGATGACTGAACTCGTACCGGAGTTTGACAAGTCGCAGTTCTCACTCAATCCGATTCAACTGGCAGTCACCGCGGGGCTGATTTTCATCAACCTTGACCCGCAGGCCGCGCCGTTCGAAGAGGAAATGAACGGCTTTGGCGCAAACATCGAAAAGCACCTGCCCGATGCCGCCCAATGGGTCGTCGCCGAGCGGCTCCACTATGACATCAGTGCGAACTGGAAGGTGGTCTACGACAATTTTTCAGAGGCCTATCACATTCCGGTGGCCCATCCCAAACTGGCTCTGGTGCTGGAACAGGAGATGGTGGAGTTCCATGAAGAAATGCGCTGGACCTTCAACCGCTTCAAAAGCAAGGAAGGGTTCGAGGGTCTCGAACTGGAATATGGCTCTCCCTACTACGCCTGGCAGGCCTGGCCTCACCTGTGCATGTTGTCGCTGCCGGGTTCCGACAACCTGATCGTCTTGCGCATGGCACCCGACGGCGTCGGCGCCTGCGCCGAACGTGTTGACATTTACACACCCGCAGGTGAGGCGCAGAGCCATCCAAAACTTCTCGCAGTGCGTGATCTGTTCATGCACATGTTCAACATAGAAGACATCGGGATCGTCGAAAGCGTCCAGCGAGGCCTTTCGTCGATGGGTTATGATCAGGGCAGATATGTTTGCGACCCTGCCACATCCTGGTTCTCGGAAGTACAACTGCACTGGTTCCATATGCAGGTACTGGCCGCTTTGGAATCCGATCCGGAGTAATCAAGTCCGATCGCCCGGCACAGGTGCGGCCTGATCGTTTTTGTGCCCGGCCAGACCACCGGCAATTTCTTCGGTCTGATCGTCGCCGATTTCCTCGGGCAGAACCAGATTGAGAAGGATGGCCAGGAATGCCGCCGGCAGCAGACCTGATGTCAACAGAACCTTCGCTGTGACCGGCAGGTGGAACAGGGCATTCGGTTCCAGTTGAAGACCGAGCCCGACCGAGATGGAAATCGCGAAAATCACCATGTTCCGGCGGTTCCAGTTGACATCCGACAGCATGGAGATGCCGGCAGCAACGACCATGCCGAACATCACGATCACACCACCGCCGAGGACTTCGATCGGCACCGTTGAGATCACCGCCCCGACTTTGGGGAAGAATCCACCGGCAATAAGGAACAGTGCCCCAATGGTCACAACTGTCCGGCTCATGACGCCGGTCATGGCGATGAGGCCGACATTCTGGGAAAATGAAGTGTTGGGAAGTGCGCCGAAAAGCCCGGAGATAAATGTACCGATACCATCTGCAAATGTCGCACCACGGATTTCTTCAGTGGTCGCCTCACGACCCGCGCCACCCTTGGTGATGCCAGATACATCGCCGACAGTTTCAACCGCCGATATGAAGGACATCAGGCAGAAGCCGACAATGGCGGCAATCGAAAAATCGAAGCCGAAATGGAAAGGCTGGGGCAGAGCGAAGACTGCCGCCCTGCCAACATTGTCAAAACTCACCATGCCCAGGAAATAGGCCACCACGTATCCGACGATCAGTCCGATCAGTACGGCCGCAACCGAAACAATGCCCCGGGTGAAAAACTTTACGCCCAGCGTGACCACAATCACCACCAGCGCCACGCCCCAGTTCAGCAGGGAACCATATTCAACACCGGAAAGATCAGCCGGAGTGCCTGAAGACTTTGCAGCAGCCAACGCGCCGGTCAGCTTGAACATTGCAGGAACCCCGCCGGCGGCATACTGGATACCGACCTTGACCAGGGCCAGACCAATCATGGTCACGACCAGACCGGTGACAAGCGGCGGCAACGCAAACCGGATCTTGCCGATTATTGTGCCCAGCAATGCATGGAACAGACCGCCGACAATGACACCACACATCAGCGCGCCCATAGCATCGACGCCTTTACCGGCCACCAGCGGAATCATGATTGGAATGAAGGCAAAACTGGTGCCCTGAACAATGGGCAGGCGAGCACCGACCGGGCCGAAGCCGATGGTCTGAAACAATGTTGCAACCCCTGCAAACAACATCGACATCTGGATCATGTAAATCAGATGCGGGAAATCCGGGGAGTTGGAACCAAAGCCGAACCCGGCGGCACCGGCAATGATGATGGCTGGTGTCACATTGGATACGAACATGGCCAGGACGTGCTGTATTCCCAATGGAACAGCGGACGCCAGGGGCGGTGTATAGTTCGGATCACGTAACTGCTCAGGCGTACCAAGCGATGAGTTTATAGCCATTTTTCCTCCCGGGAATTTGATCGATAGAGCTCTGGGGGCAAAACTCCTGTTCCATACGGAAGCTGTTCCTGCATTATTGCAGGCTTGGCTGACGCATCATTCGCCAACATTGTATGGCCCGAATTGAACAGCAATCAACTCTGTATTGATGTTGGCATGCAGTCCGGCCTGACGGCAGGCATCCCGCTTGTCCGATCTGAGCGGACTTGACGACCACATCGCTAACAAATGAAGGTGAGCGCAGGCGAACTTTTTTCAGGATCAGGTGTCATGGTTGCGGTTGAAAAGAACTCTCCCCGCACGATTGCGACCCTGCTTGCCGGGGCCGGATTGTTGCTGACCGCCGTGGCCCTGTTCCAGACGCTGCTGCCGCTCAGGGCCGGCATTGAGCAATTCTCGCCTGCGCTGGTCGGATATCTCGGCACCATCTATGCCACCGGTTTCGTTTTCGGGTGCGTGTTCGGCCCGGCACTGGTAAAAACCGTCGGGCACATCCGCACATTTTCCGGCGTTGTCGCAATCGCCGCCGCAGTATCCCTGCTCTATCCGCTTTGGCCGAATGTGTTTTTATGGCTGGCATTGCGGTTCTTCTCAGGTGTGGCGCTCGCCATTGCCTATATGGTAATTGAAAGCTGGCTCAATGATCAGTCGGACAACACCACGCGCGGCCGGATTCTGTCGATCTACATTATCGTTGCCAATGTGACCACGATGGCGGGCCAGTTGCTGGTCAATGTTGCCAGCACCGCCGGGCAGACTCTGTTTGCCCTGGTGACGTTTCTGCTGTGCCTGGCCGTGGTACCGATAGCCCTCACGCCCACCAGTGAACCGAAGCCAATTCCGACCGCAAGACTGGAACTCAAGGGACTGCTGTCGATATCGCCGGTCGGTACCATCGGCTGTCTGCTGGTGGGTGCCGTTGAAGGTGCATTCTGGACGCTGGGGCCGACATTCGGGCAGTTGCGCGCCATGAGTGTTTTCGAGATTACCCTGCTGATGGCAGCCTTTGTTCTGGGCGGCACGCTGTCACAATGGCCGCTGGGCAAACTGTCTGATCATTATGACCGCCGGCTGGTGATCCTGCCGGTTGCACTGGGAACGGTGGGCACCGGTTTCCTGATAGCCTTTTGGCCTCTGACGGAACTGTGGGCGATCCTGACGCTGGCAACCGTTCATGGTGCCCTCATGGTACCGCTTTACGCCCTGTGCCTGGCGCATGCCAACGACAATGTCGCCAATGACAAACTGGTACAGACCAGCGGCGGTCTGCTCCTGATCTACTCTATCGGCGCTGCCATTGGCCCGACTGTAGCTGCTCAACTGATCGAGTATACCGATGAAAGCGGACTGTTCGTGTTCATCTCCGCAATATTGGCTCTGTTTGCCATATTCATCCTGTATCGCCTGATCTTCGGCCCGGTCTATGACCGGCTGGAACGCAGCCCGTTTGCCCCACTGCCCAAGACCTCGCAGTCTGTGTTTGAGCTGGAAGTGGATGATGAGCAGTAATCAGCCTGCAGCAATCTGGTTGGCCTTTTCCACCAGCACTTCGGCCTGCCGGCTCGAGGCATAGTCGATCAGCCGCCCGTCCAGTGACACTGCGCCCTTGCCTTGTTCAGCTGCCTCTTTCATGGCTTCAAGAATTCGCCTGGCGCGGTCAACTTCTTCGCCACCGGGGCTCATCACCTGGTTGGCCAGCTCGATCTGCGACGGGTGAATTGCCCATTTGCCTTCATAGCCAAGCGCTGCTGCGCGTTTTGCCGCTGCGGTATAGCCATCAGGATCGGAGAAATCCCCGAACGGCCCATCGACCGGACGCAGGCCGTTGGCGCGCGCCGCAACAACCATTTTGGACAGTGCATGATGCCACATGTCCCCCCAGTGGCGTTCACGCGCTCCGTCACTGTCCGGCTGCGGGTCGGTCAGCACCGAATAGTCCTTATTGACGCCGCCGATGACCATGGTGCGGGCACGGGTTGAAGCGGCATAATCTGCCACGCCGAAATGCAGGGATTCGTTGCGTGTGCTCGCAGCGGCAATTTCATTGACGTTCTGCATGCCCAGAGCGGTTTCGATAATGTGCTCAAACCCGATCCGCTTTTTTGATCCCATGGCCGTTTCCACCTGCGTCACCAGCATGTCGAGCGCATAGACGTCTGCTGCGGTACCAACTTTTGGGATCATGATCAGGTCGAGGCGCCCGCCGGCCTGCTCAAGAATGTCAACCACGTCGCGATACATGTAATGGGTGTCCAGACCGTTGATCCGGACGGACATGGTCTTGGTGTTCCAGTCGATGTCGTTCAGGGCCTCGATTATGTTCTTGCGGGCCTGCACCTTGTCGTCAGGCGCTACTGCATCTTCCAGATCCAGAAAAATCACATCAACATCGGATTGTGCAGCTTTTTCAAACATTTGAGGCTGACTTCCCGGTACAGCCAGCTCGCTGCGGTTCAACCTGGCCGGGGCTTGTGTGATGGTATGAAAGCTCATGTCTGGTGCTCCTGATATGAAGATTGACGTCCAGAAAAAGGGCGCTGAAAAGCCAATGTCAAGAATAAAATATGAAACTTTACAAAAATTACAAAAGTAAATATAAAAATAACTCACTACACATATTGACTCGAATTCACTTCCCTTGCGAGCGCCGCCCTGCGTAGGTTTCAGACAGCGAAAAACCACTTACAGGGAGCAAGACCATGCAGAATCACACCGACATCAAGATTGCCAGCGAGCTTGATCTTCAGTCCATGCAGCACGGTGCCGATATGACATGTGAGGCGGTTCTCGACCTGCGGTTCACCGATGTCGCAAATGCCCGGCCTGTCGAGGAAGAAGTGTTCCTGCGCCTGAGAAACCTTCAGGTCAGTTACGAACAACTGCCGGTCAACCTGCACCAATCAGATGGGCAGGACACAACCGATCTGGCGCATCGGATCACAGAACGCCGCGGCCGGGTGATGATCATCACTGACCAGCCCGAGGAAATGCGCGCACTCTGCAGCGACATCGCCCGCGATACACAAGATGGAGCGCACGCAGTTCCGCCTCGTCAGCTTTCCGAAGCGGCTTGAAGGTACATTGAACCATGGATATTCATGAGTATCAGGCCAAGGACCTCCTGCGGGAATTCGGCGTAAAGGTGCCATCCGGCGGACTGGCCTACAGCCCGGAGCAGGCAACTTACCGGGCTCATGAAATCGGTGGTGACAAATGGGTCGTCAAGGCGCAGGTCCATACCGGTGGCCGCGGCAAGGCAGGTGGCGTAAAGGTCTGCGGCACCGAACACGAAGTATTTGATGCAGCCGATGAGATGTTCGGCAAGAAACTGGTCACAAACCAGTCCGGACCCGCCGGCAAGATTGTTTACCGCGTTTACGTTGAAAACGGTGTCGAGATTGAACGTGAGCTTTATCTCGGTTTCGTGCTTGATCGCTCGAGCGAGCGCATCATGGTCGTGGCATCCTCGTCCGGCGGCATGGAAATCGAGGAAATTGCACAGGATCAGCCGGACACGATCATTCGCAGTGTCGTTGACCCGGCTGTTGGCCTCACCGAATTCCAGGCGCGTGAGATTGTGTTCAGGCTCGGCCTGGACGCCAGCCATGTTCAGAGTGCCGTCACCACAATCAGGGGATGTTATCGGGCGTTTCGCGACCTTGACGCCACCATGGTTGAAATCAACCCGCTTGTTGTAACCTCGGACAATTCGGTCATGGCGCTCGATGCCAAGATGGAGTTTGACGACAACGCCCTTTTCCGCCGCCAGCAGATTATGGAACTGCGCGACAAGAGCCAGGAAGACCTGCGCGAGACGAAGGCGGCTGACCAGGGTCTGAGTTATGTGGGCCTGGACGGCAATATCGGCTGCATCGTCAATGGCGCCGGCCTGGCAATGGCGACCATGGACATGATCAAGCTCGCCGGTGGTGAACCGGCCAATTTCCTCGACATAGGTGGCGGCGCGTCACCGGAGCGGGTGGCAAAAGCTTTTAATCTGGTGCGCTCTGATGACAAGGTCAGTGCCATTCTGGTCAACATTTTTGCCGGCATCAATCGCTGCGACTGGGTTGCGGAAGGGGTTGTGCAGGCGCTTCAGACAACCGAAATGGACCTGCCGGTGATCGTACGCCTTGCCGGTACCAATGTCGAAAAGGGCATGGAGATTCTGGCCAATAGCGGTTTGCCGATAGCAACTGCCACAACCCTCGCCGAAGCCGCCGACAAGGCGGTGACGATTTCCAAAGCCTCTCTCAACCAGCCAACCATGGCAGCAGCGTCATGAGCATCCTGATAGACAAGACCACCCCGTTGATCGTCCAGGGCATTACCGGACGTATCGGCCAGTTTCACACGCAGGAAATGATCGATTACGGCACCAATGTAGTCGGCGGTGTTGTCCCCGGTCGCGGTGGCGAAACGGCCATGGGCAAGCCGGTGTTCAACACCGTCAAGGAAGCAGTGGATGCCACCGGGGCAACGGCAAGCCTGGTCGTTGTACCGCCGCCATTTGCAGCAGATTCAATCATGGAAGCCGCTGATGCCGGCATCGATCTGTGTGTGTCGATCACCGACGGCATCCCGGCCCAGGACATGATGCGTGTCAAGCGCTTCATGCGCAGGTACCGCGAAGACAAACGCATGCGGCTGCTCGGCCCCAACTGCGCCGGCATCATCACGCCGGGAGAAGCGCTGGCGGGCATCATGCCGGGCCACATTTATCTGCCCGGCTCGGTTGGCATCGTTGGCCGTTCCGGCACGCTTGGCTACGAAGCCGCCTCGCAGATGAAAGATCTCGGCATCGGCGTATCCACAAGCGTCGGCATCGGTGGCGACCCGATCAATGGCAGCTCGTTCAAGGACATACTGGCACTGTTTGAACGCGATGATGACACGTCTGCAGTTGTTCTGATCGGCGAGATCGGCGGACCGCAGGAAGCAGAAGCCGCGGAATTCATTCGCGATCACATGAAGAAGCCGGTCATAGCCTATGTTGCAGGCCTCACCGCGCCCAAGGGCAAGCGCATGGGCCACGCCGGTGCAATCATTTCAGCCTTCGGGGAAAGCGCGCCGGAAAAGGTCGAGTTGCTGCGCGAGGTCGGCGTTGCGATTGTACCCAACCCATCAGAGATCGGCGCCACGGTACACAGCGCGCACCGCAAAGCCGCGTGAGGAATCGCCAATGGCCGCCAGCGTAAACACATTGACCCCAGCCCTGAAAGGTTGTGCCACCATGTTTCCAGATCAGTCGCACTCCCCCGGTTCACCTGCTCCGGACCCGGCCAAACCGGCATTTGAAATCGGCAAACAGTTTTGCGCCGCCGAAGGCAATATGACTGCCGGCATGGCCAGGGCTGCAGGCAACGTCACTGCCGGCACGCCCGGCGAAATGAATGCAGGCACAGCCGAAACCGCCCTGAAGCTCATGCTGATGACGGGGCAGAAACTGTCGGGCAAGACTTTGGGAATTGTCGGTTTTGGGCGTATCGGGCGTGAAACTGCCCGCAAGGCGCACTTTGGCTTCGGCATGAAGATTGTGGTTCACAACCGCTCAGCGGTGCCGGACGAAGACCTCGACAAGCTTGATGCTGAACAGGTGGACGACATCGACCACCTGCTGGGCCGATCCGATTTCGTGTCCCTGCACTGCCCTGCAGATACGAAAAACCGGCACCTCATCGACGCGCTGCAGCTCAACAAAATGAAACCGGATGCCTATCTGATAAACACTGCCGGCGGTGAACTGGTGGATGAAGAGGCGCTGGCCGATGCACTTTGGCATGGCACAATTGGCGGCGCGGGTCTGGACGTGATCCACGACGAGCCTGCCATCTGCGACCGGCTTCACGGTTGTGAAAATGTCGTCCTGCTGTCACACATGAGCAGCACCAGCCAACATGCGCGCAAAGCAGTATAAACCAAGACATTAGTCAACCAGTCAATTACTCAAATTACAAACTTGACTAAGTCTGCAATTCCGGGCTCCATCAGCGAATGGCTGGAGAGAAAATATTCATTGGGCCCAAGCTGCGCGAACTTCGTCAGAATGACGGCCTGACGCAGGCTGACCTTGCCAAAGCGCTGGGTGTAAGTCCCAGCTATGTCAACCTTGTAGAACGAAACCAGCGCAGCGCGTCGCTGAAATTTCTCATCAGCCTGGCTGACAATTTCGGCATCAACTGGCGTGACCTGACCAACTCAGATTCCGCCATGCTGCTTGGCGAACTGCGCGAAGTAACCAGGGACCCGGCCTTCGGCGACAAACCGCCTGACGTTGAAGAGCTGCGCAGCGCACTTGAAGGATCGCCCAATCTGGTGCGTGGAATGCTGAACATCTTCAATGCCTACCGCACCTTCGGGGAGCGGCTGGCAGAACAGAATGAAGCCATGTCAGACACCATGGAAGCTTCATTCTCCATTGAGCAGGGCGTGCATGATTTCTTCCGCAGGAACAACAACCACTTCCCCGCGCTCGAACAGTGTGCCGAACAGTTCTGGGGGCAAGACACACCCGATCGCCAGGAAATGTACGGCGCCCTCAAATCCCGCCTCAAGGATCAGCTGAGCATAGACGTCAAACAGGTGCGCGCAGAGCAACTCGGCATATCGCTGCGCTACTACAACCGGAGCAAAAAGCAGATACAGCTGTCTGACGGGCTTGATTACAACAATCGGGTCTTTCAGCTGGCGCACATGATCGCACTGATTGAATTTCCTGACATTCTCAGTGAACAATTGTCGGACAAGTTGCAGTCCAGCGAGCGCATGGCGTCGCGTTGCCGTGTCGAACTGGCCAACTATTTCGCCGCCGCACTGATGATGCCATATGGTGATTTCTACAGGGAAGCGGTGCAGGCGAAGTATGACATAGACAGACTGTCGGCCTTGTTTTCGGTTTCCTATGAACAGGTCTGCCACCGTCTGACAACACTGCAGAAGCCGGGACAAAAAGGCATTCCGTTCTTCTTCCTGCGGGTCGACCGTGCCGGAAACATCTCCAAGCGGTTCAACGTGACCCCGATCCAGCTGGCCCGCTATGGCGGTGCCTGTCCGCGCCTCGATATCCACTACTGTTTTCGCGTGCCGGGTCGCATCATGACCCAGATCGTCGAGATGCCGGACAACAGCCGCTATCTGACCATCAACCGGACCGTCGACCGGCCAACGACGAAGTATTCAACCGAAGACAAGCGTCTGGCAGTGTCGCTGGGATGTTCGATCGAGTACTCGCAGGAAACCATTTACGGCATAACCATCGATCCGAAGGCAACGCGAATGGTCACGGAAATCGGCGTCAATTGCCGGTTGTGCCCGCGTCAACAGTGTGAACAAAGGGCACATGACCCGTTCTATTCAAACCTGCCACTGGATGAAAACCGCCGTGGTGCCACGCACTTTGAAAGTTAGAACTTTATCAGGCCAGCGCTGCCTGTGCGCCTGTCTTGAGAAAAGATTGATCCGTCCCGACAACCACCAGGCTGACGCCCTTTTCCTGCCAGAACCGGGCGGCGGACGACGATGTTGAGAACATGCCCGCTGCTTTTTCTGCGGCTACGGAACTCCTGACAATCTGTTCACACAATGAGATCACTTCAACGCCTGAGACATCGGTCTGACCAATCGACACAGCCAGGTCCACCGGCCCGACAAACAGGCAATCAACACCGTCGATTGCGGCAATGTCATCAGCGTTTCGAGCACCTTCCGGATCTTCGATCTGGCATATCAGGCAGGTTTCCTCAGGTTGAACTTTCAGATGCTTTGCGATGCCGCGTCGCCCGAACTCCGCTGCCCGCGTGGACGGGGAAAACCCGCGCCCATTGCGGCCAAATTGCATCAACTCTGCCAATCGCACAGCCACTGCGACCGTAGACACGTGCGGCACCATGATACCGGCTGCGCCACAGTCCAGTGCAGTGGAAACCCAGGTCTTTGTGGCTTCGGGAACCCGGACAATGGCCGGCAGACGGGCGGCCGTCGCGGCCAGCAAAAGCGTCGCAAGCTGCTGCCGGCCCAGCGGTGCGTGTTCTGCATCAAGCACAACAAAGTCCAGGCCCGCATGAGCCAGGATTTCGATCACCGACGGATCATGCAGTTTCACGAATGTGCCGGTCATGGTTTCACACCGACGCAATCGGCTGCAAAACTCTTTGTTCATGCTCGCTTTTCCCCGTCTGGTTTATCCGAAACCGCCACCGCCTGGCGTCACCATGAAGACTTCATCATCCGGTTGCATTTCCCGCTTGCGGGTATCTGCCACCGCTTCACCGTTGATCTCAAACCGGCCCGCAGATCCCGCGCCGCCGCCGGCAAGACCCTCAGGCGGCTCATTCAGCCGGCTTGGAATGGTGTTCAAAAGCCATTTTGACGAGGTCCGCATGCGGTATCCGATTCGCTGACCATCACCGCCACGCTGCTTGCCGTCGCCGCCGGTGCCGTGTTCAAGCTCCTTGCAGGTAAACTCAATCGGATAGGACGCTTCCAACACTTCGACGGGAACCGCCGCCACTCCGGTCGGATAACAGATGGCCGACAGACCCGGTTTGCCAGCGCGAGCACCCATTCCACCGGAATAGTTGAACATTGAACTGGTGAACGGTCGCCCGTCTGCATCCCTGCCCTGTATCTGAATGGTCCAGACAGCACCGGAACCTTCCGCGACAACCTTGTCAGGCACGATCTGCGCAAGGGCTTTGAGGATTGGAAACGGCACATACATGCCAACCACGTGACGCGCGTTCACCGGAGACGGATAGCGCGCATTGACGACGCACTCATCCGGCAGCTTGATCTTGATCGGCATCAGGCTGCCGGCATTGTTGGGCAGTTCGGGGTTCAGTGTCGATCGAACCGCGAAAGTGGCATAAGCGTGCGTATAGGCAGGAACAACATTGATACCCATGCCGCTTGGTCCCGATGAGCCGGCAAAGTCGATGATGATCTCACCGGCATCGGCATCCACAGCCACCGCCGTCTTCAGCTTGATTGTTTCGCCACCTGGAACATCGAAATCGGATTCTCCGGTATAAGTACCGCCAGGCAATTGCCTGATGACATCGCGGGTGCTTTTTTCCGACCGGTTTATGATTTCCTCCGACAGAGCGGAAATGTCGTCCAGATTGTACCGGTCACAAAGGGCGTTCAACCGGTCTGATGCAATGATGCCGCTGGAGACTTGAGCGCCCAGATCACCCATCAGGGCATCCGGTGTCCTGACATTGCGCTTGATGATGGAGAAAAGCGTCTCGTTCGGCTTACCTGCCTCATACAGTTTCATCACCGGGATCCACAGACCCTCTTCGTGAATGTCCCGCGCGCCCGACCCGATGCCGTAGCCGCCGATATCGCTGTGGTGGATAGTCGATCCCGCATACCCGATGATCCGGTCATTGCGGAATATCGGTGACAGCACGGTAATGTCGAAAAAGTGCCCGGCTGACATCCACGGGTCGTTGGTGATCAGCACATCACCGGGTTTCAACTGGTCCATGTCCGTATGGTTCAGAAGGTTCTGCGCCGCGGCTGCAAGCGAGTTTATGTGTCCCGGCGTACCGGTGACAGCCTGCGCCACCATGCGTGCCTTTTCATCAAAAAGGCCGTTCGCCAGGTCACCGGCTTCACGCACGATCGGGCTGAAGGCAATGCGCTGCAACGCCCGTGCCTGCTCGCTGACGATGCCGATCAGATTGCTCCAGAGGATTTGCAGTTCAACGCCATCCATAGTTCAGCCCCCTTGCTTTTCTGCAACCAGGCTGCCGGTTTCGTGCAGGCTGACTGTCCAGTTTTCCAGAATAAAAATTGTGGTCTCGCGCTCCTCGATGATCACCGGTCCCGGTATCTGATCGGAGGCGGTAATCTGGTTGCGCTGATATACCGGCACGGTGTGGCTTTTACCCGCCAGATAAGCGGTTCGCTCACCCGGCTTGATGGATCCATCCGATGATGGCACTACACTGCTGCCGCGATCCGGTTGCGGTCCACTGGCCGTGACCAGCCAGTTGACAACTTCAACAGCCATGCCATCCAGTTTCAGGCCATATTGCCGTTCATACTCGGCCTCGAACTGGGCGCGGATTCCGGCTTCGTCCTGCCTGTTTCTGGGATCATCCGGCAGATCGATGTGGACCTCCGTCTGCTGTCCCACATAGCGCAGTTCAATGGCAAACCCGAAACGATATTCAGCCTCGTTGATACCTGATTCAGCCAGCGCCTTGCTGCCTTCCGCAATCATGCTGTCGAGCAGGTCACCCGCCATCTGCCAGTCCAGGTTATCAAGGTTGGCAACCATGCTGCGGATCAGGTCGATCTGTACCGGGGTCACCAGGGTGCCGAAGGCGGACAACACACTGGCCATCGGCGGATAGATCACCTTGGTGCTGTCGATCAGGTCGGCCACCATGCAGGCATGCACAGGCCCCGCTCCGCCGAATGCCAGCATCGGCAAACCGCGATAGTCTATTCCCCTGTCGGTTGCATGGGTGCGGGTTGCCGCTGCCATCTGTTCGCAGACCACTTCGAACACACCCCATGCGGCCTGCTCCGGGCTCAAACCGAGTTCGTCGCCAAGTCTGGCCAGTGCCTGCACGGCCCCGTCCCGGTCCAGTTTCATGTCGCCGCCCAGAAAATTGCTGGCATCGATAATGCCGAGCGCCACGTCAGCATCGGTGACGCAAGCTTGCGTGCCGCCGCGGCCGTAACACACCGGACCCGGCATTGAGCCTGCACTTTGCGGACCGACCTTCAGCAATCCGAGATCATTGACCGATGCTATCGAGCCGCCACCGGCACCGATTTCGATCATGTCGATTGACGGCACCGTAATCGGCATGCCGCTACCCGGTTTGAACCTGTAGCTGCGGTCAACTTCGAATGTACCGGTAATCAGCGGTTCACCCTGCTGAATCAGACAGGCCTTTGCCGTCGTGCCTCCCATGTCAAACGAGATCAGGTCCGGAATATCGAATATCCGTGAGAAATAGCAGGCCACCAGCGCGCCTGCCGCAGGACCGGATTCGATCATGCGCACCGGCATCCCGCCGGCCCGGTCAGCGCCAAGCACGCCCCCGTTTGACAGCATGATCAGCGGATGCTGGGCAAATCCTCTTTGGCCGAGCTCCTCAATCAACGCTCCAAGATAAGGCCGGGTGATCGGTACGGCGTAAGCGTTGATGGCGACAGTCGAGGTTCTCGGGTATTCCCGCATCTGCGGTGCGACCTCGCTCGACAGCGAAACGTACAGATCAGGCGCAACCGCCGTAAACACGTCTCGAATGGTTTCTTCATTGGTGCCGTTGCGGTACGAGTTCAACAGGCTCACGGCAACAGATACAATGCCGGCGTCACGGCACTGTTCAGCGATCTTGCGGATCTCATCCTCATCCACTTTCTTGCCGACACTGCCATCTGCATAGGTGCGCTCATCCGCAGTGAAAGTCCGGTCTGACGGTATCAGCGGGTCGGCAAACTCGATTTGTGGATCATACATGTCATACCGGTGCTCATCACGAATGTAGAGAATGTCCCGGAAACCCTTGGTCAGGATCAACGCCGTCGGCGGGCCTTTGCGTTCTATCAGCGCATTGGTCACCACTGTCGTGGCATGCACCACGACATCATCGATATCACCTGAACCAACACCTGCCTTTCCAAGCACCAGGTCAACCCCGGTGAAAAACCCGTCCAGCAGATTGTCATGCGTCGTCAGTGTCTTGTCGACGAAACTCCGACCATCCGACCCCAGCAGAACCGCGTCGGTAAACGTGCCTCCGATGTCGATGGCAAGCGCGTAGTGTGTCATTCAGGATACTCCGTACATCCGAGACTGGTTGAAATTGCCCGCGCGGCGGCGCAGACCTCGCGCACCTGGGCAGGATCCGGTTCAGGACGGATATCCTGGACCGAGCCTGCGATGGTGATGGTCGCGGTAAAGCTGTTGGCGACATCGAAAATCGGGGCTGAAAGGGCGTTTACACCGGCCAGTGTTTCTTCAGGTGCAACGGCCCAACCGCGCTGTTTTGCCTGACCCACCTGATCACGCAGCACGGTTTCGTCGGTATTGGTGGAAGCTGTCAACCGGGTCATAGGTCCGCCGGTGACGGCTTCCCAGTAGTGCGGTCTGCCAAACGCCAGGGCCAGCTTGCCCTGGGCCGATGCGTGGAATCCGAGCAGTGCACCCGGCTTGGTGATGATCTGAACTGGCGAGTCGACCCGCACGATATCGACGACACGCATGCCCAGCGCCTCCGGTATCGACAGGGTTGTGGTTTGCTCGAGAGCGTCGCGCAACCGCACCATGACCGGCCTTGCCACGCTGGTGAGCTGCGTACCGTCGGCGACCGCCTGGCCGAGATGAAACAGTTTCAGCGTCAGCCGGTAGCGGTCGTCGGTGTCGTCCTGAACCACATAGCCGAGCTGCACCAGTGTTTGCAGAAAGCGATAGACCCTGGCCTTGGGGATATCCAGGCGCCTGGCCAGATCGGTCAGCCGCATGCTTTCGCTGACTTTGGACATTTCCTCAATGATCAGGAATGCCACCTGGGTTGACTGGTTCTGGGACTTGTCGAGCGGTGCACTCATGTCAGTTCGAACCTCCAAACAATGCGGGCAAGGACAGTGTCAACTGCGGCACAAAGGCCACCAGCAGCAGTACAAAACCGCATATGGCAATCAGCGGCAATGCAGCACGGCTGACTTTCTCCAATGGCACCCGTCCGATGGTCGATACAATGAACAGGCACAGGCCCACCGGCGGTGTGACCATGCCGATCATCAGGTTCAACACCACCATGACGCCGAACTGCACCGGGTCCACATCAAGCATGGGAAAAACCTGGTTGAGGATCGGCATTGCCAGCACCAGGGCTGCAAGCGGTTCCAGGAACAGACCCAGGATAAGCAGGATGATGTTCAGCAGTAAAAGCAGCAGGAGCGGTGACTGGGTTACCGACAACAGCGCTTCGGCAATCTGAGCAGGAATATTTTCAATACTCATCAGAAACGACGTCATGCTTGCCATCGCCACTACCAGCATGACACCGGCCGACATGGTTGCAGCTTCGTAGAACGAATTCCGGATGCGGTGAAAATCCAGGGTCCGATACAGGAACAGGCCGATCACCAGGGCATAGGTTGCCGCAACCGCTGCTGCTTCGGTGGGCGTGAAAACCCCGGATTTGATACCACCGACAATGATGAACGGTAACATGAGTGCCGGCACGGCTTTCCAGAACAGACCACGTCTTTCGTCCGCCGGGATGACCGGCGGCAGCGGATGGTCTTCCACCCGTGCCTTGTAAAGCGCATAGGCGATCAGCAGGGCGCACAACAAAAACGCCGGCACAATGCCGGCCATGAACAGATCACCGATCGACGTGCCGGTGAGCACGCCATAGAGGATCAGCGCAAGTGAAGGTGGAACCAGCGGTCCCAGCAAAGACCCGACAGCGGTGAGAGCCGCGGCATACTCGACGCGGTACCCGTCACGCTTCATTGCCGGGATCATCACACTGCCCAATGCAGATGCTTCGGCTGTTGCTGCCCCGCTGACACCGGAAAACATCAGGCTTGCCACCAGGTTCACTGCTGCCAGTCCGCCCTTGATCTGGCCGACAATCACCTGCGCGAACCTGACAATGTACTGTGTCAGTTGCGCAGAATTCATCAGGTTGCCGGCCAGGATGAAGAACGGAATCGTAAGCAGCACGAAATTATCGATACCGCTGATCATTTTTTGCGGAAAGGCCAGCAAAAGCATCAGTTTCCCGGTGAAGATCAGATAGGACAGCGATGCCAGGCCCAGGCACAAAGCGACAGGTATTCCCAACAATAAGAAGAGGCAGAAACAGATCAGGTAAAGGGTCATGTGTGCCCGTCCCCATATCCGCCGTGATGATCAGCCAGCGAAATTGTGCTGCGAGCCGCTTTCACGTAGGCAATCGCTTCTACCGCGATGCGAAGCCCCAGCAGACCGACACCGACAGGCAGGACCGCATAGACCCAGAACATCACGGGAACCGGAACGGCGGCCTCACCAAACAGATCGCTGAATATGAAACGCAGTGCCGGTATCGGTTGCGAACCGGCGATCATGGCGTACTTGAATCCATAATAGACAAGCAGGAAGCACAGGCTGGCCGCCAGCATATTACCGATGATGGCAACCACGAATGCAGCGCGTCTGGGCAGGGCGTACAGGGCAATGCGCACCGATGCGATCTCTCCGCGTTCATAGGCGAACAACAGCCCCAGCATCGACATCCAGATCAGCAGATACCGGCAGATTTCCTCGGCCCAGATCAACGAGTTGTTGAAACCATATCGCATCACAACCTGTGCCATCATGATGGCGAGCAGCAACCCGACCATGACAATCAGCAGGTTCTTCAACAGCTCTCGCCACAGTGTCTGCAGATTGGCCATCGTCATGTTCACTATGCTCCTGCAACAAGGGTTGATGTCATCGAACTGGTCAAGGCGGGGTCGTCCGGTCCGGGCACATGCCCGGACCGTGCAGCTTGTAACAATGACGTCGCTACTTAGCTGAAATCGGCTTCCTGGTATTCGGTCAGGTGCTTGTAGTCGTCGCGTACGGGGGCAAACACATCAAGGTTGAGTGCAACCTCGTCCCCCAATGCCTCGCCACAGTGCACCACGTCAGGCGGTATTCTGACTACTTCGCCGGCACCAGCCTCCACGATTTCATCACCGATCTCGAACCTGATCCTGCCGGACACCACGTAGGCCAGTTGCTCGAAAGGATGGGAGTGCGGGCGTTTTTCCATCCCCGGTTCCAGCCAGTTCATGACCATCAGGGCATTGTCACCACGAAAGGCGGTTCGCGACACACCGGGTCGGACAACCTCCTTGGGCAGGGTTTCCCATCGGTAGACATTGGTTTTTCCCGACATACTACTTTGCCTCGAGCGCGGACTTGATCTTGGCGATCAGCGGTGACTTGCCCACCCAGGTCTCAACGACCGGAGCCGTTTTGCCCTTCATGGCGTCCAGTTCATCGAGATTGCCGATTTCAACACCCTTGCCTTCCAGGAACTTGACTGTATCGGCCTCCTGGGATGCTGCCAGCGCATAGGCTTCTGCGGTGGCTTCCTTGCCTGCGGTCGTGATTACAGCCTTGGTTGCATCATCGAACGAGTTCCATGTGGTACCTGAAAAAATAATGACACCGGGCCAGAAGTAATGTCCGGTGAGAGTTACTTTTTTGGCGGACTCATAAAGGCTCTCCGAGCGGACCGACGACAGGTTGATCTCGACGGCATCGATGGTGCCGGTTTCCAGTGCAGAGTAGACCTCGCCATAGGCCATGCCGATCGGGTTTACACCGACGGCTTCCCAAGTTGCCTTGTGCAGCGGAATCGGCACGATGCGGGTTTTCTTGCCGGTGAAATCGGCAATTGTCTTCACGCCATCACCACGCGATAGAAAGTGGCGTTGGCCAGCTTCGATAAAGCCCACGCCCTTCATTGATTTTTCGTCCAGCGTGGCAAGCAGTTCATCACCGAGGTCGGACCCCAGCACACTTGCCATCTTTTCGTAGGTTGAGGCAACGAACGGCAGCTGCAGCGCATCAAACGATGCAAGGCCTACAACCAGAGGCAGTACCGGGGCAGACACCAGCGCACCTTCAATAGTACCGATCTGGAGACCTTCAAGCAGTGCCTTGTCGTCGCCAAGCTGCCGGTCGCCGACAACTTCTATCTTTATTTTCCCATCGGTACCGGCGCTGACCTTGTCAGCAAATATCTGCATGCCCTGCTGGAAAATATGCTTCGACGAAGCAGCGTGGCCAAACTTGATGACCCGTTCCTCTGCCATTGTGGAAATCGTTGAAGCCACCAGAGCGACGGCTGCAACCAGTAAAGAAAAACGCATGTCGTATCCTCCCATATTGTTTTGCATATTGAAACGACGTTCTTTATAGTGATACAAAATCTGATTGACTGTCAATATTAATTGGCAGCCTGGCGCTGAAGCATGCGGTTTGAGAGCAGCTCGAATGGTGATTTCTGCAGGGGAACAGTTCAGGCGAATTGCGATATCGAGTGGTCACACGAAGCAATTTACGGCATTGCCATAGTCTGGAAAGCAACGCGAAAATTTGTGAAAATCCATGTCAATTGCCGGCTGTGGCCCCGTCGGCAATGTGAACGCGAACATGCCCCAGTCTGTTCAAATCTGTCCCTGGGCAAGGGCCATTGGGCAAGCCCCCGAGTGGTGCCACTCGTTTTGAAAGTTCGAGAGAGGTCATTCGCCACCCGCAGGTGGTGCTCGAAGGTTAGCTGCCGCCGGACATCTTGTTGTACGCTGCAGTGAATCCCGCCAGCGGCAGTCCCACCGTAAAGCGTTTCGCATTGGTGCCGTCAAACACAACGGTAAACGTCTTACCCGCCTTCATCGCTCCGGCAAGCTCGGCAGACATTGATGTGCGCGCATAGGATCCGTTCTGGTCACTTGTCAGCATTTGAAGTTTACCGGCATCCTTGCCGTCAATCTTGAGACTGATACCTGCTGTAAACAACACGCCGTGTGGCAGTGACGCCACCAGCACTTTTTTGCCTGAGATGCCATCCGGCCGGATAGCGACGGATACAAATCGTGAGTTGCTAGGCTTTACCAGCACTGAATTGTTGACTTCGCATAACAATTTGCCGGCAGCTTGCGGTGTCGCGCAAGTCACGTTCCATCCGGTTATGACCGTGCTGGTCTTTGCAGCCGGTGCCGGTGCTTTTTGCGCAGTCTGCGCCAGCGCGGAATGTGCTCCACCAACCAGCAATGCACCTGCAACTGCAATCTGTGCCCAACCGCGCATATTCATTTTCGCGACCCCGTTCTTGTTAGAAATCAATGCCAACCTTGAGGTTGCCTGAATGCTGCTCAACATTCTCACCGTACTGACCTTCATACTTCAGGCCAATACTGACACCTTGCGCCGTCAGGATGTCAAAGCCAACACCTACTGTAGCAGTCACCTGGTCAAATTGATCGCTGAGAACGAACCCGCTCACACCATCAGGCGCACCTGCAAAGCTGAACGGCACTGACACATCGTCGTCGCTGCGAATGATGGCACCAACCCGCGTCCACGACCGGATCAGCCCGCCGTCTGCCAGATCAATCTCGCCGCCAAATTCAAGCGCTGGCGTTGCCGTAGCCAGGAACTGTGTGTGATCACCGGCAACGGCATTAACTGCTCCAACACCGGTTTCCGAGATCGAGAACGTATGCAGGAAGGTGAAGTCGACATCGACCAGAGGTTTGACGTAGAACGCTCCCACATCATGCACCATGGCGGCACGAATGCGCGCAGACAGGTAGCCCTGTTTCTGGTCACCTTCCGCTGTGCCGCTCAAGGCAGGTGTTGCCACCTGGCGGGTATAGTCATTCCAGTTGTAACCACCATAGATGCCGGCCGCACCCAGCAGATTGTCCTGCTGGTATTTGTAAACCGCACCGGCCTGGAAGGTATCGCCGGTAAAGCTGGTGTCGCCACGGGCAGAACCAGTACTGCGCTGGTAACCCAGGGCAAAGCCCAGCCGCTGCACATCATCCAGCGCATATTGCACGCCACCGGAAAACCCGAAATGCTTTGAATTGGAGGCAACAGTATCGCTGTCACCGTGTTGGATAACTTCGGTGGCGGCCAGCTTGCCCCAGTAACACTGACCTTCACGCAGCGCGCCATACTGCTCGGCATCCGTTGCACAACTCATCATGTTGTTGCCGAAGCCATGACCGGTACTGACCAGGTTCTGCAACTGCACCAGGTAAGGTTCGGGGTTCAGGGACGAAAGTGCCGCATCGAGCTCCTCGGTGTTGGTGATGTTGGCAAGGCCAAGCATCACGGCATCAAGAGGCGTCGCAGCGCCGACATTGAGAATGCGGTCAAAGAAATCGCCCATCGACGCATCACCCGGCGCCGTGCCCACTTCGTCAAATCTGGGTCTTGCGCTTATCTGCAGGTTGTTGCCGTCGATAACCGCAGAGTAGTCAACAGCCGGCAGGTCACGCACGTCGAGGCCTGCATCCGTCACACCGCCATCGGCCGTCAGAACCGTGATCGGGACATCGGTTTCCATCAGCTCTTCAAGAAAAGGCTGGATTTCTCCGTGCACAGATGCGGTACCCGAAACCAGAATGAGGTCGGATTCTTCATCACCGAGCCGCAGATCAAGTTCAAGCTCCCCGGTTTCCGTCTGCACGAAATCGCCAGTGATCTGAGTGGTCACAATGACATTGCGTCCACCCGGTGACAGCATGCCGTCATTGGTCAGCGTGCCGCCGCCAAGGTTGGCTGTCTCGCCGGTGTAAAGCATGGCGCCAGCATTGTTTCCGAACGAGTTGGTGCCGGTTCCCAGATCGAAGTTGCCTGCGAACAGGCCAAAGTTGGCAATGGTGTCGTTGCCGGTTGTCGCCACCAGCGCATTGCCGCTCAGTGCCGACATGGAGCCATGATTGGTGAATGAGTTGTCCTGACCGCCATCCATGCGAACAGCTACGCCGCTGCCGGTACCGCCGACCAGGAAATCTCCGTCAAACTCAATTGTAATATTGCCCTGCCCGCTCGCTCCATTGCTCAGCGCAGAGATGGCATCCGCGTTCAGACCCCCGACCAGCACATTATCACTGGCCGAAACAGCGACACCCCCGGCGGACCCGGATGCGCTGGAACTTTCCGCAACCAGACCGTGCGCATCATCACCCCGCGTAAGCACTTGCCCGAGACTGATTATCGACACATCACCGGATGCAGCACCATCGCCTTCCGCACCGTCAGAACCACCATCCAGCCCCATACCGCCTGCACCAACTGTGCCGGAAATACTGCGCGCCTCAACGGCAGTTGACCCGGTTCCACCGGTTTCGATACTGCCCGACGTTGTTACAGTAACTTTGCCCGACGCACCCGCATTGCCGCCCTTATCGCCATCCGCACCGCTGATTATCGCGTCACTACCTGCTTCACCGTTGCCACCAAGACTTTCCGCCAGAACCGGTTTTGAACCCTCACCTTCTGTAGAGAGGTCATATTCGGAGTTCACCATTACATCTCCGGCGGCACCGCCGTCTCCGCCAGGTGTCGCTCCGTTGCCGCCCTGTGCACCGGCATAGGCTATATGTGAAGCATCGCCAGTGGTGCGCGCCCTGACGCCTTCATCTGGCGAAACCAGTTCAATTTTCGCCGTCTTTCCTGCCGTCGAAAGCTCGGTATTGTCGCCGAGCGGCACCAGTTCCGCAAATGCGATATGGGATCCGGCACCTGTGGTCAGAAGATCACCCTTGGTGTGGGTAACAGTCACATTGCCAACATCACTGGTGCCTGATGACTGGGCATACAGCGCATGTGAATTGTCACCAAATGTCATCACTTCACCAGTCGTGGAAACACTGACGTTGCCGCCACTGGTTCCACCGGAACTCTGGGCAAACACCCCGTAGGCGCCATCAACATCGCCGCCGGACCCATCTGTGCCGGCAATGATGGAGCCGACATGCGAGACAGTCACATCTCCGGCAGATCCCGAACCGCCGGAGCTGCCGGCAAAGCTGATACCGATACCGGTGCCCAGCGATGAGCCGTCACCGCCGCCGCCTGCACATGCCGGACCGTTGGTCAGGTCATCATCACAAACCTGCCCAACACCGCCGCCGCCGCCGACGCTTTGCGCAAGAATGCCGGTCGCGCCGGAACCCGCAGTCACGATCAGCCCTTCGGATGTCACACTGACTGCGCCACCGTCGCCGGATGCACCGCCACTGCCGACCGAAAGCGCAAGTCCAAGACCAATGTCGTCGAAACCACGCTGCACAGCGCCTGCCTTGCCGCCACCGCCACCGACCGACTGCGCAAATATGCCCACCGCCGATGTGCCGTAAGTTGAGATGTCGCCAAACTGGGTGACCGTCACGGCCTTGCCATCACCGCCGCCACCACCGAGCTGCGCAATACCGACTTTACCGGTTGTACCAATATCCGCCGTGCCGGCAATGCCGCCGCCACCGCCGACGCTCTGCGCCAATATAGCGATGGATCCCTCACCCAATGTCACGACGTTGGCAGCATCATCTGATGCCTTGTCGCCATTGTTGACGACGACCTCACCACCATCATTTGCAGATCCGCCACTTCCACCGACACTGATGGTTATGGCCTTGAAACCGCCACTGCCGCCAGCCGCACTGATGCTTTCCGCAACCTCGACAAAATCATCTGCTGCCTCTCCGGCAATGGTTTCCGTTGGAATCAGATTGCTCGGCAACCCGAAATCGCCCGACCCTCCAACACCGCCGCCGCCGCCGACAGACTGGGCAATAATGCCGTAAGCGTCAGCTCCTTCGGTCGTGATATCGGCAGTATTGGTAACCTGGACCAGACCGGCAAAGTTTCCATCACCACCGTCACCACCAACGGTTACACCCATATTGAGCGTGGTATTGTTTGTCCCTGAAGACACACCGGGGAAACCGGCAAACGGCGCAATTGAACCGACGACAAACATTGACCGTGCGCTACCGCCCGTACCGCCGCCGCCACCAACCGACTGCGCAAATATGCCATTGGACAGGTGCTCGGTTGTATGAATGGCGCCCGTGTTGTCGACCTCGACTACACCGCCGATACCGCCCGAGCCGCCATTGCCGCCAACCGTGGCACTGACATTGATGTTCTTGTTGTCGCTGTCAGTCGGATTTGAAATCCTGACGAATGACAAGGTGGAGCCGCCATTGCCGCCGCCGCCGCCAACCGATTGCGCCGTAATGCCATTGGACTCCTGGCCCATCGTCAACAATGCACCGTCATTGTTGACGATGACTTCACCGCCGTCACCGCCGCCGCCACCCTGGCCACCGACACTGATCGTGGCACTGGTGTTCTGGGACGCCGAGCCGATTTCGACAGCGCCTGATACGCCGCCATCACCGCCGCCGCCGCCAACCGACTGGGCAAATATGGCGTCGGAATTATTACCCAGCGTTGTTATTGTCGGGGCAATTGAGCCTGCAGGCGCCGTCTCAGCCAGCACATTGTACAATTCAACCATTCCGCCGTTGCCGCCACCGGCACCTGATCCGCCGAGCGTGAAATCGACATTGCGGGATTGATCACCGACATATCTTGCTGACAATGACAGCCCGCCGGACCCGCCGCCGCCACCGATGGACTGGGCCCGAAGGCCACTGGCTTTCTCCCCTTCGATGTGAATGTTGCCATGGTTGGTCACGACGACACCGCTGCCGTCACCACCACCATCGCCACTGCCGCCAATGCTGGCGCTCAGACTGGTAGACGAGCTGTCTCCGCTTGCCGCCGCTGCGACACTTCCGGTGAATGCCAGCCCGCCATCGCCGCCGCCGCCGCCCACTGATTTCGCGGATACACCATGAGATTTCGATCCGTAAGTGGTAATGGCGGCTGAACTTGTAACCGTAACGATGTCAGAATCCGCACCGTCACCACCGGACCCGCCAAGCGAGAAGTTGACATTTCCGGTCTGCCCGGTACCGGCTGTACCGGTAAAACTTGCACCACCGGTTCCGCCGCCTCCGCCGATCGACTGTGCATAGATGCCAATGGCTTCTTTGCCATGTGTGGTGATCACGCCACCTGCAATTACATCAACTGTCGACGAGGTTTGCCCGTCTCCACCGGACCCGCCAATACTGGCAGAAAGATTTGCGCTGTTGTCACCGAGGCTGAACGCGGCGGCAACACTGATACCGCCATTGCCACCACCACCACCGATCGACTGGGCCCAGATACCGTGGGCGTCTTCACCCAGTGTCTGTACCTGCTGGCCGGTATGGGTCACCGTCACCGCGTCTGCGGTACCACCGCCGCCGCCGGAACCGCCGACGCTGACACCAAGGTTTCGTGAGCCTTCCGCAACGCTGAAAGACCCTGCAATGCTCAGGCCGCCATTGCCGCCGCCGCCACCAATCGACTGGGCATGAATGCCAACAGATTTTTTGCCCTGGGTGGAAATATTGCCGGACGAAATGATGGTCGCGGTGTCCGCATTGCCCGCGCTGCCGCCGGAGCCGCCAACACCGACCGTCACATCCGTGGAACTCGCACCGGTACTAAGGGCACCTGCAACGGCCAGGCCGCCATTGCCGCCGCCGCCGCCAAGTGACTGTGCCAGCAGGGCAGTGGAATGGTCACCTTCGGTGATGATCGTGTGCTCACTGGTGATACCCGCCTTGCCCGCCGTGGCACCACCGCCGCCGGAGCCACCCACGGCAACCCCGATATTGGCTTGTGACTCGGTTGACATCGACAGCGACAGGCCAAGCCCGCCATTTCCGCCACCGCCACCGACCGACTGGGCCACAACCCCGATCGCATGATGATTACTGGTGCCTGTTACCGCATCGTTGCCTTCCAGGGACACCATCACATCGCCGGCATTACCGCCGCCGCCGCCGGACCCGCCGACGCTGACAGACGCAGCAGCACCATCGCCCAGTGCGCCACTGAGCGATCCGGCAAAGCCGCCATTGCCGCCGCCGCCACCAATCGACTGGGCAACGATTGCACTTGATGACCGGCCTGTGGCCATCACACCATCCCTGGCTGTGACATTGACCGTTTTCGCATCTCCACCGCCGTCGCCGGAACCGCCAACAGCTGCACCTGCCGCCACCGGACCTGCGGTGAGATTGGCGTCAACGGAAAAGCCGCCGTTACCGCCACCACCGCCGATGGACTGGGCCACTATGGCATGCGCAACATCACCCGTAGTCATCACAACAGCGTCGGTCGTCACCGTGACAACGTCACCATCACCCGCCATTGCGCCGGAGCCACCCATGCCAAAACCGAGGCTTACATCACCGGACAGCGCAGCACTGATGGCAAAACCACCATTGCCGCCGCCGCCGCCGATCGACTGGGCCAATACGCCATTGGCCTGATGTCCATGCGTAACGACAGTGCCTGCCGCTAAGACCATTGCTGTACTGGCCGTACCGCCCTTGCCGCCTGACCCACCGAGGTTCACAGATCCGGCAACGCTTTCAGAGATCGCCACACCAATACTGAAACCACCGGAACCACCGCCGCCGCCGATCGACTGGCTTACGATGGCATGGGAAAAATCACCTTCCGTCTGCACGTTTCCGTTGCTGGTAACCGATGCCGTGGAAGCATCCGCACCGCCACCGCCACTGCCGCCGACATCAACGCCCAGCGCGCCCACGCTGCCGAATGTGCCGGATACGCTGAAGCCGCCGGCACCGCCGCCGCCACCCACAGACTGTGCCATCAGGCCAAACGAGTGGTCGCCCTGCGTGATAACCGTCCCTTGTGAAGTGATACTGGCGGCTGCGCCGTTGCCACCCGATTCACCACTGCCGCCAAGCGACAATGAGCCCGCCACGCCGCCCGATCCCGAACCAGCAACCGAGAAGCCGCCAGACCCGCCGCCGCCGCCAACCGACTGGGCAACAATGCCGTGTGAATGGTGACCTTGTGTTGTAACGCTGCGCTGGCTGGTCACCGTTGCGCTACCGGCATCCTGGCCATCTCCGCCGTCACCGCCGATGGCCATGCCAAGCGATGCCGTACCGGAAAGGCTCGCGCTGAAACTGAAACCGCCTGTACCACCGCCGCCGCCAATCGAATGCGCCAAAATACCGTAGGAGTTATCACCCGTCGTCAGGATATCGCCGGATGCCTTGATGGTCACCGCTTCGCCGAGTCCACCTGAACCACCTGAACCGCCGACGGACAGCGAAGCAGAAATCCCTTCCGATATCGACAAAGAGCCTGCGAATCCGCCAGTGCCACCGCCGCCACCAATGCTTTCGGCCATGATGCCATGGGCGCCAAATCCACCGGTTGTGACCTGACTGTCGGAGACAATATCGACCGTGCCGGCAGCGCCGCCATCTCCACCGCTGCCGCCAATGGCAACAGAAGCGGCAGCCGGACCAATGGCAAGCGATGCAGAAAAACCGCCGGAACCGCCGCCGCCGCCAATTGATTGTGCCTGGATACCGTGGCTGCGATCGCCTGTGGTCACAATTGTACCGGTCGATGCGTCCGCGGCAGCATGGCTGGAACAGTCCGCCGTACCAGTACCGTCGATACCACAATCATTGACCGACACGTCCCCGGCCTCACCGCCTGCACCACCGGCGCCGCCCATGGCAAAGCTCACAAAAGCGCCGACTGCAACAGCACTGCCACCATGCCCGCCACCGCCGCCGACACTTTGCGCAAACACACCGATTGCGTCATCACCCGAGGTTGCCACGGAACCGGCGCCGTTCAACGACACGGTGACAGTATCCCCGTTGCCGCCTGGCGCATCGGCAGCCGACCCGCCAACTGAAACCACGCCGCCCGCAAAACCACCGGTGCCACCGCCGCCGCCAACAGACTGCGCCAGTATCGCATGGGACAGGTTACCCTTCGTGGTCACCGTACCGAGGTTCGACACCTCTACTGTACCGCCGTCACCACCGCCCTTTGAACTGCCGCCAATTGATACCAGTCCGCCTGAGTCCCCGCCATCACCGCCGGTACCACCGACGCTCTGGGCGAAGATGCCGTCAGCATCGTGACCGGCTGTTTCAATCGTACCGGTGTTTATCACCTTGACGTCGCCGCCATAGCCGCCCACCGAGCCAATGCCGCCAAGGGCAACAATTCCATCGGCGTCGCCGCCCGCGCCGCCGCCACCGCCCACACTCTGTGCAAAAATCCCTTTAGCGTAAGCGCCCTTGGTGGAGATATCGCCGTTGTTGGTAGCGATCAATTGACCGCCATTGCCCGCACTTGCGCCATTGCCGCCATATCCGACCAGGGCTGCAGAACTGCCGCCATCACCGCCAAATCCACCGACACTTTGTACGAAGACACCATGGCTCTTGAAGCCGTCGGTTTCTATTTGTCCATTGTTGAGGGCTTCGGCCAGACCACCATTGCCGCCACTTTGACCGTCACCGCCGCCACCGGCAATGAAACCACCACTGCCGCCGTCACCGCCATAACTGCCGTTGTTCTGAACGATAATGCCGGATGAAGTGCCTTTTTTAGTGATGATGGTACCGTAATTGGAGATTTTGACCTCCAGGTCAGCATTGTCACCTCCAAGCCCACCGTCACCGCCGCTGCCAATAGTGTCGGAGTCACCGCCATCGCCACCGTGTCCCGCCTGAGATCGACCGAACAATCCGGCAGAACCTTCCGCATCGGTTGTTATATTGGCAGAGCTGTCAATCGTTACATTGCCACCGGGCTGGCCATTATCGCCACTGCCGCCGTTACCGACAAAGTCGGTGCCGCCGTTTTCACCTCGGCCACCGACTGAATTTACGAAGACGCCATGCAGGCTGGTTTCAATTCCAAAGAACGACCGGGTATTTATTGTGGTCTGGGCATCAAGCGAAACATCGATATCTCCGCCCGCCTGGTTTGTGCCACCTATCGTTTCAACGATAACACCTATGGCATCAACTGTCGCAATATCCGCCCCCTCAACTTCCACCGTCAAAGGCGCGTAATCCGATGGAACACCTTCAAAAATACCAAGTATTGAAAGTCCGCGCGTGATCGATATTCCGGTGGTCAAAACCGGACGGATTTCAGAAGTCAAATCTTTGACGATGACCGTTCCCGAGGTGCCGGCGGCAGGGTAGTTATCAGTATCATCTACATCGACAACGCCTACTGTCCCGAGCGTCAGGTTCACGCCGTCGGACTGGTCGCCGGAACACACCAGTTCATTGGCATTTGGCCCGGGCACACAGGCATCGCTTGCCTGTACGTTTCCCGCCGAACCGCAGAGTACAATCGCGGCAATACATACAGATGTCTTGAGATGCCTGGCGTGACGCACAGGCATGCAGTGTCGCGAAATCATTTTGAAGGCTCCCCAGCCGCTTCAGGAATAATTCGTATTCATACAACTCAAACGCGAATCACCGCATATGATCTTGTAGCAAGCAGACAGTGACTCAAAGTTAATTCCACCTGTTTGAAGGGTGCTGGGGAAAAGTCTGGTTAACGAACCATTGCAACCCGTGCGTGATCTACATTGCCGCGTTCAATTTGCTGCAAAGTGGCGCCCTGATCGACATCGGCATGCGGTTCATAGAACAAGCCGGCTTCCGGCAGCATCATCGCAAAGCCATTGTCGTAGTCTGTGGCTGCGACAGCATCGTCCACCGTGAACTCCAGGACATGCCCGCCACAGCTGCGATCATCGCTGATAAAGTGCAAATGATAGCCCGGTATATTGATGCCTTCCGCATATCCGGGGCATCTGAATCCGGCAATTGTGCCGCTAACATCTTCAAATTCGAAGACGGACTGCTGGGCGGCAACTTCTGCCAACGGCGGATAGGGCTTTTTCTGCCGCGGCACACTGCGTGCCGTTACACGGCTGAAGCGTCCGTCCATGCGAACCGCAAAGAACATGTTGAGCGTCGAAAGCAGCCGGTCTTCATCCTTGGCGTACATATCGAAAGTCATGCCTTGCGGCAGGCTGTGATGTTCCTTCGGCTTGAACTCGCACACCGCAGCGAACGGTGTTGTCGCCTCGGGTGAAGGCCGGACCACCGTGCCATTGTGCAATATCTGAAACACCTCACCGTCCAGCAGGATCATTTCGCCGTCCAGGTGATCAAACGTGCCCAGGCCGAAATTGCCGTGTTCGAGCAACTCAGCGACCGTAACAAATCCGTCATAGGCGCCGTTGAGCAACGCGGTGATCGTAGAAACCTGAGTAAGTGTATTATCCTGACCGGCGCATGTCAGATTGAGGGTCTGTGTTTCATTCATGGGAGCAACGATCAGGCGGTCAAACTGTCCAACTGGGCCTTCTGCAACCACGGAGGTGCAACAAGAAGCCGGGTTGCTTCTTCAACCGGCACAGGTTTGCTGAAATAATAACCCTGAAGGCAGTCACATCCCAGTCCGGCAAGAAGGTCTGCCTGCTCTATGGTCTCGACGCCCTCTGCGATGACCTTTTTCTCCAGGCTGTTGGAAAATTCTGTCAGCGCTTTGACAATGCCAAATGACGGCCTGTCATCCGGTAACCCCATGACAAACTCCCTGTCCACCTTGAGCACATCATAGTTTTCAGTTCTCAAATGCGACAGGCTGGCAAAGCCGGTTCCAAAATCGTCAAGCGACAGAGAGACACCCATTTCGTCCAGTTCGCTGAGTGTTTTCCTCAACTGGGGGTTGCGCCCGGACAGCAATACGTTCTCGGTGATTTCTATGGTGAGAGCCTTTGGTGAGACACCGTTTGTGCGCAGCAGGTCGTGGACAAAGGCACCGAAATTGGGTCTGGAAAGCTGCGAGGTTGATACATTGACCGAAATGTAATCAACAGAGATACCCAGGCGCGACCACTCTGCAAGTGTCAAAATCGACTGGCGGACTATTGCATCGCCGATCTCGATTGACAGCACCGGATCTTCCAGGGCCGGCCAGAACATTGCGGGCGGCAAAATTACATCGTCTGCCTTTTTCCATCTCGCCAGGGCTTCAAACCCAACCAGCCGTCGATCTGTCGAGCTGACGATTGGCTGAAGGAAACCGGTAAACTCTCCACGTTTGACAGCCCGGCCGACTTCTTCAAGAAGTATTTGCGCGTCCAGCCGCTTCTGCCGCAACTCAGGCGAAAACACCTGCACGGCGCAGCGTTCCTTACTCTTTGCCTGCAGCAACGCTGCGTCTGCAAAGTCGTACAATGTGGTCAGGTTGTCTGAGTGATCTGGATACAGTGCAGCGCCAACGCTGCCGGAGACCAATAGTTCGGTACCGTTGATCTCAAAGGGGGCCGAGAACAGATCACTGATTTCCGTCAACATGGCCTTGGGGTCATCATCTATCGGCACTATGGCGCTGAACTCATCACCGGCCAATCTGTACACATCACCATTTGTCCCGATTGTACTGGCAAGACGGTGGCCGATTTCTATTAACAGTGCGTCTCCGGACGTGTGACCCAACCGGTCATTGACGTTCTTGAAGTCGTCCACATCGATCGCGACAACCGCATACCGGTCATTTTCAAAGTCCAGTGTAGATGTGAAATTCTCAAGCGCCTCGTAGAAACTGCGCCTGTTGTTCAGGTTGGTCAGATCATCCGTGTAGGCCATCGCAACAAGCTTGTTCTTGAGGGTGTGCTGTTCGGTGACATCTTCAAATGTCCCGAATACCTGTTTGTTTCCATTCCCGTCTGTTGCGATTTCTCCCAGCGAGCGCACCCAGCGCTTGATGCCATCGGCTCTGATTATCTCTGCATGAAAATCAAACGGTTCTTCGGTAAGAACTGCTTTTTTCAGACAATTCGAAACAGTTTCCCGCCACGCAGGCGAGTAAAACTCGATGGCTGTTTCAATCTTCGGCTGATAGCCAGCTTCAACTCCATGAATTTTTCTGGTCGCTTCCGACCAGACAATCTCTGATGTATTGGGAGTGAACTGCCAGGTTCCGATACTCGTTATGCGCGATATCTGGTCAAACAACCTGTTTTGACGATGCAGAATCGATGCCTGCTTCTCCAGTTTCTCCGCTTGAATTTTCTTATCCGCCAGGGCCTGCCACCTCTGCCGGTTGGCCCGCTCCTTTAACAGCAGGCTTACGGCCAGGTCGGCAAAATCCGAAAGGGCTTCAACATTGGTACTGTCACCAGACAACGGCGCATCATTGACCAGCAGCAATGCACCAACTATGTGCCCGGGCCGCAGTTTCAGCGGAGCGCCGGCAAAGCCAACCACCGCGCCGCTGGCAATTTGCGGATAGTTTTTGAGGTGCGGCCGGTTGGAAGCATCATGGACAAGCAAAGGCTTGCCTGCATCCACAATCAGGTTTGAAAGCGATTCCCGGCGGGCAACCCGCATCATCTCATATCCGAAAGACGCTTTGCCCCAGGCCGCAGTGTCATCTACAATCGCGACCACGCACCCCGACACCTGCATTGTCCTGGCGACCAGCCTGCACAAATCGGCAAGAGCAGGATCAGCTCCTGGTTCAACCACCTGAAGACTGTCGACAACCTTGCGGTCGAGTGTTCCTGAAGCTGAGATCGTCACCATCTGTTTTGCATCCCGATTGTTTGTCGGAGCCAGTGCTCCTACACTCACAATGGTCAACGGCAATTAAAATAACGTGAAAACATAAACTTGAGGAATTTGGAGTATACTAAAAATAAACCCTTATTTTGATTGCAAAACAGATGAATTTGCCAAAATCAGGATGATTTTCGATTGTTTCACCCAAAAACACATAAATCCGATCAGCCATGACGTTCAAGAACAATTTTATAAACTCAAATGAACCCGGGTGGCTCTTTGGTCAGGACTCGATTGTGCTTGTTTCAACTCTATTGCGACCCAGGCTTTTTGCCTTGTAAAGGGATTGATCGGCTCGCTTGATCACCGAAGTGATCGTATCAGCGATATTTTCATATTCAGCTGTCCCGATGCTGACAGAAACACTGATGGCCCTGCCGTCATAGCTCAGCTTTTGCTGTTCGGTGATCTGGCGCAATCTCTCGGCAACAACCAGCACATCGCTGCCTTTGGTTTCAGGCAGAAGCACGCAGAACTCCTCCCCGCCAAGCCGCCCGATAAGGTCACGGCCGCGAAGCTGGCTCTGCCAGCTTTTGCAGGTTGCACTCAGAACATGATCTCCGGCGGCGTGGCCATGGCAATCATTGATCATCTTGAATTTGTCAAGGTCCAGCATCAGCAAGGACACATCCCTGAAGTGGCGCTGCGAATGCGCCAGTTCAGCCTCGGCAAGTTCAAGAAACCGATGCCTGTTGAGCGCACCGGTCAGCGAATCCGTCCATGCCAGACGACTTAATTCGCGCTCCTGGCGCTTTAACTCTGTGATATCTATCCTGAAACCAACCAGGCCGCCGGTGTTTGTCCTGCGCTCCTGGATTCTCAGCCACCGGTCACCCGGCAACTGCTGTTCAATCGGTTTGCCCGGGAATTGATGTTCGTGGATCCTTTGAGCAATCCATTCTTCTTCTTTGCCGATCGCGTCTGAATACTGCCCTGCATAAACTCCTTGCCGGATCAGGTCGCTGAATTTGACGCCCGGCACACGCAGGTCTCCACTTTCCTTGTAAATTTCCCGATATCTGCGATTGCAATGCACGAGCCGGTCATTCTTGTCATAAAGCACGAAGCCGTCAGGCAAGGCTTCCATGGCATCCTTCAACTCCACCTCAGCAACCTGATGACGCACTGCCGCGTGATGCAAACCGGCCATTCCGGAAACGCCGGCGGCTATGTCTCTCAAGGTCGCCCGGTCTGAAACAGTGAAGCGCCGGCGCTTCGCATCCAGAGCAGCAATCACACCAATCGTGTCGCCATGTTCATTCACGACCGGCACAGCCAAAACTGCACGGACCGACGTCAAACCGGCGGCAATTTTCTGCAAGTTGACCCGCTTTGCAGTCTTGAGGTTACCAATTTGCAGGATACCGGCGCGGTTCACTTCCGGGACGATCAGCTCGGCGCATGCCTTTACATCGCGTTTGCTCATTCCGGCGGAAGACCGGACCTCGTCGTCCTCGCTGACTGACACGGACACGAAGACCCGCGACACATTCAGCGCAACACGCGCGACCTTGGAAATTGCACTTATGGCTGGATAGGCGTCCGGAATCCCACAATCAGCTTTGTCAAAGACTGTCTTGTCCCCAGAATTTGCTGTCATAACCAGTTCCTTGCAGACCTCAGTTCAAGAAATAGCGGATTGCAGCATTCTGCAGGCCAAGTCCTGCTGCAACCCTAACCGGAACATTTGCATTTGTATCTTTTTGAAAAAATCACTCAACCAGATCCGGATACGAACTGCCGTCCCGTCTGGCTATTGCCGTCGACAACAACTCCAGCAACTTCTGGCCGCGATGTGGGTTAACCGCCTCTACCCAACCGATTTTACCCAGCAGTGAAGTACGGAACATCGGGTCATTGAGCCGTAAATCGTCAACTTTCCCGCAGGCATGAATGATCGCTTTCAACTGATCAAACGCCTTGCGCGTCACATTGAGATGATGGTTAACAACAACTCCGGTCACGACCTGCCGGGATGTGCTCGACATTATGCGTGTCTTGGCTGAATTCAGCTGGAAGCCTTCATCCTCGATAATCCGGGGAACGGAATGCAGCAGTATTCCCGCAACATGACTGTCGCTGGAAAAACTCAGATCGTCCGCATATCTGCTGTAGTTGGCATCCACACTTTTGGCGAGAGCCGACAAGCGCCTGTCAAGTTTGAATACGACCAGGTTGGCGAGACCGGGAGATGCCGGTGATCCCTGAGGCAAATGCAGTTTTCGATAGATGTCCCTGTCAGGTCCGTTCATGCGCTCCAGCACACGCGACGGTGTGACCGACGTGCAAAGTGCTGCCAGACGGCTCGCAACCTGGTGCGGATATCCCAGGCATCGGAACAGACCGAAAATGCGCCCTGCCCCGATTGACGGGAAAAAGTCTTTCAAGTCGAAACCTATCACAACCTGTTCACCCGCGTGCCGGTTTGCGGCATCAAGGCAACTGCGCCCTTTCGCAAAGCCGAATGCATCAGGATGGGCCGGCACCTTGTCCAGAATGCCATGCAGTATCTGCCGTTGAACGGCTTTCAGCGCAGGCTTCGGCGCTTCGATGACCCGTGTGCCACCGGACTTCTTGCGTTGCAGGACGTAGTGATAGTGGTTCACTTGTGTATCGCCATGGTCTTCATATCGTGAGTGCAGGTCCGCCAGGTATTCAAGCCGCTCAATCGGCAGTAACAACCAGTCTGCAAGCACGTCCAGCGTCGCAAGCCGGGGAATTTCCAGCGCTGCGAATGCCGCGACAGGGGACATCACAGGTGATGACAGATCCGGATCAGGCCAGATGTTGCGCCGACTGCAATAGCGAAAAACCCTCTCGAACTGATCGCTGTTTCGCAAGGCATTGGCGACAAGTTTCACAGTCGGTGAATAGGTGTAAGGCCGATTTGTTACCAGATCAGAACTGATGGCATCGACAAGCCGGTGCAGCGCACGCGGAAGTCTGCGGATAAGGGTTGAACGAATGTACGCTTTCGACCACGTCCCGAGTGTCAGACTGTATGCAAGATTGCGTGCAAGCTCTGTTTTATTCATCTGGACAATCGAATTGCAACGGACGGTCTTTGCTTTTCTCAGTTTCGCGTTACCGCCCCTGGGTGAAACCCAGCGTGGGTAGCGCCATGTATGGCCTGGTCGTCATCGCAGGCGGGGATGCCCCGCCCAACTCTCAACATTGCTGCACAGAGTTATCCAAAGACCGCCGCTGCAGGAACGACTATGCAAAGAGTAACTGCGTTTGCCAAGTTATCTTTCTACGGAAGGCCTCAGGAGTGAAGGCTTAATTTGAGGCTGTTTGGCTGCGCTCCATTGTGTCATGGAGCGCGTTGCCGGCAGCGCTTGTCTCCGTAGCCTCAAGCGCCTGCCATACAGTCAAACGATCCGTCTAGAGTTTTGGAACCCACTCCATTGCCCAGTCTCCCAGCGGCTCGAGATGCTCAAACAGCTCTCGGCCATCGGATGTCAATGCATAGCCATCGGGAGCATTCTCAACAAGACCGACACTGCGAAGTTCTTTGAGCCGGGTGTTCAGCACGCTTGGCGAAGCGGATCCGCAGCGCGCCTGCAGATCACGAAACGTGCGGTTTTCATCACTCAGATTCCACAGAATACCCATTGCCCAACGTCGGCTTAACAGATCGAACAACACCATGATCGGCTGTCCGGTTCGCGAGCCCCGGACTTCATCGTGATGTTTTGCAATCGGTACATCGTCTTCGATCAAGCTGCTTCACCTCTTGCTTCTATTTTAGTAGCACGTTAATGCTTCTATATTAGTAGCAGACTGAAGGCCGGTTTCCTATGCAAAAAGCAACGATATCAGACGTGTTTCTGTGGCTCGCCCTGGCAACAATGTGGAGTTCATCCTACGCCGTCATCAAACTTGGTATCGCCACCATCGATTCATCAGTCCTCGTGGCAGGGCGCATGCTTGTTGGCACGGCCGTCATCTTCACCGTCCTGAAAGCGCGGGGGCTGTCGCTGTCCAGGAACAAAGCGGACTGGTTCTCTTATGCTGTTACGGGGCTGTTAGGAAGCGCTCTGCCCTTTCTGTTGATCACCCACGGTGAACAGTCCGTCGACAGCGCGCTCGCATCGATTCTCATGGGAGTTGCTCCGGTGATTACCCTTTTGCTGGCGGCGTGGCTGATACCAGACGAAACTCTCACTCTCCGGATAGCATTTGGTGTTCTGGGCGGATTTCTCGGTGTGGCCGTTCTCGTCGGACCTGCAGCCCTTTCAGGACTGGGCGATCAACTGGAAGGCCAGTCGGCCATCATCGGAGCGACTTTCTGCTACGCGGCATCAACGGTCTACATTCGGCGCTTTGTTTCCCGGCCACCTCTGGAGATGGCTACAGGATCGATGATCGTGGGGACAATTTTCATCTGCGCTCTTGTGCTGTTCTCCGATGCGGATGTCCGTTCAATTGAACCGACGCTGCCGTCACTCGGTGCAATCATCTATCTCGGCGTATTCTCAACCGCGTGTGCCAATCTGACATACTTCTACCTTGTCCCCAGACTTGGCGCGACGCGGATGTCTCAGGTCAACTTTGCAGTGCCTGTGGGCGGCGCAATACTGGGCTTTCTCATGCTGGGCGAGGCATTGACGACACAGCGCGCTATCGCCCTGGTGATCATCATCGGGTCTGTCTATCTCAGTACGACGGCAATCCGGTCGGATGCATTGAAATAAACCCTGGTCCCGCGTGATGCGATACGCACTCTACCGCTGCTCCAGCTCAATAATATTTCCCTCAGGATCGCGCACATAGACACATAGAACAGGGGTTTGGTCAGTTCCCAAGTCGGTTATCTCACCGAGCGGCATTCCACCGGCTTCGATAACTGCGTCGAATATGGCATGTATGTTTTCCACTTCGAAAGACATATGCCCATAGCCAGGCCGGTTCACCGGCGGCGCCGGGTAATCCTGGATGGTCTTGTACTGAAAAATCTCCAGGAACGGGCCGTCTACACCGGGTAGACTCAACCATGCTGCATAGATCTCGGAGTTGGGAACGCCGTTTCCCCGGGAAACCAGTTCGCCGGACATGGTCCATCGTCTGACAGTGTCCTCACAGCCAAACACCGCCTTGTAAAAGTCTGCAAGACGATCCGTGTCGCGTGCAACCATGCTGATGTGGCCGAATTTCACGTACTGCTCCTCCCGTTCCGGTCACTGGCGCCGACTTTCAACAATGGCGCATGAACCCGGCAGCAACAAGCTGCCGCACAGATTGCCTGCGATAATTTGACCACAAAACGGAACCAACAAGCGCTCATCCGGTTGACACCGGTTTGTCGTAGCTCTTGAGTGATCCATTAAGCAGCATGACCAAATCAATGCTACAGTTTCCGGGACCGGGGAGAGGAATTCAGATATGAGCGGCTTACTCGCACTCTTGGATGATGTTGCAGCGATTGCCAAACTGGCCGCCAGTCAAATCGACGACATTGCGGCCCAGGCTTCCAAGGCCGGCAGCAAAGCTGCCGGAGTGGTGATTGATGATGCTGCGGTCACACCCAAATATGTGACCGGATTGCCGGCTACCAGGGAACTGCCGATTGTCTGGAAAATCGCGCGCGCGTCATTTTTCAACAAGCTGGTCATCCTGTTGCCCATTGCGCTCACCTTGAACGCCGCGCTCCCCTGGTTACTGACACCGCTTTTGATGATCGGTGGAGCATACCTGTGTTTTGAAGGTGCAGAGAAGGTCTGGCATCTGATCGTTCCTCATCACGAGGGCAACGTGCAACAGGCCGAAACACTGGATGCGGCCCACCTGGAAGAACAGCGGGTCAAAGGCGCCATCAAGACCGACTTCATCCTGTCAGCGGAAATCATGACAATTTCGCTGGCAGCAATTGAGGCTGACAATATCTGGATTGAGGGGGTCGTTCTGGCAATGGTTGCAATTGCCATCACCGCAGCCGTCTATGGTGCTGTCGCCCTGCTGGTCAAGGCAGACGATGTGGGTCTGAAAATAAGTCAGATTGGCCGGTTCGCAATCACGCGGTGGTTCGGAATGGCGATCGTCAAATCAATGCCGGCGATCATGACATTGATCTCGACCGTTGGAACCGCGGCAATGCTGTGGGTTGGTGGCAATATCATCGTGCACGGATTGCACACCCTGGGCTTGCATTGGCCCTATGAGACTATCCAACACTTTGCGTCGATGGTTTCACAAAAAGTCGGCACCGGTCAGGCAGTTGTAGAGTGGCTGGCGACAGCCACCGCAGATGGCATCGTTGGCTTAGCTCTCGGTTTGGCTCTGATCCCCGTCGTAAAGTTTCTACTGGCACCAACGATGAAGCTACTCCGTATCACCGGGTAGGTGGTGCAGGCAGGCGGTCGAATACGGCGCCTTCGTCGACCCAACAGCGCAGCAGCGCCGCTTGCCCGGTTCTCAGTCAGTCGTGTGGGATCGCACGCAGTTGCGGCCAGAGTCCTTCGCGGCGTAGAGCGCCCCGTCGGCAGCTTTGATAATATCCTGTGGAGAGCGGCCCGAGTCAGGAAAGGACGCGACCCCCGCCGAGATGGTGATATGCGGCAGGACCGTATTGCCATAACGAATATCAGTGCTGGCCACCCGGGCGCGAATGCGCTCGGCAATACGTTCGGTCGCAGCAAGATCAGCACCGGATACCAGCAACGCAAATTCCTCGCCACCAAAGCGGCACGCCATATGGTCCTCGCCGCAGGCATCGCGCAGCGCTTCGCCCAGGTGAGAAAGCACAACATCGCCGGCATCGTGGCCATGGGTATCGTTGAAGGTCTTGAAGCGATCCGCATCTAGATAGACGAGGCCGAATGGCAGACCCGTGCGATCGCTCTGCGCGATCATCCGGCGCATGGCGTCGAGGAAAAACCGGCGATTGTAGAGCCCGGTCAGCGGGTCTCTGGTCGACTGGTCGTACAACTCGTCGCGCAATTTGACATTGGCAAGCGCGAGGCTGATGCGCTCGCCGCATTGCACGGCGAAGGCACGAGCACCGGCGGTTGCGGCATCTTCTTCGCCGGCATCAACGCCGGGCGCAAGGCGGACATGCATGAGGCCGACTGTATCGCCATGCGCAATGATCGGCACGCAGATATAGGCAAGGTCGGGTCCGTGCCCCTCCTGCTCCGTAACATGAAGACAGGTAAAGCAGATCCGGTCGCTGTCGTGAACGTAGGCCCGGCCGCGCCGCAGCGCCCAGCAACTGTCAGGCGCAATATGGTCGTGAAGACCCGGGCTCGACCACTCGCAAATGCCGTCGAGCACGTCCCTCGAGTTGGAATAGATGTAGAGTTCGCCGGCCGAACCCGGCAATGTGGTGTCCATGAACTTCCGCACAACCATGTAAAGCTCGTCAAGCGACTTGCACGATTGCAGCCACTCATCGAGTTCAGACAATAACCGCGCCTCCTGCTGGCGGGCACGTTCAGCGACCAGTGCTGCGCGGGTACGAGTTTCTGCCTCCTCCGCAGCCTTTCTGGCACGGTCGAGTTCATCAGCAGCCTTGCGGGCTTCAGTCACGTCGGTAAAAGTCACGACAAAACTTCCGCCGCGGGCCGGACGGGCATTCGTGGCCACCACCCGGCCCGATGGCATCAGTCGATCGAAGGTGAAGGCGCGACTGGTGGTGAAGCGCGCTTGCGTCTGCTCGGCAATCGCTTGCGAAATTTCGCCTCGCGCCACCGCCGCAGCCAGAAAATCAACACGGCGCGTACCCGTGGTCAGCACCGATTCCTCAATCTCGAGCACCTCGAAAACGCGGGTGTTATGCAGTTCGCACACACCGTCTGCAGACCACACCAGGATGCCCTGCTCCATAGTGTTCATGATCTCCATGGCGAGATCGCGCGAGGCCGGCACACCGGCCAGCTTCGTTATATTTGCGACACTGGATCCTGTATCATTTGTCATGGATGTCCCCGGGAAATTTAGCGGATAAGTATGGATACGAAAGCTTTCGTGAGCCTTAAGCCGTCATCCCAAAATTGAACCACAGTCGAATGATCGCAGGTGGATGACAATTTGGGATTCAAAAGGGATAGCGCGCCATGGGTCGCCCGGTACGACAATGGAGTTCATGTAGTAGCCGACCGTCTCAATCGCATGAAAGATCTGCTATGGGACCCGGTAAATGAAATCAGATGAAACATCAGTCAGATATGGTTGTCATCAAACACTTTACCCTGAAGCACCTGAGCCGCATCAGAACTGCAGTGCACTTCACTGCTCAAATCTTGCTGCTATTGCCGTCGCCGGCCTGAAAATACCGCCCAGACAGCACCAATAGCCAAAATCATGAAAGCCATCGAGACCACTTTGGATGTAAACCCGGCATGCACAATGCTATGTGTGGACTTGCCTTCCATGATTGCTGCCGGGACAAGCAGTGCAACACACAGGAGCGCAAGTAACTGGATGCGCTTTTGCCTCCAGCAGACAAAGGCGGCAACGGCACCGACTGTCAGCGCGACTGGCAACACGACCATGTTGACACCATACATCCAGGCTTTGTGACCATTCGCCAGCAGCGCAGCCAACGCCACATATTGCTGGTTGCCGCCTGCCAGCCATGTCCCAATGTTCCCTGCTGGAAACCAGCTTGTTGACGAACCTGTACCGATCACCGCCATCAACAGCCACTTCGCACCCCACATTGCGACGAAGCCGGAAAGCACTGCTGCCTGGCACGTCACGATGCCAATCGCCCCGGTCTTGAATTCACGAAAATCCGTAACGGATGTCTTCCAGAAAACAACACCGGCAAGTAGTACAAGCAGTTCGATATTGTAAAGAAAATCAAAATAATTGTAGACGGCACCTGCTGTGAAACAGGTCAGGATAATGCTGCGCAGGTTGTCGGGATTGCGTGTCAAACTCCATGAGATGATACCGACCAGCAGTGTCAATGCGGACAGTGAAACGGCATGGGTTGGTGAAAATCCGCGCAATATGGTGTCCGTTGTCACCACCAGTGACAGCGTCAGTGCCAATGCATAACCAGTCCCAAGTGACATGCCGGTCATGACCAGCATGGAAGCGACTGAAACAAACAGCAAACCGTAGCAAATAACCTGCAATGTTCGGTAGGAGGCATGCGACAGGACAGGATGCATGACCAGCCTGGAGCCGTGCCAGTAGCGGAAGTAACTGCGCCATGGCTGTTCGCCCCCATCGAGGTAACTTGCCAGCTGATGACAATATGGGTCGGGTTTTTTCCATCTTATAGACAGCGCCCTGAATGCTGACTGCAGCGCCGTCCCTTGAATTTTCAGCCCCATGGAAACGACCTGACATTCAGCAAAATTGCTTTGGTAGTGCCAGATCACTCTTTGACCATCACGGTCGAAAGGTCCTGTTTCAAGAGCCTCGCGTACCGCGGCTTCGATGTTTTCGGTTGATTTGTGAGACTCAGACAGAACCAGGGCTGCGCTGCCCAGCCCGACAATGATCATGAGGCTCACCAGACAGCCGAGCGCGGTATTCACTACAAACTTCAATCTGTACCCGGTTTCTGAGTGTTTCATCTGTTGCCACGGCGAGGTCGTCAGCCACAGGCGCCTGCCAGTGGTTTTCCTAATGTTTTTTGAACACGAGTATTCGCATTCCCGAGAAATTGGCAACCAGACCGAGCGCGGAGCCGAACACAAGACCCGCCATGGCGTTGAGCTGGCTCGCTCCAAGCAGGCTGATGGTGAGTGCATACACTGCGAGATTCAAACCCAGACCAAAAGACTGAATGGCGAAATATCGATACAACTGTTTAGCGACTGTAGAGCCGGACGTATCGCGAAACGTCCAAAGCCTGTTCAGATACCAGGTCGTCAAAACCGCAACCGAAAAGGAAATGCCCCTGGCGAAGTATGCGTCCAGCCCCCACCCCATAAGCATCCACAACAAGCCTGCATCCACGAAAAACCCTATCGCCCCGACCGCAACATACCGGGAAAACTGGTGGATAAGGGAGTTGGTCTGGCTTCGCAATTGCGGTCCTTTGTGGTGATGGAAACAGCTATTTCCTGATCCCTATTTCCATGATGGCAGACATGAATGCGGTGAATGCCAACTGCACGCCCAGGGTCATTGCAGTCGTCGCCAGAACCAGAGGGCGCAGTATTGCCGACACCTGAAGAGTGCCGAAACCCACCTCAATCCATTGCACAAGACACCACGCAAACAGCGCGAGACCGCCAAGAAAAAGAGCAACGGCAGGTATAAGCAAGCGTTCCAGATTTAGAAAGGCAAGAAGGCCTGCGCCACTCCCTGTTTCCAGCAGCAGGCCCGTTTGGGTTGCGTATCGCCTTGTAATCAGGCCGAAACTGGCGGCTTGAACGCCGACAAGCAAGACGAAGCAACTCGACACGAATGTATGAATACTGAGCGTCACATCGCCAATCGCAATGGTGCCTGAGTACAAGAGCACAATGCCGAGCAGGCCGGCAGCGGAAAGCACGACACCTGGATAGAAGAACAGCCAGCGGGGACTGTAGAGAAGCATGAACACCAGATGACGCCAGCCATCCGGCCACGTGCGAAGATGAGGTTGTCTTGAGCGTCCGGCTTTACTCAAAGTGGTTGCAACCTCTTCCACGCGCAAATCCGCCAGTGTGGCTTTAACAATCATTTCAGACGCAAACTCCATTCCTGAAGCCCGCAAGTTCAGATCTTTGATGCGCTCGGCGTTGCAACCTCGCAAGCCGCAGTGAAAATCTCTTACCGGGGACCGGAACAGTATCCTGCCGATCAGACTCAGAACCGGGTTACCGAGATATTTGTGGAGAAACGGCATAGCACCGGGCGCAATGCCACCTTTGAAGCGGTTTCCTATGACGAGATCTGCGCCGGCCCGCAACCGGTCCACAAAGGGTTGCAGCAGGGAAAAATCATAGGAACTGTCTGAGTCTCCCATGATGACGTAGCGCCCCCTGGCTGACCTGATGCCCGCCAGCAATGCCGCTCCATAGCCAACGTCGGTGACGTTTACGACCCGCGCACCGGCTCTCTCCGCTATGAGTGTCGAACCATCGACCGAGCCATTGTCGGCAACCAGGACTTCTCCGTCGGTTTTGCTCTCGGCCAGAAATTCTTTTGCATCTCGGACACAGGCTTCGATTGTCTCTGCCTCATTCAGGCAGGGCATCAGGATCGTCAATTCCAAATCAAGCTTCCCGCTGTTTTATCATGCCGTTACGTCAAAGCGATTTTGCGAGCAATAAGTGTTTTGTCGGATGTGTCAAGTTGAAGGGGCGAGTCCCTCAAAACGTGTCTCAAATGTCGGCGATACGCCGGTGTCGACCCCTCGTCCCATGCGTCCTGCAACGTTTTGCATCAATCCCTGAAATATCTTTGCGTTTAACATCTGGAGGAGCTGGATTGGTCGCGCTGCCCACTTGTGCGGATCGCCACTTCGCGCATCGGTGCTAATTGTGGCTCTTTCCGAATGAAGTCAGCCGCCCTTGCCGCGATCATCATAGTGGGAGCATTGAGATTGGCACTTGTAATCTCCGGCAGAACGGAGGCATCTGCGACCCGCAACCCCTCGATCCCGTATACTCGAAGTTGGTCATCAACCACCGCCATTTCGTCATGGCCCATGCGACACGTGCAGGAGGGATGAAATGCTGTCTCCACTCTATCGCGCAACATTGCTTCGACATCCGAATTTGAAAGGTAGTCGGCACCCGGTGTCATTTCCGCGCCCCGAAATACGTCGAAGGCAGGCTGCGCCACAAGCTCACGAGCGCGCGCAACACCCTCTCTCATTTCGCGCAGGTCGTCGGGGTCAGCAAGATAATTGAAATGCAGTTTTGGCGGCCCCTCAGGGTTGGTGCGGTCCAGATCGACATGCCCTTTCGTGCGCGGCCTTGCATGGTCGACATTGACAGAGAATGCCTGATTCACAGTGATCCGGTTATCCTGGACCGTAAATCCCAACGGGCCGAAATGGTACTGCAGATTGGGATAGGCGACATGCTCATTGCTGCGGATAAGACCGCCAGCTTCCCATATATTGGACGTCGCGATACCCTGACCGGTCAACGCCCACTGCACGCCTGCCGCCGCCTTGACCAGAGGGTTGCCGATCCGGTGAAATGCGACGGGTTTGCGGCAGGCAAATTGCAGTTTTATCTTGGCATGATCCCTCAGGTTCCGGCCAACTCCGGGCAGATCTGCAATGACGCGAATACCGCAATCGCGCAGGTGATCCGCCGGGCCAATACCAGACAACATGAGCAGCTGCGGCGAGTTGATCGCACCGCCACACAACACAACTTCGCGTTTCGCCTTAGCGGCCCGGTGCTCCTCATCCAATTCGAATGTCACACCGTTCGCACGATGGCCCTGAATATCAATGCTTCGTACATTCGCCCCGGTTTGCAATGTGAGGTTCGACCTTCCGAGTGCCGGCTTCAGGAAAGCGGTCGCAGCACTGCTCCTGCGATTGCGGCTTTTTGTGGCGTCGTAACGCGCGATGCCTTCTGGACGCTGGCCATTCAGGTCGTCGCTTGACCCTTGACCGGCCTGGGCACCTGCCTCAAGAAATGCATCATAGAGTGGATCTGGGTGATCTGCGCGCGCCACTTTCAGAGGGCCAGTGCTGCCTCGCCAATCATCTGCTCCCCGGTCATAGTTTTCAGCCGCTTTGAAGTAGGGAAGGCAATCAGCGTATCCCCAACCCGAAAGACCATGATCGCGCTCCCACCCGTTAAAATCATCCGGATGGCCACGCATATAAACCATTGAATTAATCGAAGAAGACCCGCCCACAACGCGCCCGCGCGGGGTGGGTACAACACGGCCATTTAGTCCCGGTTCGGGTTCCGACACATAGTTCCAATTGATCCGCTTATCTCGAAAGGCTCGGTAAACCCCAGCCGGGATATGTATCATGATGTTGCGATCAATTGGCCCGGCCTCAAGAAGCAGAACAGAAACCGCAGGATCGCGGCTTAGTGCTTCAGCAATGACACACCCGGCCGATCCGGCACCAACTATCACAAAATCGTATTCGCCTTTTTTCATGCAATCTCCGATACACGGCTGACGCACAATGCACGAACTCCGACCGACAAGAAAGAAATCCGCACACTTCCCGTGGCTTGGAATGCCGAAGCTCGCTCTCGGTGGGTTGGTTGACTCGGAATCCCTCTATGAATTCTGCATTACCGCCGTACCTGTTGCGCAGCTTGTTCGACCGACGGCGGTATATTGCATCCAGACGTCAAAACGCCTGCTTCTGATTGCAAAATCTCCGTTCGTTGTTTTTGCAGCATCATTCGTTGTGGGCACTATGCCGCCATCCGGCTGAACGCATGTACCCGGGCACCCTCAGCATGACAAAGAACGGAAAATGGTGGGCGGTACTAGGTTCGAACTAGTGACCCCTACGATGTCAACGTAGTGCTCTACCACTGAGCTAACCGCCCGAAGCCTGCCTAGATTCGCAGACCCGGTTTCGGGCCATCGGCAGATCGGTCGCGTCGTTAAACGCGAAGGTTTCTATATAAGGTTGGAAGAGCCCATGCAAGGCCCGTTTGCCGGTGATTGTCAGGCGGCAATCATCCGGTCGACTTCGTTGACCAGATCGCGCAAATGAAACGGCTTTGACAAAATCTTGGCATCGCGCGGCGCTTCGGAATCCGGATGCAGGGCCACAGCCGCAAATCCGGTGATAAACATGATTTTCAGAGCCGGATCCAGCTCAGCAGCGCGCCTGGCAAGCTCTATGCCATCCATTTCCGGCATCACGATATCGGTGAGCAGAAGATCAACCTCGCGCGACTTCAGTTCTTCAAACGCACTAACACCTTCAGCAAACGAGTGCACCTCGTGACCGGCGCGTTCCAGCGCACGGGCAAGGAAGCCGCGCATGTCGTTGTCATCTTCAGCAAGTAGAATACGAGCCATAGCCGCTTACCAGCCTCCAGAAATTACCTATGGCCAGTTTTGCGCACTGCCCACCCACACCGCGGCACCATACTGTCAAAGAGTAAACCGCATGTGAAGACACTCATTGTCATTTCGTCAAATTAAAGTGCCGTACACGTGTGTTTCGCCCGCCATGGCGGGCGTAAACGGCCCTGAATTTTGCAATACAGCTTCAACTGGTGAAATACACACAGCCTGACCGACAATCAGCGTTGACGCGCCGCCTGCGTCGGGGGCTTAATGGGTGTGGTGAATGCTACAACCACCGATTGTTCCTCCAACCGTACAGCGACTTGCCCTGCTCATGACACGTGAAACCAAATCAGATCAGATTGAGCCCGGTTTCCAGATTGATGCGCCGCGTATGCAAACCTCGCCGGTTGTGTTTAATTCGCCGCATTCCGGCAGTGATTACGGGGTCGAGTTCCAGGCATCATCCCGTCTGGACCTGCACAATCTGCGCCGCTCGGAGGACTGCTTCGTCGACGAATTGTTCGGTACCGCGACGGCCCTGGGCGCACCGCTGATGAAAGCCCGCTTTCCCCGCGCCTGGCTGGATGTCAACCGGGAACCGTTTGAGCTGGACCCGAATATGTTTCATGACCCGCTGCCGGCGCACGTCAACACGGCATCAGCACGCGTTGCAGGTGGTCTGGGCACAATTCCGCGCATTGTGAGCGAAGGTGAGAACATATACCTGGACACACTGAGCTGGTCGGATGCCGACCGCCGGATTCAACACTATTACATGCCCTATCATGAGGCGCTCAGGGACCTCATGGCCGGAACGTTCAAGCGGTTTCACACCGCCATCCTGGTAGATTGTCATTCAATGCCGTCAGTGGCGGGGCTTTCAGGATCAGGACGCCCGGATATTGTTCTGGGCGACAGGCATGGAACCAGTTGTTCGGCCTGGATTGTCCGCCACCTTGAAGAGCAGTTGCGCGCTCACGGGTTGAAGGTATCGCGCAACCGGCCTTATGCCGGTGGTTTCATAACCCAGAAATACGGCCGGCCCCGGGAAGACGTTCATGCCGTGCAGATCGAAGTCAATCGTGGCCTCTACATGAATGAAACCACATTGAAGAAAACCCGCGGGTTTTCCCGTCTGCAAACCCTGATGCTTGATGTCATGTCGCGTTTCATAGCGCGTGCTTCTGAAACCATGCCGCCGCGCTCCATTGCTGCTGAGTAATGGAGACGGCCGCCAACCCGCCGCCAATCCACTTGGTTGAAGCCGGACCGGAACATGCCACCCGGATCGATCAGCTTGTTACAGCCTTTCACCTGCATGAAGGCGTCAACGTGACAGCGCACGCCCGGCGAACCTCAATCGACACACTGCTCGCAATGCCCGCCCAGGGGCGCATTCTCCTGGTGCAACGCCGAGATGGCGAAATTGCCGGTTACGCGGTCATCGCATTCGGATTTTCTCTGGAATTCGGCGGTCGCGACGCATTTCTGGATGAATTGTTCATCCTTGAAACATATCGCGGACAAGGTATCGGCAGTGCAGCCCTGTCGGCTGTGTGCGCATGGGCCCGTCATGAAGGATTATGCGCGCTGCATCTGGAGGTGGAGCGGGACAACAAGGCAGCAAAAGCGTTATACACCCGAACCGGATTTGAAGATCGCAGCCATTACAATCTAATGTCGCTGCATATCGCCAATGCCAGGGAAACCGGACCAGCACAGTGACAGATCGAAAAAAGGGCCGCACATGCAAAAGCACGGCGGCCCAAGTCTAGGGAGGAAACGCCCTAAAAAGGGCAAGTGAAAATAAAGGAGTAATCCTTCGTAATCACTATAGCCTATATTGCACTGCACAGTGACAGTTTCAAGGCTGTGTCGACAGAAAATTTTTCGGCCAAACACGAAGAAAAACGATTTTTTCAAAGGTATAAGATATTGAAATAAAACAAATATTTGTAAACTCCTTCATGCTGAGGCACTGAATATCCGCTTAACTGCATCACAGAAATGCACAGGCTGCATAGCTTGAAGACAGCAATATGACTGCGTATTGTGCAACTGCAACATAAATAAGAGCTTCAATCCATGATCCAAGATAAAAACCCCGCCGGCAATTCAACAGAAGCCCTTTTGACCTTTGCTGTTGAGTTGGCACGGGCGGCCGGGCCCATTGCCCTGCCCCTTTTTCGAACCTCCATAGCGGTCGACAACAAGCAGGCCGACGGATTTGATCCGGTCACACAGGCCGATCGCGCCGCGGAAAAAGTCATGCGTACCATGATCGAGGAGCGCTACCCGGATCACGGGATTTTGGGCGAAGAGTTCGGCCATAAGGCCGGCAACAGTGATTTTACCTGGGTACTGGACCCGATTGACGGCACGCGCAGTTTCATCTGTGGCACCCCGACCTGGATGACGCTGGTCGGCATAAAGCACAAGGACCGCATGATTGCTGGTGCTGCCGGACAGCCGTTTACCGACGAGATATTTGCCGGCAGCGAGGCTGGTGCGCATTTACTGCGCGCTGACCAGAAAACCCAGTTGCGCTGCACCAGTGAAACCGACCTTGCCAATGTGCTGGCAGGCACAACAGCACCTTACCTTTTCCGCAAACATGGCCACCAAGAGCGCCTGATGCGCATTGAAGCAGCGGTGCAACATCTGCGCTTTGACGCGGATGCATACTTTCACTGCATGGTTGCCGCAGGCCTTCTGGGCATCAGCATCGATACCGGACTGCAGCCTTACGATATTGCCGCCCTGATCCCGATAATTGAAGGCGCAGGCGGTATCGTCACCACCTGGGATGGAGCCGATGCTTCAGATGGCGGAGATATTCTTGTGGCAGCCAACAAGGCGCTGCATGAACAGGCAATGGCCTTGCTGGCCTAGATCAGGATGGGGTTAGGCCGGATCATTTGACCCGGTCAGCCACGAAAGCATCAAATGCTGCAAAGAACTGGTCGCGAAAGGTGTCGCCCTCGGCCAGAATGTCGTGTTTCGCGCCGTTGATGGTGATGGTGGCCGCACCCGGCACAAACCGGGCAAACTGCTGGATGGTCTCGTTGGCCACCACAACGTCCTGGCCGGCAATGACCAGCAGCGCAGGACAGCGCAGCGGTGTGGTGTCGTTCAGCGCGCGCAGCTTCCTGCATGATCTCAGCGCCGCGCTTACCCAGCCCACGGTCGGCGCGATCGCTGACAGATGCGGGGCCTCCTGCCACAAACGCATATTGCGCATGAAACGGGTCTTGTCCGAGGTCAGAGGATTCTTGGGGAAATCTTCCGGACGGATCAGCCTGGTGCTGTGAAGCGGCACTTTCAACCGGCCGAGCCCGACATAGGTCATGGCTGTCACAACAGCTACCTTGAACCATCGGGGCAGATGGGTGCTGGGAATATCAATCAGGGGTGCCACCATGACGGCGGCGGCAAACCAGTTGTGCTTGGCGATGGTGCGCAGGCCTATATGGCCGCCCATGGAATTTCCCAGCAGGATGTATGGCGGTCTGCAATCGGGTAAAACCACCTCGTTCATGAATTTTGTGAAGTCGGACAGATAATGCCGGAAAGTGGATATGTGACCATGCCGGTTGGGCCCGACGGCAGCCGGTGAACCGCCCTGCCCGCGCCAGTCAAGTGCTGCAACCTGGTAGCCGCGTTCGGTCAGGTCGCGGATGGTTTCAAAGTTGCGCTCCATGCATTCGCCACGCCCCTGCAGAAAGCATACGGTACCGCGGGCCTCACCTACCGCCGGGAACAGGCCATAACGCACTTTTACCTTTTTGGAAACGTCAAGATATCCGCAACTGGCATTGGCAGGCACGGGATTTCCGGCAACCAACACAAATCCGTCTGCCATATCTGTCGCCATTCCTTTGCTGATTCCCCTCACCGGTCATTTGATCACATTTCGCCTGAGCCGTCTCTTGAATTGTCGGCACGCCAAATTGTGATCCGCAGCACCAAAACTTCAGGACTTGAAACCAGAAAAAGGTCGCCTAAATATCAGTTGTGGACGCCATAACGGGTCCACGCAACTGAACGACACCCTGCCCGTCTACCGGGAGGGTGCACAGACAAACTGCATCGCTTATGGAAAGGATGAACATCATGTTTGATTTGACCCCACTTTATCGTACCGGCGTCGGTTTCGATCGTCTGGCCAAGATGCTCGACGAAGTAAACACCGTGGATACGCCAACTTATCCGCCTTACAACATTGAGCGCACCGGCGAAGACACCTATCGCATCACCATGGCTGTTGCAGGGTTCACACCTGACGAACTGGCTATTGAAGTGAAGAGCAATTCACTCACCGTGGCGGGACAGAAGGAAGGCCGCGCCGAGCAGGTCAACTTCCTGCACCAGGGTATTGCTGCACGTAATTTTGACCGCCGCTTCCAGCTTGCCGATCATGTTGAGGTAACCGGCGCGGAAATCGAAAACGGCCTGCTTCACATTGACCTCAAGCGCGAGCTTCCCGAGGCAATGAAACCACGCACCATTACAATCAAGGGTGCCGGCAAGAAAGCCAAACTGATCGAAGACAAGAAAGCCGCCTAAACGGCCAGGCTTTTACAGGACCGAGAGGGCGCTGAGGATTTCTTCAGCGCCCTATTTCCTTTTGCGCTTGCGACGTTTCTTGCGGATTTTTCGCGACTTGGTATCCGCGCGCACCACGTCCAGTATTTCGCCGTCGAACTGGCTGATCGTTACCCGGTATCGCTTGCGGTCTCGAACAGCCAGGTAAACGAACGGCAGATGCCGTTTACAGCGAATGGCGTCAACGACCCGAAATCCGTCATGTCGTAACAATCTGGCAGCATCAACACAGTTGAGATCAAAACGGGCATATCCGTCCCGGTCGGGATACGGGTACCGATAAGGATTATAGCCCGGGTCTCCGTAGTAATAGAAATGCCCCGATTGCGCTTCTGCCTGTGGCACAGGCGCTGCAATGAAACAGCCCAGACCAGCCAGTAACAATGTCAGGTAGCGCCGTTCCATGTCTCGACCTCTCTCACCAATGCATCGCAATCGTCCTTGCTGGTCACGAATGAACAGACAAAGCGTGCAAATACCTCACCGTCTGCCACCACATCATTACCCGGGCCTTCTCCTGGCCACTGATAAGTCACGACACCTTTTGACAACAACAGGTCAAACAATTCTCTCGGCATGATCGGAAACACCTCGTTGGCCTGAACCGGCAGCGGCATCCGCATCTTGCCTGTAGCCTCCAGACCATCCTTTAGATAGGTAGCCATATCGTTCGCATACCGCGCATTATCAAGCCACAAACCGTTTTCCAGATAGGCATTCATCTGAGCACCCAAAAAACGCCCCTTCGACAGCAGTTGTGCAGCCCGCATGCGACGGTGAGAAAAGTCGGCAGCCAGTGCCCTGTCGAAAAACACCACCACTTCCAGCGCCATCGCGCCGTTCTTGGTGCACCCGAAAGACAACGCATCGACACCTGATTTCCAGGCCATTTCGGCCGGCGTACACCCCTCACTCACCAGTGCATTGGCAAAACGCGCACCATCCATGTGCAGTTTCATGCCCCGCGAATGGACCAGCTCTCCGATCGCGGCAATTTCATCAACCGAGTAAACAGTGCCCAGTTCGCTGGCCTGGGTAATCGAAACAGCCGCCGGTTTCGGATCATGTTCGCCGCGCGTGAAACCGGTGAGCACCTTTTCAATACTATCCAACTGCAATTTGCCCAGTGGATCATTGACCCCAATCAATTTCGCGCCACCGGTGAACAGTTCCGGGGCGCCACATTCATCCACCAGTATATGAGCGTCTCCATGGCAGATAACTGCGCCATATGGCGGGGTCATGGCGGACAGACACAAACTGTTGGCCGCAGTGCCGGTCAGCACGAAAAAGGCATCCAGTTCACATTCAAACAGGGCACTAAGCTGTTCTTGTGCCTTGCGTGTGTAAACATCGGTGCCGTAGGAGTTTTGCGTACCCGAATTCGCTGCTACGATTGCGTCCATGATCGCAGGATGCACGCCATACACATTATCACTGCCGAAATTCATCGATTGATCCCCATGCTCACGGTTATCTTGGTTTTCGCCGACTGAGTATCACAGTCGGCCAATCCGGCACACCCGCCACAACCCAAATAATCCTGTAAACCACTGGCACCAAGACCGCTTGCATATTGGACAGATTTCTGGCAATACAACTGGAAGTTTAGGTCAGCAAAACTGACCTAAATTATGGCAGACCACCGAAAAAGATCGAGCAGCAGCACGATGACGGCTAAAACCAAACAGAAACGTCAAGGCATGGTCTGCCTGACCCCGGGAAAACGCACGACGCTCAAACGCTTTTAAGAACGTCAACCACGCAGTTCTCCCAAAAAAGCGGAGGGATTTGCAGGCGAGACGTTCAAGATGGCAAGCAGCGACCTTGGTGTCCGTGCAGCTGAAGACCCCGCCATCAGACAGTCGCCGGAATTCTCCAGACATAAAAGTTCTACACCCGCGTCGTGCGGTCTTCGTCAGGCACGAGAGACAGACGTTCGCAAAACAGGCAAGGATCGCCGGACATGACATACGAAGTTTCCGCACGCTCGAAGGCTTTGACACAGGCCGGCCTGCCCGCAAAAACCGGACTTTATGATCCTGCCAACGAACATGATGCCTGCGGTGTCGGCATGATCGCCAACATCAACAATGACAAGAGCCACCGCGTCATTGCAGACGGACTGCGCATCCTGGCAAACCTTGAACACCGCGGTGCGGTGGGCGCCGACCCGAAGGCCGGAGACGGCGCCGGCATCCTGTTGCAGATCCCCCATGATTTCTTCGTAACAGAGGCCAAACGGCTCGGCTTCAAGCTGCCCGGCGCCGGCGATTATGGCGTGGGGTTTGTGTTCCTGCCCCGTGACCCGGCGGTGCGTGAACGCATTGAGCAGATTTTCGCGAAAGCCGCGCTGGAAGAAGGCCTGGAAGTTGTGGGATGGCGCGATGTACCGGTCAACAAGGAGGTTCTTGGCACTTCCGTTCTGCCAACCGAACCGTTCCACCGCCAGGTATTCGTTACCCGCGGGCCCGGCTTCAAGGATACAGACCCGCTCGCCTTTGCCCGCAAGCTGTTCGTCATGCGCAAGGTGGTATCCAACAGGGTCACCTCCATAACCGACACCGACAGTTCCGGCTATTATGTGGTGTCCATGTCGCCTGAGACCATTATCTACAAGGGTCTCGTGCTGGGTGTGAACCTTGGCGATTACTATACCGACCTTAAAAACCCCAAGGTAACCTCCGCCCTGGCGCTGGTGCATCAACGCTTCTCCACCAACACCTTCCCGTCATGGCCGCTGGCCCACCCCTATCGCATGATCTGCCACAATGGCGAGATCAACACCTTGCGCGGCAACTACAACTGGATGGCTGCACGCTATGCAACCATGAGTTCCGACCTGTTCGGCGCCGATATGGAAAAACTGTGGCCGATCTCCTACGAAGGCCAGTCCGACTCGGCATGTTTCGACAACGCGCTGGAGCTGTTGCAGTTTGCCGGTTACCCAATGTCACATGCCATGATGATGCTGATCCCGGAAGCTTGGGCCGGCAATCCGCTGATGGACGAAAATCGCCGGTCTTTCTACGAGTATCACGCTGCCCTGATGGAACCATGGGACGGACCTGCTGCCATTGCGTTCACCAACGGCCGCCAGATCGGCGCAACGCTGGACCGAAATGGTCTGCGCCCGGCCCGTTACCTGGTCTCCAATGACGGCTTTGTCATGCTGGCTTCCGAAATGGGTGTGCTGGACTTTGCCGAAGACACCATCACAACCAAATGGCGTCTGCAACCCGGCAAGATGTTGCTCATCGATCTGGAGGAAAAGCGCATAATTTCAGACGAAGAGCTCAAAGACACCCTGTCCACCAAATATCCCTATCGCGAATGGCTTGACCGCACCCAGGTGCTGCTCAAGGACATGCCGGCTTCAAAGCCGCGCGCACCGCAGACCAATGTTGCCCTGCTCGATCGCCAGCAGGCGTTTGGCTATACTCAGGAAGATCTCAAATTCCTGCTCGCCCCAATGGCCCAGACCGGCCAGGAAGCCATCGGCTCCATGGGCACAGACACGCCGCTGTCTGCGCTGTCGTCCAGACCGAAGCTGTTGCACACCTATTTCAAGCAACTGTTTGCCCAGGTCACCAACCCGCCGATTGACCCGATCCGCGAAGAACTGGTCATGTCTCTGGTGTCATTCATCGGCCCGCGTCCAAACCTGCTCGATCTGAAAGGGACCTCGCGCCAGAAGCGCCTGGAGGTTCCGCAACCGATCCTTACAAACGAGGACCTGGAAAAAATCCGGGTTATCGGAGACATCAAGGACAATGATTTCCTCACCATCACGCTGGATATAACCTACGCCGCCGCCGATGGCGCACTGGGCATGCAGCAGGCGCTGGACCATTTGTGTGCCCGGGCCGAAAGCTCGGTTCACGAAGGCCACAATATCATAATCCTGTCAGACCGGATGGCGTCGCAGGATCAGATCCCGATCCCGTCACTGCTGGCGACGTCTGCCGTGCATCACCACCTGATCCGCAACGGTCTGCGCACATCAGTTGGTCTGGTGATCGAAACCGGCGAGGCGCGCGAAATCCACCAGTTTGCCACGCTGGCCGGTTTTGGTGCGGAAGCCATCAACCCTTATCTTGCTTTTGAAACCATCGAAGACATGTTGCCGAAACTGGCTGAAGAAGTCAGCCGGGAAGAAGCTGCGAAGCGCTATATCAAGGCCATCAACAAGGGCTTGTTGAAGGTCATGTCCAAAATGGGCATCTCAACATACCAGTCTTATTGCGGCGCGCAGATTTTTGATGCCGTCGGACTGAAGCAGGCATTTGTCGATCGTTTCTTTACCGGAACCTCCACCCAGGTTGAAGGTGTCGGGCTTGCAGAGATCGCAACTGAAACCGTCGAGCGCCACCGGCTTGCCTTTTCCGACGCGCCAATTTACCGGGACGCACTCGACGTTGGTGGTGAATATGCTTTCCGCTTCCGCGGTGAGTCGCATGTGTGGGGACCCGAGATAGTCGCGGACCTGCAGCACGCCGTGCGCGGTGACATTCCGGAAAAGTACCGGGCATTCGCCAAGCAGGTCAATGATCAGGCGGCACAACTCATGACCCTTCGCGGCCTGTTCAGACTGCGCCCCGCCGAAGAAATGGGCAGACAACCGGTCCCGCTCGATGAAGTTGAACCCGCAGCTGAAATCGTCAAACGGTTTGCCACCGGCGCCATGTCGTTCGGCTCGATCAGCCGTGAGGCACATACCACCCTTGCCATGGCCATGAACCGGATGGGCGGCAAGTCCAATACCGGCGAAGGCGGCGAAGAGCCTGATCGCTTCATTCCCATGGCCAATGGCGATTCCATGCGCTCGGCCATCAAGCAGGTCGCCTCGGGCCGCTTCGGCGTTACGACCGAGTATCTGGTCAACGCCGACATGATCCAGATAAAGATGGCGCAGGGTGCAAAACCAGGTGAAGGCGGTCAGTTGCCCGGCCACAAGGTCGACAAGACAATTGCGGCAGTGCGCTATTCAACCCCCGGTGTTGGCCTGATTTCGCCGCCACCGCACCACGACATCTATTCAATCGAGGATCTGGCGCAACTCATTTACGATCTGAAAAACGCCAACTCGAACGCCGATGTGTCTGTAAAACTGGTGTCTGAAGTCGGCGTTGGCACTGTGGCTGCCGGTGTATCCAAGGCGCGCGCAGACCATTTGACCATTTCGGGTTTTGAAGGCGGCACCGGAGCGTCACCGTTGACATCCATCAAGCATGCCGGGTCGCCCTGGGAAATCGGACTGGCTGAAACCCAGCAGACCCTGGTTCTGAACGAACTGCGCAGCCGCATCGCCGTCCAGGTTGATGGCGGCCTGCGCACCGGCCGCGATGTTATCGTGGGCGCGCTTCTGGGGGCCGATGAATTCGGCTTTGCAACCGCGCCATTGATTGCCGCAGGCTGCATCATGATGCGCAAATGTCATCTGAACACCTGTCCAGTCGGCGTTGCCACGCAGGACCCCGATCTGCGCAAGCGGTTTACCGGCAAGCCTGAACACGTGATCAACTACTTCTTTTTCGTGGCAGAAGAAGTGCGCGAATTGATGGCTGCAATGGGCTTCAGGTCGCTGGACGAACTGATCGGGCGCACAGACTTCCTCGACAAGGAACAGGCCATCGAACACTGGAAAGCGCGCGGCCTCGATTTCTCGAAGATCTTTGCAAAACCATCCGTATCCAAGGACATCCCCATTCGCCACAGCGAAACCCAGGATCATCATCTTGAGAAAATACTGGATCGACAGTTGATCGAAAAGGCAGCCCCTGCGCTGGAGAACAAGAAGCCGGTGAGCTTTGAACTGCCGATCCGAAATGTCGACCGCTCGACCGGTGCCATGCTGTCAGGCGAAATCGCCCGGCGTTACGGACACGCCGGCCTGCCTGACGACACCATTTCGATCACCCTGCGCGGTACTGCAGGCCAGAGTTTTGGTGCATTTGTATCCAAGGGTGTGACCCTGGATCTGATCGGCGAAGCCAACGACTATGTCGGCAAGGGTCTGTCGGGTGGCCGCCTCGTGGTACGCCCGCCGGAAAACACCGCGATCGTACCGGAGAACTCAATCATTGTCGGTAACACGGTACTGTATGGTGCCATTGCCGGTGAATGCTACTTCCATGGCGTTGCCGGCGAGCGCTTCGCAGTGCGCAACTCCGGTGCGCTGGCGGTTGTGGAAGGCACAGGCGATCACGGTTGTGAATACATGACCGGCGGCATTGTCGTGGTCCTGGGCCAGACCGGCCGCAATTTCGCTGCCGGCATGTCAGGTGGCATCGCCTATGTCCTGGATGAGGCAGGCGACTTCCGGCAACGCTGCAACCTGGCCATGGTTGACCTTGAGCCTGTGCCGGAAGAAGAAGAACTGTTGCAGCGCATTGCCAACCAGTCAGGTGATCTGGAAAGTCACGGGCTTGTGGATGTGCAGGGCGACATGACCAGTCATGACGCAGAACGGCTGTTCCAGCTGATCAGCAATCACTCCCACTACACGGCCTCGGCGCGCGCGCGCGAGATTCTCGATAACTGGCAGACCTATTTGCCAAAATTCGTCAAGGTCATGCCGGTCGATTACCGCCGCGCATTGAAAGAAATGGAAGCACAAAATGCCACCGGCGAAATGCTGATTGGCGTGAGAGAGGGCAAGTAAGATGGGCAAGATTACCGGCTTCAAGGAATTTGATCGCCAGGAACGGCCCTACAAGCCGGTGGCTGATCGGGTTTCCAACTATGAGGAATTCGTCCTTCCTCTTGACGACACGGAAGTGAAAACCCAGGCAGCCCGCTGCATGGATTGCGGCATACCCTACTGCCACAGTGGCTGTCCGGTGATGAACCAGATCCCCGACTGGAATGATCTGGTATATAGCGAGGATTGGGAAGAAGCGTCCCGCAATCTGCATTCGACCAACAACTTCCCCGAGTTCACCGGACGCATCTGTCCGGCACCTTGTGAAGCCTCGTGCACGCTCAACATTGATGACAACCCGGTCGCCATCAAGACCATCGAATGCGCGATTGTCGACAGAGCCTGGGAAGAAGGCTGGGTTGTGCCGGAAGTCCCGGACGAAAAAACCGGCAAGAAGATCGCCATCGTGGGTTCAGGCCCTGCAGGCCTGGCTGCCGCACAGCAGCTTGCCCGTGCCGGACACGATGTTCACGTCTACGAAAAACAGGCCAAGCCAGGTGGCCTGATGCGCTATGGCATCCCTGATTTCAAAATGTCCAAGCATCTGATTGAACGCAGGGTCAAGCAGATGGAGGCGGAAGGTGTCACATTCCATTGTAACCGTCACGTTGGCGTCGACACCGATATTACCCATCTGGAGCGCAACCATGACGCAGTGTTGCTGGCCGGTGGCTCGGAAGACCCGCGCGACCTGTCTGTTCCCGGCCGCGAGCTGGACGGTGTGCATTTTGCAATGGATTTTCTGCGCCAGCAGAACAAGCGCATCGGGCGTGAAGACCTCGGCGACGTCATGCCCATACTGGCCGGTGGCAAGCATGTCGTGGTGATCGGCGGCGGCGATACCGGCTCCGACTGCATCGGGACATCGTTCCGGCAGGGCGCACTGTCTGTGACACAGCTGGAAATCATGGCAGCACCGCCGGAGAAGGAAAACAAGGCGCTGAGCTGGCCGCACTGGCCGTTGAAAATGCGTACGTCATCCAGCCAGGCCGAGGGTGCCGAGCGTGATTTCGCTGTCATGACCACGCACTTCTCCGGCGAAAAGGGCAAGGTCAAGACCTTGCATGGAACCCGTGTCGATAGCGCCATGAAACCGATCGACGGCAGTGAATTCGAACTGCCTGCCGACCTGGTATTGCTCGCAATGGGGTTTGTGAACCCTGTGCACGAAGGCATGCTGAAACAACTGTCCGTCTCGCTGGATGGGCGCGGCAATGTCAAGGCAGACACCGACGCCTACCAGACAAACCGCTGGAAAGTGTTCAGCGCAGGCGACATGCGCCGCGGTCAGTCACTGGTTGTCTGGGCGATCCGTGAAGGCCGCCAGGCTGCCCGCTCGATCGATGATTTCCTGATGGGAGCATCCACCCTGCCTCGATAGGACCAGGTAGGTTCAGGTCCGCCGCGGCCTGACTTACTGGGCAGTGCTGGCAGGATCCTTGGCAGCGGAAAACGAGTCAAAACGATCGGCAGGTGCATCCGGCCAGACACCATCCCTGAACAACAGCCGGGCGGCGCTGCCCGGGACGGTTGAACTGCGAACCTTGTCAAACAGGGTCAACCCTTCTCTGGCCGCCCGCTTTATCGCATCTTCAGTGACCCTGGCAATCTCGGTGTAATTCAGGCCTGGCAATTGGGCAGGCTCTATCTTCACCGGCGGCTCGGCACCAGGGCGTTCCGCCACAAAGGCGGGCAGTGCAGCCAGTTCTTCCGGGGTCAGTATGACTTCTTCCTGCAAGGGAACTATCGCCGGACCGCCACCCGCACCATCCCCGATGGCTATGTCGGCCCGAACCAGTTTCATCAGTTCGACAGCAAGCCGGTCATTGCCACCTGCAATGAACTTGACGCCATTGCGCGAGCGAAGTCGCACAATCGTGCCTGTACCATCGTCGCCACGATCAGTGTAATTGTCATCACTGTCAGCCAGCAACAGCCGCAGGTCGATATAGCGTACGCCTCTTTCCGCCATAACCTGCCTCTCGACTTCGGCGACAATCTTCATGGCCTTGTCATAACTTTTGCGCTTCATCGGCGGCACACCGATCCAGTAGATCGCAACCTTGTGCTTTTTCAATGCACTCACCAGCGCAGTGATCTGTTCGGCGTAGGCTTTGCGCCATTCGTCGCTGCCAAACCTCAAAAAGCCATCAGGCGCGTTGATGTCGCGAGCATCGTTTGCACCCAGCATGATTGCAGCAATATCGAAGGGACGCGATCCAAGCAGGTTGTCCGCCGCCTTCGCCCAATTGTAGAGCTTGGGGCGGGCAAGCCCGGAATTTTCCTGGATGCGGCCTGTAACAGTCACCCGGTCTTCGGTCTCGACAAACCGGTTCATACCGGCCCACAGACCAGTACCCAGCACATCCCCCATTATGACGATGTCGTAAACCTGCTTGCGTGCCGGCAGGTAACTGGATTGGGCCGCACTTTCCACTACCGGTGCTTCATCAGCCTGCTGGGCGTGAGATGGCACGCTCGCCAGGCAGATCAACGCCAGTGTCGCCAGAACTCGCTGACAGATATTCAAAAACTGATTCATGAGCCGCAGTCTACAGACCGCGACGCAACCGCTCAAGTAATCTTGCATCCGCATACCCGTCAGGCGTCAGGCCAATGCGATGCTGGTAGCTGCTGATAGCGCTGCGGGTACGTGGACCGATTGTGCCGCTGGTACCGCCGGTATTGAACCCGCGCGCGCTCAGCAGCTTCTGCAGTTCCCGGTTGTCAGACCTCGACAGCAGCTTCAGGTCTGTTGGCCAACTGGCAACAAACGGCCCCCGGCCGGCCAGTCTGTCACCCAGGTGGGCTACAGCCAATGCATATGAAATTGACCTGTTGTAGGCGAGAATGGCATCGAAGTTCCGCGTCACCAGGAATGCAGGTCCATGCCTGCCGACCGGCAGCAACAGCCTGGCGCGGACATCGGCAACACCGAATCTGCGCTGAGCGGCAGGCTTCACGCCCAGCTTCGCCCATGCAGCAATGGACCGGGTACCCTTCTTGCCAGCCATGCGATAGTTGAAACCGCGCGGCAGGCGGACTTCCCAGCCCCACGGCCTGTTGTTCTTCCAACCGCGCTTCTTCAGATAGTTGGCCGTTGAGCCAAGCGCATCAGGCACTGAATTCCAGATGTCGCGCTTGCCGTCACCCGTCATGTCAACCGCATAGGCATTGTAGGTCAGCGGAATAAACTGCGTGTGTCCCATTGCGCCGGCCCAGGAGCCGGTAAACTGGTCCAGTGAAATATCGCCGCTTTGCAGAATATCCAGCGCACCCAGCAATTGCTTGCGACCATATTTCTTGCGCTGGCCGGAGAACGCCATGGTGGAAAGTGAGCGGATGACACTCATCTTGCCGGTAAAGCTGCCGAAATTGGTCTCCATGCCCCAGATCGACGCGACAATGTATTTGTCAACGCCATAGCGCCGCTCAACCGCCCGCAGAGCCCGTGCATGGGTCTCCTGCATCGACTTGCCCCGGGCAATCCGGTCGGCAGACACACGTTTGTCGATATAGGTCCAGATTGGCGTTGAGAATTCAGCCTGGCTGGTCTGGCGCGCGAAGATGCGGGGGTCCGGAGTCACGCCGGCGAAAGCCTGCCTGTAGAGTTTTGACGAAATACCCTTGCGCCGTGCTTCCGGCCACAGGTCCTCAACAAACTGGTCAAATGCCGCATTGCGGCTCAGGGCTTCCAGTGCACCAATGTCCAGGCTGCGCGACGCGGTTGCGCCCAGACCGAGAGACGTCATTAAAACTGACAGTGCCGCAAATCCACGAAGAGAAAGTCCAAGCTTTTTCATTGTTCCACCAAACTTCTGCATCAGCCATTGCGCTGTTGCAGGTGTTTTTCCCAGGCAAGCGCACTTGCCACGATAAAATCCAGATCGTCGTGTTGAGGTTGCCATTCAAGTACCGACCGCGCCCGGTCGGCATTAGCGATGATTTCTGCCGGATCACCGGCCCGCCTTGGCGCATCGCGTACGTCCAGGGTGAGACCGGCAGCGCGTTCCACAGCGCCGAGCACATCGAGCACCGAATAACCGCGGCCATATCCACAGTTGAAAACCTGGCTTGCCGCACCGCTGCGCAAATATGTCAACGCGTCCACATGGGCCCGCACAAGATCGCTGACGTGGATATAGTCACGCAAACAGGTGCCGTCACGCGTGTCATAGTCTTTGCCGAAAACCTGAAGGTGATCACGCTGGCCCAATGCCGTCTCGCACGCCACCTTGATCAGATGGGTTGCCTGCGGTGTCGACTGCCCACTGCGGCCCTTGGGGTCGGCGCCTGCCACGTTGAAATACCTCAGCGCGACATAGGTCAGATCATGCGCAATGGACGCATCACGCAACATCAGTTCGGTCATCAGCTTTGATGTGCCATAGGGCGATATAGGCGACAGATCATCCTCTTCTCGCACCGGAACGGTCTTCGGGTTGCCATATACGGCAGCCGTCGAGGAGAAAATGAAATGCGGCACGCCGGCTTTCACTGCGCTGTGGATCAGTGAGCGCGACTTGACGGTATTGTTCAGATAGTAACCCAGCGGGTCGGACACGCTGTCAGGCACAATGATGGAGCCTGCAAAATGAATGATGGCGTCAACATTATGTTCGTTGATGATATTCAGCGTCAGCTCTTCATCACCGATATCGCCCTCTATCAACCTGGCTTGCGGTGCAACGGCCCACGGCATTCCGGTAGACAGGTTGTCAAGCACGACGACATCGTGGCCCGCATCACACAGTGCCAGCACCATGTGCGAACCGATATAGCCTGCGCCACCTGTGACCAGAACACTCATTCAGAATTAGTTCCCAGATTGTTTTTTGTTGGTTTTGGCCCGAATCATGGACCCCGCATGAAGTCTGATTGTGCTAACAAAACCCAAACAAACCGTTTAGAAAGCTTTACTGTTCAAGCTTCCATTTAAACTGGGCGATTGAGGGGACGGAGTTACAGCGATGACCAGCAAAATCAAAAAAGCTGTATTTCCCGTGGCAGGACTTGGCACGCGTTTTCTGCCCGCGACCAAGGCTGTCCCGAAAGAAATGCTGACGATTGTGGACCGTCCGGTTATTCAACTCGCTGTTGACGAAGCGCGTGAAGCCGGTATTGAGCACTTCATCTTCGTAACCGGACGAAACAAGGCGGTTATCGAGGATCATTTTGACAAGCAGTTTGAACTTGAAGAAACACTCAAACGCCGCAACAAGGACGTTGAACTGGAAATTCTCCAGTCAGACCTGCCCGGCGCGGGCCAGACCAGTTTCACCCGCCAGCAGGAACCGCTCGGCCTTGGTCACGCGGTGTGGTGTGCCCGCGAACTTGTCGGCAACGAGCCGTTTGCCCTGTTGCTGCCTGACATGTTCATTCATGGCTCTCCCGGGTGCCTGGCACAGATGACGACGGTCTATGATGCCCACGGCGGCAATGTCATTGCCGTGGAAGAAGTTCCTCAGGATCAGGTGCACAAATATGGTGTGGTCGGTGTCGGTGCTGATGCCGGTGCGGGCTTTGAGATTACGTCGATGGTTGAAAAGCCAAAGCACGAAGATGCGCCGTCAAATCTGATCATTTCCGGACGCTACATTCTGCAACCGGAAATATTCGATCTGCTGGACAAGCAAACCGCCGGTGCCGGCGGAGAAATTCAACTGACCGACAGCATGCTCAAACTGATGGATCAGCAGGATTTCTATGGCCTGAAGTTCAAAGGCACCACGTATGATTGCGGTGACAAGGTCGGTTTTCTGGCAGCCAATGTTGCACTCGGCCTGTCACGTCCAGACATAAGCCCGCAATTCACACAAGTGCTGAAGCAGATTGTCGCGAAAAACGGCGGGCTGGATTAAGTTCGCCAGCAAAACAGGCCTTACGCCGGCTCGGTTTCCAGCACCAAATTGGACCCACCTGTGATGCGTACCCTGGACCCTGCCGGTGCATCAGTGCCGGTCACCCGCCACAACGCATCATCCATGCGCACCTTGCCTTCACCGTTTTCAATGGCTTCGTGCAGCACGGCGGTGCGACCGACATATGCATTCACGCGCTGGTTCAGATACGGCAGGTTGACTTCATCCGTGGCCCGCGTTCTGACATAGCGCCGTCCGAGCAGAAGATAGATCACCGAGAGCACCACGAAGACGATAACCTCGACCTGCCAGGAAAGACCAAGAAACAGGTCGGCCAGGCCGACGGTCAATGCCGCCAAACCAAACCAGACGAGAACTATGCTGGTGGCGACTAGCTCACTGACCAACAGCACACCGGCAATGATCCACCAGGTCCAATCGCCAAATAAGTCCATAATTTCAGCCATTTACCGTCGCCCTTATTGCTTCACTTTCGGCACACTTGCGCCGCGTTGCGCACTGCCGGTGCGCTGTGCGCCACCGCCACCCTCACCAAACGCTTCCTTGGCGATTTCGGCAACGCCAGCAATCGACCCGATAACGCTGGAGGCTTCTACCGGCAGCATCAGCAATTTCTGGTTTGGCGATTTGGCAATGCTTTCCAGCGCCGTGATGTAATTGTTGGCGACAAAGTAGTTTACCGCCTGAACATCCCCTTCGGCAATGGCAACCGACACCATGCGTGTGGCATTTGCTTCGGCTTCAGCGGCACGCTCACGTGCTTCTGCATCCCGGAACGCAGCTTCACGCCGGCCTTCGGCATCCAGCATGATCGCCTGCTTTTCACCTTCAGCTTTCAGAATGGCCGATTCACGCGCACCCTGAGCTTCCAGAATGGCGGCACGCTTGTCACGCTCTGCCTTCATCTGCCGGGCCATGGAATCAACCAGATCGCGCGGCGGGTTGATGTCCTTGATATCGATGCGCGTCATCTTCACGCCCCATGGCGAGGTTGCCTGATCGACCACACCCAGTATGGCATGATTGATGTCGTCACGCTGTGACAGCAGGCTGTCCAGGTCCATCGACCCCATGACGGTACGGATGTTGGTCATGGTGATGTTGAGGATGGCGTTTTCCAGCCGGTTGACTTCATAGGTCGCCTTGGCTGCATCCAGCACCTGAAAGAAGGCCACGCCATCGACCTGCACCATGGCATTGTCCTTGGTGATGACCTCCTGGCTCGGCACCTCCAGCACCTGTTCCATCATGTTCATTTTTGACCCGACCCGGTCTATGAACGGCAGGATAATGCCAAGTCCGGGGCCAAGCGTCTTGATGTAACGGCCAAATCGTTCAACCGTATATTCGAAGCCCTGCGGCACAGTCGTAATCGACTTGAACAGGGTGATAACTGCCAGCACCAGCAGCACCAGTACGAAAACACTGAAACCTTCAAGCATAAAACCAATCCTCATCTGAAAAGACGCATCCGTCTGCCATTTCGCGGCAGACTGGATGAAATTGGTTAAAAACTACTTTGATTCGCCTGTTGCCGGGCGCAAATTCATCAGCTCACAGAAACGGCTGGAAAACCGACCTCAAACCCAGCCGGAAAGTTCCCTGTCAATCAGCTGCTTAAGCATTTTTATCGACGCCTTGCTGTCATTGAGACATGGCGCCACGGAAAAATTCTCCCCGCCGTTCTCCACGAACGTTTCCATCACACCGATGGCGATTTCCTCAAGTGTTTCAACACAGTCAGATGAAAAGCCCGGCGTTATGACGACGACGTTCTTGACCCCGTCGATCGCCAGTTTCTCAATTGTCTTGTCGGTATAGGGCTGCAGCCATTCTTCCGTCCCGAACCGGGACTGGAAGGTGATGATCAACTCACCTTCCTTCATACCCATTCGCTCACGTAAAAGCCGTGCCGTCTTCTGGCAATGGCAGTGATAGGGGTCACCACGCATCAAATATGATTTCGGCAAACCGTGGAACGAGGCCACAATCACGTCAGGCTTGTAATCGATCGACTTCAGGTGCGCCTTCAGGCTGGTTGCAAGTGCATCAATGTAAGCCGGGTCATCATGATAGGGCGGCACTGTGCGGATGGCCGGCTGCCATCGCATCTCTTTCAGCGCGTCATAGCTTTTATCAAGCGCCGTAGCGGTCGTTGTGGCTGAATACTGCGGGTAGAGCGGAAACAGCAAAATCTTGTCACAGCCCAGGCTTTTCAGATGCTCGATGCGTTCCTTTACAGGCGGCATGCCATAGCGCATGGCCCAGTCAACCACAATCTCCGTATTTCCCGAGTACAGGCTGGTCAATTGCTCGGATTGGGACCGGGTTATGGTCTTGAGCGGAGACTCATTGCGATCCTTGTTCCAGATCAGCTCGTAGGCATGACCGGATTTTTTTGGCCGAAACGTCAAGACGATGCCATTGAGGATAACCCACCATAGCGCCCGGTTTGTCTCGATCACCCGCGGGTCCGACAGGAACTCTTTCAGATAGCGCCGCATCGGCCAGTAGCTTGTGGCCTCCGGCGTTCCCAGGTTCATGATGAGAATGCCAATCTTGCCACCTACAACAGGCGGATGATCGGCAGGCAAGGCAAACGAGCGATTGTTGGGATTGTCCGGCATGGTCTTCCTGATGTTCTGGATAACGCCTTAAGCTTACGGCTTTTATCAGATAACAGATCAGGCAGCAGCAGGACGATCGTCCGAAATCACCTTCCCGTCATTTTCCAGACTACCTAAGCCAACAAGGTCGACCTGTCCACGTATCTTGCAGATCTTTTGCATTGTCTGGGCAACTGCATCCGCCAAACCCTGTGCCGGATTACCGCATTCCGCCTGCAGTACCAGGGTGTCCTGTTCATTACTGCGCCCGACGACGAGGCGCAGCTTGCCAAGTTCGGGATGGGCCTTGCCGATATCTGCGACCTGTGAGGGATGAACGAACATGCCCTTTACCTTTGTGGTCTGGTCCGCACGGCCCATCCAGCCCTTGATGCGCTGGTTGGTGCGCCCACACGGGCTGGCACCCGGCAGAATTGCAGAAAGATCTCCGGTGCCGAAACGGATCATCGGATAGGTCCTGTTGAAGTTGGTAACCACCACCTCACCGACCTCGCCTTCAGCAACGGGCTCATTTGTGCCGGGACGCACAATCTCAAGGATCACGCCTTCATCGACAATCATGCCGTCTACTGCCTCGCTCTCATATGCGATAACACCGACGTCTGCGGTGGCATAACACTGCAATACACTGACCCCGCGACTGGCATATTCTTCTCGCAGGCTTGGAAACAATGCCCCGCCTGAAACCAGCGCCCGCCTGATCGACGAAACATCGCGACCGGCTTCCGCGGCCTTGTCCTGCAGGATTTTCAGAAAGTCGGGAGTGCCGGTGAACCCGACAGGTTTGAGTGCCTCAATATTATCCATCTGCAGTTCGGTATTTCCGATACCGGCAGGGATCACCGCACATCCCAGCGCCCGTGCGCCTTCGTCAAGAATGAAGCCGCCCGGCGTCAGATGGTAGGCGAAGCAGTTGTGCACCATATCTCCCGGCCTGAAACCGGCAGCAAACAGCGCCCGCGCCCCGCGCCAGGGGTCGGCAGCAAGCCCCATCGGTTCGAAAATCGGGCCCGGTGACATGAATACCCTGCCCCAGGTTTCCGGACCGCCCGGAGTGAAACCACCGAATGGCGGTTCTGCCGCCTGCAGGTCTTTAAGGTCGGTCTTGCGCAGCACCGGCAACTGCGCCAGTGCGTGTCTGTCTGTAATCTTGGATGGCTGCACACCTGCCAGGTAACGTTTCCAGCCAGGCGCGCTCATCGCATATACGATTTGAGCCGGCAGATCCTTGAAAAGTTGCGCCTCGCGCTCGTCGTGATCACGCGTCTCCAGCTCATCGAAATACGAAGTCATAATGTCAGTTCCAAACTGTCTTGCGCGAGATATTCACCCCGGTAATCAGGCCAGCCAGCGCTTGCGCCTTTTGTAGGCTTTCACATTCTTGAACGAGCGCCGGTTCTCGCCCGACACGCCAAGATAGAATTCCTTCACGTCTTCATTGTCACGCAGCGCCGAAGCCTCCCCGTCCAGCACGACACGACCGTTTTCCAGAATATAACCGTACTTGGCATAGCGCAGTGCGATGTTGGTGTTCTGTTCAGCCAGCAGGAAGGATACCCCTTCGTTCTCATTCAGTTTTTTGACGATCTCGAAGATTTCCTCGACCAGTTGCGGTGCCAGGCCCATGGATGGCTCATCCAGCAGAATGGTCGTCGGGCGCGACATCAGCGCCCGCCCGATGGCACACATCTGCTGCTCGCCGCCGGACGTATAGCCGGCCTGTGAGGTGCGGCGCTCACGCAGCCGCGGAAAATAATTGTAGACCATCTCAAGGTCCTGGGCGATTGCCGCGCGTCCGTCGCGCCGGGTAAACGCACCAGCCAGGAGATTGTCTTCGATGGTCAGATGTTCAAAACAGTGGCGGCCTTCCATCACCTGGATGCAGCCGCGCTTCACCATTTCATTTGGCGTAAGCTGATCGATCCGCTCGCCCTTGAACTCAATGGTTCCCTTGGTCACGTCACCGCGCTCCGCGCGCAGCAGGTTCGACACTGCCTTCAGGGTCGTGGTCTTGCCGGCACCGTTTGCACCCAGCAAGGCGGTAATACCGCCCAGTGGCACATCAAGTGACACGCCCTTCAACACCAGAATGACGTGGTTGTAGATCACCTCGATATTGTTGATCGAAAGAACAGGTTCTGCAGCTTGTGCTTCAGTGTCTTGGGCAGCAAGGGTTTCGGCCATGAACAAACGCCTTCAGTTGGATACCGGGGGTAATCAGCCCCGCCTGCCCTGAAAAGGCAGGCGGAGCAATTTCGTGAAATTTCAGACTAAATCACTGCAATCATCCGCAGGTCTGGGTCTTCCATTCAGGCTTGTCCGACAGATACTTGTCAGCAGCAGCTTCCAGAAGCGGCCGCACGACAGCCGTATCAGGCGCGATCGGGTCTGAGATTTTCACCCAGTCCTTGCCGTCCCACTGCTGGATGAACACTGAACCGGCACCTTCATGGTCCTTGCACGAACCCTTGATGGGAGCCGTAAAGCCTTCAAGACCAATTTCCTTCAAGCGTGCTTCAGACAGGTCAAAAGTCTCAAAGCCATCACGCAGGTCAGCACCTGTAATGACTTTCTTGCCGGTCTTGGCCTGCGCTGCGCGAATGCCTTCGGCAATCAGCACGGAGTTGAACAGACCACGGTTGTACAGGACATCACCGACGAGGTCCTTGCTGGCAACCTGGCTGCCACCCTTGTCGACAACATGCTTGATCACATCCTGAAGCGCCGGGAAATCGGTGCCTACGCCGGAGAAGTTGGCGGCCTTGTAGCCCTTGCCCGCTTCACCAACTGAACGCAGATCAGCATGTGCGCCTGCCCACCAGTTGCCGATGAACTGGTCCAGCGGATACTTGATCTTGGCAGCTTCCTTGACCGCCGTGGCGTTCATCGCACCCCAGCCCCACATGATCATGTAGTCCGGACGTTCCTTGCGGACGTTCAGCCATTGTGAACCCTGGTTCTGCATTTCCTTCACGCCAACCGGGAACTTGGCAACTTCGAAGCCCTGATCCTTGGCCAGCTGCTCAAGCAACGGAATGGGCTCCTTGCCGTAACCAACATCAAGATAGATGAAGCCGACTTTCTTGCCCTTGAGGCCACCATTGGCATCGATGTACTTGAGGATCGATGACAACTGACTCCAGTAACTTGTCGGATAGGTGAAGGTCCACGGGAACTTCTCGCCGATAGCCGCAGCCGACAGGCCATACCCCATCGAAAGCACTGGAATCTTGTCAACCGGTGCTTTTGGAATGAGCTGCAGTGTGATGCCGGTTGAATACGGGTTGTACACCAGAGCGCCCTTGCCCTTGGTGGACTCGTAACACTCAACACCCTTCTGGGCATTGTAACCGGTTTCGCATTCTTCAACGACAATCTTGACGCCGCCAATTCCGCCATCACGGGCGTTCAGCATGTTGAAGTAATCAGCATAACCGTTAGCCAGGGGCGTACCACCACTGGCGAATGGCCCGGTGCGATAGCTCAGCGACGGCACGAACATCGTGTCTTCGGCCTGCGCTACCGGGGCCGTGGTAAATGTAGCACCCGCCAAAGTGGCAAAGGCTACACCAGTCATCAAAAGCTTCTTCATTGGTTTCCTCCCTGAATACCGTCCCGTCGTGGGTTCGGTTGCTTTTGCTAAAATTGCGTCATCTGATCCGTACTCCCGGATTGACAACCCTTCAGTTTCTTGCTCCCAAAAAAATGCCTCATCTGTCAGATCAGGAGTAGGGGAACGGCCACGTCCTGAGTTTCTCTTTGGCGATCTGCCACAGCCGGGCAAGCCCGTGTGGTTCAACGATCAGGAAAAAGATGATCATACCACCGATCATCATGAAATTGATGTGCTCGACGGTTGCAGCGTTAATGTCCAGCCCCAGCACTCCGGGCAGCGCCCGGATAATGATCGGCAATATCCAGATGAAAGCTGCCCCCATGTAACAGCCGATAAGGGAGCCAAGCCCACCGATGATTGCCATGAACAGGAACAGGAACGAATGGTTGATGTCGAAGCTCTCAACCTCGGCTGCACCCAGCCAGAAAAACACGCCCATGGCCCCTGCGACACCACAATAGAACGAGGACACCGCAAATGCAGACAGCTTGGCATAGAGCGGACGCACGCCCATCAGTTCAGCAGCGATATCCATGTCGCGGATCATCATCCATGATCGCCCGATGCGGCCACGAATAATGTTGGATGCAATCCAGGTCATGACCAATACGATGGTCAGCACAACCAGATAGCGCGTCACCGGCAACGCGGCAGCACCCGACAGGACCACGCCGAAACCCTCGCGCTGCGGTACTTCGATGGCACCGGAATCGTTGTAATTGTAAAGCCACGGTATCCGGATAAACGCCCACTCCAGGAAGAACTGGGCGGCCAGAGTGGTAACGGCCAGATAAAAGCCCTTGATACGCAGCGACGGCAAGCCGAACAGAATTCCGACTCCGGCAGCAAAGAACCCGGACAACAACACCATGATGATGATGTTCACATCAGGAAAAATCGTGGTCAGCTTGTAGCAGGAGTACGCTCCCACGCCCATGAAAGCACCGGTACCCAGCGACAATTGCCCGGTATAGCCAACCAGGATGTTCAGGCCAATGGTTGCCAGCGTGAACACCAGAAACGGGATCATCACCGTGGTGATGAAAAAGTCATTCCCCGCCATCGGTATGATCACATAGGCGATCACCAGCATGGCGATAATGGCGATCTTGTCCTGCAGGATCGGAAACACCTGGCTGTCGGCAGTGTAGTTCGTCTTGAACTGACCTACTTCACGATAAAACATTCTTGTTCCCAGCCTCGCCTTAAATCCGCTCGATGATTTTTTCGCCGAACAGCCCTTGCGGCCGGAACAGCAGGAAAATCAACGCGATCACATATGCAAACCAGCCCTCGACACCACTGCCCAGAAGCCCGCCCCAGTAAATCTCAAACAACTTCTCGCCGAAGCCGATCACCAGGCCGCCGATAATGGCACCGGGGATGGAGGTGAACCCGCCAATGATCAGCACCGGCAGTGCCTTCAGCGCAACAATCTGCAGGGCAAACGACACATCCGATTTGGCGCCCCACATGATGCCGGTTGCCAGCGCCACAATACCGGCTGCGAACCATACGATGACCCATATCTGGTTGAGCGAAATGCCCACCGACAAGGCTGCCTGATGATCGTCAGCCACGGCGCGCAGGGCCCGGCCAATGCGGGTCTTGTTGAAAAAGATCGCCAGCGCGGTTACCAGGATGATCGCCATGATGACAGCCGCCACATCGAGGTGCTCGATGATGAGAATGCCGCCGAAAGGTTCAAATGTCGTCGATCCGGTCGGCAGTCCCAGTTCTGCGGCAATCATCGGCTTCGGCTCACCGCCGAACACGTACTCGCCAAACCCGATGAGAAAATAGTTCAGCCCGATAGTGGCCATGAACAGGATGATTTCCTCCTGGTTCACCAGGTTGCGCAGCACGATGCGCTCCACCAGCCAGGCCAGCGCAAACATTGCGCCAATGGTCATGATCAATGCAATCCATGCCGGTATGCCTGCCTGATAAAGGCCAACCAGGGTCAGTGCTGCAAACACCACCATGATGCCCTGCGCGAAGTTGAACACGCCGGAAGCCTTGAAAATCAGCACGAAGCCCAGCGCAATCAGCGAGTACAGCGTTCCCGCCACAAACCCCGACCACAGCACCTGCATGAAGAAATCCGGCGCAGATCCCATCTGCACAAACGGGTCGATCAGAATGTTGTAAAGAATATCCATTATTGCCTGTTCCCCTGATCTGTCAGTGCGCTACGCCGAGATAAGCATCAATCACATCCTGATTGGAGCTGACCTCTGCAGGTGTGCCGTCGGCAATTTTTTCGCCATGATCCAGCACCACCACCCGTGTCGACAGATCCATCACCACTCCCATATCGTGCTCAATCAGCGCAATCGTCGTGCCGAACTGATCGTTCACATCGAGAATGAAGCGCGACATATCCTCTTTTTCTTCCAGGTTCATGCCGGCCATCGGCTCATCAAGCAGCAACAGCTCCGGCTCCATGGCCAGGGCGCGGGCCAGTTCTACCCGTTTCTGCAAACCGTACGGCAGGCGGCCAACCGGCGTCCGCCTGATATGCTGGATTTCCAGGAAGTCGATGATTTCCTCGACCCGTTCGCGGTGCTCAACCTCTTCCTGCATGGCCGGACCGAAGCGCAGCATTTGCCAGAAGAAGTTCTTGTGCATTTTCAGCGTGCGCCCGGACATGATGTTGTCGAGCGTCGACATGCCGCGAAACAGCGCGACGTTCTGGAACGTGCGGGCAATGCCCTGAGTAGCGGCAACGTAGGGCCGCATCTGTGTGCGGGTTTCGCCCTTGAAGGTAATTTCGCCGACCTGCGGATGATAAAATCCGTTGATGACGTTCAGCATCGAGGTCTTGCCGGCCCCGTTCGGGCCGATGATGGCGCGAATCTCACCCTTGTTGATGTTGAAGCTCACATCCTTGATGGCGTGCACACCGCCGAACGACAATGACACATTGCGTATATCAAGCATGACCTCGGGTGCATTGGCCCGATCGTTGTCTGCCTTTGCCGATTTCACTGCCACATTCATTCTGCGGCCTCCTTGAAACTTGCCCGGTCAATGGCATGCAGTTTCATGTCCCTGATTTCGACATCGCCTTCAATGTCGCCTCGTCTGCCGTCTTCAAAGGTAACCTCGGTCTTGATCTTCTGGCGTTTCTTGCTCGGGTCATACAACGCATCGATCAGCACGGCATAGCGTTCGTTGACCAGCGAGCGGCGCACCTTTGCAGTACGGGTAATTTCGCCGTCATCAGGGTCCAGTTCCTTGTGCAGGATCAAAAAGCGCGAAATCTGCGCACCGGCAACACGCTCTTCCTGCGACAGTTCCCGGTTCACCGCATCGACGTGCTCTTCAATCATCTTGTAAACGTCGGGATGACCCGCCAGTTCCTGGTAGCTGGCATAGACAACATTGTTGCGTTCCGCCCACGAGCCAACCGATGTCAGGTCTATATTGATAAACGCTGTCACCGCGTCCCGGCCGTCGCCGAACGCCACCGCCTCCTTGATGTTCGGGAAGAATTTGAGCTTGTTCTCAATGTATTTCGGCGGGAACAGCGTGCCGTCATTCAAATGTCCCACATCCTTGGCCCGGTCGATGATTTTCAGATGGCCATTGTCGTCAATAAAGCCGGCATCGCCGGAATGCACCCAGCCGTCCGCCGTCTTGGTATCCCTGGTCGCTTCCTTGTTCTTGTAGTATTCGGTGAAAATGCCCGGAGACCGGTACATCACCTCGCCACTGTCGGCGACCTTGATTTCCACACCGCCCATGGGCGTACCGACCGTGTCGGCATAAATCTCGCCATCAGGCTGACCTGTGATGTAAACCGCCGCCTCTGTCTGTCCATAGAGCTGCTTCAGGTTGATGCCGAGCGCCCGGTAATACTTGAAAATCTCAGGTCCGATCGCCTCACCGGCAGTATATCCGATACGCACCTGGCTGAGCCCATAGCGGTTTTTCAGCGGGCCATACACCATGAGATTGCCGAGCCAGTACTTCAGCCTGGCCATGAGCGGCACGGATTTTCCGTCGAGAATGTCTTCACCATATTCGCGTGCCACACCCAGAAAATACTCAAACATTTTCTTTTTCAACACACTGGCGTCTTCCATGGCAACCGTAGTGTGGGTGATCAGGTTTTCATAAATCCGCGGCGGCGCAAATGCATAGGTCGTGCCCACTTCACGCCGGTCGTCGATGATAGTTTCCGGGCTTTCCGGACAATTCACGCAATAGCCGGAAACGTAAGACTGTGCATATGAGAAAATATGGTCTCCGACCCACGCCATGGGCAGATAGGCGATAACCTCATCGTTCTCGCTGAGATTGTCGAACTCTTCAGCCGTATCTGCGGCCCAGACACACGCACCCTGCGTCAGTACCACGCCCTTGGGACGGCCGGTGGTGCCTGAGGTGTACAGGATGATTGCAGTGTCTTCCGCTTTACCCTTGGCAATTTCGCTGCGCCACACATCTTCGCCGTCATCACTGTCACGGCCAAGCTGCTGCACTGCCTCATATGAGCGCACGCCGGCAACATCATAGTTCTGAAGACCGCGTTCCTCGTCGAACACGATTTCCTTGAGATCCTTGTAGGTCTCGCGGATTTCCAGAAGCTTGTCGACCTGTTCCTGGTTTTCCACCACCGCAAATTTGGCCCCGGCATGGTCCAGCACATAGCCCATCTCTTCGGCTACCGAGTCCTGGTACACCGGCACCGGAATTGCGCCGAGCGACTGGGCCGAACAGATCGCCCAGTAAAGTCGCGGCCGGTTGTCGCCGACAATCGCCACCCGGTCACCGCGCTTGAGACCCATGGCCCGCAGGCCCAAGGCCAGGTCACGGATTTCCGCCAATGTGTCAGCCCAGCTCCAGGTCTGCCAGATCCCAAGATCCTTTTCACGCATCGCCGGACGTGCGCCTCTGACCTTGGCATTTCGCAATAACAGTTTTGGAATTGTGTCGTGCACCGACGCGTCATGCGCTTCAGCAGTCATATGTTATTTCCACCCTGACAGGCAGCTCTCAGCAAGCTGCATGTTCACTTCCATTTACCGGTCTTAATGCCGACGATTGAGGGGAGTGTGCCGAAAAAAAATGCTGTGCACCAGTACTGAGTTGACAGACAGAGCATATTCTTGTGTTCTATGATCTCAGACTGGGCCTTGATGAGAACCCATTCACCCGCCGTAGTCCTTCAATCCATCTACATCCAACACCTTAAGACCTGTCGGTATCAGTTTAATGAGACCGTCTTCGGCGAGTGTGTGCAGTGATTTGTTGGTGATCTGGCGCGAAATGCCGGCGAACAGGCCAAGATCTTCCTGCGGCATCTCTATCTCGCGCGGTGTGCGTGGAAACAATACCGGGTTGTACATTGCCGCTATGGTGTGTGCCAACCGCACCACTGCACTGCTGGTCCGGTCCCGGCTGACGATTGCAATGAACTGCCCCAACCGCTCATTGAGCAATTGCACGAGGAACCGGTTGAATCCGACGGAATTGGCGAACAGCCAGCGAAACGTGTCGCCACGCATGATGGCCACCTCAACATCGGTTACCGCAACAACATCATAGCGCCGCGCCTCGTCCTTGATGATCGAACCCTCGCCGAACCAGCCGCCGCCCAAAATGGCCGAAACTCCGGCTACCTGACCGGTATCCGATACATGCCCGATGCGCATGACACCGCCGATGACGCCGTGCCAGGCATCAACCCGGTCGGAAAAATGAGCCACGTGCTGGCCGCGTTCAAATGTTTTCATCCTGACACCGGAAGCTGCATGCGCCAGTTCGTCCTGTGTCAGTTCGCCGGCCCAGACTGCGATATCAGCCAGTTCATCAGGCGTCATGTTTGTGTCGTCGCTATGGGGTTCACCTTATTCTGCAGCCAGAAACACCGGAGCCCGTGACTTGCCGGCCCTATAGGCATCAAGCAGCGTCGCTTCGCTCGATTTTGCTTCGGCAACATGACGTTCCTTCACGTGTCCATACCCGCGAATGCCTTCCGGCACCGAGGCGATCTCGACAGCAAGGTCCAGGTTGGCAGGCTTGAGACCCGACAGCACCACAGACAGCATGTCACGGTAATCCGTGATCAACTGACGCTCCATGCGGCGCTCTGCAGTTCGTCCAAACGGATCAAATGCCGTACCGCGCAATCCTTTCAGTTTCGCCAGGACAGAAAACGCCTGCATCATCCAGGGACCATATTCCTGTTTCTGCAAATGTCCGGTTTCCGGATCGCGTTTTGCCAGCACAGGCGGTGCCAGATGGTGGCGAACTTCATAATCACCCTTGAACTTGGCCGCGACAGATTTTGCAAACGACCCGTCGGAGTAGAGCCGTGCGACCTCGTATTCATCCTTGTAGGCCATCAGCTTGAAGAGATAGCGCGCGACCGCCGCTGTCAGTTTTTCGGATCCCTTGACGGCTTTCGCTTCGCGTGACCGCACATCGTCAACGAGGCCCCTGTAGGTTTCCGCATAAGCGGTGTTCTGAAAAGCGGTCAGAAATTCCACACGCCGGCTGATGTCATCATCCAGTGTTCTTGGTTGTTCTTCTGCCTGCTTGGTGCCTGCCGACAACACCGCTTCAACCGCCGCCAGATCGTGAGCCGCCCGCCTGCCCCACAAAAATGCCTGCTGGTTCATCTTGATGGCAACGCCATTGAGTTCAATAGCGCGAACGATGGCATCCTCCGACACCGGCACCAGGCCCTGCTGCCAGGCATATCCTAGCGTGAACAGGTTCGACGCAATCGAATCACCCAGCAATGCGCTGGCAATGCGGGTCGCGTCAATGAACGCCGTCGCGCCCTGCTTCGTGCGGGCTTCGATCTGCACCTGCATCTGGGAACCCGGCAGATTGAAATCCGCATCACGGGTAAACTGTGCCGGCATCACCTCGTATGAATTGACGATGGCGTGTGTGCGGGCGCGCGAGGCGCCGGACAGGATCCGCTCCGATGCCGATGTCACAATATCACAACCCAAAAGCACATCCGCACCGCCTGCAGCAATTCGGATAGACGCGATTTCGTCCTGGGTCTGCGCCAGTTTCAGGTGTGTCACCACCGCACCGTTCTTTTGCGACAGACCCGCCATGTCAATCATGGCGACACCCTTGCCATCAAGATTTGCCGCCATGCCGATCAGGTGACCGATAGTAACAACACCGGTACCTCCAATCCCGGTAATCATCATCGCCCACGGCTCATCCAGCCCGACCTGTTCAGGTTGCGGCAGGACCGGGAACGGTGTGGCTTGGGTATTGACCGGGTTTGACACGCCCTTGATCAACTCGCCGCCTTCAATGGTGACAAAACTCGGACAGAACCCTTTTAGACAGGAAAAGTCCTTGTTGCAGGCAGACTGATCGATCTGGCGCTTGCGGCCAAACTCGGTTTCCTTCGGTGCAATTGCCACACAGTTCGACTGCACGCCGCAATCACCGCAGCCTTCGCAAACCAGTTCATTGATAAACACACGCCGGTTCGGATCCGGGAATGTGCCGCGCTTGCGCCGTCTGCGTTTTTCTGCAGCGCAGGTCTGGTCGTAAATGATGGTCGAGATGCCCGGCACCTCCATCATCTCCTTCTGAACCGTTTGCAGTTCAGACCGGTGATGCACGCTGACACGATCCGGAAAGCCCACATTTGACGGATATTTCCACGGCTCATCAGTTACAATGGCAATGCGGTCAACGCCTTCAGCCCTGACCTGATGGGCGATTTGCGGCACGGTCAATCCGCCTTCATGGGTTTGCCCGCCGGTCATGGCGACCGCATCATTGAACAGGATCTTGTAGGTCATGTTCACACCGGACGCGACAGCGGCTCGGATGGCCATCAGGCCGGAATGATTGTAGGTGCCGTCGCCCAGGTTCTGGAAGACATGCTTGCGTGTGGAAAATGGTGCCTCACCGATCCAGTTGGCGCCTTCACCACCCATGTGGGTGGCACCTTCGGTGTTGCGCTCCGGGATATACTGCACCATCCAGTGGCACCCGATACCCGCATAACCGCGGCCGCCTTCAGGCAGGACAGTCGATGAGTTGTGCGGACAGCCGGAACAGAAATAAGGAATGCGCTCGGCAAGGTTCGGTGAGTTGCTGACACTGGCCATGGAAGCCCTGATCACGGCCAGGCGGTCTTCCACCGGCTTCGACTTGCGCTTCTTCAGCAACCGGTCAGCAATCGCGATGGCCATCTGGTTGGGCTCCAGCGTACCCCAGGCCGGAAACAAGGTGTTTCCCTGTTCGTCCTTCTTGCCGATCACAATCGGTGCTTTCGCATCGTTGCACACCTGCTCACGGATCTGGGTTTCCAGCAGCGAACGCTTTTCCTCAACAACGATGACGAGATCGAGGCCCCTGGTAAAATCGTCTACGATCTGCGGGTCCAGCGGCCAGACCATGGCAACTTTCAACAACCGCAAACCGAGTTTCGAGGATGCCACCTCGTCAATACCCAGATCATCGAGCGCCTGGCGCACATCCAGATAGCTCTTGCCGGTCGATACGATACCGATCTTCGGCGTCTTGCCACCGGACAGGATTATCTTGTCAAGCTTGTTGGCCCGCGCAAACGCAACAGCGGCATACCGCTTGTGATTGTGCAGCCGGTATTCCTGTTCAAACCGGTCATCGGACGCGCGGATATTCAAGCCGCCTTCCGGCATCTCGAAATCTTCCGGCAGGTTGATTTTCACACGATCAACAGAACCGTCCGCAATGCCGGCCGACTCGATATTGTCGTGCACACACTTCAGGCCGACCCAGCATCCCGAATAGCGCGACAGGGCGAAACCATAGACACCGTAATCGAGGATTTCCTGCAGGCCTGCCGGATGCAGGATCGGGATCATCGCATCCATCATGGCAAATTCGGACTGGTGAGGAACCGTGGAGCTTTCAGCACCGTGATCATCGCCCATCAGGGCCAGCACGCCGCCATGCTTGGACGAGCCTGCCGAATTGGCATGACGCAGCACATCGCCGGTGCGGTCAACGCCGGGGCCCTTGCCGTACCAGATCGAGAACACGCCATCATAGGCGCCCTCGCCGCGCATTTCCGCCTGCTGGGCTCCCCAGATTGCAGTTGCAGCCAGATCTTCATTGATACCCGGCTCAAACCGGACATTGGCTGGTTCGGTATATTTTACCGACCTCATGAACTGCTGATCGAGCCCGCCGACCGGCGAACCGCGATAGCCCGTGACGTAGCCGGCTGTATTCAACCCGTCACGCTCATCGCGCGCATGCTGCATCAGCGTCAGCCGCACGATTGCCTGGGTTCCGGTCATAAAGACATGCGATTTCGAAAGGTCGAATTTATCGTCGAGCTTTACCGGCTTCAATGCCATTACTCATACTCCGTATAATTCGAAAAAGGTCAGTAATGCTGACATATTTTTCGTCCGCGCGTCAAATCAACTTTCATTACAAGTCCGACAGGGGTTCGGTCGGCCTGGCAAACATGATCCAGTTTGTGCCAAAGCCCGGACTTCGGCAAGCACCGGACCCGCCTGATGAAATCGCTTGCCGCAGGCCAGTCAATGAACTAGATAATGGGTCACGGGGTTCTATTGGCCACCCCGTCAGGCAAGTCGCCCAAGCGCCGTTCACTCTGCTATGGAGGGAACCCGCAATATGGGCGACTTTTTTATTTCCGCTGAAGATCTTTCAAACCACCTGGCAACTGCCGAACCGGTGCGCATTTTCGATGTTCGCCGGCCACCGGCAATCGAACCGGGCTCAAGATTCCTGCCGGGCAGCCGCTGGCGCAACCATGTCAAGGCGCTCGACTGGGCTGATGGTTTGTCTCGCGACAACCTGATTGTTCTGAATTGCATGCACGGTCACAATGTATCGCAGATCGCCACCGCCCTGCTCAGGGAGCGGGGTTACAACGCCCGCGCCCTGGCAGGCGGCGTGGACGGATGGGTCGAGGCAGGCCTGCCGACCATCGGGCAAAGCCGGCTGTGCCCGGTGGATGCCACGCCGAGCACCTGGGTTACACGCATCAACCCCAAGATTGACCGCGTCGCATGCCCATGGCTGGTAACCCGCTTCATCGATCCGGACGCTGTGTTTCATTTTGCTGAAGCGGAATGGGTTATTGATATCGCGGACGAACTATCAGGCGTCGCCTTCGACACACCCGGCGCTGTTATAGAGCACGATGGCGACCTTTGCAGTTTTGACACACTACTGCGCGAATTTGACCTGAACGATCCGTTTCTCGCCCAATTGGCAACCGTCGTGCGCGGTGCTGATACCAACAAAAACGACCTGGCACCGGAAGCCGCCGGCCTGCTGGCCATCATGCTCGGCAACTCCGTCCTGGGCAGAACTGATCACGATGTTATGCAGATGGGGTTTCCGGTCTATGATGCGCTCTACGCCCGCCTGAAGCTGGCAGGCAAAGAAACCCACGGCTGGCAGCCGATGGCGGATTGAGGGGGTACCAGCAATGAAAAATGAACCCACAACGTCATTTCGTGAGGCCATGCGTGTTTTTGCACGCATCGGCTGCCTCTCTTTTGGCGGCCCGGCCGGACAGATTGCCCTGATGCACCGTGAACTGGTGGAACAGCGCCCCTGGCTGAGCGAGCAGGATTATCTGCGCGCCCTCAATTTCTGCATGTTGCTGCCCGGCCCGGAAGCAATGCAGCTTGCGACCTACGCCGGCTGGCGCCTGCACGGTGTGCGCGGCGGCCTGATGGCAGGACTGCTGTTTGTTTTGCCCGGTGCTGCGGTCGTGCTCATCATCTCGGTGCTCTATTCACTGTTCGGCAGATTGCCTCTGGTTGAAGCAGTGTTCTTCGGCATCAAGGCTGCCGTGCTGGCCATCGTTCTGGAAGCCCTGCTGAAAGTCTCACGCCGCGCCCTGAACCTGCCCTGGCACTGGATGATCGCTATTGCGGCTTTTCTGGCTCTATTCGTATTCAACATACCGTTCCCGGCCGTCATCGCGGTTGCCGGCATCACCGGCTATCTGATGACCAAGGGGGATGCACCAGACACCGCATTGCAGGAAATCACACCGGTACCACTGTTGCAGACTGTGCGCACCGTTGCGATCTGGCTGGTGATCTGGTTTACGCCGATCGCCGTCATTGCCCTGATCACCTTTCCCGATCATCTGCTGGTTTCCGTCGGGCTGTTCTTCTCCAAACTGGCCGTTGTGACCTTCGGCGGCGCCTATGCCGTCCTGGCCTATATGGGCCAGCAGGCGGTTCAAAATCACGGCTGGCTTACCGCCCCGCAAATGGTTGACGGATTGGGCCTGGCGGAAACCACACCCGGGCCATTGATCCTGGTAACCGAATTCGTCGGCTACATGGCAGGGTTTCGCGCCTCCGGGCTGCAGGGCTCCATTGCCGGCGGCCTGGCCGCAGCCGCAATGGCTGTGTGGGTGACCTTTGCACCATGCTTCTTGTGGATATTTGCAGGCGCTCCCTACATCGAACGCTTGGCCAACATGCCGCGGCTGTCCGGTGCGCTTAGCGCCATTACCGCAGGTGTCGTCGGCGTCATTGCCAACCTTGCCTTGTGGTTCGGGCTGCATGTCCTGTTCGCAGATCTGACAAGGATCGAGACAGGTCCAGTCGCAATGACCTGGCCGGTCTGGTCCAGCATGAACATCACCGCGGTCGGGCTGTTCATATTATCTGCAGTGATGCTGTTGAAGCTGCATGCTGGCCTGGCAAAGACACTGGGCATTTGCGCGCTACTGGGGGCAGGAATTGGTCTGATGAGCTGATCTATCACATGTCCAGAACGAAGACATGCATCAGTATTGCACGATATCCCCGGCGCATGTTGAACGCGCCGGATACATCGAGAAAGTCGTCGAGACGGGCAATCTGCTTGCCGTTCTTATCAACGATAGAAGCGTTCCTGATCCGTTCGGGATGCAGATAGCGGCGCTGCACACTGGCATTGTGACCATCATCGGGGTCATGCAGGATAATCACCTCGCGGTCGGTTGCACCGTTCTTGTTGACACCGAAACCGGCCATGGTCGTCATGTGACCCCCGATCCGCTGCAGGTCACCGGAGCGGGTGCCTTCCTTGAAAAAGCCGACTGAAATCCACACACCCGCGCCGCGCGCAAACTCTGACCTGATCTTGTACATGTCAGGCGCGCCCTTATGGTTGCGGCTGACATTGCGGTACCGCCACGGGCTATGCGCTTCTAACGACACGCGGTAACCGGACTTCCTGATAAATGCCGACAGTCCGTCAACGAATTTCTGCAGGTTGGTGCCGCCCTTTGGCGCTGTCGACATCAGACTGTCACTACCCAGTTCAGTTGCGACGCTTGAAACTTTCTCAATGGTCGTAAGACCCTGTACCGGCAGCAGGTTTTTGTATCCGCGCTGTTCAGCCAGCCAGACCAGTACATTGGCGGTTGCTACCGGCACACAATAGTGCGAGCCGCCGCCGGGCAGTTTCAGCCTCCGGTCGGTCTGGGAAAAATCGGGCATTCTGTCCAGGCGTGACGTGTCGTATGCAGCCGCCTTGACCTCACCGGTCATCCCGGCAACGGCAATCCAGGTTGCCGCAGCAACTGCGAGAACGACATCTATCATCCGACCGAGAACCATCTTCCTGCAAAACCCCTTTTTGGAAATCCTGCAGTCAGTGTACGGCACCCGTTACCAAACAGCGCTTAACCCGAAAGGTAGAATTTTAACTACTGCGCTAGTCGTCAACCTGCCAGTCCCAGAAGTCATTGCCGCGTTTCTGGTAGTGACGCGACAGCACCATCTTGTGGACTTCCGATGCGCCGTCCACCAGCCTGGCACACCGGGCATAGCGGTAAATCCATTCGACCACGCTGTCTTCGGAGTAGCCCTTGGCACCCATCAGTTGCAGCGCCGTGTCAGCTGCCTGGTGCAGCGTATCTGCAACATGGATCTTGGCCATCGACACTTCGCGCTGTGCCTTGTCACCCTGGTCGATCATCCAGGCGGCATGCATGGTAAGCAGCTTGCCGGTCTGAATGGCGGCCGCTACATCACCCATCATGATCTGGATGGACTCGCGCTCGACCAGCTTGGCGCCGAACGCTTCGCGTTCCGATACATAAGTATTGGCAATTTCCATGCAGCGTTTTGCCATGCCAAGCCAGCGCATGCAGTGGGTAAGCCGGGCCGGGCCAAGCCGCATCTGGGTTAGTCTCAGGCCGTCGCCTTCTTCCATCAGCCGGTTGGCCATCGGTATTTCAAGCCCGTCAAATTCAAGCTCGCATACGCCACCATGTTCATCCGGCCCCATATTGCCGATGCGCCGCACGATGCGCCATCCCGGATCATCCTTGTGGAACAGAAAGGCTGACAGACCATTGCGTGGATCATCGGAGGTGCGTGCCATCAGGATGAAGTGTGAGGCCACGGCAGCACCCGAAATATACCATTTGCGCCCTGAAATGATGTAGCGGTCGTTCTTGCGCTCGGCGTTGGTCAGCATCATGCCGCCGGGGTCGGAGCCGGATCCGGGCGCGGGTTCCGTCATCACGAACGAAGACCGCACGTCACCATCAATGATCGGCTGCAGCCACTTGTCCTTCATTTCATCGCTCGCCAGCGCCTTGTTGAGTACCGACATATTGCCGTCATCCGGCGCCTGGCAGTTCAGCACGACCGGTCCGAAGATCGACCGGGCAGCTTCTTCGTAAAACACCGCCCATTCGGCAACCTTCAATTCCAGGCCGCCGCGGTCTTTTGGCATTTGCGGCGCCCACAAACCCTCTTTGCGGGCTTTCTCGCGCAACGGCTTCAATAACGACAGCCGGATATTCCCGAACTCGTTGTAATTATCCTTGTTGTCTTCAAGCGGCAGAACCTCGCCTGCAATGAAGTCCCGCACCCGCAGCCTGAGTTTGTCGAGATCCGGTGAGATTGTGAAATCCATTGTACTGCCTTTCGGGCTTGGAACGAGATGAGGTTAAGACGTCTAGTCGACCGGCAGAAGATGCCCGCCATCGACCACCACCGTGCTTCCGGTCATGTAGCCTGACGCCTTATTCGAAGCCAGCAGCAACAAGGTACCGTCCAGATCCGATACATCACCAATGCGGCGTTGCGGAATACGCTTGATCATCGCTGCACTGTCGTCTGATTCAAAATACTCTTTGTTGATCTCGGTCAAAATGTATCCTGGCGCGATACCGTTGACGCGAATATCATAGCGCGCAAATTCCAGGGCCATATTGCGTGTCAGCTGCAGCACCGCGCCTTTTGATGCGGCATAGGCAACAACCGTGCGCGCTGCCCTGAAAGACAACACCGAGGCAATATTGATGATATTGCCCTGCCGGCCCGCATCCTTCATCCGGCGCGCCGCCTCCTGGGCTGCAAACCAGACCCCGTCAAGATTGACGGACATCACTGTTCGCCAGTCCTCAGGCGTCATGTCAAACACCGCCTTGTTGCCGGCAACGCCGGCATTGTTGACGAGTATGGTAACAGTGCCGAAGGCAGTTTCGGCCGCATCAAATGCACCGGCGATTGCGCCCTGGTCGGAAACATCCAGTTCTACCGCCCGGGCTTTCCCGCCTGCGTCGGCTATCCGCTCAACAAGTGAGGCCAGGCGGTCGGCACGCCGCGCCGCGACCACGACACTTGCGCCGTGGGCTGCCAGCACCTCGGCAAACCGCTCTCCCAGTCCAGAAGACGCACCTGTGACCAGCGCAACTTCGCCGGACAGATCAAACAGTTTACTGGCGTGCATGAGCCCCCCGTCAGAAACTCAGCGACACATCAGTGTGATGCGACATGCAGGCAGCAACGTTCAGGGCGGTATCTTCAGGCAGACGCCTTAAGGAGCGCAGGCCAATGGTATTTCTGATCGCGGCTTCGTATTTGCCGAGACCATCGGCAAGGTCAGCCTTTGCAGCGGTGCGCCAGCGTATTTCGTCATCATAGATCCTGCTTGTCTCCACGACGAGGTTCTTCAACTCCGGCACATCGTCAGGCGACCTGGCCGCATGGCGCGATACCTTGCGCAACTCCTTTCTGATGTCATTGCTGCCGGCTACCGGGCTCAGTTTCGAGCTAAGCGCCTTGGCAGCCGCTTCAACGGCCTTGGCATCGCCACCGTCTGCGAGCTTGGTCAGCGCTTCAAAGTCCGGCGCAAGCTCGCCCAGCGCATCGGCAGTCTCAAGAATGTTGGTAATTTCAACCACCGGCTTGTAGGACTGGTCGGTGTTGCGCCGGTAGGTCGTACGGGCTTTCTTGTCGGCATTCAGCAATAGTTTGAACGCCTTGTTTTTCTCTTCCCAGTCCGCTGGTATCTCGGCTGTCAGGCGTTCGACTTCAGCCATGTCCTTGTCAATCCTGGCCTGCAGGCGTTCACGCGTCGCCTTGGCAGCATCATCATCGCCGCGGGTCCGGCTCAGTGAAGTGCGCAGCAGTTTCACTTCCTGTTCTGCCTTGCGGATATCACGCTGAATTTCCCGTACCTGCACATGCAGGGGCGAATAGGCTGGAACTGCCTGCTTCAGAGACACCTCGGTAGCCTTGATGTCGTCCAGCAGCTTGAATGTGTTTTCGGCCTTGGCAAGACTGTCCCCGAACGATTTGGCCAGTTTTGGCGGCAGGTTGGACACATTGAGGTTTTTCGCTTCACCTATGGCCGACTTGATGCGGTCACCATTGCTCTGGAACTGCGTAAACACGGTTTCTTCGATACAGGTCTGCAGCTTCGGATTGATCGGCGGCGGGGCCTGCTCACCCAGCAATGACAGTCTGGTCGGCAGGTAATTCACCAGGCTCGGGAAGTACCCGACAATGCTGAGTGCAAGTAGCTGCAACCCGATAAACGGCACGACACCCTTGTAGATTGACGTGGTTTTCACCGCAGCTGGCGCAACTCCGCGCAGGTAGAACAGCGCGAAGCCGAATGGCGGTGTCAGGAACGACGTTTGAATGTTCAGGCCGATCATCACACCAAGCCATACGGCGGTGATGTTTGCCTGCGGATCAGCCAGCAGGATCGGCGATACGATCGGCACAACCACCACGGCGATCTCGATAAAGTCGAGGAAGAAACCGAGCAGGAAAATCACCGCCATCACGATGATGAACTGGGCCCAGAAACCGCCCGGCAGGCTGGTCAGAAACTCCTTCACCAGCTCTTCACCGCCAAATGCGCGGAATGCTGCCGTCAGCATGGCCGCGCCCAGCAGAATAATGAACACGAGTGACGTCGTCTTGGCGGTATCAAGCATTACGCCGCGCAGGGTATTGTCAATCTGCAGGGCCCGCTTGCCGCTCCACAACAGCGCAATGATCAGGGCGCCAAGCGCCACGACCCCGAGACCGATCCCCAGGGCATCGGTCGAAGTCTGAATGTTCTTCACGTTCATGTTGAACTGCGAAGACAGCACGAAAATGCAAACAACGGCAGCCATCGCCAAAATGGCGGGCCAGTAGGCGCGCGGCTGACCTTCCTTGAGCCTGTAGCCCGCCATGATCATGGCACCGGCCGCGCCAATGGCGCCAGCCTGGTTCACTGTCGCAACGCCGGCGATGATCGATCCCAGCACGATGAAAATCAGTACCAGCGGTGGCACCAGCGTGATCATGGCCTTGGCAATCAGCGTGCGGTCATAGCCACCTTCCAGCGGCACAGCAGGTGCAAGTTTCGGTCTGATCAGCGCCAGCACCAGAATGAATGTCATGTACAATCCGACAAGCACCAGACCCGGAATGAAGGCACCGAGGAACATGTCTCCGGCACTGGTTGATGTAACGGCAAACTCGGACGGCATCGAGAATTCGCCCGTCGTTGCCTTGTACAGTGACTTGCGTGCGGTATCGGCCTGATCAACAGCGCTGGCGAGCTGGTCGGCAAGAATGATGAGCACGATGGATGGCGGAATAATCTGCCCCAATGTGCCGGAGGCCGCAATTGTGCCGGTGGCAAGCGGGTGCGAATAGTTGTTGCGCATCATTACCGGCAACGAAATCAGCCCCATGGCCACAACCGTTGCGCCCAGAATGCCTGTAGTCGCCGCCAGAAGCGCTCCCACGAACACGACCGATATGCCGAGACCGCCCGGTATCGGGCCGAACAACTGAGCCATGGTAACCAGCAGGTCTTCTGCGATTTTCGAGCGCTGCAGCATGATGCCCATGAACACGAACAGCGGAATGGCAATCAGCGTATCTCGCTCAACCTCCCAGTAAATGCCCCGGAAATTGGTAACCCCTGCGCTCAACCATTGCGACGGTGAGCCTTGTGCAAAATAGGCTGCGCTGTCACCGGCAAACAGATAGCCTGAGACCGCGGCTGCACTGATGGTGAGAATGGCGGCACCGGGCAGCGCGAAAGCCACCGGATAGCCTGACCCGAGCGCCGTTGCCATGACCAGCACCAGCATTGCAAGAAAGAAAAGTTCCATATCCGAATTGCCCTCAAAGCACCAAATCAGGTTTGTCTGGTCACCTGAACCCAGACTGTCCCAACCTCGTCAGTTCAGTGTCCGCCGGCTTCAGCGGCCTTGCGCTTGCCGGGTTCATTACGTTGATCAGCTACGGCATCCAGCAGGTAACCGGCAAACTGCACCATCATCGTCACGGCGAAAACCGCCAGAAAACCTGCCATCATATATTTCACATACATACCGAAGCCCGACTGCGAGACTTCGAAATTCAGCAATGGCGAGTTGATAACGCTGGCTTTGCCTTCCATGCCGAAAAACAGAACTGCAAAGCACAAACTCATGCCCAGCAAGATCGATCCAACATGATTGACGATACCCTTGGTCCTGGTATTGAACCCTGCATAAAGCACATCCACCCGGACATGGCCTTCCTCGATCAGTGTATAGGCACTGGCAAACAGAAACAGGGCGGCATACCAGAACCGCACCAGATCACCCATGTAAGCCTGTTCATATGAGAAGATAAACCGGGTGAACACGATCAATAATTCCGCGATCACCACAAGCAGGGCCAGCCAGATAAACCCTAAAGTCCGCGTGAACGCCGCGATGACGAACGAAATCAGCAACAAGGGTACATGCACCCAAAGACCTCGGAACACCGGTCTTCCCAGTTCGGCCGTCAGGTTGCTGCCGACAACGCTTTCAAGAAAGCCTTCCACGCGCAGGAAAGAGATGAACGCGTCGACCAGCCCGACCAGCAGCACCGAGAAAAACGCCCAGCGAATTATGTAGGCTGTCAGTCCGTAAAGCCGGTTGGCGTCATCTCGCAACGGCAGCTGCTGTGATCTGCGCACATACAATACGGCACCGGCCAGTCCCACTGCGTAAAGCGCGACCTGAAACCAGGCAAGTGCACCCCCTCCGGAAGAAACCGAAGTGGCACCCGGCCAGTTGAACCAATAGGTCAGAAAATTGTTAAAGAGAAAAACGAACATCAAAAATGTGACGGCCCATGAAAACATCCGCCAGCCGAGCGTCGATACCGACGCCTTATATGTTTGATCGCTCACAGTCGGCACCCACCCTTGATTACCTCAGCAAAACCCTCACCACCAGGGTCTGGACCCTAAACGCTCTTCACCTCTTGTCGGGTTTTTGGGCGTTACGGGTGGCACAGGAGACCCTGTCCCACCCGCGTCATTGCTTGTCAGACCAGGGGCCTGATTACAGGCCCAGAACGCGATTGCGCTGCTGGAAGTATGCACCTTCAGACAGCTTCATCCAGCCACCCACGTCGGTACGTGCGGCAACAAAACTTTCATGCGTACGCTTGGCCAGATCGGAGTGTGCAACAGTCTCGGCAAACACTGCTTCAGCAGCCGTGCCAAAGCTGTCATAGATGTCGTCGTTGAATTCACGCAGTTCAACACCGTTTTCCTTGACCAGCTTGGTCAGGAAAGTACCGTTGTTTGCATTGTACTCGGACATCGAGAACGTGTGCTCTTCGCCACATGCGGCCTTGATAATTTCCTGATCGGTCTTGCCGAGGTCAGACCACCACTTTTCGTTCATGCCGAGAGAAAGTGTTGAACCGGCTTCGTGCATGCCCGGGTAGTAGTAGTATTTGGCAGCTTCATAGAACTTCATGAAATAGTCATTCCATGGGCCAACCCATTCGGTTGCATCAATCGCACCGGAGACCAGGTTTTCATAAATCTGGCCACCTGGCAGGGACACCGGAGAGGCACCCAGTTTCGCCATGACGTCACCGCCCAGGCCAGGGATGCGCATCTTCAGACCCTTGAGGTCGTCAGCTGAATTGATTTCCTTGTTGAACCAGCCGCCCATCTGAACGCCGGTGCTGCCTGCCATCAGGCACTTGAGGCCAAATCCGGAAGCCACTTCATCCCAAAGCGCCTGACCGCCCATGTGGTTGATCCAGGCGTTTTGTTCGTTGTGGGTCAGGCCGAAGGGGACTGACGTGAAGTACGCCCATGCAGGGTGCTTGCCCTTCCAGTAGTAATCCGCAGCATGATAAGCCTGCGCGTTGCCTGATGCGACTTCGTCAAACGAGTCAAAAGCACCGACGCGCTCACCGGCAGAAAAATACTGTACGTTGATACGACCTTCAGTCAGTTCACCGATACGTGCGGCAAGACGCTGCGCACCTGTACCCAGACCTGGAAAATCCCGCGGCCATGTTGCCACGATAACCATGTCTTTCTTGGCTTGCGCGATAGCGGGCGCTGACAGTGTGGTTGCTGCTGCCGCTGCTCCTGTAGCGATACCGGCTGACTTGATAAATTTACGACGATCCATTCGGTTACTCCCTTGTGTTCGAATGCGCCCTGTTCAACGGGAACAGGCATAATTTAAGGATCAAACACGTCCTGTCGCGACCTGCTTGATCCCCAAAGCCGACCGTTTCGGCCTGCGTGACATGAATAAACCCCAAACTTTTCACAGACACAACAGCAAGATGCAGTTTTTGAGATGACATTCCGGCAATGTGGTGAACGCGCGAAGCGGTAATTCACTTGCGAATTGCGGGCTGGAAAAACTGTTGGACATGTCGGCCATCGCCAGTTTACCAAAGCCATACCCGTTTTCAGGATTCAGCCGATGTCGACAGTACCCAGACCATCTCTTGTAGGCATACCCGCCGATGTATCGGACAAGGACGGACTGCATTTTCATTCAGCAGGCGACAAGTATATCCGCGCCCTAATGGATTGTTCCAATGCCATGCCGGTCATCATTCCGGCAATGGACGGCGACCTTGATCTGGAGCATTTGCTTGACAGGCTGGATGGTGTGCTGGTCACCGGTGCCACGTCCAATGTCCATCCGCCAAGATTCGGTGCAAAACCAAGTGTTGAACATGAGCCCTACGACCAGCTTCGCGACGCCCTTACGCTGCCATTGATCCGCGCGGCGCTGGACCGGGGCATGCCGCTGTTCTGCATTTGCCGCGGTTTTCAAGAGTTGAATGTGGTGTTTGGAGGCACTCTTGATACCGAGGTTCAAAACAAATCCGGCCATCTCGATCACCGCGCACCAGACAGCGACGATATTGAAGTGCGTTACGGCCCGGCCCATCCGATTGCCATTGAGCCGGCCAGCATGCTGCACTCCATTCTGAAGAAGTCGGGCACGATTGTGAATACGGTTCACCGTCAGGCCATTGCCAAACTGGGCAGCGGTCTGAAGGTCATGGCGCGCGCGCCCGACGGCGTTATCGAGGCTGTCACCACTGCTGATGATAACGACAATTTCGTGCTGGCGGTGCAGTGGCACCCGGAATACCGGGCAAAGGACAATCCGGACTCGGTCCGGCTGTTCCAGGCCTTCGGCAAGGCCATGCAGCGATATGTCCAACTTCGCGAACGGACAACTGTCGCAGACAGCTAGTTGATGTGACGTGCCTGCTGACTGGTTCTCGCAGTTGCCGGGCCTGACGCTGAATGGCAACGGCGGTTGTTGACACTGGATTTTCCGGTCAGTTTATTTTACCAATCTGACCATCCATGTAGCTGACGCCGGAGTAACCATGCCGATCATTACCTGTATTGAAGACTTGCGCGTGCTCGCTGAACGCCGGGTTCCGCGCATGTTTTACGATTATGCAGATTCCGGCTCATACACGGAAGGAACCTACCGGGCCAACGAAAGCGATTTTTCCAAAATCAAATTGCGCCAGCGCGTCGCGGTGGACATGGACAACCGCACCACCAAAACCAAAATGATCGGCGAGGACGTGACCATGCCGGTCGCCATTGCACCAACCGGGCTAACCGGCATGCAGCACGCCGACGGGGAGATTCTGGGCGCCAAGGCGGCCGAAAAATTCGGAGTGCCGTTTACGCTTTCCACCATGTCCATCTGTTCGATCGAGGACGTCGCGGAGCACACGTCCAAACCGTTCTGGTTCCAGCTCTATGTCATGCGGGATCGGGAATTTTCGGAAAACGTGATTGACCGGGCCAAGGCAGCGGGATGCTCTGCCCTTGTCCTGACGGTCGATCTGCAATTACTGGGTCAGCGCCACAAGGACCTCAAGAACGGTTTGAGCGCCCCACCGAAACTGACCATTCCCAACATGATCAATATGGCGACCAAACCCCGTTGGGGACTGGGTATGCTGGGCACCAGCCGTCGCACCTTCCGCAACATTGTCGGCCATGCCAAGGGTGTCGATGACATATCATCACTCAACAGCTGGGCCAACGAGCAGTTTGACCCCAAGCTCAACTGGAAAGATCTGGAGTGGATCAAGAAGCGCTGGGGCGGCAAGATTATCCTGAAAGGCATTATCGACCCTGAAGACGCGAAAATGGCTCTGAAGGTTGGCGCAGACGCGCTGATTGTCTCCAACCATGGCGGGCGTCAGCTGGATGGTGCCCTGTCGTCCATCTCGGCATTGCCGGCCATCATTGATGCGGTCGGCGACAAGATTGAAGTTCACATGGATGGCGGCATCCGCACCGGTCAGGACGTCTTGAAGGCAAAGGCGCTGGGTGCCGCCGGTACCTATATCGGGCGCGCCTTCCTGTATGGCCTGGGCGCCATGGGTGAGCAGGGCGTCACCACGGCACTGGACATCATCCAGAAGGAACTCGACACCACCATGGCCCTGTGCGGCCTGCGCGATGTGAACGACCTGTCACGTGATGTGTTGCTGATGCCCGACCGGTGGTGGTGAACTGAAAGTCCGGGTGAAGAGACTGTCTTGATCATCGGTACCGGCCGGGCAAATGCCGCAGCGGCATCTGAGAAAAGTTACATATAGCCTATCCATTTACCGCGACCGTCCAGCTTGGCCTTGCCATCTTCGGTGCTTTGAACATGGTTGGCATCGCCGGTGGCCTGCTCGCCCAGATGAGCGGCGCCGATGACGAGCAGTATGGCGATCAGCGCACCGATGATGGTTGTCCAGGTTGGATTGGCCTGCGGGTCATCGGCCCGCAGCAACAGGTGAGACGGATGATGGATATCAGTCATGGTCAATACTCCGGTGTGGCGGCGGCCCGCATGGGCGCTCGCGCAGGTGTTCAAAAAAGGGAAGTCAGGATCGTCAGGCCTTCCAGAATGGCTTAGCGCTCTCATGACCGGCATCAATGCGGGTCACACCGATATCGGCCAATTGGCGATCGTCCAACTCATTCAACTGCCTGCGCTGGGTTGCGCGATCCTGCCACTGGGCCAATTTGTCGAACGTTATGCCAGACCAGTGGCGCACAGTTGCCGTCCACGAAAGTGCATCAGAAGCAGGTTCGGAAACAGATATTCTGGGGAGTCTGCTGTACGATGAAGTCTTCATGATAATGCTCCGGTTTTGTGGTTTCCCATGGCGATCCAGGGACCGAATGGGTCGGGTTAATGTGGGAGCATTTATACAAAACCAGTGATCAGCCGACAAACGATCTTAATTGCATATCGGATTAGAAAATATAATATTACATTCTCAGAGCGGTCCAATTTATGACAAATTCACCGCAAAATATCGCTTTTTGTCAGATATATGGTTGATTTGTGAGTTAATTTTTCTTATCAAACCATCATGGCCAGACGATTACCATCCCTGAATGCAATGCGCGCCTTTGAAGCGGCTGCGCGACACTTGAGTTTCACTCTTGCAGCAGAAGAACTGCATGTGACACAGGCAGCGGTGAGCCATCAGATCAAGGCACTGGAGGAACATCTGGGGATGCCGGTGTTCAAGCGCCTGAACCGTGCCCTGATATTGACACCGGCCGGTCAGGCGCTGTTTCCGGCAGTCAGCGAAGCACTCGACATAATGGCATCTGCCGTCGACAGACTGCATCATCAGGATCAATCCGGCGTGCTGACGGTTACAACCATGGATTCGTTTGCCGCGACCTGGCTGGTGCCCAAACTTGGCCGCTTCCGAAGATCAAATCCGGACATCGATGTCCGCATCTCAACGTCGGATGAAAGTATCGATTTTGACCGGGTGAACATGGACATGGCAATTCGCTACGGTGTCGGGAACTGGCCCGGTTTGAGTGTCGAGCGATTAATGACGGAGGAAGTGTTTCCGGTGTGCGCGCCGTCATTGATACAATCGGGACCTCCCCTGTCCTGCCCGGCAGATCTGAAGAACCATACCTTGTTGCATGACGACCTGCGCGTCGACTGGCGGATGTGGTTGATGGCAACGGGTGAGGATGCCATCGATTCAAGCAAAGGCCCCGGTTATCAGCATTCGAATCTGGTTCTCCTGGCCGCCGAGCAGGGCGACGGTGTCGCGTTGGCGCGCAGTGTTCTGGTACAGAACGCCCTTGCGGCGGGCCGCCTGGTAAAACCATTCGATTTCGCCCTCCCCGGCGAGTACGCCTATTACATGGTGTGTCCCGAAGCCAGCCTGAAACGGCCCAAGGTCAAGGCGTTCCGTGAATGGCTCATGGCAGAAGCCGAGGCTTCAGATTCCGGTGCAGCGCAGCCTGTCTGACTCAATCCTTGGTGACAGACACGCCAACGGATTGAGCGATCAACTGCATCGGACCGTAACTGCTCAAAAATGCAACTTCTGCGGCATCAAGCCCGACGCCGATGACGGCAGTTGCGTCCGCCTGTGCCATTCCCGTGGCATCTACCAGATGCCAGGCACCATCCAGAAACACCTCTGCCATGGCATGGAAGTCCGCAGGCGTGACGTCTGGTGCATAAACACTGGCAAACCGGGCCGGTATGGCAGAAGCCCGCGCAAGGCAGATCATCACGTGGGCAAAGTCGCGGCATATCCCCTGTCGCTGCACGAACGTATCCAGTGCCGTGGTCTGGCCTGTGCTCGAGCCCGGGACATACTGAAACTTGTCACCAATCCAGTCTCGCATGGCCACAATACGGGCACCGCCGGAAAGCTGCCCGAACTCTGCCGAGACAAACGACTGTAACTCGTCGCTCGGGCAATACCGCGACGGCATCAGGTACCTCACGGCACCTGCCGGCAGAAGATGTGGTGCCACACCATCCAGAGACCCGATCTCCGGCACAGGACGCTGGACGTCCATTCTGGCTGAGTAGTCACACAAAAAATCACCGTCACTGCGCAACCATATACGCTCACCCAGGCTGTCCTCAGCCGCAATACGGGAAAAGTACTCGGTTTCGCTCAGGTCGATATTGGCGCTCACAAGCCGCTGTCCCGCGCCATCGGCGGCTTCTATGTGCAACAGCAGATCAGTCGGTTGCGCGAGGCGATAATGGAGGTGAACGTTTATATCGAGGATCATTTGACGAGCCTAAGGTCAATGGCGGCTTTCCGGATGCAGAGCGGCCCGGTCCTGTTGGCGTAAGCGGTCAAAATTACGGCGCTTTGATATCCGTGCCGGACAGCGCCGTCACGCCGGGCTCACTTTGGATAAAACCGCATCGAGCCTGCCAATGGCAGCGTCTGTGTCTTCCAGCTTATCGAGACCGAACAGACCCAGGCGGAAAGTCGAGAAGCCTTCCGGTTCATCAACCATCAGGGGTACGCCTGCAGCAATCTGCATGCCGTGTTCGACAAATTTCTTGCCGTTCTGGATATCAGGGTCATCTGTATAGCTGACCACGACACCAGGCGCTTCAAACCCGGCAGCGGCAACGCTCTTGAACCCGCGTTCCGCCAGCAGTTTTCGGACACCGTGTCCCAGTTCCAGCTGCTGGTCGCGCAGTTTGTCAAACCCGAGAGCCTGGGTCTCCAACATGGTATCGCGAAATCCGGTCAAAGCATCCGTCGGCATCGTCGAGTGATAGGCATGGCCGCCGTTTTCATAAGCCTGCATGATCTGATGCCACTTGCCGAGATCAACAGCAAAACTGCTGCTCCTGGTCTCCTGCAGCATGGCCAGTCCGAGTTCACTTAACATCACCAGGCCGGCTGACGGAGACGCACTCCAGCCTTTTTGCGGCGCGGAGATCAGGACATCGACACCGACGGCCTTCATGTCGACCCAGACGGTTCCCGATGCCACGCAATCGAGTACGAACAGCGCGCCGACCTCATGGGCTGCGTCTGCCACGGCCTTCATGTAGTCGTCCGGCAGCATGATACCCGATGAGGTTTCCACATGCGGCGCAAACACCACGTCGGGGCGCTGCTCGCGAATGGACTTGACCACTTCATCAATCGGACACGGTGCATAAGGCGCCGGAAGCTCATTGCCCACGGCACGCGCCTTCAGCACAATCTGCTCTTCGGGAATGCTGCCCGCATCGAATATCTGGGTCCAGCGATAGGAAAACCAGCCATTGCGAATAACCAGCGCCTTGCGGTCAGTCGCAAACTGGCGCGCAACCGCCTCCATGGCATAGGTACCGCCACCGGGGACGATGACGGAGGCATCAGCATTGTAGACGTCCTTCAACAGTCCGGAAATGTCGGTCATGACTTTGCGAAAGGCAGCGGACATGTGGTTCAGGGACCGGTCGGTGAAAACCACCGAGAACTCCATCAGACCATCAGGATCGACCACCGAAGGATTAGCACTCATGACAAAGTTCCCGTTACTGCAATTGATCTGACCACATGTCTGACAAGGATCGTCCTTGTAAGCCTCATTCAGGCCTGCAACAAGGAGCAATTGACGCACATTTGACGCACGTTAGGCAAAAGGTTTTTGCACGTATCATTTGATCGGTAAGTTGAATAAAGTTGCCGTTGGCTACAAATGACGATTGCAGCAAGGACGGCAAAAATGGCTCTGAAGATTATCGGTGCAGGCTTTGGCCGCACAGGAACAATGTCGACTTTCACTGCTCTCAATCAATTGGGTTTCCCTTGCTATCACATGTTCGAGGTTCTCGAAAACCCGGCCAACAAGACCCATCTGGATTTCTGGAACGAGGTGGCCAACTCACCGGCTGGTACTCAGCACGACTGGGAGAATGTTTTCAGAAATTACACTGCCGCAGTTGACAATCCGGCCGCCTGTGTATGGCGCGAACTGACAGAAGCTTACCCCGATGCCAAAGTATTGTTGACCTTGCATCCCAAAGGTGCAGAAGCGTGGTACAACAGCACCATTGATACAATCTACTTCACCGAAAATCTCTGGCAGTTCAAACTGATTGAATGGTTTACCCCGTTTGGCCGGAAGTTCGGCAACATGTCACGTAAATTGATATGGCAACGCTCGCACAAAGCCACCATGGATGATCGGGCCAGTGCCGTTGCCCATTACAACCAGCATATTGAGGACGTAAAGGCCGCAGTCCCGGCTGACCGGCTTTTGATATTTACCGCTGATCAGGGCTGGGGTCTGCTATGCAAGTTTCTCGATGTGCCGGTACCAGCAGGTGAGTTCCCCAATGTAAACGACCGCGCCGCGATCAAGAAGGTCATCGCCGACCTGACCAGGGGCGCTTATGGCATCATTGCCGGCATCGCTGTTGCACTAGCAGTTGTTGTCTATGCCGTTTTCAACATCATCAGCTGAACTGTTGTTATCGGAACTCGCATCGGTTTAGTGCCCGCCCGCGGCCGCGGCCGGTGGCGCCTTGACCAGTTCCGGCAAAGTTTCGGCAGGCGGCGTGTTGCGAGACCGGTGCGAGCGAACGACACCATCAATGATGGTCATGCCGACGCCCGGCAGATTGCCCTGCCGGATCGAGTCCAGCATGTCCTTGCCCGGCGCGTGCTGGGCCCGGTCGACGATAATCATGTCAGCCGACTTGCCCGCTTCAATAATGCCGCAGTCCAGATCCCGCATGCGCGCAGTATTGCCGGTACCAAAGCACCAGGCGATTTCCGCAGGTACATCCCCAAGGCTTGAAAGCATCGCTATCATGCGCAGGATTCCGAGCGGCTGCGCGCCGGATCCGGCAGGCCCATCCGTGCCCAGGATAATGCGCTCCGGCTGTTTCAGTTCGAACGCGGTGCGCATGGCAAGCAGGCCGGCCCGCTCATTGCCATTGTGAACAATCTCGATGCCGCGCAGGCAGCTCTCACACAGGCAGGTAATCTGGTTGTCCGGCAGTGCCGTATGGCCGCCGTTGATGTGACCGATGATGTCGGCATCTGCTTCCAGCACCACGTCCTTGTCGATCAGACCCGATCCGGGAATGGAGGGACCCCCGGTATGAATGGTCGACTGAATGCCGTATTTGCGCGCCCAGGCAACCATTTCCTTTGCGGTCTCGCCAGCTTTGACCGTGCCGAGACCCACTTCGCCCAGCAGTTTCACACCGGCATCGGCAAGATCCTTGAAATCTTCCTCAACCATGCCTTGTTCGATGACCGGCGCACCGGCCAGCACTTTGACGCCGGAGGGGCGAAAATTCTCGTACCAACGCTGTGCCGCGATCGCCATGGCTTTCAGGCCGACAATGTCCTTTGGCCGGCCTGGCGCATGCACCTCACCGGCTGAAATCATACAGGTGACGCCACCGTGCAACGTGCTGTCGATCCAGTTCAACTGTTGCTGGCGCGGCGTGTAATCACCAATCACCGGATGCACGTGACTATCGATAAGTCCCGGTGAAACGCACGTGCCGTGGGCATCAATCAGGGTGTCGGCATTGTCGAGATCAAGGTCCCTGGCGTAGCCGATCTGGGAAATCCTGCCATCAAGCGCGACAATGCAGTCACCATCCAGGATCGGCTGTTCGATCTTGCCCGATAGTATGAGTCCGATATTCTGGATGACAAGTTTTGCTGCTGCAGTCATGGGATTTGCTTTCCGAATTAAACCAGTTTTTTCAACAGGGAGATCAGCTGTGCATGTTCTGCGTCACTGAGGAATGACACCGTGCGCGCCGTTATGTTTGCGGCTTTTGCAACCTGGGTAAGATACTGGTTGCGGCCCTCCACCGTCAGATCGAGATAGATGCGGCGCTGATCGCGGTCATCACGCCGTGTCGAGATCAGACCGCGTTTGCGCAAACGGTCAATCACACCCTTGATGGTGGCAGCATCCATGGCTGCCTGCCGGCCAAGTTCGTTTTGCGACAGCGCACCTGTTTCATACAGTTTGGCCATGGCGGCAAACTGGGTCGGTGTGAAATCGGGGATCTGTTCGGAAAAAATCGACAGGTGCCGCTGCTGCGCCCGGCGCAACAAAAACCCCACCTGATCATCCAGCCGGTATGGCTGATTGGCGGGAGTTTTCAGTGGCACTGGTTTGTCTGACATTTTCAGGACCCATTGAGCACGAAGCTGTTTGACATAATGTTGGCAGCAATTTCACAAGAATGCAATTTGTTGGTGTGCATACATGTTCGGCAGAAGTTATCCAGCATTACAAATCGGGTTCAACTGAACCCGATTTCCAATAACACTCTGGAAACGATCAGGTTTATGATTGTTGGTCAAAACAACCAGCAATCATCCCGCTCTCGCCCACTTGACATGTCCGGCACGCAGGTCCATCTGTTGAAACGTAGCCAGGGGAGCTCCGCGTAAAGGAGCTGAGAGGCCGGTAAGATGTTTCACGCATCAGTACGGCGACCCTTCGAACCTGATCCAGTTAACGCTGGCGGAGGGATGCTGACACCGGCCAGGGACCACGCGAGGTCCCTCATACCCGGTACCAAACCCCTCTCCCGAACCGTGAACTGGGTCTTCAACCGATCAGGGAGAGCCCAGAATGAACGCCATTACACCTACAGTTACCGAAGGCCCGTTGCCTGCCTCGCGCAAGGTTTACAAGGCAGGCACACTGCATCCGTATGTCCGTGTGCCGATGCGCGAAATTTCCGTCCATCCGACATCCGGTGAGCAACCGGTTACCGTCTATGACAGTTCCGGTCCCTACACGGACCCGAACGTCAAGATCGATATCGCCAAGGGCCTGAGCCGCCATCGCGAGACATGGCTTGAAACAGTCGGTGATGTGGAACGCTATGAGGGTCGTCATATAAAACCGGAAGACAACGGCTTTGTCACCGGTGACAAGCTGACACCTGAATTCCCGGTCCGCAACCAGCCGTTCAAGGCCAAAGACGGCAAGGCCGTTTCACAGCTCGCCTATGCAAGAGCCGGCATCATCACCCCGGAGATGGAATTCATCGCCATCCGCGAAAACCTCGGCCGCGAGGCTGCGATGGAAAAACGGGAACGTGATGGCGAGAGTTTCGGTGCGTCGATCCCCGATCATGTGACACCTGAGTTTGTCCGTGATGAAGTGGCTCGCGGGCGCGCTGTCATTCCGGCAAACATCAACCATCCTGAAGTCGAACCGATGATCATCGGCCGCAATTTCCTGGTCAAGATCAACGCCAATATCGGCAACTCCGCCGTCACCTCTTCCATGGAGGAAGAGGTTGAAAAGATGGTGTGGGCCACCCGCTGGGGCGCCGACAATGTCATGGACCTGTCGACAGGCCGCAACATCCACAATATCCGCGAATGGATCATCCGCAATTCGGCATCGCCGATCGGCACTGTGCCGATCTACCAGGCGCTGGAAAAGGTCAACGGCATCGCCGAAGACCTGACCTGGGAGGTGTATCGCGACACGCTGATCGAACAGGCCGAACAGGGCGTCGACTATTTCACCATCCATGCGGGCATCCGGCTGCATTATGTGCCGCTGACGGTAAACCGCACCACCGGCATCGTGTCGCGCGGCGGGTCGATCATGGCAAAATGGTGCCTGCACCATCACAAGGAAAGTTTCCTGTACGAGCACTTTGAAGACATCTGCGACATCATGCGGGCCTATGACGTGACCTTCTCGTTGGGTGATGGCCTGCGCCCGGGCTGCATTGCCGATGCCAATGACGCAGCCCAGTTTGCCGAGCTGGAAACCCTGGGCGAACTGGCCCAGATCGCCTGGAAGAAAGATTGCCAGGTGATGATCGAAGGCCCCGGACACGTACCAATGCACAAGATCAAGGAAAACATGGACAAGCAGCTGGAAGTCTGCGGCGAAGCGCCGTTCTATACGCTTGGCCCCCTCACCACAGACATTGCACCGGGCTATGACCACATCACGTCGGGCATCGGCGCTGCCATGATCGGCTGGTATGGCACGGCAATGCTTTGCTATGTCACGCCAAAGGAACATCTTGGCCTGCCGGACCGTGACGACGTGAAAACCGGCGTGATCACCTACAAGATCGCCGCTCATGCGGCCGATCTTGCCAAGGGTCATCCGGCCGCGCAGGTACGCGATGACGCCTTGTCACGCGCCCGCTTCGAGTTCCGCTGGGAAGACCAGTTCAACCTGGCGCTCGATCCGGAAACAGCGCGTGACTTCCATGACCAGACCTTGCCGAAGGAAGCCCACAAGGTGGCGCATTTCTGCTCCATGTGCGGGCCGAAATTCTGTTCCATGCGCATCAGCCACGACATTCGTGCCGAGGCGCAAAAGGAAGGCATGGAAGCAATGGCACTGAAGTATCGCGAAGGTGGCGATCTTTACATGCCGGTCGACGAAACCGCCGAGCCTGCGGAGTAGCCGGACCATGAACGTCACCGTGGTCGGGGCCGGCGTTGCCGGCCTCACCGTCGCCACAGAACTTGTTGAACACGGCTGCAAGGTGGAGGTCATCGACCGGGCCGACAGCTTTGGTCGCGACACCTGCTCCTGGTATGCCGGCGGCATGCTGGCACCCTGGTGCGAAGGCGATACGGCAGAAGAACCTGTCGTACGCCTTGGCCAGGAGGCTATTGGCTGGTGGCGCCGGCATGTGCCGGACGTTATTGAACACGGCTCACTTGTCGTGGCGCCATCCCGTGACACTGGCGAGCTTGCCCGCTTTGCCCGGCGGACACAGACGCATCAATCCATTGATGCAGCTGGCCTGGCGAAACTTGAACCGGATCTTGAAGGCCGCTTCCGGCAAGCCTTGTTCTTCGACAGGGAGGCGCATCTGGACCCGCGCAAGGCGATTGCCGCGCTGACTGCGAGACTGACCGGATCGGGTGTGACCATCACCTATGGCAAAGCCCTTGAAGATCAAAAGATCAGCGCTTCGGTGATTGTGGACACACGCGGATTTGCCGCACGTGACGTGCTGGGTGACCTGCGCGGTGTGAAAGGCGAAATGCTGGTGCTGAAGGTAAAGGGGGTCGAATTTTCACGCCCCGTCCGGTTGCTGCACCCCCGTCTGCCGGTCTATCTCGTACCGCGTGGTGAGGGTCATTTCATGGTCGGCGCCACCCAGATTGAAGCCGAGGATCGCGGCCGCATTACCGCGCGTGGCATGGTTGATCTGCTCAATGCAGCTTACGCCGTGCATCCCGCCTTTGCCGAGGCGGAAATCATTGAAACCGGAGCCGAGGTGCGTCCGGCCTTCCCCGACAACCTGCCCAGACTGCGCTGGCACGGCCGCACACTGCATGTGAACGGCTTGTTCCGGCATGGCTTCCTGCTGGCACCGGCGTGCGCACGCATGGCAGCCGACGCCATAAACAGTCCTGGCTACAAACCGGAGTTGATGGATGAAGATCATCGTGAACGGTCAATCGCTTGAGGTGGCGGCCACGCTGCTCGACGCAGTGCTTGGCGAACTTGGCTATGGTGAAGCGCGTGTGGCAACAGCACTGAACGGTGAATTCGTGCCTGCACCTGCGCGTGCCTCGACAAGCCTGGGCAACGGCGATCGGGTGGAAATCCTGGCCCCAATGCAGGGAGGCTGATCCGGTGCGCGTCTACGGTGTCGATATTACCTCCCGCCTTCTGCTGGGCACGGCGCAGTATCCCTCGCCTGCCGTCCTGGGTGATGCGGTAGAGGCATCACGTGCAGAGATCGTCACCGTATCGCTGCGTCGTGAGGCAGGCGGCGATCAGCACGGCCAGGCATTCTGGACCCTGATCCGTGACATGGGTGTACGCGTCCTGCCCAACACCGCTGGGTGCCACACGGTGAAAGAGGCCGTCACCACAGCGCAGATGGCGCGTGAAGTATTCGACACCAACTGGATCAAACTTGAAGTCATCGGTGACAATGACACATTATGCCCCAACGTTTTTGACTTGGTTGAAGCCGCACGCGTGCTGAGCGAAGACGGTTTCGAAGTGTTCCCCTACACCACCGCAGACCTGATCGTGGCGGAACACCTTCTGCAAGCCGGATGCAAGGTTCTGATGCCCTGGGGAGCGCCCATCGGCACCGGTCTTGGCCTCAACAATGTCTATGGCCTGCGCACCCTCCGGGCGCACTTTGCCGATGTGCCGATGATCATTGATGCCGGGATCGGCCTGCCGTCACACGCTGCCCATGCCATGGAACTGGGTTTTGATGCCGTGTTGCTGAACACGGCTGTCGCCAGGGCCGGTGACCCCGTGGCCATGGCCCGCGCATTCGCGCAGGCCGTCGAGGCCGGTCTGACCGCCCGCAGCGCTGATCCGATGGAAGCCCGTGACATGGCCAGCCCGTCCACACCTGTACTTGGAAAGGCCAGCCTCGGATGACGCGCAAGCTCGACCCTTTCTACCTCATCGTCGACAACTCCGCATGGATTGAGCGGTTGGTGCCGCTCGGTGTCAGGCTGGCGCAACTGCGCTGCAAGGACATGGACGACGCGACCGTTCGCGACGAGATCCGGCGTGCTAAAACCGTATGTGCGAAACACCACTGCCAGCTTGTCGTAAACGACTACTGGCAGGCGGCCATTGACCTTGATTGCGACTACGTCCATCTGGGCCAGGGCGACATGGACACAGCAGATTTCAAGGCCATTCGCAGGGCCGGTATCCGGCTGGGACTATCCACCCACGATCATGCAGAACTGGAACGTGCCTTGTCGCACGATCCTGACTATGTGGCACTTGGACCGGTCTACCAGACCATCCTGAAGAAGATGCCGTGGGCACCGCAGGGGCTCGACAAGCTGGGTGAGTGGAAGGAACTGATCGGAGACCGCCCGCTTGTCGGCATCGGTGGACTGAACCCGGACCGCCTGCCCGGCGTGTTCGCAGCAGGTGCCGATTGCGCCGCCGTGGTTACCGACATCACGCTCAACGCCGATCCGGAAGCCCGCACGCATGAATGGCTTGCCGCAACGCGGAGCCGCGCCTGATGAGCCGTTATGCCCGCCAGATGGTGTTGCCGGAAATCGGCACAACCGGTCAGGCTCGGCTGGCCGACGCCCGTGTTCTGGTCGTCGGCGCCGGCGGCCTTGGCTGTCCGGTGCTGAGCTACCTGGCCGGGGCCGGTGTCGGCAGCATCAGGATTGTCGATGCGGATATGGTGGAAGTAAGCAACCTGCATCGCCAGCCGCTCTACACCATGGCAGACATTGGCCAGGCCAAGGCAGCAACCGCCCGACGCACGCTGGCTGCCTACAACCCGGAGATTGAAGTCCTGGCAGAGGTTCTCCGGCTTGAACCGGCAAACACTGCATCGTTGTGCAGGGACGCTGACATTGTCATAGATGCCGCTGACAGCTTTGCCGTAACCTATACCCTGTCGGACCATTGCCAGACATCCGGACAGGCATTTGTGTCAGCATCAGTGCTGAGCTTTGCCGGTTATGCCGGTGGTTTCTGCGGTGGCCGCGCCCCCAGCGTCAGGGCCGTGTTTCCTGACTTGCCGCAATCTGCCGCCAACTGTGCCACAGCCGGTGTCAGCGGACCTGCTGTAGGCATTCTCGGATCCCTGCAGGCTCAGATGGCCCTGAGTTACCTGCTTGGCCTGGAACCCTCACCCCTGGGCCGCATGATCAGCCTCGACCTGCGCCAGTTCACAACCTCCTCGTTCTCGTTTGGCAATGCTCAAGAACCAGATGACGGGTTTGGTTTCGTCTCCGTCGAGGACATCTCCGACAGTGACTTTGTGGTTGACCTCCGCAGCATTGACGAAGCGCCCGCCACCGTCACCACCGGAGCCTGTCGTACAACGGCAGATGACATAGAAACCCTTGCCGATGACGCCCGCAATCGTCGGGCAATCCTGTGCTGCCGCTCAGGTCTTCGAGCCTGGAATGCCGGTCTTCGCCTGCGCCAGGCTGGTTGCATCGACATCTCCCTGATCGCGTTGGGCTAGCGGTATGAAACCGGTGCTCATTGTAATTGGCGGCACGGACTCCAGCGGCGGCGCGGGCCTGTCCCGCGACATCACCACACTCACCGAATTGCAATGTGAGGCAAGGCCCGTGATAACCGCTGTCACCGCGCAGACCGATCAGGCGGTTCGCGCGGTTGCCGCTGTCCCACCGGATCACGTCGTACAACAACTGTCGTCAGCGCTTGCAACCGGGCCGGTCGACGCCATCAAGACAGGAATGTTGCATTCAGGTGAAACTGTCGTCGCGGTCGCCGAAATCCTGGCTCGCTTTGCAACAGTCCCGTTGGTCATCGACCCGGTGCTGGTCTCGTCTTCAGGCACGTCATTGCTCGACCCCGAAGGTGTCGCCGCGATCAAGACACATCTGTTGCCGCTGTGCACGCTGATCACACCCAACCTGCCGGAAGCCGCCATGCTGACCGGCTGTGAGCATCCCGAGCAGCAGGCGAAAACCCTGCTGGAACTGGGTGCAGCGGCCGTGCTGGTCAAGGGTGGTCACGGTGATGGCGAAATGTCCATTGACCGGTTGTTTCAAAGCACCATGCCCGCCACAGAGTTCGCAGCGCCTCGACTGAAAGCCAGCCTGCGCGGCACCGGTTGCATGCTGGCAAGCGCCATTGCCGCCAATCTCGGCACTGGCAAGTCTCGAGAACAAGCGTGTTCGATGGCGAAGGACTTCGTGGCTCACAAGCTGAAGCAGGCTTCATCCGAAATTTGACACCATACATTCTGTCTCTGTATGGAACGGTGCCATGAGCAATGATGTCAACATATCCGCCAATGATGCGCGGCGGCTGTCCGTGGCGCCGATGATGGACTGGACGGACCGGCATTGCCGGGTGTTTCACCGGCAACTGACCCGTCGCGCCCTGCTCTATACGGAAATGCTGACCACCGGTGCGATCATCCATGGCGACCGCGAGCACCTGCTTGGTTTCGATGCATGCGAACATCCCGTCGCCCTGCAACTTGGCGGGTCAGACCCGGCGGAACTAGCCGAAGCCGCCCGCATTGGTGAAGACCTTGGCTATGACGAAATCAACCTCAATTGCGGCTGCCCGTCAGACCGGGTGCAGTCCGGCCGCTTCGGTGCCTGCCTGATGGCGGAACCGGACACGGTGGCACGCGGCGTCGACGCCATGCGCGCAGCCGTCGCTGTTCCCGTGACCGTCAAATGCCGTATCGGCATCGATGATCAGGATTCAGAGGCCGATTTTACCCGCTTCATCGAAACGGTTGCCTCGGCGGGTTGCGATACATTCATCGTTCATGCCCGCAAGGCGTGGCTCAATGGCCTCAGCCCGAAGCAGAACCGCGATGTGCCGCCGCTGGATTATGATCGGGTCTACCGACTCAAGGCATCCCGGCCGGACCTGCACATCTCGATCAATGGCGGCATCGAAACGCTGCAAGACGCGCAAGAACATCTGACACACGTGGATGGTGTCATGCTGGGCCGCGCGGCCTACCAGCATCCCTGGCTCCTGGCTGACGTGGATCGGGCAATATTCGGTGCACCTGAAAATCCGGCAGCGACCCGGATGGACGCTGCCGAGGCCATGACCGGCTACATTGATCAACGTCTGGCACAAGGGGATTACATCACCCGCATCACCCGGCACATGATGGGCCTGTTTCATGCCCAGCCCGGCGGCAGGCTATGGCGCCGTTTCCTGTCGGAAGATGCGCGCCGCGACGGTGCCGGCGTCGAGATCATCGATCAGGCGCTTGCTGTGGTGGCGGATGCGATGGCAGCGCGTCAGGCGGCTGAGTAAAACCTGCTTCAGGCTGCCTGTTTCGGGATCACGTCAAACGCAACGCAGATGCGTTTCTGCTTCGACTTGAACGGTACCGTACCGTGATACATGAAGGCTGGAAACAGCAGCATCAGGCCTTCATACGGCTTGACGGTTTCGACCGGAAATTCTGCCTTGAACGGCAATTCCTCCGGGGGCCTGCCCATTTCAAAGGCACCGGCATGGTCAGCGCCTGATCCCGACACCTCATCGGGAATGGTCACATAATAACATCCCGACAGATAACCTGACATGTGGATATGCGGCTTCTGATTGCCCTCGCCATCCAGTACCGCAGACCACGCCACAATGTCATAGTCGGTCGGCTCGGTTGCCAGGAACGGATGATTGTCGTCGTTGGGACTGTCAGCAAAATACTTGTCGGCGGCCTTGCGCATCTGCTTCTCAAGCTCACCCACGGGGCCGGAATGATCATTATTGATATCCGGACCTATGCGCAGCGCAGGATGGTGCCAGGTCGGGTGATCTTCAGGCGGCGTCTCCAGCCGATCATGCCCGAGCACCACAGCCTCAAGGGCCTTGTTGAAGGCATTCAGGTCGTCATAACCTGCCGGAACCTCTATGGCGTGCCCCTTTACAAAACGGTCAAAATCAAACCAGCGTGCCGCGGCATCATGATTGCCCACCTCGACCTCGAGCAGGGCCATGAAGGCCATTGCCTCGATGTCTGTCGGCATGGCGGCACACCAGTCAACTGCATGACGATGAGCTTCATCGACGCGGCCCAGTTCAATCAGCGCACCAATCAGGTTGGAATAAATCTGCTTGTCCACAAGCCCCGCCGCCATGGTGCGAGTGTACAGTTCTACGGCCCGGGTATTCTGCTTGCTCATCTGGGCCGAAACCGCTGTAGAGCGCAAAAGCGATGCGTTTTCCGGGAACTTCTTGACCGCCGCTTCAAAGATCATCAAGGCTTCACGCCACTGTCCTGCATTGGCCAGCATGTCGGCATGTTTGACCTTCAGTTCAATATTGTCCGGCTCCTGGGACACGGCCACTTCGAGAATTGACGTTGCCTTATCCCACTCATCGGCCAGGGCATAAAACCGTGCAAGATTGGCCCGGGCCAGCGCCGGGCGCGGGGCACTATCGACGTAGCCGGCAACTGTGGCCAGATGATCGAGCGCCTTGTCCCTGTGGCCGAGCGCCAGCCAGCAGCGCGCAGACAGCGTTTGTCCGCGCATCATGCCCGGTGCCTCGCTGGTCACAGGTTGCAGCATTTCAAGCGCTTCGCGTGGCTGTCCCGCCTGGAACAGCTGCGCCGCCTGTTCGATCTTTTGCTTCACTTTAGTCTGCTACTCCACACTGACGTACACCCCGGTTCGTCATCTTTCATAAACCATATGTACCAAGAATTCGGCTGCGTGTGCTAGAGCAACAATGACACGGTTAATTGCCCCAGCGGCAACCTTGAAACCTGCGGCTACACCGGTCTGATCGACCCAACACAGTTACTCCGGCACGTCAAAATCTGATCTGAGGTGCGGCGCTGTGCGCCCTTCAAACATAGCCCGACACGCAATAGGTCACAGGTCATGACAGCGTTGACCGAAAAACAGCTCGCTTCCCTGCCCTACATACGCTGGTGGCTGGTATTTGTCGCGGCTATGGTATTTGCCATGGTGATCGTCGGCGGCGCCACCCGACTGACAGATTCGGGCCTGTCCATCACCGAATGGAAACCACTGCTGGGCGCCATCCCGCCATTGAGCGAAGCGCACTGGCTGGAGGCACTTGAAAAATACCGCCAGATCCCGGAATACCAGCTCATCAATAAGGGCATGAGCCTGGACGAATTCAAGTTCATTTACTGGTGGGAGTGGGGGCACCGGTTTCTGGGCCGTGCCATTGGCGTGGCTTTCTTTGTGCCGTTCGTCTTGTTCTGGCTGACCGGCAGGTTGCACAAATCCCAAGTGCCGCGGCTACTGGTGCTGTTTGTCCTGGGAGGCCTGCAGGGCGCACTTGGTTGGTACATGGTGATGTCGGGTCTGGTGGAGCGGACCGATGTGAGCCAGTACCGCCTGTCCGCTCACCTGACACTGGCAACAGTCATCTTCGCAGCAATCGTGTGGACCGCACTCGGCATTGGCCGTGACAAGCGCAGGCCCGCCTCGACGGTCAATCTGGGCTTGTCTGCTCTGGCCCTGACCGCGCTGATAATTGCGCAAACGGCACTGGGCGGGTTTGTCGCCGGGCTTGATGCCGGCCTGTCTCACAACACCTGGCCCCTGATGGATGGCCGGTTCGTGCCCAGCGGGCTGATGGCAATGGAGCCGGCCTGGCGCAATTTCTTTGAAAATGTGCTCACGGTACAGTTTCAACACCGGATCATGGCCTATGTCATCGCCGTACTGGCACTGGTGCACGCGGCGCGCGCCATGAGCGAGCAACATCCCCCGGCCGTGCGAATGTCAGCTCTGGCGATCCTGCTCACCGTTCTGGCGCAGATCGGTTTCGGCATCTGGACGCTGTTGGCTCACGTACCGATTACACTGGGGCTAATCCACCAGGGCGGCGCCCTTGTCGTACTGGCAGCCTGCATCTGGCACCTGCATGAGGTTTGTGGTGCGCCACAGACGGCAGTTCCATCTGCGGCGCAGGTAACCTGAGTGTCAGCTCATTGCCTGATCAAGATCGGCAATAATGTCGGCAACGTCTTCGATACCAACGGACAGGCGCACGACGTCTGCACCGGCACCGGCCTTTTCAAGCTGTTCCGGCGTGAGCTGCGAGTGCGTGGTTGAAGCCGGGTGGATGATCAGAGACCTTGTATCACCGACATTGGCCAGGTGAGACAGCAGTTCGACCTTTGATACCGTGCCGACACCGGCGTCATAACCGCCTTTCAGGCCGAAGGTGAATACCGCCCCTGCCCCCTTCGGTGCATATTTCTTCTGGTTGTCGTGATCCTTGTCGCCGGGAAGTGCCGCATAGCTGACCCATGACACACGCGGATCACTGGACAACCACTCGGCCACTTTCAGCGCATTGTCACAGTGGCGTTGCATGCGCAGGGACAGGGTTTCCATGCCGGTCAGTATCTGGAAGGCATTGAACGGTGAAATAGCCGGGCCCAGATCGCGCAGTCCCAATACACGGCAGGTGATCGCAAAAGCGATATTGCCGAAGGTCTCATACATGGTGACGCCGTTGTAGGACGCATTGGGTTCCGACAACATCGGGAACTGGCCCTTGTTCTTGCCCCAGTCGAAATTGCCGCCGTCGACAATAACGCCGCCCATGGAGTTGCCGTGGCCGCCGAGGAACTTGGTCAGCGATTCCACCACGATATTGGCGCCATGTTCGATCGGCCGGCACAGATAGGGCGAGGCCAGCGTGTTGTCGACGATGAGCGGCACATGAGCCTTCTTGGCAACAGCTGCGATCGCTTCCATGTCGGTGACACGGCCACCCGGATTGGCAATCGATTCAATGAAGATCGCCTTGGTTTTCGGCGTAATGGCATTTTCGAACGAAGAGATGTCGTCGATGTCGGCCCACACCACATTCCAGCCGAACGACTTGAACGAGTGATTAAAGGCATTGATCGAGCCGCCATAAAGCTGGCGGGCACAGACGATCTCGTCACCCGGCATCATCAGTGAGTGGCAGATAATGAGCTGGGCGGAATGACCCGATGCGCATGCCAGCGCTGCCGTACCGCCTTCCAGAGCGGCTACCTTTTCTTCCAGAACCGCCTGGGTCGGGTTCATGATCCGGGTATAGATATTTCCGAAAGCGCGCAGGGCAAACAGGTCTGCAGCATGCTGGGCATCATCAAACACGAACGATGTTGTCTGGTAGATCGGCGTGGCGCGTGCGCCGGTTGCCGGATCAGGCTTTGCGCCCGCGTGAATGGCCAGTGTGTCAAAGCCCGGTTGCTGATCGCTCATGTGAAATGCTCCTTGGATGCGCTTGGTAACTTTCAGTGCAGGGGGAGCGTTCTAGCAAAGGACGGCAAATCAAACAATTGTTCTTTTTAGAGAACGAAAACTCGTATGAGGTGAAGCCCTACGGTTTTACGATCCCGAGACTCTGCATCTTGCCGGACCCGTGAAGTGACTGCTTTTTCGACGATATCACACCGGAATTACCGCCAACCCAGCCCCATTCGCCCGACAGTTTGCCATACTCGATTTTCGGGCACCGGTTCATGACCACGCGGACGCCTGCGGCTTCTGCCTTTTCAGCCGCCTCTTCGTGGCGCACCGTCAATTGCATCCAGATGACTTTTGGCACCGGTGCCAGCGTCAACGCCTGGTCGACAAAACTCGCTGCCACCGCGGAGTTGCGAAAAATATCGACCATATCGATGGTGTCCGGCACATCGTTCAATGAGGCATAAACCTTGCGCCCGCATATTTCCTTGCCCGCCATGCCCGGGTTAAGCGGGAACACCTTGTAACCCTTGTCGATTAGGTACTTGGTCACAAAGAAAGACGGGCGGGCTTCGTTCGACGATGCCCCGACAATGGCGATGGTTCTGACATCCTCCAGAATTTTGCGGATGTAGGGGGCTTCGTAAGTGTCGTGATTCATGGTGCGGTAATCCGCCCGTCTTCATCCAGCGGGAAAAACGGGTTGTAGGCAATTTCCCACAAATGACCGTCCGGGTCTGAAAAATACCCCGAATACCCACCCCAGAATACTTTTTGAGGTTGTTTGACAACCTTCGCCCCGGCTTTTTCGGCAAATGCCATAACCGCATCAACCTGCTCTTCGCTGGCGCAGTTGTGGGCCAGTGATACACCGGAGAACGAGGCCTTCGAAAATTCAACCTGGGCATCTTCGGCAAGCGCCTCGCGACCATACAGGCCAAAGATCATGCCGCCCAGATTAAAGAACGTCACATTTTCGTTGGACGATTCCGCGGCGGTCCAGCCCAAGCGTTCGTAGAACTCCCTGGCCCGTTTCATGTCATCCACGCCGAGCGTCACAATGGAGATGCGCGGTTCAAGGCCGATCATTCGTCGCTCCATTCCGGTTTGCGTTTTTCCAGAAACGCGCCGATGCCTTCCTGAGCATCCTTCATCATCATGTTGTCGACGATAACCTTCGAGGTATGCCGGTAAGCCTGATCCAGCGGCATCTCAAGCTGTTCGTAAAACGCCTTCTTGCCCAGTGCCAGTACCGCCGGGGAGCGTTCCACCAGTTTTGCAGCGAGTTGTCCGGTAACCGTCGCCAGATCATCATCGGCGCATACCTGGTTGACGATGCCTGCTGCCATCGCTTCATCCGCATTCATGAGCGCGCCCGTGGTCAACAGTTCCATGGCACGCTTGCGGCCGATATTGCGCGACAGGGCAACCATCGGCGTGGAACAGAACAAGCCTGAATTTATCCCGTTGACACCAAACCGGGCAGACGCACCTGCAACCGCCATGTCACAAGCTGCAACCAGCTGGCAGCCTGCAGCCGTGGCAATGCCGTTTACTTCCGCGATGACGATCTTGGGGTGCGCGACGATCATCTGCATCATCTCAGAGCAACGTGCAAACAGCGCCTCGTAGAATGCCCGCCCGCCATCAGTGTCTGAACGATGCGATGTCATTTCTTTCAGATCATGGCCGCCGCAAAAGCCCGGCGCTTCACCTGCAATGACAATGGCGCGGACCGATTTGTCGGATGCGGCTGCCACGAGCGCGGCCATCATGGCATCCAGCATGGCGGTAGACAGCGGATTGCGCTGTGACCCGCGCATCAGCGTCAGCCGCAGGATGCGGCCGGCATTTTCAGCGGACAACAATGGTGCCTGGTTCATTAGTGGTCAGCCTCATTTTCGGTTTCTTCAAGCAGTTTCAACTTCTCGGCCCAGACTTTTTGCTTGTTGAGATCGGCGACAATTTTCTTGTTGTTGTCAGACGGCAACATGGATTTCAGCCCCTCAACAAGCGATGTTTTCATTTGCTGGTCGAGATCGACTTCCTTCTCGATGTTTTCCAGTTCCTGCCTGATCTCGTCTTCATGGGTTCCCGACAAAGCCGCATAGGCAAAACTCACTGATGTGATTGCTGTATTCCATTCACCGACTGTCTTGAATCCAAAACTCTTGATGTCTTTCTCAAGCGCCGGGCCTTCCTTGGCCTGAGCCACAAACTGTTCGAGAGATTCATATTCTGCAATATCGGTATCCTGGTAGGTGTTCTTGAGTTTGACAAACCCGTCAATTGCCCGTTTGGCCAGGTCCGGTGTCAGTTCAACGGTTTCCACAGTGGAAATGGCGGGAGCCATCTCCTGGATGTCATCGTTCGCATTGGTATTGTCGTTGTCCGTTTCCTCCTGGTCATCTGGAGTGAGCTGAAGCAGCGGTTCGTTGCCGGGTGACGGAGCAAACGGTGCACTGCCCAGTCCGCCACCCGCTGCAGCGGGACCTTGCGCTTCCGGCAGGCGCGTTTGATCCTTTGCCGCCAGCACAGGCTCGGCACACATGACAACGAATGCCAAGCCCATCAAAACAGCAATGTTTCCAGTGACCTTCATAACGGCAGATTGTAGGGCACGGCAGATTGTGGGGGAAGTGCCATTGACGAGAAAGCCTGACTTGCCCGATACCAGTGAACAAGTTGAACAAGCTTTGGCGGATGCAGGTGAATGGCACTTAAATGGTCGGCAGACGAGGTATTCGAGTTCTTGAGGGCGGAATTCCCACAGGCGCTGCGCGACGGGGTAAATTATGAAGTGGTGAAGCTGGAACCGGAAGAGGCCCACGTCCGGCTTTTGGCCGGCGACCAGCAATTGCGCCCCGGTGGTACTGTTTCCGGGCCGGCCATGATGGAAATGGTCGACTTCTCGATCTATGTATTGCTGCTGGCGCACCACAAGGAAGCTGCCCGTCTTGCGGTTACCACCAATCTGGCAATTTCTTTCCTGCGCAAACCACAGCCAGGTCCCATCGTGGCGCAAATACGGCTGATCAAGCACGGCCGCACCCTGACCGTGGCGCGCGTGGATATCATATCAGAGGTTGACCACAAGCTCGTGGCCAGCTCAGAAGCGACATATTTCATGGGAAATATATGAGGTAAAATAATACCACATGTATTTTATATAATAAAATCAATATTATGACTGAATATTGAAATTCACAATGCGCTTGACCCCACCTGCGGACCAGCGTAGAAACCATCGCCAGCACGGTATCAGGTCCCTACGCGGTCCGAAGTACCGATCGATAAATTAATCACTCAGGACTGACAGTCATGAAAACCTTTTCTATTCGGGCATCCGAAATCGAGAAGAAGTGGATTTTGATTGACGCCGAAGGTCTGGTCGTAGGGCGCCTTGCCGCCGTTATTGCCACCCGTCTTCGCGGCAAGCACAAACCTTCTTTCACCCCTCATATGGACATGGGTGACAATGTTGTTGTCATCAACGCCGACAAGGTCGTGTTGACCGGCAACAAGCGCACCCAGAAAACCTATTATCGCCACACCGGTTATCCCGGCGGCATCAGGGAAGCCAAGGCCGACAAGGTCCTTGACGGCCGTTTCCCCGAGCGTGTGCTGGAACTGGCAGTCAAGCGCATGATGCCCGGCGGTCCGCTGACCCGCGATCAGTTGTCGAACCTGCGCATCTTCGCCGGCACCGAACATCCCCATGAAGCACAGCAACCCGAGATTGTCGACGTCAAGGGCATGAACCCCAAGAACTCGCTGAGAGGTTAAGGCAATGGCTGAAGAAATCACCACACTGGAAGACCTCGGCGCAGCAATGGGCGCGACGCCTGAAGCTGCAGCAGCACCCGCCGAGCCGAAAATTGATGCCCTGGGCCGCTCCTACGCGACCGGCAAGCGCAAGGACGCGGTCGCCCGCGTCTGGATCAAACGCGGCAACGGCAAGATCACCGTCAATGGCCGTGAAATCGAAACCTATTTCGCCCGCCCTACCCTGCGCATGATCATCCAGCAGCCGCTGGAAGCGTGTGAACGCAAGGACGAGTTCGACATCGTCTGCACGGTTGGCGGCGGCGGTCTGTCCGGCCAGGCCGGTGCAGTGCGTCACGGCATCTCCAAGGCACTGACCTATTTTGAACCGGCGCTTCGCCCCGCTCTCAAGAGCGGCGGCTTCCTGACCCGTGACTCGCGTGTCGTTGAGCGTAAAAAGTACGGCAAGGCCAAGGCCCGCCGCAGCTTCCAGTTCTCGAAACGTTAAGCTGCACAGCCTTACACGAGTTTCAAAACCCCGGCCATGCGCCGGGGTTTTTTCATGCTGGTCAACCACCAGGTGATAAGCGGACAAAGCGACCAGGAACATCAGTGCACTAATGTCCGCTCTTGACCCCCAAGCGGTCATGCGGCTGCATCTGCCGGACTTCGGCCCTGCGCTGTTTCCGGACATCACTGAGTGCCGACGCCCTTGTCCGTTTCTGAATGCAGAACAAACAAATGTTGGGATGGCAGCACTTCAGGGAGCGGCCAGGAGTTGAAAAATTCATATAACCTCGACGCTCGTATCAACTAACACCAACGACTGGGTGAAACGATTTGGGACCAAGGTACAATCGTGAGGCGCCTTGACTCAACTACCTGAATCTTTCACCGTACAATGCTTGCTGGTTCGTTTCGGGGGGAAATGCGCTGATTTTTCTCCCTCTATTTCAAACACTTACAGCACTTACTAATTTCGAGGAGCGCATCTTGTTGAGATTTTCCGGTACACTATTGGTTTTAACAGCGTTAATCTCTCCTCAAACTGCGTACAGTGCCGACAAGGCATTAGGGGAAACCAGATATAACGAAACTTGTATTAACTGCCATGGACCAGCCGGAAAAGGCGTAGCCAGTTATCCAAAAGTTTCTGGCCAAGAGATTTCATATACGACTGCCAAATTAGAGGCCTACAGAAAAGGAATAGAACAAGGCTCAAACTCATTCCTCATGATTCCGATGGCCAAGCCATTGACTGATGAGGAAATTGCAAATTTGGCGGTGTATCTGAAAGATGCGAAGTACGTTGTTGAATAGGGAGAGAAAAATGAAAAAAATATCTAGTAGTTTTTTATCCGGAGCCTTGGCGTCTGCCTTGATCTTCGGTGTGCCTTTGGCTGCCCAGGCAGACGGTCACGAAGGCATGGACGTACCTAAGATCAATACAACGATTGTTTTGAAAGGATTAGAGAATCCCTGGGACATGGCTTTCCTGCCGGACGGCACGATGTTCTACACCGAAAAATGCAAAGGTCTCTCTGTCAGAACCAAAGATGGAACCGTTAATGCACTGTATGGCGTGAAAGGGTCCTCAGGCTATGCCGCCACTGGCGATGACCTTTTTTGTGAAGCGCAAGCTGGTATGCTTGGCGTGGTTCCAGATAGGCATTTCGCCAAGAACCGCATCCTCTACCTCTACTCGTCTTCGATGAAGTATCGCGGCGATGGCTGCAAAACCAATTTTGAAAGATGCGACGGCAACATCGTCATGAGGTTCAAGGTCAGCGATGACCTCAAGAGCGTCTCTGACCGGACGGATATCGTAACTGACATTCAGTATAAACCGTTCAAGTCCAATCAGCCTTTTGGTGACCCGGGCGCTCACAATGGCGGCAGACTTCGCGTTGGGCCTGGAGGCTATCTTTGGGTAGCTGGTGGCGACCGTCACAGAGGAGTTTGTCCTCAGGATCCAAAGCTACTGTGTGGTAAGGTTCTGCGGATCGATATGGACGGTAATCCTCACCCGGACAACAATCCGCCCGAAGGCTTTGACAAGCGCATATACACGTATGGGCATAGAAACGTTCAGGGCATAGACTTCCGCCCAAGCGACGGCAAAGCGTTCACGGCTGAACATGGCCCGTGGCATAACGATGAAATCACCGCTCTTGTCAATGGCGGCAATGCCGGTTGGGACCCCGCGCAGAACACAGGCGGCAGAGGTGAGTGCCCGGACCAGTACTGTGGCTACGAGCCAAATCAGAAAGAGGGAATGGACCCCGCGGTGCGTGCTGCGTACACCCCAATGAGCGACACTCGCTTCAAAGACTTGATGCCGGCTTCATGGAACAATAACGGGTTCTCCCAGGGAACCGGCTCTGCCGCTTTCCTCAAAGGTAGCAACTGGGGTATCTACGAGGGCCGCTTGGTGGTCGGCATCATGGGTATCGGTTTTGGTGGCACACCACCAGGCTCGAGAATTGACATGATCAGCCTCACTCCTGATGGCTTGGGAATCAATGGCATCACAAGAATGCCTATCGGGTTCTCGAAGAGATTTCGTGGTCTGGTCATGGGGCCAGATAACGCGCTTTACGTTTCTGTTGATGCAGGCGAAATATACAAAGTGACAGCGGAAAGCATGAAGTAATTCTGCAAAAATGAACACCCGCGCCACAGAAATGGCGCGGGTGTTTTTTCGAATAGGTTTAGCGCGATATCTCGGTGGCGAAGGCTCAGCTACCAAAACATTTTATTGATTGCACAAGATTCCGGAAAGGCGCTCCATCGCTGAGCCCTTCGGTATTTGACGCTTTGGCTTTTCCGTCGTGTCGGTGTTCATCGCAGGATTTTTCCAGTGCTTGTCCGAGAAAAATGTGTTCTGCAATATTCTCTCCGTACGTTCAGAGCAGTCGATTTCCAATAGACTTTGATAACTTGATGCCCCCATGACGGACGTTTTGTACCGGACCCTGCTCCAAACTCTATGTAAATTTTTGATCCTTTTCACGCGTGAACTATCAAAAAAATAGACATCGCCATTCAATTCCCGGGAGTACTTGCGCCACTCGCCTTCTCCATCGCCAGTAGCCGAGGCTTCACTCGCCACGATGGCTGTCAGCGCAGAGTAGATAAAAAATGCTGTTGTCTTATTTCTGGTCATCAAGAAGAAACTTCGAAAAGTCTTGTTTAGGAGGGCGCCAAAAATTTGCGGCGTTTCAACTGCACGAAGGTGCATGCCGTCGGGTACAACCTCCCATCGAACAAGGTCCATATTGCAAGCCGCAAGCTTCTCGAACCTGTGCCTCACCTTCTCCGATCAAGGTTTCCTGCAATAGGAAAAGGCTTCGGTAACGCTGGCCTGTGTCTGAAATCTTGATCCTGTTCCTTGTTCATAATCTGGCTCAAGGGGCTGCCATTGTAAAGCTCCCATCCTATGCGCCACCCAGCGGTACAATTATAGAGATTAGCGGTTTCATGTTGAGTGTCCAAAATGGCGAACACAAGTAACAAAGCCCGCAATGAGCCATCAGTGCCCGTCAGAATCATGGCAGCTTTCAGCTGCAAACGGACATCGTCGCAGGTCGATTGAAACGTCCGAAAGGGGGCATTCACTCATGCGATAAGAATTCTGCTACGGCGATTTATGGCGCATTGTTGCTGTCTGGAACAATCGGGTGAATGTCCGCTTTGGGCTCATAGCTGCCATCCGCGGCACTGCACTCCGATGTCGGAGTTGGGTCAGAACCAGAGCTTACCGCTTATAGTCATTTTAGTCCGCGTTTCCTTCCAAAGCGGACACATGGTCAAACAGAATGACTGGTCCGTTTAGGATCATGAACAAAGTTCTGTCTGAGGTGGCATTGCTCCGAGATCATTCGTCGGACCGCCGGAGGTCCGGTTTCCGCGGCTCCGGTCACGATGACCGGCGGTTCGCTCCATCGGGCTTCTGCACTGCAGCCGTCAATGTATCCGATCGCTCAGATGTCTTTGGCGATCTGCGTGGCAGGAGCACATTTCCAGCGCTTAACCCGCCACTTCGGATGGCCATTGGTCCATTGCGCGATCTGCGCCTGCCCGCCCATCAGGCATTGCATGGGCGTAACCGACTGGGCTGAATAGGTCAGGTGGACATTTTTACAGGTGTTGGCCTCGGCGAGGAGGCACACAGACATGACAAGCACAATCATCTTTCTCAACCTTTCTCAAGGTCGGCAGATGCTCTGCTGCAGAAATCTTCTTGTGTGCCGTCTTTTCGGTTGTCAGAGCACGCCGATCGGGCGGATCTTCCCCAGCGGAAAGTTTGAACTTCAAAAGTTAACAATTCTGTAAAATCGGTGAACCGGCAGGTCGGCGTTATCTGTCACGGCTGCCGCACAATTATCAACCCGCAAGAATGTGCGCCACATGCATATCCGGCCGAACAACCACAACGCCCCGGTTTGGCAATCCGGCGTTCTCGGCAGCCACGGCGGATTTTCCTGTAACTTCGATTGTAGTAACCGGACCGGTCCAGCCTGCAATTTCGCATGACTCCGCACAGTCAAGCCGGAGCACGACGTATCCCGGATTTGCAAGCCACTCAAAGCTGTTTCCGCCCTCCCATTCAAACCAGGGAAACCGATCACCGCTTCGAATTGAGCGTGAACCAGATCCGTCGCTCAGCGAACTTTTGCGATAATCAATGACCGTCTGCGAAATGGTTTTGAACAACAGCCGGCGGGTTTTGTGAAAGCGCAGTACGGTACTCAGCCAGTGCGGTAGAATGCGGGTCCGGACGAACTCGGCAAGCTGTGATTTCGACACCAGCATGGTGAATGCCCGGTCGGTTGTGTGAACCAGCCGCACGCCAAACGGCCGGCGTTCTTCATTATAGGAGTTCAACAGGTCCGGGCCCGCCCATCCATTGACCACTCCTGCAAGTTTCCAGCCCAGATTGACCGCGTCACCAAGTCCCGTGTTCATGCCCTGCCCGCCGGCCGGGCTGTGGATGTGCGCAGCGTCACCCACGAGGAAAGCATCTCCCGAGCGAAAACAGTCTGCAATCCGGTGATGGACCCTATAGGCGGAATACCATGAATGACTGGTGATGCTTGCAGGAAAGCCGAGATTTTCCTCGATATGGGTCTTCAACAAGTCGAAGGGGAAATCGTCCTGGTCGGCAATCGATGGCGGCAGAACCCCGATTGCCCGATAGTGGTTGCGTCCCGACATCGGGAAAAATGCAAAAAACTCGCTTTGATTGAAGACCAGAAGCAGGCCGTGTTTTTCCAGGTCCACCTCCAGGTTGATATCGGCCACAAAGAACGACTGTTCATTGGTTGCACCCCGAAACGGCGTGTTGAGGAAATGCCGGACCGGACTGCTGGCGCCGCCGCATCCGACCAGGTATCGGCACTGGAACCGCTCAGATGTCCCGTCCGGGCGTTTCAATGTGCCGGTGTAACCTTCAGAATGACTTTGCAGATCAGTTACTTCCGTTGACCACTGAACTGCACCACCACTTGACGTGATGTGATCCAGCAGCAATGCCTCATTGCGTGATTGCTCAAGAATGAACAGATATGGATAGGGGCTGAGCCCGGCGCCTATTTCGCCGAACCGGGCGGTTGCCCTGACACGACCATTGATGATGAACCGTGCGCTCCCGGCCATGAAACCATCTTCAATGGCGGTTTCCGCGATTCCGAGTTGGCGGTATTGTTCAAGCGTCCGGGCCTGCACGGCCAGGGCCTTGCTGACTTCGGTGACGCCCGGCTTACGGTCGACGATGACATGCGGCGCATCATAGCGGAGCAATTGCGCCGATAACATCAGGCCGGTCGGTCCGGCCCCCAGGATGAGGATTGGTGTATCTATCATTTGAGATACCATGACGCTTGTTTCGATTTAGCTATCAGTTTCAGTGATTTGAAAGCGTTGACCCGGCCCGCCCCGAACGTTTCGTCCCAACCCGGCCGGCCGAGATCACCAGCCGTTTCGCCAAGTACCCGCAGCACCGCCCGGGCCGTCAGTTTCGGGGTGCGTCCGACAATCAGCGCAATTATGCCGCTGACATGGGCGGCGGCAAAAGATGTGCCGGTCTGCAGCAGATGGGCGTGCTTAAGTGCCGGTGCCAGAATATCGACACCCGGCGCAGCGACCGCAATATAGTTACCCTGGTTTGCAGACCCGTAGATGCGGTCGGCAACATCGGTGGCCGTGACAGCAATGACTTGCTCATAGGCCGCCGGAAAGGCCGACGGGGCGTTTGCGCCGCCATTGCCCGCAGCCGCCACCATGATCGCCCGGTTGCGGTAGGCAGCGATGATTGCCTGCTGCAACATGGGGTCATTCGGTCCGGCAAGGCTCATATTGATGATCCGGGCGCGCCGGGACAAGGCCCAGTCAAGGCCGCGCAGAATACTTGCAGTCGTGGCAAATGCGGGCTCTTTTGATCCGGATGAGCGGAACACATTTACATCCAGCAATACCGCTTCAGGCGCAACACCGCGTATCTGCCCTCGCGCCCTGATAATGCCGGCAATGGCTGTGCCGTGATCGCCGGGCCGGGCTGCGGCTTTACCGGCGACCTGAAATGATGCCGCAACCGCATTGGCCAGGTCGGGATGGGTCACGTCGATACCGGAATCGATGATCGCTATGCGCGCGCCACGGCCCCGCGTGAGCGAATGCGCCGACATGATACCGGTCTTGTCGAGTGCATACTGCAGATCAGTTGGCGGCAGTTTTCGGACGCCGGTCTGCGGGCGATACCGGTAATTGGGTTGCGGCGCGCCAACCCTGGGATCATTGCGCAGTGCGGCGATCACCTGGGTAACCGTGCGCTTGTCGCGAATCCGGTAACGCACCAACCGGGTATCCATCATATCAAGTACCCACCGGCCGGTGATCTCAAGCCGAAATTCCCTGGCCACCGCGTCTGCGTCAGCCGCCCTGGCAGATCGGCGCATCATCACCAGCACGTCCCGGGCGACCGAGCTTGGGGCCGTAATGTCCGCGGCAACAGGCCGACTGACCCTTGCCGGGGCCGTATCGCCCGGCTGGCCGGGCACCGAATTCACAACACCGGGGAGCACAGGACGTTTGCCGGCAGGCATGCAGCCGTACACCCGGCGGCGGATTTTGAAGCGAACTGTCTTTCCCGGGCAACGGCAGCGCCGGGCTTTCACCCTTCCTCCGATGCAAATCAGATGTGCTGACACTTTGTGCCGCTTCTTCATCGCCACAACCGGCTTCTTGTGCCTGCGATGTCTGCGCCTGTAACGCTTCTTCTTCCTCAAACGGTGAATACGGCGAAGCCCATGGCGCCGAAAACGTTTGCGCATGCGCAGTCTCCATCTGCGTGAAACCAGGATCGGCTGAAGAACCGTTCCGTCGTAAATCGCGGAGCCCTGCAGCAACCGGACCGGAATCGTCGCTGCCCCGGCCGTCCCGCTGCGCCCTGTAAGCAGACAAACAAGCATCGAGGCCAGTACACACAAGAGCGTCACGCGGTTGCTGCTTTCAGAATGTGCGGAACTTGTCATGACGCTGCTCATCTCGTTTCCGTAACAAATTTCACCAGGTCCGGACGCCCCGACAATGCCGCGAGCAACCGCTCACGCTCACTCTTGCCGAGACCGGCCGGACCAATGCGAACCTTGAACAACCGCCCTGCCCTGGGTCCTTCAGTGATTGCCATATCCAGGTCAGTCAGAAGGCCGGCAATATCCGTCGCCGATGCCGTGTCGGCGAAACGGACCAGTACGAACGTTCCCGCTGCAACGCCCTGCGATACGCCGGACGCTTCCCGGTAGCCCTGGACCGGCTCCGGTTGCGCCAACAGGAATATGGCCGCACCTTGTGCGAAGATTGTCAGCGCTGCCGCGGCACCGACCCAACCAACCGCTCCCGAGGCGGGTGCCGACATCAGATGCCTGAACCGACACCACAGACCCGGCGCCTGCTCTTCCTTGCCCGCGATAACCTCCGTTACAAATTCGTCGGGGGTCGTACGCGGTTTCGCGGCGGCTATTTCATTGAGATGCAGCGTCTCGTTGCGTTCCTTGCCAATCTGGTCCAGCCGTTCCTGCATATCCGCATGCGTAGCCAGATAGGCGTCGACGCGGGCAATGTCCTCAGGTTCGAGTTTGCCGGTCACGTACCACGGCAGGAGCATTTCGATCTCGTCATGTCCCGATAAAATATCTTTGCTTGAATTCATGGCCAACCTCGATCCACACCTGCCGCAGTTAACAGCTTCTGAAGCTTCTTGCGGGCGTTGAACAACCTGGCTTTCACTGTTCCTTCAGGAACGCTGAGAACCTCGCTTGCCTCTCTGATCGACATCTCGTGATAGTAGACGAGGTCGATAATCTCGCGGTGCAGCGGCGCAAGCGCGTCGGAGCATTTGCGCAACAGCGCACTCTTGTCGGCTTTCTGGCTGACGATCTCCGGGTCGTCCCGTTGATCCGGGATCTGCGCCGCGTGGTCCTCGTTCCAGCACAGTTCACGCCGCTTTCTCAAGACATTGCACGACCGGTTGTGGGCGATCGCCAGAATCCAGGTCGAAACGGATGAGCGGCCCTGGAAATTGCGCGCACCGCGCCATACTTCCAGAAACACCTCATTGGTCAGTTCCTCGGCAATGGCCGGGTTACGCAAGATGCGTTCAACGAACCGGAAGACGCCGGGCTGGTGGCGCGCAAACAGGGTTTTCATGGCCGTCGCGTCGCCATCTGAGATACGTGCCATCAGGTCACAGTCATCAGCCGCATCTCCCGTTGTGTGCCTGGCGCGGGAAAATTTATCTGGAGGTGAAGCTGAGCGCGCACCTGCACAGTGCGAGCCCCGCCCGGCACCCGGCTCGCCGCGGACCAGGGCAACATCGCTCAGCTCACCCGAAGCGGTATCCCTGTCTTGAGCCCGAAAGCGCCGACGGCCTGATAACAGGGGGAACATGGAAGGAGGGTCAAATGTGCTCATGCCGCCTCCATCCGGATTTTCGTACCCCGTCAACCGTTGCGGTCAGCCGGTGAATTTGCGGGCCCGGCAATCCCTTGCCCCGCGAAGGCCGTACAGGCACCAACGAAGCGGGAGCGACAACGGCTGCGTTGCTCGATCCGTTCTTGTTGATGCCCATAACAATACTCCTTTACGTCCTGGCTTTTCCGTCCTCCCGTTTAGGTAAGTCACTGCGTCAGAGATCGCGGGTCCATGTAACGTTAGTCACATCACGCGAAAATTGGTTGTGCCTGTCGGTGCGCTCATCCAACTGGACCTGCCTTTGATCAAACCAGCCGGTGAAAGGCGCGCACTCTCGTTTCCAGTTGGAGACCTTCATATCGCGGCGGCGGCATCCGATCTGTGAGAATTTGCACAACTGACCCTCGGCCAGGATCGTCCCGCTTGCTGGCAGGCCATGTAACTAATTGTTTTAAATTGTAATTTGGAATGATGAACATCTGACCTGCAATTGCGGTTCAGCCGTCAAAAGATGCATCAGCCGCAATCTGTGCAGGCGGCAAACAAAAATAACCCACAACCGGATTGCGCCCCGGCGTGACTAACAAGGTGACAAGAACGCGGAGCAGACCTTCGCGAAAATTCACTCTCAACAGCCGGCACACCGGCAGGAGATCACCAATGTTAGACAAACTTTACGGAACCAGTTCCACAAACACACTATGCGCGTTTGCGCTGGCTGCCACCGCGGCCATCACCCTCAATTCCGGCCATGCCCGAAGTGCTTCGGATACAGAAAGCATGCTGGTCCCGGGCGATTCCATTGTCACCGGGTTTTCCGGACACGGCGGTTCGCAGCAAGACCGTATTATTGATCTTGACGGTCCGTCCGCTCAGGTTCTCTCGCTGCGGAATTTTGCACAAGGCCCCCGGGGTTCGCTTTCAGACGCTGCCATCAAGCACCGCATTACCGCCGGTCAGGTTGGCCAGGTGTTTGCAATTGCGCTTGATGACGGACAGGATCAGGCAGTCCCCGACATTTACCTGGGTTCTACATCCTATTTCGGTCTTGAAATCGTCGTTCCCGACCGCAATGGCGACGGTAAGGCTGACCGGGTGAAAATAGGCCATCCGGACGCACAGTGGATGCCCGGTCAGTTTGGTCCGAACGGCAATCCCGGTTCGATCTGGCGCGTCAATGGCACAACCGGAGAGGTCACACTTTTCGCCACACTGCCAAACAACAGCGGAGCCGGTGTCGGCGACATTGTCTTCGACAAGGTGCAGCGTCAGTTTTTGGTCTCGGATCTCGATACCGGCCTGATTTACCGTATCGGGCTGGACGGCACGATCATCGACAGTTTCAATCACGGAACTGACGGTCGGTCTGCTGCCGGCCTTGCCGTAATCGAGGACGACGGCAGGACCGCTGACATCAGCAGTTCTGCATTCAATGGCGCAGATCCTGCGACCTGGGGCCATACCCAGAAGCACCGCCGGATTGCCGGCATGGCACAACACCAGGGCAGGCTGTATTACGCCGTTGCCGACGGGCCGCAGATCTGGTCGGTCGGTCTTGGCGAAGATGGCAGCTTTTCCAGTGATGCCCGGCTTGAGCTGGTTGTCGCGGACCTGCCCGGCACCGGCCCGGTCACCGACATGTTGTTCGATAAGTCGGGCCGACTTTACCTGGCTCAACGCGGTGAGCAGCGCGCCAGTGACGAGCCGTCGAGCTTTGCCGAGCCTGGAACATCGGCAATCGTCAGATACAGCCCAACCGGCAACAACGACGCCCCGGTCTGGACGAAAGACGAAGACGGTTATGCCATCGGCACATCCGGCATACACAACCAGTCCAACGGCGGCATCGCACTGGGCTATCAGCATGATCAATCCGGCGCTTTGCAACACGGCAGCCCAGATGCCACGCTGTGGGCCACAGGCGACCAGTTGCTGTCCGGCGGATCAGATACAGCCTCAGCGCAACTGCAACCGGACGTTCACGGCCTGCAGGGCAATGACGTCTCCCTGCTCCGCCCGCTTAACACGCCGCCAAACCAGTCTTACTTCATTGACTATGATGGCAAATTTGGTGACCCGGAAAAAAGCGGACACATGGGCGACGTGGAGATCTGGCAGTCAGGCGACGGCCAAATCCCGCAATCGGACAACGATCTGCTTGCATCTCCAGACGCCGAGAGCTGGCCAGTCGCCGGTTTTGATCCTCCCCTTGACGAGGTCCCGCCAGACCTGCCGCCGGAGTTCCCTCCGCCGGAGACCGCGTTCAGCGCCAATCTGAAGCTGACCAAACAGGCGGTGTTCAAGAAGTGCAAGGCCATCGCAACCGGCTGGAAATGCCGCTACAAGATCAAGATCAGGAACACCGGACCTGACACTTATGTCGGCCCGATCCGGATATCCGAACACCTTGTAAATCCAGGTGGAGCCACACTGAACTTCAGTTCGTCATGGAACTGCTGGACGGTTGGTGCAGCAGATTACCGCTGCCGGCGGCCAAACGTGGTGCTGCCCAAGGGCGCCAGCGTGTCACTCACGGCGATCGCAAAGGTGCCTGCCAGTTTCGCGAGGTGCCGCCTGAAGAACGTGGCGAAAATCCTTCGGGCACCCGGCGGGTCGCGGTGGAACACCAACCCGCAGGACGACCGTGGTACGGCAGTTGCGAAAGTTCCAGGCGACAATTGCGGAAAGAAAGATCCGCCGCCAAAGCCCACCAACCTGTCTCTGAAAAAGAAACTGTTGTCGTGCGGAGACGATCAGTTGAACGTCCTGTGTTCGTACCTGATCACTGTTAAGAACACGGGTCCCAACCCTTACAACGCGCCTCTGGTCGTGCGCGACAGACCGCAGGCAGGTGCCACTTCGGTTCAGTTCGGCATAACACCCTGGAGCTGCGCACCTGGAGCCGGCAATGGTTACCGCTGTGAATACGGCGTAGCCAACCTGGCGCCCGGTGACACGGTCACCCTGTTGACGTGGATGAAAGTTCCCAAGCAGGTTGTTCGCAACAAAAACTGCCGCGTCATAAACCGTGCACGCATACTCGAGGCACCGGGTGGTTCGCTGCTGAACAGCGACCCGTCGGATGACAAATCCAAGGCCGTTGCGCAAATTCCTGAGGATATGTGCGGTCAGGATCTCGAAAAGGAACCGCGGCCCCTGCAGACCAATCTCAAGATTGAAAAACAGGCTGGTGAAAGTTGCCAGAACACCGGCGGCAACCGCTGGTGTGTCAACTGGCAGATCAAGGTGACCAATACCGGTCCCGGCAGCTTCAATGACGTTATCAGGTTCCGCGAGCAGTTCCCCGCCGGCGCCGTGTTGACGCCACTGTCTTCGGGCCTGTCCTGCACGGGATCCGTGTGCCAGTCTGATTCTGCGATTGCCCTGACTGCGGCTGGTTCGGTCAAGTCGTTCTATGTCAGCCTGTCCGGTCCTGCATCGGTGGCGAGACGGCTGAAATGCCGGGTCACCAACCAGGTCAAGATCATCGCGCCTGCCGGCATTCCGAACAAGAATACCGACATGAGTGACGACAAGGCTCATGCTACCGCGACACTGCCGCCGAGTTTCTGCGAACGGCCCTCACTTGATAACACGCCGGCGCCGGGTCCCGGCACCGTCAAGCCGCCGTCAGACAAATGCCGCCCAGGCTTTTCTCCGGTGCATGGCCGTTGCCAACCCAACGTCAGTACCTGCCCACGCGGTCTGAAGAAGGTATCTGCATCGCGCGTTCGCAAACTGCGTCACAAGGGTTGGACCGTTCGGCGGGTTCGGCAGGCAGGTCGCGCACTGTGGTGCGGCAAACCGGCTGACAAGCCTACACTGAAATGCCGCAAAACCTGGAAACAGGTCGTATCGAAGCACCGCATTCCGAAAGGCTGGAAAAGCTATCGTACCGGCCGCGACAGCGCTGCGATCTGGTGCGCCAAGAAGGTGCGCAAGCAGGTGTCCAAGTGCCGCCGCCCGGCGCGCTGGAACGGCAAGACATGCGTTTGCCCCGGGCACAGGAAGTGGAATGGCAAGCGCTGCGTCACCCCGAAGGTCCGCTCATCGAGGAAGTGCAAGCCAGGCTTCGTGGGACGTAAGCCAAATTGCCGCCGGATCTCTGCGCCCAAACGCAACCGGCACCGGAACCGGCCTGGCCGGAACCGCCACTAGAAAGCGCAATGGCACGACGCCACGTCGCGACCACCCCGGTTGACCAAAACAAGAGCCGGATGCTGTCAGCATCCGGCTCTTATGCAACTCTGGTCAGGAGTTGAACTACAATCCGGCCTGGTTCGGTAGGTGTCTTCTCCCGGGCTATCGAGCCAGTCTATCGTTGTGACCTTCGATGCCACCGGCAGTCAGGCGAGCCAACTGACCACTTGCTTAAGTACAGCTCGCTACGGTGCCACTGGAATCGAAATCAGTGCTGCAAAAGCAAACAACCCGGATAAGCCTGCCCCAATCCTGTCATGAAAAAGGGCGCCGCAATTTGCGACGCCCTCGTAATTCATCAGAATACTATAATTTAATCGAGCCAGACGCCGGAGCTTGCCCAACGCATGAAGTTAGGCAGGTCAAGACCTGCGCCGAACCGCTCGGTTTCTTTCATGCTGCTACCGCCAAAGCTATGACTGGTGCCAACCATGATCGTGTGTTCGGTGACAGCACCGGTATCGGACAAAGATCGACCATTGTCTGCATCAAAGCCGCGATATCCAACGAAGAACTGTGTATCGCCAACAATTGGTATTCCGCTGACAAGCATATCGTAGCGCACGCCCCATTCAAATACATCCATGTCGTTCAAACGATCGCCATCAATACCGTCCTGATCACCGTTCGCATAGGAAAATTCAGCTTGCAGTCTCGAATCCGGGGTGATGTACCAACGCCCGACACCGCGAACAAACAGGGCATTGTGAAAACCGTCCTGCGGGTTGGAAGCGGTTGTGTCAGAGTCCATGTAACCACCTTGCAGATAGAACGTTAGGTCGTTCAGATAAAACTGCAATTCACCGCCCACAGCATAGGCGTCGACAGGACTGTTATCGCCTTGGCCAAGCCCAAATGCGCCAAATGCACCAAACGCAAATGAGTTCGGGTCACGGTATGTCAAATGTGTTCCCAGCTGCGAGGAATACTGGAAGGTATCGTTTGCATCACTGCTGTCAAATGCGGCATCGGTATATTCAACTTTACCGTCCATCTGGATTGACAGATTATCACCAAGGGGAAGGCTGAGCCGACCATCGATGCCCGATGAAAAGTGGTCTTCCTTGTCTGGATTGTAGTTGCCGTCCGGCCCGGAACGAAATGTGTAACCGTTCCAACTTTCCACTACCCCTGACACGACCAGCCCCTGAATGGCTTGCTCAGCGTTAAAGTCTGCCGCGACTGCTTGGTTTGCAGGCGCAAACAACGCCATAACAAGAACTGAAGATACAATTAGTTTTTTCATGGTGTGGCCTCTGCCGATTCCGCCTTCAACTTACGCCCACAGATAGGCCATCCTCACGTACCCAAGTCAACAACCGATACGACGCACACGACGCTTTTTTTGAAAGTGTTGCATCTGGGCCACAGTATGATCTTGTTTGCCCTAATCCGAACGTTCCAAAAAACCGGCAACATTCAGCAAGACGCAGACAGTTGAAAAACACCATATTGGGCGACGGGGATGGAGCCGAATTATGCATCCTGCTGCTACCGCAATTGGACGCTCGCTCATCTGTCGATCAGGGATCGTATGTAGTCAGGAGCTACACGGGCATCCACCGTTGCTTCCCGCACGAGCCAGTCAAAATGATCTGTCAGCGACCGAACCCGCTGACTTTCGCGAAACGCCAGGTAACACTGGCCAACATAGATAACCGCCAGGTTCGGCCCAAACACGGTGACAGGCGCACTGAACACCTTATGGGCATCAAACATGAACAGACGCAGTCTGGGAAACATCTCGTGGCACAGGTCTGCGATGAAATTCAACTGCTCATGCCGGGTAACCTGATCGACTCCTGCATAGTACGCAGTTCCGGCCGCGCAAGCCTCCAGTTCGTGAACCGGCAAGGCAATTTCATAGTCGGACACACCTGATTGCAGCCAATCCAGTTGGCCACGCATCGCATTGATCGCCAAAGCGAGGCGTTGACCACCAAATGAGGAGTACTCCCAATCCAGCATGCTTTCCGTCTTCAGGATGTCCGGCAGAGTCGCCGGGACATGACGCACCTTGTAACCTGCCGCCTCCCGGTGCCACTCCATGAGTTGTGCATCCGCAGATAGGCGTTCAGCGGGACTGAGGGCCATCGCGGCGGCAACTATATCTCCGGGCCGCTCCGGACGGTTTGTAAGCCCCAGCAGCCAGTCGGTACTGACACCCAGCACCGATGCAGCATCTGCCGCCAGTTGAGAATTGGGCAGGCGCGGCAAGTCATCCTTGAGCAGTTGACCAACAGTCGATCGGTCAACGCCGGTTTTCCTGGCCAGGGCACTGCGCGAAACATTGTTTCGCGCCATCGCCTCCAGGAGGCGAAGCCTGAAAACTTCTGATCGATCACGTTTGTCCATATTAATCTGTAATGCAGAAAATAATCACCAAAACAGATATTATGCAGCGAAAGTGCACAATGTCCAGGTCCGGTTTTCTGAGTTAGCAACAACCCCACATACGGTTGCTGAACAGGAGAACTGCAATGGACACCACCACCAGAACAATCGCCAAATCCGCTACCTGGCAGATTGCCGGGTTTGTCACAATGACATTGATCGGTTTTCTGTTCACCAATTCAATTGCGGCCAGCAGCGGCATAGCCATCGCCGGCTCAATCACCGGATTCCTGAGTTATTTTGTACACGAGGTGTTCTGGTCAAAGATCAGTTGGGGGCGGAAAGCGCTCTAGGATCTGTTGAGTTTCATTTTTTGGGTATTGGTTCGGTCACTATTAAAATGGCAGGCAGCAGGGGTGCGCGCGACATTCATTCCTATTGGGGCGGGAATGAATGTCGATGCGGAAACCTGCTGCCTGCCGTGCTGTTGCCACTGGGGGCGACCTGTGACCAGCAAAAAAGCGCTTCACCAATATGCGTCGCCGTTACTGTGGCAATGGATTGTTCTTTGAAATCAGGTTGTAAAAGGGATCGTCGAAGATTAGGCCCTTGTCCATTACAACACCGGTCAGATCCTCATCAGCTCGCTGGATTCGACCCGTGATATCATCCCCTACCAGTCTTTTCACCGTTACCTTCTCATTGACCTCGAAGCCACTGAGACCGGTGATTCCAAGGCCCTCGGCGGAGAAGTTTCTGACTATCCCCGATTGTGTCTGCTGCTCCGATACAACACTGACCTCGACCCGGCACGGATACCGTTTCGACCCTCTGCGCTCGGCCCAGTTGGGAACCGACAACCTGCCGTCACGATCCAGACAGGGGTGCTTGCCGGACAGCACATTGCTAAGCAGTCCGGCGGGCAATGACAGGTCGTAGATTTGCTTTCCACACTTCTTCTGAACGTGATCACACAGGCCTGTCGCCTCAAGCATGCCACTTGCAATATGCTTCCAGGCATCCGCAAAGACATCGCCTGAAATTCTGCTGTCTTTAGGGTCGGCTGCAAGTTTTGCGGCCATGCGCATGCCAAATTGCATTCTTGCAGGCAGAAGCATGATGTCACCCAGGTCGTAGTCTTTATCAACGACTTTGAGGAGCGTCGTCAGGGGTCTACGCAGGTCACCGGCCTCTGTTGGCAAGTATAACTGCAGATCTGCATACAAATCCCGCGAGGCCATGACCTTGTCGACAGCCATCGCGAGGTCCGTTGTTGCAGCCGTCAGGTAGGCGTTACCCGCCACATTGCCGATTGCATTTGAGAGCTCATGACTGTCGACGGGCTGACTGGGCCGGCTCCGGTCGGTTGCCACGGTTCCCGACGTCGCAAAGCTGAAATCGAATGGGGGGTCTTCACTCAAATCCTGTTCATTGAACAAGTGCTGTGCGATCAATGAGTTGTCGCCGGTTTTTGAAAAAGTCATGACCATATCTCTCCCATACAGAGCTATATGGTGGTAACGCTGGCGTATTTAGATTATCTAAAAAAGTATCCCACATCGCAATTCCTGCAATAACGATACATAACAACTCGACGACATTATTGAACCAAAATGTAGTTATCTGACATAACGTTATATAAAAGTCTCATTTTTTGTCTCTACAAAGCTCAAAATTTGTATTTCCGAAAAATTTTTGCAAAAATATACGCCAATACATCCACAGACAGTTGAAAATGCTTATTGCTCTCTACGTTAGGTTGAGCAAGAATGTAGATTACTGACATGCAACCAATATATCGGAAACGAGTTTTTATACCGATGACCTGATGATTTTACGTTGGGACAGATCAGGTCACCAGTCGTATCGCAGTCTATAAAACGTCATTTTTCCTTGGGGGGAGAATAGAATTGGAGGCAACATACACGGTGAACGTATTCGGCTATCCACACACAGTTGTGGATGGACAAACGATCTCCGCACCCGAAAAACTGGCTGTAGCCCTTGCTATTCTGGCAACTCAGCCCGATCGCATGTTGAGCCAAAGGCAGCTGGTATCCATGCTTTGGGGCGATACCGACAGGGCCAAGGCCAATGCCAGTTTCCGGCAATTCCTGGTCAAGGTCAGAAAACTCGAAAAACAGCATGGAGGCACCCTGCTGATCAAATCCGGCAAGCTGGTGTCCTACGACAACACCGTTGTTCAGGTTGATCTCGAAAAAGCGCTGACCCAGGACGTTGTTGACGATGCCAGAAGTGGCAATTTTCCGGGCCTGGAAACGTTCGTCAAGATGCTCGCATCGCCTCTGCTGCAAGCGGTCAATGTTGATACACACGAGTTTGAAGACTGGCACTACGAACTGTCCAACAGATTGCTGGGCGCCAAAGGCGCAGCACTGTCAGCCTTGATGGAACAGGAAACAGCCCCCGACCAGATCAAGCAGATTGCCACTGACCTGCTCGAACTGGATTCCAGCAATGAAGCTGCCTACAGGACATTGATGAAGTATTGGGGTGAGCAGGGTAACCACACAAATGCGCTGAAAGTCTATATTGAATGCCGTCAGGTGTTATTGACCGATTATGGCATCAAGCCGAGCCTTTCGACCGAACAACTCGCAGCCACCATGGGCATCAAGGAACCATCTCCAAAAGCACCGTTTGCAGCATTCACATCCGCTGGCAGCGTGCGTACAGCGCAAGCGGACAACGATACGACACAGGTTGAGCAAACCCTGAGAATTGGTGCGCCGAGAATGATCCTGCTGCCGCCTCGTTTGGTCCAGAGCTCTGCACCGTCGGTTCAACTGATTGAAGCGCTGCTCGACGATATCACTGCGGGACTGACCCGCTACCGCAGCATTGCGGTTCTTGCAGCTCACAGCGGACGTATGGCGAGCCAGGACAGTGCTCGGGATTTCGACGCGATCGGCAAGCGGTTTGGTGTCGACTATGTTCTCTCAACCGTTGTCAACTCCAACGACGCCGAATCTACGGCAACCTTTCTTCTGCTTGATGCGCATACAAGCGAAAGCCTGATGGCCATCAACAAGCGGCTGCGCGAGGGCGATCTGCCTGGATTGTTTTCAAGGTTGAGTCTCGAGATTGTCCGCCAACTCGTATCGACAATAGAGCGTCGAGAAATTGCCGTTCCCACAACAACCGACAACAGCAACGCCTATCAGTATTTTCTCAGCGGTCGTCGTTTGCTGTGGCACTCTGATCTTCCGGAAATAAGGAAGGCACGCGCGAGCTTTCGCCGCTCGATAAATGAGGCGGACAACTTCGCGCCGGCTTATTCCGGATTGTCTCGAACCTTGAGCATGGAAAGACTGGTACGCGGCATGTCTTCCAGCGAATTGCTCATCGAATCACTGGAACACGCCCACAAGTCAATCAGGCTCGACCCTCTGGACGGGCGCGGCATGCGCGAACTTGGCTTTACCAACCTGTATCTTCGACGCCATGACGAAAGCCTCGAGAACTTTGCCGCCGCAGCAGATCTGACACCAAACGATGCAGATATGCTGGCAGACTACGCAGATGCGCTCTCTCATGCGGGCCAGGGTGCTGAAGCACTCTCAATCTGCTTGCAGGCGAAAGCGTCCAATCCGGATCCACCGGCTTATTACGACTGGATACATGCCAGCATCCTCTATCAGCTTTCCGCCTACAGAGCAGCAATTGCGATATTGCAGCCACACCGCAACAATCCGGGAATCGCCCGTTTGCTCGCTGCATCTCATGCGATGTCAGGAGATCTGGGAACAGCGCAACGGTATAGCGCAACTGTTCGTGAAAACTATCCCAGCTTTGAACTCAACCGGCTGAGTGAGTTGGTTCCAGACAAGAACGCAAACGATACCAAACACTTGGTGGAGGGCCTGCGCATGGCTGGTTTGTCCTGACAAATAGCTAGTGTGATCGGGGCCGACTTGAAATCACACTTGAATCACACCCGTCCGTCTAAGGTTCAATTGTTAGAACAATTTAACAGAGGCGGATATTCCAATGAACACAACATACTCACAAGACAGCAACTGCAGAAACTCAGTTCGCGCAGGTGACGGTCAGCTGTTTCCTATTTCAGCAAGCGCAGATGCATCCGCAGGTGGTGATCTGACAGACAATGGCGTGATGTCATCTATCGTATTCACCATGCGCTCCGAGCCTGGCCAAGTGTCGTGCACAGGTCGTTAGAGCAACGCGGGTTCAACAGAGCCCGCAAAATTGCATGATCACATTAAAAGCGACCAGGGTCATGATTTTTGGCTGTTTCAGCCAAAAATCACCCTGGTCCGATCTTCAGGTTTTCCGATTGTCTGATTTATCAACAGCAGCAACCATGGATTTTCCACACTGGACGGGAGCAGGTCGGTGATGATCCCAAAGCAGGAAACAAGGACACCTTATCCAGCAAACGATCGCATTTGCGGTTCACGTCTTACGCTGTCCAGGTTACGTCCTCATTTCCCTGCTTTGGGCATCACCAGGCTGGGCGAGTTGACCGGACTGGACAATCTCGGTTTGCCGATAGCATTCGCAACCCGGCCAAACTCCCTCAGCTTGTCTGTGAGTCTGGGCAAAGGGGCCGATCTCGATTCTGCTCTGGTGTCAGCGGCCATGGAGGCTGCGGAAACTGCCATCGCAGAAGTGCCACCGAAAGACCTGGTCGAGATGTCTGCTCGTGAGGCCCGCAACCGGGGTTTCCAGGTGGTGGACCTTGATCGAATTGCCCGCTGCCATCCTCATCGGTTGAATGAGGATGACAAGATTTCCTGGGTTGAAGCACTCAACTTGATATCAGGTGAGCAGTTCCTGGTTCCGTGGAGTCTCGTCGGGCTTGATCACAGGCTCAGTCCACCCAACTTCAATAACGCATTCTACGTGACATCAGACGGCCTGGCGTCCGGCAACAGTCGGGGCGAAGCAATTTTTCACGGTATCTGCGAACTCATTGAACGTGATGCGCTTGCCTCCTGGCAGTTTGCCGGTGACGATGAAATCAGACGCTCGCAATTGACTGTCACGGGGGACGAAGATCCCCGTCTGCCGGTTATTCTGGAGGCCATATCGGCTTCCAACAGCTCTCTGCGTGTCTACGAAATGCGCACTGATACGGGAATACCCTGCGTCATGGCCATTCTGGACGCAACTAGCCGGCAAAGTGCTGCGGCTACGTCAGCAACCTGTGGGGGGTGTGGATGTCATCCGTCGTTCGGGCACGCCATCGTGAAGGCCATAACCGAAGCTGCCCAGGCCCGGCTGGCGCTCGTGGCCGGTGCACGCGACGACTTTTCCTCAAAGCATTATGAGCCGGCCGACGCGATCAGACTGCCGGCTGCCGACAATGCCAACCGGCCATCTCTCCATAGAGACGCCCGCATCTCCCGTCAGCCCGTCAACGGCACACATGATATCGACTTGAGCGTCACTGATGTGGCGGCAGCACTGGCCAGGGTCGGTGTTGACCAGCTTTTCGTAGTGGAATTGCCTGCTCAACAATTCGGCATCAGTGCCGTACGCGTTATTGCCACCGAGTTACAGGTGCCCCTTCAGGGTGAACGCGTGCAAGTCACACCAAGAGGGTTGCGAAACCTGAAGGCGGCAGCCGCATGAGAATCCTGTTTACCGGCCCAACCCTTTCCAGTCAGCTTCAGAACATAAGCGAGCGCTGTCCGGCGATCGATGTACGCGGTCCGGCCGCATGGGGTGATGTTGCACAGGCAGTTCATGATGGCGCGACCAGAATTGGAATTGTTGACGGGTATTTCGAGCAAACCAGGTCTGTCTGGCACAAGGAGATCATTTTTGCTCTGTCACACGGCGTGAAAGTTGCCGGTGCGGCAAGCCTCGGTGCATTGCGGGCCGCAGAGTGTGAGCCGTTTGGCATGATCCCGATCGGGACGATCGCCAATGACTACATCTCAGGCACGCTGGTCGATGACTCCGATGTGGCACTGGTCCACGCCCCGGCCGAAGTCAATTACCTGGCATTGTCCGAGCCGCGGGTAAATGTGATTGCCACGCTCAATTCAATGTTCAAGGAAAACCTGCTTTCCACGACAGAGTGGAAAAATGCCAAGGCTGTTGCAGACAGAATGTTTTACGCCGAACTCAGTCTTCGTGCCGTGTTTTCAAACATGCAGATCATGAACGCAAACCGCATCGAGCGGCTGATAGAAATGGCCAAGGTCAAATATGTGGATGTGAAGCAGGCCGACGCCCTGGAATTGGTCGACTGGCTGCAATCTGACGCTGACATTCCCACAACACAGGAAAAACCGTGGGATTTCAACCAGACAACACAATGGATCGAAATGAGTGAGGCGATGAGTTCGAACGATAGGTGAAACTGGCCGGCTTAATGGTTGCCCGGATTGGCGTCTTGCCAATCACGCGCACCAGGTAGCCGGCACACGGGGCAACAAAGGGGGTTTTGAGATGACAGTTCCAATTGCGACTACCAAAATTGCAAACCTGCTGAATGAACTTTCACAAGTCAACGGCGTCAACAGCAAGTCTTTGATGACAATCGGAGAGGTGTCGAAGAATCTGGATATGACACCCAGAACCATTCGGTTCTACGAGCAGTCAGGCATCGTTACACCGCACAGAAGCGGCCGGTTTCGATTGTTCAGCTACAAAGACATTTGTTCACTGCGGTTGTCGAAACAGCTGCGGTCCCTGGGTATGGAAGTCAAGGATATTGCAGGCCTGATACAGACTGCGGCGGCCGGAGGGCGCGATATAGATTATAACGATCTTCTTCTGGAAACGCTCAGCGAGCGCCTGGAATCGCTTGGCTCGGAACTCAGTGCTGCCGAACAGCGCTTTGCCAGTTGCCAACAGGCATTGAACGAACTGGCCAGCAATGCCCCAGAAAGCAAAGTGGCCCAGAAATAGGTTTGAGTCACATTGGAGAATATACCGGTCTGGTTCCGGCCGCCTGCGCCGCCGGCCCCGTAAGGATTTTGCTGTCACCCAACTGGCTCGGCACTGAGCTCCTTGGCAAAACTTGCAAAGAATTTTGCTGCCAGTTTTCTTGATGTGCCGGTAACAAGCCGACTGCCCAGTTGGGCAAGTTTGCCACCTATTGCAGCTTTGGCTTGATACTTCAGGATCGTTTCATCCCCGTCTTCGGCCAGTTCCACATCCGCACCACCCTTGGCGAAGCCGGCTACGCCGCCATTGCCTTCTCCCTGCAGCGAAAAACTGTCCGGAGCCTGGCTCGGATCAAGAACGACATTGCCGGAGAACCGGGCTTTCACAGGCCCGATCTTCAAAGTCACCTTCGCTTCAAGCTCGGTATCGGAATGCTTGATCAGTTCCTCGCAGCCGGGGATGCACTTTTTCAGTATCTCGGGGTCGTTAAGGGCAGCGTAAACCAGATCTCTCGACGCAGCGATTCGAATTTCGTCCTGGAGTTCCATGTTCTGTCTTTCTTATTGTTTTCGCCCGATTCCGGTTTCACAAAAGATGGGCGGTTGCGCTTTTGCCGGGTGTCTCTTTCATGTCTGATCTTTTGGTCCGGAGCCTTGCAAGACCGCATCACCGCGTTGGCCTTGTCTGCGAAATGCCGTTATCTCTGCCAGAATGGATAAGGCGATCTCTTCCGGCGTGATGGCCCCGAGGTCCAGCCCGGCGGGCGCCTTGATGCTGTCAAAGCTCTCCTCGCTGACATCTGAGCCCGTGAGTTTTTTTCTCAGCGATTGCACCTTGGCCATGCTGCCTACGAAGCTGGTAAAATCTGAAGGCAGCAACAGGGCGTCTCTTGTGGCTGGCTCATCGCCATTGCCCTGAGTGGAGATCACCACAAACCGCTGGCGTTTGCCTGCCCTGTCAGGCGTGTACCGCGCAACTATATTGACGGGTGTGTTGAAACCGCCTTGCTGATCTTCCGGCGCGCAAACCGTACAAAAATACCCCATGGCAGGGGCCATTGCAGCCAGTGCGACAGCAACCGGACTGGAACCGAAAATCACCAGTTCAGGTTTTGGCAGAACCGGTTCGACGAAAACGTCCATTGTCCCCTTGCTGGGGCAAAAATTGGTGGCAAACCTGACACCGTCCACCTCCTCGCCGGAGCTGACACCTTGCTCATCCAGCAGGTCTTCCGGCTGGATCGAGACCAGTTGCGGCGTGCCGGACGCAATCGCCTGCCTGGCAGCCTTGACAACAGCCGCCCTGGCGCAACCTCCCCCGATCCATCCATCACTGATGACACCGTCCGAGCGTACCAGTGCCCTGGCACCGGCCTTGGCGGCGGTCACCGACACGGTTCGCACCACGGTGGCTAGCGCAAAAGCCTCGCCGTCCGCCTTCAGTTCAGTTGCCAGCTCCAGAATGTCAGCGCCGCTCATCACAACCCCTCCAGATGAGGGCCGATAGCCGCCAGGGATTCGAGCGTATTGGCCGCCGCAAAAAAGTCGATGAACGGCAATGCCGCCGCCATGCCTTGCGCAACCGGGGCGTAGTCCTTCCATCCCATCAGGGGATTGAGCCAGATGATCCTGCACCCGCGCCTCTTCAGACGCTGCATTTCCGATACCATTTTCTCCGGTGGATCAGTGTCGTAGCCGTCCGACAATATGATAACCACGGTTCGGCCATTGACCATGCGCCGGGCATATTGCGCATTGAAGCTGGCGAGATTGCCGGCGATTTTGGTCCCACCGCCAAAGCCTTGCGCCATCATCGACAGCCGGTTGATGGCTCGCAACGTGTCGTGGTCCCGCAACGCCTCGCCGATGTTCACCAGCTTTGTGTGGAACAGAAACGCTTCCGTTCTCTGATCCGCGCTCATCAGGCCCTTGAGAAAGGCCAGAAATACCCGTGCATAGACCGTCATCGACCCGGACACATCCAGCAGGGTCACCAGTGTCACAGGCCGATCCGGCTTTTTAAGCCTGAACAGGTTTAATGGTTCACCTCCGGTTTGCACCGCTGCACGCGCAACCCGCCGCAAATCGATCAGCTTGCCGCGGTTGTGCGCGCGGCGGCGGCGCGAACGGCGGTCGCGGATCTGCCGGGCAATCGAGCGGGCCACCTGCTCAGCCTCATCCAGAGACTGAGGTGTCATCAGTTCACGAAAGTCGGTCTTCTCCAGATTTGAGATCCGGCTTGCAACCAGCTTGCCTTCGCCGCCGGCGGATGCTTCGCCTGTCCTGTCGGCGTCGACTTCAGACTGTGAACCGGATGAACTGCTTGCGGTACCGTTTTCTCCCAGGCTGAGATTGGACCGCTGGCTGGCATTATTGCGGACGTTGTCATGTTCTTTGGTGCCACTTTTCTCACGCCCCCGGTTCAGCCAGAACGCCGTGAACAATTCGTCGAACCGTTCAAATCCGTCCTCGTTGCACGCGCAGATGGCTTTCAACGCCATCCTGGTGGCATCCACGTCGACCACGTTCATGCTCGCAAACGCGCGCATCGCCGCATCGGTTTCCACAAAGCCGACGGGAATGCTGTTGCCACGCAGGTGTGACATGAAGTCGGTCACCCGCTCGGCAATCGAACTGCACACTGGAAACCGTGTCGTTTGCATCACGCAGCCTTGCCGACAAGACGCTGTACTACCTCTGTTGGTATCGCAGCCTGGTCAGCCTGGGTTTTCAAAAGACACACCAGCGTGGCCTGCAAGGTTGCAGGATCATCACTCAGGTCATTTATCCCCAGCCCGGAAACGGCGGCCGTCCAGTCCAGCAGTTCCGCCACGCCCGGTTTTTTCTCAAGGTCCTCTTTACGCAGCGCCTGCACAAACCCGACGATCTGTTCGGCAAGATGCGCGTTCAGCTGCGAGAAGTGTGTTTTAAGGATCACCTGTTCGGTTTTCTTGTCCGGATAATCGACGAACGAATAGATGCAGCGCCGGCGCAGGGCGTCCGACAGGTCGCGCGTTCCGTTGGCGGTCAGCACCACATGCGGCCTCGTGGTTGCGGTAATGGTGCCAAGCTCGGGAATGGAAATCTGGAAATCCGACAGCAACTCCAGCAGGTAAGCCTCGAACTCTTCGTCTGCCCGGTCTATTTCGTCGATCAGCAATACTGGCGACATCTCCTGCTGAATGGCTTCCAGCAGCGGCCGCTTGAGCAGATATTTTTCAGAAAAAATCCTGTCCTCGATCTCAGATGACGCAGCGCCTTCATCAGCGGCTGCCCGAATGGACAGCAACTGACGTTGATAGTTCCACTCATAAATCGAGGTTGCGGCATCCAGTCCCTCATAACACTGCAGGCGTATCAGCCGGGTGTCGAGAATCTGGGCAAGCGTCTTGGCGATCTGTGTCTTCCCGACACCGGCAGCGCCTTCCAGCAACAATGGCCTGCCGAGCGTCTGGGCAAGATGAACCGCCATGGCAAGTTCATCGGAGGCGATGTAGCCGGCACCGGCGAGATCAGATTTGATGTCTGTCCAGGTCATTTTGTCTGTTCACTCCCTGCACCAGAAAGGGCGCCGTGCCCGGTTTCGAAAACGAGCTTCGAATCCGGGCACGATCCCTAGTCGTGCATGCCCAGATCCCTGGCGGTTTTCCAGATGCGCCAATGGTCATGCGGCATGTTTGTGTGGACGTGATTTATCCCGAAAGCCCGGAACGCATCGTTTACCGCGTTGGAGAAGGCTGGTACGCCACCGACATTGGGACTCTCGCCGACACCTTTGGCACCAATGGGATGATGCGGGCTCGGTGTCTCGGTGAAGTCCGTGGTGTAGTGCGGGGTCTCCCACGCTGTCGGGATAAAGAAATCCATCAGCGTGGCGGTCTTGTGGGTGCCCATCTCATCATAGGCAATCTCCTGACCCATGGCGATCGCCAGTGCCTCGGTCAGCCCGCCATGCACCTGACCTTCAATGATCATCGGGTTGATGCGAGTACCGCAGTCATCCAGCGCATAGAACTTGCGGATTTCATGCTCGCCCGTATCAACGTCGATATCCATCACGCAGACATAGGCCCCGAACGGATAGGTCATGTTGGGCGGATCATAATAACTGACCGCCTCGAGTCCCGGTTCAACACCGGGAATTTCCTGATTGTAGGACGCATAGGCCACCTCTTTCATGGTCTTGAAGCGCTCTTCGGCGCCCTTGACTACGAAACGGTCCACGTCCCACTCGATATCATTGTCGTGCACTTCCAGCAGGTAGGCCGCGATCATCTGCGCCTTGGCCCGGATTTTCCGGCCCGCCATGGCAGTGGCTGCCCCGGCAACCGGCGTGGACCGCGACCCATAAGTACCAAGCCCGTAAGGTGCGGTATCGGTGTCACCTTCCTCGATGGTGATGTCGTCAGCCGATATGCCGATTTCGCTGGCGAGAATCTGGGCAAAGGTCGTGGCGTGGCCCTGGCCTTGCGAAATGGTGCCGAGACGGGCAATCGCTGAACCGGTTGGATGAATGCGTATCTCACAGCTGTCAAACATTCCCATGCCGAGAATATCGCAGTTCTTCATCGGCCCGGCGCCGACGATTTCGGTGAAATGACACAGGCCGATACCCATCATCTTGCGGGTTTCACCCTTCTTGAAGGCTGTCACTCTTTCAGCTTGTTCCTTGCGCAGCCCGTCATAGTCGACAGCCTTCATCGCCTTGTCCCAGGCAGTGTGGTAATCGCCGGAATCAAACTCCCAACCGAGCGCCGAATTATACGGAAACTGATCTTTCCTGATGAAGTTGATCTTGCGCAGTTCACCGGCATCCATATCCAGCTTGATGGCCAGGACTTCAATCATGCGCTCGATGAAATAGGCCGCTTCGGTCACCCGGAACGAGCACCGGTAGGCAACACCGCCCGGCGCCTTGTTCGTGTAGATACCGTCGACGGCAAGATAGGCCGTCGGAATGTCATACGATCCCGTGCAAATGTTCATGAACCCTGCCGGAAACTTGGTCGGGTCCGCACACGCATCAAAGGCACCATGGTCAGCGACAGTGTGGCACCAAAGGCCGGTGATCTTGCCTTCCTTCGTAGCTGCAATTTTACCGGTCATCCAGTAATCTCGCGCGAACGCCGTGGCCATCAGGTTGTCCATGCGATCCTCGACCCACTTGACGGGCACGCCGGTGACGATGGATGCCACGATGGAGCACACATAGCCGGGATAGACACCGACCTTGTTGCCAAAGCCGCCGCCGATATCGGGCGAGACCACACGGATATTGTGCTCTGCTATACCGGACAAAAGTGATGCAACGGTGCGCACCACATGCGGTGCCTGAAAGGTACCATACAGGGTGAGTTTGCCGTTGACCTTGTCCATCGAAGCCACGCAGCCGCAGGTCTCCAGCGGACACGGATGGGTGCGGTGATAGTAGACAGTTTCTTCCGCCACCACGTCGGCTCCCGACAGCACGGCCTCGGTTGCTTCCTTCTCGCCCTGCTCCCAGGTGAAGATGTGATTGGGATGGCGCCGGTCACCATGCGCGCCTGTTTTTTGATCAGCGATGTCTTCACGCAGGATCGGTGCACCATCCAGCTCGGCTTTCATCGGATCGACGAGAACCGGAAGTTCCTCGTAATCAACTTCAACCAGATCAATAGCGTCGGCTGCGATGTAACGGTCTTCAGCCACCACGAAGGCAACTTCCTGGCCCTGGAACAGGACCTTGCCGTCCGCCAGTACCATCTGCTTGTCGCCTGCCAGCGTTGGCATCCAGTGCAGGCTGAGCGGTTCCAGGTCGGCAGCGGTCAACACCGCAATCACACCGGGCAATTCAAGCGCTTTTTCCGCGTTGATCGATTTTACCCGGGCATGCGCGTAGGGCGAGCGGACGAAGTCGCCGAACACCATACCCGGCATTTTGATATCATCGATGTAGTTGCCCTTGCCCTGGGTGAAGCGGGCATCCTCGACACGCTTGCGCGATGTTCCAAGGCCTTTCAGGGCGGCGGCGCGTTCGGATTTTGTGGGGGTCATTTCGTTCATTGTGCCGCCTCCCTGGCTGCATTCATTTCAGACGCTGCTGCCATGATGGCTTTGACGATGTTCTGGTAACCGGTACAGCGACACAGGTTACCCGCCATCCCGAAGCGCACTTCTTCTTCGGTCGGGTTGGGGTTTTCCTGCAGGAACCGGTGCGCCCGGGTGATCATGCCGGGTGTGCAGAACCCGCACTGTAGCCCATGATGTTCCTTGAACATCTCCTGCAGCACATGCAGGTTGTCCGGTGTCCCGAGACCTTCAATCGTGGTCACTTCAGCGCCATTGGCCTGGGCTGCAAACACCGTGCAGGATTTTACCGACTTGCCGTTCATGTCAACGGTGCAGGCACCGCAATGGGATGTCTCGCAACCGATATGTGGCCCGGTCAGGTTCAGCCGCTCACGCAATACATGGATCAGCAGCTCGCGGGGCTCGGCAAGGGTTTCGACCTGCTTGCCGTTCACCGTCATCTTGATATGCATTTTTGACATTGTGTGTTCCTCCCTCAAGCACGTGAAATGGCGCGCTCGATGGCGCGGCGCAAAATGACACCTGCCACATGTTTCTTGAATTCGATCGGGCCCCTGCCGTCTTCGGCAGGATCGATGTCACCGAGTGCTGCATCAACGGCGGTGGAAATCGCATCCGCTCCCAGACTGGAACCAACCAACGCTGCCGATGCAGCCTCACTGTAAATCGGTGTATCGGACAGGTTGGTCATGGCAATCGATGCCTGGCTGCAAGTCTCTCCGTCTCTGACAATCAGCACCGCCGAGGCGGCAGTGGCATAGTCTCCGATCTTTCGTTTCTGTTTTTCGTATGCATAACCGCCAGACTGCGGTTTGAAAGATACGGCAGTCAGTATCTCGTCATCTTCGCGGGCAGTGAAGTAGGCGGCTTCGTAAAATTCCCGCGCTGCGATATCGCGGGCGCCATCGGGACCCTGCACAGAGAACACAGCATCAAGACATTGCATGAGACCCGGCATGTCGTTGCCCGGGTCGCCATTGGCCACATTGCCGCCAACAGTCCCCACGTAACGCACCTGCGGGTCAGCAATCTGCAGGGCCGCTTCACGAATGATCGGCGCGGCCTTGAACAGCGCTTCATCGGCAATCAGTTCGTGCTGTGTCACCATGGCGCCAATGCGGATAGTGTCGCCGTTGACGTCAATACCGCGCAACGCGCCAATGTCCTGCAGGTCCACAAGATGCGGAATATCGGCCATGCGCAGCTTCATCATCGGGATCAGACTGTGACCGCCTGCCATCACGCGGGCGTCGTCACCGTGAGTTGCAAGCAGTTTGATCGCTTCCGGCAGATCGGACGGGCGATAATATTCAAAAGTACCAGGTATCATTTCTGTTTCCTCCTGCGGCCGGCCGTTTTATCCGACCGTGCCAACTCGAAGGCACAGTTACTCAATAACAGGATTGCCGAGGCGAGGCTCGATGCACGACTAAATCGTCAATTTGCACGAACTGCGAAATGTCAGCACGAAATGCGAATGCGCGGCAAAAAATCAGAGATCCAGCAAATCACGCAAGGCGCCGACCTTTGATCGGCTGACCGGCACGCTGTCGATTGCTTCATCTTGCAGGACACATACGCCGGTATCCTTACGGCGCTCAAAGGCTGTTATTCTTCCTGTATTGACCAGGTAACTGCGATGCGTCTGGAAGAACATCGGCGCCGGAAGGTTCGCCGCGGATTTGGTGATCGACCAGGGACAGAACAGTTTCTTACCCCGGGCATAAAGCAGGGTGTAATGCCCTTCGGCCCGCACCGCGGCTATTTCATCACACTTCACGAAATAGATCTTGTTTTCACTTTCAAACGGCACCTGGGTGTTCGACTGAGGTGACATCCCGTTGGCGCTGGGAGGGAATGCGGAAACAACTCCATTCGGCTTCGTCGTGACATCAGCCCCCGAACGGGTGGGAGTTGATGTGGCCTCAAGCGGCCCATCGGCAAAAGCCGCGCCCGGCAAAATCTCATTGCCGCCTGCTCCTGCCGGCTGCAAGGCGAATGTCGAGGCCGACAACAGGAAAGATCCGCAAATAACAAAGGCAGCGAGTGTAACGATCATCGCCAACTGGCTGTTGTGTATTGACGGCTCTATTGCGACCCCGGCCGGCAGTCGGGCAAATCCAGTCCAGTACATGGCTGTAAAATGGGTGACCACCACCGACAGGCCAAACACGATTGTGCCGGTCAAAACCGAGCCTTGTGTCCTGCGCGCGTAGGAAATCGCAATGGCTGCAATGCCCATGATCGCAGCAACCAGGCCCGACAGCATTTTGCCGGCATTCGCAAACTGCGGGATGCAGCCGCGTATGCCCAGCATGCCGACATAATGCATGGAGATAATGCCGGCGCCCACCAGCAGGCCAGCAACAATTATATTCTGGTAATTGCGGTTGCCAAAGTGCATCAGCAGCAGGGCCATGCCGACCAGCAGGACCGCGAACATTGCCGAGGCAAGCGTCAGCAGCGGATCGTAGCCGATGTCTACAGGCAGTTCCAACGCCAGCATCGCCACGAAATGGGTCGACCAGATACCGCCGCCAAGCGCCAGGGCCGCCATGCTTACAAACACTTTCCGTTTGACATGGGAAAGCGCGGACAGACCGCTGGTCAGGGTGAGCCCGGTAAACGCGGCAATCATGGAAATACACAATGCTGCCGCAACAAGTGTAACATCGTAGGTAAATGTCAGCATGCGCGCATCAGCCTAGCGCTCAAACTTGCAGCCATCAACAAGCGACTTCAGATCGGCGTCCCGCTCATTTTGCCCAAACCGGCCAGTTTCATTGCCGTCTTCTGAGTTTCAAATATCCGGTCATGGCTTCACATGACACCAGCAGCGCGCGCAAGCCTGTGAGTGCCGGGACCTGGCCTGGAATGCCTGTCCGGCGTCGACGACCGGCGCCTCAGTTGCCGACTACCGGTACTCCTTGATGTCACCGTATTTGCCGTTGGTACGCAGGGTTATCGTAACCTCTTCGCCGGTCCTGTTGCGCCACCACCAGCCATGTTCACCGTCGAACTGGGCCTGGAACTGTCCCTTTTTCTCCGCCACCGCGCGGCCTTTTTCATACACTACCGACTCGCCTTCAGCTTCACCATGATGATTGAAGTTGACCACGGCGCCATTGGCTGTCCAGTCAAACTCCACAACATCACCTTTGTGCATTTCAAGCTTCACCTCCAGGCCTTCGCCTGGTGCAAGCTTTACCGATGTCTCGCTGGACTGCGGATCGTACTGGTCCTTACCATCGTGTGCGTAGGCCGGGGTCACGAAGAAACTGACGAAAAACTGGCCGATAGAACTCGATTGCTGGCCATTTGACGGTTTGTTCAGCAGGACTGGTTTCTTCTGATCGCGCCGCCGGTCCGCCTCGGCTTCCTCAGCCAGTTGCGACTTGATCTCACCCATTTGCTTCAGTCCCAGCACCTTGCCGACACCGGTCGGATCGATGTTGTACTCCGACGGCAGGACAACGGTCACAAGCAATGTGGCTGCCACACCAGCGGCAACAAGTGTTGATTTCAACAGTTGAGCAGACGATGGCAACTCTGATTTTGGTGGAACCGGTGAATTGTACATGGGTGTACCTCCAATGGGTTTATGTGACGGCGTATCCAGTCAGCTGGTATCCGACGAGCATGAATCCTGCTGTCATGATCACAACGTTTGCCGTGTATGCATGTTTGGTGAATGTGGTTGTGCGCCGCCAATACCCCATAATGATGAGCATAACCGCCAGTGCCGAGATCTGACCGAGTTCAACCCCGACATTGAAGGCCAGCAGGTTTGGCAGCAGGCCATAAGGCGCTATGTCATAGTCGAGAATTTTGGTGGCAAGCCCAAGCCCGTGAAACAGACCGAATATCAAGGTTGCCAGCTTTGTGTCGGGCTGAAACCCGAACCAGCGCTGGAACGCTCCGAGATTGTCGAGCGCCTTGTAGACCACTGACAACCCGATAATGGCGTCGATCAGATGAGCATTGACCTGCCACCCGAAATAGACCCCGGATATCATTGTAAGGGAGTGCCCGAGCGCGAACAGGCTGACATAGACCGCCACGTGCTTGAGGCGGTAAAGAAAGAAAATGACGCCCAGCAGGAACAACAGATGATCATATCCGGTCACCATGTGCTTGGCACCCAGATACAGGAAAGGCACCAGATGCGGGCCGACGATCTCCTGAATGTAGCCCTTGTCACCTTCGGTGACATTGTGGGCCAGCGCATCAACTGCAATGAGCGGCAGAACCAGCAGCGACAACAGCAACGCAAGCAACCATGGGGTTCGAACCGCCAGAAAACCTGTTTCGAACTGAGACATATGACCCGGCATTTCAACTCCAATCACGCAATTCGGGTAAAAACAAGCAAGCAGAGTGCCAACCACTTCAAGGTATCACAGTGATTTTGAGGCATGCCCGGCGCTGATCGGAATTTTGCTGCTGTTGAAACATATCCCGGGCAACACGCAGCAGGTGTGGCCTAGCCTGCAACGACAGCGGCGAGTCCGGCCATAACAACACGCAACTCTGTGCGCATCGGCAGCACCAGCTTTCAGTCCAAGCCTTGAGGATAAGCGCCTGCAGCAACCAGGTATGTGGTTATTCCCACATAGTACAGTTTATGCCTGTGCAGCCTGGATCGAACGACAGATCACAGATCGTGAAAACAGATGCCTTTCGCATATTTGCCGCGTCCACTGCGCCATCATGTCAAGTCGCCATTCCGCACACTGCATGATAGCTGGAAGCAAGGATAGGAATTCATGCAACCGCGCAGGAACCACAATACGTTCAGTACAGTGACACGATTGCTGTGTGTCATCGCCCTGCTTGTTGTCGGTTTCGCCCACAGAATGCCGGCAGCATCGCCGCAACCCGATGTTGACCTGTCCGCCTATGCCATGCCCGATGGCAGTCTGCCGGTCATCTGTCAGTCGCCAACCGGCACCGACGACGGCAGCGGGACTGCCATCTTCTTCAGTGATTGCGAGTTTTGCCGGCTTGCCAGCGCGGCAATCCTGCCAACGCCACACGCTGTCCGGGCACCGGCATGTGCTGCAGCGGACCTGCCGTCACGTGCTGTTCATGATCTGGCGGCGTTCCCGATTCACTTCGCCGGAACACCCACACGCGGTCCGCCACTCGCTTAAAGCTGCAGCTGCGCCAGGCGAACAACCGGCATTGCCGGATCCTTTACGCCTTGATGCAGCGATCAACCGCACATTTCAGCTTTCCTGAATTGACATCAACACACTTTGACCGCTGCAGCAGGTTTATCCGCGCACGGCAATGGAGACAATAATGCAAGTAAAATTCCTGTCCCTGGCACTGTTTGCCAACCTCATCGCCGCTACAGGCGCCCAGGCGCACGCGACATTCGAAACACCACAAGCCAAGATTGACAGCTATTACAAGGCTGTTCTGAAAGTACCGCACGGATGTGACGGGCAGCCGACGCTCAATGTGAGTGTCACCGTTCCCGAAGGCCTGATCGCCGTCAAACCTATGCCGAAAGCCGGCTGGACGCTGGACACAAGTGACGGCGACTACGCAAAAAACTACTCGCTGCACGGCAAGGCTGTAACATCCGGCGTCAAAGAGATCACCTGGACCGGCAGCCTTGAGTCAGATCACTATGACGAGTTTGTTTTTCAAGCCCGTGTAACCGACGCTCTCATGCCCGGCAAGCCGCTCCACGTCCCGGTTGTGCAAAAGTGTGCCGATGGCAGTGTTGCCTGGACCGAGGTCCCGGCTGACGGTCAGGACCCCCACGAACTCAAAAGGCCGGCGCCCGGCATTATGATCCTGGCTGCATCATCCGGTCACGGCACCGGCCATGCGGCAATGAAGCAACCGAGCTATACCGTAGGCGATCTGGTCATCACAAATGTCCGTGCCGGCGCAACCGTGCCGAAAGCGCCCGTTGCAGGCGGCTATATGATGATCACGAACAATGGCAGCACATCCGATTTCCTGGTCGGCGGCCAGGCGGCATTTTCCGGTGATGTTCAAATCCACGAAATGAAAATGCAGGGCGACGTGATGAAAATGCGCGAGCTTGCCGATGGTCTGGAAATCCCAGCAGGCGGCGAAGTGATGCTGCAACCCGGCGGCTACCACGTCATGTTCATGAAACTGACCGAGCCCCTGAAAGAAGGCGAGAGCCGAAGGGCCACCCTGAAGTTCAAGAATGCCGGAAGTGTGGAAGTTGAATTCGGTGTGAAAAGCCGCAAGGATCTGAAGTCCCACGGCATGGATCACTCCAAGCACGGGAGCGATAACTGATGTCTGCTTTACGCAGAAGACTGGGAATCTGGGCAGCGTCGGCTGCCCTTATTCTCGCCGGTGGATTTGTCTGGCTTGCTACAACAGATACACCGCGACAACTCGCTCAACGAGCAATTCAGTCGAACGGTATCGGTCAGCCGTTCAACCTGATTGATCACAATGGAAATGCCATAACCGAGAAAGCTTTCGAAGGATCGCCCACCGCGGTGTTTTTCGGGTTTACCCATTGCCCGGAAGTGTGTCCGACAACGCTGTATGAAATTGCCGCCTGGTTCAAAGCGCTTGGGCCGGACGGTCAGCCTATCAAGGCATTCTTCATAACTGTGGATCCGGAACGCGACACGCCGGAAATCATGAAGAGCTACGTGTCCAATTTCACCGACCGCATTGTCGGGATTACCGGCAAACCGGACGATATCGCCAGCCTGGCAAGGTCCTGGCATGTGTACTGGAAGAAAATCCCGCTCGAAAGTGGCGACTACACCATGGATCACACCGCATCGGTTTTTCTGATTGATGCAAAGGGAAATTTCAAAAGTACAATCGCATTTCGTGAAAACTCGGAAACAGCCATTGCGAAATTGAGGAAACTGGTATCGCCCGGTTCATGATCCAACAGCCTGTAATGCAGCTGCCGGACCAGAACCGGATATAGACCGTTCAGCTCAAAGCCCCGGCCAGAGCAACATGGGTTAAATCCATGTTGCTCTGGCACTGTCACAGCGATCAGGTTTATGATTTGTGGTGGATTCAACCAGAAATCATACTTATCCAGCTGCCGGGGCTTATTTTTCGCTGCACCCAAGACCATCCTTATGCGAATCAGTTTAGGCTTTGTCAGGGTTTCCGTTTGATGCGGAATCCACCATGCTTGGTAAGGCGGGATGTTCAGACAGGAGAAAATTCCTGTTTCAGCGCACCTGGCCAGATCAGCTTTACCGGTTCAGTTGACCCCGTGCTGCTCTAACAGTCTGGTCAAACAGTTTGGGATGAATTGCAACTACAGGATTGGAGAATTGTAAGTTCAGCATTAGCGTGTCAGACGGACGGAAAAAGGAATCAGGCACATCTTACCCCAATCAAACGATACACTATGGCAATTTGCCTATGACAACGCTGGCCTCGTGAAAGATGCTCTGGCTCGCGCCCTGCAACTTCATGAGCAAGACCAGCAAACAGCAATTGCCAGCGTTCAGACAGCTTTAAGTGCGCTTGCCAGACTGCGGTCGCGCGCGCCGGAATCTTCTGCGCTCCTGGGCACAGTGCTGTTTTTTGGCATCGATCTGGAGGTCAGGCTGACCGCTGCAATTGCCACCGAGAAGGTCGATTTTGAACACGCAATTGGTGGCGAGATTAACCGAACCGAAGAACTGATCGCCGCAATCAAAAAACATCTCGACCAGAATTAACGCCGTCCAGGAAACATTTTGCGGACAAAAACAATGATCGCCACCAGAATTATGGCAAAAATGCCAAACTGGGCAGCAGCGCTTTGGCTCCCGAAGTCAGCAAACACCCGCAACAGGAAATAGGCCATTCCGAAGAAAATGCCGGTCATGATGAGTTGAACAAAGGTCATACCACCCTCCGCTCGTTTTCATATCAAAACAGGTTGCTCCCCGACACAAGATTACCCGCTATGGTAGAAAATTCAACCGGGTATTGACCTTTATTAAGACATCAATGCCACGCCGACGGGAATGGATCCGGGCGCGTATAATCCCAAGCTCACCCCCTGACCGGTAGGTGCCGGGCCTTGTCTCCTACTCACGTGTTCCGTTTAATCCACTCGTCGGCCACGTCGCCCATTGTCTTGTCTGTTCCATCCTTGATCCATTTCATGAAAGGTCGGTCAAACTTGAAGCCCGCACCGCACTGGGATTTCAGAAACCGGCGAACGTTCTGGGAGTTTCTGTAACTCGCCGTAACCGGTGTGGAACGGGTGATGGTGTCGGTGTGCCAGTTGAATTCATTCATACCGGATGTCCTTTGTCCACAAACTGCTTTGACCCTGCGACGGCTCGTATCCGGGTCACACTCGCGGGGCGTCGGTAGTCAGACCGCCTGCTTCGCCTGATGCAGGCAGAACAATCTCGATCTTCAGCCCGTGCGGCGCAAGATTCTCTATCGCCATGTAACCATTGTAGATCTCCAGGATATCCTGAGTGATGGCCAGGCCCAGACCTGAACCTGGCACATCTTCGTCCATCCGGCTGCCGCGTTGCGATATGGCGAACGTTTGCTGCTGTGGCACACCAGGGCCATTGTCTTCAACCACGATAACCACTTCGTCCGTGCCGCGCGCGCGCGCACTGACACTCACTTCGTCATCCGCCCATTTGCGGGCATTGTCCAGAATATTGCCTGCAATCTCTTCAAGGTCCATCAGGTCGATATCTGCACACAGTCCGGCTGCGATATCTTCGTTCCAGCTTATTTCCTTGCCGCGCGGCAGTTGACGGAACGCGCGCACGAGCTTGCTGATTGCAGGCTTGAGTTCGGTTCCCTGACCTACAAGACGCTGCTGTCCGCGCGCTCTGGCCCTGGCCAGTTGCCGTTCGATCTGCCGGTTCATGACGCCGATCTGCAGGTTGATCTCACTGGCAATGTCGTCATGCCCGGCTTCGCCAACGGCACGGCCTTCTGCAGACAGGATAGCAAGCGGTGTTTTAAGGCCGTGTGCCAGATCCGAGGCACTGGCCCGTGCCCGGTCGACCATTTCCCTTCTCTCGTTCAGCAAACCGTTCAGTTCTGCCACAAGAGGTTCCACCTCGCTGGGAAACTGTCCTTCCAGCACATCCTGCCGGTTACTTGAAATCGCGTTGACACGGTGGCGCAGAGTACTCAAAGGCCGCAAGCCGATCAGGGTCTGGGCGGCCATGGCAGCAAACAGAAACAGCGCCAGAAGGGCCACCAGAACCGACACGTCAGACGCAAACGATGCCCTTGCCGTGGTGAGTTCATTTTGATCCATGGCCACGATCAACTGAACCTGGTGATCCTTCTCGCCAGCTTTGATCACGACGGTTCGCGCCACCAGCAACAAGGTTCCGGTGTTGGATTTGACATCGCGATGCCTGGAAATTTCACCTGTTCCGTTTTGCACCGCAGGTGCCGTGATTGTCTGGTCCCACAAGGAGCGTGATGAAATCACATCACCACCGGTCGTTGTGACTTGCCAGTACAACCCACCAAACGGGCGTTCAAATCGCGGGTTGTCGAGCGTATCGGAGACCGTGGTCTCGCCCTTGTCCGATGCTTCAAGCCGCGTGGTCAGCTGGTTCAGATGCGCTTCGAGTTCCTTGTACAATCGTTCGGATACATGTTGCTCGAAGATCTGTGTCAGCACGCTCCAGTATAAAACCAGCGCGCCGATGATGCAGATTGCTGCGGCCGCAAAAAGCCTGAATTTCAGCGAACGCCAGATCATTCCACCTCATCGCCTATAATGTAGCCATACCCACGGCGGTTTCCGATCACCGAAGCACCGATCTTGCGCCTGAGACGGCCGATCAATACCTCGAGATTGTTGTTACCGCGTTCCTGGCCAATGCCGTAGACGTGCTCGGTGAGTTCATGCGGCGCGACAACGCGACCGGCATTATAGATGAGGTAAGTCAATGCTCGGTACTCCAGCGGTGTCAGACTCACCCGGGCCCCGTCCACGGAAACCCGCATCAACCGCGCATCAAGCGTCAGGGAACCAATGGTAATCGATGACGTGGCCTTGCCAGCGGTTCGGCGGACAATGGCATGCAGGCGGGCAACCAGTTCCTCCATCTGAAACGGCTTGGTAAGGTAATCATCAGCACCTGCATCTATACCGGTCACCCGTTCGCGCCAGCCCGACCGTGCCGTCAATATGAGCACCGGAATGGTCACGTCTGCTTCACGCCAGCGCTGCAGCACACTTATGCCATCGATCTTGGGCAAACCGAGATCTAGCACAATTGCCGCATAGTCCTCGGTGCTGCCCAGAAACCAGGCGTCTTCACCGTCCTCGGCAACTTCCGGCACAAAGCCTGCGCCTGAAAGAACACGGCACACATCGCGCGACAGTTTTGGTTCATCTTCGACAACCAGAATACGCACAGCCTGAACCTCCCCTCGCTCTAGTCCCTGTCTCTAAATCCATAATGATCGAATGCCTCGTCCAGAGTAAAAATCCTCTCGTTTCTGGCATCCATGACGTATCGGGTTACGCGTCCGTTCGGTAGAAGGACGATGAATATATAGACCTTGTTTGGTCCACGCTCGCGATATCTCACATCGAGCACTTCGCCATCTACCTGTCTCTTGAATTTCCGCATCAGGTCGTGCAGCGGCCTGACTTCGCCACGTTCAATCGCATCACGCAACTGCCGGCGCTCCCGCCTGCGCCATCTGCGGCGTCGGCGGTCGCGGCGCCGTTCCCGGCGCCGGCGTTGCCATGGTGGCAAGCCTTGGGCAGCAGCAGGATCACCCGGCAAAACACAACAAATCATCGCCGCACAGGCCGTCAGGAAGGCCCGGCGCGACAACTCGGGTCGTTTGTCCGGCACATGAAGATAGTCACTCATCTGATGTCAGGTACCATCTTAAGACTGACAAAACACTGACATTTCCTGTCAGCGGGCTCTCAGCAGGCCTCCTCTATGGTTTGGGCATCAGAGCAAAAACAATCGGCTCTGCAGAACATAAAAGCCAGATGGAGAAGAAAATGTACAAGTCACTTCTGATCACTGCTGTTTCAGCCCTGATGATTTCGTTCGGTAGCGGCACTGCCAACGCGCAATCCACACCCGGCGCCGACTGGCGCCAGCACAATCAGGCAGAGCGAATTTTCAATGGCGTGCAGAACGGCTCCCTCACATTTCGTGAAACCGGACAACTGGTCCGCGGCCAGGCCCGCATCCACAACCAGGAGCGCCGCTTCAAGAGTGACGGTGTCGTTACCCGCCGCGAACGTGCGCGCATGCATCGCAGCATGAACCGTCAGAGCCGCCGCATCTATCGCCGCAAACACAACTGAGCCGGTCAGACAAGACCGTGATACTGAACAACGCCCCTTCGGATGTGTCACGGCTTTGTATGCTGATTGCCGGTGCCGTCTTTGGCCGCCACCAAACCCTGCTTACCCGGCTGGTTCAAAAACCGTCCAGCACTCAGCATGAAAGCCCCGGAGAAATCCGGGGCTTTTTCTATGCGGCGGTTTGCACCATCGATAAGGCGCACCAGGTCCGGCCTCAACTTTGCCCTGTTGCAGCGATACGCCAAATTCGCAATTGCGGGAGTAACACATCGACATGCTGCATCATGTGGCAGAGTTTATGGCACGGCGGGTGTGGTACGCCTGGGTGCTGCGTGTGGCGATCTGTTCCGCAGGCACGCTACTGATTGGCCCGCTGTCGGCTGCCGTATTATTCTTGTTTTTTCCTACCAATGACCCCGATGCCATGAGGCAGATGCAGGCATGGTTGATTGTCGCCATTGTCTTCAGTTCCCTAGCTGCGATGGTGCTCACATACTACTTCGTACGGCTGTGCTTTCGTTATCTTGACCGGCGTGATCCGAGCGAACTTCGCATGGATATCAATGTGCGCATGCCGCTGATGCTGCTGTCGGGGTGTATCGTCTCGGCCAATGTGCTGGCGGTTATATTCCTGTTTCAACTGGCTCTTGGCTGGATCGAGGTGAAGTCTGTATCTGATCCATTTAACTCTGTTTTCCTGCTGTCTGCGTTTACCAGCCTGGTCCAGTTTGCAAGCATTGGGTTTGCTGAGGAAGTGCGCTATCGCGCCTATGGATATGCATCGGGGGAAGGATCGGTTCCGTTGCCCGTTCTGGTCATTGCAAACGCCGTCATCTATGCGCTTCTGCATGCCCAGTATAACCAGTTTGGCATCATTGCATTGGTCAACCTGATGGTCATTGCGGGCTTCTACATCGCCGCCCTGCATTTTTTCAATTCGATCTGGTTTGGCGTTGGATTCCATTTTGCCTGGGATTTCACCCAGGTCTCAATCTTCGGGCTGGCTTTTTCCGGCACCGGCAACACCAGCCTGATCGTGATTGAGCAAAGCGGCCCGCCCGTACTGGTGGGAGGTACAGCCCTAATCGAAGCCGGGCTGGTATATTTCGTGGTGTTCGCCGCCGCCACGTCGCTCATCGCCTATCTGCTCAGGCAGAGATCTGTCGGCGTGAGCCCTGTTTGAGCGTCTGACCCGGGGGCTTGTCAACATCCGCAATTTGCTGCTTAGCTTCCCAAGCCATTGATACAAGAGGATAACCATGTCGGGTCAGATGCTCTGGGGAACAGTATTGCTGGGCATTTGCCTGTTTTTGCATGTCGGTTTACTGGTAATCGACATAAGGCTGTTGAAATGGCTCAACAGGAAACTGTGGGCGTCGGGCCCCTTGTTCTCCACAGCGGTACTGTTGAGCGCCGCGATCATCGTGATTATATTTTCCCATTCGGTTCAGGTGTGGCTGTGGGCGATGTCTTTCATCGCATTTGGTGCCTTCAGCGATCCCGGTACAGCGGTATACTTCGCGCTCGTTACCTACACGACGCTGGGTTATGGCGATATCGTTCTGGCTGAAAACATCCGCCTGTATGGCGCTTTTGCTTCAGTCACAGGTCTCCTCGGTTTCGGGCTCAGCACAGCCTTCCTGGTCGCGGTGTTTGCCAAATTGCTACCAAACCATCTCGCCGACTAGATGCTCCTTGTACATATCTCGAAAACGTCATATTTCAGGTGCACAGCAGTTTGCATCATCGTAATCCGCAACTGACTTGTTTGCGTACTGTGTATTTCTTTGCCCCCCACACAGTATGCCCTTGAAAACCGGATTGTCTGACTTCGTAAGGACTGGAACATGCCAACAGGTAAATCATCCCTGCCTGCCGCTCTGTTATTTGCCGGCGCATTGCTTCTGACCGCTTGCGACGAAGCGCCGAAATCCCAGAGTGCGCCGCCGCCTGCCCCCAAGATCAGTGTCGCCAAGCCGGTCGTCAAGAAAATCACGGAGACCGATGTCTTCACCGGACGGTTTGAAGCCAAGGAAGATGTCGAACTTCGCGCCCGTGTTGCAGGCTACCTGCAGGAGGTCCATTTCACAGACGGCGCGTTGGTTGAGGTCGGCGATTTGCTGTTCACCATCGACCAGAAACAATTCCAGGCAGAACTCGAAAATGCCCAGTCCAGTGTTGAGGTCGCCCAGAGCCGCCTTGACCTGACCAAGGAAGAATTTGAGCGCGGGCAAAAGCTCCGTACCTCCGGCACGATTGCCGCGTCCACCCAGGACCAGCGCCGTCAGGAATTTCTGGCCGCACAAGCGGAGTTTTCCGGTGCCACCGCGCGGCTCCGCACCGCCCAGCTAAACCTCGGCTACACGAAAATCTATTCACCAGTGAAGGGAAGGATAGGCCGCAACCTGATATCTGTCGGTAACCTGGTCCAGGCCAACTCCACTGTGCTGGCCTCCATCGTGTCGCTTGATCCGATCTATTTTTACTTCGATGTGGATGAACGTTCCTACCTTGCCTATTCGAGGCTGGGTCAAAACGGTACCGGACCATCAGGCAGGCTGACACCGTTTGATGTGAAGATACAGCTCACCGACGAGGACGAACCAAAACACACAGGTAACCTGGATTTTCTCAATAACCGCATCGATGGCGCAACCGGAACCATGCGGGGACGCGCCGTCGTTGGCAACACCGACCTGTTCCTGCAACCCGGCCTGTTCGGACGTATTTCGATACCCGGTTCCAATGAATATGAAGGCGTGCTGGTGCCGGATCAGGCTGTCGGGACGGATCAGAACCGGCGCATCGTATTCGTGGTCGGCGAAAATAATGTGCTCACGCCAACTGTCATCAGGCCGGGCCCGCGCATTGACGGGTATCGTGTGGTTCGCAAGGGCCTTAAAGGGGATGAAACAATCGTGGTCAACGGCCTCGCCAAGGTTCGCCCGGGCATGACCATAGATCCGCAACTGCAGGAACTCCCCCCTGTTGCAGCCAGGAAATAGGGGCAGACACACATGCGCTTTGCCCACTTTTTCATCGACCGGCCGATATTCGCCAGTGTGATCTCGATCCTGATCGTGCTGATGGGCGCCATCTCCTATTTTCAGCTGCCTGTCGGGCAATACCCCACTATTGCCCCACCGACCATTGTGGTGACCGCAAATTACTCAGGCGCGGATGCCGAAACGGTTGCTGAGACCGTGGCCGCCCCGATCGAGGAGGAGATCAACGGCGTCGAGAACATGCTGTACATGTCCTCCAACTCGACGAGCGCCGGTACCATGGCACTGACCATCACCTTCAAGAGCGGAACTGATCTGGATGACGCCCAGGTTCTGGTGCAGAACCGGGTGGCGATTGCCGAACCCCGTCTGCCCGAGGAAGTCCGCCGCGTCGGCATCACCACCCGCAAAAGCTCACCGAACCTGATGATGGTTGTGCACATGCTGTCGCCCGACGACAGCCTCGACCAGCTCTATGTATCCAACTATGCCCGCAACAATGTGCGCGACGTTCTGGTGCGGCTTGACGGTGTCGGCGACCTGACGATTTTCGGGGAGCGGGAATATTCCTTACGTGTCTGGATCGATCCGGAAAAACTCGCTTCCTACGGCATGACTTCCGCAGACCTGCTTGCTTCGCTGAGAGAGCAGAATGTCCAGGTGTCCGGCGGCGCAATAGGTGCCGAACCGGCACCCAGCGACAATGACGTAACCTATACTGTTACAACGCAAGGCAGGTTTTCCACGGTCCGGCAGTTCCGCAATGTGATCGTGAAGGCCGGCGACGACGGCCGCCTGATCCGGCTGCAGGACGTGGCACGTGTGGAGATCGGTGCCAAGAGCTACACGACCAATTCGTATCTCAACGGCAAATCGGCCGTCGCCCTGGCGATTTTCCAGCGCCCGGGCACCAATGCCCTGCAAAGTGCTGAAGACATCATTGCAGCCATGGAGCAACTGAAACCGTCGTTTCCACCCGGCATCGAATACCAGATCGTTTACAACCCCACCGAGTTCATCTCGGAATCCGTAAACGAGGTCTACAAGACGCTGTTTGAGGCGATCCTACTGGTTGTGCTCGTGGTGATTGTGTTCCTGCAATCCTGGCGTACCGCGATCATTCCGATCGTGGCCATCCCGGTCTCTCTCATCGGTACGTTCATGGTGATGTCACTGCTGGGATTCTCGCTCAACACACTGACCCTGTTTGGCCTGGTCCTCGCCATCGGTATCGTGGTCGACGATGCCATTGTGGTTGTGGAGAACGTTGAGCGCAATATCGCCAACGGAATGTCACCCAGAGAAGCATCGCATCGTACGATGGATGAGGTCGGGTCAGCCGTCATCGCCATCTCGCTGGTGCTGGTCGCCGTGTTTATCCCGACCGCTTTCGTGCCGGGTATTACCGGTGCCTTCTACAAGCAGTTTGCCATCACCATCGCCACGTCTACCGTCATTTCAGCGATCAACTCGCTGACCCTGTCACCGGCGCTGGCAGCATTGCTGCTGAAGCCACATGATGCGCCCAAATCGAGTTCTGTCCTGGCCAGGGCGGGCGGTTGGGCCGCCGACAGGTTCAATGCCGGTTTTGACAGGACCAGCAGCGGCTATGCCCGGGCTGTTGGATTTATGTCGCGGCGCACCGTTATGGGTCTGGTGGTTTATGCCGGCCTCATCGGCCTCACCGTGTGGACCTTCGGCAAGGTTCCCGGCGGATTCATCCCGCAAACCGATCAGGGCTACGGCATTGTTGCCATCCAGTTGCCCGAAGGCGCCTCTCTGGATCGTACCGACAAGGTGGTCCAGCGTGCCACGCAGATCATCAAGGACACACCCGGCGTCAAGGATGCCGTGGCCTTTGCAGGCTTTTCCGGGGCGACATTTACGTCGGCCACCAACGCGGCAGCCATTTTTGCGACTTTTGATGACTTTTCGGAACGCAATCAGAAGGGCCAGTCATCACAGCAGATCATCGGGGCGTTGTTCGGCAGCCTGCAGCAGATCGAAGAAGCATTCATCATAGCCATCCAGCCACCATCGGTCCCCGGCGTTGGTCAGGGCGGCGGTTTCAAGATGCAGATTCAGGAGCGCAGCGGCACCAAGATGGACCGCGCACTGGCCGCTGCCTTCGCCATGATGGGCCAGGCACAACAGACACCGGGAGTAGCCCGTGTCTTCACGACGTTTTCCAATTCCAGCCCATCTTACTATCTGGAAATCGATCGCGTTAAGGCCCGGCAGTTGCAGGTGTCCATCGGCGCGATCTTTGAAACACTGGAATTAAATCTCGGCTCATCCTTTGTGAATGACTTTACCGCGTTCGGCAGGCGCTATGACGTACGCATGCAGGCAGATCAGTCGTTCAGGCTGGAAAAGGAAGACATTGCCCGGCTCAAGGTGCGCTCGACCACGGGCGCGCTGGTGCCGTTGGGAACGCTGGTGGAAATCCGCGATACCAGCGGTCCTTACCTGGTCCAGCGCTACAACCAGTTCGTGTCGGTTCCGCTGCAGGGTTCAACCGCGCCCGGCGTCTCAACCGGCGAAGCGCTGGAGATCATGGAAAACCTGGCGGCTCAGAACCTGCCGCAGGGCATGACGTTTGAATGGACCGAACTGGCGCTGCAGGAAAAACAGACCGGCAATACTGCCCTGTTCCTGTTCGCACTCGCCATCGCGGTGGTGTTCCTGCTGCTGGCGGCACAATATGAAAGCTGGACCCTGCCCATGGCGATCATGCTGATCGTACCGCTGTCCATGCTGGCTGCCCTGCTCGGCGTCATGCTGCGCGGTATGGACAACAACATCCTGACCCAAATCGGGCTGATCGTGCTGGTGGGTCTGGCTGCCAAGAACGCCATCTTGATTGTGGAATTCGCCAGACAGGAAGAAGACGACGGCAAACCGCTTCTTGATGCCATTGTCAACGCCTGTCGCTTGCGCCTTCGCCCCATTCTCATGACGGCATTTGCGTTCATCCTCGGCGTTGTGCCGCTGGTTATAGCCAGCGGGCCAGGTGCGGAACTTCGACAGGCGCTTGGAACGGCGGTGTTCTTCGGCATGCTTGGCGTTACCTTCCTGGGCCTGTTCCTGACGCCGGTATTCTACGTGGCAATCCGGTCGATCTCGCAACGCGTGTCGGGCAAAAAAGCCAGGCCGGCCACCGCAGACGACACTGCGACTTAGGGAAAAGGTGGTCAGCTAGTCTGAAAAATGGCGATGGCCGCAGACATCAATTGCATCAGTTCGGCTTCTTTGCCCGGTGTGTTGACTGCAAGGCGGGCATGATCCCGGCCGAACTCAGCCATGTCGATTTCGCCTTCGGAGACAGACAGCAACGCCTCGTAGGAAGCCTCCAGCACAACATCAGGTGCACTCGCCTCACCGGCCTGCATGACGGCCTGCCCGTTTCGTGCCAGCAGCACAAAGGGTTCATCGTTGACAATGAACTGCACCTCAAGATCGATGTCTGAGGTGATCACCTGTTGGCACGCGGTTCCAAGTGTAACCGCAACGGTCCGCATATTGCCCGGATCGACCACCTCGCCCTCCGGCGCAAACTGCCCGCCAAACAATGCCAGGTCGAACAGGATGTTGCGGGTTCCGCGACCCAGATCCGTCAGAGAGTAGAGCGTTGTGCCGTGGGCACCGGCATTTTTGGAAATCAGGCCATCGGCCACCAGCTTGTTTAACCGGTCGGTCAGCAGATTGGCGGCTATGCCGGTCAATCCGTACTGCAGGTCGGAAAACCGCGCCGGTCCGGCATGCAGATCCCTCAGGATCAGCAGTGTCCAGCGATCCCCAATCCGGTCCAGCCCACGCGCAATCGGACACAGCAGTTTGTAGGAACGGACTTTTGCCATCACAGCCTCACGATTTTGTTACTTTATTTTTTAAAGTAATAACTTTATCCAAATAAGCAGCCAAGCAATAAGGATCGATCGCAATGTCTACAAGACCGAAAATTCTCGTTACCAGCGCTGCCGGCAAAACCGGATTGCCGACAACCCTGCAACTGCTCGAAAAGGGTTATCCGGTTCGCGCGTTTGTCAGGCGTCTTGATCATCGCTCGCAGGCACTGGAGCGCGCTGGTGCAGAAGTTTTCGTAGGCAACCAGTACGCCCTGCGCGACATGCAGACTGCAATGCAGGGGGTTCGGCGAGCTTACCAATGCGCACCAACCGCGCCCAACGGCCTGCACTTCAACGCTGTGTTTACAGCCGCAGCCCATGAGGCGGGTCTGGAGCACGTCGTGACACTCAGCCAGTGGCTTTCCAGCCGGGACCACCCGTCTCTGTTCACCCGGGAAGTTTATCTGAGTGACATTCTGATCCGCATGCACCCGGGCATGACCGTGACCACAGTCAATGTTGGCTGGTTTGCCGACAATTATCTGATGGTCCTCGACATGGCGGCTCATCTGGGCCTGCTGGCCATGCCGCTCGGCGACGGAGATGCCAAGACCAACGCACCGCCGTCAAACGATGATATCGCCAGCGTCGTGGTTGGCGCACTGTGCGACCCTGCCAGACACGCCGGCCAGACCTATCGCCCGACCGGCCCCGATTTACTGTCTCCAAATGATATTGCTGCCGCCATGGGCAAGGCCCTGAGCCGCAGCGTCAGATACCGGAACATCTCTGAGAAAATGATGTTGAAGGCGCTCAAGGCTCATCCTCCGTCGAACTACTCCGATGCCGCCGTGTCGCAACTCGCGATTTATGCTGACGAGTACCGTCGCGGAACCTTTGCAGTGAATGCCCCCACGACCGATGTGCACCATGTTGGCGGGCGCCAACCTAAGAGCTTTGAGACCATCGTTCGTGAAGCCGTGACGGAGCGTCCGGACCTGCGCCCAAGTTTTGCGCGCAAACTTCAGGCAATGGCAGGATTCATCAAACTGCTTGCAACAACGCCGCCCAGCCTATCCGCCATCGAGGCCGGCAAAGACTTCGTTCAGTTGAACAACCCGGCATTCAGCCAGGACGACGCGCACTGGTGCGCCACACATCAAATCAACCCCGACCGGTCGCACGACCACCCTGCGGCTCTGTCACTGCACGCGATTACCTAACCCCCTGCTCCCGCTCAACCAGGAAACCACCAATGTCCAGTACAACAACACTTCTCGATCGCAACCGTCGCTTTGCCAGCGGTTTCACCTCGCCCGATCTGCCTGTCCTGCCAAAGCTGCGCACAGTGATACTGACCTGTGGCGACGCGCGCGTGGACCCGGCCCACGTCCTCGGTCTCCAACTGGGCGACGCGGTTGTTATCCGCAATAATGGCGGACGCGTAACTCCGGCCGTCGTGGAAGAGATTGCCGCGCTCTCCTTTATCGTCGCTCAGATGGAAGGCGGCGAGCCAGGCCCGTTTGAGCTGGTTCTGATGCAACACACCCAGTGCGGAGCCGAGCGTTTTGCCGACCCGAAGTTGCAAAGTGCGCTCAAGAAAAAAACCGGCATTGACGTTTCCTCAGTCGCAATCACAGATCATGAGCTGAGCCTGCGCGAGGATGTGCAGCGGTTGCGTAACGCGCCCGAAGTACCCGGATACATCATCGTTTCCGGCTTTATCTATGACGTGCAGCACGGCCGTGTTCGCGAAGTCATAGCACCGGCCCCGCTGGCACCGTAGCAATACCGGTCTGCTTGCTGAACGCATTGCGTCAATGTGTGTCTTTTTCAGCCGGGCCGGAAAGTGGTTCCATATCCGCCCTGAACCGGAGACAGACCGCACAATGACGCTGCCCAAGCTGACCGTATGGTACAACACCAAATGTCCCGTTTGTAATGGCGGTATCGAGTGGCAGTCGAACCGGCTGGTCAGGGCCGCCAGGGCCGGCACAATTGAATTCCGGGATATCAATCTCGAACCGGATGCACTCAGCCATATACCCGCAGGTATTGAAGATGTCCGACGCAGATTGCATGGCATGGACACCACCGGACATAGCTTTGTCGGCGCTGACTGTGCAATCGAAATATGGCTGCGCACGCCCGGCGATACCTGGCTCGGCAAACTCGCCGGCTCTGCGGTCGTGCGACCGATAGCCCGCGTCATATATGATCGCTTTGCCGACCTGCTATACCTGTGGAACCGCCGCAAAGGTCATTGGTGAGACAACCAGGCCGCCCCTAAGCCGTCCTGACCAGATATCCGGCCCGCGGAAAATGCACATTGAGATTGCCGGTTTCAGGCTCAAAGCGGCGCAACGTGATCGTGTCAAAGCTCACCCCCACTACCGTTCCGGCAACCGGCTGTTCGCCACCGTCAACATCCGGAGATACCGTGACCTGCATGCCAGGCTTAAGTCCCTGCGGATCATTGCCGTCCTCACCTTCAATCTGCATTGGGTCACATGCCCTGGCACGATCAATGGCGTCTTGCGGGGACATGTCTTTCATGGCGCCATGGCCAAGCTTGCGGACATTGTCTTCCCATCTTTCCAGTGCCGGAAATTCGGACAGAAATGCCGGGCCCTGATCCCAGCGTCCGCGCAGGAACCACACTACATGATAGAACTGCGCATCAATTGCTGCTGGTGCACGCCCGAGCAGGAAATCGCGTCCATCACCAAGTTGACGGTCAAGCCAGCCAAGCGGTGCGCGCACCTGTGACACAAGATGGGGCAACCCGGCATTTGCCGCCTTAAGCCCTTCCGCCCAGTTCTCACCCAAATAAAGCCTGCCGCGATCTTCTGCAAAATCCTGCGGCAGTTTATCGCCCGCCGATCCCAGTACAATCTTAACCCCAAGATCAAACAATCCACCATCGGTCCACCGACTGAGACACCACATCAGACCTGCATCTGCACCGGGGAAGAAACCTGGCGACGGGTAGCGTCGATCCAGCTCCCTGATAATGCACTGGCTGTCGCAATAGATATCGGCCCCGATCTGCACCACCGGCGTGCGCCGGTATCCACCGGTCAGCGCGGTCAGAAACGGCTTTGGCGGCAGGCGCGGAATTTCCACATTGCGCCAGCTCAGGCCTTTGATACCAAAAGCGACGCGAGCCTTTTCGGCAACCGGAGACTGGGGATAATTGTGCAGGATGATTTCGGATGCGGGGTCTGACATGTCGGGTTCCTACCTCACCACGCCGGGCAGCTCTTCCAGGCTGTCGAGCAGCATGTCGGGAGTGCCGGGAATGCGGTCGTCCTTGAGGCCGTACCGGTCGATACGGGCAACCTGGAAGCCAAAGCTTTTCGATGCCTGTGCATCCCATGTGTTGGCCGACACGAAACAGATTTCAGATCTTTCCGCGACACCCATGCGGTCCACCGCCAGCTGGTAGACACGCGGGTCCGGCTTGAAAATACCGACATCGGCCACCGAAATGTTTTCATCCAGACAGGCATCAATCCCGGACGATTTCGCTGCCGCGTCCAGCATGTCCGGCGATCCGTTGGACAGGATGGCAGTAGCAACACCCAGTTCTTTCAGTGCCTTGAGGCACACAACCGCATCATCATAGGCTGCCAGATGCAGGTACAGCTCCATCAGGTCATCTCGCAGTGCCTGATCCTCGATAGCAAACGCTTCAAGCGCATAGTCAAGCGCATCGCCGGTAATCTGCCAGAACGGAACATATGCCTTCATCAGCGACCGCAGCCAGGTGTATTCAAGCTGCTTCTGCCGCCAGAGTTTGGAAACCGCGTCTGCGTCCTTTCCGATACGTGACGAAAGTTGCGCCACCGGGGCATGAACGTTCAACAATGTGCCATAGGCGTCGAACACACATGCCTTGATGCCCTCAAGTTTCACAGCCATGTTGGATTTCCTTGTAAATTTGTGAGTTGTTAGTCTGCTGAGTTGATTGCAGTATGGCGCTCATTCAATCAAGAGAGTAACCCACCATATGGCACACGATACCCATGACCACGATCATCATCATGATGACGAGCATTCAGAACTGTCCGAGACCGCGCTACGGGTCAAGGCGCTGGAAAGCCTGCTGGTGGAAAAGGGCTACGTGGACCCGGCAGCCCTTGATGAACTGATCGAAACCTACGAAACCCGCGTCGGCCCGCGCAATGGCGCTCAGGTAGTAGCCAAAGCCTGGAGCGATGCTGGCTTCATGGAAAAACTGCGCACCGATGCCACCAACGCCATCGCCGATATGGGCTTCATTGGCCGCCAGGGGGAGCACATGGTGGCCGTGGAAAACACTGAAGACACCCACAACATGGTCGTATGCACGCTGTGCTCATGTTATCCGTGGCCGGTTCTGGGGCTGCCGCCGGTCTGGTACAAGGCGCCGCCCTACCGGTCACGTGCCGTGTCCGACCCGCGCGGTGTGCTGGCCGAGTTTGGCGTGCAGTTGCCTGAAAACGTCGGCGTAAAGGTGTGGGATTCAACTGCTGAAGTAAGATATCTGGTCATTCCGAGACGCCCGGAAGGGACCGACGGATGGAATGCGGAAAAACTGGCAACTCTGGTCACCCGCAACTCCATGATCGGTACCGGCCTCGCACTGACGCCTGAACAGGTGGCGTCATGAACGGCGGCCAAGATCTCGGCGGCGTCCATGGCCTCGGGCCCATTGACCCGGAAATCGATGAGCCGGTATTTCACGCCGAGTGGGAAAAACGCGCCTTCGCCCTGACCCTTGCCATGGGATTTTACGGCCAGTGGAACATTGACCAGGGCCGCCATGCCCGAGAAAGCATGCACCCGGCCAAGTACATGACATCCAGCTATTACCAGATCTGGACCGAAGGCCTGATCAAGCTGATGCTGGACACCGGGTTTGTGGTGCCTGGTGAAGTGCATCTGGGTCGGCAGGAAGTCACACCGCGCGATTTGCATCGTGATCCTGTGGGTGCCGGCGAAGTTGCCGCCATTTTGGCAAAGGGCGGGGCAGCATCACGTGAGCTCGACACAAAACCAAAGTTCGAAACCGGCAGCAAGGTGCGCGCCATACGCATGAACCCGGAAAGCCATACAAGGTTGCCACGATATCTGCGTGGCTGCGAAGGTGAAATCGTCGCTTACCATAAAGGTCACGTGTTTCCGGACACCAACGCCCACGGCAAGGGTGAAAACCCGCAACACCTCTATACGGTGCGATTTGCAGCTCGTGAGCTGTGGGGCGCCGATGCTCCGGCCAATGACAGCATGCATGCAGACCTGTGGGAGAGCTACCTTGTCCCTGCCTGAAGATGTCAAACGGCTACCCGGCCTGGTGACCGAAGCTGATGAACCGGTGTTTGCCGAGCCCTGGCAGGCCCAGGCCTTTGCCATGACCGTCAAGCTGCATGAAAAAGGCCTGTTTACCTGGGTCGAATGGGCAGATGCACTAAGCACAGAAATTGCCGCCGCCGGTCCCGATGATGCGGCGGAAAACTACTACCTGCGCTGGCTGGCAGCGCTTGAGAAAATCACCCAGCAAAAGGGTGCATTGAGCGAAACCGAACGCCTTGAACGCAAAGACGCCTGGGACCGGGCCGCCAGGGCCACACCACACGGCAGCCCGATCGAACTCGGCGCCGAGACACGGACCTGACCAATCGTGAAAATCACTGATCTGGGAACCTTCACCGAACCGGTGCTGATCTGTGGCGGTGCCTACGGCAACCTGCAGGCGCTTGAGGCATTGGCGCAATTGCAGTCCACACTCACCATTGCTGATACAAACGTCATTCACAGTGGCGACGCGGTCGCCTACTGCGCCGATACCGAGGCCTCAGTGCAGTTCCTGGCAGCGCGCCGGTGGCATGCCATCAGCGGCAATGTGGAAGAGCAGATCGTATTGGGTGGCGCAGATTGCGGTTGTGGGTATGAACAGGGCTCGGCGTGCGATGCAGCATCCGTGCGCTGGTATGCCCATGCCGTGGCAACACTGTCTGCAGATAGCAGGCAGTGGATGGCAGAGCTTCCCGCACAACTGACATTCTCGATTGGTGGCATCGCAGCACGGGTAGTACATGGCTCCATCCACCAGACCAATCGCTTCATGTTCAATTCACTGTCCGATACCGTGTTTGAGCAGGAACTGGATAAGGCAGGCGCTGACCTGGTGATAGCCGGACACGCCGGCATTCCGTTCACAAGGCTCATCGGCAGCCGCTGCTGGCACAATTCCGGTGCGCTCGGCATGCCCGCCAATGATGGAACAAGCCGTGTCTGGGCATCTGTGCTGAGACCTGAACTGGACGGTCTTTCCATCACTCACCATGCGATTGAGTTTGACGCATTGGCGGCCGCTGCACGGATCAGGGTGGAAAGACTGCCGACAGGATATGCCACAGCTCTGGAAACCGGCCTGTGGCCGGCGCTGGACGTCCTGCCTGAACCCGAACGCACAACAACCGGTCATGCGCTGCTGCTGGATGGCAAGACGGTTTTCATGGCCCGCCGGAGATCAATCGCGGCAGAGTGAGGTTTGCTGCAGTCCCCTGAAGATGTTCAAGGCATGTAAACCGGGTGATGACGGTCAAGGCGAACATCAGGCCCGCTTGGCCTTTCACCTTCAACTGATGGCTTTTCCTTCATCATCCCAATCGCACCAGTCCGGAAACCCAACTGGCTCGGCATCATCCAGAGCCGATAGATGCAAGCGCCAATCGGTCAGATTCTGCGCCAGCCGTGAGTGCAGGCTGTCTTCGTCCTCATAGCTGTAGCCATGACCCTGAACACCGTAGGAAACGAAAGGTGGCAGAACAGAAAAACCCATATAGTGCAGCGAATAATGAACCGGCCAAAGCATGGTATCAAAATCGCCGCCACGGCTGCCGGGTCCGAATGCATTGCGAGGTGCGCCAGTGGTGACGGAGACCAGCGCCCGCTTGCCCTTGAAGTAGCCGGTTCCATAGCGCATCCGGCTGGTGTAGAGCCCGCCATTCACAAAAACCCGGTCCATCCACCCCTTGAGTATGGCGGGTGGCCCATGCCACCACAAAGGGAATTGCAGGACAACAACGTCGGCGCGCTCCAGATTGCGAATCTCAGCCTGGACTGCTTTTGGCAACGTACCGTTTTTCCAGGCATGACGCTGCTCCGCCAGGGCTGTGAATGTCTTTGTATCGGATCGGTTCGCATAGTGTGCTTCCCGTTCCGCCGGGTCGAAGTTCGACTGATACAAGTCATTTAGCGTTACACTGTAGCCGCGATCCAGCAGGGATTGACGGGCGGTTCTGGCCAATGCGCCGTTATACGACGACGGCTCCGGATGAGCTTGAACGATATGGGCGTGCAACATGGATGGCTCCTGCGAGTGTCACAGTTTGCACTATAATCTGATATTCATTTTTGATAGTGAACTGGATAAATTTGCAAATGAGCTTTTCAAAAATGAACAACATACTTGACTGGAACGACTACAAGATCGCCCTTCAGATTGCGGATGCTGGATCGCTGTCCAAGGCTGCCCGGCAGGCCGGATCAAGCCATCCAACGATGTTTCGACGAATAAACGCCGTTGAAGAAAAGCTTGGTGTCCGGTTATTCGAACGGTTCCGGACCGGATATCAGCCAACGGCCGCCGGTGAAGAGGTCGTGGCCACCGCCCGGCAAATTGCCGAACTGACGAATGAAACAGAACGACGCATGTCAGGCCGCGATCTCCGGCCGTCCGGGCTTGTACGCATCGCGACAACCGATACGCTTCTGTTCGCCCTGCTTGCGCCGGAAATCGCCCGGCTGCGACAGCTGGAACCCGGCATCACACTTGAAATCATCGTTTCCAACGAGATTTCCGACCTGTCTCTCAGGGAAGCAGACATCGCGATCCGGCCGTCTTCGACACCGGACCCACATCTGGTTGGGCGCAAACTGGGTGTGATCAAGCAAGCTGTTTATGTCCTGCATGGCTCCGAACTGGGGCGGACTCCACAACCATTGAGCTCGTTTCCATGGCTCGCCCCAAGCCCGTCAATGCCCTATAGCCAACTGCACTCATGGATGAGGAAAACAGGTTATGATGATGCGTGTATCTGCAAGATGGATACCCTGCTCGGGCTGTATACTGCGGTCCGTTCAGGCATCGGCATAGCGGTGCTGCCGACTTATCTGGCGGAACAGGACCCTGAATTGACCCGTCTTGGTGCCTATATCGATGAAGTCGCCGTCGAACTTTGGCTCCTGACGCACCCGGATCTGCGCCACACGGCGCGTGTACGGGCGGTTCTTGATCATTTTGCCGGTTCTGAACCTATCCGGTCGCGGCTTGAGCATTAGACGAACAGGTCACATCTGAATTGAACAAGTCGGAATTACTGCCCGCAGGATACTCCACCCATAGCCATGCCTTGCTTGACCTTCACGCTCATGTTGTGATGCCGTGAGGAAAACGTGGGAGGAAAAGGGGTATGTCAAAAGGCGCTAACACAAAACTTGCAAATGGGCCGCACAAATCCGGCAACGGAGCCAAATCACGCAAGCAGGGCGGAGAGAATTCAAAGAAGATATCCAACGCAGTCTATGAAAAGGCGCTGGTCCAGCAACAGATCGAACTGGTCAAGCTCCAGGAATGGGTGAAACACACCGGTCACAGGGTCGCCATCGTGTTCGAAGGACGCGACGCTGCCGGCAAGGGTGGTACGATAAAGCGTATCACCGAAGCCCTGAACCCGCGCATCTGCCAGGTTGTGGCACTGCCCGCACCGACAGAGAGGGAAAAAACCCAGTGGTACTTCCAGCGTTATGTGCCGCATTTGCCAGCTGCCGGGGAGATCATTATTTTTGACCGGTCCTGGTACAATCGTGCCGGTGTCGAACGGGTCATGGGGTTTTGTTCGGACGAGGAATACCGGGAATTCATGCGCAGCTGTCCCGAGTTTGAACGCATGCTGGTTCGCGCAGGCATTCAGCTGATCAAATACTGGTTCTCGGTCAGTGATGAAGAACAGGAGCGCCGGTTTCAAAAACGCCTGACAGATCCAACGAAGCGCTGGAAACTGAGCCCGATGGATTTGGAAAGCCGAAAACGCTGGGTCGACTATTCGAAGGCCAAGGACATGATGTTTGCCCATACCGACATCAAACAGGCGCCATGGTATGTCGTGGCTTCCGACGTCAAGAAACACGCCCGTCTAAACTGCATCAGTCACCTGTTGTCATTGATCCCCTACGAAGACGTCACGCCGGAAACCGTGGAACTGGAAGAAAGGCCGGAACAGGTCGGCTATGTCCGCCCGCCAATGGATGACCAGACATTTGTTCCGGAAATCCATCATTTGATCTAGGCGCGATTGCAGGTTCTGCTCTAGTCCTTGCCCGGTTTCGCCGGCTGCCCGCTGGTCGCCGCCGCCCACATGGCTTTCTGGATCTGGCCAAAACCCTCGATGCCCGGTGTCATCCAGGTTTTCATGATTTCTGTAGGGTCGAGCTGGTCCATCTGGCTTTCCATCTGCGTCTGCATCTTGGCCATCATGGCCTTTTGCATCGGCTGCACGTCCGGCAGGCCAAAGAAGGTGCGCGCCTCTTCCGGCGTGCAGTCGATGTCGACGGTGATTTTCATCAGGTTCTCCATTCTAATTCAAGCGAATGGTGGAGAGTTTACCCCAAGGTGGCAAGGCCGGGGAAAGTTTCGATCATCCAGTAGGACAGTGCGGTAAACGTGCCCGTAAGGAACAACACGCCTGTCACCACCAGCATGCCGCCCATGGTCTTTTCGACCAGGCCGAGATGACGACGAAATTTCTTCATGAAGACCAGGAACTGCGGCATGGCAACGGCAGCCAGCAGGAACGGTACACCAAGCCCGGCAGAATAAATTGCCAGCAACCCCGCGCCCTTGGTCACGCTGTCAGCCGAGCCCGCCACGGTAAGGATGGCGGCCAGTACCGGCCCGATGCACGGTGTCCACCCGAGCGCAAAGGCAAGCCCGATGGCATAGGCACCGAACAGCCCGACCGGCTTTGCGTCTTGCTGATAGCGCACTTCACGCGACAGGAAGCCGATGCGGAACGCACCGAGAAAGTGCAGTCCCATGATGATGATGATGACACCGGCCACCGAGGTCAGGACCGGGAAATTCATGCTGCCTATGGTGATTTCCCAGGTGGTCGCTTCCCTGAGCCACTGCCCGATCACGCTGGCGGATGCGCCCAGCGCGATGAAGACGGTCGAGAATCCCAACACGAACAGCACCGAGGCTGCCAGTGCCCTGCGCTGTACCGCGCCGTCGGCTTCAGCTTCGCCAGTCAATTCTTCCAGTGACGTGCCGGCGATGAAGCACAGGTACGGCGGCACCAGCGGCAGTACGCACGGGCTCAGAAAACTCAGCAGTCCGGCAAAGAATGCCGCCCAGATAGATACGTCCAGTCCCATGTTTTCCTTGCCTGATACCGTGGTCGGGTAAACTTGCCAGAAAGTGCTGGTAAATGCGCCGGGATGCAACAGCCAAGCGGGTAATTCACTGTCACATATACGTTAGACCACATTGTCGTGTCGGTTGCCTCAATCAAGCCTCAACCCTTTGTAATACGTCATTATCTGCCGCGATCTGTTCGCCCGCTGTCACTCGGCTCATTGCTCAACCTGAGCCAAAGTTAATTTGCAAATCAGGTCCGGTGCGCAATACTATGCGCGATGCATCACGATATTGCTGCAAACAGTGGCTAACACCTGACATCCCGGATTCCTGCAAACGGACCGCTTCATGAGCCTATTGTCGAGAAAACATATCGCTGCATCTTCAGCTCTGGTTGCTGCAACCGTCTTGTTTTCACAAGCCGCCTCTGCTCACCCGCATGTCTGGTCCGACTTGCGCTCCGACATCATTCTGGATGATCAGGGCCGCGCTACCGCCATCCATGTAGAGTGGATTTTCGACCAGGGATATACCGAGGCCGCCACAGAAGGCATGGATGCCGACAAGGACGGCATTTATACAGCCGCCGAGTTGCAACCGGTTGTGGACGAAAACATCAAGGCTCTGAAGGAATTTCGGTATTTCACCGCAGCAAAGGCGAACGGCAAGGATATCCCTTATGGCGATGTGACCGAATATGGTCAGCGCATCAATGACCAGGGGCGACTGTCGATGACCTTTGTCGTCCCGTTTACCACCCCGGTGGATCTCAGAACCGGACAATTTAACTACAAGATCTACGATCCGGATTTTTTCATTGCCTACGACTATATCAAGGGCGAGAATGTTACAGCCATTGGAAACCTGCCAAAGGGGTGCGTTATCAATGTCGGCACACTGGCATTTGATGAAAATATCGAGCAGACAAAGCAGGAACTGGCGGAAAAACCCGCTGACTGGCAACCGGACCAGCCACAGGATTTCGGCTCACTGTTCGCGCAACCTGTGTCGGTTTCCTGCAAGCCGGTCGCAAGCTAACCGCAGGAGGTATCCTTGATCCGTATTTTTCTTGTTCTGCTTGTAGTTGCTGCAGCGTCGCTTCCTGGCTGGCGCACCGCGCATGCCAGCCCGTCTGGATATGTTGTCGTGGCACAGTCTGATGCAGCCCAGCCCTCCAAGGTGAAACCGGGGCAGCTCCTGCTGCAGCGCCGAGAAAATGCTGACGGTGCAGATACTGCACCAACCCTCACCGGAGAACCGTTTGAATGGATCAAGGCGCAGCAGCGGGCGTTCTACGGAAAGATGTCAGCGGCCCTGTCTGCGATGAAACGCGGATCTGCGTGGTCTGCGGCCCTGACCCTGATGGCGCTCAGTTTTGTCTATGGAATCCTGCATGCCGCAGGTCCCGGCCATGGCAAGGCCGTGGTGTCCGCCTGGCTGTTAGCCAACGAACGCCAGTTGAAGCGGGGCGTGATGATCTCCTTCATGGCGGCCTTTTTCCAGGCGACCACTGCCGTTGTACTGGTATCGATTCTGTTGCTGACTGTGAGGGCTGCAGCAAGCACGGCCAAGTCCATGGCGATTGCGCTGGAAGCAACAAGTTACGGGCTGATCGCTTTAACCGGCCTTTGGCTGATCTGGCAGGCCATACGCCCACGACTGGCGCCAATCGCGGCTGTGTCGACGGCTCCTGCCCATGATCACGTCCATCTCCACGCACATCAACATGATCATCATCACGATCATCACCACCATGATCATCACCACCATGATCATGATCACGGTGATGATTGCGGCTGCGGTCATGCACATATGCCGTCAGCGAAAGATCTCGATCACCCGGTGGATATCTGGAAAGCCGTAACCATCGCCTTTGCAGTCGGCATCAGACCGTGTACCGGCGGCATTCTGGTGCTGCTGTTTTCCTCTGCACTGGGATTGTACTGGGCAGGCGTGGCAGCAACTTTCGTCATGGCGCTGGGGACAGCCATTACGGTGTCGACCATCGCCTGTCTCGCGGTAAAGTCACGGGATCTGGCCTTGCAGTATGCCGGTCAAAACGCCGTGTGGCTGGATCGTACAGCCTTTGGACTGAAACTTATGGGTGGGCTGTTCATCGCCTGCGTCGGCGGTTTATTGTTCTGGGCAACAGCCACGAATACGGCGCCCCTGATCTAAAGGTTTCCATTGATGTTTCGAACCATCGCCACCGCGCTCGCCAGCCTGGCGCTGCTTGTATGCCTTTGTGGTCCAACCCTGTCACAGGTCACCGAAGGTGATGACGGGCCGTTACGCTTTGGCCGCTTCGAACACGAGGGCAAGATTCATTACGGCTTTATCTCGTTCGGCGGCGTCCATACACTGACAGGCAGCTTTTTCGACAAGGACACCGTCGTCACCGGCAATGTGATCCCGTTGGAGGATGTAAAAGTGCTGCCTCCGGTGCTTCCGGGGAAAGTCATCGGCATCGCGCTCAACTACAAGAGCCATGGTGGCAGTGGCGGCGACCTGCAGTTTTTCGCCAAACTGCCGTCCTCGATCATTGGTCACGAGGACACTATCACACCGCCGAAGGGCTCGACCAACCTGCACTATGAGGGCGAAATGGTCATCGTCATGGGCGCGCGGGCGAAGAACGTGTCCGAAAAAGATGCTCTGGGCTTTGTGTTTGGCGTCACTGCCGGAAACGACGTGACCGAGCGCAGTTTCGGCTCAGGCGGGTTCACGGTCCTGAAATCCAAGGGATCTGATACTTTTGCACCGCTGGGACCGTGGATATCTCCAGGCCTGACAATCGACAATCTCAAGTTCGAAACGCTGGTCAACGGCAAGTCGGTTCAAAAAGGATCAACCAGACAGATGATCCATTCATCAGCCAAAATCATTTCCGAACTGTCCCGCTACATGACACTTGAACCCGGCGACGTGATCTACACCGGCACGGCAGGCACCACAGCAGCCCTCAAGGAAGGCGACGTGGTGGATGTGTTGCTTGAGGGCATCGGACGCCTGCGCAATACCGTAGGTCCGACGCCCAAATAGTGTTTTTCAGATCTAGGGCTTACTCTTTCGAGGTCGCCTTTTTGCCCATGGCAGTTACGGCACCGCTCATTTTTTCAATCACCGGTGCCGCATCATCCAGGCCGTAGCGCGATTTCAGGGCAGCAGGGTCTGTAACCGCCAGCCATGTCTTGCCGGCATCATCAGTCCATGCAAGCGCCTTCATCGGCAGGTCGAAACCAGCTTCGCGATTGACCTTCATCAGTGGTGTGCCGAGTTTGGGATTGCCGAACAGCAGAAGTTGTGTCGGCGCCATGTCTTCCCCGATTTTCTTGGCACCGGCGGCATGGTCAACCCGGGCAAACACGGTGATGCCCTTTGCCTTGAAGATCGCTTCCAGCCGGTCCAGTGTGGTGGCTGCATCATGGGCACTTTCCATCTTGATGGTGCCATTTGCGGTATCACCGGCCAGAGCGGGTGCGACCGCCATGGAAAGGGAGATGGCGGCAGCGGCCAGGAAAGACTTGATCATTAGATTGCTCCTCAAAAACGAACAGGTTGGAAGTCATATGTGGAATGTGTTTATGTCATGCTGACGGCAACCGGACGCAAGTCACATTATCGTGGGGGATAGCATGACGCCGAAAACTGAAAATGCAATCAATCCACCGGCACGCCAATGGCTGGTACTGGCCGGGTTTGTCGGATTGTGTCTTGCTGTCGGCAGCGTTGCCGGATGGGCAACCAATCAATCGGTTGCCACCTGGTACATGACGTTGAACCGCCCGTCGTGGACACCACCCGGTTGGGTATTCGCGCCGGTGTGGACCGTGCTTTACATCATGATGGGGGTTGCGGCCTGGCGAATATGGCGCGCCGGCGGCGGGTTTATCGGCGACACCCGATCCGCCCTGATCGTCTTCTTCGTGCAACTGACGTTTAATTTCACCTGGTCGCTGGCGTTCTTTGCCGCCAGATCGACCTTGTTGGGCCTGGTCACGATCACCGCATTATGGCTGACCATAGTGTTGGCAATCTCGGTTTTCCGGCCCATTGACCGCATCGCCGCATGGCTGATGGCGCCCTATCTCTTGTGGGTCAGTTTTGCGGCAGCGCTCAATTTCGCCTTCTGGTATCTGAATTAGAATACTTAAACCTAAGCCGTGGGCCGGTTGATGAGCGCCGAATAGATTTCCGTTTCGCCGACCTCGCCAATTGCCTTGCCGTCAGTGCCGATCATCACGCTTTTGCCGGTACGCCAGCATTCGGCAATTATCTCGCGCATGGTGGCATCGGGTGGCATCATGACAGGTGCTGCCTTGCCCGCAGCGACGCGCTTCGGTTTGGCCAGCTTTTTCATGATGGTCGCCCCGGTCATCACATTAAGCGGGTTCATGTGCTGTACAAACTGCTCGACATAGGCATTGGCCGGTTTGAGCACGATTTCCTGCGGCGTGCCGGCCTGTACGATGCGGCCATCCTCCATGATCGCAATCCGGTTGCCGATCTTCATGGCTTCGTCGAGATCATGCGACACAAATATGATGGTGCGCTTCAGTTCGCGCTGCAGGTTGAGCAGTTCGTCCTGCAGATGCGTCCGGATCAGCGGATCAAGGGCTGAAAACGGTTCATCCATCAAGAGGATCGGGGCTTGCGTGGTAAAGGCACGGGCCAGCCCGACGCGCTGCTGCATGCCGCCTGACAACTCATGGGCATAGCGATCTGCCCATTGGTCGAGACTGACCAGCTTCAACTGTTCCGCTACCCGGCTTTTGCGTTCTGCGTCCGGCACACCTGCCAGTTCCAGGCCAAGTCCGACATTTTCTTCAACCGTGCGCCACGGCAGCAGGGCAAACTGCTGAAACACCATGGCCACCTGGTGCATGCGAAGCTCACGCAATTGCTGGTCACTGCACGAGGCAACATCGACCGATGCATTATCCGTTGACACCATCACCTCGCCGCGGGCCGTTTCATTGAGACGGTTCACCGCGCGCAGCAGGGTGGACTTGCCGGATCCGGACAATCCCATAAGCACAAATATTTCACCTTCCGCTACATCGAGTGAGGCACCGGCCACACCCAGCACCGCGCCGGTTTTTTCATTGATCTCCTGTCGTGTTGCCCCTGCATCCAGCAGGCGCAGTGCATCTTGCTTGTTGTCCCCGAAAATGATGTCGACGTTCTTGAAACTGACGGCGGTCTTGCTCATTTGCTCTGCCCCCCATTGCCGGGTTCCTGAACACGGCAGATGCGGTCCAGCATGATGGCGACCGCCACAATGGCGAGACCGGCTTCAATACCCATCGGAATGTTGACGGTGTTCAGGGCGCGCACCACCGGTTTTCCCAACCCGTTGGCGCCGATCAGCGCTGCGATCACCACCATCGACAGCGACAGCATGATGCACTGGGTCAGCCCGGCCATGATGGTCGGCATGGCTGCCGGCAACTCGACCTTTTTCAGCAGTTGCCACTTGGTTGCGCCAAACGCCTGACCGGCCTCGATCAACTGCTTCGGCACCGATGTAATGCCAAGATGGGTCAGCCGGATCGGCGCGGCAATGGAGAAGATGACAGTGGTCACCAGACCGGGTGCCAGCCCCAGACCAAACAGGATCAGCGCCGGGATCAGGTAAACGAACGTCGGCAGGGTCTGCATCAGATCCAGGATCGGACGCAGGATGCGGAACAGCCACTCATTGTGCGCGGCCACGATGCCCACCGGCACACCGATCAGCATCGAAGCCGATGCCGCACCAACGACCAGAGCCAGCGTTTCAACAGTTTCCTTCCACAAGCCCTGGTTGATCACGAACGCAAGGCACAGGATTGCGATTGCCGGAATTTTCCAGGATCGCGACAGCCACCACGCCAGTCCTGCAATCAACGCGATGATAACAACCGGCGGCGGCAGCAGCATAAGGTCGATCAGTGCTTCCAGAATAATTTCGATACCACTGGCAATACCGTCGAAAAACCAGTCGAAACTGTCTGTCAGCCAGGTGAAGAGGTCTTTGCCCCATTTGCCAAGCGGGATCTTGTTGTCTTCGAGGAAGGCGCTGATCGGGTCCATGAGGTCAATCCGTTAGGTCCGGTTGATAGGGTATGCCGCACTATTGGTGTTTAGGAAAAGCGGTGCGGAAAACGACGCTACCCGGTTTTGCTGTTCTGGCAAAACCGGGTAGCGCATTTTTAAATCAGACAATCGGTTTACTTGAGTGCGGATTTCGCCGCTGCCATGCCGTCACCGCCATCAAATGTGGTGACACCGTCAAGCCAGGCATCCATCACACCGGCATTGGCCTTGAGCCAGTTGGTGGCGGCCTTTTCCGGGTCGGTGCCATCATTGAGAATGGCGCCCATGATTTCATTTTCCATCTGCAGGGTGAACTTGAGATTGGAAATGAGCTTGCCGGCATTCGGACATTCGCCGACATATCCCTTGCGCACATTGGTATGCACCGTGGCACCACCCAGGTTCGGGCCGAACACATCATCGCCACCTTCAAGATAAGCCATTTCAAAGTTGGCATTCATCGGGTGCGGTTCCCAGCCAAGAAAGACAAGATGCTCTTTCTTGCGGGCCGCCTTGGCAACGGCAGACAACATGCCTGCTTCCGATGATTCAACAACTTCAAAGCCCTTCAGCCCGAAAGTGCCTTTTTCGATCATGTCGAGGATCAACCGGTTGCCGTCATTGCCGGGCTCGATACCGTAGATCTTGCCGTCAAGCTGATCCTTGAACTTGGCAATATCCTGGAAAGTCTTGACGCCTGCTTCGTAGGTGTATTTGGGCACGGCCAGCGTGTACTTGGCGCCTTCCAGATTGGCGCCGATGGATTCCACTGAACCATCTTCGCGGTACGGCTTGATATCGGCTTCCATGGTCGGCATCCAGTTGCCGAGGAAGACGTCGATATCGCCATTTTTCAGCGACGAATACGTCACCGGCACAGACAGAACCTGGGTAACGGGCTCGTAACCCAATGCTTTCAGGACGACAGTAGCCGTTGCGGTCGTTGCGGTGATGTCTGTCCAGCCAACGTCTGAAAACCGGACGGCTTTGCATGCTTCACTGTCGGCAGCCTGTGCCGCGCTCATCGGTATAAATGCAAAGATCGCCGCTGCTGCGACACCCGTCATCACTTGTGAAATTGTCCTGATCATCAATATCTACTCCCTGTTTCAATTTTCATCCGATCACTTTCAAACAGTGATCTTCAGCAGTCTGGATTGGCCGGAATGTGCGCTGCAGCACACCTGCAAGTCAACAGCCCTGGAAAACTTACGCTGTTTTTAATTGACTGATCAATTAAAAAAAATATTCTGCGCCTGAGTACAATTTTTCATGTGAGGCAAAATGCCGAAACTTGGCATGGGTCCGGTCCGCCGGAATCAACTGATAGAAGCGGCAATATCGTCGCTGCACGACTATGGCTATGCCGACACCACCGTTGCGCGTATTGCCAAGAAGGCAGGCGTGTCTTCCGGTATCGTGCATCACTATTTCGACGGTAAGGACGACCTGCTGTTTGCCACCATGCAGCATATGCTGCGTGATCTGCGTGCAGAGACGCTCAATAGTCTGAAACAGGCACAGACGCCGCGCGCCAGATTGTCAGCGATTGTTGCGGCGAACTTTGCGCCAAGCCAGTATTCACCTGATGTCATGACCGCCTGGCTGGCCCTGTACGGGTCTGCCCGGCAGTCATCGAACCTCACCCGAATTCTGCGCCTGTATGATGCGCGGCTGAACTCCAATCTCAAACACGCCTTCAACAAGCTGACCAGCCCTGACAAGGCGACAGAGCTTGCAATCGGCGTTTCAGCTCTGATCGACGGCGTTTGGCTACGCGCGGCATTGTTCGGCGACGTTTACAACCGCGATACCGCCATCCATCTCGTCGAGTCCTATATCGACAGCCAGCTTCCCCCGGCCCGGACCCATTGAGGCTTCCATGAGCGACGCCACATTCGACTACATCATCATCGGTTCCGGATCTGCCGGGTCCGTGCTGGCAAACCGGTTGACCGAGAACGGCAGGCACTCCGTGCTGGTGCTGGAATATGGCGGCAGCGATATGGGCCCCCTCATCCAGATGCCGTCGGCCCTGTCGATCCCGCTGAATACCAAGACCTACAATTGGGGATATCTGTCCGAGCCGGAACCCGGCCTGGCCAACCGCCGCATTACCGCACCGCGCGGCAAGGTGATCGGCGGCTCCTCATCCATCAACGGCATGGTGTATGTCCGCGGCCATGCCCGCGATTTCGATACCTGGTCTGAGTTGGGCGCCACCGGCTGGGCATTTGCAGACGTGCTGCCCTACTACAAGCGCATGGAGACGTCACACGGCGGCGAAGACGGTTGGCGCGGCACCGACGGACCGATGCACGTGACCCGTGGTGAGCGCGATAATCCGCTGTACCACGCCTTTGTCGAGGCGGCTGAACAGGCCGGGTACCCGACCACGGTCGATTATAACGGCCGCCAGCAGGAAGGTTTCGGCGCCATGGAAATGACGGTCTGGAAAGGCCGACGCTGGTCTGCCGCAAATGCCTATCTGAAGCCCGCTCTGAAACGAGGCAATCTTGAACTGATCACCCGGGCAAAGGCACGCCGCATAGTGCTGGAGAACAAGCGCGCCACCGGCGTGGAGTATGAAAAAGGCGGCCACATCAAGACCGCCCACGCACGCCACGAGGTCATCATTGCAGCCAGCGCCTTCAACTCGCCGCATCTGTTGCAGCTATCCGGCATTGGCGACGCGGCCACCCTGAAGGCAGCCGGCATTGAACCGGTGCATCATCTGCCCGGCGTGGGTGCCAACCTGATGGATCATTTGGAGGTTTACTTCCAGTTGCACTCCAAGAAACCCGTGACGCTGAACACGAAGCTGGGCCTGATCTCCAAGGGACTCATCGGCTTGCAATGGTTGCTGTTCAAGACCGGACTGGGGGCCACCAATCACTTTGAATCAGCCGGGTTCATACGCTCACGTGCTGGTATCGAGTATCCCGACATTCAATACCATTTCCTGCCCGGTGCCATTGCCTATGACGGCAAACCTGCCACCAGCGGACACGGATTCCAGGTGCATGTCGGGCCCAACCGGTCCAAATCCCGCGGCACGGTAACCCCTGCAAGCGCCAGTCCGGACGATGCGCCGAAACTGACCTTCAATTACATGTCCAAAGACGAGGACTGGCAAGAATTCCGCACGTGTATTCGACTGACCCGCGAAATCATCGACCAGCCGGCCATGCAGGAGTATGCCAATGGCGAAATTCAGCCCGGTGACAATGTGACCAGTAATGAGGCCATTGACGAGTTCATCCGCCAGCACGCCGAAAGCGCCTACCACCCGTGCGGCACCTGCAAGATGGGATCTGAAAAGGACCCCATGGCAGTTGTCGATCCGCAGTGCCGGGTGATCGGGATTGAGGGCCTGCGTGTGGCCGACAGCTCGATTTTTCCATCTATCCCAAATGGCAATCTCAACGGGCCGTCCCTGATGGTGGGCGAGAAGGCGTCAGACCATATTCTCGGCCTTGATCCGCTTCCGCCATCCAACCAGCAACCCTGGATCAATCCTGACTGGCAAAATTCGCAACGCTAATCCTGCGATAAGCAGTATAGAGTTTTCGAATGAGCAATGGGGCTGATACGACACGGTGGTGGTGGAGCGACAGGCTGGTGACGGTCTGCCTGCTCGGCATGAGCGTGTTCGAACTGATCGAACTGCACGTGCATTTCGCCCCTGCAGCGAGAATTGCCGCTGTTCTGCTTGTTGTCTTCCTGTTGGTCGGACAAACCCGCCTGGGCCTGCGCGAGCGATATCTCATCGGCCTTGCAGTAATAGCCACCGTGTGTGCGTTCATGTTTTCCGATGCACCTTATTCCCTGATCGAAAGAGGTTTTGCACAAGCCACCTATCTTGCAGCCTTCATGCTGCTGCTGGCTTTGCTGCGCGATGGCGCGGTCACATCTCCGTCAGTTCTGAAACTTGGACGCTACCTGACCCAGCGCCCGCCGGGCCAGCGCTACATCGCCATTCACGCCGGCGGACATGCCCTTGGCATGATCCTGAATTTTGGTGCGCTCAGCCTGCTGGGTCCCTTGATCCAGCGCGGCATCAAGGCAGATGCTGAAACCAATCCCGAACTGGCGGGATGGCGCGAACGGCGGCAGATGTCGGCCCTGGTACGCGGATTTTCATGGATTATCGCCTGGTCACCCACAGCAGTTACACAAGCCCTGGTGGCCAGCGTGGTATCGGGATCAAAGCCCTTGATCATGGCCGGCATCGGGTTTTTCATTTCATTAGGCATACTTGTCATCGGTTGGGCCGAGGACCGGATTACCGGCAAACGCGCCAGGGCAACACTGGCAGCCCACGATGCGCTGCCGCGGCCGGATATGGCTGCCGAACTTTTTCCATGGCAGGCCTTCAAACGCTTCGGCCTGGTGTGCGCAGCCCTGGCCGGCATTTCACTGGCACTGATATTTGCCACCGGCGCAAAGGTCGTGCCGGCCCTGATGCTGGCCAGCCCGCTGGTAACCGCCGTGTGGATCTGGGTCCAGTACAGATCGAGATCGGACCAGACGGCGGCCGCTATTATCCGCATCAGGGAGATCGCCCGCACTTCCATTCCTGCCGGCTCACCGGAAGCCGTCACCCTGTCTGCTGCCGGCTATATCGGAATTGTAGCAGCTGGATTGAGTAACGCGCCGCTGCTCGCTGATATCTCCGGTCTTGCAGCCTGGTCGCCAATTGCGGTCTACCTCGCGATCATGGTCATTGTACCGGTTGCATCCAATCTGGCCATGCCGCCGATGCTGACGGTTACGTTCATGGGATCGTTGTACTCCGCCCTACCCGACAGCCAGTTGGACCCGACCCTGCTCGCCACCGCACTTGCGCTGGGCTGGACACTGAACCTGACCGCGTCGCCGTTTGGTGCCACGGCTCTCATATTGAGCCGGATAACCGGAATTGCGGGCACGACCTTGTCGTGGACCTGGAACACCACGTTCACGATCACGGCGTTCTTCTGGGCGGCACTGGTGCTCGGCTGCATCAGCCTGTTGGCCGGTTAATCCAAATACCGGAACCATGCTTGCCACGAGAGCCAGTTCAACGCATCATGCGCCGCATGGAGCCTGGCAGGTGTATCCGCCAACGCTCACAAAGCCTGCCCGAAGACAACCGGGCAATGTCTGTTACAGGGAGTAAAGACAACATGATAAAGAAACTACTGGCGACAACCGCATTGGTGGCCTTCGCCACCACTTCCACCATGACGATCGCTCATGCAGCCGAAGTCGAAGGCCCGGAAGTTAAATGGAACGTATCGCTGTGGGGCAAAAAACGCGCCTTCACAGCCGGTTTTGAAAAGCTGGCCGAACTGGTCAATGCCAAGACCGACGGCAAGTTCACCATGACACTGCATTATGGTGCAGCTCTGTCGAAGTCCCGCGAGAACCTCGATGGTATTTCGGTCGGCGCATTTGAAGCCGCCATGACCTGCAATTTCTATCACCCCAAGAAAAACCCCGGCCTGATGGTTTTGACCATGCCGTTCCTGCCCATGTCCGGCTGGGAAGACAACCGCAAGATCCGTGATGCTGTCTATGCCCACCCGGCAATCGTCAAGGAACATGCCCAGTGGAACGCCATGTTGTACATGTCGTCCTACCTGCCGCAGTACGAATTTCTCGGCAAGGGCGAACCGCCAATGAAGCTTGAGGACTGGAAGGGCAAGACCGTGCGCGCCGGTGGTGGTGTCGGCAAGGCCATGAAAGTCATGGGCGCAACGCCGACCAGCTCAACCGCAACAGAGGTCTATACCGGTGTTCAGCAGGGCACCATGGACGCAGCCTCGTTCCCGTTCACCTATTCACACGTGGCTTATAAAATCCACGAAGTGACCGACTGGTTCACTGCCAACCTGTCGCCGGGTACATCGGATTGCCCGCTGGTGTTTTCCAAGAGTGCCTTCGACGGGCTGCCGGAGCAGTACCAGAAGCTGCTGATGGATGTGAAGGATGAAGCCGCCAAGGCCCAGATCCAGGCCTATATCGACATCGACAAGGTCAACCTGCCGATGCTTGAAGGAAAGCTGAAGAAGGTGACCTACACCGAAGAACAACTTTCCGCTTTCCGCGCCGCTGCCGGCAAGCCGGTTATCGATGCCTGGATCAAGGAAAATGAAGGCAAGTTCGACGCCAAGGGCCTTGTCGAACTGGTCTATTCCACAGTTGGCAGAAAATACGAATAGCTACAACAAGTTACACCACGGACCCTGACGCCGCCGATACAAGAGCGATGCAGGGTCCGTGGCCGCACATACTGAACTTCGTCCTGGGAGGCATGAAGGGGTGGATAAATCATCACGCGATGATGACGGGCTGGCGAGGCTATTGAAACAGGCCGACCGGCTGCTGTCGCCGGTTGAAGATGCACTGAACCTGATGTCAGGATTGCTGATTTTCGGGCTGATGTTTCTGGGCATGCTGCAGATCATCCTGCGCACCGTGTTTCGCAATCCCATATTCGGTTACATCGACGTCGTGGAAGCTACGATGATCGCCTTCGCCCTGCTGTCGATCTCGCAGGTCCAGCGCCTTGGTGGCCATGTGCGCATGGAAATTCTGGTCGGCTATCTGAAAGGTGCCGCACTGTGGGCCGCCGAAACCATCGGTGTCGCGGTACAGATGTTCATCGTCGCCGTCCTGATCCCCTACTCCTACAACCATTTCATGCGCTCCTGGAGTTTTGGTGATTCAACCATCGACATCGAACTGCCCACCTGGCCCGCCAAATTGCTGGTACCGGTCATGCTGAGTGTGTTGCTGATCAGGCTCTGTATCCAGTTGCTCGGATTTATTCGCCTCACCATCAACCCCGACCGCATGCCTGTAGGCGTGCCTGTCATGAAAACGGTGGAACAGCAGGCGGAAGAAGAGATCAAGGGAGCAAGCACCCCATGATCCTCGGTCTTGATGAATTTTCCACCGGCATTGTCGGTGTCTGCCTGCTCATTGTGCTCGTACTGCTGGGCGTTCGTGTTTTTGCAGCCGCAGCGGTCACCGGTTTTCTCGGCCTGCTGGAATTGAAAGGCTGGCATGTGGCCGCCTCCATTGCAGGGCAGATCCCCCACTCCAAGACAGTGACCTATCCCCTGTCAGTGCTTCCATTGTTCATCCTGATCGGGTTTCTGGCGTTTTATGCCGGGTTGACCACGCGCCTGTTCGAAGCTGCACGACGCTGGATGGGCTGGGTACCGGGCGGTCTCGCGGTTGCAACCGTCATGGCCACTGCAGGCTTTGCAGCGGTCTCCGGTGCATCCACTGCCACGGCAGCCGTATTCTCGCGCGTCGCCATTCCGGACATGCTGAAGAACGGTTACGACAAGCGCCTCACCGCTGGCGTGGTTGCAGCCGGCGGCACCCTGGCCTCGCTCATTCCCCCCTCGGCCATCCTGGTTATCTACGCAATCATCGTGGAACAGTCGGTCGGCAAGCTGTTGCTGGCAGGGTTCCTTCCCGGGCTTTATTCGGCAGTGATCTACGTCGCGCTGATTGTCGGCATGTGCTGGTGGAACCCGAAACTGGGCAGCCCGATCAGCGGTTTCACCTGGAAGGAGCGGTTTGAAAGCATTCCCGGTACGTTGCCGATTTTCGTTGTCGTCGGCATTATCTTTTCAGCCATTTACACCGGTTCGGCCACGCCGACGGAAGCAGGCGCACTGGGCGCCATGGTGGTGTTCCTGTTCTATTTATGGCGCGCGTTCCGCGAGAACGAAATGTCGAAAATGTCGGGTCGCCTGAAAGAGGCCCTGATCGAAACCGCCCGGCTGTCCGCCATGATCTTCACCCTGATCTGGGGTGTGTTCCTGTTCGTGCGCTTCCTGGGCTTTGCCGGCCTGCCGGCAGCGTTTTCCGCCTGGGTGGTCACACTGGACGTGCCGCCGATTGTCATCATGATCTGCATCCTGCTGGCCTACGCGGTTCTCGGCATGTTCATGGATGCGATCGGCATGCTCATCCTCACGCTGCCGGTTGTGTATCCGGCCGTGATTGCACTGGGCTACGACCCGATATGGTTCGGTATTATCGTTGTGAAAATGGCAGAGATCTGCCTGATCACACCGCCGATCGGGTTAAACTGTTTCGTGGTGGCAGGGGTTTCCCGGGACCTGAGAGACGAAAACGGCAAGTCACTGGAAATCCCGCTGCAGGACGTGTTCCGCGGCATCGGCCCGTTCTTCGTTGCAGACGTCATTACCGTAGCCGGACTGCTGGCCTTTCCCGGCATCATCACCTGGCTGCCAAGCCTGATGGATTAAAAACTGAATTCGGTGGCTACGAACAGCGCCTCTAGCCTTATATGCAAATTTCAGAATACTATCGAGCTGAGGCACCAACAGAAGGAACGCCCATAACAGAGAGGAAACTATCATGAGCAAAGAGTGTTGCGGACCGGGCTATGCGTCGCCCAGGGAGGCCATGCAGGCAGATCGTGAGAAACTGTTGCACACGGTCGCGCTGTATGTCGGCACCGGCGTTGAAAAACCGGACTACCTGGCCACGGTCGATGTTGACCCCGACAGTCCGACCTATTCCTCCGTCGTCTCGCGCACCGAGATGCCGCAAATCGGCGACGAACTGCATCACTCCGGCTGGAACGCTTGCTCAAGCTGTCACGACGACGCATCGAAATCGCGGCAGTATCTGCTGATGCCGGGCGTGCGCACCTCCAACATCAACGTGATTGATACGTCTGATGACACCAATCCGAAACTGCACAAGGTGATTTCCGGAGACGAAATCAAGGAAAAGACCAATCTGTCGGCACCGCACACTGTGCACTGCCTGGGTGCAGACATCATCATTTCCATGCTCGGCGATGCCGACGGCAATGCGCCGGGCGGTTTTCTGCACATCAATGAAGACTTCGAGATTGTAGGCCGCTGGGAAAACGACATCTCCGGCATGAACTACAATTATGACTTCTGGTATCAGCCGCGCCACAACATGATGGTCAGTTCCGAATGGGGCGCACCAAACACCTTCATGCCGGGCTTTGACCTGGAAGATGTCGGCGCCGGCAAATACGGCCAGTCGATCCACTTCTGGGATTTCGAGGGTAAAAAGATCGTCAAGTCCATCGACATGGGCGCAGACGGCATGATCCCGCTGGAAGTGCGCGGCCTGCATGATCCTGACTCAAACGAAGGCATGTTTGCCGCCACGCTTTCATCCAACGTGTTCCGCTGGTGGAAAACCGATGATGGTGACTTCGAAATCGAAAAGGTCATCGACATTCCGACCATTGATGTCGACGGTTTCCCGGTCCCGATGCCGTCGCTGATCACCGACATCCTGATTTCCATGGACGACAAGTATCTCTACTTTGCCAACTGGCTGCACGGAGATCTGCGCCAGTATGACATCACCGACCGGGCCAACCCGAAAATGACCGGCCAGGTGTGGCTCGGCGGCATGCTGGGCAAGGCACCGGAAGTAAACGGCGTCAAGGTCCAGGGCGCCCCGCAAATGATCCAGTTGTCGCTGGACGGCAAGCGGCTGTACGTAACCACGTCACTGTTTTCGTCTTGGGACAACCAGTTCTATCCCGGCATGAAGGATCAGGGCGGGCAGATGTACATGGTCGACTGCGACACCGAAAAAGGCGGCATGTCGATCAATCCGGACTTCGTTGTCGATTTTGGCAAGGAACCCAACGGGCCGTCGCGCTGTCACGAGATGCGCTATCCAGGCGGTGATGTGACATCCGACATCTGGATGTAAGCGCCATGTGTTGTTGCATGCCGCCAAGCGCTGCGCGGGACCTGCCCGACAAGGCGCCGTCATTTGACTGGCTGCGTCGCTTGTTGGGATTTTTCCGCAAGCCATGACAGCAGACGCCACCCACAAGGTCACGGTCGCCAATCGCGGCGGCCGTGAGTTGACTGTTGCCGAAGGCGAGAATATTGCCGATGCCTGTGAAGCAGCCGGCATCGCGGTACCGATTGCCTGCCGTTATGGCGGGTGCATCACCTGTGCCGGCGCGCTGGTGTCGGGCAGTGTTCGCCAGCCCAAGGGAACCGCGCTCAACAAGCGCCAGTCGCAGGACGGCTATATCCTGATGTGTGTGGCCCAACCTAAAGAAGACTGCGTGATTGAGGTTGGCGTGGAAACCCACACCAACCTGTATCGCAACCCGTTTTTAGGTCCGTTGAAATAGTCAGGCAATTCCCGCTTCCGCCTTGATCTCGGCAATATAGGCTTCACGCATTTTGCGCGCCATCGGGCCGGGCTGACCGCCGCCGATCATCGTGCCGTCAATGTCGACAATCGGCATCACCAGCGTGGTTGCCGACGACAGGAACGCCTCATCCGCCGCCAGGGCTTCTTCCACCGTAAACAGCCGCTCCTCCAGCTTCACATTGTGCTTGGCGCATAGTTGCAACAGCACCTTGCGGCGAATGCCGGGCAGGATCGAGTTCGACAACGGCCGGGTGATGATGGAGTCGTCCTTGACGATATAGGCTGTTGAGGATGTGCCTTCGGTGACGAAACCGTCCTCGACCATCCAGCCTTCAAAACCACCCTTTTCGACAGCCTCCTGCTTGGCCATGACCTGCCCCAGCAGCGCAACGGACTTGATATCGCGGCGCTTCCAGCGAATGTCTTCAACCGTGACCACCTTGACGCCGGTGGTCGCGTTCGGGTTGTCGAGCAACTGCTTTTTCATGGTGAAGGCTGCAACCGATGGCGTCGCTGATTTCGGGAACGCAAAATCACGGTCGGCAGCGCCGCGGGTAATTTGCGAATACACGCCACCTTCATCGATACTGTTCAGGTCAATAAGCTTTTCATGCATGGCGAGATAGTCGGCATCACTCATCGGCATATCAATGCGCAGTTCGCCCAAGGACCGCTTCAGGCGCTCCAGGAACGGTGCCTTGTCCACCATCTTGCCACCAATAACCGGCACAACCTCATAGATGCCGTCACCGAACACGAACCCGCGATCGAAAATAGACACCTGTGCCTGATCTTCGGGAACATATTGACCATTTACAAAAACCGTACGGGTCATCCTTGCGCCTCTTTGAAAGGGATTAAACGTCTTGACTTTAGTTACATCAGGTACGATGTGCCACAAGATGCCAGACGACGACAAGTCATATCACCAGACGGACCTGAACGTGCACCATGATGGCGAGCGCTATCATGTGCCGGCCCACAATGTGGTCAATTGCACCAGTGACTTATGGAAGTGGCAGACTTCTGGTGAGAAACAAAAATGGCCAGATTGGATCGACAACGAAGTTCACCCTGCACCACCACATCGGGTGAATGGTGACGAGCTGTCTGTCACCTGGATCGGTCACGCAACCGCGCTGGTGCAGACAGCCGGCGTGAACATCCTGACAGATCCGTTCTTCTCGATGCGGGCCAGTCCGTTCCAGTTTGCCGGGCCCAAGCGGGTTCGCCATCCCGGCGTGGCACTGAAAGACCTGCCACCCATTGATCTGATCCTGCTCAGTCACAATCATTACGACCACATGGATCTGCCGGCATTGCGCAAGCTGGTAAAGCACCATGATGCGCCGATCCTCACACCTCACGGTAATGCCCGCATCGTGAACCACCGGATAAGCCGGGCCAATGTCATAGAACGCGGCTGGCATGAGCCTTTCGAACATTCACCTGATATCCTGATCACGCCGACCCCGGCACTGCACTGGTCAAAACGGACCTTCAAGGACCGCAACAAGGCGCTCTGGTCCGCGTTCATGATCGAAGCCGGCAAACGCAAGGTGTATTTCGGCGCGGATACCGGCTTTGGCACCGGCGAGCATTTCATGCAGACCAGGGACCGCTATGGCGCACCGGATCTGGCCCTGCTCCCCATCGGCGCTTATGAACCGCGTTGGTTCATGAAGGCGCAGCACATCGACCCGGATGAAGCTGCACGCGCTCACAACTTGCTGGGCGCAAAAGCCTCTCTGGCCATCCATCACGCCACCATTCAATTGACCGATGAGGCAATTGATGCACCTGTCAGGGCTCTGCAGGCAGCTAAACCCAATCACGGCATTGATGATCATGCGTTTCGCGCAATAGCAGTAGGCGAAACGTGGCGAACGGACAGTCTCGCCAAGGACTGAGACCCGTGATAGTCATACTGCAGCAGGTACAGGATTTCAGGAGAAGCAGACATGTCAGCAATTATCGGTTGGGCCCATTCACAGTTCGGCAAGCTCGAGAACGATGATCTTGAAACCATGCTGGCAAGCGTATGCAAACAGGCCGTTGAAGACGCCGGTATCGGTTTTGATGAAGTCGATGCCATCTATGTCGGCAATTTCGGCATGTTTGAAAAACAGTCTTTTCCGGCCGCTTTTGCACTGGATGCCGATCCGGCCCTGCGTTTCAAACCGGCAACCCGCGTAGAAAATGCCTGTGCCACCGGGTCGGCGGCCGTTCACATGGGGCTCAATGATCTCGCCTCGAAGAAATCACGCTTCGTACTGGTGGTCGGCGCTGAAAAGATGACGTCGGCCCCGGGCAGCGTTATCGGCGATGTGCTGCTCAACGCATCTTACCGCAAGACCGAAGCTGATACGCCGGGCGGCTTTGCCGGGGTGTTTGCCCGCATTGCCGATCTGTACTTTCAGCGCTATGGCGATCAGTCGGAGGCCATGGCGCGGATTGCTGCAAAAAACCATGCCAATGGCGTCCACAACCCCTACGCCCAGATGCGCAAGGATTTCGGTTATGAGTTCTGCAACACCATCTCCGACAAGAACCCGACGGTGATCGGTGCCATCCGCCGGACCGATTGTTCCTTGGTGTCCGACGGGGCTGCGGCAATCGTCATGACCGACACGGAAACCGCCTTGCGGTTTCCCAAGGCAGTACACTTTCGCGCTGCCGCTCATGCGCAGGATTACCTGCCCATGGCCAAGCGCGACATCGTTGCGTTTGAAGGCTGCGAGCAGGCCTGGGGCAAGGCGCACCAGCAGGCCGGCACCTCGCTGGATGACCTGTCGTTCGTGGAAACCCATGACTGCTTCACCATTGCCGAACTGATCGAGTACGAAGCCATGGGGCTAACCCCGAAGGGCGAAGGCGCACGCGCCATTACCGAAGGCTGGACTGCCAAGGACGGCAAGCTGCCGGTAAACCCGTCCGGTGGCCTGAAGTCGAAAGGTCATCCCATCGGTGCCACCGGCGTGTCCATGCACATCATGGCGGCCATGCAACTGACCGACACTGCCGGCGATATGCAGCTCGAAGCACCCGAGCTTGCCGGCATCTTCAATATGGGCGGTGCAGCTGTCGCCAACTACGTGTCAATTCTTGAGCGGTTGCGCTAGGCAATTGCCTGATATTTAATCAGCCCATTCAATTCATGTCGGTTTCTGCGTATTTTGCATGGAAATCATGCAGAATGCGTTTGCGCGTGCCCGGCAATTGATTAAACCTTCGGCAAATTTGAACCTGCACAAGGGCAAACCCGATGGTAAATGGCGCCGATACGGCCTGGATTCTCACCTCAACCGCACTCGTTTTGTTCATGACACTGCCCGGTCTGGCACTGTTTTATGCAGGCTTGGTGCGCACGCGCAACATCCTCTCGGTTCTGATGCAGTGTGTCTCGATTGCCGCCCTGATGTCCCTGCTCTGGCTGATAGCCGGGTATTCGCTGGCGTTTGCTGAAGGCTCACCCTGGGTCGGTGGCCTCGGCAAGATGATGCTGGCAGGTGTGACCCGCGGCCAGGTGTTCGATGGCACAGGCATCCCCGAAACCCTGTTCTTCATGTTCCAGATGACATTTGCCATCATCACACCGGCCCTGATCGTCGGGGCTTTCGTTGAGCGCATCAAATTTTCCGCAGTATTGCTGTTCTGCACGCTATGGCTGTTGCTGGTCTATGCGCCTGTGACGCACTGGGTGTGGGGCGGCGGTTGGCTTGCTGCCATGGGCGTCAAGGATTTTGCCGGTGGAATCGTGGTTCATGTCACTGCCGGAGTAGCGGCCATCGTACTGGCGGTCATGCTCGGGGCCCGCACCGGATTTCCGTCTCACGTACAACCGCCACACGCGCCCTGGATGGTGATGGTCGGTGCGTCAATGCTGTGGGTTGGATGGTTCGGCTTCAATGCCGGCAGCGCCCTGTCCGCCGGTGCCGATGCCGGAATGGCCATGCTGGTGACCCATGTTTCAGCCGCCACGGCAACACTGGTCTGGATCGGCATTGAATGGGTACGGTTTGGAAAACCGAGCTTGGTCGGCGCCGTCACCGGCACCATTGCCGGGCTTGCAACCATCACGCCCGCGTCCGGCTTTGTCGGCCCGATCGGAGGTTTGACCTGCGGACTTGCCGGCGGATTCATCTGTTATCTGGCCGTTGATCTGATCCGCAACCGCATGCGGATCGATGACAGCCTCGATGTCATGGCCGTCCATGGCGTCGGCGGTGCAACCGGCACACTGCTCACCGCCGTGCTGATGGGCGCCGGACTTGGCGGTGTCGGTTTTGATGAAGGCACCAATGCAGGCAGCCAGTTCGTCGTACAACTCACCGGCGTGGCGGTGACAGCGGTTTATTGCGCTGTCGTCAGCATCATCATTGTGATGATCGTCAAGGCAATCACCGGATTGCGGGTCAGTGCAGATGAAGAGCGCGAAGGGCTCGATCTCGCGTCGCATGGCGAAACCGGTTACAATCATTAATGCACAGGGATGCAGGAGCCTGAACCATGAAATTCATCATAGCGATTATCCAGCCACACCGGCTTGATGCGGTCCGCGAAGCCCTGTCAGGCGTTGGCGTGAGCGGCATGACAGCATCTGAGGTCAAGGGTTTCGGTCGCCAGGGCGGGCACTCGGAGATCTACCGCGGCGCCGAATACACGGTGCATTACCTGCCAAAGGTGAAGCTCGAAATCGCGGTCACCGCCGACGTGGCCGACAAGGTCGTTGAAACCATCACCCAGGCCGGTCACACCGGCAAGATCGGCGATGGCAAGATCTTCGTGCTTGACCTGGAAAACGCCTTGCGCATCCGCACCGGCGAGACCGGATCAGACGCGCTCTAGTCATGACAGTCAGACGAACGTAATTTCTTTTGACAGCGGGAGCTGGCGGATGCGCTTGCCGGTTGCAGCAAATATCGCATTGGCAAGGGCCGGCAGCGATGGCGGCGTGCCCGGTTCACCGGCACCGCCCATCTTGCCGGAGGTTTGAAGAACTCGTACCTGGATGTCAGGTGTCTGGTTCATGCGCATGGCATCGTAACTGTCGAAATTGCCCTGCTCGACGGCTCCGTCTGCAAAAGTGATCTCCTGGCCCATGGCAGAAGACAGGCCGAAAACGATGCCGGACATCATCTGGGCTTCAAGGTTTTTCGGATCAAGCGCGGTGCCGAAGTCAGCAGCACACCAGACCTTCTCGATGCGAATACCGTCATCAGTGTCAGCCACCTGAACCACTTGCGCTACCCAGGTGCCGAACGACAGGCAGAAGGCCACGCCGCGCCCGCGTGATTTCACGCCATCCGCCGACAAAGGCGTCCCCCATCCCGACATGTCCTTCACTGCCTGCACGGTACCGACGGCAGCCGGATAGGGCTGCATCAGCTTCAGGCGCATTTCCAGCGGGTCCTGACCGGACGAATGGGCAATTTCATCCATGAAACACTCGTGGAAAAACGGATTGTGCGAATGGCCCACGGACCGCCAGAAACCAACCGGTATGTCCATGTCTACCTCAATGCCGGTGGCACGATAATTGGCAAGCGCATAGGGCTGGTCCCACAAACCGTCGACAATGGTCTTGTCATTGCCCGGCGGTGTAATGGCTCCTGCAAGGCGCCCGAAAGTCGATGCGATGGGAGACTGGCTGGCCACCCTGAACACCACCGACGGCACACCCTGGCCGTCCACTACGGCAGCGGCCTCACAAATCGCGCCGGGCCGGTACATGTCATGCCGCATGTCTTCTTCACGGGTCCATGTGACCTGCACCGGTTTGCCGTCCATTTCTTTCGCGACACGGGCCGCCAGCATCGAAAAGTCGGTTTCAAACCGCCTGCCGAATCCGCCACCAAGATAGGTGGAGTGGACCGAGATTTCGTCTGCCGACAGGCCAAACATCGAGGCTGCCTGGGTGACAATAGACGTCGGCGCCTGATTGCCACACCAAACGGACAGCTTGCCATCCGTCCACTGCGCCGTGGCGTTCATCGGTTCCATGGTGGCGTGTGCCAGGTAAGGAGCAGTGTAACGCGCACTGATCGCCTTGCCGGATGCTGCCGCAATCGCGTCAGGTGCATCGCCCTCGTCGCGCATGTTGAAGCCGCCGCCTGCTTTCAGCGCAGCATCGATACTGGCAAATACCGCATCTGTCGTTGCGGGATAGGTAGCCTTGGCCCATTCAGGCGTCACCAGATCGGCGGCCTTGAACGCGGTCCAGGTATTGTCCGCGACCACTGCGTACCCGGTGCCAAGGTTTATCACCTTGATCACGCCTGTGATTTTTTCGGCAGCCGATGCATCCATACCCGTCATCTTGGCACCCTGGCGCGGATTCATCCGCACCGTGGCGAACAGCATGTCAGGCAACCGCACATCAACGCCAAAGCCCGCCTTGCCCGTGACCTTCGCGGCCATGTCCAGGCGCGGTTGCGATTTGCCGAGATAGCGCCAGTCCGCCGGATCTTTCAGCGTAATGGTCTCGGGCACTTCCTGCTCGGCTGCCGCGGTAACCAGTTCACCATAGGCAATGTTGCGACCGAGCGCCGGGTCCACCACCTTGCCGTTTTCAGTTTTCAGGGAAGCCGCAGCCACCTGCCATTTATCGGCAGCAGCACCGATCAGCATGGCGCGAGCGGCGGCACCCGAGGTGCGCATCCTGTCGAAGGCATCGATGGTTGAACTCGACCCGCCGGTTGCCTGCATGGCCAGAAACTTCGCCACGACACCTTGAATATCCCGGGTCATTTCCGCGATGAAAGAATTGTCGAACACCTGGAACGGAGCGCCTTCTTCCAGCATGGCCCGGTTGTAATAGACATTGGCAGCCGGTGCGAACTCGGTTTTCACATCTGCAAGCTCGACATCAAGCTCTTCCGCCACCAGGGCTGCCATTGTGGTCACAACGCCCTGCCCCATCTCCGCACGCGGCACGATGATGGTCACCGAATTGTCAGCCGCAATCTTGACGAACGGATTGAAGACACTTTCTCCCTTGTCGGCATCGCCCGTCAGCGGGTTCGGGTAAGGCGTCTTGTACATGTAAAAGCCGACAGCAACTCCGCCTGCGACCGCAGCGGAACCGATGAGGAATGTTCGCCTGAGTAGTTTTCCCATCAGATCAGGCCTCCGCCAGTTTCTTGGCGGCGCTATGAATGGCTGCTCGGATGCGCGGATAGGTGCCACAGCGGCACAGGTTACCGGACATGGCCTCGTCGATGTCTGCATCGGTCGGAGTTGAATTGTTCGCCAGAAGCGCTACCGCCGACATGATCTGGCCGGACTGGCAGTAACCGCATTGCGCGACTTGCTGTTCGATCCAGGCGTCCTGTACCACATGCAAGGCCCCATCCTCGCCTTCCAGCGCTTCAACGGTTGTCACCTCGCCTGATACATCTTCCAGTGCTGTGGAACATGATCGGACCGGCTCGCCGTCGATCAACACCGTACAGGCACCGCACATGGCGATGCCGCAGCCGAACTTGGTGCCGGTCAGCCCTGCAATATCGCGCAGGGCCCACAACAGGGGCATTTCAGGATCGGCTTCGATTGAAACCATCTTGCCGTTAATTTTTATGTCCATTCGGCTCGCCTAAACCTCCGATGCAGCAAAATTGTGAACCTGCAGAATCAACTTTGCCATTGCTGGCTACATTTGGCACATTGTGATTGCAACCTACTAGTCTGATCCGCGAGTTTCCATGACATCCAGCAAAGACAATACCGCCAGGGCATGTGCTGACGCCCTTTGGGCAACCGACAATGCCTCCCAGACGCTCGGCATGCAGCTCATCTCGGTCACCCCTGGCAATGCCGAACTGGCTATGACAGTGAGACCCGACATGACAAACGGTCACGGTACCTGCCACGGTGGTTTCATATTCACGCTGGCCGATTCAGCCTTTGCCTTTGCCTGCAACACCTACGATGAAAGAACGGTCGCCCAGCACGCCCAGATCACTTTCATTGCGCCGGCAAAAGCCGGGGACAGGCTGATCGCCAGGGCTGTAGAGCGCTCACGCACCGGCCGGTCCGGCATTTATGATATCACAGTGACCCTCGAAAGCGGTCAGCAGATCGCCGAATTCAGGGGCCACTCCAGAACTGTCGGTGGCTCGATTATAGAGGCCCCCTGACCGCCATGTTCACCCAACCAGGAAAAACCCATGCTTGATCCAGCAACCTACACGCCCATGACCGATGCCATAGAAACGGCATCGCGCGATGAAATCTCTGCGCTGCAACTGCACCGGTTGAAAACGACCCTGGCACAGGCTTACGAAAATGTGGCCCACTACAAACAGGCGTTTGACTCCGCCGGCGTCAAGCCGGACGATCTGAAACAGCTGTCGGATCTGTCGAAGTTTCCCTTCACCGTCAAAACCGATTTGCGCGACAATTACCCGTTCGGCATGTTTGCCGTCCCGCAGGATCAGATCGCCCGCATCCACGCATCATCAGGCACCACCGGAAAACCCACCGTGGTCGGATACACGCAGGCAGATGTCGATATGTGGGCCGACGTCATGGCGCGCTCAATACGTGCTGCCGGCGGCAGGCCCGGCATGAAATGCCATATATCCTATGGCTATGGATTGTTCACCGGCGGGCTTGGCGCGCATTACGGCGCAGAACGGCTCGGACTGTCGGTTATCCCGATCTCCGGCGGCATGACGGAGCGCCAGGTCCAGTTGATCCAGGATTTCGAACCCGAGGTCATCATGATCACACCCAGCTACATGCTGGCAGTGCTCGACGAGTTCCGCAGACAAGGCATTGATCCGCGCAAGTCGTCACTGAAAATCGGCATTTTCGGTGCTGAACCGTGGACCAACTCCATGCGTGAAGAAATCGAACAGGCCTTTGATATGGACGCCATCGATATCTATGGCCTGTCGGAAGTAATAGGCCCGGGCGTCGCGCAGGAGTGTGTGGAGACCAAAGACGGCCTGCATATCTGGGAAGACCATTTCTATCCTGAAATTGTCAATCCGGAGACAGGAGAGGTGATGCCGGATGGCGAACAGGGCGAACTGGTGTTCACCTCGCTGACCAAGCAGGCCTTGCCCATCATCCGCTATCGCACCCGTGACCTGACCAGGTTGTTGCCGGGAACGGCCCGCAGCATGCGGCGCATGGAAAAGGTAACCGGGCGTTCCGACGACATGATGATCATACGCGGCGTCAACGTGTTCCCCACCCAGATCGAGGAACTGATCCTGCGCAGTGAAGGCTTGAGCCCACATTTCTACATCGAACTGACCAAGGCCGATCGCATGGATGCCATGACGGTGAACGTCGAAGCCTTGCCCGGCTCAGCCGCCGAAGAGGTCCGCATCGGCATCGCGGCGGAACTGCAGACCCTGATCAAGAACAATATCGGCGTGACTTCAATCGTCCACGTAGTGGAGCCTGAAACAATCGAACGCTCCATGGGCAAGGCGCAGCGCATCGTCGACAAGCGTCAAAAATAAAGCGCCCGGCCGCTTCGGATCATGCTTTTTCAGTCAGCAGGTCCAATGCCCGCAGAACGCCGAGCCGGGGTGAACTGAGAACCGGCAGGCCGGTATCTGCCAGTAGCGGCTCCGCGATGGCCATGGATCCTTGTGCCAGGACGATGCAGTCCGGGCTGTCACTGGTAAGTGCTGCCTTGATCGTGTCGGAAATCGACAGCGCATAGGCGTCCATGTCGCCTGCCTCGAAATGCCGCCATGCCGGCAGGCACATGACAACAATCGGCGATATTTCACAGCCCTGCACGCAGGCCACATCCGTCAGCAGATCCAGCGTGGGTGCCTTTGTACTTTCAAGACACATGGCGACCAGGGGACTGGCCCCGTGTGAAAGGGCCGCCTGCATCAGCGCGCGGTCAATTCTGATTGTTGGTGCATTGTCGGTGCCGGCGGCTTCGGCAACCCCGCCGATCGTCGAACATGTGCATACCCCGACACCGCCGTCTGCCAGGTCGCGCATGGCGGTGGTTATTGTTTCTGACAGGTCTATTGACACGCCCTGGTCGCGGGCCGCCTCAAGCCAGCCTTCCTCGACACGATGCCGACGCGGCATGCCGGGTGCCAATTCATCGAGCAAGGCATCGAAGGTCGCCACGTGAACCGGGCTGGTATGCAGAAACGAAATCATGTCCGCGACGTATCACGGAATGCGCGCTGAAAGATACTGCGCAAAGTCGTAATTCGGGCGTTCCAGATGCGACAGGTGCCCCGGGCTGGCAAAACCGGAACACAGTCCATTGTAGACTTTTTCCGTGCAGCCCCGGTCCTCGACATTCACATCATCCAGCAATTCCTTCAATTGCCCGAAGTGCACCTGTGCTTCCGGGTCATTGACGAACTCCGGCGACATGCCCCCGCCGAAAATAATGCTGACCTTGCCGGTTCCCTTCGGATGCAGGGACAGGTACCAGAAATAGCCCGGCGTCAGCGTGATCAGCAGGCTGGGATAGATGGCCAACAGTGTCGTGGTGCGCCGCCAATCGCCTTCAAGACGTTTATTGGTGGGGTGTGCCAAGGCGATCTTCAGGCTGTCGTCTTTCAGAATGAAGTGATAGTTGAACGCATCCTTGCCGGGCGGGCAGTCCATCTCTTCCAGTTTTGACAAACCACCGATAGTGCCTGCATGACAGACGGGAAGATGATAACTCTCCATAAAATTCTCAGCCAGGACCTTCCAGTTCGTATCCCAGACGTGGGTTTCGTGGAAGGTCTCGGTGTAGTTCTCCATGCCGTACTGGCCAACCAGGTCTTCAACCTCAGACAAACCTTGAGATACCGGTTTCGCATCCGGGTTCAGCGACACCATGATCCATCCGAGCCACTCCTCACACCGGACCTGCGGCAGGCAGTAGCCTTGCTTTTTGAAGCCTTCGTTCAGGGTCATGGCGGGTGCACCGCGCAGACTGCCGTCAAGATTATAGGTCCAGGCATGATACGGGCACACGATGGACCGGGTGTTGCCGGCCCCTTCAAGCAGCGTTGACATGCGGTGCAGGCACACATTCGACTGGGCCCGCAGCTCACCTTGTGCATCACGCACGACCATAATGGGCTGACCGGCAAGCTCCAGTGTAATATAGTCACCAGGTTGTTTCAGGGAACTGGCGCGGCCTGCGCAAAACCACTCGTTTGCGAACACATGCTCGATTTCCTGGGCCAGAAACTCTTCAGATGTGTAGACGCTTTTCGGCATGGCGCGCGCCTGCTCAAACGGCAGCGATGCGTTGGCCTTGAGCTCAGCGGCGGCAGATGTCGGTTTGCTATGAACATTCATGGCATATGCCTCTATTGTGAATTGTCCAAAGTCTGCTAGATCACGGGCTTACTTGCAATATTGTTTAGCTGAACCAGTTTCCACGATCATCCTATCCAACAGGAAAGTCCATGCCGACTGACAAGGGCGACAGCCCGCTCAGACAACCGTTTCTGGATGCCATGAGCCAGCTCACCAACACGGTGTGCGTGGTGACCACCGATGGCAAAGCCGGCCGCGCCGGCACGACGGTCACTGCAATGTCGCCGGTATCGGCTGACAGCGAAACACCATCTCTGCTGGTGTGCCTGCATGCCGACAGCGCAACGGCCAAGGCCATAGCGGAAAACAGCGTGTTTGCAGTCAATGTGCTTGGTGAAGGCGATTCCGGGCTGGCCGACGTCTTTGCGGGTCGTCACGGTGCTTCCGGGCCCGACAAATTTGACGACGTGAAACATGCATCCGGTACAACCGGGTCTGCCCACCTGGACGGCGCTGTAGCCATATTCGACTGCCGGGCAAAACTGCAGCAGGCATGGGGCACCCACATCATTTTTATTGGCGAGGTGGCCGATGTTGTGCTCAATGCGCCGTCGCAAGTGCTGACATACACGAAAAGAAAATATCTGGGCTGAGCCAGCCTGGGCTGAGGTAACGGAAATGAACTGGACTGCTGACAAAACCACCGTAAACAGCTGGAACGAATGGGATCCCCTGAAACATGTGATTGTGGGACGGGCCACCGACTGCCACATCCCGCCGGCGGAGCCTGCACTGGATGCCAAGGTGCCGGAAGATTCCGACATGCGCGGCCAGTGGGGCAAGCGTCCGCAGGAAATGATCGATCGCGGAAACGAGCTGCTCGACAATTTCGCCGGCCAGTTGCAAAAGCGCGGCATCCGGGTGGACCGACCGACGCCGACGGATTTCTCGCTACCGGTGACGACCCCCGATTTCCATACCGACAGCCAGTTCGGCTGCATGCCGCCACGCGACGTACTGCTCACGGTGGGCAGCGAAATTCTGGAAGCGACCATGTCTTATCGCTGCCGCTGGTTTGAATATCTGTGCTACCGGCCGTTGATGCAGCAATATTTTGATGAAGACCCGAATTTCAGGCACGAGGCAGCTCCCAAGCCGCGCCTCACCGATACCGATTACCGGGCAGATTACCTGTCTGAAAAGATCGGCATTCCGAAACGCCTTGAATGGGCTGCCGACAAGTTCTTCGTCACCACAGAGGAAGAGCCGTTGTTTGACGCCGCCGACGTTCTGCGCATGGGCAGGGACCTCGTTGTGCAGCATGGCTTCACCACCAACCTCAAGGGAATTGAATGGTTGCGGCGGCATTTTCCCGACCACAGGGTTCACGCGGTGAACTTTCCCGGCGACCCGTACCCGATCCACATTGACGCAACTTTCACACCGGTCCGCCCCGGCCTCATCCTCAACAATCCGAACCGGCGTCTGCCGGATGACCAGCGCGAGTTCTTCCACCGCAATGGCTGGGAGATTGTCGACGCGGCACAACCGGCCCACAACTCACCACCGCCGCTGTGTTATTCATCGACATGGCTCAGTATGAATGTGCTGGTTCTCGACCCGAAAACCGTGTGTGTCGAAAAATCCGAAGTCTATCAGGCCGAGCAATTCGACAAGCTGGGACTTGAGGTGGTCGAGGTAGAACTTCGCGATGCCTACGCCTTTGGCGGCGGCCTGCACTGCTGTACTGCCGATGTCTATCGGGACAGCAGCTTTGAGGACTATTTCCCCAAAGGCTGACGCCTCACTCAATCAGGTGAAAGCGCCGCGATCTCGCGCCGGAACGGTATCGCGTCACCAATATCCGGCATGTCCAGCTCCCGCGCATAGCGATGACCGGCATAGGTGGCCCAGGCAATGGGGCCCGGCGCCTGCGCATCGCCGATAACCTTTATGGACGCAATGCCGGCATCCGCCCAATCCGGCTGACGCACCTGCAGATCGCGCCACAGACCATCATTAGTTACCCGGGAGGTGACCAGCACCACACTCGTCGCAGGCAGTATCTCGGTACGCCCGGTGTAAGTGCAATCGCTCACGACATGATCTGAAGCAATGGACTGCAGGCCGCGGTTAAGCTGGATAGTCACACCCAGTTCCACCAGTTTCTTGTGAATAGCAGCCTGTTCGAGCGTGTTGTTGGTCCAGTCCGACACATAGGCACAAGGTGTCACCAGCGTGACCGACGCACCAGCCTCAACCAGCAGTTCTGCCAGCACGCCGCCCATGTAATAATGGTCATCGTCATAGAGAACGACCTCTCCGGCAGGCACGTTGCCCGCCATCAGGTCATCGGGCGTATAGATCTCCATGGCGTCATCTATCGGCATCGGCACCACATGCTGGCGCGCGACGCCATCCCGGCGCCATATGGACCCGGTTGCCATGACGACATTTTCGAACCCGAATTCCAGCACATCACCCGGTCCCAGTTCGCTGTTGAGATAAGTCTCGACATTGCCCATCTGCGACAGCTGGTATTCACGGTAGTCACGCACCCTGCCCCACGCCGCCAGTCCCGGCAGCCTGGATTCCAGGGCGACGCGTCCACCAAGCTCGGTGCCGGCTTCCGCAAGCGCAACATCGTAGCCGCGCTTTGCAAGTGCAAGAGCAGCCTCCAGCCCGGCCGGACCGGCACCGACCACAAGCACATTTTGCGATGCGCCCTTTTCCTGCATGCGCTCGGGATGCCAGCCCTTGCGCCACTCCTCCATGAAGGTCGGGTTTTGCGTGCAGCGCGATATCGACATCGTCATGTCACCGGTGATGCAGATATTGCAGCCAATGCATTCACGAATATCCTCTATGCGGCCCTCCTCCACCTTCTTGGGTAAAAACGGGTCAGCAATCGACGGTCTGGCGCAGCCGATCAGATCCAGCACACCGGAATTGATCTGCCTGACCATCACGTCGGGCGATGTAAACCGTCCAACGCCTACAACAGGCCTGGAAGTCAATGCCTTGATGCCCTGCACCAGGTCCTGCTGGGCGGCTTCTTCCTTGAACCGTGACGGACCAGAACAATCCTCCCAGGCGCCGTGCGCCAGGTCCCACAGGTCCGGCAGGTCCTTGTGCATTTCGACGAAGTCCCGCACCTCGGAGTTCGCAAACCCGAGGTCACCGATCATCTCGTCCAGCGACAGCCGCAACGTTATGCCCATGGTGTTACCAATGGTGTTGTGAGCCTCCTCGATCACTTCGCGAACAAACCGGGCACGGTTTTGCAGACTGCCGCCATACTCGTCCGTGCGCTGGTTGGTAGCGCGCGACAGAAAATGCTGAAAGATGCCGAACCCATGCGCACCGTACAGGCACACAAGATCAAACCCCGCTGTGCGCGATCGTTTCATGGCATTGACGAACCAGCGCCTGAGATCGCGAATGTCCTGCTTGTCCATGGCGCGCGCCTGCACCGGATCATTGGTGAAGGTGCGGATCGGCAGTGCAGACGGCGCCAGCGGAACCTCCTTGGTATAGAGGTTGGGGCCGTTTATGCCGGAATAGGCAAGCTGGATGCCGGCAAGCCCGCCATACTCCTTCATCCGCCCGGCCATCTTGGCCAGTTGCGGAATGTCCTCATCATCCCACAGACGCAATTCGATATAGGGCGTTATTTCCGAGGAATGATGCATTTCACATTGTTCGGTGAAAATGACACCCCAGCCGCCCTCGGCCTTGCTGCCGCGCATGGCTGCGACGGCAGACGGGTCCCGGTATCCGCCGCCATTGCAGTGCGGTACCTGGTAGAACCGGTTCTTCGCCGTCACGGGACCGATTTTCACCGGCTCAAACAGGACATCATATCGCGGATCACGTGCCATTTTCTTCTCCCCAGATCATGCCAGGAATGCTTCTATCACTGATCAGGTTTCGGCAATGCTCTTCAAAAACCGTCAGGACCATCGGCTTACGTTCCTGAGCCAGAGTCGAAACTCCAATGCGCATGGGCTTGTGGTCTCCGGCCAATTTTACCGGTACCAGCGTGCGGCCGTCCAGTGCCGCAGGATTACGTGGCCGGACATTGGCGATGGTAAACCCGTAATTGTTGGCAACCATTGTACGCACCACCTCCTGATTGGCCGCACGGGCAACGATACTCGGCTGCAACCCCTTGCTTTCAAACAGAGAGATGAAGTATTCGCGGCTTTTGGGCAGGTCCAGCAAAACCATGGGCTCGCTGGCAAGTTCATCGAGATCAACCGAGGTTTGGCCGGCGAAGCGATGGTTCCGCGACACGAGCACATGAGGCGGCAAGGTTGCCAGCGGTTCAAACTGAATATCGTCAGGCACCTGAAGATCGTAGGAAATCGCGACATCGATCTCGACTTGCCTGAGTTTATCCAACAGGTCCTGGTGACCACCGTCCACCATGTTCAGGTCGACGCCTGGATGGCGCTCGCTGAACGCATGGGCAAGTTGCGGCGCAATCATCGGCGCCAGCGTGACCATGCATCCGACCGACAACCGGCCACGTATCTCGTTGTTCAGCTCTCCGGCCATTGTATAGAGGCCCTGGGCCTGGCGCAGCATGAGTTTGGCCTCGCGCAACATTGTCTTGCCGGCAGATGTCAGTGCCAGGCCTTGCGCATGGTGGCGCACGAACAACTGCACGCCGAATTCCCGCTCCAGGTGAGAAATAGCCGACGAGATAGACGGCTGGGAAATATTGATGCGTATCGCGGCAAGCTTGATGCTGCCCATGTCACCGGCGGCAACGAAATACTCAAGCTGCTTCAGGGTAATGCGCATCTGCTTACCGGTAGTGACGGGGACGGTTACTCATCGCCCGGCACACCGTAACTGGGCGCTTCGCGCGGGTCGAGCGCGCGCTGCAGGTAGGCATCAAGCTGCGGCTTGTAGATGTCCCAGGCAGTTGCAATGTTTTCAATCGGGCAATCTTCACTCCAGTCGCAGCGCAGTTCCGCAATCGGCCAGGCAACCCTGTCGACAATCTTCATGCCGGCAGAATGCACCGGACCTTCCTCACCGCCTTCGGCCACCCCTGCCCGCATGGCGGCGATAAGCCGGTCACCAATATGGCCTTGCGTGCCCAGAAATCCGTCAACAATCGCCTGTGGCACCTGTTTGCTGGCCAGCAGGTTGCCACCGCTGGCCACATTCGTCGTGTTGGCCTCTGCCCACGAACCCAAAGTGTTGGGTCCCGAATGAATGGCGGTCTCTCCGTTTTTGTCGACAGCCAGAACCTGACGGTATTCGATGAAGGCGCTGGAATTTCTCAGTGCCTCAATGGCCTGAGCAGCACTTGCGCCGGCCTCCATGAGCGCAAGCCCCCGGGTGCCCAGTTGCGGGTCAGTGATATTCTGGCTGGCAACAGCACCGACACCGGCCTGCGCATGGGCGCATCGGGCGGCAACCGCCGGTGATGAGGATGAGACGGCAACACCAAACATGCCGGTTTCGGCACAACGCGCCACCAATGAAAATGTCATTTCCTTCTCCTGTAAATCCCGCGCTCAGGCGCTGCGTCAGTCCATATCAAGTCCGAATATTTGCACACAATGCCAGACAAAGGCTTCCGTGGACTTGGTCATCTCGACATTGCGCCTTTGCGAAAGGACCAGACGGCTGCTTTCAACACTATCTGCCAGCGGGCGCGTCACCAGCGCCTTGCCGTCATAACTCATCGACGAGGCCGGTTTGGTTGCCAGCAGGCTGTAGCCGAGGCCGTGGGCAACCATCCCCCGCACCATTTCAAACGTACCGGTGCGGTAAGCGATATTCGGCTCGCCGATGCCGTCAAACAGGGACAGGAAATAGTCCCTGCTCGGCGAAGCGTCCAGCAGGACCATCGGCCTTGCAACCAGGTCTGCCAGCGCAACCGCGCTGGTGTCAGCAAGCGGGTCATTTTCTGCCAGCAGCACATAAGTCGGCAGCTCGGACACCGCCAATGCCGTGACATCCGAACCAAGGTCGAAGTCATATACGAATGCCAGGTCGATGGTGCCTGCGCGCAGCAGTTCCAGCAGCTCACGCTGGTCACCTTCATGCAGGTCCAGGTCGACCGGGCCGACCTCGTCTTCCAGCTTGCGAATAATGCTCGGCAGCAGATACGGGCCAAACGTATGCAGGGTACCGATCCTGAGGGTGTCGAGCTCGGCGCGTTGCTTGCGTGGCGGAGAAATCGTCACCGGCGATCCGTACGTGCGATTGGCAAAAATAAGCGGGCTGCCGCCGGTTGCCACGAAAATGTCCTGCACCTCGCCAATGAATACAAAGTGGGTGCCGACGCGTTCACTGCTCTTCACCTTACAGTCGAAGGCGGTCAGCGGATCCCTGACGCGCGGTGCACCGGTCTTCATCGCTACCCAGTCCACGCAGGAAAACTTGTCACCATCTTCAGTCTTGAGGCGACCGGCGAAAGTGTCGGAAATGAAAGACTGGTCATCGCGCAGGATGTTGGTGCAAAAACAGCCATTGTCCAGAATGGTCTGGGCGGCGGCGGACAGGTGATGCACACACACCAGCATGGTCGGGGCGTCGCCGTCAGCGGAGACCGACGCCATCGCGGAAACAGTGACACCGGCACGCCCGGCAGCTCCATCAGTTGTAACCACGTTGACCGTGTTGGCAGCACAGCTCATGCCTTGCAGGAATTGCGCCCTGATATCCATGTCGCTTAGGCCTATTCGGCTGCCTTGAGAACCGTGTTGTCCGAATACCACTTATTGACCGCACCATCACCGGCGACACGATCCGTGTCGGGACGCACCCGGTCAGACAGGTCAGCGGCCTTTTTCACAAAGTCCAGCGGACCGTCCCAGTCGAAATTACGGTAGATCGCACCCATCTGGTTGAAGCGCGGGCTTTGCGCAAACATCTGGAAGGCAAGCCGGTGGCCGGCATAATCCGAAGAAACCAGGTCTCGGGCAAACGCCAGCAGCTTACGACGGTCTTCGGCCATCCAGTCATCATTGAGAGTGTAGTATTTTTCCAACCACGGCTTTGTTTCGGGCGCTTCGAAAGCGGCCACATCCGGGGTCACGCAAATCTGACCGCCACACAGGTCACGGGTGGTGTTGATGGCCTCATAAAGGTTGGAACAGGCATGCACCCTGCCGGTCATCAGCAAGGACTGGTTCGGCATCATGAGGCCTGCCGGTGAGCGCTCGCCAAGCGTGATGGCAGCCGTCAGGTGAGCATTGATGGTCTCACGATACATGGCGATCTCGGCCAGCTTCTCCTGGACGGCGGGCTGCTTGTCGAGACCGGTCTGGCGCGTATTGTAAAGGGCGGCACCGATCAGCATATCAGCGAACTTGAGATTGCGCTGCACGAAGGCAAAGGCCGAATAGCGGTGCAGGGTTGCACGAATAAACGCCGCTGCCTTGGTGTGCCGGTAGAACAGGACGTTTTCCCAAGGGATCAGTACATTGTCGAAGATCACCAGGGTATCGACTTCATCGAACTTGTTGGACAGCGGATAGTCGCGCGCATCGGCGCGGCCCGTGAACCCGGTCCGGCAGATGAACTTCAGGTTTGGCGAGCCGAGATCGCATATGAAACCAACTGCATAATCGGAGTAGGCATCGTTGCCCCAGTTGGCGATGGTCGGCTTGGTGAAGGCCTGGTTGGCATAGGCCGCGGCCGTTTCATACTTGGCACCGCGAACAACAATGCCGGCATCGGTTTCCTTGACCACATGCAACAACATGTCCGGATCCTGATCCTGCGGTGCCTTCGATCGGTCGCCCTTAGGGTCGGTGTTGGCAGACACATGGAACGGATCGCGCGCCAGAACCGAATGGATATGGGTTTCGATGTTCTTGGCCCATTGCGGGTCAATTTCCGACAGCACGTCCTGGCCATCGTACAAAGACCACATCTCGCCGACGGTCTCGTCACCCACCCGGGTTGCAATGCCGCCTATGTCTTCCAGGATTGTATCGGTCGCCCGGCGTTTGGCCCACCAGTCATCCTGGGTATAGGGCAGCGCATTGCCGATCGCCTGTTGCTCACCGTCCTTCTCGACCGTCATGATATCTGCGGTGGCTGCTTCATGCTGCATGTCATAAATGCGCGCCCTTACATCCACGATCGCCTTGAAACTGGGATGCGTGGTGACGTCCGCAACTTTCTCGCCATTTATATAGACGTCACGATTATCGCGAATTGAGTCCTTGTATTGTTCGCCTGTGCGGATCATGGGCATCATCCTTTTAAGGTCACGGGAGCAAGATTACGCTCGGCGCACTGCCATGTGCCGGCGCATTCGGTCCCGCAAAGCTGGTTCAGCCGGTTATCTTGCCTATGAAATCGAGTTTAGCAAATTATTGTTTGTTGAGTTTTTGATTCAAAAAAACCGAATTTAGGTTGAATTCCGTCGTTCGTCGCAAACTACCATTGCGGATAGCTCTCCGGATGGCGGCCGGTGGCCTTTGCGGCAGTCTGGACAATGGTGTCTCCAGGCGATTCTGTGTACTTAACAAACCAGCCCTTCAAACCCGTTTCAAACGGCATCTTCCACCATCAATCCGGATCCGGCGATTTGACCCAGACATCTGCAGCAATTCTCCGCGACGTGTTCGGATTTGATCGGTTCCGGACCGACCAGGAAGCGGTTATCGATCTTTTGTCTCGTGGCGAAAACGCTCTTGTGGTCATGCCGACAGGAGCCGGCAAGTCGCTATGCTACCAGGTGCCGGCATTGCTGCTGGATCGTCCCACCATAATCGTGTCACCACTGATCGCACTCATGGACAACCAGATCGCCGGTCTGCGCGTCAACGGGGTTGCGGCAGCGGCCATCCATTCAGGGCTTTCACGCGCCCAGCAGGTCGACAACTGGCGGGCTTTTGCATCCGGCGCCTGCCGGCTGCTTTATCTGTCGCCCGAGCGCCTGATGACAGAACGGATGCTGTCTGCACTTGAGAAGCTCGAGCCCGCCCTGATCGTGGTGGACGAAGCTCACTGCATCTCCAAATGGGGGGTGAGTTTCCGGCCTGAATATGAGCAGTTGTCGGTGTTGTGCGAACGCTTTCCAAATGCCGCCATAGGCGCCTTTACGGCGACGGCAGATGATGCGACCCGCAAGGACATCGCCCAGAAACTGTTCCGTGGCAGCGGGAAAATTCTGGTGCAGGGTTTCGACCGCCCCAATCTGACACTGGCAGTGTCCTCCAAGCGCAACTGGAAAACCCAGCTTCTGGAATTCCTTGATGACAAAAAACAGGCATCCGGCATCGTCTATTGCCTGTCGCGCAAATTCTGCGAGGAAGTAGCCGAGTTCCTGTGCGGGGAGGAATACAAGGCCATTGCCTATCACGCGGGGCAGGATGCCGACCTGCGGGCATTCAACCAGAACCGGTTCATGAGCGAAGAAGCCGTGATCATGGTGGCAACCATCGCTTTCGGCATGGGTATCGACAAGCCCGATATCCGATATGTGTGTCACCTCAACCTGCCCGGCAATATGGAGTCCTACTATCAGGAGATCGGCCGCGCCGGCCGGGATGGCCTGCCGGCCGAAACCATGATGCTGTACGACTTGTCCGACATGCGGATGCGGCGCCAGTTCATCGAGCAGGACGGCGAGGACGACGTACACAAGGTACGCGAGCACAAACGTCTTGATGCGCTGCTGGCCTACTGCGAGGCATCCGCATGCCGGCGCCAGGCACTCCTGTCATACTTCGACGAGCAATCCGGCGCGTGCGGCAACTGTGACAATTGCCTTGAGCCGCCCGAGCTGGAGGATGGCACCGCCGATGCGAAATTGCTGTTTTCTGCCATAACACAGACCGGCCAGATGTTCGGCGGCGCCCACATCATTGACGTGCTGCGCGGTGCCGGAACACAGAAGATTGCTGATCGCGGTCATGAAAGGCTGGATTGCTATGGCGCAGGCTCAGGCCACTCCAAGGAATACTGGAATGCCTTCATTCGGCAGGCTGTCGCCGCCACTTACCTGACCATCAATATCCAGAAATACGGCGCGCTGCAACTGACACACCGGGCAGAACAAATTGCAAATGGTGTTGAAAAATTCGCCCTGCGCAGGATTGAAGCGCTCAAACCCGCCCGGTCCAGAAAGCCGGCCAAGGCAAAAGCCGGCGCGATAGAAGTGTCAGATGCGGACCGCGACCTTCTGGCGTCGCTAAAAGCACTGAGGCTCACGCTTGCCCAGGAGCGAAAGGTGCCAGCCTTCGTCATACTGCATGATGCCACGCTGAACGAAATCGCCAGCACCCGCCCCGCAACGCTCGATCAGATGGCCTCCATCAGTGGCATCGGGCCGCGCAAGCTGGAACAGTTTGGACAGGCCTTCCTGGAGATTGTGACCGCGCACTGACTGCACGATCAGTGGCACGGTCTGCAGTTTCAACTTACGGCGTAATCGGATTCCGGCTGTCCGCCAGAATCTTGCCGCCGATTGCGACGAAACAAACGCCTGCTGCCCGCTCGATCCAGTGCTGGGCATTTCGGAAGCGCGATATCACCGGGCGCGACGACATGAACACGGCAACGATTGTGTACCAGATCAGCGCACTCGCCATCACCAGCCCTATCATCACCATCATGCCCCAAAAAGGCATTGCGTCGGTGATCGCGGTTGCAAACACGCTGGTGAAAAGAACAATCGCCTTGGGATTGGTGAGCGTGACCAGGAAGCCGAAGACCAGCGGATTGCCACCGTCTTTCACCACTGTATCATCGATGGCAACGATCGCTGGCTTGGTCAGAATGAGTCTAAGACCCAGATAAGCCAGATAGATGCCACCGCAGACCCGAACCGCCCATGCCAGCCACTGGTATTCAAGCAGGACGGCGGACAGGCCGAGCAGGCTTAAGGAAGCATAGAACCCCAACCCGATTGTCACGCCGACGGTTGTCAGAAGTCCTGCCGCCGTGCCGCGCGACATGGACGAACGCACGACCGCCACAAAGTCAGGGCCAGGCAACATCAAGGCGGGAATGAAAATCGCAAACACGCCAACCAGTACAATAGTCCATTCCATCAACATGCCTTTCTGATTATGAAGTGTCCTGTCGGCAGCATGGATCATTTTCGCCGTCAGGGTAAAGTGCGGATGTACTGATCCGGATAAATCGGATATCCAGTAGTGGAATTGGGTAAATCCGGGCCGTTGCCGCCTCGTGTACAGGTTTCACCGTAACAATTTGCGTTGTGCAAAGCGGAAATGCGAATTTCAGGTCCCGGTTCAGCAGATTTCGTTGTAAATAATACTGGGTTTCAGGTGTGCAGGGAATATTGGGCCGTCAAGTGGCGGTTTTCGCGGCTCCCACGGTGATTCAGGGTGTAAAGTGTCAGCGACTAGAGATAGATGTTATCTGCGGATGAGCGCAGAAAAGTTGCAAAGTCAGGGCGACTAAGTCGATGAAGTTTATCAAGTCCAGCCAGCTGCTGGAGATTTTTTTCAACGCCCCCGGCGCAAAACCCTGGTCCGTCACAGCATGCATGTTGCTGGCAGGCGTGCTGGACATGATGAGCATGGGCGCGATCCTGCCCACCATAAGCCAGCTCGGCGGCGAGGGTATCGCCAGCGACTCAAAGCTCAACGAGATCGTCACCGGGTTGGTGACCGCCGCAGGTATAGCGCCGACGCTAACAAACTTTATCATTCTGGTTGCTGTTCTGCTGACCCTGAAATCACTTATCTCCCTGACGGCCATGGCTTATGTGGCCTCGTCGGTGGCGCAGGTGCAGGCTGCGATTCGCCGCAAGCTCCTGACCGGCGTCATGCGGGCGCGCTGGAGTTACTTCGTTGACTTGCCACCCGGCAAGATTGCCAACTCAATTGCCGGGCAAACGCTGCATGCAGGTGAAGCCTATTATGCCACCGCCATGGTACTCGTATGCAGCGTTCAGGCGATTGCCCTGATGCTGGCAGCCACACTGGTATCGGGATACATGGTGATTCTGACGATCATTGCCGCCGTGATCATTTCCCTTCCCATGTACAAGCTGGTGATGTTCGCGCGCGAGAGCGGCAAACAGCAATGGGAACGCGCCGGTCTGTTGGGGACGAAAGTCCAGGATGCCGTTGGCAACATGAAGGCTATCAAGTCAATGAACCGGGGCGGCACGTTTTCAACCCTGTTCGACAGCCTCGTCGGTGAGCTGCGCAAAGCCTACTTTGCCCTGGTATTCTCCCGCCACGCGCTGGGTTACGGACAGGACATCATGGTGGCGATGACCGTGACAGCAGGGTTTTACGTCGGCACCCAGATTGTCGAGGTACCGTTGTCCGACATGCTGGTTCTGGGTATCATCTACTATCAGGTCATTTCTCTGGTCAAAAGAATCCAGGAACAGTTGCAGATACAAGCCATCATGCAGGTGGCCTATGCCGGGCTGATGGACATGATCGGCAACGCGGAAGACCATCAGGAACATGCCGGGGGCAAAGATGTACCCGAACTGGTTGAAGGCTGCCGCTTCGAACAGGTCGACTTCTCCTATGACAAAAAACCCATTCTCAAGCAGGTTGATGTCGATATACCGGCCGGCGGGATTACCGTATTGCTTGGCCCGTCCGGCGCCGGCAAGACCACGATAATTGACCTGTTGACGGGACTGCTGAGCCCGGACGCGGGCGCGGTAACGATTGATGGTGTCTCTCTCGCAGACATGGATGTCAGCAAATGGCGCGACGATATCGGTTATGTGCCACAGGAACTCACCCTGCTGCACGGCACGGTCTACGACAATGTCACACTGGGCGATGACGCCATCTCGCGTGATGATGTGTGGCAGGCCCTGAAGTCAGCTGGCGCAGACGGCTTCATTGACGAGTTGCCAAAAAAACTGGACACCGACGTTGGCAATATGGGGGCAAAACTGTCCGGCGGTCAGCGTCAGCGCCTGTCACTGGCCCGGGCCCTGGTGGCCAAACCGAAGCTCCTGGTTCTTGATGAAGTGACCAGCGCACTGGACGAAGATACCGAAGCCGAGATTTGCCGCAACATCACCGGCCTCGGCGGCGCATATACCATTGTCGCAATTACACACCGGCCTGCGTGGAAGGAAATAGCGTCGAGACTGTATCGCGTGAAGGACGGACGCGCAGAGTTGGTGGAACAACAGGTGTCCGACGCTGCTCAATAGCCAGGCGGCCCTGAGGCGTCCAACGCCCATCCCTGTTATCTCGGACCATGATGCTCTGCATGATCGGAATAGCACCTGATTGTCATCTTGTGTTTTTCGGGAAAATTTGTGTAATTGTTCGCACTAGGAGCAATATACCAAATGCCGGATTTACAGGTTCGCTGATGTATTTCAGGACACATAATTGACTATGGCAAAAACCGGCACAGATCCCGCATGGATTAATGACAAAATTCAAGTTGCCTCGATAAAGCAACACATGGAGGTATCTGATCTAACCTCTCGAGAGTGGCCCAAGATTACTGTTGTAACGCCGGCATTTAACTCTGCCAGATTTCTGGACGACACAATCAGATCGGTAGATTTTCAATTTTACCCCAATTTGGAATACATCGTGAGCGACAACTGTTCTTCTGACGGAACTGAGGAAATACTGGGGAAACATGATTTTCTGAAAGCCCGCATAGCGCCGGACAAAGGCCAGGCCGATGCTCTAAATCGCGCTTTTGAAACGGCACAGGGGGAGATACTGACCTGGCTCAATGCCGACGACCTTTTTGCACCGTTCGCATTGTACAAAATGGCGTTGGCGTTCAAGCAAAAAGATGCCGATCTGATCGCCGGACAGGCCGTGTTGTTTGAGGATGGCAAAGCCATCAACCGCCATATCTACTCGCTGCCTGATGGCGCTCTGCTTGAGAGCGAACTGCTCGACTTGGAAGGAATGTGGCTCACTGGTCAGTATTTTTACCAGCCGGAGCTTTTTTTCACTAAGGAGATTTACGAGCGGGCCGGCGGCTACGTGGACGAGAAACTGTTTTTCAGTATGGACTACGAACTGTGGCTGCGCATGGCACGAGCCGGTGCGCAGATTAAGACAATCTCTGCGCCGGTTGCCTTGTTCCGGAAGCATCAGGATCAAAAAACCCATGACCCTTCAGGGTTTCAAAGAGAACTGAAACAGCTTGTCGCTGGACTTTCGCCGGCCAAAAAAGCTGGCAAACAACGCTTTTCAGCATTTGAGTGGAGTGAGCGATTGCCGAAAGTGGTAATGCTCAACGACCTGGGGTTTCAGTATGGTGCCGGGATTGCGCACGAAAGCATTGCCAATGCGTTGAAACTATCAGGGTGTAAAGTCCAGGCATATGCACTTGCCGCCAGACCAGGCCCCGCGAAATCACCAGACTACAACGTGCTTATCAGCGAAATTCGTGAAATTGACCCTGACCTCATACTGGTAGGTAATCTGCACGGCGCCGAGGTGGACCATTCCTGGCTGGCTGAGGTTTTGTCAAGCTACCGTGTGTTTTTCGTCATGCACGATTTTTACCTGCTGACGGGACGATGTGCATATTTTGGCGATTGCAAGAAGCATCTTGATCTGTCTTGTGACCAGACTTGCCCGACCTTTTTTGAATACCCGACCCTTCCGGCTTCCAGGATCGCAGGCGCTTTGCAGAGCAAGGTCAAATTGCTTGAACATCCAAACGCATCCATTGTTGCGTGTTCCGCCTACACCGCGGAGACAGTCAAAGACACACTCTGTGCGCGCGGTTTTTCCGAAGATGCGATCGATAAGAAGCTGCATGCTGTATGGCTCGGGGCGGATACAGACTATTATTTTACTGAAACGGAAAAACGTCGCTCGGAACTGCGAGCGAAATTCGAACTGCCAGCGAACAGATCAATAGTGTTACTGCCCAGCGGCAGCTACAATGACGACCGCAAGAACATCCAGGCAGCCTGGCGAATTTTTGCAGCCCTTGCAGATGACAAATTCCACGCGATCATACTGGGCGAAACACCCGTTTCGGCTGATTTACTTGGCGACAACGTCACTCACCTGCACTACATATCTGATAAAGTCAGGCTTTCCAGCCTGTTCCGGTGTTCTGATTTTGTCATCAACACCTCACATGATGAAACGTTCGGTCAAACTATCATTGAGGGAGCCTTGTCCGGGGCACTGCCGGTTTCAGTCGGCAAAGGTGCTGTGCCGGAGATAATTGATGCACTGGGCGCCGGGTTTCAGGCTCCAGCGAACATTACCGAAAGCGATGCCATTTCTGCTGCAGCCCGATACATGACTTCACTCGCCGGCAGTCCTGAACGGATGCTTGGAGAGCGTCTGGTCAGCTCTTTGAGAGCTCAGTGTCTATTTTCCTTGGAAGCTCTATCGAGGCATTTGCATGTGATGATGAAACAAGACGGGCTTTTGGGCAGGCACAAGATCAAGCCGAAGATAGACCTGGGGGTATCACTAACCAGTCCTGCAATGGCGATCACCCCAAACAGGTGGAGTAGATCCGATCGTATAACAGATAGCGGTGCGAACACCCCGGATGACAATGTTCCGTCCCACATTCGCGACTACAGAGAATTGGCGCTCGCACTCGTTGAAGAGTTGCGGCATGTCATTCCTGAACTAAACAAAATATACCAAGAAAAAGGGAACCGTCTGTACCTGGACAGAGTAGGTAAAGACGATGAGGTTTTCCTGCAAATTTTTGACGTTGTCAAAAATCACAAGAAGGCGATACAGAAAAGCATAGGGCACAAAATTTCGAATTTGTGGAACTAGAGCCCTTTCGTAACCGCTAAAAATCCCTGCCGCTTGTCTCAACGTGCATCTTCTGGTCAGACAGACGTTGCGCCAGTTCTGTAAACGAGCTCCAGTTGGAACCCAGCAGCAACGGCGCCCTGCCAAGAAGCAATGCATCCGCCAACGCATATATCAACTGCTCCGTTGATCGGTCGTAAAGCTTACGCGGGAGGCATGCGACACGGTTTCCATATCGCCGGCGAAATTCGTCATAGGCTTCTGCCTTGTCGGCAGCCAGAAAAATCCGCTCCGCCCGGCCTTCATCAGCCAATTGATCGATACGTGCGATGAAGTTGGAGAAATGGCTCTTCCGTCTCCAGCGGGTGATTTTGTTGTGACTGCTTTTCTTCCAGTTACCTGGCTTTTCATAAGGCAGGTGTTCAAATCCGTCTCCACCAACCATTCGCACATGCACCGCCACGTCATTTGGACTGCGCACGCTCGATACAAGGTCCCGCACAGCTTCCACCGGCTTCAGTCGTTGCAAAAAGTCGTTTTCGACGTGGTAATCGCTTTCAGGAGAATTCAGCACATATGCGGTTCGGGCGTAAAAGTCCTCACCCTTCCGGAGGTGTATGCGTTTGTCTTTCCTCGCATTTGCCTCCAGCTCCATATAGGTGACAAAATCCATCCTGCAGGCCGCAGCCATATCGGCGAAACTCCGGGCCATGACGGCACCGTCATAATCGAACAGGTCGCCAAACTGGCATTCACAGTGCGCGTCAGGTTCCCAGATGATGACCAGTTCACGTTCGGTTGACCGGGCAATGGCGGCACCGGACGCAATCGCCCTCAACCGGTTCCCGAGGCCATGTTGCGCGTCAATGTACAATTTCGCCCTGGGCACATTGACCGATGGTTTCCCAAGCGCCGTATCGGCAATTGCCGGCTGCAACCACTGCCACTGAAACCTGCGGTACAGCCAGTCCCTGGCCCGTTGTTTCGGCAGGGTCTGGATTAACCCTTCAAAGTTGCCAAAGCTGCGAGCCATCAATGAAATAAACGCTGACCTGCCAATGCGCGCTGGACCGCGATAGTTCCAGCTGACGATGTCCCTGAGTGCAAAATAGTCAGCCTCCTGCTCGACGTTTAACGGGACCTCATTACTGCGCCGGTTAAGCCGCTGCAGCGTGACATGACCGTTTTGTCTGGTGGCAACCGAGAAATCGGCCATCTGGAGTTGCCGGGACCAGGTTGGCATCAAAGCGGCAATATAGTAATTGCGGCGAATTCCATATTGAGACGATTTGCGAAGTCGGTCCCCTGCACTTATGAAATCTGCTGATTTATCCGCCCTGAAAGCTTCTGATCTGGCCTCATCATCATGAGGAATGTGATAGATAGAGTCAGGATCAATCTCGCTTCGCGTTAGCCCCAATGCAGTCAGGCGGCCATACAGGTCATCATCGTCCCAGCCGTAGCTTGTGATAAACTCGTTAAAACCGCCCGCATCAGCCAGATCCGATTTACGGACCAGAAAGAAGCCGTTTATGTGGGCTTGATCTTCCTGCACATTTCGCCAGTTTCCTGCCAGAAACTGACCTTTAGACAATTTGTTTCTGTCGAAAAAGTCGGGGGCTATTATGATGTCGGCATCGGCTTTCAAAATGCAGGCATGCGATGCGCAGCGAAACCCGGCGTTGTAGGCGTATGTCAGAATCCAGGCTTCCTCTTCTTCCACGCGAACAATCTTTATTCGCTCGTCGGCATCCATGAAGAGTTTGAGGTCGCGTTTCAACGGCGTATCCGACGACCAGTCGACAATTATGATCTCGCTGACATCCTCAAGTTTGAGCCAGCTCGGAAGCGCCTTTTTCAAATTTTCCGATCTGTTCCGACAACATGTGACAAGGCTGACACCGGGATCACCATCACCAGCAAGCCTGTTCAACTGTGATGGTTTGACCGGCCTCATTCGATGGTTCCCTGGTTAAACATGTGCGGCACGGCCAACCATTCGAGCAGGAAGTGAAACTTGTCGATATGGTAGACCGGCACAAACCTGTAGCAGGTAGGTTCCGTCGCTGGCAATCTGGTGTTTTCGTTCAATTTGCCCGCACATCTTTCAACCGACAGAACTGTGGTGACCGGTTCAGTTGACGGTCTTGCAGCTATCCTTGCACTGCGGAATTGCTCAGCTGCAACGACAACATCAAAACGCTCGACTGCCACCTGCTTACCCCACCGATTTTCCCATGTATTGTTCAGTGCGCAAATTTGCAAGTCGAGACACTTTGATCACAATTGCAAGAAAAGGCGTGACCTTCTAACTTTGACTATGTCGGGAATGATAAACCAGTCCAGATCACTTGAGTTAACATGAACCCGAAAATCCGTCAGGGTAACAGTAATGCGAATTGCCATTCTCGTTTGTACCAGCAACCAGCCCGGCAATATGGTACAAACACTGACGTCGATAGCTAACCTCGCTATACCGGCATCGTCTTCCTGCACTTTCACCATCGTGAACAACTCAGTGAAGCGCGTGACGCTACGTGATTTTGAAATTCACGCCAAAGCATTGCCAACCACAATAGTGAACGAGCCGTCTCCCGGCCTCTCGATCGCCCGTAATACGGGGATCGCGAGCATTGATGCAGATTATGTGATTTTCACCGATGATGATGTCACGGTCCCCCGAAACTGGCTTGCCGCATATGAAGCAGCTTTCCGGCGCTATCCCGATGCGGCTTTCTTTGGTTCGGACATTGCACCTCTGTTCCTTGAAGCAGACAGTTCCTGGGGCCATGCTTTTTCGACCGCCGCGGGAAGTTGCTTTGCACGATTCCAGGTTGGCCCGCGCGACAGGAAGATAGATGTAATGACCAGGCCCTCATTCTATCCGTTCGGGGCAAATATGGCGTTTCGGGTTGATGCGCTCAGGCAGTTCCGGTTTGACGAAAAACTTGGACGCCAACCCGACGGTCTGGTGCTCAGTGGCGAAGAAACCAAGCTGATCTCAGACATGGTTGCTGCCGGTCATGACGGTTATCTGATATCTGACAACCCGGTCAATCACCGCATAATGCCGTCCAGACAAACCCTGACCTACGTCGCTCAATACTATTACGGCCAGGGTTGGCAGCAGGCCAGCGATGTCAGGAAATCAGGAAAATGGACCGGTCTGCCCGATAAGGTTCTGTCACCGGTTGCAGCCTGTCTGTTCCGGTGGGCCCGGCCCGTCGCCAGCGTGCTGAAAGCCAAAACCCTGAGGGTGTGGTTTGAACGTCAGCATGGTCATTTCAGCGGTCGCACGGCAGCCTTGCGCAAAGACCCGATCACTTAGCAAGCCTATGTGAGCACCGTCAACGAGCGCAGATTTCCCGGCCTGCCTGCGGAGAATTTCGGCAATATATTTCAATGGGATAATTGGTTGCGGGGGCAGGATTTGAACCTGCGACCTTCAGGTTATGAGCCTGACGAGCTACCGGGCTGCTCCACCCCGCGCCAACAAATCGAAAGCGAGGGCACCAGCCCTCGCTTCTGCAGATGTATGTAGCAATTCGGTGACAGGAATGAAAGGGGAAAATGTCACAAAAGACGATCTCGCCGCAGACAATATCCTGGTTGGCCTTTGACCCGGATCAGGCTTCTTTCACAATCCGCAAATGCGGTTTGCCCCTCCTTTGGGCTGGCATCTCCGCAGGCTGTTCCGCACCATCGGTCCCAATGGCGTTCTGTCTCTCTGTATTCTTGATTGACCGCACCAGGTCCAGCAACAAATCCTCCGCCGCATCTGACAGATGAGCATGTTCGGGGGATTGTAGCAGTGAGGACTGGATTTCCAGCATCAAGCCCACGATCGCGCTTGGGCTCAAAGTCGGGTCGGACGAGCCGGACCCGATCAAACCGATTTCTGTAGCAATATCCTCAGCCATAACTGTATATGCCCCTGTTTTGACTTGAAATCTTGTATCCCCCCAAATTTCAAGCTGTCATGCCGGGCCTGCGTGTTCTGTGACAATTGCCACATTGGACCATTATTTTTGATGTTGATGAGGTTCGCATCTCTGTGATTCCACCAGGCATGACTTCAATCAGAAAACATACTGATCCGGACATAACAAAAAACCGCTCCGGCCCTTATCAGGTCGAAGCGGTTTTGAAGAAACTGTAGAAGAAGGGATTGCACATGCCCCGTTTGCCGGAGCGGTCCTATGTTTTTTGCAGGCCTGGCAGCGACCTACTCTCCCGTGCCTTAAGACAAAGTACCATTGGCGCAGAGGCGGTTAACGACCGAGTTCGGAATGGGATCGGGTGGGGTCACCTCGCTGTAACCACCAGGCCGACAAAAAACATAAGACATAACTGGACTTTAAAACGTCACTATAAGGTGAGCATTGATTAATGAGAATAATCAAGCCTATCGAGCGATTAGTATTGGTAAGCTTCATGCATTGCTGCACTTCCACACCCAACCTATCAACGTCGTAGTCTACAACGGCTCTCAAGGGAAAACTGGTTTCGAGGTGGGTTTCCCGCTTAGATGCCTTCAGCGGTTATCCCTTCCGTACATAGCTACCCTGCAATGCTGCTGGCGCAACAACAGGTCCACCAGAGGTACGTCCACCCCGGTCCTCTCGTACTAAGGGCAGATCCTCTCAATTTTCCTACACCCACGGCAGATAGGGACCGAACTGTCTCACGACGTTCTGAACCCAGCTCACGTACCGCTTTAATTGGCGAACAGCCAAACCCTTGGGACCTGCTCCAGCCCCAGGATGCGATGAGCCGACATCGAGGTGCCA
>JBDWCA010000004.1:0-338777 GCA_039978075.1 Anderseniella sp. | reverse complement strand
GCGGAAGTGGCTGTTACCGGTCAGCGCAAGCGAGCCCATGCTGACACCGTGAAACCCGTTGGTGAATGAAATCACCGTAGACCTGCCGGTAACCTTGCGGGCAATCTTGATCGCGGCTTCCACGGCATTCGTGCCGGTTGGCCCGGTGAACTGGACCTTGTAGTCAAGTCCGAGCGGTTCCAGGATTGCGTCATTGAGCGATTGCAGGAACTTCTCCTTGGCGCAGGTGTGCAGGTCCAGGGAGTGGGTAATGCCGTCGCCGGCGATGTAGTCCAGCAGCGCCTGTTTCAGCACCGGATTGTTATGGCCATAGTTGAGAGAGCCGGCACCGGCCAGAAAATCAAGATACCTGCGGCCATCCGTGTCCCAGACAACCGCGCCCTTGGCCTGGTCGCACAACACAGGGAAAGCCCGGGCGTAGGACTGAACCGATGATTCCCTCTGCGCAAAGATATCTGCTTTTGGGGCAGGGGCTGTTGTGCGGGTGGTCTTCATCGCAGGTCTCCTTGGTGACATATCGCGTTGGATAAGGTGGCATTGCCGGTTCGCGACAGGTGCGCGTGACTGACCGGACCGTTTGGAGCAGTGGTCGGACCTGGAAGCGATCGGTGTGTTGCTGGATAGAATGATCTCGGCGTCGACTGGAAACTCCAGGCGCACAAATCGGTAGGCATCTAGTTTCGTGCGAAACAGCCCGCCATGAGCGTTGCTCTCATCGCGAACTGACCAGACAAATGGTCGAACTTCGCAGATGTATACTTTCTCCAACTTGCCAGGATCCTGGCGGTTTTCTGGTGTCCCACATTTATTTTTCCACATAGCGGCATCCTTACGCTTACTCACACACTCGCAGGTGCCTCCAATTTGAAGCAACCTGAACTGTCCCACCTCATTCCAGTAAATCGAAAAACAACAACCCATCCGCCGCAAAAGCTGAAGTTGCATATCTCTCGATGTTCAAAAACCTCCTGAATGTGTTTCGTGTCGATACACATTTCGACACTTCATAAAATGTATCCCATATCGAGCAACAATCGTGCCATCTCCTAACGTAAGCATTGAGCAAGCTGGTGTTACAGCCGGAGTGTTCCTTAAAAACAGACCAATGGTGCTAAAACCATGGTCTCTTGGAAAGTGCTCTCACCAGTCGGCCGGGCAACCTGGCGACTTGACAATGTCCACTTTCAAGGACGATGCGGACAATGCACACTACCGGTCCAATGTCCGTTACGTGCCAATGGGCAACGTACGATTGGATGGTCGAAATTATAAATTCCACCATCGGTTCAAGCATATAGACTAGGCGTTGGAGAAAACCTGGTATGTGATAATTCGCACACGGCACAACGTACGCGTGCATGCGCCACATCTACCACGGATAACATCACCATAAGACCGGCAAACGGCGTTGCCACATGACTTTCCCCGCCAGATCAAACCTGATCAACAAAGGTGCGCGGCAGGAGATGCCGATATTCCTCCTGGAAAGGCTGGCCACCAGTGCATCAGTACTTCACACTACGGGCCTGTTTGTGGGAGAGGCGAACCTGAGCTTCCTCATTGACGAGACGATCGGGCCGACACTTTGAACCGGCGTCGAACTTGATTGCTGGAACATGGGCTTGTTGAAAACATGAGTATTTTTGCAAACAATCTGGCGGAGCATAAAGATGCCGTTTGACGACAAAATTGAACTGATTGCCAAGCTCAAGCCCGAAAACCCCGCCAACATAGCATTGCAGAGTTTCGACCCAGTCTATTTCGAAACACTTGATTCAGATAGCCAGAGCCGGTTGATGGCCTGCCTCAACTCAGGAATTGAAAACCCGACGAGCGAGATGGGGTGTTACGCCTGCCAGCCAAGCGACTATGACGATTTCCGTCCATTTTTCGCCAAAGCCCTGGCTGCCTATCACAAAGTCCCCGAGGACGCACAACACGAAAACAACTGGTCTCTTGAAGGGGTGGAAGAGCTACCGGAAGGCGGCGTTCTCGACCTTGCTGCTATTGGCCTGCCGGCACTGTCGATGCGCGTGCGTGTCGGGCGCAACCTGGCTGAATTTCCCCTGCCGGGCAGCATGACACGCGACGATCGTGTCTTGCTTGAAACCCGGATGATGGGAGCATTCGGCAAACTCATTGCCGATCCCGATTATGGTGGTGCCTATCATTCTTTGACCCCTGGAAGCCCCAACAAAATTGGTGCGGCTGATTACCAGACGCTTGTCGATGACCACATCATGTTCAAGGACATGAGCAACGATACCTATCTGACCGCTGCCGGGATCGCCTCCGATTGGCCGTATGGGCGCGGATGTTATGTTTCAGCAGATCGCGGCTTCATCATCTGGGTGGGTGAGGAAGATCATCTGCGCATCATGTGCATGGAGCGCGGCACGATCCTCAACCGTGTATTCGGCAGGCTGAAAGCCGCGCTTGACGTCGTCGCAGGCATTGAAGGGCTCGAATTTGCGATGTCAGGTGATTACGGTGTTGTGACGTCCTGCCCAACGAATCTTGGAACGGGAATGCGCGCGTCGGTGCATATTCAATTGCCAAACCTGACTTCAGACGGGACAGACAAACGCGCAAAACAGATTGCGAAACCTATTGGTCTCTCAGTGCGCGGCGCCGGGGGAGAACACACCCCGATTGGCGCTGATGGTACGGTGGATATTTCACCGTCGGCAAGGTTCTGCATCACCGAAGCGGAGATCATTGCAGCACTCTACAAGGGAATTTCGTTGCTGAAACAGGAAGAAGACAGCGCAGCCTGATGATGCAGGCGGAGTGCGCCAGAAAATCTGGCGCTCAACCTGTCCACTTTTTGTACAATAGAAACGCTGTCACAACCGGCACAAAAATGGCCGTTGATGCGTAGAGCACAAACAACAGGCGATAACTGATCGGATGTTCTGCAACCGTTGTCGGTCGCGTTCCCGGTTCGTCATCATCAACCTCTGAACCACGGCGTAGATACTCGGTCATGAAACCATGCCGAAAATGACTGTGAAGTTCTTTCACCGCCACAAGCCACACTATCCAGAACACAATGAATGGCATTATTTTATTGAGATCTATGCTGGCCAAGCCTTTTGCCTTCCCAGGTTATGCCGGGATCAAAACTCTGCAACGAAGGTTACATACGACACTAAGGCCCCGTCCTAACAGGGGATTGCCGCTGCAAATTCAAACCACGGCAATTCCTCTACAGTGCCGCGCAAATCCGCCTGCACGTGTCGCGCGCTGTTGTTGACCTGAATGTCAGACACCGTAGATTTCACTTTCATGCGGGAACATAGTTCGCACTTTTGAAAGTGCCTCAGAACCAAGAGGCGGCGTTTCCATGTCCTCCGAACGGTTCACATGCTTACCCTCGACCTCGCTGCCCAGCTTCTCGCTCAACCATTCTCGAATCTTGTCCATCTCCTCGATCCGGAAGACGTGGTCCGTGGCCCAACTGCCGTCCTTGCACATGGCGAATGCTTCTAGGCTGAGCGGCGTCAGGTCGGTTGCGGTGATGTACTCCGGGGCCAGACGTTCCCAATCGGGCGCGAGTTCTACCCGACCTTTGAGAACCCACTCTTCGAAGCTCATGCCATACCGACGACCTGTGTAATCGGGCGAGTAGAAGTAGCGGGAGTTCTCATCTGGCACAAAAAACTTATAGTAGGACTCCAACATCCTCAACGGGTGCCGAACAGACACGAAATACTCAAGATGCACATCAGGCCCCCGCTCACTGAGAATCTCCTGAAGATAAGGAGCAGTTATATGGGGATGAAACGGTGGATTCTCATCATCAATGTCCACCGAGATATCGCCTGCGCCCGGGTCCATGAACGGATTCAGCATACGCCTCAAACTGGTGGAACCGCACCTCGGCTTTGAAATCGCAGCAATCCCCTTCGAAAACAGAACACGCATCAGTTTGGAAAGCCTTTCCACTCGTTCCGCTGATTGGATAGCTTTAATCAGTTTACTGTACTAATTCAATGATCTGACTGGTTTTGACCTTGGCGTGGAAGTTACCCCTCAACCTGCTCTCTCAACACGCGCGTCCGTTGACGAAGAGTAATGTTGTCTTTGGGGTATCTGTCGCAATAACTCTCATAGAGCTGCGAGGCTTCTGGAAAGTGGCCAGCAACAACACCAGGCAACTGACTGCTTTCGCCTGGTACTTGTATTGGAATCCTGGATATCGCAGCATCTTTGTGTCAGTGGCAGTGATAAGGAACAGATGCGTTGTGGCAGCCTTGGCTATTCGTACCGCCACTATGAGAAGGCGCACCGTGCGTCACGCCGTTAATCTACAGCAAATGCCAATGGTGGATTTTGATGTGCATTTTTGGCGAAGCCAGAACAACCGGGTTGGACTCGGCCAACGAGTATGTGGCGCAAGCCTGAATACTGAATGTGGTATGAAATATAACTGTTTGCTAAATAGTTGTTTTAAACAATTGCTTATCAGAAATAGCTGGCGGAGGGGGAGGGATTCGAACCCCCGGGACCGTGAAGCCCAACGGTTTTCAAGACCGCCGCATTCGACCACTCTGCCACCCCTCCGCAATGAGATAATGGATGGATAAAGTCCAATGTCAGGAGAAGGGTTTAATCGGCCACGTGCCGGTGTGCAAGACCATTGCGTGATTTTAGGCCAGCCAACGGTTGTTTTCATAATCCGTTCATCACACTTGTCCTACTGTGGCCACAGATCAATCGTAGGGGACTGATCGTTAAGTTTCAGAAGCGGCGCTGGTTAAGACTATGAAAAAGATATGGTTCGGTCTGATATTGTTCGCATCATGCGTTCAGGTTGCGGTTGCCCAACCTGCGCAGCGTGCGTTGGGAATATGGGCTGATGAGGACGGAAAGTCGAATATTCAGATTGCAGACTGCGGTGGATCCCTATGCGGCCGGGTTGTCTGGCTCAAGGAACCCAACAACGAAAACGGTCAACCCAAGACAGACGTCAACAATCCGGATGCCTCTCAAAGAAACAGGCCAATTCTTGGAATGACGATTATCAGCGGCTTGCAGCCCGATGATGACTCCCAACTCAAAGGGTTGGTGTATAATGCCGAAGACGGCAAAGTTTATGACCTCTACCTGAAGCCACAGCGTACGACCATGGAAGTTGAAGGTTGTTTCGCCGTTTTCCTGTGCGGGTCACAAACCTGGACCCGGATCCAGTAGCCGCCTGCCCGGCAGGTCGGGCAACTGCAGGGCTGGCCAAGCTTGAGGCTGGCATGTATTAAGGCGACTTCGGTAGGGATGCCTTTGGGGAGAATGATGAAAGTAACCACGAAATTCGCAATTGCAGCAGGTGCAGTGGTCCTGTCGGGTCTTTTGCCTGCAGCGTCATGGGCGCAAACGATTGACAATGACCCTGTTATTGAAGCGCCTCAGGATGCTGTCGATTCACCGCCGACATTTAAAGAAAAACTCAAAATTGCCGGCGAAGGCGATATCGACATTCAGATTTCGCTGGCCAAAGATTACCTGTCTGGCGACAACGATACGCCGATACGACCGGTGGATGCGGCACGATGGCTGACCAAAGCGTCGGAAAAAGGAAATGCGGAAGCCCAGTTCCTGTTGGCAAACCTGTTACGCAAAGGCGCTAAGGGGCTGAAATCCAACAAAAAAAATGCAGTCACCCTGTATGCCAGTGCCGCCGACAAGGGGCACGCTGAAGCTGCATATTGGGCCGCCGACGCGTACCACTACGGCAAAGGCGTCAAAAAGGCGGAAATCAAGGCCATCGGTTATTATGAGAAGGCAGCCGATCTTGGTCATGTTGCGTCGAAAAACAATCTGGGACTGATGTATCTGCAGGGCAAAGGTGTTGACCGCGACTTGCAGACCGCTTTTCGGTTGTTCAACGATACCTCGAAGTCCGGCAATTCCTGGGGCCAGAACAATCTGGGCGGCATGTATGAAATGGGCTGGGGAACAGTGCAAGACACAGCCAAAGCGCTCCAACTCTATCAGCGCTCTGCCGCTGCCGGAAACATCCATGGAGCCAGCAACATGGTCCGGCTCAGAGCCGTTCTCGAAGTTGCCGCAACAGCCGAACCTGCCGAACAGGAAACGACAAACACACCGAATAATGCATCAGATACAGCACCTGCAGTTGAGGAAACACCTGATCCGGATGTAAGCAACCAACCGGCGGAAACCCAGATCCTTGGTGGATCTTCGACAGACTAGATCGGTTACGGCACGCCTGAGGCTTGTTTATTGACGGTCACCTTTAGTCAGGTACCGGATCCGAGATCAGACCTGACAGATCCGGCACCTCTCCCGACTGAGGCATGGCCAGTATCTGATCAATAAGATCATCAGGTGCCGGGTGCCGGCCATGCGCCAGCAGGCCCCGTGCCTTTGCCACCATGTCTTGATGCGTCAGAGGCAGTTCCGGGTCACCGCGTGCATCGGCCACTTCATGCGAAAACACGGATCCGACTTCCAATTCGACTTCTACCCGGCTCCCCCAGTGACGGGGATAGGCCGACTGAAACGGTTCGACGGCCGACACTGAAGTGCGGGTTCGAAGATCATCCGCTTCAGCCCGGGCTTCAGCTTCGAAATTGTCGAAGACAACAACGCCCCTGATCAACGCGGTTGCAACACAATGTTGCAGGGAAAACTTGCCCGCATAAGCCGTTTCAACCGTGACCCGGTTACACAGATCCAATGCTGCCTGATAGGCGAAAATTCTGACAGACCGGATTTTCATTCCCCTCGGCAACTGCCGGTGAAGAGCCAAGCCGCACTCAATAGCCGGGTGAGTGTGCCGGCATGACGGCCATGGCTTGATTGACGTTTCATGCAATTGCCATTGATCGCCCGCGCCCGGCAACAACAGGGTTTCATCTGGCTTGGGGCAGGTTGCCTTGTAAAACCCCCGTTCACCTTCAAGAATTTTCGGTGCGCCGGTAAACCCGTGTTCAGCCAGGGTTGCTGCAACAAGGCCTGCCTCAGCACCACGTCCAGCATGCAGATGCTTGGTTTCAGCACCAGTGTCGAGAAATTGCCACAACCCCGAGGATTGGGACCCGGCATTGCCAAGCGCATTCACGCATGCCGTCTCATCAAGATCCAACAGACTGGCAACTGCCATGGCGGAGCCAAACGGACCGCACGTCGCAGTGTTATGCCAGATCCGGTAATGTTCCGGACCGACACTCATCCCAACCCGGCAGCAGGCTTCAAAGCCGCGCACGATGGCTGATAACGCCATTTTTCCGTTTAAACCGGTAGCCATCGCGAACACTGCAGGAACCACGACACAACCGGGATGCACCACGGAGGCGCGATGCAAATCATCAACCTCAAGGATGTGGCACAAACTACCGTACAGAAACGACAATCGCGCCTTGTCGACTGCGGATCCTGCGCTTTCCGACATCGACTTCTGCCACGCGAGAAGTTTGCGTCCCGGCACGGAGTTCCGACCCGCAACAATGTTGGCGACGGCATCTAGAGTGAACAAAGCGGCAGCCTGCAAGTCATGATCCGAGACGGGACGTGCCAGGATTGCCGCACTTAGCTGTGTACTCAGTGATGAGCTCAGCTCAACTGGAGAAGGCATCTGATTCATGAAGCCGACTATAGATTGACTGGCTTCAGCAGGAAAGCGGCAAGCTGAGACGACCGGTCTCGTCAAGCATTTATTAACCGTGTTCCTGAACCTCGTCTTTACCGTCATTGGCGCAAACTCGTTAAACATTTAGCAAACCCGTTAGGGGATTGCAGGCCGGCGTCCGGCGTTTAACCTGGGAACACTGCGATCATGACAGAACAGAATTTGCGGCTGCCAACTCGCAGGAGCAGCGGATATTACTTTATTGGGGCAGGGGTGTTGTGCGCTGTTGCCATCGTGCTCGCGGGATGTTCCGGATCCGGCAAGAAGGATCCGTTTGCCGGCGTCGGTTCACCCATATGGGACGACGCGAAAGGTCCCATGCCCAAAGGTGGCGGCAGGCGTCATGTCGGCAAATCATATCAGGTTGCCGACATATGGTTCCATCCGAAACACGAACCAAACTACAGCAAGACGGGCGTGGCTTCCTGGTACGGTCCGAAATTCAACAGGCGCATGACGTCGAATGGTGAGTGGTTCGACATGGAGCAACTCACCGCAGCCCACACCACCATGCAATTGCCAAGTTATGCCAAGGTCACAAATCTGGAAAATGGACGTGAAGTCATTGTGCGGGTCAATGACCGCGGACCGTTCGTGAACGACCGTATCATTGACATGTCAAAACGCTCCGCAGACCTGCTTGGCTTCCGGGGCAGGGGCAAGACGAAAGCTCATGTGCAGTATATCGGCCCCGCACCCCTTAAAGATCCGACCTATGGCCATCTCGCCGCCATGAACCAGGAACTCAAACGCCGCACGCCATTGAATGACATGATCGCCAGTGCCAACCTGCGTGATGGCCGTTATGGTGAGACCCAGCCGTCATACAGACCCGCAAGAGCAGCAGCGGCTGCAAACACCGGCGCGGAAGGATATTACATCCAGGTAGCCGCATTCTCCGACCCCGGAAACGCGCAGCGTACCAAGGAAGCCCTGGCCGATCTGGGCTCAGTCCAGATCAAGCCAGCCAATGGTTCGTTTGGTCCACTATACCGGGTGCGTGTCGGGCCGCTGGACAATCATGCAAGCGCGCAGTCAGCGTTGGAGCAGGTCCGTGCGCGCGGGCATCATGACGCTGTTGTGAATTCAAACCTCAACTGATTGATTTCCAGTTCAGGCGGACCTGTTGATTGCATGCGTTCAGATGCGTAGTGTGTAGGGGAATCCATTAACTCCAAATCACGGCGGTCGCCATGCTAGAAACAGCAAGGTACAATACCAACGCCCAGGCCAGGCATTTCACGGCATACGCGATAATTGTCATTGCGTTACTGGCTGGCATGTCGTGGAAAACAGCCGCAGCCCAGGAATTCGAGACCATAGCCGACTATGCAATTGTCATGGACAGTCGGTCCGGCAAGGTGCTGTTTGAAAAAAATGCCGATGAGTTGGTGCCGCCGGCCAGCATGAGCAAAGTCATGACCATGATCATGGTATTTGAACGGCTCAAACAGGGGCGGCTCAAGCTCACCGATGAATTCACCATCTCCGAAGATGCCTGGCGCAGGGGAGGGGCACCGTCTCGAAGTTCCACAATGTATGCCGAAGTGGGATCGAAAGTTGCATTGGAAGATTTGATCAAAGGCGTCGTCGTACACTCCGGCAACGATGCCGCTATCACACTTGCGCAAGGCATTGGTGGAACCGAAGACGGATTCGCCGATGACATGACCAGGCGCGCACGCGAGCTTGGCTTGCCGAAATCCACCTTCAAGAACGCCACAGGGTTGCCGGCAGAAGGTCATCTGACCACCATGCGCGAACTGGCCAGCCTGACCCGCTACATCATCGAAGTGTTTCCGCAGTACTACAAGTACTATGGCATACGCGAATTCACCTGGAACAACATCAAGCAGCAGAACCGCAATCCGCTGCTGGGCAAATATCGCGGAGCCGATGGCGTAAAGACCGGCTATATAAGGGATTCCGGCTATGGCATGATAGGGTCTGCCGTGCGTGAAGGCAGGCGATTGATCGTCGTCGTTGGCGGCATGAAGTCCCGACGTGACCGCGCCCAGGAAACCGAAAAATTGCTTGATTTCGGATTCAGGAAATTTCGTCCAGTCAGGTTGTTCTCGGCAGGTGACACCGTAGGCCAGGCCCGGGTCTGGGGTGGTGAGGATCCTTCCGTCAAACTGGTTACAAAAAAAGACATTCTGACTTTGCTGTCAGAAGAGGAACAGGCGACGGCCGAGGTGCAACTCGTCTACTCCGGCCCATTGAAGGCACCAATCAAGGCAGGCACTGCAATCGGTGTAGTGCGGATCCTCAGCGATGGCAAACTCGTGTACAAGGCGCCCGTGCACACCAAAAATAGCGTCCCCGCCACCGACAGCATATGGAAGAAGGCGCTTGATTCAGCGCTTTTCATGGCACTCGGTGGTTGATAGAAAGCCCACATGACACGGGCGTTATTCATTACATTTGAAGGCGGTGAGGGCACTGGTAAGAGTACGCAGACAGCGTTGCTCGCAGACAGGCTGCGCCAGTCCGGTAACCGGGTAGTTGAAACACGAGAGCCGGGCGGATCACCGGACGCGGATGCAATACGGCAACTGCTGGTCAGCGGCGACACCGGCCGGTGGAGTGCTACGGCGGAAATTCTGCTCAATTACGCAGCGCGTGAAAGCCATTTGCGCGAAACCATCATCCCCGCACTGGAAAACGGCGCAATCGTCATTTGCGATCGTTTCTCCGACTCAACACGGGCCTATCAGGGTTATGCCGGTAATGGTGACAGTGAACTGATCGAGCAACTGGATCGTAAAATCGTCGGCGACAATCAACCCGATCTCACCCTGGTGTTCGATCTTGATCCCCGCATCGGCCTGGAAAGAGCACGTCAGCGTGGTGGAGATGATCGCTTTGAACGCAAAGGCCTGGAGTTTCACAACCGGTTGCGAAACGGATATCTGGCTATTGCCGGGAAGTTTCCTGCCCGATGCAGCCTGATCGATGCATCAGGTCCGATCGACCAGATTGCAGATTCTATCTGGCAAGCCGTGGCGCCTCATCTTGAGGATACAGCGCAATGAGTGCAAAAGTCGATGAACAAACCGATCCGCGCGAAACGGTTCTTCATCCCCGCCATAACGACAATCTCATCGGTCATGCCGCAGCCGAACAGCATCTGCTGGACGCCTATAAGTCGGGGCGGTTTCATCATGGCTGGTTGATCACCGGTCCACAGGGAATTGGCAAGGCCACACTGGCCTATCGTCTCGCACGCTATCTGCTGCGTTATCCGGATCATGAAACCGCTCCCGCCAAAACACTGTCGGTACCTGCCGAAGACATTGTCGCCTCACAAATATCTGCGCGCTCCCATCCGGATTTGCTGGTCCTGCAACGCGATGTCGACAAGGGCAAGCTCAAGGCCGGCATAACCGTTGATGCCAGTAGAAAGGCTGCGGACTTTTTCGGCAAGACCGCCGGCGCCGGAGGATGGCGCATTGCAATCGTTGATGTCGCCGATGAAATGAATGCAGCTGCAGCCAACTCGATTCTGAAAACCCTTGAAGAACCTCCTGAAAAGAGCCTGTTCATCCTGCTGTGTCATGAGCGCGGCCGGTTGTTGCCAACCATCAGATCGCGCTGCATAGAACTGCCGTTGCAGCCACTGTCGCCGCAAGACACCGTATCCGCGCTTGAACTGTTGCCGGAAGGACTGGGCAAACAGGCAATACCGCACGTCGGGATTGCCAATGGTAGGCCAGGTCTCGCCTTGGCACTGGCGGAAACCGGCGCTGGCGCTATCTTCGACCGTTTCGCCAAGGCAGCCGAGGCGGGCCGTCTCGACATGAAGACCCGTATGACCATAGCTAACTCACTGCACGGCAGGGGAACTGATGATCGGTTCAATGTATTTTGTGCCTTGCTGGACGGCTGGATCACCGCAACAGCAACAAGCGCCGTCAGGGCTTCCACGGCGAACGGGCAGGGCCACGCACTGGCAGATGCCCACCACACAATCGGGCATTCCATTCGCGAAACAAATGCCCTAAACCTCGATCGACGCCTGACACTGCTGCAGGCGTTTGACCTTATCGAGCAAGCCCGCAAGGCATAAAGAACTCTACATGACCGAAAAGCCTACTTTCTACATCACCACGGCAATTTCATATCCCAATGGACCGCCTCATATCGGCCATGCCTATGAAGCACTGGCCACCGACGCACTGGCGCGGTTCAAACGGCTGGACGGCTTTGATGTGTTTTTCGTTACCGGCACCGATGAACACGGCCAGAAAATTCAACAAACAGCTCAGAAACAGGATCGCACAGCGGCGGAATTTGTCGACGAAATGGCACCAAAGTTCGAAGCCATGGTCAAGGCATTGAACTGTTCAAACGATGACTTCATCCGCACATCCGAACCGCGCCACTATGAAGCCGTCCAGACGATCTGGAAAAAGATGGAAGCCGCAGGCGATATCTATCTCGACAAGTATGCCGGCTGGTATTCGGTCAGGGACGAAGCCTTCTACGGCGAAGAGGAACTTGAAGACCGCGATGGCGGCAAATATGCCATCAAAACCGGCACACCCGTGGAATGGGTGGAGGAAGAAAGCTATTTCTTCAAGCTGTCTGCATATCAGGACAAACTTCTGAGGCTCTATGACGAGCAACCTGACTATATCGGCCCGTCTGAACGCCGCAACGAGGTTGCCAGCTTCGTGAAGGGCGGTCTCAAGGATCTCTCGGTTTCCCGCACGACGTTCGACTGGGGAATTCCGGTGCCGGGCGCCCCCGGTCATATCATGTATGTCTGGGTCGATGCATTGACCAATTACATGACGGCGACCGGGTATCTCAACGACGATCCCGCACTGGCAAAATACTGGCCGGCGGATGTCCACATTATCGGCAAGGACATAGTCCGCTTTCACGCCGTCTACTGGCCGGCTTTCCTGATGTCCGCCGGTCTTCCGCTGCCCAAGCGGGTATTCGGTCACGGCTTCCTGTTCAATCGCGGTGAGAAAATGTCCAAGTCGGTCGGCAATGTTGTCGATCCGCAATCGATGATCGACCAGTACGGTGTTGACCAGGTGCGGTATTTCTTCATGCGCGAGGTGCCGTTCGGCCAGGATGGCAATTACAGCCATGAGGCAATTGTGAATCGGGTGAATGCTGATCTTGCCAATGACCTTGGCAACCTGGCGCAACGGTCGTTGTCGATGATCGCCAAGAACTGCGATGGCAAAATGCCGTCACCCGGGGAGTTGATATCTGAGGATAAGGAGATACTTGCTGCAGCCGATGCGCTGCTGCCGCAATGCCGTGAACATCATGAAGTGCAGGCGTTGCACAAGTCCCTGGACGCCATCTGGAAAGTCGTTGCGGACGCCAACCGGTACTTTGCCGGTCAGGAACCCTGGGCACTGAAAAAAACCGACCCGGAACGCATGGCGACGGTTCTGTACGTAACCGCTGAAGTTATCCGGCAGGTGGCCATACTTGCACAGCCCTACATGCCGGCCTCTGCGGCCAGGTTGCTCGACCTGCTTGTGGTTCAGGACGACGCGAGAAGCTTTGCGCATCTGGCCGATACAGCCCGCTTGCCGTCAGGTACCGACCTGCCGAAACCGGAAGGCGTGTTTCCGCGTTACGTAGAAGAAGATCAGGCCTGAACAAAGAGCGCAACGTCATATGAAACCCGCCATTGTAGACAGCCACTGCCATCTCGATTTCGATGTCCTGCACAACGACATTGCCGGTGTGATTTCCCGTGCTCACGAGGCTGGCGTTCACATGATGGTTTCCATCTCGACAAGAGTTAAGAACTTCGATGCCATCCGCGCCATTGCGGAGGCTCATGACGAAGTGTTCTGTACGGTCGGAACCCACCCGCACAATGCTGCTGAAGAACCCGACGTGACTGCAGAACAACTGGTTGCACTTGCGCAACATTCAAAGTGCATCGGCATCGGTGAGGCCGGACTGGATTATCACTACGACAATTCACCGCGCGATATTCAGGCACAGGGATTTCGCACCCACATTGCCGCGGCGCGTGAAACCGGTCTGCCATTGGTCATTCATTCGCGCTCGGCTGAAACGGATACGGCAGATATACTGGAAGATGAGATGGGGAAGGGGGCTTTCAAACCACTTCTGCATTGCTTTTCATCCAGTATCGATCTGGCTGAACGCGGTCTGGCAATCGGCGCTTACCTTTCATTTTCAGGTATAGTGACCTTTAAGTCGGCGCAAGCCATCCGGGACGCTGCCCAGTTGTGCCCCATGGACAGGATGCTTGTGGAAACCGATGCGCCTTATCTCGCTCCAGTGCCTCATCGTGGCCAAAGCAACGAACCGGCCTACACAGCCCATACCCTGGCTCACCTGGCCGATGTCAAAGGCGTAAGTGTCGAACAAATGGCAGAAATTACATCGGATAATTTCTTCCGCCTGTTCGACAAGGCCCCGCGAACCGCCGCTTACGGGGTGTCTGCATGAGCCTGACATTGACAATTCTGGGGTGTGGGTCATCGGGCGGCGTACCACGCGTTGGTAACAACTGGGGTCAGTGCGATCCGGACGAGCCGAAAAATCGCCGCAAGAGGTGTTCGGTTCTGCTCGACAGGCGGGAAGGGGATGCCGTCACCCGTGTGCTGGTAGACACCACACCGGACCTCGTCTCGCAGCTCAATAGTGCAGACGCAGCGTCTCTTGACGGGGTCTGGTTCACACATGAACACGCAGATCACACCCACGGCATCGATGATCTGCGGCAGGTTGCCATCAACATGCGCTCAAGGGTCAGTGTGTGGGCCGAGCGATCCACGGCAGACATGCTGATGTCCCGGTTCAGCTATTGTTTCGTCACGCCGCCCGGATCCTCCTATCCGCCGATACTGGAAATGAACGGTATCGAGCCTGAAACACCGGTTTCAACAACCGGTGCGGCTGGCGAGATTATCGCGACGCCGTTTGAAGTGAACCATGGCGACATCGACGCACTGGGTTTTCGCATCGCCAATGTGGCGTACACGCCGGACCTCATCAAGGTGCCGGACCAGTCACTGCAATACCTGGAAAATCTGGATGTCTGGATCGTTGATGCACTCAGGCGCACGCCGCATCCAAGCCACTTCAGTCTTGAAGACGCACTTGTATGGATTGAGCGCATCAAACCGAAACGCGCCATATTGACGAACATGCATATTGATATGGATTATCGATCCTTGTGCGCAGAGCTGCCGGCAAATGTCGTACCGGCGTATGATGGGATGATCGTGGAGATCGACTGATGAATGCTCTGTTGCGAGCATATGCCAATGCCTGGTCGGCAACAGGTGCACACCATCTTGCCGCACTCGCAAATGCAGTAGAGGCGCCGGGACAGCTGACTTCCTCGGAAAACACAGTGCCGGCTGCACTCAGGCAGGACTATCTTCGCGCAATAACATCCCTGTCCCGGTTCCCTGATTTGCAACGGGAAATGTTTCGGATTGGAAACCGGTTAGCGTGGATGCAGGGCACCATGAAGATGCCGGACAGCTTTAGGGGCAGGTTCACTTATGTCGAACTGGTCGGTCCGTGCGGCATGACAGCAAATGAAGACATCAGTTTTGGCCTGTATCTGCAACAATGCGACACGGTCTATCCAAGCCATTGGCATGCAGCACAGGAAGACTATCTGGTCGTCAGTGGAACCGCGCTTTGGCAGATCGACAGTCAGGGCTTTGTCGCACAGGAACCGGGTACACATATTGTGCATGGATCAAATCAGCCGCATGCCACTACAACACAGCAAGAACCCTTGCTTGCCATGTGGTTCTGGCAGGGTGACATCAGAGACAGCACTTACCGTGTTGTCGGCGTGGATGCGTGAAACCGACATACAAATAACCTGGCTCCAATCACCCTTCCTTACCCGCCATCACTTTGGACGGCGCATGGCCCATGGCTTTGGCGAATGCCGCCGAAAAGGCACTCGGGCTTCGGTACCCGTGCATTTTCGCAACTTCAGAAACCGGCACGCCTTGCGATAACGCCTCAAGTGCACTTTGAAATCGCACACGTTGCCGCCACCGTATAAAACTCATCCCCAGATCACGTTCAAAAAGCCTTGCGAGCGTCCGTGCAGACGCGCCTGCGATTTCAGACCAGCCATCCAGTGTTCTGCGATCCGATGGATCAGCAAGAAGCACCGCGCACAGTTTTTGCAACCTGGTATCCCGTGGCAGGGGTACATGCAGCGAAAACGCATTCGCCAGTCCGATTTCCTGCTCGATCAACTGAGCAATGAGACTGCCGCGACTGTCGGGAGCATAGGCAACAGGTTCTTCACCCAGGGCCAGGATCAGTTCCTTCAGCAGGCCTGACACAGCTACTACGTTCAACCCATGCGGGCGTTTCCGGACGGTGCCGGGATCGATATACAACGTGCGCATGTCCACGTTGCCATGGATGCTGACCGAATGCTGGAGCCCAGCGGGTATGTAGGCGGCACTGGCAGGGGGCACGATCCAGGCATCATGCTGTGTTCTCAGTCTCATGACGCCGTTTGTTGCATACAGAAACTGATCGCGTTGATGCTCATGCGGCGCAATGAAATACCCATCTGCAAAGCTCTTTGCCAACACTGCGATGGGTTGCGCCAATTCCTGATAGTCCGCTGGATTGGTACTGCGCGGGCTGGACATGCTCACAGGAACCTTCCTTTCAACTTCGGGTTAAGATTGGCAACTTATCGACGAAGTCTGGCATGACATCGAAAATCAGACAAACCTATTATAGAGGCACAACCGGTAATGCTGCCGGCACCAATGAAAGCATCACCACACGTGACCAGAGATCGCTGTTACTTCCTGCTGTTGAACATCGGACACTTCCTCGATCACTTGTTCACGCTGATATTTGCGACCGTGGCAGCGCTGGCGCTGCACCGGGAGTGGGGGGTTGGTTATGCCGACCTGCTTGTCTATGCGACACCCGGTTTCCTTGCATTCGGTCTGTTCTCCCTTCCTGCCGGCTGGCTTGCTGACAAGTGGAGCAGGGACGGCATGATGGTTGTTTTCTTTGTCGGCATCGGCCTGTCTTCGATTGCCACAAGCTTTGCCACCACGCCGGCCCAGATCGGCTTTGGCCTGTTCATAATTGGCATGTTCGCTGCGATCTATCATCCGGTCGGCCTTGCCATAGTCACCATGACCTGGCGCAATACCGGCATGCGAATTGCGGCAAACGGTGTCTGGGGCAATCTGGGTGTAGCGAGCGCCGCCCTGATCACCGGCTATCTCATCGACAATGGCGGCTGGCGCATGGCGTTTGTCCTGCCTGGTATTTTCTCCATTGCAACGGGCCTGGCATACTTTGCCCTGCGGCACGAAACCATCCGCACGGATCGTGTGACCTCAAAACCGGTTGGCAAGTTTTCGACTGCAGCACCGTCACCGGCAAACCGCACGTTGCTGATGCGCGTCTCCGCTATTGTTTTCCTGACGACTGCGGTTTCATCCATCATCTTCCAGTCAACGACTTTCGCACTGCCAAAAATATTCGATGAACGCCTGCAAGGCCTGGCCGCTCAGCTTTCGGCATGGACGCAGCGAGTTGGCGAAACCGGCCAGAGCGATATAGCAACCATGGTTGGTTCGCTGGCGTTCATCGTCTTCGCAGCAGCGTCCATTGCCCAGCTCATCGTCGGCAGCATGCTGGATCGTTACGGACCGCGCTTGGTGTTCATGACAGTGGCCATAATGCAGCTGGTGTTTTTCTCATTGATGCCGGGCCTGACGGACGTATTGGCACTGGCCGTTGCAGTTGGCTTCATGCTGGGCGCATTCGGCCAGATACCGATCAACGACTACATGATCGGCAAGATGGCCAGCGGTCCATACAGGGCGCGCATCTACGGGGTCAGGTATGTCGTTGCGTTTTCCGTGCTGGCAGTGTCACTGCCGCTGATTGCCTTTGTCTATGAACACTGGGGCTTCGACATGCTGTTCCGCATTCTCGCCGCAGCCGCACTGCTGATCCTGTGCGCAGTCGCAGCACTGCCACGCAAACTGCCAACGCCTGACACATCGCCAGCTGCAGCGGAATAGGACTAGTCTGTGCAGAGTTGATGGGAATCGGCTGAAAACTGTATTTCCATTACATCATAATATTCCATAATATATATTATGCGAATATCATAATCGGCAATCATGAGTATGAACGGCAGCGAACTCAACTGGCAGCAGCACCTTGGCTCTGGGTCGGATGATGGCAACTCAAGACTGCTGAAACTTTGGCATGAACGGGATGTCAGTTGTGCCCATATCAACGCCCATTTGGGATAACAGCGTGGTTACTTGTCCTCGATGATGCGTTTCGTGATTAAACATGTGCGTCACAAGAATCCATCTGGGAACTGTTCTAGTGATGCCATCTACCTTGCTTTCGTACGTGAGTTGTTCACCGAGCCACTTTTCAGGCACCGATTGCGCCCAATCCAAAATACGCGCATCCAAAGTCGAACGCGCCTCCCAAAGATCTTGAAACTCGTCGTGTAAATCCACTCCAAACTCAGGCACAATGCTAGGATTACCAGTGAACCGCGACATGAACGCAAGATCACCATAGAGAATGTGGTTCAGTGTTCGATGCACTGAGCCAAAGAACGCAGATTTATCCATTTTGCGCTCACTATCTGGTAGCGAAGCACAAACTGAATACAACCGCTCGTTCATCCATTGGTTGTATTCCGCCATCGCAGAACAATATGAAGCGTCGATCAATTGACTACTCAGTTGTTGGTTCAGCCAAGTATCTCATTTTTTGACTGACGGCAAAGGATCGAGAAGAGTCGAAACGGGTGCTGTTAGTGCGACATACGCCTAGTTCTACCAGCCCTTAGCGTACGACATTTCCCGACGCTTCTTTCGTCTCCAACACTAGCGCCGGTGTCAGCTACGTTCAAGATCGCAGCGCGGAGCCATGGTATTTAAACGCTTCTCCATGGCAAAATTTGTCATAGATACGTCCCCAATTGAAACTGAACGCTGCCTGACGACCGACCAGCCCTGGCGTCGGAAGAAGCGCCGGGCCAGATAACTGGCGTACGTATCAAGCCGTCTGATGCCAAGTCGCAGAGCTTCTGCCTCAACTCTTTCATACAGCGCTCTGGCCACCCCCTTCCCGATCAGGTCCGGTGCAACGAACGCCAGATCAATATGTCCGTTCCCATCCAATGTCATGAACCCGACCGGCTTCGTGTTCAACTGCGCCACAAACGAATGCTGAGATTGGAGTCGTTCGCGCCACTCACCATTGTCCGGCACCTTCGCTGCCCAGGCTCTCCTTTGACGATCATCGTAGTACTCGGTCGTGCCCAACCGGACCGCATTGAAAAAGATTTGTGCCGTTTCGCCCACGTCATTGGCTTTGAACTCCCGGATCTCAAGATCATCCATCCGACAGCACTCCTGTGATGTTACTCCACCCTGCCCAGCAATCCGCTGGCCACATCTTCAAACATCTCTACACTGTTCATCGTATTTGCCAACAGCATGGCACCTTCAAGAGCGGCAATGATTTCCGCGGACCTGGGTCTGTCAACCGCATCGGCCAGTGCCTCGTCAAGCCAGTCAATATTGGCCTGGAAGAACACACGAACAGCATCCGCGACCTGCACCGGCAGCCCCCTGGCCTCCGCGCCCAGCATTGCACACAGGCAAATGGCATTTTCCTGAACCAGCGCATGCCTGAAGACGCCGATGTACCCAGCAAGCCTGTCACGCGGCGTTGTGGCATGCATTGCAATGCCAAGCGCTGCAAAAACTTTTTCCGTGTAGGCCGCCACGACAGCGACGCCCAGGTCCTCCTTGCGCGGAAAGTGATAATGCACGCTGGCACTTTTGACACCGACATCAGTTGCAAGGTCACGGAAACTGACGGCTCCATAGCCGTCTGACCGCAATCTTGCCTCAGCCGCCTCAAGTATTCTGTCGTGCATGGACATGATCAGCTCCTGCAGAATTTTCTACCTATCACTAGATAGGCCATTGACGTTCGTTTGCAAAGCTTATAACACAAACCTACCTACTGATAGGTAAACAAACAGGAGAGCAATATGAAAGTCCATGATTTCCCAGGTTTCCCGAACCCGGCCCGCGTCCGGATTGCGCTGGCAGAAAAAGGCCTGACCGACAAGGTCGAGTTCATCCATGTCGACGTCCCGGCCGGTGAACATCAACAGGATGAATTCCGCAGCAAGAACCCGTCGGCCGCGGTACCGGTACTGGAACTCGAAGACGGCACCATGATTTCCGAATGTACTGCCATCACCGAATACCTGGACAATCTGGACGGCACCCCTACCCTGACCGGCTCGACACCCAAACAGCGCGCGGTCACCAGCATGATGCAGCGCCGCGCCGAGGCTGGCCTTCTCGATGCCGTCGCGGCCTATTTTCACCATGCAACACCAGGACTTGGTCCGGATATCGAGAAATCACAGTGTGAACCATGGGGCAAGCTGCAACACGACCGTGCCATCGACGGCATGCGCTATCTTGACAAGGTCCTGGCTGACCAGCCGTATATTGCCGGAGATGATTTTTCTGTAGCCGACATCACAGCCTTTGCCGGGCTGGCCTTCGCGGACTTTGCCAAGATTGACGTTCCTGCTGATTGTGCGAACCTGAAAACCTGGCAGCAGAAGGTCGCACAACGCCCGAGCATCGCCGGCTAAACACCCGAACACGAAAGAGCAACATCCAATGCAACTCAACGCAGATTTTTCAAAACGCGCGGCAGTTCACGGTCGACAGATCGAATGGGTGAAATCACCCATGCCGGGCGTTGACAGGCGCATGCTGGACCGGCTCGGCGAGGAGGTGGCGCGAGCCACCACCATCGTCCGCTATGCTCCGGGCAGCAAGTTTTCGTCTCACGTCCACACCGGAGGTGAGGAATTCATGGTGCTGGATGGCGTGTTCCAGGACGAACACGGGGACTTTCCGGCAGGCAGCTACATTCGCAACCCGCCGGAATCCAGCCACACCCCCGGCTCCGAACCCGGCTGCACCATCATGGTGAAACTCTGGCAGTTCGACATGGCAGACCGCACCCATGTTCGCATTGATACCAACAAGATGCGCGCCCTGCCCGCACCAGACCGTCCCGGCGTATCAGTCATGCCTTTGTTTCATGATCGTCGGGAGGACGTAAGAATGGAAATCTGGGACGCTGGCGCAACCATCGAAATGGATGTCCCTCACGGTATTGAAGTGTTTGTCGTGGACGGCAGTTTCGTGGAAAACAATGAAGCCTTCCAGCCTCAGTCATGGCTCCGCCTGCCATGCGGTGATACCTTGCGCACAACAGCAGGCAAGGATGGATGCAAGGTATGGATAAAGGCAGACCACCTCCGGGAAACACCGAAACCCCCGGAGACCTGATCACAGCAGGACCCGAAACACTGCCCCGGCGGGAAATAGACACCCTGCTCGCGATCATGCAGGCTCTGCGGACACCTGAAACAGGGTGTCCGTGGGACCTGCAGCAGGATTTTTCCTCGATAGCTCCCTATACCCTCGAAGAAGCTTACGAGGTGCTCGACGCCATCGAACGCGACGAAATGGATGACCTGCGCGATGAACTGGGCGACCTGCTGTTACAGGTCGTATATCACGCCCAGATGGCGCGGGAGGCCGATCATTTTCAATTTGCCGACGTCGTTGAGGCGATAACGACGAAAATGGTTCGACGCCACCCGCATGTGTTCGGTGATCCGGAAGCACGTGCCGCAGGTGTCGAAAAGGGCTTCTGGGAACGCGCCAAGGACGCCGAGCGCAAGGGTACGGAAAAACAGCGCAAGCGGACGCTTGATGACATACCAGCCGCCCTTCCTGCCCTTACCCGCGCACTGAAACTGCAGAAACGTGCCGCCCGGGTCGGATTCGACTGGCCCGACGTTTCAATGGTCCTGGACAAGGTTGTCGAGGAGGCACAGGAGTTGACCAAGGCCAGCAACTGCTTGCCGGTCGAAAAACAGGCTGAAGAATTTGGTGACCTGCTGTTCGTCATGGTCAATCTGGGGCGTCATCTGGGCCTTGACGCAGAGGACGCACTGCGCAAGGCCAACACAAAGTTCACACGTCGCTTCAGTTATATAGAAGACAAACTGAAAGCCGAGGGAAGTTCCGTAGAGGAAGCTGATCTGAAGAAGATGGACACGATCTGGAACGAAATCCGCAAACGCGACAACAGCCAAACCTGACGGTATCGATTACGAGGCCGGGCTGAGCCGTTCGCCAAGCCGCTTTTGTGCAGCCCCTGCCTGGCGGTCGTCAAACCGTGCCGTGATGGTGATCCGCCCGTCGTCATGATCCCGCCGCGACAGAACTTCGGAATGCTCATAAATCCACGCAAGTTCCGCGCCCTCACCCGTAGCCAGTGCAACGGCCAGAACCGGGTTATGGTGTGTAAGCCTTGCTTCCAGAGTTTCCAGCATTGCCGGAATGCCTTCTCCGGTCAGCGCCGAGACCATGAGCACATTGTCTTTGCGGGCAGTTTCTTCCTTGAGCACTTCGGCGTGTTCAGCGTCCACCAGATCGATCTTGTTCCATACTTCGACAACAGCCGACAACCGTTCGTCACTGACCCCGAGATCACGTAGCACCGACAAGACATCACCCGCCTGCTCTTCTGTCTCGGAATGCGCAATGTCACGCACATGCAGAATGATATCGGCCTCCAGCACTTCTTCCAGGGTCGCCCGGAACGCTGCAACCAGCATGGTCGGCAGATCGGAAATGAACCCGACCGTGTCTGACAGAATGACTTTGCGGCCTCTTGGCAGTTCAATCTGGCGCATCGTCGGATCGAGCGTTGCAAACAGCAGGTCCTTTGCCATGACACCTGCATCGGTCAACCGGTTGAACAAGGTCGACTTGCCGGCATTGGTATACCCGACAAGAGCCACGACAGGGTATGGCACCTTGGCCCGGCTCTGGCGGTGAAGCGTTCTGGTCCGAATAACCTGATCAAGCTGTTTCTTCAGACGCGTAATACGGTCCTGAATGATGCGCCGGTCGGCCTCGAGCTGGCTTTCACCGGGTCCCCCCATGAACCCGTGCCCGCCACGCTGGCGTTCCAGGTGGGTCCAGGACCGAACCAGCCGGCTCTTCTGGTAATCCAGATGAGCCAGTTCCACCTGCAATGTACCTTCCCGCGTACTTGCCCGCCGCCCGAAGATTTCGAGGATCAACCCCGTACGATCCACGACCTTGACCTTCCAGGCGCGTTCAAGATTGCGTTGCTGACCGGGCGATAGCTGAACATTGAGAACGGCCAGATCGGCTTCGGCCTCTTCAATCTGGCGGCCCAGCTGTTTGACCTTGCCCGACCCAAAAAACGAGGCCGGGTTCAGATTGGGCACCGGCACCACGACGGCGTCCGCTATCTCCAGTTCAATAGCCAGAGCCAGTCCCACCGCTTCTTCCAGTTTATCATCCGCATCACGCCAACCGGACGCAACCTGCCTGCTCTTGACATCAGGGTGAATAACGAAAGCCCGCGTGACAACGGGTCCTTCAATCTGAAAATCGACGCCGCCGCCGTTTTGACTGTTCATCTGTAAGCTTTACTTTTTGCTATCAGTGAAGCTGGCACCATCGGCGCCGCCTCAATCTTGTGCAATGATTTCGATCAGCCTGGAAACTATTCGCCGTTGTCGTCATCATAAAGTGAAATCTGCTGACCTGGCATGATGGTCGAAATGGCGTGTTTGTAGACCAGCTGGGACATCCCGTCCCGTCGCAACAGCACACAGAAGTTGTCGAACCACGTAATGACACCCTGCAGTTTCACGCCGTTTACGAGAAATACCGTAACAGACACCTTGTTACGCCGCACAGTGTTCAGAAAAGTATCCTGGAGATTCTGTTGTTTTTCTTGCGCCATTTTGGACTCTCTTTTTATTTTTTTGGGCGCTTTAGCATTCCCGACGGAATTCTATTGACCGGCCCCGGAACTTGCCAACCGACTTGTTCACTATAAAGACTGCACCCGGCATGCACCAGCGTCAATTATTCTCCGGTTGACACACGAATCAGCTGCCCTGCGGACCTGCTCAAAAGGCAATTACAACCTGTTGATAATATGACGCTTTTCAATCTCAGGACAATCAACCCGGTGGTGAACCATGGTGTCTAGAAGTACTCGATGCTGACCCGGAACAGGTGTTGGATTTCCTCGATCTTGTCGCGCAGCGCGAACATGACTACCCGGTCTTTCGGCCTGATTTCAGTGTCTCCGGTGGGAATTATCACCTGATCATCGCGCACAACGGCGCCGATCCTGATGCCTTCCGGCAAATCTGCCTCGCGTAACGGTTTACCGATCATCGGCGATGTTTCCAGCGCCTCGGCCTCAACAACTTCCCCGTCGCCGCCCTCAACGCCATGTACACCCCTGATGCGTCCGCGCCGGACATGCTGCAGCACACTGGAAACCGTAACTGAGCGTGGATCGATATATGCATCAATGCCAAGAGGTGAAATCAGCGGACGGGCGTCAAGGTTTGATACCAGACAGGCTGTAGAACGCGCGCCATGCTGCTTCGCCAGCATCGCCGACAGCACATTGACCTTATCGTCGTTGGTCAGCGCTATATAGGTTTCGGTGCGCCCGATCTCCGCCTCCTGCAGCAAATTGGCGTCAAGTGCGCTTCCGTTCAGAACAACCACATTGGTCAACAGGTTTGCGACTTCTTCGGCCCGCTTGATGTTGGGTTCGATAATCGTCACCTTGATGGCTGAATCACGTTCCTCAAGCTTGCGCGCCACGTACATCCCGATCGTACCGCCGCCGCCAATAAGCACCCGGTCTGCCGGACGTTCTTCATGCCCGAACAAGGCAAGCGTGCGCGCCGCCTGGGCCTGGTCAGTGACCACATAGACCCGATCACCCGGCAACATCTGATCATCAGATTTGGGGACCAGAAGGGTGTTATCGCGAACAATGCCGCAGACCACTGCCTTCAGATCCGGAAACAACCCTGTCAACTGGGACAGCGAAGTGTTCACAACCGGGCAGTCCTCCTCGAGTTTTATACCGAGCGTCAGCACTTTCTCATCGGCGAAGTAAATCGCCTCAAACGCGCCAGGCAAAGCCAGCCTGCGCAACACCATTTCTCCCACGGCAACTTCCGGCGAAATGACAACATCGATTGCAGTGTTTTCGCGGGTGAACAGACTGGAGTATTGCGGTAGCAGATAGGACTGATCCCTGACCCGTGCGACCCGGGTGGGAATATTGAAGAGCGCCTTGGCAACTTCGCAAGCCATCATGTTGACCTCGTCTACAAAGGTCACCGCAATGATCATGTCCGCTTCGCTGGCCCCGGCTTCGTTGAGTACATCCGGATGAGCGCCGTGGCCGACAATGCCACGCACATCGGTGCTGCCGGAGATTGCTTCCACAAGTCCGGCAGAAATATCGATAACCGTCACGTCATGGTTTTCAATAGCAAGACGCTCAGCAATGCCTCTGCCGACCTGTCCGGCACCACAAATGATGATTTTCATTCAGACACTCGAATCGCTCTGCTGCGTGAAGTGTAAACCGATTTTCACGGGACATTGGGCCAACACGCCCACAAAAACAAGTCGGCCATTTAACCACGCCAAGCTCAGGTGATGCCTTGCATTACCGTGTTCAACCCCCAACAGCAGGTTGCGCCGCCTCACCGTCGTCACGTTCCGACACCGTGATATCAAGTGCCCGCATCTTCCGGTGAAGTGCAGAACGTTCCATACCAACAAAGGATGCGGTTTTCGAGATATTGCCACCAAAGCGACTGAGTTGAGCCCTGATATACTCGGTTTCGAAAGTGTCACGCGCATCCTTCAACGGCAGCGACATAAGGTTTTCGATCCCGTTTCCACTTCCGTTATTGCTGGTCGTGCCAGTCAGATCAGTCGGTAACAGTGCGGCCGTTATTGGCTCGTCAGCCTCACCAGCTGACATGATCAGCAACCGCTCTACAGAGTTTTTCAACTGCCGCACATTGCCGTTCCAGTCCATGGTCTGGATCACGGCAAGTGCATCATCTGCAAATGTTCTGAGCGGCTTGCTCGACTGGGTCGAGTACAGGGAACAAAAATGATGGACCAGTTCCGGAATGTCTTCGCGATGCTCATGCAGTGACGGAAGATGAATCGGCACAACAGCCAGCCTGTGCAACAGATCCTCACGAAATGCTTCAGCCTTGACCAGCGCATTGAGGTCTTTCGAACTCGAGCTGACAATGCGCACATCAACCATGACCTGCTTGGCACCGCCTACCCGGTTGAAAGTCTGATCAACAAGAACCCGCAAGACCTTGCCCTGGGTCTCCATGGGCATGTCGGCAACTTCGTCGAGGTACAATGTACCACCATGAGCCGCTTCCAGTCGGCCGACCCTGGTGGGGTTGCCGTCCTTGTCCTCTACACCAAACAATTCCTCTTCCATACGCTCGGGCAGCATGGTGGCCGCCGGCAACACCACAAACGGCGCTTCGGCGCGGGTTGACCAACTGTGAATACTGCGCGCAGCGAGCTCCTTGCCGGAGCCCATCGGACCAAACAGCATGATACGTCCGTTGCTGGGTGCGGCTCGTTTCAGCACCAATGTCAAATCACGGATGACGTTGGACGATCCGATGATGTCGGAACTCTCTCCGCTCTGACTGCGCAGCTCCTCATTTTCACGCTTCAGACGGGAATTCTCCAGAGCCCTGGCGACAACATGAATGAGACGATCAGCCTTGAACGGTTTTTCTATATACTCATACGCACCACGTTTGATGGCTGAAACCGCCGTTTCGATATTGCCATGACCTGATATGATCACGACCGGCAGGTCCTTATGCACTTTCTTTATTTCAATCAGCAGGTCGAGCCCGTCAAGGCGTGAACCTTGCAACCAGATATCAAGTATGACCATCGCCGGGCGTCTTTCAGCAATGGCTGCCAGAGCAGCGTCGCTGTTTCCGGCAAGGCGTGCTTCATAGCCTTCGTCTTCCAGAATGCCGCCAATCAGTTCACGTATATCTTCTTCGTCATCTATGATCAGTAGATCAACCGCCATTTTCAGGCCCTTTCCGCAAGGTGATCGCCGGGTTTCCCATCCGCACTATGGTTCGCCTGGTCGCTTGTGCCTGTGTCGTCTTCCGGAGCCTTTTTGAACTCCAGGCTCACACACGCACCACGTCCGTCATAAAAATTCGCCGGGGCATCACTCAAGGTCAGCCGGCCGGAATGCTCCTCCATGATCCGTGTCACGATCGCCAGACCAAGGCCTGTGCCCTTCTCCCGCGTCGTCATGTAGGGCTCGGTCAGCCTTGACCGGTTCTCGTCCGGCAGCCCGATCCCGTTGTCAGCAACAGAAACAGTAACCCTAGTCTTGGTCTGTTTTATGGAAACCTGAATTTCGCCGGGAACAGAAGCATCCGTTGACAGGCGGCTTTCAATGGATTCCCTGGCATTCTTGACAAGGTTCGTCATCGCCTGATCGACCAGACGCCTGTCCAGCGGCAGCACAACCGGCTCTTCGGGAAAACTGGTTTCGAACCTGATCGTCTCGTCGCTGGCTTTCTGAAGAACCAGCGCTTCGCGCACCAGGGCAGTCAGGTTGTTGGGCTCCAGTTGTGCACTGGGCATTCGCGCAAACGATGAGAATTCATCAACCATGCGACCGATGTCACCAACTTGCCGAACGATGGTATCGGTGCATTGGTCAAACACCTTTCGGTCGCCGGTTATCTGGTCACCGTACTTTCGCCGCAGCCGCTCTGCTGACAGTTGTATCGGGGTAAGCGGATTTTTTATCTCATGGGCAATACGCCGTGCGATATCCGCCCAGGCGGAGTTTCTCTGGGCTGAAACCAGTTCCGTCGTATCGTCAAAGGTGACAACGTACCCGTCAGTGCCCTCATCGCCGCGCTCGGTGGTTACTCCTGTCATGAACGTGCGTTCCTGATCACCTACCCGGCGCGTTATGGTCCCGTCAGCATAACCGTCAAACCGACCCTTCGCCTTGGAATAGATCGACCGGATCTCGGGAAGCACATCGAGAACCGCTTTGTTGTTGACGTCGCTTTGCTCCAGATCAAGCAGTTCAAGGGCCGACTTGTTACACAGTGTTATGGTCCCGTTTTTATTGAGGCCAAGCACACCGGCACTTACTCCACCCAAAACAGCCTCCGTGAACCGGCGCCGCTCGTCTAATTCAGCATTCGTGGTGGTCAGTTCCTGGCGCTGCGACTGCAACCGGTCAGTCATCTGATTGAAGGTTGCACCCAGTGTCGCCATGTCGCCGGTCGCGTTTTCAATCGAAACCTTGGTATCAAGTTCACCGGCACTGACCTGACGGGCAGCCGATACCAGTGACACGATAGGCTGCACCAGCCTGTTTGAAAACAACAACCCCAACCAGATGGCAGACAACAGAAAGATGAAGGCGATACCGGCATACAATGCGGCAAAGTTCAGTTGCAATGACCTGCGCTGTGCGATCAGGTTGTCAAACTCGGCCCGCTGGGACCTGGCTTTTCCAAGTTGCTTGATGACCTCCGGATTCACCAGGCGATAGAGATACAGATAGTATCCGTCGACTTTCTCCAGCTTGATGAGGGCTCGGATGACATTGCTGCCCTCCTCCGGTTCCCGCACCACCATCTCACCGGTCGTTGCCTGTGCAATATCCTCCGGCGGCGGCGGGCGGAATTTGACCAGCTTGTTGGCCGTGGCAGAAACTGCCACTTCCTTGGTGGTCGGGTTCATTACAAACAAACCTGACAGACCGCGAACCTGGCCGAAAGTCGCTACCCTGCGGATCATTTTGTCCCGATTGAGCGTGAATTCTTCGGACCTCTGATTGATATCGTTCGCGATGAACGCGGCATCGCTGCGGGCAACCTCCAGGTTTTCGCGGATGTAGGCTTCAGCAACACCTTCAGCGGAATCAACAATTGACTGCGTCTGTCCCGACAGCCAGATATCAAGCCCCCTGTTCAAGGTCACGGTGGCAAATGCTGCAACAATGATCGCCGGCAATACCGCAAACAGCGACAGCAGAGCAACAATACGGATATGAAGTCCGGACCCCGGCACCCGCCGCATTCTTGCCAGTGTCAGTTTCGTCAACTGCCAGCCAATCAGGCTGGCCATCAGTGTCAACAATATGCCATTGGCAAACAGCAGCAGAAGCGCATTGTCGGGCTGCGGTTTCAGGTGAGTCAGTCCAGTAAGGTAAAGATAAGTCCCAAGTCCACACACGACAGTGAGGCTGGCAAGGCACATGCCCGCCCAGTTCACCCACTTGTTGCTGAGAAACGGCTCCGCTGTCTGACCCTGCAGAGGTTCAGATGCTTGCGGGCTGGATATGTCCGACATCACAGTCATGGAGCGCTGGACCCGATTTCAAGGCAAAAACTGCACCCCCGTGCGGTGTTGCAAAAACGCAACACTAATGTGGCAAATATGTGACACATCACGGACGTGCTGCTGAATTCCCGATAAACCCACACAATTCGACCCGACCCGCCGTACAACACTCTGGCAATTGTGGAACTCCACAAATAAAGGTCGGGAAAACAGTAGTTTAGGGCATGAAGCTGATTCTAACCAGACCCTGGCGTGACTAGCTAATGCCGCGCTCCAGGTGTCTTCACCACGCTGAGCCCAAGTTCCTTTATCCTGGTCCGCAGAGTGTTGCGGTTGATGCCAAGCAGGTTTGCTGCCTTTATCTGATTGCCACCGGTAGACGCCAGCGTTGCATTGATGAGCGGAACCTCGACCTGCTGGATCACCCGATGATACAGCCCATCCGGCGGTAGATTGGGTTGGAAACCCGCGAAATACTGGACCAGATGATTTTCCACAAACTCCGACAGCGAGGTGTATGAACCCGGATCCTTTTGCGTACCGGGAGAATTCTGAATTGCGAATTCCTGTTCTACTGCGGCAGCGGAAATTTCATCGCCGACATGCACTGCGCACAGCCGGCTTACAAAGTTCTCCAGTTCACGAATGTTTCCCGGCCACCTGGTACGGCGCAATGCATCTATGGCCCCGGCTGAGAAGGTCTTGAATGGCAATCCCTGTTTTTCATTCCGGCGCAGAAAATGATTCACCAGATCCGGTATGTCATCTGTCCGTTCCCGCAATGGCGGCAACCGCAACGGCACCACGTTGAGCCGGAAAAACAGGTCTTCACGAAACATGCCCTGGGTGATCAGTTGATTCAGATCACGATGGGTTGCGGCAACGATCCGGACATCGGTCTTGATCGGTCTGACGCCGCCAACCGACGTGTATTCGCCTTCCTGAAGGACGCGCAACAATCGTGTCTGCGCCTCCATTGGCATGTCACCGATTTCATCAAGGAACAATGTGCCGCCATGGGCCTGCTCAAACCGGCCAAGGTATCTGGAAACGGCACCGGTAAATGCACCCTTCTCGTGACCGAACAATTCAGATTCAATCAGTTCCCGGGGAATTGCGGCCATGTTCATTGCCACGAACGGCGCTGCCTTGCGTCGTGAAAAGTCATGCAGCGCACGTGCGACCAGTTCCTTGCCGGTGCCGCTTTCACCCTGGATCATCACGGTCAGGTCGGTCTGCGTCATACGGGCCACTACACGGTAGATGTCCTGCATGGCTGTTGACCGGCCAACTATTGGCAACGCATCACTGTCTTCCGCCGTCTGGCGTTGGGCAACCGGCTGATCAGCCTTGCGGGAATCTTCCAGTGCCTGGCCAACAGTTGCAACCAGTGCATTCAGGTCAAACGGTTTCGGCAGATAATCGTAGGCGCCGCGTTCACTTGCGGTAATCGCGGTCATGATGGTGTTGCGCGCACTCATCACGATAACCGGCAGACGCGGTCGTTTGGCTGTAATACGTGGCAGGACGTCGAATCCGCTCTCGTCAGGAAGCACCACATCAGTCAGAACAACGTCGCCCTGGCCCTCACTTACCCAGCGCCACAACGATGCGGCATTGCTGGCCGCGCGCACATCGTATCCTGCCCGTGTCAGCGCCTGTGTAACGACGGTTCGGATTGCGGCATCGTCATCGGCTACAAGTACAGTTCCCGACGTCATTCACAAATCCCTTTCGAGTTGATCGAAGTGAGTATTTTTCCAAGTTTCTTCATATCGTTACTAACATCCGTCATTCCGCATTACTCGCTGAAACCGGCAGCAACACTCTGAAAATTGTGCCGTCATCATGAGATGATGCATCGACTATTCCACCATGGTCGCGCACCAGTTTCGCCACCAGCGCCAGGCCCAAACCACGCCGGCTGTCCTTGGAAGTCACGAACGGGTCAAAAAGGTGCTGGGCAACATCCTCGGAAATGCCGGAACCATTGTCATGGACGGCAATCTCAAGCGGCAGCGACACTGATCTCTCGCTGCCGGATATCTGCATCCGGATGCCGGGCTTGTAGGAAGTGGAAAGCGTGATCTTGCCGACGGCATCGATCTTATCAATCGCTTCAGACGCATTTTTCACAAGGTTGAGGAATACCTGGACGAGTTGATCCCGATTGCCGCTGACATGCGGCAGTGAAGGATCATAAAACTCGACGAAGTCAATGTGTGAAGCGAATCCGCTGGCGGCAAGTTTGCGCACATGTTCCAGGACCGTGTGAACGTTCAAGGGTTCCATTGCAGGTGGCCGCTCGTCCGAAAACACCTCCATCTGGTCAACCAGTTCACGAATGCGATCTGTTTCGCTGCATATGAGCTGGGTCAGTTCACGGTCTTCGACCGGTGCATTTGTCTCCAGCAGTTGTGCAGCCCCGCGAATACCGGATAGTGGGTTCTTGATCTCGTGCGCCAGCATTGATGCCATGCCGGACACCGAACGTGCGGCCTGCAGATTATTAAGTTGCCGGTCGAAAGCCAGCGCAACGGAGCGTTGCAGAATAACCAGTATGATGCTGCCTGGGTTTTCAGGGATGACGCCGGCCTGAATATCAACGGTACGTCCGCCACCGGTGCGCGGTGTTCCCAGTTTCACACCGTATTCAGACAGTGTCGTGCCCGTCGCGCGCAGTCTCTTCGTTGCCGTGTACAGCGGGCTTGCAAACGGCACGATATCGTCTAGGCCCATGCGTTTGAGCATTGACTGGCTGACAGAAAAAAACTCTTCCGCGGCTGCATTGGCTGCAACTATCCTGTCTTCTGCCGATATCACCACAACCGGGCTTGGCAGGGACTGCAACATCAGGTTTGCAGAAAACTCATATTGCTCATGAGCATTCATGCCGCGATCATTCTTTCCGCCGCCGAACAGATTTGGCTCCGCAACTCGTTCAATCCTGATTTGACTTCACTGGCGCTATCCAGTTTCAGCAGTCTGGCGCGCCATTTTGCGGTCTCTGACTGGTCGTACAGACCCTTGTCCCGCCACCGCTCAAGCGCCCAGCCAATATGCTTGCGTGCAATACGAACCCCGTTGCGCTCGCCGTAATGTGAGATAATCAGCTCATAATGTTGGAAAACAATTGCGCCCTGCTGGTCAATCCCGGGCTCTTCAATGCCGCACCCCGGGTCGAGCTGATCGGCCAGTACCCCGGGCCACCATGGTCGTCCATAAGCCCCCCTGCCTATCATCACTCCGTCTGCACCTGAGGCTTCCAGCATGGCGTTCACATCGGTGATGCTGGCGCCATCACCATTCGCGATGACAGGAATTGCAACCGCTTCGGTTACCGACCTGATGGCTGCCCAGTCCGCTCTGCCCTTGTAAAACTGATTGCGGGTGCGGCCATGCACCGTGATCATGCTGACACCGAGTTGCTCGGCACGTGCGGCAAGTTCAGGAGCATTCAGACAATCGAAGTCCCAGCCCAGCCGCATTTTCAGTGTCACCGGTACACTGCTTGCCCGAACCGTTGCCTCAATCAGGCTGCAGGCATGATCGAGATCACGCATGAGCGCGGAGCCTGATAGCTTGCCAGCCACCTCACGCGCCGGGCAGCCCATGTTTATGTCAATGATATCTGCACCGATCTTCTGCGCCATTTCGGCACCACGTGCCATCCACTCAGGTTCGCGACCAGCAAGCTGCAACACAAACGGATAAACCCGCCCTGCTCCCGTCGCCCGGCGCACCATGTCCGGCCTCGCCTCCACAAGGGCGTTGCTGGCAACCATTTCCGACACGACAAGGCCGGCACCGTATTTATGTGCCAGAACCCTGAACGGTTCATCAGTCACACCAGACATGGGGGCCAGGAAGACGCGATTGCGAATTTCGTGTGCCCCAATACAAATGCCCATAAATTAGACGCTCTACATTTTCGTTTAATTTTGAGGCACACTAGCATCTCGCTGCGACAATGCAATTGCTATGTTGCCGCGCCCGACGCTTGCCCTGAAGGCAATCAGCCTGATACAGCTTCTTTCACAATTCAGCCTCCCAACCGGAATGTTAAACTCATGACAACAGCCGTAATCATCGTTGCAGCAGGTGCCGGATTGCGTGTTGGAGGCGAGATCCCAAAACAATACCAGGAAATCGGCGGCGAGGCCGTCTTACGCCATACGGTACGGGCCTTTCAGCAGCACAAGGACGTGGATCACATCCAGGTCGTTATCGGAGATAACCACGACGAACTCTACATGAGCGCCGTTGCGGACCTGAACCTGCCTGATCCTGTTCAGGGCGGCACAACACGCCAAGCGTCGGTGTTTAACGGATTGAAGGCAATAGCGGCGCTGAAACCGGCAAACGTGTTAATCCATGACGCAGCCCGCCCCTTTGTCGACGCAGAAATTATCTCGACCGCCATTGCAAAATTATCGGAAAACACGGGCTGCATTCCGGCAATTGCGGTTGCTGACACGCTGAAACGCGAAAACGACGGTGTCATCATTGAAACTGTTGACCGCTCCGGCCTCTGGGGCGCACAGACCCCGCAGGCGTTTCGCTATGACGACATACTGGAAGCCCACTCAGCCGCCGCCGCGAGCGAACGGAATGATTTCACAGATGATGCATCAATTGCCGAATGGGCGGATTTGGACATCGCCATCATTCCGGGAAAGCCGGAAAACAACAAGATCACCACCAGCGCGGATCTGTCTGAGGCAGAAAACCGGTTGAAAACAGGAAAACCAGAAATGTTGAGTGATGTACGAGTGGGCCACGGCTATGACGTCCACGCCTTTGAGGACGGTGATCATGTCATTCTGTGCGGCCTTGAAATCCCGCATACCAGGAAGCTGAAGGGACATTCCGATGCCGACGTAGGCCTGCATACGCTGACGGATGCCATTCTCGGCGCATTGTGCGAAGGCGATATCGGAAAACATTTCCCGCCCTCCGAAGATGAATGGAAAGGTGCTGCGTCAGATATTTTCCTCAGACACGCAGCGAAGCTGGTCGCTGAGCGCGGCGGCGTCATCTCACACGTTGACTTGACACTCATATGCCAGGCTCCGAAAATCCGGCCTCATGTCGATGCCATGCGCGAAAATGTGGCCGGGATTATAGGAATTGACGTGGATCGGGTTTCTGTAAAAGCCACAACCACAGAATGGCTCGGTTTCACTGGCCGAGAGGAAGGCATCGCCGCTACAGCTACCGCCACCATCCGTTTACCGGAGTAACAGCATGTTCGATCGCCAGTTAGTCATTGAAGCAAAGGATACCCTCGACATGCTGCGCGAGGGAGGGTTGATGCTGGCAACCGCGGAAAGCTGCACCGGCGGATTGATTGCAGGCCTCCTGACCAGCATTGCAGGGTCTTCCGGCATGATCGACCGTGGTTTCGTGACCTATTCCAACGAGGCAAAGTCAGAGATGCTCGATGTGCCCATGGTCCTGATTGAGCAACATGGCGCGGTGTCGGAACAGGTGGCCCGTGAAATGGCGGAAGGTGCTTTGAAGAACTCGCGTGCGAACGTCTCCGTCTCTGTGACCGGGATCGCCGGTCCCGGCGGCGGATCCGAGGAGAAACCGGTCGGCCTGGTTCACTTTGGCTGCGCCCGCCTGGAACTGGGCACCCATCACGTCCGCATGACTTATGGAGACATTGGCCGCAATGAAGTACGCCACGCCGCAATTGGTACGGCACTGGCGATGATCCGGCAATCCGTCAACCAGAGCGGCGGAATGTTGGCCTGAACACCGGCCTGTTCAGGTAAATCTTTTCAGGCAGGCACCGGTCTCCGCCACCAGACGGTCCACTGTCTCCGCCGTTGTTGCTTCCCGGTTCAGACCAACGGCCTGCCCCGACCACAGGGCCACAGCATCAGGTTTTCCAGTTTCAGCCGATGTTTTACGCAACGGGCCGGTCATGGCATTGACGAGCGGAAAGTCAGGCCAGTCTCTCACATTGTCCATCTCGCTGGCGTAGTCGTTTACCACCGTACGGGCATTACGCCCGGAGAATGCCATCGACAGCATGGTGTCATCACCTGAAGCGTGCAACAATTCGGTCTTGTGGACAGGCGCAGCCATGCACTCGGGCGTTGTCAGAAAAGCTGTTCCGATCTGCACTCCCGCCGCACCCAGCATAAGCGCTGCCGAAATACCGCGTCCGTCGGCAATTCCACCTGCGGCAATCACCGGTACATCAACCGCATCCACCATCCGCGGCACCAGCGCCATTGTCCCGGCCACATTTGATGCGCCGCGCGGAAGAAACCAGCCGGAATGCCCGCCCGCTTCATAGCCTTGCGCAATGACGGCATCGACACCTCGATCTGCCAGCCATCTGGCTTCAGCAACAGATGTGGCAGACGACAACACAACAATACCGGCCTGCTTCACCCGCTCCACTATGACGTTGTGCGGTAGCCCGAAGTGAAAGCTGACGACCTTTGGGGATGCTTCAAGAACCGCATCACACATTGCATCATCAAACGGAAAATGCCCCTCCACCGCGTCTGGCACATCCCCGGCACCCATATTGTGGTACCACGGCGCAAGATTGGCGGCCGCAACACTTGCTTTCGCTTCATCCATCTCCGGAGAGGCATGCACAAAGAAGTTCAGGTTGATTGACCGGTTGGTGAGTGCTTTGGTCCGCTGCGCCTCCTGTTTGATCCGCTCAGGCGCGAACATGGCACAACCGAGCGACCCCATTGCTCCGGCATTGGCGGCCGCTGCCGCCATTTCCGGTGTTGTAGCCCCCGCCATCGGGGCCTGAATTATTGGATGTTCAATTTCCAGTAGGTCGCAAAGGCGTCTGTCCTGCCACATCAAATCTCTCCCGTGTTCTGGAAATGCTGACCTATCATACCTATTTAAGGGATAGTTGAAAATTTACGGGGGTACCTTGTTATGCGAATGATCCTTAATATTCTCTGGCTGTTGTTTGGCGGCATCTGGTCCGCAATCGCATGGTTCCTGGTTGGAATTCTGGCTGCAATTACCATTGTCGGCCTGCCGTGGGCGCGATCCTGTTTCATGCTGGCCAATTACACGTTATGGCCGTTTGGACGCGATGTGATTGCCCGTGACGAGCTTTATGGCCGTGAAGACATCGGCACCGGCGCACTGGGACTGTTCGGCAACGTGCTGTGGTTCATACTGGCCGGCTGGTGGCTGGCCGTCATGCACCTGACCTTTGCGGTTGCCAATGCCATCACTATAATCGGTATTCCGTTTGCCTGGGCGCACGTCAAACTGGCCGGCGCATCGCTGTTCCCTGTCGGCAAGACAGTGCAGGACCTCGAAGTGGTTGACGAGGCAATGCGTAATTCTGCCCGAACACGTGTGGAAGAACTGCGCAGCTAACGTCGGCAATCAAAATCACCAACGATGATACATGGCCGCAGAGACAATCTGCGGCCATGTTGTTTTAAAACTAGTCCAGTTCGGGAATCCGCAATACCTGGCCGGGATAAATCTTGTCCGGATGGCTGAGCATGGGTTTGTTGGCTTCAAAGATTACATTGTACTTTGCGCCCTTGCCCTTGCCGTAATGTGCCTCGGAAATTTTCCAGAGATTGTCACCCTTTTCAACCGTATAGAAAACCGGATCCTTCTGAGAAGGCGCGGTAAGGTTGCTTTCGACTTTGGAAACTCCAAGCGTATTGCCGACCGCGATGATTGCCTTTTCGAGAATTGACTGGTCTGCCACATCCCCGGTGACAATGGCCTTGTCGCCGTCAATTTCCACTTTCACATTCTCGGTGCCGAGCTTGTGCGAATCCAGTTCCTTCTTCAGGGCATCCGCAGTCGGCGCCTCATCATCACTCCCGATACCAAGTGCTTTTCCCGCGCTCTTGATGAAATCGAAAATTCCCATAATATTCTCCTTGCTGTAGACTTGCCGCTCCTCACGCGATCACCTATTTGTGACCTACTTTTGCACTGAACGTCTACCAAAAACATTTGCCCGATTTTAGGGTTAAAACCAGTTCGTACAGGAACAATTTTTTCAACAGGAGGTTATTATGGCTTTGCAGATCGGCGATACCGCCCCGAACTTTGATGCGGAAACGACGGAAGGCAATATCAATTTCTATGACTGGGCCGGAGACTCCTGGGTGGTGATATTTTCACATCCGAAAGATTTCACGCCGGTATGCACTACCGAACTTGGCGCTATGGCAGGTATTGCTGACCAGTTTGCTGCCCGAAACACCAAGATAATCGGGCTGTCTGTAGACAGTGTCGACGACCATCAGCGCTGGAAGAAGGACATTGCCGATGCAACAGGCAATGCCGTCAAATACCCGATGATCGGAGATACCGACATGACGGTCGCCAAACTGTTCGGCATGATCCACCCAAACGCCACCGGCAAGGCAGCTGATCGATCCGCCGCAGATAACAAGACCGTACGCACCGTCTTTGTTATCGGCCCAGACCGGGAGGTTAAACTGACCCTCGCATATCCGATGAGCACAGGTCGCAATTTCGATGAGATTCTCAGAGTGTTGGATTCCATTCAACTGACGGCCAAACACAAGGTCGCAACACCGGTTAACTGGCAGAACGGTGATGACGTCATCATCGTGCCGGCAGTATCTGATGAGGAGGCCAAGAAGAAGTTCCCGCAAGGCTGGAAGTCTCCAAAGCCCTATATCAGGCTGGTCAGTCAACCGGAGGACTGATCTTCGGTAAATTAATTTGCTGACTGGAAGGCCAGACCCTCAAGTCTGGCCTTTTTCAGTTGGCGGACCGGTCTTGTCTCAGTTAGGTTCACAATCACGCAATCACATTCAGACGGGAGGCGTTTGCCTTGAAACTTCATCACAATCCGGCTTCACCGTTCGTCCGAATGGTCACAGCGACAGCACATGAACTCAACATCTTCGACCAACTCGAATTGATCGACACAGGCGTTTTCCTGCCGGACCGGATCAACGAAGGGGTCGCGGCTGACAACCCTCTCGGCAAGATTCCATCGCTGGTTACAGATCACGGGACCGCCTTGTACGACAGCCGGGTCATCTGTGAGTATCTATGCCATCACGCCGGTGACAAGGAACTGTTGCCGGATGAGCCTGTATCCAGGTTTCGCATCCTCACACTGCAGTCCCTGGCCGTTGGCCTGATGGATGCAGGCGTATCACGGCGTTATGAAACAGCCGTCCGGCCGGAAGAAAAACGCTGGCCGGACTGGGTGGCGCGCCAGCACGCCCGCATGGAGGCGGGAATGGATGATCTTGAAAACAACTGGGCTAGTGAACTTGAATCTGTCACCGCAGGGACAATCGCGGTAGCCGTGGTCCTGGCCTATTTTGATTTTCGTTATGATGACCTTGGCTGGCGGGACAACCGGCCGAAGCTGGCAGCGTTTTATGAAGACTTTGCCAAGCGGTCATCCATGACAGCAACCCAACCACCTGCGTGAGCCTGACAGTTTATGATCCGCATTATTGAGCATCCCGGTTTTCTGGTCAGCACCATCATGCTCAGCCTGGCTGCGGCCATGTGGTGGATGATGTGGGCCCATATGGGAAACGCAACCGCCATGGCCGATATGGCCATGATGGTGGACTGGAGCGCCAAAAGCCTGACGGGTACTTCAGCTATGTGGCTGTTCATGATGCTGGCGATGATGCTGCCCGCCATGGTGCCGATGGTGGCAACCTATGCCCTGATCTCCAAAAATGAAGTACGTGGACCGGCACTGGTTCTGCGGGTTGGTATATTTACTGCCGGGTATTTCTCGTTGTGGGCAGTGTTTTCCGTTGCCGCAGCGTTTCTTCAGACGGCGTTGGCGCAAACTCCCTGGTTTGAGATGGGTGGCACCCAGGCATTGCCCGTTGCGTCAGGCGTATTGCTGATTGCCGCAGGTGCCTGGCAGCTCACCCCCATAAAAGACACTTGCCTGCAACACTGCAGGAGCCCGATGACCTTTCTGTTGGCGCACTGGAAAGGTGGCTTGAAAGGCGCTTTTCCCGTCGGATTGCACCACGGCGCCTATTGCGTCGGGTGCTGCGGCATGATTATGGGACTGATGTTTGTTTTCGGCGCCATGACCGTCTGGTGGATGGCGGTTCTGGCGCTGTATTTTGTTGCGGAAAAAACCATACCGCGAGCAGAAACCTGGGGACGTGTCATCGGCATTGTGTTGATTGGTGCGGGCTTGTACGTTTTGGCACAAACATTTTGGAGTTAGCGACGACCATGGCCGAAATCGAAGACTGGAAAATCAAGGGTGAACTGGCTCTCAACTGTAACTGCGACCTGTTCTGCCCCTGTGTCGTATCACTGGGTGCTGCCAAGCCCACACATGGCTACTGCCAGGCCTGGATGGCTGTACGAATTGATGACGGTCACTGGGGCGCAACCAGCCTCAAGGGCGTTAACGTGGCGGCCCTGCTGGATATACCCGGTCGAATGGGAGAAGGCGGATGGTCTGTCGGCCTGTACATCGATGACAAGGCCAGCGACGAACAGACCCATGCACTTGAGATGATCCTGTCCGGTTCCGCAAAGGGCACCACCGGCCTGTTCAAGCTGCTGGTCGCCAACTTCCTCGGCACACAACGCATGCCCGTCACCTATGAGACAAACGGCATCGAGCGCTCGGTCACGGCAGGGCGCAAGGTGATGGCCACCATCAAGCAGATCGATGGCGCACGCCCCGGTGAACCGGTAACTGTGCAGAACACTTCCTACTGGATGGGACCGGAAGTGATTGTGGCACAAGGCGTGAAAGCCAAGGTCCGCGACTTTGGCCGCGTCTGGACATTCGACGACAAGTCCGCCGAACTGTGCAACATTGAGTGGTCCGGCCCATAAGCTAGTTCCCGGCCCCTACTCACCCTTGAACACCGGCTTGCGTTTTTCCAGAAAAGCCGTGACGCCTTCATCATAGTCGTGACTTGCGGCAGCTTCAGCCTGGAGCTTGGCTTCAACCGCCAGATGTGCATCAAATCCGTGTGAAGATGATGCATTAATCGCCTGTTTTATCAGGGCAAACGCCTTTGTCGGTTGTTTTGACAATCGGCTGGCTAGCCGGTTAGCATCGTCCATAAGTTCGTCGTCATCACTGACCTGCCAGATCAAGCCCCATTCAAGCGCTTTTTCCGCCGATACCGGTTCGGCCAGCATTGCCATTCCCTTGGCGCGGGCTTCTCCGACCTGGCGCGGCAGTGTCCAGGTGCCGCCGGCATCCGGTATCAGGCCGATACGGGCAAATGCCTGCAGGAATGACGCTGACTTGGCAGCCAGTATGATGTCGCAGGCGAGCGCAAGATTGGCACCGGCGCCGGCCGCAACCCCGTTTACCGCGCACACTACGGGCATTGGCAGGTTGCGGATGCGCGCGACAAGCGGATTAAAATCCTGCTCCAGCAGTTCCAGAATTTCATCTGGCCCGTCCATGCGCAGGTCGGCAAGATCCTGTCCTGCACAAAACGCCCTGCCCGCACCGGTAAGCAGCACGGCACGCGCGCCTTGTCCTTCAATTTCATCGAATGCTGACCGTAGTTCCGCATGCATGTTGCGGGTGGTCGAATTCAGCTTATCGGGGCGGTTTAGAGTCACAACCGCCAGATTGTCATTGAGATCAAATGTGATGTCGGAGTATGCCATTTACCAGGTCCTGATGATTTATCGGTGCCGCCGGATTGATTTGAGTGATTGAAGTGTGCCTCACCTTCGAGGCCACGCGCAATCGGCAAGGTGAACACTTATGCCCAACAGGTCAGACTTTGACGTGGTCGTTGCCGGCGCAGGTCCCGCCGGCCTGACATCTGCCTGCCTGCTGGCACAGGCCGGATGCCGGACCGCCTGCATTGCCCCCGGCATTGAACAATTGACGTTGCCGCGCGCAGACCAGGCCGTACGTCGCACCGTGGCCCTAATGCAGCCTGCCATCCGGTTGCTTGCTTCGATCGGCATCTGGCCGGGTCGCCTACAGACAGGCAGCGCACAGCTTGATCTGTTGAAGATCGTGGACGACACCCTGGCCACGTTCACGGCACCTCCAGTCACTTTCTCATCAAGCGAACTTGGCGAAGGTCCGTTCGGATGGAATATTCCGCTTGACCTGCTGGTGCACGAACTGGCGCGCGCAGCCAAGGACGCAGACGTCACCCTCATCGATGCCTCCGTTTCCGGCTGTGACGTTCGTGCAGACAAGGTAGAGTTATCACTGGACTCAGCGGCGAACCTGCAAGCCGCCGTAGTTGTCGCAGCAGATGGGCGCCAGTCCGTCATCCGCCGCGATGCCGGTATAGCTGTCAATGAATGGCAATACGATCAGACCGCGCTTGCGCTCAGTTTTTCCCACTCCTCGGCGCATCACGGCATGTCGGTTGAATATCACAAGACCTCCGGACCGTTTACAACTGTGCCCCTGCCCGGCAAGCGTTCTAGCCTGGTCTGGATGGTCCGGCCGCAGGAGGTTGAACCTATCTGTGCGCTGCCTGCGGACCAGCTGGCGGCGCGCCTGCAACTGGAAATGCACGGCGACCTGGGCCGGGTCGAAGACGCGACAACACCGGCCACCATCCCCATGTCCGGCATGGCCGCCCGAAAATTTGCCGCCAATCGCGTCCTGCTGGTCGGTGAGGCCGCCCACGTCGTGCCGCCCATCGGCGCCCAGGGCCTCAATATGAGCCTGCGTGACGCTGCCTTTGCAGCTGAGGCCATCGCAGATGCGTATCGTCTGGATGAAGACCCCGGCAGCGAAAAATTATGCTCCGCCTACGACGCCGCCAGGCGAGCGGATGTACTGCCGCGCCAGGCTGCGGTTGACACCATGAACCGGTCGCTGATCTCCGAGTTCTTCCCGCTGCATCTCGGCCGCGCCGTTGGGATGACAGCCCTGCAGCACATTCCCCCCCTGAAACGCCGGGCGATGCTGGAGGGCATGAACCCGACCGGTTCATTACCGAGGGCGATGCGGGCGTAAGGAAGCCAGAAAACCTCTACCGCCGAGAACCAACTTGGCCAGTGCAAAGTCAACAGCGCTTGATATGTCGCGCCTTTCTTTCCAAATTATCGAGTACCGCCGCTCCAACCACAACCGGGTAGACCCACTCGCATGTATAGTTTCACAACCTTGGTGGACAAATGGAAGTCGTTTTTGATCTGGTCGATTGAAGATGATTCCATTGCATTTGAGGTGAACGGGAACCGGGAAGAAATTCTGAAGCAATTGGAAGTAGACCTGATGGCCGGGAACGCAACGATCAACATCAATGGTCGACAGCGCAAAGTACACCTTTGGGGCAGAATTCACGGTAACCAGTTTCTGGTTACCGTATCAAGGTTTTTGGCATGGCATTTTTGCCCGGGCCGGATGTTCGGGTCGACCGAATTTTCCGACAAATATTTGCTTGGCAGGCTTTGCTTTACACCACTGATCCGGATAATTGCGATTGTGTGGATGATAGTAGCGGTCATGTTTTTTGTGGTCGCAACTGTGCTGGCAGTAAGCATTCCCTTTATCGAAGATGATCTGACAACCGAAAAACTCATTGCAATGATCGGCCTACCTGCCGCTGGCCTGGGCGTGTTGATAGCATTCAGGATGTTTTTTCGGATCTTTGCCGTTCTAGGCCTGTTTCACGAAAAGCACACCGTTGCCTACATCAACCAGTTGCTATCGCCATGACAGTCTGGCGAACTCTCCACGCTTGATTGGCTCGTCACGCTACTAACGTGGCGTCTATTTCTGATTGAGCACTATATCGTTGTGGGCGCCCACGCCGGGTGCGGCCTTCTCCACGCTGGCATCGCCGCGAAACTGCTGTGCCACCGCTACCGGGGTCGCCGGCAACGTATCGCCTGCTTCATTGACCAGCGTGTGGTCAAACAGTCCACGACCGTGAAAATGCATGTCGCGCATGGCCTCCGGCAAAGTTTTCACCACCGTGCAACAGCAGTTCGCCTGGGCCAGAATGGGTTCCCAGTGATATCCCGGAAACTCCGAAATCAAAGTTCTGACCGCCTCAATTGTTCCACCGGGGTCCTGCTGGTCCTGATGGAACTCGGGAGCAAGATTGACTGCCTTGCAAAACCCGTCCCAAAACTTCTGCTCGAGTGCGGCTACGGCCACATGCCGGCCGTCTGATGTCGGATAGATCTGGTAGCGCGGTGAACCGCCGGTCAACAGACTGCTGCCGTTTGAAGGCCAGAACCCTGTGGCAAGGCCGTTGCCCATCGCCCACCACATCAACATGAACATGTTGTCTGCCATGGCGATATCGATATGCGTGCCCTCGCCGGTTTTCTCGCGGTTCAGCAGCGCCAGCAATATGTTCACAACCGCCGGATAAGTTCCCCCGGCGATGTCTGCGGCCAGAAACGGCGGCACGGTAGGGTTGCCCTCCGGCCCCATGCTCAGAGACAGCAATCCGGTATCCCCGATGTAGTTCAGATCATGCCCGGTCTTCTGGATTCGATCGCCGGTCTGGCCGTACCCGGTGATGGAGCAATAGATAATGCTGGGATTGACCAGTGCCATGGCGTCATAGCCAAGTCCAAGGCGATCCATCACGCCTGGACGAAACTGCTCGACCACAACATCAGCCTCACGGATCAGCGGAAGAAGAAACTCAAGCTGCCGCTCCGACTTCAGGTCCAGCGCCAAAGACTGCTTTCCGCGATTGAGCATGGCAAAGCTTGCCGGATCCCTGCCCCATTTGGGTTCAAAGGACCGCATTTCCTCGCCGTCTCCGGGCCGTTCAATCTTGATGACCTGCGCACCGGCCTCGACAAGAAACAGCGTGGCCATAGGTCCTGGCAACAGGGTTGAGAAGTCGAGGACCTTGATCCCGCTCAATGGCTGTGCGGATGCTGATGTGCCTGTCATGATTTTTAAATGCTGACCCGAAAACCTGAATGACTGTATTCGTGTAGCGGCCAAATCCGGTGTGTGCAACACGGATTGCAAAAATTAAATCAGCCATTGTGGAGCGGCGGAAGCTGGCTTAAACAATTTGTGCATCGCAACAATTTTCAGACAATTCTTTCCGTGGTCTGACTGACAGCAGGTAACATGAAACTTCCATCACAATTCTATAAGCCACTTGCAATTGGTGCTCCTGACCCGATGCGCGAGCCCCCGGTCAAGATCGAACGGATGATTCATTTTTTGCCGCCGCAGATCGAAAAAATGCGCAACAAGGTGGCAAGCCTGATCCCGCAGGTCGACGTCATATTAGGCAATCTCGAAGATGCCATTCCCGCCGACGACAAGATCGCGGCCCGCGAAGGTTTCATCGAAATGGCGCTGGCGCATGATTTTGGCTCAACCGGCTTGTGGACCCGCATCAATTGCCTGAACAGCCCATGGGCACTCGATGACATCACCCAGATCGTGCTTCAGGCCGGCAGCAAGCTTGATGTGATGATGCTGCCGAAGGTTGAGGGTGCCTGGGACATCCATTACCTCGACCAGTTACTTGCACAGCTGGAGGCGCGCGCAGGCGTTACCCGGCCGATCATGATCCATGCCATCCTGGAAACCGCACAAGGCGTAAAGAACGTCGAAGAAATCGCTGCGGCAAGCCCGCGTATGCACGGGATGTCACTGGGGCCGGCTGACCTGGCGGCCTCACGCGGCATGAAAACCACTCGTGTCGGTGGTGGCCATCCCCATTATGGCGTCCTGGCGGACGGTGCCGGCAATGGGTCCCGGGACAGTTCAGCCCGCGCTTTCTACCAGCAGGATTTGTGGCACTATACGGTCGGCAAGATGGTCGATGCCTGTGCAGCCAACTCTATCAAGGCGTTTTACGGGCCGTTTGGCGACTTCTCGGATCCCGATGCCTGTGAAGCACAGTTCCGCAACGCTTTCCTGCAGGGCTGCCTTGGCGCCTGGTCACTTCATCCGTCCCAGGTGGAAATTGCCAAGCGGGTTTTTTCCCCGGATCCCGCAGAAGTAAAGTTTGCCCTGAGGATTCTGGAAGCCATGCCCGATGGCACCGGCGCGGTCATGATTGATGGCAAAATGCAGGATGATGCCACCTGGAAACAGGCTCGTGTCATCGCCGACCTCGCACGATTGGTGGCCGCCAAGGAGCCGGAAATGGCGGAGATTTATGGTTTATGATCGATGTGCTGTTCAGCAACTATCAACTTAATTTTTGGAACCGTGCTTGAAACAAACCGCAATTGGGTGCATTTATAGGCGATGATCGCGATCAACAGACAGGCACGATTCGGCATAGGACAAGTGGTAAAGCACCGCCTGTTCCCGTTTCGTGGTGTCATTTTCGATGTGGATCCCACTTTTTCCAATACCGAAGAGTGGTGGGATTCCATCCCCGAAGAGACCCGGCCATCCAAGGATCAGCCGTTTTATCATTTGCTGGCCGAGAACGAAGAGACCGAATACATAGCCTATGTGTCGGAACAAAACCTGCTGGCCGACGACACGGGCGATCCGGTACGTCATCCGCAGATTCCCGAGTTTTTCGAAACTTATGATCCGGAGCAGCATACCTACCTGCCGCGAGACAGTGCTACCCACTAGCCGACGACATGGGTTGATCTGAACCCATAAAATTGCTCAGGCACTCAGAAAGCAGTCAGTTCACGGTTTCTGTCGCTTTTTGCCACGAATCCGATCTAGATTATCGACATGAACAGGATGCTCAGATTGCTGTCTGCATGCATGGTCTGGCTGGTCTTGGCGGCACCTGTGCACGCTGAACCCAGGCACGCCATCGCCATGCTTGGAGAGCCCGCACTACCGGCCGATTACACTCATTTTCCCTATGTCAATCCGGACGCTCCCAAAGGCGGTACCCTGCGCGTTGCCCGAACCGGAAGCTTTGACAGTGTCAATCCGTTCCTCATCAGAGGTCAGGCTGTTGCCGGCGCACGATCCCTGGTGTTTGAAAGCCTGCTGGCACGTTCAAACGCCGAACCATTTACACTCTACGGCCATATCGCCGAGACCATCGACGTTAATGCGGAGCGCACCGAAGTCACCTTCCGGATAAACCCGAATGCCCGGTTTTCTGATGGCGAACCGATCCAGGCCGATGACATCGTCTACTCGCTGGAGGCGTTGCGGGACGGCGGGCGCCCAAATCATCGGACCTACTATTCAAAGGTGACGTCGATCGAAACACCCGACAGTATGACGGTGCAGATGAAACTGGAACCGGGTGACCGTGAACTGGTGCTCATCCTGGGCCTGATGCCGGTACTGCCGAAACACGTGTTCGAGAAACGCGAATTCGAGAAAACCACCCTGGACAAGCTCGTTGGTTCCGGACCTTACGTCTTTGACAGAATTGATGCCGGCGATCATGTCATTTACCGCCGCAACCCGGATTACTGGGCAAAAGACCTGCCCAGCGCACGCGGAAAATTCAACTACGACACCATTCGGTATGACTACTACCGCGATACGCAAGGTGCATTCGAGGCTTTCAAGAAAGGCGAAGCCATGATGCGAACCGAAGGCGATGCATCGCGTTGGGCGGTTGGTTATGCCGACGTCAAAGACCAGCCGGTGACCATGGAGACCGTCCAGGTCGGTTTACCCAAGCCGGCGTGGTCACTGGTATTCAATACCCGCCGGGCAGTTTTTGCAGATAGGCGGGTTCGGGAAGCGCTGATCCTGACTTTCGACTTTGAATGGATCAACAAAAACCTGTTTCATAACAAAATGCAGCGCACGCAGGGATTTTTCTTCGGATCAAATCTGAGCGCCATAGGTCGCCCCGCCAGTGCCAACGAGCGACAAATGCTCGAACTTGCAGGCGCGAAAATTCGCGCGGATATCCTGGACGGCACGTTTTCCCTGCCTGTTTCAGATGGCTCAGGACGCGACAGAAAAAATCTCCGCAAGGCTCTGAAACTATTGAATGAAGCCGGATGGCAAACCAGCCCCGACGGGTTGAGGAATTCCGAGGACTCAAGCCTCTCATTCGAAATCACGGTGGCGAACCGGCCGCAGGAACGGATCGCATTGGCATGGAAGCGTATGCTGCGAACCATCGGCGTTGACATGGCCATCCGACAAGTCGATTCAGCGCAGTTTCAGCGCCGTCTGCAAACCTATGACTTTGATATGATCCCGTTCATCTGGTCCAATTCCCTGTCGCCAGGCAACGAACAGGCGTTCTACTGGGGCTCTCAGGGGCGAACGCGCGATGGCACCCGCAATTACATGGGTGCAAACGACCCGGCAATCGACAAAATGATAACGCAGCTTCTGTCAGCCCGGAACAAATCCTCGTTTGACGACGCTGCCCGCGGCATCGACCGTTTGTTACTGGAAGGGCATTATGCGCTGCAATTGTTCCATCCACCCGGCCAATGGCTGGCACGATGGAACCAGATCAAACGCCCAGCTCGACCCTCGCTCGCCGGGTTCCGGCCTGAGACAGGCTGGATTGAAAACCAATGACAGGATTTACAGGCGAACTGCCGCCTGCCAGGTTGAACCTGACTCGATACTGCCTTGCCCAAAATGCGAGGGAACAGTCAGACAAGACGGCACTCACAATTGCGGACGGCGCCAGCTACCAGACGCTGAGCTTCGCCGAGATCGAAGACATTGTCCTTCGTCTGGCATCTGCGTTTCGGCTGCTCGGATTTGATCGAGGTGCCCGGATCCTGATCCGAATGGGCAACAGTTTTGATTACGCTGCGGTATTCTTTGCCGCAAACGCCGCTGAACTGGTACCGATACCGGCCTCATCGATGTTATCGGCCGATGAGGTCTCGTTCATTCTGTCGGACAGTCAGGCAGCCGCCATCGTCCATGACGGGTTGCTCGACCTGCCTGATCTGCCTGTGGGCTGCAGGCTGATCACCCCGGATGCCATTGCCGCGTTCAAGTCCGGGCAACGCGGTCGATACGCTGATACCGACGCCAACGCCCCTGCCTATATGGTGTACACATCGGGAACCTCAGGTCGGCCCAAGGGCGTGCTGCATGCACAACGCGCCGTATGGGGACGCCGCCCCATGTACCAGGGCTGGTACGGCATATCGTCCGAAGACACCATCCTGCACACCGGCGCCTTTAACTGGACCTACACATTGGGCACCGCCCTGTTTGACCCTTGGGCCAACGGAGCAAGTTCAATTGTCTATACCGGGCCGCGCGACCGATCGATCTGGCTCAAGCTGATCGGTGACCTTAACCCCACCATCATGGCGTCTGTGCCGGCGCTGTATCGTCAAATGCTCAGCGACGGCGGATTGTCACCAGACACTGTCGGCACCCTGCGCCATGGCCTGACCGCGGGAGAAGCAATTTTTCCCGGCCTTCAGAAAGAATGGCTGGAAACAACCGGTATCGCGCTCTACGAAGCCCTGGGCATGAGCGAAATCTCCACATACATTTCCAGTTCGCCAAGCATCCCCACGAAACCCGGCAGCCCTGGAAAACCACAAGTTGGGCGCAGCGTCTGCATTCTGCCTGTTTCCGGGGATGATGAACCTCTGCAGGCGGGTGAAACCGGGCTGATCGGCGTCCACCGCTCCGACCCCGGCATGATGTTGCGATACTGGAACCGTCCCGATGATGATCAGACCATGTATCGCGGCGACTGGTTCGTCGGCGGAGACCTCGGGTATTTCGACGATGACGGCTACATCTGGTACGAAGGCCGCAATGACGATGTGATGACATCCTTCGGCTATCGCATCTCACCCCTGGAGGTTGAAGTCGCCATAATGCGCCACCCTGCCATTCAGCAGGCTGGTGTGACCGAGGTTGAACTGAACCCGGGCATGAAACTGGTCACCGCGTTTGTGGTCATGCGTGAACACGAAACTTTGACGGCAACTGAAGTGATCGATTTTGCATCAAACTCCTTGGCGCGCTACAAGGTACCAAAACAGGTCTTCTTTGTTGACGCCTTGCCCCAGTCCGGCAATGGCAAGATCATCAGGAAAAACCTGTCATCTTTGCTCAAGCAGTCCAAGGACCACGCCAATGACGACTGAACCTGCCGATGTAATCGAGATCGATGTGATCTCGGACGTAATGTGCCCGTGGTGTTACATCGGCAAGCGCCGTCTTGAAAAGGCACTTGCCATGGTTCCCGACGTGCCGGTGGACATCCGCTGGCGTCCTTACCAACTGGACAACACCATCCCGGAAACCGGCATGGACCGGAAGGAGTATCTGCGCAACAAGTTCGGCTCCGACGAGCAGGCTGACCAGGTCTACGGGCCGGTGCGGGCAGCGGGCAAGGATGAGGAAATTCCATTCGAGTTTGACAAGATCACCATCTCGCCAAATACACTGAATGCACACCGCGTCATTCGCTGGGCCATGGCCGAGGGCGTGCAGGACGCTGCGGTCGAACGTCTGTTCCAGTTGTATTTCATCGAAGGCGCCAACCTGACCGACAAGAAAGTGCTGGCAGACGCTGCAGTTGAAGCCGGTCTTGAACGACCCGTCGTCGAGCGCCTGCTGGAAAGTGATGCGGATCTGGAAGAGACCAGAGCCGAAATTTCCCAGGCTCAACAGATGGGCGTCACCGGTGTTCCCGCCTTCATCATAGGCAGCAGGTACGCCGTCATGGGTGCCCGCGAACCCGAAGCGATTGCACAGGCCATCGCCGAAGTGGTCAAGGAACGCTCAGCACCCGCCGGCAACGCCTGAAGACTGCCCAGCCGGCGGCTCAGCTTTCCGGCTGCGCCAGTTTCACCAGTGTCTGCATCAACTGGCGTGTACCGGCCAGCCGGTCGGCAGGTGTCTCCCAGGTCCTTATGATCACCAGTTTCATGTCCGGACGTATCTTGGCGCGACTTCCCTGGTCATTGATCCATTGCACCAGTGCATCGGGATTGGGGAATTTGCCGTCCCTGAAGGTAAACACGGCGCCCTTGGGTCCGGCATCAATGTTCGCGACATTGGCGATACGACACAGGAGCTTGACCGATACGATATCGATCAGGTGCTCGACCTCTTCCGGGAGGCGGCCAAACCTGTCCTGGAGTTCTGCGGCAAAACCATCCAGTTCGTCCTGGGTCGGTAAATCCGCCATCCGCCGGTAGACGCCAAGCCTGACCTGAAGGTCGGGAATGAAGCTCTCTGGCAGCAGGACGGACGTGCCAACATTGATCTGGGGCGACCACTGGCCGTCAGCCTCGATATCCAGTTCGCCGGAGCGCAATGACGCCACGGCTTCTTCCAGCATGTGCTGGTACAATTCAAATCCAACTTCCTTGATATGACCGGACTGTTCTTCACCCAGCAGGTTGCCGCCACCGCGAATATCCAGGTCATGACTGGCCAGGCTGAACCCTGCGCCCAGGGAGTCGAGGGACTGCAGCACTTTAAGACGCTTCTCCGCTGGCGCGGTAAGTGTCTTGTTGGCGGGAACGGTGAACAGTGCATAGGCGCGTTGCTTCGAGCGCCCCACCCTGCCCCTGATCTGATAAAGCTGGGCCAGGCCAAACATGTCCGACCGGTGCACGATCAGGGTGTTGGCCGTCGGTATGTCGAGACCGGATTCAATGATTGTCGTGGCAAGCAACACATCATATTTCCGGTCGTAAAAGCCGGTCATGATGTCATCCAGTTCAGTGGGCGCCATGCGCCCGTTTGCGATCGCGAACTTGACCTCAGGCACCTGCGCCGTGACGAAATCGGCCACCACCGACAAATCGGAAATACGCGGCACCACATAGAAGCTCTGTCCGCCACGATACAGTTCGCGCAGCAGGGTTTCACGAATAATGACCGGGTCAAACGGCGAGATATATGTCCTGACCGCCAGCCGGTCCAGCGGCGGTGTGGTAATCAGGGAAAGCTCTCGCACCCCGGACAGGGCAAGCTGCAGGGTCCGCGGAATGGGAGTAGCAGTCAGCGTGAGCACATGCACGTCGGCGCGCATCTCCTTGAGCTTCTCCTTGTGCTTGACGCCAAAGTGCTGTTCTTCATCGATGATCAACAAGCCAAGATCACGGAACTTGACGTCCTCGGCCAGCAAGGCGTGGGTCCCGATCATGATGTCCACAGTGCCGTCGGAAATTCCCTTCTTGGCTTCATTGACGTCCTTGCGGCTCACCAGCCGCGAGGCCTGGCCAATTCGGACCGGCAACCCCTTGAACCGCTCAGCAAATGTTGCGTAGTGCTGGCGCGCCAGCAAGGTTGTCGGCACCACCACCGCCACCTGCTTGCCGGCCATGACGGCGATAAAGGCCGAACGCAGCGCCACTTCAGTCTTGCCAAACCCGACATCACCGCAAATCAGCCGGTCCATCGGACGCCCACGCGCCAGGTCGGAGATGACGGCGTCGATTGCGGTGAGCTGATCTTCAGTTTCCTCATAGGGAAAACGGGAGGCGAACTCGTCGTAGATACCATCCGGCAGGCTCAGGACCTCGCCATCGCGCAATTCGCGCTGGGCCGCCGTCTTTATAAGCTGGCTGGCGATTTCCCGGACACGTTCCTTGAGCCGCGCCTTGCGGGCCTGCCATGCCACACCACCCAGCTTGTCCAGATTGACGCCCGCTTCATCGGAACCATAACGCGATAAAAGCTCAATGTTCTCCACCGGCAGGAACAGCCTGTCACTACCATGATATTGCAGGAACAGGCAGTCATGCGGCGCCCCTTGCACATCGATAACCTTCAGGCCCTCGAAGCGGCCGATACCGTGATCCACATGAACAACCAGATCTCCGGCATTCAGAGACGCCAGTTCCGATATGAAATCGCTTGCCTTGCGCTGACGCTTGCCGCGACGCACCAACCGGTCGCCGAGAATGTCCTGCTCCGCGACAACCGCCAGATCATCAGTTTCAAAACCGGTCTCCAGTCCAAGCACGACAACTGAAACCATGTCCTTTGAGCGTTTGAGCGCTTCCGGGCCATCTTTCGCCGGCACAACCAGACCAAGCTCGTGATCCTTCAGGATTCCCAGCAGGCGGTCACGTGAGCCCTCGGTCCAGGCCGCCAACAACACCCGTTTGCCGGACTTCTGTTGCGCACGAACATGATCAACGACCGCATCGTAGACATTGCGTCCCGCTTCTGCGCGCTCAGCAGCAAAGCTGCGGCCCTGGCGGCCCTGGGCTGAAATAACCCGCAAGCTGGGTGCATCAGGCGCTTCAAACGGTGTCAGGGCAATCACCGGATACTGCGCAGCAAGATCAGGCCACGCGTCACCGGTCAGGAACATTTTCTCAGGGGGCAGCGGCTTGTAGACCGGCGCACCGAATGTATCCTTGTTGAGGGCTTCTATCCGGGCCTGATAGTACTCATCAATCTGGGTGTTTCGAGCTTCAATGGATTCATCAGCCAGATGATCCATGGTCAGGACACAAGCACCCGCATAATCCAGCACGGTTTCCAGCTTTTCGTAGAACAACGCCAGCCAGTGTTCCATGCCCTGGTAGCGCCTGCCGGCAGATACTGCTTCATAGACCGCATCATTCATGCCGGTGCCGGAAAATTGCGCGGTATAGGCAGTCCGAAACTGGGCAATGGTATCCGCGTTCAGCAGAACTTCGCTGGCGGCATCCAGTTTCAGGCCGTGCAGCTGACCTGTTGTGCGTTGCGACTGAGCATCAAAGCTTCGGATCGATTCCAGTGTGTCGCCGAAAAAATCGAGCCTGACCGGTTCTTCACTGCCTGGGGGATAAATATCAATGATCCCGCCTCTGATCGCGAAGTCTCCAGGATCAACCACCGTGCCTGTGCGCGAAAAGCCGTTGATGGCCAGGTATTCCTGCAGCTCTTTAGTATCCACCCGGTTGCCGGGTTGTGCTTCAAAACTCGCGGATCGGATTATGTCGCGGGGAGGAACTTTCTGAACGATGGCATTGGCGGTCGTCAGAACAACCGCTGGCCTTTCAATCTTGCCTGCGGCCAGTTGGGTCAGCGCGCTCATGCGCCGCGCCAGAATGTCGGCAACCGGCGATACCCTGTCATAAGGCAGGCAGTCCCAGGCCGGAAACTGAATAATGTTCACATCAGGCGCAAAGAAGGAAATCGCCTCAGCAATCATCGAGGCCCGCTGATCATCACGTGCCACGTGCACCACCAGACGGTCTTCGGCCAACCGGGCGATTTCACCTGCCACCCTGCCGTCGATACCTTCCGGCGCACCCGATACAATTACCTTGCCGGGGGACGCGATGGCGCTCTTGAGTTCAACACGTTTCATTCCCGGTTCCCGAAGAACGTTTCATCAAAGCGGACAGCAAGCATTTCCTGCAATAACGCCGATTGCTGATCGCCAGGCACCGGCTGTGCCCCGGTCAACCATGCCAGCAGGTCCTGGTCCGGGATTTCAATAATCCGCTCCAGCTCCTCCAACTCAGCTTCATCAGAATCCGCAATCCTGCCCTGGACGAATGTGCCCACAACAATATCCATCTCCTTGATGCCGCGATGGCGCGCCCGCCACAGAATGCGTTTGCGCCGGTTTTCGTCAGTTGCAGTCACAGCTTTTGTCCAATGGGAAAAGAACGAACGGTATGTTGAGGTTGGAAATATGGTGCCCGGCGGTTTATGAAAGAACCACACATGAAACGCAACCGGGCAAGACGACTGTCCTGACAATTCAACTGGAAAATCCAGGCAACCATGCGACCGGAAATCCTGAACAGGTATTTTGCTTCTGCCAGCGCACTGAAAGGCATTGGTGCGAAGGTCGAAAAGACCCTGGCAGGCCTCGTTCGCCCCCAAAGCGGTGAACCCGGATCAGCAGACCTGGCTGCTCGCCTGGTCGACTTGTTGTTTCACCTGCCGGTCGGTGTAATTGACAGGCGCAATCGCCCCACAATCAGCAACCTGCCTCAGACCGGCATCATCACCATCGAGGCGCAGATAGGACGCCACAAAGCTCCACCGCGCCATAACAAGCGGGTGCCATACCGTGTTGAAGTATTTGATGAAACCGGTTCACTGCCGCTGGTGTTTTTCCATTCGCACGGACCCTATCTCGAACGAACCCTGCCGGAAGGCGAGAGCCGGTTCATCTCAGGCAAGATCGAATGGTATGACGGCACTCCACAGATTGTTCATCCCGACCACATCCTGACCGGCGAGCAGTTTGCCGAAATGCCCTTGCTTGAACCTGTTTATCCCCTGACTGCAGGCGTGTCAGGAAAGATTCTCGGCAAGGCAGTCCGACAGATAATGGGTGATATTCCCCAGTTGCCGGAGTGGCAGGATCCCGCCTGGATTGCTGCTCGCAAGTTTCCCGAGTTCCAGACCGCCCTTGAGACCCTGCATAACCCGGAAGAACCAACTGACCTGGAGCCGGACAGCCCGGCGCGGCAACGCCTGGCTTACGACGAGTTACTGGCAAACCAGCTGGCCTTGTCTCTGGTGCGCCGTCACATGAAACGCGCATCCGGCAGGACAGTGAACGGCGATGGCAAAGCTCGTCAGAGTATCATTGATGCTTTGCCATTCTCACTCACCATCAGTCAGGAACTGGCCGTTTCTGAAATCCTTGCCGACATGGCGTCACCCGATCGCATGCTGCGGCTGCTGCAAGGCGACGTTGGATCAGGCAAGACAATTGTCGGCCTGCTGGCAATGGCAACCGCGGCTGAAGCCGGCACCCAGTCAGCCCTGATGGTGCCCACGGATGTCCTGGCACGCCAGCATATCGCCAGCATTGAGCCTTTGGCCGAGGCGGCAGGCCTGAGGGCAGCAGTGCTGACTGGACGGGAAAAGGGCTCGGTACGCCAGCAGTTGCTGGAGGATCTCGCAACCGGAGACATCCATATCCTTATCGGTACACACGCCCTGTTTCAGGAAGGTGTAAGTTTTGCCGATCTGGGCCTTGTCATCATTGACGAACAGCACCGTTTCGGCGTGCATCAGCGCCTTGCCCTGCAGTCGAAATCGAAACGCCCCAGTGACCTGCTGGTGATGACCGCCACCCCTATTCCACGCACGCTGGCGCTAACTGCATACGGTGACATGGACATAACCCGGCTCACCGGCAAGCCTGCCGGCCGAAAGCCGATTGATACACGCGTCATGCCTCTGGACAAGCTCGCACAGATCGTAGACGGCCTGGCACGAGCAGTTTCCCAGGGTAAGCGGGCGTATTGGGTATGTCCGCTGGTCGAGGAGAGCGACTTTATCGACAAGACCGCAGCCGAAGCCCGCTTCACCAGCCTGCAAGCCAGGTTTGGCAACAAGGTAGGCCTGGTACACGGCCGGATGAAAGGAGCCGAAAAGGACGCCGTTATGGCCAGCTTCAAGGCCGGCGAATTATCCATACTCGTGTCAACAACCGTGATTGAGGTCGGCGTCGATGTACCCGAAGCCTCGATCATGATCATAGAGAACGCCGAGCGTTTCGGACTGGCTCAGTTGCATCAGCTTCGCGGTCGGGTCGGTCGCGGCTCGGATGCGTCGAGCTGCGTACTGATCTATGACGGCGTGCTGGGAGAAACTGCGGCAGCACGGCTGAAAACCATGCGTGAAACCGAAGACGGTTTCATCATTGCCGAAGAAGACCTGAAACTGCGTGGCTCCGGCGAGGTTCTCGGCACCCGGCAGTCAGGCGTCGCCAGTTTCAGACTGGCTGATCTTGGTCAGCATGTAGAACTGCTCCAGGCTGCGCGTGACGACGCAAAACTCATTTTGGAAACCGACCCGCACTTGACCGGCAACAGGTCAGACGCCCTGCGCATCCTCTTGTATCTGTTTGAACGCGAAGATGCCATTCGGCTTCTGTCTGCCGGTTGATCAACCTTTTTTGGCGGGTTTTTTCGAAGCCGTTTTTTTGCGATCAGGAGCAGTTTTTTGTCCCGGCTTCAACACTTTCTCAGGGTGGGCGATCAACATTGACAGAGTATCGTCATCATCTGCCACTGACACATTGGCTTCACGCAGTTGTTTCGGTGTGACCAGACCGGCGGAAATCACCAGCTTGGCAGCCTCTTCTACCGTCAGATCCAGAATAGTAACCTGGTCTTTCTCGACAAAGAACAGGAAGCCCGACGTGGGGTTAGGCGTGGTCGGCATGAAGGCAGAATAGTAGGTGATGCCCGGTTCAAGACCGATCTCACCGGAATCAAGCTCGCGCGCAATGAAACAAACCACGTTAACGCCTTCACGTGGATATCCGATGAAGCCCACGGAAGAAAAATTGCTGGCATTCGATGACAGCGCCGTTTCGAATATCTGCTTCACGGCCTTATAGACAGATCGGACAATCGGCATCCGGTCGAGCGTCCGTTCGCCGAAATTCAGCAAGGTCCTGCCAACCAGGTTTGCCGCCAGTGCGCCAATGAGCGTGATGCCCACCAGCGCGAATACCAATCCGACACCGGGTACCGTAAACGGCAAATAGGAATCCGGATTGTAGACCGACGGAATATACGGTTTCAGCAGGCTGTCAAACAGCGAAACAAACCACCAAACCAGCCAGATCGTGATTGCAATCGGCGCCGCAACGACAACGCCGGTTAGAAAGTATGTTCTCAACTTGCCAAGCATCAGCTACGGAAAAACCCTAAAACCTCAAAAACGATTCATGCACAAATCTGCCACTGCGCTGCCATAGCATGCTCGCAGCGTGACTGCTACAACCCTGTTGAAAATCATCCGCTCAGACAACCCTCATCGCAGGAGCTACCAATCTTGTCAGGTCGATTAACAGTGCGCCAGCATGTTCTGCGTGCTCTGGGCGTTGTATTTGTCGGGCTTGGGTTTCTTGGCGTTTTATTGCCCCTGCTGCCAACAACACCGTTTTTGCTGTTGGCGCTGGCATGCTTTGCCCGCTCTTCCCCGGCAATTCATGGCTGGTTGATCAATCATCGCATGCTGGGACCCTACATCGTCGATTGGGAGCGCGACCGGTCCATACCATTCAGCGCAAAAATCGCATCTGTCGTGATGATGGCGGCCAGTTTTACCTGGCTGGCACTGGGAACAAATGCGCCCGCCATCGCAATATGGATGACGGGCGCTATTTTGATATGTGTTGCAGTCTATATTGTTACACGACCAACGTCGCGCCATTAAGCTGCTGGCTCAACTCGTGGCCCGGGCAATGAAACAACCGGTACCTTTACGCTTTAAACTGCGGCACAGGCGCTTGGCTTGAACCTTTTTAAGCTTGTGCACCCGCAGCCTGTAATAGATGCCCTGGCCTTCAACATCGGCGCGCACGACCGCAGCGGTCTTGTTGCGGAGCAGCTTGTTGTGACGGTTTTTTAATGAATCCCAGTTGTCCCAGGCCTTGTCGGCCTGGCGCTGCGAAACGAGTTGAACAGTCCACCCTTCGAGCTTGGCAGTGACTTTTGAAGTATCGTCGCCACCATTCATGTTAGCTGTTTTCACTGGCGCAGACACAGGTACGATACTAACCGGATCAGGTGTCTTGACACCCTCGGCAATCTTTATCGTACCGTCTGTTACGGCAGCTGCAATTTCAGGTACGGCGGCAACCTGATCCACCGAAACGCTCTCAGGACTTTCGACCTTCAGCGAGGCTGCCGCGGTAGCCGTTTTCACCGGAGTCACAGGCTTCTTGGCAGCCGCTGATTCAATTGCCGAGCCCTGCGGCGTGCCGTTGTTTGCCAGAGCCGCTGGCGGGGCCACGGGTTCACGCAGCGCGATCCGCGTCACGGTTCCCGACGGTGCACTGGTAGACCCGGTAATTATGTCATCTGCCATCAGATTTTGGGTCGGCAGCACGGCGAGTCGGATCTGACGCTCACTTGGATTTTCAGGCACATCCATGCCGAGATCGGCAAGCCGTTCCCGCACCGGTGCAAAGGCCGGTTTGACCGAATAGGCCTGGAACAGAACTGCAGTTGCCTCGTCACGATGGCCAAGCTCTGCCAGCGTCAATGCCTTGCCGTAAAGCGCCAGGTGCTTGTGCGGGTAGTTCAGCTTTGTTGCACGGGCAAAATCGATCAACGCATATTCATACTGCCGCGCCTCGCGCAGCGCCACGCCGCGCGAATAGAAGGCTTCCGACAGGTATGGGTCGAGATACAAAGCATTTGTATAGTCTTCAATAGCTGCTGACTGACGGCCTGATTTTGAATATGCAAGACCTCGATTATACAAGGCTACCGCTCGTGTCTTGGCCTTCAAGGCATCAAGTTCTATCGCCTGGCTGTAATCGGAAACTGCCGCATCATATGCTGCAAGTCGCTGATGCGCCAATGCGCGGTTCAGCAATGCACGGGCCTTGTTGGCCAGCGAGATTTCAGCGAGAGAAATAGCAGTAGAGTACTCGGCAATCGCCATTTTCGGCTTGCCGGATACAAGGTGTGTGTAGGCTGACTGCATGATGGCAGCCGGCGCGGCGGAGCTTACCCCGGTGGTTTTTGAGGCGGCTGCGACGGCATTGGTGGCTACTCCAGCAACCAGGAACGCAGATAAAACAGACGCACGAACAACTAACTGTACTTTCATGCCGGCGATAGTGCCGCGACATGGTTAAACAATACCTAAGCGAAAACAGAAAATTTTCGAATTGCGTTAAAACGCCTTCTGCAGATTCATTCTACAGTCACGGACTTGGCCAGGTTTCGCGGCTGATCAACGTCTGTGCCGATGAAAACAGCTGCGTGATATGCCAGCAATTGCATGGGTACCGCATAGATCATCGGTGAAATGAACGGGTCGGCTTCCGGCACCGCAATAGTTTCAAAAGCGTCCGCTGCATGCGCAGATGCACCGGTTTCATCGGTTACCAGTATCACCTGGCCGCCGCGTGCAGCGACTTCCTGCATATTGGAAATGGTTTTTTCAAACAACTCGTCACGCGGTGCAATCACCACCACCGGCACGTGCTCGTCAATCAGCGCGATGGGGCCGTGTTTCAATTCACCTGCCGCATAGCCCTCTGCATGAATGTAGGAGATCTCCTTCAGCTTGAGCGCACCTTCCATGGCAATTGGATAATTGACCCCTCGCCCCAGGTAGAGGACGTCACGCGCCACGGCCACCTTGCGGGCCACGTCTTCAATGTGTCCTTCCATTGCCATCATGCCGGACATGATGCGCGGCAAACCGATCAAGGTCCTGACCAGACGTTGTTCTTCAGAGTCGTCAATAGTTGCGCGGGCTTTTGCAGCGGCGACCGCCAGACAGGCCAGTACGCTCAACTGGCAGGTAAATGCCTTGGTCGAAGCTACACCGATTTCCGGACCGGCAAATGTCCGCAGCACGGCGGAACTTTCACGCGCAATGGTTGATTCCGGCACATTCACAATGGCGACCACCTTGTGGCCCTGTGACAGACTGTAGCGCATGGCTGCAAGCGTGTCGGCAGTTTCACCGGATTGCGAAATGACGATGGTGACACCGTTCTTGTCCAACGGCGCTTCGCGATAGCGAAACTCCGAGGCAATGTCCACTTCGACCGGTAAGCGGGCAATTTTCTCGAACCAGTACTTTGCCGTGAGAGCAGCATAGAACGCCGTCCCGCAGGCGGTGATCGTCACTGATGAGACATCTGCAAAATCAAATGGCAGGTCATCCGGCAGCATGATCGTGCTGTCGGCAAAGTTGACATACTCAGCCAGGGTATGACCGATAACCTCCGGTTGTTCTTCGATCTCCTTGGCCATGAAATGGCGGTGATTGCCCTTATCGACCAACATGGTCGACGCCTGACTGAAATTGATATCGCGGATCACCAGTTGATCATTTTCATCGAAAATTTCCGCCCCGGCGCGGGTCAGGACAACCCAGTCTCCATCGTTCAGGTAACTGACACGGTTGGTGAACGGAGCCAGTGCCACCGCGTCTGAGCCCAGGAACATCTGGCCATCACCATGGCCCACCGCCAGCGGTGCACCCTGCCGTGCCCCGATCATCAGATCGTGTTCGCCGCGCACCAGAATGCCCAGCGAAAAAGCACCTTCAAGCTGTTTCAATGACCGCGACACCGCGTCTTTTGGCGACAGGCCGGTATCCAGTTTCTGATTGACCAGTTGCGCCACGACTTCGGTGTCTGTTTCCGTGTCACAGACGATGCCGTGCGCAGCGAGTTCGTCTTTGAGCGCCCGGTAGTTTTCAATGATGCCGTTGTGGACGACAACCACATTGCCGGCCTGGTGCGGATGCGCATTGGTTTCATTGGGGGCACCATGGGTGGCCCATCTGGTGTGTCCGATACCGGTGGTGGCATCCCATCCGTTGCCGGTCACCTTCGCATACAGGTTATCGAGCTTGCCCGGAGCCCGAACCCGGTCGATTGCGCCATCTTTCAATACAGCGATACCGGCAGAATCGTAGCCGCGATACTCAAGCCGGCGCAGCGCCTCAACCAGTTGCATGGCGACAGGCTCAGTGCCGAGGATGCCTACAATACCGCACATAGATGCCTAATCCTTTTTCTTCCCAGGCGCAGATTTCTGTTTCCGCGCACTCTGGACCTGGTTGTAACGCGTCGCCCAACCCTCCCGGGTCTCCTGCGAACCACGGGCGATAGCAAGGGCGCCGGCGTCGACATCCCGGGTGATCACACTGCCTGACCCCACATACGCACCCTCACCTATTTTCACCGGTGCCACCAGAGCCGAATTGGACCCGATAAAAGCACCTGAACCAATGTCGGTATGGTGTTTGAAAAACCCGTCATAATTACAGGTGATTGTACCGGCGCCCACATTTGCTTTTTCGCCGACGCGGGCGTCGCCAACATAGCTGAGGTGATTAACTTTGGCACCTTCTTCCAGGTGCGCGTTTTTCACTTCGACGAAATTGCCCACCTTCACTTTGTGTGCAAGTTTGCTCCCCGGCCGAATGCGGGCATAAGGGCCAAGTTCTACGGCTTCACCGATTTGCGCATTTTCAATATGGCAGAACGCACGCACAACGCTGCCCGATCCGATTGACACCCCTTGTCCAATGACAACGTTAGGTTCAATGACGACGTCACGGCCAATGACCGTGTCCGCGCTCAGGAACACGGTTTCCGGCGCGATCAGAGTGGCACCTTCAGCCATGGCTTTTTGCCGGTAACGGCGTTGAAACTCAGCCTCAACCACAGCCAATTCAGCCCTGTTGTTTACGCCTTGGATTTCATACTCGGGGCATGTGACCAACGCTACCTTTTCACCGTTGCCATTTGCCAGCCCGACGATGTCGGTCAGATAATATTCGCCCTTGGCATTGTCATTGCCGATCTTCGGCAGAAGCTCGCGCAGCAACTGTGCGTCAAATGCCATGACACCGGAATTGCATAGCGTGATGGCACGTTCTTCCTCGGATGCATCTGCATGTTCGCGAATACCGGATACATGATCCGGTCCGTTTGTCAGCAGGCGGCCGTAACCAGTTGGATTTGCAGCGTCAAACCCCAGCACTGCCAACCTGCATCCGTTGGCGATAACCGCTGTCATGTGGCCAAGTGTTTCCTGGGTCATCAGGGGGTCTGCCCCAAACAGCACCAGAACAGTCCCGTCAAACCCGTCAAGAACCGGCATCGCCTTCGACGCGGCATCGCCGGTACCACATGCCGGTGACTGAATGACAATGTCGGCATCGGGCGAGTAGTCTTTGACTTCAGCCTCGATCGCATCCGCACCGTCACCAACCACCACGACAATGCGGGCAGCACCAAGGTCATTGGCAGCGGTTACAACGTGGCCGACAAGCGATCGTCCGGCAGCCTTGTGCATAACCTTTGGCAATTCGGAACACATCCGCGTGCCCATACCCGCAGCCAGCACGATGCAAGCAATATCTGTCATGGATCCGTTGCCCTATTCCCGTAAACAATCTGTGTGGTGCGATTCGGAAGTGTCCGACCATACCTGAGCAAACCTCAAACTTCACGAGTAGTTATTGCGGAATTTTAATGGCTGGTGAAGCAGATAATTGCTCATGCCGGCGGTCTGCGAACCGCGTCAGCAGGAAAATAGGCACAAGGCCAATTGCAACGATGACCAATGAGCCTGTCGCCGCTTCCGACAACCGCTCGTCCGATGCCAGTTGATAGACCCTGACTGCCAATGTATCGAAATTGAAAGGACGCACGATCAGGGTCGCCGGCAACTCCTTGAGCACGTCAACAAATACAATTGCCGCCGACATCAGCACCGACCGCCGCAACAACGGCAGATGAACCATGGCAATGACGCCGCGCCGGGTACGTCCCAGAGTGCGCGCTACATCGTCAATGTGCACTGGAATCCGTTTGAAGCCGGTTTCAATGGCTCCGTTGGCGACGGCCAAAAATCGCACCGTATAGGCAAATAGCAGTGCCACGATGCTGCCGGACAATATGAGACCGGTCGATATGCCGAACCAGTTGCGCATCAGGCTATCCAGCCAGTTGTCGAATGCGCCCAGCGGTATCAAAACCCCCACTGCGATAATAGTGCCGGGAATGGCATAACCCATTGTGGACAATCTGACGAGGCCGGCACTCAACCCGCCCCTGGAACGCCGCAGGCAATATCCGGTCAGGATCGCGCACGCGGTAACTACAACTGCGGCGGTGCCTGCCAGCAGGAAACTGTTTGCGGCATAGACCATAATCCGATTGCCCAGGAAACCGTCACCCGCCTCGATATGAAGGTCGAGTAGAATAAGCACTGGCAAAACGAACCCCAGCACAACGGGAATGGCGCAAGCTGTAAATGCAAACACAGCCGTCCAGCCGCGCAGCAGAACCGGTTGCGGTTTCAATGCCCGACTGGAAGTATCGTAATAAGCCTGACGGGACCTTGACCAATGCTCCAGGGCCACCAGCAGGAAAACAAAGGCCAGCAATGCGGACGAAAGTTGCGCCGCGCCAACCCTGTCGCCCATGCCGAACCAGGTTCGGTAAATGGCTGTGGTAAAGGTCTGCACTCCGAAATACTGAACCGTGCCGAAATCAGCGATTGCCTCCATCAGCGCCAGCGCAACACCTGCGGCAATGGCGGGCCGGGCCATTGGCAGCGCGACTGTCCCGAAAACGTTCCACGGACTGCGACCCAGCGTACGGGCCACATCAAGCAAGCCGCGCGATTGTTCCAGAAAAGCCGTACGGGCCAGAAAGAACACGTAAGGATAAAGCACCAGGACCAGCATGAGACTGACCCCCCACAAGGAATGTATATCCGGAAACCAGTAATCGTGTCGCGTCCAGCCGAACAGATCTCTCAAACCGGTTTGCAAAGGACCAGCAAACACCAGGAAATCGGTATAGGCATACCCGATAATATATGCCGGCATGGCCAGCGGCAGCAGCAGCAGCCATTGCAGAAACCGTGATCCGGGAAACCTGCAGGCACTGACAAGCCACGCGGTACCAGTGCCCACGATTGCAGTCCCGATGCCAACCATGAGGACCAGTCCCAACGTGTTGAGAACCAGGTTGGGCAGGATCGTCGCGGCCAGATGGGCCAGTGACCCCCTGCCGGTATCAAAAAGACTGGACAGCACCGACGCAATTGGCAGCAGCACCAACAAGGCCAAAACACCAGTGGCTATTAAAACGCCATTGGGGCGGACCCTGAAGGCCCGCCCCTTTGTCGCTGGCAATCCGTTCGGATTGCTCCTGAAATCATTTGTTGTCGCCATATACAGTCCGGCCAGGTCCTATCTCCACCGGCCGTTCTGCACAGCCGGCAGTCGATATTACTTCCAGCCTGCCTTATCCATGATCTGCACAGCTTCCGCATTGAGTGATGCAAATTTCTGGGCATCCAGCGTGTCTTCCTTGAACTCGCCGAATGTGTCCAGCGGGCTGGCAATAGGCACACCTTTAACAACCGGATACTCCACATTGCCTGCAGCAAAATACTCCTGGGCCTGGTCGGACGCCAGGTACTCAAGGAACTTGACCGCACCGTCCTTGTTCTTGGCATGACGTGCCACTCCGCCTCCGGAAATGTTCACGTGGGTGCCGCGATCGCCTTGATTTGGAAACACCAGAGTGACTTTCTCTGCCGCCTTGCGCCGATCTTCCTTGCCGGATTTGAACATCTTGCCGAGATAGTAGCTATTGGCGACGGCGACATCGCCCTCGCCTGCAGCAACAGCCATGATCTGGTCGGTGTCACCTCCCTTGGGAGAGCGTGCAAAATTGGCAACCATTCCTTTCGCCCATTCAGCGGCTCCGTCTGCGCCGTTTGCCGCAATAATCGAGCCCATGAGCGATTGGTTGTAAATATTACTTGAGGAGCGGATCAGCACCTTGCCTTTCATTGCCTCTGCAGTGAGACCTTCGTAACTGGTCGCCTCTTTCGGATCCATACGATCCTTTGCAATGATCAACACGCGGGCACGCTTGGAGAACCCAAACCAGCTACCATCGGAATGACGCAAATGGGCAGGGATCCGCGAGCTCAGGACTTCAGATTGAATTGGCTGCAGCAAATTCTCTGTATTGGCGCGCTCGATACGCCCGGCATCTACCGAAATCAAAACATCAGCCGGTGAATTCTCACCTTCAGCCTTCATCCGCTCGATCAGCTGGTCGGCTTTCGCCTCAATCCTGTTGATAGCAATGCCTGTCTCTTTGGTGAAATTGGCATAAAGCGCTTCGTCGGTGTCATAATGACGCGACGAATACAGGTTGATCTCGCCTGCGGCGCGCAGAATTGACGGCGCAGCAAGCATGCCAACAGCCGACCCGCCTGCGGCAAGAACGAAACGACGACGATTGAGAGGAGAACTGACAATTGACATGTGTATAATCTCTACAGTGGTTAACTTATAAACCGACTAAATCAGTCGGAAATAGAATTTGCAAGGGGCAATCGCTATCTTGCGACATTTTGACAAGCTGTAACTGGTTGAAATAACTAAATTAAAATTGGAATAATTCCAAACTAAGGACGCACGCAAGGTTCAAGCACTTGAATCTTCTAAGATGATTTCGCTGGCACGTTGTCCAATCATCATGCTCGGCCCGTTCAGATTACCGGTCAGTACGAACGGCATGACAGACGCATCAGCGATCCTTAAACCTTGCAGACCGTGTACTTTGAGACGGGAGTTGACGACGGACTGTGTTTTGTCACCGCCCATTCGGCAAGTGCTGCAGGGATGATAGATCGAATACCCCCTGGCGCGGATATCCTGCTCAAGTTCCTCATCCGACTTGAATTCCGGACCCGGCAGATACTCTCTTTCAATAATCTGCCGCAGGGCGGGCGCGTCAGCCAGTGTTCGTAATGCACGCACGCCTTCAATCATCTCTGTAAGGTCGCCCGGATCATCCAGAAAGTTAAACCGGATCATTGGAGCATCGCGCATATCGTTACTGCGCAAGGAAATGTCCCCGCGTGACTTTGGTCTCGTATTGCAGGCGCCCATGGAGAATGCGGCATAGGGGTCAGCCTGCGCCATCCGCCCGGGAGCTCCCGGCTGCAGATCACGGGTCAGCGGGGAGAAATACAATTGCAGGTTGGCCTTGTCCCGTGACGGCGCCGATTTAACAAAACCGCCGGCATGGGTTGTCCCGGACGATAAAGGTCCCGAACCAAACATATAATACTGCAATCCGGCGCGCAATTTACCGTGCCATGATCCTAATTGCTGGTTCATTGTCGGCACACGAGACCTGAAATGCAGGTCATAGGCGAAATGATCCTGCATGTGCTGCCCGACCGCAGGTAGCTCATGGTGCACCTCAACACCATTGTCATGAAGCGATGCGCCAGGACCAATGCCGGAAACCATAAGCAGCTGCGGCGTATTGATGGCACCACATGCCAACACCACCTCGCGTCTGGCCTTCACCGTGAACTGGCGTTCGTTTTGGCGGTAGATCACACCAGACACTTCGTTATCACTCATTTCCAGCCGCACAACCTGCGCATTCGCTTCAAGACGAAAATTCGGCCGCCTGCGGGAAGGTTCCAACCAGCCCCGCGCAGCCGACATACGCTTTCCGGACGAACAAATCGTATGGTGGTAATACCCCAGACCGTCACAGCATTCGCCGTTGAAGTCATTGTTGCGCGGAATTTGAAGTTGTCGACCTGCTTCCAGAAATGCATCGCAAATCGGATGTGCAACACTCGCCCTGCTGTTGATTTGCAGAGGCCCTCCTGCCCCGTGCCAGGAATCGCGAATGCAGTGATCTTCAATTTTCTTATAGCTGGACAGAACCTTGTTCCATGCCCAGTCCGGATGACCGCCACCTTCCCAATCGTCGTAGTCGGCCTTTGTGCCGCGCATATAGACCATGGCGTTGATGGCACTGGAGCCGCCGACAATCTTGCCGCGCGGAACCGGGACAGTCCGTCCGCCAAGCGCTGCCTCCGGTTCGCTGGAATACATCCAGTTAACTGCATCATTGAAGATGGAATGGCCGTAGCCTAACGGTGTCTTTATCCAGAAACCGTTTTGGTCGGGTCCGGCTTCCAGCAACAAAACGGAATGCCTGCCCGAGGCCGACAGGTTGCCCGCGAGCACGCAGCCGGCAGAACCCGCACCGACTATGACATAGTCAAAAAGCAGTTGATTTTCCTGCAACGGCCCACACCCTTCTCACAAGCCCACCGGTCTGGAGTACTTTGCCGAAACCTGGGCCGCTGCCAAGCAAAAAGAAACGGGCCGACTTCGCAAGGAGGGTGTCGGCCCGTTACAAGTGTAACACTGTGTAGGAATGGCTGGTCGGAGGTGATTGCTACTCTGCTGCGACAGCAATCTCGGCGGGTCGCTGCGAATTGTACCATTCCTGCGCAGCAGCAACGCCGGAACCAAACTCGACTTTTGCTCCGGCATCGTTCAACGACATTTCTGCAGATGCCAGTGCCGACAGGCACATGACTTCGTTCAGATCACCCAAATGGCCAATGCGGAACACTTTGCCCATGACTTTACTGAGGCCGCTTCCAAAGCTGGTGCGATAGCGCTCGTAGCCGAACCTGATCACATCACGCGCATCAATGGCCTCCGGCACGACTATTGCCGATACAGTGTCGGAATGCCATTCGGCTGATTGCGCACAAAGGTTGCAGCCATCCCACGCCATTACGCCTCTGCGGACACCTTCTGCCAGGCGGGCATGGCGGGCAAATATGTTGTGCAGCCCTTCTTCCTCGATCAGCGCCAGCGCTTCGCGGAGCCCGTGAAACAGCTGGGTTGGTGGCGTATACGGGAAATAGCCGTCATCATTGAGCTTCAGCATGTCCTCAAACGAGAAATAGCAGCGCGGCATCCGGGCGTTCTTCGAGGTTTCAAAAGCTTTCTCACTGACACCGAGCATCGACAGGCCCGCAGGCAACATGAAACCTTTCTGTGACCCGGCGACCGCAAGGTCAACGCCCCATTCCTCAAACCGGAAATCGATAGATGCGATGGAACTGACACCGTCTACAAACAGCAATGCCGGATGACCGGTTGCATCCAGCGCAGCGCGCACACCGGCTACATCCGACGTCACTCCCGTAGCCGTTTCATTCTGGGTGACGAAAACCGCCCTGATGGAATGACTTTTGTCTGCGTCCAGTATTTCAGCATACTCGACCACCGGCACTCCTTTGCCCCACTCAACATCAATGCACTGAACTTCAAGGCCGAGGCGCTCCGCCATATCGACCCAGAGATGACTGAATTGGCCGAACCGCGACATCAACACCTTATCGCCTGTGTTGAGGGTATTTGTGATGGCACTTTCCCAGGCTCCGGTTCCCGAACCAGGATACATGAAGACACGACCCGAATTCATCTGGAACACCCGCTTCAACCCGCTGAACAACGGTTTTGTCAGGTCTCCGAAATCCGGCGCCCGCATATCCTCCATTGGCACATTCATGGCCCGCCGGACTCGATCCGGAATATTTGTGGGTCCGGGAATGAACAGGTGCGATTGACCGAGCTTCATGATGTTTCCTCCAAAGTGGGCGCGCCGGGAAAGCTTTCATCGCGGCTTTGGCTTTCCGTATCCTTCCTGTTTAGGTCATGCGAAAACAAAACCCGAGCCAAACTGGGTCAAGATGTAATCCTTGTTGTTGACAAATTTGACTTTTGTAACTTTGTAAATTTTCGTTGTTACAAAAACGAATGCATCATGAGGTCAGGCAATATCAAAGTAAGGGGTTATTGACCCCAACGACAACAAACCGGGCCCGGACAAGCCCGGACCCGGTTTGAATACATGAAGACGAATTCACCTCAATTGTTGAAATTCGTTTTCGGCCGCACGCTGGGGGTTTCAATGGAGATCGGCTTGATCTCCGCACGGATATCCCGGCCTTTCCAGGGAACCACACCATAGGTATTGCACCATTTTGCGAAAAACACTTTGCGCTGGCCTTCAACCTTGAGCGCAAACCGCAGGCACTTGCCGGATTTCTTGACGCGACCTCCGGTGAACACACCGGGTATCTGCAGGGACACGCGGCAATCAGATGTCAAACGAGCCGATGTCGCTTCAACCCTGCCCCGGAAATTGCCGGACACTTTGTATCTGCCCGGTTTCGCCCAGCCGAATCCGCACGACTTGGCCGAATGTGCCGTGTCAGGCGCCAAAACACCTCCGGCCACGCTCATACCTCCGGCCAGCAGCACCGCTTGTACTGCAATTATCAATCTTGTTTTCATTTTGGACCTTCCGTCACAGGTTTGGATATCCCCCGGGGTTGGTCACAAGCATCAGCGTGTGAATGTGCCGATCATCATAATACTTATTGTTGTGAAGTGAAGATGTCAGAGCAGATCATTACGCCGGCACACGGAAATTTGTAGAGCCGCTCATTGCTGAAACAACTTCGCTCAGAGATCGGCGGGCTCCAGACTGCAGATACTCCATGGCACGCAGCGATGCTTCATGCGCGTCAAGACTTGATCCCGCCACGCAATCCTCGATGACCCGGCAAAAATAGTCCGACTGATGTGCGTCCACGAAAGTGTAATGCACACACACATCGGTCAGCCCTCCACACAACAAAAGAGTATCGATCTTCAGACCACGCAGCAGGATCTCGAAATCCGTCCCGAAGAACGCCGAATAACGCCGCTTCCTGATGAGATAATCGGTCGGAAGGAAGCCCATCTCCTGTTTGGCAATTTCGGTGCCGGGATCATCCTCCAGACAGTGAACATCCTCATCTCCGTCCAGTTCCCGACCGAAGTCGACCAGATCGAGACGGTGGACTTCCTGAATGAAAATCACCGGTATGGAGTGTTCCCGCGCGCCATCGATCGCCATGCGGGCCCGTTCCATCCGCTCCTTGTAGCCGGGCATGTTGTCGATTGCCCTCATATCGCTGCTGTCAATGAAGGTACTCGCCTGAATGTCTATAACAATCAGTGCGGCGCGGCCCTCGATCAGGTTGCGTTTCGCAGATGATGTATTCGCCATATGCTTTCCTTATCGATGTTGTGTTCTGGCTGGCCTAAAAGCTGGCCAATTAACAAGCTATATTCATCCTTTCAGAAGCATCAAATACAGACTGCCTTTTCTTAAACGTGTTTTCGCCCAATTTATGACGCGAAAACCACAAACTAAGGTCACTTCCAGAAGCGAGTGTCCCAATGACGGCATAATTGATCTTACAAGCGGACAGGGGCGGTTACGATAGTGCCGGGGGCCTTGCACTGCTGGTATTTGGATGAAAGGTTCGTAATGGCGAAGAGATACCCGCTGTCAATTGCTACCATACTCATTTTCCTAACCTTCTTTCTCACCATGCTTGCTCCTGGCGCGTATTCTCAACAGGCCACGACCGGAGCCGAATGGAAGCTGCGCAAGCAGGCTGCCGACAATGTGATTCGGGTGGTAGCTGAAGACGTGAACAGTACATCTTTTCGCGCGGCATCCGAAATCGCCAGCCTGCTGGCGCGCGAGGACGGCCTAAGGCTGATGACGATTTCTGGCCGTGGCGGCGCTGAGAACATTTCCGACCTTTTGTTCCTGCGCGACATAGATCTGGCCATTGTCTCGCTCGACACGCTCGAAAAAATCAAAGTGGAGAACACATTCCCCAAACTTGAACGCCGTGTGGCCTACGTCACCAAATTGTTCAACGAGGAAGTGCACCTGCTGGCACCCGAGAAGGCGAAAAAAATACAGGACCTTGCTGGTGGAAGGATCGGCGTGGGTCCGAAAGAAGGCAGTGGTGATTATTCGGCACGCACCATTTTTGGCGCTGCCAACGTCCAGTACAAACCAGTATATGACGACTATGCCCGGGCTTTGCTGAAACTCCAGAAAGGCGAACTGGATGCCGTGATCAGTGTATCGGGAAAACCAGTCCGCATGTACGAGAACCTGCCCAGTACCGGGTTGCGGTTGCTGCCCGTTCCCATCGACCCGGAAAACATGCCGGACTACATTCCTGCAAGTATCAGCGCAAGCGATTACCCGAGGTTGATCCCGGAAGGCGAAAATATCTCTACGGTATCGGTGCAAAACGTGTTGCTGGCGTTCAACTGGAAACAGGATACCAAGCGCTATCGCAAGGTATCCAAGTTCATCAACCAGTTCTTCCCCAACGCTGCGGAACTGAAGAAACGGCCCAACCACCCCAAGTGGCAGGAATTCAATATGTCGGCGCGTCTCGACAACTGGATACGGGTCAAGGCGGCTGTCGATGCCGCGCCTCAACCTGCTGTTGCAACAAATTTCGGCAGTTGCAGTGCTGCCGATCTGAGGGCGGCTTTCACCCAGTATCTTGCTGAAGCAAACATTCGCGTGTCCGGGGAAATCTCGAAAACCGATGCCGAGCAGATTTTCAAGGGCTTCAAGGATTGGGTAAACACCAGCACTGCCAACCAGTAACAACGCCAACCTTTTGCCCCGGTGCATAGCCAAACCAACCAGATCAGTGTGAACCCAGTCATGAATTCATTCCGCCTCTTTCATCGTGTCAGCCTGATTGCAGCAGCAATGCTGGGCTTTGCATTCGCCTCTATCGGGCAAGCTGCTGCCGAGTGGTATCCGGAACAACCGGTCAAACTGATCATTATGGCCGGTAAGGGCGGCGGCGCCGACAAGATGGCGCGACGGTTCATCAAGATAATGAACGATGAGGAAATGTCGCCGGTCCCCTTCGAGCCGGTAAACATGCCCGGAAACTCCGGTGGCGATGCACTGAAATTCATGAAAGACAACACCGGCAATCCGCATGTGGTCATGGTGACCCTCAACAGCTTCTTTACCACACCTCTGCGTCAACCGAAGCTGGGTATTGATATTACGACATTCGCACCGATTGCGCGCATGGCCGAAGATACATTCCTGCTATGGGTTACCAAGGACAGCGGCATCTCAAATCTCGATCAGTTCATCAAGCAGGCTTCGGCCAAGGGCCCTCAATGGCTCATGGCCGGCACCGGCAAGGGTGGCGAAGACAACCTGCTCACCAACCTGCTGAACCAGACCTACAGTCTGAAAATGGCCTACAAGCCATTCAAGGGCGGTGGTGCTGTTGCCAAGGAACTGATCGAGGCCAAGGCCAACTCCACGGTGAACAACCCATCCGAGCAGGATAAGTACTACAGGCAGGGCAAGTCGCTGCCGATTGCGGCGTTTACTCCTGAACGGTTGGATCAGTATCCCGACGTACCCACTTTCGCTGAACTGGGCCACGACATGACCTATTTCATGCAACGGTCAATCGTCGGACCACCAGGACTGTCTCCGGATGTAGTTGCGTTTTACCAGGAGGTGTTCCAGGGCGTTTATGAATCCAAGGAGTGGCAGGATTACATGAACTCCAACAGCCTGCGCGGCGAGTTTGCCACTGGCGAGACTCTCATGGAGTACTGGATCTCCGGCAAGGAAACACATCGCAAGATCCTGGCGGAGACAAAGGCCGTCAACTGACGCCATCGATGCTCGCCGGCCAGAACGATGGTCAGGCTCCCCTGCCCGCACGAAACAGGTTGGTGGAGCAAATCCCGAACAGCAAACTCGTGAAAATTGCCGGCAGCCACACCTTCATTCAGGAGTCCGATGACGCCTGCAGATAAATCGCCGCGCACTGCAAGCATCGTTCATGAAGTCGCGTTCTTCCATGACGACCTTTCCCAGCCCACCAGAGGTGGTTCCCTACAGCAAGACATGCCCCCCAACAGCTCTCGACGAACACCCGTCAATCGTCATTTGTCGGAATTTGGCGACTGATTTTGTGTCAAACTGGGATTTTGAAACATCCTCTCGAAGATAAAAACATATCTCGCCTGGCTGACAAGTAGCAATGCGCATTTTCGACATATTTGGATGTAACAAAGACCATTCTGTGAGCTGAATATGTCCATTCAGAGAGCTCACATTGCGGTTGATGATCTAGCGTTCCATTTCCGATGTTGAGTAGTACTTTGCGGCACTATTCGCCAAATATCGTGTTGCCGGGCAAGGCTGTGATCAGGGGAGATCAAGATGCAGCGTGCGGCCATTTTTTCTTTTTGTGTAGTGTGGGCAGCGACCTTCAGTGTTGTGGCTAATGCCGGGCCGGTCGTGCTTGTCTCCAATGATGGCTACACCCGGATTGAAGGCGATTTACTTAAGTTGGACGACGACATGTATGTCGTCGCAACCTCTGTCGGCCAGATCAAAATTCCAGTTGCAGATGTACGTTGTGAAGGTGCCGGGTGCCCAGACCTGTCGCCCGCGCCGGCAGCTCAAACCCAGCAAACAGAGCTCAGCCAGGATGAGCAGCTGGAGTTGTTCCGCGCCTTTCTCGAATGGCGCAAGAACAATGAGGATTTTCGCGAATTTCTCGAGTGGCGCAAAAGGAATGCCGCGAACTAAAACAAATGTCGTGGCCCCGGTCCAGCGGATGAACATGGCAGACAAAAAATAAAAACGGGACGGCGAGAAAAGAGGGTACGGCAGGAAACATCACCGATGCGATGACACAATGGGTCTCTGCACGAGGCAAGACAGCAGCTCTCATCTCTGCGACGTCCGGACCTGGCCCCATCTGACGGGCCCCGAACCTGCCTCTTCGAGGGAAGGTGTTCGGTACCATGGTGGGCTTCTCGGTGACCGGCCCACGCATTGGCCCTGCGGCAATAGCTGGATGATTTCCACGCCTTGATTATTTCCAAGCACGCTCAGTCTGAGACATTCAATCAAATCGCTTTAACCCCCATCTGGTTTCGACTTCTGGAGAACAATATGAAACGACTTAATCTGTTATCAGCATGTGCCGTTGCCGGCGTTCTGACCACCGCCGCCACCGTCAGCCCCAGCCCGACAATGGCACAGTCCATACAGTGTGGCGAACCGTACACGATCGCACGCGGTGACAGTCTCAGCGAAATAGCCCAGCGCGCTTACCGGGACGCAGCCAGCTTCCAGCTCATCTATAGTGTCAATTCAGGCGTTATTGGATCAAACCCCTCGTTCATTCAGGAAGGCTCCGTACTCAACATCCCCTGTCTGGATAATGTTTCTCCTTCCACCGCCGATGCATCTACACTGCGCCCTGCATCCACCACAGAAGCACTGCCGCCACCGAAACCTCGTGAAATTCGCTTCGTCGTTGGGACAGACTGGGCACCGTTTACCAACGAAGACCAGGCCCAGGGCGGCATGATCACCGAGGTGGCAAATGTGGCCATGTCACTTGCTGATGGCAAACCCGCCTACAAGATCGACTTCATCAACGATTGGGGAGCCCACCTGCAGCCACTGATTTCAGATCATGCCTATGATTTCAGCCTGGTTTGGTTCAGACCGAATTGCGACGTTGTCGAGAAATTGGGCGATGGCTCGAAATTCCGTTGCAACAACCTTGACTGGTCACAGCCTCTGTTCGAGCAGATCATCGGTTATTATACCCGCGCCAACCAACCGCGTCCTGCAAGTCACAAGGATCTGTTCGGTCTTCATCTCTGCCGGCCTTCGGGATATGCCACGTTCATGATGGAAGAATACGGTCTGGTTGAACCGAACATCACATTCACTCGCGAAAACAGCCCGGCGGGATGTTTTGAAGGACTGGTTTCGGGTAAATATGATGGCGTTGTTCTGGCCTCAGATGTCGCTGAAGGCGCCATTGCCAAACTCGGAGCCAAGGACAAGGTCAAATTTCAGGATCATCTGTCTTATGTCGCGACCATGCATGCCGTAATTGCCAAGTCCAATCCCAATGCGAAAGAATATGTTGCCACACTGGACAGCGGTATTACCAAACTGAAAGAGTCAGGTGAATGGTTCCGGATCGTCACGCGCCAGTTGGCGGAACACAGAGCCAAAACAAAGTAGTTCACAAGCTGCTGCACTGACCACAAACAATGAGCGCGGTATTGAGGATATCAAAACCGCGCTCAATTATTTTGGGATGCGCACCTGCCGGAATTTGCGATCGTCAACTATCTCTGACAATCGGACCGGATCTAGTTCTCTTTCGGTGCTTCCACGCTCCACCGGATGAACTTGTTGAAAAGCTCTTCCTGGCCTTCATTATCTCCCACAGCAGTGTGGCCTGAACTTTCAAGGTATTCCTGAAACTCCTTGAACAGCTCCTGCTGCGATTTGACGGGACCGGCGACCGGTTTTGTTTCGCCCGACTGCTGCGTGGCCGCGGCAACTTCAGATGGCGCGACCGGTTTGGTTTCCGTCGGCACGGCAACCCATTGTCCGGCAGACGCGTCAGGTGCTTTTGCTGTATTCACATTGGTCTTGGTTTCAATCTCTTCAGACACGGCTGTAGGCACAATACGCACCATCCGCTCGCTTTCAGTCTGAACCGCCTCTGTCTTCGGTACAATGTCGACCGGTGCTTCCGGTGCAGCCACTGCCGCGACTTCATTTTCCTGTGGCTGTGCAGGCTGGTTCTCCACGGCAACAACTTCCTCTGCTGCCACCGGTTCCGTCGAGATGGTCGGTGCAACAGGGTCGCGTGCCACCGTTTCGGTAACAATGTCAGTATCAGACTGAACACCCGCCGACGGCTGAGCCATGACCGGTGCATCAGATGCACTTTCCGTCGTACTGGCCGGCATGGTTACAGATACCGGCACTCCCTGAAAATGTGAACTGGTGCCGGCAATGTTGCTGTCACTTTCAAGCGATGTAGTTTGCGTTGCCTGATATCCTGCCACATCTGGACCGTAAGCCGACATGGCCATGGGAGGACCGACCAGATAATAGGCGGCTGCGATACCGCTCACACTTGCCAGAAAAAGTCCGCCGGCAAACAGCCAGACACCGCTTTCTCCTTTTTTCTGCTTTGCCGCGCGTCTCGCGGTCGCCGCATGCACCCGGCTTTCGAACAAATCATCCAGGTGTCTGCCCCGGCTGCCCGCACTCGCTACCAGGGCTGGCGCCTTTCGGCGAGGCCCGGGTGTCGCCGGATTGCCGCTCAGGGGCTTGTTCCAGTTGTCGTCCCCAAGCTGGCTCAAATCTATTCGGCTGTTTTTGAACCCATTTCGGGCGTTGTTTTCATTGTTACTCATAACGCTATTCCCCTGTTCCGCTTACGACCCCGCTGGATCAGCTCGGCGGTAGTTCCACACGACTCTTACGGTCTTCTTGTGTGTCTCCGAAGTTCCCTCACCCTCACGAATGAATTAATCGAAAAATGCCCCATGATCCGGCATCTACGACCGGGTATGAAACATAAGCAGTCCCAACTGCAAAATTCATACCAGTCATATTGCCCCGGTACCGGTTTAACACCGGCGTACAGGGTAAGCGGCAAAACACTTACGCATCACAAAGGCCGTCCCTTTGTTGTCGACTCACACACTAACTGTAGGCACCGAGTTCGATGTAAACAGGAAGAGAATTGGGTGAAATTGTGTTCAAATATGGGCGAACCGGCGATGACGGAGAGGTGCTTGTCAATCAAGGTTAACGCAGCAACCGATCAGCATACTTTTTCCAGTCCAATCATCGGTTGTGGCCCAGGTATGGGAAGCTTCTGACACCACCCTGGCCAAATGAGCAATCGAATGCGGGCTGATAGAGCTTACCATGGCAACATCCCGAACCCGGTCAACAACATAGGACGGGTACGTCAGAATCTTGCCACATAGACTTTTACATTTGGTCTGGAGGATGGCGATTGTAAGACGTGCGGGCACTGACCTTTATACCGATCAGTGCCGCGAAACATGATCGGATCCCTGGATATGCGCAACAAAATGGCAATCACCCTGGCGTCTTGTTTGGTGTTAGGCATTTTCGCCCTATCCGAACAGGCGGCAACCGCAAGCCGCTGGAATTTTGAGTCCAGCGACCTGGCGAAATTCAAGGCTTCCGAAATCACCACTATTCAACGTTTGCTGCGTCGACTTGGCTATCTGGCAGATGCCGACATGACCAGACAGTTGGATGAGCGAACATTCTCAGCCCTCCTTGAACATTTGAAAGCGGTCGAATTCAATTCACAAAATACGAGTTACGAGATTATCCGGTCGCTGTTTCGAACCGCCTGGGTCAAGGAAGGATGGGGGGAGAAGAAGGTTGAAGGCCAGGACCTGGTCGTCGAGCCCGAACAGGTGCGTGGCGCACAAAGCGCGTTGCGCCGGCTGGGCTACGCACCCGGTCCTGTAGACGGGGTCTTCGGGCCTGCCACATTCTCCGGCGTAGAGGCCTTTCAGGAAGACAATGGCCTGAACGTTAATGGCCTTCTGACCCGAAATACCGAACAGAGTATCCTGCGCCGTGACGCTGTGCGCGGCGAAGCGCCTAACGGTGTCGTGAGAATACTCAACTGGGCAGACTACATCGACCCGGCCGTACTCACAGATTTCGAGAAGGAAACGAAAATCAAAGTCGTACACGAGGTTTTTGAATCTTCTGACGAGACCTTTGATCTGCTGATGAAAGGATCGTCAGAGTATGATGTCATGGTACAGGCTGACCCCAAACTGAAACAGCTAGTGGAGGATGGAAAAGCGCTGACAAAGCTGGATCGCGCAAGGCTGCCGAATTACAAAAATCTCGATGCACTTGCCCTGACCTTCACGTCCGTCATAGATCCGGACAACAAGCACTCTCTGCCATATATGTGGGGTACTGTGGGCATCGCGGTAAATGAAACAATGGTGAGCAAGGTCAGGCCGAACCTGAACATGAACGATATGTCCTTGTTCATGGATCCCGAAATTGCTGCGGACCTGTCCAGGTGCGGATTGGCCTTCATTGACGAACCCAGCGACTTGATACCAATGCTCGTTGCCTATTTCGGCGGTGATATTCTCGACATCAAGGCAGAGGATTTGCAGCGGGTTGATGAGGGACTATCAAAAGTATCGAAATACATAACTGCGGTTTCCTCAGATCGATTTATCGATGACGTAGCCAAAGGAAAATACTGTGTTGCCATTGGATATTCAGGCGACGTTTTTGCAGCACGGGACACTGCAGCAGAAAACGGGTCAGGCAGGATTTCCTACCACGTGCCGACAACCGGAAGTTTGCTCTGGTTTGATCGGCTTGTCATCCCCGGCAAGGCACGCAACGTCGAAGCAGCTTACAAATTCATCGATTTCCTCATGCGCCCGAAAGTCGCCGCTGCGAACACCAATTTCCTGCAGTACGCGTCACCCAACAGCGCTGCGAAGCAGTTCGTGGAAGCCGAGATTAAAAACAATCCCGGGATCTATCCACCTCCCGATGTGATGAAAAAACTGGCGGTAGTATACGCTTCGGATTCGGTGGAAGTTTCCAAGGCGTACGACCGGATCTGGTCAAAATTCAAAAACCGCTAGAGCAACTTCGAACACCGACACGATCTGGTGGTGTTCACGCAACGGAGGTTAAAAATGGTTCGGTGCATTCGGTTTGTGCTTGTTATCCTGACCCTTGGCAGCGCCACGATCACTGCGGCCTTTGCCAATGAGGTTACAATGCGTCTGCGAGGCGGCGAACAGCAATTTTCGGGCAAACTCATCAGCTTCGATGGCACTGTCTACGTGCTTGAAACCCAGGTTTTCGGTGAAATGAATTTTGATGTCAGCCGGTTTGAGTGCATATCCGGCCCCTGTTTGCCACCCGGAAAGGATGTATCCGTCGCCGGCACATCGGCTGATGACGCCAAGGCAATTGATATAACCCGGGACCGGCAGATTGAGCTGTTCGAAGGATTTCGCGACTGGAACAATTTCGAAACGTTCCTGGAATGGCGCAAAAAAAATTCCAGGTGAAAACTGTTGGTGGCCAGCGGGCACATTTTTCGACTATCATTTTCGATAAGGTAGTTCATGAAAATACTCTCACCGGAGCGGTTCCATCTCTTTTTTGTCACCTAGAAGTTTTTTGTTGTTCCTGGCCATCCCGACCCTGGCATTACTCGTCGCAGGCCGGCAACTGTACCTGAGCACCTATCACGATCTTTCCACCTGGAAAGGCGGCGGCATGGGCATGTTTGCCAGCGCGGATACTCTGGCGCGATATGTACGGGTTTTCATCGAAACGCCGGATCAGAAGCGTATTCTAATCAACAAGCTCACATCTGAACAAAATGACATGCTCCTGAATACAATGTACTATCCCTCCGAGCGCAACCTGAACACGCTGGATGCGTCTTTGCGCCATACAAATTTTTCCGCCTCGAGAGAACCAAACCAGGTCACCCGTTTTGACCAGTCAGGAAAGCCGCTGGGCGCAGGCAGCACCAGTTACATCGTGGCATCTGCCAGAGATGATAGACCTGCCGCATCGGAACTCGATTTGCCGATCATCATCGAGCTGTGGGAATTTTCTTATGATCCCGGTGACAGGCTCCTGAGGACGTCCCGCAAGAGGACCGTCAGGCTGGTGGCTGATGACAAACGCGGTGACCCCGCTTCCAGTCCTGTAACAGAACCCGCTCCCGGCACAGGGGCGGTGCCCAAACTATGACCGCGGCCGCTTACGTAAAACAACTGACCATCGATACCGGCGCGGCATTCCAGCGGCTGTCACAGGTCCAGTTCATTGCAGGAGCGACCCTGTTCCTCCTCGTGTACTGGGGTTTCGAGGATGGACTGGCGAAAATCACCGTACAACTGGCCCTGTTGGCAGTTGTGCTGCGCCCCGCGTTGCTGGAAAGCAAGCTGATGTGGCTGGTCCTGTCTGTTGTGAACACGGTTGCTCTTGTTGATGGCTGGGTTGCGGCTGACAACCACAAATACCTTACTCTTTACTGGGTGTATGTCGTGACCCTTGCCGTCAGTGTATCGGACAGCAAGCTTGGCGAAACCATTCTGGCCTGGCATGGTCGGTTTTTCCTGGTTTTCGTTTTCTGTGCCGCAGCAGTGCAAAAAACCATCTCACCGACTTACATGTCCGGAGAGATGTTTGAGATGAGGCTGCTGATTGACGAGCGTTTCAAGGCGTTCGGCCACCTTCTGGGCATCGATAAGACCGTCGCCGAAACAGCGTATGAGCTGGGTGCCAGGCTTCGAAATCCAATGACTGAATTTGAGGGCGGCGCAGTTGCGCTTCCGTCGACCGACAGAATTCGAACACTTGGCATGGTGATCACCTGGTATGATCTGCTGATCCAGTACGCCATTGGTCTGGTGTTCATTCCAGGTCGTGGCATCACCGATCGAATTGGTCACTACCTGTTGTTGTTTTTCATTTTTACCACTTACCTGCCTGCGCCCGTCTACGGATTTGGTTGGTTGCTGGCCATTTACGGTCTTTGCCTCAGCTGGAAAAAGTACCCGGCTTTCAACATTGCTTACACGGTCTCATTCGTGGCTATTCTGATTTACCAGTTGCCCTGGCGTGCCTGGGTGCTCAAATAGAGCTGCCCTCGGAATGTGGCGCAGCAACCGCGCGGGTCCGCCCACAGGAAAAACTCCCTGGTTGCCACGGGAACGACGGAGGCAGCAACGTGTGTTGAACCACGCGCACTGGAAAAGGAACGTTGCCTATGCCAATCTCGCCCAACGAATAGAATCATTAGGCGACATCAGGCAAATGATGGTTTCACAACAACATCCGGGTAATTGAATGCAGACCGACAGTGTCGGCAGAGCCGATAGCTGGCAGGAGACACTGAGCCTGTTGCTGAGTGGCAGATCCCTGCGCATGTTGTTGCTGGGTTTTTCTTCGGGCCTGCCCATATTACTTGTTTTCTCCACCCTCTCGGTCTGGCTGATCAAGGCCGGTGTCCAGCGCGACGTGGTGACTTTTTTCAGCTGGGCCGGCATCGCCTATGGTTTCAAGTTTGTCTGGTCTCCATTGATAGACAGGATCCCCCTGCCCTTCCTGGCACGGCGTTTGGGCCACCGCCGGGCATGGTTGCTGGTTTCGCAACTGTGCATCATGGCGGCAATCCTGTTCACTGCTGCCACTGACCCTGCGACATCGCTCGTGTGGACTGCTGTTGGCGCGGTCGCCATAGGATTTACGAGCGCCACCCAGGACATTGTCATCGACGCTTACCGAATTGAATCCGCTCCACCGCGCATGCAGGCATTCCTGTCGGCAGCTTATGTCGCCGGGTATCGCGTTGCCATGCTGACAGCAGGTGCCGGGTCTTTGTGGTTTGCCGCCTGGTTGGGAGCTGAAACCTACGATCCCGGAACCTGGACGACAGTTTATCGGATCATGGCAGGGTTCATGCTGGTTGGCATCCTTGCCACGCTGTTATCGCCGGAACCCGATGTGGGTGGAGACGTCGCCAGCGACAAGGTGGTTCAGCTAAAACTGTTTCTGGCATTCATTGCCGGCGTTGCCGGCCTGATCGCCATGTTCAACCTGTTCCCGGATACGCCCAAGGACCTTGGGCCCTTTACCAAACTGTTTTTCAACACCATCCGCTTGTTTGTCAGCCTGGGTGCTGCCGGACTGGTTCTCTATTGCCTTGCCAAATTCCGTTTTGTCCCGGCAGCAGAGGCACGCAAATCATACGTTGAGCCTTTTACCGATTTTGTCGCGCGTTACGGCAAGGCGGCCGTGGTCATCCTGGCTCTCATCGGCATCTACCGGATTGCCGATATTGTCATGGGAGCGGTCGCAAACGTGTTCTATCTCGAGATGGGTTTCGACATCGCCCAGATCGCAACCTACTCCAAATTCTACGGCCTGGTTGCCACCATCGCCGGCGGCTTTCTGGGCGGCATCCTGGCGAGCCGTATCGGTGTCATGCGAGGATTGTTCATCGGCGCCGTACTGGCGGCCGCGAGTAACCTGCTGTTTGCCTATCTGGCAACCCAGGGTGCCAACGTCAATCTGTTGATAGCGGTGATCACAGCCGATAATCTGTCTGCCGGTTTTGCCGTTGCCTCATTCGTCGCCTATCTCTCCGCCCTGACCAGTGTAACCTTTACTGCCACCCAGTACGCCCTGTTCAGTTCCATCATGCTGCTGGTGCCCAAGGCGCTGGCCGGGTATTCCGGCTCGATCGTCACGGCCACCGGTTATCCAGGGTTTTTCGTCATCACGGCGCTCCTGGGCTTGCCGGTTCTGTTTCTGGTTTACTGGGCCGGCAAACTGGCCCCCATACCCGATGCCTAGGCAACGCACCAGTACAACAGACAATTAGGGTCAATAGGCCGTGATGAGAAACAAAATGGGGAACATCAAGTTAAACCAGATCGAAGGCTGCGTTTTTATTGTGACCTATGGACGGTCCGGATCGACCTTGTTGCAAAGGATCATGCAGACCATTCCCGGCATGTGTTTCAGAGGTGAAAACAGCGGCGCGCTTGAAATGTTGTACCGAAGTGCCCTGTGTGCCAGTGAAACCCGCAACGAATTCGGTCAATGGAAACTGCCGTCTGAAAGTCCCTGGCATGGCGCGAACCTGATCAATCCGACACAGTACAGTGCAGCGTTGGCCGAGGTATTCATAAATCAGATCCTCAATCCCGGCCCCAAACAGAAATGGATTGGATTCAAGGAGATCAGATATGACAAACTTGATGACGAATTGTTTTCGTTTCTGGACTGGATATTCGAGACATTTCCAAATCCCTATTTCCTGTTCAACACCCGAAATCATTCAGACGTGGCAAACTCGGCCTGGTGGGCGCAACGCGATCCTGACAAGGTCATGACACTGCTTGAAAAGCTGGATAAAAGGTTTGAACTCTACCACTGGAAACGGCCGGACCGATCGTTCATCAACACCTACGAACAACTAACGGAAAACCCTCAGTCAATAGAGCCGTTCTTCAGAAAAATGGGTGTGCCCTACGATGGCAAAAAGATTAAAAAAATCATGCAGGACCAACTGATCCACTGACATCCGGTCCCGGAGTCAGACGCACGAAGCATCAACCTACAAATTTGGCTAACCTGGACAAAGCATGAAATTTTTTGGTCAGCCCGCACCGGTTCGAACCGCGGACCTACTGATTAAAAAACGGCTGTTCACACAGACTGACCGTAAAACACTTGGTCTAGAATTACGTGCCTCGATTGCGGTCAATTCCAAGACAGCAATCCGAACAGCTGCCCAAAGAACAATCAGTGATTTCGCAGAAGGTGGCGCAGGCAGTCATCTATCCAGTGGTCAGCCGTCTTGGCATTGAAACGCATACCCCAAGTGCTCACGAAATACACACCAGAGAAGAACCTTGCCTGCGAAGACCCGTTTTACGGCGAAATCGTAAAGGTCCTTACGCAATCTCGAGGCGATGAAGCCAAGGTGTTGCTGCGGATGTTGTCGGACATAAATCTACGTGCGCCAATCAATGCTGCAATGGTCCGCAGGGTTGGCAATATCGTTAGGAGCGCCGCTGCTTTTCTCGTCTATCAAACCACCAGTTGAACGTTAAACCGATTGCCGCGAAAGCAGCGAGAGCAATAACCCCGGACATGAATCCATAGTTTTGAACTATTGATTGTAAGGCATAGCCAAAGCCCACAAGAAACACACAGAAGAGACAAACCCCAATGAACTTCACAAGTAATATCAGACCTTCAAGGAACATGTCTCTCAAGTGCGGCAATACTTTCCGTGTTCGGTCGAATATGCCACCTGTCGTATTTGGAAGCAATACCGGACCCAGTTGTCTAGTGGGTTCTGCGCTCAGCCCGCCTCAGTTGGTTAAGTGCATCTCACCAAATGTAGGAGACGAACCATGCGCTCTCACAGAACTTGATCAAGAGCATTTTGAGGTCGCGCTCGGAAGTGTATCAAAAGTAGCAGGCGAGTTGAAAAAAGCGGCCGAGTATAAATAAGGCGCACCTATGTCGTAACAACACTCCAGAGATTGCCAGTTAAATGCTTGAAATATTTGGTGAGCCCGCACGGGTTCGAACCGTGGACCTACTGATTAAAAGTCTTTCAAGTATTCAATGTTTTCAACAGGTTAAGTTTTGAATGGGTTCGATTTCCGTGCAGAATCAGTCGGAAATCGAACGTTTCAACTCCAATCACTTCACAAGTCGTCGAACGAACCATCACCACCCGGCCAGATTGAGCGAATGGCAACAGTGCGGACATAGCTACCGTTCATACTTTATCAAAAAGCTTTCTAATTTCGTCCTCTCGGTCAACATTTCCAATGTGAAAGAACAGCAGTTTCTCAATTTCGACGGTTGGGTGAAAAGCCGCTACCTCTGCGAACTCCACGACATCAGGAAGTGACTCATTCTCATGCCAAGTCGTCACAATAAAATTGTCATCAGGTATTTCACCAAACCCAAATTGTTCAATATTGGCCCAGTCGACACTATCATCCCAAGAACTGCAATCTCTGCCATGTGCCAACATATACAGGCAGCCAGACTTTGCGAGCCATTCGCTAGCTGCTCGCTGCCAATCACGTTCAACTGGTCCATCGACAACAACGATTGCCTTGAAAGGTGAGAAGCCTTCCATCGATGGTAATTGTTCACCGCTCTGTAACCTGATGTATTGAATATCCATGCCACTCACGCATTGTCCTGAAAATAGCAATTTCAATCAAATGGCAAAGAGTAGCAATGGGCTCTTTGCGGACCTTCGCGGCAACGCACTCAATCTTGTGCAACAGCAACCCCTCCAAACGTGAATGAACGGTATTGCTATCACCTAACTTGAACAAGCGGAGGAGCAAGCATGTCAGACAGCACCACTACCAGCGGCAGCGCTTGCAACACTGAAAGCGTGGTAACACTGTTGGCGGCATTGCCGGCAATGGCTGAGACTAACTTGGGAACATCGTCGAACGTTCGACGAATTCGGCGTCGAATTTGTTCCACCTTTGTTTTCGTTACTGCGTTGTTTTTACTGGAGTTTTTGGTGAGCCCGCACGGGTTCGAACCGTGGACCTACTGATTAAAAGTCTAAACGTTGTTCAATGATTTCAATAGGTTAGGTTTAAGTGCTGTTCGGTTTCCGTGTAAAAACAGTCAAAAACCGAACGTTTTTGCCCCATTTGCCCCGAATTACACAAAGCCAAATTTAATGAATGGTTATCTGCCGATAACCATACCTCACTGGTTCATCATCTGATCCGACCTCGAGGCCACCCCTCTAGTTCTTCCTGCTCTGCCTGCTTTTGTTTGTTGTCGTTATCTATCTCAACAAACTCATCTTGACGTTCAAGAATGGCATCCCAAACAAAATCATAAAAGGAAAATGGATAGTGATCTCCATGATGTAATCCACCGGTACTGTAAGCCAGATTTTTTGCACACAATTGCCCCACTGCCGGACTGTCCGCCCAAGTATAAAACGAGGGACTGCCCTCTTTTAGACATTTGGCAACATAGTGAATTTCCTCTGCAGATAGATGGTTCAAACGCCCAATCAATTTTTGCTCCATTTCCCTCTGAGCAGTCGCTTTCTCGGTTTGCCGAAGTTTCCTTCGAACTGCGAGACCATTCACCTTCTCTTTGTTGATTGTACGCTCTTTAAAAAAATCAAAGATGGCAGCCAGCCATAGGAATCCAGAAAAAACAGCCAAGAGCACGACTACCAATTTAGCGCTCAAGTGCAAGGAATCGAGATCTATATATTTTTGAGAATTGAGTATAAGGGTAAAAATTGAGGCAAGGAATGTGCCGGCAAAAACTTTTGCAGGTAGTTTTAGAGCATTAACCCATCCAAAATCGAAGCCGCTTGCCATTTGACGAATTCCAATATTTGTTAGCTCAAATGCCAACTTGATGTACACGGGTGGTGTGCTACGTAATCTGGCACCTTTACTCGGATCTTAAAAGGGATGACAAAGAATTTGCGCATCAACATCGTTGCGCCTCCATCAATTTTTCACTACACAAAAAATTCGACAAACAATCCGAATCGACCACTTTTCGCAATTATTTGAACAACTTAAGTAGGTTTTCGACGAGTAAATTTTCGAACTCGAGACCTACTGATCAATAATCAGTAGGTCTGCAGAACTCACCTTTTTGATTTGTCTCTATATTACAGATGCTTATGACTTTTTATAGCCGGTCATCAAATGACCATCGAACCATTTCCGCCGAACGTTCGGCGCCGAACGCGTCAAATTCGCCGAATTTGTTCTCTTCTTGTTCACGTTGAACATGAGTTAAGTCATTGATTTATTTGGTGAGCCCGCACGGGTTCGAACCGTGGACCTACTGATTAAAAGTCAGTTGCTCTACCAACTGAGCTACGGGCTCCCAAAAGCCGGCATTTGACGTCTGAAACGTTTGAAAACCGGCAGGTATACAACCCCCTGGCGGGGGTCAGTTTCAGGCTGTTGCCTGAATCAGCGTTCGCGGAACGCGTGATTGAGTTGGTCCCTAAACGGTTTCAACAGATAACTCAAGGGGCTGCGACCATTGGTTTGCATATAAGCTTCCGCCGGCATGCCCGCCTTGAGTTCAAGACCGTTCAATTTGGCCCTCTCCTTGTCGTCCAGCTTGAGCCGAATGGTGTAAAACGGCGGCTGGCTGGGCTCAGGCTGCTTGAGATCGGCACTCACCAGGCTGACCCGTCCCAGGATCTGCGGTGTGACGGTTGAGACCGCGTTCGGAAACCGCATGATCGCCTCCTGCCCCATAAACACCTGGTCGATATCCTGCGGACGCACATTGGCCTCAACCACCAGAGGATCCTCCTCCGGCACGATCATCATCACCGCATCACCCGGCGCAATAACACCGCCAATGGTGTGCACGGCAAGCTGATGCACAAAGCCATTGCGTGGTGAGCGGATTTCGATCCGCTTCAGCTTGGCCGATACGGCGATCCGGCGCTCATCGAACTCCGCGATCTTGGCCTCGGCCTCACGCAGTTCAGTCAGCGTGGTTGTCAGTGCATCATCCTGCAATTGAAGGATCTGTATTTCCACCTCACCGATCTGACCGCGTGCACGGGCAATCTCTGCCTGATGCTGGCCGGTTTCACCGGCAAGGCGTTCCTGCTCACGCTCCAGCCCAAGAACCCGGGTAACCTGAACCAGTCCCTTGGAGAGCAGGTCCTGCATCGCCGTCAGTTCCTTTTCAATCAGCTTCTTCTGGTTCTCCTTGGCCCTGAGCTGCGCTTCAACACCGTTGATCTCCTGGTTAAGTTGCGCGATGCGTTCACGCAATTGTTTGGTCCTGCCCTTCAGTGAAGCTGTCTGCGAGGCAAACAGGTTTTCCTGGCCGGATAACAACTGGCGGATAGTCGGCTCGTCACGCCGGGCTTCAAGTTCTTCACCAAACACCAGTTTGTCCTTGCCGTCGCGCTGGGCGCGCAGTCGGGCTGCCTTGGCAACCCATTCAATACGGATGGTGTCGATGATACCCAGTTCAGCCTTGGTATCAGTGGGATCAAGCGTGATCAGCAGATCGCCGGCTTTCACCATTTCGCCGTCGCGCACCTTGATGTCAGCGACAATACCGCCGTCGCGATGCTGGATACGTTTGGTGTTGCCGTCCACGACCATGGTGCCGGGTGCAATCACCGCGCCGCGAATTTCGGTCAGCACAGACCAGCCGACGACACTGCCCATGACGACAATTATGCCGGCAAAACCTGCCCACTGGTAGCGTCGCATAGACTTGCTGGTGCTCTCGCTCATGGCTGTTTTCCTGTGTCGGATACAATCGATAGAGTACTGGCGGTTTGCATGGCACCTGGAGCTGTTGCACGCGCCGGCGCACGCTTCTCGCCTTGCGCCGGGCCGTTCTGCAGGACTTTCGCAAGCACTTCTTCTTTTGGTCCGAACGCCACCTGCTTGCCGTCTTTCAGCATCAACAGTGTGTCGATGGCGGCGAGGGCACTTGGGCGATGGGCGACCACAATCACGGTTGCGCCCCTTTTTCTGGCATTGGCTACGGCCTGCACCAGCGCCGCTTCGCCATCAGCGTCAAGATTGGCATTTGGCTCATCCATGATCAGCAGTACCGGATCGCCATACATGGCACGGGCAAGACCGATACGCTGCAACTGACCGGCAGACAGCCGGTGCCCGCCGGCGCCGACCCGGGTGTTGTATCCATCCGGCAGTTTCAGGACCATGTCATGCACCGCCGCCTGCCTGGCTGCAGCCACGATGTTCTGCGGGTCAGCCTCCGGTTCAAATCGCGAAATATTCTCCGCCACCGTACCTTCAAACAAATCAACATCCTGTGGCAGATAGCCGAGATGTTTGCCCAGGCTCACCGGATCCCACTGCCGCACCTCAGCCCCATCGAGGCGAACCTTGCCGCGCATTCTCGGCCACGCTCCGACAATGGCACGGGCAAGCGTCGACTTGCCGGCCCCGGTCGGGCCTATGACACCGAGGCCGGTGCCGGCCTCTACCTTGAACGACACATTGAAAACGATCGGCTTGTCACTATCAGCAACAAACGCGCTCACACCTTCAAGCTCAAGCGCGCCTTTCGGTTCCGGCAACGGCATTGGTTCTGAAGGTGCCGGGGTCTGCTTCATCAGCTCCGACAGTCGTGCCCATGCACGGCGAAACCCGAGATAGGGCTGCCAGTGCGCCACCGCCTGCTCGACCGGCGCAAGCGCACGAGCCATAATGATAGATGCGGCAATCATGGAGCCTGCGGAAATTTCCTGTTGCACGGCAAGCAGCGCACCAAGCCCCAGCATGCCGGATTGAAACATCAACCGCAGCGTGCGCGACATGGACGAAATCAGGCCGCCACGATTTGAAGCCGACGTTTGCGCGTCCAGAGCCGTCGACTGGACGCTCTCCCAACGATTTCGCAGAACGTCGGACATACCAAGCACACTGGAGACCTCTGCATTGCGCAAACTCTCATCAGACATAACCTGTGCCTGGGCAATGGCTTTCTGCGCTTCCGCACTGGGTTCCTTCATTATGCGGTTGTTGATCACCGCCAGCACCGACAGGATCACGATCGCTACCGCCGCAGCGATTCCCAGCCAGGGGTGCATGAGATAGATTACAAACAGATACACCGGCGCCCAGGGCATATCGAAAAAGGCAAACGGTCCGGGGCTCGATACGAACTGGCGAACCGTCAGCAAATCCGAGATCGGCGCGTTGCGAACCTGCGGATTTCCCCTGGTCGCATGAAACCCCATCATGTCGAAGGCGCGGCCCCGCAAACCCTCATCAAGCTGGCGTCCGATCTGCACCATCACCCGACTGCGGATAAACTCAAGAAACCCGTATAGAATGTAGAGGGTTGCTGCCAGCAACACCAAGGCGGTAAGGGTTGAAATGCTGCCGCTGTTCAAAACCCGGTCATATACCTGCAGCATGAACAGCGGGCCGGTCAGCATCAGCAGGTTGATGATAAAGCTGAAGGCTGCGGTGGATACCAGCGCCATTCGCCCGCTCTTCAACGCCGCATATATATTCTGCGCGTTCTGCTGCTCGCCATTCGCCATACTGTTCACCTTGCCCCCCAGTGTTTCCACACGACAGCAGACACCCCCCGATGAAATGTAAGCCGTATCAGCGATAAAACGCAAACATGGTTAACATCTGGTAAGAATTCGAAATTTGGCGTCCCGGTTATTTGCCGGTGGCCCACAGAAGAACAAGGCCGGCAGCGGCGGCAATCATCACCCAGGTCCACATTCCCGACATGGATTTAACCTGCGGCGGAATATTGTCGCTGGCATTATCCTTGGCCTTCTCCGCCATCTGTCCTGCACTGGACGCTGTCGACTTGGCCGCAGAAGCCACCTCACCGGCCGCTTCCTTTGCAACGTTGACCGAACTGGACACAGCTTCACTCGCCGCAGCGCTTGCCGCGCTGGCAGTAGAAGCCGCAGATTTGCGGGCCGCACCAGCGGTCTTCGAGGCAGCAGAAGCTGTGGATTTTGCAGCCGTTTTTGCCGCAGACTTGGATTTTGCAGCTGGCTTGGTTGCCGCTTTTGGCGCCGCCTTCTTCGCTGCTGCCTTCGTCGCAGCCGGTTTGGCCGCGGCCTTTGTCGCCTTGGACGCTGGTTTTGCCGCAACGGTCTTGGCAGCCACCTTCGTAGCGGCCGGTTTCGCTGCTTTCGCAGCCGGTTTCTTTGCCGCAGGTTTCTTGGCTGCCGCTTTCTTCGCAGTTGGTTTCTTTGTCATGTCAGTATCTTCTGAACCTTGGCTAACAATTTTATTGAATTTTTTGAAAAAATCCGCGGCCATTTTCTTTGCCGTCGAATCGATGAGTCGGGAACCAATTTGGGCGAGTTTCCCGCCTACTTGAGCATCAACATCATATGATAATTTGGTTGCCGAGTCGCCCGTGTCGCTCAGCCTTACTGTCGCACCACCCTTGGCAAACCCGGCCACACCGCCCTTGCCTTCACCGGAAATCACATAGCTGCGCGGCGGGTTCAGTTTCGACAGTTTCACGTTACCAACGAACGAAGCCTTGACCGGCCCAACCTTGGCGACCACCTTGGCCTCGAACTCAGTGTCGGATTTCTTTTTGACTTCCTGGCAACCGGTGATGGCCTGTTTGAGGATTTCCGGATCATTGAGCGCGTCCCATACCGCCTGGCGGGGTGCTGCAATGACTTCTTCTCCGGTCATTTTCATCTGGTAAGACTCCTGCAAAAAATGAGATCAGGGTTATGTCGCATGCCCATGGCACAAGCGTCAACAACACCTGCCGTTTCAAGGAAGTAAACTTACCGCGCGGGCGGATCACCAGCGTCCCATTTCGCCTTGGTATCGGACCGGAAAGCCTCAAAGCGATCGTCATCAATTGCGCTGCGCATCCCGGCCATCAGATGCTGATAATAAGCGATGTTGGCCCACGATACGATCATCATGCCAAGGATCTCTCCGGCCCGAACCAGGTGATGCAGGTAGGCGCGCGAATAGTCGCGCAACGCCGGATGATCGATGGTCTCATCCAGCGGGCGCTGATCCTCGGCGAATTTGGCGTTGCGCAGGTTCATTTTGCCGGTGCTGGTGAAAGCCTGCCCGTGCCGGCCTGATCTGGTCGGCATGACACAGTCGAACATGTCGACGCCGCGCGCCACGCTTTCCAGCAGGTCAAGCGGTGTACCGACGCCCATCAGGTAGCGCGGCTTGTCGTGCGGCAAATGCGGTTGCGTCGCCTCGATAGTCGACAGCATTATCTCCTGACCCTCACCGACAGCCAATCCGCCAATCGCATAACCGTGAAATCCGACATCGGCCAACCCCTTGGCAGACTGTTCACGAAGCGCTGCATCGGCACCGCCCTGCACAATGCCGAAACATCCCCTGCCCGGCTGATCACCAAATGCCTCTCGCGACCGAGCCGCCCAGCGCAGCGACAGTTTCATGGCACGCTCCGCGTCCTCAGGCGCATGGGGAAACGCCACGCACTCATCCAGTTGCATATGAATTGTCGACCCCAGCAGACGCTGAATTTCCAGCGACCGTTCCGGGCTCAGAAAATGTTTTGATCCGTCTATATGGGACTGGAATGTTACACCGTCTTCGGTCAGCTTGCGCAACTGGGCCAATGACATGACCTGAAAGCCGCCTGAATCAGTCAGTATCGGCCCTTTCCATCCGGTCATCTTGTGCAGCCCCCCGAGCCTGGCGACACGTTCAGCGCCTGGCCGCAGCATCAGGTGATAGACATTGCCCAGGATAATATCTGCGCCGGCATCACGCACCTGCTCCATATATAATGCCTTTACCGTGCCCGCGGTGCCGACCGGCATGAAGGCAGGTGTCCGGATGTCACCATGCACGGTATGCACAGTTCCCCGACGCGCCAGGCCATCTGTCTTGTGCAGGGTGAATGAAAATGTATCAGTCATTGTGCAACAGGCCATAGCAGGCTTGAATCGCCATAGGAATAAAAACGATAGCCATTGGCAATCGCATGGGCATAGGCAGCCTGCATCGTATCCAGCCCGCAGAACGCACTGACCAGCATGAACAAGGTCGAGCGCGGCAGATGAAAATTGGTCATCAGGCCATCCACTGCGGCAAACCGATAACCCGGTGTAATGAAAATGTCCGTCGCCCCTGACCAGCCTTGCAGCCGTCCGTCTTTACCCACCGCGCTCTCCAGCAGGCGCAACGCGGTTGTGCCGATGGCAATGACGCGCCCGCCCGCGGCCCTGGCAGCAGCCAGACGGTCTGCAACTCCCGGGTCAACCTCACCCCATTCCGAATGCATTTTGTGTTCAGCCGTCTCGTCCACTTTGACCGGCAGGAATGTCCCTGCTCCAACATGCAGCGTGACGAATTCATGGGCCACCCCGCGCTCGGTGATCCGTTTCATCAGGCTGTCGGTGAAGTGCAGAGAGGCTGTCGGTGCCGCGACAGCACCGTCACGGGCGGCGAACATGGTCTGATAGTCGTCAGCGTCGCGTTCATCTGTCGGGCGTTTCGAGGCTATATAGGGCGGCAGCGGCATGATGCCGTGTGCGGCAATGGCATCATCAAGGTCTGCGCCGGAGAGAGAGAACCCCAGTTCGATTTCGCCGCCTTCGTTCTTGGCCTGCACCTGGGCAACCAGACCATCCGAGAACCTGATGTGATCACCTGCATTGAGCTTCCTGCCCGGTTTGGCAAAAGCCAACCAGGTTGCATCCGCAACCCTTTGATGCAGTGTCACTTCAATGGCCGGTTCGCTGTCACCACGCCCGGTCCGCACCCCGTTCAACCTTGCTGGAATGACGCGCGTGTCATTAAACACCAGCACGTCACCCGGCTTCAGGTGTTCCGCAAAGTTGGAAACGAGATTGTCAGACACATGTCCGTCTGGATGAACAATCAATTGCCGCGCCGCATCACGCGGGCTTACAGGCCGCAGGGCGATCAGGTCTGGCGGCAACTCGAAATCAAACAGATCAACTTTCATCCAAGTCGCCGCCAGGTTTTGCTGTATTAGCCGGCGTCGGCCATAACCTGCATTTTCTCAATGCGGTCAGGTTCCTGAACCGGTTCGCCACGCTTGAACTTGTCGACATTGTCCATGCCTTCTACGACTTCACCCCACACGGTGTACTGGCCGTCAAGGAAGCCGCAATCACCAAAGCACAGGAAGAACTGGGAGTTGGCGGAATCAGGCATGCTTGAGCGTGCCATGGAAGCGGTACCGCGCACATGAGGCTCACTGGAAAATTCAGCCTTGAGGTTCGGCTTCTCCGATCCACCTGTTCCGGTGCCGGTCGGGTCGCCGCCCTGCGCCATGAAACCGTCTATGACACGGTGAAACGGTGTGCCGTCATAAAAACCTTCGCGGGCCAGTTCCTTGATGTGTGTGACATGGCCCGGTGCCAGGTCGGGGCGCAGCTTTATGACAACGCGTCCCTGTGTTGAGTCCATGATGAGTGTGTTTTCTGGATCTAGATCGGCCACAAGGCTCTCCTTCTTTGCGTCCATGAATGAAACGATATCTATATTGAAAAAACCGGCTTACCTGACGCTCATCTTCAGGATTTTGTCGGGATTTGCCGGTGGTTCACCCTTGTTGATCTGGTCGATGCAGTCCATGCCCGAAGCCACCTGTCCCACAACCGTATACTTTCCGTTCAGGAAGTCACCGGGAGCAAACATGATGAAGAACTGCGAGTTTGCGCTGTCCGGACTGCTGGACCGCGCCATGCCGACGGTACCGCGCTTGAAGGGCTCTGATGAAAACTCGGCAGGAATGTTCGGCAAATCGGACTTGCCGGTTCCGGTTCCGGTCGGATCGCCGGTCTGAGCCATGAACCCGTCGATCACCCGGTGAAACACAATGCCGTCATAAAATCCCTTGGCGGCAAGCGTCCTGATCTGGGCCACGTGCTTTGGCGCGATATCACTTCTCATATCGATCACGACCGGGCCGCATTTCAAATCCATCACTATCTTGTCGGCAGCATGTGCAGGCGTCACAGTGAGTGCTGCCACAGCGCAAATTCCGGCAAATGCCGCACCAAGTTCTTTTCTCAACATAATTCTCCAGGGAATTGCAGTTATTTGTTTTTCAGGGTCTCAAGAACAGCTGAATTGACTGCCTCGGGTACAAAGGTTGATATATCTCCACCCATTTTTGCGATCTGCTTGACCAGGGATGATGCGATCATCCGTGTTGCAGGACTTGCCGCAAGAAACACCGTTTCAATATCAGGTGCAAGGCCAGCATTCATCTGCCCCATCTGCACCTCATAATCAAAGTCCGAGGCATCTCTAAGGCCTCTCACAATGATACCGGCTCCCGTCTTGCGCGCCGCATCCACTGCGAGACCATCAAAGGTTTCAATCGCGATCTCGCACCCGGTCGCGTTGCTCACCGGTTCGCAGGCCCGGCTCAAAAGCTCCAGTCGAAGCGGGGTATCCAGGAACGGCGCCTTGCCGTGGTGAACCCCGACGCCGAGGACCAGCTTGTCCAGGAAACGTGCAGCGCGCGCAATCACGTCCAGATGTCCGAACGTGACAGGATCAAAACTTCCCGGGTAAAATCCAATGCGTGTCATGGTTGATGACACTTATAGCAACATGGGTTCAGTTTGAACCCTAAAGTTGACACACTCGGTTTGCAGACCATCAGGCTGTCATGACCCGGTAAAAACAATGGCAGCGCTTTTGATCTGAAGCATCGCCAACAGGAGGATGAGACGATGGAAAACCCCTCGATAATGTCGCATGTATCGCTTGGAACAAACGACTTCGCAAAAGCCAGGGCATTTTACACGGCAGTGCTGGCCACTATCGGTGCCGGAGTAATAATGGAGCACGAAGATGCCCTCGCCTTCGGCAAGAAATTTCCCGAATTCTGGGTTCAGTCACCGATTGACGGAAAACCTGCTGCAACCGCCAATGGAGTACATTTCGGATTCTGGGCCAACTCGAAACAGGAAGTGCATGAATTTTATGACGCGGCACTGAAACATGGCGCTGCCGGTGAAGGTGAACCAGGCCCACGCGAAGAGTACGGCGAACCCTACTATGGCTGCTTCTTGCGTGACCTGGACGGCCACAAGATCGAGGCCGCCTTCTGGGACATGGAAATGGAAGCCGCTCTGAACAGCCAATAATCAGGTCAGGGTGAGCGAACCTGCCATGGGTCTGCTCACCCGGTTTGCCTACCGGCGGGCAAGCGCGAGCCAGATACCGCCGCCGATCAGGCACAGTCCGCTGCCGACCTCGAGTGCCCTGACACGAGTGCGTGACAGCCACTTGCCGGCACCGCCGGCCAGAAATGCATAACTGGAGTCCAGCGGTGTGGCGACGGCGATGAATGTGGCACCCAGCAACAGGGTCTGGGCCAGAGCATTGCCTCCGGTGGTCAGGAACTGCGGGATCAAGGCTCCGAAAAAGAACAGCGCCTTCGGATTCGACAACACCACCAGGAACCCTTGCCAGAAAAACGAACCGCTGGCTCGCGGCACTTCGGATACGTTGCCCATGTTTCCATCTGAACGCAGCAGTTTGACCCCGAGCCAGATCAGATAGGCGGCGCCGATCCATCTGATGATATCGAACACTTGTGCAAGGCTTTCCACGATGAACTGCAGGCCGGTGGCCAGGACCAGCAACATGATGGCCAAGCCTGCCTGGGTGCCTGCGACATTGAGCAATCCTGCCTTGACACCGTGGCGCAGGGAGTTGGCTATAATCACCGTAACTGACGGTCCGGGAACAATAACGACGGCCGTGCAGGCAAGCACATAGGCCGCATACAGTTCGATAGGGATTCCTAATATGGTCATGGCTGCCTCTTCAAATTGCGGTAACCAGCAATCAACAGTTTCCAGCATTCGTCAAGCCGGATAGAACCTGAAAACATGAATTCTCTGCCTCGCAATATGACAGACCGGCTCGCGGTGTTCTCGACCAGCGGAAAAAACCGCTACTGGCTCCGCCGCAACCTCACCGGTGACACAGGCAGGCACGTTTTGTGGATCATGATGAACCCGAGCCGGGCCAATGAAACCACTAATGATGCCACCACGACCATGACCACCAATATAAGCCGTCGACACGGATACGACGTGCATGGCGTGGTCAATCTGAGTGCGGTCATCGAGGCCGACTCTACAAAACTGACCGCGACAGATGGAGCAGCCGACCTTCTCAATGATCAGGCAATCAATCGCGCGCTAGGCTGGATCAGACGGCAGCGGGGCGACGTTGTGATTGCATGGGGTGCATCCAAACACCTCAAGCGACGCGAGGCTCAGGTCATGAAGCAGTTACGCCGACACAACCTGTTGTGCCTCGGTCACAATAGCGACGGTTCACCCCGTTTTCCGCGCGCGATCCGGCGTGACGTGAGCTTGACGCCGTTTACTCGCTAGGCGTGCCATCATCAGGATGGCCGTCAGGCGCGCTATCCGGTGCCGGATCTCCACCTTCAACCGCATCATCGTCGTCATCGCCGTTCACGTCTTCCGATATCCGGCTGACTGAAACAACGTTCTCATCCTCTCCGGTACGGAACACTGTAACGCCCTGGGTCGAACGGCCTGCAATGCGGATATCATTGACCGGGCAGCGGATCAGCTGGCCGCCATCTGTCACCAGCATGATCTGGTCGGTCTCCTCGATCGGGAATGACGCAACCAGGTCACCATTGCGATCATTAACCGCCATTGCCGTGATGCCTTTTCCGCCACGTCCGGTGACGCGGTATTCATAGGCAGATGATCGTTTGCCAAAGCCGTTTTCTGACAGCGTCAGGATAAACTGCTCGGCTGCGCCCATCTGAATGTAGCGTTCCTGGTCAATGGCGGCATCTGCACTTGCCTCATCTTCCACATCGCCGGCTTCGCCATCATCGCCTTCCATGGCCCTGCGCATCTTGACATAGGCAACGCGTTCATCAGACGTGGCATCGAAGCCACGCAGCACCGTCATTGAGATAACCTCGTCGCCGTCAGCCAGGTTTATGCCGCGCACACCAACCGAATTGCGGCCCGCGAAAACACGCACGTCGGTTACCTTGAAACGGATGGCCTGACCTTTCGCGGTGGTCAGCAGCACGTCATCCATGTCCATGCAGGTTTCAACACCGACAATGCCGTCACCGTCATCCAGCTTCATGGCAATCTTGCCGTTCTGGCGAACTTCCACAAAGTCCGACAGCTTGTTGCGCCGCACCGTGCCTCGGGTTGTCGCAAACATCACGTCCAGGTTGGCCCATGTCGTCTCATCTTCAGGCAGCGGCATGATGGTGGTAATGCGCTCGCCTTCTTCCAGCGGCAGAAGGTTGACCAGCGCCTTACCCCTGGCCTGCGGAGCTGCCACCGGCAGACGCCAGACCTTCATCTTGTAGGCCATACCACGTGACGAGAAGAACAGAACCGGCGTGTGGGTATCTGCCACGAACAGCCGGGTGACGAAATCCTCATCCTTGGTCTGCATGCCTGAACGGCCCTTGCCGCCGCGCCGCTGTGCCCGGTAGGTCGTCAACGGAACCCGCTTGATGTAGCCTGTGTGTGACACGGTCACGACCATGTCTTCCTGGGCAATCAGGTCCTCATCATCAACTTCACCGAGGTAATCGGCAATTTCAGTCCGCCTTGGCGTCGCGAATTCTTCCTTTACGGCGATCAGTTCATCACGAACGATTGCCTGAACCCGTGCCCGCGACCTGAGAATCTCCAGATAGTCGGAAATCTCGGTGCCGAGTTTTTCAAGCTCTTCACCGATTTCGTCCTGTCCAAGGGCAGTCAGGCGCTGCAACCGCAGATCAAGAATGGCGCGCGCCTGTTCTTCCGACAAGCGGTACATGCCATCTTCACTTAACTGGTGGCGCGGATCGGCAATCAGGCGGATCAGTGGTGCCATGTCCTTGGCAGGCCAGTCACGGCCCATCAGGCCGGCACGGGCCGTTGCCGGATCAGGCGCGGCCCGGATCAGCGCAATGACTTCATCGATATTGGCAACGGCAATGGCAAGTCCGACCAGGACATGTGCCCTGTCGCGGGCCTTGTTAAGCAGGAACTTGGTGCGCCGGGTGACAACCTCTTCCCGGAAAGCAACAAATGCCACCAGCATGTCTTTAAGCGTCATCACTTCCGGACGACCGCCGGTCAACGCCACTGAATTGACGCCGAACGACGTTTGCAGTTGTGAGTACTTGTAGAGCTGGTTCAGCACCACATCGCCAACACCGTCACGCTTGATCTCGATGACCACCCGCATGCCGTGACGATCAGATTCATCGCGAATGTCGGAAATGCCCTCAATCCGTTTGTCACGCACCAGTTCGGCAATCTTCTCGATCATCGAGGATTTGTTTACCTGGTAGGGGATTTCGTGAATGATGATCGCTTCACGATCCTTGCGGATTTCTTCAATGGTGGCGCGGCCGCGGGTAACGACCGATCCACGTCCTGTTGTCTGTGCAAGACGGATCCCGGCACGTCCGAGAATGATACCGCCGGTCGGGTAATCCGGTCCCGGAACTATCTCGTTGAGCTCATCCATGGAGATCGCGGGGTTTTCCATCGTTGCGATTGTCGCATCGACAACTTCACCCAGATTGTGCGGTGGAATGTTGGTCGCCATGCCAACCGCAATACCGCCTGCCCCGTTTACCAGCAGGTTTGGAAACCGCGCCGGCAGGACCGACGGTTCTCTTTCCGTGGTGTCGTAGTTGTCCTGGAAGTTAACGGTATCCTTGTCGATGTCTTCCAGTAGTGCATGGGCCGATTTGGCCATGCGCACTTCTGTATACCGCATGGCAGCCGGCGGGTCGCCGTCAACAGAGCCGAAATTGCCCTGCCCGTCGATCAGGGGAAGGCGCAGAGAAAATTCCTGCGCCATGCGCACCAGCGCATCATAGATCGACTGGTCACCATGCGGGTGATATTTACCGATGACATCCCCCACCACGCGGGCAGATTTCCGGTACGGCTTGTTCCAGTCATAGCCGTTTTCGTTCATCGAATGCAGGATGCGCCGGTGCACCGGTTTGAGACCATCGCGAACATCAGGCAGCGCACGGCTGACGATCACGCTCATCGCATAATCAAGATAGCTGCGGCGCATTTCGTCTTCGATTGTAATGCTGCTTACGCCGGCCTCGTCCATGGGTGGTGGAGGTGGCGGTGTGATCTCGTTGTCGTCGCTCAAGCGGCGGCTCCTCGTGGCGTGTCACGCCTGCGCGAAGCGGCGTGACAACAATGCGATTCTATCGTTGGAAACCTAGCAAATATGGCGACTGCAAGCAACTTTGCCACAATCTTTGCTGGGATTAAAACGAGCGCCGTAAGTTATTGTTTTAACGTTGTAAAACTGATCTAATTCGATAGATCGACGGAAAACTCCTTGCCGCCGGTTCCGTGAACAGAATCATTGGCTCGAATCGTCACGGATACAACCCCATCCGGCACGCTCACGCCGCGCAGTGACCGGGTGAAAGGTTGCTCTGTTTCATGCGGATGATGCAGCGTACGGGTCCCCAGTACGGTACCATCGGGCGCGACCACATCCCAACGATTTGCATAGTGGTCCCAGCCTTCGTCAGCGTGCGCTACCGTGACATCAAAAGTCCATGTGCCATCAGATGCCTTGGACGCCTTGGCATCAACAACGTCAGCTTCCCCGGCAATCCCGGCACCTGTCATCATAACCAGAACAACCATTGCTTGTACCAGACATTGTATCCTCATGGGCTTTCCCCTAGTTTTTGCACGCGATCTCTATTCGAATCTTAGCGGCTCCTGTGAGCCTCCCGCAAATCACAAAACCGGATCAGGCAAACACCATGGCGTCAGGAAGTTCGCAGAAGGTTATCATTGCAGCCCTGCTCGGCAATGGTGCAATTGCCTGCACCAAGTTTGCAGCATCCGTTTACACCGGCTCATCGGCCATGCTGTCGGAAGCCATCCATTCTCTGGTCGACACCTGCAATCAGGGGTTGTTGCTTTACGGTTTGAAAAAATCAGAACGCCCTGCTGACAAAACCCACCCGTTCGGCTATGGCCGCGAGCTTTATTTCTGGGCCTTTGTGGTTGCGCTGCTGATTTTCTCGGTCGGTGCCGGCGTTTCCCTCTACGAGGGCATTCACAAGGTCATGCATCCTGAGGCCGTCACTTCCCCGATCGTCAACTATGTTGTCCTTGGCCTGGCCATGGTGTTTGAAGGCATCGCCTTTTTCATCGCCGCCAGGGAATTCAACCGGCGCCGGGGCAAGGTTCCGGTCTGGCGAGCTGTCCGCCAGAGCAAGGATCCTGGCCTGTTTACCGTACTGTTTGAAGATGCCGCTGCCATGGCGGGTCTTGTGATCGCTTTTGCCGGGCTGCTGGCGGCTGAGTATCTGGACCTGCCGTGGATGGATGGTGCGGCGTCCATCGGCATCGGACTGCTGCTGGGCAGCGTCGCAATTTTCCTGTGTTTTGAAACCAAGGGCCTGCTGATCGGAGAAGCCGTGTCGGAGGAGTTTTCGGCCAGCCTCAACAGCGTTATCAACGCGTCTGACGCCGTCAACCAGATCAACGAACTGCGCACCATGCATATGGGGCCTGAAGATGTCCTGCTGGCCGTTTCGCTGGATGTCCGTGATGATATGGACACAGGCACGCTTGAGGATGCCATCTATGCCCTTGAACGCGACATCCGCACAACCCACCCGGAGGTGAAACGCCTGTTCATTGAAATCCAGTCAGGCGAACATCACACTGAACAAGTCTGGCTGTCCCAACTGAAGCCGACCTGAGACCTGAGGCACCCTGAGCCGATCGCATTCAGAATGTCAGAGCAACTTCATGCGTCCATTTGAACCCATGTTGCGCTAGTATTTTGAAAACGTAATGCCTGCGACACGGTAGGAATTGCCTGACTTGGTAACTGCCGAACACCGGGTTGCACCATTCATCCACTTCTTGAACTTGATGCAAAGCTGGTTCTTGGTCACGCGCCAGATGCCAGTGTCGCGCTCACCGTCCCACTTGGCTGACAGGGATCCACCACGGTTCATGCGCATGGTGACTTTCGATCCCATGACTTTCGCCTTGGCGCGACCTGGAATAAACTTTTTGATTTCCTTGGCAGACAGCATTTCGCCTGCCGATGCTGAACCCGTATTGGCCGCAAGGATGAACGCACCGCACGCAGCGGCGATCACAAACTTCTTCATTTATTTAAACCCCGGTTTTATTTTCACTCCCTGCAGGTCTCGCAACCAGGAAGTCAGTTCAGTATTTTTACCCTGACGACACGTTTGAGCACCAAATGTGCTCATCTTGTGGCAAAGCGAAGTCGAAAATGCCGCAGTGCAGCATTATCCATGGTTACCAACGCGTGAAGCTCCACATGGTTGCCGAAAGGTTAAGAAAATCAGCTCAAATCTACAAATTCGCCCAGGGATGAGCCTGGTCTTCCCTTAAAACGGAACCTCGTCATCCATGTCATCCCGGGCAAATGAGGGAGCGTCGCCGCCCTTGGGTGCACCACCACCGCTTTGCGGACGCTGCATCGGGCTTGAGCGGCCGAAGTCGGCACCGCTGTCCTGATTGTATCCACCGCTGTCACCAGCACCACCCTGCCTGCCATCCAGCATGACAAGCGTCGAATTGAAATTCTGCAGAACGACCTCAGTGGAATAACGATCATTGCCGTCCTTGTCCTGCCATTTGCGTGTCTGAAGCTGGCCTTCCAGATAGACCTTTGAACCCTTTTTCAGATACTGCTCCACAACCTTGCAGAGACCTTCGGAGAAGATCACAACCCGGTGCCACTCGGTCTTTTCACGGCGCTCGCCTGAATTGCGGTCACGCCAGGTCTCTGACGTCGCAATACTCAGATTGGCGATCGGCCGCCCATCCTGCGTATGACGGATTTCCGGATCAGCGCCCAGATTGCCAACCAGGATCACTTTGTTAATCGAACCCGCCATATTGCTCACTCCTCATAACCGGTTTGTCGCCAGACCCTAGACTTTTCGCCCCTGCCCTGCCAGCGTACTGGATACCTTGTCCACAGCCCCGCCAGATATTTTTGTTCATTTTTTGTTCTATACCGTTTCAAGCCGACAATCAAGTAAGTGGAGTCCATGCCCATGCCAGTAAAAATCAACACGACAGACGCCCCTGCCCCGTTTTCAAGATATTCGCAGGCCATGCGGGTCAGCGCCGGCAAGGACCTTGTGTTTGTTTCAGGCCAGGTGGGCGTCAACCTGAAGGGCAAGCTGGCTGAAAGTGAGAAAGGTCAGCACGAACAATGCTGGCGGAATGTGTTGGCCATCCTGGCTGACCAGGGACTGGGCCCCAAGGATATTATAGAAATGACAGTCTACATCACGACACAGGAAGGTGTGCCCATTTACCGCGAAGTGCGTGATGAAATGCTGCAGGGCCATGAAGCAGCATCGACCCTGCTGATCATTTCCGGTCTGGCGAACCCTGACTGGCTGGTCGAGATTGCAGTCATCGCTGAAGCTCCTGCCTTTGTCGTTGAAGCGGAAGACTGAACCGTTTGTGGCGATGCCTGAGACATAGAACACATAACCAATGGTTATATTTCTATCCGAACCAAAATAGAAAACTAATTGAAACCCGGCCAGTCATGCGGGTTCAATAAAGTGGCGCAAAGTCAGCAAAGCAGTGACATCCAGCGATGTCACTGACTGAACTTTGCGTTCCTGGCACCCTGGGATACTCCTGGCAATTGATTGGGATACACTTATGAGAAACTTTAGCACCCCCCTACTCGTTCTCGTGGCAATGTTGGTTGGCGGTACCGCCGTTGCGCAAGAAAAGACATATAAAGTGGCACTGGATGGAACCTTCGCACCCCACGCCATGCCCAAACTCGACGGTGGCGTCGAAGGATTCAATGTGGATCTGGCCGATGCACTGGCAACCGAACTGGGCGCCAAACTGGATTTGACGGCAGCGCAGTGGTCCGGCTTGTTGCCGGGCATGCAGGCCGGCACCTATGATTTCCTGGTGGCACCGACAACAGTTACGGAAGAGCGCACCAAGAACATGCTGTTCAGCGAAGGATACCTCAACACCGACTTCCAGTTCGCCGTGAAGGCAGACGCGCCGGATGTCAATTCTCTTGAAGGCTTCAAAGGCAAGACAATAGCGGTCAACAAGGGGTCTGCCTATGACAAGTGGGCGCGCGACCTTGAAGGCAAGATCGGTTGGAGCGTTGAATCCTACGGTACAAACGCGGATGCCGTTCAGGCGGTGGTCTCCGGAAGAGCCTTCGCCAATGTTGCCGGTAATACGGTTACCGCATGGGCCGTCAAAAAGACCACCGGACTGAAACTCTCCTACCTGCACTCGACAGGCAAGGTGTTTGCCATTCCGTTTCGCAAGGGCGATGAGGCCTTGCGTCAGACCATTGAAAGCGCACTCGAGTGTCTGAAAACCAATGGCACGATGGCCAAACTGCATGAAAAATGGTTTGGCTACGCACCCGCCGCTGACGCAGCAGCCGTGACGGTTTATCCCGGCTTTGGGGTGCCTGATCTCGCCGGCTATGATGCAACAGCGCATCAGCCGAACTGCAAGTAGATAAAACCTCCATTGACCTGCAGGTGTGTCCCGACGACACGCCTGCAGGTTTTAAAATCCATCACTCACATTCGCGGCAATTCAAGTGACGCAACCGATCCTCAGTGTTCGCAACCTGCATATGTCCTACGGCGAGCTCGAAGTACTTCGCGGTATCGATATCGATGTGGCACCCAGCGAACTTGTATTTGTAATAGGCCCGTCTGGCTCCGGAAAGAGCACCTTGTTGCGCTGTTGCAACCGACTGGAAGAACCGGACTCCGGAGAAATCATCGTTGACGGTACCTCCATCACAGCCAAAGGCGCTGATCTCAACGCCATCAGACGGCGCATCGGCATGGTGTTCCAGTCATTCAACCTGTATCCGCACCTGACAGCGGGTGGCAATGTGATGCTGGCCCTGCGCAAGGTTCTGGGCAAGCCCAAGGCGGAAGCCCGCAGCATTGCAGAAGCGGCACTGGAGCGGGTCGGTCTCGCCGACAAGATCGACAATTATCCAAATCAGCTTTCCGGCGGCCAGCAGCAAAGAGCCGCAATAGCGCGTGCTCTCGCACTTGAACCCAAGATCATGCTGTTCGACGAGCCGACCAGCGCACTGGATCCCGAACTGGTCGGTGACGTTCTGAATGTAATGGCGGAACTCAAGCAAGCCGGCATGACCATGGTTGTCGTCAGTCATGAAATGCGTTTCGCAAAGGCGGCCGCAGACCGGGTCATTTTCATGGATGGCGGCGTGATCGTGGAACAAGGAACCCCAGCAGACCTGTTTGCAGATCCACAGCATCAAAGGACCCGTGATTTTGTCAGGCAAGTCGAGCACTGAGGCGAACCAACCATGACCCAGTACGAGCGCTTCCTCGATACTTTCTTCAACCCTGCGGTCATGGCCAAGTATTTTCCGAAAATCCTGGAAGGCCTTCTGGTTACCTGCCAGATAGCCGTTCTGGTTGTGGTGAGCGGCATTCTGCTGGGCCTGGCGCTGGCCCTGTTGCGCTCATATGGCTGGAAACCCATAAACCTCGTCATCATTTTCTTTGTCGACATGTGCCGGGCGCTGCCGCCACTGGTCCTGATCCTCATTCTCTACTTTGGCCTTCCCAATGTCGGCTTGACCATGTCCGGCTATATCGTGCTGTGGTTGGTTTTGACCTGTGTACTGGCGGCATTTTCCGAGGAAATTTTCTGGGCCGGCATTCTGTCAGTCGACAAGGGCCAGTGGATGGCATCCCGGTCCACCGGCATGAGCTATACCCAGACTCTGCTCAACGTGGTGCTGCCCCAGGCCATCCGGCTGACCATTCCACCGCTGACCAACCGAACCATCGCCATCACCAAGAACACCGCGCTTGGCATGGTCATCGGCGTCGATGAACTTTTGAACGAGGCCACAACCGCGCAGGCGTTTTCCGGAAACGCGACACCGCTGATGATGGGGGCAATTGCCTATCTGATACTGTTTGTCCCGGTGGTCTATCTGGGCCGTTATATTGAACACCGGTTTGCCTGGAGAAAAGTCTGATGGACGCTCTCCTGCAACAGTTCTTCAATTTTGACATCATGATGCAGGCATCGCCAATCATCCTGCGCGGGTTCGGAATGACGCTGCTGCTTTGCCTGGTGGTCATTCCCATGGGCCTGCTCGGTGGCCTCGCCGTGGCACTTGCCAGCCTGTCACCAATCCGCGCCGTGCGATGGATCACTATTGTCTTCGTCGATTTGTTCCGGGCAATCCCACCTCTTGCCCTGTTGATTTTCGTCTCCGCAGGCCTGCCGTTCGCCGATATCCGGATCAGCCCGTTCACCGCCGTCTGCATATCTTTCTTGCTGAACAATTCGGCATATTACGGTGAGATTTACCGCTCCGGCATAGAGAGCATTGGGAGCGGTCAGTCAGATGCATCCCGCTCTACCGGCCTGAGTGCAACTCAGACGATGGCCTATGTGATCCTGCCCCAGGCCGTCCGCAATGTGCTTCCCGACCTGGTGAGCAATACGGTCGAGGTCGTGAAACTAACATCTCTTGCCAGTGTCGTTGCTTTCGCGGAACTGCTTTATGCCGCCGACATGGCGCGGTCCGTCACCTACAACGCTTCACCGATCACCTTTGCAGCGGTGCTTTATCTCATTGTGCTGTGGCCCGTGGTGCGACTGTTGAGCCGCCTTGAAAACAAGATACAAAACCAATAAGCCGGAGGAACAATCAATGCGCGAAGTAGTGACTGCCTCGCTTCAAATGGGCGCCATCCAGCGCGCCGAGAGCCGTGGCGATGTTATTGCCAGAATGATTGCGCTGCTGGACGAAGCCAATCGAGCCGGCGCCAGCCTTGCCGTATTTCCCGAACTCGCCTTCACTACCTTCTTTCCGCGCTGGTACATGGAAGACCAGGCAGAAGTCGATACATGGTTCGAGCACCAGGTGCCCGGTCCTGACACCGCACCGCTTTTCCAGCGTGCCCGTGAGCACGGCATCGGCATGTATGTCGGCTACGCGGAGATCACCCCGCAGGGACAGCATTTCAATACGGCCATTCTTACATCTCCCGACGGCACGATCATCGGCAAATATCGCAAGGTCCACCTGCCCGGCCACGATGAATACGACACCGAGCGTGCCTTCCAGCATCTCGAGAAGCGGTACTTTGAACCCGGCGATCTCGGCTTCCCCGTCTGGCATTCGCAAGGCGGCATCATGGGCATGTGCATCTGTAATGACCGGCGCTGGCCTGAAGTCTACCGGGTCATGGGGCTGCAGGGCGTTGAAATGATCATGCTTGGTTTCAACACGCCGTCTGTCAATTCGCAAAGAGCTGGCGAAGGCCTGGAGGACCGCCTGTTCCATCACCGCCTTTCCGTTCAGTCCGGCGCCTATCAGAACTCAACCTGGGTCGTCGCAACAGCCAAGGCAGGTATTGAAGACGGGCATCCGTTGACTGCAGGCAGCGTCATCGTCGATCCCAACGGCAAGGTCGTCGCTGAAACACAAACCGAAAATGACGAGATGATCGTGCACGCATGTGATCTGGATGCGTGCAATTTCGGCAAGCAGACCATCTTTGATTTTGCCCGGCACCGTCGCATCGAACACTATGGGCTGATCACGTCGCAGACCGGTGTCGAAATTCCGGCGAAATGATTGCATGCAGATAGATTTCGACAAAATAACACCTCACGAAAGGTACAAGCTCCTCACTGCTGCAGTGGTGCCGCGCCCGATTGCACTGGTATCGACGCTGGGCCCGGATGGAACAGTCAATGCCGCGCCGTTCAGCTTTTTCAATGTGTTTTCCGAAGATCCGGCTCTTGCGGTACTTGGCCTTCAGCATGCCCCGGACGGGTCGGTCAAGGACACTACAAGACACATTCTCGACAATGGCGAGTTCGTGATCAATCTGGTGGACCGTCATCTTGCAGAAGCCATGGCGGTTTGCGCCGCCAGGTTCCCCGCCGACGTCAGCGAAATTGAAGCAGCCGGCCTCTCCGTATCCGGTTCCCGCCTCATCAGGACGCCGCGCATAACCGAGGCACCGGTCGCCCTTGAGTGCCGGACCTGGGAAATTCGGCAGATCACCCCCACGCGACATCTTGCTGTCGGCGAGATTGTTGCATTAAGCGCGCGTGATGGTCTGATCGACCCCGAAACACTGTATTTCGACATGAACACTTATGAGCCGATTGGGCGTCTGGTTGCCAACAACTATTGTCATACCGATGATCGGTTTGAACTTTCGGTACCACGCTGGCCGGAAGATTTTTCTGACACGTCACAAACACATACCTCGAACCACACATCACCGGCAGGAAAAACATGACGGAAAAACTGACTGAAGACGCACGCGGCGTTTACATCATCTCCGCAACACCGTTCACAGATACCGGTGAACTGGATATCGCAAGCGCCGACAGCCTGGTCGAGTTCTATCTCGAAAAAGGCGTCACCGGCATGACCATACTGGGCATGATGGGCGAAGCGCCGAAACTGGCGCCGGATGAGTCCGTCACGTTTCTGGAACATATGCTGAACCGGGTGAACGGTCGGGTACCGGTCATTGTCGGAGTGTCCAGTCCCGGCCTCGATAACATGGCACGTTTGTGCAATGCCGCGATGGAAGCCGGTGCCGGCGGGGTAATGATTGCTCCGGCGAGCGGGTTGACGACCGAAGACAAGCTTTACAGTTACTTTGCGCAGGTGTTTGAAAAACTGGGTCCGGATATACCGGTCTGCTATCAGGATTTTCCCATGACCACGGGCGTCAACATCTCGACGCAACTGTTCAACAAGCTGGTGGCTGACTTTCCACAACTGGTCATGCTCAAGCATGAGGACTGGCCAGGTCTCAACAAACTGTCCGCCGTCCGCAAGCTGGAAACCGAAACCGGCTCCCGAAGGGTTTCAATTCTCACAGGCAATGGCGGGTTGTTCCTGCCAATGGAGCTTGAGCGCGGCGTTGATGGTGCCATGACCGGCTTTGCCTATCCGGAAATGCTCGTCAGTGTGGTCGATCTCTATCGCAACGGCGACCGGCAAAAGGCCAATGATATTTTTGATGCCTACCTGCCGCTGGTGCGTCACGAACAACAGCTTGGTGCGGGCCTGGCAGTTCGCAAGGAAATCCTGCGGCGGCGTGGCGCAATCGCCAATGCTGCAACCCGGGCACCCGGTCCGCGATTATCGCAGACCGACCATGATGATATAAGCTTTCTGACCACACGCCTGGAACGGCGGATTGAGGAACTCAGTAATGGGTCCTGAACTGATAGGCAGACGGGCGACGATGGCGGCTTCATCAAATCTGTTTGAAAATGTAACCGGTCACCATAACCGGCGGTAAGGAAATGAGAGCGCAATGACAGATTACGACCTGATAATTCGCGGCGGCAAGGTCGCCACTGCATCGGATGTTTTCGAAGCAGATGTTGGCATCAAGGACGGTGTCGTCACCGCACTGGGGCAAAATCTTGATGGAGCTGCCGAGACAATTGACGCGAGCGGAAAACTGGTGCTGCCAGGCGGCGTGGAGTCCCATTGCCACATTGCCCAGGAATCAGCCACCGGTGCCATGACATCCGACGACTATTATACGGGCAGCGTTTCAGCTGCGTTCGGCGGCAATACCACCATCATCCCGTTTGCAGCCCAGCACAGGGGCCAGTCGGTCCGCGATGTCATGCGCATATACGACGACCGCGCAGCGCCGAATTCCGTTCTCGATTACTCATATCACCTGATCATTTCTGACCCGACCGAGAAGGTCATCAAGGAAGAGTTGCCGGAAGCATTTGCCGCAGGCATCACATCGTTCAAGGTGTTCATGACCTATGACAAGCTCATTGTCAGTGATGAGCAGATGCTCGACATTCTGGTAACTGCCCGTGAGCACGGCGCACTGACCATGGTACATGCGGAAAACAATGCCATGATCAAGTGGATGGTGGGCAGGCTTGTGGACAAGGGACATACCCAGGCGCGCTATCATGCCGTCAGTCACCCCGAGGCCGCCGAAGTAGAAGCGATCAACCGCGGCATCAGCCTGGCATCCTTCGTAGATGCGCCCTTGCTGATCGTGCATGTATCAACGGATGCAGGCGCAAGACGGGTCGCCCAGGCTCGCATGGACGGACAGAAAATTTTTGGTGAAACATGTCCGCAATATCTGTTTCTTGAGGCATCCGATCTCGACCGGCCTGATCCGGAAGGCACCAAGTTCTGCTGCTCACCGCCTTTGCGCAACACCCAAACCCAAAAGGCACTGTGGCGCCACCTGCAGGCCGGAACCTTCCATTTGTATTCGTCTGACCACGCCCCCTACCGTTTCGACGACACCGGCAAACTGTCATCAGGACCAAACCCGCCGTTCAACAAGGTGGCCAACGGCATGCCGGGCATTGAGATGCGCGCACCGTTACTGTTCTCCGAAGGCGTATTGAAAGGACGGATTTCTCTGAGCACCTTCGTCGCACTGACATCCACCAACGCGGCGCGGCTTTTCGGCATCCATCCCAAAAAGGGTACCATAGCCGTTGGCAGCGACGCGGATATCGCCATCTGGGACCCCAAAGAAACCCGTACGGTGACGGCGCAGTCAATGCATGACAATATGGACTATACGCCGTTTGAAGGCTGGCAGGTGACCGGCTGGCCAGTGACTGTCTTGAGCAGAGGACGCTATATTGTCGATGCCAGTGAACTCAAAGCCGAACCCGGACAGGGACAGTTTCTCAAGCGCGCGCCGTTTGACACAACCGGATATACCACGGAACTTGCCGGTGAACTCAACCCGGCCAGCAATTTCGGCGCGAAGATACTGTAGGTACAGGACATGACTGCGAGCGGACGTATTCTCGTCATCAATCCCAACTCCAATGATGACGTCACAAAGGGGTTTTCCGAGGTGCTTGACCCGCTGCGCCTACCCGGCGGCCCCGACATCGAGTGCATCACGCTGCCTGAGGGACCATTCGGCATTGAAACCCAGGAACACGTGGAAAGAGTCACGCTTCCGCTCCGCCGAACTGTCGTTGAACGCAGCGACGTCGATGCTTTTGTGATTGCGTGCTATTCCGATCCCGGTATCACCGTGTGCCGCGAGGCAACCAGCAAACCGGTGTTCGGCATTCAGGAAAGCGGCGTTCTGGCAGCCCTGTCGCGCGGGGAACGGTTCGGCGTGATTGCGCTCGGCCCGCAATCCATCAAGCGACACCTGCGCTATATTCGTCAACTCGGTCTTGAAAACCGGCTAGCCGCAGAACGCCCGCTGCATTTGAGTGTGGCGGCGGCCGAAGAAGCCGACGCTTATCCACGGGTACTGGAAGTGGCGCGCAACCTGGTCGAGGAGGATGGTGCCGATGTGCTGCTACTGGGCTGTGCCGGCATGACCAGGCACCGGCTCCCGCTTGAACAGGCGCTGGCAGTTCCGGTTGTTGATCCGGTACAGATGGCCGTTGCCCAAGCCCTGACCGCGGTTCTTCTGGGTGCCGGCTCCAGTTGAAAATTCATCGGAAAAACGACCTGAACCTGCGTCTTCTTGAAGTCTTTGAAGCGGTCATGCGCTGTCAGACGACCATTGATGCAGCCGAAGAACTCGGCATATCCCAGCCCGCAGTTTCAACCGCGATAAAGAAGTTTGAAAAACAGGTCGGATTTACCCTGTTTGATCGAAGCGGAAGAGTGATGAAACCGACCGAGGAAGCCCGCCTGCTGCTCAATGAAGTCGAACCCGTGTTTGCGCTGTTGCGAAACATAGAAGGCGAAATTCGCGATCTCAGATCCACCAAGTCCGGCCGGCTGCGGGTTGCGGCGACTCCGCCGCTGGGACATTCCGCGCTGCCTGAGGCGTTGCGCGACTTCCTGGAAGAACGACCAGGTGTCACAGTTCGTTACGACATCCGGCGTCTGGAAACAGTGTTGGAGTCCGTGGAGACCGGCGCGGTGGAAATCGGCTTTGTGCTTGGTCTTGAGCACCACCGTGATCTGGAGGTCATTCAACTGGGTGAGAGCGAACTGGTTTGCGTCATGCCTGTCGGCCATCCGTTGTGCGCCAGTGACGTCATAACCCCGGCAGACATCAGCGAACACAGTTTCATCGGTCTGGAGTCAAATATCGGCGTTACTATTCGCAGGGCTTTTCATGAGGCCGGTGTGGTTCATTCACCGCGCGCCGAAGTTCGGTATTGCCACACGGCATGCGTGCTCGCCAATGCAGGCATTGGTGTCGGGATCATAGACCCCTACTCGGCTCACTTTGCATCGTCTTTGAACATCGAACTGCGTCCGTTCCACCCAAAGACAACAATAACCGCCGCAGCCGTCATACGCGCCAATGGTAACCGTTCACGCGTTGCCCTGGAGTTCATCGACGCCGTCAAGACCTGTCTTGAGGAAGCTGCAATGAAAAAGGCGCCCGCGTCCTGATCAACCAGGAGCACGGACGCCATGACTTAACGGTTCGCTATATTAGCGCAAAGACGCCAGGTAAGACGCGGTGCGGCAGCCTTCGGCGCCGGCCTTGTCAGATGCGGCATTACCGCGGGCTGCTGCGCCACCGAACAGAGCGGCGCCATAAACGTTTGCGTAAGCTTCAAAAATCCAGCTCATAACCTGTCTCCTTTTCGGTTGGCCGTGTTTGATGAACTATATATGCGCTCACCCATGCTGCACCGCAAACGGCAAATACTGACCTGACATGTAAGAAAATATCACGTATTATATGTGAGCAATTGTAACACTAAATTCATAAAGGCCTGCCATGCGCCGCCGTCTCCCGCTCCTGAATCAACTGCGTGCCTTTGAAGCTGCTGCCCGTGCACAAAGCTTCACAAAGGCGGCAGACGAACTTTTTGTCACCCATGCAGCCGTCTCACGCCATGTGCGTGAACTGGAAGACTGGCTTGGCACGCCGCTGTTTGTACGCACCGGCAGAGGAGTTGTGCTTACCGATGCAGGCAAGCGTTATGCTGCCCGCCTCACCCCGATATTCGATGCCATTGCCGAAGCCACCAGAGATGCCATGATCGAGGGCGACAGTTCGCATCTGACAGTGGCGCCCGACGGCGCCTTTGCATCACGATGGCTGGTACCGCGTCTGGGCAAGTTCAATGCCGCTCACCCGGACATCGAACTGGATGTCAGCCCGGGAGAGTATATTTCGGACTTCTATTCAGGCGAAGACGACATAGCCGTTCGCTATGGGGCCGGCAACTGGCCCGAAGTCGAAGCCGAGTTTTTATGTCAGGCGCGAATGTTTCCTGTATGCGCGCCCGATCTGATCCGGGACAACCCGCCTGAAAAACCCGACGACCTCAGCAATTTCACACTATTGCATGAGAATTCCCGGCAATGGTGGGCCGACTGGTTGCGTGCTGCAGGGTGCAAGAATGCAGATCTCGCCTGGGCCGGGCCGTTGTTTCAAAACTACTTGGCCATACAGGCGGCAGAGGCCGGACAGGGCTTTGCGCTTGCAGACCAGATCGTCGCCAGCGACGCCTTGTTGTCGGGCCGTCTGGTGCGTCCGTTTGATATTGAAATACGTGAGGATGAAGGCTATTGGCTGGTGTGGGGCAAAGGTCTGAAGCTCAATGCAACCGGTCTTGCATTCCGGCAATGGCTGGTCGCGGAGATGCGCAAGACCAATGCTGCCTATGACAAGTTGAAAGCCTAACCAGGGCCTGTTGACAATGACGACGCCGAAATACGATTGCACCAAATGCCCGGGCTATTGCTGCTCCTATCCGGTAATCAACGTCACCAAGCGCGACGCCGAACGCATTGCAAAACATTTTGGCATCACCCTGGAACAGGCCGAAGAACGCTATCTCCACTCAGATCACGGCTACAAGCGCCTGTTGAACCGCAAGGACGACGAGCATTTCTCTCGCATCTGCCAGTTTTTCGACACCGATCAACGCAACTGCACAATCTATTCTGCAAGACCCTCCACCTGCCGGACATTTCCCGGCGAGACCTGCGGGTATTGGGATTTCCTGTCATTCGAACGCGCCGGGCAGAAGGACGACGACTATGTATCGACGACCTGGCATTATGAGGACTGACTAAAGCCTGCGGCTGCCAATTGATCGCAAAACCAAAACCTCTATTGACCAAGCACATCTGTTGTCGACAACAAGGTTTCCCCAAAAACCCGTGCGCCATACGCGCTCAAGTGCCCGTAGTCGATTAACGGATATTTGCCGGATTTGCCGAAGTCGCACTCCGGCCAGGCGGCACAGAAGATTTGCGCTGTGTTGATAATCTGTGCGTTGGCCGGCACGTCCAGTTGCTTCAGCGCCTCAAAAAATTTCCGGTCGGCGGAACGGTCAACCTCGAAGGAGGGTTTGCTGGTGCGCAGGAAACTTTCACGCCATCTGCCATACCTCGGCATCGGTGAAAACAAAAACACCCGCCTGTAGCGGGTACCCCAGTATTGCAGCACCTGTTTCAGGTAATCGGGCGTGAGTTCGCGACCGGAGTAATAGTTGGCCAGGACAACCGTTGACAAGTCGTACACTGCCGCTTTTTCATGAAACAGTTCAATAAGCTTTGCGCACCTGCCCGCCTCATTTTCTGGCGGCAGAAGTGAACATCCCGCAGCTCCGATCTGCATTGTGTCAATTCCATTGAGCCGCAATGCCACAGCCTTGTCGGCGCTGTGGGAATCCCCGAAAACGCCAATACGGGACGACTTCAACCCAGCTTCATCATTGGGCGCACATGACCAATTCTGAATGAATTCATCAATCTTGCGATGTTTGCCGCGACCATTGAAGTGGCACTCGCCTGCACGGATATTCACGAAGCGCTCCCGACGCAACTGCTTGACCATCTGATAGCGGTCCAGGAAGGCTGCGTCCTGATGCCAGCGCCCGGCTTTGCCATCCTGCAACATCCAGTAGACGCCGATACCGGCAAGCAACAAGCTGCCCGCCAGCAAGCTGCCGACGGCTGTCCTTGCGCTGACCGCTTCGCTGCTCCTGAACGGCTGTTCCACAAACCGCCAGCTCAAACAGGCCAGACACGCAGACAGCATAATCAACACAGCTATTGTCGCTGTTGAGAGATCGTCAACGAGCCAGTAACGCGCAAACGCAAACATCGGCTGGTGCCACAGATACAGGCTGTAGCTAATCAGCCCGATAGCTACCAACAACCTGTTGGCCAGAATGGAATGCACCAATGTTCCCGGCCCGGCAAAAACAATGATCAATACCGAACCGACCACCGGAAACAGGGTGTATAGCCCGGGGTGCAGCGTGTAGCGATCAAACCAAAGGAACGATGCGCACACCGCCACAAGACCGACCAGGCTCCAGATGTTGCTGGGCTTATGTTGCGGCCTCTTGCTGCGTAGATACATGCTGGTCAGCGCACCTGCGGCCAGTTCCCAAAACCGGGTCATCAGAAGATAAAAAGCTGCGGAACGGGCATCTAACGTGCTCATCAGGTGAGCTGCCAGCAGGCTGACGACGGCGATGGCTATTAACGCAGTCCGCAGCCTCTGACCGTCGGATTTGCAGCACAAGACCACAAACAGCGGAAACAGCAGATAATACTGTTCTTCGACCGCCAGGCTCCAGGTATGCAGCAGAGGACTCAACTCGGCTGCAGTCGCAAAATACCCGCTTTGCTGCCAGAATACGATGTTCGACGTGAACGTAACGACAGCCACAAGGCTCTCGGCGAACTCCTGCAACTGATGGGGCAACAATACCGCCCATGCCGTTGGTACGCATACCAGACAGACAAGCAGCAATGCCGGCAGGATACGCCTGGCGCGACGTTCATAGAACCGGCGGAAGCTGAACGTACCGGCTTCCACATCTTCAAGAATGATGGATGTTATCAGATAACCGCTGATGACAAAGAAGACATCAACACCGACAAACCCGCCTGCAAACAAGCCGCTGCCCGCGTGGAACAGGACCACAGGTACAACCGCAACGGCGCGAAGACCATCTACCTCCGGACGATAATGCAATTGAGTTCCCCAACCAGGCCGGCATAATGCTCGTCTGACAATTAACGACGCATACTGCGCAAATCAAGTCAGTTGATTAAGCTGATAGAAGTCGACATTCCAAACATCCGTCCCGACCCTGCCGCAAACCGGCAGGCAGGCATCAACCCATGCAAAGCGAACAACAATGATCATTACCCTGGCCATTTCAGGTTACCGCTCGATTCGCGAACTGGTACTTCCGCTGGAACAGCTGACGCTGATTACCGGCGCAAACGGCAGCGGCAAATCCAGCCTGTACAGAGCCATCCGACTGTTGGCGGATGTGGCACAAGGCGGCGTGATCGGTGCGCTGGCGCGCGAAGGAGGATTGCAGTCAACCTTGTGGGCCGGTCCCGAAACCATCTCGCGTGCCATGAAACAAGGTCATGTGCCGGTTCAGGGAACGGTTCGGCGCGACCGGGTCAGTCTCAAACTGGGTTTTGCAGACCAGGATTACGGCTACGCCATTGATCTCGGCCTGCCGCAGCCGGATGGCACCTCAATGTTCAATTCAGATCCGGGCATCAAGGCCGAAGCCCTGTGGGTTGGTGAAACCTTGCGCCGTTCAAATGAAATTGCCGGTCGCAGGGGACCCGGCGTGAAGGTGTTATCTGAAAAAGGAGCCCGTGCGCCAGTCATCTCCAATCTTGCCAGTTTCGACAGCATGATGACCCACGCTGCTGACCCGAAAAGCGCACCTGAGCTACTGGCAATCCGCGAGCGCATGCGCCAGTGGCGGTTTTACGATCATCTCAGAACCGACCAGGATGCCCCGGCGCGCACGCCGCAGCTTGGCACCCGGACGCCGACGCTCGCCTCGACCGGCGCAGACGTTGCAGCCGCCTTTCAGACTATCCGCGAGATCGGCAATCCGGATGCTCTCGACGAGGCCATTGAAGACGCCTTCCCGGGCAGTTCCGTTGAACTGTCGATCAACGACGGCATGTTCGAACTCATGATGCATCAAAACGGCTTGCTCAGACCGCTGCGGACCGCCGAACTTTCAGACGGCACGCTGCGTTATCTGTTGCTGACCGTCGCGCTCTTAACCCCACGCCCGGCCCCTCTGCTGGTCTTGAACGAGCCCGAAACCAGCCTGCACCCAAGCCTGCTTGACCCGCTGGCCAGACTTATCTCGAAGGCTGCGGAGAAGTCACAGGTGATCGTGGTGTCACACGCCGGCAAGCTGGTCGACGCGCTCAACAGGCAAGCCGGCATCGCCAGCTACGAGTTAAAGAAGGAACTCGGCGAAACCGTCGTGGACGGGATTGAAAAACCTGCCTGGAACTGGCCGACGAGATAGCCTGGCTTGAGAAAAGCTACCCTCACCCCATCGCTGCCAGGCGGGCGATTGCCTCTTTGACCTGGCCGGCCTTCACATCCAGCTCTTCACGGCGTTCCCTGGTTTCCTCGATCACCGCCGGCGGGGCCTTGGCGACGAAGCCGGCATTGTTCAGCCGGCCATCGATTGACGCGATATCCTTGGCGGTCTTCTCCAGTTCTTTTTCAAGCCGGGCTTTTTCCGCACCGAAGTCGATAACACCGGCCAGAGGTAAGGCAACAACAGATTCGTCCAGTACGATCTGAGCGGAGTTTTCCGGCACGTCATCTGCAAAAGTCAGGCTGTCCAGCCGGGCAAGTCTGGATACTTCGGCCATCCATGCGGTTGCCCGCGCCTTTGACTGATCACCTGGGTGAGCCAGCACACACGGCACTTTCGCACCGGCAGGCACATTCATTTCTGAACGCACTGAGCGAATTTGAGTAATCAGGCGAACCACCCAGTCAATCTCGTCTGATGCATCTGGCGCATCCAGCCCCTGATACTCCGGCCATGACGCCTGTACCAGCATGCTGTCACGAGGCGTCTCACCAGCGGTCTGCTGCCACAACTCTTCGGTGATAAACGGCATGAAAGGATGCAGCAGCAACAATATCTGGTCCAGTGCCCACGCGGTTGCCGCACGGGTCTCTGCCTTCGCCGCCTCATCTTCACCGTTCAGGACGGACTTTGACAGTTCCACATACCAGTCACAGAACGTGTGCCAGATGAAACTGTACAGCGCACCGGCCGCGTCGTTGTAGCGATGTTCAGCAATACCCGCCGTAACTGCATCCTTGGTGCGTGCAGCTTCGCCGGCAATCCAGCGATTGAGTGTGACTTTGCATTGCGCGGGATCAAATCCGTCTGCCCGCACACATTCATTCATTTCGGCAAAGCGCGCCGCATTCCACAGCTTGGTGCCGAAATTGCGATAGCCTTCAACCCGTTGCGTCGACAGCTTGATGTCGCGCCCCTGTGCTGCCATGGCTGCCAGGGTAAAGCGCAGCGCATCCGCGCCGTACTCGTCGATCAGTTCCAGCGGATCGATGACATTGCCTTTCGACTTTGACATCTTCTGGCCGTTCTCATCGCGCACCAGCGCGTGAATATAGACCGTGTCGAACGGCACTTGCGGTGATCCGTCCTCCTTTTCCATGAAATGCAGTCCCATCATCATCATGCGCGCAACCCAGAAGAAGATGATGTCGAAACCGGTGACCAGCGTGCTGGTCGGATAATACCGCTGCAGTTCGTGAGTATTGTCCGGCCAGCCCAGTGTGGAGAACGGCCACAGCGCAGATGAGAACCAGGTATCAAGCACGTCTTCATCGCGGTCCAGTTTGACCCTGTGGCCGTAGTGGGATTCCGCCTGTTCTTCTGCCAGCGCCTCGTTCTCGGCAACAAATACGGTGCCGTCTTCGCCATACCAGGCCGGGATCTGATGACCCCACCACAGCTGGCGCGATATGCACCAGGGCTGGATGTTGCGCATCCACTCAAAATAGGTCTTGTCCCATTGCTTGGGAACAAACACCGTGTCGCCCTGCTCCACCGCCTCGATGGCAGGTTTGGCCAGTGTTTCGGCATCCACATACCACTGGTCGGTCAGGAACGGTTCGATCGGCACGCCACCTCGGTCTCCGTGCGGTACCATGTGCGTGTGTGGCTCGATTTTCTCCAGAAGGCCGCGCGCCTCGAACATCTCGACAACCTGTTTGCGCGCGTCAAACCGGTCTCTGCCGTGCAACGCTGCAATGGTCGCCTTGAGCTCATCGCTCTCCGGCACGCCGGCGAGGAAATCTTCATTGCCATCAAGAGCAATGCTTGCATCAACCTCCATGATGTTGATCCTGGCAAGATCATTGCGCTTGCCGACTTCAAAATCGTTGAAGTCGTGCGCCGGTGTGATCTTCACAGCGCCGGAGCCCGCTTCCGGATCGGCGTACTCATCTGCCACGATGGGAATCAAGCGCCCGACCAGCGGCAAGACGACATTCTTGCCGATCAGGTCCTTGTAACGCTCGTCATCTGGGTGAACCGCAACACCGCTGTCGCCCAGCATGGTTTCAGGCCGCGTGGTGGCAACGGTGATGAAGCGGTCTGCCTCGCCCTCGATCGGATACTTGAAGTGCCACAGATTGCCGTTCATCTCGACCTGCTGCACTTCCAGGTCGGAAATCGCGGTCAGCAGTTTCGGATCCCAGTTCACCAAGCGCTTGTCCTTGTAGATCAGGCCTTCCCGGTAAAGCTGGACGAACACCTTGAGAACAGCCTTGGACAGTCCTTCATCCATGGTGAAACGTTCGCGAGACCAGTCACACGACGCGCCAAGGCGGCGCAGCTGGCCGATAATTGTGCCGCCTGACTCGGCTTTCCACGTCCAGATCTTTTCCAGAAACGCTTCCCGGCCAATCTCGCGACGGCCCGGTTCCTGGCGTTCCATCATCTGGCGTTCAACGACCATCTGCGTGGCAATGCCGGCATGGTCCAGTCCCGGTTGCCACAACACATCCCGGCCCCGCATGCGTTCAAAGCGGCACAGGATATCCTGCACCGTATTGTTCAGCGCGTGGCCCATGTGCAGTGAGCCGGTAACGTTCGGCGGCGGTATAACAATGCTGAACGGATCACCGTCAGGTGTCTGATTGGCGCGGAACACGCCAGAGGCTTCCCAGGCTTCGTAGAGACGGGCTTCAATATCAGCGGGTGTAAAGTGCTTGTCGAGCATGGAGATACTGGATTCTGTTTTGGAAAAATTGTCAGGTTGTAGCGCGGTTAAACACTACGCGCTCACGACTTGCAACAGCACCGGCGCAATCAACGCCGCCCTCACCGTCTGAGGCCGGTAATCCTGGCTATTTCCTCGCGCACGGCTACTTCAACAATCGGGCTGAGATTGTCAGCCAGCCATTGTTCAATCATCGGCCGGATCATGGCGGTAAACGCTTCCTCACTAGGCATGGCGGCGGCAACCTGGTCCGGCAGGTGCTGGTCGATCCAGATAACAAGTTCCGGCTCAATGACCTGACGGATCATGGCCTCAAGCGGCAAGTCCGGTTCACCGGCAGCGTCATCAGAGGACAAATCGTGTTCATCCGGTAGTTCAACCTGGGGTTCGGGTTCGGCGTCTGTGCCGGTTGCAATCTCTACATGGTCTTCAATAGTAATCTGCTTTTTTGTTACAAGCGGAACTGCCATGTCCTGCTCTGCATCATCGGCGTCCTGCGGGACAACATCGACAAGCGAGTTTTCAAGCGACCAATCGCTGTAATCAGGTGTATAGGATGCAGTTCCCGACGAGATATCCCCGGTGATGAATTCATCCACATAGGCCTGCTCTTCAGAAATGCCGTTCCGCAGTCCGGTTTCGGCATCTGTCTCCGGTTCTGCCCCATTCACCTCATTTGACAACATTTGCTGCTGCAGATCGCGCGCACGGGCTTCCTCCTGGCGAACGTCCCCGCCAAGCAGATTGGCCATAGACCGGCTGGTGCCGGACCTGGTTCTTGATTTCAATGATGCGAGACGATTGCGTAAGGACATATAGCTAGGTGAAGTCTCCAAAGAATGACGATAGCGGTACGGGTCAGTAGAAACATAACCCGGACCGGGCTTTTCGTCACCCTCTGATGCAAGCGGCTCTGCAATATGGATCACCGGAGTAGAATCAGCCTGCTTTTCTGCTGCCGGCCCAGCCGCTGAGCGTGGTGCCCTGGGAGCACCAATCGGCTTCACGGGCAATTTGACGGGCACAGCCACCTGGTTGTCCGGATCAGACTCTATCGCCTCCCGGATGGAAGACATTAGCTGATCGACAGAAGTCCCGTCTGGCGGTTTGCTGTCCTGCTTGCCCATGATCTGCATGCGATTTCTGAATCAATATTGTGAAAGCCGTGCCTGATTATTGACATCTTAGTGTTATTGCACAAGCCCACGCCTTGCGAATCACCAACTTGTCGACAGTTTCTGCTGCAAATTATGAAACTGCCTGCCTTGGTAACCAGGGCCAAAACACTCTAGAGCGTCTCACTCAGACGTATTGATCCGTGCACCAAATGCCTTGTCACGAACTTCTTCGAGATTGCGGCGCGGGTCATAAATATTGACCGACAGTCTCAGATCGGCGGCCGTCATGTGTCCGATTGCCGCGACCAGCTGGTAACCGGCGACAATCCGGTCTCGTCGTGCATTTGCCAGCGCAACCTGGGCATTCACCAGTTCATTTTGCGCATCCAGCACATCAAGTGTTGTTCTGGTTCCAACCTGGGCTTCCTGGCGAACACCATCAAGTGCGACCTGGTTGGCGGCCACCGCATCATTGGCGGCCGCAATTGTAGCCGTTGCAGCTTTCAGCAGGTGCCATGCACTGACAACCTGTTCACGAACCTGCCGGTGAGCATCCAGAACCTGTAGCTTGCGCTGGCTGGCGGTATGCTTGGCCTCGCGGATCCGCGAATAGACCGAACCTGACTGATAGATCGGAACCGACAGTGTCCCCTGGATAACGCCGGTTTCGGTTGTGCCCGACGTACTGGTTGCGTTCTTGGAGACCTGATACAGGGCTTCAAAATTCAGCTTTGGCAGCAGATCGGACTTGCGCACCCCGATATTCGCAGCGGCCGCTTCTTCGTTGAACGCTGCCGCCAGTATCTGCGGGTTTGTTTCGCCGGATATATTAATTGCCGCTCGCAGGGTTTTCGGCACTCTTGGCGATAACCGCGGGAATCTGAGGCGACGAGGCTTGTCACCGATGATACGGATATAGTTCGCCACCGAAGTTTGCAGATTGCCGATCGCAACGGCCAGGTCCGACCTTGCCTCCGATGCCCTTGCGCGGGCCTGGGAGACATCGGTACGGGTCACTTCGCCGACTTCGAACCGCGCATTTGCGGCGCGAAGCTGTTCATCGAAATTTTCCACCGACTTGCGACGGTAACCGACAATTTCGCGGTCACGGATAACATTCATGTATGCAGTTGCGCCGTTCAGCAGAACTTCCTGCTCCACTGACAGCAGGTTCTGGTTGCCGGCCAGCACCGTGGCTTCTGCTTCCCGCAACGCGTTTTCAGAACGGAACCCGTCAAACACCGGTTGCGACAACGTGATATTGAAGCTGCGCGTCAGAAAATCAGATTTTCCAGATAGTGAATTGTCCTGATAACTCTTGGATACTTCCGTGCTGGTCGTCACGGTCGGGCGCCACCCGGACTTCGCCTGCGGTACCTGCTCATCGGTTGCACGCTGGCGCGCCTGGTCGGCTTTAAGTTGCGGATTGCCGATATAGGCCTTCGACAGGGCAGACGCGATGGTTTCTCCGCTGGCCGGCGCTGACCCCTGGATAGCCACAGTGGCAGCCACGCACAACGCAGTAAGCCAACTGGCCTGCAGTCTGAACCTTGAACGTTTCAAATAAACCACAGTCGAGCCCCTGAAAATTTTGCCCCATTCGTTATGGGAGTTTTATGGTTAACGAAACATTAACACTACGGTTCAGACCCAGCCGACCATCGGACATAAAACTGATTTCACGCAAGAATCATTGATCGGTCCCAAGTGTAACCGATGCGGCAGAGAATACTCAGCAAAAACGTCGAGACTGCGACAGTTGTTTACACCCCTAGAAAACGAATCCCGGATCCGCTTTTTCAAACCCGGGCAGCATAGGAATGCTGGCATCAAAGGCATATCGGGGGGCGGTCACATCCCCTGCCCTGGTGTAAACCATCGCCTGCGCCGTATCGGTGTCACCCACAACGGCCACCAGACGCCCGCCGTCGGCCAGTTGCGATAACAGGCTGTCGGGAATTTCACCGGCTCTCCCGTTCACCACAATGACATCATAAGGCGCCTCGGCGCGATGGCCTTCATGCATGGACGTATTGAACACGGCCACATTATTTATCTGCAACCGCAGCAGGTTCTGGTTGGCGGCTTCGGCAAGCTCCGCATCTTCTTCAACCGCCACAACCAGTTGGGCCAGTCTGGACAGTACGGCGGACGAATATCCTGCAGCACACCCGATATCCAGCACGCACTCATCCGGCTGAATAGCTGCGGCCTGCAGCAGCCGGGCAAACGCCATCGGCTCCATGAGATGGCGCCTCCGACCATCGCTTCCGACGCTTAACGGCACATCTTCGTCCATGTATGCCAGCGATTTGATATCCTCTGGCACGAACACTTCCCGCGGAATTTCCGCCATCGCCTCAATCAGCCGGGCATCAGTTATGCCGTTTGGACGAACCTGGGATTCAATCATGTTCTCGCGCGCTATGTCGTAATCGATCATGCTAGCTCCTGATCCTCAACCGGCGAACACCGCCAAAACTCCGACCTTTGCGAATTTGCAAAAAGTCGCCATTACGGTTGAATACCCAACTCAGGCGGTCTCGCCAAGCCCGTTTGTTATCCGATACACCACTATACCATGTGAAAACCGGTAACATTGCCTGAAAGCAGGCGTTGTAACCCGGTTCAGTGTCGTCTATAAGACGCCGCCCGGACATGAACCGTCCGCCACGATGGCCTCGTGGGAGAGTGGTTATCCATCGGATTGCAAATCCGCTTACACCAGTTCGATTCTGGTCGAGGCCTCCAGGTTCAAAACGCTCATAATTCACAATTTGCCGATTTGCAGGCCGGTTTGTGACAGCCGTGTACTGAGCAGTCGAATATTTGACTTAGGTGGGTGTGTCTATTTTGCAACACTTTCGAAAAAAAGCGTCTGACAGCCAATCTGCCGCCGAGGCAGCGCGTAAACAGTCACATATTTGCCTTGGTGTTGCAGACATTTGACTGGCCTGAACCGAACTGAGTCTGTATGGATAAGGTTCACAGATTTTCGATTTTCAATTGGGGTCATTTGTGCGGAAACAAGACTGCATACTAGCTTTTTTGCTGCTGCTCGCAGGTTGTGTGGGCGGTGACACGAATCAGGCGCTGCTTGAACCCCGGACTATTGATGTTGATGCAGCTGCCGAGCCCGCAGGCGGCGTGATTTCCAGTCACATTCAACAATTGCAGGCTCAGACCGGGCCCAGCTATGTAACGCTGGTCGTCCATGAACAGCAAAAACGCGCCGGATCGAAGGCCTCCGGTTCGCCGGACGCTTTGACATCCGGCAGCGGTTTTGTCGTCTCAAACGGTATTATCATGACGGCCGGACATGTCGCCGTAAAGCGGGGAAACTCGGTTGATGCGCGTGCATCCGACGGACGAATTTACGCTGGCAAGGTGATTGCGGTTAAGCCGGAAAATGACATGGCCCTGATCAAGCTGCGTGGTTTCAACGCGGCAGCGGTAACTCCGTCATCAAATCACTGCATGCAACGCGGCGCGCCGGTGTTCTCACTCGGCAAACCTCATGCCCGAAATGATACCGCGCGCATCGGCTCGGTCAATTCAATGAGTTTCGGCCGTGCCGTGAAGTACAGCGGCTTTGGTTACCCGGATGCCATTGAACTGCGGCTTGCCACCAAGAAAGGCGAATCAGGCGGACCTCTGTTTGACGACAAGGGTCAATTGACCGGCATGCTGGTCAGCACCCTGTCAGACGCCAATGGACGCCCATTGAACCTGGCGCACGCAATTTCAACGCCTGCGCTGGCACAGTTCCTGTGCTCCAACACCAAATGCTCCGCTAACTGGCAGCAATTGTCCCGCCAGTCACAGGCCTGTCCGGCGACTTAAGAGAAACAGGACTCGTTTGGTCGAGCAGGTTGTCCCGGGATAGTTTATTTCGCTCACGCAAGCAGCCTGCGGCTGCGCATTTTTGCTGGTCGAACAGCTTATCTGCCTGCGGCAGGCCGTTCTCCGACCCTGAACAATCCTTGTGATGAACTCCCTTCCGAAGCATGCTGGTGCTGAGGCTAGGCCGACCGACCGTCGCACGAAGTGCGCCCTAGCGGAGCGCAGCCGCAGGCTGCTTGCGTGAGCGATATACCTTTACGGCATCAAAACCGTAGAGCCTGTTGTCTTACGCCCTTCAAGATCCTGATGCGCCCTGACGGCATCTTCCAGTTCATATGTCTGGTTGATTTCAATCTTGACCGCGCCCGAACCCACGACATCAAACAGGTCTGCGGTATTGGCCTGAAGGTCTTCATCAGCCGCCACGTAGGTCATCAGAGTGGGACGGGTGAGATACAGTGACCCTTTGGCCCCAAGAATGCCGGTGTCGAAATCCTTCACCGGACCGGAGGCAGAACCGAAACTGGCCAACAACCCCCTGGGGCTGAGACTGTCCAGAGACGCTTCCAGTGTCGCTTTGCCAACCCCGTCATAGACAACCGGTACTCCCTTGCCGTCTGTCAGGTCCCGCACCCGCTCTGCAACATTTTCTTCCGTGTAATTGATAACCTCGTCACATCCGAAAGACTTTGCCAGGGCCGCTTTTTCCGGCGAACTCGTTGTGCCGATCACACGCGCGCCCAGGTGTTTGGCCCACTGAACCGCGATAAGGCCGACACCGCCGGCAACAGCATGCCAAAGAATAGTGTCGCCTGCTTTGACTTCATAGGTCTCGCGCAGCAGATATCTCACAGTCATGCCCTTCAGCATCATGGCTGCCGCTGTCTCATCTGATATGGTGTCCGGCAAGACAGACACCCTGTTGGCGGGCATGTTGCGGGCCTGCGAATAGGCGCCGATGGGGCCGGCCCCGTAGGCCACCCGGTCGCCTTCCTTCAGGTGGCTCACCCCGGATCCAACTGCTTCAACGACACCGGCTGCTTCCAGCCCGACGCCACTGGGCAGCGGTACCCGATAAGCGCCTGAACGATGGTAGGTATCAATGAAATTCAAACCGATCGCGGTATGGCGCAACCTGACTTGACCCGCCTCAGGCGCCTCCAGGTTGAACTCTTCATACTGCATGACTTCCGGGCCACCCGGTTTGTGAAACTTGATCGCTTTCATGGTTTTCCCTGTGTTTTTGTATGTATAATTCTGACTAACAGCCGGTTTGATATGTCAGATCAGGACATTTTTTTGGTTGCATCGACCAAAACACGAACCTGATCTCTACCAAGTGATCGAGCAATTTTTTGGGTTCACCGGAACCCATGTTGCTCTAGTGGTCCATCAGGTACTCCATGACGCCCACAAGCTTGTCCCAACGGATATCCTCCAGCGGAATGACACGCACGTCCAGTACCGCAGCCTTGCCCATCAGGGCCTGGTAACGGGCCTCGCCACGTTCTTCGTCAAACAGGTCGGTCGTCACCAGCACGCCCACACGTTCGCCCGGCTGGCCAAAATGATCAGCCAGGTTGTCAGCCTCATGCACGGCATCCATCATTCGCGCACGATGCTTGCGGTCACTGGACTGCAGGCTGGAGCGCAAAGCCTTGCACGACACAAACCCCAGCTTGTCGTCGCGCCGGAAAATTACGTCGATCTCGTTCTCTCCCGTATAGCCTTCCACATCCCAGCCAACCAGTTGTGAATAATGAGCTTCATGCGCACCGGCTTCCATGGCGGCAAGCCACGCCAGTTCTTCCAGCCAGCCTCCGGTCAGGAACCGGCGCGCATCAACTTTATTCAGCGTCACCTCACCCTGCTCCAGTTTCAGCATTTCGTGCTGCTGCAGGTGATCAAAAAGCAACTCAGTTTCTGCTGCAGAAGCTGCATCAGGCCCCGATTCTGAATTCACAACGTTTTTTGGACTGCCGGTACCCAGCAACTTGTCGCGCAGCATTTCGAATGCCGGATAATTCTGCTGGATCGCCATGGTCAGGTCGCGGCGGTTTTCTGCTGTGCTTTTATCGCCACCTGGTCCTTTCAGAAAGGCAGACCGGCCGGTCAGGATGTTTTCTATCGTTTGCATATCGAGCTGTAACAACTATTGTTCTGTAAACTTATTCTTGGAAACCATAATCACTTCGCTCTCCGACCGCCATAGTAACAAGCCATCAATGACCTATCTTCTTAATCCGTTTGTCGGAAAAGTCTCGGCACCGCCCATAGCTGAATCCGCAAGTTGGCTTGCAGGCAACTTGTCCAACTTGCCTGCAATCAATCTGTCCCAGGCTGTGCCAAGCTACCTGCCGGCCCCTGAACTTGCAGATCATGTGGCCAGATGCATGCAGGACGGCAGCGCGAACCTTTATACCGACATCCTGGGGATACCGGACCTGCGCGAAGCCCTTGCCGCTCATATGAGTTCTGCTTATCGCGGCATCGTGCAGCCTGCAGATGTTGCCATTACCGCAGGTTGCAATCAGGCATTTTGTGCTGCCGTCATGGCGCTTGCCAAACCCGGTGACAACATCATCCTGGCCGCACCGTGGTACTTCAACAATCAGATGTGGCTGGAGATGCAGGGCATTGAAGTACGCGCCATTCCTGCCATTCACGAGGACGACGCCCTGCCCCGACCTGAGGACCTGGCATCGGTATGCGATGCGCGGACCCGGGCTGTCGTGCTGATCAGCCCCAACAACCCCACAGGTGCCGTCTATCCGCCAGACCTGCTTGATGCGTTCTTTGATGCCTGCCAGCATTTGAAGATTGCCCTGCTGGTAGACGAGACATACAAGGATTTCCTCGATCCGGCCTCACCGCCGCATCATCTGTTTTCGCGTGAAAACTGGCGGGAAACCTTTGTGCAGCTTTATTCGTTTTCCAAGGTCTACGCGTTGACGGGCGCACGAGTCGGATCTCTTATCGCAGGCCCACAAATGATCGAGGCAGTCGAGAAAATCATCGACTGCGTGGCCATTTGCGCACCACATACCGGTCAAAAAGCGGCCCTGTTCGGCCTGCAGAATCTGGATGAGTGGAAGCAGCAGAAACGCCTGATGATGGCAGATCGACTGGATGCCATGAAAACCGCGCTGGCAAAACACGCCTCCAGCTACCGGATTGTAAGCTCCGGCGCATTCTTTGCTTATCTGGCTCACCCTTTTGCAAATCATGATGCACGCGATGTTGCGATGGGACTTGCACAACATTGCGGTGTGCTTACACTACCGGGATCAATGTTCGGGCCAGAACAGGACGGCTATTTGAGGCTCGCTTTTGCAAATGTGGATGTCAGCTTGATGGAAGACGCTGCGCAGCGGCTGGGCCACTATCAATCGCTGGCATAGAACGACTGCCAATTCAAGACGAGTGGGTTGCGGATGAGTTTCGAAATCAAGATCTGGGGCTGCAGAGGTTCCATTCCCGTCTCCAGCCCCGATCACCTCAGATTCGGTGGCTCCACCGCATGCGTAGAAATCAACATCAACGATAACATCATCATCATTGATGCGGGATCGGGTATTCGCGAGCTGGGCACCGAGCTTCTCAAACGCGGCACCAAGGTTGCCAACCTCCTGCTTTCACATGGCCATTACGATCACATAATGGGCCTGCCGTTCTTCTATCCCGTCTACAAGGCCGACATGCAGTTGCATCTGTTCTCTGGCCACACCAACAACAATCCGTGCACACACGATATCATTTCTGATTTCATGCGCGAACCCTATTTGCCGGTGTCTCTGGACATCATGCAGGCCAATATGAACTTCTATGATGTCAAGGAAGGCGCCGAGGTTGACCTGGGCAACGGCAACACGGCTGTATCATGCGCAACCAATCATCCCGGCGGCTGTTTTGCCTGGCGCGTCACTGACGGCAAGCATTCCTTTGTGTACTGGTCCGACCATGAACATGGCGATGATGATGTGGATGCCCGGCTCACGCAATTTGCCGCCGGCGCCGATGTCCTGGTTTACGATGCCATGTACACCGACGATGAATACCCATCGAAGAAAAAAGGGTTTGGCCATTCCACCTGGCGCAAGGGCTGCGAATTCGCTCAGAAGGCCGGTGTCAAACAGTTATTGCTGTTCCACCATGCGCCGGAACGCACCGACAGTCAGCTGGAGGCGATCGAGGCCATGGCGCACAAGGTTTTTGCCGGTGCAAGTGCTGCCCGCGATGGCCAGATCATCAAACTGGAATGAAATGACTGGCATAGCTGCAAGTTTTCCCGCAGGAGGCACTTGAAACCAGCACCGTTCGCAGGCATACAGCATTTCGTTGGTGGTAAGGAGACGTGGCCGAGTGGCTGAAGGCGCTCCCCTGCTAAGGGAGTATACGTCAAAAGCGTATCGAGGGTTCGAATCCCTCCGTCTCCGCCAGCTATTTCCTGCAACTAATTGATTCTAAACTGCAATTCAAATTGTCAATTGTGTTCATACAACATTTTGCACCACATACGGTATTCGTTGTAGTTCGATTCCAAACACTGATCAGTCGGAGCGCTCCATTGATGGAGTAGCTAAAGTGTCCATTGCTTGCTACTTCACACGACTACGACTTGATTTTCGAATACAGGCCCGGCCCGTAGAATTACCCTCTATTCAGGTGGTTACGTTCCGCCAGGAGATGCGTAAAATTTGCGCATCTAGGCAGTTTTCGTTGTACCCAGTGTGGGACGAGAATTCGCGAGGATGGGCCGTCAATATGAAAATTGCAGTCTACGAATCTGAGGCAGTCAACTTCCGCTGATGTAATGTAGCGATCATGTGACATACAAAGTTCATTGGATCGGAAAACTCTGATAGCATCAGAGATGCTTGGTTGGGCAAATTCACTTGAGGTTTGTTGAGTGCAGATTTCTATCAGACATAAGTATGTAATGTTTGATGTGCCTAAAAGTGCATCAACATCGATCAACTTTGCCCTTCGTCACATCTCTGATTGTGTACTTGACGGCCCTGGGGGTATCAAACACACATCTGTTGCCGACTACGAGCGGTACCTAGAGCCCTATCTGCAAAACCGAAGCGGTGTGGATGTCGGTTCCCTGAATCGTCTGGCGGTTGTTCGTGAACCGCTTGATATGCTGGCCAGTTATTACAAATACTTGCGAAGGCCTGGCGTGGAAAACGCCGGTCATCGAGATAATTTTCGCCATACATGTGACATTTCATTTGATCAATTTCTCGAACATGTTTGTAACGAAGGTCTTAGGAGGCGCGTGGTATTGCGTCCTTCAACATTCCTCCTCAATGCGGATGGTAAGTTTGGAGTAGATTTGTTGTTCTCGTTTGCTAGGCTTGGTGATCTTGCCGCCTACCTGTCCTCCATTACCGGCCACGAAATTAAGCTTCCAATGAAGAACGTTTCCGCGCCTGACGATGTTTGGTGCGCTAGTCAAGGTTTGATGAATCAGGTCAGGAGTGTGTTTGAAAACGACTTCATCCTTTATGACGCGATCATGCAAAGGCCAGCGGGTGAGCCGTTGCGAGTGCGTGACCATGAGATTACTGAGATTCGCCAATCTGAGTTAGACTCTTAATCACTCGCGACTCCAACGCAGATTTAGCTTCACTGCCTGCCATATGTTTTTGTAAAGACCATGTCATCTGATAGCTGTCTGTGAATAGCGAGGAAAGCGCCCGCGAAAGTCAGGTTCGAGCGGTAGTCGGACCTTCGGCCAAAGGTATCAAAGGAACTTGCAGACCTTGCCTGCTTGAGATTTCAGCACGTTGTACAGGTCCTCGCCTTGGAGCTCTGGGCCGTTGGCCTTGAGGGGCAAACGGAGCAAAACTTGAGTTCCAGATAGCAGCAACAGTGCAGAACTTGCGCAAACTCGCAAAGCTGGTTCCAAACCTAATCTGAATAGACTTGACAGGAACACTCTACCAAGATGCAAAGGCTGCCAGAACAGCGGCTTTTTCAACGGTATATCCGCATTGTTGTCGTTAGATGCGATATCTCAACTGGCCAAATTGACTGTATGCCGGGTCACCTATCAACACAATTTCACCTGATTTACTTCAGCTTTTGATCTATCTTTTTAAATACCTTACACTGACGGAATGGGGCGGTTTTTTACGGCCATGTCCGCGTGTGTCGCGAGGACTGCTTGTCTGGCCTTTGGTCAGGGAGAGGGTTTCACGAAGGAAATGCCTTCTGAACCCGGCAGCTTTGCTTCCAATGCTGACAAACTGATCACCAGGTTCGTGGCCGGAACGGGGAAGCAGCGTCATGAGTAACAACAGACACAACAAAGGCGTGGACGATTTCAGACAGACGCTGGCCGCTTTGATCCGAATGAATGATGAGCGCGGAAGTAACTTTCCCGATAGCAATCCGGCCTCACGGCCTCTGCATCCTCAACGCCCGCCGGTGCACACAAATCCGTATGCTAATCAGGCCAGACCCAAGATGCCCGGCCAGATGGCCAGGATTCCGCATCCTGCTGCACCACCACCACCACAACAGTCTCGGCACCCGGTAGCACGTGCCCCCCTGCCAAGCAGACCTCCAGTGGGCCGCGAGGAATTATTTGAACGGCGGATAGCTTCGGTTACGGCACACCGCAGCCATGACAGTGGTGCTGGTGGTGGCATGAAGGCTCAAGCGGGCCTGTTCGCAGGTGGACTGCTTTTAACCTGCTGTGCCACGTTTGCCCTGGTCTACTATTTTGCATCGGAGGATACGCCTACTGCAGCCAGTTCTCATTTCCAGGCACCAACATTGGCACAGGCAACATTGGGTGTTAGCAGTCCTGAAGCATCCAACAACACAACAAGCAGCAATCGTGTGACCACCGCCAATTCGAAAGCACTGTCGGATATCGCCAATGGAAACTGGGTTGTCCTTCCTGCGGATGTGAACAAACAAGTCCAGACTGGAGAAGCAACTTCAGTTCGACAGCAGACTGCCGGTCAGGAACCACCGGGATCAGCGGCAACGCGGCAGGAACTGTTTGAATCGTTTCAATCCTATCTTCAAAACACTGGCCGCGCACGCGTCACCGACAATCCTCATCAGGAAGCGCTTTTCAACTCATTCGTCAGGTGGAACGTAGAAGTTGCGAATGCAAACTGACCCGGAGACCTTACACTTCAGCGAGTATGGAGCGCATTGTGAAGGCGTATTCCTGCAGCAAGAATTTGCCAGGTAATGGCGACAGGGCGACCTCCGGAGGCTCGCCGGTAAAACAGCATTCCACACACCTGCAAAGCGGAAGAACGACAAATGGCCAGTCCAATCAAAATAGATGACCCGATCAAGCATTACACCGGGCTCGGCGTTGCGCTCGGCACCTGTTTCGGCACAGTCTTCGGCGCGGCTTTCGGTGAGGTAGGCACAGGTCTCGGTTTGGGATTGGCCGTAGGACTGGCAGTAGGTGCCAGCATTGGCGCAAGCGTAAAGAAGCAACAGGACAAGGCTGAAACAGACAACTGAGCCCTAATGCTGAGAACCGCCCCAGATCGCTTTGAGATGCCCGAAGCAACTGGTTCAAGATACCTGAATACCGCATCTGGAGTTGAAGGGACTGGTTGCCAATTCCTCTAGTTAATCTCCGCAGCCCTCACCCCGTCCCCGTTTTCATTGCCGACTTGCCGCACAGGCCCTGGACAGCGGAGGTCGGTTACTGCACTGGGTGACAAAGAGGATGGCCGCTTTCGCGAAAACCATCACCCCATCGTGACTGAGTTGTGTCATCGCCGTGGGCAAATGTCTGCTATCGGCTTGCATCAGGATTGCACTTGAGCTTGCCCCCCCCTGCTCCCAAACCTTGAAAGCAAACACTATGTCCAAATCCGTCTCCAAATCAGACCTGGCAGGTATTTTCACCGGTGGCATCGGCGGACTGCTGTTGCAAAGCTTGGCGGTCACGGCGATTGTCGGTGCGCCCTATATGGTGCTGATCACCAAATGGGGCCGCTATGTCGTTGCCATCGCCCTCGTGGCTTTGTTCTGCGCCTTCTACAAGACATTGACACAGGGCCAGGCTCTCGTCGCGTCGCTGGTTGCAGGCTCGGTGATCCCGGCGATGTTGTCGCGCTTTGCTTTCGATTCCGGCGCGCCCTGGCTCACATTACTTGCCTTCAACCTGCTGTTCTCTGTGATTGCGCTTGTGATCTTCCGATTGATCAGCCGCGACGCCGCCACCTGACCAATTCCTGAACAGCTTGCCCGACATTTCCCGCTTTGCTGGTCGGTGTCTCCATAGGTGAACAAGACGTTTCCGGTTTATGAATCCAGCGCCCTGACCCAGTCCCGGGGCGCAGCAAAAAGCCCTGCCGGAACAAATCCGGCAGGGCCAACTCAAGTGTAGTGGCAAGCAAGTGCTAGCCTTGAATTGCAGCAAACTCGTCTGCACTCAGTTCACCGTTCTGGTCACCATCAGCTGCCTTAAAGGCATCTTCGGAGAGCTCAGGCATGGCGGCCTTGGCTTCATCCATGGTCACCGAACCGTTCTGGTCGGCATCGACAGCGGTGAAATCAGCAGCAAGTGCTGCGGTTGAAGCAAAACCAGTAGCAAGAATGATTGCGAGAAGCTTTTTCATTTTGGTTCTCCTGTTACACTTAGTTTTGATGAACTGCACCCGGCTCCCGAAGCAGCCAGTAAAGTCGTGCAGTTACCATCCGCTGGAACATAAGATGATCTTACATTGCGGCACTCAAATGCAGGTCGCAGGGAATTGTCTGGGTGAATTCATGATGGATTATGGCGCATCCAGACGGACCGGTACTTCGTCCCTGAGGGGGAGCAGATTGTGGCGATTCCGGCGGGTTTTGCATCACATTGCCGCCATATGTGAGACGTCAACCGTTACCCCATTACCCAAGGCAAACCGGACTGCCGGCTGTTACGATTCAACAAACATTCGAAGTTAAAGCGCCCGGTAATTGTGGCGGCATGTTCAGCCGCACCAGTCAGCATCTCTCAGAACTGCACAATCTCGACAAAGAACCGCCTCAAATCCATCTGCTGGGCTGTGGCTGACAGTTGCGTTGCAGGCGGCGCTTCACCGGTTGACCCGGTGTGCCGGCAGGCCTTTCAGACAACCGGAGCCGTCGGTGCACTCACATCCAGAACCGTGCCATCGGGATCGCGCAACAGCATCCGTCTTTGGCCGTAAGGCATGTCCGTGGGCGGTTCGATCACCAAAGCCTCCGCGGCCAGCGCCTTGCGATACACCTCATCGCAGTCGGTCACAACAAAGGTAATGATAACACCGGCGGGCGCTGCACGGATGACCGGAGGAACAATCGCATGGTCGCGCTGCAGAATGCCAAACTCCAGACCGTCGATATCCTTATGGGTCAGAATGACGAACCAGTCAGAATCGAAATGCCGCGTCATGCCGAGCAGGTTCTCATAGAACGCTGATGAGTTTTGCACGTCGCCACTCAACACATTTGTAAAACTACGCTGCATCCGCAGACCCCCGTTTGTTCGATCAGCTCACTTCTAATTACAACGCCGATCGACGTTTGCATAATTAGCGATTGTTTATTGTTGAGCCTGTTGCCCTGCAAGCACTCATCGCATGTCCGCTTGACCGCCACATCTGTGTTGTGCATCATTTTACATACGCAGGAGGAAGGATGCCGTGACCAGTGTCATCATAGCCTCGCTCATGGCGATACCACTGACAGTGGCTACCGGTGCTGCAGACCGGGCCCAACATCCATACTGGCTGCAATCAGCAACTCAAACAGACAACCCCGTGGGGATTTCACAGCGCTTCAAACGTGCACAGAAGGGCGATGCCGCCTCCCAACTTATTATCGGCATGAGGTATCTCGAACTACGGAATTATGACCAGGCCTTGTACTGGTTGGAAAAATCAGCCGCTCAGGGAAACGTCGAAGCGCAGATGTATCTCGGCGATGCCTATGCCCGCGGCAAAGGCGTTTCGGTTGATTTTGTCGAGGCACACAAGTGGCTCTCCCTTGCTGCAGCAAAGGGCGGGCAAGAGGCAAAGTTCCGTTTCCAATACCTGTTGTCAAAAATGACACCCGCACAGATTGCCGAAGCCCTGCGTGCAACACCCGCGTGCAACCCAACAGTAGAGTAGCTCAACCGCACACCCGGTTGTTATCTGCATCTCCGGCGTTTCTGATATACAGTAGGATCAGGAAGCAGATTGAACTCAACCCGAGGTATCACCGTGACAGATCCAGTTATCGCCGATAAGGCGCCAGTTGCAGTTGAGGTCGAAGCGGGCAAGAACTATTTCTGGTGTGCCTGCGGAAGATCGAAGAAACAACCGTTCTGCGACGGCAGCCATGACGGCACCGGCTTTCAGCCTGTCAAATGGACTGCCGAAGCCTCAGGCAGGAAGTTCTTCTGCGCCTGCAAACGAACCGCCGGCCAGCCATTGTGCGATGGCACTCACAACAGCATGTAGCGCTTCGATTATGACAGGTTACAACAACTCACACATCAGGACCTGATCACCATGGACCTCGGCTTGAAGGGCCTGAACGCCATCATCACCGGTGGTAGCAAGGGAATCGGACGGCGCGCAGCCGACATTTTTGCCGATGAAGGCGCCAATGTATCGATCTGCGCGCGCAACCTCGCAGAGGTGAACGAAACCGCCACCAGCCTGGCGCAAAAGGGAGTGAAGAGCATCGGTCGAATGGTGAATGTGGCCGAAAAGGCATCGCTGGAAGGTTGGGTCAGGGAAAGTGCCGCAGCCCTGGGCGGTATCGATATCGTGGTGGCAAACGTTTCGGCACTGGCGGTGGAAGATAATGAGGATGCGTGGAAATCAGGTTTCGACGTGGACATCATGCACACCGTGCGAGTGATCACCTCAGCCCTTCCCCTGCTGGAAAAGTCGTCTCACGCAGCTATCGTCATCGTTGCGTCGGTGTCCGGTCGCGAAGTGGACTTTACCGGTCCCGCCTATGGCGCCTTCAAGGCAGCCCTGGTGCATTACTCTCAGCGCCTCGCGCTCGAACTGGCACCGATGAACATCCGTGTAAACTCGGTGTCGCCCGGCAACACGTACTTCAAGGGTGGCGTCTGGGAACACATTGAACAAAACATGCCTGATCTCTATGCCCAGGCCATCTCCAAAAACCCGACCGGCCGCATGGCAACGCCTGAGGAAGTCGCCCGCGGTATCGTCTTCCTGGCCAGCCCGGCGTCCAGTTTCACCATGGGTACAAACCTGGTCATAGACGGCGCGCTGACCCGCGGCGTTCAGCTCTAGCGGACGTCAGTCGAGCTGATCAGACTAATACCAAGCCGGGACAAGCTGTCCCGGGTTGCCGCCGCACTGCCTTGCATGTCTATCGCCCGGCAGGCGTCCTCTATAACGTAGGTTTCAAATCTCTGCGCGTGCGCATCTTCGGCCGAGTAGCGAACGCAATAGTCAAACGCGAGCCCGACGCAAAACACCCGTGTCATGCCGCGCTCACGCAGGTAACCGGTGAGGCCGGTCGGCGTTGTCTTGTCGTTCTCGAAAAACGCTGAGTAACTGTCAATGCCTGAACGAAAGCCCTTGCGAATGACCATTTCCGCCTTGGCCCAGGACAGGCCGCCGTGAAAGGAAGCCCCCTTGCTGGCCTGAATACAGTGATCCGGCCACAGTGTTTGCGGACCATAGTCCATAGATATTTCACTGAATGGTTCCTTGCCGGGATGGCTGCTGGCAAACGAGCTGTGCCCGCGCGGGTGCCAGTCCTGGGTCAGGACAACATGATCAAACTGCAAAATCAGATCATTGATGATCGGCACGACTTCATCACCGCGTGGTACTTCCAGAGCGCCGCCGGGGCAGAAATCATTCTGCACATCGATCACCAGCAGCACGTCGCGCTGTTCAGGTTTAATGGCGTTCATGCGGTCTTGTCTACTTTCAGTCCGAGTTCCTCGATCATCTTGTCACGCATCACAAACTTTTGCGGCTTCCCGGTGACCGTCATGGGAAATTCGCCGACAAAACGCATATAGCGCGGGATCTTGTAATGAGCAATCTGTCCCTCACAGGCGCTGCGAACATCCTCCTCCGACACCGTTTGTCCAGGTGTCGGCACAATCCAGGCACATACTTCTTCACCGTATTTCTGATCCGGCACACCAAACACCTGCGCCTGCTGGATCGATGGATGGCCCATCAAAAATTCCTCAATCTCGCGCGGGTAGACGTTCTCACCACCACGGATCAGCATGTCCTTCACCCGCCCGACGATGTTGCAATAGCCGTCCTCATCCAGAACCGCCAGGTCTCCGGTATGCATCCAGCCATTCCTGTCAATGGCTTGAGCAGTTGTCTCCGGGTCGCCCCAATAGCCTTTCATCACGCAATATCCGCGCGTCAGCAGTTCGCCTTGTTCGCCAACATCAACAGTGTCGCCGGCGTCATTGATGATCTTCACTTCGACGTGCGGGTGAATGCGCCCCACTGTCGAGACACGCCGGTCCAGCGTATCGCTGGTATCGCTCTGGAACGACACCGGACTGGTCTCCGTCATGCCGTAGGCAATAGTGATTTCACTGGCGTTCATTTGTGAAACAACCCGCTTCATCAGGCTGATCGGACAGGGCGAACCTGCCATGATACCGGTGCGCAACGAGCCGAGCCTGAAGTCGTCGAAACGTTCATGATCCAGCATGGCGGCAAACATCGTCGGCACTCCATGCACTGCCGTACAGGTCTCATCTGCCAGCGCCGTCAGCGTATCCAGCGGATCAAATGCCTCGCCCGGAAACACCATGACCGTGCCGGTTGAGACGGCAGCAAGATTGCCCAGCACCATGCCGAAACAATGGTAAAGCGGTACCGGTATGGCGATACGGTCTTCATGGGTCAGTCGCATTGCCATGGCGCAATAGCGCGCATTATTGACCACGTTGGCGTGGCTCAGCGTGGCCCCTTTCGGTGTCCCGGTCGTGCCCGAAGTGAACTGTATGTTGATGGCATCATCCGGATTGAGGCCGGCCGTTATCGCGTCGAGACGGGTTCGGTTCGCTCCCTCCCCCATAGCCGCGACATCAGCAAACCTGTGCATGCCGGCGACTGGATCGTCACCGAGATGAATGACGGTCGTGAGTTTCGGCAACCGTTGCGATTTCAGATTGCCCGGTGCCGCCTCTGAAAGCTCCGGCGCCAGATCCTGCAGCATCTCAATGTAGTTGGAGCTTTTGAACCTTGATGCGCTGATCAGCGCTTTTGCACCCACCTTGTTCAGGGCAAATTCCAGTTCGTGGCGTCGGTAGGCCGGGTTGATATTGACCAGGATCAGGCCAATACGCGCGGTTGCAAATTGTGCAATCACCCATTCCGGCCGGTTGGGTGACCATATGCCGATACGATCTCCCTTGTAGAGCCCCAGCGACAGCAGACCGGCGGCAAAACTGTCAACCCGCTCCTGCAGGTCCTGCCAGGTCCAGCGCATGCCGGACTCACAGAACACGACAGCCTCATGATCGCCATATCGTTTAACGGTGCGCGCCAGAAATTCAGGAATGGTAATGTTGTCGAGCGGTGGTGTGGCAGGGCCGCGTACATAGGACAGGTCATCTGCCGGTCGGCTCTGGTCCTGCGCAGGCGTGTCTGCCATCACATACGTTTCCAGTCGCCGACCTGTTCGAACGCGGCGGCGGCCCGGTAGATGGTTGACTCGTCATAGTGACGGCCGACCAGCATCATGCCCACCGGCAGGCCGTCGCTCATGCCGCATGGAATGCTCATGGCCGGGTGGCCCGTAACGTCGAACGGCGCCGTGTTGGGAAGCATCTCAAATGCCCGCTGGCAGTACAACGCCAGCGACGCATCCGCCGGAGGCAACGGGGTCGCCTTCATTGGCGTGGTCGGCATCAGCAGCACATCATAGGAATTGAGCAGCGCATTATAGGCGTCCCGCAGTTTGCGCGACAGGTTCTGTGACTTCGCATAATAGTGCCCGCGGTGATGTTTCAGGAAATACTGCCCTATGAACATGCAGATCTTCAGCGAGTCAGACAGTTCGTCAGCCCGAGAACGCCAGTTGGCGTGGTAGTCAAGCAGGCTGGTTGTGTAGAGGCCTTTCCATCCTGTCCCCATGCCGTTGCCCTTCATCATCTGGTTGGTCAGGCCCTCAATCGCAATCGGGGTCCAGATGGCCGTTCCTGCCCGATGCATCGGAATCGAAATTTCGTCAACTGTTGCGCCAAGCTTTTTGAATGCCTCGGCGGCGTTGCGCACCTTGTCATCGACATCGGCCTCCGACACCGGCAGGCCAAAGCCTTCCTTCAGGACCCCGATGCGCATGCCGCTGACACCCCGGCCGAGACTGGCAGTGTACTTGTCGACCTGCACATTATACTGGCGCGGATCGAGGCCGTCTTCACCGGCCAGCACTTCCAGCATCAGGGCATTGTCATGTACATTGGCGGTCATCGGTCCGGTATGATCTATGGTGGCCTCAATAGGCATCACGCCGGTATAAGGCACAAGGCCATGGGTCGGTTTCATGCCATAGCATCCACAGAACGATGACGGCATGCGGATTGATCCGCCCTGATCACCGCCAATCGCCATTTCAATCTCGCCGGACCCGACCAGCGCCCCCGACCCGGATGAAGAGCCACCGGCGGAATACCCGCGCTTGTGCGGGTTATGCACCGGACCGGTCGCATTGGTGTGACTGCCGCCGGACAGGCAAAAATACTCGCAATGCGCCTTGCCCATGATGGTCGCACCCGCCTCCAGCAGGCGTGTCACGATGGTGGCATCAATATCAGGTGTATAGCCCTTGAGTGTTGAAGCGCCGTTCATCATCGGCACACCGGCCAGGCAGACATTGTCTTTGAGCACAACCTTTCTACCGGTAAGGGCACCGCGCGGCGCCCCCCTCACCTCGGTCTTGATGTACCAGGCATTCATCGGGTTTTCTTCGGCAGACGGCCGGTAACCGGCGGTGCGCGGATAATCCACAGTCGGCAGGTGATCCGGCATCGCATCGACTTCATCATAGGCCTGCAGCGTCCCTTCCATCACATCCAGGAATTCAGCGACCCGCTGGTCCGACATGTTCATGCCGAAACCGTTGACAATGGCCCTTAACTGGCCGTGGGTTGGCCTTCTGACTGACATTGATCTGTGACCTTCGTAAGTGTGGCTATGGCTTGGTTCAGCTGCGGATGGTGACGTGGGTTCCGGCAACGGTTCCCGGGAGTGATCACGCAGCGGCGGTGATGCACTGGCGGGCGGCATGACAGGCGCAGCCTTGGCCTGATCACCATCTGGAGCCGAACGCCGGGATTTGCCCGCGCCGAACCCGACGAATTCCTCAATCAGGGCCGGATCACCGGATTTCACATCGCTCATCTCGCCAATGATTTCGCCCTTTTGCAGCAGGGTTATGCGGTGTGAAAGACCCGTGATGAACTCCAGATTCTGCTCCACCAGAATGATAGAAATATCCCGCATCCGGTTCAGGTTTTTCAGCAGAACCGAAATTTCCTCAATGATCGATGGTTGAATCCCCTCAGTCGGCTCGTCCAGCAGGATCAGTTGCGGCTCTGAAACCAGCGCGCGTGCAATGGCCAGAAGCTGCTGCTCGCCACCGCTGAGAGTTCCGCCATCCCGGTCCAGCAGTCTTTCAAGTCTCGGAAAATCCTGCAGGATATGGCGGATTGCCTCTTCTTCATCCTCGCCGTGGGCGGCAATACCCATGCGCAGATTGTCGAACACCGACAAATGCGGAAATATCCCGCGCCCTTGCGGCACGTAGGCCAGCCCCATCAGGTTGCGCTCATGCGCCGGTTCCCGGGAAATATCCACACCATCGAACAGAATTGTCCCGGCTGTTGCCGGGATCAGGCCCATTATGGTTTTCAGCAGCGTGGTCTTGCCCATGCCATTGTGGCCGAGCACACCGACAATCTCGCCTTCGCCGACATGAAAATCGACGCCATGCAGTATCGGGACCCGGCCATATCCGGCACCCAGACCTTTTATGTCGAGAACAGCATTGCCGGTCATGATGCACTGTTCCCCAGGTAAACCTCGCGCACACGCGGATCTGCAGTGACCACGTCCATGGTGTCCTCGATCAGGATGCGGCCCTCGTGAAATACCGTCACCTTGCTTGAAATCATACGGATGAACTGCATGTCGTGCTCCACCACGATCATGGTCGACTGCTGGTTGATTTCGCGGATGATCTCCACTGTGCGTTCTATCTCGTCATGGGTCATGCCGGCAGCCGGTTCGTCCAGCAGGACAAGCCAGGGTTCTGCCGCCACCACCATGCCGAGTTCGACCCATTGTCGCTGGCCATGTGCCAGTTGCCCGACAATATCTGTGCGAATATCGCCAAGTTTCAGGCGCTCCACCGTCTGGCTGGTCAGTGAACGGGCACGGGCCGCGCCATGCCAGCGCCGGGCCGCCAGCCAGATGTTCTCAGTGACGCTCAACCCGTCGAACACATTGGGTACCTGCGTCTTGATGCCAACACCCAGACGCGCAATCTGGTGCGGCAGTCGCCCGGTGCCATTGAAATCCCGGATGACCACGTCGCCCGACGTGGGTGACAATTGTCCGGTGAGGCATTTGAAGAATGTGCTCTTGCCGGCGCCATTGGGGCCGATGAGGCAGCGCAGTTCGTTTTCGCGCAGGTTGAAATTGACCCGGTCAACAGCTTTTACACCGCCAAAGTGCATGGACAGGTTGCGGGTTTCGACGACGATCTCACTTTTCATCGGCAGCCTCCCGCAAATCACTGCTGCGCCTGCTTCGCTTGCGCCTGACTTTCAGCTCGCGCCGTTGCATGGCACGCCGCGACCGGGCACCATCCCACCAGCTGATGAATGTCGGCAGGATGCCGCGTGGCACGGCAAGAACAAAGATGATCAGGATCAGGCCCAGTACCAGATTGTTGTTCACCACGCCTTGCGTACCCAGCCAGGATGTCAGGTAGAACAGGGCAAATGCTCCCATCACCGGCCCGGCCAGCGTGCCGCGTCCGCCGACGATCACCCAGATGATCGCCAGTGCCGAATTGTACAGGTTGAAAATATCCGGTGTGACCCGGCCCACACCATTGGCGAAAATGATGCCTCCTGCCCCGGCAATAGCGCCGCCGATGGTAAACATCGCCAGCTTGTAAAACCGGGTGTCGTAACCGATCAGTTCCGCCCGCAATTCGTTCTCGCGGATAGCTACCGCAACACGTCCGAAATGGGTCTGTATCAGCCACGCGCAGATGATGTAGCCAATGATGAGCACTGCCATGCCGACATAGAAAACATGCTCGGGAAATAACGGCATATAGGGTGCCCATGGCAAATTCAGAGGTGGCGAGGTCACACCATTGAACCCTCCGAGCAGCGCATCGCCGATCTTGTATTCCGGTCCGGATGTCCGTCTGAGCAGCGAATACAGGATCAACGTCACGGTCAGGGTGATTACCGCCATGTATACGTCACTGACCCTGCCATAGAACATGAAATAACCCAGCACGGCGGCAAAGACCGCGGCAGCAAGGATGGCAATCGGCACAGCCCAGGACGAGCCGCCGAAATTGATCGCGGCAATGGTGTAGGCATAAGCACCAATGCCGAAAAACGCCGTCTGGCCAAAACACAATATGCCGCCATAACCCCAGATCAGGCCGAGGCTCAGGGCAAGTATGGCCAGGGCGATGACCGTCGACAGATTGATGATGGTGAACAGCTCCAGCATACCGGGTGCGGCCAGCGTAAAGATCACCCCGGCCAGCACCAGCACGGCACGCCAGCGATTTTCGCGCGTCCAGCTCACAGGCTTTTCCTGAAGAAGCGGCCGGTTATGCCGGTTGGCAACAGTCTGATCAGGATAATGGCGGCGGCCAGCAGCGCAACTTCACCCAGCGTCGGGCCGGTCAGGAACGCCATGATGCCGTTGATGCCACCCAGCAGAATTGAAGCTGCAGTAGTGCCGGCAAGAATTGAGGCACCGCCGCTGATGACGGTGATAAAGGCCTTGGCAATATAGGTGGCGCCTATAGACGGCAGTACGCCGGTGACAGGTGCCAGCAAACCGCCCGCGAGACCAGAAACGGCGGCACCGAGCCCGAAGGTAATCATGTAGATGCGTTTGGTGGACACCCCCAATGCCGAAGCCATGTCGTCGCTCTGCATGGTAGCGCGTGCAACAAGTCCTAGTTTGGTCAGCTTGAGCACACCATACACCAGCAGCAGCAGTACGACCGTCACCCCGATCAGGAATAACTCATAGGCGCTTGAGGAATAATCACCAATCTGGATAACCCCGAGCGGTGGCGAGATTGTCGTTGCTGTCTGGGCGCCGAAAATCGACGTGACGAGGCCGACAAACAGCAGGCTCAGCCCCCATGTCGCCAGCAGGGTATCCACCATTCGCCCATACAGGAACTGGATCAGCAGGCGCTCAACCAGAACGCCGATAATGCCGACAACCAGAGGCGCAAGCACCAGCATGGCGAACCAGATATTGACGCCCTGATTGGTCGATATGACGACCGTGTAGCCGCCCAGCATGAGGAATTCGCCGTGGGCCAGGTTGATAACCCGCATCATGCCGAAGATGATCGCCAGCCCGAGGCTGATCAGCACCAGGCTGGCGATGCCGTAAACAATCTGCAATGCGAGCGCAATGACCAGATCCACGCGAGATATTCCTCATGTCCATGCGCGATTGAAGCGCCGTGTTGATTGCAGCGCCCTACTTGATGCCGGCTGCTTCCAGGCCATTCTCGAAATAGAACTTGGCCTGATCCGGATTCGCTTTCAGGTCGCAGACCAGAAGTGTGTCCGACGGCGGTTGCGCATTATGGGTTTCAACGATGTTGAATGTCTGATCCTTCAACTCCGCCAGATAGACATTCAGCACGCCATGGTGAGTTTTCGGATCAAGCGAAATAGCGCCGCTCGGCCCGGCAAGACTGATACCGCTCTCCAGCGCTTCGATCACCGGCATGCGGTCTGCGGTACCGGCCTTCCTGACGGCTTCGGCCCATAACTGAATACCTTCATAGCTACGGGTTGCCAGCTCATTCAGGTATGGCGCATCCGCCCCGAATTTCTCCTGGAAGCGTTTTACAAAGGCTGCATTGTCGTCGCCCGGCACTTCCTGGAAATAGGTATAGGCCGCCAGGATGCCATCGCCTTCCTCAGCCGAGATCAGCTTGTGCTCGTTGCCGACACCGAAGGTAGTCGAGGCAATCGGCACCGACTTGTTCATCCCGGCTGCGGCGTACTGGCGATAGAAAGAAATGTGCGCACCACCGACCAGAGCCGACCACACCATGTCGGGTTTGGCAGCCTGGATCTTCTTGATGGTCGGACCGAAATTGGTCACATCCAGCGGGAAGAATTCGATATCGGCCACTTCGCCGCCATTGTCGGTGACGTATTTTTTCACCCACTGTGCAGTGATCTGGCCGTAATTGTAATCGGCAGCAATGATGTAGACCTTTTTGCCGAACTTGTTCATGGCGTATGGCACAAGCTTTTCAACCGTCTGTGCCGGTGTCGAGCCGGTGCAGAAGCAGTTCCTGTCGCACACGCCGCCTTCATACTGGGTGTTGTAGAAGTACAGCGATTTGAACCGGCCAAGTGTCGGGCGAATGGCCTCGCGCGAGGCAGAAGTGATGCCGGCATGCACGACATGGGCCTTGTCACCGGCAGCCGCCTTGGTGGCATACTGGGTATAAAACTGAATGTTGGACTGAGGATCATAGTTTATCAGGTCAACCTGCTTGCCGTTCAGGCCGCCTGCAGCATTGATTTCGTCAACCGCCATGGTCGTCGCATCGGCCATCGGCTTGCCGTAAATGTCCAGCCCGCCTGACTGATCCAGAATGCTCACCAGCCTGATCGTATCATCCGCTTTTGCCCGACCGATGATGCCGGGTGCCATCAGCGTCAGCCCCGCAAGAGATGTTCCCTTGATAAAAGTTCTGCGATCAAACGACATAATGGTCTCTCCTGTTTTCAGCCTCTGGTCAGAGCTTGGCTGGTTACTGTTACGATCCGAATTCAACTGTCCCCGAGCATTTAAACCTTCTTCTTTTTTGCCGGTCCCGATTTGCGGGCGGCCGGCTTTTGAGCACTGGATGCCGCCGAACCTGCCAGTGAATCTGACAGGCCTTTCAGCCCATCACTGATGTTTATGCCGACTTCCTCACCCAACTTCTTCACGGCGGGCAATTGCAGAGCCATTGACAAAACACCATCAACCACCTGGTTGACTGCCGGACCGCCATTGCCGCCACCTGTACCGGTGCCATCGCCATAAGGTCCGCTGGAGCCAAATCCGGTTATATTATTGATACGGATACTCTCGATTTTTTCCGCTGGTTTCAGCATGCGGCCGACCATGTCCGGCATCACTTCAATGCGGGCCAAGTCGAGTTTCATTCGGATAAGTTCTGAACTCTGGGCGTTCTCCGCCTTGACGACAGCAGCGGTTCCTTCCGCGGTCGCTATCAGGCGATCCTTTTCGGCCTTGGCCCGGTCAATCACCGACTTCGCTTCAGCTTGTGCCATGGCAAGGATGGTTCCGGCTTCGCTTTTGACGCGCACATCATCAACATCAGCCTGTTCGCCGGCCTTGATCACCGCCAGTTGCCGGTCGCGGTCGGCTGCCGCCATTTCACGGGCGGTCTCAACCGCCTCTTTCGCAGCGGCTTCCTCGGCGCGTGCGGATTCGGCCTCCGCCACCGCGCGTGCCTGTTCGGCGTTCTTCGCCGCCATCTCAATAACCTTGTCAGCACCGGCTTTTTCGGTCGCCAGTGTCGCTTCCACATCGAGGGCGCGCAGGGTCCGATCACGATCTATTTCGTTGCTGCGCACTTCACGTTCCCGGGAAATGCGGGCCTGCTCACGGCGTAACTCAGCCGCAGCCTGCTGCTCGGCAACTTCGGCCTGGCTGGTCGCGCGCGTGGTTTCAATATGGCGCTGCTGATCGATCGAGGCCTGTTCTTCTTCCTGCTCGATGACGAGCTTGCGCTTGGTCGCATCCAGATAACTCTGCCGTACTGATACTTCGGCATCAGACTCGATTGCCGCACGTTCCTTCTTGTTGACTGCAATAATCTCGGCAAGCCGTCGCATGCCAAGGGCGTTGAACGCATTGTTCTCGTCCAGGACATTGAACGGGGTCTGGTCAATTCTGGTCATGGATACCGATTCAAGAACCAGACCGTTTTTGGCAAGGTTGTCCTCCAGCATCTCGCTGACCTCACCGGCATATTCGCCGCGCCTGTCCTGCAACTCATCCATGGAGTAGCGGGCCGCAACAGCCAGCAACGCGTCGACGAGCTTGCCTTCGAGTGTCTCGGCCAGTTCAGACGCGCGGAACGATTTTCCCGCCAATGCCTGTGCCGCGGTTGCCACCCCTTCAGGTGTCGGCTGCACACGAACATAGAATTCAGCCGTGGCATCTACCCTGAGACGGTCCCTTGTGATCATCGACTTGGCACCCTGGCGCTCGATCTCCAGCCGGGTCGTCTTCATGTTGACTTCGGAAACCTTGTGCAGGAATGGCATCGATATGCAGCCGCCGTCCAGCACCACGCGCTGGCCACCCGCGCCGGTGCGGATCAGCGCAACTTCACGCGTTGCCTTGCGGTAGAATTTATTCAGAAAAATTATTGCCAGTATGAGCAGGACGAGCAGCAAAACCGCTACAACGAACCAGACCATGCCCCGATCCTCCCAAACTAACTGTATGCGCAGCAATCACGCATGCTGCCCCTTCAACGGCCCTCTCTCAGCCAGTTTCAGGACACCGAAAGGATCATCTCAGCCGAAAGTCTAAGCCTCGCCGAACTCGCGCGTCAACGCCAAACGGCTTCAATCCCACCTGTCGGATTGTCAACGGTTCAGCCTTACGCCCTGTAGGGCAACTCCATTTTACAATTTGAAATGAGTGACATGACTGATCCTGGGACGTACTGTCAAAGACAGTGGAACTGATTTCTCACAGGCAGAGGCATCACCTAAATGGCAAATCGTCCAGTTCTGATCACCGGCTTCGAACCCTACGGCGGTCGCGGTACAAACCCCGCGCATGAAGCCATGCTGAAACTGCACGGGCGCACCATTGGCGGCAAGACAGTGATTGGCCGCGGCCTGCCGGTATCGTTTGCCAGGTTCCCGGAAATGGCCGCAGACCTCATTGAAGAACTCAATCCGTCAACAGTTATCAGCCTGGGTCTGTGGCCGGGTGAAAGCATGATCCGGATTGAACGCATAGGCGTCAACATTGCCGACTTTGGCATTCCCGACAACGACGGCACTCTGGCTGTCGACGAACCGGTGGATCGCAATGGCGCAGCAGCCCTGATGTCGACCCTGCCGACGCGAGCCATCGAACGCGCCATGTTGCAGGAAGGCATTCCCGCGACACTGTCCGCAACTGCCGGCACCTATCTGTGCAACATCTGCCTGTACAGTTTCCTGCAGGCAGCACAACAGCATCGCGAGCCGGTTGCCTGTGGCTTCATACATGTACCTTACATGCCCGAGCAGGTTGCGGAATTGCTGGTCGCGGTGCGCGATCAGGCCAGCGTGGAACTGCACCAGCGCAGCGACTTCGCCTCAATGGATCTGGGCCGGATTGTCCGCGCGGTCGAGATTGCGATTTCGCAGTGACTATCTGAGCTGTGCAGTTACCTGTGGCCCGACTTGACGGATCGAATCATTGCCAAACTGGTATTTGCGAGTACCCTTGCAGCTTCAAAATAAAGAGGAGGTTTGTTGTGAAACTGAGTGCCCCGACAACGGTTCTGTTCGTCATATCGGTGGTCATTGCACTGCTTGCGCTCCTTGCTGTTCTCGGAATAGTCGTAGTGGTCCCCATCAAATCATTCTGGCTGATGGCCATTGCCTATGCCGTGCTCGCCATAGGGTGCCTGTTCAAGGGCGCCTGATCTTGCGAATTGTTTCTAGCGCTTCAGTTTTGCCAGAACCCGCGGCAGCAATCGGGCTGCCAGCGCACGATATCCATCACTCCTGAAGTGCTGCCCGTCCGGGCGCCGGTATCTTTTCGCCACACTGCCTATCAGGCGGTTGCGCAACATCACAACCGGGATCCCACGGTTGCGCAGATATCGTTTGATCCGGCGGATGTTGCTCTTGCGGGTTCCACGAGAAATCCCTCTGCGCCGGTCGTTGCCACCCGGTTGCAGGATAACAAGCCTGGTCCTGGCCGAAATGCTGGCCTGCAACCTGCCCCACATCTGTCCGGTGGTATTGCCGTTGATCCCGGCATTGCGAACTCGTGCAGCCATTCCCCTGTCTCTCAACATCCGTTCCAAATGCTTGGGATAAGCCTCATCGCGACGGACCCCCTTTCCCCAGGTATTGCTTGCACCGAGAGCCACAATCTCAACGGATTGCGCATTGCCGGCCAATGGCAACATCACCAGGCAAAGTACCATCAACAAGGTCAGTTTCAGTTTTGCAAACACAACTTGCATCTCCAATGACAGTCAGCAGCAGATCCACAGTTCCGGAAATCACACCGATGGGACCGGTGGTCCGCCATGTGATCAACTACACATCACGAGGCTGTGACCATCTGTAGGTTTTCCCACATAGACAAAACAACAAGGGCGCCAATGCTCGGCACCGAGAGGAATAGACCAATGACCATTAAATCAATTATCACTTCAGCTATCGTCGCAGGTTCAGTTCTTGCTGCAGTTTCCGGCACCGCCTTTGCCGGTGGCAATTACTACGGATCTCACCAAAGTGCATATGGCGGCCACAGCCATGTGGAACTTGGCCCGGCCGACGCCAACGAGGACTTTGCTTTTTATGACTGTAAATGGTTGAAAAACCGCGCCCTGGATACCGGTTACCGCAGCCATTGGCGGGCATATCGCAAATGTGTCAGGCAGTACGGCCAGTAAAATTTGCAGGCCCGGAAAGGGTTTCAGACCCGGCATTTTGTGACTGTCAGATCCAAACGCCGCATCGGTTTCCCAAACCGGCGCGGCGTTTTCTCAGTGTCCGATACAGAATATAGAGCCTGTGGCTCCATTTCAGCTCTTATGGTTATCAATTTCTTACAAAATTGTTCATTTGTTAAGTGTGCTTCGCCAAAAATAGGTGTATTAATAAGCCAACGAGGACGGTGTGGCGGTTTTTGGTGCCTTCTGCGAGGGGGCGCCGCCAAATGGGTAAGGCAAGACAGATGACCACAATTGTGAAAGCAGCAATCATAGGCGCAGCACTGATCACAGGCGCTGCAGGCCTGGCGCACGCACAGGCCATTGATTCAATCGGCAAGCGTTTCGTCCCGAAGGGCCATAGCTATGACAGTTCCAACAAGGGCCTGCCAACGCTGAATTCCTATGCGGATCAGACAAACAATCGTGCAGATGTGTTTGAAACAGAAATCTACAAGGCCCGCCGCGATCAGGCCTATTGGGACAGCTGGGTAAATTCCACCCATGGCACCTACCTGGATGGCCAACCGAAGTTCACTCCCGATTACTGACGCAATCAGTTCCGGGCTCAGGACCCTGGACTACGCAATATAGCAAAAGGCGGCCCACTATGAGGACCGCCTTTTTTGATTCGACGTCCAGCGCTCAGGCGCTCAACCGCTCGCTCGCGAAGGCGTACAACTCTGACTGCGCTCGGCAAATCTGGTCACCGTCCATCCTGCGAGATACTTCCAGCCGATGCACCCTCGCCTGCCGGCTGCCCCGCATGGCGGCAAGTGAAAACCATTTGTGCGCCTCCACCAGGTCATCCGCACTGGCAATGTCGCTGCTCAAAGACAGTCCGAGGGACACAAATCCGTCCTCCGGCAGTCTGATTTCATCTTCCTTGGGTGTGACGTCACGATATTCTGCAAGATCGATAATCTTGGACATGGTCGAGAGCTCTCCAGTTACGCTTTACTGTCCCTCACCATGCCATCAAGCGACGCCAAACAGCGTTAAAAGGCATGGTTATCAAAACATGAAACCGCCGCCACAATCCAATACTCGTGAACGCATCACGGCGCGCAGCGGCTCTCATAAACGCCGGAAAACCGGTGTTTAGGCCAACTTGCTGTTTCCTGTTCCGTTAACCCTCTGTAAACCATGCTGCTGGTTTCGATGAAATACCGTTAGCCCTGTTTGGAACCACCGAACAGGATTGAATGGGCTTCGTCATTGGTTTTGAGGTCTTCCGGCCTGCCGCGAAACTCAGCGCCCAATGCCATTCCGGCAATAACCGCCGGCCGCGCCATGATGGCTTCAAACCAGCGTTTCAGGTTGGGGAAATCGTCAAGGTTCTGGCCCTGACGTTTGTGCGGCTTGATCCAGCCGATGCAGGCCATGTCGGCAATGGAATAATCACCGGCCAGATACTCTGTCCTGGCCAGTTGGGTATTCATTACACCGTAAAGCCGAGTGACTTCATTTGTGTAACGCTCAGTGGCGTAGGATATGTCATCACGCGCATAAAATCGAAAATGATGTGCCTGCCCGCACATTGGGCCCAGGTTACCCATTTGCCAATAGAGCCATTGCTCAACGGCAGACCGCTGACGCGGGTCCTGAGAATAGAATTTCCCGGTCTTGTTACCGAGATACTGCAAAATGGCGCCCGACTCGAATACAGAGATCGGTTCACCTCCCGGCCCGTCTGAATCCATGATTGCCGGCATGCGGTTATTGGGTGCAATCTGAAGAAACTCCGCCTTGAACTGGTCGCCCTTAAGAATATCAACATAGCGCACCAGGTAAGGCAGTTCGCACTCTTCCAGCATGATGGAGATTTTCCATCCGTTCGGCGTTGGCCAGTAATAGAGTTCTATTGTCGGATGTGTCACTTCACGTCTCCTGTGCACAGTCGTTCTGTCTCACTGTGGAACCAGAATACTGGCCGCAACCGGCAGATGATCGGAGCCCGCATAGCGCCCCACAATGGCAGGCGCGGCCAGAGAAAGCCCGTCACTTATGAATATATGGTCGATGGCAAACTGCGGCAGATTGAGGCCGAGTGCGGGCCACGTGGGAAGAAACGTCACCCGTTTCAAACCGGTCTGTGACTGAAACAATTCCAACATCGCCGAGTGTGGGGTGGCATTGAAGTCTCCGACCACAACAGAGGCGCCGCTCAAGGCTTTTACCAGTTTGACCGCCGTGAGTATTTCCTGCTCCTGATCCCGCATCTCAGGCGGACGGGTTAGATGGGTTCCGACGATGTTCAGATACCGCCAGTCAGCCCCCAGGGTACCGCGAACAATGCTTAGACCATCACCACTGCGCAATCTTTGTGATGCGGAAAACGGGTACTTCGAATACATCGTCAAACTTCTCGCCAACCGGTCCTTTTTCGGCAACCGATAGGCAAAACGCTTGTCGAGTATCGCCGTCAATTCCTGCCCGCGTTTGCGCACCTCCGTGAGAAACAGAACGTCCGGGTCAATTCGCGCAACTTCAGAAGCCACATCGTCGAGCGACTGATTCCGGCCCCAGATATTGAAATGCATGATCTTCAGCGCTCGCCCGCCAACCGGCGTACCCGCTTCGACCAGCAACTGGTCCGCACTCAACTTGCCCCAACTGCCTAAGGTGATCATGCCTGTTGCCATCACCACAAGCGCAACGGCAAGCCGCAGGGATCTTGGGGTGAAATAGGCAATGGCCAACGCCAATATGGCAATAATAAAATGCAGGGTCAGATGGCTGAACACATCAAGTTCAATCCAGTACCGGCTCAGGAAACCTGCTGAGAGGCCGGCCCCAGCTACTACGATGCCGCCCAGACAAACGGCTTTGCCAAGGGCACCCTTGTTCATGAAACACGCCGCTTCATGACAATGGCCTGGCCGGCAGCCGGGTCACCACCACACTGAACCTGCTGGCCATCATCGGAGAAATCGTGCTTGTGGTAAAAATCGATTGCCGGCGTGTTGCTGGTTTCAACTTCCAGTTCAATCGTCGTGCCTTGCCCGGCCCAGTCTGTCACGGCTTGAAGAAGCGCTGTGCCCGCACCACCACCCTGCCGTTCTGGCAACACGTACAGTCTGGCGAGACTGACCACATCTGCCGCTCTGCGTACCGCTCCGGCGTGCCCGACAATCGCTCCATCGGGATTTTCAGCAACCAGAAAACACCCGTCGGGATCGCCAAGCTGCCGGCTCAGGTTTTCCTCAGAGTGCCAGCGCGACGTGATGTCATTGACAACCTCTACCCCCATGGTCGCATCATAGGTCGCGTGCCATGTGTCATGCAGCAATTGCCTGACTGCATCCAGATCGTCTGCAGATGCCCGCCGAACCTTCAACAAGGCCTACTCCACACCCAGCTTCGATTTGAGCAGATCGTTGACGGCCTGAGGGTTGGCCTTGCCACCGGTGGCCTTCATGACCTGGCCGACAAACCAACCGACCATCGCAGGTTTTTCAGCAACGGCTGCCACCTTGTCCGGGTTGGCTGCAATCACTTCATCCACGGCTGCTTCGATGGCGCCGGTGTCGGTCACCTGCTTCAGGCCACGCTCTTCCACGACCTGTTTCGGATCAACGCCGGTTTCGGTCCAGGCAATCTCAAACACGTCCTTGGCGATCTTGCCGGAGATGGTCTTGTCGCTGATCATGTCCACAATCGCGCCAAGCTGGTCGGCAGAAATCGGGCTGTCTTCGATCTCCCTGCCTTCCTTGTTCAGGCGGCCGAACAGTTCGTTGATCACCCAGTTGGCGGCAAGCTTACCGTCCCTGCCGCCTGCCACTTGCTCAAAATAGCTGGCCGACGCCGGTTCCATGATCAGCACTTCTGCATCATAGGCCGTCAGGCCAAAATCTTTGATCAAACGTGCTTTTTTTTCATCCGGCAGTTCCGGCAGCGATGCCTTGATGTCTGCGATCCAACTCGGATCCACTTCCAGCGGCAACAGATCCGGGTCAGGGAAGTACCGGTAATCGTGGGCTTCTTCCTTGGACCGCATGGACCGGGTTTCTCCCTTGCGCGGATCAAACAATCGGGTCTGCTGGTCAATACTGCCACCATCCTCCAGAATATCTATCTGGCGGCGAGCTTCATACTCGATCGCCTGGCCCATGAAACGCAGGGAATTGACGTTCTTGATTTCACAGCGCGTGCCGGCCTCACCCCCCGGTTTGCGCACCGACACGTTCACGTCAGCCCGCAGCGAGCCTTCTTCCATATTGCCGTCGCACGTGCCCAGATAACGCATGATGGTGCGCACCTTCGACACATAGGCCTTGGCTTCATCGGCTGAGCGCATGTCGGGTTTTGACACGATCTCCATCAGCGCAACGCCAGACCTGTTCAGATCCACCAGCGACATGGTCGGATGCTGATCGTGGATGGACTTGCCTGCGTCCTGTTCCAGATGCAATCGCTCGATTCCGACTTCAACCTGGTTATTTTCATCCATATCAAGCACCACACGGCCTTCGCCGACAATCGGCTGCTTGAACTGGGAAATCTGATAGCCCTGCGGCAGGTCAGGGTAGAAATAGTTCTTCCGGTCAAACACGGAATACTCGTTGATCTCGGCCTTGAGGCCAAGTCCGGTGCGCACCGCCTGCTCGACGCAATACTTGTTGATGACCGGCAACATGCCCGGCATGGCCGCATCGACCAGTGACACATGATCATTGGGCTCTCCGCCATATTCGGCAGACGCGCCTGAAAACAGCTTTGACTTGGAACTCACCTGGGCATGGACTTCCAGTCCGATAATGATTTCCCAGGGCCCGGTGCCCCCTTCAATCCAGTCAGATTTGTCACCGACACGTGCGAATAAAGTCATCGATCAAAGTCCCGAAGAAACGATATGAATGTTGATGTGACTTCGTAGCGCGCAGCACGCGTTGCAGCAAGTCCCAAACCTGATTACAAACGCCGCAACTGTTGTAAACCTAGCGGGCCCAACGCCATGACCGGCAAATTTCCATTCAAAGCAACCCTGCTTGGCACCGGCTGTCCGGTTGTCAGTCAAAGGCGGTATGGCGCAGGCACCCTGATTGAACTCGCCGGCAAATGTTTCCTGGTGGATGTCGGGTCAGGCGTCACGCAGCGCCTTGTTCAGGCCGGCAGCAATGGTGCCCGGATAGACGCCCTGCTGCTCACCCACCTGCATTCGGATCATCTGGTTGATCTCTACCAGTTCATCATATCCGCCTGGCACCAGAACCGGACCCGGCCACAGACAATATATGGCCCATCGGGCACGCAGGCGTTTGTCGATGCACAAATGCTGGCCTGGAAAGCGGAGCGAACCCTGCGCATTGAATTCGAAAAACGCAGTTCAACCGCAGCCTTCGAAATCGAAGTAATCGAAATCGCAGACAGCTGCGAGATCATGTCCGAAGACAATGCAAGAGTTTCCGCGGTACGCGTTGAGCACCCGCCTGTTGAACCGGCCTTCGGATACGTCTTCGAGGCTGCGGACAGGAAACTCGTGCTGTCTGGTGATACCAGACCCTGTGATGCTCTTGTCGCAGCGGCAAATGACGCCGATGTCCTGGTCCATGAGGTATTCGCCCATTCCCATGATGATGCCGCAATGATCACGGGAAGCCGAACCGCTGAAACGATGTCAGCGGTTGCGAGTTACCACACCACGGCCGATGAGGTCGGCCGAATTGCCCGCGATGCAAACGTCAAATGCCTGGTTTTAAGCCATATCGTACCGCCCGATGCCGATGAGAGAGAACTGATCGCAACCGTTCGCCGTCACTATTCAGGTCCGGTCATCGTCGGTGAAGACCTGATGGCATTCGACTTGATTACCGGTCATTTCAGCCAGCATCAGGTTCACTTTTCCATTTGACCCGAAATAGGCGTGGATAACGTCGAACCGGCAGCGCCAAACTGTCGTAAACTGTCAGTAGCTTTCCCGGCGCCCCGTTGCGCGTGTTCTCTTTTTGATCTAGTTCTCCATCATGGCCGAATCCAAACGCATCATATCTGTTCAGGGCGCGCGCGAGCACAACCTCAAGAACGTTTCCATTGAACTGCCACGCGACAAGCTGATCGTGTTTACCGGCCTATCCGGTTCCGGTAAGTCATCGCTGGCATTTGATACCATCTATGCCGAAGGCCAGCGCCGCTATGTGGAAAGCCTGTCGGCTTATGCCCGGCAGTTCCTGGAAATGATGCAGAAGCCTGACGTTGATCAGATCGATGGCCTGTCACCCGCCATCTCCATCGAGCAGAAGACGACGAGCCGTAATCCGCGCTCCACTGTCGGCACCGTCACTGAAATTTACGACTATATGCGGCTGCTGTTTGCCCGCGTCGGCATTGCCTATTCGCCCGCCACCGGCCTGCCGATCCAGAGCCAGACAGTGACCCAGATGGTCGACCGGGTGATGGAAATCGAAGATGGTGCCAGGCTTTACCTGCTCGCCCCCATCATTCGGGGCCGCAAGGGTGAATACCGCAAGGAATTCGCCGAACTGATGAAAAAAGGGTTCCAGCGCGTCAAGGTGGACGGTCAGTTCCATGAGATCGCGGACGTCCCTGCCCTGGACAAGAAATACAAGCATGACATTGACGTGGTTGTGGACCGGCTCGTGGTGCGTGACGACATCGCAACACGGTTGGCAGACAGTTTTGAGACGGCCCTGAAACTGACCGAAGGGCTGGCGGTTGTGGAATTTGCCGACAAGCCCCTGCCCGACGCGGAGACCTCCGCAAAGAGTGCAAACAAGTCGCTGAATGACACCCATGAGCGCATCACGTTTTCCGAAAAATTCGCCTGTCCTGTGTCCGGTTTCACCATCGAAGAGGTGGAACCCCGGCTGTTTTCCTTCAACAACCCGTTCGGGGCCTGTCCCAAGTGCGACGGACTAGGCACCGAGCTTCGCTTTGAAGCCGACCTGGTGGTGCCGGACAAAACCTTGTCCATGCGCCAGGGTTGCATCGTGCCGTGGGCGAAAACCGGTTCAACCTCGCCTTATTACACTCAGACACTGCAGGCTCTGTGCAAGCACTACAAGGCATCCATGTCGACACCCTGGGAAGAACTCGGTGACGATATCAAGGATGCCGTGCTTCTCGGTTCCGGTGATCAGGAAATCACCTTCGTCTATGATGACGGTCTGCGATCCTACAAGACGAAGAAGCCCTTCGAAGGGGTCATCGGCAATATCGAGCGGCGCTGGCGCGAAACCGATTCAAGCTGGGTGCGCGAGGAGCTGGCGCAGTTCCAGTCGGATTATCCGTGCCAGGCCTGTGAGGGCTACCGGCTGAAGCCCCAAGCGTTGGCGGTGCGCATCAACGGCCTGCACGTGGCCCAGGTATCGCTGATGTCGATCCGGGCGGCAAACGACTGGTTCAACGAACTTTCGGACAACCTGACACCGAAGGAAATGGAAATTGCCGCCCGTATCCTCAAGGAAATTCGCGAGCGGTTGAAATTCCTCGTGGATGTCGGCCTGGATTACCTCACCTTGTCGCGCAAGTCCGGCACTTTGTCGGGCGGTGAAAGCCAGCGTATTCGTCTGGCATCCCAGATCGGTTCCGGTCTGACCGGTGTGTTGTATGTGCTGGACGAACCGTCCATCGGCCTGCATCAGCGCGACAATGCCCGCCTGCTGGAGACACTTGTGCACCTGCGCGACATCGGTAACACGGTGATTGTGGTCGAGCACGACGAAGACGCCATCCGCTCGGCTGACTATGTGGTCGATATTGGTCCTGGCGCAGGCATTCATGGCGGCACCATTGTTGCTGAAGGCAGTGCAGATGAAGTGATGGCCAATCCGGCGTCGCTCACCGGCAAGTACCTGACCGGGGTTATGCAGGTACCCACACCGGCCAAACGCCGACAGCTCAACAAGAAGCGCTTGATCAAGGTATCCGGGGCACGCGCCAACAACCTGAAGAACGTCTCGACCGAACTGCCGCTGGGTCTGTTCACCTGCGTAACCGGTGTTTCAGGTGGCGGCAAGTCAACGCTGCTGATTGATACCGTCTACAAGTCGGCCGCCCGCAAGCTGATGAAAGCCCGCCAGATACCGGCGGAGCATGACAAGATCGAAGGGCTGGAACTGCTCGACAAGATCATCGACATCGACCAGTCGCCCATCGGCCGCACCCCGCGCTCCAACCCGGCCACCTATACCGGCGCGTTCACCCCCATCCGCGAATGGTTTGCAGCGCTGCCGGAATCAAAGGCCAGAGGCTACGGACCCGGCCGATTTTCGTTCAACGTCAAGGGCGGACGCTGCGAGACCTGCCAGGGCGACGGGGTCATCAAGATTGAAATGCACTTCCTGCCGGATGTTTATGTGACCTGCGATGCCTGCCAGGGCAAACGTTATAACCGCGAGACCCTGGACATCACATTCAAGGACAAGTCGATCGCCGACATACTGGATATGACCGTCGCCGAGGGCGCTGATTTCTTCCGCGCCGTTCCAGCCGTACGCGACAAGCTGGTGACACTGGAGCGTGTGGGCCTCGGATACATCAAGGTAGGCCAACAGGCCACGACCTTGTCCGGCGGTGAGGCCCAGCGCGTCAAACTCGCCAAGGAATTGTCCAAACGCGCAACCGGGCGCACCTTGTACCTGCTGGACGAACCAACCACGGGCTTGCATTTTCACGACGTGGCGAAACTGCTGGAAGTGTTGCATGAGCTGGTCGAGCACGGCAATACCGTGGTGGTAATCGAACACAATCTGGAAGTGATCAAAACCGCTGACTGGATCATCGACCTTGGCCCTGAAGGCGGCGATGGCGGCGGCGAAATCGTGGCCGTCGGCACCCCGGAAGACGTTGTTGGTGTAGAGCGGTCTTACACGGGCCAGTATCTGGCGCCGGTCCTGTCACGCGGAAAGCAAGCTGCAGCCGAATAGTTCATCTTGCCAGACCGCTATGATTGCAGATCATGGCTTGGGCTGTTAATGTGCCTTAAAACAGCCCATAAACAGGATCTGCAATAATTTATTCTCATGGCTATCGCTCTTCGCAAAAACCTGCCTCCGACAAATGCACTGGTCGTGTTCGAAGCCGCGGGCCGGCACATGAACTTTACCCGTGCTGCCAAGGAACTGGATGTCACCCAGTCTGCTGTCAGCAGGCAGATTCAGTTGCTTGAGGATTTTCTGGGCGTCGCGGTGTTTCAACGCCAATCGCGCGGCCTGTCGCTGACCCGTGAGGGCGAACGCCTGCACCGGGCTGTGGGCATGGGCCTTGAGCACATTGCCAATGTCTCGTCTGACCTGCGCCGGCAGCCGGGGCCCGGAGAACTGACGGTCGCCACGTCGGTTGCCTTTGCGTCCTACTGGCTCATGGCGCGCATTGCCAAGTTTCGCGGCTCACACCCTGAAATCGATATCCGTCTGGTCGCGTCATCGCCGGTGTTCGATCTGGCCAGCGAAGGTATTGATATCGCGGTGCGCTATGGTGCCGGTGAATGGCCCGCCGCAGACGCCGTTCGGTTGTTCGACAACGAGATCTGGCCGGTATGTTCCCCGCGCTACATGGAGAAGTCCAGTCCGATCACGTCTGAAACAGACCTGCTGCGCCACTCCTTGTTGCATCTCAACAAGTTCGACCGGAACTGGGTCACGTGGGACAGCTTTCTGGAATCCCTCGGTGTCGAGGGAGAAAGGTCAGGCCGTGGCTTTACATTCGACAATTACATGGTGTTGATCCAGTCGGCCCTGCGCGGTGAAGGCATTGCCCTGTGCGGCAGACGGCTGGCTGAGGATTTCATTGAACAGGGCGACCTTGTTCGCCCGATCGATGCCGTGCAACAGTCCGACCGGGGTTTTTGGCTGCTCAGGCCCAGGGAGGGCCAACTGTCACCCCAGGCACGGCAATTTTATGAATGGTTACTTGATGAGGCCCGGCAACCTGTCTGATTGTTGCAATCTTGTATAACCGGATCCCGTCTCAATGCCACGCAAGCACATCATCTTTGTTCATGGCCGATCTATCAAACCATCGGCATCTCGCAAGAAAAAGCTAATCAACGATGCGTTGATGCACGGGCTTTGCAAAGTATCACCCGATGCCGCCGAGGCCATCGGTTCAGGCACCGTCAAATGCTCATTTGCCTATTATGGCGACATCAACAACGCCATCATGGCAACCCATGACCCCGATATCGCCGCCAGGCTGACTGCCCGCAACAACAAGGCGTATGGACATGAACCTTGCCTGCCCTTTGAGCCATATGCCGAAAGCCTCAGGCAGATGCTGGATATCGGTTCCTTTGATGAAACCGCCTACGACCAGGTTATCAGCCAGTACAAGGATTTGCGTTACCTGAACAATGCAGCCCGCGCATTCAGTACATTGCTGTCAGTCCTGACCCGCAGCCGGGCCAACGAGATCATTCTGCAACGCAGTTCCGCCGACATGGGTGCCTACCTGATGAGCCGCAAGACCGGTTCCGATGTGCGCGAGCGCCTGCAAAACCCGTTACGCAGGGCAATAAATGCGCGCGACGAAATCTGCCTGGTCAGTCATTCCATGGGGTGTGTAGTGGCATATGACGTGTTGTGGAAGTTTTCGCAAATGAGCGAATATGAAAACCTGCAACGCAAGACCCCCAATGTTTCAAAGTGGCTCACACTCGGCTGCCCCCTGGGCGAGGCCGGTGTGCGGGCCAACCTGTATGATGCCCGGGAACATGCTGGCGGACGGTTTCCAAAGGCAATCGTCAAGGACTGGGTCAACATCGCCGCATATGACGATTTCATTGCCCACGACCCGTCCATGGCCGACGATTTTGCCGAGATGCTGGAATATGGCTATGTGGATCAGATCACCGACAAGCGCATGTACAATTGCTGGGTGCATTACAACACAAGCAACCCGCACAAACTCTACGGCTACCTCGCCAATGAGCTTGTAGCCACCGAGATTGCCGACTGGGTGAACCGATAGCGACCTCCGGCACCTTGCCGACTGGTGCAATAGGCTCTACTCAGTCATCTCATGACACACCTAAAGATACACATTGTCGGCGGCGGCATGGCCGGATCGGAAGCCGCCTGGCAGGCAGCGCAGGCAGGCGCGCAGGTGATCCTGCATGAAATGCGCCCCGTTCGCGAAACCGATGCCCACCAGACGGATGGCCTGGCGGAGCTGGTCTGCTCCAACTCGTTTCGTTCCGACGATGACGAACACAATGCGGTCGGTCTGCTGCACTGGGAAATGCGCCAGGCAGGCTCCCTCATCATGGCCATGGGCGACCGCCACAAGCTGCCGGCTGGCGGCGCACTGGCAGTGGACCGGGATGCCTTTTCAGCCGACGTGACCGCCACCCTTCAGGCCCACCCCAATATAACAGTCGAGCGCGAGGAGGTTGCAGGCTTGCCTCCGGCCGACTGGGCGCATGCTATCGTGGCGACCGGACCTCTCACCTCGGCCGCACTGGCAGATGATATTCGCAAAACCACCGGCGACGACGGACTGGCGTTCTTCGATGCAATCGCTCCCATCATCCACCGCGATACAATAGACTTTGATCAGGCGTGGTTTCAGTCGCGTTATGACAAGGCAGGTCCCGGCGGCACTGGTGCAGACTACATCAACTGCCCCATGGACCGGCAGCAGTATGAAACCTTCATCACAGCGTTGATTGACGGCGACAAGGCCGACTTCAAGCAATGGGAAGAAAACACGCCTTACTTCGATGGCTGCCTGCCGATTGAGGTTATGGCTGAGCGTGGCCCGGAGACCCTGCGCCACGGACCGATGAAGCCGATGGGCCTGACCAACCGGCACAAGCCGGATGAAAAACCCTATGCGGTTGTCCAGTTGCGTCAGGACAATGCACTGGGCACGCTGTATAATATGGTCGGTTTCCAGACAAAACTGAAACACGGCGAACAGATCCGGATTTTCCGGGCCATACCGGGTCTCGAAAAAGCCGAATTCGCCAGGCTCGGCGGCCTGCATCGCAACACCTTCATCAACTCACCCAAACTGCTGGATGCATCATTGCAGCTCAGGAGCCGGCCGGGCCTGCGGTTTGCCGGCCAGATCACCGGCGTGGAAGGTTATGTGGAAAGCGCCGCCATGGGTCTGATGGCAGGTCGCATGACGGCGGCTGAACTGGCCGGACACACATTGCCTCCGCCGCCGCCTACCACTGCCCATGGCTCATTGATCTCGCATATATCAGGAGGTCATCTCAGCGACGACAGTGGCGACATGACCAGCAAGGCACGGTCGTTCCAGCCCATGAACGTCAATTTCGGTTTGTTTCCCGAGGTTGAGGTGCCGCGCGATGAAAATGGCAAGCGGCCCCGCGGCAAGGCCAAGAAACCGGCCCGGCAACTGGCTTATACCGGGCGTGCCAAGGCTGACTTTGCCAACTGGCTGTCAGCGCATGACCAGCGTGCAGCGGCAGAATAGCCGAATTCAGATCGCCTCACTGCGTACGGCGTTCAGCAACCGCAATTGCCGCATCCATTGCGGCGAAGTGATCACCTTGGTCATCAGGGAGGCACGCGCGCGTTCCAGCTTTTTCAGATATGCCGGCACCAGCGCCACAGGTAGATAGGCCTGCACGGCTGCATCGGGGACCAGATGCCAAATTTCCCGCGCCTCTTCGAGCCGCTTGCTGGCATGCCGGCACAGTTGCAGCAAAACCAGCTCAAGTCCGGCTCCGCCCCTGCCCGACAGCACGTGTGCCTGGGTCAGGTCGTGTTTCGCGAGCATGTCAGCCGGCAACATGCACTGCCCGCGGGCGCGGTGTATCGGCAATGACCGCATCAGTCCGGTCAGCCCCATCGCAACACCGGCAAGGCCCGACACTTCAGCGCATTCAAGGCCGTCGTCTCCGGCCATGATCAGAGCACTCATCTGCAGTACGGCAGACGATGTTTCTCCAAGATAGCCTTCCAGCGTATTGAGGTCCGGCATGGGATCATCAAACAGGTCAAACCGGCGCGCATCCAGCATGGCCTGAAACGAGTGTCGCGGCAGGTCACCCGCCTCGATTGCTCGAGCAAGCGCCTGCGCCAGGGGTGACTCAACAGTTTGCCCGACATAAATGGCGTCAATGACCTGGTTCCACCAGGCAAGCCTCACCTCACCAGCAGCCGGGTCCGTCACTCTTTCGCGTATCTGGGCAAGTTCCGAATTGAAAGCAAACAGTCCGGCCAGAAATCCGCGTGACCGTTCCGGCATCAGCAACAGGCACAAATACCGGTCACGGTCACTCGCGCGCAGGTCGTCGAGCAACTGCTCCATCAACTCAGCCGGGAATGCACTCATGATCCGCTCCGATGATGATCAACCGCAATCAGCGCACATGCCACATCGCGGCCTTCCTGCAACAGCACATTGTAGGTGCGCACCGCGGCACCGGTTGCCATCGGCTCAAGCCCGATACCGGCTTCCACAAATGCCCGGCGTATCTCGCCCGACGGAAAAACCTGGGTATCACCGGTGCCAAGCAGCACAAACCCGATACCGTCCGGCGTTTCCAGAACCTGCTTGAAATCGTCCAGTTGCAGGTTTTCCGGCTTTACCGGCGGCCACCCGTAAACACCACCCGGCAGACACAGCAATGACCCCTTGTGTGACATGTCACGAAACCTGAAGCCGCCATTTCCGTAGGCGTCAATCGCCACGCGCTCCGGCAAAAACGGCGCGTCGCTCATCAGGGCTGCACAATCTCTGCCTGTGCATTGTCACCGGGTCCAGGTGTCGGTGCACGGTCCACATAGGCTCCGAGCAATGACAACAAGGGCGCGCCGATGAAGATCGACGAATAGGTGCCGATAACAACTCCCCATATCATGGCGAACGTAAATCCGCGCAACACTTCACCGCCAAACACGTAAAGGGAAATCAGCGCGACAAGGGTCGAAATCGAAGTCATCAGGGTACGCGGCAGCGTCTGATTGAGTGACATATCGACCATCTCGTCGAAGTTCATTTTCTTGTATTTGCGCAGGTTCTCGCGAAAGCGGTCAAACACCACCACTGTATCATTGAGTGAGTAGCCCACGATGGTCAGAAGGGCCGCAATGATGGTCAGGTCAAACTGCAATTGCAGGATTGCGAACAACCCGATTGTCAGCGCCACATCGTGCACCAGGGTCGCAACCGTACCGATTGCGAACTGCCATTCAAACCGCAGCCAGATGTAGATCATGATGGCCACGAATGCCAACAGGATGGCCAGAATACCGTCGCGTGCCAGCTCACCAGATACTTTTGGTCCTACAACTTCAACACGCCGGTAGTCTACATTGGCTCCGAGCGCGTCCTTGACCGTGGCAATGGCCTTTTGCTGCGCTTCTTCTCCACCCTCCTGGGTTTCGATACGGATCAGAACATCTGTCGGCTCACCGAATTCCTGCAGCTCCGAACCACCAAGGCCAAGTCCACTAATGGTGGTGCGCAATTCGTTGAGGTCTGCCGGCTGTTCAGTTCTGATTTCAATCAGCGTGCCGCCCTTGAAGTCGATGCCGTAATTCAGACCGATAGCAAAAAACAGCCCGATCGACAAAAGCACAGCGACCATGGAGGCATAAAAGCCAGGCCGGGCAAATTTCATGAAGGCGATTTTGGTATTGTCCGGGACGAAGCGAAGCGGCCTCATGGTCTCAGTCTCCTGATGATCTCGCGGTCGGTCATAGCGGCACCAACTTGGGTCTGCTCAGCTTGATCCATCCGGAAATGATGAGTTGTGTAACAGTATAGGCCGTGAACACGGTTGCCACGATACCGATACCCAGCGTCACGGCAAAGCCTCTGACCGGACCCGACCCCATGCCGAACAGGATAACGGCGGCAATCAATGTGGTGATGTTGGCATCCAGAATTGTGGCCAGTGCCATCCGAAAGCCGGTCTCGATGGCATTGAGAGGCGACCGGCCATTGGCCACCTCTTCGCGTATTCGTTCAAATACCAGCACGTTGGAATCCACCGCCATGCCCATGGTGAGAACGATACCGGCAATGCCGGGCAATGTCAGGGTCGCACCCAGGAATGACAGTGTTCCCAGGATCATCATCAGGTTTGCCACCAGCGCCAGCACGGCAAACATGCCGAACAGGCCGTAGGAAACAACCATGAAGATCAACACACCAACGAGCCCGATGATGGAGGCAACAAAACCGGCACGCACCGAGTCAGAACCAAGGCTCGGGCCAACGGTGCGTTCCTCGACGATCGTCAGCTTCGCCGGCAGCGCGCCCGAGCGCAATACGATGGCCAGGTCATTGGCTTCCTGCGTCGAGAAATCCCCTGAAATCTGGCCGGACCCGCCGCAGATCTGTTCGTTGATGCGGGGCGCCGAAATGACTTCACTGTCCAGTACGATTGCAAACGGGCGACCGACATTGTTCTGGGTCAGGCGGCAGAAGCGCTGGGCTCCACCGGTGTTAAAGCGGAAATTGACGATCGGCTCATTGGTGCGCTGGTCAAATCCGGTCTGGGCGTCATTGAGGTCTTCACCGTCGACCGTCGCCGAGCGCGAAGTCTGCACCCAGTACATTTGCCCCTGGTTTTCCTTGTCCACCAACTCTTCACAACCCAACGGAACGGCACCGCCGGCCCCTTGCGGCTGGTTGTCACAAAGCAGTCTGAACTGGAGAAGCGCCGTTTGTCCGAGCAGCGCCTTCAGACGAGCCGGATCCTGCAGACCAGGCACCTGGACCAGAATTCGGTCCGTACCCTGGCGCTGGATAGTAGGTTCAGTTGTCCCCAGTTCGTTGATGCGGACGCCGAGAACTTCAATGGACTGCTGCACCGCCCGCCCGATGCGGGTTTCCAGACCACCGTCCGAAAATGTCAGGCTGATGTTCTGGCCATTGCGGACTACGTTAAACTCCTGAACCTGCACACCCTGGCCGAACAACCCGGTGTCCAGCGGTTGTGAAAGCCCCTGCAACAGCGTGAACGCCTCCTCGGCGCGGGCCGCCTCAGGAATGGTGACGTTTGCACCGTTTCCGGTGCGCTTCAGGTTGACGTAGCGGATTTTCGCATCGCGCAGCCGCAAGCGGATATCTCCAACCAACTGCTTCTCAAGCGTATCCTTCAATGACGCGACATCGACTTCCAGCAGGATATGACTGCCGCCCTGCAGGTCGAGCCCGAGCGTCAGGGCCTGGCTGGGCACAAAATTGGGCAGCGCTTCGCGAGACTTTTCAGCCAGCAGGTTCGGCATTGCCATCAGGCCGGCCATCAGCACCACACCGATAATAACGAAAGCCTTCAGCTTGGAAAAATGCAACATGGCAGTCTGATCAGTCCCCGAATTAGAGGTATGTTGTTTGTTCGCAGTCGCCGGCCAAAACCCGCCGGTTCACCCTTGTTAGGCTAAAATCGATAGTCGCCTAGTCGGTCTTGGCCGGTTCACCTTTGACCCGAACCTCGGTGATGGAGCTCTTGATCATGCGAAACTTTCCGCCTTCGCCTGTATCAACAACGACTTCGCCATCATCAACCACTTTGGTGATCTTGCCGACAATCCCCCCGGCGGTCACAATAGTGTCACCACGCCGGACATTCGCGACCAGTTCCTGATGTGCTTTCATCCGCTTTTGCTGAGGGCGCAGGATCAAGAACCAGAAGATGGCCATGATCATGATGATCGGGGCAAGCAGCGAGAAGATATCAGCGCCCGGTGCGCCACCGGCCTGTGCGTAAGCGGGTGAAATAAACATGGTTTAAACTCCTGAAACCGAATCCGTGAATTTGTATATAGCCCTGCGTGAGCGCAATGCAACAGGTACGCCGTATTACCCACCGGCCTTGCAACATGACGGATCAGGCTCTAAAGCCATCTCACCCTGAACTCCGCCAACACCAGAGCTTGCGAAAACCCTTATGTCAAATGACCGTCTGGACGATATTCTAAACCGCCTTGAGCGCATCGCGACCGCGCTGGAACGCTCCGCACCGCCTCCACCTGAAGACGCTGATTATGATGCCGCGGACGCATTTGTCTGGCACGCCGGCACCAGCACCCTGCAGCCTGTTAGGCGGGTAAACCGGGTTGAAATGGTACTTTTGCATGGAATTGACCGGGTTCGTGACATCCTGGTCGACAATACGGTGCGCTTTGCCAAGGGGTTGCCTGCCAACAATGCCCTGCTTTGGGGCGCACGCGGCATGGGCAAAAGTTCACTGGTCAAGGCGTCACACGCTGCCATAACCGCTCAACATGATCATACCCTGAAGCTGATAGAGATCCATCGTGAGGATATCGAAGGCCTGCCCGTGCTGATGGGCCAGTTGCGCGACTTGTCCGCCTATCGCTTCATCATTTTTTGTGACGATTTGTCATTCGACAATCAGGACACCTCCTACAAATCACTGAAAGCCGCACTTGATGGGGGAATCGAGGGGCGCCCGGATAATGTACTGTTATATGCAACATCAAACCGGCGTCACCTTCTGCCGCGCGACATGATCGAGAACGAGCGCTCCACCGCCATCAACCCATCCGAAGCCGTTCAGGAAAAGGTTTCCCTGTCCGACCGGTTCGGGCTGTGGCTCGGTTTCCATTCCTGTTCCCAGGATGAGTATCTCGAAATGATCCGTGGCTACGTCGATCACTTCAAGCTGACCATCGCAGACGACCAACTCCGCGCAGAAGCCATTGAGTGGCAGACCACCCGCGGCAGTCGGTCGGGCCGTGTCGCCTGGCAGTATGTTCAGGACCTGGCCGGACGCCTGGGCAAGGCACTTACATAAGAAAACAGCCCGGACCATTGTGATCCGGGCTGCAACAACGATATTGAAAAAACCGGTTTAACCCAGCGCCTTCTCGTTGGCGTTCCATTCTTCAGGCGAGTTGCCGACCGGCACCATGCCCCATTCCTTGAATGCACTGCGCTCCTTGACCTGTTCCATCCAGCGATCCAGGTTCGGCGTTTTGGCGTGCTTCACGTCAAATGCCAGGTAACGCCAGTAGTACACACCAAGCGCAATGTCGGCATAGTTGAAGTGGCGTCCCGTAAGCCAGGGTTTGCGGCCGATCGCGCGATTGGCGATCTTGAACAGGTCGCCCACCTTTTTCTCCGCCTCTTTAACCGCTACAGGGTTTTTCTGCTCAGGCGTGGCCCGCACAGTATCGAAGAGAAGGGTGAACATCGGCGGGTTCAGTGTGGTCGCCGTCCAGTCCGTCCACTGGTCAGCCAGCGCCCATGGCTTCTGGCCACGTGGGCGAATGTTATCCTTGCCGTATTTGCGCGCCAGGTAGCGCATCATGGTATTGGACTCAAACAGAGTAACCGTACCGTCTTTCATAACGGGCACGAGGCCGTTCGGGTTCATCTTAAGGAATGCCTTGTCATCAAGACCGCCGAACTGGCCGCCTGCAGCATGACGTTCAAACGGCTGGCCGGTTTCGCCCAACGCCCAAAGAACCTTCTGCACATTGATGGAAGACCGTCTTCCCCATACTTCAATCATATTGTTTTCCTTCGTTGAGAATCACGAGTGGCGCCATATTCGGCAGAATTTCCGGGAATACAAGTGGTGATATTGTCATCAATTGATTGGATCGCAATGCGGGGAGAACCAGCCAAGCCTCCGGCTTTTGAAATTTACCAGCACACAGAACGTCTGCATGCATCCGTATCAGGAGAGAGCAGGTTGAACTTTCATCTCAGTGGATCTGCTCCGGGTAACATTTTCAACTCGACCCTTTTTGTTGAGTACGCACGCAAACCATTCTTCAAACGAAAACCGGCCCGGCCTCATCAGAGACCGGGCCGGCTTTCGTCCGGGAACTGTCCAGTTTGCAGGGTTCCTGCAGTTCCTAGTTGGATGCCGTGCGCGACGACAGGTACTTCATCGGATCAACCGCGGTAGCACCCTGGCGCACTTCAAAGTGCACCTGTGGGGTTTTGACCGAACCGGTCTTGCCGGCCCTGGCGATCACGTCTCCGCGACGAACAGCGTCACCGCGTTTTACCATCAGTTCGCTGTTGTGCGCATAAGCGGTTACCCATCCGTTCTGATGACGGACCAGAACAAGATTGCCGTAGCCCTTCAACTCGTTGCCGGCATAAGCAACAACACCTGCTTCTGCGGCCCGCACTCCGGTGCCTTCCGGAACGGCGATGTTGATACCCTCATTGCGGGTGTTGTTTGGCTTGGACCCGAACTTCGAGATCACCCGGCCGCGAACAGGCCAGCGGAAACCGCTGCCATTGTCGACTTGTTCAATCTGCGTTTGCTGCTGCATGACAGGTGCCCGCTGACGCGAAACCGGCTCGGCTTGATCCAGGTAATCCGGCGTTCTTGCAGCCTGCTGCTGCCGCGGCAGTGGTGCCGGAGCGGAATTGGCAATAGGTGACTGGGTAGCGCCACCAGGGATCCGCACCCGCTGGCCGATGCTCAACCCGCGGTTCATGCTCAAACCGTTGTAGGAGGCAATCTTGTGCGGGCGCATTTCATAGGCGCGGCCAAGCGAATACAGCGTTTCACCCGGACGGACGACATGCACGCCGTTACTCTGTGAACCGGATTGCACCTGTGCACGTGGTGCCGGCGCATTGGCAGACGCAACTGTCGGGCGCGGAGAAACAGGATTGCTGGTTCCCGGCACCTTCAGGCGCTGGCCGACGGCGAGTGTATAAGGTGCACGTATGTTGTTGGCACGGGCAAGCTGGCTGACGCTCAGATCATTGGCGCGAGCCAGTGAGTACATGGTCTGGCCAGGCCTTACCGTGACACTGCCGTTCTGGGCAGGTGCATAGCTTGGCGCAGGTGCTGCAGCCTGCGAACGATAGCTTGGTGCAGGTGCGGCAGCCTGTTGGCGATAACTTGTGGCAGGTGGTGTGTAACCGGCCGAAGGAGATGGCGCATTCTGCCATGATGGCCGCGCGTTGGCGACACGATCACCGGACAATGGCGATGTCTCTACCTTGTCAACAGCGGCGGACTTGGTTTGTTTCTTGGAAACAGAATTGGTCGCGATGCTCGGATAGTCGGCAAACCGATCAGATGATGCGGAACAACCTGCCAGAAGGGCGGCTGTGGCCGTCGCGGCAAACACGCGTGAAATTTTGGAAGTTGTCTTACTCATACCCTTACCCCAAACACAGAACTTACAAACTGGACTGGAGCCGATAGTGAACGGTTTAGGTTAAGGAGGAGTTTATCAGTTAAAGAACCACTTCTTTTTTTGCCTGTATTTTTTAAAAACAGCAGAAAATCGGGAGTTACATACCTCTGGCAATGCCGTCTACCAGTGGAACAAAGCGGACAGGCATTAAGCTTTCGCGGGTAAAATCGTCTTCCGTTCGGGTAATTCGCAAAATCTCCTGCGTCCCTGGAGACACTTCAACCGGAACAATGAGAATACCACCAACTGCCAGTTGTTCGATCAGTTGGCGCGGTAATTGCGGCGCGGCTGCTGTCACGATGATCCGCTCGAATGGCGCCTGCTTGGGCCAGCCCTTGTTCCCGTCACCAAGCAGGGTTGTAATGTTGGCCTGCCGAAGCGCGGTGAAGCGACGTTCAGCGGACTTGAGCAATGTACGATATCGCTCGATCGTATAAATTCGACGGCAGAGCTGGGCCAGGATCACGGTCTGATATCCGCTGCCGGTTCCGATCTCCAGCACTTTCATGCGCTCGCCGACTTTCAGCTTCTCGGTCATGAACGCCACAATGAACGGTTGCGACAGGGTTTGTCCGCATTCAATCGGCAAGGCCTGGTCAGCATAGGCCAGGTCCTGAAAGGCATCCGGCACGAACACTTCGCGCGGCACAGTCTCAATTGCCTCCAGCACCCTGGTATCGCGAATGCCCCGCGATCTCAGCCCCATGATGAGTTCAATCTTCTGTTGATCTGTCGCCGTCATGGTGCTGTCGTGCCTTAAGTCTGGCCGGATTGCAATTCTGCAAGCAGATCAACCTGCGTCAGGTTGGTGTGCAGAGGTGTTACCGACACAAAACCATTATAGACGGCATGCAGGTCAGTGCCTGCGGGCGGGTTTGACTGCTGGCGCTTGAAACCGATCCAGAAATAATCGCGCCCACGCGCATCGGTTCGCTGATCCAGCATCAGGAGATTCTGGTCGCGCTGACCCTGTCGGGTGTATTGAACACCTTTGACGTCACTGACATCGCAGTCTGGAAAATTGACATTCAGCAAGACCCCCGGTTCAGCCCTGGTCTGCAAAAGATCTTTCACAACCTGCGCACCGAGGCTGCGTCCGGTATCCCACGGCACATTGCGTCCCGCGATGCCATACGTCTGGCTGAGTGCCATCGAACGGATGCCCAGGGCGGTTCCCTCCATCGCGGCAGCAATGGTGCCGGAATAGGTCACATCATCGGCAATGTTCTGGCCACGATTGACACCGGACAGGATCAGATCCGGCACATCCGGCATGATGTGGCGCACTCCCATCAACACACTGTCAGCCGGTGTACCGTCGACCGCAAACCGGCGCGGGCCAAGCTCGCGCATCCGCAACGGGCGTGACAGGGAGATGGACCGCCCTGCCCCGGATTGCTCACTCTCCGGCGCCACCACCCAGACATCATCGCTGAGTTCGGCTGCGATAGATTCCAGCACTTCAAGACCAGGCGCATTGATGCCGTCATCATTGGCCAGCAGAATACGGTAAGGCTCACCATTCGATCGGCTCAGCATCATGCAGGCCCAATGGCATCAATGCCACCCATGTAAGCTTTGAGCGCTTCAGGGATGGCGATTGTGCCATCAGCCTGCTGGTAGTTCTCCATAACCGCAATCAATGTGCGACCAACCGCAAGGCCCGACCCGTTCAGCGTATGAACGAAACGGGTGCCCTTGCCGGTCTCTTCGCGCACACGCGCGTTCATGCGCCGTGCCTGGAAATCACCACACACCGAACAACTGGAAATCTCGCGATAGGCGTCCTGGCCCGGTAACCAGACTTCTATGTCATAGGTCATCTGCGCCCCAAACCCCATGTCACCGGCACACAAGGCCATAACCCGGTACGGCAGCTCAAGACGTTTCAGGACTTCTTCAGCACAACCGGTCATGCGGTTCAGTTCATCACGCGATGTCTCAGGCGCCGTGACAGACACCATCTCAACCTTCCAGAACTGGTGCTGGCGGATCATTCCTCGGGTGTCTCGGCCCGCAGCGCCGGCTTCCGCGCGGAAACACGGCGTCAGTGCCGTCACCCGGACCGGTAACTCGTCTGTTTCCAGAATGCGTTCCCGCACCAGATTGGTCAGAGGTACCTCAGAGGTCGGAATCAGCCAGCGGTCGTCCGTGGTATGAAACAGGTCATCGGCAAACTTCGGCAATTGGCCTGTGCCAAACAGGGCTTCATCACGCACCAGCAAAGGCGGGTTCACTTCCGTATAGCCATGCTCGGCAGTCTGCATGTCGAGCATGAACTGGCCGATGGCACGCTCCAGCCGGGCAAGTCCGCCTTTCAGCACGGTGAACCTGGCGCCAGACATCTTCGCTGCCGTCTCAAAATCCATCAGGCCGAGAGCTTCGCCAATATCAAAATGCTGCCTGGCCTCGAAATTCAACGGCCTCGCTTCGCCGACCCGGCGAACCTCGACATTGTCGGCTTCGTCCTTGCCGGCCGGTACTTCACTTAGCGGCAGATTAGGCAATGTACACAAGATGGCGTTGAGTTCTTCGTCAATGCGACGTTCCTCTTCCTCACCTGACTGTATGACGCCTTTGAGAGCGCCAACTTCGGCTTTGAGGGCGTCCGCCTTCTCCGTGTCACCTGCCCCCATGGCCTGACCGATTTCCTTCGACGCGGAGTTGCGCCGCGACTGGGCGTCCTGAAGCTTCTGCAGATGAGTCCGGCGGGCCTCATCAAGCTCCATAAGACGGGCTGCATGCGGCTCTGTGCCCCGCAGGGCAAGGCCGGCATCAAATGCATGAGCGTTTTCACGAATCCAGCGAATATCAAACATCGGTTTTTATCTGCAAAAAGGGGTGAATCAATCACACGCAATCACATCTAGGCGCATGAACCGTCTGTATAGGCGGCATCACCGACAAGAGCAACACGGGTTCACATAAACCCGTACACCTGCACTGTTTTTTTTGAATACTGACCCTGGAAACTGCAACTGCTACAGGCTGCATCGGGTGCTTACGTGTGTCCGCCTGCGGGCAAATTCTGTTGAGAAAGCTGAACAGGTTATGCCCGCAACTGCATGGAATACCGCCAGACCCACAACCGGTTGCACCCGGATGCCAAGCCGGAAACAACCTTATTGCCGCCGCAGTTCGCATGCACCTGAACAGTTGAGACGGGCAAAATTCTTTGGAGACAACAAGACAACGCTGCGAATTCAGTATCACTCCGGACGGGAAGCGGATGCCGGTCGCCTCGAAATCAAGAGGCACACCATCACCCGATATTGCACCGGATGGAACCACTTGCGCGCACAGGCGTTGAATTGACTACCGGGGAAATGGATTTTGCACCAGGCGGCTTTCAGGCTGCCTACAGAGGAAACAATCATGAAGAACAGATATTCCGTCAGTCTCTTGGCACTGGCCATCACCGTGTCGTCCATTACGGCAGTCTGGGCGCAAACCACAGCCACCGAACCGGCTCAGGAGCAAGCCCAGCCTGCGGCCGAAGAAGGCACCAAACAGGATGCACCCGCCGCTGACACTGCCAAGCAGGATCCAGAACCCGCTAAAGAGCAAGCTCCGGCGGCAGATGCCGAGCCCGCAAAGAACGATGCGGCTGCAGCGCCTGAACCTGTGAAGGAAGAAGAGGCGCAACCGGTAAAGAAGAAAAAAGCGAAGAAGCAAAAGGCGGAAGACGAACAACCTGCGGCCGAGCAAGCTGCGCCGGCACCGGAAGCCGATCCAGCCAAAAGTGACGCTGCTGCGGCACCGAAACCTGTAAAGGAAGAAGAAGCGCAACCGGAAAAAAAGAAGAAAAAGGCGAAGAAAGAGAAGGCGAAAGAAGAACAGCCTGTCAAACAGGACGCCGCACCGGCGCCTGAAGCTGAACCTGCCAAGCAGGAAGCGGCACCGGCACCTGAAACTGACCCTGCGAAACAGGAAGCAGCACCTGCGCCAGAGACAGACCCCGCCAAACAGGAAGCAGCACCAACTCCAAAAGCAACTGATCCAGCTAAGAGTAATGCAGCACAACCGCAAACGGATGAACCGACGCAGCAGCAGGCTCAACCGGCAGAAGATCCCAAACCTGAAACAACGGTCAAATCTGTCCTGGGGGACAAACGCCCGCCGGCAGAACTCACCGATGCCGAATTGCGCCAGCGCATCCAGGCCGCAGGTGAATTGAAGGACGGCGACACAGCCAAGAAAAAGCAGAAAGCCCGCCTGCAGGCCAAGGCAGATGCTGATACGGCAGAATTGAACGCCCGTATTGCTGCTGCGACAGGTGTGAAGGTTGAAGCAGGCGCCGCAGATGCGGAAGCGGCAAAAATTACCGCTGATACCCGCCCGGCAGCCGAACTGGACGACAAGGCCTTGCGTCAGCGCATCAAGCAGACACGCGGCGTACTGGCATCTGAAGGCCTGTCCGAAGCATCTACCGAACAGTTACGCGCTAACCTGTCAAAAGACACTGCCGAGATTCGCCAGAGGGTCGCTGCGAAGAAAAAACCGAAACAGACTGCCGCTGTTGATCCGGATGATTCAGGAAGGTCCAATGACCTGCCGGAGGCAAAGGCAGGCAAGATGACAGTCGGGGATCTGATCGGAGATTCGCGTCCGGCCAGCGACCTCACCACCAATGCGCTGGAGCGCCGTATTGACGCCAACCGGCGCGCCCTGACAATTAAAAATCTGTCCGGAGATGAAAAAAGCCAGATCAGGGCGCGGCTTGAAGAAGACCGCGATGCACTCAGCCAGCGCCTTGTGGACAGACGCAAGCGGCGCAAGAAGGGTCTGAGCACCGGAGAGGCAATCGCCATTGGCGCAGGTGTCGGCCTGGTTGCGGGCGTACTGATTGCATCGCGTCCGACCATAACTGCCGCTGAAGCCTATGACGAGGAACTGGAGGACTGGCTGGTGTCAGCGCCGCTGGTAAAGGTAGAACCGCGCTACCGCATCAACGATTTCGTTGAACAGCCCCGGCTCCGGTATTCGGTACCGGGGATTGAGGTTGACACCATCCGGTTTGGCTTCGGCGAAGGCTTCCTGCGCACCGAGGAAGTGCCCAAACTGGATCGGATTGGCGGTATTATCGAACGGATTGTCGCCAGCAATCCGAACGAGGTGTACCTGATCGAAGGACACACCGATGCCGTTGGTGGCAGCGAGGCAAACAGAGCGCTGTCGACCGAAAGAGCCGAAGCAGTCAAAAAGGCATTGCTGGACTACTTTGAGATCGGTGAAGACAACCTGTCCACAGTCGGGCGTGGTGAAGCGTATCTGAAGATCCCGACCCAGGAAGCCGAAGCGGAAAATCGCAGGGTTACCTTGCGCCGCATAACGCCACTGCTGGCGAACCGGAACTAAGACACCGGCAACTGCAAACAAACAGACCCCCGGGGCAAGCCCTCGGGGGATTGCCTTGCTGGCCATGCCAATCATGACATTACGTGAACTAGGAACGCGGTGACGGCACACCGACACCGGCCACGGCCGTCTGGCGCTTCAACTGTGCCTCCCGTCGGGCAATATAGACCGTCGACACAAAAATGACCCCTGCCCCAACCCAGGTCCAGATGTCGATCAGCTCGCCCAGTGCAAGATATCCAAACAGCACAGCGAAGGGCAGTCGCGCGAAATCAAACCCGACGACGATTGAAGCCTCGGTCGCGGCAAATGCCCGGACCAGGGTCAGATGGCCCAGGGTCGCTATCAGTCCCATCCCAAACAGCAGCAGCCATTGCTGATAGGTCAGACTGTCCCACACGAACACCGCAGCGATACTGGTCATCGGGACCAGAAGCGTAGTCGATATGAAGACAATCTTGTCTGGATCGTCCTTTGCCGTCATGTGCTTCAGGATAATCGATGTTACCCCCATGGCGAAAGCCGACACAATCGCCAGCAACGCGCCGGCGCCCAGACTTTCGAAACCCGGCCGCAAGATGATCAGCACCCCGGTGAATCCGATGAGAGTGGCAATCCAGCGCCTCACCCTGACCACTTCGCTCAAGAACAGGGCTGCGCCGATGGTTGCAAAAATCGGCGTCAGAAAGCTGATCGCGGTAACTTCGCCGACCGGCAGCAGGGCAAGGGCTGAAAACCAGGTGGTCATGGCAATAGTCGCACTGATCACTCGCCAGATATAGATCTTCGGCTGGGCTGTGCGAAACAGTTCTGCACCACGGAACGCAAGCAGTGGCAGCATGGTAACGAATGCAAACAATACCCTCAGGAACACCACCTGGAACGGGTGCACGTCAACACTGGTCAGATAGCGCCCAATCGCAGCCACGCCTGCAAGCAGTGCACATGAGACAAGCATCCAGAGTGCCCCGGCAATGGGATCATTACGGATGCCGGGCACCGCCTTTGTCGTCTGTGAATCAGACAAGCAAATCGTCTTTCGGGACTGGCGCCTGAAGACGCCGCAGGAATGAAGTCGTCAGCATTACGCCAATCAACAAACCACGCAAGACCGGAATTTCAGCGCTACAGCGCCGGGCGATTGAATTGGATCATTTGATGGCGGAAAATCAGTTCACTCGGCTAGGCGCGGTGCGCAGCGCGATGTAGTGCATCGCGCAAGCGGCGCAACGACGCCGATGGACCAATTTTCCCCACCCCGATAGATACAAATATGTTGATGACATTGGTGCATGGGGCCGGGCGATTTTGCCCCCTGGCGTCGTTGGATCGCACTTGTGGTGAGGCCACACCACGGCGTGCAATCGGCCTAGCCAGCGACCAAAATCGCCGCAGTCAAATGGTCTAATTCAATCGCCAGGCGCTCTAGGCAAAAGTGACGACAGTCTCAAATTTTCCACCCTGTGGGCTTGCGCTGACTGAATGAACTGTGGACACTCGGCAGTTCACGGCTTGAGAATGAGGGCTCAGGGCAACGTCAACCTAGTGAACTGTGGACCAGGAGTACCTATGAAATTTCCAAAATCGATGCTTGCCTTAGGGGTTGCAGCATTATCACTCGCCATCACCCAGAATGCCGAAGCCGGCAAGTCCGATGACACCCTTAACTGGGCCTCAAGCCGCGAAGTGGCAGTTGTGGATCCTTATTACAATAACACCCGCATGCTGGTCATCATGGGGCAGATGGGCTGGGACGGCCTGGTGTTCCGGGACATCGAGAGCGGTGAGTTCAAGCCGCTGCTGGCCAAGAGCTGGAAATGGAATGGCGACAAGGCCATCGAATTCGAATTGCGCGATGACGTAAAATTCCACGACGGAACCGATTTTGACGCCGATGACGTGGTCTACACACTCAATCACGTGTCGAACAAGGACAACGGCGTTCTGACTTACCGCAATGTGAGCTGGATCGAGAATGCCGAAAAACTCGGGCCGCACTCGGTCCGGATCAATCTGAAAAAGCCGTTCCCGCCTGCCTTTGCCTATCTGGCGAATGCGGTCAACATGATGCCGTCTGGTCATTACGACAATGTGCCCAAGAAAGCTGACGGCAATCCGGACTATGCGGCGGCAAAACCGATCGGCACAGGCCCCTACAAGGTGTCCGACATCAAGGCCGGCGAATATGTGCTGATGGAGAAGAATGGCGCCTATTTCGCCGACAGCCCGAAGGGTACGCCGCAAATCGGCAAGATCCGGTTCCGCACTATCAAGGAAATGAATACGGCAATTGCCGAACTGCTCACCGGTGGTCTTGACTGGATCTGGGATGTTCCCAAGGAACAGGCAGAACGCATGGGTGAAAACCCCGCGGTAACGGTAGAAAACGCCAAGACATTCCGGGTGTCCTACCTTGCATTTGATGTTCTCGGTCAGTCCGGCCAGGAGTTTTTCAAGGACAAGCGCGTACGCCAGGCGTTCTCGCACGCGATCAACCGTGAATCGATCACCAAAAACCTGGTTGGCCCTGCATCGGTTGTCATTCCGTCCGCCTGCCATCCCGACCAGTTCGGCTGTGCCCAGGATGTGCCAACCTATAATTATGACCCCGAAAAAGCGAAGGCTCTGTTGAAGGAGGCCGGTCTTGAGAGCGGTTTTGAATTCGACCTGTACGCATATCGCGAGCGCGAATTCACCGAAGCGGTTATCGGTGATCTTGCCAAAGTGGGCATCAAGGCCAAGCTGAACTTCATGCAGTATCGCGCCTTGCGCGACGTGGTGCGCAAAGGCAACACGCCGGTCAATCACATGACCTGGGGTTCTTATTCCATCCCGGACGTGTCAGCGATTGTCAGCAACTTCTTCACCCACGGCCCCGACGATCTCACCAAGGACGACAAGGTGAAGGAATATCTGGGGATTGCCGATAACTCGATTGATCCGGCCGAACGCACCGAGAACTACAAGAAGGCGTTCACCCGGATTGCCAAAGAAGCCTACTGGGTGCCGATGTTCACCTACGCCAAGTACTATGCTTGGTCCAAGGATCTCGACTTCTCACCAACACCTGACGAGATCCCGCGCTTTTACACCACCAAGTGGAAGTGATCCGCTAGTTTAGTCTGGACGAACTTATGCCCGGTCTGTGTTCTGGTGGTCTCTGTGAGATCATCCGTTACGTCAACGCCAGACCGGGTAAACCTTCAAGGTAGAGATGCTCTATTACACATTGAAGCGGCTCGGTGTGGCGGTTCTGGTTGCCATTACAGTGTCCGTCTTGTCCTTTTCGATGGTTTATCTGTCCGGCGACCCGGCAATGGCGCTGGCCGGGGAAGGTGCCAGCAATGAAGACATTGAGAATGTGCGCCGTGTCTATGGCTTCGACCGGCCGATAATCTTTCAGTACGGCAGTTGGCTGGTGCAGGCACTGCAGGGCAATCTCGGTCATTCCAACTATCTGAAAGCGCCCGTCGCCAACGTCATTTTCGAGCGCCTGCCGACAACCATGCTGCTGGGTGCCTGTTCACTGGCTTTTGCCCTGCTGCTGGCCATCCCTCTCGGTGTGGTTGCTGCCATCCGGCCCAACTCCATCCTTGACCGCATTGCTCTCAGCGTCGCCGTTGTCGGTCAGGCCATGCCCAGTTTCTGGTTTGCCTTGACCCTGATCCTGTGGTTGGGGATTACATGGAGGCTGCTGCCTATTACCGGCACTGAAAGCTGGAAAAACTTCATCATGCCCTCGATGGTGCTGGGATATTATCTCACACCGGCGGTGATGCGTCTGACCCGTGCCGGTATGCTGGAGGTGTTGTCGTCCGACTACATCCGCACCGCCCGGGCCAAAGGATTGCGTCCCATGACGGTGCTTTTCAAGCACGCATTGCGCAATGCCATCATACCGGTCGTATCCCTGGCCGCAGTGCAATTCGGCTTTATGCTAGGCGGATCCATCGTGATCGAGACAATTTTCGCCATCAACGGTCTGGGGTATCTGGCATGGGAATCCATTCAGCGCGCAGACGTGCCGATGATGCAGGCCATCGTTCTGGTCCTGAGCATTTTCTATATTCTGCTGACTTTCCTGGCGGACATGCTGAACGCCTTCCTTGATCCTCGAATTCGGGTGGCATGAGATGACGATCGATACTGCAAAAGCACCCGCCATAACCGAAAATCAGGAACCGTCCCCCGGCGCCATGATGCGAAAACGCGTCTTTTCCCATTGGGGCTTCATGATCGGCGCGTTTGTGCTGATCGCCATCTTCCTGATGGCGCTGCTGGCGCCCTACATCTCTCCCGGCGACCCATTCGACCAGGTGCTGTCACGCAAGCTGATCCCGCCGGTCTGGAGCGACAGCGCAAAAGCGACATGGGACCATCCGCTCGGCACCGATCATCTGGGCCGTGATTACATGACGCGGTTGTTTTACGGCGCACGCATTTCGTTGCTCATCGGGTTTGGCGCCATGCTGATTTCCGGCGTAATCGGCACGACGCTTGGCGTTCTGGCCGGTTATTACGGTGGCCGTGTCGACATGGTGGTAAATTTCATCATCACAACCCGCCTGTCCATGCCGGTCGTGCTCGTCGCTCTTGCCGTTGTCTCCATCGTGGGATCGTCCCTGACCGTGGTGATATGGGTATTGGGCCTTTTGATCTGGGACCGGTTCGCCGTGGTCATGCGAAGTGCGACCCAGCAGGTGCGTGCGCTTGATTTCGTGACATCCGCACAAGCCCTCGGTTGCTCGACACCTCGCATTCTGCTCACCGAAGTCATGCCCAACATCACCAATCATCTGATCGTGATTGCGACACTTGAGATGGCACACGCCATTCTGCTGGAAGCGGCTCTATCCTTCCTCGGGCTTGGCGTGCAACCGCCTGAGCCCAGTTGGGGCCTGATGATTTCGGAAGCCAAGGGCATGATCTTCTTTGATCCGTGGCTGATCACCATTCCGGGCCTGGCCCTGTTTGCCCTGGTCCTGTCGATCAATCTGCTGGGCGACGGTATCCGCGACGTAACTGCACCGGAGAACCGTAACTGATGCCGGCAAAATCCGAAAGCAAACGCGTCCTTGAAGTCAAAAGGCTCAATGTAGAGATACCGGTTCCCACCGGCATGCTGCGCCCGGTGCAAGACGTGTCCCTGCATGTGGACCGGGGCGAAACGCTGTGTGTGGTGGGTGAATCAGGTTGTGGAAAATCACTCACCTCGCTGGCGATCATGGACCTGTTGCCAACCAAGGCAATCCGCGCTTGCGATGAAATGCAACTGTCGGGCGATAATGTCTTCCGCATTGGCGAGAGGGCCATGTCCGACATTCGCGGTGATCGTATGAGCATGATCTTCCAGGAGCCGATGACGTCACTCAACCCGGCCTACACCATCGGCAACCAGTTGGCCGAAGCACTGCAGCGTCACCGCAACGTTTCCAAGGCAGAGGCACGCGACCGCGCCATCTACCTGCTTGAAAAAGTCGGCATTACCGCCGCTGCGGGCCGGCTTGGCCAGTACCCCCACCAACTGTCCGGGGGCCTCCGGCAACGGGTGATGATCGCCATGGCGTTAATGTGCGGCCCCGACCTGATCATCGCGGATGAACCGACAACGGCGCTGGATGTAACCATCCAGGCGCAAATCCTGCATTTGCTCTCGGACCTGCAACGGGAATTCCAGATGGGCATGATCCTGATCACCCACGATCTCGGCGTAGTGGCCCGCATCGCCGATCGGGTGGCGGTCATGTATGCCGGTCAGGTGGTTGAAACCGGAACTGCCGAACAGATATTCAATGCCCCTCAACACCCTTATACGCGCGGCCTGCTGGACTGCATTCCAATTCCCGGTAAGACCAAACGCGGCGCACGCCTGGGAGCGATCCCCGGCATCGTGCCGTCGCTGGTAGGTCATATGCAGGGATGTCATTTCGCCAGCCGTTGTCCGCAAGTGCACGAGGCATGCAAGACCAGAACCATCGAACTGCTGCCGACCGCGCAACCAGGCCACGTCTGCCGTTGCCTGCTGACGCAAGGGTCTGATGCTTCTATCCGCAAAGCTGAAGGAGCTGTCTCATGAGCGACATCGTTCTGGAAGCCAAGGACGCCACCCGCACTTTCATGATCTCCGGTGGCTTCATGAAACCCAAACGGCCGTTGCATGCGGTTAACGGCATTGATCTGCGCATCCGCCAGGGCGAAGTCCTGGCCCTTGTCGGAGAATCCGGTTGCGGCAAGACCACACTGGCCAAAATGCTGCTGGGCCTGCTGCCGCCGACATCCGGCTCCCTGGAACTGGACGGAAACCCGATCGAGACAATGGACCGGTTACGCATAGCTCAAACCGTTCAGCCGATCTTTCAGGACCCCTACTCGTCTCTCAATCCGCGCAAGTCGATCGGCAGCATCATCACCTTGCCGCTCAAGGTGCAGGGCGACAAGGACCCCGGCACCTGGCGCAAGCGGGCTGACGAAATCATGGAACTCGTCGGGCTGCCGCGACGTGTCTACAACAACTATCCCAGCCAGTTGTCAGGCGGACAGCGCCAGCGCGTGGCCATCGCCCGGGCCCTCATCAATCGCCCGCGTATCGTCATTTGCGACGAACCGACATCCGCGCTCGATGTGTCAGTGCAATCACAGATTCTCAACCTGCTGCAGGATCTGAGAGAAGAACTCGGCCTGACCTATCTGGTGATCAGCCACAATCTTGCGGTTGTCGAACACATGGCAACGCGGGTCGCGGTCATGTATCTCGGCCGTATAGTCGAGGAAGAAGATGCCGGAACGCTGTTCGACACACCGAAGCATCCCTATTCAAAGGCACTGCTGGAGTCGGTCCTGACACCGGATCCGAGCCTTGGCGTCCCCGACACGCACCTGGGAGCAGCCTATCCCAACCCGCTCGACATGCCGTCTGGTTGCCGGTTTCACCCGCGCTGCGTTAAGGCAATGCCGCACTGCTCAGCGGTTGCGCCTCGAAAAACTCCGTTCGGCGACGGCCATGTTGAGTGTCACCTCTATGACGAGAATGAAGGAAAGGGAAAGCTGGCATCATGAGCGAAACCGGCAGCCGTGAAGGCGCGATAGATCGCATCAGAAACTATATCGACGGCGGCAACTTCGAAACCGAGCTGGCGAACCGTGTCGCGCACCGCACCGAGAGCCAGAAACTGCCCGACAGCATGGCGCACCTTCACAAGTACCTCGACACTGAAATGACCCCGGCATTTGAAGCCATGGGGTTCACCGTCAAGCGCTACGATAACCCGGTCGCAGGTCAGGCACCGGCGCTTCTCGCAACCCGAATTGAAAACCCCTCATTACCAACAGTCCTGGGTTACGGGCATGGCGACGTGATCCGCGGGCTTGATGATCAGTGGACCAAAGGTGACGGACCCTGGGAAACGGCCAGGGATGGCGACAGGTTGTACGGTCGCGGCACCGCCGACAACAAGGCCCAGCACACCATGAACATGGCCGCCATGCGTGCTGTGCTGGAAGAGCGTGGGCAACTTGGTTTCAATGCCAAATTCCTCATCGAAATGGGGGAAGAAGCCGGGTCAAAAGGCCTCGCTGATCTGGTCAGAGCCAACAAGCCGGATTTTGCCGCCGATGTCTTCATCGCCTCCGACGGGCCGCGCGTGACACCCGAGCGCCCGACCCTGTCCCTGGGCTGCCGTGGCGCGGTGAACCTGGACCTTGTCTGTGATCTCCGGGAGGGCGGACATCACTCCGGCAACTGGGGTGGCCTGCTGGCCAATCCCGGCATTATTCTCGCCCATGCCATCGCATCCATTGTCGGCCCGAAAGGCGAGCTTCTGGTTGACGGCCTGAAGCCACCGGCCATGACCGAAACCGTCCGCGATGTTCTCGACGACATTGAAATTGACGGCGGTGAAAGCGGACCGAGCATCGACACCTGGTGGGGAGAGCCGGACCTGACACCACCGCAGCGCGTCTATGCGGCCAATGTGTTCAACGTGCTGGCATACTCCACCGGCACACCGGGACGGCCGGTCAACGCTATTCCGCCCAAGGCATCAGCCAATTGCCAACTCCGGTTCGTGGCCGGCACCGATGTCGACAATATCATCCCCGTACTTCAGGCCCATCTCGACCAGGCCGGGTTTGATATCGTCAAAGTGACACCACCGCCTGCGGTAAATGACGGCATGTTCAAGGCGACCCGCACCGAACCCGATCACCCGTGGGCCATGTTCGTACGCAATTCCGTGCAGCGGTCCACCAATTCAAAGCCCGCCATCGTGCCGTCCATGGGCGGTTCCATCTGCAATGACATCTTCACCGATGATCTGAACCTGCCTGCGATCTGGCTGCCGCATTCCTACACATCGTGTTCACAGCATGCGCCTGATGAACATGTGCTGATGTCGGTGTGCCGGTCGGCCCTGGACGTGATGACCGGACTGTACTGGGACATCGGGGCGGGTGACGTTCCTCCACGCGCAGCCTGACATAAGGACATGGACCAACGTGACTAAACCCTGTGATCTCAGCGCTGTAGAGGCGCGCCGCCAGATCGGCATCAAGGCCCTTTCACCGGTTGAGCTTCTTAAGTCCTGCCTTGAGCGCATTTCCGAAACCAACGGCACGCTCAACGCGGTTGTGGCCATGGATGAAGCTGCCGCGAAAGCAAATGCCAAGGCCGCAGAAAAGGCGGTAACCGATGGCGAGGAACTGGGCCTGCTGCATGGCCTGCCGGTCGGCATCAAGGATTTGAACCCTACCAGAAATTTGAAAACCACCTGGGGATCGTTGATCTACAAGGATCATATACCGACCGAAGACGACCACATGGTCGCCAATGTAAGGGCGGCCGGGGCCAATGTCTTCTCCAAAACCAACACACCGGAATTTGGTGCCGGCGCCAACACCACAAACCGTGTGTACGGCCCAACCGGAAACCCATTTGATCCTGACAAGACATGCGCCGGATCGTCCGGTGGATCTGCCGCAGCTCTTGCTGCTGGCATGATGCCATTGGCGACAGGTTCGGACTATGGCGGCAGCCTGCGGACACCGGCAGGGTTTTGCGGCGTTACCGGGTATCGCCCTTCCCCCGGCGTTGTTCCTGCTGTGGGGCGCCCCATTTCCCTCAACCCGTTCTCGGTAGTGGGCCCGATGGGCCGCACCGTGGCCGACACACATTTGTTGTTGCTGGCACAGCAGGATACCAATCTGCGTGACCCGTTCTCCAGCATGGATGACATGGACATCCCCGCAACCCTTGCCGGTGCTGACCTGTCGAGCATGCGGGTCGCGATATCGACCGATCTGGGTTGCGCGCCTGTCGACAAGGATATCGCCGCTACATTTGAAAAACGTATCAGCAAGTTCAAACATGTATTTCTCAACGCGCACAACCGCGACCCAAGGATGCATGATGTCCACGAGGCGTTCGAAATTACTCGGGGGGTCAATTTCGTCGGCGCTCACCGCGACAGGCTGGAACACCATCGTGAGCTGCTTGACCGCAATGTGATCGACAACACCGAACGCGGGCTCAAATACAGCCTTGGCGATGTCGCATGGGCACATACTGTTCAAACCCAGATCTACAATGATTTCATCGACTTGTTCGAAGACGTGGACATCCTGATCTGTCCAACGGCTTCCGTGTCGCCGTTTCCACATTCGCAATTGTTTGTGGAAGAGATCAATGGCGACAAGATGCCAACCTATATGAGATGGCTGGCGCTGAGCTATGCCCTGACCATGGCATTGCCTGCATCCTGTTCCCTGCCCTGCGGGGTGGACCATCTCGGCATGCCGTTCGGCATCCAGATCGTCGGTCCCAACGGATCAGACGCGCTCGTTCTGGAAGTTGCCCATAGTCTCGAACAGGTTCTGGCGAGCGATCCGGAAACGGCCCGCCCTGTCGCAAATCTTGCAAAACTCAAAGCCTGACCGGGGATCATCTGTCATGAAACACGGCATCATAACCGCCCCTCAACCCGAAGCCGTGGAGGCCGGCGCCGATGTGCTGGCAAAAGGCGGCAACGCCGTGGATGCGGCTATCGCAACCGCGCTCGTCCAGACCGCCGTAGATCCGCAAATGTGCGGCATTGCCGGGTTTGGATCCATGCATATCTACATGCCGGGAACGCAAACCCACCAGGTTATCGATTTCCATGGCCGCGCGCCGTCGGCTGCCACGCCCGACATGTGGAAACATCTCGTCGTCGGCGAAGCAGAAGACGGGTTTGGTTTCATTCTGAAGGGCCGGGAGAACGAATGCGGCTATGGCGCCATCACCACTCCGATGTCACTGAAAGCCTACGATACTGCGCTCACAAAATTCGGAACAATGTCGCTTGGTGACCTTATGGAACCGGCTATCGATTACGCGGAAAACGGGTTTCTGGTACGCCCGCATGTGCATGAGTTCTGGCACAATCCGCCGATCGCCGGGCGCATGGGTTATGTGGAACTGATGACGAAGTTTCCGGCCACCCGGTCTATCTATACCGACAGCACAGGCACCCTGCACAAGATCGGCCACAAGCTGGTCAACAGGGATCTGGCCAACACCTATCGGCGCATCCAGAAAAACGGTCCTGACGATTTCTACACCGGCGCAATCGCGGGCGAGATCGTTGCCGACATGAAAGCCAATGGCGGCATGATATCCGTCAAAGATCTGGCAGATGTGTCGGTTACGTCAAACATCCCTCTGGAAGGTAGTTACCGGGGGTACCGGATCGCCACCAACCCTCCACCGGGTGGTGGAGCGATGGTTGTTGAGATGTTGAATATATTAGAGAATTTCGACCTCGCTGCCATGGGTCACAATTCGCCTGACTACATCGCCACCGTCTCGGAGGCCATGAAGATCGCAACCGTCGACAAGGACCGGCATCTGGGCGATCCCAATTTCATGGACATCCCCTTGGACCGCCTGACGTCGAAGGCCTATGCATCAGACAGGGCCGATGAAATCAGGCGCGGCGTCAAGACAACCGTGCCGCGAATGAATGTCGGTGACAAGGAATCCACGGACACGACCCATATCAGCGTTGCCGATGCACACGGCAATTGCGTGGCGCTGACCCACTCACTGGGCATGCCGTCAGGCGTCGTCACCGACGGGCTTGGGTTCATGTACAATGGCTGTATGGCGGTGTTTGATCCGCGCCCCGGCAATCCAGGCTCGATCGTTCCCGGCAAGGCCCGGTTTTCCGCCATGTGCCCCACCATCATCTTCAAGGACGACAAGCCGTTCCTGGTTATCGGCGCGCCGGGCGGCACCTACATCACCATGGGCGTGCTGCAGGCTATCTTGAATGTCATCGACTTTGACATGACAGCGCAGCAAGCCGTTGCCGCGCCAAGGTTCTGCACCACATCCGACGCCATAGACATCACCAATCGCATTCTCAGAAGTGCCGAGCGTGAACTGATGACAATGGGCTATGAGGTTCGCCGCAATGCCAGAAGCTATAACTTTGCCGGCGTCCACGCGGTTCGCAATATCTCCGGCAACTGGGATGGCGGTGCCGACCCGGCACGGGATGGTATGGCGATAAAAATCTGATCATGAGGAGAGCCGGTAATGGCCACTTCGACGACTGCTGAAACAGAGATTGCGACATGGCTGGCTGCCAATGAAACCGGCATGATTGCCCTGCTGGAAGCGCTGGTTAACACCGACAGCGGCAGTTATTACAAGGAAGGGGTCGATGCTGCGGGTGCCCTGATCCGAGAGTTTCTCGAAGCTCGCGGCATTGCTTGCGACACTATCCCGATTGAGACCCACGGCGATGCAGTCCGGGCCACGGTGTCCGGTGCAAACAATGGCGGCAACCGGCCCATCGTGCTGATGGGACATCGCGACACAGTGTTTCCCCGCGGCGAACCGGACCGACGCCCATTCACCATCCGTGACGGCCGTGCCTATGGACCCGGGGTCGCTGACATGAAGGCCGGTCTGGTCATGAATGCTTTCGTGCTGGCCGCGTTTGCCGAACTTGGCGGCGCCCCTGCCCCGTTGGTGGGACTGTTCACCGGTGATGAGGAAATCGGTTCTCCCTCATCAGCGCCGGTGATTGCTCGCGAAACAACCAACGCCCGTGCGGTGTTCAATTCAGAACCCGGCCGGGTCAGCGGCAATGTGGTTACGGGCCGCAAGGGAGGTATCTTCTTCAGGTGCACCATCAAGGGCAAGGCGGCCCATTCAGGGGCCAATTTCGCTGACGGCATCAGTGCCATCGGCGAGTTGGCGCACAAGATTACCACCTGGCACGATATCACTGACATTGATCGCGGCATCACCGTAAATGTCGGCCTCATTGCCGGTGGGCAATCAGTCAACACGGTCGCACCTGAAGCCAGCTGCGATATCGATACCCGTTTCATCAAGCTTGCAGACAGGGACTGGCTGGTCGCCTCTATCACAGAAATCGCCGACCGCAGTTATGTCTCCGGCACAACTGCCACGATGGAAATCATGGGTGAGTTCAAACCGCTGGAACAGTCACCAGCATCCGCCGACATGTTCGACCTTTATACGCAGGCAGGCCACGACAGCGGCCTAGCGATATCAGGCGAATTCTCCGGCGGTTGTGCGGACTCCGGCATTGCCGCTTCGGTTGGTACCCCGACCATCTGCGGCGTCGGCCCGGTCGGCGCCCATGTACACAGCCCGGATGAGTATATGGAACTCGCCTCATTCGTGCCCCGCGCCCAGACCCTTGCCCGCACCATTCTTCGAATGCATGAGCAGGGCTGAACCAGGAGATATGACATCATGGCGTTGCCGGAGGCCGCATTTGACGCAGAAAAAATCGCGCAAGGCATAATAAAGTGGGCGGAGGTAGAAAGCCCCACCCATCATACCGACGGCGTAAACCGGATGATGGATCTTGCAACACAGGACTTGCAGGAACTCGGCGGAGACGTTGAACGGTTGCCTGGTATCGATGGTTTTGGTGACGTGGTGGTATCCCGTTTCGCGTCAAATGTGCAACCGGACCAGCCGGGCATACTGGTTCTCGGTCACATGGATACGGTGCATGAAGTCGGCACACTGGCAGGCAGACTTCCAATCCGGCGTGATGGCGACCAACTGTTCGGGCCCGGCGTACTCGACATGAAAGGCGGCAACCGACTGGCCATCGAGGCCTTCGCGACATTGCGTGGCGCAGGCATGCAACCGCAATTGCCGGTCACCTTTATGTTCACACCCGACGAGGAAGTCGGCAGCCCGTCTTCGCGCCGGCGAATTGAAGCAGAGGCCGTCAAACACAAATACGTGCTGGTCCCGGAACCATTGCGACCCTGGGGTGACGTCGTCACCGGCCGCCATGCGGTTCAGCGCTTCTGGGTGCGGGTGCACGGTCAACCGGCACATGCGGGTCTCTCGAAAGCACAGGGACGCAGCGCGATTGTCAAGATGGCGGATATCATCGGTCGTATTGAAGCCATGAACGATTATGACAAGGCGACAACCTACTCGGTCGGCACCGTACATGGAGGGGTTTTCGTAAATGTGGTGACAACACTTTGCGAAGCGCAGGTTTTGTGTGTGGCACCGACCGATGAATTGTTGCTGGAAATACAATCAAATATGGCCGCTCTGGCAGGTAAGGAAGATGGAGTTCGCATAGAAGTTGAGGCAGGATTATTGCGCCCTGTTGCCAAACCGCACGACAGGACCATGGCCCTGTACGATCACGCCCGTCAGCTTGCCGCCGAAATGGGCATCGAGTTGGGACACTGCCAATCCGGCGGCGGCAGCGATGGCAATTTCACCGGGGCGCTGGGGCTTGCCACTCTCGACGGGTTGGGTGTCGGCGGAACCAATGCTCACACCTTCAACGAGCATCTCCTGGTGTCGACACTGGTACCGCAATGCCGCGTTCTGGCCGGGCTTCTGGAGACGCTAAAATAAACGCCGGACAACCGAGGGGAGTTGTCCGGCGTAACGACAGGAAAATGCCCAGTGCAATAACCTGAACCCCTGCCGGTTGCTGATCAGTTTTCCAGCTTCAATTTGCAAGCCGGATTTTCGTTGAAACTCTGCAACCGCTCTGTGCGCAACCAGCTACCGGTCTTGCCGATCGCTTCCGGCAGGTCACAGATGTCCCGCAGGCTGTATCAACAGCGCCTATGCTACCGAAATAGATCATCCTACCCCATTGAACCATTCGAAAACCTACCCACATATTGATAGATTTTCTCGATTATGTGGTTTTTGCAAACGGAGCGTACATGCCCAGCATTCGACAGTTGCAATACCTGGTAACCTTGTCGGAGGAACTGCATTTTCGGCGCGCCGCCGAGCGGGTGAATGTCACCCAGCCAACCCTCAGCATGCAGATCCAGCAGCTGGAAAAACGGCTCAAGGTCTCCCTCGTTGAACGGGGTTCGGGCTCTGTCACGCTGACGCCTCTGGGACGCGAAGTTGCCGAACGGGCGCGCCGGGTTCTCGCCGAGGTGAAAGATATCGTTGATCTTGCTACATCATCACAGCACGGGCTGCACGGAACGGTCCGGTTGGGCGTAGCGCCTACTCTCGGTCCATACCTGTTGCCTCACATTGTGCCGGAACTTCATGCCAGCCATCCCGATCTCAGGCTCTATGTCAGGGAAGACAAACCCGGCGAACTGCAGGCCCAGTTGCAATCGGGAACCTTCGATCTGATCATTTCCCCATTGCCGATCAACCAGGCTGACCTGGAAGTCGAACGGATGTTTCGAGAGCCGCTGCTGATCGTGGCAGCGCATGATCACCCGCTGGCGAGGAAAAAGAAGATTGCACCGGACGACCTGAAGGGTGTCAATATTCTGACAATCGAAAAGGGCCACCACCTGCATGAACAGGTGCGCCGCATATGTGACGAGTTCGGCGCAATCCCGATGCGTGATTATGAAGGAACCAGCCTCGACACACTGCGGCTCATGGTGGGTATGGGGGTCGGCGTTGCTTTTTTGCCCGCGTTATACGTACGCTCCGAAATCGGCAATCGGGAAGAAGTGGCAACCCTGGCAGTACAGACGCCAAGCCTGCACCGGCAGGTTGGCATCGCATGGCGCAAGCGATCGGTACACGCGGACAAGTTTTCAGAAGTTGCCGAACTCATTCGAAAAACGGCATCGCACAAATTGCGGGAAGTCACGGTTATCCGTTAAACCCAGGCCGATAGGAATTTTCTATCAGTCATCTCCCGACTACCAATTGGAAACCGGCAGAACCACTGCCCATGTCAATGGAACCAGCGGGAAATCCCGCGCATTGGCAAAGGACAGGTTATGTTTGATGTGACAGATTATTTCGTGATGGTGGTGGGTTTTGCTGTAGTTGCGATTGTGGTGTACGGCGGTTACCACCGAGCCGTGCAGAAGCGCCAGCAAGACGGTCACGACACCACCCCCACAAACCACCAGGCATCAGGTGTGCCGGCAGAATAAACCTGCTTTCAGTGAGTGTACATGTGAGCGGGTGCGTGGCGGCAACCACGTGCCTACGGTTGTTCCGACGCTCTAAAAGATACCGTTGGCCTTTTGCAACGACCGAACATAGCCAATTATTTTTTGCGCTTCGTCGCTGGTCACATCCGCAACCGGCGGCATATCCCCAAACGGCCAGTGATGCTGACGGACGCCGCTTTGAATGGCCCTGCGGAAAGACAGATCCGCGTGATGGTTGGGCTCATAGATCACATGGACCAGCGGTGGTGCCACGCCTTCCTGGCCCGCCGCGTTTTTGCCGTGGCATGTCGCACACTTGGCATTGAACATCCCCTCTCCTTCCCGGGCTGCCGCATTCAGAACCGGAACACTCACGCTCACAATCGGGTTGCCCGTCTCACCGGTTTGTGCGGTTTTTGGCGGCTGGTAAGCCCGGTACCCCAGAGACAGTGCGATCAAGGCGAAGACTGCGATTGCAAGGATCAATGTTCGTTTCATGGTCCAAACTTCCTTTCAGGTGGTTCTTCAACGCATTTGTCAGATACCGGCAGGCGCTCCTTACAACCGGATATGCCGCAACCTCAGGGCGTTTGTGATAACAGAGACTGACGACAGGCTCATCGCCGCCGCCGCGATCATGGGCGACAACAAGGTGCCCGTCAGCGGATACAAAATGCCGGCAGCGATCGGCACGCCAGCAGAGTTGTAGGCAAAGGCAAAAAACAGGTTCTGCTTGATATTGCTCAGCGTTGCCTGAGCCAGTGCCCGGCTCCGGACAATCCCCGTTAGATCGCCTTTCAGCAGTGTGATACCCGCGCTTTCCACCGCAACGTCAGCTCCAGTCCCCATCGCGATACCCACATCAGCGGCAGCAAGCGCGGGAGCGTCATTGACCCCGTCCCCCGCCATGGCGACCTTGTGACCCCGGCTGTGCAGATCATCGATCAGGGCTTTCTTGTCTTCCGGCAGGACACCGGCGCGCACCTCGTCGATACCCAGTTGATCGGCCACTGCATTGGCCGTCCGCTCGTTGTCCCCGGTTGCCATGATGATGGTGAGACCGGCTTCATGCAGGGCCTTAATGGCCTCAGCCGTGGATTCCTTGATTGGGTCTGCAACCGCAACAATGCCGACAAGCTGGCCGTCCGACGCAATGTACATGGCGGTTTTGCCGACGGCGCGCAGTTCATCCGCCTGCGCCTCGGCGGGGGCAACGTCAACCGAGATGTCACGCATCATTGCCTGATTGCCCAAGGCAACTGCCTGTCCGGCAACCTTGCCCTTCACGCCTTTTCCTGTGACAGCTTCGAAGTCAACAGCCGTGCCTATGGTCAGACTGCGTCTCCCGGCACCATCGATTATCGCCTCAGCCAGCGGATGTTCAGACCCTTTCTCCAATGCTGCAGCCAATGCCAGCACGTCTTCCTCGCTTGCGCTCCCAAAAGCTATCACATCGGTAAGTTCAGGATTGCCTTCGGTTAGGGTCCCGGTTTTGTCGATCACAAGTGTGTCGACATTGGACATACGCTCCAGTGCCTCTGCATCCTTTATCAGAACCCCTGTCTGGGCACCTCGACCAGTGGCCGTCATGATCGACATCGGCGTCGCCAGTCCCAACGCACACGGGCAGGCAATGATCAGGACAGACACGGCTGAGATTATTGCAAAAACCAGCGCCGGTTCAGGACCGATCATCAGCCAGACCGCAAACGCTGCGACTGCGATCAGGACCACGGTCGGCACGAAGTAGGACGCAACCTTGTCCGCCATTCCCTGTATGGGTGCCCGCGATCGTTGTGCAGATGCGACCATGGCCACGATGCGCGACAGCATGGTTTCATCGCCGACGCGCTGCGCCTGCATAACCAACGACCCGTTCTTGTTTATTGTTCCGCCGGTAACCGGATCGCCCTGACTTTTCTCAACCGGCACTGGTTCCCCGCTTACCAGGCTTTCGTCAACCGATGAATTTCCTTCCAGTACCACGCCATCAACCGGCACACTTTCACCGGGCCTGACCCGCAATCGGTCACCTACGACAAGGTTTTCCAGCGGCGCGTCATATTCCTCTCCGCCGGGAAGAATGCGTCGAGCCATTTTCGGTGCGAGATCAAGCAGCGCTCGAATGGCATCGCCAGTGCGCTCTCTTGCCCGCAATTCAAGCACTTGCCCGACAAACACCAACGCGATGATGACAACCGCAGCCTCATAGTAGACAGGCATATGGCCCCCCTCCATCTTCAACCCCGCGGGAAACAGGTCGGGAAAAAACGTCGCAATGGCACTGTAAATGTAGGCGGTTCCGACGCCGATCGAGATCAGCGTCCACATATTGAGGTTCCAGGTAACAATCGATGTCCAGCCGCGCTGGAAAAACGGCCATGCCGCCCACATGACGACCGGCGTTGCCAGGGCAAATTCCAGCAAAAGCGCGAAGTTTTCTCCAATCAAACCTCGCACCGGCAACCCAATAAGAGGTCCCATTGTCAGTATTATCAGGGGAATGGCGGCTGCAACGCTGACCCAGAGCCGACGGGTGAAATCGACCAGTTCGTGGTTCGGTTCGTCGGAAACCCCACCCATTGGCTCCAGTGCCATTCCGCATATGGGGCAACTACCGGGGTCTTCCTGCACAATTTCCGGATGCATCGGACACGTATAGGTCGTGTCCTTTGCAGCAACCTGCTTTTTCGTCTGGCTGTTTCCTGAAACATAGAAATAGGGATCCGCGACAAACCGGTCATGGCAGCTGTCACTGCAGAAATGAAAATCTTCGCCATGCCATTTATGAAACGGTTTGCCTGCCCCCAGGGGAACCGTCATGCCGCATACCAGGTCTGTGCCGACTGCTGCATCAACCGGAGATGGTCCAGGTTGATGAGTGTCCTGACCACTATCTGACTGGTCGATCTTCTGCTGTTGCATCATTGTCCATGCCATCTGTTGAACGTTAGGTTCAGGTCAAGATGGGGCTTCCAGTCACTGGAAGGTCAATGGCTCTTTGAATTAAAAGGCTGCAACCGGTGCGTTGCCAACCCGTCAGGCTTCGTCTGCGTCTTCTTCCGCCTCACGCGCAGCTTCGGCAGCATCGCGTTTTTTCTCAACCAGACGAACAGTCCAGATCGAGGCTTCATAGAGCAGCAATAGCGGGATACCCAGACCCAGTTGGGAGAACGGGTCCGGTGGTGTCAGCACAGCTGCAGCTACAAACACCCCGACCACTGCGTATTTGCGCTTTTCCTTCAGCCCTTGCGACGTGATGATGCCGACACGGCCAAGCAGCGTCAGGATAACCGGCATCTGAAAACAGATGCCAAACGCCAGAATGAGCGTCATGGTGAGGCTGAGATATTCCGATACCTTGGGCAGCAACTCAATAACTGCTCGCCCGTCCGCGCCTGTCTGCTGGAAACTGATAAAGAACCGCATGGCGATCGGCATGACCATGAAGAACACCAGCGACGCACCGGCCACAAACAGCACCGGCGTGGCATAAAGATATGGCTTGAACGCATTGCGCTCGTGTTTGTACAGGCCCGGCGCCACAAACATGTAGATCTGCGTGGCAATCAGCGGAAACGCAAGAAACAGCCCGCCGAACATACCGATCTTCAATTGTGTGAAGAAGAATTCCTGCGGCGCGGTGAAAATCAGTTTCAGTTCCTGATTTTCGCCAACGGCCCATTGATACGGGATCAGCAGGAAGTCAAAAATCTTGTCGGCAAAATAAAAGCAGACAACGAACATCAGGGCAAAGCCGATGACCGACTTGATCAACCGGGTCCGAAGTTCAGCCAGATGCTCGATTAGAGGCGCGCTGGAAGCTTCAATATCTTCTTCGCTCGCGCTCATGCAGTCTTGTCCTTGGCCGCTACGGATTTCTTGGCAGCAGTTTTCTTAGCGGCAGTCTTCTTAGGTGCCGCAGCTTTTTTGGCAGGTTTGGTTTCGGCTTCAGGCTTCGCCACGGTTTCAGATGTTGTCTTCGACGCTTCTTTCGAGACTGGCGTCGACACTTTCCCCGGTTCACGGGAGATATCGCTCAAGGTCTCGTTCATGTCGAAATTGGTGGCCTTGGAGATATCCTTTTTCAGGTCATCAAGACCACTGTCTTTTGCGGCGTCCTCGATATGGCCCTGAAACTCCCGCGCCATGGCCCGCACCTTGGTCATCACCTGGCCGACCGTGCGCAGCACTTTGGGCAGATCACGCGGGCCGATGACAATCAGTGCGACGACCGCAATGAGCATCAGTTCCGTACTGCCTATGCCGAAATCGAACATGTGAACTTGTGTTCCCGAACGCTAAGGAAAGAACCTTGCCAAGACTGACCATACAGGCCACCGTCAATCAGCAGCCTGCAAGGTTACCAGAGCAAATCAGCTCTTGGCCTTGTCCTTGGCCTTTTCGGTCATCTCTTCTGCTTCCAGCTCAATGGTCTTGGCTGTATCAGCGACCGTTTCCTTGGCCTCATCGGTTTCTTCAGCAATGCCCTTCTTGAAGCTTTTGATGCCCTTGGCGACGTCACCCATAAGCTCGGAAATCTTGCCGCGGCCAAACAGGATGACCAAAAGCAGAACGATAATGATAATTTGCCATGGTCCGATAGACATTTAAATTCTCCCTTTACACAAAGGTCTCACCCGGACCCCTCGTAATTCGCGCGCACTATTGCAGAAAGCCCTATGGGCCGCAACACGATATAGCGGCAACAAACATAGCGCAGTTAATATGTGAAATGGTATCAGTCGCCCTAATTGTCAAACACAAGTACATGATCGTGATCGAGGCGGAAACGGGCCGTCTCCCCCAGCTTCGGACATCCTGTTGTCGCCACTCTGGCGTATACCACCTCATTCAGCCCTTCAAACATCAGCGACAGCTCGACCTTGTCGCCCAAAAACCGCTGATCGGTAACCTGCGCAACTATCGACTGTTCATCGCCATCACCGGTCCGCACAAATGCCTGGGGCCGGATCATGACAAGCGCCGGGCCGCCCTCTTCGCCAACTTCGGTCTCAAACCGGCCAAGCGGCGTGTCTGCGGCACCATCGACAATACGTACCCGCAATTCATTCACATCCGAGAAAAACCGGGCCGCTTCAGCATCTGCCGGATGGCGATACAACTCATCGGGCGTGCCGATCTGCACAACGCGCCCTGCCCGCATCAGCACGATGCGGTCGGCCATACCCATCGCCTCCTCAGGATCATGGGTCACCAGAATGGAACTGGAGCGGGTTTCCTTGAGGATCGCCAGGGTCTCATGACGAACATGTTCCCTGAGACGCTGATCCAGTCCGGAGAACGGCTCATCCATCAACAAGACCGCCGGCCGCGGCACAATTGCCCGCGCCAGCGCAACTCGCTGTTGCTCACCGCCGGAAAGTTCATGCGGATAAGACTTTTCCAGATGATCCAGGCCAACCCGCAAAAGGGCCGAACGCGCGGCGTTGGTAGCGCTTTCCTTATCCACCCCTTTCAGCCCGAACGTCACATTTCCCATCACGGTGAGGTGGGGAAACAGCGCGTAGTCCTGAAACATCAGGCCAACAGAGCGCTTCTCAGGCGGAATAAATTTGCTATCCGACGCAACCTCGGCACTGTCGAGCAGGATGCGCCCTGAATCCGGACGCTCCACACCAGCCGCCAGCCGCATCAAGGTGGACTTTCCGCACCCCGATGGTCCCAGCAGGCACACGATTTCACCCTGCTTCAGTTCAAACGATACATTACGGACAGCTTCCGTATCACCATAGGCCAGCGACACGTCGTCAAACGTGACGCTGGAGGCGAATGCCGCCGCTGCCGTTCCGCGCGGTCCCCAGCGGCCCCTGGTTGTTCTGTGAAGTACGTCTGTCATTGCGGGTCGTGATTACACCAACCAAGCCCAACTATCCAGCATTCAAGCACGCGAATGTTGCTGCAGCAGGCGGCCTGCGCAAGGCGCTCTAACTCTTGCCCTCGTCATCCAGCACTTCGGGCAAGTCCATGTTCAGCGCTTCATCAGGTTCGCCCGCCGCATCGTCGGTCTCTTCATCATCCGGCAGATGCATTTCAAGCTCCGGCTCGAAATCCGTTGAATCCAGCGGATCTTCATCCGGACCCAGTGTGTCTTCATCGCTGGGGCTTGGTATGAACATGTCAGGTGGCAGGTTACCAGACAGCAGCCCGGCACCTTTTAATTCAACCATTCCAGGTAGATCCCGTATTTCGTTCAATCCGAAATGTTCCAGGAATTCCTGTGTCGTGCCATAGGTTACCGGGCGACCAGGTGTACGCCTGCGTCCCCGCATCTTGATCCAGCCTATTTCCATCAGGATATCCAGCGTCCCCTTGGCGGTGGCCACCCCGCGAATATCTTCTATCTCAGCGCGGGTAACCGGCTGATGGTAAGCAATGATCGACAGAACTTCGAGGCCTGCCCGCGACAGCTTCTTCTGCTCGGTGGCTTCTTCACGCAACAGGAAGCTCAAATCATCAGCGGTGCGAAATGCCCATTTTCCCGCAATCTGCATCAAGTTCACGCCACGCATCTGATAGCTTTCCTGCACCGCAGCCAGAAGTGCCGCCATATCGGTACCCTTCGGCAGAGCTGCAGCAAGCTCGGCTTCTGACAACGGTCCGGTTGCCGCAAACAGCAGAGCTTCGACCACACGCTGCTGCTGCAATTCCGGCATGACGCCGGATATCGCATCACCCTTGCGCAACAGATAATCCGGCAGATCACTGTCATCGACCGGCGGCAGGTCCTGTTGAGACACAATACCCTCATCGGACGCAGCAATTTCCGCCACTTCTTCCTCAAGGTCGTGCGACGGCTGATGTCCGTTCTCGATCTTCACAGCTTGCTTGGCCAACTTGTAAACCCTCTTGCCCCAAACGGTCCCTGTACGGGCCGCATAATTTATCCAGCGCGCGCCCGGCGCATGTAAATCGCCTCAAATGCCTTTTCCTGCCGCACTTCAAGCACGCCTTCGCGCGCCAGTTCCAGCGATGCGGTAAAGCCGGACGCAATCACAGATGCGCGTTTTTCCGGTTCCACCATGTATTCCAGCAAATAGGCGTCAAACCGGCCCCAGTCATCCATGGTGCCCAACATCCGTTCCAGCGCCGTACGGGCCTCCTTCAGGGTCCATACCGGCATCCGCTTGATTTCGTAATTATGGTGTGCAGCCTTGCGCTGCCGGCGGTCTGCATAGACCTGCAGCAGGTCAATCAGCGTATCGCCCCACTCAACCTGCTTTTCAACAACGACAGGCTCCGGCCAGCCTCGGGCAAAAACATCACGTCCGAGACGGTTTCGAGACATCAGCTTTGCACCTGCATCACGCATGGCCTGCAATCGCTGCAACCGGAACTGCAACCGGGCCGCAAGTTCTTCCGGTGGCGGTTCATCACCGTCATCGGCTTCCTTGGGCAACAAAAGGCGTGATTTGAGATAGGCAAGCCAGGCCGCCATGACGAGATAATCAGCAGCAAGTTCCAGCTTCATCTTGCGCGCATCTTCGATAAACACGAGATACTGTTCGGCAAGTGCAAGAATGGAAATCCTGGTGATGTCGACTTTCTGGTTGCGCGCCAGCTGCAGCAGGAGATCAAGCGGGCCTTCAAATCCATCCAGATCAACAATCAGCGGCAAGCCGTCGTCTTCCGGCTCCGGCATAAGACGCACCGGGCCCTGGCCATCCGGCCAAAGCTCGTCCTGTCCTGGAGTTGTCGTCTCTTTGCTCATGAAATCCGCATTCCATTGCCCACATGTCGCGGGCTCGTCACAATCAATACACCAGATATAGCGTGATTGGCCATCTCTGACAGCGGCTACGCGCACTTATCCTCAAGTGATGTGGCCGCCATGTGATGAAAATGTGCCGGCCCACTCAGGCCATTGCCATCATGCTGTCCAGGACGCGCTCTGCTTCAGCCACGTCGAAATCATCCGGTTTGCGCAGGAATGACAGCGCTCTCATCGCCCGCTTCAGCGCCGTACCTTTCAGGGTACCGGCAGCGTCGGCAACCTGTACCATCTCCTCAATATCTCCATTGCAATGCAACAGCACATCACAACCGGCTGTCAGTGCCAGTTCGCTGCGTGCATGCATTGACGACCTGAAATTGGACAGGTTTTCGCCAACGACCTGGACCAGCGATGCATCCAGCGCCTTCATGGACAAATCATCACTCATAAGCAGGCCGTCAAACCCGATCTGCTTGCGAACCACCTCGCCAATGACAGTCGCAGACAGTGTGCACGGCGCATCTTCATCAATTGCCGAATAGACGACATGGGCCGTCATTGCCATTGGAATATCAGCCAGAGCCGCAAACGGTGCAAAATCCACCCGCTCCAGTTCGTGGTGTGCGGCATCGACAACCGGTAATTCCAGGTGACTGTCGGAAAACGCACGGCCGTGGCCGGGGATATGCTTGATGATTGGCAACACGCCGCCGTCCATCAGGCCCTGCGCAGCCGCCCTGCCCAGCAGTGCAACCTGCTCGGGACTATTCCCGTAGGCCCGGTCACCGATGATCTTATGGCTGCCGGCCTGCGGCACGTCCAGCACCGGCACACAGTCGACATTGATGCCAACCTCAGCCAGGTCCCTGGCCAGCAACCGGTAAACCAGCCGGGTCGCCGACAGGCCGGTTAGTGCATCAAGCTCATAAATGTCGGCATATGCCCGCCCGGGAGGATACTTGCGCCACTCAGGCGGGCCCATGCGCTGCACCCTGCCGCCTTCCTGATCGATAAGCACAGGTGCGTCGGTTCGGCCGACAAGTTCCCGAAACCGCGACGTCAGATCACAAATCTGCTTGCGGTTTTCAACATTCCGGCCAAACAGGATCAGTCCCCAAGGCTGTGCGTCACGAAAAAAGGCCTCTTCATCCGCGCTGAGCTCAACACCCGCGCAACCGCAAATAAACGCACCAATCATGGTTTGCGTAACCCTCTCGCCCGAATCGCCCCCGGTATTCCCGCTGAATTTAGCGAATTTGCTACAGCGCGCAATTCCCGCGTGCTGAGCAATTACAAAATACACCGAAAATTTGCGTAAAATTGTCTCCTATTCGTTCAGAAATGCGAAACGTTAACAAGGGATTTAAGACCCGTTCGGCCAAACGTTGTAGTAAACAAATCCTCATCAAGCCCACACACATCACCGGGCATCTGGGAACATTTAGTTAAGTTAGCGGGAGAGAAGACAATGTTACGAGTAGCGCAATCCGAGCAAATGGTACCGTGGCAGAAACTGGCAAACGAACGCCTCAGTGTCGCCAATACGCTGGCACGCATTTGCGTGGTACTGTTCGCGGTTCTGGTGGTCCTCGGTGTAAACTCGTTTTCCGTGATGTCGCAGCAGTCACGGCTGTGCACGAGCCTGATGGAAGCTCACAGCACTATCGACAAATATCAGGCAAGCACGTTGCCGACGACACCTATCATCAAGTCTTACTGTAACTAGGTCGTCACCACCGCCTATATGCTTTCCCGCAACACTCTCCAGTTGCGCCGATTGCACAGAATCTCCTGATCAGGTTGCAGCACCAGATTTTGGAAAAGCCCCGCCTCCTTTGAAAGGAGAGCGGGGTTTTCATTTCCGGAGACGTATCAGGACAGTGACAGTCCCTGGTTGGAACAGTTCATCCCGCCATGCCGCCTTAGGCACCCCTTACAGAACCTCAACCAGGCTGGCGCAGCACCAGAACCATGGTGGCATGAGCGGACGCTGAACCCGTGTTCTTGAGTTTGTGGGGTTTGTCAGCATGGTAGCGCAGCGCCTCACCGGCCCTGGCAAGGCGGCTGTCTCCATCCACAGTGACCTCCAGTTGCCCAGCCACCACGTAAAGATGTTCAATCGTTCCCGGTGGATGGGGTTCCGATTCAAGCACACCATCAGGTTTGGCGTGAAAATCATACCATTGCAGATGGTCAACCAGGTTCAGGGGCCCGGCAATTGCCAGCCTGCACAATCCGTCTTCACTTTCCAGCAACGGGATAGCCGCCCTGGTCTGGTGGTCGATGAAAGCGTCGCTCTTGCCGGTTTTCAAAACCTCTTCAATTGTGGTGTCGAGCGCCTGTGACAGACGAAACACTGTTGAAATGGTAGGGTTGGTCTCGTTTCGCTCGATTTGCGAGATGATCGACTTGGCCACGCCGGATTGCTCGGACAGATCTCCCAACGACATTTTGTACGCCTTGCGCAGCCGCTGAATGGTTTTGCCCAGTTCCGGTGTGACATCGGACGGTGTATGGGTTTTGCGCCCGCGTTGTGTAGCCATTTGCAGCCTGCCCCGGTCTTTTGTCAGGTTCACGGACTCAACTGAATCGCGTTATTCTGATTGTTCGTTATCCAGAACATATAGCGCAAAGATGTCCTGTAATACAAACAACTTCGTAGTGACCCGGCTGGTGAACGTCATCGGGTTGCGACAATTGCTGCATTGCACTCGCGAAACCAAACATGTTAGTGTGCAAACAAGTTTGATTTCGACGGAGAAAGCAGTCATGGGCGTTATCAACGTAATCGACAGCAACAACAAAACTCACATACTGGAGGCCGTTGAAGGCTGGCGAGTCATGGAGATCATTCGTGAACACGGCCTGCCCATGGAAGGGCTTTGCGGCGGTGCCTGCGCATGTGCCACGTGCCATGTCATTGTCAATGACGACTGGTCAAACAAACTGTTTGCTGCCCGGGACGAAGAAGAGGACATGCTCGACACGGTTCCCAACGTGATGCCTTCGTCGCGCCTGTCGTGCCAACTTATCTACAGCGAGGAACTGGACGGATTGACGGTTGCCCTCGACCCCGCCATCGCAGATGCTGTCAGGGCTGCCTGAACCAAAGCCCTACCGATTGCGTTGACAGTGAAATGAACTGGATTACAGCCTACATCTTCACCGCCATTGCCTTTTTTGCGATCGATTTTCTGTGGTTGGGAACCATTGCCAGGAAATTCTACTTTTCCCGCCTTTCCCATCTGCTGGCTGGAAAAGTGAATTACCCCGCGGCTGCCGGGTTTTATGCCGTCTACATAATTGGCCTGATCATCTTTGCGGTCGGTCCCGCCCTTCGGGATGAGGACTGGCAGACGGCCGTTCTATACGGCGGCTTGTTCGGATTTTTCTGCTACGCCACTTATGACATGACCAATCAGGCCACATTGAAAAACTGGCCTGTCGCAGTGACCGTGGTGGACATTGCATGGGGAACAGTGCTGTCCGGCTCTGCCGCAACCGTTGGATATTTTGCCACCCGGGCGTTCGCATGAACTTGCTCAAGTTGCAGTGGGATCTGGTAACCGACCGGGTGATGGGCGGAGTGTCGAACGGTAAGATAGAGCAAACAGTCATCACTGGTCGCACAGCCACCCGCATGACCGGTCGGGTCAGTCTCGACAACAATGGCGGTTTCATTCAGATCGCGGCGGATCTGCCGCCACCGCCCGCCGACGCAAATGGTGTAGCGCTGCAGCTCATCGGCAATACCGAAACCTACAACATTCACCTGCGCACCAGCGATCTTGCCCGCCCGTGGCAATCCTTTCGGCAGGCCTTCACCGCACCTTCGGAATGGACGCTTTGTCATTTCGACTTCGGAAACTTTGAGGCCCATCGCACGGACGAGCCATTTCGTCCCGGAAACATTCGCCGCATCGGCATCGTCGCGATTGGCCGCGAATTCGATGCCGATGCGGCGGTATCTTCCGTCAGCTACTACTAGATCAGGATGATTTTTGGTTGAACCAACCAAAAACCATAAACCTGATCTGTTTCAGAGTGTTGGGCAGTTTTATGGATTCATTTGAACCCATGTTACCCGATGGTCAGGCCGCGCGTGACTTTTGCGGACCACCCGGCTTGGAGCGGTTCGGACGGCGGCGACGATTTGGACCCGGTGATGATTTCTTCTCCTGATCGCCTGCTGTACGTGCACCCTTGGCAGCACCGCCGCCAGGACGGCGTGACTGATGCGGCCGCTTCTTTTTCTGCTGCTTGGCACGCGGATCGCGCTGGCGCGGTTCACGCGGAATGTCGCGCAACGATATTTCCGGCAAACCTTCGGGCACCGGAACTTCGTCCACCTTGCGTTTCAGCAGCCGCTCGATATCGCGCAGCAAGCTACGCTCATCGTGAGCACACAGGGCCACTGCAAAGCCGGATGCACCGGCGCGCGCGGTGCGGCCAATGCGATGCACATAGACTTCAGGCACATGCGGCAGTTCGTAGTTGATGACCATTTCAACTTCGGGCACATCAATGCCACGAGCCGCAATATCGGTTGCAACCAGGATAGGACAAGTGCCTTTGCGGAACCGGTCCAGCGCCTTCTCACGATTGGCCTGTGACTTGTTGCCGTGAATGGCAGCGGCCTCGAAGCCATCCAGCACCAGCCGCTTCACAACCCGGTCGGCACCACGCTTGGTGCGGGTAAACACGATCACGCGCTTGCCCATGTTCTCGCGTGCCAGATGCGCCACTGCAGCAATCTTGTTACCGGCAGCAATATGCATGACCGACTGGTTGATACGCTCAGCCGGTGTGGACACCGCAGCTACGGCGATCTCCACCGGAGACTTCAGGTGCTGATCGGTAAGCTTGCGTATCTCCTTCGGCATGGTGGCAGAAAACAACAAGGTCTGGCGCTTGGAAGGCACCAGCGCGACGACGCGACGGATGGCCGGCATGAAGCCGATATCCAGCATCTGATCTGCTTCATCGAGGATAAGCACTTCAACCGAATCCAGCCGCATCGCCCGCTGGTCGATCAGATCGAGCAGACGGCCAGGTGTGGCGACAACAATGTCGACACCACGCGCCATGGTGGCTTTCTGCGGTCGGATGGATACACCGCCAACAATGGAAGTTGCCGACAGTTTCATGCGTGAACCATAGTCGCGCACGGACTTCATGATCTGGGTGACCAGTTCACGGGTCGGCGCCAGTATGAGCGCACGGCAGGCATTCGGTTTGGGTTTGCCGCCGGACGCTGCAAGACGCTGCAGCAATGGCAGTGCAAACGCACCGGTTTTGCCGGTGCCCGTCTGGGCCAGCCCGATTACGTCGCGTCCGTCAAGAATTGTAGGAATAGCCTTCACCTGAATAGGCGTAGGCACGTCATGGCCCAATGCATCAAGCGCATTGAGCAACGGCCTGTCGAGGCCGAGGTCAGAAAATTTCAAGTTATTATTCTTTCTTATAAGCAATGCGCGCAAAGGTCTGGCGCATCTGGGTTTCTTTTCGACGGCAACGGGCAGTGAACCCGGTTTTGATGGCTCAAGGTCGCCACCGAAGAAAAACGTTTGTCACGGGCATGGAGTAGTCTTGCGACTCGTTTGGTCGCGGCCCATGTCCAATGCCCGCACAAGCACAGATGTGGGTATCGAAGTCAAGCAAAGCAACCCGGTGCGGTGCAGATGCCGCAGGTCATGCTTAACACCCGGTTGGCCACCGTAACCAAACCGGGCTTCGTCCATCTGGATTTTCAGTCAACAGTAAGTGTAGCAGGCAGGTCCTGCATCGACGTCCTGCCCAGTTGCGCCAGGGTGAGACTGGTTTCATCCGTCAGCACATCCCACAGCTGCGACAGGCCGCGTTCGCCGCCCGCTGCCATGGCAAACAGCACGGGCCGTCCGAGAAACACGAAATCGGCGCCCATCGCATAGGCCTTCACGACATCCTCGCCCGATCGGATTCCGGAATCGAAAAACAGCGGATAGTCCGGCCCTACCGCTTCGCGGATGCGCTGCAGCATCAGAATCGGAGGCGGCGCGCTGTCCAGTTGGCGGCCGCCATGACTGGAGACCTGAATTGCATCAACACCGGACTGTTTCAGGCGCACTGCATCTTCGACACTCAGGACACCCTTGACCACCAGATGACCCTGCCACTGGTCACGCAGACTTTTCAGCTTTGCCCAGTCTGCCGCGGCCCGGCTTTCAGTACGGTCGAACTTGTTGCCCGGCCCGACAAAATTCGCCATTTCGGGACGCCCGTTGATCAGGGTTGAAAGCGACCAGCGCGGGTGCAGGGCAAAATCGATGAACTGGCGCGGGCCTATTTTAAACGGCATCTTGAAACCACGCCGCAGCTCGCGTGGACGCCGGCCCACCTCCGGCACATCGAGTGTCACAACCAGGGTTCGATAGCCGCATGCCTGGGCGCGGTCCAACAGGCCCGTCGTACCGCTGCCGTCACCGCTGATATAAAGCTGGAACCAGGCATGCCCGTCTGCCTTATCGATCATGGTCTCCAGCGACGTGGACGCAACCGTCGACACACCGACCGGCACCTTGTGGCGCGCTGCCATCCGCGCCAGCATGAGGTCAGCCCCCGGCGTGGACAGGTTGCACATGCCCATGGGGCTGATACCAAATGGCCGCGTGGCATCGTGATCAAACACTTTCACGCCAAGGTCGCGCTGAGTTACGTTTACAAGGATGCGCGGTTGCAACCGCAGGTCTCGCAAAGCAGCCTTGTTCAGGGCTTCTCCATGCCCCTCGCCCGCTGCACCATCAATATAGTCGAACACCATCCATGGCAGACGCGCACGAGCCAATGCGCGCGCATCTGCTGATGAGTGGATTTCGCTCGAGCCAAACACTGCGAGGTCCCTTAAGCCTGAACAGCCTTCATAAACCTGTCACGGATGACCACTGGATCCATAGTGATGACCGGCACCTTCACATTACCGCTCTCACACTTGGCGACAATGATGGTCATCTTGTTGCTGTCCAGCGCAGCCTGGATGGTCTTGCCGGTGTCTTCGGCGCGACATTCAACGACATTTTCACAACCACACGCCTTGGCCACAGCCGTCAGCGAGGTTTTCTTGCCGGCATAGGTTGGTTGGTCACCGGTTGACCCGTAACTGCCATTGTCGATGATGAGCAGAATGAAATTGTCCGCCACATTGTTGGCGATTGTCGGCAGGGTGCCAAAGTTGGTGAGAACGGAGCCGTCACCGTCAATGGAAATCACTTTCTTTCCCTGTGCCAGGGCCAGACCAAGACCGATGGACGAGGACAGGCCCATGGTCCCGAGCATGTAGAAATTGGTCGGCTGGTCATCTGTCAGATGCAGCTCCTGGCTCGGCAGCCCGATATTGCAGACAACCAGGTGGTCACGAATGATGGGCGCGATGTCGCGCAGAATTTCAGAGCGGATCATGGTTCAGTATCCTTTCCAGAAGCTGGCATCGGTCAGAATGGCAACAGGCTTGTTGCACATGAAGGTGTATTTGAGGATGGCGTCCAGCTCATTGACGTCCTCCTCCTTGTGGAAGTGGTAGGTTGGAATGTTCAACTGGTTGAGCAGGGCCTTCGTGTGCACCGCCATTTCCACCTGACACGCCACCGGCTCACCCAGTTCGCCCCGGTACGAAATAAGCATCGGCAGCGGCATCCGGTAATACTGGGTCAGCGTCACCAGTGTATTGATAGTTACACCAATGGCCGTGTTCTGCATGATGATTGCCGGGCGCTTGCCGCCCATGAAAGCACCGGCGCACAGCCCCATGCCTTCATCTTCCTTGTTGGACGGTATGTGGTAGATATTCTCGTTGGCATCTATCTCGTCAATGACGCCAGCCAGTTGCTTGCAGGGCACTGTGGTAACAAAATTGACGCCATTGGTGACCATGTCATCCACGATTTTGGTGTTAACAGACACAGATTTTACTCCTCATGTGTGGGAATGCGTATGATTTCGAGTACGTTCATTTGGCCGTGTAGCCACCATCAACGGACAAGACCTGTCCGGTGACGTAGGAAGATGCGGGTGAACAGAAAAACAGAATTGGACCGTCAATGTCTTCCGGTTCGCCATTGCGACCGATACAGGTCTGAGCTGCATTGCGGGCCGCCCTGTCAGGATCATCGAACACCGGCGCCGTCAGCTCTGTTCTGAAAAACCCTGGTGCCAGCGCATTCACCGTAACCCCGAACGATGACCAGGATTCAGCCATGGCGCGGGTCATCTGACTTACACCGCCCTTTGACGTGCCATAGGCCATGCCGCCGGGAAACGCCCTGAAGCTCTGCAGGGAGGCAAAATTGATGATCCGGCCAAAACCATTCTGCTTCATGGCGGGTACGAAACCCTGGGCCAGAAAGAACGGAGCGGAAAGGTTCAGGTCCAGTGTCACATCCCAATTTTCCGGCGTAACATCATCAGCCGCCTCGCGAGTGTTGATCCCGGCTGCGTTGATCAGGATGTCGGGCGGACCGAACACTTCAACCACATCTTCGATGACCTGGTTCAGACAGCCCCGGTCGGACAGGTCGGCCTCTACATACCCTGCCTGACCGGAATGGCCCTTAACCCAATCGGCAAGCGCATCACCACGCCGTGCCACTCCGACAACCCTGACACCTGCAGCAAGCAGGACGTCCGCTGAACGCCGGCCCAGCCCCGCGCTCGCGCCGGTCACGCAGGCCGTTTTGCCGGTGAGATCAAACAAAGAACTGGGGGACAGATCCTGCATCTTACCCTCTACATGGCCGCCGTCAGATCGAAGTCTTCGTCGGGGAAATACTTGGCCAGCCGGATGTCGGCGGTGCGGGCATGGCCTTCCATGCCTTCAAGCCTGGAAATCCGCGCTGTTGCCTCGGCCACCGGTTTTGCACCTTCACGGGTGGCGCGCTGCCAGGTGACGATTTTCATGTACTTGTGAACCGAAAGCCCGCCGGTATATTTCGCAGCACCCGACGTCGGCAGGACGTGATTGGTACCCGACGCCTTGTCACCGAAGGCAACTGTGGTTTCTTCTCCGAGAAACAGCGAGCCATAGCATTTGAGGCGGCCCAGCCACCAGTCGAGGTCTTCAGCCTGAACGGTGAGATGCTCCGGTGCATAGTCGTCCGATGTGGCCGCCATCTCCTCGCGCGTGTCACACACGATCACTTCAGCATAATCGCGCCACGCTGCCTCGGCGTTCTTGGAGTTGAGCTCAGGCAGGTCTGCAATCAGTCCCGGCACCAGGTCCAGTACGCGCTCTGCAAGCGCCATGTCATCGGTCACCAGCCACACCGGTGAATTATATCCGTGCTCTGCCTGGCCAACCAGGTCTGCCGCCACAATCTCTGCGTCCGCTGTCTTGTCGGCCAGAATGAGGCTGTCGGTCGGACCGGCAAACATGTCGATGCCGACGCGACCAAACAGTATCCGCTTGGCTTCGGCCACGAACTGGTTGCCTGGGCCCACAAGAATGTCGGCTTTCGGCAGATCAAACAGGCCGAATGCCATTGCAGCCACGCCCTGCACACCACCCAGCGCCAGGATGGAATTCGCTCCGCAAATGTGGGCTGCATAAATGATGGCCGGTGCTATGCCGACACCGGGACGTGGCGGCGAACAGGCGATAATATTCTCACAACCTGCGACACTGGCCGTTGTAACGGTCATGATCGCAGATGCGATATGGCTGTAACGCCCGCCGGGAATGTAGCAACCGGCAGTGCGAACGGGGATGCTTTTCTGACCTGCAACCAGGCCGGGGACAACTTCCACCTCGAAATCCTGCATGGTCGCCATCTGCGCTTCTGCAAAGCGGCGTACATTTGCATGGGCGAACTGTATGTCCTGCTTCAGTTTTTCAGGAACCAGGGCAGCAACAGCCTCGATTTCGGCAGTCGTGAGCTTGATGTTACCATCGTACTTGTCAAACTTTGCTGCATATTCCAGTGCACCGGCGTCACCGCGCGCTTCGATATCATTCAGAATTGACTGAACCGTATCGCGGACATCGTCCGCGCCACTGGCTGAAGTCAAATCGGCTTTCTTCAAATAATTGCGGGACATCGATCACAATCTCCTTGCTTGCGGGTAGCGACAGCTCACTGTCGAACATCACTGGTAGAAGTACAAAACAATAAAGATCAGGAGAAGGAAAGGCGTCACCTTGGCCGCAATCCTGACGAACGGTTCGCCGGTAAAACCTGTCATGAACACGCTCGCCGCAGTCACTATGCCAAGCGCGGCCAATGCCAGGATCGTCAGAACCACAAACACATCGAACTCCTGACCCGGTTTCAACTTTGAGCAAAATGTAATAGCTTGCATTTCGAAAAATGCAAGCTATTACATCAATTATTTCGGAAGATTATCCGAGCTGTGCAATAACGTGCTGAATTGCTGAAACAATTGATCATCGACTGACACCAATGGTATCCACAGGACGCAACCTGCCGACACTTGAAGATGTAGCCCACGCCGCCGGTGTGTCTACCGCGACGGTATCGCGCTGCCTCAATGAACCCGGCAAAGTATCGGAAAAGACGCGCGACCGCGTCATGCAAGCTGTCAGCAAACTCAACTACTCTCCCAACTTCGGCGCCCGCGCCATTGCAGCAAACCGAACCGGAATTTTTGGTGCCGTTATCCCCACAATGGAAAACGCAATTTTCGCGCGCGGCATTGAGGCCTTTCAAAAATCACTTGTTGAGAAAAACGCCACGACGCTTGTCGCAAGCTCCGCCTACGACCCTGAACAGGAAGCCCGGCAGATCCGCACCATGGTCGCACGCGGTGCCGACGGATTGTTGCTGATCGGAACTGAACGGCACCCGGAAATTTACACCTTCCTGTCCGACCGCAATATTCCCACAGTGATCGCATGGGCATGCTCTGCGGACCAAAGCCAGTCCTATGTAGGGTTTGACAATTGTGCCGCATCCGAACGTCTGGTGACCAGGGCGATCCGCCTGGGTCACAGGTCATTCGCCTGTATTTCAGCACCAACCGGCACTAACGACAGGGCCCGGGACCGTGTTCTCGGGGCGCAACAGGCAATCACCGCTGCAGGTCTGGATGCCGCGGCCATGCCGGTTATCGAAACAGATTACTCGATTGAGAACGGCCGCGAGGCATTCAGGCAGTTCGTTTCAACAGCCCCCCTTCCCTCACTTGTCATCTGTGGCAACGACGTTCTCGCAGTCGGGGCTATTCAGGCGGCCAGGGCAGCAGGCCTGGGCGTGCCGGAAGATGTGTCAATCATCGGTTTTGACGACATTGAACTGGCCACCGTCATCAGCCCCGCCCTGACAACGGTTCACGTGCCGCACCGGCAAATGGGACAACTTGCCGGTGACACTCTTTACAGTTTGGTCAAGGACGCTGAGGGGCCTGTCAGAATTGAACTTGAAACCCGCATCGTCGACCGCGACTCACTGGCTGCGCCCAAGCAAGGCCAATGAAACTACGAGCTAGTTTTCAGGCGTAGGCGCCTTGCGCCTTTTGTCCAGCAGTTTTTTGAAACTGTCTGTCGCCTTGTCCACCAGACCACGCGCTTTCTCTTCCTGATTGAGCGGCGCTTGACCATCTTGCACGTCAGGCTCTCCCGCTGCCCGGTATTTCAGAGCCAGTGCCTTGATAAAGCCGTCCCTGACTGTTGCCCACAGATTGGCTGCCTCCAGTGAGGCGGCGCCTTCAAACTGTTCTTCGTTCATGACAAGTGAAAATGAAACGTCGACCGGTTTGTCGCGCCCGTTCAGGTATTTTTGTGCCGGTATGAAAACAGTTTTCTGCATCAGCCCTGCGTCGGCCGGAACCTGCATTTTCACACCGTTTGCCAGCAGGCGCCAATCCATATTGATCTTCGCACGATCAGTCATTTTCCAACTGTCTGTCACGTCAACATCAAGTGTGCCTTGTTCAAGCCAACTGATAACCGGCGCGTCTGAAAAATGGCTGAGGATTGATACCGGCAGTTGATCGATTTTCCACGTCGTGGCACGGCCGGCATCAGTGGGCGCGGACCTGATCTCCAATGTTCGCCCGGCCAGAGTCCCTGAGATATTCGATCGGAAAAACACATCGAACACCGCGTAATTGCTGCGTAACGGCCTGGACTCCACAGACGTCAAACTCACATCCAGCGCTTCATTCTTGGCATTGCAGAGCTGGAGAGCAACATCCGAGATCATCATGTGATTGACTATGAAATCTCTTCTTGCCTTGATCTTTTCCGGCTTGCGGTTCTTGTCGCGCTTTTTGACATCAAATCGTCCGGAGACCCCATTGACGGACAATTTTTCAAACCTGGGTGTGCCGAAGAACAGAGAGTTCATTACAAGATCTCCGGAGACTTCAGCAACCTTCAGCTCGAAACTGGTCTTTTCACTACTCGCGCGCTTTGCAGTCAGGCCGGTCAACTTGAATGTGCCGGTAAACAGGTTGCCGGAGATACCGGACGCAATCACTTCAATCCCGGTCCGCTGCTCGAGTTTGGCCAAAGCCCAGTTGCCGATCGGCTTGAGGAACAGGAGATTGATTACAATCAGGCAGGCAATTGTCACCACAAGCACACTCACCGCGGCCCGCTTGATCCACTTGAATGCGACAGACGGCATGTAATCTGCGGGAGGCGAGACAGGACGATCCTGCTCGGCCGGGCTGTCGGCCTCGTCTGGCATTTTAGGTTGCGTGTCCGGACTACCGCCGAAACCGGAGAACAGATCTGCAATCCAGACAATCACCGCCGCTGCAAAACTCGCAATGACAGGAACGACGGCAACCAAGAAAGAAACCAGCACCTCAACCAGCAGACCGACAAGTAATTCCATCACTACTATCCTGAATATATCAGACCGCCGGCAAAGCAGACGTTCGACATGACACCGGGCCAAACAGAGCCACAATAGGCAAACATATCGACATGGAAAGTGTTACATTTTGGAAAACTTCCTGACCCTGGCAGCACATCGATCATCCAACGAAAGCAATTGGGAGGTCCCATGGCCCACATCAACAAGGTGATGCTGTCGATCAACGGCCATGACGATGCGACCTGCGTTGACATTTTTGTGCGGCCCGACGGGACGTTCGGTTTTGAGGAGTATCGCCGGGATGTGGAAGATGCGCGAGGTTGGTTTCCCGTCGGGCATTATTCCGCCCAAAAATTCCCGACTGAACCCGCCGCACTGGAGGCCGCGAAATCAAAAGTCATCTGGCTCACCGAAATGATTAAATCCTCGTCGCCAGACTGACTGGGTTTCGCCGCCTAACGCCGGTCGAATGCCAGCTTCGCCGCCAGCCCCAGGAAAACTGCAGACGACACATAACCAAGTGTTCGGACAATCCACCTGTTTCCTGCCAGAAGACCGCGCACCGAACCGGCACCGATGCCGACGAACCCGTTTACGGTTGTGCCTGTTACGTTGAGAACCAGTCCCAGCAGCAGGAACTGCAGCACGGTCGATCCGCGCTCCGGATCCACAAACTGCGGCAAAAACGCCAGTGTGAACACGATGACTTTCGGATTGAGCAGATTGACCAGCACCCCGTCGCGCCAGGCCCTCATGGGCAGAGACTTTATGGCGTCATCTGGCAGGTCAAGCTGCACCGGATGTCTGAGTGCCTGTACGGCCAGCCAGACCAGATAGCCGACACCGGCCCAGCGCAACACTTCGAAGGCCACCGGGTTTGCCGCAATCAGCGCTGCCAGACCAAAGGCTGCCAACAGGACATGGATGACACTGCCGGTGGCGATCCCGAGACTCGCGGCAAAGCCCGCCTTGCGTCCCGACTTCAGCCCTTGCGACAGGCAGAACATCATGTCTGCGCCCGGGGTCAGGTTCAGGGCAATTCCGGCCATCGTGAAAATCAATAACTGAGCAGGGTCGATGATCATGCGGCTGTCTTTTCAATCTGGCGCCAGTTCAAGCGTCATGCACACATTGTGCTCGGTGACGGCATAGTCTGCAAAGGCGTCGCCGTAGTCAAATCCGAAGCGCTTGTACAGCCTGTGAGCCGGTTGAAAATCCGCATGCGTTCCAGTCTCAAGACTGATGCGCTGATATCCGCGTTGCCGTGCCACGTCCAGGATGTGGCCGACCAGCTGTTCAGCAACACCCTTGCCGCGATGTTCAGGTGCGGTACGCATGGATTTGATTTCCGCAAATGAGGAATCAAGCTCCTTCAGGGCGCCGCAGCCCAGCAGATTGGAACCATCCCACATAGTCCAGAACGTTACTTCCGGCACCCGCAGAGATTCCAGGTCGAGGGTATGCACGGTGTCCGGCGGAGACAGTGTTGCCATATGATCAAGATGGCCTTTCAGCAGACCTGCAATTTCAGGTCCGCTAAGATCGTCTACGCGAATTTCCATACCGGTTACCGCAATTTCCATGATTGTTTGACGAAGTGTTGGACCAAGTTTATGGACATAATTTGACCGAAAACCTAACAAGGTAACGATCAACGCCGACCTGTTGGCAAGGACCGGTTGTATGTCAGCGGAAGTCGCAAAAAAGCGCTGCAATCCACTTTGACACTTCTGAGATACGGCGCAGCGAGTGCTGATTTCTGTGTGACAACAACCAGACCTCTCTTGCAACACCTGTCGACCCGGGATCAAGCTTTCGCAGACCGGGCAAGCGGTCTGCAATCGGGGTTGGCAGCAGCGACTTGCCAACACCGGCAATGACGGCCTCCATCGCTGTTTCAACATCATGCACCCGCACCCCGGCGGATTGCTCGCCGTTCTGTCTCAGCGTCCTGACAAGCCATTTCGCCTGGGGCAAATGAGCCATGCTGTCATCATAGGTGATCCACGGAAGCTCAAGGTCTCTAACGCGCGAATGAGAGCTGGCGACGAAAACCGAGAACGGCAACGATCCAATGCGACGTGCGATCACGTTATTGCCGCCGGTGTCCGGCCTGGCGAAACGCAATGCAATATCCGCTTCCCGCAGTGTGAGGTTGAAATCCCTGTTGTCCGGAATAAGGTCGACCCGGAGTTTCGGATGCTGTTGCAGAAGACCATCCACCTGCGGGGTCAGCCACCGGTTGATCAGAAACGGAACCGACGTAATCCTGACAGTGCCGATGCACTCATCTGCGTTCGCGGTAAACGTCTCGCTCAACAGGTCGGATTCGCGCTCCATGGTCTCGATGTGAAGCGTAGCCTTTGCGCCGTGATCCGTAAGAACCAGCGTCCCGTCGGGTTGCCGGACAAACAGGTCTTCGCCAAGCGCCCGTCGCAATGCTCCCAGCCTGCGTGACACAGTAGTGTCGTCCACGCCCATCAGGCGCGCAGCCGCCGATAGCGAGCCAGCCCTCTTCACAGCCAGCAGATAGCGCAGATCGTTCCAGTTTAAATTCTGCATTTTTGCAGTTTAACGATGCAAAAATACGCCTTCAAGCTGCAAATTCGCACACATATGATGGCCCGGCTGAAACACTTCACGGATAAGGATCCCCATCATGCTTTTTGCCGTCATGTTCGAAGACAACCCGGGCACAGGCCCCGAAATCAGAGCCCGGCACATGCCGGATCACCTCGCCTTCCTGGAGCGCAACAATTCACTGATAAAGGCTGCCGGTCCCCTTGCCACCGGCACAGGATCAGGCGCCGGTGGCATGTGGATCGTCGAAGCAGCCGAAGAAGCAGACGTTCGCAAGCTTGTTGAGAAAGATCCGCTCTTGCCAACGGGATTGCGCAAATCCGTGCAGATTCTGTGCTGGAACCAGGTATTTGCCGATGGCCAACCGCTGATTGCGGTTTAGCTGCCGTCAGCCTTTCAAGGCATCTGTCAGATCACCGATCAGGTCTTCAGCATCTTCAAGCCCGACCGACAACCTCACCATGCCATCGGTTACGCCCATGGCATCGCGGGCTTCCTGGCCGATATTGCGGTGCGTGGTTGTGGCCGGATGGGTGATCAGCGACTTGGCATCACCAAGGTTGTTGGAAATGTCTATGATTTCCAGCTTGCGCAACATGTCGAAGGCAGCCTGCTTGCCGCCCGCCAGTTCAAACGTCACCATGGTGCCGCCGGCCGTCATCTGCTTGCGGCACAGGTCAGCCTGCGGATGGCTGTCCAGCCACGGATAAGTGACGCTGGCGACACCTTGTGTACCTTCAAGTGCCGAGGCGATTTCCAGGGCACTGTCACATTGAGCACCGACGCGAAGTTTCAGGGTCTCCATGCCCTTTACCAGAACCCAGGCATTGAAGGGTGACAGGGACGGACCGGTGTGGCGCAGAAACGGTTTGAGCTTTTCATTCTTGAATTCGGTGGTCGATACCACTGCACCGCCCAGAACCCTGCCCTGTCCGTCCATATGCTTGGTACCGGAATAGACAATGACATCAGCACCTAACGGCAATGTCTTCTGGACAATCGGCGTTGCAAAAATATTGTCTACCACTACGCAGATACCTTTGGCCCGGGCGATGTCTGCAACTGCGGCAATGTCAAACACCTGCAACCCTGGATTGGACGGCGTTTCCAGGAAAAACACCTTGGTTTCAGGCCGGATTGCTGCGCGCCAGGCGTCCAGATCATTTCCGTCAACCAGTGTCGATGTGACACCGAATTTCGGCAGGATGGCTGTGAGTATCTGGTAACACGAACCGAACAGCGCTTTTGATGCCACGATGTGATCGCCTGCCTCGGTCTGACACGCCAGTGCCCCCCATACCGCTGCCATGCCGGATGCCGTCGCATAACACGCTTCAGCCCCTTCCAGCAGACGCAGGCGCTCTTCGAACATGGTAACCGTCGGATTGCCGTAGCGGGCATACACATAGCCCTCCGCCTCACCGGAAAACCGGTCTTCAGCGGTTTCGGCGTCGTCGTAGACGAACCCTGAATTGAGATAGAGCGCCTCTGCGGTTTCGCCGTGATGCGAGCGCTCCAGGCCACCGCGCACCAGCCTGGTGGCCTCGCCCCATCTCGAAGGATCCACTTGATCTTTTACTGACTTCTTCATCATTTTTACTGCTGTATCCAGGGAAGACCGCGCGCCTTCCAGCCATTGGTTTTGCCGCGATGGCGACTTTCGTCAAGGTCACCCTCAAAGCCTTCTGCCACATTGTAACAGGTGGTAAAGCCTGCTTCGGTCAGCAGCGATGCAGCCGCGGCGGACCGGCTGCCGGAACGGCAGATCAGATATATGTCAGCGTCCTTGCTGATGCCAAACTCCCCGACAGCGGCGACAAACTCCTCATTGATCTGCATCGAGGGAAACTGCTGCCAGCAAATGGTCGCCATTTTCTCAATCGCCGGCACGCCGACAAAGGCCCATTCCGCCCGCGTGCGCACATCAATCATCACCGCATTGTTGTTGCTGGAAAGTTGCTCAAATGCTTCCTGCGGATTGACGTCACCCTTGTACATGCCCGATCACCTTGCTTGCCGATTACAGAATTGCGCGACGCTCCTTATACACCGCGCCTGCCCGTATTGTAAGAAGAACATTGTGTCCCTTATGACGAACATTGTGCCCATCCGCCACACCAGTTGTAGCCGCGCGCACCCGGCACAGAAAACCGGATTGACAAGACCTTCTGACCACGGCTGTTTGCTGTTTGCAAACTGGTGAAATCTGCTCAACCCGAGTTTCGCATTCTGGCCCTATCGTGGCGGACGGAGCCTTGCTAGTTTGCGCTCAATTCGGGACTTTTTACATCAGGGAATCTGTATATGGCCAAGGAACTTCCAACCCAGGCAGATGTTGTCATTGTTGGCGGCGGCGTTATTGGCACTTCGCTGGCCTATCATCTGACCAAGATCGGCATCACCAACGTTGTACTGCTCGAGCGCAAGCAACTGACCAGCGGTACTACTTGGCATGCGGCAGGCCTCGTCGGGCAATTGCGTGCCAGCCGCAACATGACCGAACTGGCCAAATACACGTCCGAACTGATGAAAGGCCTCGAGGCTGAAACCGGTCAGGCCACCGGTTTCAAGCAGAACGGCTCTATTTCAGTCGCCCTTAACGACGCCAGGTTCGAAGAGTTTCGCCGCGGCGCCTCCATGGCCAAGAATTTCGGACTGGATGTACAGGTAGTATCGGCCGGAGAGGTGAAGGAACGCCTGCCTCATCTCGCAACCCACGAAGTCACCGGCGGCATCTTTTTGCCGGGCGATGGCCAGGTGAACCCGATTGACGTGACCCAGGCCTATGCTGCCGGCGCCCGCTCTCGCGGCGCAAAAGTGTTCGAAAACACCAAGGTCACCCGGCTGTTGAAGGATGGCAACAGGGTAACGGGTGTGGAAACCACCGCCGGCACCATCATGGCCGACAAGACAGTGATATGCGGCGGCATGTGGTCACGTGAACTCGGCCAGCAGGTAGGGGTTCAGATTCCACTTCATGCAGCCGAACATTTCTATGTGGTCACAGAACCGCATGCCGATCTTCCAGCGGAGATGCCGGTTGTCCGCATTCCCGACGAATGGGCCTACTACAAGGAAGACGCCGGCAAGCTGTTGCTCGGCGCCTTCGAGCCGGTCGCCAAGCCATGGGGCATGGACGGCATTCCCGAAGATCACGAGTTTGAAACATTCCCGGAAGATTACGATCACTTTGAACCGGTGCTTGAAAAAGCCGTCGCGCGCATGCCGTTGCTGGAGACGGCCGGCATAGCCTTGTTCTTCAACGGGCCTGAGAGCTTTACCCCGGATGACCGCTATTATCTGGGCGAGGCACCGTTCACCGATGACCTGTTTGTAGCCACAGGGTTCAACTCCATCGGCATCCAGTCATCCGGAGGTGTCGGCAAGGCACTTGCCGACTGGATAAAGCACGGCCACCCACCAATGGATGTGGCCGATGTGGACATTCGCCGGGTCCACCCGTTCCAGTCGAACAAGAAGTACCTGCATGACCGCACCACGGAAAGCCTTGGCCTGTTGTATGCAATGCACTGGCCGTATTACCAGCCAACCACTGCACGTGGTGTCCGCAAATCACCGTTCCACGACCGGCTTGCCGCACGCAATGCCTGCTTTGGCGAAACCGGCGGATGGGAACGTGCCAACTTCTTCGCCCCGACCGCTGAAGAGGCAAAGTATGAATACTCGTTCCATCGTCAGAACTGGTTCCCCTATGCGCAGGCTGAAGCAGACGCAGTCGCGACCACTGTCGGCCTCTTCGATCAGTCCAGCTTTGCCAAATTCCTGGTTCAGGGCCGTGATGCCTGTACGGTTCTCAACGAAATCTGCGTAAACGATGTGGATGTGGCCGCTGACAAGCTGGTCTACACCCAGTGGTGCAATGAACGCGGAGGTATCGAAGCTGACCTGACCGTGACCCGTCTGGACGAGAACGAATTCATGGTGGTTACCGGCGCCGGTCCGCAGATCCGCGACTTCTCATGGCTCAAGCGCCACATTGGTGATCGCTTCTGCACTGCAGCAGACATCACCTCCGGCATGCCCATGCTGTCGCTGATGGGTCCGAATTCGCGCGCACTGATGGAAAAACTGACCGGTGAGAGTTTCGCAACCGACATCCAGCCCTTCGGCACCTCACGCGAAGTCGAGGTCGGTTATGCCCGAGTACGCGCCAGCCGCATAACCTATGTCGGCGAACTGGGTTACGAGCTCTATATCCCCGCAGAATTCGCGCTGCATGTCTATGACACCATTGTCGAGGCAGGCGCAGACTTCGGCCTGGCTCATGCCGGCATGCACACCATGAACAATTGTCGTACCGAAAAGGCCTATCGCCACTTTGGTCATGACATTGCCGACGAGGACACGCCAATTGAAGCCGGTCTCGGTTTCACCATCGCGTGGGACAAGAAGGGTGGTTTTATCGGTCGCGATGCACTGCTGAAGCAGAAAGAAGCACCGGTTCGCACCAAGCGCATGGTCACCTTGGCGCTGGAAGACGACAGCGAAGCGTCTCCACTGATGTATCATGAAGAACCGATTTACCGCGATGGTGTCCGTGTCGGCTCGACCACTTCAGGCGCATGGGGACACCGGGTCAACAAGTCCCTCGGCATGGGCTATGCCCACTGTGAAGAAGGCGTCACAAAGGACTGGATTGACTCGGGAAAATGGGAAGTCGAGATCGCCTGGAAACGCTATGAGGCAAAAGTGCAGTTTGCCCCGTTCTACGACCCCAAGAGTGCGCTGATCAGGGCCTGACAGCCGGCGCAGGAGGGTTCTCCAACCCACTCGTATTCGGCCGGCACTTATGTAGTCCCCCGCACGGACCAGGCATATGTTACTTCTGTGTAAGCTGGATCATTTTGTTCGCCACTGCGAGTTTTTCGGACAGGTTGCTGGCCAGCAACTGATGCGCAAGGGCAGCTAGTTCGGGATCATCGGCCTGCATCCGCACAAGATTGTCGGCGCTGAGCTGAAAGATTTCAGAAGGCGCATCCACGATAACGTCGGCAATACGAGGCTGCTTCAGGTAAAGCGCAATTTCGCCGACAATGGCACCGGCCAGCATGGTGCGCACCCGCATCAGTTCTCCATTGGGCAATGTGAGTTGCACACGGACCCGGCCACTGGCGACAAAGAACACATCATTTGCGTCCTCGCCTTGCCGGATCAGGACATCTTCGGGCTCCAACTGAAGCCGGGTCATGTTGTCGATCAATGCCGGGAGCCTTGGATGATCACCTATCGCCAGCGCGAAATGCCTAAGTAGGCTTTTTTCACCGTCAGCATCTACATGTTCGCTGAGGAGGGTTTCTTCAGCCATCTCCAGCGCCCGGTCGATATCGTGCAGCACGTTTATCAACTGGTTTTCGCCAAGCTCAATGCCCGCAACCGTCAGACTGTGACGCAGTTCAGCAGCCACCCTGGTCAGTGAAACACTAACATTATTGTCCTCGGCCAGCCTGGCAATTTTCATGAAGCAGGCAATAGCGGCTGAATCAGCGCCACTGACATTCTGAAAATCAAGCACCACGAACTGCAAAGGAGGCTTGTCTGCTGCGGCCAACCTGCGCCGGATCAGGTTTACAATCCGGTCGGCGGTTCCGAAGAATATATAGCCTTGCAGCTGGATAACCTCGATCGCATCGCCGTGTTCCGAAAGATACTTGATTGCAGTCGGTGACCGGTCCACGGAGCTTCGCTGTTCAACGCCCGTGGCACGGAAACGCACAACAGGCAAAAGCGAATACTTGAAGATAAAAAGCGCACTGGAAACCAGCAATCCCAACGCCAGCCCTTCCATAAAACCGACAAGCGCAACCGTGAGCAGAATGCCCGCCACAACCAACCATTCAGACAACGGCATCTTTTGGCGGGTATCGACAAACCATTCCTTCAACAAGCCGATACCGAGAAACAGTACAAACCCGGCAGTCAGAAAAATCGGCACCTGAAAGATAAGATGCCCGGCGAACAATAGCGCCAAAAGCATAGCAATCGACGTCGCAATACCTGCACCGCGACCGGTGGCACCGGTTCTCTGAGCCAGCACGGTCATGGAAAGCCCGACATAGCCGCATGGACCGCCCACACCACCTGACGCCACATTGGCCAGACCGGTGGAGCGGAGTTCAGCATTGACATCAATATCACGGCGCATGGCAAGTTCCAGACCGCTTACATTCAACATCAGGCCAATCATGCTCAGACCGGCGATAACCAGCATCACAGGCGTGGCCTCAAGCACTGCGGACCAGTCGACTTTGGCCAGCAATTGCGTCGTCGGCAGTTCAATACCGCCGCTCATGTTAATCACCGGCAGGTGGCCAAGATCCCGCACAACCTCCGTGTCGAGACCTGCAAAGACAAGCAGCCCGTTAAAACCGGCCAGCGCAGCGATCATGATGACAGGCATGGTCACGGGATGGGACAGCCGGCTTAGCGTAACAAACATCACAAGTGCCAGCACAATTGCAGGCAGCACCCGCCACAGGACCTGTGGATCACTCAGCGATTGCGCAAATTCCAGGCCAAAGTTATGACCAGTCAGCATTACCGATGCACCGTTCACCAGCAACCAGCCCGACCCAGCCAGAAATCCCGCCATCACCGGATATGGCACATAGCGGACCAGACCACCCCACTTAAGTTTCCCCGTAATCCAGAACAGGACACCGGTGACAATACTTGAGGCTCCGAGGATGACAATTGCTGTAGCGACTTTTGCCTCAGCATCCCCGGTTGACTGAACGGCCATTGATGCAATAGCTGCGGCGACCACCGCAATCGTTGATTCCTGAACCAGGGCGACGCTGTTGGGTTGTACACTTCGTATCGCCACGATGAGTGCCAGCAAGGCACCTCCAAGAAGCACTACACCCACACCCAACCCCATGCCGTTCGACAGGGTGCCGGTAAACATCAACGCTCCGATGGCCAGGGCCGCGGCGGTATTATCTATACCGGCAATCAGACCGATCATGGCCGACGGTAAAGCAGCGCGCAGCGGCTTAATCTTACCAGTCATGCCTGCTGTGTTGAATGTCATTCGCCCCCGCAAGCGATGCTGGAATTTCTGCACGTCCGATGCGATTTCCGTCATTGTGTCGACAAACAGCACGGGGGCATGAATTGCTCGGACCAAAGGTAAGAAATCACTGATTTCCATAGATACCAGACCACCGGTATTTGCAATATGATGCATGCTGATTTGTCGAGGCAGGTCCTTGATTCTCAGGAAAACAACCGTTGGATCTAAAGCAGACAGTCAGGCCAGGGCGGCTTGCAGCTTCTTCTCGATGAACTCAGTGAAGACTTGAACCCTGGCCGAAATAACCCGGCCCGGCGGGCGAACAGCCCACAGGCTCCATTCCGGTTCAACGACATGATCTGAAAGAACTTCCACCAGCGCGCCTGCTGACAGTTGGTCCTTGATATCCCATCGGGATTTCAGGGCGATACCGGTCCCGCTTACGGCTGCTTCGGTGACTGCCTCGCCATAACTGGTGGTGAAATTACCCTGGACGCTGACCGCGCTCTGATTGCCGTTGCTGTCTCTGAGTTGCCAGGTTCGCGTATCGCCGAGCAAAAGGCAATTGTGACCTGCCAGCTGTTTTGCGCTGGTCGGGCCCCCGTGGGATCTAATGTAGTCGGGCGAAGCTACAAGAATGCGGGGGTTGTCGGCGATCTTGCGCGCCATCAGGGTGGACGGCGCAAGTGTTCCGATCCTCAGAGCCAGGTCAAAGCCATGCTGAACGATATCGAAGACACCGTCACTAAGCTCCAGATTTACCGAGGCCCCGGGGTGGTCGCGAAGAAACTCGCCAACAAATGGTGCGATGTAGCGACGACCGAATGACGCAGACGCGGTTACGCGCAATTCGCCGCTGACGGTTTTACGGTTACCCTGCAAATCCGTAACAGCATCTTCGATGCCATCAACAATTTTTCGGGCATGAATCAGGAATTTTTCGCCGTCGCCCGTCAGGGAGACCGTGCGTGTCGTCCGATTGAGCAGCTTTGATCCAAGCGCCTCTTCCAGCGTCTGAATGCGCTGCGAAGCCGCGGTTGGAGAATAACCGAAATCGCGCCCTGCCCGGCCAATCGCACCAATCGCTGCCACGCGGATGAACAGCTTCACGGACTTTATGTCGAGCTCCATTGTCCCGATTTAGCAAATAGTGTTTGTTGCAGCAACAGGATTATCCCAAATGAAGATCGTTATATACACGGGTCGACTCCCCTGAAAACCGCTGCAACCTGAGGTGAAAAGATGAAAGCCGTTGGTCTTACTCATTACCTGCCAATTGATAACCCTGACTCGTTTCTGGATGTCGAAATGGAAAAGCCGACACCGGAAGGTCATGACATACTGGTGGCCGTGAAAGCGATTGCGGTAAATCCCGTAGACACCAAGGTCAGGGCGCCAAAGGATGGAGTGGAAAATCCTCCACGTGTGATTGGTTATGATGCCAGCGGCGTGGTCGAGGCCGTGGGTTCGGATGTCACCTTGTTCAAGGCCGGTGATGAAGTCTATTACGCCGGTGACATCACCCGCTCCGGCACCAATGCCGAGTTCCATCTGGTCGACGAACGCATTGTCGGCCACAAGCCGAAATCCCTGAACCATGCACAAAGTGCCGCCTTGCCCTTGACCACCATCACTGCATACGAGTCTTTCTTTGATCGTCTCGGCATTGACCGTGATGGCGCAAACGGAGGAGAAAGCCTGCTGATCATCGGCGCAGGCGGCGGTGTCGGGTCCATCGGCATTCAACTCGCCAAGGCCGCCGGATTGCTGGTCATTGCAACTGCATCACGCCCGGAAACAACCGAGTGGGTGAAAGAACTTGGTGCCGACCATGTCGTCAACCATCGCGAAGACATGGTCAAACAGGTTCGTGCCCTGGGCATGCATCATGTCGATCACATCGCAATCTTCAACGACATGCGCCACTGGGATGCAGCGGTTGAGCTTATCCGGCCCCAGCACGGCATTGTTTCTATCGACAACACCGATCAGCCAATGCCCATGGCCGAAATGAAAACCAAATCCGCCAGCTTCCATTGGGAGTTCATGTTCGCCCGCGCCATGCACCAGACACCGGACATGATCGAACAACACAGGCTGCTGAGCCATGTCGCGGGGGAAATCGACGCCGGACGCATCCGCACAACCGTGTCTGAAGTCCTGTCGCCGATAAACGCGACCAACATGCGTGAAGCCCACCGTCTTGTGGAAACAGGCAAAGCCAAGGGTAAAATCGTTGTAGAAGGCTTCTGAAAGCTGTCCCTCATCTCTTGAGAAAGTGAGACCTGAAATGGCGTTTTTTGAATTGCGGCAATACCAGGTGAAGCCAGGCAAGATGGAGGCCTGGCTGGATCTGATGGAAGGCGAGATCATCCCGTTCTCGGTTGCAAAGGGCATGATGCCCATAGCCAGCTTCCGTGGCGAAGAGGACCAGTCGCTATATTTCTGGATTCGCCGTTTTGAAAATGAGGCAGAACGGGAGAGGCTATATGAAGCTTTTTATGAAAGCGACCACTGGAAACAGGTGCTGGCCCCAAAGGTCGTTGACCTGATCAACCGTGAAGCGCACCAGATACAACGGGTACTCGCAACCCGGCTGTCTCCGATCAAGTAACTACGCCCTGGTCGAACACCCGTCCGGATCTTCGGTTTTTTGACTTTGCAGTTCCTGCACTCACGGTTTACAGCTTTTGCAGAAACAGGGTTTCTGGAGAGCACTTAACAGCATGGCTCAATACGCGGACAATTTTATCGACCGCCTGCACCTTGTATGGGGCGCCGGTTTCCTGTCACCGGGCGGCGCGGAAGAAGTCGCCGAAGTCTGTCGTGGGCTGGACCTTAGAGATGCAACCGTGCTGGACATTGGCTGCGGCACAGGCGGCCCGTCCATTGCGCTTGCCCGCGATATGGGGGCCTGCGTTATTGGCATCGATATCGAGCCCCAGCTGCTCGACCGGGCCAGCATACTGGCTCACGAGGCGGGCGTTGCCGACCTGGTTGAATTCCGACTGGTCACCCCCGGTCCGCTGTCTTTCGAAGACGATCGTTTCGATGCGGTCTTCAGCAAGGATGCCCTGATCCACATCCCCGACAAACAGGCATTGTATGCCGAGATCATGCGGGTCCTGAAACCGGGCGGCGCACTGGCAGCCAGTGACTGGCTGTCCGGCGAAAACGCCGACGATGATGCAGCGTTCCAGCATTACCTGTCGCTGGTACCTCTCGACTACAATATGGCCACCGCAAGACAGACCGCAGATGTGATGCGGCAAGCCGGTTTCGAGCAGGTCGAGACCCGAGACCGCAACGCCTGGTATGCTGAATTGTCGCCACTTGAAGTTGCCCGGATCGAGGGACCATTGCGCGAAAAAATCATCGGCGTATCGGATGCCGAAACCTATGAAAAATGGCTGGCGATACGCCGTGCTCTGGCGGCAGCTGCACAATCGGGCGGTCTCCGGCCCACTCACCTGCGCGGATACAATCCCTAGGGTCGAGACACAGACCCGGCCTTTGATCAACCCTTTACACTCTCCAGCCCGCACCATTCGGCGATGAACAGGGCAATGGAACCGGTCACTCGCTTGACCGAAGACAGCGCCACACGCTCATCAAATCCGTGGATGTTTTCCGAATAGGGTCCGTACACCAGGCAGGGAATATCGCCGTAAAGAACGAACACCCGCCCGTCGAGATAGCCCGGTGTCACCATTGTTTCCAGTGACTTGCCATAGGCTGAAGCGTGCGCCCGGCCCAGAGTGGCTTCAGCGTCTGATCCTTCTTCCAGGACATAGCCTTCAGCGAAGAAGCCGTTGAACTCCACTTGCGGCGGATTGTTGGACAGGAACGCGTTATCTCGCGATGCAACGCGCACGCAGTCTTCAATCTCCCTGGCTGCGTCGCGCGGATCCACGCCGGGATAAATCGAAATTCGACAGTCAAACGAACACCACGCCGGCACCGAAGAGGCCCAGTCGCCACCTTCGATCTTGCCGATATTGAAATTGATCGGGTGATTGTAGTCCTCGAAATAACGGTGCTGCTCCTGCCGGCTGTTCCAATCTTCTTCCAGCTTGCGCAGGCCTTTCATGATGTCGAAGCTTGCCTCAATCGCATTGGCCCCTGCACTTGCCTCACGTACATGAACCGGCAGCCCGCGCACGTGTATCCGAAACCAGATGACACCGACATTTGCCCGTACCAGCTTGTCGTCTTCAGGTTCCGGAATGATGGCGGCATCCGCCCGGTAACCGCGCACCAGTGCCGCCAGTGCGCCATTGCCCGTGCACTCCTCCTCGGTCACCGACTGCACATGCACTGTCGCCGCCGGCTGAAAGCCTAATGATTTCAGTGCGTCGAGTGCATATATGTTGGCCGCGATACCGGCTTTCATGTCGGCTCCACCGCGGCCATACAACCAGTCGCCGTCCCGCCAGGGTTCAAACGGCGGTCTGGTCCACATGTCAAGCGGTCCCACCGGCACCACATCAACATGACCATTCAGGATCAAGGACCGTCCGGTCTCTTCACGCGGCCTGTGCGTTCCCACGACATTGATGGCATTGGTGTAGTCGACCTTTACCGGTGAAAAACCCGGGTGGTTTTCAATATCGGCAACATCAATCGACCAGCGGTCCATGGCGTAGCCACGCTGTTTCAGTTCGTTGAACAGAAAATCCTGCGCCGTATGCTCCTGACCCCTGAGTGAGGGAAACCGGATCAGGTCTTCGGTAAATGCGGTTTGGGCCGCAAAACCTCTGTCCACCGCAGCGAGAATGTTCTTCGTGAGTTCCTTGTCCACTGCCCTGCCTGATCTTGCCTTTTACACGCAAACCTTGACGAAGATGTACATTGCGGTCAATTGCAAAGCAGCTATGAAAAATCCCGCAAGACGCTAAGCAGTCCTGCGGGACTTTAGCTTTTGAAACCGGACAGGTAGCCCGGCAATTCCTGATCAGTCAGGTATAGGGGCTGATGCAGGCATGCCAGTAGCCGTCATAACCCATATAGGCGTCGCGGCGTTCGTTGTAGGACCGGTAGCGGTCCTCGCACCATTCAACATGCAATTCGTAATCCGATCCCGCATAGCGTGCTCCGCTGTAGGCTATGACCGGCGCAGCATAGAGCCACCACGGATTGGCATAGTAGAAGCCATTATAGTAGTGCCGGTGACTGTGACGACGGTTTCTGAAGCGCTTGCCATGCCTGCGGCGTTCATAACGGCGCGCTCTGCGTTCCTGCCGGTTTGCACGCCGGTCAGCCCGGTTGGCGCGGCGTTCCGCCCGCCTTGCCCGGCGTTCGGCACGGTCGCCGCGATTGGCACGGCGCTCTTTTCTGTTTGCCCGTCTTTCAGCTCGACGTTCTGAGCGTCTTTCAGCACGCTTGTTAGACCGTCTTTCAGCGCGGCGCTCGGAGCGTCTTTCAGCACGCCTGTTTGACCGTCTCTCTGCCCGTCTTTCAGACCGTCTCTCGGCACGCTTTGCACGCCGTTGGGCACGATTGGCCCGGCGTTCAGCGCGTTTTGCACGCTTTTCGTCAGCAGATGCGCCGCGATCTTCAAACTGGACAACAGATTTTTTAAAATCCCGTCCGGCTTCAGCCGCCGGCACGGCACTGATGGCGCCTACCGACAACGCCAGTGCGCCTGCCAGTCCGGCCAGAAATTTGAATTTACTCATGGGGAACCCCCGTTCCTTGCAACAGCCGCACCACTGGCGGCCAACTAACCTCTCTCTGTTTGACATGTAAGAGCTAGTTTCGAGGATTCAATGGCTAAACCCCGGAAAACAGTGAAAAATCTTCAAGCTGGAGACCTGCCGCAAGGGTAACATAATGAACATTTAGCGGCTTGTTCGATCAAAAAACCGCGTGACAACGCTCAAACTTCATCCTGCTCCAACACATGAGCTCTTTCCTCAAACGCCGTCATGACCTTGCGCACGGCAATGTCAAAAACCGAGCCCATGGCCATCTGCAACAGCCGCGAAGACATCTGGTAGTCCAGATGAAAATCGATGTCGCAGCCACCGCGCGCCACTGAAAACAGCCAGCGATTATCGATGTGCTTGACCGGCCCTTCATTCGACGTGGCCCGGATGGTCAGTCGCTTTGCGTCAACCACAACATCAGACACAAATGTCTCCCTGAGGCGAAGCTTCGGATACTCGATATCGAGACTGGCCCGGAAGGATCGACGGTCATTGCCGAGCTCTTTCTCATCCCAGACCCTGGCAGCGGTACACAGAGGCAGAAACGCAGGATAGCTGGCCACATCGGCTATAATTGCGAGCAGATGTTCCGGTGCGAAAGCAATCCTGCGGGTTGTATGAAAGATGGTCACGAAATCAAACTGGTCAGACGGAACGCCTGGCTACCTTGGCCTCACGCGCAGCCCGCAGGCGGGCAAAATCATCACCGGCATGGTGTGACGAGCGGGTCAGTGGGCTTGCGGACACCATCAGGAAGCCTTTGGCATAGGCGGACGTTTCAAGCGCCTTGAATTCATCCGGTGTCCAGAACCGGTCAATGGCTGCATGCTTCGCCGTGGGCTGCAGGTACTGGCCGATTGTCATGAAATCGATGTCGGCTGAGCGCATGTCATCCATAACCTGCAGAATGTCTTCGCGTTTTTCACCCAGGCCCACCATGACGCCTGACTTGGTGAACATACCGGGATCAAGCTCCTTCACCTTCTGCAGCAACCGCAGCGAATGGAAGTAACGGGCACCAGGTCGAATACGGCCATAAAGGTGCGGCACCGTTTCAAGATTGTGGTTGAACACATCAGGCCTGGCGTCCACCACAACTTCCAGTGCGCCGTCCTTGCGCAGGAAATCAGGTGTCAGGACTTCAATCGTCGTATCCGTTGCTGCGGTACGAATGGCCCGGATCACCTGGGCAAAATGTTCTGCGCCGCCATCAGCCAGATCATCACGGTCAACCGATGTAATCACCGAATGGGTCAGGCCCATCTTGGCGACGGCATCAGCCACCCGTTCCGGTTCGCCCTGGTCCAGTGCATCCGGCATGCCGGTTGTAACATTGCAGAATGCACATGCTCGTGTGCAGATTTCCCCCATGATCATGAAGGTGGCGTGCTTCTTTTCCCAGCATTCCCCGATATTCGGACAGCCGGCTTCTTCGCATACGGTGACCAGATTGTGATCACGCACCAGCTGGCGGGTTTCGTGGTATTTTGCCGACACCGGCGCCTTGACCCGCAACCAGTCGGGCTTGCGCCGCTGTACCGGATTGTCGGGCTTGTGTGCCTTTTCAGGATGCCGCGCGCGCGATACCTGGGTTGTGTCGAGAACTGTAGCCAATGCCTGTTTGCTTTCTGGTAATGGAGCAGGATGCGAAAGTCCGAATCCTGCTCCGGATCATGTTCAGCGCGACTTGATCATCCGATACGCGTAGATCAACAGACAGGCACCGGCCACAGCCACCACCAGTTGCCCGATCAGACCGCCAAATCCCAAACCAAGCAGGGACAGCAGGAAGTTACCGATCAACGCTCCGCCGATACCAAGCACGATATTCATCAATAGCCCGGTATCGAACTTCATCACCTTCTCTGCAATCCATCCGGCCAAAGCGCCGAGAATGATTGTCATTATCCATCCAAAACCTACCATAATCCCCTCCTGATTGGGTTAGAACGAGCGAGCCGATGAGACTCACTTGCCCCTGAGCATACGATAAACCGTAATTAGAAGAACAGCCCCGACAACAGACACCAGGACATTGCCCCAGAACCAGCCGTCGAAAAGCTCACCCAATTGCAGGCCCAGTGCATTGGCAATCCAACCGCCTATGAAGGCGCCCAGGATACCAATCACGATATTGGTCAGAAGACCGTGACTGGCACCGGTCAGCTTTTCCGCAATCCAGCCGGCGACTCCACCGATCAGTAAGGTGCCGAAAATTCCCACACCGCCGCCAAGATCCATCAATGACATATCCATTCTGTAACTTCCTTAAACTAACCCCGTCCAGATCAGTATGACCTGTGATTGAGTCAATCAAAGGCCATAAAACTGATCGTATTCACAATGCCAAAGCTACATGGATTCAGCTGAAGCCATGTTGCTCCGAGCCTACATATGGATCACGCGGCCATAGGCATCAAGTACACTTTCATGCATCATTTCCGAAAGCGTCGGATGCGGGAACACCGTGTGCATCAGGTCTTCCTCGGTTGTCTCAAGCCCCATCGCAATAACGAAGCCCTGTATCAGTTCGGTGACTTCCGCACCGACCATGTGCGCCCCCAGCAACTGCCCGGTTTTCTTGTCAAATATGGTTTTGATCAGTCCCTGATCCTCTCCCAGCGCAATGGCCTTGCCATTGGCCATGAACGGGAACCGGCCGATTTTGACGTCGATACCCTTTTCCTTTGCTGCACGTTCCGTCAAACCAACAGATGCAACCTGCGGATGGCAATAGGTACAGCCCGGTATCTGTTCCTTCTTCATGGGGTGGACATTTGCCTGGCCGGCAATCTTGTCGACACAGATCACGCCTTCATGCTCGGCCTTGTGCGCCAGCATGGGCGGGCCGGCCACATCACCAATGGCATAAATGCCGGGAACATTGGTATTGCCAAAGCCGTCAATCACCACGCAGCTGCGATCGGTCTTGACGCCAAGTGCCTCCAGACCGAGGTTTTCGATATTGCCGACAACACCCACAGCGGAAATCACCCGGTCCACTTTCAATTCGGACTTGGCGCCCTTGGCATCCTCAATCGTGGCGGTGACGTCATTTGCACCCTTTTTCAGGCTGGCAACCTTGGTACCCGTCATGATCTTGAGGCCCTGCTTTTCAAGCTGCTTACGGGCCAGCCCGGCAATCTCTGTATCCTCCACCGGCATGATCTGATCCATGATCTCGACCACGGTAACATCAACACCCATGGCATTGTAAAAACTGGCAAATTCAATACCGATAGCGCCGGAACCGACAACCAGCAGTTTGCCCGGCATTTCCGGCGGCACCATGGCCTCGAAATAGGTCCAGACCAGTTTGCCGTCAGGTTCCAGCCCGGGCAACGCACGCGGACGGGCACCGGTGGCAATGATGATATGTTTTGCCTTGTAGGTACCCGCTCCAGCAGCACCTTTAGGATCGGGATGAGCCGGCTGCATCGGTGGTTTGGACGACTTCGCCACCACCACTTCGCCCGGCTTGGTTACCTTGGCTTCGCCCCAGATCACCTGGACCTTGTTCTTTTTCAGAAGATGTCCGACGCCGCCATTGAGACGACCGGACACCCCGCGCGACCGCTTGACCACGGCAGCAGCATCAAAGCTCACTTTTTCAGCCGATAGCCCGTAATCGCCGGCATGGTTCATATAATGATAGATCTCCGCCGACCGTAACAGCGCCTTGGTCGGGATACAGCCCCAGTTAAGGCAGATACCGCCGAGATGCTCGCGCTCGACAATCGCGACCTTCATGCCAAGCTGTGCTGCGCGTATCGCGGTCACATAGCCACCGGGCCCGGCACCGATGATGATTACGTCGAAACTTGTTTCAGTCATATCTTCAGGTCCTTCACCATCAACAGCCACTCAGCAGAGCCCGTTCGATCCGTTTCAAATGCCACACGTGGCCGCCGCGCCGTGATCTTGTAGCCCTTGGCTTCGTACAATCGCCGGGCACCGTGGTTCTCGCTTTCCATTATTATGCTCATCGCCCGGGCTCCGGTTTTTGCAGCGGCTTGATCGGCATGGTCAAGCAATGCACCGCCAACCCCTTTGGCCCGCCATTCACCATGCACGGCCAGCACATTGACATACCAGCTGCCCGGCGCCTCCGCCTCAAGCTCCATCAGCGGACGGAATGTGGCTGGCACATCGTCGATGTCCGACAGGTCAATTTCATCATCAAGCCGGTATCCGACCAGCGCACCGGCCACCGCCCCGTCACGTTCGGCAATCCAGGCATTGCGGTAGGAAAACCCGCCCTCGTCGCGCATGGCACGCTTGCGGCCAACCTCCAGCACTGACGCTTCACCATCCAGCATGGCATCCCAGACACCCAGGGGAATGCCGTAGCCAGCACAATCAATCAGGCAGACCAGTTCGGACGCATCCTGCTTGGTGGCGGGCCGGATCACAGTTGACCTCCTAGACCAGCATCGCCAAAGGGTTCTCGAGGTAGTTCCGGAAGGCTGTTGCCAACTGGCCGCCGAGCGCGCCGTCGATGACGCGATGATCGAATGCAAAGGTCGCGCTCATCACCGTGGCAATGGCGACCGCACCGTCTTTCACCACCGGCTTCTGCACCCCTGCCCCGATGGACACGATGGAGGCGTGCGGCGGATTGATGATGGAGGTGAAATTGTCGACCCCGAACATGCCCAGATTAGAAACTGCCGTGGTACCGCCCTGGTATTCTTCCGGCTTCAGTTTCCGGTCACGGGCGCGGCGCGCCATGTCCTTGACTTCAGCGGAAATCATCGACAAGGGCTTGATTTCAGCGTCTCGCACGATGGGTGTTATCAACCCGTCCGGGATGGCAACGGCGACCCCCACGTCGGAATGCTTGTGTAAAAGCCTGGCGGTTGACGTCCACGACGCATTGGCCAGTGGCACATCTCGCAGCGCCAGAGCCAGGGCCTTGATAATGAAATCGTTCACCGACAGCTTGTAGGCCGGTTTGTCATCCTTGTCCTTCGGGGCCGCCGCATTGAATTCGGCCCGCGATTTCAGCAAGGCATCAAGCGTGCAGTCCACCGAGATGAAATACGCCGGTATGGTCTGATGGCTTTCGGTCAGGCGCGACGCGATGGTTTTGCGCATGCCATCATGCGGCAATTCCTCGAACGAGCCTTCGGCAAAGAATCTGCGCACCATATCATCAGACGGTCCCGATGCCATGGCAGGAACAGACCCGGCAGCCGGTGCCTTGGCATCGCCCTGAGGGGCGGCCCTGGGTATACCGTCCCTGAGAGCCGTATCCACATCTGATTTGACGATCCGGCCATGCGGCCCGGAGCCTGACAATACCGCAATGTCGATATTGTTCTGCTTGGCGATGCGCCGCGCCAGTGGCGAAGCGAAGATACGGGCATCAGGCTCACGCGCCGGCGCAGCTGCTGCTGGCGCTGCAGGTTTTGCCGCAGCTTCCGCAGGAGCAGCCGCAGCTGGTGTCGCCGCCGGTGCAGGTGCTGCGGGTGGCGCAGCAGCAGGTGCCGCACTGGCCTGTATGTCGTCAGCGCTTTCGCCGTCTTCCAGCAACACGGCAATGGTGGTATTGACCGCTACCTCTTCCGTACCTTCGGCAATCAGGATCTTACCGACCTTGCCTTCGTCCACGGCTTCCACTTCCATGGTCGCCTTGTCGGTTTCGATCTCTGCGATAATGTCACCGGACGTAACCGTATCGCCTTCCTTGACCAGCCATTTGGCCAGCTTGCCTGTTTCCATGGTGGGCGACAGTGCAGGCATCAGGATCTCTGTTGGCATGACCTTGCGCTCCCCTTACCGGTACAGGACGGCCTTGGCCGCCTCAACAACTTCATCCACATTGGGCAGCGCCAGCTTTTCCAGGTTGGCGGCATAGGGCATCGGCACATCCTTGCCGTTGACCCGGGCCACCGGCGCATCGAGATAGTCAAACGCGTGGGTCATTATCTGGGCTGCCACTTCAGACCCCACCGAGCACACCGGCCAGGCTTCCTCCACAGTTACGCAACGATTGGTTTTCCGGACGCTTTCAAGCACGGCAGGAATGTCCATTGGCCGCAGCGAGCGAAGGTCGATGACTTCGGCTTCGATACCTTCTGCTGCAAGTTTTTCCGCTGCCTCCATGGAATAGGACATGCCCATTCCCCACGACACGATAGTGACGTCACTGCCGGCGCGGGCAATCCGCGCCTTGCCGATCGGCACTACCCAGTCATCCACCTTGGGCACCTCGAACGTGCGGCCATAAAGAATTTCGTTTTCCAGGAAGATCACCGGGTTGGGGTCCCGGATCGAGGCTTTGAGCAGGCCTTTTGCATCAGCCGCCGAATACGGCATCACCACTTTCAGACCTGGCACGTGGGCATACCAGCTGGCATAGTCCTGGGAGTGTTGTGCACCCACACGAGCCGCGGCACCATTGGCCCCGCGAAACACCATGTGCGCGCCCATCTGGCCACCGGACATGTACAGCGTCTTGGCGGCTGAATTGATGATGTGGTCAATTGCCTGCATGGCGAAATTGAATGTCATGAATTCAACAATCGGTTTCAGCCCGCCGAAGGCCGCACCAACTGCGATGCCGGTAAAGCCATGTTCGGTAATTGGCGTGTCGATAACCCGTTTGTCGCCGAATTCTTCCAGCAAGCCTTGAGAAATCTTGTAGGCACCCTGATACTCGGCGACTTCTTCACCCATCAGGAACACGGTCTCATCGCGGCGCATTTCTTCCGCCATGGCAGAATTCAAAGCTTCGCGCACCGTCATCTGCACCATTTCGGTGCCTTCGGGAATTTCCGGATCGGGTGTCGTAACAGCGCTCAATGAAGCAGGTGCCGCAGCTTGTGCCGGGGTAGCCACAGGCGCCCCGGCAGCAGGTGCAGCTTCTGCTGCAGGGGCCGCAGCAGGTGCAGCACTTATTGAAGATGCATCCTCACCGTCTGCAGCAAGCACGGCAATCACCGTGTTGACCTTGACCCCCTCGGTGCCCTCGGCAATGGCGATGGCGGCAACGGTGCCCTCGTCCACAGCTTCGACCTCCATGGTGGCCTTGTCGGTTTCGATCTCTGCGATAATGTCACCGGAAGTGACGCTGTCACCCTCCTTGACCAGCCAGCGCGCCAGTTTTCCCTCTTCCATCGTCGGCGAAAGTGCCGGCATCAAAATTTCAACGGCCATCTCAGCACACTCCCGCTATGGATAAATTGAGTTTGTTGGTTGCTCCACTTTCGGCATTGCATGCAGAAGCTATTGAACCAACAGAAAGAACATTGCCGTAAACCATACGACTGCCGTCAGCCATGCGATCAGAAACACCATGATTGCGCCACGCATGTGTGTCAGATGGCCTTGAGCCAATGGCCCTCCGTAGGGCGCGAAATCGCCCCGCATTACATTCCATTGGTATCGAAAGCCCGGAAAATACAAACTCCATCCCCTCTTTCGATCTCGTGAAAAGAAGAAACGAACTTGAGAATAGACTGCGACCGCCCACGCCCCGAAAGCGATTGCAAATATTGGCGTCAGCACGATTAGGTTGAGCCATCCCCAATCTGGGTTCATCACGCATTACCCCCACCTCACGCGTCCACATAAATGTCGGTCCACAGCTCTGCCGGATCAGGCAAGGCGTCGGCCTGGGCGAAATCGGCTGCTTCAGTCACGATCTTGCGGATGCGGGCGTCAATCGACTTAAGATCGTCATCGCCTATGCCGTGATCATTGCTCAGGCGGCGTTTGACCTGTTCGATCGGATCATGTTCCTCGCGCATTTTCTGAACTTCATCGCGTGAGCGGTATTTGGCCGGGTCGGACATGGAATGCCCGCGATAGCGATAGGTCTTCATTTCAAGAATGTAAGGGCCCTTGCCGGACCGGCAGTGTTCGGTGGCACGGTCTGCCGCCTCCTTCACCATGCGCACGTCCATGCCGTCGACCTGTTCGCCGGGAATGCCGTAAACCGAGCCGCGGTTGAACAACTGCTCGGCCAGTGCCGCAGAACGCTTCACGGCAGTGCCCATGGCATAGCCATTGTTCTCGATAACGAATATCACCGGCAGCTTCCATAAAGAGGCCATGTTGAAGGTTTCATAAACCTGCCCCTGATTGGTCGCGCCCTCACCGAAATAGGCAACCGACACCTTGCCGTTGCCCTTGTACTTGTCGGCGAACGCCAGACCGGCACCAAGCGGCACCTGCGCTCCAACGATGCCGTGCCCGCCGTAAAACTCTTTCTCGCGCGAAAACATGTGCATGGAGCCGCCCTTGCCGCGCGAATATCCGCCCTGTCTGCCGGTCAACTCCGCCATCACGCCTTGCGGTTCCATGCCACAGGCGAGCATGTGGCCATGGTCACGATACGAGGTGATCATCTGGTCACCTTCAACCATCGCCATTTCCATGCCGACAACAACAGCTTCCTGTCCGATGTACAGATGGCAGAACCCGCCAATATGACCCATGCCGTACAACTGGCCGGCTTTTTCCTCAAACCGGCGGATCAGCAGCATATCCTCATAAGCCTTGAGGTCCTGCTCCTTGCTGAACGTGGAATTGGTCTTTGCGCTCGCTGCTGCAGCCTTGCTGGATGCACCAGACGTTTTTTTGGCGGTTTTTGCCATGCAACCCCTCCCTGAGAGACAATAAAAGACCCTCTTTGCGGGGTCGACAGATGCTTGGCATAACACAACTGGTACCAGAAATGATAATGATCTGGGTCAGTTACCTTAATTTCGGTTATTTTGAAAGAGTCAGTGTAGGAGCTGCGCTCATTTTGGCAAGTTAACTACAATCGAGTTAACTTTCTCATAGCCAAGTTTTTCACGAACAAGCTGTGAAGCCATGTCCGGATCAACGCTTTCGGGCCGCATGAGCTTTACCCGCGCCTCTATAGCATCGCGCCTTGCCCTGACTTTTGCAAGGTCAGCTTCACGGGCTTCGAGTTTGGCCACCTGCTGGGCATGGTTTTCAAGGCTGCGCGGCCCCTTGGTGGCGTGCCAGTGGAAGAAGGACAACATGGCAACACAGCCCGCGCACACCAGCACATCAAACAATTTCGGACGTTTGAACATGAACCGGGCGGGACCTTTGGGTTAAAGCGAATCCATCTTTGAATGAAACAGAAGCTAGCAATGAAGCCATTAACGATTTGCTAACCGCACCCGCGTGGCGCCTGTTTCCATGTCTCCAGACTTGTCATGGTTGACCGGCCCACCAGCGGCAGGCCGGTCGGATTTGGTCGTTTACACCGCGCCGGTATACTCACCGCGCGCCGGGTAATCGTTCTTGATGGCAAAATCCAGGGCACCGACAAGTTCGGAAAAATGCGGCCGGACAAACGGCATTGTCTGGGTAGACCCGTAATACAGGGTCTGTTCAGGCGTCACCATGAACAGCCCGGGCTCTGAAAACAGCGCCGGTTCTTCAATGCCGATGGACGTCGTACCGCGTGATGTGGAAATGTAGAGGCCCCATTCACGGGCTTTTTCCAGTGAAAGATCGTAGCCGAACCGCAATTGCGTCGCTGCAATCTTTTCAGCCATCTGACGCGTCCGGTCTTCACCGTCAGAGCTGATGGCAATGGCGGCCACACCACGGGCGGCAAACTCAGGCACCAGTTTTTCGAATTCTTTCAGATAGTTGGCGCAGATCGGGCAATGCAGACCGCGATAAAAGCAAATGACCGTACCGCGCTCGGATTTGTCTGTTGCGAGATTGAACTCACCATGGTCAAGGGTGGCAACGGTTAGGTCCGGTGTTTTCTGACGCGGAATTAGCATGTGGATTTCCTTTCACAATTGACGGCTTGCCAATCTTCGTACCTGCTTTTACGATCACATAAATACGGAAAAACTGATAGAAAACCCAATATGCCCCGATATGACCGATTGTCAGCTCTACTTGCCCGGTTTGAGCTGCACGTTACGCCGAAAGACCGGACCAGTTCCAATCTGGGCATACTGGCCCGCGAGCATGATGATGTGCCCGACCGAATTGTGTTTTCTCCGGAACAATCCATCGATGAAAATATCGCCGGCGCCGATACTGTCCTGTTCTGCGCGGAAGTTGCCTGGGGCGGGTCCTTCAATCCACTCCTGTCAACGCTTCCGACTCTTATCGAAATTGCAATCGACGAAGACTCCGAACTGCTTCACATCACCAGCCTGTTGCAGATAGAGGGCAACAAGCCACGCTGCGGCTCCGGCACAATCCTCGACCGGCTGGGAGAAGTGCTGCTGGTGCGTTTGCTGCGCAGCCAGATAGAAGCCGGAACCACCCGGGCCGGACTGCTCGGCGGCCTGTCCGACCAGCGGCTGTCGCGTGCAATCGTCGCCATGCACGAGGCACCGGGACGGCAATGGCGAAATGAGGATCTGGCTGACATAGCCGGTCTGTCGCTCAGTCGGTTTTCAGAATTGTTTGCGGCCAGGGTCGGCGATACACCGATTGCCTATCTGCGGCGCTGGCGCATGGTTCTGGCCCATCAGGATGCCGAACGCGGAGACCGCATCCAGACAATTGCCCGCCGCTACGGCTATGGTTCCGGCGAAGCCCTGAGCCGGGCCTTCCGCCGGGAATTCGACACCTGTGCCGTAAGCCTGCGGCGGGGCGCAAAAGACTAATCCTGCGAAATGGCCACTCAACCGACACCGTCGGTCTGCGGATATTTTCAGCAATGTTCAACTGCTACTTATTTGATTACCGGCCTGCTAACTGTGCCGGCAATTACGTTCAAGCCGCGGTTTCTGAACAACCGTTTTTTAACCGCCGCCCACCAGCATGCCGCCTTTGACTTCAAAACCGGAGGGCCTGCCATGTTCAAACCTGTTTCCACAACGATTACCTTGTCACTTGTCGGCCTGGCGCTGGCCGGTTGCAAGGTTGAGAAGGGCACAGTCTACGACATGACCAAAGAGCAGGTGTATGCGAAACTGCTCGACAAACGCCTGATACAACCGACCGTAGCCAAGAAGTATACCGAGGCAGGCACCTTTCACCGCGTCGATTCCCTGCGCTACCAGTACATGACGTTTGCCTACAATTACGGTGGTACCGAGCGTTGGCGGTACATTGTCAGCCTTGACACGGTCAGCGAAACGAGAACACGGGTTTCCATTGAACTGTTCCCCGGAAAATTCCTCACCTCATTGCCGAGATCGTCTGTGAAAATGACGTATGGCAAGGCGGCCGAACGAGTATTTTCCACAATCGAAGACCGCCCCTTCAGCGACCGCAAGGTCTCAAACTACACAATGGCCTACATCACCATGAACCCGGTCGAAACCCACTCGGACATCAACAAGGTGAAAGCCAAGGCCATTGCCGCGGCCAGGGAAGCCGGTATCAAGGTCGAGTAAAACAAGCATTGTTCCGCACTGCATCAGTGATCTGACGGACTACCTGGCGCCCTGCTGCAACAGCCGATCCAGAAACGACAGAACCCGTTTGCTGTACTCAGCCTCATCGAAGCGATGAAAATCCTGGTGACGGGCGTTGGGTACAACCCACAACTGCTTCGGCTCTCCCGCACTGGAAAACAGGGTCCGTGAATCCGCCAGCTTTGTCCGGTTGTCTTGCTCTCCCGCAATGAACAGCACCGGTGCCTGCAGGTCACCGATCCGCTCAACGGCCGACAGTTCAGCCGCATGAAACCCTAACTGTACCGATGTTTGCCAAAGCAGTAGTGGCGCCAGTGCAGGTCCAACAGGCCCCAATCTGATCTGCAATCTGTTTTCGGTCGCATCCTTGAGGCTCGAATAAACGGATTCCAGAACATAGGCATCCGCCCGTCGGTGATTGGCGGCGAAGATGGCCGAGGCACCACCCAGGGATGTTCCAATAATCGCCAGCTTCTTGTCCGGCCACTGCGCGCGGGTGTAGTCAATCGCGGCAGCAACGCTGTCAGCCTCACGAAATCCGAAAGTCACCCGGTCTCCCGAACTCTCTCCGTGGGCCTGCAGGTCAATCGCCAAAACCGAATAACCGTTTGCAAACAGCAAACGCGCCCGGCCCAGCATTGACCGCCGGTCGGAACGAATACCATGAAGAAGAACAACGGCGCCCCGGTCCGCATTGCCGGTTATCATCCAGCCCCTGACCAGCCTGGAATTCCGGTCGTGGAACTCAACCGCGACGACCGGCATGTCGTCCGGCACAACTCCCACGGATCGATTGGCGGGTGCCGTCGCTATCCATCCTGCCAGCAACAAAGCGATGACAATTGCCGCCACCAGGCATAACGCCGCAGCCGCTGCTTTTTTCATGTGCCGACCGTTCCAGCTGGCGTGCTTATTTCAGGATGCTGCGGCCCGCATAGATTGCCTGGCTTCCGAGTTCTTCTTCAATGCGGATCAACTGGTTGTACTTCGCCAGCCGGTCGGACCGCGCCAGTGAACCTGTCTTGATCTGCCCGCAATTTGTCGCCACTGCCAGATCGGCAATGGTCACATCTTCGGTTTCGCCGGAACGATGCGACATCACAGCGGTATAGCCTGCCCGGTGCGCCATATCCACGGCTGCCAGTGTTTCCGTCAGCGAGCCGATCTGGTTGACCTTGACCAGGATAGAGTTGGCCACGCCTTTGCTGATGCCGGTTTGCAGGCGCTCAGGATTGGTGACGAACAGGTCATCACCGACCAGTTGGCAAGTGCTGCCGGCCATATCTGTCAATTCCTTCCAGCCCTTCCAGTCATCTTCATGCATGCCGTCTTCGATGGAGATGATCGGGTAATCCTTGGCCAGCTTGGCCAGATAGCTGGCCTGCTCCGACGAAGAACGTTTCACGCCTTCGCCTTCATAATCATACTTCTTCGCCTTGTAGAATTCCGACGCTGCACAATCGAGCGCCAGGTACATGTCCTTGCCGGCCTTGAAACCGGCTTTCGCACAGGCCTCCATGATGAAGTCAAGCGAGGCCTCGGCGGACGGCAAATCTGGCGCGAAACCGCCCTCGTCACCCACATTGGTGTTATGGCCGGCTTTCTTCAACTCACCTTTCAGCGTGTGGAAGACTTCGGCGCCCATGCGCACTGCTTCCGCAATGGACGACGCCCCCACCGGCATGATCATGAATTCCTGAAAATCAATCGGGTTGTCGGCATGCGCGCCGCCATTGATGATGTTCATCATCGGCACCGGCAATACCCGGGCAGAGGTGCCACCCACATAGCGGTACAAAGGCTGGCCACAGGCTTGCGCGCCCGCCTTGGCCACAGCCAGCGACACTCCGAGAATGGCATTGGCGCCCAGCTTGGCCTTGTTGGGCGTGCCGTCCAGGTCGATCATGGTCGCATCGATCAGCGTCTGGTCTTCACCGTCATGGCCCAGTATCGCGTCGCTGATTTTGCCGTTGACCGCCGCCACCGCCTTGGCGACACCCTTGCCCAGATAACGCTTCTTGTTGCCATCACGCAGTTCCACTGCCTCATGAGCCCCGGTGGAAGCACCGGACGGAACCGCCGCCCGCCCGAACGATCCATCTGCCAGAGCCACATCCACCTCCACTGTCGGGTTGCCCCGGCTATCGAGAATTTCGCGCGCATGTACGTGGACGATTTCGGTCATGGAATGCCAAGGCCCCTCAGATCGGTGGAGAAAGTTGAAGCCGCATATAAAACAACGCCCGCGCCAGAGTCTATCCGGCACGAGCGCACATGCTCATTATTAGTGGTCGAACAGCTTTCTTCGCTTCGCTCAGGCCGTTCTCCGACCCTGAACGGATATAATGTTGTTCTCCAACCAGACCCGACCGGGTCTCGGGCCGGTCAGGCCCGCCCTAGCGGAGCGCAGCCGCCAGGCTGCTTGCGTGAGCGATGTAAACCACCCCGTTCTCCGACCCTGAACGGATATAATGTTGTTCTCCAACTAGACCCGACCGGGTCTCGGGCCGGTCAGGCCCGCCTCGCGGAGCGCAGCCGCCAGGCTGCTTGCGTGAGCGATGTAAACCACCCCGTTCTCCGGCCCTGAACAGATATAATGTTGTTCTCCAACCAGACCCGACCGGGTCTCGGGCCGGTCAGGCCCGCCTCGCGGAGCGCAGCCGCCAGGCTGCTTGCGTGAGCGCAAAAAACTAAATCACGCCCCTAGCTGATTGTCGAATTCGCTCGTCAAAGCTTTCAACGGCCAGGGATCGGCCTCTTCTGCAAGGTCTTTCAGTGGCAGGGCCATGACACCTGAAACGCCGGCTGAATAATCAGCTTCACCCAGCGCCAATTCGACCAGGTTTTCCGCTGCAAGGCTGTAATCTTCCGCGCGCTCATCGTCCCAGTCATCAAGGCCGATGGCAATTTCTGCCTTGCCCTCATGCACTTCCAGCACGAAAACGGCTTCTCGGATGTCGATCTCACCACCACCCGGCAGAGCCAGCTGATCGCTCAGCTCTTCACGATCGCGCAATGCCTTGAACACCCAGTCCTTGTATTCGGGTGCAAGGGCCACCACGTCGCGCGCGGCCAGCAGGGCCTCGCGTTCGCCTTCAGCAGTGATCAGCAATACAGGTGAGCCGTCTTCAGTGACATCAAGCTCGGCAAACAACCGGTCATCAACGTCATGAATTTCAAGCGCCAGTTCGTCCAGAACAGGCTCCAGTTCATCCATGGTCATGTCATCAAGTTTGACGGCCAATTCGGCCAAGACGATCTGGTTATCTTCAAACCAGGCCCAAAAATCAGCCGCTTCCGGCTCTTGCTTCACCGCCAACATACAAGTGTCTCCACACATTACGCTTCACTAACACGCGCATTTCCAGACAGACTGGATACGGATTCTATACCCGAAATGCGACCGCAATAACCCCGAACGATGCCGCAACAAGGTTAACGCCCGGTTGCGGCATTCGGAAAAATTTGCATGAGTCGTCTTTCGACCGACACAGGATTCTGCACGCCATGATCTCCAAAGACAGTTTAGAATACGAAGCAGTGCCACTGACCGGACGCAATCCGTTGAGCGATGCCGACAGCTTGGCAGCGGCATCCTGCTTTCTGGAAACCATGAAAACCAGGCACACCGTGCGTGACTTTGCACATACGCCAGTATCGCAAAATGTCATCGAGACATGTATTGCCGCGGCAGGCCGCGCGCCGTCGGGTGCCAACCATCAGCCCTGGCATTTCGTGGCAATCTCCAACGGAGATATCAAGCGGCAGATCCGGCAGGCCGCGGAGGAAGAAGAACGCAACTTTTACGGAGGCTCCGCCGGTGATGAATGGATAAGGGCACTGGAGCCCATCGGCACCGGTCCGGACAAGCCGCATCTTGAGACCGCTCCCTGGCTGATCATTGTATTTGCCCAGCGCTGGGGAGAGTTCGACAACGGGTCGCGCTACAAGAATTACTACGTGCCGGAAAGCGTCGGACTGGCCACCGGTTTCCTGATCACCGCCTTGCACATGGCCGGACTGTCATCGCTAATCCACACTCCCAGCCCGATGAAGTTCCTGAACCCTTTGCTCAACCGGCCTGCATCAGAAAAGCCGGTCATGATCATCGCAGCCGGACATGCTGCGAAGAGCGCCACTATCCCGAAAGCAGCCACCATCAAGAAACCGTTCAACGAAATTCTGACCGTGCTGAGCTAAACAATTCTCGCTGCGTCGAGAACCCGATCAGCCGTCTGCCGACAGGGCCTTTTTGACAGACGTCGAGAACAGTTCCCGGCGTCGGTCCGCGGCACGTTTCTTTTCTACCGCACCGGTGCCACCCAATGTCTCTGTGAACATGGCTAGCGCGTCCTGTTCATTCTCAGAAGCGGCCGTAATTGCCGTATCCATGTAATCAAATCGTTTCGGATCTGATTTTACTTTGCGCGCAATCCAGGCGGCCCTGAGGCTGTAGCGCGCATAATTCCAGGTTTTCCACAAAACCTCACTGGCCAGTTTGACGTGGAATACCACAGGCAATTCCATCTGCCGGTCAGGGCGGCGATCTGTCCTGTACTTCAACCTGACAATGCCGCCTTCCAGCGGGTGGATGCCCTCCACTTCATACAGCACACGGAACTCGGTCAGAAACTGCAGCACCTTGGCAAAATGGCGCTTCTTACTTGCGCCGTGGCGACGTGCGATGGTTTCCAGGTGCTCATCTGAATAATAACTCTTCCACGCGCCGTGATAGGCCTCCTCCCATTCCGTATCGCTCATTTTGGAATGGTGGGTGACACGGTGATGCAGATCGTACTTGTTGAGATCAGGGTCCATCCACTGACCTTTTCTTGCAAGGGCACGATGGTCCTCCGACCCGGGCAGCGGGGTCAGGAAAAATATCTCCAGTATATCAACCGGCAACTCACGCTTGATAATCTCTATGTCCCGAAGAATTGACTGTTTCGTATCGGCAGGAAAACCTGTGATGTAACCCGCCCATGTGTAAATACCGTGCTTTGACCATTTCTGCAGCATCTCGCGATAGTCGGTAATCTTGTTCTGGCGCTTCTTGGCCTCCAGCAGATTATCCGGATTGATATTCTCAAGCCCGATGAAGGCCCGCCTTACACCGGCCAATCGCGCCTTCTCGATGAAATTCGGTATCTTGTGACACAGTGTATCGACCTGAATGATCAGACTGATCCTCAGTCCCTCGTTCTTTTTCAACTCGATCAATCTGTCAAAGAATGCCTCCCAGTGACGGTTGCGCGCCAGATTGTCATCCGTGACAAAGTAGTCGAAAATCCCCTGTGCCGCATTTTCGCGGACAATCCTTTCAAGGTCATCTGGTGTACGAAACCTGCTTTTTCGACCCTGAACATTAATGATCGTGCAAAACGAACACTGGAACGGACAACCACGACCAAGATCAAAGCTGGAGCGACTCCCGTGCGTAAACGCCAACGCTGCTGCCGGTAACGCTGGCGTTGGTTGCCCATCAAGTGCCGGTAAATCATCGATATGATTGTAAAGCGGCTTCAATGTGCCATTCCAGGCATCCAGCAGCACTTCGTCCAGCCGGCCTTCTTCGGCTTCACCTGCAAACATCGTTATGCCCATGTCCATTGCCGCACCGATCTCAGGCGGCAACTCATCCAGCATCGACAGGCATCCGGCCACATGAAACCCGCCAAGGGCAACGGGCAGGCCTGCATCGAGAAACGGTTTCGCCAGGTCGACCGCACGGGGGAACTGGTTGGACTGAACACCGACAAGGCATATCAGCGCCTTGCCACCCCGAGCCCGGATCGATTCGATGATCTTCTTCGGCTGAATGCGTCGGTTGCATTCGTCATAAGGTTCAAGCACCAACTCGACATCATCACCAAGCACCTTACGCCGGTTGCAATCGGTAGCAATTCCGTTGAGCGAAGCAAGCGTATTGGATGGGATTATCGATCGATACCAGGTGATCGGATAACCGTCATCATCGTAATGCGTTGGCTTGATCATGATCAAAGTCATGAAACGGCTGGAATGGGAATCGGGCATGCTACACATCCTCAAAACTGGTGCGCTATCGACAACGAACTGATCAGGCTTACGCGGTACTGAAGATGACTGAATTGCACAACTGGCAATAGATAAGAGCAACTAGACTATGCCGAACCTGTGATTGAGTCGAATCCCATATGAAATTTCTGGTTGCAGGGCGCCAACCAGACTGTCGGTAATACCAAAGGACGGAGTTATTAACCCGTTAGATGTCGGGTTGCAGCAAACCCTACGCAAGTGCGCGCCCGGTCAAATTGGCCAGGCTTGCCTTCTGCACGCCGTGCTCATCAAAATTCGATGGTTCGAGCCACGCTTCATAAGCCCGTTCCAGCGCCGGCCACTCGCTGTCCAGTATTGCATACCAGTTGGTATCCCGATTGCGGCCCTTGTACATGGTGGCCTGGCGGAACTGGCCTTCGTAGGTGAAACCGAGCCGCCCGGCGGCCGCGCATGAGCCGGCATTGAGCGCATCGCACTTCCACTCATATCTGCGATAGCCAAGTTCGCTAAACACCCGTTGCATCATCAGAAACATTGCTTCGGTGGCGCCGCGCGTCCTCTGCAGCACCGGTGCATAATTAATGTGGCCGACCTCAATCACACCAACGGCAGGCTCAATGCGCAGATAACTGGCAACCCCGACCGCCCTGCCCGTATCACCGTCAATGATGGCATGAAACAATGGGTCATCACCAAGGCAGGTGGTCTCTATCCAGGTCCGGCAGTCATCGACACTCGCAAACGGTCCATATGGCAGATAGGTCCATATGCGGTTTTCGTCATCGGCTGCAAACGCCTCAAACAGGTCTTGTGCGTGGGTGGCGGCATTGATCGGTTCCAGACGCACATAGCGCCCCTGCATGGGCTCTCGCGGAGGCCTGGAACAAGGGCTCCAGTCCGGTACGTCAAACCCGATGGGCTGTCCAAGTTCATTCGTCCGGTCCTTCATTGCCCACTTCCTGATTCTGCTATGTCAGTGCCTGCCGCCCAGCCGGACGACCATGCCCACTGGAAATTGTATCCGCCGAGCCAGCCGGTCACATCGACCACTTCGCCTATGAAATACAGACCCGGCACTTGTTTTGCCTGCATGCTGCGCGAACTCAGGCTGTGCGTGTCCACACCCCCGAGCGTCACTTCCGCCGTACGGTAGCCTTCCGTACCGACGGGATAAATCTGCCACTGTCCGATGGCTGCCGATATAGCCATTAAGGCCTTGTCCGACAGGTCCGCCAGATTACCGGTGACACTGGCATTTTCACAAACGTATCCCGCCAGCCGGTTGGGCAGGAACTCCCCAACAATGGTCGCGATGGCCTTCCTGCCATGACCCTTGCGCATGCTTTTCAACTCGCCAAACACATCTCGCCCCGGCAACAGGTCCACCATGATCGCGTTGGTCTCGCGCCAGTAAGACGATATCTGGAGGATCGCCGGGCCGGACAAACCACGATGGGTAAACAACAGCGCTTCAGCAAATTGCGCCTTGCCGCAACTGACCACAGCATCAGCAGACACACCAGCCAGTGGTCTGAACGCGGCCAGCATGGGTTCGGAGAATGTCAGCGGCACCAGCGCTGCCCTTGTGTCTGTGACCGACTGCCCGAATTGCTCGGCAATCCTGTAGCCAAACCCGGTAGCGCCCATTTTCGGTATCGACTTGCCGCCACACGCCACCACGAAATTGCGACAAGACACTTGTGTTGATTGGCCATGTTGAGAAAGTTCGAAGTCGAATCCGGTATCGGTCTTGCTAACAGTGCTGATACTGGTTTCCAGCCGCAACTCAACCCCAGCCTTCGCCATTTCTGCCAGCAACATATCGATGATCTCGGTGGCCGACCCGTCACAAAACAACTGGCCGAGGGTTTTCTCGTGGAAGGCAATGCCGTGCTGTTGCACCAGTGTGACAAAATCATGCTGCGTGTAGCGTTTCAGCGCCGACTTGGCGAAATGAGGATTGTTGGAAATAAAGTTCTGCGGCGTGGTATTCAGGTTGGTGAAGTTACAACGCCCGCCACCGCTTATGCGAATTTTCTCGCCCGGTTTTCGGGCATGATCGATGATCAGTACCCGTCCGCCACGACCTGCGGCGTGTATCGCGCACATCATGCCCGCCGCACCAGCGCCCAAAACAAGCGTATCGACCGTTGTTTCAGACATCTGGTTGATTGTCAGGCTGCCGGGAATTCAAAGAATCATGCATGTGCACGATCCGTGTGCCAGCAATCTGCCGTTTGCGTCCTCCAGCCGTGCATCTGAAGTGGCGACACGGCGACCAAGGTGGATGACGGCGCCACGGGCAGTCACGGGACCGGTCTGATCAGTCAACGCACGCACCATGTTGATCTTCAGTTCCACCGTCGTATAGCCCTGGCCTGCTTGAAGCCGCGAATGAATTGCGCAGCCTAGGGCACTGTCAAGAATCGACGAAATCCATCCGCCATGCACCGTACCTGCAGGGTTGTAGTGCTTTGCACCGGGATTTCCCTCAAACACCGCAAATCCGTCGCCCACATCGACAAGCCGGAAATCCATCAGACTGCCAAGCGGTGCACGCCCGCCTGCATCACGCAGGCGTTCAAGGTTCTGCATTCCTGTGAGTTTCGGATCCAGCATCGCGCTCAGAAAACCTCTGAAAACGCCATGACTGCACCTGCTGCAACGTCCGGACCGATCGCATGACCCGATGGCGTCTCGCGCCATGCGACGTGTGCCGCGTCAAGCTGGTTCAGGGCCACTTCCCGGTTTTCAACTTCAATCCGGTAGCCCGCCAGCACCGGCCCTTTGGCAAGCGACGGTGCCGTAAACCCGTAAGCCGTCTCAAACGCGGCTGGCGAGTACATGGCCAATACACCACGCGGTGTCCTGATCCGCACCAGATTGTCCGCCGACACGACTGTCTCGCCCTGGCTCAGCACTTCCAGGAAGCTGGCATAGTGCAGCGGCGTGGTCGCAACCATCGCAACCTCACCGATTCCGACTGCCGTGTTGACGTGGCGTTGATACTCGGGCTTCCAGAAATATTGCGGTGCGTGCTGCTGGCAATAGAAAAACGCAACTCTGTCCATGTCCGCATGGGTGGCGAACGCAAGAGAGAAGCCAACCGTGACTTCTTCACCGTCTGGCTGCTTTGCCAATCTGGAGAAATCAAACGTCTTGTAGGTATCCAGCCCCTCACTGACAAACCGGGCTTGTTCGGCTCCAGCGTCGGCACTTTCAAACACCAGCATCGAGATCCCCTCGCCACCATCTTTCATGTAATCGGCATTGTGGGCTGCAAAGCCGAATTCACCATCCGCGACCTTCGGCACCAGGTGCGGATTTGGCAAATGCAGAAATTCCAGGAAAAACCCGTCAAGCTGAACCAGCGAGTTACCGGTACCAAACGGATGTTCGGCGGGCGGGGTCAGGGTAAAGCCGATCTGTGCCATGGTGGTGCGCAAGCCTTCAAAGTTGCTTGTGCAGTGAACCACATGATCAAGACCAGCCATACTTAACCTTTCGGCTTTGCTTTGCGTGCAGGCTTTGCCTTTGGCTGCACTGTTTCGGAGACCACTTCCCGGAGGCCCCGCACATTGATGTCGCGCTGCGGGAACGGAATTTCGATACCCGCTTCCTTGAGCGCCTTGTGGATGGAGAACCGCAGCTCACTGCCGACAAAGGCGACCCAGTTCACGTCATTGATAAACACCCGCAACTCAAAGTCCAACGAACTTGCGCCGAAATCCTTGAACAGGACCGATGGTAACGGATAGGCCATGGCACGCGGATGATCACTCGCACACTGAACGAGAATATCGTGCACCTGTTGCGGGTCAGCATCGTAACTCACCCCCACTGCCACCTTGCAGCGTCCCATCACATCGCCATGGGTCCAGTTCTGCACCGCATCTGAAATCAGGCTCGAGTTCGGCACAATGATCGAACAGCGGTCGAAGGTTTCAATCTCGGTGGCGCGCACGTTGATTTTCGTCACCGTACCCTCACCCGCCGTCACCGACACCCAGTCACCCACCTTGATCGGGCGTTCCGCCAACAGAATAAGACCGGAGACGAAGTTGTTGACGATGGACTGCAGCCCGAAACCAATACCGACCGACAGAGCACCAGCCACAATGGCGATATTGCCGAAGTTGACACCGGCGGCGGCGAACGCCACCAGAAGCGCCAGAATGGTTGCAGTATAGCTGGCCCCGGTGCGGATCGAATTGCGCACCCCTGCATCCATGTCAGTGGCAGACAAAATGCGCCGGTCAAGCCATCCGGTGATAAACCGGGTCAGCACCAGACCGACCACAAACACACCGACCGCCAGCAGGATGGACGACAGCGATATGGTAATGTCGCCAATATCAAATCCGAAAAACGCGGTGGAAAACCAGCTGCGCACATCCACCCATGACAGTGCAGTCAGGCCCAGCAGCAAAGGCAGGCCGAGCAGCAAGAGCGTGAAGTCAACAGCCGCATTGAGCGCGATGCCCGACCGCTTGATACCCTGTTCCGACATGGAAAACGTATGTTTCAGCGTATTCGATATGCGGCTGCCTTCGGAAATACTCTGCGCTACGAAAGCATCGGCCAGACGGCGAATGCAATACAGGAAACTGACCACGACGCCGATAACGACAATATTGCCGACTATGTAACTTGCCAGCGTTATGTAACCGGTAATCAGCGCCAGTCCCGTGGCAAGCACCAGCAGCCAGATTGGCTGGACCAGGTAATTTGCCCAGGAAAAATACACCGTACTGAACTGCTCTGCATCGTCGCTGCGCCTGTCACGCTGCGCAATCAGGATCAGCCTCACAAGAATTATCATCAACGCCGGAAGCACAATCGCCCGTCGCAATGCCGTCATTTCATCTGACAGGTTGACGACCAGGAACAGCTCGTTGAGCACGGAACTCGCCGCCATAATGACGAATGCTATCGTCAGCAGGTTGAGCCACTTCTGGGCTACCCTTGTTGACAGATTGGCTATTCGCCAATCGGGCTGGGTCGGAGACAGAATGGATCGTGCCAGTCCGCGAGTAAACGCAAACAACACCATCAGCACGGCAAACGCAGTATAGAACTGCTCGATGCGCGTCGATTCTGCGCCAAGTTCAAACAATAGCAGACCGAAGATGGTTGTCGCGACAGCTGCAACCAGTCCGTAGCCGACGGGAACAGCCACAACCCGAACCAGTTTGCCGAGTTCACCATTCGGCGCCTTGCCCTTACGCACCCGGTGCGCCAGCATGCGGCAAACTTGGTAGCCGCCCGTTGCAAGTGCAACGAACACAGCCAGCAGGAACCAGGCGACCCACTGGCCATTGTTGTCCGCGATCAGCTTATAGTAACCCGCAGCCAGTCGTTCTGTACGCACCCAAATGTCAGAAACCCTGGCAATACCCTCGGACCACAGGCTTGGCGCCAAAATTGATTTTTCGCGCTTGAATAACCGGTCGAAATAACGTGTCCGTTCTAGTTGACCGGCCTGGCTGGCAAGCTGATCAGCCGCACCTGCCGCCAATGCCAGCCGGGATCGTGCGCCAAGCAACACGCCGCGGACCCGCGCAAGCTCGGCACGCTGGCTGGCGACGGTTTGAGGTTCTGTCTCACCATCCTTTGGAGCAGGTCCCAGCCTGCTCATCTGCGCATCCATCTGCGCCAGCGGAGACGCCAGTTCAAGATCAACAAGTTTGGCGCGTTCGCGAACGATCTCAAGCTGCTCGCGTGTCTTGGACAGCTCACCTGCCGGCAATGACGGGTCTGCGAGCTTGGCCTTCAGGTCCTGCAGGGTCTTGGAGATGTCGGCGGCAACCCGCCGGGCCTTGCCGGCCGCTTCCTTGATGCCGGCAGGCAAGGCAGCCTCTGCCACAACAGGTTCCGTATTGGGAGCAACAACCTTGCCGGTATCAGCGGGTCGCTCCGCGGCGGTTTCGGCTTTCTGGCCACCCGGTTGCCCGTTGGTCTGCGCCAATGCAGCCACTGACCCTGCCAGCAACAGCGCCAGCACAAGCCAGACATGAGTGAATGACCGAACAATGTTCATCAACCGATGATACCTATACTAGGCGGCTTTGCTCAACCGCCGCTTCAATGAATGACGCAAACAGCGGGTGTGGTTCAAACGGCCGTGATTTCAGTTCCGGGTGATATTGCACGCCGACAAACCACGCATGGCCGGGAATTTCAACAATTTCCGGCAACAGCCCGTCCGGCGATGTGCCGGAGAAACTGAGCCCGGCATCTTCCAGCTTGTCACGATATCGGGTGTTGACCTCGTAACGGTGTCGGTGACGTTCGGAAATTTCCTCTCCACCGTAGATACCTGCTACTCTTGAGCCCGGCTCGAGTTTGGCCGCATAGGCACCCAGTCGCATGGTGCCGCCCAGATCACCTTCATTGGCGCGCTGCTCCAGCTCATTGCCGCGCATCCACTCGGTCATAAGGCCGACAACCGGCTCTTTGGTGTCGCCGAATTCAGTTGAAGATGCAGCTGATATACCGGCCAGCGACCGCGCCGTTTCAATGCAGGCCATTTGCATGCCGAGGCAAATACCGAAATACGGCACATTGCGTTCGCGCGCGAAGGTAACCGCGGCAATCTTGCCTTCAACGCCGCGCTCGCCAAAACCGCCGGGAACCAGGATACCGTGCACATGTTCCAGCAGTGGTGTCGGGTCTTCTGCCTCGAAGACCTCTGATTCAATCCACTCGATATTGACTTTCACCTTGTTGGCAATGCCGCCATGCACAAGTGCTTCATTGAGTGACTTATAGGCATCCAGCAGACCGGTGTACTTGCCCACCACGGCGATGGTTACCTCACCTTCGGGCTCCTTGATGCGGCTGACAATGTCGTTCCACATGTCGAGCTTGGGAGCCGGCGCGCCTTCAATACCGAACGCCGCCAGTATCTCGTCGTCCAGACCTTCGCGGTGATAGGCGAGCGGTACTTCATAGATGGTCTTCACATCAAGCGCCTGAATGACCGCGCCGGGACGCACATTACAGAACAGCGCAATTTTGCGGCGTTCGTTTTCGGGGATTTCCCTGTCGGCACGGCACATCAAAACGTCGGGCTGAATACCGATGGAACGCAGTTCCTTGACCGAGTGCTGTGTCGGCTTGGTTTTCAGTTCTCCGGCTGCCGGTATCCAGGGCAGCAGTGTCAGGTGCAGATAGATGCACTGACCACGCGGTGCTTCCTGACCGAACTGGCGGATCGCTTCAAAAAACGGCAGGCCTTCAATATCACCTACCGTACCGCCCACTTCACACAGCACGAAATCATAATCTTCATTGCCGTCGGCAATGAACGCCTTGATGGCGTCGGTAACATGCGGGATCACCTGGACAGTGGCTCCCAGATAATCACCGCGGCGCTCCTTGGCGATGATGTCCTGATAGATACGGCCTGTGGTGATGTTGTCAGCCTGGGTGGCCGCTCTGCCGGTGAAGCGTTCGTAATGACCAAGATCGAGGTCGGTTTCCGCCCCGTCATCGGTCACAAACACTTCGCCATGCTGATACGGGCTCATGGTGCCGGGATCGACGTTGAGATAGGGGTCGAGTTTCCGCAGGCGGACTGAATATCCGCGGGCTTGCAGCAACGCTCCAAGAGCTGCTGATGCCAGGCCTTTGCCAAGTGAGGAAACCACGCCGCCGGTGATGAAAATATATCGCGCCATGGGAATTAACGTTTAGCTGGAGTCGTGCAGTGTGGGAAGGATTAAATTGGGCGCTGGGCGAGTTATCTACAGGACCTCAATCCATGCCGGTCTGGAAGCAGCAGCCGAAGATTTGATGCAGGATTTGTGGTTTGCTCGATCCAACCTGCGAAGTTGGCCGATAAAACCGCAGATACCTTGATTCAGGTCAACTGTCAGCAGGCCCAAAATCTGATAGGCACAAGCCAATCAGGACCAAGGCATCAGCCATGCACAGGCTGCATGCAGGATAACAAAGAATTAATCCGCAAAGAGACTTTCAGGTGTACACTTTGTTTTCACTGTTCAAGCACTTTGAGAGGTGGTGCAAGTGCCCGAACTAGAACCAGGCTTTGAAAGGGACCTGCGATGCACGCAATGCCCGGTGCGCCATCATGCGGTTTGCGATGCCTTGGGGGCGTCGAACATTGGCGAGTTATCCGACATAATGACCCACCGGAACATGTCGGCCGGTGATGTGATTCTGCATCAGGGTGAAAGCAGCCAGCTTTTCGCGGTTGTCATGTCCGGTGTTGTCAAATTGACCCAGATATTACCCGATGGGCGAGAGCAGATTGTGGGACTGTTGTCGGCAGCAGACAGCATTGGCAATCCGGTTTCCTCCGTAAGCAACGAAAATGCCGAATGTGTAACTGATGTGAAGCTGTGTTGTTTCCGACGCGCCCAGTTCGGTGCTGTCCTCAGGTCCAACCCGGAACTCGAACACCGTTTGCTCGAAAAGACGGTCAATGACCTGAAACAGGCAAGACAATGGATGACTGTTCTGGGCAAGCTGGGCGCTCAGGAGAAAATGGCCAGGTTCATCCTCTGGCTGTGGAAGGAAAATGACCACATTTGTCCTCACAGGGACCAGAGCAAACTCGAATCCACTATTTGTTTCCCGCTGAAGCGGGAAGAGATCGCCGGCCTGCTCGGCATGACTATCGAGACTGTCAGCCGGAATATCAGCAAACTCAAAGCAGACGGAATAATTGATTTGCTCGACGCCAAGTCGATAGAACTCCGCGACGTTCCACGTTTGCAGCAGATCGCCCAGACTTACGAAGAAGACTGAAACGGTCAGTCCGCCACCCGCAGATGACGATCCCGCAGGCTGCGATTTCTGATCAAGGCAGCCTTAAGAACAACGCTGTCGACACTTTCGACACCATATCTTGTTCCATGGAAAAAAATCGTGTCTTCCCAACGCAGATGCTGGCGGATGTATTCAAAACAACCTCTCAGTAAATAACCCGTCGCATCGGCGTTGTTGGTTTTGCTGCCTGCACACAAGTCACCAATCGGTTCGGCAAGTTCCAGCGCATAGGATGCAATGGCGACATGCTCCGACCGAGCCAGTTTCACACATCTTGCAAGCAGTGCATCATCCGGGTCGCGTTCCTGGAGCAGCGCGAAAAACACGTCCTCATCCTGCTGATGCTGCAGCAGGTCTTGTCGCAATCGCAACAGTACAGACGTGCACAATTGAATATCGATGGAGCCGCCAAGCTGATCGGCTATTCGCTCCATGTCGTCACATATCTCGTACAGGCTGGTACGATCACGCGCGATTACAGACAATGGGTATTGATCTTCCATCTGGGTTCACTTGAATTTTTCACCGTAGGCAACATTGGTTGCTTCAAATTACATTCACCGGACACTTGCCAGTTTGTATGATCGCAGCAAAATCAGACGTTCACGTTGATCTTCATCAATTGCGTTCATGTCGGCAGAGAGCCGACGCGTACCTGACGGAAGAACCGGCATCCAGTGCAGTTCCCGCCACGTCGCGAGCTGAGCCAGACTTATACCTGAAAGACGTAGGTACCCGGCGCATCGCAGATGGCCTTGAGCTCGAGCTCGGCAGTTCCCATGGGCGGTGGGGGAACCAGCTCACCAGACAGGCTTTTCAACCATTGCGAAAACTCCGGCCACCATGATCCCGGTTTCTCGACAGTCTGGGTAATCCATGTCTCAGGATCCATGTAAGGCTCATCGTGTGCCATGGTAGTAAGCTTATAGTGACGGCGAGAGTGTCCCGGCTCGGAGACAATGCCGGCATTGTGCCCGCCATTGGTCAGCAGAAAAGTTACCTCCGTGTCAGAGAGAAGGTGAAACTTGTAGACCGAACGCCACGGTGCGACATGGTCCCGTTCGGTGCCGACGGCAAACACCGGGACCCGGATATCGGAAACCGCAACCGGACGGCCCTCGACCAGATAGCGCCCCTCGGCAAGGTCATTGTTGAGAAACAGCTGGCGCAGATATTGTGAGTGCATCTTGTAAGGCATCCGGGTCGCATCTGCGTTCCAGGCCATCAGGTCGCTGAGCCCGGCCCTGTCGCCCATCAGGTAATCATGCACCATGCGCGACCAGATCAGATCATTCGAGCGCAACAGCTGGAAAGCGCCGGCCATCTGTCTGGTGTCAAGAAACCCCTGCTCCCACATCAGGTCTTCCAGGAACGCCACCTGGCTCTCATTGACAAACAGCATCAATTCGCCTGCTTCGGTAAAATCCACCTGGGCGGCAAACAGGGACAGGGTTTTGAGACGCAGGTCGCCATCGCGCGCCATAGCCGCGGCTGCGATCGACAACAATGTGCCTCCCAGGCAGTAGCCGACACCGTGTATGTCCTTGCGCCCTGTTATCTTCTCGACCGCATCCAGTGCGCGCATCACACCCAATGTGCGATAATCGTCCATGCCGAGATCACGATCATCCGGATCAGGGTTTTTCCAGGATACCATGAATACCGTGAAACCCTGATCGGTCAGGTACTTCACCAGTGAGTTGTGAGCTGACAGGTCGAGGATGTAGTATTTCATGATCCAGGCCGGTACGATCAGGATCGGTTCGGCGTGCACCTTTTCAGTTGCCGGTGCATATTGGATCAGCTCGATCAGCCTGTTGCGGTAGACGACCTTGCCTTGTGTCGCAGCCAGATCGGTTCCCACCTGAAAATCTTCAACCCCTTCCGGCTTCCGGCCGCTGACGGCGTGATCCCAGTCTTCCATGAAGTTCTGCCAGCCGCGCACCAGATTCTGGCCCCCCTGTCTGAGCGTTGCGTCGATCACCTCAGGGTTGGTGAAAGCGTAATTGGAAGGCGAGAACACGTCGAGCATTTGCCGTGTTGAGAATTCAACGACGTTCTCGTGCTGTTTTGTAACACCGCGCACACCGGTGGTCGCATTGTGCCACCATTGCTGGTTCAGCAGAAATGACTGATACATCAGATTGAACGGCCATTGTTGCCAGGCCTTGCCACCAAACCGGCGGTCATGGGCAAGCGGCTCTATACACAATGGGCCATGAAGGTTGCCGCTTGCACATCTGCCGGCGTACTGCGCCAGCCGCTGTGTTTTTTTGGTGGCTTTTTCAGCGAGTTGCACCTGCTTTCCCGGAGAGCTCATGAGATGTACAGCCCAGTCAGCCCAGGCACCAGCCAGCGCGCTGGGCGAAAGGCCGGCAGTGGCGCGGGCCGCAAATGCATGGAACGAACGATCCAGGATTTCCTGAAACGCCGTCGAGGCATATGAATCGCGCTCAAACAAGTGTGGACCGGTCGTTCTGTGTCCGGGATAATGAGCAGGTGCTTCCGGTCGTGTCCTGCCTGCTGAGGCACCTGCAGCTTCGTCGTCCCGACACGTCCCCTGCCCGGTCCCGGCAACCTGCGAGCCAGCCTGTACCGGACCTGTCATAGCTTGCGATCTCATCACACTATCCAACCATAGAAACAAAGCCGTCCTGATTTCAGGTCACAGAATACGTATATCCGTATGCGCCATCATTGACTTCGATCATGCTCTCTCACCGATCGGTGACGAAGCCGGCTTTCACGATGATTGTGCAGTTGTGAACAGAACGCCTGAAAATTCGCGAAGCGGGTGATGGGGTATTTTGAATCACATTGCGTTGGTCCATACTGTTCTACAGGCCGCAACCCATGCCTCCCCCCTCCGTCCGGGAAAGTACGTGCCATATGGGGTTTCATTTTCATCGAACCGACTGTTCGGGCAACACGCATAAGGAGGGATTGTGAAAACCGCCCGCAATAGGAGGTTTTTCATATGAAATTGTCTGCCCCGATTTATCATCTCAAGCGCCGGGCCAGAGCCTTGTCCCGCAAGGAAGGCATTCCACTCAACAAGGCATTGGACCGTATCGCCCGCCAGGAGGGTTTCAACACCTGGAGCCTGCTTGCAGCAAATGCGGCTGCCGCCCCGCCCTCCAGTGAACTGTTGGCCAGGTTGAAACCGGGAGACCTTGTCCTGCTGGGTGCACGTCCTGGTCATGGCAAGACAATGATGGGTCTCAAGCTCATCGTGGAAGCATTGAGACTCGGGCGCCGTGGTGTGTTTTTCACGTTTGAGTACAATGAGACTGAAATACTATCCCGTTTCAAAAGCGTCGGCGGGGACATGGCAATGTTCAACGGCCTGTTTGAATTCGACAGTTCCGACGCCATAAATGCTGACTATATCATCAATCGACTGGGGTCTGCGCAGCCGGGCACTGTCGTGGTCATAGACTACCTGCAGCTTCTGGATCAGAAGCGCAGCAATCCGGAACTGATGGTGCAGGTTCGTGTATTGAAAGCATTCGCGCGCGACAATGGTTTGATCATCGTATTCATTTCACAGATCGACAGATCCTATGATGCAGCGGCCAAACCATGCCCCGATCTCGGCGATGTGCGGTTGCCCAATCCCCTGGACCTGTCTCTGTTTGACAAGTCCTGCTTCATGAATGATGGCCGGATGCGGATCGAGACGGCAAACCGGCACCCGCCATGATAGGTGCGGTATGGCCCGGCCTGTTCTAACAGGCCGGCGCAGCATCGGAGCATTGTGAAAACAATCAGATCTAACTCGGCGGCACCCGCCCCTTTCGCGTTCCGGCAGCAATCAATCCGTAGATTGCAACGACCGCAATGAAGAACGCGACAACCTGATGAATTTCTATCCGGTCGTCCAGGAAGATTACCGCCAGCACCATAGTCAGCGCCGGCCAGGGCACCGTAATCGAACTGGCCAGTGAAACATCTATGTGTCTGACTGCATAAAACCAGATAATCAGTTCAACGTAATAAAACAGCCCCATGACCGCTGCAAAAATCTGCAGGTCCACCCGCGTCAATGTCTCCAGGAATCCGGCAGGCCCGGCCAATGCCAAAACACAGGCCAGAAACACGGCGGAAATCGCCACACGAAACAATGTAACCTGCGCCGGTGTTATGGCTGTTCGCCCCAATTCCTCCTTGATCAGCACATGCGCAATACTCCACAGGAACGGCACGCCCAGCGCGACCAGGAACCATATGGAAAATCCCTCAATCCGCCAGCTTCCTCCGGTACCAAGATAATAAAGCGTAGCAACAAGGGCCAAAGTCAGAGCGAGTTCCACAGCAGTCTTGCGGCGCTTCAGGAACACTGTTTCCCACAAGATCGCGAACAGTGGATATGCCTGTATAGCGATGGCGGCATTGACTGCGCCGGCCTTCTCGACTCCAAGCACATAAAGGTAAGTCGACAGCCCGAACATCACACCGGTGATCAGGGTTACGGCGATGGTTCGAGCCGTTCTGTGCTCTTCGTTACACGAGGAAAAAACACCTCCGGCGCCTGAGCGCAGCTCCCACAGAAACAATGGCAAACCGAACAGGACCTGCCAGACTGACAGGAACAGTGCAAAGCTGAGCGCACTGAATTCCACTGGCCGGCTGTTGGCGATGATTGGCATTATGCCAAGAATGCACAAACACACCAGCGCCAACGATATTCCGCGTCCGGTTCTCGGATTCAATATGCCATTCTCCTGGACAATTGGGTGCAGCAGCTCCAGTGCCTACAGCAGGAGTTTTCGTTCATCTCCTGAGGAAAGTCCGGCAACTGCAGCGTGGTGACGCCAGATACACTTGAATTTACGGTCCATATCGCAGCAGGAACTGCTGTATGATGGCTTTCAAACAGGCAAAACCGTCAATCTGCCGGATCATTCAGCAATTTGGTCTGCGCCACATCCTTCAGGTTGTTCCGGTTCTGGCTGGTTGGATGTCAACTGCCGTTCCGCTTCACGTGCTGCCAACCGGTAATCGTGCCCAATTGGTTTGCCGAAACGGTGGATAAACCCGTTCAACACATGCAAGATGATGAGCACTTCAGCACAGTTAATCGCAAAGGCAATCCACATGCAGCTCAACCGGCTCGACCACGTGAACGTCAAAACGGCAAACTTGGAACAGATGGTAAAATGGTACGAGGATGTCCTGGGCATGACGTCGGGAGTCAGACCGCCATTTCCGTTTCCGGGCGCCTGGATGTATGCGGGAGAATATCCGGTCGTGCATCTTGTCGGTGTAGACAGTGAACCGGCTGGACATGACCCCAAACTGGAGCACTTTGCACTTTCTGCAACCGGTTATGCACCATTTCTGGAAAACCTTGACGACCGGAATATCGACTACAAGGTCGTCAAGGTGCCGGGGATTGATGTCACACAGGTCAATGTTTTCGATGCCGACGGCAATCATATCCACATCGATTTCCAAAGCAGTGAAACCTGAACTCAGGCGCCCGTCTCTGTCTTTGCCGGTTTTGCCTTGATATGCGTCCAGCTCTTGCCGACTGGACCAAAGCACGACAAACCATTCGGCCTGGTGATCAACATGGTCCAGGTCCCTTCCGCAGACATATAGAGTTCCATCATCTGGCCGGCATTTATCAATCCCATGCCGATTCTGGTTTCCTTGTACTTTTTCCCGAGAAATGCCACCACGTCCTTGTGGTTTCCGCATCTGGTGTTGGCTGCATCGGCACCGTCAGACATGAACGATATGCCTGCCAGTAACGTGGTGACAGCGATTGTGGCTGCTGCTGTGTTTCTGAGTATGTTGTCAGTCATAGTGATCTCCTTGGTCAGGCTGTTGAGGCCAGCGGAAGATCCTTTTAAGCATCAGCCACTGTGCGGCCACGCGAGCCGGTTTTTGCTAATGTGGGTCAATTCTCGCCTCCTGCTTGTTTGGCTTTGACCGATTTGCACTGACCATAGCGAAGATCACATCCGACGGATGTGTGAATTCTCACAAGCCGCACGTCAGGATCGTAATTGCTGAGCGAGCGGAACAGCTCGCGCTACCCCGCTCGAAGCAATTGGATTTGTAACTGTATCTTGTCAGGCTTTGTTTGCCTGCATTTCAGCGAGCATCTCGTCCATGATGGCAAAGCCGCTTTCCCAACCCTTGCTCATATTACCCATGACATTGGCAAAACACGCCACCTCGGCGTCGCTTGCATCCAGCGGTGTCCAGGTCAGTCTGACCCTGGTCTTTGAGCCGGCATCTTCAAACGTAACAACGGTCAGCAGCACACGCGGCCAATCCGCCATCATCGGGTTGGAGACAGTGTTCCAGTCGGCATCAGTGGATGAGTGATGCCACACCATTTTCTGTTCCTGGACGACCTCCTGAAACACCGCCTTGCTGAGGTCGGACTTGTCGCCCCACTTCATCTCGTTGAGCCATTCACCGCCGGGTTTCAGTTCAAATTTATGGATGATCGTATCGACACCCGGGCCATACCAGCGCGCCAGCAACTCAGGATCCGTCCAAGCCCGCCAGACCATTGCACGTGGCGCATCAAACAGGCGGTCTACTACATACTCAGTTACTTCACTCATGGCCTTTGTCCTTCGCTTCGGTTTGTTTCATATGAACCAGAATGTCATCGAGCTGATCGAAGCTCTTTCCCCAGAACGCCCTGAACTCGTCCAGCCAGTCGACAGCTGCGGCCATGTTGTCAGCCTTTAGCCTGGCGGGGCGGCGCTGCTCTACGATGTCGCGTTCGATCAATCCGGCGCGTTCCAGCACTTTCAGGTGTTTCGAGACGGCCGGCTGGCTCATCTCGAACGGCGCCGCAATCTCATTGACCGATGCCTGGCCGTCGGCCAGCCGGGACAAGATCGCTCGCCGCGTCGGGTCGGCCAGCGCTGCAAAAATCGCATCGAGGTCAGGTTGCGTTTGCATATAACCAATTTGTTCCATAACCGTATGGTTATATTATTGAGCAAACTTGTCAATGTAGTTTTTAACAGCGGTCGGGATCAGCACCAGCAAATTGACCGGCAGTGTGCGTCGGCTTTGGCCAGCACCCGCGAGCTATCTCCCGGCCACAGTCTGAGCACAAGGCGCGGCCCCTCGGTCCCGAACTGTTCAAAAGACAACCAGGCCAGAGGTGTATCGGTTGTCGCCATCGCACCTACAGTTTCAATTCGTTCTGTAATGCGGAGCTGCACCGGTTCGGGAAAATACTGAAACGCGATTGAATGCAGGATCACACGCGCGATACCGGGTGTTGAATTATTGGAAATAACAGCCTCGATCCAGTCACCGGCATCTGCCTGATCGATGTGGGGCGGATCAACGCGGGCCAGGTCGAGAGCTGCCATGACCCGGTTGATGCGGTCTTCCTGATCCGGCCAGACATACGAAACGATGCGCTCCGCGTGTGCAGCATCGGTGACATCGAGCACATTTCGGTCACACCCACGCCGGCTGACAATGTCGGGATCAACCCCGCCAGGCATTGCTCCCAGCCAATCCGGCGCCAGCATGACGGGTGAACCGGCCTGCCCGGCTCTCACTTCTCCCAACCGGTATCCATACCTGTCAGGGAGGAGGTTGAGGCCTGCGCTGCAGCCAATCTCATACATGCTCAGGGGCAATCCGGTCTCTGCCGCGATCTGCATCAACCCGGGATACAGAATAGCCGATCGGGCCACTTCATTTGTCTGGGGCGGATGAGCCAGCCATTGCAGGATGTCAGCATCCGCTTTCTTGATGGTTTCGAGCGCAACCCGGTCGAGTGTTGCTGTATTCGGCAACGGGTTCGGCGGATAGAGTTTGGTCAGGTCAGGATACTCACCGCGCCGCGACAGGCCATGCAAAGCGCCCGCCAGCCGCAACGCGACCGCGTCACCCAATGCATCCGGCCGGCCCTGCCAGGTCAGGATTGTGTGCCCGCTCATGGTTGCATGATCCAGGTTTGTCCCAAGCCCCTCGAGCAGCCGGGCTGTAAATGGCGAACCCAGCTGTTCGCATGCATGAGCCTGGACGGCGAATGAGTCCCTGATGCGGGTGTCGGTGGTCATGTGTCAATTATGGGAAGGTGGTTTTGGTCGCGCAAGGAGTGTTTGATTCCGTTCACGCAAGCAGCCTTTCGGCTGCGCTCCGCTGGGGCGCACTTCGCGCGACGCGCAGTCGCGCTTGCCTCAGCACTGTCGAGCCTTGGTTTTATTCCGCTCACGCAAGCAGCCTTACGGCTGCGCTCCGCTGGGGCGCACTCCGTGCGACGCGCAGTCGCGCTTGCCTCAGCACTATCGGGCCTTGGTTTTATTCCGCTCACGCAAGCAGCCTTACGGCTGCGCTCCGCTGGGGCGCACTCCGTGCGACGCACAGTCGCGCTTGCCTCAGCACTATCGTGCTTCGGCCTGGAATTCATGACTATGGTTGTTCAAGGTCGGAGAACGGCCTGAGCGAAGCGAAGAAAGCTGTTCGACCAGAATAATGGATAACCATCTGGATGATGATCTCCAACTAGGCCCGACGGGCCTCGGGCCGGTCAGGCCCGCCCTGGCGGAGCGCAGCCGACAGGCTGCTTGCGTGAGTGTAATCAACCAAATCCTACTGCGTAGGAACCGCAGGTTCCGTCGGCGCCGGAGGCGTGCCCGGGAGTGTCGGCAGCACCGAACGGCCGCCGCCTTCCTGGCCCTGCGACTGGCTGGGCGCCACCTGATCCAGTACTGAGGTGCCGCCGGAATCACCGCGTGACAGGTACGCCAGCGACATCGAGGTCACGAAGAAGCATATCGCCAGTACCGCCGTGGTCTTGGTCAGTGCGCTGCCGGCCCCGCGTGAGGTGAACATACCACCGCCGCCGCCGCCGCCACCGCCGATGCCAAGCGCACCGCCTTCGGAGCGTTGCATCAGCACGACGCCAATGAGGGCCAGAACGATCAACAGGTGAACCACGGTGATAACGGCTATCATGGAATGTCTCGAACCTTGTCTCGAATAGATAAATAACGATTGGCGCTCATGTAGGCTTTTGGGCCGCGATTGTAAACCGTTCAGAACGCCGCGATGATGTCGGCAAAGTCATCTGCTTTCAGGCTTGCCCCGCCGACCAGCGCACCATCCACATTATCAATGGCCATCAGTTCAGCCGCATTAGACGGTTTGACGGAGCCACCATAGAGAATTCTGATCCGGTGCGCCTCTTCCGCGCTGGTCAGTGCCGACAGCCCTGCCCTGATCGCCTGGTGAACTTCCGCCACCTGATCGGCTGAGGGAGTAAGCCCCGATCCGATCGCCCACACAGGTTCGTAAGCCACGATGATAGTGGCACTCGTTGCCCCGTCTGGAAGAGAACCGTTCAATTGCGCGTGAACGACACTGAGCGTATCGCCAGCCTCACGTTCAGCCAGTGTCTCGCCCAGGCAGACAATCGCGACAAGGCCGGCAGCGATGGCGGCGTGCGCCTTGGCCTGCACCAGTTCACTGCTCTCACCGTGATCGGCGCGGCGTTCGGAATGCCCCACGATGACCGCAGATGCGCCCGCATCCTTCAGCATGACAGCCGAAATATCACCCGTATGGGCGCCGGAAACGGCAGAATGACAGTCCTGACCACCGATTTGTATGGCACTTCCCTCAGCAGCGTCTGCCAGCGACATGACCAACGTTGCCGGAGGACAGATCAACACGTCGCACGCCGGTGCCGTGCCGTCGAGCCGGTCTTTCAACGCAGCCAGTTCCGAGGCCGACGCCTTCAGGCCGTTCATCTTCCAGTTCCCCGCCGCCAATGGTCTCATCGTGCCCTTATCCCTTGCTATTGCATCTGACGGTGTTACCAACACCAGTGTTACCAAACCTTAACTTACACCCATACCCGCTTGCGCCGCATGGTTCACGCTTTATATAGGTATTATCTTAAACGTTACGAGGCTGATTTCATGCTTACTGCACTGCGCAGCAAATCCGGCGGTATCGTCGCCAAGGTTTTCATCGCCCTGCTCGCCGGCAGTTTTGCCGTGTGGGGTATCGAAGACATGCTGCGCGGCGGCAATTCGGAAACCCTGGCGAAAGTCGGCGACCGTGAAATCGGCTCCTACGAATTTTCCGAAGCTTTCAACCGGCAATTGTCGGTGTATTCGCGCCGTATTGGTGAGACCGTGACCCCGGACCGGGCCCGCGAGCTCGGCCTCGACCGGCAGATTCTCGGTGACCTGATGCGCGATGCCGCGCTGGACAGCCAGGCAGCAGCACTCGGCATCACCATGCCGGAGCGCGCCGTCGCCCAACGCGTCGCCGACAGCCCGCAATTCCAGGGCGCCAACGGCTCCTTCAACGCAGACAGCTTCCGCAACCTGCTACGTCAGAACGGGTTCAGCGAAGAGCAGTTCTTCGCAACTGAGCGCGCAAGCATGACCCGCCAGGTCATCTCGCAGCCTTTGACCACCGAGGCGGTGGTCCCCAACACGCTGGTCGAACTGATCTGGAAACATCGCACCGAACAGCGCGATGCCACCTATTTCGAATTCACCTTGCCTGATGGTGCGAAACAGCCGACCGATGCTGACCTGAAAGCGCTGTATGATGAAAACAATGACCTGTTCAGGGAACCGGAACGCCGCTCGATGGCAATCGTCGCCCTGACGCCGGAAGCAATCATGGCCGGCATCGAAGTGAGCGAGGACGACCTCAAGCGCCAGTATGAAGCAACCAAGAAGCAGCTTGCGCTGGCAGAGACCCGCACTGTGCTGCAAATCCCGTTCGACAATGAATCAGATGCCATAGCCGCCGCGCAGAAAATCAAGGACGGCACCAGCTTTGAAGACATTGCCAAAGAACAGGGCAAGACCGAAGCAGACATTTCGCTGGGCACGGTGGCGAAATCAGCCATTCCAGACCCGGCTGTTGCCGAAGCCGCCTTTGCGCTGGCAGACGGCGCCGTGTCCGAGCCGGTAAAGAGCCGGTTTTCAACAGTCCTGCTCAAAGCCACGATTGTCGGCACCAGTGGGGCGAAGTCGCTGGATGAAATGCGCGACGAACTGTCAACAGCAGTGCGCGCTGTAAAGGCCCGCGATCAGTTGCTCGACCTGCACGACAAGTTTGAAGATGCACGCGCGAGCGGCGCATCGCTGGAAGAGGCCGCCGCGGAGATCGGCGTCAAGGTCGCCAATGTAGGTCCGGTCGCTCTGAACGGTACCGACAAGGACGGCAAGGCAGTTGTTGTCCCTGGCCATTCCAGCTCGGTTGCCACTGCGTTTGACACTGAAATCGGCCTGGAGATTTCTCCGCTGACCGACGGAGATGATGGCTTCACCTGGCTGGAGACCCGCGACATTGTGGAAACGGCTGTGCCCGCCTTCAATGACATCAAGGACAAGGTAGTAGACACCTGGAAGGCCCGTGAAGCCGCCAGTGCGACGCGCAAGAAAGCCGAAGACCTCGTGGCCAAGCTGCGCTCAGGCACCCCTATTGCTGAACTTGCTGCAGCCGAAAACACCGAAGTAAAGACAATCAACGGCGTGCGGCGAAATCAGGCCGAGGCAAACTTCAACAGCGCCGATATAGCTGCACTGTTTTCGGTTGCCGAAGACGGCAAGGCGTTCGCCGTCGCCAATGATGGCAAGTCAGCCAAGATCATCGCTTCGACCCCGGTTCTCGGCACCGGATTCAACCCGGATTCGGAAGAAGCCAGGGCGATCAAGCAGGTGTTGGAAACCAATCTGTCCAATGATCTGTACGCCGAATATGTCAACGCCCTGCAGGAACAGATCGGCGTGACGATCAATGATTCTGTCTGGGCCCGCATAGCCAGTGGTGCACCAGCGCCGACACAGCCGGGTAATTACTAGGGTTCAAATCTATAAAGGCCGAACGGTCATGTGCCGGCGCGAATACCCGGCGGCAAACCATTTAGCCCTGCTTGACATCAATGACCGCCACAAGTCCGGGCGTTGCCGGCAAGATCACGACGTCGTCACCTCTTTGTTTATGATGTCTTTTGGCATAACACTTCCTTGATGAACTCATCTGTTCACGAGACCGCACCCAAATGATGGCCTGGAAGAACAGCAAGCTTTTGCAGATTTTCCTTCAGGCACCTGGCGCACGACCATGGTCAGTGTTGTCCTGCGTCTTCATGGCCGGCATCCTCGACATGCTGAGCATGGGCGCCATTTTGCCCGCCATAGCTTTGATTGGCGGCGCCGGAGTGTCCAGTAACTCGGTTCTCAACGACTGGTTGCTCACCGCCGTGAGTTCGACCGGAATAGATCCCACTTTACCCAATTTCCTCATCCTGATTGCGGTCTTGCTGGTGGCCAAGGCGGCCATGTCCATGGCCGCGATGAGCTATGTGGCCTCATCCGTATCCATTGTTCAGTCGGAGGTCCGGCAGCGCTTGCTGGGGTCCATGATGGATGCCAGATGGTCCTATTTTGTGCACCTGAAACCCGGCCAGGTATCCAACGCAATGGCCGCGCAGACACGCGCTGCATCGGAAGCCTACCAGTCCTCAGCACTTGTCATCGTCTCCATGCTGCATGCGTTGCTGCTTACGATGGTGGCTACGCTGGTATCGGGAAAGCTTGTTTTCGTGATCGCTCTGGCAGCCATTCTGATTTCAATCCCCTTGTACAAATTTGTCGTGTTCGTTCGCGAAAGCAGCAAGGATCAATGGGAAAAAACAAGCCAGCTTGGATCGGCAGTGCAAGACGCAGTCGGTAACATGAAAGCCATCAAGTCGATGAACAAGGGAGCGCGGTTCAAGCTCACATTCACCGATCTGGTGGAACAGATGCGGGTTGCCTACTACAAGGTTCTTCTGGGCCGTCACGTACTCAGCTACGGACAGGACATTCTGGTGGCAGTGACAATAACCGCAGGCATCTGGTTTGGCATTTCTGTGGTCAAGGCGTCGCTGGCAGATCTGCTGGTGCTGGGGATTATCTACTACCAGATTCTCAATCTGCTCAAAAAGGTGCAGCAAAACTACCAGCAGGTACTGGTCCAGGAACAGGCATACTTTGGCGTGCAGGAAATGATCGCCGAAGCAGAACAGGCAAGAGAAACCATTAGCGGCGCCGAATCAGCGGGGGTCACGCATGGAATAGATTTTGCTGACGTATCGTTCTCCTACGAGGACGAAGTTGTGCTGAAAAATGTCAACATTAATATCCCGGCGGGTAAAATCACGGTACTGCTCGGTCCTTCAGGTGCCGGCAAGACCACCATAATCGATTTGCTGGTGGGGTTGCTGCGTCCTGACAGCGGTGACATCACGATTGATGGCAAACATATTGGTGATCTTGATCTTCACAGCTATCGAAACGGCATCGGGTATGTGCCCCAGTCCCTGACTTTGCTGCACGACACCATCTTTGCAAATGTAACTTTGGGTGACGAGAGTATTTCCGAAGAACACGCTCGCGTTGCCCTGGAGAAAGCCGGGGCATGGGACTTCGTCAGCAAGCTTGATGACGGCATGATGACGGCTGTCGGCAACATGGGCGAGCGGTTGTCCGGCGGGCAGCGCCAGAGGCTGTCATTGGCGCGCGCACTGGCGACAGGTTCAAAGCTGCTGGTACTGGATGAGGTAACCAGTGCGCTGGACGAAAAGTCCGAGTTGGCCATTTGTGAAAACGTAAAGGCGTTGGGATCCGGCTATACAATTGTGGTGATTACCCACCGGCCTGCGTGGAAGCGCATTGCTGATCAGGTTTATGAGGTGAACGACGGCGTCGCGACACAAAATTCTCAAAAGACGCAAAAAACTTCTGCACCACTGAGCTGATTTTTGATGAACGACATTTCTAGAAAGGCAGTTCGTAACCGAATGTAAGATGCTCCTGCTCCGTAATGTCGCAACACTTTTGCAGCTGGGTCCTGTTCCATTTTATCTCAATTGATTGGCTCTGATTGAGGTGCAACAGTTTGAATTTTTCCTTGTATCGCCGTCCATCTGAAAAGTGAAAACGTTTAATGCCCAAGTCCTTGTGATACTCTGAAACAAGGGAATTGAAAGTGCTGATGATTGTTTTGGGCTCTTCAATTTTGAGGACTTTGGTTGTCAGCCGCCGGTTCTTTGAATCATCGGTGCAATTTCGCAAATAGCGCCCCCAGCGCTTATCAAGCACTCTGTCGGCAAAGTCTTCAAAATTCGATGCCTGCATCGCATCAATCAATGCCCCCTTGGTCATGACAAACCACCATGACGGCAGGCACTCGTCTTTCGATTTTATCATTTGAAGCAAACGGTCTCTGTCGATTTCAGATTCCGCACTGTACCTGTCGAACAGCGAGCGTCCGAACTTGTAATGGCTTTCGATAATGGTGATCGGGTTCCTCACGACCACGATTACCTGCGAGCGCTCAAAAATCGTTCTGCCGACTGCCTTTTTTATGCGACTGGCCGAAGCATGCTTGTCTATGTTGTACAGGCTTCGGTATGTGTCCTGCAGCATTTCCCCTTCCGGAGTCGAGCCGATGACAAAGTCACCCCATCGGCCAATCTTCTGCCAACCGGCTTCTACCGAGGTGCCGCCGCATTTTTGAACATGCACAAAGATAAAGTTGCAGTTGTACGATAAAATAGTCATCTTTTCTCTTTCTCATCGAGACGGTGGCCAATAGTCAACACATGCTCCGGAAATTGGAACAACGATCTCGTTGCCTGTTGAAAACCATATTATTTGAGTCCCAGGGATAGATGCGATTGTCCAATTCAAACGAATGCCCTGACGCCGGCACGGAGAGAAAAAATCTGTGTGTCATGCCGTGGATAAACCTGCATGTAACGACTGACGGCACGATCGCACCTTGCTGCGAGTTTGATGGAGACATCGGCAAGCTTTCCGACACAACCCTCATCGAAGCGTGGCAAGGTGACGAGTTGCGTGAAATCCGGCGCAAGTTTGCTGACGCTGAAACGGTAAGTGGTTGCTGGAAGTGTTTCGACCGGGAGGCCAGCGAAGGCCACAGCATGCGCCTGGATAAGAACCGGAAATTTTCACATTGGCACGAGACCCTGCTTCACGACGCAGACCTGATGAATGCCGGCCCGGCACACGCAGTTACGATGGATCTGCGGTTTTCAAACCTGTGCAATTTCAAGTGCAGGAGCTGCTGGCATGGCGCCAGTTCAAAATGGTTCACTGACGGAAAAGCAATAGGCGTCACGGCCGGCAGGAAAGCAGAAATCAGAAGCTTTGACTCCCTGGATGAAGTTGTGCGGCAAATCGGCCCTGGCATGGATGATCTGGAGGAGATCTACTTTGCCGGTGGCGAACCACTGATCATGGAGGAACATTACGCATTGCTGCGCCTTCTGCATGATCGCGGACAGACCCATATCAAACTCGCGTACAACACCAACTTGTCAGTGACCAGGTTTGCAGGCCAGTCGATCTTTGATTTGTGGGCAAAATTCGACAATGTCAACGTGTCAGCCAGCATCGATGCCGCCGGAGCAAAAGGATCTTATGTTCGCAGTGGATTTGAGTGGCCGACATACGTCAAGAATGTCCATGAGCTGCGCACAAAATGTCCCCACGCGGAATTGAGTTTTGGCATTACAGTCTCATCTCTCAACATACTGATACTACCAGAGCTGTTGCGGGCTTTAACTGAAGAATGCGGAGCCACACCTTCTGCTTTCCTGCTGCATTCACTTCAGGAACCGCCACACTATCGCACACAGGTTCTGCCGGCCCGATTCAAGAAGAGGGCGACGCGGCAGATCGACGACTACATTGCCGAATTGATTGGCGAATCAGAGCCTGGCGAAGAACTTGATGGTTTTATTGCCGCCGTTCGTGGGATCACGGATTACATGAACGCCAATGACTTGTCCGACAAACTCCCTGAACTCAAGTCGATCACTGATCAGCTGGATTCTTTGAGATCTGAAAATATCGGTGATGTACTGCCGGAACTCGCACCTGCGCTCGAGAGTGTTTCAGTGTGGAGAAAACCTTGGCTTGCGTTACGGCAGCGGCTCGGTTACGCAATGCGTTAAAGCAGGATTCGAGCGGGGGCTCTATGGAAAAAACAAAATATTATTTCCTCGACCAGAAGAACCTCTCCTGTGAGGATTTCGGCGGCGAGATGGTTGCCATCAATTTTGACACGGGCAAATACTACGGCCTGTCCGAGACAGCGCTGGCGATCTGGAATCTGCTTATGCGGCCGCGCACCGAAGCCGAATTGATCGAGGCGCTCAACCAACAGTTCGATGCCGGAGAGCATGATGTTGCGGTCAACACCCGCGCATTTCTGGAAATTCTGGAAAGTGAGAATCTTCTGATCATCAGTGAAGTGGATATCGCCGCTGAGAAGACAGTCAAGACCGGAAAAAGCGTGTTTACAGTTCCAGGCCTTGAGGTCTACAGCGACTTGCAGGAACTCATCATGCTGGATCCGGTTCATGATGCCGATCCCGAACATGGCTGGCCGGTCCGCAAGGCCGAGAGTTAGCAGTCCGGAATGCCCGAACACATGTCCGACCAAACAAGATTTGTGAAGGGTAAAATAGGCGACGCCGAACGTGAGTGGCTCACTTCCGGAGGCGTTGAAAGACATTTTCGCTTCGGTCCCTGCAATATATCCGTCAGGTTCATAGCGGGCAGCGTACAAGACACGGTTGTTCCCGTGATTGCCTATTCTGAGGTAACCCCGGCACCGGACATTGTTCATGCCACTATCTACGCGGTTGATTCCACTGCGACCGGCTTTTCAGCTCCGCCAACAGACTGGCCGTTTGAGGTCGAGACCACCCAGGACCATCAGCGGATCTGCTGGCGCCCGGATGAAGGCATTGCATTCACCTCAGATGAAGCCCGCGGCATCTGGCACCTGTATGATGATGCACGCAAGCAGGGACTGTACTGGATACGAGACGTATCACAACTGCCGTTCTGGGAGCCCGGCTCACCGCTTCGCCACTTCATTCACTGGGCAACGCTGCCTGCCGATTGCGCCATGATACATGCTGCAGCCATAGGCTATGGCAAGCGCGGGTTCTTGATGACAGGCGTGGGAGGAAGCGGCAAGTCAACCACCACGGCCGCCGCCATCAAACAGGGCTGGTTTACAACCGGTGACGACTTCATACTGGTAAATCCGCACACAGAGCCAACGGCATTTCCGATTTTCGATGTCATGAAACTAACCGACCATGCACTGAAGTGGTTCGCCGATTTTTCCACTCAGGCCATCAATCAGCCCTCTGCTCCCGATGAGAAAACCCTTATACCGCTCAGCACCGTGGCAGGTGAAAGGTTCGTCAACCGGCTGCCGGTACATGCCGTCTTGAGCCTGGAACTAACCGGGGCTGAGACCAGTGAATTTGAAGCCATGTCCAAGAGACAAGCCGTTGCAGCGCTTGCACCGTCGACCATGAATATCCTGCGCACAGGCATGCCTGAAACACTGACCGCCTGCAGCGCGATTGCAAGGAACCTGCCGACCATAAAGTTCAAGGTAGGCCGGGATCCTTTTGAAGCCGTTGATGCACTTGAGAAACTTGCAGAGGGGGACCGGCAGGCATGGCAACAATTCCAGTGATCAGCACGATTACACCGGTGCGCAACGGGGAGCTGTTCATCGTCGATGCTGTACGCTCCATAACGTCGCAAGCAGTTGAGGTGGGCGAAATTCACATCATTGACGATGGCTCCACCGATGCAACCCGATCAATCGTGGAAGACCTGGCCAGGGATGATGCACGCATCCAGATCCACGACGGTCCGCAGCGCGGCCCCGGGCCGGCAAGGAACGTCGGGTTGAAAGCTGCCAAGGGTGACTGCATCGCGTTTCTTGATTGTGATGACATGTGGCCGCAAGGTAAGTTGGAACTTCAAATATCCAGATTGCAGGCAAATCCGGAAGTCGGCATGGTCTCGGGGTTTGTGAAGTATTTCGACAAGCAGGACGATGGTGAACTGAAGCCAGCAGGAGATTCCCGAACCGAGGAGATTTTTCACGTGCATTTGGGCGCGTGTCTCTATTGGCGGCATGTATTTGATAAGGTCGGCGGTTTTGATGAGAAATTTTTGTACTCCGAAGATGTTGATCTCATGTTGCGAATAAGAGAAGCCGGCATCCCGTTCTCCATCATGGACGACATTACTTTGTTCTATCGCCGGCATGACAACTCCATGACTTCAAAGCTGACAGGCGAGGAGAAGCGGGACTTCAACCGGGCTTTGACACTGTCTCTCATGCGGCGCAAGAAATCGGGCAACCTGACGCCGTTCAAACCGTTCCGGGATTATGTGGGTTACTGAGAACAATGGCAGACAGCACAAAGATCAGCGTGGTGATACCGGCGTACAATGCAATGGACACAATTGCCGAGACGCTCGACAGCCTGCTGTCCCAAACCCGTGCGGCAGATGAGATCATCGTGGTCGATGACGGCTCCACCGATGCAACCAGTGAAATAGTGACAAATCATCCAGTCGGTGCAAAACTTGTTAAGCAGCGCAATAGCGGCGCAGCAGCTGCCTTCAACAATGGGATCAGCGGCACAAACGGAGACTTTGTTGCGCTGCTCGACGCAGACGACATCTGGGTTCCTGAAAAACTGCAGATACAGGAAGCAGCACTCAAGGTGCATGGAACAGACGCAATTATCATGGGGCACGTCGAGGCGTTTGAATGCCCCAGCCAGTCACCTGAATTATTTGCAAGACTTGCCTATGTTAAGGGAAAAGCTCCAGGTTATCTGGCGGGCACAGCCCTGGTTCAACGCAACCTGATTGCAAGTCAGGACAAGTGTTTCGATACGTCACTCAGAACAGGCTACTTCATTGAGTGGTATCGCCGCCGCAGATCAGAAGGCGTCGAAACTGTCATGCTTGATGACCTGGTGTTGAGACGGCGCATTCGTGCCAACACGTTGTCCAGGCGCCAGCAAAACACCAATGAAGGCCTGAACAGGGATTTCCTCGAAATCGCGCGCCGTGCAATTCTCGAGAAAAAACAACAGAACAAAACGGGGTGATCCTTGATGCTCGGCCGGATGTTCAAGCCGTTTTTCGCAAGGCAGGCATGGCCTGATCCGGATACCGCCTTGCTCATCAAGGCTGTGGTGGCTCCCGATGATGAAGCGCGCGATTGCTGGCGCAAATGGAAACTCACCAATGACATAGACGACTGCAGCTGGCCACAGTTCAAGATACTGTCCAGGTTCTCCGGGCGTCTGCCGCGCATCGATCCGGAATGCCCGGAAATTCCGAGGCTGCACGGCATGGCGAAAGCCCTGTGGACCAAGTCCCAGTTGCAACTGAACAGGTCAGCCCGCGCGCTCGACGTCCTGAACGACGCCGGCATTGAAGCCTGCTTGATGAAGACAGCTGCAATGGAAGCCCTCGCTCCAATCAAGCTGACACGCCGTGTAACGTCCGACATTGACCTGATGGTCCGGCGAAATGCCCTGCGCAAGGCGCTTGAGCTACTCTACGAAAAAGGCTGGGCAGGTCCGGAAACCGCTGAACTGGCCTTGAAACGGTGCCGTTATCATCCCGGTGTCAACCTTACGCGTGGCAGCGAAACGACCAAAGACAACTCCGATGTGGATGTCCATCACCAGCCGGTTCACCTGCCGTTCCTGCCGGATGGCACAATAGAAGACATTTGGGCACGTGCCCGTCCCGCCACGTTTCGCGGCAGGCATGTGCTGGTTCCGGCCGGTGAGGAGCTGTTTGTGTTCACTGCCATGCAAGGCGCCAGACGGTTTATTCCCAGTCACCTGTCCAGCGGCATGTGGGCACTTGATCTGGCGGAAATGGCCACCCAGTTGTCACTTGACTGGGCCGTCGTGCTTGATGTTGCCGAGAAGTGCCGCGGCTCATGGGCCCTTCTGGGGTGTATGACGTTTCTCAATCAGGAGCTACATGTCTCCCTGCCAGCCGGGGTCCTGACTGCAGTTCGCCAACAGGCTACGAGCTTTGGCGATGCCGCCAACTTTTACGCCCAGAGCCCAACTCATGGTCCAACACGCTATTTCAACCTTCCGCTGCGGGAACTGGTTTTGATAAATCGCCACAAGGCATTCTGCAGAGCAGGTCACAGAGCCTCTGAGAATTGGTAACCGGCATGGTCAGAAATCGGGGGAAAGAGCATGGTACAGACGGGTAACGGAAATCTTGAACCTGGCAGCTATGACACACCAGTCCCGTCTATCGCGATTTTTTGTGTTTGGTTCGGTCCCTGGCCGGAATGGATTGATTTCACACTGGAAAGCATGAAGGCCAATCATTCAATTGACTGGATAATCATCACAGGAAACGCACCACCCGCCAAACCCTGCCCGAATGTCAGGTTTCAGCAAGTCAGTCTTCAGTCATACCTGTCATTTGTCACATCCCGGCTTGGTGTGGAACCCACTATCGACAACAACAACAATGACGTGTGCAAACTGAAAGCGGCACTCGGCCATATCCACGAAGAAGACATTAACGGCTATGACTTTTTCGGATTTTCTGATCTGGATATCATATTTGGCGACATCCGCAATTTTTACACCCCCGCCCTTCTGTCAAAATATCAAATGCTCACCACACACAACGACCTTGTTGCCGGTCACTTCACGATGATGCGCAACACGCCGCAATTGCGAACCGCTTTCATGAAAATACCCAACTGGCGGAAGCTGATGCAGAAACCCGGCGCATCGGTGAACATCGAGGAATGGCATCTGGCCAGGGTGTTCGGTGTGCTGGCCAGACAACCGGCGTGGCACAGCTGGCTGTACCGGCTTCGCAACACCTACATTCGTGGCGCCCTCTTTGAGGAACGTTACTCAACAATACTCACTCCCATGAAGTGGCATGATGGCCGGCGCGATCATCCCGAGAGCTGGTTTTGGAAAGACGGCCACCTCAGCAATGACCGGCATCCGAACCGAGAATACCTCTATCTCCATTTCATGAACTGGAAGAGTGACCGGTGGCTGCAGTATGCTGGCCTGACGCCGCCGTGTGCGTGGAGTAGGTTGGATAAACTGATCCACATTGGCAAAGGCGAAGAAGCAAACGGTTTCAGAATATCACCCGCGGGTTTCACAGCGCTTTGAGAGTTGCCAGGGTAAGTTCTGCGACGCAATCGGACTTCAGACAGTGCCCTCCAGCGGTGTCCTGTCTCCGAGCAGGTAGCGCAAGACATCCGAATAGTCGAACGCCAGCGAGATCGTGATCGCTCCCAGAATGACCATCATTATCATGCGCGGAACCCCGGGTATGTCAGCTCTGCGCAACTGCGTAACCAGGTAAATGGCAAGCGGCGTCCAGAATACAATATGGGGAAGCCCAAGCAGCTTCACATACCCGACAGTATCGTAGAGCCTGGCTGTAGCGAAGCCGGCTGCAACACTCGTTATTATCACTAATATGGCAGTGAGACGGGTCGGTTTCCATATCAGGAGCGCTGCCGGCAAGATGAAGGCGCATAAAAAGAGCACCCTGAGCCAATGCTCGACCCAGGCCGGCTGAAGCGCGATTGCCTCTTGCATTGTCATTGATGTGTATCGCCTCGACCTCGCCGTGTGTCGCTTGTAGCTGCAATCGGCTTCCAAAATCCAAGCCGGGATCAGAGCATTCGCAAGATTGAGAATCAAGTCCGTACACTACACATTCTCGTCAAATTGATACGGCGCAGCCAATACTGTTCCTGGCTCAGAACTGTCACTCGCAACAGCAATCAAAAACGGCAGCAACAGGCCGGATTGCGGATGCCGGCCAGGGGCCTGCCGCCTGCATTTAATTTGCGCTGGCAGCTGGTGCACAATTGACCTGACGCAGATCACACTATTCGTCGGCTTCAACCAGAAAATCCCCCTCACCTGGGTCAAAACGACTTCACATACCCCGCCAAACCTGCTCTAAACCCAATCGCTAACGCCTATTATGGAAAGTTCACCCGATGCAGATCGCTCCAGACAGCGACAGCTTCAATGCCTGTTATCTCGCCGGCAAGACGCAGGTCGTCTATACGCGGTTGGTGGCAGACCTGGAAACCCCGGTTTCCGCGTTCATGAAGCTCACGCGAAATGCACCTTATCGGTTCCTGCTGGAATCGGTGGAGGGCGGCGCCGTGCGCGGCCGCTACTCGATGATCGGCATGAAGCCCGACCTGATCTGGCGGGTCACCGGGGACAAGGCAGAGATCAACACCCGCGCCCTGATTGACGCCGACGGCCCGTTCGTCGCCGATGACGCAGCACCTCTGCAGTCACTGCGCAACCTGCTGGCGGCCAACCATTTCGACGTGCCCGACGACCTGCCTCCCATGGCGGCCGGGCTGTTCGGCTATATGGGTTACGACATGGTTCGGCAGATGGAAAAACTGCCCGATCCAAACGAAGACGTGCTCGGCGTGCCGGACGGCATCATGATCCGCCCGACCATCATGGCCATCTTCGATGCCGTAAAGGACGAGGTTACCGTCATCACTCCGGTGTTCCCGGACACCGATGTCTCGGCAAAGGCGGCCTATGCACGCGCCTGTGATCGGCTCGACGCGGTAGTGGATGCGTTTGACCGGCCACTGGAACTGCAGGCCTATGATGACCCGGATGCCGCCCCTATCAGCGATCCGGTCTCCAACACCACGCCCGACGATTACATGGAGATGGTGCTGAAGGGAAAAGAGTATGTCGCAGCCGGTGATGTCTTCCAGGTGGTGCTGTCGCAACGCTTTGAGACTGAATTCACCTTGCCGGCGTTTTCATTGTACAGGGCCCTGCGCCGGGTCAACCCGTCGCCGTTCCTGTATCATCTCGAGTTCGACCGTTTTGCGGTGACCGGCTCCAGCCCGGAGATCCTGGTCAGGGTGCGTGACGGCAAGGTGGAAATCCGCCCGCTGGCCGGTACCAGGCCACGCGGTGCGACACCGGCGGAAGACCGTGCGCTGGCGGAGGACCTGCTGGCTGATCCAAAGGAGCTGGCCGAACACCTGATGCTGCTCGATCTCGGCCGTAACGACGTCGGTCGTGTGGCCAAGATTGGCTCGGTCAACGTCACCGACCAGTTCATCATGGAATACTACAGCCAGGTCATGCACATTTCTTCCAATGTGGAAGGCGAACTGGACGACAAGTACGACGCCATCGATGCCTTGAGTGCAGGCTTTCCGGCGGGAACTGTATCAGGCGCTCCCAAGGTGCGTGCCATGGAGATCATCGACGAGCTGGAAAACACCAAGCGCGGCATCTATGCCGGTTGCGTCGGCTACTTCTCCGCCACCGGAGAGATGGACACCTGCATTGTACTGCGTACCGCCATCGTCAAGGACGGCAAAATGTTTGTGCAGGCCGGTGCCGGTGTCGTGGCAGACAGCGTGCCGCAGGCCGAACAGGATGAGTGCATCAACAAGGCCAAGGCACTGTTCCGGGCTGCCGAAGAAGCGGTCCGCTTTGCCGGTCGCGCATCGAGAGGGCAATAATTACCATGATCCTGCTCATCGACAATTACGACAGCTTCACCTGGAATCTGTATCATTTTCTCGGCGATCTCGGCGCTGATACCGACGTCATCCGCAATGACGCCATCACCGCTGACGAGGCAATCGCCATGAAGCCGGAGGCCATCGTGCTGTCGCCGGGTCCGTGCACGCCGAACGAAGCGGGCATCTGCCTGGAGTTGGTCGAGAAGGCCGCCGGCAATGTTCCGCTGATGGGCGTCTGTCTGGGTCATCAGGCTATCGGCCAGGCCTTTGGCGGCAAGGTGGTGCGGGCACAGCAGCTGATGCACGGCAAGCTGTCAGATGTCGCCACTACCGGCAAGGGCCTGTTCGAGGGCCTGCCGGAGACCTTCCGGGCGACGCGTTATCATTCGCTGGTGGTGGAGCGCGGTTCCCTGCCCGATTGTCTCGAGGTGACAGCGTCTACCGGAGATATCGTCATGGGACTGCAGCACAAAGAGCTGAATGTCCACGGCGTACAGTTCCACCCCGAAAGCATTGCGTCAGAGCATGGCCATGCGATACTGCGTAACTTCCTGAAACTGGCAGACGCCTACAAAGAACCGGAAACGGCTTGAGACCATGGCTGACTTGAAACCGCTGATTGCAAAAATAGCCGACGCAACGCCGCTGTCACTGGATGAAGCACGCGCCGCCTTCAATATCATCATGTCGGGCGACGCCACGCCGTCGCAGATCGGCGCGGTGCTGATGGGCCTGCGGGTACGCGGCGAAACCGTTGACGAGATCACAGCCGCCGCCATGACCATGCGCGAAAAGATGCTTCCCGTTGCAGCCCCTGAAGACGCTATCGACATCGTCGGCACTGGTGGTGACGCATCCGGATCCTACAATGTGTCCACCTGTTCAGCACTGGTGGCCGCAGGCGCCGGACTGTCTGTCGCCAAACATGGCAACCGGGCCCTGTCGTCGAAATCCGGCGCAGCTGATACGCTGGCAGCGCTCGGTGTCAATATTGAAGCCCAACCTGACATTATTGCGCGTTGTATTTCTGAAGCAGGCTGCGGCTTCATGTTTGCACCGGCTCATCATGCCGCCATGCGGCATGTGGGGCCGTCACGCGTTGAACTGGCAACCCGCACGGTATTTAATCTGCTGGGCCCCATGTCCAACCCGGCCAGCGTCAAACGCCAGGTCATCGGCGTGTTTGCCAGACATTGGGTCGAACCGCTTGCCCACGCCATGAAACAACTTGGTTCGGAAGCCGTCTGGGTCACCCATGGCGAAGGCGGTCTGGATGAGATCACACCAACCGGCACCACCTGGGTTGCAGAACTGAAGGATGGCAAGGTCACGACGTTTGAAATCCAACCGGAAGATGCAGGCGTTCAGCGCCAGTCGCTTGCCGACCTGAAGGGTGGTGATGCGGACTACAATGCCGAGGCCCTGCGCGGCGTCCTGTCGGGCGACCGGAATGCCTTCCGCGACGCCGCCGCCATGACCGCAGGTGCTGCGCTTCTGGTCGCCGGCAAGGCCAACGACCTGAAGGACGGTACGGCACAGGCCGAAGCGGCAATTGATTCCGGCGCAGCCATGAAAGTGCTCGACAAGCTGGTTGAGGTATCAAACGCATGAGCGGCACCATTCTCGACAAGATCGCTTCCTACAAGCGACAGGAAGTCGCCGTTGCCAAGGCTAACGTTCCTGAAGCCAGCCTTGTAACCAATGCCAGCCTGAACCAGGCCAACAGCGCACCACGCGGGTTCCTGAAAGCGCTTGAAGAACAGCTTGCTGATGGCAATTGGGCGCTGATTGCCGAGGTCAAGAAAGCCAGCCCGTCCAAGGGACTGATCCGTGAGGATTTTGATCCCCCTGGCCTGGCGAAGGCCTATGAGGAAGGCGGCGCGGCGTGCCTGTCCGTACTGACCGACACGCCATCATTTCAGGGCGCGCCGGAATTCCTGATGCAGGCTCGCGCGGCAACCGCCCTGCCCGCACTACGCAAGGATTTCATGCTTGACCCGTACCAGGTTCTCGAAGCCCGCGCATGGGGGGCTGACTGCATCCTGCTGATCCTGGCGATGATCGACGATACCTTGTGCGCAGAGCTGGAAAAAACCGCGTTTGAACTGGGCATGGACGTGCTGGCCGAAGTGCACGACGAAGCCGAACTGGAGCGCGCCTTAAAACTCAAGACCCGCATGATCGGCATCAACAATCGTAACCTGAAAACGTTTGAGACCAGTCTGGAAACCACCGAACGCCTTGCACCTCTGGTGCCGGCTGACAGGCTGATCGTCGGCGAAAGCGGCCTGTTTGTTTCCGCAGACCTGGCTCGGATGGAACAGGCAAAAGTGCAGACCTTCCTGATCGGTGAAAGCCTGATGCGGCAGACCGATGTTGCACAGGCAACCAGGACCCTGCTGACCAAGCCGGACGGCCTGCGGGCAAGCGCATGACCGGCGGCAAACTCACCCATCTCGATGATGCGGGCAACGCCCACATGGTCGATGTCTCCGAAAAACAGGTGACGACACGCATTGCGGTTGCCTCAGGTCGTGTCTCGATGCTCCCGGAGACGTTGCAGCTTATCCAGTCCGGCATGGCCAAGAAGGGCGATGTGATCGCCACAGCGCGCCTTGCCGGCATCATGGCCGCCAAGCGCACCCACGAACTGATCCCGCTGTGCCATCCGCTGGCGATTTCAAAGATCACCGTCGATCTGGAAATCAACGAACCTGACAATGCCGTGGATGTCACCGCCAGCGTCAAGGTAGAAGGCAAGACCGGGGTTGAAATGGAAGCCCTGACTGCGGTTTCGGTTGCCTGTCTGACCGTCTATGACATGGTCAAGGCGGTGGATCGCGGCATCATCATTTCCGACGTGAAGTTGATCGAGAAGCAGGGCGGCAAGTCTGGTCACTTCAAGGCAGATCGCAAATCATGAGCCTGCTTCCGGTTGATGATGCACTGGCGCAGATTCTGAAAGGCGTCAAACCTCTGGATGCCGAAGACGTGCCGCTGTCCAATGCCAATGGCCGGGTCTTGTCCGGGCCGTTGAAGGCGCAGCGCGCCCAGCCGCCGTTTGCTGCGTCTGCCATGGACGGATATGCGGTGCGCGCTGCCGACATTACAAATGTTCCTGTCACACTGAAGGTGATTGGAGAAGCGCCTGCCGGACACGGCTTTTCCGAGCGCGTTGGCAAGGGCAAGGCAGTGCGCATATTCACTGGCGCGCCATTGCCCAGGGGGGCTGATACCGTCGTCATTCAGGAAAACACGGAAACCAGCGGCAAGGATGCGGTGACAGTATTGCAATCCGCTGTCCTGGGCAGTTTCGTCCGCCACGCCGGGCTGGACTTCAAAAAGGGCGAGACACTGCTTCCCCGGCACACAGTCATGGGTGCCCGCCAGATCGGCCTGGCAGCGGCCATGAACCATGCCCGCGTGCCGGTCGTGCGCCGACCGTCCGTTGCGCTGCTGGCCACCGGCGATGAACTGGTTGAACCCGGCAGCAATCCGCGCGATGACCAGATCATTTCATCAAACGCCCTGGCTATTGCCGCCATGATTACCCGCCATGGCGGTGAGCCAGTCGACCTGGGCATCATCCCGGACAAGAGGGCCCGTATTGAAAAAGCCATCGAACGCGCCGCCGGAGCCGACATTCTCGTCACCATCGGCGGAGCGTCGGTGGGTGATCATGACCTGGTACAGGCGGCCATGGAGAAGTCCGGGATAAAGATCGGTTTCTGGAAAATCGCCATGCGCCCCGGCAAACCGCTGATGTTCGGCAGACGCGCCGACCAGCGCGTCATCGGCCTGCCCGGCAATCCGGTATCGGCCATGGTGTGCACGAGATTGTTCATCCTGCCGCTGATCGCCAGGATGACCGGCAATGCCCGGTCGTTTGATTCCGTGACCGCCGTTCTGGGATCCGGCATGGCCAGCAACGACCAGCGCCAGGACTATATCCGCGCCACGCTGGCGCGCGGTGATCAGGGTCAACTGGTGGCAAGCCCCTTCCCCAAACAGGACAGCTCCATGCAGCGCGTGTTCGCACAGGCCGACTGCCTGATAATCCGCCCGCCACATGCGCTTGCAGCAGATGCGGGTGAGCAGGTTCAGGTGCTGTTACTGGATTTTTAGTGCCTGCAGTTTGTTGTGGCGCAAAGCCAACATCATCAACCTGGTTTACAAGAACCTAGATTGGAGTACTCGGTAACCTGTCATCGCTCTTTGGAAGATCACGACCAAGCGGGATTCCACAACCATTCGTATGTCGAAGGAGAGACTATTGTGGACAAGAAGCAGGCCGAAAGAATTGAAATAAAGATAGAAACAGAGGATCCCCGTTCTGGCCGAAGCCTCGTACCAATGCTCATTGCCGGACTTGTTCTGGGCGTAATCGGTATGGTAATTGCGCTGATATTCACCTAACCCGCTTTGTCAAAGCAGGCGCGGGGCGTTCTACAAACTGGCTGACACCTACAAGATTTTCCGCCGAAAACCCCGCATACCTCTAGATGACCGAGCTGTTGGGCCAGGAGTGATCGGTCGCGGAATCGAGACCTTTCGGCAATGGGGAACCTGTATGGCCGGGTCATTAACACTCTTTCCAGTTCGATAATTCCGCGGCATGGTTCAGGAAGTATTCATGTCCGGCATGGTTTCATGAGCCTCAGGACCCTTGAGTTTGTATTGTTGCAGATATGATGAAAGCAGCGACATTAACACCAGATGCCCGGACGATTACGCATCCGTTAACAGTGTTGAATTCACAACTCCGGGCCTGCAGACTTGTGGCACTAACGCATTCATTTACTTGTAGGAGTGAGAGAATGAGACACATACGGAAAACAGGCAATACTGCCAGAAAACTTGCCGTTATGGCTTGCATATCAAAAGCACACTCAACCGGTTCCGGTCAACGTCCGGACGTCCCGCAACATCCGCTGGATGGCCCGATACCAACCGACTGACTTTGCATTGTCCGCCGACCTTTTGAGTGACGAAACCCGTCACAGGTCTTTGCATGCTGCGACTGTGGCCAGCTTCACGTGCTGGAGCACTAATTCAAGAACTCCTGAAAAACACCCCAATATATAACATTTCGCCCACTACCCCTTGCCGAACATAGCGGGAACATGTCATAAAGGTTTCGCATTTGTTCTGATTCTGGTTGGCACGCATTTTGTTCAAGCCATCCTGACAAACGGCAAGGAAAACACCTGATGCTGACCGCCAAGCAACACGAACTGCTCATGCTGATCCACGACCGGCTGAAGGAAACCGGCGTGCCGCCATCGTTTGAGGAAATGAAGGAAGCGCTTGATTTACGGTCCAAATCCGGCATTCACCGACTGATCACGGCATTGGAAGAGCGCGGTTTCATCCGCCGCCTGCCGCATCGCGCCCGGGCGCTGGAAGTGCTGAAAATGCCGGATTCATCTGCCGGCCCTGCCACCATTGGCAAGCCGGAGCGCAAACCGTTCAACCCCAGTGTCATTCAGGGCTCGCGCGGCATGGCGGAAGAAAAGGCTCCTGCCCCGGCCGCCCCGGTTGCTGCCACAATTGACGTGCCGATGATGGGCCGCATCGCAGCCGGTGTGCCGATTGCCGCCATTCAGGATCACACCACCAACGTGCCGGTGCCGCCCGACATGCTGCGTCCGGGTGAACATTTCGCGCTGGAGGTCAACGGCGACTCAATGATCGAGGCCGGCATTCTGGACGGCGACACGGTGCTGATCCGCAAGGCCGACACTGCGCGCAATGGCGAGATTGTGGTCGCTCTGGTCGAGGATGAAGAAGCCACCCTTAAGCGCTTGTGGCGCAAGGGAGATTCGATTGCACTGGAGGCCGCCAATCCATCTTACGAAACCCGCATTTTCGGCCCCGATCAGGTGCAGGTGCAAGGCACCCTGGCCGGCCTGTTGCGCCGTTACTGAGCGATCTTCGTCTTGGAAGTTGAACCGGTGGCGGGATTTTCGACCCATGGCCCCGGATCAACCAGCAATATCTTTCGACGTCCTGTTGGTTTATGCACCCAGGCCCGCCTGCCGGAGATACCGCGTGCCGTTGTCACTTCAAACCTGCCGTCAGCAGTAATATCAACGGCATGAGCGCCATTGCGCCAGACATCAAATCTGTCGATATGCAGTTGCTGCGATGTCGGATACCCGCAAGTGCGGCGCAGTGGGTTCGCAGACACGACAATATCCACTGTCCGGCAGTCTGGTGGTGGTTGTGCCTTGCGCCCCAGCCACACGACACTTTTCCCCTTCACCTGTCCCCGGCACATGTCATCTGCACACGACCATCCGGTGCGTTTCGCCGCCTGTCCCAGATCAGCGCTGTCGCCATCAGCCAGCAACCAGCGCTCAACTGCAAACCTGCCGCGGCGTGTGTAAACCGGCACCAGTTCACCCTCCTGCATCCGCGCAGCCATTGTTGCCGCGCTGCGCTCGATGAGGATATCAGGCCGCGGCCCCAGCGCGATCGCGGAAAATCCAGCCACAACCGCCAGCCCGCCACCGGCCCAGCGCAAGCTGCCCCGCCATAACGCCAGGAAACACAGCCCCATACCGGACAGGAATGCAATCTGGGGCACCATGGTGCCGGCAACCTTCGTCGCCCCCGGCCAGCTCGACACCATGACTGCGACTGCCTGTACCGCCTCGAGTCCCCGGGCCATGAACTGCAACGGCCAGTGCTCAAGCCCGAACGGCATCGCGCAGACACTGGCAACAGCAGCCGGCATCACCAGGAAGGTGACGACCGGCATGGCCAGCAGGTTGGCTGGCAATGACCAGGCAGCAAACCGGTTGAAATGAAACGCCGCAGGCAATGTTGTAAATGCACTGGCAATGATGGTGGTCGACGACAGCCCGATCAGCATCAACAAAACGAAAATCAGTAACCTTTGATAAAGCGGCCTGGCGGACAGACCGGCGCGAAACCTGGTTTGCCAGCCTCCCAGAAGCTCATACCCGGCAATCAACCCCATCACGGCCAGGAACGACATCTGAAAGCTGGGGGTTAGTACAGCCTGGGGCGCAATCATCAACACGATTACGGCTGCAACTGCCAGATTTCGCATGGAGATGGCCGAGCGGCCCAGCACAACGGCCAGAAACATCACCGACAGCATGATGAAGGCGCGCTGCGTGGCAATTGCCTGGCCCGAGATCAGCAGATAGAACCCGGCTGCTCCCAAAGCTGTAACCGCGGCAAATTTCTTGATCGGATAGTTGAGCGCCAGCATCGGCCACGAGGCCAGCAGCGCGCGCACCAGCCAGAACACCCCGCCGGCAACCAGGCTCATGTGCAGACCGGATATCGCCAGAATGTGAGCAAGGCCGGACAGTTGCAGCGCCTCGCGCATGCCCTTGTCGAGACCGCTGCGTTCACCGGTGATCAGCGCCACGGCAAAGCCCGCTTCACGTTTCGGCAGATGCGCGCGAATGCGGTTTGCAATCGCCGCCCTGAGACCTGCCACCCCGTCCGACCAGCGCCGCAGGTCTGGCTTGGTGCCGGGCTTTGCGAGTGCCGATGCCACCCGGCCACCAGCGCCAATGCCGTCAAACCACCCTACCCGGCCATAATTCCATCCGCCAGGCATGGCAGGTGTCAATGGCGGATAAAGCCACGCCTGAAAGGTCACATAGTCTCCGCGGGAATGTGCCCCCAAATGATCAGATGACACTGACAACCGTGCCTTGCCAGGCCGGAACTGCGGCTTGACTTCCTCAATCGTATCTATCGCGACAACCAGTCGCCGCCGCTTGCCGGTTGCCGGCCCCAACTCTTCGATCCAGCCGCTGACTGTAACCTTGCCAGTTGATCCAGGCAGAACTTTTGTGCCGGTCGTAAGTGTCCCCGCCTGCCCTAGTACGAAGCCTGCCAGCAAAAAGCTCACCAGCACGCCCGGCACACCACCCCTGCCCGTATGCGCGCCAAGCAGCAATACGAGCGCGGCCAGCGCCATGATCCACCCGGCTGGCGCAGGGGGTTCAACCGGTAAGGAAAAATAGACGGTGATGCCGCATACGAGGCTGATCGGCGCCCACACAACAGTGCGGCCCTGCTGCAGTTTGGGTTGCATCGCCCAGCTTGCCCAATGCCGCCGGGAGACCATGCCTGATGTTTGATCACCGGTGTCAGGATCGCTGCTGCCCTCACCCGTTCGGGTAGAGTGTGCCCGGCCAGCATGTGCAGCAAACCAGTCCATAAATCTAATCGCCCCACGGCCCGCAAGTCGGGCCTTACAAACTCCAATTCGCTATGCTAAACGGGCCGTAACGCTAATTCAAAGCCTCAACTCACTATACGGATTATTTGGAGACTGGCCATGACCGCGCCTGTCGTGACGAGATTTGCCCCATCGCCTACCGGTTACCTGCACATTGGCGGAGCCCGCACGGCCCTGTTCAACTGGCTGTTTGCCCGCGCCAATGGCGGCAAGATGCTGCTCAGGATTGAAGATACCGACCGGAACCGCTCAACTGAAGACGCCATTCAGGCCATCAAGGACGGCCTGACCTGGCTGGGCCTCGACTGGGAGGGCGACGCGGTTTCGCAGTATTCGCGGGTTGATCGCCACCGCGAGGTGGTGCAGCAGCTGCTGGATGCCGGCCATGCCTATCATTGCTATTGCTCACCGGAAGAACTCACTGCCATGCGCGAACTGGCAAACTCCGAGGGCCGCCCGCCGCGCTATGACGGGCGCTGGCGCGATCGGCCTGCCGATGACGCACCTGAGGGCATCAAACCGGTAGTCCGCTTCAAGTCTCCGCAGGACGGTGAAACCATAATTGCAGACCAGGTTCAGGGTGGTGTCACCTATGCCAATGATCAGCTTGATGATCTGATCATTCTGCGGTCCGACGGCAATCCCACCTATAATCTGTCGGTCGTCGTGGATGATCACGATATGGGTGTCACCCACATAGTGCGCGGTGTCGACCACCTGACCAATGCCGCCAGACAGAGCCAGATTTACAAGGCGATGGGCTGGGATGTCCCGATCATGGCACACATTCCGCTGATCCATGGCGCGGACGGCGCCAAACTGTCGAAACGCCACGGTGCGCTTGGCGTGGAAGCCTATCGCGATATGGGTTATCTGCCACCCGCCATGCGCAATTATCTTGCTCGTCTGGGCTGGAGCCATGGCGATGACGAGGTGTTCTCAACCGAGCAGATGATTGAATGGTTCACACTGGGCGGTATTGGCAAATCGGCGGCCCGGTTCGATTTCGCCAAGCTGGAAAACCTCAACGGCCTATACATGCGCGACACGCCGGATGGTGAGTTACTGGACGCCCTGATTGCGGTTCTGCCGCATGTGGACGGCGGCCCGGAAATGCTCTCCGCACTCGCTGAGCCCGATAACAAGGCAAAGCTGCTATCAGCCATGCCGGGGCTCAAGGAACGGGCCAAGACCCTGGTTGAGTTGCAGAAGTCATCACAGTTCCTGTTCGCCAAACGCCCGCTTGCCATGGAGGACAAGGCCGCCGGCCTGCTGGATGACAGCGCGCGCGCGGTACTTGCCGGACTGGTGCCAGTGCTGGAAGCGCAGCCGGATTGGCAGGTCGAATCTCTGGAGCAGGCTGTTCGCGACTTCGCCGCTGAACAAGAGCTGAAGCTCGGCAAGGTTGCCCAGCCATTGCGGGCTGCCCTGACCGGCAGCACACAGTCCCCACCGATTTTCGATGTGCTGGCGGTGCTGGGAAGGGACGAAGCACTGGGCCGCCTGAAAGACCAGTAAAACTGCGTGTCCAGCACTGGCGATTCACCCGGTGTCTTGTAAATTGCTGCAATGCAAGGTAAACAAAATGCGCATTGCATTCTGACGCTGCAAATTGCAGATTGCAGCACAACACGCCAGTGTTAAGCGCAGACAAGGTGACTGGGCGGGAGCTGTGAAGCAGACAACCTGAAGGTAAACTGTCACATTCTCCCGTTAGAGCGATTTGTGTTCCTTCAACACATTTCAGTTGCTCATGACACCCTACAAGCGATCAAAGTACTTCCAGACAGGTGGCTGCACCTGACCGGAAACTGATCTGGCGGCTGATACCCCCATTCGGGAGATTCGGCAGCCTTGAATTCATCCGCTTGCGAGAGGAAAGAAAAAATGACGGAAAAAAACCGCACCGCCACACTCAGCCTGGACGGCAAAAACTATGAACTGGCCGTTCAAAAGGGCAGCATCGGCCCGGAGGTCATCGATGTGTCCAAGCTCTATGCCAGCACCGGCGCGTTTACACTTGACCCCGGCTTTACGTCCACTGCGAGTTGCGAATCGACCATTACATATATTGACGGCGATGCGGGCATGTTGCTGTACCGCGGCTATCCGATCGACGAACTGGCCGAGCACGGTGATTTCATCGAAACCTGCTATCTGCTGTTGTACGGCAATCTGCCGAACGCAGCCCAGCGCAAGGAATTTGAAACCGCAATTACCTATCACACCATGATCCACGAGCAGATGAACCGGTTTTTTGCCGGCTTCCGCCGTGATGCCCATCCGATGGCGGTGATGGTCGGTGTGGTTGGCGCGCTGTCCGCGTTTTATCACGACTCGACCGATATCGCCGATCCGGATCAGCGCGAAATCGCAGCCCGCCGGATGATTGCGAAAATCCCGACCATCGCGGCAATGGCATTCAAGTATCACATTGGCCAGCCGTTCGTGTATCCGCGCAATGATCTGGATTTCGCCTCCAACTTCCTGCGCATGTGCTTTGCGGTACCGTGTGAAGAGTACAAGGTGAACCCGGTTCTGGCCCGCGCCATGGACCGCATTTTCATTCTCCACGCAGATCATGAACAAAACGCATCGACCTCGACCGTGCGTCTGGCTGGGTCTTCAGGAGCCAATCCGTTTGCCTGCATTGCTGCCGGCATTGCCTGCCTGTGGGGCCCTGCGCATGGCGGCGCCAACGAAGCTGCCCTGGAAATGTTGGGTGAAATCGGCAGTGTGGACCGAATTCCGGAGTTTATTGACCGAGCCAAGGACAAGGACGATCCGTTCCGCCTGATGGGCTTCGGGCACCGGGTTTACAAGAATTACGATCCGCGCGCCAAGATCATGCAGAAAACCGCGCATGAAGTGCTCGATGAGCTTGGGATTACGGATGACCCATTGCTTGACGTCGCCCGCGAACTGGAACGAATTGCGCTTGAAGATCCGTATTTCATCGAGAAGAAGCTTTATCCGAATATCGACTTTTATTCCGGTATCACGCTGCGCGCGCTCGGGTTCCCGACATCCATGTTCACGGTGTTGTTCTCGGTAGCCCGCACGGTTGGTTGGATTGCCCAGTGGAAGGAAATGATTGAGGATCCAACCCAGCGCATCGGCCGTCCGCGTCAGCTCTACACAGGCCCGACCGAGCGCAGCTACGTCCCGGTGACTGAACGCAAAGACTAAAAGTAAAAGACCTGCTGGTCAGCCGTCGCTGGCCAGCATGGCACCAATGTCGGCCTGCGCGACCTTGACCCCATCCACTTTCGCCTCACACGAGAACTTGTAGACCGGACCGCGTTTCTGGGTCTGCTGAACGTGGAAGTGCACCACATCCCCAGGGCCCACTGGTTTGCGGAATTTGGCATTGTCGATGGTCATGAAAAAGACCAGTTGGCCTGCTGCCTCAACCCCCATGTGGTCCAGTGCAAGGGCACCTGCCGTCTGCGCCATGGCCTCGATCAGCAGAACTCCCGGCATCACTGGACGGGCTGGAAAATGCCCCTGAAAGAACGGCTCATTGATGGTGACGTTCTTGATGCCGATGCACGACTGGTCACCGTCCATATCGATGATCTTGTCCACCAGCAGAAACGGGTAACGATGCGGCAAAAGCTGCATGATGCGCGCGATATCGGCGCTTTTGAGTGTCCTGGTGTCTGACATGATGTGCCCCATGAAATTTGGAATAAAAAAGACGGCTCCCGGGAGAGCCGTCTTTCAGTATTAGATACAGCAGCTTGCAGGTACAAGCTGAATCAAACTCGCAACAACCGGTCTAGAAGCGTGTGCCTACCGAGAAACGAACCAGTTCTGTGTCATCGAAGCTTTCCTTCAGGATCGGGTATGCCACGTCAAGACGCAGCGGACCGAATGGCGACGCCCAGATTACACCGGCACCAACTGCGGCGCGGAAAGCAATACCAGTACCAAGGACATCACAGTTGTTCGCACTCGCATTCACTTCACAACCTGGATCGCCCTGCACCGAGCTGCTTTCAGGCGCGCCGAATGCTGTACCGAAGTCCGAGAACACCGATCCTTCAAGGCCGAACGATTCCGGCAAGCCGAGCGGGAAGGTCACTTCCAGTGTGCCAATGGCGTAGGTTGTCGCTCCAAGCGAATCCAGATCACCATCAAATTCGTTGCGCTGGCGCGGTCCGATACCCGAACGAGCGAAGCCGCGCAGCGAATCACCGCCCTTGAAGAAGCGGTCAAGGATCGGAACCTTGTCGCCACCGGGGAAGGGTTCGATATGACCGGCATTACCTTCTACCTTGAGTACGACACCATCGAACAGCAACGGCATGAAATAGTGAGCTGACGCGTCAACACGGGCCCATTCGACATCGCCACCAAGACCGGCAACTTCAACATTGACCTTGCTGCGGAAACCGGAGGTCGGGCGGCTTGGATGATCCAGGTCTGAATACACATAGGTCAGACCGACCTTGGAAATGATATCAGTGCCTTCAGACTCGCGGATTGCCCGTGATGCGTCCTCGACATCGCCGACGGAAATATCGCGATAGGTCAGGGAGTATTTACCGAAGATCGAGTTGTAGTCATCCAGTCGCGTACCAAGGCGCAAGGCACCGCCGACCTGCTGGGTGGTAAAGGATGATTCGTCTTCAATATCAGTCCGGCTGCCGAACACATCGACACCAGCCGAAATATCACGATCCAGGAAGTACGGATCCGTATAACTTGCGTTCACGGACTGCCGCTTGAAACTCAACGACGTCGACAGGCTTGCCTGGTTACCGGTACCGAGCAGGTTGCGCTCACTAACCGAGATCGAACCAATGGCCTGCTCCGTAGTCGAGTAACCGGCAGAGAAGTTGATTGTACCTGTGGATTTTTCGACGACATCAATCACGACAACCGCAAGGTCCGGCGCACTGCCCTCTTCCTGACGGATGTCAATTTTCTCGAAGAAGTCCAGGCCTGTCAGACGGCGGCGCGCACGGTCAATCAGAATACGGTTGTATGCATCGCCCTCGACGATGTTCAGCTCCCGACGGATCACTTCATCCAGGGTACGAACATTGCCGACGATATCGATCCGCTCGACATAAACCCGCGGTCCTTCATCAAGATTGTAGGTGATGCTCAACTGCCGGCTGGCTGCATCACGCTCGATCTTGGGTCGGGCACGTGCAAACGCAAATCCGGATTTACCGGCTTCCAGCGTCATCTTCTCAACTGACTTGTCAACCTTGCTGGCGTCATAGACATCGCCAACATTTTCCTGCACAGCGCCTTGCAGAGCGCCTGGATCAATCGACGTGTTGCCGGTGTTCACCGCTACATTGCTGATGGTGTACTGGGGACCTTCATTGATCACAAAGGCTACGGCAAAGTTGGAACCATCCGCCAGCAACTGCGCATCTGCGGAAACGATTTCCACATCGGCGAAACCGTTCTTCAGGTAGTGCCGGCGCAACAGCTCCTTGTCGAAATTCAACCGGTCCGGATCATAATTGTCGGTGGTCGAGAAAAACTTCCACCATGCCGATTCAGACGTTGTGATCACTGAACTGAGCTGGCTGTCGGAAAATGCGTCATTGCCCTGGAACTGAATACTTTCAATACCGGTTTCAGCGCCTTCATTGACGACGTATACCAGATTCACCCGGTTCTGGCCGAGCCGGTCGAGGCGCGGCGTGACAGTTGCGTTGAAATAACCGGAGCGACGATACAGGGTCTGAATACGCTGCGCATCCTGCTGGGCACGTGCACGGGTGTAGATCGTGCGCTCCTTCAGCTTGATTTCAGTCTTCAGTTTCTTGTCATCCAGCTCATCGTTGCCCTGAAGCTTAACTTCGTTGACGAGCGGATTTTCTTCAACCTGGACGACAACAGCAGAACCCCGGCGGAACATCCGCACATCGGAGAAAAATCCTGTCTGGAACAAAGCCTTCACAGACGCGTCAATCTGGGCGTCGGTCACCCGCTCGCCCGCGTTGAACTGCATGTAGGCCCGAACGGTATCGGGCTCCACACGTGCGTTGCCTTCAACAATGATACCGGTAATGGACTGCGCAAAAGCCACCTGCGGCGCTGCCAGCTGCAAAGTCGCAGGCAGCACCACACCCATTGCCAGCATCAGCTTGGCTGTTTTTACTAACGAATTGCCCATGAACGAGCTATCTACCCCAAAAAAATTGCGTCTGACCCTCTACCCACTCGTCGCCAGAAGCATACCGATGTTTTACGCTGATTTGCAACGTTTTAGAAGCCTTGAGTACCTGTTTTTTTCATGGCTTTAAGGCGAAATTCAGATATCTTTCGGGCTAACCGCTTCACAATCAGGTCAAGTCATTCCATGTCGCAAAGACCATCAGCGCAATAACCATTGCGAATCCCACCTTATATCCAAATTCCTGCGCTTGCGCGCCCAACGGCTTTCCCCTTACCGCTTCGAAAAAATAGTACATAAGATGCCCGCCATCCAGCATCGGAATGGGAAAAAGGTTAATCAGACCTATAGATACCGACAGAAGAGCCGACAGTTGAATCAGTGCCAATATGCTGATTGAGGCCGCTTCACCCGCTATTTGGGCGATTTTTATAGGTCCGGACAGCTGATCGGGCGCTTCATTCCCCAACACCACGCCCTTCAGGTATCCCAAAGACCGCGTAATAATGAACCAGGTTTCATCCACTGCCCGCGATACGGATGCACCAAAACCCAGTTTTTCAACCCTTACCACCTGATCCGACCCACGCGACACACCCAGCAAACCAATGCGAATCTTGTTGCCGGACGAATCGACAACTTCCTTGGCCTCTGGTGTGGCGCTGAGTTCGACGGTTTCTCCCGAGCGCTCGACTTTGAAAAGCATAACCGCTCCGGCCGAAACCGAAACGATCCGCTGAACGTCCGTAAACGATTCGATTTTGCGGCCGTCGATTTCGGTGATCAGGTCACCTGCCATAAATCCGGCCTTCGACGCAGCCGAATTTTCCACTACCGAGGCAACCTTTGGCTGGGTAATGGGAATTCCTGCAAGCATGAACATCAAGGTGAAAATCACGATGGCCAGCACAAAGTTTGCCATCGGACCTGCCACCACGATCAGCGCTCTGCGCCAAAGGGCAGCGGCGTGGAAATCACCAGGCTTGGAAGCGGCCAGCGCTTCTTCCGATGGCATGGAGGCGGCATTGGCATCACCTGCAAATTTCACATACCCGCCCAGTGGCAGCCAACCGATCTTCCAGTGAGTGCCGTACCGGTCGATAAAGCCGCCGATTGACCGGCCAAATCCGATAGAAAACGTCTCAACCCTCACACCACACAACCGCGCGGTCTTGAAGTGTCCGTACTCGTGAACAAACACGATGAACGACAAGACCCCGATGAAGGCGACAATAGCCAGCACGACGTCAAACACAGAACCGGTCAAAAACGCACCGAAATCCATCAATCAATCTCCGTTAATCCGGCGCATCCGCGCTCATCGTGTAACTACGCCAGTGTTTTGAGGCGAGACAGGTTTTGATCAGTTCAAAACCGCGTTTCAAAAAATCTTTTCCCAGCACGGCATCTGCTGCAAACCGTTCGCAGCTGTGCCAATCATGCCCGGCGTACCTCAGCCGTGCAAACGGCTTGCCAATTCGCCAGCCTTGTTGCGCGCATATGAATCGGCTTCCCACACATCGTCAAGTGAAGACATCGACGCAATCATGTTTTCGCGCTCAGCCAGCTCAATTGTATCAGCCACCAGCCGTGTAATATCAAGAAAACGCAATTTTTCCTGCAAAAACGCCGCAACGGCAATCTCATTGGCTGCATTCAGTATCGTTGTCGCATTGCCGCCTCTGGCAAGCGCTGAGCGTGCCAGATCAATTGCGGGAAAACGATCGTTCCCCACCGGCTCAAACGTCAGGCTGCCGATCTGTGCCAGATCGAGCCGCTCAACCGGTGCTGAAATACGGTCAGGATGAGCCATTGCGTAGGCAATTGGTGTGCGCATGTCCGGCATACCCAACTGGGCAATGACCGAACCGTCCACATAGGAGACATAGGAGTGAATGATCGACTGGGGATGCACGACCACGTCGATTTTTTCCAGGGCAACCGGAAAAAGATAAAATGCTTCAATGAATTCCAGCCCCTTGTTCATCAAGGTGGAACTGTCGATGGTCACCTTTTGACCCATCGACCAGTTGGGATGCTTCAGCGCCGACTCCAGCGTTGCGGTCTCCAACTGCTCCATCGACCAGGTGCGGAAAGGGCCGCCTGATGCCGTCAGGGTCAACCGATCAACACCATCGGTGTTGTGTTCCTCAAAACACTGAAACAGGGCAGAATGTTCACTATCCACCGGAACAATGGTTGCGTTGTGCGCAGTCGCTGCCCTTGTAAACACCTCAGCCCCTGAAACCAGGCACTCCTTGTTGGCAAGCGCGATCGTCGTGCCCTGCTCCACGGCAGACAATGTGGGTTTTAAGCCACTGGCGCCCACGATAGCCCCCATGACCATATCCACCGGACGAGCCGCAGCTTCAATAACAGCCTCTTCACCGGCGGCCGCCTCTATGCCGGATCCTGCCAGTGCATCCCGCAAATCGCCCAGCAGTGTTTCATCCGCCGTTATCGCCAGTTTGGCATCGAACTCACGCGCATCCGCCGCCAGTTGCTTGATATTGCGGTTGGCAACCAGCGCATCAACCGTAAACCGGTCCCGGTGATTACGAATGACATCAACTGTTGATTGTCCAATTGACCCCGAAGATCCCAGAATACTTAAAGTCTTTCTGCCCGATGAATTACTCATGCGTTGAAACTCTTGTCCCGGTTCAATCAAAGAAAATTGCGGATATGGGGGACTGTCTACCAGACCACAAGCCCGCTGGCCACGGCTTCGTGTCCGCCACGGGCATAGCCAAACGCCGCAGCAGCGACAGAGGCGAATATCAATCCGTCTACCCGGTCCAGAACTCCGCCATGACCGGGTATGATGCGGCCGGAATCCTTGACGCCAAAGCGTCGTTTGGCTGCGGACTCAAACAAATCCCCGAGCTGTTCCAGAACCGCAAGCACACCACCGGCCACCAGCAGCGGCCACACTGTGGACAGACCGGCATACCAACCCATGGCGGCACTCGCGACGATGCCACCGGCAACCGCACCCGCCAGTCCTGCCCAGGTCTTGTTGGGCGATATGGACGGCGCCAGCTTTGGTCCACCAATCAACCTGCCGAAAACATAGGCCAGTGTATCGGCACTCCAGACCACGGCAAACAGCCACAAAACGGCAAACAGCCCAAATTCCGGCGATTGCCGGATCAGTATCAGGGCCAGTCCGGGCAGTGCGATATAGGGTATTCCCCACCACGCCCAGCGCGAACCGGATTGTTTTCGAAAAACCTCACCGATCAGGCTCATGGCCCAGCACACGGCAATAACCTGAAGGGCCATCGCAACCCCTGAACGCGACACAATCAAAACGGCAGCAATTGCCGCCAGCGCGTGCAGAGCAAACTGAAACTGTGACCCGCGATGAACCATGCGGCACCATTCGGCGGCCATGATCGCGGCAATCATGGCAATGCCCAGCTCGAACCACACACTTCCGGCCCAGACATCAAGCAGCGCAATCGGTATAAGCACCAGTGCAGCCGCAATCCGTACGGCAAGTTCACGGGTCACAAAACGTCCAGCGGGCTTGTTGGCGGACGGGGTCATCCGGGAAACTGCTCAGGACCTGCTGGAGACAGGCCGCATCGGAAAGTCGGTATCCGGGTGATGTCAGGCCAGCGCGGCAGCATTGACACATCCGCCATAGCGGCGTTGACGATGAGAAAACTCGTCCAGGGCGCGTTTGTAGATTTCAGCATCAAAATCGGGCCAATGCTCGTCAACAAACACCAGTTCGGTGTAAGCCATTTGCCACAGCAGGTAATTTGAAATGCGTTTTTCCCCGCTGGTGCGGATCAGCATATCGGGCTCAGGCACATCAGGCACGTACATGTGGGCTGCGAAACACGCTTCATCGATCTCATCGGGAGACAGCTCGCCACGCGCGACCTTTTCGGCGATAGCCCGAGCGGTGCGTGCAATCTCGGTACGCCCGCCATAGTTGAATGCAACCACGAGATTGAGTCTGCTGTTCAACGCTGTCAGCTTCTCACATTCCTCGATCATCCCCACCATGTCGTCATCAAGCCGGTCACGTTCACCGATCACACGAATACGAACACCCGCTGAATGCAGTTCAGCAACATCCTGCCGGATAAACCGCCGAAGCAGGGAGAACAAATAGGTGATTTCAGCTTTGGGGCGGCGCCAGTTCTCGGACGAGAATGAAAAAACCGTCAGATACTCGGTGCCCTGTTCAATTGCTGCGCGCACCAGCCGACGGACAGCATCCACACCATGACGATGGCCTTCGGTCCGCGGCAATGACCGCTGCGTAGCCCAGCGGCCGTTTCCATCCATGATAATCGCAACATGACGCGGATCGGCACCAGCTGCCGGACCCTCACGTGCCGGGCGGGGCGTGACCACATGGTCCAGCGCAGCTTTTTCCTGCATCAAAGTTTTCACTCAATCTGCCCCTCGATCAGGATCGATTGTTTCTGGCTACACCAGAATCCACAACCCTGATCACTTCCAAAGCGTTAGACCAACTCAATGAGTTTCGCGAACTCGTAATACTCTAATCTTTCCTGCCTCGCGTGCAACGAGCAGGCGCAGGTTATACCTGCATGATCTCAGCGTCCTTGTGATTCAGCAAATCATCAACTGCCTTGATGAGTTCATCCGTCAGGGTCTGGACCTGTTCGGATTGCTGACGGTGTTCATCTTCAGAAATGTCGCTGTCTTTTTCCATTTGCTTCAATGTATCCATGCCGTCCCGACGGACATTGCGCACTGAGACACGGGCTTTTTCAGCATATGAATGCGCAACCTTGGTCAGGTCGCGACGGCGATCTTCGGTAAGTTCAGGAACCGGAATCCGAATAACAGCGCCTTCTGCCATCGGATTGAGCCCGAGGCCGGAATTGCGAATGGCCTTGTCAACGGCCGGGGCCAGCGTCGCGTCCCATACCTGCACCGACAACATGCGTGGTTCAGGCACAGACACAGTGCCAACCTGGTTCAACGGCATGACAGACCCATAAGCTTCAACCGTTACCGGCTCCAGCAGGGCAGCGGACGCTCTGCCGGTTCGCAGCCCTGAAAACTCGGTTTTCAGTGCGTCAACCGCTCCGTCCATGCGACGGCGCAGGTCTTGTAAGTCAATCGAGGTGCTCATTGTTCAATCTCTCTGCATTCGAATTGGCAGGTCGTTTTGCTTTGACCCGGCAGATGCTCGTTTCAAACAGTCACTTCAGTGAAGGTGCCATCACCATTCAACACCTTGTTGAACTCTCCACTCTGGCGAATAGAGAACACGAATACCGGAATTGCATTGTCGCGCGCAAGGGCTATGGCAGCACCATCCATAACCCGCAGATTGCGGGCAAGCATCTCATCATAGGTCAGGGTTTCAAAACGCTGAGCATTCCCGTCGGTCTTCGGATCAGCCGAATAGATGCCGTCGACACTTGTTCCTTTGAAGAACGCGTCACATTTCAGCTCCGCAGCACGCAGCGCCGCAGCAGTGTCAGTTGTAAAGAACGGATTGCCCGTGCCTGCCGCGCACAACACCACCTTGCCCTTGTTGAGATGTGACAGCGCCCGGGCTCTGGTAAAGGATTCACACACGGTCGGCATGTGGATAGCCGACATTGCCCGGGCATCTATGCCTTTGGAAATGAGCACGTCCTGCATTGCCAATGCGTTCATGACGGTTGCCAGCATACCCATCTGGTCTGCGTTGGCGCGATCCATGCCGGACGCGGCACCGGCAACGCCGCGAAAAATGTTGCCGCCGCCGATCACCAGCGCTACCTGCACACCATCCCTGACCGCTTGCACGACTTCGTCTGCAATGCGCCCGGCCATATCCAGATCGATGCCGAATTCCTTGGCGCCCATGAGCGCCTCGCCTGACACCTTCAGCAGTACTCTGGAAAAAGGAGGTTCGGTTCCCATGCTGCAACTTTCTCAGAAGAAACGGAGCCTGCGTGCGCAAGCTCCGTCTGTTGTCTTTCAAATTGCCGATTCGCGCCAGAGCAACATGGTTTCGTCTGAACCGGGTAGTTGCTCTAACACTTTAGAAATGATCAGATTTATGACTGTCCGCTGATGCAGCAACAACCATCCCTGACCTGGCAGCGTTTCAGTCGCCGCCTGCGGCTTTGGCAACTTCTGCAGCAAAATCATCGGCTTCCTTTTCGATGCCTTCACCAAGTTGCAGACGCACGAAACCGGCAATCTTCATGTCACCGCCGGCTTCCTTGCCTGCTTCTTCAGCAGCCTTGGCAACCGACAGGTCCGGGTTGATCACGAATGCCTGGCTCAAGAGGACCGATTCCTCATAGAATTTGCGGATACGGCCTTCGACCATTTTCTCGATGATGTTGTCCGGCTTGCCGCTTTCGCGAGCCTGTTCGGTGAACACAGCGCGTTCACGCTCGACAATGTCCGCATTGATTTCCTCAGGTGTCAGCGCAAGCGGCGCAGCAGCAGCCACGTGCATGGCGACCTGCTTGCCAAATGCCTCGGCAGCTGCCTTGTCGGCATTGGTTTCAATGGCGACCAGCACACCGATCTTGCCGACACCGGGCGCAACCTGATTGTGGACGTAGGATGCAACAACACCGTTTTCGACGCCCACCGAAACAGTGCGGCGCAAGGACATGTTTTCACCAATAGTTCCAACCAGTTCGGTGATCTTGTCTGCAACGTTCTTGCCGGCACCGGGAAATTCTGCGCTGTTGAGCTTGTCGACATCGCCACCGGCAGCAGGTGCCAGAGAAGAAACAGTCGTCACCAGGCCCTGAAATTCAGGGTTGCGAGCAACAAAGTCTGTTTCGGAGTTGACTTCCACAGCGGCGCCGACGGTGCCGTCAACACTCACGCCGACCAGCCCTTCAGCAGCAACGCGAGAAGCTTTCTTGGCAGCCTTGGACAGTCCCTTGGCCCGCAGCCAGTCAATTGCCGCTTCCATGTCACCGTCAGCCTCGGTCAGGGCGTTTTTGCAATCCATCATGCCTGCGCCGGTAGCTTCGCGCAGTTCTTTCACCATCGCAGCAGTAATCTGTGCCATGACAATACCTTTCAGTTTCTCGTTAAAGCTTCATCTGAAGCCAATATGTGCGAATGTGACGTCCACATCACAAGATGCAGACGCCATTTAAAACGCGATCAGCCCGCGAGCATGCCTTTGGCCTGACCGATCCAGTCTTCACGTTCGATGCGGCCCTTGAAGTTGAGCTTCTCGTCAATGTCAGCCACCTGCTCAGGTGTCAGAGCGGCGATCTGCGACAGGGTTGTGTATCCAAGCTCTGCCAGCTTGCCGCTGAGAACTGGCCCTACACCGGAAATCCGGGACAAATCGTCAGCTTCGCCTGCGGCAGGCGCAGCTTCGGCAACCGGAGCTGCTTCGGCAACTGGTGCAGCTGGAGCAGCCTCAGTCGGTGCCGGTTCAGCGGCAGGTTCGGCAATGGCGATTTCAGCAGCAGGTTCTTCAGCCGCACCGAGGTCAATACCGGCACCGGCTGCACTTTCGGAAATACCGTCAATGGCAGCACGCGCCACCAGGTCGCAGTACAGCGCGATGGCACGGCCTGCATCATCATTGCCCGGGATCGGGAAATCGATGCCGGCAGGATCACTGTTCGAATCAAGCACTGCAATCACCGGAATGCCAAGGCGGTTGGCTTCCTTGATGGCAATTGCTTCCTTGTTGGTGTCGATGACGAACAGGATGTTGGGCACACCGCCCATGTCCTTGATACCGCCAAGCGCCAGCTCCAGTTTGTTGCGTTCCCGGGTCAGTGTCAGCTGTTCGCGTTTGGTAAAGCCCTGTGCGCCGCCGTCAAACAACTCTTCGAGCTCACGCAACCGCTTGATCGAATTGGAAATGGTCTTCCAGTTGGTCATCGTGCCGCCGAGCCAGCGGGAATTGATGAAGTACTGCGCTGAACGCCGTGCTGCATCAGCGATCTGTTCCTGCGCCTGGCGCTTGGTACCAACGAACAGCAGGCGTCCTCCGCCTGCAACCGTATCGCGCACGGCCAGCAGGGCCTGATGCAGAAGCGGCACTGTCTGCGACAGGTCCATCACGTGAATACCATTGCGGGCACCATAGATATATGAACCCATCTTGGGGTTCCAGCGGTGTGTTTGGTGTCCAAAGTGGACGCCAGCTTCAAGCAGCTGACGCATAGAATAATCAGGCAAAGCCATGTGCCATGTTCCTTTTCCGGTTGTTCCTCCGTGACAGAAAGTGACCGTTTGACCGGCACCGGATGGTGCTGCCTCTATGTGGCGGGAAACCCCGCGTGAGACAGACCGCTCTGACACGTGTGAATTATTCGCTGAAAGACCATCTCCCGGCGAACGGGCGGCTTATAGGGTGCATTGGGTTGCGATGCAAGCCCTTGCGAACAGGGAGCGCCGCTCTATGGTGCAGACCATGACAAAGCTTATCGCACTCTTCATGGCCATGCTGGCCTTGATCCAGTTCATCAAGCCGCTCGGTCTGCCCGGCCTCAAGCGCCGCCAGGACGCCTGGAAACTGGCGGTAGCCGGCGTTGGCCTGATGTTCCTGTTCATCCTGCTGACAGCTGGTTTCAAGTAGCCGGCTGATCTTGAGGTTGGTGCACGAAGCGCTGATAGATGAAACCGATACCGACCAGGCACAGTCCCAGCCCCAAGAATGAGGCTACCCTCAGAAGTCCTTCAAGATCCGACAGATCGACCAGGAACACTTTCAAAACCACCAGCACCAGCACCGCCAGTGATGCATAGCGCAATTGAGCAACCCGTGCGGCAATCCCGACAGCCAGCAACGCCAGTGCGAACAACAGCCACACGGCAGAGTAACTGTAGTTTTCCGGCGTGGACATGAAGGTCGCATCAAGATCATCCGGCGCATGGAAGAAACGGCGTATCTCCATTGACAGCCACACCAGCACAAGCGCCAGACTGGCCGGTGGCCATACGGTTCGCCACAGCGGCAGCGTGGAATGATTTCTCAGCACGTAACCAATGAATGCAAGCAACACCCCCGGCAGCAGATAGGCCGGTGTCAGGGCGTTGGCCAGCGGCCAGTTGCCGACCATCTGACGGTCAATCAGCGGGTTCAGGCCCAACAACGGCCCGGCGATGAGAAAGCTGCAGGCAAGGGCCGTCAATATCCGTCCTGCCCACAAGTCGATAAAGCCCCCGCGTAGGGACCAGCGCCGCCAGCATGCAGCCGCACTTACCAGCCAGCTTGTGATGTGCAGACCGGCCTCCAGCAGTCCGAGCCGCTCACTGCCCAGCGAACCGGCAACCACAACCCGGATCAGGGCGGACACGAACATGGTCAAAAGCGCTATTCGGCCACCCTCGAGAACCTTGGACAACAGGTCCCGGGTCTCGTCTTTGCCGAACTGCAGCCAGGCCAGATGGAACATCACCAGCGGCAAGCCATATCCGTAAATCACCCAGTAACGGCCCAGCCAGTGGCTATCTGAATAATCCAGCACATGCAGGTTAAGTCCGAGGCGCGCCAGCACAGCAAGCGCAATCAACATGGCAGGCCAGCGCAATTGCGGCAGATCCAGCGTCCGGGAAATGTAGCCGGTCGCTGCCAGCAGGGCCGCAAGCGAGGCGGACAACCATGCATCGCGCAATACGAAACTCAGCGCCATGGCAATGCTGGCACACGCGGCCATGGCATAGATGCCCAGCGCCAGCCGGGGCGGCTCATCGGCAGCAACACCGCGCAGCCGCGAGGCCAGGAAAACAAACACGGCGGCAAGTCCTAGTGCGGCAAGTGCCCATTTCTGACTGGGCTCCAGTGACCGCAAGGTTGCATAGGCTGCAATCATCAAGCCGATCGGGACCGCTGAGCCAAGCGTCGCCCACAACCAGGGCCGCACCGAGCGCCACAACAAGGCGTATCCCGCCAGCAGCGCAACTGCGCCAAACACCGCACTGTATTCCAGATAGGCGACAGCTTCTGCAGACGGTTCCGGCCCCCATGCAATCTGGCCAGGCACCAGCCAGCCGTCAATCCAGCCTTCGACATGCAGCCTGCCGCCCCACTCGGCAAAGCCCAGCAGGATGCAAAGGCCGGCAATCAGCACCAGGAAATCGAACCGCTGCGCCCGCATGGCAGCAACACATGCTGTTATCGCAAACAGACCCAGCGCAATCAGGGCGCCATTGCCGTATCCGTCGCGCATCAGCAGCACCAGCAACAACAGCATGGCAACTGTTCCCGCAACTGCTGCGGCGACCTGTAATACATCCTTCGGCCACATTGGCGGATGCCAGATGGCTGGCTGATCATCGCGTGATGCCACACCGCCTGCAAACGCGAACCCGGTGCCGATCAGCACCGAAAACAGTCCAAGCGTCAGGCCATCACCGGTCGCAAAGAACGAGTTTGCCCATAACATGACCCAACCGCTGGCAAGGACCGTCGCAGATACTGCGAGCCACAGGGCGGACCGCCACGTCATGACCGCGCAAATGGCCGCAAACAACAAGCCGAGATAGGAAAACAGTCCCGGCGCGAACGGATCCGCACTGCCGATCAGGACCGGCAGAACAAACCCGCCCAGCAAACCGACAATCGCAACAAGTGGCCCCTGCACCACCGACAATGCAAACGCGGCCAGAGCCGTAGCCGCCAGTCCGACGAAAGTCACCGTTGGTCCGATAAATCCGTAAAGCGCATTGGCGGCATATACGCTGGCAAACACGGCCGCCAAACCACCCGCTGTCAACGCCTGGGGAACATAATCCGGTTTCAGAGCAGCAAATCGCTTCTGCGAAGGCTTGCGCCTGAGCCATTCACCGGCAATTGCCAGTCCAGTCCCGCACACGAGGCCCAGAATAATGCGGATGCCCGGACCAAGCAGGCCGGCATCGGACATGTACTTGACCAGGAACAGACCGGCCAGGCCGATGGCCACAGCCCCGATCCAGATAAACCAGGTGCCTGCAAGATTTTCCTCCAGGCTGGAACGGGCGGGCTTGGCCACCGGTTCAGCCGTAACCTTGGCAGCTTCATTGGTATTGCTTGCAGCCATTGCAGTCGCAGCGGCAATATCCGTTTCCGGCTCTGATACCGTCGCCGGTTCAATGGCCGGCGATGTTTCTGCAACTTCGGCTGACGTCTCCTGCGCGGGCGGCTCACCCCCCGACGTGCGCAACAGATTGATTTCATTGCGCAGCTTGAACAGTTCGCGCGATACTCTTTCGGCCTTGTTCATGGCAACAACGGCCAGAATGATCGGCAAGGCAAAGATACCGATTACCAGAAATGCGATCCAGACCAGTTCATCCATGTGTCAGGCGCTCCAGTTACAGCAGTTACAGATCCTGTACATCAACTACGCCCGGGACGGCTTTTATGGCCGCCTTGATTTTGGGGTTCACGGTAAACTTCTCACCCAGGCGGAATCGCACTTCCAGTTCGTCCGGTAATCTCAGGTTCAGCACCACCGAAGAATTGCCGCCATTGGTCAGTCTCGATTGAACCAGCGTCAGTGGCTTGGTGTCATCCAGAAAAATCTCCAGCCCCTGCTCAACCCTGTCGGCTCTCTCATCCAGCAGATCCACGCCTTGCAGCCGCAGCTTGACATCCTCGCCTTCAACATCTGCTTCAACACGGACCATCAATGGCTTGCCCGCCTCCAGCAGGTCACGGCATGCATTCAGGGTTTCCGAAAAGCACACACATTCATACTGACCGGTAGGATCGGAAAACCCGATGAAGGCAAACTTGTTGCCGGATTTCGCCCTGCGCTCCTGCTTGTAGGTCACGGTGCCGGTCAGGCGTGCAGCAGATGCACCGCGCAAGGCCTTGACCCGGAAGCCTTCCCAGCTGTCTGCACCCAGCTTCGGCAGGATCGAGAGATACTCATCCAGCGGATGGCCTGACAAATAAAACCCGACCGCTTCAAACTCCTCCGCCAGTTGATCCATCGGCAACCACGGTTCAATAGCGTGCAGCGGCAGTTCTTCCGCACCGTGGTCACCACCGCCTCCAAAGAAATCGTTCTGCCCGATCTCTGCCTCGGTGGAAGTGCGGTTTGCCATCGCCAGGATTGCCTCGACACCTTTTACCACTTGCGCCCGGTTCGGGTTCAATTCGTCAAATCCACCTGACTTGGAGATTGATTCCAGTGCACGCTTGTTCATCATGCGCGGGTCGATACGCCGGGCAAAATCACCGAGAGACTTGAACGGACCGCCTTCTTCGCGCACCGCGACTATATGCTCAACGGCCTGCTCGCCGACATTCTTCAGCGCTGCAAGCGAATACTGAATGGCACCGTCTGCGACTGTAAAGTCGACGCCTGATTTATTGATGCTCGGCGGATTGATGACCACTTTCATGCGGTCAGCTTCCCGTTTGAACACCAGCAGCTTGTCTGTGTTGCCACTGTCCAGCGACATCGATGCAGCCAGGAACTCAACAGGATGATTGGCCTTCAGCCAGGCCGTCTGGTAGGCGACCACCCCGTATGCGGCAGAGTGCGCCTTGTTGAAGCCGTAGCCGGCGAACTTGTTGACCAGTTCGAAAATCTTTTCGGCTTCGCCCTGATCAACCCCGTTTTCAACCGACCCGGATACAAACCGCGCCTTTTGCGCGTCCATCTCGGCCTGGATTTTCTTGCCCATGGCACGGCGCAGCAGATCGGCCTCACCGAGCGAATATCCGGCCAGCACCTGGGCAATCTGCAGCACCTGCTCCTGGTAGATGATGATGCCGTAGGTGTCCTCGACGACATGGGTCAGTTTTTCATGAAGGAATTCAGGCGCTTCTTCGCCTTTCTTGGAAGCAACGTATTTTGGAATATTCTCCATGGGACCGGGGCGATACAACGCCACCAGAGCGATAATGTCCTCGATATTGCCCGGTTCCGCCTTACGGATCAGGTCACGCATGCCGGAACTTTCAAGCTGGAACACCCCAACCGTCTCGGCCCGTTTCAACATGTCGTAGGTGGCGGTATCGTCCAGAGGCAGTGCCGCAAAATCCATTTCAACGCCGCGCTGGGCCAACAGCTTGACGCCCTTTTCAAGCACGGTCAGGGTCTTCAGTCCGAGAAAATCGAATTTCACCAGGCCGGCCTTTTCAACCAGCTTCATGTTGAACTGCGTCACCGGCATGGGCGAACGCGGATCGCGGTATAGCGGCACCAGTTCTTCCAAAGGACGATCACCGATCACCACACCGGCCGCATGGGTCGATGCGTGGCGATACAATCCTTCCAGCTTGAGCGCGATCTCAAGCATGGTCGCCGTGGTTTCGTCCTGACGGCGCTCATCCTGCAGGCGCGGTTCGACATCGATCGCTTCCTGCAGAGTTACCGGGTTGGCCGGATTGTTGGGGATAAGCTTGCACAGCCGGTCAACCTGGCCGTAGGGCATTTGCAGGACACGGCCCACATCACGGCACACAGCACGCGCCTGCAGTTTTCCGAACGTGATGATCTGGGCAACCTGACCCTCGCCATACTTGTTCTGCACATAGGCGATCACCTCGTCGCGGCGATCCTGGCAGAAGTCGATATCAAAATCCGGCATCGACACACGTTCGGGATTCAGAAACCGCTCGAAAACCAGATTGAATCGCAGCGGATCCAGATCAGTAATGGTAAGCGACCAGGCAACCACCGAGCCCGCACCCGAGCCACGTCCCGGCCCGACCGGAATGCCCTGCACTTTCGCCCACTTGATGAAATCGGCAACGATCAGGAAGTAGCCGGGGAAATCCATGCCGGTGATGACGCCCAGCTCATACTCCAGCCGCTTCTCGTAGTCTTCACGAGTATATCCGTCGGCCAGCCCCAACGCCTCAAGACGGTCAGCCAGCCCTTCACGAGACTGGACCCGCAACTCTTCCGCCTCGTCACGGCTGTCTTCTCCAGAGGTAAACTTGGGCAGGATCGGATCAATTGAATGAGGGTACCACGAACAGCGCCGCGCTATCTCCACCGTGTTTTCGATCGCTTCAGGCAGATCTGCGAACAGCGCCACCATTTCACCCTGCGACTTGAAGTAATGTTCAGGTGTCAGTCGGCGACGGTTTTCGTTGGCAACGACCTCGCCTTCGGCGATGCAGATCAAGGCATCGTGGGCCGCGAAATCATCCGCCACGGCAAAATAGGGTTCGTTGCTGGCCACCAGCGGTATTTCGAGTTCATAAGCCAGATCTATGAGCCCTGCTTCGGCAGCACGCTCCTCGTCCACGCCGTGGCGTTGCAGCTCCACATAAAGCCGGTCACCAAAAACCCGCTTCAAACGCTCGATACGGGCTTGCGCTACGGGGCGCCGGTTTTCCACCAGCGGCTTGTTGATCAGGCCGCCCGGTCCACCGGTCAGGCAGATCAACCCGCCGCTGAACTCCTCGATCACCGCCAGCCCCACATGCGGCAGCTCCGTTTCCGGTGCATCCAGGTATGCCCTGCTGGAAAGTTTCAGGAGGTTGCGGTATCCGGTCTCGTCCTTGGCCAACAGCACCAGACGCGACAGATCAATCGCATTCCTTGTATGTGCCGGACCTTCCGGGCCATCTTCACTGTCGACCAGCAAAGTACAGCCGATAATCGGCTGTATGCCTGATCCTGCCATAGCCTCGGCAAATTCCAGAGCACCAAAAAGATTGCCGGTATCGGTAATGGCCAGCGCCGGCATGGCCTGCTCGGTGGCAAGCTTGCCCAGTGTCTTGATCTTCAACGCGCCTTCGGACAGGGAATAGGCCGAATGGGTTCGCAGATGAATGAAGCTGGCAGGAGGTGAATCAGTCATGGCCGCCAAAGTCTAGTCCGGTGCGCCAGAAAATTACACCGGCATAGCCGGTCTACCCACCGAAACCTTTCAGGAAGCTGGCAAGGTTGTTTTCCAGGTCATCGGTCAGATAACCGCCTTCCTGAACGATCAGTGTCGGCAGGCTGAGCTTTGCAATTGCGCTGGCCATGCGCGCAAAACCTGCGGTTGTCACAGCTCCACCATTGAGCGGGTCCGCTTCATGCGCGTCAAGGCCAAGTGCAACAACCAGCGCGCCGGGTGCTGCATCACTGATTTCGCTCAGCGCCAGTTCCAACGCCCCCATCCAGACTTCATCGTCAGACTTTACCGGAACCGGGATATTGATGTTGTAGCCATTCCCCGAACCTTTGCCGCGCTGGCTCTCATAGCCATAATAAAACGGATAGTATTTGCGCGGGTCAGCATGGATGGAAACTGTCAGCACGTCGGCGCGGTCGTAGAAAATACCCTGGGTCCCGTTGCCGTGATGCACGTCGATATCCAGTATGGCAACCCGGTCCCATTTCTTGCGCATGGACTGCGCGGCAATGGCGGTGTTGTTCAGATAACAGAACCCGCCGGCCCGGTCCGCGTAGGCGTGATGACCCGGCGGACGGCACAGCGCGTAGGCCGACTTTTCCCCCTCGACAATCAGTTCGGCGGCAGACAAGGCGGTATCGGCTGAGGCGCGGATCGACATCCAGGTCTGCTCGGTAATCGGGCAGGAAAAATCCTGCTGATGCCAACCCGCCTGTCCAAGGATGTCACTCGGATAACGGGCCGGCTTCTCAACCGGGCGAATGCTGGCCATGACTTCTTCAAATGCCTTGCCCTTGGGGCGATTCCAGCGACGGTAGGCATTGGCCAGAAATTTCAGATAACGTCCGGTATGCACCGACAGAATATGTGCATCACCATGCGCGCGCGCCGCATGCATGTCACAACCAGCGGCCCTGACACCTTTCAGCAGACGTTTCGCCCGTTCAGGCTGTTCCGGAAAATCAACAATGTGACCGCGTTGCAGATATCGTGTTGGAAAGTGCGCAAGCTGATTGTGATGAAAAACCGCCTTCATCGGGTGATCTCCGCTAACTGGCCCCCCTGCAATTGAACAACCCGATGCATCTGATGCGCCAGTTCAATATTGTGGGTTGCAATAAGTGCTGCCAGACCCTCTTCCTGTATCAGCGAAAGGAACTCCGCATGCACCCGCCCTGCTGTCTCGGGATCAAGATTACCCGTCGGTTCGTCGGCAAGCAATAGCAGCGGCTGATTGGCAAGCGCACGGGCAATGGCAACACGTTGCTGCTCACCACCAGACAACTCGGCCGGCCGGTGTGTAACACGGCTGCTCAAACCCAGTTTGGTCAGGAGCTCGGTGGCCCTGGCATGTGCTTCCTCACGTGATTTTCCGGCTATCAGCTGCGGCATGATCACATTTTCAATCGCATTGAATTCGGGCAGCAGGTGATGGAATTGATAGACGAATCCGATGCCTAAGCGCCGGACACGGGTTGCCGCACCATCTTCGAGCCGCGTGCAGTTTTCGCCGGCCACAAAGACGTCGCCACCGGTTGGTTTCTCCAGAAGACCGGCAATATGCAACAGTGATGATTTGCCGGTGCCTGACTGGCCAACGAGTGCCACCACCTCGCCCGGATACACATCCAGGGACAGGTCCTTGAAGATATCGATGGTGCGTGGGCCTTGCGAATAGGTCCGCGCAATTGCCTCGAGCCGCAAAGCCGGTGTTGCGCCACCCTGTGCCTGATTATTCATAACGAAGCGCCTCAACCGGATCGAGTTTGGCTGCCCGCCGGGCCGGATAAATGGTAGCAAGAAATGCCAGCCCCATTGCCATTAGGGCAATCATGATGGTCTCGTTGACGTTCATTTCCGCAGGCATGCGCGACAGGTAATAAAGCTCCGGCGGAAACAACTGCGTCCCCGACAGCCACGAAAGCCCCTGCCTGATGTTTTCGATGTTCAGGCATACGGCCACACCGACCGCGATCCCTGCGAGGGTGCCGGCAATACCGATGGCAGCTCCGGTCATGAAGAAAATGCGCTGAATGGAGCCGCGTGTCGCCCCCATGGTGCGCAGGATCGCAATATCCTTGCCTTTATCCTTCACCAGCATGATCAGTCCGGAAATTATGTTCAGTGCGGCCACCAGGATGATCAGCGTCAGGATCACGAACATCACATTGCGTTCCACCTGCAGCGCGTTGAAGAACGTCTTGTTGGACGTCTTCCAGGTCACAAACTGCAAGTCCTGTCCGGCACTTTTCTTCATGGCCGGCACCAGTTCTTCAATCTTGTCAGGGTTTTCCACCATCACTTCGATGGCACTGGCGCCGTCTTCCTGGGCAAAAAAGTCCTGCGCCTCGCTCATTGGCATATAGATCACCGAGCCGTCATATTCCGACATGCCGATTTCAAAGGTGGCGATAATGGGAAATGACCGGATACGCGGCGCTGAACCAAAAATCGTTGTCGGTCCTTCAGGCGACACCAGGGTGATCTGGTCACCAACGGTCAGTCCATGCTTCCAGGCCAGCCTGTAACCGACGGCAACCCCATTGCGTTCATCAAACTTGTCGAGAGATCCGCGCAACTTGTCGTTCACGACACTGGACAGCTTGAGCAGGTTTTCCAGTTCAAGCCCGCGCACCAGAACCCCGGTCGATGTGCGCCTTGACGACGCCATGGCCTGGCCTTCGACGAACGGCATGGCACGCACAACACCCGGTGTATTGGCGAGGATCGCCGCTCTCGATGCGAAATCCGGTATCGGCGCGCCAGTTGATGAATACACCATGGAATGGCCGTTGAACCCTAAAACCTTGTTCAAAAGCTCGGTGCGAAACCCGTTCATCACCGCCATGACGATGATGAGTGTCGCCACGCCCAGCAATATCCCCAGAAACGAGAAACCGGCTATGACCGAAATGAACCCTTCCTTGCGGCGCGCCCGCAAATATCTGAAGGCGATCATGCGCTCATGGGCGGAGAACGGCGCGGTGTCGGTTTGAGCCATAAGTCAATCCATCTTGTTGGTTGAGACCTGTCGATCAGTTGGCAAAGCGCGTGGCAAGTGCATCAATGGAAATATCTTCCCGCTCACCAGTAGCGCGATTCTTCAATTCGGCATTGCCTTGCTTGAGGCCGCGCGGACCAACAATGACCTGCCACGGAATGCCGATAAGGTCCATGGCGGCGAATTTTCCTCCGGCTCGATTGTCGGTGTCGTCATAGAGCACTTCATTTCCCTGGCCCTGAAACAACTCATAAAGCTTGTCGCAAGCCGCATCAGTTTCTGCGTCGCCTGCCTTGAGGTTGATCAAGCCGATGCGGAACGGTGCAACAGCCTCCGGCCAGATGATCCCGTTTTCATCATGACTTGCTTCAATGATACCGCCCACCAGACGCGATACGCCGACGCCATATGAGCCCGACTGAATTGTCACCGGTTTACCGTCAGGCCCCTGCACCTGGCATCCGAGCGGCTTTGCGTACTTGTCACCAAAGAAGAAAATGTGGCCGACCTCGATGCCACGGCCACTAATCCGTCTGGCTTCGGGCAATTCCTCATAAGCAGCCGTGTCATGCATTTCATCCGTGGCAGCATATTTGGAGGTAAATTCCTGGACCACGTCTGCAACCGCATCGACATTGTCATAATCGATCTCGAAGGCTGACCAGTCGACATCATGAAATGCGCTGTCGAAGAACACTTCTGACTCTCCCGTATCAGCCAGAATGAGAAACTCATGGCTCATATCGCCGCCTATAGGGCCTGTTTCAGCACGCATCGGAATAGCCTTCAGTCCCATGCGGGCAAATGTGCGCAGATATGACACGAACATCTTGTTGTAGGAGTGACGGCCCGCCTCGGCTGACAAATCAAAAGAGTAGGCATCCTTCATCAGGAACTCACGTCCACGCATGATGCCGAAACGCGGACGCACCTCGTCTCGGAACTTCCACTGGATATGGTAGAGATTGCGCGGCACATCCTTGTAGGACTGTACGCCGGCGCGGAAGATATCGGTGATCATCTCTTCATTGGTGGGACCAAACAGCATGTCGCGGTCATGCCGGTCCGTAATGCGCAGCATTTCCTTGCCGTAGTCATCATAACGGCCTGACTTCCGCCACAGGTCGGCTGACTGGATAGTCGGCATCAGGACTTCGATTGCCCCTGCCCGGTTCTGTTCTTCGCGCACGATGCGTTCAATATTGCGCAATACCTTGTAGCCCAGCGGCAGCCAGGAATAAATCCCGGCGCTTTCCTGCCGGATCATGCCCGCACGCAACATGAGGCGATGGGAGACAATCTCGGCTTCCTTGGGATCGTCACGAAGGATGGGAAGGAAATACTTGCTAAGTCTCATCTGAATGCCCTGAAAACAATAAGCCTACGCGATTGTAGGCCCGCGCAAAGAAATGCTGTTCTATAGCAACACGGGTTCGTGTGAACCCATAAAGTTGCCATGCCACTTTGGAAACGATCAGGTTTATGGCTCTTGGCTGCCCCGACCAAGAGATCATCGTGATCTTGTGTATCACCCGGGAATTTACAAACGACAATTCAGACCTGGACTTTGATACCGGTATTCACATTTTGCAAAGGTGCGACAAAGTGACTGGACAAGTTCAAAAGTTTGTGTCATCTCACTATCCAGAGTTGCAGAAAATGCAGCCGCCGGGCCCAGGTCTGGGGAGGAAACGCCCGTTCACGGGTGATGTAGTACCAAACACGCAGAATTGCACATAAGACAGGGCAAAACCCTGTCTTTTTTTTGTTCCGATTCATTTCCGGATAACACCAACCGGTCGCTACACCTTGGGAAGGTCCGGGATAAACGGAAAATCGTCCAGCGTGACACCGCTGTAAAAGACCAGCCAATAGTAGAAACCGTAAACGAACAGGGCGATGACCGACGTCAGGATGAACTTGTTCACAAGACGTGGTCGCACGGGTGCTGCCGGCTCATGGCCCTGTTCAACCGTCACTCCCGCTTCGTGGGCAGACTTCACACCGAATGGCAGCACGGTAAAAAGCACCAACCACCAGATGATGAAATACACCGCAAAGCCGGTGAAAAAATCAATGATCATCAAGCCTGCTCCAACTCGACCAGCGTGCCGCAAAAATCCTTCGGATGCAGAAACAGCACCGGTTTGCCATGCGCGCCGGTCTTTGGTTCGCCATCGCCAAGTACACGCGCGCCTTCAGCCTTCAAATGATCACGCGCTGCAATAATGTCTTCAACTTCATAACACACATGATGAATGCCACCTGACGGGCTCTTGTCCAGAAACGCCTGTATTGGTGAATTTTCTCCCAGAGGTTCCAGCAGTTCGATTTTGGTGTTTGGCAGTTCGACGAACACCACCGTCACACCATGATCAGGTTCGACTTGCGGTTCAGAAACAGTGGCACCGAGCATTGTCCTGTAAACCTGGCAACCAGCCTCAAGGTCAGGTACGGCGATAGCGACATGGTTCAAACGTCCGAGCATTGGTTCAAACTCCCTGCAGAACAAATCATTCAGGTGGTTGTATCACCTGTTGCGCTTTCGGCAATGAGACGAATTGCGCGACCAGCCAGTCACTGACTGCGCGTCCCAAGATGTATTTATTAAGCGCGCTCATTCATTTGTCGGCCTGCGCCAGCCAGCGCAGAATGCGCTGTCGCTGCTCCGGCACCGAAACACCGCGGGGTTCAAATATGTGCCGTGCAAGAAAGTGCCCGGTCAGTTTCAGGCCCTGTACAATTTCGGCGTTCGACGCCTCTCCGGATGCGCCGGCAACAAATGCCGGCAGGGCCAGCAGCTTGTCTTTCCACGGCTCCGCCTCGCGCGCACAAACTGCCCGGCCGGTGCGCGGCGACACATGGGTCAGGCCCGTGGTATCACCGCTGACGGCGCAATTGCTCAGATCAAGCCCGAAGCCCAGCTCTTCCAGCAATCCCATTTCCCATTTCACCAGAACTGCAGGCCAGATTGCGTCATCCGGCAAATGCTCGATCAACAGCATGGAAGCATCATAAATGCGCGGATGAGGTTCTCTCTCCGGCAACAGGCTGGCCAGTGTGGTGATAGTTGTCAGCCCGGCCAGGCGGTGAACATCGTCAATAATCCCGGCCACTATCATGCGGTGCGGATCGACGGAAAAAGCACCCAGATGGTCCTCAAGACGGGCTCTCCAAACAACCTTCACCAGGTTTCCCGCCTGCAGAACCGGCCGCATGGTGCGCGATCTGCCACCGCGGACCAATCCCATATGGCGGCCTTTATCGCGGGTCAGAACATCGATGATTGCCGAATTCTCACCGTGCTTGCGGGTGTTCAGAATAAGACCGTCGCCCTGCCATTCCATTTGTGTTCACCTGTGGCGTTTCTCACAAAAAACGGTTGCCGAGATTCCAGTTAACAGGCGCAAAAACAGATGCTTGGAGCCCTGCATTGATTCACCCGGAACATGATGTGCAGAGCGAACCTAGCGAGGCTCCAACCCCATCATACGCAGCCGTTCGGGGTCATCCGCCCACTTTTCACGTACTTTGACAAACAGAAACAGGTGCGCCGTCTGACCAATGGTTTCGGTTATTTCCTCGCGCGCGGCCTGACCGATTTTCTTGATCGTCTGGCCGTTCTTGCCCAGCACGATCTTTTTCTGGCTGTCGCGCTGGACGTAGATCACCTGCTCAATGCGAACCGAGCCGTCTTTTTTCTCAGTCCACTTTTCCGTTTCCACCGTCGATGCGTAAGGTAATTCATCGTGTAGCCGCAGGTATAGTTTTTCGCGGGTGATTTCCGATGCCAGCATACGCATCGGCACATCTGCTATCTGGTCTTCAGGGTACAGCCAGGGACCTTTCGGCATTCTGTCGGCAAGTGCCGTTCTGAGGTCTGCAACGCCATGGCCCTTCAACGCGGAAATCATGTATGTATCAGTGAACGCGAAACGGGCATTCAGATCGGCGGCCAGTTGCAGCAGATTTTCATGCGGCACCAGATCGATCTTGTTGATCGCCAGAATAGCCTTGGCCCCGGTCGCCTCCAGGCCCTCAATAATGCGCGTATTGTCTTCGTTAAGGCCATCGCGGGCACCGATCAGCAGAACTGTCGCATCGGCATCCGCCGCCCCTGCCCAGGCCGCATGGACCATCTCTTCGTCCAGCTTGCGCTTGGGTGAAAAAATACCTGGTGTATCAACAAAAATGATCTGCGCGGCTCCCTCCAGCGCAATTGCCCGGATGCGCGCGCGCGTCGTCTGGACCTTGTGGGTCACAATCGAGATCTTGGACCCGACAAGCTGGTTCAGCAGAGTTGACTTGCCGGCGTTGGGGGCACCGATCAGGGCAACAAAACCACAACTGGTGCCGTCTCCGTCCTGTGGCTGCACAATTTCGACCGACCCTTCAGTCATTTCCAGATCCTTTCGCGGCGCAGAAACTCTGTAGCTGCAACCTGTTCTGCCGTACGACGGGTGGTTGATACACCATGCGTCGGATCCCGGCCCTCAACTTTCAATTCCACCTTGAATTCAGGCGCATGGTCCGGGCCTGTAGTATCGACGGTTTCATAGGAAGGGACTGCCAGAGATCTTGCAGCGGCCCATTCCTGCAGAGATGACTTGGCATCCTTGCGCATGTCCGGCGCCTGTTTGAGAAAACCGGCCCAATGTTCTCCAATAATGGAGTGCGCTGCCTCCAGCCCACCGTCAAGGTAAACCGCAGCAATCAGGGCTTCACAAGCGTCACCGACAATATTGTCGGTCACAACCGTTCGCTTGCTGCCTTTGCCGGCCAACACAAGAGCATCCGGAATGCCCAGTTTTTCACCGATTTTCGCACATGTCTGACGTCGCACCAGCGTGTTCAGCATCCGCGCCAGATCGCCCTCAGGCAAATCCTCGTGTTGCTCATACAACAGCTGTGCGACGACCAGTCCGAGCACCCTGTCACCCAGAAACTCGAGGCGCTCATTGCTGCCGGCGACCTTGGACTTCGCCCCGCTTGCGTGAGTCAGAGCCTGCTCGAGCAATTGCTCATTTTTGAAGACATATCCGAGCCGCTTGATGAGAACGGCTACCGCTTCGTTACGGCTAGTCATTCGACGGAATTGAATATCCGGCCCCAGCGAATGTTCGTGGGCCATTTCCAAACTTCCCAGAAAGCTCCATCTGGTCCGTGCGAGAAGAACAGCACAGTCGATTTGCCGACCAGATTCTCATATGGAACATAGCCGACTTCCTTGAGGAAACGGGAATCGGTCGAATTGTCGCGATTATCGCCCATCATGAAATAGTGTTCCGCGGGCACGGTATAAACTGTGGTGTTGTCAGCCTGGCCATCATAGATGTCCAGCGTCGAGTAACTCACACCGTTCGGCAGTGTTTCAATGTACCGTTTTGCCTCAGGTGCATTGCTCCTGTCCGGGTTGACGAAATTATCGACCTGCTTGCGCTTGACCGCTTCACCATTGATGTGAAGAACACCGTCGATCATCTGAATCTTGTCACCTGGCAGCCCAATTACGCGCTTGATGTAATCGGTTTCATTATCAAGCGGCAGCTTGAACACGACTACATCGCCACGATCAGGCGTATCGCCAAAAACCCGTCCCTCTATCGGTACCGGCCCGAACTTGAACAGATTGTTGCCAAACAGCCCGAACGCAAAATTGAACGAATATTTCGAATACCCGTAAGACAGCTTGTTGACGAAAAGATAGTCGCCAACACGCAGGGTAGGAACCATTGACTCAGACGGGATATTGAACGGCTGGAAGAAAAATGTACGCACCACAAACGCTATCAGCAGTGCCTGGATAATGACTTTGACGGTTTCCCAGCCACTGTCCTCAGTTTTCTTGCGTGTACGCTCCACTTCGGAAGACATTAGCTCGCCTCTTTACTTTAACTTCCAGCACGCCCGATTCTGCCCGCCGCCTGTTTTGACAGTCATGTCGCAGCTTATTGGCAAAATTGCAACTGTCCGCGTTTTCCCTGAACGATCAGCTTGAGGCAACGGGAATGCAGGAAATTATCACGATTGCCTGGGCATATGGAAAATCGTCGGTGATCGTCAGATGGATATCGGGGCGGTGGCCTTCCGGTACAAGGGTTTCCAGATGTTGCGCTGCGCCACCGGTCAAAACCATGGTGGGACGCCCGCTCGGCATATTCACCACACCAAGATCGCGCCAGAACACACCTTTGCGAAACCCTGTCCCCAGCGCCTTCGAACACGCCTCCTTGGCGGCAAATCGCTTGGCATATGAGGCCGCGCGCTGCGCACGGCGATCAGATTTGACTCTTTCAATATCGGTAAAGACCCGGGCCACAAACCGGTCACCGAACTTTTCCAGCGTGGTTTCGATGCGCCGGATATCGATCATGTCATTGCCAACCCCTAGGATCATGAGCCGACACCCTGGCGTGAGGCCACCTGGGCATCGCGCCTTTTGCGCAATTCAGCCATCCGCTTCTCACGCAGTTTCCGGCGGCGTTCCTTGTACTTGCCCACGGCAGGTTTCAGCACGATGTAGGCTGTAATACCGCACGAAAGGCCCAGGGGAATGGCACCCACACACATCGGGAAGAACACCGGCTCAAGCCCGGCCCACAAATCTACAAAAAACCGCCCCGGATCCGTGAACAACAGCTTCATGCCGCCATCAGGTGCGGAGATCGCTATTTCCTCGCGGCCTTCCTGACCAAGCAGATAGCTGCCGGTATTGTGGGTGATGAACCAGATAAACGGAAATGTAAGCGGATTACCGACCGATGTGCCGATTGCCGACGCGAGCATGTTTCCGCCAACAACCCAGGCGATCAGCGCCGCCACAACAAAATGAAAACCGATCAGCGGCGTGAACGAGGCGAATGCACCGGCGGCAAACCCCAATGCTATTGCATGCGGTGAGCCGGATATCCGGTTGACCTTGTAGGAAATATACTTTGCTGCGCGCTGGAAGCCGATCTCGGGCCAGAAAAAATTTCTGACCTTTCTGAACAGACCAACTGATTTGCGCCGTTTCAAAATCATAGTTCAAACACACTCGACTTATCTGTTACCGCAAGCTGCTCCTGGGCAACATGGGTACAACCAAACCTGTAAAAGTTGCTCTAACATTTTGTAAGCTGTCAGGTTTGTGAATTCTGTTTAACTTAACCAGAATTGATCCCGACCTAGAGCAACTTTGGATGCGATCAGGGTTTTGGTTTTTGATTATTTCACTCAAAAACCACGCTGATCTATGCCTTCAGGCCTCGGCTCCCTGGTTTCACAGCCTCTGTCGCAGCAAGCTCCGGTGGCAACTTGTCCGCTTCAAAGGTTGGCACTTCAAGCTGTGCCAACGATACCAGAGGCACTCCCACATCGGCCTTGCCGCCAGACCGGTCAACCAGACAGGCGGCTCCAACCGTCTCACCGCCGGCCTGCGCTATTGCTGTGATACACTCGCGCGATGACAGGCCCGTTGTCACAATGTCCTCAATCATGATGCAGCGCAGTCCCGGCTCGATCTCAAATCCACGGCGAAACATCAGATTGCCATCAACGCGTTCGCAAAAAATCGCCGGGACTTTCAATTGCCTGCCCATTTCATAGCCGACAACGACACCGCCCATGGCAGGAGAAACAACCATATCAAACTCGCCGAATGCCGCAGCGTCAATCTTTTGTGCAAGCGTGGCGCATAAGCGTCCGGCCCGGCGCGCGTCCATCAGCACCCGGGCGCACTGCAGATATCGCGTGCTGTGCAGGCCGGAAGACAGCACGAAATGCCCTTCCAGAAGCGCGCCGGCAGCCCGAAATTCATCGAGCACCTGATCTTGTGTAAGCATCAAAGTCACCGTTTCTTTGAAACATCCTAGTTGAACCGCAAATGCGGCAATTATACCAAAGCTACCATCAGTCAGAACCTGTCGCGCGAACCACCGTGGAAATCAATGGTTTTCGGGCAAGTTCATTCATAATTTGATTGAGATGCCTGACATCTTCAACTTCTACCGTCAGGTCGATATTGTAAAAGTCACGCGCCCGATCCGTCATCTGCAGGTTTTCTATGTTTGCCCCGCCATCAGCAACCGTTTGGGTGAGCTGGCCCAACGCACCGACCTCGTTGTGCAGAACAACCCGCAAACGGGCCGGATACAGACTGGTCGCAGAATCCTCATCCCAGGCCAGATCAATCCACAGGTCCGGTTCATCATCAAACTGCTGCAGTGCTGCAGAAAAGATCGGATAAACCGTAATGCCTTCGCCGGGTTTCAGAATACCCACAATCCGTTCCCCGGGAACAGCACCGGTCGATGCATCGATGGTCAGCGGCAGGTTCTGATTGACACCGCGAACAGGGATCGAAGACACGCCGCCTTCCTGCTGAACAGTGCGTGATTTTCGAATGTCACGCTTGGGCGCTTCACGCTCGCCTTCAAATCCCAGCGCATTCATCACATCACGCGCCGCCAGCTCACCACGACCAACGGCTGCCAGACCATCTTCGGCAGACGAAACACCAAGTTTTCGCATGGCTTCGCCAAACTGCTTCTTGTTGTACGTGGCATCGAAACGCGCAAGATGACGCTCAATTATCTCACGCCCCAGTCCGGCATACTGGGCGCGCACAGCAAATCTGGTCGCCCGCCTTATGGCTGCACGCGCCTTGCCGGTATGCACCACTTTTTCCCAGGCCGCCGGCGGTGTCTGGGCTTGCGATCTTATGACTTCAACTTCATCTCCATTGGCGAGTTCAGTCATCAGGGGCGCATGCCGGCCATTGATCCGGCACCCCACACACGAATTCCCGATATCGGTGTGTACCGCATAGGCAAAATCAATGGCGTTCGCCCCCTTGGGCAGAGCAATCAGTGCCCCCTTCGGTGTGAAACAGAACACCTGGTCGGCAAACAGCTCAAGTCTTGTACTCTCCAGAAATTCACCCGGATTATCACCCTCGGCAAGGGTTTCAACAAGTGACCGCAACCATCTGAATGAATTGGAATCCCCATGCGGCAGCCTGACCCCGCGTTCCGCCGCCATCGGATCGGCGGCATCCTTGTAGAAGCTGTGGGCAGCCACACCGCGTTCAGCGATATCGTCCATCGCCTGTGTCCTGATCTGAAGTTCCACACGTTTGCGGTGCGGACCGATAACCGTGGTGTGAATGGAGCGGTAGTCGTTCTGCTTCGGGTTAGAGATGTAATCTTTGAACCTGCCCGGCACCACCCGCCAGGCAGTATGGGCCACACCCAACGCCTTGTAGCAGTCAGCTTCACTGGCCACGATAATCCGGAACCCGAAAATGTCTGACAGCTGGCCCAGTGACAAATGCTTGCGCTGCATCTTGCGCCAGATCGAATAGGCCCTTTTCTCCCGGCCCGACACATGCGCACCTATACCGTTTGCCGCCAATTGTTCGGTAAGCCGTTCTTCAATGTTGGTAAGGATGTCGCCTGATTCCGCCCTCAGTGCTTCGAGCCGTTTCATGATGCCGTCACGCGCTTCCGGATACAGCGCCTTAAAGGCAATATCGTCCAGTTCCTCACGCATGGTATGCATTCCCATGCGGCCGGCCAGTGGCGCATAGATGTCCATGGTCTCCTTGGCAATGCGGGCACGTTTATCCGGCTTCACATGATGCAGGGTACGCATATTGTGCAGCCGGTCAGCCAGCTTGACCAGCAGGACGCGCGCATCACGCGACATGGCCAGCAGCAACTTGCGCAGATTTTCAGCCTGTGCTGCCTCCTTGGAAATCAGGTCCAGCCGCTTGATCTTGGTGAGGCCTTCAACCAACTCGGAAATCTCGCCACCAAACAACTGCTCGATTTCGGCAAGTGTCGCCTCGGTGTCCTCCACGACATCGTGCAGCAAGGCGGCCGCAATGGTCGCATCACCCAGCTTCATCTCGGTCAGAATGGCAGCGACTTCCAGTGGATGGGTAAAGTAAGGGTCGCCGGAGGCCCTGACCTGATGGCCATGTGCCTTCATGGCATAGACATAAGCCTTGTTGAGCATGGCTTCATTTGCGTCAGGGTCATAGCTTGTGACCCTTTCCACCAACTCGTATTGCCGCATCATGCCTTATTCAATTCAATCAAGTGAACATCCCAGTTATCGCAGTGTAGCAGACACAATCGGGAGCCGGAAAACAAAACAACCGGAGCAATGCTGAATTGCTCCGGTTGAAAATCAGGTAAACTTTTGAAGGTCTGGTATCAGTAACCGGACCGCTGCGAGCCAGGGCTTTCTGCAGGTGGCAAACCTTCAAGGCCGCGCAACAGATCGTCTTCGCTCATGCGATCATAGCCGTCCTGACCATCCTGCTCGGTGGGAGCCGGTTCTGCCTGGTCAGGCTCATTGCCGGCCAAGAGCAGCGGTACTGCGCTTTCTTCCGGTTCATCCACCTCAACATGCTTCTGCATGGAATGGACATAATCTTCACGAAGGTCTTCCACGTCGATAGTGGTATCGCCAATCTCGCGCAGGGCCACAACAGGGTTTTTGTCATTATCGCGATCGAGCGTCAAAGGCGCTCCCTGCGAGATCATGCGGGCGCGATGCGCAGACATCAGAACCAGTTCAAACCGGTTCGGCAGTTTTTCGATGCAGTCTTCAACGGTAACGCGTGCCATGAAGCTTGGATCCTTACAAATATTAAGTGTCAGCTGGAACTTAAGTGGGCTTTTAGCCACACAAATGCAAGAAAGCAAGTGTGCGGTTGCCGCAGAACGGTCTATCCTACAGGCAAAAGGGTCAACAAGCCGTTCCTTTGGTATTACCTTCAATGCAATCTCGACAATTCCATAAACTTGTCTGGCCACTGGCAATTGCCGAGACAATCCTGTGGGCCTCGCTGTATTACTCCTTCCCTGCCCTGCTGTTACAATGGGAGCAGGAATTCGGCTGGTCCAAGACGGGACTGACCGGCGCTTTCACACTGGCCGTGCTGACATCTGCGGCGATGGCCCCGGTAGCCGGCAGGCTGATCGACCGGGGACTTGGACCAATGGTATTGTGTGGTAGCGCGCTTGCAGGTGCCATGCTGCTGGTGATGCTGACACAGGTAACCCAGTTGTGGCAGTTCTACCTTGTATGGTTCGGCATCGGCATCACGCTTGCCGGATGTCTGTATGAACCCTGCTTTGCCGTCCTGACCCGAACGCTGGGATCGCGCGCCAGGCGCGGCATTACCATCGTCTCCCTGATGGCGGGCCTAGCCGGTACAGTCTCATTTCCTGCTGCGTTTTTTCTGTCGTCCTCTTTTGGATGGCGCGGCGCGGCGCTGGTGTTTGCCACCGTAATCATCGTGATTGCAGTGCCACTGATGTGGTGGGCGGCAAGCCGGGCGGAACAGATCGGAGATGCAGCGTCTGCGCCATCAAGCCGCAATGCCAGGGAGCCAATGCGCATCGCGCGCAAGCCTGCGTTCTGGGCGCTCGCTTTGGGCCTGGCCATGATTTCGATGAACACCGGCATCATGATAACCCACACCATCCCGCTGCTCAGCGAACGCGGGTTTGCCAGGGAAACCGCTATTCTCGCCATTTCCATGATCGGCCCGATGCAGGTAGTTGGCCGGACCATGGTCATGGGAATTGAACATCGGGTGCCCAGTCTTGTCATCGCCATTTCATGCCAGTTTGCCATGTCGGCTGCCGCACTTAGCCTGATGGGCGCAACCGCGTGGCCGGTGCTGTTGGCGAGTTTCGTGTTCCTGCAGGGACTTGGCAACGGAGTAACCAGCATTATGCGACCGGTACTGACAGCGGAATTGCTGGGCCGCGCCAACTTCGGCGTCATCTCCGGCATGACTGCCATGGTATATATCAGCGGGTTTGCCGCCGGTCCTACCATTGGATCGCTGGCCTGGCAGATTGGCGGATACGACCTGATGCTGGCGATGGCGGTCGGTATCGGTGCGCTGGGCGCATTGCTGATGTTGGCGGCAGGCAGGTTGTCCGCTGCGGACGTTCAGCCGTCAGCCCGCTCAACCGGCGGATAATCCTGTGGCGACTGGTCACGATCAAACATGCCGTAATCCCTGGTCATTCGAGCGGCAAACCCCCACAGCATGCTTTCATCCTCATTCAACCGGGCCAGCAGCTGGCCGGCATCTTGTGCGCTGGCAACCGTTGCCAGGCTGACATAGTTATTGGCGATGTTGACGCTGGCAAAACTTTCATCAAAACCATCCACCGGTTTGTCACTGCTGTGGCCTGCGACGATGTAGCTGCCGGTGGCATCAGGCCCCAATTCGAACTGTTCCATTGGCCCGCCCCGCTCGACCTTCGTGAACACCTCGGCAATACGGATACGATAATCTTCAAAATGGCTATACCGGCCAGCCGTTTGCGAGCCCTGATGTTGCCTGTCTTCCCGCCATCGCGCTATTGCTGCGTCATCCTCCCACAATTGATGCGACAGGATCACCCGGTCCCGGGTCAATGACTTGAACCGGTCCAGCCAGGTCATGCCTGTATGTTGTTCCAGCACTGGCTTAAGCATGCCCACATGACGGAAATAATGATCCTCATGACCGGGCTTGGGCAGCACTTCAAAAAACAGGGCCAACATTTATCCGAACATCCATATCCAGTAGGCAGGAACTGCAATATAGGCTGTAATTGCCAATGCACACAAAGCCCTGATCCACGTGACGGGAAACCGTCGCCACAGCACAATCGCGCAAACGATACCCAGCACCGCTTCGATCGCGGACACAACACCGCCATGATGAGACCGGTCCCAGTAGGATAATGGTGAATTGAACACGAAACTGCTGAACGGCCAGAAATGGCGGTGTCCGTCATCCACATGCACCGGCAGGTCGCTAGCGGCATGGACCGTCATGGCTGCCGCGAAAAAGACCATCGGCCACCCCCACCATTTCTCGCGACCTAACCATCCGGTTGCGGCAATCAATGCGGCAACAAAAAACGAATTGAATGCGCCCATGAGATTGCGCATTTCCTCGCGAAAATAGAAATCACCAAAAACATCCTGGCTCGTATATCCCATCGCACTGGCAATACCGAACAGGGCGAACACCGGAACATCCGGCAGCAACGCCCCCACGACGATAGCCACATTGCGGGCTTTTTCGCCGCGCCTGGTCAGTAGCGCCGAGGCCAAAAGCAGGTGGGTCTGGGTATTCATGAGCCTCCGATAACCTTGCCGCCCTTGTCCGTGTCCAGCCCAGCCAGCATGGCTCTGGCCGTCATCCCGGTTACCGGGTGTTTCCAGCGCGGCGCAATTTCGGCAATTGGCGCCAGCACAAACTCGCGCTCTGCAATCGCAGGATGTGGCAACACCAGCTCAGCGTCGGTTGACTGCTCAACACCGTCCTCCAGAACCACGCCATTGTAATCCAGAATGTCGAGATCGAGAGTCCGCTCCCCCCAGCGCTCGCGCCGTTCGCGCCCGGCAGCGCGCTCAATGGTGCGTAGAACCTGCAGCAGCTGCAGCGCCCGCACACGGGTTTCAATCCGCGCCACAGCATTGATGTAACTGGGTTGGTCCTGCCTGCCGAACGGGGTGGTTTCAATTAGCGTCGAGGCCTTGCGCAATTTGAGCGGTTGCTTGTCAAGCGCTGCAAGCGCCCGTCCGACACAATCGCGGGGGGTGCCCCACGGCCCCGTCATATTGCTGCCCAATCCGATCAGAATCATGATGGCGTGCCGTTCCCAATTGCGTCAGTTGTCATCTTGTGGCACACCCACCACATTAATTTGAAGCCTTTATTCCACTTCGCTATTTCATCAATCAATTTTGATTCAGGAGATTTCAAATGCGCCTTTATAAAGACGAACGCACGGCTCTTTTTATTGACGGGTCCAACCTGTACGCAACTGCCAAGGCGCTGGGTTTCGACATCGATTACAAGAACATGCTGAAGATGTTTGAAGACGGCACCAGACTTACCCGCGCAATCTATTACACCGCTCTTTTAGACGATGCCGACTATTCGCCGATCCGCCCGCTTATCGACTGGCTCGACTATAACGGTTTCATGGTCGTGACCAAGCCTGCAAAGGAGTTCACCGACGCTGCCGGCAGGCGCAAGGTCAAGGGCAACATGGACATCGAGATCGCCGTTGATATCATGCAGCTCTGCTCATCGCTGGATCACATCATCCTGTTTTCCGGCGACGGCGACTTTCGTTCGCTGGTTGAAGCTGCCCAGTCCAAGGGCTGCCGGGTAACAGTGATTTCCTCAATGGCCATCCGCCCGCCAATGATAGCCGACGAGTTGCGCCGCCAGGCCGACCAGTTCGTTGACCTGAAATCACTGCAGGCCAAGATCGGCAGGGCACCGTCCGGCAACAAGGACAATCAACGCGACAATGGCCCAGCCCAGCCGAATGATGATTTCGAGGAATTTGCTGAAATCTAGGGCTGTGTTTTCTCTGTGATCTTCGTCAGGCAGCAACCTTGCCTGCCTGGCGACCACAATTCGATTTCGTAATTGAAACCGGCGGCGTCGAACGTGCCCTCATCCAGCGCAGTTGCGCACCCAAGCAAGGTGCAGATTTCTTCATCGCTGCACCCTGCCTCAACCCATGCGTCCTTTATCGGACAGGTCATCATCTGCACTTCCAGACAGCTGTCGTCCAGTTGCCTGATATCGGGTGAAAACGTCGCGCCTTTGTCAGGCGCTTTCGCATGGCCTTCGGCCATTCCCGCAAAATCTCGCGGGGCAAAGCACGCCAGCGGTTTGCCAATTGCCAGGCCATGCTCATAACTGGCGCTGCGCATGACACTGATGGCTTCAGCCTGGCCATAGCGCTTCGACAGTTCCCGAAACACCATGAGATACGCCCTGCCGCGTTCCTTAATGGCGTCATAAACCAGCGGATTGGGTTGTCTGTCAGTCATTGTCTGCCCTTCCTTATGTCATCCGTATCCTGGCTGATAACTATGGTTCGGGAAGACAATCGTACAACTCAGAATAACTGCGTTGCAGGGATAGAAATTCTGAGTCTCCAGGCCGCATGTTTTGTGCAATTGTCGGTCCCGGAGAAAACCATGACCTACAGACTTCCCTCACTGAACTCATTGCGCGCCTTCGAAGCCGCAGCCCGCCATCTCAGTTTCAAGATGGCAGCCAGCGAGCTTGGCGTGACCGCAGGCGCCGTTAGCCAACAGGTCAGAAAACTGGAAACATCTCTGGGTGTTGCCCTATTCCGCCGGTTGCCGCATGGGCTGCTTCTAACGGTGGAGGCAGAGGTATATCTGCCTCGAATTTCCAGGCTATTTGAAGATCTGACAGAAGCCACGGAAGCGATTGCGCCAGACATCAACAGCAAGAAATTCAGCATCGGAATCTGTCCCAAGGCGGTGGCAATTCTGCCAACAAGTTGGCCGAACCACAACGTCAGCCTGAAGCCATACGTACGCAACTCAACCCAGACAACCGATATTGAGTTGGTCAGAACCAACGAAATAGACTGTCTGGTAAGACTTGGCGGCGGCCCTTATGCGGACCTGGCTCTGCTAACCATTCCGGGGACGAAACAACATAAAGAGGAGTTGCATTTCATTTGCAAACCCGGCCTTGCAGACTGCCGGCAATCAAGGGCCATTGTGGAAGACCTGACGGTACACGCTGTATCGAATTCATAATATCCGTTTCCGGTCATATGCCGTCACCCGAAGCAAACACGGCTCTAGGGCCTCCGCGCCACCATATCAATTTCCACCAGCGCCCCGACTGCAAGTCCGGTAACACCGACGCACGTTCTCGCCGGCAGTTTTCCTTCGGCAAAATAGCCCAAATAGGCCTCGTTCATGGCGGCATAATCCCGCTCGAACTCGGTGATGAAAACCCGCACCTGGGCAACATTTTCAAGTCCAAGCCCCATGCCCTCCAGCACTATGACCAGGTTATCCATGACACGTCTGGTCTGTGCCTCAACCCCGTCCGGCAACGGCGCATCTGGTGCCCCTGGTTTGGTCGGCATCTGACCGGTGAGAAACACCCATCCGTCAACTTCGCAGGCATGGGAAAACGGTGCGACCGGCTGCGGTGCAGCCTCGATCATGTGAAATGACGGCAGCGGCATCAGGATTACTCCTTGGTTTCAACGGGTGACGGTTCACCCGGTGTTTCATAACTGTCACAGATGTCACTACCATCTTTGGCGGGCGAACAATACCGCTCTCAGCCGGTCGCGCAAGACGGCCTGTGCCATGCCTTCAAACTCCGCATCATCCAGCATTTACTGGCGATTAACCATAAGCGTGCACCCTTCCAGGCACATCAAGTTAGTCAGGCGACAGTAGTTGGGACCCTCATGAGTAAATTCACAAAATCAATTCTTGGCAGCACGGCAATTCTTGCGGGAATGGCCGCCGGCAGCGCTATGGCGCAAGATCGCTTCAATCACATCGGGCTTATCGTCGGCGGCGTGAGCGAAAGCTGGAATGGCGTACAGATCATCGATGGTGGCGGGACCGGAAACGACACCGCACTTGCTTCAGGCCACAACGCACGGCTCTCCCTGCCGCTTGGCGGAAACCTGTCGCTGCAAAGCGATGTCGATGTGGAATGGAATGACCGCGCGTTTGACAACAATGCCGTATCCGGCCAGCGCTGGAGCTTCCAGGGCGGAGGTCACTTCACCTGGCGCGATCCTTCACATGGATTGTTCGGCGTGTTTGGTGGTGTCGCGGCCTCAAGTCACAATGACACTGAACCAGGGTACAGGACCAATCTGCGCTTCGTTGGTGCAGAATCCCAGTTTTACCTGGAGGATCTCACCTTCTATGCACAGGCTGCGTTTGTGGATCAGGAAGGCGAACTTACCGGTGATGGGTACTTCGCCCGAGGTGTTGGCCGCTGGTTCATGGGTGTGGACACGCGGGTGCAGGTCGAAGGCCTGTATGCCAATCTTGATTTCCAGGACGGCGAACCCGCCGATTACGATGTGTACCAGTGGGGCGCACGTTTCGACACGCTTTGGGAAGATGCACCATTGGTTGGAAGCATGCCGTTGTTTATGGGCTATCGCGGCACCTACCGCGATGGCTGCCTGGGCAACGCGTTCGCGAACAACTCTGACAACAGCACTATGGATCATACCATCATGGCAGGCCTGAGTTACAGTTGGGGCGCACCGTCCAAAATGGACAATGACCGCCGCGGCGCTACTCTGGACACGCCGAATGTAGCTTCCCTGGCGCCTTGCTATAATGGGTAGCCTTCGCTGGCTCACCGGCGCCTGTCATCCCCTGATCGCGGAACGGTGAACCAAGCTTCATTCCTACAGCACTATTAATTACTGCTGCGGCAATCAGGACCTCACAGCCTGGTTGCCGCAGCAAAATGTTGCGCTAACATCAGTTTGAATTCGGCAGGCCGGGACCAGCTCCAGGCATATTGGGCATAAGTCCCGGATCACTCAGGCGCTCATTGTGCGGCTATCAATCCCTCACCCGATCGCCCGGCTGAATTTGGGTTTTTGTACATAACTCCATCTTTCATGATCATGGAAAAATTCGTCGGTTTCTGCATGATCGCGACATCTTTCAGCGGATCTCCATCGACCAGCAGCAAGTCGGCCAGATAACCTTCCTTGATTTCGCCGAGTTCACCGCCATATCCCATCAACTGAGCACCGACCACCGTAGCGCAGCGCAAAGCCTCATTGGTTGAGTACCCGAAATATTTGACGAAGTGTTCGATATCGCGGGCATTCTGCCCCATCGGCGTTATGGCAAATCCGTAGTCACCGCCAACAACAACGCGTATGCCGCGTTTGCGGATCTCGTGATAGGAAGCACAGCACGCATCAAACTTCCGATACAGGTCCAGTTGCTCACAAACCTCCGGTGTGATGCCGGCAACTTCACCTTCCTTGGTACAGTTGTGCACCAGGCCGAATGCCGGCCCAACGAAACAGGTATCTTTCACACTTTCCAGCAGGTCGAGCGCTTCCTCGTCGGCAAAATCGCAATGATAAATGCAGTCAACACCGTGCTTCACGGCCATCTTGACGCTCTCCGGAGATCTGGCATGAGCTGCGACTGTCTTATTGAAGGTTTTTGCAACCTTGACGAAAGCCGCCAGTTCGTCGTCATCCAGAGGCGTGATCTCGGCCTTGGCATGACTGACAAACTCATCACCGGAAATATTGATTTTCAGAATGTCGACACCGTCCCTGACACACTCTCGTGCAACCAGCCGCATCGCTTCCGGCCCGTCGGCAATCATCCCAAAACTTTCCTGATGCAAATGCCGTGATCTCTCATCTCCCAACCCTGCCGTGGTGGTGACTTCCGGGCTGCCCGCCCGCATGCGTGGCCCGACAATCAGTCCGGTATCAATGGCATTGCGAGCCGTAACGCCCAACATCGGCTTGGCCGAAGCGGCTTCGAAAATTGAAGTGAAACCGTGCTCAAGCAACAGCTTCAGATTTCTGGCCGTCAGCAACATGTGTTCCTCGGGACTGATGCGACCCAGTTCCGCCGGTTCATTCACATTGGTGAAGCTTGGGTGGCAATGGCCCTCCACCATGCCGGGCATTAGCGTCCTGCCTTCAGCATCAAGGACGTCATCGCGTCCTGTGGTTGCATCCACAGACTTTCGGTGAACCTTTGAAATTCGATTTTCCTTGATCTCAACGGCTCCGTCGAAGAGCGCCGCATTGTCAGCATCCCAGACTTTGGCGTTATTAATGAGAATGGAAGTCATCATTTTCTCTCCTTCGCGGCGGCCTCTGACGTAAAAATGATAAAACCTACCGTATGATGAAATACTCGTCCACGGTCCTTACCCTTTCGCCAGCTTCAACCTAGGATTACATCCATTAGGAACTATTGGCCACGCAAAATGCCCGTCAGAAGGCGCCTCAGATTCCTGCACAAGGCTTGAATACGGTCGAGGCGCTAAGCCGCACCCGCAACGACCGGATACAACAAGCGGCAGTATACCGATGTATGCCAGGGCGTCTGCATGGCACCGGTTCGATGGGAGACTCGCTCTAATGAAAAAAACACTTTCCGCTCTGTTGTTGGGCACGGCATTGGTCCTCGGCAGCCAGATGATGTCCGGCGGAGCCTATGCCGGGCCTAAATCTGTCAGCGGCCCGGGCCATGACCCATCATGCTTTGCCCCCTGGAGCAAGGACATCGGTTACATGCAGTGGGACAAGCGCGACGGCCCGCACAAAATAGCCGTTGTAAACGGTTTCGTTGGCAACACTTGGCGCATCCAGATGATCCAGACGGCAAAGGCGTTCGCCGAACAAGCCGACATCGCCTCTCAGATCGAGGATTTCAAGGTTGTCTCCACTGGTACCGACGTGGCAGCTCAACTCGGAGCCATCGAGGATTTCATCAACCAGGGTTATGACGCAATCATCACCATCGCCGTGTCTCCAGAAGGTTTTGACCGGGTGATCCGTCTTGCTGATCGCAATGACGTGGTGATTGTACCGTTCGACAATGTGCTGGACACCAAGAAAGTCATGCAGGTGAACGAGGATCAGCTTGAAATGGGCAGAATGTATGCCCGTTGGCTGATCGAGCAGTTCGGCGGCAAGAAGGAAGGCAAGATTCTTGAAGTCCGTGGATTGCAGGGTAATTCGGTGGATCGTGACCGTCATCTTGGCTTCCGCGAGGTGATGGAGCCATCCGGCAAATGGGACATTGTCGAGGTCGTCGGCAACTGGGATGACGGCACCGCACAGAAAGTCACAGCCGATGCCATAGCCGTACACAAAGAGTTCGACGGCGTCGTCGTTCAGGGCGGCACAACCGGGGCAGTTCGTGCCATGCTGGATGCCAAGCACCCATTGGTCCCAATGGCAGGCGAGTCCGAAAACGGCTTCCGCAAACTGCTGGCGGAATATGGTCCCAAGGGTCTGAAAGGCACCTCGATCGGCCAGTCGCCCGGCATGGTGGCAATCGCCATGAAGGCGGCACTTGCAGCGCTTGACGGCAATGTTATGCCGCAACTGATTTCCGTGCCGATCCCGTTTGCCAACTGGGATCAGATGGAAGCCGGCAAGAACTACTGGCCCGACCTGACTGACAACTTCTTTACCGTGAACGAATTCCCGCCTTGTGGGGTCAATATCACGGCTCGTGAGATCATGGCCAAGGACGCCAAAAACAACTGATCGACCCGGTTGTTTACGCATTGAAGTTCCCGCATCGCAACGCCAGACTGTTGCGGTGCGGGGCCCTTTCTGGTTTCCCAAAAAACAACGCAAGGTGTCAGGATGAGCCTGGACGACGATCTGACGGCGCGATCGGACGATTCCGAAACTGCCCAATCAGCACACATGTCGCTATCGCAGATCACCAAGCGCTATGGTGGTGTGACGGCACTGGACGCAGTGGATTTCAAATGCGATCTGGGTTCGATCCATGCCGTGCTCGGCGAAAACGGGGCCGGCAAATCGACACTGATCAAGGTCATGTCAGGCGTTGTCACCCCCGATGAGGGGGTGATGAAACTGGCCGGTAATCCAATCACCTTTGCCGGGCCTTCAGCAGCCAACGCAGCCGGCATTGTCTGCATATTCCAGGAGTTGTCATTGCTGCCGGATCTCACCGTGGCAGACAATATTTCCATCGCCGATCCGCCCCGGTGGTTTGGCCTGATCGACGCCGGGGCACAGCGCCGCCGTGCCGAGACCCTGCTGGCCCGCATTGGCTGTGAGGACGTCAATCCGCTGAGCCTGGTGCGCGACCTGCCCTTGTCACGTCGCCAGATGGTCGAGATCGCCAAGGCGCTGGCCAAAGACCCGACAGTTCTCATTCTGGATGAAGCAACGTCCGCCCTCACCGCTACCGACGTAGACAGGGTGTTTGAAATTCTGCGCCTGTTGCGCGATGACGGCATTTCCATATTGACCATCTCGCACCGCATGCATGAAATCGAGGCGGTTGCAGACAGGTGCTCGGTGTTCCGAAACGGACAGCACGTGCAAACTTTCGATCAGGGCACCCGCACGGCGGACCAGATTGTGCAGATGATGATCGGTCGCGAAATTTCCACCCACTTTCCACCGAAGCCCGACCCGGGATCTTCTGAAACAACGGGAGAGGAACAGCCAGCCAAGGCGCTGGAACTGACGGCATTTTCCTGGGATGATCGCCTTAGCAATCTCAACCTGAATGTCGAGGCTGGTGAAATCGTCGGGCTTGGCGGCCTTGACGGTCAGGGGCAGAAGGAACTGCTTCTCGGCCTGTTCGGTGTCTTGAAGGCGACATCCGGCACCATTTCGGTCAACGGCCGGCCGGCTCGGATCAACTCGCCACTGGATGCCAAAAAGGCCGGTATCGAAATGGCGCTGGTGCCGGAGGATCGCAAGATCGAAGGGCTGATGCTGCCCATGTCGATTGAAGACAATCTGGCGGTGGCGTCACTTGATCGCCTGTCGCGTGGTCTGCTTGTTGACCGGCACGCACTCCAGGCTGCAACCGAAGACGGCATTCGCCGCATGCAGATAAAGGTTGGCAACATCACCGATCCGGTATCGACACTATCGGGAGGCAACCAGCAGAAGGTGGTCATTGCCAAGTGGCTGATGACCAATCCGAAAATTATTCTGCTGAACGATCCGACCCGCGGCATTGATGTGGGCACCAAGCAGGAAATCTATCACCTGCTGCGCGATCTTGCCGAAGAAGGTGCCGCGATCCTGTTTTACTCCACCGACTATGAAGAACTGATCGGTTGCTGTGACCGGGTTGTCGTCATGTATGACGGGCAGATCGTGCGCGAACTCGAAGGTGAAAACATCACCGAGCACAACATCATCACCAGCGCGCTTAACATAAACGGGGCAACGCCATGACATCGGCTACATACTTTTCCGATCTGAAAGTCAGGGTCGCGCAGAATACCGGACTGTGTCTGGTGATTGTCGGCTTCATCGCGTTTTACGTGTTTTACAACATGAATCATCCACGCGGATTTTCAACCGCCGTCTACATTCAGAACTCCAACGAGGTCTTCACCCTGGCGATGGTTGCCATGGCCCAGACGGTGCCGGTACTCATGGGCGGACTTGACCTGTCCGTCGGCGCCATCATGACGCTGGTCAACTGCCTCGCCAGTCATTTGCTCTCGGGCAGCCCGATACAGATTTTGCTGGGCATGATCACCTGCCTGGCGACGGGTGCATTGTGTGGGTTCATCAATGGATGTGTCGTCGTCTACGGACGCATTCAGCCAATCATCGCGACACTGGCAACCGGTGCAATATTCATGGGGATCGCCTTGTTCCTGCGGCCAAGCCCGGGCGGCAATGTTGATGGAGATCTGTCATGGGCAGCAACCAACGATCTGTTTGAAGTAGCCGCAACCTACGGACTGTTCGACGACGGCAAGGCCGCATGGTTTCAACCGATTGCCTGGTTACCGGTACCCCTCTTGCTGATCCTGATAACGGCGGCCTTCATCTGGATGCCGTTTGCCCGCTCGGTTACCGGCCGGTCGGTTTATGCGGTCGGCTCCGGCGAGGGAGCGGCCTATATGTCCGGCCTGAACATCAATCGGGCCAAGCTTGCGGCATTTACCCTTGGTGGTTTTTTCGCCGGCATTGGCGGGCTTTACCTGGCGCTGCAAACATCGTCCGGCAATGCCGACATTCCCCAGGCCGGGGCCTACACATTGAATTCAATTGCCGCCGTGGTGATTGGCGGAACCTCATTGCTTGGCGGCGTCGGCTCTGCAATCGGTTCTATTTTCGGCGCATTGGTACTGCGCACGATCTCGTTCAATTTCCGAATATTCGAAATCGATCCGCTCCTCCAGCCCCTGTTCGAAGGAGTGGTTCTGCTGGCAGCCGTCAGTCTCGGCGCGCTTAGCGTACTTCGCGTTAAAAACACCCTTGAATCGTTCAGATAGCAGGCGGCAATGACAACACAAGACACACCAGTATCTACCCGCCGTTTCGCCATTTCTGCCGATGACAAGCCGATAATTGTCGCGGCTTGCTTCATCCTGGTGATCCTGGCCATCGGAACCGGCTACACGCTGATTACGCAGGGTACCGCAACCCTGCTGTCACCAGCTTATCTGCTTCAGCAGCTTCAGGTCGGCGCCTTTCTCGGTGTCGTGGCAGCCGGCATGATGCTGGTCATCCTGCTCGGCCACATAGATTTGTCCATTCCATGGACTGTTGCTGCTGCTGCCATGATGGCTACTGCCGTCGGTGGAGCTGCAGCCATTCCCGTCGGCCTTGCTGTCGGCCTTCTAGTTGGGCTGGTCAACGGGCTTGGTGTTGCCTATCTGCGCATCCCGTCAATGATTTTCACACTTGGCGTCAACGCGGTCATGCGCGGCCTGATGGTTGCCTATACAGGCGGATTCGCCCCGCAAACGGCGGCAACACCGTTGATGCAATACCTCGCAGTTGGCAAGATTGCCGGTATTCCGGTTGCCCTGCTGGTGTGGGCGGTCGTGTCGGTTGGTGTGATCATGCTGCTCAATCGCTCAGCAATCGGGCGGTACATTTATGCAATCGGCAACAAGGAGGCGGCTGCCTATCTCGCAGGCGTGCCGACCAAGCGCGTCATCATCATCGCCTTCTGCCTGTGTGGCATGCTGTCGGGGCTCGCCGGTACCTTGCTGGCCGGTTATTCGACCAAGGCCTATCAGGGCATGGGAGATGCATACCTGCTGCCGGCCATTGCGGCCGTTGTCATTGGCGGAACCCAGATCCTGGGCGGCCGGGGGCGCTATCTGGGCACGCTGGTCGGCGTCATCCTGATCGTCCTGCTGAACTCCGTGCTGTCCATCATGCAGATGCCGGAAGCAGGGCGTCAGGTGATTTATGGAACCGTCATTATATTGATGCTGCTGGTTTATGGCCGCAACCAGAAAGTCACACAGTAAACCTGGAAGGGCAATCATGATCACTGACACATTCGAAGTTCTGGACAAACGCTTCACCCGCTATGTTGGCGGCAACGTCCACAAGGAAGTGCTCTACACCGGAAGCAGGTGGGCGGAAGGGCCGGCCTATTTCCCGGCCGGGCGCTATCTCGTGTGGTCAGACATCCCGAATGACCGGGTGCTGCGGTATGATGAAACCGATGGATCGGTTTCGGTATTTCAGTCCGCTTGCGGATTTCACAACGGCCACACGGTGGACTGTGAAGGGCGTCTTGTTAGTTGCGAACACCAGGGCCGCCGGATCAGTCGCATCGAAACAGATGGCAGCGTAACAACACTTGCATCTCACCATGATGGAAAGCGATTGAACTCTCCCAATGATGTCATCGTGAAATCCGATGGATCGATCTGGTTTACCGACCCGACCTACGGCATCGACAGTGACTATGAAGGCGACAAGTGCGAGCCCGAGATGGACGGTTCCCATGTTTACCGGATTGACCCGGCAACAGGTGCGGTCACTGCCGTGGCAACAGATTTCGTCAAACCGAACGGCCTGGCTTTTTCAGCTGATGAAAGCCTGCTGTACATCGCAGATACCGGTGCAACCCATGTCGAAGACGGCCCCCGGCACATCCGGGTATTTGACGTTGGTGACGACAACACCCTGCACAATGGACGATTGTTCGCCACGTCAACCCAGGGGCTGTTCGACGGCTTCCGGGTAGATGTTCACGACAACATCTGGACGTCTGCAGCAGACGGCGTTCACTGTTACACGCAAGAGGGCGAACTGATCGGCAAAGTGCTGACGGGCGAGGTCGTTGCAAATGTGGAATTCGGCGGCATCAAGCGAAACCGTCTGTTCATCTGCGCAACCACAACCCTGCAATCGGTCTATCTCAATACCCGATGGGCCGGGCGTCCCGGTAGCAGCACACCTGCCTAACTCTGATCTGCGATGATCTCTGCAACGGCAGCAAGGAACTGCGACACTTCCCCTTCGCTGTTGTAGTGGCACAGCGATACCCGCACGCACGACGGCAAGCCCAGCGGTGTGAGAATATTGCCGGAGTAGTGATCGGCTTTTCTGACATGGGTGCGAATGCCCTGCTCGTTCAGCGCGGCAACCAGGTCCAGTGCATCAACACCATCCACGTTCATCGACACCAGGCCCTCACGCGCCGGATTGTCGACCCCGCCGATGATTGTCACACCCGGCATTTCAGCCAGGCCTTTCAGGTTTCCGACACCGTGCAGAATGGCATCCGTCAGGGATTTCTCATGATCGTGGATCGCAGCCGCTGCCGCCTCGACCTGCGTGCGCGGGTCATCGCTGTCAGTAAAATGCTCACCCAGCCATATGAAATAATCGACCACATCGGAGAACGTCGCATAGGCACCGGTATCGCGTGTGCCGAGTTCCCAGTTCTCTGCCGGTCCGTCAATCAGGGCTTCGCGCGGCAACGCGGTCAACCGGTCCGATGCCCACGCAACACCGTAGCCATGGCGTGAAAACACCTTGTAGGGCGACACCACATACCCGTCCACATCACAGGCTTTGATGTCGATATGCCCGTGGCTGGCATGCTGAATGCCATCAACAATGATGAAACAATCAGGTGAAACGGCACGAATGGCGGCTGAGACGGCTGCTACATCAACCGACATGCCGGTGACGGGAGATGTATGTATGATCGTGGCAACCCGCACATCCGGTGTCATGTGCTTAGCATAGTCATGCGCCGTCACGGTTCCGGTGGCATCATCATGCGGCACTGCCACGTAAGCTTGGCCGGTCACATCTGCCCATTTCGTCGCTGCACTGCGTGACGCTGGGTGTTCCAACGTGGAGCCGAGCACAGAGCCCCCCTGCTCTGCACCCACTATGGCTGTACGGATAAGACGGAACAAAAGCTCAGTGCCGCTTTCACCGACAAAGAACTGACCTTCAGGCGCATTGAACATGGTCCGCATTCTGGCTTTGGAGGCGTTGATAACGTCAACCAGTTGATGCGAAGCCGGATTATCACGGCCCTGGTTGTCGGGAATGGCGGCAAACTTGGCAGACGTATCCACCACGGATTTCAGAGTCAGCGCTCCACCGGCGTTTTCAAAAAACACTCGCGGCCCCTGAAACGGACACGTATCCACATGGGCAAAGCGGTCCCGTACCTGGTCCAGAAGACCTGCTTTCTGGGTAATCATTGTCAAACTCCGTGGAAACCGGTTGAGGTGAGCAAATACGTTTGGAAATCAGCCCTTTTCGCGCATCAGTCGTGCCTTGTCGCGCTGCCAGTCGCGTTTCTTTTCCGTCTGGCGCTTGTCATGAACTTTCTTGCCCTTGGCCGTGGCAATTTCCAGCTTCACCCGGCCGCGTTCGTTGAAATAGATTTTCAGCGGGACGATGGTCAGGCCTTCCCGGTCCACCGCCTGGCCAAGCCGGGCAATCTCGCGGGCATGGGCCAGCAGTTTGCGCACCCGGCGTGGCTCGTGATTGAAGCGGTTGCCCTGGTTGTATTCCGGAATATGTGCGTTCACCCACCACAGTTCGCCGTTTTTGACCTGGACATAACTTTCCGCGATGGTTGCCTTCGAATCACGCAGCGACTTGACCTCGGTGCCGGTCAACATGACACCGACTTCCAGCTTGTCCATGATTTCAAAGTCAAACCGGGCACGCCTGTTGTCTGCTATGACAGGATTGCCCGAGCGCCGTTTCGCACCACCACTTTTGGAAGACATGTTACGGCACCCGCTTTGGTGGTCAGTTCAGCAGACCGGCATGAACCATGGCGGCCTTGACCTGCTGACGCGCGCCTTCGGTTGCCGGAAGGATCGGCAGCCGCGCATCTTCGAGTGCATGACCCAAAAGGCTGACCGCATATTTGACCGGAGACGGGCTGGTCTCACAAAACAGAGCTGAATGCAGCGGCATCAACCGGTCCTGAATGGTAAGCGCCTTGGCATAATCGCCGGCAAGTGTTGCTTCCTGGAACTCCGCACACAGGCGCGGTGCAACATTGGCTGTTACCGAAATGCATCCCGTACCGCCATGCGCATTGAATGCCAGTGCCGTTCCGTCTTCACCCGACAACTGAATGAATTTGTCACCTGACGCCAGACGTTGCAGTGATGGCCGTGCCAGGTCTGCAGTGGCGTCCTTGGTGCCGATGATATTGGCAAAATCCTTATCAAGACGGGCCAGCGTCTCGACCGAGATTTCCGCGACAGTGCGCCCGGGCACATTGTACACAAAAACCGGCAGCTCCGGCACGGCTCTGGCCACGGCAGCGAAATGCTCATACAGGCCTTCCTGGGTTGGCCTGTTGTAGTAAGGCACGACTGACAGAGCCGCATCTGCACCAGCTTCCTTCGCGTGCACGGCAAAATCAACCGCTTCTGCTGTGGAGTTTGACCCGGCACCGGCAATCACCGGAATACGGCCTGCAGCGGTTTCAACGGCGATTTCGACGACCCGCTTGTGCTCGTCATGGCTCAGCGTCGGAGATTCACCGGTTGTTCCCACCGGCACGATTCCGTGGGTTCCTTCCGCAATATGCCACTCGATGAGTTTGCGAAATGCGACTTCATCCACTTTGCCGTCCTTGAACGGGGTAATAAGCGCGGGAAAAGAGCCGTAAAAGCGTGCGTCCATTTCGAAACCTCAACAATTCGTAAACTTTACTGCGTTAGACATTGAGGACATCGATGCGCAAACACGAACTGTGCAGCTGAATGTCCCCAATGTGAGCGCGGCACCATAGACCCGCCGCTGCGTTGCGGCAACCGAAAGGTTCAATCCCCGGCCCCGCAAAATGCGGCCACATCGCAGCCTCAATCTGTGGTTAGTCGTGATGACGCCAAGTAAGTGTGCGCTGCCTGAAAACAGGGTGAGCAATGTTAGTTGGTAAAGTAGACAGAAGTGCAGGCTCTAATGGCCTTAATCTGTTCAGAGTGGTCAAAAATACGATCACAGATCTTTTTGACCGAAATCTATCCTGGCGGACCACAGAATCACGGTATCTGTGTCCGGCTTCACGGCGGCGCGAGGACGGCATGAATTTGACATCTATCGGATTTTCAACGCTCAGGCGGGCGGCACTTGCAGGTGCGCTGGGCCTGGCAGGTATTGGTAACTTTGCCGATGATGCGTCAGCGCGCTCGTCAAATGCCGCAGATGCATCCGGCATCCAGGAGCTTTTGACAACCAGCAAAACGCGCTCGCCGGCCCGCAATGACGCCTTGTCGGTTCGCGCACTCAAGGCCGCTGTCAAAAAAGACTGGCGGAATGCCTTTGATCTGGCTTCCAGGTCAAAAGATCAGGCAACACTGAAGGCGGTAGAGTGGCTCTATATCCGCAAAAACCCCACCGATGCCGGCGCCGACAGGATCATGAATTTCGTTATCGCCAACCCTGACTGGCCGGCGACAAAGCCGTTGACCCGGATGGCACAGGCCATACTGGCGCGAAAAACCACGCCGATTGACGCCGTTGCGCGCCATTACAACCGTTTTTCACCGATTTCTTCGCAAGGCCATGTGGCCTATGCCCGGCTGGCTCTGGCCCGCGGCGACAAAGCGACCGCGAAAAGTTCCATAAAGAAAGCCTGGGCTGATCCAAAGCTGGCGGCCCATCTTGAAAAGCAGATCGCCAGCGATTTCAGGCACTTGTTGAGCACGGCTGATCACAAGGCACGCATGTGGTCGCTTGTCATGGCCCAGGAGACCAATGCGGCCATCCGTGCGGCCGGATATGTGTCCAAGGCACATGCCAAGGCAGCAAGAACAGCCCAAGCCCTGATCCGGCGCAAGAAGACCGGACCGGCACACTACAAGAAGCTGCCCGCCAAATTCCGAAATCATCCGCCCATGGTTTACGCCTATGCCCGCTGGCAGCGCCGCAAGGGCAAGCACACATCCGCCTACAACTTGCTGAAACAGGCGCCCAAGTCGCACGCGGCCCAGGTTGATCCGGATCAGTGGTTTGTTGAAAAACGCCTGGCCGCACGCCATCTGGCTGGCCCTCAGTACAAGAAATACTGGCCCGGCATTTACAAGATGATGGCCGCTCATGGTTATAGTTCCGGCAAACAGTTCATCGAGGGCGAATTCCTGGCCGGCTGGTATGCCCTGCGCAAATTGTCAAATCCCGGCAAGGCGGCAGTGCATTTCAAGCGCATCACCGAAGCTGCAACCACGCGGACCGACCGGTCCAGAGGCTGGTACTGGCTTGGTCGTGCCCGGGCGGCAAAGGGAGAAAACAGCCGCGCTGAAGAAGCCTACCGCATGGCTGCGGCCTCACCGACCTTGTTTTATGGTCAGCTGTCGCTCGCAAAACTGGGCCTTGGCAAAAAACCGCTGAAGATTGTCACCGGCAAGGCAACAGCCAGCGCCAAGCAAAGCGTCAGGTCAGTTGAGATTTTCCGCGCTGCCCACCTGCTGGCCCGTGCAGGCGGAAAAAACCAGATTTTCCCATTCCTGTTTCCGATCGCCCGAGCCATCAAATCGCGTGACGAAGCCGCCGCCGCCATTGACCACATTCATACCCATGCCGGAAATTTTGCGGCCGTAAGACTGGCCAAGGCTTTCGGCAGCATCGGACTTGATGTCGACAACTGGGCATATCCCGTGAATGCGGTGCCGGCCTGGAAAACCATCAACAACAAGGTCGAACGTGCGGTCATTCTGGGCCTGTCACGACAGGAAAGCGAATTCAATGCTGTGGCTGGCAGTCACGCCGGTGCCAGAGGCCTCATGCAGATCATGCCGGGAACAGGCAAGCTGATCGCCAGACAATACAAGTTACGCGGTTACAAGACAGCTCACTTGACATCAAAACCCTCACTCAACGTTTCCATGGGCGAAGCTTATCTTGGTGACATGATAAAAGAGTTCAAAGGCTCCTATATCATGGGCTTTTCCAGTTACAATGCAGGGCCCGGCAACACCATCAAATGGCTGAAGGCGTACGGCGACCCGCGCAAGGGGCAAGTTGATGCCATTGACTGGATTGAATCCATCCCGATCACCGAGACCCGGAAATACGTGCAAAAAGTGATGCAGAACGTGCATGTGTATCGTACGCGGCTGGGACACCGGAAACACACGATGCTTCGAGACATTAATCGGGGGGGTGGCAAGAGCGGAGGCACTTCGACTACCGCCGCGCCCGCCTCAGGGTGTGGAGAGGGCAAGAAGACAATCGCGTCGCTGATTTCCGACTGCTGATAGCAGGCGAAGCAATTGCCTTCCTTTGAAAGGATGCACGTGCTTCAAATGGCACTCGCTGCGCCAACACCGTCGGACGCCGGAAGTTCAGCTATTTCTTTTTCCTGGCGGGCTTCGACTTTGCCGGTTTGGCCTTTGCCGAACCACCTGCACCATAAAGCTTGTTGAATTCTTCGATATCGTCTGCGGCAAGCAGCTTTGCCTGGGCAATCCACTCGTCCCGCTCTATTCGACCCTTGTAGCGCAGATGTTCATCCACCCAGTCAACCTGATCCTTGCCCCACGCCGCAATCTGGTCAAAGTGGAAATAGCCCAGACCGTGCAGTGTTTTCTCCAGTTTCGGACCAACACCGGAAATCATCTGCAACTTGTCGGCTTTACCATCTCGCGCACCAGGCAACCCCTTTGGACGAACCGCCTTGCCCGTGGACACGGGCGCAGCAGCCGTCGTTGCTGCCGGTTTCGATACAGCCGGTTTCGGTTCGGGCGCTGTTTTGGCTTTTGAAACAGCCGCTGGTTCGGGGGCTGGCTGAGGTGTCTCAGCAGCGACCGTTTCGGTTTTACCGGCACTGGTTTCCGCAGGCTTTGCTGCAGGCGATTGATCGGTCGCAAACATGGTGCGGAACAGACACCCCAGAATGCACCCGATCAAAAACGCGAGCAACATCAAGAGCATTAGTTCAAGTGTGAGTTGCGGCATTGTCCATTTCCCTTTGATTCTGGCGCCCTGGAGCGGAGTGATTTTTGATCGTATCAGTCAAAAATCACGAAATTCAGTTTTCCACCTATTACAGCACATCAACGTGCTGATTGATTGCATACCCCCGGATCAGGCCCATAAATTCAGGTAAATCCAGTTTCTTTTAGATCAGGAAGGTTTCGGTTGAACCAACCAAAGACAATAAACCTGACCGTTTTCAGAGTGTTAGAGCAATTTTACAAGTTCACTTGAACCCAAGTTGCTCTAGTGTGCGTCGGCACTGCGGCATGTCACCCAGCCAACAATCAGTCCCAACACCATTGCAGCGGCAAGCCAGTGCCAGTTATGGCCGGCAACGGTCATCGCATCGTTGAAATTCCAGGCATTCATTGTTCAACTCCCTCAGTTTGGATCAGGATCGGTTCAGTTGGACCCATCCTGCTCCAGGATCTTGAATTCCGTGCGCCGGTTGGCTGCGCGGCCTTTTCTGGTCCGGTTGTCGGCAATCGGCTGGCTTTCACCATACCCGACTGCAGATATATTGTCTGCACTGGCTCCACGGGCCAGCAACCCATCTCGCACCGCATTGGCGCGCCGTTCGCTCAGTTCCTGATTATATTTTCCCGGACCCTGCCAGTCGGTGTGACCTCCAATTTCGATTTTCACATTCCCGCACTGTTTGATCACACCCATGAGCCTGTTTAACAGGTTTTCATTTTTTCCCTGCATTCCGGATTTTCCCGGCGAGAACTCTATTTGCTGATCTGCCAGGACATTATCAAATAAGCTCTGACACTGGCTCGCAGACACGGCTTGCGAAGCACTGGCCGGCTCTGTGGGTTTTGCTTGTTCCGGGGCCACGATCTCAATTTCGCCTGTCGTTGTATCCGAGCGCTGATTTCCGGCCTTGTCAGCAACCACAACTTTCACATCATAGCTGCCAGGCGGTAGATCTTTCGGCGTCAGCACAGACCAGTTGCCCTTGCCGTCCGATGTCAACAGATCAGAACTGCCCATGGCATATGTTTCACCTTCGAATGACACCGCCATAGTGACAGCATCGGTTTCAGGATAGGTGCCTGACAGCAGTGGACGCGGGTGCTTGGACTTATAGGTGTTGACGGTCGGAACGCCAGGTGGCGTTGCATCTATCGTCAGTTCGGCGTCGCTGGCGTCGACGGCAACACTGCCGGTTGAACTGATGGCCTTGGCCGACACATTATACGTACCATCGTCCATGTTTTCGCTGATCCGCAGGGTCCAGTTGTTGCCGTCGGTTACCAGACCGTCCCCGGCACCTGCTACATATGTTCTGGAACCCACTGAAATACTTAAACTTTCAGCTTCCGCGGATGGCCATGCGCCGGTGATCACCGGTTTGCGCTGACGTGTAAGCAGGGTGTTGACCGTTGGTACTGCAGGCGCCGAGGTGTCTACCACCACCTCGCCAAATCCACGGTCTGCCGAACTGGTCCCGGCCTGGTCCGTAACAATGACCACGACGTCATAGGTATTGTCGGAAAGATCTTTACCGAGTTTGAGTGTCCAGTTGCCACTGCCGTCACTGGTGAGTTCACCGTCTTTGCCAAGTTGATAGGTTTTGCCGGCAATTTCGACAGTCAGCCTGTTGCCATCACCTTCCGGCCAGGTTCCGGTAATGGATGGACGCACAGAACGCCCGGATGTCTTGTTGACGGTTGGCGCGGGCGGTGGTGCAGCGTCTGTCTGGACCACAGTTTGTCCGGCAGTTGCGCCAGCAGTTCCTGTGGTCTCGCCAGTTGCGTTGGCCGTACCGGCAACTACCATTGCAGCAGGCACGATCAGGCATGGCAGCAACCATTCCAGCCGGATGTTCTTCGCCATGGAAATTCCTCTCACTAACAACGTTTCTCTGCATGCAGCCGAACTGCCGGAGCCCGGGCATAGTTCCAGCTTTTTGCACGCAGTCGCCTGCAGGAATCAATTGGTAAATAGCCAAATATCGCTCGCAGCCAATGAAATCAGCACTGATTCCGTCTCACAACAGTTTTAAACCACCTATCCACACAGTTTCATCCACAGGACCACCGTCGCCACGCAACAATTGCGGAATGATACAGCCATTTGCCAATACACCGAATAAATCGTGATTTCAGTGCAAAGTTCCAGCGTGAACCTATGAGGGACGCCTCGGTGGAAATCGTTGTCCGTGAGCGTGAAATTCAGCAGTTTTTAGGGATTGCTGAGCCAAAATACGACCGCGAACATATCTTCGCTTTGCAGCGATTATGCGGATATGAGCGATTTGTCAGGCATCGGCACGCTTGCCAAAGTGAAAATTTGCCCTAGCGGCCATGTGTGGCAAATATGTCACACTTTTCAAAATAGTGGACCGGAGGTGTATCTGTTGGTTGATTTCTACATCTTTAGGACGGAAAACAGTATGCGTGTGATTTGGTTTTACACGCCGTCCTCCTAAAGTCCCGGTTTGCAGGGGA
>JBDWCA010000003.1:0-251329 GCA_039978075.1 Anderseniella sp. | reverse complement strand
GCGGAAGTGGCTGTTACCGGTCAGCGCAAGCGAGCCCATGCTGACACCGTGAAACCCGTTGGTGAATGAAATCACCGTAGACCTGCCGGTAACCTTGCGGGCAATCTTGATCGCGGCTTCCACGGCATTCGTGCCGGTTGGTCCGGTGAACTGGACCTTGTAGTCAAGTCCGAGCGGTTCCAGAATTGCGTCATTGAGCGATTGCAGGAACTTCTCCTTGGCGCAGGTGTGCAGGTCCAGGGAGTGGGTAATGCCGTCGCCGGCGATGTAGTCCAGCAGCGCCTGTTTCAGCACCGGATTGTTATGGCCGTAGTTGAGAGAGCCGGCACCGGCCAGAAAATCAAGATACCTGCGGCCATCCTTGTCCCAGACAACCGCGCCCTTGGCCTGGTCGCACAACACAGGGAAAGCCCGGGCGTAGGACTGAACCGATGATTCCCTCTGCGCAAAGATATCTGCTTGTGGGGCAGGGGCTGTTGTGCGGGTGGTCTTCATAGCAGGTCTCCTTGGTGACATATCGCGTTGGATAAGGTGGCATTGCCGGTTCGCGACAGGTGCGCGTGACCGTCTGGAACGGGATGTGGAATTGTTGGATTGCGACGCAATGGGGGTATTGCCGGTTCGGATAACCTTCGTGTCTTGCGAAAACTCTGATTGCACAAATCGGAATGCATCGAGTTTTGAGCGAAACAATCCGCCCTTGGTGTTGCTCTCATCGCGAACCGACCAGACAAATGGTCGAACTTCGCACATATAGATTTGTGCCTGTTTGCCAGGCTTCTTGTAGATCCCCGCTTGCGCAGGTTTGTCGTCAGTCATTGCCGTAGCCCCGTTTCGTTTTGATACAAGCCATTAGGTTTCGTTTGTTGCGTAAGATCATAGCAACAACCGTGCCATCTGAAGTTGGCTCGAAAATCTGTTGGTCTGTTGTGTTGGGGGCAGATTCTTTGCGTCCCGCAGTTTGCCGCAATTTGCATGTGGTTCCCGAACACTGCCTGCTTCCACCTGGTGAGGCACTGCGTCTTCCAGAATCGTCAGTTTCTGGCGCTGAGGGCGGGTTAACGTGCAAAGGATGGGATTTGCCGGAGGGATATTGTCCGGAAGGTACTACTGTGCGGCCCTTCCGGTCAGGTTGGATGCCGCCATATGCCGCCTGCCACGACCGCTGCGACAGCCACCACTCCAGCCAGCGGGGCAATGAAGAATTCCGGCGAGTCCAACATCCACAGTGTCAGTCCTGTCAGCACACACCACAGAATTGGCACAATCCACGCCAGCCAGATGAAACCGCCGCGGCTTAAGGCAAGGATGGCAAGTGTTGCGACAATCCCTGGATCGGGTGAAATACCAACAAACTCGACGCTGTTCAGCGGCCGTCCCAGCGCCAGAGTTGCAACCGGGTAACCGACCACGGCGAACAGGTACAACACAATGGCTGCCCGGCCTGTTGCAGTCCTGGTAAATCGGATGTCAGGAGATCGAGGGGCGACGGCAAACAGGACGAACAACAACCCCTGCACCCAGAACACAGGCGCAACATAAGCCGCAGCCCAGTTAATCACTGTGTATTGCACGTGAAAGAAGTACCAGCCGGTCCATATCCATAAAAGGCCAAGCAGGCCCCAGACGAGCCGACACTTCGTATCACTTGGTCTCAACACGAACAGACCAATGCCCAACCCCACTACCAGTATGATCAGGTGGGCGGGCCAAAGCGTCGTGTTCAGCAGTTCGAACAGCCCGACATAGGCTTGCAGTGAAAACAGCAGCAGGTCGGACAGCGAGTAACTTGACCACTCAGCCATTCAAAGTTGCCCGATATAGTCCACCATACGCCTACGCAACGCTGCATCCGGCAAAATCCCTGATGCCGCCGCCAGGTTCTCCCGGACATGCGCCACCTTGCTGGTAGCCGGAATGGCGCAGGCGACGGCTGGATGGGAAATGACGAATTTTAAGAGGAATTGCGCCCAACTTGATGCACCTGTTTCCGCCACCCAGTCCGGCAGCGGGCTGGAACTGAGCCGGTCAACCAGATAGCCGCGCTGAAACGGGCGGTTTACAATCACCGCTATGCCTCGCTCTTTGGCCAGCGGCAGCAGCCGTTGTTCTGCCTCGCGGTCTTCCACATTATAGGTGAGTTGCACGAAATCGACCGGCTGCGATGTCATTATGTCTTCCAGGTCAGCGTGTCTGCGGCCATGTGATGTTGTAATGCCGATATACTTTAAATCACCGTTCGCTTTCATGGTCTGCAGCAACTCAAGGTGCTCACGCCACGCAACAAGGTTATGCACCTGGACCAGGTCAAATCTCGGGACACCCCAGTGGCTGCGCGATGTCTCGATCTGGGGCCCGCCATTGCCCGCAGATGAGGTCCACACCTTGTCTGCTGAAAACAGGGCTTCGGGCATGCCGAGTTTTTTCAGACCGTATCCTATTGTTGCCTGTGCCGAGCCGTACATGGGGGATGAGTCAATCACCCTGCCGCCGCTCTCAAAAAAGGCGGCCATCACGTCACTGCTGGCATCCAGCAGTTTTTGATTGTTGCCGACATTGAAGGTTATCCAGCTGCCCAAACCCACCAGCGGCAGCATCTCACCTGTTGAGGCGATGGGTCTTGCCAGCGGGGTCGCCATCGCGCTCACCGGCATCAGGCCTGCTGTGGCTCCTGCGAAAGTGGCAGCCACTGACCCCTTCAACACGCTGCGGCGGTTAACCAGCATGATCGCTCTCCCAATCTCTGTAAGACGGCACCTTCACCCTGTCGGGTTTTTGGATTCCGCCTTGCATGCCGATCCTGCGGCACACGCCATTGTCCGTCTCATATAGATAATCGCAGATATCGGCCTAATTAAATCATGGTAAAGGTCAGCGGGAAATTTCGCTCACGTCGGTCTGCTGGCTGGTTATGAAATCCCAATCATAAGTGACACCGAGACCCGGTCCGGTCGGGATTGAGACACAGCCATCGCTGTCGATGTCTTCCAGTTGGTCACCATAACCGCATGTATAAATGGGCGGCTGCATTGAATTGAACATGCCGGGCCCGACAAGCCCCATCTCATAATAGTAGGTGTTTACGATCGCCGAGAGGCAATGCCGGTGCATCGGACCGGCAGTGTGAATCTGCACGTCTATACCCAGGGCTTCGGCAAAGCTCGCAATCTTCATGGTGCCGGTTATACCGCCATCCAGTTCCGGATCGATGTGGACGATATCGGTGCCACCGGCTATCAGGAAATCCGCTTTTTGCTCAAAGCCTCTGATGTGCTCTGACACCAGCAGCGGCGTCTTGATGAAGTCACGCAGTTTTTTCTGCCCGAACGCGCTTGAAGAGGCATCCCGGTAGGGATCTTCATACCAGAAGAAACCCAGATCATCGCAGGCCCGGCCAACTTCGATTGCGTCCAGGAAAGTCGGTAGTGAGGACGCTGGATCTGTCATCAGCCGCATTTTGTCTCCGACCCGATCGCGCACCGCAGTCATGATGGCGATTTCGCTGTCAGGTTTGCCGTCCCAGAAGCCGTGTATCTTGAAAGCCGGATATCCCAGCTCCCGGCATTGCTGCGCGAAATCTGCATAGGCTTCGATACTGTCCAGTCCACCGGGCAGGCTTTGGCCCGGAAATGTGCTGGCATAGGCGGGTATCCTGTCACGGTATCCGCCGAGCAATTGGGCAACCGAGCAATTGTATTTTTTCCCGGCAAGATCCCAAAGCGCACCATCAATCGCAGCGATACCGGCACGGTCAAAATGGCGAAAGGCGTTCTTCAAGTCTTCAAAAATTCTGCAGCGGTGCTCGGCATTGCGCCCGATCAGCATCGGGGCCATCTGGCTGACTTGTGCGCATGTCATGGCGTTGGCCATGTAGTGGGGCGCGAACTCGCCGCGCAATCCGTCATCGGTCTCGATCACCGTAACGAATTTGGTGACTGGTAAACGGCCATTTTTGGCATAGGTCATGATGTTACGGCCGAAGTTTTCAAGCTCATAGCAAAACGCATGAACCGCTACGCGGCTAATGATACTCATGGATTTGGTCCTCCAGGAATGAGCATTGGATTATTCATGGCCAATCGCCTGTCGGATCATGTGGCCGTCAAACCATCGGGGATTTGCGCCCGCCCGGTTTCGATAAAACTTGCCCGGTCGTCGCGTCCTGATTTGCGGGCGGCAGCGGCGGCCAGGTCCCAACGATAGGTCAGGGCAATATGATCAACGTCCCAGCCACCTGCTGCTTTGCGAAGGATCGCATAGCGTGCGTGGGGACTGCCGGCTTCCACCTTGTGCAGCACCGGTTCGTCGTTCCAGTAAGCCGGTAGTCCGACGCTGCCGGGGTTCATGATCAACTGGCCGGTTGGTAGCCGCACGAGGCGTGGAACATGTTTATGTGCACACAGAACCACATCATGTTTGACGCCGTCGAGACGTTGCCTGATCTCTTCGACATCGGCAATTTCGACACGGCCCGGCGTTATTTTTTCAATCAGTTCCTGCGTGTCGCTGGCCGGTGTGCCGTGACAACAGAATACCGGACCGAGATCGAGAGTTTTCGGCAACCCCTGCAACCAGGTGATTTGGTCTGTGGTGAGTTGGCCGTCAGTGAAGGTTTCATAATTGCCGGCAATGCTGGGTACGTTGCCATCTATTAACAACGCGAGCGCTCCGCCCGGATCCATATCCGCATCCGCGCTGTCACCGAGATTGACAATATCTGCGATGCCGCGCTGACGGATATCATCCAGGACCGCCTTCAGGGCCCAGCTGTTTCCGTGCGTGTCCGCGATAACGGCAAGTCTGTCCATGACCATCGTTTAGCAGAGCTGTCGCGCGTCGCCAACCAACCGGACCGGGCATGGGTCAGAAACACCCGAAACGTCTGTTTTCCTGAGTGGCTCGACATTGGCCATGACATCGGAGGTAATTGATACAATTCGGCCCGACTGAAATCCTTTCCGCAAACTCCGATCAGAAAAGGATTTGATATGTCGGCAACCACCACAGCCCGCACCTTCATGGCACTCAACGCAGCATTCTCCGCACTCATTGGACTGGAGCTGATTGTTTTCCCCGACGCCACGGCACACCTGATTTTTACAGATCCGGCGGGCTGGAAACCTCTGGCTCTGAGACTGCTTGGTGTGGGCCTGATCCTGTTCGCACTGAACCTCTCGCTGATGGCGACCAATCGCCTTGTGACGAAAGGCGAGGTCATGCTGATCGTATTTGCAGATATTGCCTGGTTGATCGCCAGCGCCGCCATTGTTCTCCTGGCCGAGCATGTCATTACTGGCACAGGATTGCTCATGATCGGGGTTGTCGCCGCTTTCGTAGCTTTTTTTGCAACTGGACAATATGCCGGCGCCGGAAGGATCGTTGCGCCGAAAAGCCGGGTCAGCATTCTCTCGAAAGAAGGGAAACTGACAGCAACGGTCGTGCGGGCGGTTGATGCGCCAGCCGAAACGGTATGGAACGTCATGACCGATCATCCCGGTTATGCTGATGTCGCCAGCAATGTCTCAAAAGTCGAAGTGCTTTCAGGTGAGGGGATCGGCATGCAGCGCCGCTGCTTCGGCCCGAAGGGTGAAAACTGGACAGAGACCTGTGATTATTTTGACGCAGGTCGGGAATACGGTTTTAAAATCGACACCAAGGCACCGGATTATCCGTACCCCATTTCTGATCTCCGGGGCCGCTGGTCAGTTGTGCCGAAAGGGACTGGGTCAGAGTTCTCAATAGACATTGAAGCAATGCCGAAAGGCGGTTTTCTTGCCCGTACACTGTTTTTCTTGCTGGCAAAACGTCAGTTCAAAACCGTGCTGGTTGACCTGGCCGACGCATGGTCTCGGCGGATGGAGAACGAAGCCCGGGACTGATCCTAATCCAGTGCAACTCCCGAGCCGTAGTGTTAAAGCAATCGCGCACTTTAAAGGGCTGGAACCAAGATGTCGTCTTTCCATAATTTCTCCATCGGATTTCGCGCCGTGGTTTTCGGATCGAGTGGCGGAATTGGTCGGGAGATGTGTAACGTTCTTGAGGCCGACAGTGCGTGCGGCGAGGTTGCCGGTTTTTCCAGATCGGCGGTTCCGGCCTTCGATCTGGAAGATGAAGCATCGATAGAGCAGGCCGCTGCGGCAATGGCCGAAGCAGGTCCGGTCCATCTGATCGTTGACGCTACAGGATTGCTGCATGACGCCAGTATGCAACCGGAAAAATCCATTTCCGCCGTCGGTCCGCATCTGATTGCCCGGTCCTTTGCCGTCAATGCTACCGGACCACTGCTGCTGTTGAAGCACTTTCATCATTTGATGCCGCGCCATGAACGCAGTGTGTTTGCAACGATTTCGGCACGTGTCGGCAGCATTGAGGACAACCGCCTTGGCGGCTGGTACGGTTATCGCGCGTCCAAGGCGGCACTGAATATGTTTCTCAAGACGGCCTCCATCGAGATAGCCCGCAAGCGGCCGCAGGCAATATGCCTTGCATTGCATCCCGGCACCGTGGAGACGCCGCTGTCTGCGCCGTTTGCCGGTGACCGGACCCTATTGTCGGCAAACAATGCTGCCAGACTGCTGCTTGATGTGATCGACAGGGCCGACAGCAACAGTTCCGGCTCGTTCTACGCTTATGACGGACAGGAAATTGCCTGGTGACGCGTCATCCAGAAGTCAATGGAGTATAAAATGACTTTGAATCGCCGATCGCTTCTGGCCACAATGATGGCTTGTGCTGCATGTCTTCCCGGTCAAACAGTGAAGGCGGGCAAGCCGTCCGGGTTTCAATTCGGCTTCGACGGCTTTGACGGCAAACCGTTGCCGTTGAACAGGTTCCGAAATCGTGCCGTGCTTGTAGTGAATACCGCCAGCGAATGCGGTTTCACCGGGCAGTATGCGGGTCTTGAGCAGTTGTGGCAGGACTACAAGGACAAGGGGCTGACGGTGATTGGTGTCCCGTCAAACAATTTTGGCGGCCAGGAGCCGCTCAAAGGCGAGCAGATAAAGCACTTCTGCAAATTGAATTACGGCGTCACATTCCCGCTGGCGGACCGTACCGATGTTGCGGGCCGCAACGCTCATCCGTTCTACAAATGGGCGATAGAGCAGGCCGGACAGAAAGCCCGACCACGCTGGAACTTCCACAAAATCCTGCTGGACCGCAACGGCGACATCGCTGCGACGTTCGCAACCGCTGTGGAACCGACAAGCAGTCAGGTGCGCGGCGCGATTGATGAGGCACTGGGAGCAGGTTCTTGAGCAAGCGTCGCACCCCTCGCAGGGCGGCGGCCCTTGCGGTGATGCTGGTTGCAAGTTCGCTCAGGAAACAAGCCGCTGGTTCGGGTGACACACCAGGTCAACATCACCGCACTGGCAGGTGTTTTTCCTAAATCGGGTGAGTTGATTTTTGTTGAGACCGGGGCGAACGAACCGCTGCGGGTTATTGATCGCGCAGTTATCGCAGCTCAATAGAGCTGTTCGCTACAGGGATTACTTCAAGTCGGGAGGTGAACCGGTTTAACACCGCAACACGCGACACTCAGCTTCCGGAAATGACTTTTGTGGTCAGGCATTATGCATCGAACGTTCTCAAGTTGCGCTCGATGCAGCCAGTGTTTGGCTTCCGTGGGAGAGACCATGTGGGTTCTCCAGAGAAGATGGATCCACAAACCCGGCAAGGTGCGGCGTGTGATGCAGGCAAAAATCAGACCGCCCGGACGGACCACACGGACCATCTCCAACAAAGCCGTAACCGGATGAGGAAAATGCTCCAGAATGTGTCCGGCCATGACAATGTCAAAACTGTTGTCGGCGTAAGGAAGCTGTTGGGCGTCCGCCTGGCGCAGTGCCACGTCGAGGCCGATGTGTTGCAATCTCGCTCCGGCCTTATCCAGCATGGCCGGTGAAATATCGACTGCATCGACCTTCAACGGTCCGTCGCAAACGCCCGCCAGTGCTTCAGACAGGGCGCCGGTGCCGGTGCCGCAGTCCAACGCCTTCAGTTGCGTCACTGGCCTGGTTGCCGGCCAGTGTGCCAGTGCCTGTTTGAGCAACACCCGGTAGGCAGGCAGATAGCTCAGTTGGTCGATCCTGTCGTGCCAACCTGCTGCGGCGAGATCGTAACTGGTGGTGAGGTTTGCCGGATCGTAGGGCTGGCGCTGAAGCGACAAATGCCAGGACCCGAGCCGGTGGGCGAACACATTTATTCTGCCATCAGTGCTGGCTTCGGTGCCAGTCGGTAGATTCAGCGAGACGGAACTGGCTGGTTTGTGCATGGATAACCTGCCGGTGTTCTGGGCTATTGTTGGTCGGGCGATGGACTTTGCTTCAGGCGGGTTTTCTGGCCACGATAAACACGCTTGTGCCTTTGCCCGGACTCCATTCATGCTCGATATCGAAGCCACGTGCCCTGATGTTGTCGACCAGTTCCTGTGTTGTGAATACCTTCAGCAGTGGCAACACCCCGAGCGCATGCCCCAACGGGCCAATCAGCTTGAAGAAACTCATCGTGTTACCCAGGCAGACCGTGCTGGACACAAAGATACCGCCAGGCTTGAGCATATTGTGCACCTTGGCGATCACCATGTCCTTGTCAGCCAGCAGGTGAAGAATGCTCATGCCCAGCACAACATCGAAGCTGTTGTCAGGCACGGTGAAGTCGTCGATGGCAGCACGTTCAAACACGACATTGCCTATGCCGGCTGCTTCTGCCTTCTGCTCGGCAATCTCCAGCATCCTTGCTGAAATGTCGGTTGCGAGAATACGATCCACGAATGGTGCATGTTTGAGTGCAGTGGTTCCGGTGCCGCAACCAAATTCCAGCAGCTTCATGTCGGGTCGCAGATAGGACTGTGTTAACTGCAGCTTCTCTTGGTAGGCGGTTTCATCCTTGACCGGTTGACGGGCATAGCGGTCAGCGATTTTGTCCCAGAAGCGCGAAGAGGGCTTTGTCATATCGGCTGTGTAATCCGTAGAGGTCATGGTGCAGTTTCCAAACTTAGTTAAAGATGTTTTTCGTGTTTTTTCCAGTCTCCCGATGTTGTTCGGACCTGACAAAGCACGATGTTGGGCATTTAAGTAGCTCTGCGAATTCGAATGGTGAATTGACTAAATTCGAATATACTGTATGCAAAATTGCATGGATTGGCGTGCTGTAAAATTCGACTGGAATCGCGCACGTGCATTCCTGGTAACTGCCGAAGAGGGATCGCTTTCGGCAGCAGCCAGGGCTTTGGGCATGGCACAACCAACACTGGGTCGGCAGGTCAAGGCGTTTGAGGAAGAAGTCGGTGTCCTGCTCTTTGAGCGCATTGGCAATGGCCTGAAGCTGACTGCCAGCGGTCTTGAGCTTGTCGAGCACGTCCGGGCTATGGGGGAGGCGGCAGGTCGTGTGTCCCTGACGGCTTCGGGACAGTCGCAGCAGGTCGAGGGCGCAGTATGCATAACGGCGACCGAGGTCACGGCAGCTTTTGTTCTTCCGCCCATCGTGGCGAAATTACGTGCTGCAGAACCGGGTATCACGGTCGAGGTCGTTGCAACCAACAATGTGAGTGATCTGCGCCGCCGTGAGGCTGACATTGCTATTCGTGCCGGCAGGCCAACCGATCCGGATCTGATTGCCCGTATGCTGAGCAGTCACAGCTTGGGCCTTTATGCCTCTGACCGCTATCTTCAGCAGATTGGCAATCCTCAAAACAGTGAAGAACTGTTGCGGGCCGAGTTTCTCGGTTTTGAGCACTCCGAACAATATGTGGAAGGGTTGAACCAGTTGGGCCTGAAAGTGACATCGCAGCATTTCCCGATCATATGCAGCAACCACATTGTGCAGTGGCAGATGGTCAAGCAGGGCATGGGTATTGGTGTGATGCTTACACAGGTCGGTGATGCAGAACCCGGTGTGAGACTGGCTGCACCCTGGCTGCCGCCTTTCGAGATCGAGGTTTGGCTTGTGGCTCACCGCGAACTAAACACCAGCCGGCGCGTACGTCTGGTCTTCGACTTCCTGGCCGGGGAACTGGAAAGTCAGTAGTCGGCATCGGCCTCTTCCCGGCCACAGGCATGCCTATCCCAAGATACTCGTCATTGCGTCTTCCAGGTCGCGGATCAGGTCGGTTGGCTGTTCCAGCCCCACATTCAGCCGCACCAATCGGCCGCCATAATCCTGGCCGGGTCTGTCGAGATCCGGATAAACGACCGCCAGGCTGGTCACACCGCCCCAGCTGAGGCCGATCCTGAAAATTTGCAGGCTATTGATGATGGCCTCAACCTGGGCAGGTGATATGTCGTTTTTGAACATGAAGGAAAACACACTTGCAGAGCCGGTGAAGTCCCTTTTCCAGTTCTCGTGCCCGGGACATGAGGCAAACGCGGGATGAAACACCACTTCAACGTGCCGGAGTTCTGCCAGCCAGTTTGCAACGGCAAGTGTTGATGTCTCCAGCTGATCAAGACGTACGGCCAGTGTCTGCAGGCCGCGAAGGGCAAGGCTGCAATCATCCGGAGAAACCGCCAGACCCAACTGGCGGTAAGCAGGCCCCAGTGTCTGGTAGGCTGCTTCATCACGTACCGAGACAGAGCCGAGAAGTATATCGCTGTGGCCGCCCACATATTTGGTCAGCGCCTGTATGGAGACATCTACGTCATGGGCAAACGCATCGAACAGGACGCCTGCTGCATAGGTGTTGTCCAGTGCGACCGATACGCCACGTTCATGCGCGGCACCGACAATGGCCGGGACGTCCTGAACTTCCATGGTCACTGACCCCGGACTCTCACACCAGATCAGTGTTGTATTGTCCCTTATCAGGTCCTTGATTCCGGCGCCGATCAGCGGGTCGTATGGCTCGACAGTGACACCAAATCCGCGCAGCAGCCCTTCTGCCATTTCGCGGTTTGGACCATAGGCCGATACTGGAATCAGAGCGTGGCTACCTGTCCTGCAAAAGGCCAGATAGACGAGCGCAATTGCGGCTTGTCCACCGGGAACAATGAAGGTGTGGCGCGCGTTTTCAAGATCGGCAATTCGCGCAGCGAGTTCAAGAGTGGTCGGGGTGCCGTACAAGCCATATGTGTAGCCGTTCTCCGCCTGTCGCCAGTCGTCGGACACTGCGTCTTGTTTATCGAATACAACCGTGGAGCCCCTATATACCGGCGTCGCAAGGGAATTGTAGTCCCGCCGTGCGTGCGGAGCAGGACTTAGTAGTTTTGTTCGCCAATCCATTGTTGTGGTTCCCTGCTAACGGCTTGTTCATTTTGCATCGAGTTCATTGTTTTCAATTGGATTTTTTCTGTGATGTCAACACGGACAGTCTGTTGCTGTCAGGGTGCGGTCATGATGTAGTATGCCGGACCACCGCTGCAGGGTTGCCCGAATTGTGTTTGTGCGGAGATTTGTGAGGCTTGACGGGAATGCAGTTTTGCCACACTCTTACATAGATAAATATGAATATGTATGGTGATAGATTGTGCGTACTGCTACCGTGGCCGTCAGTTATGTTTGCTTGATGGGATCAGCCTTTGCGGAAGGTGATCCCGAGTACGGACAGTACCTTTCGTCTGAATGCGTGACGTGCCATCAGTCTGCCGTCACCGGCACAATTCCCGCAATTGCCGGCATGAACGAAGAAGGTTTCATCTCATTGATGAAACTCTACCGGTCCAAGCAACTTGAAAACCCGACAATGCAAACCGTTGCCATGCGACTGTCTGATGAGGACATTGCCGCGTTGGCCGCCTATTTTTCAGCGCTCAAACCTCCTGACTAGGAGCGCCACATCCAAATCAACAGTCAGGAAATCTGGGAGGATGAATATGGCTATCGTAGACAGACGAAAATTTACCGCCGGACTGCTTGGACTGGGCGCTGTGTCCGCCGGTTTGAGCCTGCCGGCTTATGCCCAGGGCAAGAAACCGAAGGTCGTTGTCATAGGAGGAGGGGCCGGCGGTGCGACCGCCGCACGCTATATCGCCAAGGATTCAAAGGGCGCAATTGATGTCACGCTGATTGAGCCGACAAGGAAGTACTACACCTGCTTTTTCTCAAACCTGTATCTGGGCGGTTTGCGTGACTATGAATCCATCGGTCATACCTATGATGCCCTGGCTGCCGGTCACGGTGTAAATGTCATTCACGACTGGGCCGTTTCTGTCGATGGTGCCGCAAAGACAGTGGAGCTGGGGTCCGGCGCCAGGGTCGCCTATGACCGGCTCGTTATTTCACCCGGCATTGATATGAAATACGATTCAGTTGCCGGTTATTCGGTCGAGGGTCAGGATACAATGCCGCATGCCTGGAAGTCCGGCACCCAGGTGGCGCTGCTGAAATCACAGGTCGAGAACATGCGCGAAGGCGGCACGTTCGTCATGGTGCCTCCGCCCAACCCGTTCCGCTGCCCGCCCGGGCCGTATGAGCGCATCTCGATGATTGCGCACGTATTGTCGAAGAAAAACCCGACGGCAAAAATTATCGTGCTCGATCCGAAGGAAAAATTCTCCAAGCAGGCACTGTTTGAAGAAGGTTGGCAGAAACACTATCCCGACATGATCGAATGGATTCCCGCCTCGGTCTCCGGCGGGGTGAAAAACATCAATATGGACACGATGGAAATCGAAACCGACATTGATACGTTCAAGGCCGATGCAGCATCTGTCGTGCCTGCTCAAAAAGCAGGTGCGATTTGCGGTCGTGCCGGCCTGACTGACGGCGACTGGTGTCCGATTGTGCCCGCAACCATGCAATCCAAGGCGGATGCGAACATTCACGTGCTGGGTGATGCATCTGTCGCATCGGCAATGCCGAAATCCGGGTTCTCGGCAAACAGCCAGGCCAAGGTGGCGGCAATGGCAATCCGTGGCGCGCTGACCGGATCGAAGGTTTTTGACCCGCGCTTTGCCAACACTTGCTGGAGCCTGATTGACGCCAATGACGGTGTCAAAGTCGGCGCCAACTACAAGGCCGGTGAGGAGAAGATCGAAGTCGCCGACAAGTTCATTTCCAAGACCGGTGAAGATGAAGCTCTGCGCAAGGCGACCTATGAGGAGTCTGAATCCTGGTACACCGCGATATCAGCGGACATGTTCAGCTAATCCTCTAACCGTCTGGTGACTGCCAGCGTGAGAAATCGGGCCGCTCGTTCTTCGTGATCGGGCGGCCCGTCGCGTTCCTGTCGTGTCGGTGACGGGTGGCTGGCGTGGCAATCCGGTGTATGGTTGTCAAAGCTCGTCATACCAAAGCTCAATGCCTGAGGAGTATGCCAAATGCTGGTTCGCAAACTGCGTATCGATAAGGGCTGGTCACAAGAGACGCTGGCAGAAGTCAGCGGTCTCAGCGTACGCACAATCCAGCGCATTGAACGAGGCGGCAATGCGAGCCTGGAAACACTCGGGGCACTTGCTGCGGTTTTCGATGTGGACATTGCCACCCTGGCAAAGGAGACGAGTATGTACAGACAGAAAGAACTTTCGGAACAAGAACACGAGGCCATTGAATACGTTCGCGACATCAAAGGCTTTTACAGTCATCTGGCGGTTTACGTCATCGTGACCGCAGTTATGGCGGCAACCAATCTTTATATGGCACCTGACAATCTGTGGTTCATCTGGCCAATGCTGGGTTGGGGGCTGGGTGTTGCTTCACACGGGCTTGCAGTGTTTGAGGTATTATCTCTGTTTGGAGTCGACTGGGAGAAGCGCCAGATAAAGCAGCGGATGCAACGTAACCGGGATTCAAACTGACAGTTTCACCGCTATGGCAAGGTGCCGTTACCGCTCGCTGACGACGCTGAACGGGCCTCGCCGACGACAATTGCCCGACGGTCCGGGCTTCGGTAACGAGGCTCGAAAACAGCCGTTTCAGTTATAGCTCTTCTTGAGATCGAACTGTTGCATCTTGCGGTACAGCGTGCTGCGCGCAATGCCGACCTGTTTGGCTGCAAGGGTCAGGTTGCCGCCATTCGATTCAATTGCTGACTTGATCATCAGGTATTCCATTGTGGCCATGTCTTTCAGGTTGTCTGACGGGGTCCGCGAAACTTCAGAGCCTGAGTGATCAGATTCTCCTGCAGCAATGCCTGCGTTCAACAGTTCGGATGCATCAACAAATCCGGCCGGCGATGTCAGGTGCAAGCTCTCGACCAGGTTACGCAACTCGCGCACATTGCCGGGCCAGCGATAGCGGTTTAGAGCCTCCATCGCAGCTTCTGAAAACTCCAGTGGCGGTTCATCCAGGTCTTTTGCAATCTGGTGCCTGAAGTAATCCAGCAGGATTGCGGCGTCATCTCCACGCTCCCTTAAAGGAGGGACAGCTATTTTGATGGCACCGACGCGATAATACAGGTCTCTGCGGAACCGGCCGGCCTCGACTTCCTGCAAAAGGTCACGATTGGTCAGAGCCACCACCCGCACATTGACAGGGCGGGGTTTGGTGTCACCAACTCTGTAGATGACATTTTCTTCAAGCGCTCGCAGCAGGAACGGTTGTATGTCAAGCGGCAGTTCGCCGATTTCATCAAGGCACAGCACTCCGCCACTTGCCTGTTCGAACTTGCCTTGTTTGCCGTCGCGCAAGGCGCCTGTAAAGGCGCCGGGTACATGTCCGAAAAGTTCACCGGCGATCAGTTCCTTGGTGATGGCTCCGCAGTTTACCGTTACAAGCGGGGTCTTCGACGAAGTTACAGTTCGCGCATGAAATAACTGGCCGAACAGTTCCTTGCCGACGCCGGTCTCTCCTTCGATCAGCACCGAGCCCTTTCCTGTGGCAACCCGGTCAATCAGGTCAATGACCCGCCTGATCTCGGGAGATTCTCCCAGGATGACCGGCAATGGAACACCGGTCTTTTCAACAGACACTGGCTTTACATCCGGATTGCCGGGAAGCACAGGTGATAGTCTGGCTGTGGATGCCCGTTCGTTCTTGTAGACCAGAACCGTGCCGGCTATCGCACCGTCCAGACGCAACTGCCTGATGATCTGCGGTGTGACACTGAGCGTCAGTGCATCCGCAACATCTGCCTCGGTCATGTTCGGCCGTGGCGTAAACAGAACGTCTCCCACGCTGACCGCGGATTGCCCTTTGTCATACACCTTCAGGCCTGGCAGGTTTTTGTGGCAGACCACTTTGCCGGTACGGTCGAGAAGCACCATTCCGTCTTCCTGATTGTGGGTTGGGGCATTATCGAGAAATGTTTCCATCAGCCGCAGGCGTTCATCGGCGCCGCGCTGAAACAAGCTCTGTTCAATCTGGCGGGCCGCAATCACCGGTACCGTCATGTTGTGACGCTGGAAGATTTTTGTTGGTCCGGACAGATCGACCACCCCGAGTACACTGCCGTCAAACGGGTCGAAAATCGGCGCCGCGGCGCATGTCCAGCCTTTGACGTCCTGGCAGTAATGTTCCGCTGCATGGATCAGCATCGGCTTGCCGGTCTGCAGCGCGGTACCGATACCATTGGTGCCGGCCACTTCCTCGTTCCAGCGTCCGCCTACTTCCAGATGAATGTCACGGCCAGCCTCCAGGACCCGGTTATCACCGTAGTTTTCCAGAATAACGCCGTCGCGGTCTGTCAGGATGATCATTGCCGCTGTACAGTCGAGCAGATTTTTCATGATCGACATGGAGTCAGCGGCTGCCCTGATCAGTTCATGATTGTTTTCATGCAATTGATGCAGGTAGTCATCGTCATTGCGCACAACAGCCCCGGTGCCACGGGCATCGATACCAACCGACTTGCAGCGCATCCATGAGTCCTTCACCACGGAACGCACACCCGGACAATCCTGTTTGCCGGTGTCCGTCAGGAATGACTCCCAGGCGGTCATGATCTGGTTTTCGCTGTAATTCACCTTGCCGGATCCGGCTATCAGGGACAGCGCTTCCTCGGCTTCGGAAGTCACCGGGTCGTCGGGAACAGTCGGCCTATTGATCATGGGCTTGCCGATCTTCGAGCGTTTCCCGTGCGCTTGCCGCTTCCAGTGTCTTTGTTCTTGAGGTGTTCATGACAACCTTCTTTACAGTTCCTGCAGCCGTCCACTCCTGATTGCAACCAAGTCCCCGTGATGTGTTATTTCAGACCCAGGGCCTGCCCGATTTTTTCAACCAGGTCGCCTTCGGAAAAATCCTCGTCAATGATCAGATGATCAAAATCACTCAGCAGGCCGCTGATTTCATCTTCCAGAGGTGAAAAGAAATTGTTCTCCCGTGTGGCGAGCATGAACTCATTGCGATCTTCGAACCGGCGCACTTCGCCAATATGATGCTGCTGTTTGTGGGTCTCGCCATCAACCACGACGACTCTTCCGTTAAGGCTGATGCGCACATAAGGCGGATGGTCTACAGTCGGTGCTGCAGCAGTACCGAAATGGTGGATCACCAGTCCATCCGGCTTGGGAGGTTCGGGCTTGTGCTGGTTTGCAGAATAAGCGCCGCCGGAAATATGATCAGCCAACGCCCTGATTGTTGCGTGGTTCTCCGATACAAACCGTCTGGGATCAGCGTGCTCGCGGCGCGGGCCATCCTTTTTCGAAATGATTGTAACCAACTGTGGTCCTCCCTGTTACTGACTGAGCGGTAAACCTGGGCACGATCCAACGTTTTCTGATGATGCAGTTCCGATCAATTCCTGCCATGCAACGCTGATATTATGCACTTTATATCATTTTTTGACATTTTTATGCTGAAATTTATGGCACAAGCACGCCGCGCCCTGCGAAACGCCGGTTTTTGAAATCATCAATCGCAACATTGATGTCATTCAGTTTGTACTCCGTGTAGTGCATTCTCACCTTGCCGTCGGCATGCAGTTCCATCAGCTCAACCAGCTCGGTAAAGTTGCCGACCAAGCTGCCGCCGATGTTTATTTCCTGTACGACAAGGTCAACTGTTGGCACTTCCACGGCACCGCCATAGCCGATGACGAACATCTGCCCGCCCTGGCGCAGCATTTTCCAGCAGACATTTTCGACGCCAAGTTCACCGACGAAATCGAGGACCACCTGCGCACCGCCGCCAGTGATTTCGTGGACCTGTTCGACTACGTCCGGTCCGCCATCCAGCACAAAGTCGGCGCCAAGTTCCTTGGCCAGTGCCTGCGCTGCCGGTTCACGGTCCACTGCAATCGTCCTGCAACCGGAGGTTGCCTGCAAAGACTGCAGTGCTATGTGGCCAAGACCGCCTATGCCGACCATGACACAGTAAGCTCCGGGTCGCAGCAGCTCGGCGGCCCGCCTCGCTGCCCGGTACGCTGTAATGCCTGCATCCGCCATGGGCGCGACTTCCAGCGGGGTCACATTCGGGTTCAGCTTGATCAGGGCACGCTCATTGGTAATGAAGTAGTCGGCAAATCCGCCATCAAGCCCCAGGCCGGGAAACAGGGAGTCGCTGCAATGCATGTCATGGCCGTAGCGGCAGTTGAGGCAGATACCGCAAGAACGGTGCGGGTGACAGATGACTGCATCGCCCGGTTTGACCGATGTGACGCCTGAGCCAACGTCTTCAACCCATCCGGCATTCTCGTGCCCCATTATATAGGGCAGCAGGGAGCCTTCCGTATCCATGATGTTCTTCCACACACCTTCAATGATGTGCAGATCCGTGCGGCACAGGCCGGCGGCGCCAACCTTGACGATCACGTCGTCGGGCCGGTTGATGGTCGGCGGTTTCACCTCTTCCAGCGTCAGTTGAACATTCATCGCCGGATCATAATCGTGGAGCAGGGCAGCTTTCATGGAACGTTCCTCACTTTTCTAGTCTTGGTCTGTGTCCGGCAACCGGGTCATGCCCGTCCGAGGTTTTCAGCACCTCCGCCCAGCGCGGCACCTGCAGTGGGGTCTTCATCTTCACCAAGGTCCCCGATCAGGGTTTCTGTTGTCAGGATCAATGTGGCGACAGATGCGGCGTTGCTCAGGGCGCTGTAGGTCACCCGAACCGGATCAACGATGCCGGCATCGTACATGTTGACGAACTCACCGACGGACGCGTCATAGCCGTATCCGCTGTTCTTCCGTGTTACTTCCTCAACGATTCCGTCTCCGTCACGACCGGCATTGCGGGCAATCTGGGTAAGGGGTTGAATCAGGGTCTCCCTGACGATTTCGATCCCGCGGGCAACATCGCCCTTGGCCTTGGCCGCAATTTCGTCAAGCGCCGGTGCGCAATGAGCCAGCGCGGAACCTCCACCGGAAACCACGCCTTCATCATGGGCGGCGCGCACTGCACTGAGCGCATCGTCGATCAGCTGAACGGTACGTTTCTGCTCAACCGGCGTAACGCCGCCTGCATAGATGATGGCGGTACCGCCGGACAGCTTGGCCAGCCGCTCGCGTAATTTGTCCTGCTCTATATTTGGTGGAGCAAGCTCATACTGGCGTTGTACCTGATTGCGCCTGGCGGCGATCACTTCGGGTTTTCCCTTGCCCCGGATGATGACAGTCTCGGATGCCGAAACACGCACCTGCTCGCATTTGCCGAGGTCATCGCGGGTAATGTCTTCCAGCCGCTTGCCAAGATCGCGGGCCAGAACCTTGCCATCAAGCAATATGCCAAGGTCATCCAGCATGGCCGTGCGCCACTGGCCATATTCAGGCGGATGGACAACCACATACTGTCCGGGACTTCCTTCTTCCAGCAGCACCTGCACTGTTTCCGGCTGGATCTCTTCTGCGATGATCAGCAGTGGCTGATTGTCCTGTTTCGCAATGGCTCTTACGGCATCCAGTTGCTCAGGGGATTTGATCTTCTGATCGGTTATCAGGACATAGGGGTTGTCGAGGACCGCCAGCATCTGCTCGACGTCTGTGACCATGTGATGCGACACATATCCGCGCTCAAAGGACATGCCTTCTATAATCGACAGGACCGTGTCGATGGTAACCCCGTAATCGGTGGTGATAACGCCATCTGCGCCAACAGTGTTGAACGCCTTGGCCACCAGCGAGCCGAGGTTGTCATCGGTCGCTGCGATCTGCGCGACGCGTTCCAGAACCTCCGGATCAGTTACCGCGCGCGAAGATGATTTCAGCTTGGCAACAAGCACGGCAATGGCCATATCAATGCCTCTGCACAGGTCCACCGGTCGGCCACCTTCCTCCAGCGCTTTTACGCCCTTCTGGATCAGTGAGTCCGCCAGAACGATGGCCGTCGTCGTACCGTCACCGGCAACTTCGTTGGTTTGCATCGACACTTCGCGCACCACTTGGGCGCCCATGTTTTCAAACCGGTCGAAAAGTTCGACCTCAGAAGCAATGCTGACGCCGTCGCGCGAGATGATCGGGGTGCCGATCGGCCGGTCAATCATCGCGTTCATGCCCTTGGGACCAAGCGTCGGCATGACCGCCGCTGCCAGTTTGCCTACACCAGCAGCAAGTGCCTGGCGCGCCTTGTTGTTATGCAGAAGCAGCTTTGACATATCGTTCTCCCGTTACTCACTTTTGTTGGCCAACCGAATGGTGTTAATCCGATGATATCTGCCGTGTGTTTTTGGTATGCCCGCCGGATGCTGTCGGCGGCACTTTGTCCAGTATGAAGTCAATCAGGGTTGGTTCGCCTTCGGACGGTTCAAGTTCCTTGTATCGCGCGTTCAACAGGCCCCGGCATAGCGCGCCGTTGAATTCCATATTGATGCGAACTGACCTGAGATCTTTCAGGTGGTCTTCCAGGTCGGCCGGCTGCAAAGGCGATCCGTCATAGTTGGTGAAAACCCGGTCATCAGGCGCCAGGGCGTGTTCAAGCTCGCGGACAAGTGCCAGATAGCGCGGTCTTTGCTTTGCCGGCTCGTCATCGTCAAACCGGAAAGCTGACAGTTGTTCGAGCGTCATTGCGGTAATCCGGCTGTCGCTCCAGCCGGTTTTCCGCAATGCCAGCAGCAAGGTCTCCTGACGCCGCTGAAAGGCCTTTTCACGAAACTTCTCGCGAATCTCATCAAGGCCCTGATCGGGAGCAAGATCGGCAAATGTTTTCTGAAACGACAGTCCGGTGTTTACACCGGTGTTCACCTGTTCCGAGAACATGTGGTCTTCAAGCTGCACGCTTGCGCGTGAAACCCAGTCAAGTTGCTCGACATGCACCCGGATATCGTTGGCCATGAGAAAGGCGAAGTTGGCCGAGCACCAGTATGTCGGCAGCCGGAAACTGACGGTGACGTGATCATCACGGTCAATCTCCACCCGCTCGATGAAGTGCATGTCGGTTACCGGTTCGTCGAGTTCCGGATCGCACACTTTTTCGATCTGTGCCCACACAGCGCGCACTTTCGGGTCACCCAAATCAACCTCGAAAACCCGGACTTCCTGTTGCTTGTTCACGGCTATTCGGCCGCTATCATGATGGGCGATGAAGCAAGCGTCGCTTTTCGCTGCTCCACATCGATATTGTAGAGTTCGGCGGCATTCAGACCGAGGATCTTTTCCTTGATTTCCGGTGTCAGATCAACGCCTGCCTGCTGCTTGATGTCCTCGGGCAGTTCAAACGCCCACAGTTTTTCTACCAGCCATTGCGGTGTCCATATGGCGTAATCCGATCCGAACAGGATTTTGTCCTCGCCAACCCAGAACAGCAGTTCTGAAATGATCTCCGCGAAATAGCGCGGCCGGCTGTGAATGAACGGCAATGCCACTGCAAGGCCGGCATACACATTGGTCTCCTGAACGGCTATCCAGCAGAAATCGTCAAGCCGTGGCAGTCCGCAGTGTTCAATGATCCAGTTGAGGTTCTGGAAATCGGTTGCGGCGTAATCGACATCGTGAACGTCGAATGCATCCTTGTTCAGCGGGATGATTGTCGGGCCCTTGTGCACATGCATATTGTGAATGCCGAGTTTTTCGCATAGCTCGAAGCACTTGTAGGCCTTGGGATCATTCAGCGCCCAGCCCTTGGACTTTCCGTTCCACTCGGCCGTGTAGAGTTTGACGCCCTGAATGTCGAACGTCTCTTTCATGTAATGTATGTATTCAAGCGCCTTGTTGCCGTCACGCGGGTCAAATGCACCGTTCACGATGAAGCGGTCAGGATATTTCTCGGCCACTTTTGCATTGCGCTCGATGGTGTTGAAACCATTCTTGTAGAAGTCCCGCAAGTACGTGGACTGCACGATCGCCACATCATCCGGTCCGTCAACAAACAGGTCGTTGTAAAGCTGGTTTTCGGTGTATTTTTCGAATTGCGATTTTTCCCAGACTTCCTCGGGCGGGCTGAGCGCGGAGTGATAGGCATAGAAGCAGTCGATAAACTGCTTGCCGTGAATGTTCGACTGATTTTGCGGACTGCCATCCCAAAAGTGCGTATGGCCATCGACAACAAATATGTCCTTGCCTTCGGGTGTCTTGTACATGAACGTGATCCTCCAAATAGAAACCTGCGTAACTTGCGGTGGCGGAAGTACATGCAACGCGCGCCTGAGCAGGCGGACGCGCGTTGCGATATCGTCGCCTATTCGATGTAGGAGCGCATTGCTTCCATGTCGCCGAACAGAATGATGGTGTCGTCGTCAACCCTGACCATCCGGCCATAGTGGGTTGAAGAATTGACCTCGAAGGTTTCAGCGGTCATTTCCTTGCCGAGAAATTCCGATATTTCAGACATCTTGAAAACCAGTTGGCCTTCGCCGTCGATGCGGATCAGCGCCGGCTGATAGGTCACCGTGACATCCGGGTCCTGGTCTTTGTACTCCGCAATGGCGCGTGCCTCGACGGAATCGCTCATGGTCACGCCACACTGATGCGAGATCGTGTCTTCGAACTTGATGTGCTTCATATCCTTGAAGATATTCTGCCGTGTGGCGTCTCTTGCTACTGTAGACATGGTGCTTGTTCCTGTTGTTTTTCGTGTGGGTTTAGAGACCGAGTTCGCCTTTGATCTTGCCGAAGCGCTCTTTCGCAACTTCCTGCACGTCGGAGAATGAAATCGGCTTGGAGTGCGGTTGCGACCAGATCGGTTGCAAACCGGTTGCTGCCTTGTCGGCCAGCGCTTCATACTTTTTGAGCCATCCGGAAAACAGCTTCTTGTTGTGAGCTGCATGCACCTCATCCCTGATCAGAAGGTCCATCAGATCGATCGTGTTGGCGAGATTGCGTTCATAGTCAGCTTCTGCGGCAGAGATCACCGGCGGTGTGATGGAGTCACCGTTTGCGGCTGCCACCTGGACCATGAAACCGGACCGGAACAATTCGCCCACCAGCGGTTCGAACACCACATTGATGGCGAAATACTGCTCCAGGTAATCCTCCGCACCCATGATGGTTTCGATGAACTCACGGGTTCCCTGCCACATGGTGTCTTCCAGCCAGGTTTTCTTGCCGGCGCTGTCATCCCAGCCGTCTATGTCCAGACCGATCTCGGCCAGGTACAAGGTTATGTCCTGTGCCAGGCGCAATTTGTAGGACGAGTTGGTCAACGTCGCATTGTTGATCATCTGGGTGTAGCCGTAACGCTGTGCCTGCATCAGCGATGTGCCAAGCCCGAATTCAGCATGTTTCCACGCGCCCAGCTGGTTTTGCAGGATCTTGCACCATGCTTTGTCGAACTTGCGATGCACGCCGAACTTGCGGGCGTTCGAGATAACTCCCTGGATCAGGCTCTCGATCTTTGACTGGCGCTGATAGTGGGTGCGTTCCCATTCCTGATCCGGCGCCCGGAACGCATGCCAGTTTGAACTGAGCGCCTTGGTGGCCGACTTGTCGTAAGCGCCTTCGCCATTGGGGAAGGCGATGATCCAGTCCTGGATCAGGTAGCGTTCGGGGTCCGGTTGAACGTCAACCGTCATGTCTTCATAGTGTGAGGCACGTTTGCCGCGAGGGTCGAAATAGCGGTACTTGCGACTGTCTGAATCGGCGAACACAGCGGCACCTGCGGCGCCGGATCCAACTGAGCTTGATGTTGCAGGCATTTTGATCTCCCTTGGGTTTACGGTTTCGTTTCTGCTGACTTGAATTTCGATATCATCGACTGACAGCCTCCAGTTTTTGCTGCAGTTCATCAGGCTGGTTGGCTACGGTGAACCGGTCGACAAATGTGCGGTCGCCATCAAAATCGTGCATGAACAATACGGGCATCAGCGCGTCGATCATCGGCGGTGGCCCGCACGCATAGACATCGCCGTCGCCGTCCACATCGAGCAGCTTGAGGTGTGCATCGACGACTTCATGCACGAAGCCTTTTTCTCCGTTCCAGTCGGCATCGTCCGAGGCATCGGAAAGTACCGGAATGAATTTGAGCTGGGGATTGGCCAAGGTCAGGCCGCTGATCTCGTCAAGATAGAACAAGTCCGCCTGGGTACGTGCGCCATAGAAGAAATGGACCTCACGTTCCTCGCCACTGGCCAGATGATCGTTCAGGATGGCCCAGATCGGCGACATGCCGGAACCTGCTCCAACCAGAATTATTGGTCCTTGTCTTCCTTCGCGGCGGAAGCAGCTTCCGTAGGGTCCTTTGATGGTGATTTCGGCTCCAATCCGGATGCCGCCGTCGTCGAGTTCGCTGGAGAACTTTCCGTCCGGGTATTTTTTGATGATGAATCTGAGTTTTTCGGCTTCGACCGGCGAATTTGCCATGGAGAACGAGCGCGTAATCGTCTGCCCTTGCGACGTTGTGACCGTGATCTCGACATATTGGCCAGCCCAGAATTTGAGGGGTCTTTCGAGTTCGATATCCACCTGCCGGATGTCTGATGTCAGTTTCTCGATACCAGCGATTGCGCCTGCGAATTCCTTGACGGCAATAGATTTGGAGAGCAGTTCCTCGTCGAAATTGAGCAGCTCGATTTCAACATCGCTTTCGGCAAGGCTGCAGCACAAAAGGACATGGTCGGCATCGCGTTCCATTTCACTCAGCGCAAAGGTCGAGTGTTTCTTCAACTCAACGTCACCCTCCAGAAGAATGGACTTGCAGGCCGAACACTGACCTTCCTTGCAACCATGCGGCAGGCTGATGCCCTGGCGAAATGCAGCATCGAGGATGGTCTCGCCGTCTTCAGCTTCAAACTCCACGCCAACCGGCTGAAGCAGCACTGTATAGGTATCCGTCATGTTGCCTAAAGCCTTCCAGGAGAGTTCAAAATATTGATTTATTTGTAGATTATGGGGTTAGACGGGAACCGGCGATGGGATGGCCGGTTCCCGCCCGTGCAATCAACGGGTCAATTGCACTTGTTGATGGTGAAACCGGCTCTGTAGTCAGCCAGGTGCTGTTCGCGATCAGCTGGAGACATGTCGCGCAACAGCTTCAGCGGTGACATCAGGGTGTGACCGCGCACATCGTCGAGCGTCCACATTTCCTTGTCGTCGAAACGCAGGTGAGGCTGAGGTATGAGGGTTTTTCCATCTGAGCGAACGAAGTTCAGGTCAACTATGGCGTCGGCCAGATCCACCCCGTGATACAGGGTTTCCCATTCGCGTTTACCGCTGAAACGCCCCATCGCCGGGGTCGGACGCCCCTGATACTCATCAGCGAACGCTTCGACTGCGGTCCAGCGATCATTCTCATGGGCGAAGGTGTGAAGCTGCCCGTCGATTTCGTCGACCACGATGTCTTCACGAATGAGACACGGTACCAGGCAACTCCAGCAGCGATGCGGATAAACGTATCCGACCTCCTCATTGAACGTGACCACCTTGGAGCCCTTGTGGCTCAGCTTCTCGTACCACTTCCAGAATTCGCCAAACTTGGCATACCAGCCGGGATACTTGTGCTCGAACCACTCGAAGTCCTTTTCGGTCTGGGCTTCGATGCGCCAGAAGTTGACAGGCCAGCCAACGGCAAAGAACTGCGCCACCGTGTGGACGTACATCTTCTCGGTGATGCGCTTCCAGGCCTCGTGAACATCGTCGTGGTGGATTTTGACGCCATACTTTTCAAGCGGCAGCATGTAGGTGCGGTAGTAGTCTTCAAAAATCCAGCGATGCCACATTTCCGCATAGGATTCCTTGTCCTTGTCGCGATTGGTGGTGCCATACTCGATGAAGGTGCCGATTGCTGCATCGACGATGGCGTGGTTCTGCCAGAACGCATATTTCATATCGCGCTCGAGAAGCTGGTAGTTCTCCGGTTCTTTCAGCATCGACATCAGCATCGAGTGGCCATTGCCGATATGCCGGCTTTCATCGGACTGCACGGACAGGAACACCGTCGGCAGGGCATAGTCGCCATTGCGGGCGGCTTCTGACGGCATAGCCACGAACAATGTGTTGGTGAAGGCCGTTTCAGCGACGATGGTGAGATAGATGCTGGCAGCCGTAATGGCATCGCCGGTCAGAAAACCTTCGCCAAACTGGCGGCCGATGGTAGTTGCGTAGCACTTGCCGAACGCTTCCTCGGTGATATCGAACCCGGCCGGGTCTATGTAGTTTTCCATGTACCATTTTTTCAGGTTCATCTGGATTGTCGAGTGTCTGAATTCATCGACCATCTGCATGGTGAACCCGGTACGCAGTTCTTCGCCGGGTGTCAGCCGCGCCACCATTGCCATCGAACGGGCAGCGGAAATTTCCGGGAAGGGGATAATGGCCAGGAACAGCTTCATCCATTCGATCCAGCGCGGTTCGACATTGCGGAACATGTCGCCGCGAAGGGCGGCATCCAGCGCGCCATAGACCCGGTTGTCCTTTTCCTCTTCCATGGGGAAATAGGACCGCAGAACCTGCTTCATCGGATCTTTCGGGGTCTTGGTAATCTTGTAGTCGGTAGGATACGTCATCGCTTCTTGAACATAGGACGGGTTCCAACCCAAATCGGCAATCTTCGCCGCTGCGTCACCAACCGAAATCCCACGCTGCGAAGTGATCTTATTCAGAGTAAGTGTCTTGGACATCTCCAGTTCTCCATCTCGTTCCAAATTACTTCTGCACCTTGTGTGCGCGCACAAATCGAAAGCTGGTCTGCTCATATGCAGACCCGGCAGTTCGGCAAAGATTTGGGAGAAAGCGATTTGCCGGCTGCAACCGGCGCTGCGATGAACAAGGCCACCAATGATCAAAAATCCAAAACTCTCAGATTGGATGATCGGCACATTTGTGGCTCAGACCTCCACGCAAATTCCTCCCACTCTTCGTTCTTATGACCCTTGCGGTATGATCGCCGGGTTCGTTGATTAAGGTTAACGCTGCAAGGGGCGTGCCAAACTCGAAAACACCGAGTATCGGCGCTTTCACTTCGGACAGAACGTCAGATTCGTCCGATTATCGGACGTTTGTATCGCGACAATCGTACGCTGCTGATGGCACCGCATGATTGCCGTGGATTACAACAGTGTGCAATGCGCCAAGGATAATTTGACCGTGAAAACACAACTCAAATCAAAGGTGTGCCGGGGTGTGTGTTTTCGATTTTTCAACGTCGTATTTTTCCCCTCGCGGAGAGGGGGTGAAAGGTCATTGGACCAGCCACAGAAAACAGTCGCTGTCGGGTGTGAAAAATGCGCCGGCAATTGAAAATCAGAAATATTATTGTTGCCTCTTTTTAAAATTGACGCATCCTGAATCAGATCAGGCGGGTTTGAAAAATGCATTGGAAACTCTTCTGCATGTGACCTGCGCCGGGCAGTGTGAATTTAAATAGGGCTCGGTTAATATGTTGAAAAACATAAACTATTTATCGGGATGCAGATGTAACGGAAAACAGGATGGTGCGTCATGCCAGCTGAAAAAAAGCTCTCCGATCTGCAAGCCGGCAGCCACGGTGTGGCTGAGAAAATTCTCGCACAAGCAGATCGGGACATCGTTTTCTCAATCAGAATTCTTGGCGAAAGCAGAAATTTTTTACAGGAACATTTTCAGAATTTCATACGCCTGGAACTGGACAAACGCGACGTCTCTTTCGACGATCATCCGCTGCTGCTGCCGTTCATCGAAACCCATGCATCGGAACTCACGGAATTTGTAGCAACGGGCGTCGGGTTGCAGCACCAGTTTTCGGTTCGTGAATTTGAAAAACTGGCTGGCGATCCGATGCAACTGTTCCGGGTCGATCTGTGGGACTCTCTGTCGTCCCATATCGCGGTTGCAGAACAGCAGTTCCTGTCTGGCGTGGAAGGTTTGCACTCCATCCTTGCAGCGGTTGCCGAAGAACGTGCGGTTCAGCAAGCCAAACGTGGTGATGCGCCATGATCTCAGGTCCTGCAACGTCAGTTCTTATGCATTGGAGCCTTCGGCGCGGTCCACAAATCGAGCAATGCAGCAGGGTTTTCCCGCAGTGGTTTGTGGGCGGATTCCGTCAGCTCGGCCCTTTGCTGGCAGCGCCTGGACTGGTGCATGGCCATGACTGAAAAATCCACTGAGATACAGGAGGTTTTCCAGCACAGGTTGGATGTGACGTTGAAAATCTCGCAATTGAACGCACTACACCTGCAACATTCGCAACGCCTTATGGGAGTGCGTCTGGATGTGCAGCGCTGTGCCGATAATGTGCATGAAAACACTGCCGACGCCGCTTTGCGCGCTGAGTATGCCCAATCGAAGGCTCTTGAAGCGCGGCTCATTTCAGAGATGGAACAGTGCGACGCGGAACGGAGGGAGTTTGAACGGGAAGTCGAGAAGCTGGACCGGCAACTAACCGCACTTTGAATGCGAAAATGCGCCTGTCCGCGGCGCAACTGAACGGGAGTTGAAGTTATGAGTAAACAAGACACTGCGCCACAAACACTGTTTGAGCTGCTTGCCCGGACCTGGACCACCGGTGCTGCGATCAACTCAATGGTTCTCAATGTGGAGCAGAGCGCCATTGCTTATTGTCTGAGCGATGCAACAATCGCCATTGCGCCGATAACCGACAACGACCCGATCGACCAGCGTGTACATGTGAACGCAGAGGACGGGCGAACCGCTATCCGTCCCAGGACAGCATCTGCCAGGCCGCTGATATCGGTTGATGTGGAAACAAACGCGCCGTTGCTTCTCGGTCAGCTTGATGCAACGGATTTTATCACCGGCAGTCCCGTCGGTCCTTTCTACCGGGTGTCTGCTGAAGGGGAAAAAACCGACCTTGGCATTGTTGTGAAGGCGCCGGTCACCGCCACGGATTATTGTGCGACAAGTCATTGTCTGGCCATTGCCGGCGGCGGTACGGTGATGCTGTTTGAGAGCGGCGAACCCGCGCCCCGGACAATGATTGATCAGGGCAGCGCAGTATCAGCGGTAAGATGTTCTCCTGCCGGTGACGCAATTGCCGTGACACATGAAAAAGGCCTGACCGTCTGGTCGATGCAGACCAGCGGCCAGAAGCTGGCCGACTTTGTATTTCCTGGAACACCCGCAAACCCAAGCTGGAGTCCGGATGGTCGCTGGCTGGCGGTTCCTTTGTCGGACGGAGGTTTCCAGTTAATTGATTTTCCCGGCGGTGATGCCAACGCACTGACCGATTACCCAGAGCCGGTCGGCGCCATAGACTGGAATACGAAGGCCAATGCCCTTGTGACATCCGGAGCTTATCGGGTCGCGGCATGGTCGATGGACGAAGCTCCCCTGAAAGACCGCAGATCGGGTGCGCTGGAAAGCGGTACGGCCGGCCTGGTTCCGGTGAGCGCCGTGACCAGTCATCCCGAACGCAATCTCGTGGCGGCCGGATACAAGAACGGATTTGTGGTCGTGATACAGTTGGGTGTGCGTGATGAACTGGTGTTGAACAGTGAAGATCGCGGTGTAATCACAAACCTTGCATGGACGCGGGACGGTAAACACCTGGCCCTTGCAGCCGGCAACGATGTCGCAGCGATCATTTCGATCCCTGAGCAGTTGTTCAAATGACTTCCATAACCAGACAAGCCCTGAGAAAGGACCCCACAGATGGCTGAGAAAAAATCACAGGAACAGCAGGACAAGGACCGGTTGTTCGAGAAACTGGCCGAGCTTTCCGGCGAGATGATCGAAGCACACGGCAAGGACTTCACCATGGGTGCACTGGTCCTGGCTGCGCGATTTATTGCCGAAGGAAAATCATTCAGTGAATTGCCTCAACACCATTAACGCAGACCGGCGATCGCACCGCGGGATCCCCCGGAACAGGCAGGGCCACAAGAAAAAGCGGCGTTTCAAGTTCACTTGAAACGCCGCCCTGATCTGGTGTTCTGGCCGCCTCAGGCCAGGTCGAAGCGGTCAAGGTTCATCACCTTGCCCCATGCCGCAACGAAGTCAGCTACGAACTTCTTCTGAGCATCTTCACATCCGTAGACTTCAGCCTGGGCCCGCAATTGCGAGTGGGAACCGAAGACCAGGTCGACACGGGTGCCGGTCCATTTGTTCTTGCCGGATGCACGGTCTTTTCCGTCGAACACGTCGGCAGAACCCGAAGACGCTTCCCAACTCGTGTCCCGGCTGAGCAGGTTTACGAAGAAGTCGTTGCTCAAGGTCTCGGGCCGATCGGTGAAGACACCGTGGCTGGATCCGTCCGCGTTGGTATTGAGAGCACGCATGCCTCCCACGAGAACTGTCATTTCCGGCGCCGTCAGTGTCATCAGTTGGGCACGGTCCACCAGAAGTTCTTCCGCCGAACGGCCTTGGCCGCTATTGAGATAGTTGCGGAACCCGTCTGCTGCCGGTTCAAGCACGGCAAATGAATCCACGTCTGTCTGATCCTGGGTGGCGTCGGTGCGTCCGGGAGAGAATGGAACCTCGACATCATGGCCGGCGTTCTTGGCAGCTTTCTCAACAGCTGCACATCCACCCAGAACGATCAGGTCGGCCAGCGACACTTTCTTGCTGCCGGAATTGAAGTCACTCTGGATGCCTTCCAGGGTTTTCAGCACGTTTGCCAGCTGGGCCGGGTTGTTGACCTCCCAGTCTTTCTGCGGGGCCAGGCGAATGCGGGCACCGTTGGCGCCGCCGCGCTTGTCGCTGCCACGGAAGGTTGCCGCTGAGGCCCATGCAGTTGACGCCAGTTGCGAAACCGACAGACCTGAACCAAGAAGCTTGGCTTTGAGGTCGGCGATATCCTGTGTGCCGATCAGGTCATGATCAACTGCGGGAAGCGGGTCCTGCCACAGCAGCTCTTCTTCGGGAACCTCGGCGCCGAGATAGCGCGAAACCGGGCCCATGTCGCGGTGGGTCAGCTTGTACCAGGCTCTGGCAAACGCGTCTGCCAACTCGTCCGGATTCTGGTGGAAGCGCCTGGAGATTTTCTCATAGGCCGGATCCATGCGCATCGCCATATCCGCCGTGGTCATCATCGGGGCATGGGTTTTGGCAGCATCATGAGCGTCTGGCACAGTGCTCGACGCAGACGCGTCGGTAGGTGTCCACTGATTGGCACCGGCCGGGCTTTTCGTCAGTTCCCACTCATAGCCGAACAGTGTGTCAAAGTAGCTGTTGTCCCAGGTGATTGGTGTCGGCGTCCATGCACCTTCGATGCCACTGGTGATGGTATCGCCGCCTTTGCCGCTGCCCATGGTGTTCTTCCAGCCCAGACCCTGTTCTTCAATTCCCGCACCTTCAGGTTCACGCCCGACAAACTGTTCCGGATCGCCGGCGCCGTGTGCCTTGCCGAAGGTGTGTCCACCGGCGGTGAGGGCGACGGTTTCCTCGTCATTCATCGCCATGCGGGCGAACGTTTCGCGGATGTCCCTGCCGGATGCAACCGGATCGGGATTGCCGTTCGGGCCTTCCGGGTTCACGTAGATCAAGCCCATCTGGACAGCGCCGAGGGGGTTGGCAAGCTCGCGGTCGCCGCTATAGCGTTCGTCGCCCAGCCAGGTTGTCTCAGGGCCCCAGTAGATGTCTTCTTCAGGTTCCCAGACGTCCTCGCGTCCGCCGGCAAAGCCAAAGGTCTTGAAGCCCATGGATTCAAGTGCGCAGTTGCCGGTCAGGACCAGCAGGTCGGCCCAGGAAAGTTTCCTGCCGTACTTCTGCTTGACCGGCCACAGCAGGGCGCGGGCCTTGTCCAGGTTGCCATTGTCTGGCCAGCTGTTCAGCGGGGCAAAGCGCTGCGAACCGGAAGACGCGCCGCCGCGTCCGTCATAGGTCCGGTAGGTGCCTGCGCTGTGCCATGCCATGCGGATGAAGAACGGGCCGTAATGTCCATAATCGGCCGGCCACCACTCCTGAGAGTCGGTCATCAAAGCAACGATATCCTGCTTGACAGCGGCCAGGTCGAGGCTCTTGAACTCTTCGGCATAATTGAAGGTGCCGCCCATCGGGTCGATCATTGGCGAGTTCTGGTGAAGCATTTTCAGGTTCAACTGGTTCGGCCACCAATGCTGGTTCGCCGTGCTGCCGGTTGCCTTCTGGATATTTGACCCGCTCATTACCGGGCACTTACTGGCGCTCATTTCGTTCATGACTGTCTCCGATTGTGATGTGTTTTCTATTCCGTTGACGCTGGTAGTGGATGCTTCGCAAAGCATCCTGCTATTCGAGTGTTGAGCTGTGACAAGGGTCCAGAAAGATCAAATGTCCTGATCGCCGTCAGCTTATCCGCAAGCCAACTGTCCAGAGGCAATATCGCGCCGGTACTATGGCTTTCTTATTGCCTGGGATATCGCGATTGTCGTGCCGAGGGTGATTGTTCCCACCCGGCGTTTTGGACATTTACTCCTCCCTGTCCTTGTTGTGAGTTTTATAGCAAATCTGCATCATTAGTTGAAATCGTATTTGCTGATCTTAGCAATTAGATTTTCTTATTTTTATTCAATGCTCAAGCAGTTTCGTCAGGCTGAACCGTTCGCGCTTCACGGCTGCTTGCACATCAGGTGGAAGCTTGTGCGATCCCTCAACCGGCTTTGTTGATACAGATCAAGGAATTGACCCGGCTTGCAATCAACAACTGCGAAATGAGATATTTGCCCTTATGAAATTCGCCCGTTTCACCATCTTCACCGCAATGAACAGAAACACCGCCATTTCTCAGGTGTGTGACGCTGTTTCTGAAGCAAAGGGCTGGATTGTTGATCAGTCGTTCTTTTCCAACATCGCGGCGACCATAAATTTTGAGGTGCCGTCACATTCGCTGCAGACGTTTCAGGATGTCCTGCAGGAGAAAGGCTTGAAGGTACATGTTGAAAGAGAGCTTCCTGCCGCTGACTCTGATGATGTGCGTGGAACGGTATCATTGACGTTTTCCCATAGTGAACCGGATCTGAAACGGGATGTGCCGCCGTTCGGCTGAAGCTCATTTCAGCATCTACCAGCACGAATGTTGCTTATCTGAAAAGCCTGATCGCTTCAGGGCAGTTTGACACCGATGCTTTCCCGAAGATGCTGCACCATGTAATCAACAAAAGCCCTGACCTTGGCCGACACCAATCGGCCTTCCTGATGCACGACATGCACCGGTTGCGGCGGCATCTCAAATGCTTCAAGCACGGTCTGCAATCGACCATCGGCCAGATAGGGTGCCACCTGATAGGATAGCAGGCGTGAAACACCGCTGCCGCGAAGCGCCAGTTCGATTGCGGCGTCGTTGGTGTTCATGCGGACACGCGGCTCCAGCCGAACCGATATGGGTTTACCGCTGTGCTGGAACTTCCAGTCGTTGCCGGGATTGTTGCCTGTGGCCTGGATGATCTGGTGATTGGCAAGGCCTTCCGGCAGTGTCGGCAGCCCGTGCCTGGCAATGTAGTCGGGGGAGGCGACCATCACCTGGCGCACTGTCGCGCAGCGCACCGCGATCAGGGACGAGTCAGGTAAAGCGCCAATCCGGATGGCCACATCCTGTCCTTCATCGACCAGGTTTACCACCCGGTCGACAAACAGGGTGCGTGCGTTCAGTTGCGGGTGCAGGTCGAGGAAGTCGCCCAGTATGGGCGTGACATACATCCGTCCGAACAGCACTGGTGCTGTGACATGCAGTTCACCACGCGGCGGTGCATGGGTCCCGACGGCTGCATCCTGTGCTTCTTCGAGGTCCAGCAGAATACGCCGGGCATCTTCCAGAAACCTCTCACCGCTTTCTGTCAGGCGAACCGAGCGGGTGGTGCGCACGAACAATGGTGTCCCGAGGTCTTCTTCAAGCATGGAGATGGCGCGGGTGACCGCCGGTGGTGACATGTTCAGGTTACGCGCCGCAGCGGCAAACCCGCGGTTATCAGCGACTGAGATGAACACCTGGATGGCGCGAAATTTATCCATGATTATTCCATTTATCGGAATAGATAATTCAATATTACACCAATTCTAATGTTTTTTGAAAGGGACTATTTCTAAGTCACTGAACGAAAACGAGCGACCAGGCGGTCGACAACCGAAAGGTGCATCATGTCACGTGCATTTGCAGAAATCAGTTTCACCCCGTCGGTTCTTGCGGTGCAGGAACAGCAAGGATCTGCTGACGGTTATGCAAAGTTCCTGCATCCCGATGCAGATCGTGGCGACCGCATTGGCCCTGCCGAGGCGGAGTTCATTTCCCGGATGGACGGCTTCTTTCAGGCAACCGTTTCGGAGACCGGGTGGCCCTATGTGCAATTCCGGGGCGGTCCCGCCGGTTTTCTAAAAGTGCTTGACGATAGCACAATCGCCTATGCGGATTTTCGCGGCAACCGACAGTATCTGAGTGTTGGAAATCTTTCCGAAAACGATCGCATTTCCCTGATCCTGGTTGACTATCCCAACCGCCGGCGCCTCAAGGTCTGGGGCAGGGCGCGACTGGTCGATGCCAGGCAGAACCCGGAACTGATCGGGCAACTGAAGGATGAAGGTTATCGCGGCCTGCCGGAGCGCGCCGTCGTCATCGCCGTCGAAGCGCTGGACTGGAACTGCCCACAACACATTCCTCAACGACTGACGCTTGAAGAACTGGAAGCGCAATTGCAACCGGTTCGTGACGAGATCGCCCGTCTCCAGGAGCAGAACAGAGACCTGAAAACCGCGCTTGGCCAAGGCTCCTGACCTGCGTTCCCGAAAGAACATCACCAGATGTTTCATCAAACCAGCCCTCGAAAGGAGGACATCAAAATGCACCGTTCCCTGAAATCTCTTATCGGCGCCAGTCTCCTGGCATTGTCTTTTGCCTCGCCTGTATTGCTGCCGTCACCGGTCCATGCAGCCGATACTGTCGTCACCATCCAGCATGAGAAGATAGCGTTTCGCTCCGAAACGATTGACGGCGTCAAGGTGGCTTACCGCGAAGCCGGTGACCCGACAAAACCAACGGTCCTGCTTTTGCATGGCTTTCCGACGTCGTCGCACATGTTCCGGAACCTCATTCCGCAACTGGCGAAAGACTATCATGTGATAGCGCCGGACTATCCCGGATTTGGCGCATCGGACATGCCGGCTGCAGAAGACTTCGAGTATTCGTTTGCCAATCTTGCCAGCATGATGACCAGGCTTCTCGATGCCAGGAAGGTCGATCGCTACTCGGTCTACCTGATGGATTACGGCGCGCCGGTCGGTTTCCGGATGTTCGCCGAACACCCGGAGCGGGTGTCGGGCTTCATTATCCAGAACGGCAACGCCTATGCAGAAGGACTGGGTGAGTTCTGGGACCCGCTCAAGGCTTACTGGGCTGACCCGTCAGTGGAAAACGCCAACAAACTGCGCGGCTTTCTGAAGCTGGACGCCACCAAATGGCAGTTCACCCACGGCACGCAACGGCCTGATCAGATCAACCCGGACAACTACTGGCATGTGCAATACCTGCTTGACCGCAAGGGCAACCAGGAAGTGCAGCTTGAACTGTTTCTGGATTACGGCACCAACGTGCCCGAGTACGAGAAATGGCAAGCCCTGTTTCGCAAGCATCAGGTGCCGACACTGCTGATGTGGGGCAAGAACGACCACATCTTCCCGGCAGCGGGAGCACATCCCTACAAGCGAGACCTGAAGAACCTGGAGTTTGAATTGCTCGACACCGGCCATTTCGCACTCGAGGAATACGGCACCAGGATTGCCCGCCGCATGATCGGGTTTCTGGACCGCAATGCGAAGTAGGCAATGCGAACCAATACAAAGACAATGCGCCATCCTTTGAGGTGGCGCGTTGTCTCATCAAGAATCTCAGACAACCTTATCGCGTGCCTGCCGGACGTTTTTGGCGATCGCCCGCAGATGAGTATCTCCGGTTCCGCAACAACCTCCCCAGACGTTCATGTGTGGATAACGCCGAGCCAGATCGCCCATCAGGCGGCCGAGTTCGGCCGGGTCACCTTCTTCAAGATGGCCAAGCTTGCACAACGCGATTTTTTCCATTTTCGAAGCATTGGGACGGAATCCGTGCAGACGGCTTGTCCACGGACCGGCTTTCAATGCCGGTTCAAACTCCACTGGATGAGAACAGTTGAGCAAGTAGGAGGCTGGCGCCGCATCGGCTGTCTCAATGTCTATGGCCTCGATTGCATCGGCCACCGATGGACCGGACTTCAAACGTGACGAGCTGTCTACAGTGAGCGAGACAATCAACGGTACACCGATCTTTTTCGCAGCCCGTGCGACGCCGACAGCTTCCGGAATATTGTTAAATGTCGCTGCGCAGGCGAAATCCACCCCGGCCTGTTTCAGTGTTGCCAGTTGTACGCTGTGGTAGTCCTCAGCCTCTTCTGCCGTGATGGTCCTGTTCAACTGGTAAGCATCACCGCGCGGGCCGATGATGCCACCGATCAGGGTGCGCGGTATCTGGCCGTCATATTCGCCGGCAAGCTCGCGCAGGAACTGGATGGATTGGATATTGGCCTGCGCCAACCCTTGCGGTGAATAGCCCAGCTTGGCGCCCCAGTCCGGGCTGGCGCGATAATCTATACCAGTCAGCAGCATCGACATCGCAAATTCCGCAGCAACATCGAGCTGGCTGCGAAACATATCCCGCATGGCTGTCACCGCCCTTGGGTTCTCCAACAGGGTAAACATCGCAAATTCAGGCAACTCGAAACCATGCTTGTACATGATTTCGGTCTCGGTTCCGCCTTCGGTGAGGAACAGTTCGCCTGGATGAGGGGTTGGAAACTGTGCTTGCGGGCTCATCTCAGGCCTCTGGCGTTATGTTCTGATTGAATCGGAATACGTTTTCCGGGTCGTACTTCGCCTTGATCCGGGCCAATCTGGTGTAGTTGGCGCCAAAAGCCGCGCGGGTCAGGTCATCGCCATCCTCCCCATGACCGGGGAAGTTCAGATAAACCCGCCCTTCCTGCGCATAGGGTTCCGCGGCATTCCAGCCTTCCCGCGACCAGGTGATGTTTTTGCCGTCATCGGCTTCATCCGGCCAAATGGCGTCCAGCGAATACATCCAGCCCATGGAACGGTCCCCGAAAGCGGTTGCATCAGACGGAATTTTGGCAGTGGCGCCGCCGAAGTTCCACAGGGAAGAAATCGTATTGTCCGATGGTGCAGATTTGGCATTCGATATCGCCAGATCGATCATTTCATCGGAAAGGTCCGACAGATAGCGCGCCTTCCAGTAGCAGCGATAGTCGCCGAACGGGACAAGGGTGTCGAAAAGTTGTTGCACATCGGCGTAGTTCATCCGACCCGAAAAATCAGTAGCTAACGGAGCAAGCTCGCTCAGGGGTTTCAACAAGGCTTCGCCCTCGGCTGCATCGCCGTTGTAGACGCAGGCGAGCGTATAGACTCTTTTGCCCCAATACTCCTCGGGGAAGTCCTCGCCTTCGGCGGCCGTGGAGAATTCGCACAAAGAAGCCACGCGGTCGCTGTTGCGTGCGACGAAGTCGCGCCAGAACCGGATAGGCTCCGGGCCCGCAGAGAGCGGATAGATCGGTGCCGCAAACATCACCTCCGGACCCATGGGATGTAAGGCGAACTCAAATTTCACCACCACGCCAAAATTGCCACCGCCGCCGCGCAATGCCCAAAGCAGATCCGGGTTTTCCGTATCGCTGCAGTGCACGAGTTCGCCGTCGGCAACGACGACGTCAGCTGCCATGAGGTTGTCGATGCTCAGTCCATGCTTGGCGCGCATCCAGCCGATACCGCCCGACAATGTCAAACCAGCAACCCCGGTGTCAGAAATCAACCCTCCGGGTGTTGCCAGGCCGTAGGGCTGGGTTGCTGCATCCACATCCGCCCAGATCGCACCACCTTCTACACCAGCGCGTCGCGCTTCCTGATCGACACTTACCGAGCGCATCAGGGAGAGATCGATCATGATCCCGTCATCGCAAACCGCATGTCCGGCGACATTGTGCGCACCGCCACGGATCGAGACCGGCAGGCCCTGCGCGCGGGCGAACTTCACCGCGTCGATCACATCACCAACTTCGCGGCAACGTGCAATCAGTCTGGGTCGCCTGTCGATCATAGCATTCCAGACAGCACGCGCGGCATCGTAACCGTTGTCTTCGGCGACGAAAATCTCTCCGTGAAACCTGCTGCGCAAGCTGTTGGTGGCTGAATTGAAGTCGCTCATATGTTTTCTCCATTAATTGTCTGTGATCAATCTAGGAGAGGGGGCAATCTGCGCCAGTGGTATAATTGCCAAAACCAAGGCATAATGGACGCGGCAGGGAGGCGAATTCGACAGGATAGAACCAAATCAGACAACGGAGATATCGAATGCCTCAATCTGCCAGACCTCTTGTTGCGCTGCTCGCAGCGCCCGAGACATCTTCATCAGTGTTGTATGGGCTCTATGACGTTCTGGTATCGGCTGGCGCAGTTTATCTCGACATGACCACTGGCTCACCGGGCCGCGAGTTGCTTGACGTGCAGATTGTGACAGCCGAGGGCAAGCCGTTTCACTGCGTCGCTAATGTCCCGGTGGCTCCGCACGCATCGCTTGAAGATATCGACGCACCCGACGCAATTATTGTTTGTGACATGTACACATCCATCCATGCTTCGCCGAAAGGGCGGTATCCTCGCGAAATTGCCTGGTTGCGCCGTATGCACAAACGCGGAACACTCATAAGTTCGGTCTGCTCCGGCTCGTTACTGCTGGCCGAGGCCGGTTTGCTGGATGGTCGTGCCGCCACGGCCCATTGGGCGTACCGTGACATGTTCCAGCGCAATTTTCCGGAAGTGCGCTTCCAGAGCGACTCCATGTTGTGTTTGGCGTCCGCCGCCGACGGAGTGGTGACAGCCGGCGGTGTGAGTGCGTGGCACGACCTCGCGATCTTTCTGATCAGTCGGTTCTGTGGCCAGGCCCAGGCGATCGAGACAGCCAAGGTGTTTTTGATCTCCGGCCATTCAGAGGGACAGTCGCCGTATGCGGTGATGACCCGGCCCATGGAAAACTCCGATGGCCCGATTTCTGAATGCCAAAGCTGGATTGCTGACAATTATGCTCAGGGAAATCCGGTCGAGCGCATGGTTGAACGTTCCGGCCTCAATGCGCGCACGTTTGCCCGGCGGTTCCGCACTGCCACAGGGTATGCACCGATCGACTATGTGCAGGCACTCCGGATTGAAGAAGCAAAACAGATGCTGGAAAGTGAAAGCCTCGGTATTGAAAAAATTGGTGCCACGGTAGGATACGAAGATCCGGCCTCGTTCCGCAGGGTGTTCAAGCGCCGGGTCGGATTGCCTCCTGCTGCCTATCGCCGCAAATTTCAACGCATCGCGCAGATTGCAGCGACGCCGGACTGAATGTGAGACAGCAGGCATCAGATGTATCGGGTTTTGCACATACTGCAATTCAGAACGGTGGTTGTTGTGATGTCATTGCCAGAGGAGTGCTTTGATGACTGATGAAGCAGGTTTTGAAATGGCGTGCGACCCTCAGGATCTGGAACGCCTGCTGATAGAACGGCAGTGGGCCGGCGATGTCGACGGAATGGCGGCGCTGTATGAACCCGATGCTGTGCTCGATTGCGGTGAGGGGCAATTGATGTTTGGCAGGCCGGCAATTCGGGCGTTTTTTTCAAATTTCAATGCAACGGGTAAAAAATTTACATCCGGCAAACAGAGTCCGGCTGTCATCAGCGGAGACCTGGCCCTCACATCAACCCATCTTCCTGACGGCAGCGTCACCGCTGAGGTCGCCCGACGGCAAAGTGACGGGACCTGGCTTTGGGCCATCGATAGATACTCGGTTGCCTAAATAACAGTGCAAGTAACTGTCTGGAAACCTTACTCGGCAGCGTGAGCAAATTTCCGGGGTCAATCTGTTATATTCAGTACCAACCCGAATTTGGTTTGAAGCAGGTGGATATGGCCAAAGTCAGAAGTCCGTTTATTGCTGCGCTGTGCGCCGGCGTCATGATGGTATCGTTCGAATACAGCGCCGAACACGGTGTGTATTTCAATCCGTTTTTGTTATCGGAGCCCGCCTCAATCACGTTTGTCCAACCTCTTGGTTTTGTGGTTCCCGAGGACATTGCCAAACTGCCGAATATGAAGGGATGGGGAAGATTTCCAGATCTGCACTATGCGGCTGCCCAGGACGAGGTCCTGCACAGCATGATCAGGAACCTGGTTATCAGGTCTTACTGGATTCCGTTCGCAGAATACCGCAAAGTTGCAGAAGCAATAGTTATCCGGTGGGCTGGTGCCAGCGACATGGATAAAAATGGGCGTGGTGCCATGAATGCCCGCCATGTGGCCGTTCTGGAAAAGGCCTGGGGAGCTCCGGCCATCAGGTCGTCACCACTGTTCGCCCGGCAAAACATCTACTTTTCAGTTAAAACGCGGGATTTCTATCAACCTGTCTATGAAAAGTTCATTGACGATTTTACAGCCAGGCTCATCGTGCAGACATATCGGTCGTGGTTGAAAGTCTCGCCGGACAGGCCCAATAAACCTTACCCATTTGATGGGCACTGGTTGGGCGCATTCAGCACCATAGGATATGACGTGAAAACCGGGCGAGTATTTGGTGGGCTGATGAAGCCGGCTGCCAAGCTGTCTGCTTGGACGATGTGGGCGGCAAAGGACGAAGCGGAAGCCCGGCACATCTTTAAACTGCTTCGTGATTATGTTTCATCACTGGACCGCGTCTTATATGGTCACAGTCAGGATGAAATTGACAAAGAATTTGAGCGTTGGTTTGCAATTGCAACCAACAAGCCGGCCTCTGGAAGTGCAAGCATTTGGAATTAGATCGCTTGCCGTTGCCAGCGGAGAGGTCTAGCACAGGCTTCTACCGGCTCGCGGTTGTCACAAACTAGTCAACTAGACTGGTCAGAGGCCTTCCCTGATGCAGGTTGCCGGTCCGATCGCGGAATGGCGCTGAGATCATGAACCCAGTCCAGTGCAGATCCGCTCCAGGCCTGCACGGTCGGCTTCAACTGATCACGCTGGCGTATCGTGCCCACCCGAAGACCAAAAAACTTTGAGTTGTCTCCCGGCGTGGTGGCATGAATTCTCGTGCCGCATTCAGGGCAGAAGGCCAGCGCCCGGATGGTGCCGCTGTCGGCCGTCTTTGCGTAGACTTTCAATTCGCCCTGCAAAAGCTGGAACTGCTGGTCCACAACTCCCACGACTATGCCGTACGCTGTGCCGGAATGGGTCTGGCAGTCCGTGCAATGGCAGATGGCCACCATGGAAGGGTCGATCACCGCTTCGTATCTGATGTGGCCGCACAGGCAGTTGCCGTCAATTTTCATCGTCGTGCTCCGGCATTTGAAAGGATATGCTCAGAAGACAACATTGAGCATGACCAGTGAGACGATCAGGAACAGGATGGTCATGATGCCGCCGCTCTTGACGAAATCAATTACCTTGTAGCCGGCCGGTCCCATGATCAGCGCGTTGACCTGATGGGTCGGAATGATAAACGAATTCGAGGTCGAAATCGCCACCGTCAGTGCAAACAGGGCAGGGTTGGCGCCTGCCGCCACCGCAATTGAAACTGCCAGCGGCACCAACAGCACCGTGGCGCCAACATTGGACATCACCAGCGAGAACACCGTTGCAAGGATTGCCACGCCCACTTGCAGCGACCACACCGGCCAGCCGTCAAGGATCGTCAGGATCTGCTGGGCGAGCCAGGCGGCGGTTCCGGTGTTCTGCACTGCCTGGCCAAGCGGGATCAGGCTTGCCAGCAGGAATACTGTGTTCCAGCCAACCGACCGGTAGGCCTCGTCGATGCTCAGCACCCTGGTCAGCAGCATGCCCACTGCACCGGTCAACAGACACAAGGACAGGCGCACGTCGGTAAACAGGATCATCGACAGGGAGAGCAAAAAGAACCCCAGAGCCCAGCTGACCTTCTGCGGACGCAGCTCTTCCTGCGGGTAATCGGAGGTGACAACGACCCAGGAACGGTCCTGCTTGAGCCGGGTCAGCATGTCCCATTTCACATGGGCGACCAGCATGTCACCGGCCTGAAATTCCACCAGGCCAATCGCGGTTGGCTCGTGGTCCTCGGTTTCCACATGACTGAGGATTTCCTCGCCGCGGTAAATCGCCAGCAGGCTGAGGCCTGTGGTCTTGCGCAGCAAAAGGTCGCGCGGGCACTTTCCGATAACGCCTGATCCCGGAGGTACAACAACTTCGGCAATCCCGGCATTGGTCAGGGCAAATTCCTCACTGAACACATCCAGTTCCGGCCGCATCCGCAGGTTGTTCTTGCCGGCAAATCTCGCCACAACGGATTTCTTGCCGATGATCGCGAGACGGCACGGTGCCTCGATTTCGGCGGTCAGAACCTGCACCATTGAAACCTTGCCCTTGTAGTAGGTGCTGATGATGTACAGGTTGTTGTTGAGATTGATGTCGGCCAACTGCTGCCCGACCAGCGGACTGTTGGCCGGCACGTCGACTTCGAACACGTCGGCCTGCAGACCGTAGACGCGTTCAAGGTAGTCTGACATGCCCTGACCGGCGGACACGTTCATCTTGGTCTGGCCGCCGGGCAGCACCCAGCGCCCCAGAAGCAGGAAGTAGGCGATACCGGTCACCACCAGGGCAAGGCCGATGGGCGTTACCGAAAACAACCCGAACGGTTCCATCTTTTGCTCAGGAGACAGGTTTGCATTGGCCGTCAGGATAAGATCGTTGAGCAGGATCAGAGGTGATGATCCGACCATTGTCATGGTGCCGCCGAGGATCGCGCAAAATCCCATCGGCATCAGTAACCGGCCCGGCGGAATTCCCGTCCTGGCTGAGATGCGGCTGACAACAGGGAGAAACAGGGCTGCAGCACCGACATTCTGCAGAAAGCTCGAAATCACACCCACGGTGCCGGACACGATCGGCAGCACCCGTGCCTCGGTGGTGCCGCCCCGCTTCAGGATCGTGGCCGCGACCTTGTTCATGATGCCGGTCTTGTCGAGGCCCGCTCCGACAATCATCACGGCGATGATCGAGATCACCGCGTTTGATGCAAAACCGTCAAATAGCCTGGTCGGGTCAGCGAGAGTATCAAGCCCGGGTACATAACTCAGCAGCCCCAGCAGAACCAGGATCAGAATGGCCGCCAGGTCGATGCGGATGATTTCGGAAACAAACAGGAAAATCGTGAAGGCGAGCGTCGCAACCACAACGCCCATCTCAAATGTGAAAACCATCCCCTCCAATGCCAAACCTCCTCTTGCCCGCTCAACAGGAGCGGTCAGCAAGAGCCATGCCGGAGAGCTAACATAAAGAGTGTCGTCTTCGCTTGAAACTGCCCCATGGCATCTGCTGATCATTCCCCAACTGACACTGTGCACCCGTGACCCCTATACAACAAGGGGTTGTGCTCTGTGCCTGCCACGACCGGCTGTCATGATCACTGGTGCCATCACGGGTTACATGTATGACCAGTTAAGTTTGCTTTGTTATTGCGTCGTTATAATCGATTGCAGTGAGCGGGTATCGAGAACGTCGAGGAAGGCAGATCTGGCGTCCGCCATGACGCCCTTCAGTCTGCATCGTGGTGAAAACACACAGCCGCATTCCTTGTCGAGCATGCATTCGACAATTGCCAGATCGGCTTCGATCTCACGGACAACATCGCCGACCATAATCTGTGATGGCTGTTTGCCAAGACTGATGCCGCCGGTTCTGCCGCGATGTGATACCAGTATCCCGGCTTTCACCAGCTTGGCGACAATCTTCATGACGTGAGATTTAACCAACCGCAATCGCAGGGCGATCTCCTCAACCGTGATTGGCTCTTTCTCATTGGCCAGCAACATCAATACCCGCAGGGCGAAGTCGCTTGCTTGATTCAGGCGCATGATCTCTCCAAAACATTCAAATAGTATGTTGCAAATAGCAAATTTCTCAGTTACATAAAACATCGAAATTAAATGAATGTATAAATTGAACCCGAAACGCCGATTTCCCTTTCGGTACATCTGCTAGCCGTCACACCGGTTGTCGTGGATGCCTGTTGAATGCCGATTTGCAGTTTCCCCTATATTGAAAGGACAACACCATGGCTATTTTGAAAGCGCTCGCACGTGGATTTCTTTTGCCCGGTACCTTGGTTCTGGGCTGCATGGGTATCAGCGTTGAGGAAGACAGCGGCATATTCCGCTCGTTCATAAACAGCAGCTTTTGGGGCGCGATCGCACTTTGGATCGCCCTTGCGTTTTTCGTCTGATATGTTGCCGGGTCTGTGGGCAAAGCATAAGGCCCATTTCCAAAGCGCAGGAGTAATTTTCTGGGTTCAATTAAGGCCGTGTCGCTCCGGATGACACGTTCAACAACAAGGACAACTGAAATGAGCTGGTTACCAGGATTGATAACCGAGACCCCCGAGGAGGGGTTTCAACTCGCCATCAAGCTGAGCCGCATGGCGGTCAAGTTCACCCAACCCGATGATGCAGTACGGGGCCGGTTACGCGAGGATTATGAAAACAATGCCGACAGTCTGACCATGGCATCTCAGGTCGTCGCCACCAATTTCCAGACTGTAGCCGCTGCCAACAACTACTGGAAGGGCTGAGGGTTACAGACACCACATTGCCGGCAGCGCCCGTTCAGCCATCGTCTTGATGCCGACAGGAGCGCGGATGAATTCCTGCCGGCGTTTCTCAAGCAGTCTGGCTTAGAAACTGTAGCATCTTTCTTTGTCTCGAGATGGTGACGGTTCCAGCATCTGCCGCAATATCATTGAGCTGTTCGACGAGCCTGGTTCTCAATTCACCGGCAAAACTGCTGACCATGAATTCACATAACCATTTGACCTGTCCGTCGGAAATTCCACGGGTTTTGAGTCTGTGCGAGACAAACCGCATATCATCTGCACGAAGGTTCAGGCCTGGCTTGAACAGCATTGCAAGGTACCGGCGCTTGTTCATGCTGATGCTCCCGTTTTCGCTGAGCACCCAAATCAACATGATCAATTGAAGGAACTGTTCGTCATTATCCTGCAATTCTGGAAAAATAGCATCGAGCCGATGAGCGTGATCGATTATTTCCACCAGCCTGCGTTTCTTTCTGGTCCGACGGCGCACCCCGTTTACGGTCATTGTTCCCCTAACTATTGCTGATCCAGGTCAACGCCGTATGCCCAGGGTTTCGGTTGATGTCTGCTGTCTCGCCTGCGTGCCCGGTTTGTCAGGCTCGCTTGACGATTTCTGATCTGTGCCTCCTGCTCAATGCAACCGCCTGCCTGCCAGTTTTTTGCATCCAGTTCGGCAGTGGCAGGTTGCTGGTTTGTGTGCCAATGAGAGTTCGGAGTTGAATTGCGTGTTCGATGCAGCCGTCGAACAGCGGAACATTTTCAGGCGCAATCAGCTCGCCTTGAAGCACCAGTTGCTCCAGCTGGGCAAGCTCCTGCGCGATGGCCCGGATTGCCAGTTCCTGCTCTTCCATGAAATTCAAACGTGACATGACCGTCATGTTCGATTCCGCTGTTAAAGATATCAATTGATGATATTCAAACGTTTATGGAACAAGCGCGGCATAATGTTGGTGCATTGATCATCCATCAGTGGTAATTTCGTTTACCAACCAAGTCGCTCTCTCAATCAATACTTGCTCTGTGTAAGTCTGGTTTGTTTGATGCAATACTATGAAACGTGAAATGAACAAGAAACAATCCTCGGCGCAGCGCCCACCAAACATTATGCATGAAATGCTGCGCTCGTTCGTTACTCTTGCGAAGTTTCTCAACCTCACTCATGCGGTCAATCATCTTGGTTCAACCCGGCAAACTGTGCGCCGCCATATTGAAATGCTGCAGTCGCTCAGGGGAGAGAAACTGCTTGCTTTCGTTGATCGCCAGTATGTCCTGACCAGGGAAGGCGAATTGGCCTTAGTAGAAGCCGAAAAAATACTCCAGCTTGACGATGCGTGGATGCGCAAGGAAGTCAGGGTAGAGGATGGTCTGACCGCGGTCCGGTACGATAGCAATCCTGAAGTTCCGTATTTTTCACAACAACACTCCATCGATACGATCTGGAAAAGCGGGTCCCCTCTTATCCAGAAAGGGCTGCTTTGCTGGGTTGAAGCCAAAGCCCAGCTGGAAGCCCCTGAGTTTGATGCGGTCCGGGATTACCTCCTTGCATATCGACAGCACAACAGCGAGTGGCTGTGTGTCAGCATTGGTGAAAAATCTTCCTATGCGACCTGGTTGGGATGGTCGTGGGCAAAAAGTGCAATCGGCAAGCCTCTTGCTGACGACCCCATGGCCAGCGACGCGGACCAGTATGTAAGTCAGTCATATGACAGCATCTTGCGCAGTGGCGGCCTGAGGATCGATCATGTCTATACCAGGATAGCCCGGACCCATGGCGGTAAACCTGAGCCCATCACCTATCAGCGGCTCATCTTGCGGTGCATGTTCCCCAACGGCGACCATGCCCTCGTGACCCTGGTTGACAGAACAAATACTGTTCAGATCGTTAATGTAAACCTCGATGATCTGCCTGCAATGGATCCTGCCATGTTATAAGCTGTGATCAGGACGGCCTAAACATGGATTGTTGACATGAACCACCCGAATCACGCCTTTTATCCTAGCAGTAGTGTCCAGATGGAGACAGAATCGGTTTTGCTTAGTAGAGACAGAAAGTCGATTGCCAAGTATATCGCCGGTGCTGAAAGCATAGTTTCAGAACTGGGTATTACAATCGAGGTCGGAACGGATTTTGACTTCTTTTGTTCGATCCCCGATTTGCAGCCTGACCGGCATGCTGTTTCCCCGATATTTGATCCGAACGAATCCAGTATTTCGGCTTCAAATGGATTTTGGCTGATCGGGCGTAATGCTGCTGGCGAGATTGTGCTGACCCAGGCAATAAAACTGATTCCTGTCGGAGAAGCCGGTTTCCTCACTCATCTGACGGAAAATCTGGCTGATTACAGACCCAAGGGTGACAGGCTCGATATTGCCAAGTCTCAGGTTTACCTCACTGACCGGGCCACCAGTTTGTCAGGGGACCTGTGCTACTATGGCGAGTTGTGGATCAAGAGGACATATCGCGGCAGTTGCCTGACAGCAGTCATGCCGCGACTGATGTTCGCGATCGCGATTGCGAAATGGTCTCCAAACGTGGTGTTCGGGGTTATGGAACCTCTCGCAGCCTGCAAAGGGTTGGCAGCACGTGAGGGGTTCATGCACCTGGAACAGGGCGGGCTTCACTGGTGGGACCGAATTTCTTCCGAAACGATGGAGGAGTGGCTGGTCTGGACCACCAAAGACGACTTCATCTTCAATATGAGAGTGTCTCCGGAGATGCTGTCCAATCTCTACCCAAGCAAGATCGACAAAGAACCCGCCAAGGTGTCGAACGTTGCCTGACTTAGCCTGGTTCCAGCCAGGGGTGAGCTGATCGTTAGCCGGTGCTTACGAACCACTTCGTTTGTTCAAACCCGGGCAGGCTTCACACCGCAATCACCGGGACGTGACGTGGATTGATTTCCCCTGATGGTGTGCAGACCCCCACAATGGTCTCCAGATATCAGGAGACGATTACGTGGACCGGATGCATCTACTGCAAAGTCGACGTTCCCGGTATTTCTTCCCGGCGGGAACGACCCTGGCTAAGAACTTCGCGGCACTGGCGCCAATTGCATTTATTGCCGTCACTTTCGGTTTGACTGCCGCAGCGCAGGAGACTGAAAGGGATCTGGACTATGGTGACAGACCGGTCCGCACCGGTCCGATCAAACAGGCGGAAGATCCGAGCGGACCGCGTCGGCATTTCCGCCTGAAAAACCCGGCTTCTCTGAGCGAGGAGGACGCCGAGCGGCTCTACACTGAACTCAAATCGGACATGGCGACACGCTACAAGCTGTCGGGTCAGCCGGGAGTGGCGAATTACCAGACATGGAAGCGTTACAACCGGGTGCCTTACCCGAGCGTATCTCACGGCAACCGCTATCTCAGCAATTACGGCAACCCGGCAGCCGAGGCCTATGGGCGTTTCGAGCAGGCAGGAAGATTGCCCGTTGGCTCAATACTCGCAAAAGACAGCATAACCGTGAGCAAAGACGGTCAGGCCATGCCTGGCGCATTGTTCCTGATGGAAAAGATGGAATCAGGCTTCAATTATGTCAGCGGCGACTGGCGCTATACCATGATCATGCCGGATGGCAGCCTTTTCGGCACAACCAACGGTGAGGGGGCCGAGCGGGTCAGATTCTGCATTTCCTGTCACCTGGCCGTTGAGCGCCAGGATCACCTGTTCTTCATCCCACAGGAATACCGGCAAAACTGAGAGCAAAACGCGATCATCTTTACCTTGTGCCGCCGCGGTTTTCACGACTTCTCACAAGCCGATCACCGGACTGTGAGAAATTACACATCCTCTTTGTACTGCCTTGCCTAAGGTCATCACCAACGATCGCGATGTATCGCGCGCGGCCACACGGGGTGCTTGCAGCCCCGGGCCTGGCATTGATATCGCGAAACACCGACTGGCATGCGGGTGGTCCAGTCAAAAGAGGAAACTCGAAGATGACCAAGAAAATCATGACGATTGCATTGTCCCTGGCTGTTCTTGCTGCCCTTGCTCCTGCAACTCCGTCGGCTCTCGCCGGTCCGGGCTTTAAACAAGGCGGCGGCGGCGGTGGGGGTGGTGGCGGTCCTGGCGGCGGCCCAGGCGGCTTCGCTCCCGGCGGCGGGGGGGGTGGGGGGGGCGGGGGGGGTGGCGGCTTCGGTATTGTCATCAATCCAGGTCCGCGACGCTACTATGATGATGACCGTATTTCCTGCCGCACCGGCAAGCGTATTGTGCGCAAATCTGGCTACCGCAGGGTTCGCGTTATCGAGTGCAGAGGCAATACCTACACCTACAAAGGCAAACGTGGATCAAGGGTCTATCGGCTGAGCGTGGACTCGCTGGACGGTATTATCGTCGGCCGCCGCCGGCTGTAGCCGGCCCGATCCCGGTAAGAGCAACAATCTGGTGCCCCCGATCCGTTCGCGGTCGGGGGCATTGTCTGTTTGAAAACCCGCATGTCTCAGAAACCCGGTGCGGCACGAGTGGGCCTTCCGGTTTTTGGAATTAGCCGGTTCAACCAAACGTCATCCTGATCTATGTTGCTTCGGCCTGTCAGTTGCACAACGCCGCTCGTTTTACAAATGGCGACATCTTGGGGAGCAGGGAGAAGTTCGTGGATCAGGTCGTTATCATCAAGGCTTTCGGCGCCTTTTTCGCCATTATGAATCCATTCATCAATCTTCCCATTTTCCTGGCCATGACCAGCGGAATGTCCGTGCCGGATCAACGCCGCCTGGCGATCAAGGTCGCCCTGTTTTCCTTCATCATGTGCGCTGTTCTGCTTGTGCTCGGTCAGCGGATTATCGACTTCTTCGGTATTACGGTCGATGAATTCCGGGTTGCCGGCGGCATTGTGCTGGCCAGCATTTCATGGTCGATGCTGCATGGCTCGACGGCTGCCTCGCACCATGGATCCGGCAGTGAACAGAAACAGATGGCAGAGCTCAGCGGAATGGCTTTTTATCCCATGACCTTCCCGATGGTTGTAGGCCCGGGCACGATTGCCACCATCATCATCTATACCGGTCATTCATCGGGGGTCGGGCAACTGCTGTCCATCGGCCTGGTCGTTGCCGTCATACTGGCGCTGCTGTTTGCCGTGCTCTATTTCGCTTCGTTTTTCGGTAAAGTCCTGAGTGCCACGATGCGCGTGATCATGACCAGGTTGATGGGGATGATCCTGCTGGCAATATCCGTGGAAATGATACTGGACGGCATCAAGGCAATCCTTCCGGGATTGAATTAGGTATCGTCTGTGGGCAGAGTGATCAAAGTACTCAACGTGGCAACACAGCCGGAAGCGCAAACTCGGTGATGATTTTCACCGGCAGTTGCCACGCATCGGGCTGATTGTAATTGCCGGCAAACACTACAACGATCAATTTGTTGGCAGGACTGATCATCAGTCGTTGGCCGCCATTGCCAAACCCGGCGATCCAATACGGCGGCGTGCCCTCCGGACCAAGCCACCAGAACAACCCATAGCGGAGACCGTCACGCAATTTCGCGTGCGGAGTGAACGACACATCAAGCCAGTTTGCCGGTACGATCTGCTTGCCCTGCCAAGCCCCTTTGTTGAGAATCAGGCGGCCTATCCTGGCCAGATCGTGAATGTTCAATCGCAGACCCGAAGCGACGGAAGGTACTCCGTCGCTTCCTGCCACCCACTCGACCTTCTTGATGCCGAGAGGCGTGAACAGTTTCTTCTGGGCATAGACATCAATGGGAACCCCGGCACCTTTGGCGATCAGATTGCCGATCAGTGCGGTTGCCCCGCCATTGTAGGTCCACCAGTCTCCCGGTTCATTGATCATGGGACGGTCGAGCACAAAGCGATAGCGGTCTGCTGCCCGCTCCATGGCAATTTCGCTGTTACGCGGGTCCGAGTACGGCAGGTCTTCGTTCCACTCGGTTCCCATCTTCATCGACAGCGCATGGCGTACGCGTATTTTGCTGCGCTGCGGATCACTGGCCAGGTCGGAATACTCGGGAAACTGCAGTAACAGGCTTTCGTCCAGGCCGGGCACAATGCCCTCTGACAGGGCGATGCCGTACAAAAGGCCGGTGATGCTTTTTGTCACTGATCTCATATCATGCAGACTGTCCTTGTTGTGCTCGACAGCACCTAGCGGCTCGCCCCAGCGCTGATCCTCGCCGGGGTAATGTCTTTCGGCGATAATGCTGTCCTTATGAATGACGAGCACGCTGTGCAGACCGCTCAACTCGCCGGCTGCAAATGCGGTGTCGAGTTTCTCTTCCATCCGACTGTCCTTTGCCACCGCCACGTCCATCAGGATCAGCAAGGCTGCCACAAGACTGCAGAAAACGTGAGATGCCTGGCGCATGATGTTTTGCGTCTCCGATAACGTGGTGCACTAGGTGCCTACCTGCAGGCCCTCAAGCGCGCGACTGACCGCCTGTCGGGTCAGGCCACCGCGTGTGACCTGACCCTTGTTGGATTGGCAATTCATCTGCAGCGGTGATGCCTCATGCAGCCGCGGTAGTTTCGCCCACGACCCCATCTGTTACGACACAGGCGATGCCAGCGTTCGCACCGGCCATATCTGCGAGGTGCCGCATAAAGTGGAATGGTCCACCATGGAACAGCGTACCAGTAACCGCGATGATAGTGGCGGTGGCGGCCACGCCGACTGCGATAGCGCCGCCCGTGCCTGTTTCTCCTGTAGCGCCGTTCCCGGACCTTTTCGATCGGGAAAACTTCCGTCGCCTGCAGCGCAAGAACGGATGCGGGTGGACTGCTGACGATACCGGCAGACGCGCCGGCCGATCCGACCGCACAAAGGCCTAATGTGACTGTTGAGGCCAGAACAAATGATTTGAATATTCTCATATTCCCTCCTGTGGATATAGAGACGACCCGTACGGACAGATTGCGATTTTTGATCCAACGCCGCATTGACCAACATCAAGTGGCAGTTATCAAAATGGAGAAATGTCGGACCAGGGGATGGGCGCCGGCGATCTGGCCCGCGCACGCTTTGGGCCGGTGGCGGGCCCATTTCAGTTGCTGTCGGCTTTTTCAACCAACCATCTGGCCAGCAATTCATGGTGGTCGTGCGGACAGCTGCCGTGATTGTCCAGAAACAGTACCAGCGCATTTACCGGGCCCTCATCTGTACCTCGAGCGGAGAACCATTTGCGCGCGAGTTTTTCCGCTTGGTGGCAACGAACGCAATAAGCCTCATATGCCTGATTTGCAGCGGCAACCTGCGACGGATCAAGGCAGTCAGCTTTCTGAGGCTTGTCCTGCGCAGCTGCGTCAACACCGGCCAATAGAAAGACGCAAATGATTGCAGCGGCGAAGCGTCCTGTTTTGTTGGATAAAGGCCTTTGTGAATACATGTTCAAACGCCCTGACGATGAAGTGGGCTTTCCAGATTGAGATGCAAGGCCGTCTGCTGGCAGCACGACCGGCATGTCACTCGATCCTGTCTGGCAATCCGCGCCCATTGTTCCACCAGCGATTGGGATTGTCGCTGGCGGGATTGTAGTTCGCCCGGCTCGCCCAGTCTTCACGGACAAAGATGACCGGTTCTTCGTAGTGATGGACATAAAGGATGGCATCCATCACTTTTTCCAGGATAGCAATATCCCGCTCTATCGAAATCTTCAGCTCGACAACCGGATAGGTTTCGGTTGCACCGGCCTGGAAACCTTCGACGTGTGTTGTCGTTGTTGATCCGGCTTCCGGCTGTGCGGTTTCAACACCCATGCCAGAAATACTGGCATTTCGCTGATAGCGTCCAAAACTCAGTGGATACACCTGCATGACCGCATTCAGTATCCTGTCTGTTTCTTCCGGTATGGTTTGAACCTCCAGGGTCCACACGGGTAAAAGTTTGCCGGATTTTGCCTTGTAGCTCGCAAGATCATTCATGTTGCCTGCTTCCGTTTGGTGTCATGCTGCGTTGGGTAGCATGGTACCATGCATGCTGCTGACAACCTGCTGTCAGCAAACATTTGACCGAAGCCTGGATCTGCTCAGGGTAGAGACCTCAAGTCAATCTCCCGGCCCGGACAGGCTTTTCATGTAGGCAAGCATGTCATTGATGGTGTCGATGCTGAGTTCGAACTCTGGCATTGCCGGATGGCCGGTAACAATTCCCTCGGCAAAGGCTTCTGCAAGGCTGTCGATAGGATAGCGATTGTGCAGCGTGCGGAAGGCAGGCGCTTCAGGCATATGACTGTCGTCCTTGAGGCCAACCGCGTGGCAGCGGGAGCAATTGCTCTCCACAAAAGCCTTGCCCTTTACGGCATCTCCGTAGGATTGGCTATGCGCGGGCGAGCCGGATAGCGTCAGCACAAAAAAACATGCTGCCAAGGCAGCGAGGGAGCGAAAGCGGGTTTCTGTCTGCATGTCTGAATTGATAGCAGGCAGGCAGTCAATCCGCCTTGATCAATATCAAATCGGCAGTCACAACACTTCAACATTGCCACATATGCTGATGGCCTGACCTGAAATGCTCGCGCCCAGCGGTGAGCACAGGTACATCGCCTGATTGGCGATGTCCTGAGCAGTGACCATGCGGCGCAGGGATACCTTGTTGATGTACTCGCTCTCCATGTCTTCATAGGCGACACCGGTGGCTTCCGCGCGTGCGGCGATGACCTTTTCAATTCGCGGGCCTTCGACGATGCCGGGCAAAAGGGCGTTGACCCGGATACCGTCAGGCCCCAGTTCGATGGCCAGGCTCTTGATCAGGCCGATGATCGCCCACTTGCTTGCGGCATAGGGTGTGCGCCAGGCATAGCCGAGCCGGCCCGCGACCGAAGAAATACCGATGATCGACGCATTGCGGGACTGTTTAAGCAACGGCACGGCAAGTCGCGCGCAGTAGAACTGGCCGTTCAGGTTGACGTCGATAGTATTGCGCCATTCCTGCGGGTCCAGTTCGTCGATCCCGCCGGTCGGTCCCGCAATCCCAGCATTGTTGATCAGCACATCCAGACCACCCAGATGAGAATTGACATCTTCAAACAGGGTGGCAACCTGTCCTGCATCGGACACGTCGCAGTTTGTTATGCCCCAGTCGGGAAAATTGCTCTTGCACTCGTCCAATGCTGCATCCGAAACATCACAGACATGCAACCGTGCACCGGCAGACGCAAGGGTCTCAGCAATGACCCGGCCTATGCCGCTGCCGCCCGCTGTCACCAGTACGCGCAAACCCGGTTGCAAGCCCATTGTCTCAGTCATGGATACATACCCCAAAGTTGTCAGAAACCAACCTGGTCTCCGCCTTTCAGATCAAGCAGTGCGCGGGCCTCGTCGGGCGTGGCGACATCAAGTGACAGGCCTTCCAGGACCTGACGCATCTTGGTCACCTGGTCGGCATTGGATTTCGCCAGTTCGCCTGGCGCAATCCACAAGCTGTCCTCCAGCCCGACGCGCACATTGGCACCTTGCGCTGCGCCCATGGACGCCAATGGAATCTGGTTGCGCCCGGCACCCAGGATCGACCAGCGATAGCTGTCGCCGAACAACCTGTCGGCGGTACGCTTCATGTGCATCAGGTCTTCCGGATGTGCGCCGATGCCGCCGAGCAGACCGAATACTGACTGGATGAACAAGGGCGCGCGGGCCAGCCCCCGGTCTACAAAATGGGCCAGGTTATAGAGGTGGGAAATGTCGTAACACTCGAACTCGAACCGGGTGCCATTGTCATTGCCGACGCGCAGGATTGTCTCGATGTCGTTGAAAGTGTTCTTGAACACCAGGTCCCGCGAGTTTTCCAGGTGCGCTCTTTCCCAGTCATGGGTGAATTCCGAAAACCGGTCGAGCATCGGGTAGAGCCCGAAATTCATGGATCCCATGTTCATGGACGCTACTTCCGGTTTGAAAACGGAAGCAGGGCGCATGCGCTCTTCCACCGTCATGTGCGGGCTGCCGCCGGTGGTGATGTTGATCACGGCCTTGCTGGACTGTTTGATACGCGGCAGGAATTTTTCGAATACCGCCGGGTCCTGCGTAGGGCGCCCGGTTTCGGGGTCGCGGGCATGCAGATGAACGATGGCGGCACCTGCATCAGCCGCAGCAATAGCGGCTTGAGCTATCTCGTCAGGCGTGACCGGCAGATGTGGTGACATGGATGGAGTATGAATGGCGCCTGTGACAGCACAGGTAATGATGACTTTGCGTTTTGGCTTGGCCATGGTGGTCGGAAGTCCTGTTGGTGTTGGGATGCAGGCAGGGTAGCACGATGATGATCATACCGGGTCTGCCGGTCAACGCTGTTGTCGCCATCGGACCTGAATCATGAAAAGACTTGTCATATACTGGGTGATCTACCATGGGCTTTCCATGGACGAAGTGCCCGTGGGTGCTGTAGCCGGATGCGGAGTGACGGCGTTAGGCGAGGATGATGCGCTTCAACTGTTGCAGACAACGGTGTTTACTGGTCGCGACCTGCCTGAAAACATTGCGCTCAGTATTGTCCGCTCGGCTGCTGATCTTGGTTCCAAGCATGTTTTGCCGAACTCAGGCAACATGTTACGACGCGATGTGTGGTTTCCGTTAGGGCATGAGTTGTCATCACAATGATGTATATCTCAGCTTGACCCTGGTCCCCAATGCCAGCACATTTTCAGCGTATTCATTGCCTATAGAAGATGATCGTTATCCTTCCTACAGCGGAGAAATCGCTTGGACGTCGTTTTAACAGGTATGTCCACGGTTGTTCCTGACGCCAAACTGCCACAGACATTGGTTTTGGATTGGGCTCGCCGGACCCTGGGCAGCAGGTTTGCCCAGTTTGAGCGGATGTCGAAAGCATTCGACAATGCAGGTATCGAGTCACGTTATGCCGTGGCTGACATATCGTGGTTTGAAACCCCCAAATCCTGGCCGGAACGCAATTCGGTCTATCTCGAGGGCGCAACGCAGCTTTTTGTCAAAGCGGCGACCGGCGCGCTGGACGATGCCGGCTGGGACGCTGATGAGGTAGACGCAATCGTCACCGTGTCTTCCACCGGCATTGCCACGCCGACACTTGAGGCGCGCGCCCATCTTGAATTGGGATTTCGCGAGGATGTCACGCGCATACCGGTGTTCGGGCTGGGTTGTGCGGGCGGTGTTTCCGGCCTGGCTATCGCACGGGATTTTGCTGCCGCCCACGAAGGCACAAAAGTGCTTATGGTTGCGGTTGAGGCCTGTACGGTGTCGTTCTGCGCTGGCATTCCGCGCAAGGCGGATATTATCGGTTCAGCCATATTCGGCGACGGCGCAGCGGCGGTCTGCCTCACCAGTGAGAACGGCGGCTTGAACGGGCATAATGGCCGCAACGGATACAACGGTCACAATGGCCATGGCAGCCATAACGGCAGCAACGGTCATAATGGAAGCAATGGCCACAACGGAGCCAATGGTCAAAAGGGCCATAACCTGCACAACGGCAATAAGATTTTTATTGGCAGAGGTTCGCAGAAGATGTGGCCGGACACCTTGTCGATCATGGGCTGGGAAGTGGACGAAGACAGCCTTGGAGTGGTGTTTGACAAGTCAATTCCCACGTTTACCGAGGACAATTTTTCCTCTGCGGTCAGTGGCGCACTGGCAAAACTCGGCAAGGATATCAGCCAGATCGACCGCTTTGTCTGCCATCCCGGTGGCACCAAAGTCATTCAGGCGATTGAACAATGTCTGGAACTGCAGCCTGACAGCCTGGACGAGGAACGTGAGGTACTGCGCAATTTCGGCAATATGTCAGCTCCCACGGTTCTGTTTGTCCTGCAACAGGTACTGGAGAAAGACCAGACCGGCGACATGCTGATGTGCGCGCTCGGTCCCGGGTTCACAGCTTCGTTTCTGCCGATCTCAAGGGCGTAGAATGTCCATATCCATTCCTGCCTTGTGCCTCCTGATCTTTCTTGTGGTCCAGCGGTTGGGCGAGCTGGTGCTGGCACGGCGAAACACCAGGCGGCTGCTGGCAAAAGGGGCATACGAGGTCGGCGCTGAACATTATCCGTTGATGATTGCCCTGCACGCATCCTGGCTTGTGGCTCTGGTGTACTACGGTATCGATCAGCCGGTTTCGATTGGCTGGCTGGCGGTGTTTGCCGTGTTGCAGCTGCTGCGCGCCTGGATCATCCTCAGCCTCGGTGGCAGGTGGACGACACGTATCATTGTTCTCAGCGATCCATTGGTTACAAAGGGGCCTTTCGCCTGGATCAAGCACCCCAATTACCTGGTGGTAATTGCGGAAATCCTGACCGTGCCGATGATCCTGGGGCTTCCGGTCGTCGCGGCGGTTTTCTCCGCGCTCAACGCTGCCATGCTGACGATACGCATAAGCGCGGAAGAAGCCGCGATCAGGCGTTACAGGTGAAAACCTCAACCTTATGATGACTGGTCAGTCCGGCGCACAAACGGAATGAGCAATACGCCAACCGCCGTCAGGACGGCAACCATCGCCCAGGCGTCGTTGATCGCCAGGGTAAGCCCGGCTTTTTCCACTTGCGGGCGGATCATCTCCACGATGCTTTCCGGGGGCACGAAGGCGACTGACGGAATTTCATCTATTGAAATATCCGCGAATGCGGCCGCGTCCGGGTCCAGGTCGACCAGTTTGGCGCCAATATCTTTTGAATGCATCTCGACCCGTTGCCAGATCACTGTATCAATGAGGGCGACGCCGATGGCACCGCCCAGATTGCGCATCAGATTGAACAGGGCACTGCCGTCCGGCACCTTGGTCTCGGCCAGCAATCCAAGTGCAATACGGGTCGGCGGCAGCAGGCAGAACATGATGGCGCATCCGCGCACGACCTGCGGCCAGAACATGCCGTCGAAATCCGTCGCTGCCGTCTGGAAGAAGCTCCAGCCGAGACCTGTCGCAAAGCACAGGAACCCGCCTGCAGTCAATATTCGCGCATCAACGCGCTGTTCCAGTTGCACCGCTACCGGGGCTGCGAGCAACTGAGCGACACCGGTCACCAGCATCACCAGTCCGATGTCCAGCGGGCCGTGCCCGCGGACCAGGCCGAGAAACACCGGCATCAGGTAAACAGATCCGAACAGGCCCATGCCGAAGATGAAACTGAGCGCACAGGCAATGGCGAAATTCCGGTCGCGAAACAGTCCAAGGTCTGCAATGGGCAGATCACGGCGCAACGACCTGACGACAAAACCAGCCAGTGATACAATCACCGTTGCCAGCAGGCCCAGGATCAGCAAAGAGGTCCAGCCGCGCTCCGGTGCCTCCTTGAGCGAGATTTCGAGCAGTGCAAGGCCCAGAGCCAGAGCGGCCAGCCCGAGCCAGTCCATACGCCGCAACAGCCGCAAATCGCCGGAAGCCTTTGGCAGCAAAACCGCTGCTATGGCCACCGAGGCAATACCGGGCAGCACATTGACGAGAAACAGCCAGGGCCAGCTGTAGGTCTGGGTGATATAGCCACCGACCGTTGGACCCAGCGTGGGCGCCAGCACTGCCAGTACCCCGGCAATCGTCGTTGCTATGCCCTGCTGGCGGACAGGGAACATCAGGAACACGGCGGAAAACACCAGCGGGATAAGGCACCCTCCGGCCAGCCCCTGCACGATGCGGAAGAAGATAAGAGTGGTAAAGTCCGGGCTGAATGCGCAACCGATAGAAGCCAGGGTAAACAGGCTGAGTGCGCCCAGAAAAAGACGGCGCCCGGACAATGCGCGCGACAACAGCCCGGTCAGCGGTATCGCGATAACCTCAGCAATCAGATAGGAGGTCTGGATCCAGCTCATCCGGTCCGGCGAAATAGCGAGGGCGTCACGGATTGCCGGCAGCGAGGTCGCAACAATCTGGATGTCCAGGATGGCCATGAACATGCCGATGCACATGGCTGAAAATCCTGCCCAGACTCTCCAGCCTACGCGATCGCGCAAAACCCCTGCCTGCACGGTCGTCACTTTATCGCGGCTGAACGGGCCGTCTGGGTCTGTATCGCTATGGGTGCAGGCTTGATGGTCACGGATCATACCCCTTCATGACGGATCGGTTTTTTGAAGTAGCGCATATTGTAACGGGCTTTTCCACAGCCTTGTGCACTCCACATCCGATCATGACTACATCAATTCGACAACCCGATGGCATCTGGACATCGTGACCCTGGAGCGACATGGGTTCAAGTGAACCCATAAAGTTGCTCCAGCATTTTTGAAATCGATCAGCTTTATGATTTTTGATTGATTCAATCAGAAATCATACTGATCTAGTGTAATCGCCACTCCGCATCGACCTTGCGCAACTCTGCTGGTCCAATGAGTTTTTTGTGTGCGACGCGAACTTCTGCCAACGGGCCATCGAGGTTTTCCGTCCAGAAGTCCAGAAACCGCACCAGCCGTGGAAAGCGTGGTGCGAGATCATATTCCTGCCAGACATAGCTTTGCAGCAGGTTGCGATGATCAGGCATCCGGTAGGTAATTTCAGCCGTGGTCAGGCTCCAGCCGAGAAGTTGGCAGTGCAGGTGGTTTTCGAGCATGGTCTTCCTTTCACCGTGAAAGCAGTCGTTGCGGCGCAGAACTGTTGAACTCAGCTCACGTCGAAACGACTCACTCAGTATATCTTGTGAAACGAAAACAGCTATATGTTTCAGATGTTTAGCAGCCACCTAAGGTGAGTGCTAGCAATTACCTGCCAATTGCCGGAGTGCTGAATTGCACAATCTGAATGGCTGTCTTACTCAACCTGATGATGATGGTCCCGGCTTCAGATGCCTGCCACAACCTCGATCTCGACTAGCAGTTCCGGGGTTGCCAGCGCCGCCACGACGAGCGTTGTCACGGCCGGTGGCTGATCCGATCCCCATCTCGTGTTGCGAATTTCGCCAAGGCTCGGAAGGTTTTGCGCATCGGTCAGGTAGTAGGTGACGCGAAGCATGTTGGCTCGTGTCATGCCGGCATCGTTCAGCAGTGCTTCCACATTGGCCATGGCCTGATGGCATTGTGCATCGAAACTGTCCAGTGTCTCGCCGTCAGGCGCCACACCGATTTGCCCGGACATGAAAACCAGGCGCTGTGCCGCTGAAATTTCGACCGCATGGGTGTAGATTTTCTGAAAGGGGGGAGGGACTTTCCGAATTGTGTCGGGCGCCAGTCGTTTCAGCATGAAGAGGATCCTTGCAGTCTTGCCTGCACGTTTGGGCAGGCCGTTTCATGACTGCAGCATCAATGAAGCACGCCGCGGCAAAGGACCAATCAAACTGCACGTGCAGTCATAAGCGCCATTGAGGTCAGACGGCTGACAAACTGGTTGGTACAAGTGCTATTACTGATTGAATTCGGCTATCTTGGTCTCAAGCCAGTTTCGGAACAGTTTTATCTTGGCAAGGTTGCGTCGACTTTCGGGATAGACCAGCCAGTAACCCTGGTCACCGTTGCAGACCAGGTCAAACGGCTGGTACAGGCGCTTTTGTTTAACTTCATCCTTGTAGAACGCCGGTGTGAGTATGCCGATGCCCTGACCGGCAATGGCGGCATTTGCCTCCAGAACCTGGGAGCCGAACTGCAGGCTCGGTTGCGTGGCAAGGTTGGCGTCCGTCACGCCGGCTGCTTCAAACCACTGGTGCCACCACGGATCCGACGGTTCGATGATCGGCAGTTTCAGCAGGTCGGTAGGATGGTCGATACCTCCGGCCCTTTCTGCCAGTGCAGGGCTCAGCATCGGCGTGAACTCCATCGGCACCAGTAGATGGCTTTTCAGGCCGGGCCAGTCGCCCTTGCCGGAGCGGATGGCAAGGTCAAAACCGTCGGATGCAAAGTCGACCAGGGACTGGTTGACCTCGACACGCACCGCGATCGACGGATTGTCGATCTGGAAACACCCCAGGCGCTGGGCCAGGAAGTTGGTGGCGAATGTGGGGATGACGCTGATCACCAGTGTTTCTTCGGTACGGCCTCTGGCCCTGGCGAAGGCGTCGCTGAGAATGTCCAGCGCATCGGTTGATTTCTGCGCGAACTGGGCGCCGATCTCCGACAGCTCCACTCCGCGTGCCCGGCGCAGAAACAAAGCCGCGCCGACACGCTCTTCAAGAACTTTGATCTGGTAGCTCACCGCCGCCTGGGTCATGCCCAACTCAGCGGCTGCGGTGGTGAAGTTCCGATGCCGGGCAGCGGCTTCAAACACTCTTATGGCTGCTAAAGGCGGCAGGCGTGATCGCGCCATTCATAAAAATTCCTTATGTCGATCGCTTGGCGTTCAATTGGCGGGATGCCTGAGGTCGGTTCATCATTGTACCGAAGAAACATCCATCTCACAGGTTTAACATGAAGAAAATGGATTTCATATGTCAATGTTTATGCCGAATTCCGGCGATGTTCCACGGATGGTGTCGGGGAAAAAAGAGACAGCACCTTGCTGATCGCAAAGTTAAACTTGCAAGATCTGTCAATTCGGAATTTCGGTATTGGTCAGAATTCATGAAGAGAGATATAGGGTTGACTGATGTGTATACGTCCCGGAAAAGATAATGCGCTTTGGCCGGATCATCATCTGCGCCACTGCTGTTTTGTGCTAATATTCGACACTTTGGTGCTGCAACGCGAACACGAGGATTGGATATGCACATTGGCTTGATTGGCGGTATCGGACCGGCTGCGACGGACCTGTATTATCGTGGGCTAGTTGACGCCATGAAAGTGCACAACGCTGATCTCGAGATGACCATTGTGCATGCTGATGCCCCTACATTGGTGCGGAATTTCGAAGCCAAGCAATCGGAAACCCAGGCAGCCATCTATCTGCGCCTGACCGAGCGGCTGGCGGCGGCAGGTGCTGAAACTGTCGCCATCACCTCAATTGGCGGGCATTTCTGCATCGAGGAATTCCGGCCATTATCACCGCTGCCAATCATAGATTTCATTGCAGAAATGGATCGATTTCTTGACCGACAGGCATTCGGGAAAGTCGGATTGCTGGGCACCGATACTGTGATGGAGACACGATTTTACGGCGGGATCAAATCGACAGAGGTTCTTGTCCCGTCACCGGATGTCATCAGTAAGGTGCATCGTGCCTATGTTGGCATGGCGCTGGACGCCAAAGTTACCGACGAGCAGCGCGCAGTGGTGTTTGAGGCAGGCCGGGAATTGTCAGAACAAGGCGCCGAAACTGTGCTGCTGGGCGGAACTGACCTGTTTCTTGCCTTTGACGGTCATGACCCGGGGTTTGCGACGTTGGATTGCGCGACGGTTCACATCGATGCAATAGCGCGCACGGCGAGCGGGCGAATCTGACATGGCGCGGTGTGAGGCAAATTCAAAAGCAGATCGGGTTTAAATCTTGCCGGACGGTCGGTTGATTTCCACTTTCCACCAATCGGGTGCTGCGGTCTTGAAACTGTGCTGCTTGCCTGGAACCAGCTGCGACGGCTCGTCAAATGCTGCAATCGTCAGGGAGATTTTGTCATACCCGTCATCCAGCGCACAAATGCTGCTGCCGCATTTCGCGCAGAAGCCACGTTGGGTCTTTTGAGAGGATTGAAATACTGACGGCTCGCCACCTGGACCTGTCCATGCAAAGCCTGCCAGTGGAAACTCGACCCAGGCAACGGTTGGCGCGCCGGACCAGGTCTGGCACATCCGGCACGAGCACAAGTGCGGAAACGTCGGCTTTCCGCTTGCCTCAAAACGAATGTGCCCGCACAGGCACCCGCCAGAAAACGTCTTCTGCTTGCTTGCCATGATGCCTGCTCCCTTGGTGCTGATCAGGGCCAAACTATTTTCCGGACCCGGCCAAAGTCAACACAACAGATGCCTGCTTTACATGGGTTCAGTCGCACTCGGTCATCTCAATGCCGGTGATCTCAAACGCCTTGCTGTGTGTCGGCCCAGATTGCGAAATAAGCTTCATGACATGAGCGCTGACCTTGGATGCAGTAAGCGGCTCATTCCATTGTTTCCTGAACTCGGCGAGGGTCTTGCCGGCAGCAGCTGCGTACACTTCAGCTGCGGCATGCCCAAGGATGCTGCCGTCTATGAGTTGCCGGGGGATAATTGAGTAGAAGGTGAGGTCAAGGCCGAGGAGTTCAGATTCCTTTTGGGCGTAATCGGCCACAAAATGCTGCATGCGTTTGGCACCTGCATATCCGCCGGACAGTCTTGAACCGGCCAGACCGGCACCGCTGGAAAAGCTGACTACCACGCCTCCCGGACCCATCGGTTGAGTCAGTGCGGCAGACGAAAATGCATGAGCAATTTTCGTGTCGACGTTCCAGTTCCGGCTGAATTCAGTCCATGTCTGTCTATGCAACGGAACCATTGCGGGTTCGGCTCCGGCTGTCAGAACAATCAGGTCCGGGTTCAGCCGGCTCAGGAGTTCAGGAGCGGCCCCATCCCTGGTCGCATCCATGCTGATTGTTTTCAACGCGGGTTGCAGTGTTTTTAGTTCTTCGAGTGCCGTTGCGGTTCTGGATACCACTATTGTCTCGGTTCCCTGATCGGCAATGGCCAGGGCGATTTCTCGCCCGCACCCTCGGCCACCTCCTATTATGAGGGCTTTCTCAAACTGTCTGTGCATATTGAATGTTCCTGTTTTTCATCGTTTGGCATCTGCGCGCGCGGGCTGCTTGCATTCATTTGAAAATCAAAAAGCCCGTGCCGCGGCAGCGCCAGTTGTCAGAGCGGGTGTGGTTCGAAAACCGGGACGCCTTGGACTTTCTTCAGTATTTGTCATGGTGTCGGACCCAGGCCATCGGATTGCCTTCAGCAGGTTCATTGCGACCTTTGGGGGTCATGTCGACGTAGCAATAGGCGGCATTGGTGGCATCAAGGCCACGTCCGTAGGTGGAATAGGTGTGATAGATGCTGCCGTCTTCGTCTTTTGCAAAGACGCTGGTGCCGTGTGCCTCGTCCATGGGATAGAACGTGTTCTCCTGAAAATTATACGTCACAGGGTTTTCGGGCTTGTGATCTGAACCGAAGCTCACATGGAAGTCGGCGTTGAAGTCGTTCGGATGCGAAGATACCCAGTCAAAGTGCCATCCCATGCGCTTCTTGAACGGCATGAGCATGCTTAATGGCGCGCGGGAAATGGCGACGAATGCGACGTCCCGGTCGCTCAGGTGTGGCTCAAGGCCATTGAAACTGTCGGCCCAGAACGAGCAGCTTTTGCATCCTTCCTCCCATTCAGGCCCGAACATGAAGTGATAGACAACCAACTGCGATTTATCCCGGAAGAGGTTGGCCAGCGTCTTCTTCCCGCGCTCTGTTTCAAAGACGTAGGCTTTGTCGATTTTAACCCAGGGCAGGGCGCGCCGCGCTTCGGCGATTGCATCCTGCTCGCGGGTGTGAAGCTTTTCCCGGGCAAGGAGTTCGCGCCGCGCAGCCAGCCATTCCTGGCGTGATGATGTTCTTGTCGGTTTCATGGTGTTGTCCTTTCGAAGACTGTTTTGAGGTTTGCCATCGGGTCAGTTCCAGTGCGCCGGGCTGGTTGCGGCAACGCCCGGCAGCGCTTCGATGCGCAATTTCCAGGCGGCCAGGTGCGGGCAGGTTTGTTCGGGTGCTTCAAACCCAAGCGTGGTCATCATGTGATGTTTGGTTTCCAGTGCGCGCTGCAGCAGTCGAATTTCCGGGTACACGACGGCATCCGCGGCGCTTGGCGTATTGCCGGCCAGATAGGGACGGCCAGCGGCCAGCAGTGTTTCCAGGTATCGCAGTTCTGCATGCACCAGATCGACGGCAGCCTGCAGGCTTTGGCGTTTGTCTGTTCCCTGATCCGGCACCGCGCCGTCACCAAAGAACACTTCAGTCAGTAGTTGCCGGTTGGCGTCGCGAAAATAATCGCAACATTCCATTGCAATCTGCCAGATGTCTGCTGCTTCGCCGGGGGAGTTTCCAAACAGAGGTTTTTCAGGATATTGCCGGTCGAGCCAGGCGAGAATGGCGATGGAGTCACGCAAAACCACTCCGTCAGCCTCAACTACCGGTACGGTGTGTCGTGGGTTGAGGGACAGAAATTCCGGCTTGTGATGGTCTCTTTCTGCGAGGCTCAGATAGTTGGTGTCCCAGCTCAGACCTTTGAATGTCAGCCCCAGCAGAACGCGCCATCCGCGCGGCGATCCGCTGAATGTATGTACGGTTATTGTCATGCCAAACCTTTCAAGTTTCGTTGGTTGGCATGATATGTACTGTTGATATTTTTTTACAAGAAGGCAGAATTTTCGTATATAGTATCGAAAATGATACTATTGGAAATGTGAAATGAATTTCTATTGGAAAGACAGATGAAAACCGGAGAAGTCCAGGACGTGAACCTGTCCGACAGCGAAGGTGCCCTGTGCCCCATGCCGGATATCGCCAAACTGATAGGCGGCAAGTGGAAGCTGATCATTCTGCAGATACTGATTTTTCGGGGAACCAAACGGTTCAGCGAGCTTCGCCGAATGATTGACGGCGTTACCCAGACGATGTTGACCAACCAACTGCGGGCTCTGGAAAAGGATGGCCTTGTCAGCCGCAAAATCTATGCGGAAGTGCCGCCGAGAGTGGAGTACTCAGCCACCCAGCGAGCCATGGAATTGCAGGACATGTTTCACGCCATGCACAAATGGTGGGTTCGGGAGACTTGAGCCTGTCGCCATGCGGCAGGCCCGGGGCTAGCCGATGTGTGAGAGGATGTTGACCAGTTTACCAAACGGATCGTGCACAAAAAACCGGCGGACACCCCAGGGCTCATCAGTAAGCGGGTATGTGATTTCAATTCCAAGCGCCTTTGCCCGCTGATGGATGTCATCAACATCATCCACCTCGATGGAGATGTCCGGCACCGGTGCACCGGAACCACCTTCGCTGGCGATGCTCACCTGCACAGGAGCAGTCTGGTCCGAGGAAAAGGTGACAATCCATCCGTGATCCATCGCCACTTTGAGCCCCAGTAATTCGCCATAGAATTTGTGGCCATCGGAAACCCGATCCGTTGCGATGTCTGTGACAATACGTTTGACGGTCATGTTGATCCTGTTGAACTTGTCGCATGATAACCCGTCATGCCGGCATCTGCTGGGTTGCGCAGTGAATACCGCCGCCGACTTCGCCCAGTGCATCCACATTCAAGGTCACAATCTCGCGGTCCGGGTAGTGTTCCTTCAACGCGTTGACAGCAATCCGATCAGCCTCCCGGTCGCCGAACTGAGCCGCAATCACTCCTCCATTGCAGACATAGTAGTTGGCATAGGAGGCCACAAAGTCGATGGCTTTAACGCGTCTTCTGGCCGGTTCGGGAATGACCTTCACATCAAGTCTTGCCGCAACAAGTTTGTCATGTGTGTCAAGTGCGGCAGCATGGAACGGATCGTCCAAGTCAGGCTTGTCCGGCAGGTTGATCAGAACCCGGCCCGGGCCGGTGAAACGGGCAAGGCTGTCGATATGGTAGTCAGTGATGTCCTCTCCCTTCACACCGGCAGACCAGATCAGGCGCTCAGCGCCATAGGCTGCCAGCAGCCGCTTTTCGATGTCATCACGCGACAGCCCGGGATTGCGGTTGTTGTGCACCCATGAACTCTCATGTGCCATCAGCAGGCCATGTCCGTCATGTTCGACACCACCGGCTTCACCCTTGAGGCCTGACGGGACGAGCGGCAGCCCGAGGCGTTCCGCGACCCGCGCTGCAACCAGTCCGTCCCGCTTGTGAACCTGCCTGCCGCCCCAGCCATTGAACTGGATATGGCTGACCGCGAGCTTTCCATCCGGCTGTTTCGCAAACAGCGGTCCTGAATCCCGGCACCAAAGATCTTCCGTTGGAATGTCCCAAAGCTCGACCGCAGCGGACAGGTGTTTGCGCGCTGCAGCATGATCTTCCTTGGCAGCCAGCAGAACAGTCGGTTCAAACTCTGCAATGGTGTTGGCGATATCGACAATGGTTTGCTGCAGAATATCCAGAAAGGCTCTTTCCGGATGGACCTGTCGATTGCTCGGCCACTGCATAAAGGTGCGCGCATGGCGATCTTCTTCGGCAGGCACCATAAGGTTCGGTTGAATTGTTGCCATGGTTCGACGTCCCGTCATGCTGACGAAACCAACGGCGGCACTTCCGGTCAATAGGCTGCGTCTGTTCAAGTGTGTCATTCCCGCCACATCGATGATTTTAACACTATGACACAAGGCCGGAGTTTGAGAAGGGTTGGTTCAGCTCTGACCGATTGCGGCTTTGCCACAGAAATTGATGCCAGGGCGGCTGGATGGCCTTTGCCATAGGGTAGTGCTCAGAGATGACAATGCATTTCAATGACGCAAGTATTTGCCGGTCAGATCAACTGGCGGCACATCGCAGGCATCGGCAAATCTGATCCCCATTTTTTCCGGGAAATGTCTTAGTGTGTTGAATTGGAAAGGCGTGTCGGCGGCCTTCCGGAACAACTCAATCAAGGAGCAGAGACATGGCAGAATTGACAACAGGAGTAAGCTGGCTTGCAGTTGTTGCAGGTGCGGTAGTTTCGTTTCTGGCAGGGTGGCTTTGGTATTCGCCAAAACTGTTCGGGCCTAAATGGGCGGAAGGTGTCGGCGTTGAAATGGCGTCGGCAAACGAGATGCCGGTTGGCGCCATGGTGTCACAGATGGCCGGGTTGTTTCTGATGAGTTGGTTCGTCGGGGTCACGGCAGTTTCAAACGCCCTGTCCACGGTCATTCTGGCAACACTCGCCTTTGTTGTTCTGGCCTATTCAGGCGGCATGTTTGCCAAGAAATCCGGCTATGCCCGGAACGTGGACGCCGGATACTGGATTGTATCGCTGGTCATCATGACGATCTGCCAGGGCATTTTCCGCAGCATGTAGGGCGGTTTGCCGACGCGGCGGACACGGCGCTCTGAATGCTCCGTGCCCGCGTTGGCTTCAATAACCGGTTAGCAAGTCTAGAGCTGCAGCCTGAGCTGCGGCTCGCCGTTGGAAGTCTTCTCAGCGGTAACGCCGTCGTGTCCGATAAAGCAGGACACGCGCTGGCGAAAAGCTGAAAAACTGTCAAATGTGACCACATCAACCGGCTCATCGAAGTGCAGCACGACCCGGAATCTGTCGGCTTGTGAGAAAGTCTCCAGAGCCCTGACCTCGCCTTCGAACGGCTGCCCGAGATAGTGGCCGCTGACCCGTTGTCCCGCTGTAACGGGACTGGTCGGCGGCCGGTTACCGATAGCGGCATGCAGCGTGTTCCAGTCCTTGTAGTCGTGCTGTTGGGCAAGTAGCTCAAGCGACCGGCTGTGGCTGATAACAGTGCCAGCAGCCGCAAGCTCCTGACGCAGCCGCTTTGCCTGCTCTTTCAATGTATTGATAGCGGGAAGGGGAGTTGATCTGTTCATCGTAAACCTCATTCAGGTGTTGAATGCGGAAAACCAATGGTGCTCACATTGCCATTAGACCGCACACTTCTGAAACAGGTGAATGAGATCAGTTCAGAACTTCACCGTGGCAAAAGCCCGTGAGCGGCAGGGGTCCTGACCCTGTTCGGTTGGTATTCGACTATACTGAGAATGTCAAATGTAACGCACACTTTTCAAAGTCCCAAAAAAATAGGATGTGGTTGGCCGGGTCCGACTTGCATATTGCGAAAACCTGTTAGCCGGATATACTGCTCCAGCCTGTTGGGAAGGCCGCCCGGTTCGCGGAAAGCAGTATCTGCATCCCCTCATATTAAGAGACATCCATCGGTTGATCTCATGCCCCGTCAGCGAGCCCGGGCACTATGAGAGGAGACCGAAAATGAATTCTCTTGATACCCTGCGCCGTGCTGCAAAAACCTTGCGCAAAGACTACAATAACGGCGACGCGACAGCACTTGAGCGGTTGGCCGTTCACCCGCCACGCAATGACCTGAGCAATCTGACTCATGCCGACTTTCTGCATGTGATTGCCAGGGAAAACAATTTCGCCAGCTGGCCGTCCCTCAAACTGGCGGTTGAGATAAACGGCATGGACCGGGCACGCAAACAGCAGCGCTTGAAAATCGCTCTGTATCACGGTCAGAACTCGGTGGTTGATCGCCTGCTGGCCGACACGCCTGACCTGGCGCGTGGTCTGCTGGGGCTGGAGGTTGCGCTTTATGATCTGCCGGCTGTTAAATCGGCACTGTACAAGGATCCGGGATCAGCCGTTGCGCTCCTCGGTCCGCGCCGGCCTATTCTGCATCTGGCGTTTTCGAAGTATTTCCAGACCCATCCTGAGAAGACAGATGCCATGATGGCCATTGCGGAACTGCTGGTGCGGCATGGTGCAGATGTCAACGACGGTTTTGCGTTCGAACCCGGTTCTGATCATCTGTTGTCAGCGCTGTACGGCGCACTGGGCCATGGCAACAATATGCGGCTTGCGGCATGGTTGCTCGAACATGGTGCCAATCCCAACGACAATGAAAGCCTCTATCATGCCACCGAGCTTGGCCATCAGGGCGGCTTGCGCCTGCTGCTGCGTCATGGCGCCAAACCGGCGGGCACCAACGCTCTTCTGCGCGCACTGGATTTCAATGATCATGCAGCGGTGGAACTGTTGTTGAAGGCTGGAGCCGACCCCAATGAAGGCGTAAGTCCGCATCCGTCCGGTGAAGCGCCCATGGTGGTGAGTGCGCTGCATCAGGCGGCGCGGCGGATGTGCGATGCCAGGATGGCAGACCTGTTGCTGGAGGCAGGTGCAGATCCGGACTTGTTGTATGACGGGATCACCGCCTATGCGCTGGCGCTGGCATTCGGCAATCGCGATGTGGCGCAGGCCATCAGAGACGCCGGTGGGTCAGTCGAAATTCCCGAAGGCTTGTTGCCGGTGATCTCGATCGCCGAGGGAAGCAATGGCGAGTTGTCCGCTGACCCTGCCGGTCTGCCGAGGGAATGCCGGTACATGCTGCACAACCTGATCCATCTGCCGAACACCTTGCCCCAGATCAAGCGGTTGGTTGCCAGCGGGTTTGCCTTTGATGAAGCCGATGACATGGGCATGACGCCGCTGCATGTGGCCGGCTGGGGAGGCCTGCCGGACGTGATGAGTTTCTTCCTGGATCTGAAACCTGACCTGAACCACGTCAACGGCTATGGCGGCAATTTGCTATCGACAATCATCCACGGCTCGGAAAACGCACCGTCTGCGCCGAGCCGGGATCATGTCGCATGTGCCCGTCTGGCCTTGCAGCAAGGCGTGTCACTGCCACGGCGTGCCATAGATCTGGCGGGAGAAAACGGCATGATGGAATTCCTGGCAGACTGGGCCGAGACCCATCCGGAGCAACTTGCAGATCACGGCGTAGCCTGACGGACAGAATTTGCGTGGCGGTTGCCTGCGGCGAGGGTTGCAGGCAACCGGTCAACGTGTTGCTCACGCTGGTAACGAAAACTTTGCAGTTCGTCGATAACCTAACGTCAGTAAGTTCCGTGTCCAGATGAAAGCAGCCGTGATGAATTCACCCCAATGCGACAAGGCAATTGAAACGGCCAAAGAGTCCGGCTTTGCCTCAACCGGACTGTTCCGGATTCTGCTGATCGGAGCAAAAGCCTCGATTATCCTGTTTTTCGTAAGTGCGCTTCTTCGACTTTGAGCGGAAAACCGTAACGTCAACCTCAGGGAACAGTCTTGTCGAGCCCGCGAGGAATTCGTTTTTCCCGGTCATAAAACGGCAGTTCCACAATCTCGCAGGCAACTGCTTTACCCCCTGCCGTCCGCATGGTCAGTTTCTGACCCGCCCGGTCTCCGGCTGAGTGGAATCGCGCATAACCAATGCCGCAATCCAGGTATGGTGACCAGGCACCGGCGGTGATGCGGGCAACATCATCTTCTCCGTCAACGATTTCACCTTGATAAACCGGCGTGGCTTCGGCGCATTTGACACCGTAAATCCGCGTACCGGGCTTGCCGTCAAGAAGGGCGGTTCGACCGATGAAGTCTTCCTTGTCGATATCCACAAAGGCGTCCAGTCCGGCCTCAAAGGGCGTCATGGATATGTTGAAATCTGTGCCATTGTCCAGAATGCCCGCTTCCAGGCGGCGGATCTCCATGGACGAAATACTGCCGACCATCATACCGTGGGGTTTACCGGCTTTCAGCAGGTTTTGCCAAAGGCGCGGACAATCGGTGGCTTCTCCCTGGGTATAGATTTCGTAGCCCAGTTCTCCGGTCCAGCCGGTGCGGGAAACGTAGACATCCTGATCGCCGATCTTGAAGAAACCGGAATGAAAATAGCCCATGGTTTCATTGATGGCGCCGCCGGTTGCAGCGTGCATGACATCAAGCGATGTTGGCCCCTGTATCTGCAGCACCCGCGAATGGGGATCAGAGATGGTAACGTCAAACCCTTCACTGTGAGCGTGTAGCCATGTCTCCAGCGCTCCGTCAGGCTGGACGTACCAGAACCTGTCCGCTGTCAGCTTGAATAATATGCCGTCCATGAACACACCGCCTTTGGGTGTGCAGGCAATGGCATAACGCCCGCGGCCCTGTTTCAGGTTGGAAATCCTGCGGGCAAACACCTGCTCCAGAAACGCCACGGCATCCGGGCCGGAAATCTCTACCGGTCGTTCCGGCACATCGAACATGACCGCTTTGCGGCGCAGCGCCCAGTAAGTCTCGGTGACGTCTTCACCGTTGAATACGCTGTAATAGCGACCGGCATATACTCCCATGACGGTGTGTTCATTGGCCCAGCAGTCATGAAACGGTGACAGTTCGAAACGCCGACTGCTCACCCGAACCGTTTGCTGTCTGTCTGAATGGATAGAATTGCTCATCGAAATGCCCTGAAATATGATCGGAGTTCATTGCTGAAAATTAAGACTCTTTGGCCGCTGAACAAAGACATTTGATCTTTGTTCTAAAGTTAGTTTATCTACCTTTTAATATGAGCGATTGGCTACCATCACTAAACGCCCTGAAAGCGTTCGAGGCTGTATCGAGGCATTTGAATTATGTTCGTGCGGCAGAAGAATTGCGCGTAACACCGGCGGCGGTGAAACAACTGGTCGGCAAGCTGGAAGAAGCCCTTGGCACGCAACTGGTAAAGCGTAGCGGACGTGGCCTGGAACTGACGTCATCGGGGCAGTCTGGTTGCAAATTACTGGCATCCGGATTCAGCCAGATTCGGGGTGCGGTCGACATGATGCGCCCGCCGGATACACGCAAACGGTTGATTGTTTCGGTCGAACCTTCCTTCGCCACGGCCTGGCTGGTGCCGAAACTTGACGGTTTCCGGGAAAGCAACGGTGAGGTTGACGTGCTGATCGATTCCTCGCTGAAGATCGTCGATATCGAAAACGATGCAGCCGATATTGCTGTCCGGTTTGGTCTGAGCCCTCAGGACAACCTGGTTTCACATCGATTGTTTGATGAACAGCTTTGCGCCTTTTGCAGTCCGTCCCTTGCCTCCGGTCCACACAAACTGAAAGAGATTGATGATCTTCGACACGCTACATTGCTGCACTGGGACCTTTCCGACCTGAGCTGGGCGCACGCCACCAAACGCTGGATGGGGTGGCAACCCTGGCTCACGCAAGTGGGGGCGGGTCACATCAGTTCGGCAACCGGGATTCGCTTCAGTGATTACAACCTGGCTGTTCAGGCTGCCATTGCAGGGCAGGGAGTTGTGCTGGGGAGCCTGCCCGTTCTGCATGATCTGGTTGAGGCAGGCCTGCTAGTCTGCCCGTTTCCCGATCGGGTTGTCACCGACATCGGTTATGATCTGGTGACCACGCAGCGAGGTCTGCGGAGACCCGAAGTACAGAGCTTCATGGACTGGATTATTGCGGAGGCGTCTTCTCAGGCCAGTTTCATTATGGATCGTTGATCGGCTGAAATCAGCCAAATCAGTGCTACCTGAACCACATTTCCAAAAAAATGTTCTGCATCCGCCAAGGAAATGCTGTTGTCATGCGTCCAATGACTGAACATGCGAATGAACACGAGTGACAGCGAGCTGGCCGCGCAGGCCGCTAGTGGCGATATGGCGGCATTCCAGGTGCTGCTCGAGCGCCACTATGACAGTATCTTCCGCATCGCGCTGCGCTTTACCGGCGTGCGCGAGGACGCTGAAGACGTGGCCCAGACCGTGTGTACATCGCTTGCGGCAAAACTGCGCTCGTTCAAGGGCGAGGCGCGCTTCACCACCTGGCTGTATCGGATTGTAGTCAACGCATCACAGGACTTTCATCGCCGGCAAAGCGCTACGACCCGACTGCACCAGGCCTATGGCGAAGTGTCCGACCTGGTGCGAGGTGCAGAAGCTGACACTGCCCGCGAACTGGCCTGGCTTTACGACGCGCTGCAGCAAGTTGGCCGGGAATTGCGCGAAACCGCGGTTCTGGTGCTGGCCGAAGGCCTGACCCACGCAGAAGCTGCAGACGTACTCGACATCAAGGAATCCACCGTCTCCTGGCGCATGCATGAATTGCGCAAGGAACTTAAGGCGCTGGCGAAAGCAGAAGCATGAATGACGAACTGAACAGGATGGAACGGGCGTTTGAGCGGCAGGCAGCCGTTCGACCGAGCGATGCTGCGCGTCAGGCTGCCATGCGCGCTGCCACGGAAGCTTTCGAGCAGGAAAATGCAAAGGCCCACCAAGGATCGACCATCGGTAGCCGTCTTAGAGAGCGGGGCAATCAATTGCTTATCGCACTCAAGAGGAGACCTTTCATGGACTTTGCACACCCTAAACTGACACACGTTCTGGCCGGCGGCGCGAGCCTGGCTGTGCTGGCTGTCGCTGTCGTCAGTCTCGATCACATCAGGCCCGGCACTGTGTCCACACCGCTGGAAAGCAAGCTGGACACAGCAGCACCTGCTGACGAAAAAGATGCAGTTGTGGCTTTGACGGATAACGCACCGGCTGCACGGCTCGAAGAAAATATGCCCAAAACAAAAGAAGCCAGGAAACAACAGCCTAATGCTGCGCTATTGTCGAAGCGGGAAAACGAGGTAGTACGCAGTTTTTCGCGGCAGATCGTTGGTGGCGTTGTTGCAAATGAGCCTGCCTCGGGTTTGCGCAGTCGTGATGGCACTGTGGTCCAGCAATACCGGGATCTGGGGCGCGACAAGTTCTCTGACATAACGCCCAATCCGCTTAAGGTCGTTGCAAAAGACCCGGTATCGACGTTCTCGATTGATGTCGATACGGCGTCCTATGCCTTTGTGCGCAATGCCCTGAATGATGGTGTGTTGCCGCAAAAGGATGCTGTGCGTGTCGAGGAAATGATCAATTATTTTGATTACAACTACGAGGCGCCGGAGAACCGGGGCGAACCGTTCAAGGCCAATGTTTCGGTGATGCCGACGCCGTGGAACACCAATACCAAATTGCTGCGCATCGGTATCAAGGGATTTGAACTGCCGAAGACCGAGGCACCAAAAGCCAATCTGGTGTTTCTGATCGACACGTCCGGATCAATGAACGCACCGGACAAGCTGCCGCTGCTGCGCAACTCGTTCAAGCTGCTGCTGTCTTCGCTGAAGCCCGATGATACGGTTTCCATTGTCACTTATGCAGGCTCTGCCGGCACGGTGCTGGAGCCGACGCGAGTGGCTGACCGGAACAAGATCCTGTCAGCGCTTGAGCGGTTGAACGCCGGTGGCTCGACGGCAGGTGCCGAAGGCATCCGCCAAGCCTACCAGCTTGCTGAACGCCAGATCGACAGTGCCGGTGTCAACCGGGTTATCCTGGCGACCGACGGTGATTTCAATGTCGGTATTTCGGACACCGGTGAGCTGAAGAGCTTCATTGAACGCAAGCGCGCCTCCGGCGTTACCTTGTCGGTGCTGGGCTTCGGTCGCGGCAACTACAATGACGAACTGATGCAGGCACTGGCTCAGAACGGTAACGGCAATGCCGCCTATATCGACACACTGAGCGAGGCCCGAAAGGTGCTGGTTGAGGAAGCAGGTTCCACCCTGTTCACCATCGCCAAGGACGTAAAGCTGCAACTGGAGTTCAACCCCGCAACCGTCAGCGAGTATCGCTTGATCGGCTATGAGACGCGGTTGCTAAACCGTGAGGACTTCAACAATGACAAGGTCGATGCCGGAGATATCGGCGCCGGGCACACGGTAACGGCGCTGTATGAGATCACGCCTGTTGGCGCTGAAGGACGGCTGGTCGATAGTCTGCGTTATCAGCCTGAGACCGCGAAACCGGGTTCTCCCGCCAGCGCTGAAGAATATGCCTTCATGAAAATCCGCTACAAGTTGCCGGACAGCAACACCAGCACCTTGATCAGCGCCCCGGTAACGCGAGCCTCTGAAGCAGCATCAGTAGAGCAGGCATCACGCGATGACCGGTTTGCTGCGTCCGTGGCTGCCTTTGGACAGGTACTGAGTGGCGGCCGCTACACCGGCAGTTTCTCTTATGACGACGTGGTTTCACTGGCCCGGTCGGCCAAGGGTGAAGATCGGTTTGGCTATCGGGCCGAGTTCATCAACCTGGTGCGGCTGGCGAAATCCGCGGCGGCCCTGGAGCCCGGCAGACAATAGCGCAGTGCTGGCTCCTGTGGGGCAAACCGCAGGAGCCGGATGTTTACACATCCTTAACGAATTACGCCTGTGCTGGTGACGGCAGGTGTTCAATAACAAACAAGGGATTTAGGAAATGTACCGTAAAACCAATAATGCTTTCGTATTTACGGGCCTGTTGGCCACCGCCGTTTTTTGTGGTCTCGCGTCCACCTCATCACACAGCGAAGCCAGATCGATCGCCGCTCCAGCTTCTTCATTTATCAATGTGAATGTCAGTTTTGATATGCAGATGCCGCTCGCAGATGACGAAACGAATACTTTGTCAGACGCCCAAACGAGGGGCAGGAAAATGATCTACAGGCAGGCAGTGGCCGAATGTCCCATCTTGCTGGAAACCATTGCGGCCACCTGTTCTCTGACCCGGCTGAACGTGTCCACAAGAATAAACCGCCGGAACAACAACCAGAAACAGTTTCTCAATTTGAACGGCAATGCTCAATTCTCCATTACATTGCGTGATATTGAGTAAGTAACAAGCAGCGGCAGGACAGCCATGAGGTCGCGAATGATCATGGCTGTGCCGGTCCTCACAAGCTTCTGACCTGCCTTGTATTGCTGCATGGTGGTGCCCACATCATGACGAGCACAAGGAATGTTGGCATGAATCGAAAACCCGTACATTTGAAACGTAGTGACTGGGCATCGGACGACCGTCTGTGGAAGGGCGTACTGGAGGGCAGGGAAATCGGAACCGGTGTAACGGTGCTGTTTTATGCAACCGAAAAGACTGGTGTCGGACCAAAGTGGCACGTGCATCCTTATGACGAGATTTTCATAGTCCGAGCCGGCAGGGCCCGGTTTACCATCGGTGAGACGAAGATTGAGGCAGAAGCAGGCGAGGTGTTGCTTGGTCCTGCCAACGTTCCTCACAAATATGAAAATCTCGGACCCGGACTGCTGGAGACCACGGACATTCATGTCAGTGACAGATGGATTCAGACAGATCTTGATGATCCCGAACTGGTTGAAGACTGACAAGCCTGGCGGCGACATCCCCGGGCCTGAAAATACCACTTGATCAGCGTAATGATTTTTGCTTGTTTGACGTGTGGTCACTCAAGGCCGCTAGGGGTTGCGGTACGCCGCACTGGGGAGTGGAAATGATATACCGAAAGTCGTTGAGCGTGGCTGCGACAGGCATGGCGTGTACGATGCTGGCCGCCTGTGCATCCTCGGATCTGGTCAAGGTGCAACCGGGGTCCAGGGGCCAGATTGAATCGATCCGTGTCTCCCGCGTAGAAGTGGTCATTGATACACCGCGCCCAAACCCGAAGTTGAAGCAGGCCCTTTCAAGTGAACTGGAGGCGCAACTGGCTACCTGCGCAAGGGGCAACACGCCACACGTGGTGCGCGTGACGATCAATGAATTTGAAGAGCAGAATGTGGCCAAGTCGATCCTGATCGGTGACGAGATCGAATTGGGCGGCAAGGTGCGGTTTACCAACGCGAGTTCAGGTGCGCAGGCCGGGGAGTATTATGTCAAGGAAAGCTTCTATTGGGGAGGTCTCGTAGGCGCCGCGATCATGTCCAATGCCACCAAGAACCTGAGCCGGGACTTCGCGAAATCGGTCTGCAACAAGGTACTGAAGGGATGAGTTATCCCTGACTGCATTGTGCACGATAGGTGTTATTTCCACCTCCTTTATCTGGAGACGCAAACGTGGCGGGGATAAAATGCCGGCAGTGAATTCTGCTGTCAGAAAGGACCCTCCACACATGACCTGGACTTCCGAAATCGTCATCTACCGACTGATCCGAGCTGCCGACACCATCCGACGACTGCCCGGTGGCGGACTTCGTCCGGCGGGTTTTAAGTCTGCCTGGCCGGCGGTACGTGATGAGTGGGCTGATCAGCTGGCCCGTGTCGGTTCACAGGAAACCGGTGGCCGGGACCGGCCTAGGCTGTCTCCACCGCGCCCGGGTGAGATCGATCGGATGTATCAGTGCATGGACTGGATGGTGCATGTCGGCGATCTCGAACATCGCAGGGCGCTGATGATCTATTGCCGTGACAAGGCGCATGGCTGGCGGTTTTCCAGGACCTGTAAAAAACTCGGCTGGAACCGGCGGACCGCCTACAACCGAAAAGACAAGGCCGCTCAGGAGGTTGCGTCAGCCTTGAACAACAAAGCGGTTTCCTTGCCCCAGGCCGACATTTACGTGGTTGCACAAATGGCGGCAAACCACATGCACATCAACGGTAAAACGAGGAACCGTGCGCGTCCCCCGAAAGCATGGATTGCTGAGGGTGCTAAGGGAAGCGCCAGGCCATCTGACAGCAGGCTCGCAACCGGTGATCTACTTTGTTTTGCCGGACAGCAAAATGTCAGGCAACCGTACGGATTTACTCGTTTCGTTATTGCAATGTTCTTGTTTTAGTCCCAGACTGTCAGTCCAGTGATGAACGGCCTATGGGTGCTGCCACCAGTTGGTTGGTAGCCACATTCTGTTGGGCAAGTTAAGGGAATTCGTGATGTCTGAACCTGGTGGTCATGAGCACGCGGCGCATGTTGGTCGGTCTTTGAGTTGGTGGTTGGTGACTTATCTTTTCTACGCCCTGGCGTTTCTGTTTACTTTTGCCACGGCCTTTCCAACAGCGGCCAGTCCTGCGGATCACATAATGGTTTATGCGGTAAATTTGGCTATATTTTCAATATTCGGGATTTTTTGGTTATCAATATTTGTATTCAGAAAGTTTTTTATATTATTCAGCTGCTCCATTATGTTTGCCTGGACAACATTTGCTTTCACAAGAATGATTTTGAGTTTACCAGGTGCTTATAGACTGGATGGTGAGCTAGCAATGAGGGCCCATTGGGCGCTCTTTTTTATAATGTTTGCCCCTGCATTTGTGTTCCTTGGGTTAACGGTGTTCAGAATGATGAATTGGAATAAAACAAACACTGGAGATTAAGCGTGGGTAGCTCCGAAGATACTGAAAACAGAGGAAGACGTTACCGGCGCGAATTGCAGGAATCGGGGCTGCCTGCATGGCACAGGATTCAAAACGCGGGAACTGATGGCGCTGCGGACTGGGCCGTTGGTCTATCGATCGCATCACAGCTGCCCGGTAGACTTGATGGTCCCGCAGATGCGTTCCGCCACTTGCTGATCGCGGGCGAACTGCATCGTGTCTATGGAGAGAGATATGCTCATGTTCTGTTGTGGGCGCATGAGCTGGATGGGGAAATTTTTTCCGACAGGTCCATGGATGAATACAATAATTTGATTGGCCGCGAGATCGGCCGATACGTGCGCGCAAACGATGGCACCACGGCAGACGTCATCAAATTTGCCAAGCAAATCATGCTGAACTCTTTTCCCGGCGGCGCAGGCGATAGTGTCAGTTGGGAACCGGGGCCTGATAGCGGATGGCAGGTAAAAGGCGCAAGAACGACACAATTGCCCAACGGCGTGGTCCTGCAACCGGTGGTCGTTGCCGAAATCGATCCTGGCAAATGGCTGTCAAGCAACCCGCGCGACAACAACACAAACGAGCTTCTGCCTACCGGCAGTGTGAACTGGCCCGCCGACGGATGGGAGAACCAGTTCGATTATACCGGCGCGGACAAGGCATCGCAGTATCTGCTGCGAAACAGGCCCACACAGTGGACCGAAAGCGCTGAACCGTCCCGGCCCGGGCCCGGCACCAGGCCCGGCGCGAGACCGGGTAATCCGCATGGGCCTGAAAGCCGCAAGCGGGACCGTGGTGACCTGCGGGATGCAGCACCCCACGAGCAACCGGATCCTGATGGTTTTATGTCGGGCAGGGGAGATTTGTTTAAGCCAATGACCGGACAACGGGTGGAACCGGACGTACCAGACCCGGAGCATGGGAGTTTGCCGGGCACAGCACCGAACGGTTACAGCGGTTTTGCCAGCATTGCGGAACTCGACATCCCCCAGATGGCTGAAGAAGTGTTTTCCAGCCTGACGCTGGATGACTGGGCCGTCATCCCGGACGACGATGATCCGTTTGACGGCCGCTTCCCGTTTGCGGAAGGCGTTAAATGGGTGCCGGGCCTCGGGCCACCGCCCGTGAGCCCGTAAGCCGACTTTCTGATCAAACCGGCCATCCCGTAACATACGGTCCCGGTTGAACCTCGGGGTCAAGACCCCAAACCAACCTGCTACTGTCCCTGCGTCCCGGCAGGCGCATGAAACCGGCTCTTCGCTGAACCGAAGACCTCCCGGTGTCTGCTCGCCTTCCAGCCACCCGTTCAGGACCAAGCTTTCATTCAACCCATCAATTGAAGGAGGGACACCATGCCTGGTGCAGCCCCAATGATTCAATATCGGGAAGAGATGGTCCTGGCATTCGGCCAGCGGCAATCGCTTCTTAAGGATACAACCACCAAGGAAAGCCAGACCAAGGGTAATCAGGCCACGTTCCTGATCGTCGATTCATCCGGCACAACCGTGACCCGCGGCGTCGGCGGCCTGATCCCGGCGCGTGACAACAACAACACCCAGACCACCGTCACGCTGAAGGAAAAGCACGACCTCATCGAGATGACCGGATTCAATATTTTCCAGTCACAGGGTGATCAGCGCGAAATCATGCAGATCAACACCATGTCGGTGTTGAACCGCGATATCGATGCCACCATCCTGGCACAGCTCGAAACCGGAACGATTACCACCGGTACGACGGCAACCGCATCACTGACCATGGTGCAGAAGGCAACGACATACCTGATGAACAACGGCGTTCCGTGGGACGGTAATGTGTTCGCAGTCGTCTCGCCTGCCTTCCTGGCCTACCTGATGACCATTCCGACCTTCTCAAGTGCGGACTTTGTCACCGTGAAACCGGCGGTCAACTATCCCGGCTGGAATGCCATGGATGCCAAGACCGCCTCGAGCATGGGGCAGGGCTGGTATGAATGGCTCGGGGTGAAGTGGATTGTCTCCAACCAGATCGCCGGTCTCGGCACCAGTTCGGAGCTGTGCTTCATGTATCACCGCAATGCCGTCGGCCATGCTGCCGACGCCAAGGGCATGGATGTGGCTATCGGCTATGAGGACAAGCAGCAACTGTCGTGGTCGCGATGCTCACTCTACCACGAAGCCAAGCTGCTTCAGAATACCGGCATCGTTCAGATGACACATGATGGTTCAGCCATCGTGGCGTCTTAAAGGAAAGGATTACACATGGCTTATGTAACAGCACAATGGAACTGCGTGATCCCGTGCGTGGGCGACCAGCCGAAAGTCTGGCTCGCCTACGGCACCGACATTCATACCGCCGTGGATGCTGCCGACTTCATTGAAGACGGTGCCGCCAAGGGTATGAAGGTCAATGACGTGGTGATCTACGTGAAGACCACCGCAACTGTCGGTGCCACCACACACGTTGTCACTGCAGTGACGACAGGTGGTGCGGCCTCGATGTCACCGGCCATCCTGGCCTGACGGCTTAAAGCGACATATCCGGTCCGGCTGTTTGCCGGGCCGGATCAGCGATCGCAAGGTGATTGCGGCGCAAGCGCAACACTGAAAAAATACTGTTAATCAATTGGTTATCGATGGATCGTGCAACGGATAGAGCTCGTTGTCTGCTGCCGCCATTGACCTGCTTACACAAATTCCGGCAAATACATACGTATCAGCGCTACGGTGGACGAACTTGCACATATATCGCTGGCGCTTCTGCCTCTTTAATGCCAATGACAGCCGTTATTAGCGGTGAACACTCAACAAATGCCGTTGCGTGTATTGTCAGTCTGTTACAAAGTCGATCCCATGAAACGTGTCCTTGAATTAGCTGTTGTCAGTGCGTTGTGTGGCCTGGTGGCCGGGTGTGGTAGCTCGGGATTGTCGTTGTTCGGCGATGACGAGACACCGGCGAGTGTCGCCGGCAACGGAAACGCCGGAAATTTTGCAAGCAACCCGCCGCCGGCGAATGGCGCACTGCCTGCCAATGTCGGCAGGTACCCGCCGCCACAACGCTACTACGAACTCACCCTGGACGGGTTTCCGGCAGCCACCCGGTGTCACGTCAGCCATGCACAGGGCAGGGTCTCGAAAAGAGGCACCGGCAGACGTGTTTCAATCAGTATCACCGGATACCCCAGCCTGGGTGTCGTGGCTTGCTCAACCGCTTCATTGTCTCAGTTTGTCGTAGATGTAAACCGGTGGGCGTTCACTCAGCCAAGGCGCCCCGGCTTGCGCGAAGGTGACATTGAAAAAGTGTATGTCGAGGTGGAATATACCCTGACGAATGGCAAACTGACCCCGACCGCCAACATGACCATGCACACCAGTTCCGGCACGTTCACGGACCGGTTTGTGCTGGACAATCTAAGGCAGCAAGCGCCGGGTGCGGGCGGTCAGCTTCAGTACCGGCTACCGCCAAGCTGACCAGATAACTCGTACATAGTTTAATGCCCGAAACGGGGCGTGGTTCCACAGTGGACTGTGTCGATGCGGGTGACCTGGTCATAGGTTCTGAGGTTCGTGAAAGTGAAGGCAGCGATGGGGCAGGTTCGTGCTACTGCACATCTGATGGCCCGATTGTCACCGGGACAGACGCCATCACATGGCAGGACCTGTCTTCGACGGTTCTGACCGGTGCCGAAATCAAGGTGCTTTATGAAGCGGAAGGCAACACCAACCCATTTTCTGATGCAGAGCAAACTAAGGTAGGCCATCTCAGCGTCACCCAGGCAGTTGATCTGGATTAGATCGAAACTGACATAGCCGCCTTGTCTGGCGGTTTGGTCAATAAAGGCGATTGGGCTGCATCAGCAGGGACATTTCCTGGTGCTGGCGCGGCTGAGACTGGCTGGTTCGATTATGTGTCGGTGGACAGCATTGAGTTTGCAGTTGGTGACAACCTGGTGGCCACAACCGATACGGCTTTAACAACCGGTTTCGCCGGCAACTGGTCGAAACACGATCAGATCCCGTTGATCGTGGATGATATCGATTACGATACAAGGGCAGACCTGCAGACCGCCAATGTTGCGCCAGGAATCAATCTGGCCTGCATCATCGGATATACATCGGTTGGTGACGGTGGCGTGGCGTCGTACCGACGCGCCGGCTCGGAACCATCACATGCCGGCAAGATCCAGTCGGACGACGGGGCTTGGTGGGAGCTAACTGGAACCAGTGTCACACCGCAAATGTTCGGTGCTGTTGCGGATGGTTCGGCCGACGACACAACAGCCATACAGGCGGCGATCGATTATGCTGAAAGCCTTATTATGAATTTTACCAAGGGGACAACCATTTTGTTGCCTCCGGGTGGTTGCTTTCTCAGTGCAACACTGACGATTAACAGCAACCAGATAACTATTCAGGATATGGTCAAGGTTTGACAATGGAGAGCTTGGTTGACCAGAGCATTTGCATTGTACGGAATGGCCTGCAGGCACTGATAGTATTAGAAAGGACCTTACATTCGAGTTTCATGTCGAAGTAAGGTCGCCGGATGAGGATTTCTTTCAGACACAAATATGTGATGTTCGACGTGCCAAAGAGTGCATCAACGTCAATAAATTTGGCGCTTCAGCATGCCTCAGAATGCACACTTGATGGCAATGGTGGCGTAAAGCACATGACCGTGGCGGACTACGAGGAATACCTTGAACCGTTCCTGAAGAAACGCAGTGGCATGGACATCGGCACTCTTGAGCGAATAGCGGTTGTGCGCGAACCGTTCGACATGTTGGCCAGCTACTACAAATACCGGCGTCGTCCAGGTGTCGAAAACGCGAGTCACGTCGATCATTCGCGCAACACATGTGGCGTTTCGTTCAGCGCGTTTTTGGAAGACATTTGTAAAAAAGAGGGTAAGCGGTATGTAGTGACACGACCTTCCAGCTTTATTCTCGACCCATCAAAGAAAGTAGGAATTGATCTGCTATTTTCATTCGAGAGACTCGATGCCCTTGCCAAATATTTGACCTCTAAAACGGGCCAAGAAATAGAAATACCGAGGAGAAACGTATCCGCACAATTGGATATCGGATTGGTGGAGAGGGACCTGCTGGATCGGGTTCGGAACGCGTTTGAAGACGACTTCATTTTGCATGAAGCGATCATGCATAGCCCACACGGTGAGCCCTTACGAGTTCGTCACCACGGGCTCGCCGAACTTCAGGAATACATATAGGCCAATAACTTTGGAATGCATTCTGTTGTTTTCCAAGTTTCTGGAGCGGACAATCCGATCGCAGATCAGGATAGTCTACAACTCTCTGAGTATGCAGTCATTGGCAATGATGTGAGCGTTGGCCGTGGCTTGGGCCAAAGGACAGTTTGTCGACTCACCCGACAGCGCGAACAGATCAAACGACCCTGACTGTAACTCCCTCAGTGCAGAAGCAGAACAGCTTCAAACTGCATGTGTGCACGTGCGGGCACACTCAACAATTGACACCTACTGACTGCGAAAAGCGAGCGCGGCATGAAACTCGAGCCCTCAATGATCCATGACTGGGTCTTCTGGATTGCGACCGGCCTGGCAGGCGTAATTTCCAGCGTCGTCTGGTGGGTCGGGCGTATTGTTTTCACCAACAACAAGAGGCTTGACCTGCTCGAGCAGGAGAACAGGCACGCTCGCGAACTGCGCGAAAGCCAGGACGGAGCAATTCAGGAAATTCGCAGGGATCAGAAGAAGCTCGTCGAACACCTCCTGAAGTCCAGATAACTCAATCAACCACATTGGAGAACGCCATGCCACGTCCGAGAGGAATGGAAACGAAAAGCTATGCGCGCGTGCCATTCGCATCGGCTGTATTTTCCGGTGCCCTGTTATTGTTGGGATTGGCCGCGTGCTTCTCCTTTGCCAGTGCCCAAACCGTTAATCATGCAGCCAAGCAGGACTATCAGCACGGCAAATCACATCACCGGGTCTGCGAACTGACGGAAGCCGACAACATTGAGATTATCAACCGTCGCTTGCCCAAGGCGGAAATCATCAGGTTCGATGACAGGCAGGCAAAACTCTACATGTTCTTTCTGCAGCATGGCTATCGCATTGATGGTCAACGCAGGCGCCTGAGCGGTGGATATGGCGTTCGCCTCCCGGACCCCGACCGGCTCTACATCATCGATAGGACCGGTCACTCGTCTGTCTATCCGTTCTTCATCATCGACGGCTGCGTGGCGCGGCAACTGTTTCAAATCCCGCGCCGGCTTCACCGCATGATCATCAAGCACATGAAGGCGCATCCGGCATGAGATGGGCAGCGCTGTTTCTCGTCGTGTTTCTTTTGGTGTTTGCGACATTGGCCGGTACTCAACACCTGGGCGCCAGGACAGTCAGGGTGTGCGCTGACGTAAGCCTGCCGGCTCCGGGAAAGTGCACCCGTCAGACCATTCGCGGCTTCAGGGTCAGTGTGTGCAGATGAACCTTTCAGTATTTTTCGACGAGGTGCGCCACGCCTTGTTCAAGGGCCAGCTCACACGGCAGCAGGTATCGGGCATCGAGTTCATTCTGGAGCAGTGGAACGAGACCGGTTTCACCAATCGTCAATGGCTGGCATATGCACTTGCAACCGCGTTCCATGAAACTGCGTTCACCATGCAGCCGATACGGGAGTATGGCCGGGGCAGGGGCCGAAAGTACGGGTGCAAAGACCCCAATACAGGGCAGGTCTATTATGGGCGCGGTTATGTCCAACTGACATGGAAGACGAATTACAACAAAGCCGGTCAAGCACTTGGCATAGATTTCGTGCGCAAGCCTGACCTCGTGATGGAGCCTGCAAATGCTGCATTCATCATGTTCCAGGGCATGAAAGACGGCTGGTTCACCGGCAAAGGCTTCAACGACTATATCAACCCTGATCTGCACGATTACTGGAATGCGCGCCGGATTATCAATGGCACCGATAAGGCTGGGGCGATTGCTGATTATGCGATCAGATTTGAAGCAGCTCTGGAAGCTGCGCACGAAGCCCCAACAACACCGCAACCGGTCCCGGAGTCAACTTCACCCGAAACACAAACACATTGGCTGCTGCGCTTGCTGCTGGCCGTATGGGGGTTATTCAAACGATGAGCATCGTATCAATCATGGCAAATGCGGCTCTCGGCCCCGTCCTGGACGTTTTCAGGGATCTGGGCGGCAAGTGGATCAACAAGCAGATCAGCGATCAGCAGTTCAAATCCGAAGTGCAGAAGGCGCTGTTGCTGGCACTTACGAACCTGTGGTCCAAACGCGGCAAGGTCATCATTGCCGAGATCAACAGCGAGAGTCCTCTGACGCGAATGTGGCGACCCGCAGTCGCCGTCAGCTTTGCCTTCGTCCTGTTCTGGTACGCGTTCTTCGTCCCAATCGCCGTGGGCTGGTTTGGCGCGCCGCCACTGGCAGTCGGCGACAAGTTGCTGGAATGGATCATGACGCTGCTGACCATCTCAATCACTGGGTACATCGGCGGACGCTCCGTCGAAAAAGTCGTCGACAAGTTCATCAGGAAAGGATGACACAATATGGAAAACCTCACTGACATGATCACTACCGGCAATGGTTTTCTGGATGCCGTCATTGCGGCCGTCTCTGCAGCAGGCGCATGGTTGGTGGCAAAATTGGACTGGTGGAAAAGCCAGTCAAAACTGATCAGGGTCGCAACAGCCGTTGGCGCGTTTCTGGCAGTGGCGCTCGCCCTGTCACTGATCACCGCGCCCTTTACCTGAACTCACATGGTTGCAACAAACTCTTCATCCTGACGGTTTCAACCTGCCCGATAATTGATCCTGTTCTGCACAATCTATGGGCTTGGCATTGCAGGTGAATTCGGACTAGGCTTTCGGTCACGGGAATGTCAGCTCCGGACATATTTGGTCCGGCGCCAGTGAGGAGTGGGCGGTTTGCACGGGAACCTGGACGCGATGCCGGCGATTTCAGCCCATCAGGTCACCAAGATTTTTGGGGCAGGGCCGGGCAGTGTGACAGCGCTTGACAGTGTTTCCATCGATATCCAGCGCAATGAGTTCTTCACCCTGCTGGGTCCGTCAGGGTGCGGCAAGACCACTCTTCTGCGCCTGATTGCCGGTTTCGATCACCCGACCAGCGGGCGCATTGATCTTGAAGGCAGCGACATTTCCTACCTGCCGCCGTTCAAGCGCCCGGTGAACACGGTGTTCCAGTCATACGCCCTGTTTCCCCATATGAGTGTTGCCGAAAACATCGGCTTTGGCCTGAAAATGCTTGGCAAGTCTGGCGCTGAAATAGACGCCGAAGTCGACGCCATGCTGAAACTGGTCAAGATGGAAGCCATGCGTGATCGCTCCACTGCCCAGATTTCCGGCGGACAGCAGCAACGCGTTGCGCTCGCCCGGGCACTGGCACCGAAGCCAAAAGTACTGTTGCTCGACGAACCGCTCTCCGCACTGGATCTGAAACTGCGCAAGGAAATGCAGATCGAACTCAAGCGCTTGCAGCATGAAACCGGCATTACTTTCGTTTTTGTCACCCATGACCAGGAAGAGGCACTGACCATGTCCGACCGCATTGCGGTCATGAGTGCCGGCCAGGTTTTGCAGGTTGGCAGCCCCCGCGATATCTATGACCGCCCATCCAGGCGTTTCGTGGCCGACTTTATCGGTGAAACAAATTTCATGGATGCCGAACTGGTATCAATTGCAAAGAGCGCAAGCCGCAAGGCGTCGCTTAAACTGGCATCAGGCAAGCAGATTGCCGCCAGTTTGCCGGAAGGCGATATGGCGCTCGGCAAGGTAACCGCTGTTGTGAGGCCAGAGCACGCCTCGCTGACAACCCCCAAAGCGTCTTCGGTCCTGGCCGGCACTCTGGAAACAGTTGTCTATTTCGGCACAGACACCCACTATCATGTAGCACTGACGACCGGCGGCATGTTCACGGTGCGCATGCAAAATGCGCGGGGGCAAGCCGGTGAGTTCAAAGAGGGTGACAAGGTCGGCATCGACATCGACGCAGGTGCCACGCAGGTGTTGAGAGATTGACGTTGCCATGACCGACACCGTGCCAGCCAGTCAGCAATCCAGCACCAGTGGTGCAGATGCCGGTGTTGCGGCGCGCAAGGCCGACATACGTAGTCGCTGGATGCTGGCAAGCCCGGCACTGACGGTGATTTTCTTTGCCGCGCTCGGACCATTGTTGATCATGCTGGTTTATTCGTTCCTGCAAAAAGGCTCGTACGGCGGCATTGTCTGGAGCTTTTCTCTTGACGGCTGGTTCAATGTTTTCCTGAAACGCGATATTTTCGACGACACGCTAGGCTTTGCCGATGGTCATTTGTCGATTTTCTGGCGCTCGTTGAGATTGTCATTCGGCACCACCGTACTTGCCCTATTGCTCGGATTTCCCACCGCCTACTACATCGCGACACGGCCTGCCAATCTGCGGCCGGTTTTCCTGTTTCTCATCACAATACCGTTCTGGACCAACTTGCTGATCCGGACTTTTGCAATCATGGAAGTGATCCGCAATGAAGGTGTCGTCAACACCTTGCTGATGAGTCTGGGGGTAATTTCCAGCCCCATCCAGATGTTGTTCACCGACTTCGCCATCATGCTCGGTATGGTCTACGTTTATCTGCCATTGATGGTCCTGCCGCTGTATGCCTCGATGGAGCGGCTCGACTTCCGGTTGGTTGAGGCCGGTTACGACCTGTACGCGACCCGCATGGGTGTGCTGCGCCGCATCATAGTACCGATGGTCAAGCCGGGTATTATTGCAGGCTCCATCCTGGTGTTCGTTCCGTCGCTGGGAGCCTATGTAACGCCACGCGTGCTGGGTGGTGGCAAGAACATGATGCTGGGTAACCTGATCGAATTGCAGTTCGGCCAGGGACGTAACTGGCCGCTGGGTGCCGCCTTGTCCATAACGCTGCTGGTGATCGTCATGGTGGCCTTGCTGTTTTATGTGCGCAATGCCTCGAAGTCGGGAGTGAAGTCACATGGCTGACGCGCCCGCAAAACCGTTTTCCATCAAACGCCAGACCGGCTTCGGCTTTATTGCCCTGTGCTGCTTCGTGTTACTTTACACGCCCATACTCATCCTGGTGTTCTACTCTTTCAATGCAGGAACCTCGATTGCCATCTGGGAAGGCTTTTCCTGGCGCTGGTACGAAGCGGCCTGGCAGAACGAACGCGTGGTGGATGCCTCCATCACGTCACTCAAAATTGCTGCTTCGGCTGCTTTCCTGGCCACCTTATGCGCCACACTGGCTGCCCTTGCCACTACGCGTACCGAACCTTATCGCGGCATCACGGCAATCTACGCAGCCATCAACCAGCCTCTCATGGTGCCGGAAATTGTCACCGCTGTGGCTCTGCTGATCTTCTTCGCCATGATCAAGGTCTACACCGGGTATCAGGGCCTGGCCTATCTGATCATCGCGCACACTGCGTTTTGCATTCCGTTTGCCTATCTGCCGATCCGGGCGCGGCTGGAAAACATGGACCTCTCGCTGGAGCGCGCTGCAGCGGATCTTTATGCCAACCCCTGGCAGACCTTCCGGCATGTTACCTTGCCATTGATGGCGCCGGGCATACTGGCCGGAGCCATGCTGGCCTTCGTCATTTCGCTGGATGATGTCGTGATCACCGAATTTGTAAAGTCAGGCGGGCAGGATACGCTGCCGACCTACATGCTGGGCCAGCTACGCCGCATCATTACGCCTGAAATCAACGCCATATCCACTGTGTTTCTGGCCATCTCGGTGGCAGTTGTCACAGTGTTCTTCCTGCTGAACCGAAAGGGCAGCAGTTCGTCGTGAGTAAGGGGCTTGCCCCCACAAGTTTAACAAGCAAGGAGTTTGGGAGATGAAATACAAGATTACAGCAATGATGGCCGCCGCCGCCATAACGGTGGGATGTTCAGCATCAGCCGCGATGGCAGCCGGCGAGTTGAACATTTTCAACTGGGGCAATTACACCAACCCCAAGCTGGTCGAGAAGTTCGAAAAGGAATTCGACGTCAAGGTTACCGTTACAGATTATGATTCAAACGATACCGCCCTGGCAAAGATCCGCGCCGGCGGTCACGGTTATGACATTGTAGTGCCGTCGGGCACCTATATTCCGATCTGGATTGCTGAAAACCTCCTGATGGAAACTAATCCGGGCGGCATGGAAAACTTCAAGAACATGGCCGAGCAATGGAACAATCCGGTATTTGATCCAGGCCGCAAATACACCGTGCCATGGCAGTGGGGAACTGTCGGCATCACGGTCAACACCTCTGTCTACAAGGGCGATGTGAACACTTCTGCCATTGTGTTCAACCCGCCGGCTGAACTGAAGGGCAAGATCAATGTCGTGCCTGAAATGAACGATGTCATGTCGCTGGCGATCACCTATGTGGGCGGTGAGCCGTGCACCACCGACAAGACGGTTTTGAAGAAGGTTCGCGATACGCTGGTGGCGGCCAAGCCGGACTGGTTGTCGCTTGATTACGGCACGGTCGAGAAATATGCCAAGGGCGACATTTCCGCCGGTGTGTACTGGAACGGTGCATCTTTCCGGGCACGCCTGCAGAACAAGGACATTGTCTACGGCTATCCCAAGGAAGGTTATCCGATCTGGACCGACAACGTGGCCGTACTGAAGGATGCCAAGAACGTCGACAATGCCAAGGCATTCCAGAACTTCATCATGAAGCCTGAAAACGCCGCCCTGATTTCCGAGTTTGCCCGGTATGCCAACGGCATTGCCGGTTCTCAGGAATTCATGCCCGAAGATATGAAAACCGCGCCGGAAGTAAATGTGCCAGCGGATTTGACCAAAGCTGGCTTTGTTGCAGAGACATGCTCGCCGGAAGCAACCGAGCTTTACACGGCGATCTGGACTGAGCTGACCAAGTAAGGTCAGCGTTTTTCTGCGATCAGGTGTTGAAGCCTGATCGCAGGTTTTGTCCCTGGGCAGCATGGCCGGTTTCAGGGCTCCTCACAAAACCGCACATTCGCCTTGCTGCTGGAAATCAACACGGACTGCTGATCGAACCGGGAGCGATAATTTTCGGCGATCTCGTTGATGGTCACCTCATTGCCCGGGGTTGCTTCATGCAGAATGACAACCTGTTTGCCGCTTTCATAGACAGTAGCCTTGGTGTTTTTGTCGCGCCAGTACCCGGTTGTTTCAACAATGGTGAAGCCGTTGGGGAAGCGGGATACAAAGTTCTCAGCAACAAATTTGTCCCACTCATGTTTTGAAACTGCGCCATTGCCGCTTTTGCTCAATCCCATAAACAGTTTGGTCTCAAGCCATTCCAGTTGCGAATGGGGGCAGTGTACCTGCGGTTTGTTTTGAGCTTGGGCCTTCTGTCCGGGGTTGGTGAGTGCCAGCACAGACAAGACGCTACAGACTATTGTCAGCTTACCCATTCGTTTCACAAGCCTTCCATTTGCTGAGCCCGTTGCGGTCGATTTCGTCACCGTGGCGACTGTCTTGGCTGAATGAAGGTTAATGCAACCGAGGACACAATCAAGCCAAGGGCGATGATCTTGTCCAGTGTCAGTACATCGCCGAGTAGCAGGTTGGACGAGAGCACCCCCACCACCGGTATGAGCAGGGTGCCGATCGCTGCTGTCGAAGCAGGCAATCGGGAAACCAGAATGACCCAGGCCGCATAACATAACGCAACCGGGCCAACGACATGAAACGCAAACACCGCTAGAACAGAAGCACTCGGGAAACTAAGCGCCCAGGGTTGTTCAAACAGCAAGGCACCTGCCCAGGCGGGTATGGCTGAAACCCCGACCAACCAGGCAGAGCGCGCCAGAGGCGCGATCGTCCAGTCCCGCGCCTTGAGTAACACAGTGCCGCCGGCCCATGACACGGCTGCACCCAGCATGAAAAGGAAGCCTGCCGGGTGATCGATGAATGAGCTTGCATCCGCGGCAAGCAACGTTGCCAGTCCGGCCATTCCCAACAGCAGTGACGCAAGACGGTTAAGGCCAAACTTCTCGCCGAGAAAAATCACGGCAAACAAGGCAGCCCACATTGGCATGGTGAATGCGATGATGGCCGCTTTCGATGTTTCGGTCAGCAACTGACCGAATGCGGTGAAGACATTGAATCCGAAGACCGTCAAAAGGCTGGCTGCTACCATGGGGTTGCGTTCCCGCCTTTCAACACGAAGGTCTTCACCTGCGCGCTGTGCAATGATTGCCAGCAGTAGTGCACCCAGCGTGAACGCGAGAGCACGGAATGTCCACGGCGGGATGGACCCGAGTATGAATTTGACGGCCGGCCAGTTCAGACCCCACAAAACCCCGATTGTCATTACCAGCGCAACAGCGACGGCTTGCGATCTGACCATATGCTCAACCCGTGTGGTTCCGCGCTGTTGTTGCCCGGTTGGAAACTTCGAGGCGCAAGGTCGTGTCAGGAAAACTCAAAACCTGACGATCGGCAACCCTGATCCACGCACGGCTTCACTGCGCCAACCGCAGTGCTGCTCATTTCACAGCTACCAGGCAGGCTCCATCGACCTGGCCGGTTTCAATTGCCTCATGAGCTTCGACCATGTGGTCAAACTCAAACCGCGCTCCTACATGATGACGCAGTTTGCCAGCGCTGAGCAACTCGCTGACGCCAGTCAGGGCCGCAGCCCGCTGGTTGTCGCTGAGCGCGAAGATTGAAAATGGTTTTAGTGCGATATTGGCATACAGCAACTGGCCGAAAGGCAGAGCTGGAGCCGGGTTCAGGTCGGAGGCATAGGCCGCGATCACCGAGCGCGGGTTTAACACGGACAAACCGTGTTCCAGTGTCAGGGCAAGGGTGGCATCACAAACCCGGTCAATGCCGTCGGGCGCCGCTGCCTGCAGCCTGTCGGCCAGACCCGGCGTGGTGTAGTCAACTATTGTGCTCGCGCCCAACCTTGCCAAATCTTCAGATTTTGCCGGTCGTGACAGCGCGATAACTTTTGCCCCCGCTGCTTTCGCAATCTGTACGCCATAGCGGCCGACCCGCCCGCCGGCACCGGTCACCAGAACGGTTTTACCTGCCACCGATCCATCCCCAAGTACTCCATGCCATGCGGTTACCGCAGGTACACCAATGCAGGCACCGTCTGCAAAGCTAGCCGATTTGGGTAACTCGATGGCCAGGGGTGAAGAGATTGCCAGCTTGCTGCTTGCCGTACCGTGTGATCTGCCGGCCTGCGCCGCGAACAGCCAGACATGTTCCCCAATTCTGTCCCCCGATACACCCTCTCCAACGGCTACGATAATCCCCGCGCCGTCATTATTGGGTATGATGCGCTCAAACCTGCCAAGCTCACGGCCTGTGGTTCGCCGTTTGATGTCAGTTGGATTGACGGCCGACACTTTGGTGTCGACGAGGACTTCACCTGCCGCAGGCTCAGGTGCTGGCATGCGCTCCAACTGCATCACATCACGGGCTGCACCAGCTCTTGTGTAGCTCCACACCCGTATAGAAGAGCCGGCGCTCACTTTTCCATGTACTCGCCACATTTCGGCGCCGGAGAATTGCCCCATGGCATAATCGGCACAGTCGAAGTGGAATTTTGCGGGCTGCCTTCAATGATGCGGTCCGAGTACACCAGGTAGACCAATGTGTTGCGCACAGGATCGCAGCCGCGCACGATCTGCAGTTTCTTGAAAAACAGCGACCGGCGTTGTTTGTACACTTCGTCTCCCTGCTCAAATTTTTCCTTGAAGCTCACCGGGCCGACCTGACGACAGGCAAGCGACACTTCCGAACGTTCCTCCGCAAATCCGGCCCAGCCTTTCCAGCCGCCGATTTCCGGCAGGGTGAAGTGACAGGCGACACCTTCAATAAGCGGATCGTCCAGCGCGTAGACAGCCAGCTTTGCGTTGGGTGACAACAATCGGAAAACGGTCGACTTCTTGAATATCAATTCAGGATCGTCTTCATCTGCGGTTGCCGGGCTGACGGCAGCGGATGTCATCAACAAGACCGAAATGCTCGCGGCCATGAGGGATTTGAACAAGGTCATGGGAAACTCCGTTAAATGACGTGCAGGCAATGCTGCATCGGTATGGCTTTGAAGTTAGTCCAGTGCTGCCATGGCCTTGAAACCGTTCTCCAGGTCCTTTTTGAGATCTCTAACGTCCTCAAGCCCAATGTGCAGACGCAACAGATGGCCTTCACGATCCCACGTTGTTGCTGTTCTATAACTGGTGACGTCACACGGAATTACAAGGCTCTCAAATCCGCCCCACGAATAGCCCATGCCATACAACGTCAACGTGTTGAGAAAGGTGTCAACGGCTCGCTGGTTGGTGGTCTTCAGCACCACTCCGAACAGGCCCGATGAGCCGGTAAAGTCACGCTTCCAGATGTCATGGCCGGCAGCACCCGGCAGGCCGGGATGCAGAACCTCCGCCACTTCATCGCGTGTACTTAGCCACTCGGCAACATCAAGCGCCGATTGCATGTGCCGCTCCAGGCGCACATCCAGTGTCCTGATACCACGCAGCGTCAGGTACATGTCGTCCGGCCCGGCACACAATCCCATCTGCTCATAGGTGGACTTGAAACGGTCCCAGTGTTCTTCGGCGACTGTAATACATCCCATCATGCAATCCGAATGACCCACCAGATATTTGGTGGCAGCCTGGAAAGAGATGTCGCAACCATGTTCAAACGCCTTGAAATAGTGCCCGCCGGACCAGGTGTTATCAATGGCTACCAGGGCACCATGAGCATGCGCCGCCTTGGTGATTGCCGGTATGTCCTGCATCTCAAATGTCTGCGAGCCCGGACATTCTGTCATCACCAGCCTGGTATTGGGTTTCATCAGGTCGGCGATGCCGGATCCGATCAGGGGATCGTAAAAAGTTGTCTCTATGCCCATGCGTTCCAGCAGCCCGTTACACAGGCTGCGGGTAGGCCGATACGCGCTGTCAGTTACCAGCACGTGATCGCCGGTATCCAGAAATGTCATCATGACTGTTGATACCGCCGCCAGTCCCGACGGGGTCAGCCTGCAGGCATGACCCCCTTCGAGCTGTGCAATGGTTTCTTCCAGTGCGCGCGACGTAGGGGTTCCCTTGCGCCCGTAGGTGTAGGGCTGGTTAAGGGCGCGCAATGCATCAGTGTTCGGATACAGGATCGTGGAGGCGTGGTACACGCCGGGGCTGACAATGCCATGTTCGGAGTACTGCCGACCCGCGGTAACGAGATCGGTTGCAGGTTGGTGCGAGGCACCCTTTGAGCTTTTCATGGGATGGGCTTTCACAGACTGAAATGGATCAACCCTGTTTACCGTTTCTGTCAGCTTTGAGAAGAATTTTTTTGTTGAACAGCTTGACGGTGGTTGGAATTTGGGCAGGATACCTGTCGTGCTCGCTTAATAGGCGCGTACTCAGGGAGTAAAAATTGAAATACTCATGGACGGTGGCTATTGCTGAACCGGAACCAAGTAACACGGCAGGTAAGATATATTGCCGCGTTGCGTTTTCGCTCTTGTTGCAAGAGCAATGGCCCAATCTCAAATGATCAAAGGAAATACAAATGAAACGTACGTTGCTTTCGCTTGCTCTCGGTACAGCTGTATCGCTGGCCGGCATTTCAGCTGCTTCAGCAGGCACTCTTGATGACGTCAAGTCCAAGGGTTTCATTCAGTGTGGTGTGAGCCAGGGCCTGATCGGCTTCTCAAACCCGGATGACAAGAACAACTGGACCGGCCTTGACGTTGACTTCTGCCGCGCAGTTGCCGGTGCGGTATTCGGCGACGGCCAGAAAGTGAAATTCACGCCGTTGTCAGCCAAAGAGCGTTTTACAGCTCTGCAGTCTGGTGAAATCGACATTCTGTCGCGCAACACCACATGGACCATGGGTCGTGATACATCACTTGGCCTGGTGTTCGCTGGTGTGACTTACTACGATGGCCAGGGCTTCCTGGTTAAGAAGTCGCTTGGTGTCGACAGCGCACTGAAGCTCGACGGCGCATCGGTTTGCACACAGACCGGTACCACCACCGAACTCAATCTGGCCGACTATTTCCGTGCCAACAACATGAAGTACGAAGTTGTTGCTTTCGAAAAGGCTGATGAAGTTATCGCTGCATACGATTCCGGTCGTTGCGACGTGTTCACGACTGACCAGTCCGGCCTGTATGCTGAACGCCTCAAGCTGAAGAATCCTGACGAAAACGTGGTTCTTCCAGAAATCATTTCCAAAGAGCCGCTGGGCCCGGTTGTCCGTCAGGGCGACGATGCCTGGTTCAACGTTGTTAAGTGGACCTATTTTGCACTGCTCAACGCTGAGGAAGCCGGTGTGACTGCTGCTAATGCAGATGACATGGTCGCTAATTCTACAGACCCGGGCATCCGTCGTCTGCTGGGTGTCGAAGGCGACTTCGGCAAGGCAATCGGTCTTGAGAACAACTGGGCTGCAAATGCAGTCAAGGCAGTTGGCAACTACGGTGAAATGTTTGATCGCAATGTTGGTCCTGACACCAACCTGAAGATCAGCCGTGGCGTAAACGCGCTGTGGAGCAAGGGCGGCATTCAGTACGCACCGCCTGTGCGCTAACAACCACATTTAAAGCTGTCCGGCATCTTGCGTCTCTTATGCGCTGCTTGCCGGGCAGCATTTGGTCCTTTTATATTGAGATATTGAATTTGACTGTTCCTGTGGTGGAACGACCCGACACAAGATCGGGCGGCAGGAAATCTGAAGGGTGAGGGCTCGCGACCGGTACTGGCGTATCGTATCTGTGAGCAGGAAACGGGGCAATGACCTGATGGTTGCGCATTTTGGCGTTCCTCAGCTCAGGCTCAGCAGGGTGAAGGCAGCAGCATGAGTGTAACCACGGGCGTCGACGGCCCACCAAAAGTCGCATTTTTCAACGATCCGAAAGTCCGCTCGATCGGCGTGCAGGCGATATTGATAGCGGTCATTATCTTCTTTGGCTGGCAGATGGTTCAAAACACTCTGGCCAATCTTGAACGGGCGAACATCGCCTCTGGCTGGGGTTTCCTCGACACGACAGCCGGGTTTGACCTGTCCTTTACACTGATCCCCTATTCGGAATCCTCGACCTACGGCCGGGCGATCACTGTTGGCGTGTTGAACACAATTCTGGTTGCTTTTTGCGGCATACTTACTGCAACGATCATCGGCTTCGTCGTTGGCGTCATGCGCCTGTCAAAGAACTGGCTGGTGGCCAAGGTTGCCGAAATCTATATTGAAATCGCGCGAAATGTTCCGCTGCTGGTCCAGATGTTCATCTGGTACAAGGTAGTGCTGGCTGCATTGCCCAGTCCGCGAGCCGCCTGGTCTATTGGCGATACGATTTTTCTGTCCAATCGCGGTATCACCATTCCAAAATTTATCTGGGGTGATGGTGCGTGGATGATTGGGGTTGCGGTTATCGCGGCCATTGCCGGTATCGTTATGTTGAAAAAATGGGCGCACACCCGCCAGGAAGCAACCGGCGAACAGTTCCCTGTGTTTCTTACCTCGCTCGGCATTTTGTTCGGCCTGCCACTTTTGACTTATTTCGCATTGGGCGGGCCTGTTGAGTTTGAGTTTGCGGAGCAGGGCAACTTTAATCTGCGCGGTGGTGTCGGCCTCGTGCCGGAATTTGCTGCACTTTATTTTGCCTTGTCTGTCTACACCGCATCATTCATCGCAGAGATCGTTCGTTCTGGCATTCTGGCGGTCAACAAGGGCCAGACCGAAGCATCCTATGCTCTTGGCCTGAGGCCCAACCCGGCACTGCGTCTGGTGGTTATTCCGCAAGCCATGCGAGTGATCATTCCGCCGCTGGCCAGTCAGTATCTGAACCTGACCAAGAATTCGTCTCTGGCCGTTGCAATTGGCTTTCCCGAACTGGTGGCCGCCGGCGGCACGGTGATGAACCAGTCCGGACAGGCGGTGGAAATCATCGTTATCTGGATGGCTGTATATCTGACCATATCGCTGCTCACGTCAGCCTTTATGAACTGGTTCAATTCGCGAATGAAGCTGGTGGAGAGATAAGCACATGTCAGATATTCATTCTCAAAGAGACCTTGCTTATGTGCGCACCGAAGAAGCGCCTGCCATGCCGGCACCGCTGACAGTCAGCGGACCCATCGGCTGGATGCGGGAAAACCTGTTTCCGACACCCATAAACGCATTGATGTCTCTCATATTCGGAGCGCTGCTGTTTTATGTGATCTGGATTACGCTGGAGTGGTCAGTGTTCAACGCGGTGTGGAGCGGTGAAGACCGTTCAGCCTGCATTGGCGATGGTGCCCATGGCGCCTGCTGGGCGATGGCAAAAGCCAAGTTCGGTCAGTGGATGTACGGCTTCTACCCGTTCACCGAGCGCTGGCGTGTGGATGTTGTTGGCATTGTTGGCGTTTTGGCCCTGGTGCCGATGATGATGCCGTCACTGCCCTACAAGCGGATCAACGGCATTTTCCTGCTCGGCATCTACCCTGTCCTGACATTGATCATGCTGACAGGCGGTCATTTCGATATCGGCCTGTCAACATGGCTCACTGTCGGCGCATTTGTTGGTGCGATCGTGATACCCATCCTGTTGCTGGGGTTTGTGGCCAAGATCATTCAGCCAAGTCACGCCTTGATCGCGTCCGCCGCGATTGCCGGCGGTGTCGCTCTGCTGCTGATTATCATGTCGATTGATTTTGGGCTTCCCTATGTTGAGACCTCCAAATGGGGCGGCCTGCTGCTGACCCTGGTTGTAGCCGTCACAGGCATTGTGGCGTCCCTGCCGATTGGCGTCCTGCTGGCGCTGGGCAGGCGCTCAAGCATGCCTGTGGTAAAACTGTTCTCGGTGGCATTTATCGAACTCTGGCGCGGTGTTCCGCTGATCACGGTGTTGTTCATGGCGTCTGTCGTGCTACCGCTGTTTCTGCCGCCGGGTACCAGTTTCGACAAATTGCTGCGGGCGCTCATTGGGGTGGCTTTGTTCTCGTCAGCATACATGGCTGAAGTGGTCCGTGGTGGTCTGCAGGCCATCCCTAAGGGTCAGACAGAAGCCGCCCAGGCACTGGGGTTGACCTATTGGCAGAACATGGGTCTGATTACCCTGCCGCAGGCGCTGAAACTTGTTATTCCCGGTATCGTCAACAGCTTCATCGGTCTGTTCAAGGACACGGTGCTGGTTGGCATTATCGGATTGTACGATCTGCTGCTCATCGTTCAGGCGGCCAATACGGACCAAAAGTGGGTGGCGCCACAAACCCACTCGACGGGCTTCTTCTTTGCCGCCGCAGTGTTCTGGATATTCTGTTTCGGCATGTCGCGTTACTCCATGTTCATGGAACGCCAACTCGACACCGGACACAAAAATTAAATCGATAAAGCATTAGGGAAACCGACCATGGCTAAGGCAACCAAAAAAGCGCCGGCGAAAAAAGCGGCACGCAAGACAACGGCATCTTCTGCAACAAACGCATCGCAGGGGAATGACGGCCATATCAGTATGGACGACGTTGCGATCCAGATCTCCAGCATGAACAAATGGTATGGTGATTTCCATGTGCTGCGAGACATTGATCTTACTGTTTACCGTGGTGAGCGCATTGTCATTTGTGGGCCTTCCGGGTCCGGCAAGTCGACACTGATCCGCTGCATCAATCGGCTGGAAGAACACCAGAAGGGCCAGATTATCGTGGACGGCATTGAGTTGACCGACGATCTGAAGAAGATCGACGAGATCCGCCGTGAAGTCGGCATGGTGTTCCAGCATTTCAACCTGTTCCCGCACCTCACTATTCTGGAAAACTGCACTCTTGCCCCGATCTGGGTTCGCAAGATGCCGAAGAAGGAAGCTGAGGAAATCGCGATGGGTTTCCTGGAGAAGGTGAAGATTCCCGAACAGGCCAACAAATATCCCGGCCAGTTGTCAGGCGGTCAGCAGCAGCGTGTGGCCATTGCGCGGTCACTGTGCATGAACCCGCGCATCATGCTGTTCGATGAACCAACCTCCGCGCTTGACCCGGAAATGATCAAGGAAGTGCTGGAAGTTATGGTGGACTTGGCCGAGACCGGCATGACCATGCTGTGTGTGACCCACGAAATGGGCTTTGCCCGTCAGGTGGCAGACAGGGTGATCTTCATGGATGAAGGCCAGATCGTTGAACAGAACGAACCTGAAGCCTTCTTCACCAGCCCCAAATCAGACCGCACCAAGCTGTTCCTGAGCCAGATACTGCATTAGGACTCTCTTTGCTGATCGAACAGCTTTTTTCGCTTCGCTCAGGCCGTTCTCCGACCCTGAACAGGCTTGGTGATGTATTCCTCCCAGTAGCACGTCAGTGCTGAGGCAAGGCCGACTGGTCGTCGCACGAAGTGCGCCCTCGCGGAGCGGCAGCCGAAGGCTGCTTGCGTGAGCGGAACAAGACAAACTGCTCCCGGAATACAGCCAATGCCGGTTCAATTCTCCTTGACCCAGGAATCGCAGCAAGAGCGGAACCCCCCGCTTCAGGCAATCTTCTGATTGTATTCGCCGACTTCGGGATAATCGCTCAGATGCATGTCGATGGCCTTGAACATGGCCTTCATCATGTCCTCGGACGTCGGACTTTCGCACACCACAACAAGTTCCGGCTTGTTTGAAGATGCCCGCACCAGGCCCCAAGTGCCGTCTGCCAGAACGATGCGGATGCCGTTGACCGTGATCAGTTCGCGAATTGACTGGCCGGCCAGCTTGCCGCCGTCTGCGGCAATCCGCTGAAAGTAGGCCACAGCCTGGTCGACGATCCCGTACTTTGCTTCGTCAGCGCAGTGCGGTGACATGGTGGGTGAGCCCCAGGTTTGAGGCAGGTCGCGGTAAAGATCTGCCATGGACTTCTCAGGTTGGCGTTCCAGCATGCGCAGGATGGCAATGCCGGATGCCAGTCCGTCGTCATAGCCAAGCCCGTAAGGTTCGCGCAGGAAGTAGTGCCCGGATTTCTCAAACCCGGCAATTGCGCCCAGCTCATTGGTGCGTCGCTTCATGTAGGAATGCCCGGTCTTCCAGTAATCTGTGCGCGCGCCCTGCGCCTTCAAAACCGGATCGGTCTTGTACAGCCCGGTGGATTTTACATCCACGACAAACTGTGCGTTTTCATGTTCTGACGACATGAAGCGGGCCAGCATGACGCCTACCTTGTCGGCGAAAATCTCATTGCCTTCATTGTCTACCACGCCGCAGCGATCACCATCGCCATCGAATCCAAGACCGACATCTGCGCCCGAAGCCAGTACTGCATCACGCATGGCATGCAACATTTCCATGTCTTCCGGGTTGGGATTGTAGCGCGGGAAGGAATGGTCGAGTTCGCAGTCCAGCGGCACTACTTCACAACCCATGGCTTCCAGCACCTTTGGTGCAAATGCGCCTGCTGTACCGTTGCCACACGCGCATACCACTTTCAGCTTGCGGGTTACCGGTCCGCCCTTGACCAGGTCAGCGACATATTTTTCCTCCAGATCAGACACATGCACCAGACCGCCACCATCACGGGTCTGCCACTTGCCACCCAGCACAATATCCTTGAGTGCGCTCATTTCATCCGGTCCGAAGGTGAGGGGGCGGTCACATCCCATTTTCACACCGGTCCAGCCATTGTCATTGTGGCTGGCGGTCACCATGGCAACTGCCGGTACGTCGAGCGCAAACTGGGCGAAGTAGGCCATAGGTGAAAGCGCCAGCCCAATGTCATAAACCGTGCACCCTGATGCCATGAGGCCGGTGGTCAGCGCCTGCTTGATGGACATGGAGTAGCCGCGAAAGTCATGCGCTGTGACTATGTGAGGTTTCACACCGCGCTGGTGCAGATAGGTGCCGAGCCCGAGGCCAAGTGCTTGAATGCCGTAGAGATTGATTTCTTTTTCAAACAGCCAGCGGGCATCGTATTCGCGAAATCCTGTCGCCTTTACCAGCGGCAGACGCTCATAGTCCGGCGTGTTGGGAACCAGGTCGGCGCGGGGTTTGGCAAGCATCGAGGGTTTCCTTCTGATAGTTGGGGAGGCTGGCGCCTAGCCGGCATCTGCCAGCCGGTTGCGGCGTCCGCCTTTGCGGCGTTTGTTACGGGTAAGATTTGCCAGCCTCTGATCCAGCTGTCCGGTCACTTTTTCGCGGGCGTCCGGAGACAGGGATATCCAGCTGGCGATTTCATCGCGGGTGCGCCCGCAACCCATGCAGAAACCGCTGTCGGGCTCCATGACGCACAGCTTGACGCATGGCGACTGGATTTCAGGGATTTTGCGGTCGCTCATTTGAATGCCTGGAGTTCACGAATGGCAGATGGGCCTTGTCCACAGCCGCGTAGCACGCACAGTATCCGGAGTGCAACATCTCTCGTGTAAAGCCGGCCAAATTCCGCGCACAGTTATTCTTCAGATGCTGGTTCTGCCGGCGGTGTCGGCTCGTGGGTATCCATGTTCGGAGGCAAGGTTGGTTGGTTTCTTTCATGCTCCTGGATCCTGCGTTCCAGGTTATTGAACGGTACCCATTCACCCTCATGGATTGTCTTTTTCAGCACAAAATCAATTTTGGGCTGTTCCACGTCAGGATTTGCAGGAACAATTACCGCAGGTTCCAAGGTCTGTACCGAGGTGTCGTGGAAGTTCAGATTGTCGATGTTAACGATCACCACAACCACCGCGAGAGCCGCCGAAGACCACAGTGAGGCCAGGCGCGCCATTGAATAACTTGGTGCCAGCATAGCCAGTGCTGCGCCAAATCCGGCGCACCCGATCAGAAACATGAACTCGCTGGAAGGCGTCTCAGCAATGCTTTGGGGAAACAGTTGGTATCCAGATTTACTAAGGGCAGCCACAATGATCATTGCACAGCTAAAAAAGAAGCCGATCCACGCGTGCATGATAATTCCTCTCTCGATGAAAACGTTGAATGAAGACTAGCCCGGAATGGAAAACGCGCCGTGAAAGAACACGGTTAATAAAGGATGGAACTTTTGTCTGGGGACATTTATTTAGTCGAACAGCTTATCCTCGCTGCGCACGGGCCGTTCTCCGATCCTGAACAACTATAGAGATGAACTCCAGTCCGAAGCACGTCAGTGCTGAGGCAAGCGCGACTGCGCGCCGCACGAAGTGCGCCCAGCGGAGCGCAGCCTTCAGGCTGCTTGCGTGAGCGGTATAAAACCAGCACGTCAGTGCTGAGGCAAGCGCGACTGCGCACCGCACGAAGTGCGCCCTCGGGAAGCTGCAGCCGTCAGGCTGTTGGCGCGAGCGGTAAACAATTCTTACAAGCTGTTCGACCGTTGCAAACAATGCTAAGCGAACCCAAACAATCCTTCACCTGACCCTGTCGCCGGGAACTGAACAGCAATGTCGAAAATGACCCAGACCCCAAGCCTGTTGCCGTTTGACGATATCCGCGCTCTGCTGGATGAGATGCCGGGTTTCGATGTCAAATCGGCAAATGTGTTTTCGGCACACAATCGGCAACCCGCTGACAGGATCGCTGAGATCGGCAGATGGATGGCCGGTTGGCAGGCGAATGCCAGACCAAGCATCAGGCGACCGGTAGTTGCCCTGTTCGCAGCTTCTCATGGCGTGGCAGCCCACCTGGATGACGGCCTGCAGATCAACCAGGTCTCGGAACTGGTTGAAGAGGTTCAGGCCCGCTCCGGCCCTGTTGCTAAAGTGTGCGGACGAGCTGAGCTTGGCCTGAAGGTTTTTGAACTGGCTCTCGAGTTGCCGGTCGAAGATTTCTCAGTTGGCGCTGCGATGGCGGAAACCGATTGCGCCGCGACCATTGCCTACGGCATGGAGGCAACTACAGATGGCTGTGATCTGCTGGTAGTGCACGGTACAGCTTCGGGTGGACAGGCTTCAACCACTGCGATGAGCTCCGCGTTACTTGGTGAAGAAAATTCTCTCGATGAACAACGCAGCCCGGCGGAAATTGAGATTGTCGGCAAAGCCGTCGCTACCCACAAATCCCATTTTCAGTCGCCGCTGGAGGTGCTTCGACGGTTGGGTGGGCGGGAAGCTGCAGCCATTGCAGGCGCCATCGTGGCTGCCCGGTTGCAAAGAGTACCGGTGATCCTGGATGGATCACAGGCTGTGTGCGTTGCGCTGCTGTTGGAAAGACTGCGTCAGGGGACTGCGGATCACTGCGTGGTATCAAGCCATGACCTGCACCCTGACAGCGCGCGGTTATGTAAGGCCCTTGATCGGCCCGTTCTGCTGTCAGGCAGCTATGGTGATCATGACGGCACGTCGGGAGCTTTGGCTGCAGGCGTCGTGAAGGACGTGATGGCGATTTTGGATGAACCCGGCGATTGATCAACTCCAGGTTCATTTCGCTCACGCCAGCTGCCTGGCAGCTGCGCTCCGCGAAGGCGCACATCGCGCGGCAGCCGGTCGGCCTTGCCTCAGCACTGACGTGCTTGGGCCTATTTCGCTCACGCCAGCTGCCTGGCGGCTGCGCTCCGCTAGGGCGCACTCCGTGCAGCGGCCGGTCGGCCTTGCCTCAGCACTGACGTGCTTCGGACTGGAGCTTATTGTGAAAGCTGGTTCAGGTTCGGAGAACGGCCCGCCGCAGGCGGACAAGCTGTTCGACCAATGGAAACAGAACGGCCCGCCGCAGGCGGACAAGCTATTCGACCAGTGGAAACAGAACGGCCCGCCGCAGGCGGACAAGCTGTTCGACCAGCTGGAATGACGTGCGCTAGCACGACGTCAGTTCAATCAACCTGCGCTGGGTCTGTGGCATGGACTGGTTTGCATCAGCAAGTGTTGCCCGCACGGTACCCAGTACCTTGTGCGACGGAAATTCGATACTGACAATCAGTCCGCTCGGGTGATTTGCCTTCATTGTCAGCTTTGCTTCCTGCAGTTCCGCCAGACCGTTGACAATGGACAATCCCAGCCCCGCGCCATCAATGGCTTTTTCGCGTGCATAAGTGCCACGGACGAATGCGGTGCGCATGATGTCAAGCTCGTCGGGGGGGAGGCCCGGGCCATTGTCTGCGACGCTCAAAATTACCGATCCATTTGTCTTCTGTCGCACAATGACCCAGATCTTGCTTGATTTCGGAGCGAACTTCACCGCGTTCGACAGCATGTTCAGCCATATTTGGCGCAGTGCCCTGTTGTCAGCAAGCACGCGCACGGGCTGATCAGAAAAATCAAACTGGACTGTTTGCGCCTTGTGCGATGTCTGAATCGATAGCAGTTCCACACTTTCTTTTGCCAGAATACAAGGGTCGACCGGCTCGATATTCAGGTCGCTGCGATTGGCTTCTATCCGCGACAGGTCCAGAATGTCGTTGATCAACTTGAGCAGATAGTCACCGGAATAATGGATATCATCTGAATATGATTTGTAGACCGGCACCGCATGCGGGCCCATCATTTCCTTGCTGAGGATTTCGGAAAACCCGAGTATTGCATTGAGCGGAGTGCGCAGTTCGTGGCTCATGGTTGCCAGAAACCGTGACTTTGCAAGGTTTGCTTCCTCGGCTTTGCTGCGGGCATTTTCAGCTTCGCTAAGCGCACCATCCAGTTGGCCGATAAGAGCCTCGCGCTCGGCTTTGAACACCAGCATCTCCTGCGCGGTCCCCTGCAGGCGGCGGACCAGCTGCACGAAGAAAATTTCGGCAAGGACAACAATTGACGCAAGCGTGTTGTAAACTAGGCCGGATTCAATGAGGCAGCGGGTCACTGTCGCCATGGCGATAATGCCGGTACCTGCCAGAATAACCGGCATGTAGTTGCCGGCGGTCAGAACCCTGGCTGCAATCGCTGCCAGCGTGATCGATACCAGGTATATGTGCTGCGACAGGTTGCCGGTTTCCCAGTAGGCAAACAGTGGAATCACCCAGCACACTGCGATCAGTGTTTCTGAAGCACACAACATACCGACCCATTCTCGGGACTTTATATTGTCCTTGCGCGCCTGTTCATACAGATTGCAGAGGTAATACTGAATTGCCTGAGCCGTCAGGTAGCTTCCGAACCAGCTTGCTGCTGCCACCCAGCCTATCCAGGTATAGATGGCTGCCATCATGAATATAGACAGTATCGGCATTGCCAGCGAAACCCTGATCTGGTTTCGAACAAACAAAGTCAGAAGGTCGGCTTCCCAGATATCCTCCGAAGACGCATCAGCCTGTCTGGGCGCGATAGCTGGTTGTTCCAGTTGATTTTCGACGTGTATTGTCAAACCCGATTTACCACGGTTTCAGCTAATGGAACTGTTCACCATGAATGAAATTGCTTAATAACGGCCTTGCAGCAATGGTTAGCAAACCGCAAAGAAATCAGGCTCAATTACAGTTGAGTTACGTCAAATAAAGCAGTTTTGACCGGAAGAAGGGCATATTTGGATATGATACTGATAGAAGACAATCGAGCACCAAACCCGCGCCGGGTGCGGATTTTTCTGGCGGAAAAGGGCGTTGAGGTCGAACGTCGACACATCGACATCATGACTGAAGAGCATAAAACACCTGAAATGGCCCAGCGTAATCCGTTCATGCGCATTCCGGTTCTGGAACTTGACGACGGCACATGCATCGCCGAAGCGATGGCGATCTGCAGGTACTTCGAGGCACTGCATCCTGAACCGGCACTGTTCGGTACAACGCCGCTGGAAATCGGCATGATAGATATGTGGCAACGCCGTATTGAACTTCAATTGATGCATCCGATTGCCTTTGCTTTTCGCCACTCCCATCCCAGAATGGCGCATCTTGAAGTTCCGCAGATCAAAGAGTGGAGTGAGGTGAATGTCGGACGCGTCGAGGCCATGCTGGATTTCCTGAACAGTGAACTTGCATCCAGGCAATTCATGGCAGGTGACAGTTTTTCAGTGGCTGACATCGATGCTTTGTGCGCAGTTGAATTCATGCGCGTGGCGCGTGTCGCCCTGAAAGATGAACACACCCATCTGAAACGCTGGCACGATCAGGTGTCCGCGCGTCCAAGCGCGGCAGCATAGTGTCTAGTTCATTGAATGTGATGGCCAGCCGGATCCGCAAGTGCCGGGTTTGCCGCGATGAGCCGAAGGCCGGCAAGCTGCCATTGCCGCATGAACCGCGCCCGGTGTTGCAGGTATCATCTGCTGCCCGGGTCATGATTGTCGGACAGGCGCCCGGCACTCGCGTGCATGCGTCAGGCAAGCCGTTCACAGATCCCTCAGGAGACCGGCTCCGCGACTGGATGGGCATCACCGAAGAGGTATTCTACGACCCTGACAAGTTGGCAATTGTGCCCATGGGGTTTTGCTTCCCCGGTCTTGATGCGAAGGGCGGCGACTTGCCGCCACGCACCGAGTGCGCGCCGCTTTGGCGTGACGGCCTGATGCAGGCGATGGCACAGGTCACGCTGGTTCTGGCGATCGGCATGTATGCCCAGAAATGGCACATGGCCAGTCAGCAGAAATCCACATTGACCGAAACCGTCAGAAACTGGCGGCAATACCATGAAATGGTACCGGTATCCGTCATTCCCATGCCACACCCGTCATGGAGAAACAGTGGGTGGTTGAAGAAGAACCCGTGGTTTGAGGCAGAGCTTCTGCCGGTATTGAAAGCAGATGTTAAGGCGCTTGTGTCTTAAATCGAAAGAGGAACTCCCGCCTGGCCCGGCCATCACAGTACAGGAGGTGGCATGCAACTCAAACGTTCAGCGATCATCGCTATGTGCCTGGCGTTGTGTGCCGGTCTCAGCGCGTGCGCCAAGCCTGAGCTGCTCGATACCGGCCCGGTCATAGGCGCGGCCAGTCTCAATGATGCCCGATACGCAACTACAGACGGTGAACGGCTGCATGTTTCCAGTTGGAAGGCAAACGATCCGCGAGCGGTGTTTGTGGCGGTGCATGGTTTTAACGAATACGCAGGCAGTTTCCGGTTGCCGGGGCCGTGGTTTTCCAGCCACGGGATATCTGTTTATGCCTATGACCAACGCGGCTTCGGACGCGGTGATGCGGAACGGCTTGGCAAGTGGGCAGGCGGCGATATCATGGCCAGGGATTTGACCGGGTTTGTGGAACTGGTGCGCCAGCAGAACCCCAAGGTGCCGGTTTATGTCATCGGCACCTCAATGGGCGGCGCCGTAACCATGAAGGCATCGGTGGATTACGGCCTGAAAGCGGATGGCCTTGTTCTGGTTGCACCGGCCATCTGGGGGTGGCGGTCCATGAACCCAATCCTGAAATCGGCTTTGTGGGTCACGGCTCACACCGTGCCTGACAAAACCGCTACCGGATCACAATTGGAGATCTGGCCAAGCGATAACATTGCGTGGCTGAAAGCCTATTCAAAGGATAGGCACAACATCAAGCAGGGCCGCTTTGATACGCTGTATGGCCTGGTCACGCTGATGGACGAAGCGGCTGCCGCAGCGCCGAAAATCACCTTGCCGGTCTTGTATCTGTATGGCCTGAAAGATCAGGTTGTACCTGAAACACCGAGCCGGAAGGTGATGGCGTCATTGACCGCCCCCAACAAGCAGGTGGTCTATGAAAACGGCTATCACATGCTTCTGCATGACCTGCAGCGCGAGACCGTTTACGGTGATATTCTTGAGTGGATCGGTCGCGACAAGATCGCGACACCGGTGTCTACACAACGGGTACGGTCAAATAATTCAGAATAACAACAAACTGCTTTGAGACCACGACATCAGTATTTGTCAGGCGACGTCGGGAACCTTTATGGAGAACGACAATGGCACACCGATGGCCATATAGGCGGCTTCCATCTGCTCAAGATGAGATTTGTGATCAAGCCGGAACAGGCGGTCCACCTGCTCGCGGTGCCAGGTCAGACGCCTGCCCAGTTCAGCCCGCGAGACCTTCTGGTGTCGGCACAGCTTGTACAATGCAATCTTCAGGTAAGTCAGGCCGGGCACACGCACATAGCGTCCCTGGCCGTGGGTGCCTGGCACGGGCGCCGGGATATCCTGACCATCTGCCATTCTGGCGGCCATAGCCTCTTCTATGGCGCCTAAACCATTTCGACAGGCACTGGCCTGATTGTTGCCAAATGTGGTGACCTCAGGAAAGGCAGGTGCGGTCACCAGCCAGTTCATGCTGCCGTCTGCTGCCATGTCCGGTTCAACAATCACTTCATAGAAACGCGACATCACCTGATCCTCAGGTCTGTCAGGATCTTGTGGCCCAGTGCATTGCCAAGTTCCGCGCTGCCGCTGTGGCCGGGAAAGGTTGATTTGAACTGACCGCGCCGGACTGTCTGGTGTCCACTGCCGCCATTGTGGTTTTCAAACTTGCATCCATGCTTCTTGAGCATGCGTTTCAGCTCGGCAGCTCTCATCTCGGTACGCTCTCAACACAACTGTAGAATTCCACAGAAGTGTTACACCGAAAAAGGTCAGCGTCAATCGGGTGCGATGTCGATTCTTGACGTGAGGGCGAAAAAAATTACTCCAGCCTCTGAGGGCATGGCTTCGTCCATGCCGGAGCAGGCCAAAAATGGGAAGAAAAATATGTCGTTCTCGCGAGCGGCATTGTTTTGCAGGCATGCAGTTAACCGGCGAACTGCTTTACGATCCAGTCGACAACAAGACGGGTCGCCGGATCGCTCTTCAAATGTGGCTGAATGAGCAGGAAAACCTCGCGGCGGGCTTTCAATGGTGTTGCCGTCAACCTTGTGTCCTGAAGCAAGTCGTCTGACAGGTGTTGCGGGAGCACACCAATCCCGTTCCGGGTCTTGATGACGGACCTGATCAGCCGGAGATTGCCTGTTTTCAAACGCTGCTTATGTGTGAAGCCTATTGCACTGAGTTCCCTCATTTCAGGCGTTTCGTCCAGGTCTTCGGGGTAGGCGCATATCACGGTCTCAGCATCCGCCGGCATTGCCTTTGGCTGGAACAGGTAGAACTTCAGGTCAGTCAGTTTTCGGATTGAAAATGCACCCTTGGCCGGTTTGCCCAACCTTATTGCCAGGTCAGCTTCCCATTGTGAGAAGTTCAGGTTCTGGTTTGATGTATCCAGCTCAAGTGACAGTCCCGGGTTTGCCGACAGAAGCTGGCCCAGTCCCGGCGCCAGTATCTGTTCTGCGATGGACGGCGTCGAAGTAAGCCGGATATTGCCGACCGGACCGGAAGAATGATTGCCGATCATGCTGATCTTGTTGGCGGTCCTGGCAATGTCCTCGATGTGGGCGAGGACAGCTTCACATTGTGGCGTGGGTTTTCTGGCGCCATCTATCGCATCGAACAGGGGTACGCCGAGCGCTTTCTGAATGCGCCCCAGACGGCGGGCGACCGTGGTCTCGTCCATACGCAGTTCCACACCTGCCTTGGCATAGGTGCCCTTGTTGCGAACTGCCGTGATTATTTTGAGGTCATCCCAATTCATGGCTGGTCTCATCACAATCCATGATAACCGGCAAAAACGCAGGTGATGGTCGAAAATATCCTGCATGTGTACAGGTTTTTTCTGCTCTATGAAAGGTTGATGCCTTTCCATTTCTGAGCGGAGATCCTCATGTCCGATCCTACAACTCTTCTTCAACTGGCTGGTGCTGATCTTGAGCCGCCGAAGCTTGGCGATGCCTGTCTTGTCGTCATTGACATGCAAAACGAATACCTTGACGGACCCGTTGCACTTCCTGAAGCTGAAGCTGCCATCACGCACGCGCAATCACTACTTGCAAAGGCCCGTGATGCCGGAAGTTGTGTCGTCCATATTGCCCACAAGGGCAGGGCGGGAAGCCTGTTTGACCGTGACGCAGAGCGTGGCCGGATCGTTGATGAGTTGACGCCGCTCAGCCATGAGACAGTGATTGAAAAAGCCCTGCCCAATGCTTTTGCCGGGACCGAACTGGCAGACCTGATCAACAAGACCGGGCGCAACGACGTGATCATTGTGGGCTTCATGACCCACATGTGTGTCAGCTCAACCGCACGCGCTGCTCTCGACCTTGGTTTGCGGGTTACGATTGATGCAGGGTCCTGCGCGACACGTGATCTGCCCGATGGACGCGGAGGGCGTATTGATGCAGCAACTCTCAACGATGTGGCTCTGGTTGAGCTTTCGGATCGGTTTGCCGTCATCGCAAGAGATCATGACTGGGCATAGCAAGCCCGCGAATGCCCTCAAATTGATCACAGCATTCCGTTACCGCATCACACAAGCGCTTGCCAAACAGCTCACCTGCTGTGATCCTGCCTGAATGATGCGGCTTTCGAAAAGAACCAATCAGGCGATACGGCTGCTTGTCCATCTCGCGCAGCGGGACGAGCAGACAGTCATGTCGGTGCCCGATGTGTCTGAGGCATCTGGTATCACCGGCCCGAACGGCTTCAAGATTGTTCCCATTCTGGTCCAGGGCGGATTTCTGAAAACCGAAAAAGGCCGTGGCGGTGGTGTGTTACTGGCCATGCAGCCCCGCCATATCCGGGTTGGTGATGTTGTCAGCTTCGTGGAGAAATTCGGCAATAATCCTGTGGTCGGCCCGATTGATCCGTTCCTGGATGTAGATGCTGCATTTGATGCATTTGTTGACGTTTTGAACCAGAACAGCATTGCCGATATGGCTGCGAACGCAGAGACGGCTGCCACTGACCAGGATATGCTCGAAGGCTAGAGCCCTGCAGACCGGACCCGTGGCGTGTCTACAATATCGCAAAGCGACACCCGGATGCGGTCTTCGCGATCTGCGGATACTTCAAATCCTACTTCAAACACACTTTCCAGCATGTCTTCGGTGAATGCCTGTCTGGGCGCTGCGTCTGCGACACATTTGCCAAGACACATGACGATCACCTCATCGGCAAACCTGGCGGCCAGATTGAGATCATGCAGGACGGCAACCACACCGAGCCCTTCTCTGGCATACTGTTTTGCGATTTGCAGGGTCTTGATCTGGTGCCGGACGTCCAGATTGGAAATAGGCTCATCCAGAAACAGAAATTTATCTTCATCAGGTGCGGGCGACGCTTCCAGTTGGCACAGGACACGGGCAAGCTGCACACGCTGTTGTTCGCCGCCGGACAACTGCTGATAAAGGCGGCCTTCATATCCGCTCAGTTCGACGCTCTCCAAAGCATAGCGTATCAGGCGCGACCTGGATTTTCGATCGACAGATGCGCCTTGCAGGCCCAATCCGGTCACTTCATGTACCGAAAACGGAAACGAAAGGTGGTTGCTTTGGGACAGCACCGCGCGATAGCCGGCCAGTGATTGAGCGGGTTGTCTGGCGATGTCGAGGCCGTTGAACAACACACTGCCGCTGGTCGGGCTCAACTCGCCTGTCAGCAGTTTCATCAGTGTTGATTTCCCGGCACCATTGGGCCCGACTATTGCGGTAAACCTGTTACCCCGAAATCTGCGGGACGTCTGCTCGACAATCACAGATTGCCCGAATTGAACGCTGGCTCCGCGAAGTTCAAACATCAACCAGCCCCTTCTGGCGCAACAGCAGATACAGGAAGAACGGCCCGCCGAGGATTGCCGTTACGATCCCGATGGGCAGTTCGGCCGGTGCAACGATTGTCCGGGAAACGATATCTGCAGCCAGCAGCAGGTTTGCCCCGGTCAGCGCGCAGGCCGGCAGCAGGTAGCGGTTGTCCGGGCCGATCACGAGGCGCAGGATATGAGGCACGACAATGCCCACGAAACCGATGACACCGGAAACCGCGACTGAAGCACCAACTGCCAGCGCGACCATCAAGATCGCCAGCAGCTTTACCCGCTGCACATTGATGCCGGTCTGAAATGCCTGGGCTTCTCCCAGCAGCAGCCCGTTGAGCCCGTGCGCCATCAGGCCGGCTGTTATGAAACCTGGAACAATGAACGGCAGGATGGCAGAGACCCTGGGCCAGGTAGCACCTGCCAGGCTGCCGAGGCTCCAGAACGTAAGGTCACGCAGTTGCTGATCGTCGGCAATGAAAACCAGCACTCCGGTTGCAGCACCGGACAGGGCCGCTATGGCGATCCCTGCCAGCAGCATTGTTGCGGTTGAGGTGCGGCCACTGCGGGTTGCAATGATATACAGTGAGAAAGTGGTGATGAGGGCTCCCGCAAATGCCGCAAACGGCAAGGCGCCGAATTCAGTGGCACCCAATGCAATCAGCGGGGCAGGGATACCAAGCACAATGACCGTCACTGCGGCCAAAGCCGCACCGGATGAGACACCAACCAGGCCCGGATCGGCCAGCGGGTTGCGAAACAGGCTTTGCATGACGGCGCCGCCAACCGCCAGTGACGCCCCGACCAGCATACCCAGCACTGTCCGCGGTGCTCTGATGCCCAGCACAACCAGCGAGGACGTCTGGTCGGTTTCGCCGCCTACAAGCTCCAGCGCCAGCGTCCGGAAAACTTCGCCGGTGGTAATGCCCACCGCGCCTGCCGTCAGCGACAAGACTGACGTAACAACAAGCAGGACGATCAGGAAGCCGATTACAATCAGTGCCCGTGAACTGCGGTCACCATCGGATGCCCGCAGCATGGACAACATCATGGCCCGGTTCAGATCGCGCCACAATATCATTCAGCGGCCGGCTTTTCAGAAGGCGGGTTGTTGCGTTCAAGATTTGGATAGAGCCGTTCTGCCAGCATCCAGGCAGCGTCCACCACGCGCGGGCCGAAGCCGAGCAACAAGGATCCGTCCATGGCAAAAATATCCTTGTTGAGAGTGGCCGGCAGATCCGAAAACGCCGGATTGTTCGAGATAACCGATGGATCGGCTCCGTGACCGCCTCGGTCCAGGATCAGGATCGCATCCGGCTTCATTGCAATCACGGCCTCCGTGGACACAGGTTTGTAACCGGCGAAACTGGTGATGGCGTTTTCTCCTCCGGCCAGCTCGATGATACCGGCTGCTGATGTCCCGGTTCCGCCGGCAACCATGCGATCAGATGCAGCGGTCAGCAGGAACAATACCTTCTTTTGTTTGCTGATTGATCCTTTTGCCGTCTTGAGCAGGGCAAGGTCACTCTCGATCCGGCTGATCTCTTGTTTCGCCTGTTTCTGCTTGCCGAGGAGTTCTGCAATGTGTGTTATCTTTTCAATGACACCTGCGGTACTGGGTCTATTGGGGATTTTTTCATAGGCGATACCACTTTCCTGAAGCACTGCCAGGGCCTGCGGTGGGCCGGCGCCTTCTATCGCCACAACCAGATCCGGACGCGTTGATAACACTCCTTCGGGTGAAATCTGGCGCATGTATCCTACAGACGCCTTGGTCTCCAGGGCCGTAGCTGGGAAGACACTGGTTGAATCGACTGCAACGATCTTGTCGGACGAGCCGAGCATGTAGATTATTTCGGTAACCGAACCGCCAATGGAAACGATCCGCGAGGCGTTGGTTTTACCAGCGGCTTCCACCGGGCCGGTGATGGCTGCTAAAAGGCTCAACATCAGCCAGAATTTTCCAAACTGCATAATCGTCCTCTTTCATTTTGTCAGGATCAGTTTGCCGAGCGATGTCTGCCGAAGCCGGTAAACCGCATCGCCATGGGTAATCAGAATTTCAGTCTTGCCGGCGCACAGGCTGTCGAACGACATGCGGGGTAATTGAGCAGGATTGGCCTGCGCAGTTTTCTTCGCATCCGGTGTCGGGTCAGGGTCAGTCATATCGTTTTCAATTATCAGATATTTTTTGTCATATTTAATAGTTGACTGAATTAGTCGGATTTCTGTAAAAGGTCAATACCACTTCGAGAAAGTGGTCGTCGCGCAAGCCAGCCAGACGCATCCGATGCGTCGCAAGCCAGCCAGCCAAGAACAACGAAATCAGGGTTTTCCTAAACTGGCAGGGGTTTGGCAGATGAAATCTGTGACAAGAATTAGCATATTGGCATGTACGGCACTGACCGCGGTTGCGGTGCTTCACATTGATGCACGGGGCGAGAACGCCCGTGATGAGATTGCTCTCGATACGATTACCGTCACAACCACCAAGACAGAAGACAAGGTGATTGATGCCCTTTCAGGGTCCAGTGTGGTCAACGATGTCGAACTGGAACGGTTTCAACCGAACCGGTTGTCCGATGTTCTGAACACCGTGCCCGGTGTCAACGTTCAGGAAGATGCCGACGATCCCTCTTCAGTGATCAATGTGCGTGGCCTGCAGGATTTTGGTCGCGTCAATGTGATGGTCGAAGGCGCGCGCCAGAACTTCCAGCGTTCCGGACATGGCGGCGACGGCCAGGTCTATCTTGAACCGTCTCTCGTCAAATCTGCCGACGTGACGCGCGGACCTGTCTCGACGGTGTATGGCTCCGGTGCCATCGGCGGTGTGGTCAATTTCAGTCTGATAGATCCGTCGGATTTTGTGCTTGCAGACGAAACCTGGGCGCTCAGCCAGGGCGTGACATTTGATACCAATCGCGAAGGAATTCTGACCACCACGACGCTGGCGGCCCAGCCGATTGAACAATTCGGCGTTCTCGGCAGCTTCTCGGTCCGCAGCGATGGCAATTATACCGACGGTAACGGCGATACGGTGCCGTTCACGTCCAAGGATGTTGTAGCGGGGCTGGTCAAGGCAAAATGGCAATTGTCTGAAGAGAGCAGTGTCGAGTTCATCTATCTGAAACAGGATTTTGACTACACCACCGGAGCCATAGGTACACGGCGCGACACACACACGGTAGACGACACCGTGGTAGGACGCTTCCGTCATGTGTCGTCCGATAACCCGCTCATTGACCTGTCCATGAGCGCTTATTTTACCAGCACTGATAGCGATCAGGTGCGTCTGGACGGCGCCCTTGCCGGCAATGAGCGCAGTTTCCAGGTAAAGACATTTGGCACTGATGTGTTCAATACATCGCGCTTTGCGACCGGCGGTTTTGAGCACGAACTGACCTACGGAGCGGATTTCTTCCAGGACACTGTGACGACCTTTGACGGCGGTGGAAACGGTGATGAGTTTACGCCGTCAGGCGAACGTATTGCCTATGGCGCATTTATTCAGAACCAGATCTCATATTCCGACTGGGTAAAATTGATTGTCGGCTTGCGTTATGATGGCTACCAACTGGAAAGTGATGACGGGTCGGTTGACTCGGATGACGATAACCTGTCGCCTAAAGTGACGCTTGGCATCACGCCGGTTGAAGGTGTTCAGGTATACGGAACCTATGCGGAAGGCTATCGCGCGCCGTCAGTAACCGAGACCCTGATCGAGGGTATTCACCCGGGCGGGTTCGGCTTCATTCTTCTGCCCAATCCGGACCTGGTTGCCGAGACGTCACAGACCCTCGAGGCCGGTGTCAATTTGAGTTTCGATGGCGTCATTCGCGACGATGATCGGTTCCGTGCCAAAGCCAACTATTTCCACAACGATCTGTCGAACTTCATTGATTCCGTGTATCGGCCTTGCGGGGTGCCAGGTGCTGCATGCCCGTTTGGCGACTTCCAGTACCAGAATATTGCTGACGCTGAACTGTACGGATTCGAGATAGAGGCCCTTTACGATTTCTATGACGGCTTTGTGCAGGCCAGTTACACCAATACGACAGGTAACAACAAAACTGATGGCACTCCTCTCAGCACCGTCTACCCGCACAAATTCGTAGGTACAGTCGGTCTCAGATTCCTGGACAACAGCCTGGTTGTGGGAGCCCGCTGGACAGCACTTGCAGCTCAAAACCGGGTGCCCACCGGCACCCCGGCCAGCGAGGCTTACGACCTGTTTGACCTGTTCGCCACCTATGAACACAATCGTTATTTCTCAACTGCTGTCACTTTAAAGAACATCACCGACGAGCAGTATGTTCCATTCAGACAGACAGAAGGGATCCCATCTCCAGGGTTCTCGGCACTGCTGTCGGCTCAGGTTAAACTCGGAGGGTGAGGATGCTGCGTTCCTTATCGGCGATCAGGTGTCTCATTACAGTTGGTGCAGTTTGCCTGACGCAGTTGCCGTCGGCTGCTGCCGATGAAAAGGGAGAAATCTCATTCCATCTGAACAGCGCGGCAGGGGTCAAGGATGCCTGCAGGTTTAATTTTGTCTTCCGCAACGGAGTATCCAGGCCAATCAAGGACCTTGTGCTGGAACTGGTTGTGTTCAATGACGAAGACCTTGTCGACCGCTTTGTTCTGGTGAAATCCGGCAGTCTGCCCAAAGGCAAGACCCGGGTCCGGCAGTTCGATTTCTCCGGCCTGGCTTGCGACAAGGTTTCCAAACTGCTGGTCAACGAAGTCAAGGTTTGTGAAGGCGATGGGCTTGAGCCTGAAGTCTGTCTGTCGCGGCTTGAAACCAAGGGCAGCAAGTCAATCAGATTGTTGAAGTGAGTACTGAGATGTTCGAGAGTTTGGCGAGTTTGACACCATCCGGTGCGTTGCAATCCCTGACGCACATTATGTCCCTGGGTGGTCCGGTGGTGCTCATCCTCGCAGTGCTATCTGTGTTGGCACTTGCTGTCACGGGGTTGAAAGTGTGGCAGTTGTTCCGGATTGGCCGCAGCGATGACCGGCGTATTCATCGCGCCCTGTCCGCATGGCGAAACGGCAACAGGGCGAAGGCGCTGGCCAGTCTCAAATCGCAGAAGGGTCCGGCTCCGGCGATTCTGGCAAGAATGATCCCGGCTGTTGATGCGGTACCCGTCGAAGCTGTTCGTGAGGACGTGGAACGGATTGCGGGGCGGCAGCTTGCTGAGATGCGCTCCGGCCTACGGGTGCTTGATGCCATTGCCCAGGTTGCTCCCTTGCTCGGTCTGTTCGGCACGGTGCTCGGCATGATCGAGGCATTCAGGCAGTTGCAGGCGGCTGGATCACAGGTTGATCCCTCGATGCTGGCCGGAGGGATCTGGATTGCACTGCTGACCACTGCGGTTGGGCTCGGCGTTGCCATGCCCGTGTCGCTGGTACTGTCGGCATTCGAAGCCCGCATTGCCCGCGAGCAGGCGGTGATGGAGGATGTCTTCACTGCCGCATTTACCGGCGCTCCGGTTGAGGGGGGAGCAAGTACCGAGCAGCCGCAGATTTCTGTGCCGGCTGGTGCAAAGGTGAATTATGCCTCTGCTTAGGAAACCGGTTGAGATCCGCACGGCATTGTCGCTCACACCGCTCATAGACGTGGTGTTCCTGCTGCTTCTGTTTTTCATGCTGGCCTCCGTGTTCCATCGTGAGGGCGAAATAGAAATCGCTGCCCGGGGAACATCAACACAGGAACAGCCATCCAGGCAGCCATTGTTCGTAAGAGTGCACGCGGACGGGCGCTATGACGTCAATGGCGAACCGGTGGATGCGGCGCAAGTTGGATCATCGATTGCCTCGACGCTAGCGGCGTCTTCGGATCTGTCCGGTGTGGTCCTGCAAATTCGAAAGGGCGCCAGTACACAAATCGTGGTCGACAGCCTCACCCTTCTGCGCGAGGCAGGTGTCAGCCCTGTCTCCCTTGCGAAATAGGGCAGGGCACATGCAGCTACAACAACCGGAAAAAGCGGCCCGGCAACACAGCCAGTTACCCCTGATCAACATTGTCTTCCTGATGCTGATATTTTTTCTGCTGGCGGGCACCATAGCGCCTGCCTATGAGCTGGATGTCTCGCCACCATCAGCCCAGCAGGAGGCTTCAGAAAACCGGCCGGGATCTACGGTTTATGTTTCAAGAGACGGTCAAGTATCATTTCAAAACCGACTGATGGATATCGCAGCGCTCGGTGTGGCGGTGATGCAGCGACCATCCGGTTCACCGGACACTCTGCGCGTTGCGGTAGATCAGGAGGCAGACGGGCTGTTGCTGATTGATGTTGTTGCCCAACTTCGCGGAGCCGGTATCAGCAACGTCTATCTCGTCACCAGGCAGGGTGAGCCATGAGCCGTTTCAAACCAGTCAGTTTGGCTGTGGCCATCGTATTGTCATCCGCAGTGCATCTGATGGCATTTGCCATGATGCCGACCGCGCCCCAACTGGATGATGAGCGGGCGTCGGGCGACCAGGTCACGATCTCGGTTGCGGTAGCTGCTGCGAGTTCCTTCCCGACGCCACAAAGCAAGACTGTTACCGAGCCGGCGATGGAAGCCACGGCAGCGGAGGTGGAGCAGCCACTGGAACCGGTGCCGGCCGAAGCGTCGGAAGTCACAAATCCGGAAATGCAGGTGGCCGCCGAGGCGCCTGCGGCAGCCAGGATGACGCCGTCACAACCAACCGAGGTCAGAAGCGAAACAGCTCCATCGACGACCGTGCAGGTTGCACGTCTGTCGGACCAGTTGAGCAGTGCCCGGGTTATTGAATCAACCAGCACCGCCACGCCGGTCGAAAACATGAGCACCGCTGAACCGGTGCAGAGCACAGACAGTGCACAACCGGTAGAAAACCCTGAAGCTGCCAAGCCCGTGGAAACCACCGACAGCGCCAAACCCGTTGTCAAAGCCAAGAAGAAAAGGCAATCGAAGAAAAAGGCAAAGGCCAGGAAAAAACCTAAAAAGACAAAGCGCCGCGCCAGGAAAAATTCCACGGCAAGAAGCAGCGCAAGCTCCCGCCGCAATGGCGTAAACATCAACAATGCCGGCAGTCGCGGCAAGTCCAGCAGGGCAGCAGGACGTGCCAAACTGGCCAGTTATCTGGGCAGGGTGAAGTCCAAGATACGCCGGCAGAACCGGGGAGCCAAGGCCAGCGGAGTTTCAGTGGTTTCATTTTCCATTGCTGGCAGTGGGAATGTCGTAGCCGTGCGCCTGAAGCGGTCTTCGGGAAATTCCACCCTCGATAAGGCAGCCGTTCGCATGGTTCGCCGGGCCGCGCCGTTTGGCCCGCTCCCGCCTGATGTTGGCCGCAGAAAGCTGTCACTTTCAGTCCCCATCCGCTTCAGACTTCGATAATTTGTCAGCACAAACAGCAATCAGTATTCAACAGCATGAAAACAGGAGAACCAACATGTATATCGCAATGAACCGCTTCAAGGTGGTCAAGGGATCGGAAGACGAGTTTGAAACTGTCTGGAGCAGCCGCGACCGGCGCCTGGGTGAAGTGCCCGGGTTTGTGCAGTTCAAACTGCTGAAAGGCCCCGAAGAGGAAGATCACACACTGTTTGCGTCGCACACCATCTGGGCAAGTTACGATGATTTTGTCGCATGGACCAAATCCCAGCACTTCAGGGACGCACATGCCAATGCCGGCAACCACAAGGTGACTTACCTGGGCCATCCACAGTTCGAGGGTTTCGAAGTCGTGCTCGACAATTAGGGGAACAAACCAGTGACGCCTCCTTCACAGGACACAAATGCGGGCATCGACCAAATGCTGCAGGATCAACCCGGTGTGGTGCTTGAAAACGTGGCCCGTACCTTCAATGTTTCTTTGGCCGATGTTGTTTCTCGTCTTCCTGCCTCTGAAAAGGTAAGCGCGCCGGGCAATCAGTTTGTTTCAGTCATGGAAGAGGTTTCCGGCTGGGGCAAACTGACGGTCATCGTTAATACGCCGGAGATGGTGCTTGAGGCCAAAGGCCCGGTCGCCAGGGGCAGCATGGGGCGTGGATATTATAATATTCCCGGTGCAATCGGCGGGCACTTCAAGCCCAAGGGGTTTCACTCAATCAGCTTCATCGACCGCACCTTGATGGGCAAACCAAGCCGCTCAATCCTGTTTTTCAATGCACACGGTTCCTGCATCTTCAAAATGTATCTGGGACGTCAGGAAAACCGTGAAATGATACCCGAACAGGTTGAGAAGTTTGATCAACTCGTTGCATCTATCGCCGCAGAAATGAGAGTCATGAAAACGGTTTGATCACCAAGGGAACGTTGCCGCAGCGCGCATACAAGACACATAGGGTCGCAAGGCAATCGTGAAAAATCGCACAAGTCCAATTGTTCTCGTTGCGGGTTTCCAGGATGAAGCCACAGCCGGTGTATTGAACCTTGCAGCACCTGTTGCGCCCGTGCTGCACATGTGCTTTGGCTGGCCTGAAGCAAGCTGACCGTTTCTAGCCCGGACTGACGGCCGAGCCTGCCAGAATGCCGCCGTCGATGGTGAGTTCTGCGCCGGTCATATAGGTTGCTTCATCCGAGGCCAGCAACACGGCCAGGGCCGCAACTTCTTCAGGTTCTCCGAAACGCTGCATCGGCGTGTCTTTGACAAGTGCGGCGGTATTCTTCTCGCGATCAGCGCCGGTGCCGAGCATCGGTTCCCACATGGGAGACATGATTGCCGCCGGGTGAATGGAATTGCAGCGAATGTTAAGACCTTGTTGGGCGCAGTAAAGAGCAACCGTCTTTGTGTGGTTGCGCACCGCTGCCTTTGAAGATGCGTAGGCCGCGGCTGCGGGTATGCCAACCATACCGGAGCGCGATGATATGTTGATGATTGAGCCTGAACCCTTGTTCCGCATGGCCCCTATGGCATAGCGGCACCCCAGAAACGTGCCGTCCAGATTGGTGGCGTGAACTTTCCGCCAGTCCGTCAGGCTGACATGCTCGGGGTCATGAGCTGCCGGACCATCTTCAAAACCGGTAATTCCGGCATTGTTCACCAGCACATCAATGGACTGATACAGGCTTTCAAGCCGGGACCAGTCGGCTTCACTGGTTACATCAAGGTGGACAAACCGGGAACCGGTTTGCTCAGCCACCGCCTGTGCGTGAGCATCGTCCTTGTCAGTTACAATCACGGATGCCCCTTGTGCAGCAAAAGCTTTGACAATTGCCGCCCCGATGCCTCTTGCAGCCCCGGTGACCACGCACGCCTTGCCGGCAAGTCGGGTACCGCGTTTACATAATGCTGTTTCTGCGGATGTCATGGTTTCACAGCCTCCAATCGATCGGGCACCGCCTGGGACGATACCCAGCTTCGCACGGTCGCCGCAAACAGGTCTGGGTGTTCAGCACACCATGCGTGGCCTGATCCCGGCACAATGCGTGCGATACAATCAGGCATCCGATCCTGAAGCAGAGACAGTGATTTGAGAATTGTCTTGTGTTCCTTGCCACCGGCGATTGCCAGGGTTGGGATGTCGATCGCGCTCAAAATCTCGCGAGCGTCGAAATCAACAGCCTCGTTGAGTAACCGGCGTACCGTCGCAACGTCAGCGAGCGGATTGCCTTGTTCATCACTGGTCAGGCTATCGTCTTTCAGCCCCATCGCCTGTGCATTCTTGCGCCGCATCCAGCGCAGTTGCATGAGAGGTGCTGTAATGTATCCCATCAGTTTCATGAGACGCGGGTTCGGCATTCCGCAAACATGAAATCCGCTGAGCATGGCGCTTCTGACCAGGTGAGGATGGCGGGCCATCAGCAGCAATCCGACATAGGAGCCGAATGACAGGCCGACGAGATCGACTGGTCCTGTGAATGTCTGCTGCTTGATGAAACCTGCAAGCTCGTCAGCACATCCTTCGATGCTGTCGAACGGTACATTCCTGCTGTTGCCATGACCCGGCAGGTCAGGCAGAACACAGTTCTTGTCAGGCAGTAATGCCGCAATCTCGCGCCACATGGTTCCGCTGAAGCCACCGGCATGAACGAAAACAATCGGCTGTTCATCCGCAACCCCGGTTTGTGTCGCGTACAACATGCCGTCTCATCCCCTGGCTGCGCTGTCAGATGCTGCGGATTCGACGTCTGTTTGTTTCTCCATTTCGACCCATTGCAGCAACGGCTCTATCCAGATCGGATCTGGCCGGTAGAACAGGCCATGGCCTTTACCCGTTTCAAATGTCACGTCCATGCTGGCGGCCAGTTGCGGGCTTCTTTCGAACAGTGGACGACAGGAGAAACCCAGATCATCCGTGGCATCGTTCATCGACATAATAGTGCCCTGCAACCCATCGGCGATTTTATCGCTGCCATCGACAATTGCGTTTGTACAGCCTGCCATCACAATGTACCTGATGTCGCTGCTTTGCAGCCGGTTGGCAGTGAGCAGAGTGATGTAACCGCCCTTGCTGAAACCGGCCACGGAGATGTGATCGGCGGGAACACCATTTTTCAGCATGTAGCGCATTTCATTGGTAAGCCTGAAAGCTTCCGCGTTCGGGTCCGTCTTGCCATGCCTGACGCGGGCGATCACATTTGCCTTGCCTTTCGCCAGCCGGGTGACAATCCGGTGAAACTGGTAGTGCCCGAAGCGCGGTGAAATCGGGCTGACGCCTTCTGTTTCCACGATCTTGCCGTGCACATAAAACAGGTATCTCTCTGCCGGTGAAATCTTGTTTGGAAAACGCCAGAAGACTTCTCCGGCGATCGCGCTGTGAGACAGGCTCAGCAGACAGGCAATGACAAGCACGACGCGCATTTTCGGAACCTCCGATAGATGTGATCTGAACGCATCACAGGTAGAATTGCGAACCTGCGCTGTCCAAATCCAATTGAGAATACAGTGCTACCGAATTGGAATAGCGGCACTCAACTGGCTTGCGTGATCCGCCATCGATTGCCAGATCATCCGTGCGGATGCACTGGCGCGGACTGAGCAGTAGAGATTGATCGAGTACGGAACCGGAAACGACCCTTTGCATTGGGTGAGGACACCGGATGCCAGATCCTGCTCGACAACGCTGAGTGGCAGCACCCCTACGCCTTCACCTGCCACACACAGCGCGCGAATGTCGGCAGGCAGCCCGAACTCAATGATCTGGGTGTTTGCGTCTGTCGCGCCGACCTCCTGCCACACACGGCCGAGATAGGTTTCACGGTGAGGGACAAACAGTGATTGACCCTGCGGATCTGCACAGGCTGAACATCGGACCATCACCAGGTCGTCGTGGGCAACGGTCACAGGCCGGTAGACGACAAATTCCTCAGCTGGACTGACGCGATCATGCACATAGGCAAGGGCAAGATCACACTCCGATCGCCTCAGATGCTCGGCCACGTCGTCATGGTTGCCGATCCACATGCTGAATTCCGAAGCAGTACAACTGTGAAAAAAACGCTGCTTCAGTGCCGGCAAAATATGCGTTGAAGCGCTGTGCGGCATAGCGATCTTTATACGCGGGGCATGCGCGGTTCCGTTGTGCCTGCCGGCCTGGGCCTCCTGCAACTGCTCCAGAACCCGGATTGCCTTCGGAAGAAAGGCGAGACCGTCTTCGGTAAGCTCCACTGGACGCTGTTCGCGGTCCAGCAGACTAATACCTATCCAGTGCTCCAGCGCACGGATGCGTTTGCTGACATTGGGTTGCGTGGTGTTTCGCCGCTCTGCGGTTTTGGTGAAATTCCGTGTCTCCGAGAAGGTCACGAAATCCTTGAGCTGATCTATGTGCATGGCGTTACTTGATCTTCAGGGTCCGTCAACAACGTTCTATGGATCAATAGTGACGGACAGGAGGAATACCACGCGCCGTTGGTCGCATGCGTCAACAAACCGCCGGGTACGGAGTGTAACGTGGAGGCAACACGACTATTCCAGATTGGTTGCCTGTCATTCTGAAAGGGATTTGGACAGCGACGTCTGTGATGCGTTAGGCACGTCCGGGTTCTTGTTCATTGCATTCAGGAGCGTTTCGAACTTGATCATCTTACCTACAGTCTGGTTGCATGGAGCCGGTCTGTCTCCGTCAACTTGGGGCGAGGTCACGAGCGGCTTTTCCGACGTCATGCTGCTTGCTCTACCTGGTCATGCGGACGCGGCCAGAGTGTCCGAGCCGTCAGTAGAAGCGTTCGCAGATGCCATCGAACCGATGCTGCCCGATCGGTTTACGCTGATTGCACACTCGCTCGGCGGTATGGTCGCACTGGAACTGGCTTCAAGACATTCAGAGCGTGTAAATGCACTGGTGCTGATCGAGACTGTGGCAACCGTCAGAGCGCCTTATGCCCAGCGTCTGCAGGCATTCGTGGCGTTACAGGTCATGAGACTGCTGGGCCCGGGTGTGCTGGCACATGTTTCCGGATGGGGTCAACCGGAGGCAACTGCGTCGCACCTGCATGAACAATTATCGGGCATCAGCCATGCTGCCATGATGGATGCCCTCAGGGCGGCTTACGCCTATGATGCACGTGCAAGGCTCAAGCTGATAGACGCTCCAACGCTGATATTGTCCGGTCGGCGGAGCAGGCAGATCATGGCCTCTTCAGAACACATGGCAAATGCGATACCGGATGCCGTTTGCAAGGTGCTGCCGGGAGGCCACATGTTGCATGTGGATTCGCCCGGCCTTGTCAGAAACGCTATTGAGGAATTTCTGACCCATCACCGTTGATCTTGCGATTTCATGCACCTGCGGCAAACTGAGGGGTAAATTGCACGCGGTGTCGCCGGACAGAGGTGCCCGGTATGTCTGCCATTGTAAGGACTGTCAGGCGTTCATCCACTTTCTCGAACGTCAGTCCGATGTGCTGGATCAGAACGCCGGCACTGGTGTTTTCCAGACCCGGCCTTCGCGCCTGACCATTGCGAGCGGGATTGATCAGTTGCGGTGCATTCGACTGACCGCCAAGCCGACGTTGCGATGGTATGCCCGGTGCTGCAACAGCCCGCTGTTCAACACAACATCATCCGGCAGGTATCCATTCCTCAGCGTGATCTGTCATTGCATTGATCCGGATCTGCTCGACAATGCCATGGGGCCGATCCGTGGGCACCTGTTTGTAGCCGAAGCAATTGGCGATATGAGTGGCAAGAGGGAAGCGGGCGGGAACCGCATGCTGTTTGCCGTTATCTATCGCATGATTTGTGAACGGTTGAGCGGCAGATCCAGGAATACACCGCTGTTCGACCCGGCCACAGGGGAGCCTGTTGCGGTGGCGACGGTTATGGACCCTGCAGACCGTGCCAGGCTGGACACCGCCATTGCGCGGCGGAACGGTCAGTAGCTCCAAAAACTGATGTCAGCTTCCCGATGTCCGGTCCAGATATTGCGCCAGGTGCTCGATGACGTTTTGAATTTCGCCGGCTTCTATCAGTTCAGCAATGGTTTTGCCGGACCCGGACCCGTCGACACTGGCAAGATACTTTGCGCCATCTGCTGGTGACGGCAGCTGATCCAGCAACTGTCCCAGCGTCTGCCACGGACCGGGTCCAATTTCGAGCGTGCCCAGTTGCTGGTCTGCCGTGTGGGTGTGTTGATCAATCATGTGTCTCTGTATGCCCTTTTCCGGTTTTGTCTGGCGCACGCATCCAGTTCATGGAGGCCAGTAAAATCACAATTGTCCGGCGGCAGCATTGAGCCCGATCAAGGCGGCGATTGCCAGGCAGCGGCAGGCTAGGGGCGCTGTTGCGGTTAGTCTTTCCCATCCGGCTTCCAGCCCGGGCCTTTGAAAAGATAACCGAAAACATGTCGCAGATTTCCGGCCTTTCTGAGATCCTTTGCTATCTGGATGTATTCATGGAAGTTCACTTTCACCGGATTGGTCGTGCCGATCTGCGTTGTGAGGCCATAGACCACCGGTTCTTCTTCAGCCTGGTAGGTGCCGAACATCCGGTCCCAGATAATCAGGATCCCGCCATAGTTCTTGTCGAGGTATTTGCCGTTCGATCCGTGATGCACCCGGTGCACGGATGGCGTATTCAGCACCTTGTCCAGCCATCCGAGTTTCCCGACTTTTTCGGTGTGGATCCAGGTTTGATAGGCAACCACTATCGACAGGGCTATGATGGTCTGGACCAGGTCGAAGCCGATCAGGACCATCGGAATGAAGAACACCCACTCAATCAGGCCCTCAACCCATGCCAGCCGCAGGGCGGTTGTCAGATTATATTCCGGAGACGAGTGGTGAACACTGTGATGTGCCCACAGGATGCGGATTTCATGTTCCCACCGATGCATCCAGTAATAGGTGAAATCTGCCGCAATCAACGCCAGGCCCCAACTCCACCAGGTGATGGGTATCTCCATGAGGGCGAACGGGCTGACGAGAAACAATCCGATTACGAACACAAGGCCATAGGCGGTCCGTTCCAAAAGCGCATTCACCAGCAGGATTGCAAAATTGGCAGATGTCTCGCCGAGCTTCTTGCGTTCGCCGGTGAAAAAATCCCATATCGTTTCAGAGACGATAAGCAGGAGAAAGATCAGGCCGATGATTTCCAGGACCTGAAACGTACCGGAAAAAGCCTGGAACTGAGCGTCGAGTGGGTCCATCAGTGTGGTCTTTCATATAGTGTGGTTGGCGGGTGCTAAGAGGGAAGTTGATGTAACAAATATATTGAACGAACGATCGTTCATTGATATATGAAGCAAGACGTGCAATTGCAAGACCCTGTCTGGAAAGATTGAATGGAACCGAAGGCGACCCGAATTGAAACGGCACAGGCGAGGCGGCAACTCATCGTTGAGACCGCCGCTGCCTGCTTCATAGAACAGGGTTTTCACCAGACCAGTATCAGGGACATCGCGAAACGTGCCGGTGTCAGCCTGGGCAATCTCTACAACCATTTCGAAAACAAGGCGGCGCTGATTGCAGAAATTGCGATGCTCGAGGAGCAGGACCTTGATCTCATTGCGGATCAGGTGTCGCAGATTTCAGACCCCTCAAAAGCCTTCGACAAGTTTGTCACGCTTTACATTGAGTATTGCTCCCGCCCTGAAAACATCATGCTCGCTGCCGAAATCAACTCGGAAGGCTTGCGTAATCCGGATGTCGGCGCCGGCTTCATGCGAAACCGTGCGAAACTCAACTCTGTCATTGCAAAACTGATTTCTGAACTGCCGGAGCAACACGACACCAGGGCAGTTATCGACCCCGCAACACGCGCGGATTTTGTCATGGATTTGATCGAAGGCCTGGCCATGCGCAGTGCATTTGAGAACCGGCAGCCAAGCAGAAAAGAGACTGCTGCACTCAAGGCGGTCATTCAAAAGATCGTACTGAACTAGGCAGTGTTGGTTACAAGTTCGCTTCAGTTGATCACGGCATCAGGATATGTCAGAAAATCTTTGCAACCGTGGTTCAAGCGTATATGATTTCATTCACGGAAATAGGGTCGTTGTTTCATGCAAGTTGCACGTTTTCGGCAACCTCCGGATAGAATATTGGTTTTAAGATACAAGGTTGACTCATGAGCGAACAAAAAACCGTAACCAAAGTCCCGGAAGGCCAGGCACGCTTCTTCAAAACGCGTCAGATGAAGCCTAATGAAAAAGGCTACGTCGGATATGAAACAATATGGGAGCCGTTTCAAAAAGAAGTCGAATATCAAACACCCAAACGCCCATAAACAAACAAAAAATCTTTATTGGCTCACGGTGGAAATCCGGCACAGTCCACTTTGAATGCTGTGCAATGTTTTTTCCGTTAGCTGGTGAGAAACAACCGAAGCCTGGCGTGTGCGGCATCGAGATTGCCTGACAAGGCTGGGCATCAGTTGATGCTATGTGCCTTGACGCCTTGTGTCTTCAATGCGTCGTCCAGATTGACATCGTCATTGGCCTTTCCTCCACCTTCGATTTCCTCGTCGGTGGCGTCGCGAACCGTAAGTATCTCAAGTGTAAAGATAACCTCCCGGCCGCACATCGGATTGTTCCCGTCAACGGTCAGGGTCTTGTCGTCAATGCGGGTAACGATGAACTTCTTGGCCTCGCCCTTGTCATTTTCCATAGTGATGGTTGTGCCGATCTCACGGTACTCTTCGGGCACGTTTTTAAGGAGATCTGTGAAGACAAGCGTTTCGTCCCGGGGCCCGAAAATGCTGTTGCAATCAATCGCCACGTCGATGACATCACCGACCGTTTTGCCTTCCAGCTCTTCCAGTACCTGCGGAGCAAGTATGTCATTGTGGCCATGAACATATGCGATCGGGAACTCGACCGTACTCAACACCTGGCCGGACTTTGCGTCTGTCACCTTGTAATTGAGCTCAACCAGCTTGTCGTCTTTGATTAAATCACTCATCTCACTTACCCACAGCGGGCCAGAGCCCTTGGATCATAAAACTGATCGCTTCCAAAGTTGCCCTAGAATACTGAAGCGCCAAATATTCTGACTTCATCGTCATCATATCCGAGAACCAGCCGTCCCAGCCATTCACCTTCCCGCTTGGTGCTGCGTTGCCGGTAAAGCACGCTCACATGTTCGCCTCTGCGAATTATTCCAAGTGCGTCGAATTCCTCGGACAGGGTCCTGGTTAACTCGCTGGTGGAAAATTGCCTGCCAACCTCGACTTCATCCAAACCCAGCATCAGCGATGGCGAAAAATGTTTGATGAACTCTGCATAATTGCCGTCATTTGAACTCTTGATCAGATCGTGCCACAACGAATTTGCCAGCGCCATGATCTCTTCATCGCTCTTGTCCACGATGTTCATCGTTGAACCCTTCTGTTGTATCAAAACATAAAAGAAATCCGCCCCGAAAGACCGATGTCTTTACAGACTTCGGCTTATTTTCCGGCGCGGATTTTCGTCATCCATCAGTTTCTATTTAGCAGCCCTTGACCGTGTTTTTTTGGCAGCTTTTGCTGGTGCTTTTTTGGCAGCTTTTTCTTCAGCTTCATCAACCAGATGATAACAAGGCGCTTTTTCCATGGTGTATTCACCTGTTTCCGGATCACGGCGCGAGACGGTCAGAACATGCCAGTTCTTGTCGTCCAGTTTCATCGCATCACCTCGATAATAATAACCAGGCCAACGGGTCTCCTTACGGAAAAGCGTATGTTGCGTGACACACTCGGCTGTACGGTGGCGGTGTTTCAATTCCCACGCACGCAGCAGTTCATGAATGTCCTTGGCTCCCAGACTTTCCAGATCCTCTTCCATGATTTTCAGTTTTTTCAAACCGATGTGAAGAAGTTTCTCGTTGGTCATATAGCTGACGGTCACGCCGCCGCAATACTCATCCATCAGCTTCTGCAACCGGTCCAGACCCTGCTTCGGGTTGATGTAGCTTGGGCTGACCGTACCGGCCACAATTTCATTGCGATAGATATTGTAGTGATCGATCGGCTTGAAGATTTCCGTTTTTCTGTCTTCGATCTGCGTGTCGTTGATGACGATGCCTTCTGCCTTGCCGTCATCGATGTATTTGCAGGCTGCCTTGGCCGCCAGGCGTCCTTCGGTAAACGAACCGGAAGAAAACGCATGCGGGGTTCCGCCGACTGCATCGCCGGCACCGAACAGGCCTTCAATCGTCATCATGCGGTTGTAGCCCCAGAAATACTCCGGCGGTGAAACATCTTCCGGACCACTTGCCCATCCGCCGGCACCCGTTGCGTGCGAGCCCATGACATAAGGTTCAGAAGTCGTAAGTTCAGGGTTCTCGTTCTTCGGATCGACATCCGTGGCCGCCCAAAGCACGGCCTGACCGACGGTCATGCCCAGGAAGTTTTCCCAACCCACTTCTTCCAGATGCGGGTCCTGGAAAGCTTTCATGGTGACCATGTGAATGGGCCCGCGACCTGCATTCACTTCGCTGATGATAGCGTGATTTCGCAGACAGGTCGGAATTGGACGGTGTGTCCTGTGCGACAGTTCAGGATCCAGATATTCCTTGCCGACCATTTTCTGGAGAGCCGGGAACCATTTGGACTCATACTCCTCTCCCAAGCCGTTTTGGGTATAGGTCTTCAGATGCAGGAAGTAGGCACCCACCGGGCCGTACCCGTCTTTGAACCGGGCCAGAACGATGCGGTTTTCCATCTGGGTCATCTTGGCGCCGGCATTGATCATCAGCCCGTAAGCAGAGCCGGAAGACCATGGCGCATACCAGACACGACCGGCGCCTTCACCAACTGAGCGCGGTTTGAAGATGTTGGATGCTCCGCCGGCGGCCACGACAACTGTCTTGGATTTGAAGACGTGATAGTTGCCGGTGCGCACATTGAAGCCGACGGCGCCTGCGATGCGATTGTCTTTTGCATCATCCTTCAGAAGGTGCGTCACGCAAATACGGTTGAACACCTGGTCAGCCGACTTTTTCGCCGCTTCAGCCACAATGGGTTTGTACGATTCACCGTGAATCATGATCTGCCAACGCCCTTCACGCAGATACGTCCCGGTTTTCGGGTTCTTCATGATAGGCAGGCCCCAGTCCTCGAACTGATGTACAGTCGAGTCGACGTGGCGGGCCATATCGAAAAGAAGGTCTTCCCGCACCAGACCCATCAGGTCGATGCGTGCGTAGCGCACATGATCCTCGGGGTTATTCTCGCCCCAACGGGTACCCATGTAACAGTTGATCGCATAAAGGCCCTGCGCGACGGCGCCGGAACGGTCAATGTTGGCTTTTTCAGCGACAACAATTTTTTTGTCCTTGCCCCAATAGCGTGCTTCCCAGGCAGCACCGCTGCCGCCCAGTCCACCGCCAACGACCAGAACATCGATATTGTCTTCAATAATGGTTTTGCGAGACATCAATAGTACACTCCCAACTTCATTTTGAGTTTGTTTGATTCCAGGGTGTGTATGTCGTCATCATCCATACGGATGTATTTGGGCTCACTATACAGATTCTGACTGTCCCGCATTTCCTTGGTGGGATCGGGCGCTTCCTTCAACTCGGGATAGCCTGTCCCCCAGGGCTTGGTGGTGATCGGTGAAAGAAAGTTCTTTTCAGTTCCATCGCGGAACTTGACCTTCCAGGCGATGGTGCCTTTTTCTTCTTCGCGGCGCACCCGAACACTGTGTCCCAGTGGCGCAAAGTCGGCATACCCGCGCACGTCAATAGCGTTCTGGGGACATGCCTTGACGCAGGAATAACACTCCCAGCACATGTCCGGTTCGATATTGTACGCGCGGCGATAGGTCGGGTCGATATGCATGATGTCTGATGGACAGATGTCAACGCAATGTCCGCAACCGTCACAGCTTGTCATGTAAACAAATGTAGGCATTCTGGTTTCCTCAAAAATTCTTGTGAACTGGATTTTTCACTTAGTAGTGGTGCGGTTGCTCGCGCTTAATTCCAAGCCCCATATTGAGAGGCGCGTCCTTCAAAAGTTCCATGGAATGTCTGTCGCTGTCTTCCGGGTTGGTTCTGTCCGCCGGACTTGGCAGGTTAGCCATTGAGCCATTGGCAACAGCAACTTTTTTCGAAAAGGCCGCTGCTGGTTTGAAGAACATGTGCGAAAATTTCGACCACGGTATCCCAGCAAACAGAACCGTCGATGCAATGAGGTAAAGCCCCAGGAAGAAAGTTGCTCCGGCACCGCTTCCAGATGCTTGCAGATAAGCCCATATCAGGCCGAGCGTGCAGCTTGCCAAAAGAGACAGGATGAACAGGTCAGCGCGTACAATCCGAAATGGAGAGTTTCCTTCGGATGCCACATCGACCCTGATAAAGAACCAGAACCAGTAACCACCGACACACACCATGAGCGCACCGATGCACCACAGAGCAGGCCAGATTGCCGGCGTGCCGGATGTTGCGGTTGGATACGAAAATACCATGACGATCGTTGCAATCAGGTAGATTACAAATCCATACATGCCCAGCAGATGGGCAACCCGACGTTTCGGATTGCAGAATTCAGAAGATGTCAGAACCTCCGACGCGGTGGTCTGGACAGCCAGGGAGACTTTCTCTCCGCCGCTAACTTCCCGTTTTGCATTTTCTTCAGATTTTTTCCCGGCCCGGAAAAAATATTTCGCGCTCTGCTTGTGAATGACATCAAAAATAGTGCCTCCAACAACCAGCAATATCATTATTATAACATAGGTCTGCATGACAGACGGCGGTATGGACGCCGAAAGCTCCGCGAAAGGGTTGCTGCTGAACATTATTTGTTTCCTCTCCTGGCCCGCTGCTTAACCCTTCAAGCTAACGGTAAACTGGCTGTTTCGACTACCAGCCAAAAACACAATTCCAATGTGACGAGTCGCCGAAATCCCTGTGTAACAAGACATCAGAAGCTGCGTACTGTCAAAGTTCTTTGTTGATGCCGGCAAGCTTGGCAATGCCTGTCACCGGCGTTTCTTTCATCAGCGGGCAGGTGAGCTCTTGAATCTGCATCGGCAGGCAGTATAGGCGTAGTCGCCATCAGCCAGTGCGGCATTGACACGAGGAACATTTTATCGCCATGACCCAGGATCGATTGTCACTCGACGAACTCACCCAACGCTTGCTCAGGTTTCGCGATGAGCGTGACTGGCGTCAATTCCATTCGCTCAAAGATCTGATCCTGTCTCTCAACCTGGAGGCAAGCGAACTGCTTGAACTTGCCCAGTGGAAAAAGGAGGCTGTGTTCGAGGCAGAGGCGGCTGAAGGTGTGATACATCAGCGGCTGCAGGAAGAGTGTGCCGATGTGCTGTTGTATCTCCTGCTGATTGCCGAACGTGCCGGGATTGATTTGCAGCTTGCCGCGGCTGAAAAGATCGCGGCCAACGATCTGAAGTATCCTGTCGAAAAGTCGCGCGGCAGTGCGACCAAATACACCGAGCTCTGACACCTTTTCGATCGGGGTCGGTTGACCGCTGAGGTCTGCGGGCTCTGGACCTAGGAAGGCAATCTGTAGTGGTCCATGAGAATTTGCGCGACTTCCGGCCTGGAAAACTCGCCGGGAGGCGCTTCGCCGGCGGACAGCATTTCGCGCACCCTGGTGCCCGACAGCAGAACGAAGTCATCCTTCGTATGATCGGGCGCCTCGCTCATCATCACAACCTTGTTCAGTTTCTTTGAGTAGGCGGTGTGGTCGGCGCGGAATATCTCGATCTGCAATGCATCTGCAGGAATTTCGTCAAAGATTGTCTGGGCATCGAAGGCGCCATAATAGTCGCCGACCCCGGCATGGTCGCGACCAACGATCAGGTGCGTTGCTCCCATGTTCTGCCGGAAAACTGCGTGCAGAAGCGCTTCGCGCGGGCCCGCATACAGCATGTCAAACCCATACCCTGACACGATCGCGCTGTTGGCCGGGAAGTACAGCTCAACCATTTTGCGAATGGCGGCATCGCGCACGTCTGCAGGAATATCGCCGGGCTTCAGCTTGCCGAGCAGCATGTGGATCACCAGGCCGTCGGCTTCAAGCCTGTCCATGGCCATGCGGCACAGTTCCTCATGGGCGCGGTGCATCGGATTACGGGTCTGGAACGCAACAACCTTCTTCCAGCCGTTGGCCGCAATCTGATTGCGGATTTCAACAGCGGTCTGAAAAGTGTCGGGAAAGTCGGTCGGAAAATAGCTGTAGTTGAGAACCTGGATCGGTCCGGAAACCAGAAACCTGCCCTGGGCAGCAAACTCTGCAACGCCGGGATGATCGGGATCGGTCGTGCCATAGGTCTGCTGGATTATGGTCGCTGTTTCTGCGTCGCTGAGTTCTTCGACAGCCGAGACATCATGGACGGCAATAACCGGCTGGCCCGCAACATTGGGATCGCGCAGCGCGATCCTGTCTCCGGCGCTGATCTCATCCGCTGATCTGGCCAGGTTCAACACCGGTGTCGGCCAGAACAGGCCGTCAGTAGTGTGCATGCTTTCCGCCACGCTCAGGGCGTCCGCCTTGTTCATGAAACCAGTCAACGGCGTAAAGTAGCCGCCCGCCAGCATGACGGCATTGGCTGCTGCTGCGGAACTAATCACCAGTGCAGGCAGATCACGGGCTTCGGCCTCCAGAGCACTGCGTGTTTCCGCATCGTCCACATAAAGCGGGCGCAAGGTGTCACCACCATGTGGAGGTATAAGGTCTGCCATGTAAGAGGTCTCCCAGCCGCAATTCCTGTCAGAAATGATATGCGGTCATTGGTTCATCTGAGGGGGTGAAGGTAACCAGTTCCTTCTGACGGCTGATCTTGGGATGGTAGGGCAGGTCGTGGTCTTTCATGAAGCGATCGATAACGGCAGTCGATCGCCGGCGCAGCAAATTCACGGTCACCATGTCGGCATAACAATCAACTCGTTGTTCCGACGGCTCGTCGGGGCGTTCGTGATAGACAGCTTTGATCCAGCATTTGTAAGGCGCCAGCGTGTTGTGGAGGTGGATTGTCTCCCAGCTTCCCCCGGTGTTCCCATGTGCCTCGTTCAGCAGTTTTTCACTGCGCACGAAAGCCCGTTTGCCATCCATTGAATCACTTTGGGTCACCACCTTGACATTGCTCAGTCCGAACAGCTTCACAAGCTGCTCGCGATAGGTTTCACTTTCCGGGAACACCGATCGGGGATGGCAGAAGACAACCGGTGTGGCAGGATCGATATCCGAAACCATTTTCAATACAACGACGCTTGGTGATTTCAGCGAGGCGGTTACCACGGCCTGGCCCGGAAACTTTTCCTTCAACAGATACCGGAGCATGTCAAATGCCGGCAGGTTGGTGGTCACGGCGCGAATTTCTTTCAAGGATTCCATGAGCGAAAGCTACACCCATCGGATTTTGCCACGCAAGGCCCATAAGCAAATTGAATCCACACCCTTGATGTGATTATCTTGCCGCCGCTGCTGTGAGTGACCCGGCGAGGTCGGCCAGCGGACCCCGCAATTCTTGCCCTCCCGTTGGATTTGACATGTTGATTACACAGATTTCAGACTGCCATATCGCCTGGCCGCAGCCGGACGGAACCGATCGGCTAGGCGATCTGGAGCGATGCGTTGACTATGTCAACGGGCTTGATCCACAGCCGGACCTGGTGGTGCATACGGGTGATATTGCGCACGACGGAGCAAAGGTTGAGTATGAGAAAGCGGCGGAAAAATTAGACAAACTTCGGGCGGAGCTTTGCGTCATGCCGGGCAATCGGGATGATCGCGGCAAGCTCCGGGAGGTATTCGCGGATCGGTTGCCGGCAAATTGCCATCCGGAGTTTGTCCAGTATCTGGTCAGCACCGAAAAACTCTGCGCCATCATGCTGGATACAATGAGTACCGAGAGCAACAAGGCGCGGTTGTGCCGGACCCGGATGGATCACTTCAAAGGCATGCTGGAACAAGCTGATGGCCGGCCCGTTGTGATTTTCATGCACCATCCACCCTTCGAGATTGCCGTGGCTCCGGTGCCGTTTCAGTTCGAGGACCGCGCCAACCTGGCAGAGTTCGCGGAGCTGTTGTCGCACCATTCCAATGTGCGGCGCATATATTGTGGCCACAGTCACAGGGCTGCTGACGGTCAGATTGCCGGAATTGCCGCGTCTACCATTTCATGTACAGCCAAAGACCTGCGTGTGGGAGACCCGGGGCACCTCGAGGAATCCTGGCAGACGTACCGGCTTGCCTTCTGACAAGCCGGTCCGGTACCCATCAGGTCATCAACCGGTCTCGCCGGCCTGTTGCGTGGCCTTGTCGACAATGTCGCCAATGAAGCCGGGCAGGGCGAACGCTGCCTTGTGAACTGCCGGATTGTAATACCGGCAATTGAGATCGGTCGCCTTGAAACGCCGTTGCAGCACCGCCTCATCGACATGGCGAAGACTTGTGTCGTTGCTTCCCCAGCCGAGCGCCATGAACCCGCCGGCATAGGTCGGCACTACCGTCAGGTAGCAGCCGGCATCGGCAAACAGATTGGCGAAATTGAACATCGTGTTGTGCAGTTCGTCTGACTGGAACCACGGCACGCCGTTTTGCGTCACCAGCACGCCGCCGTCATTCAGCATGCGCTTGCAGTCGGTGTAAAACGAACGGGTGAACAGAACCTCGCCTGGCCCGACCGGGTCGGTCGAGTCCACGATAATGACGTCGAACCGGTCTTGTGAGGTCGCAGCAAAGTCCTTGCCGTCGGCAATCACCAGTTCAAACCGCTGATCGTCGAAGCAGCCTTTATTGATGGACGACAGGTGGGCACGGGCAAAATCGATGACGCCTGCATCAATTTCCACCATGACCAGCCTCTCGACACCTGTGTGCTTGAGCACTTCTTCGGCCATGCCGCCATCACCGCCACCGATAACCAGCACGCTCTTTGCCCGGCCATGTGCCAGGATCGGCACATGTGCCAGCATTTCATGATAGCAGAACTCGTCACGCTCGGTGACCTGCGTAACACCGTCCAGCCACACGACATTGCCGAACGCTTCGGTGCGCCCGACGACCAGCCGCTGATGCGGGGTGTTGCTGTCATAAAGCGTTTCTTCAAGACGGTAGGTTGTGCTGAAACCCGTATGCAGGTGTTCATGCATCCATACGCTGCCATCGTCTTCGCGCTTCAGGCTCATAGGTCCGACCCCCGCAGCAACTCGGAGACTTTCACTTCGCCGGGCCGGAAGTGCTTTTTGAGCACGTCGATACATTTTTCAGGCTGCGAGTCGCCGCACATGAACACATCCAGCGCGGCATAGCCGCGTTCGGGCCATGTGTGAATCGAGATATGGCTTTCCGCCAGAACCGCAACGCCGGATACACCCGAAATACCTTCCGGTGTGAACGGATGCAGGTGGATATGCAGAAGGGTTGCGCCGGCCTCGCTCACACACTCGCGCATGGCCGCGTCGATCAGGTCGATGTCGGCAAGCCCTTCGGCATCCACAAGGTCTATGATCAGATGGGTTCCTGCACACGCCACGCCGTTTTTAACGATGAAATGATCAGCCGGCTCGGCATCGCGGTTGAACGCCACTACATTGTTTGTTGCAGCCGTTTCGTCTTCGTGGGCGGTGCCTGGAACATCCAGGTCCATCCCCAGTTGGAACAGGGCGTTTGTGTCAGTCATTGTGGGTCCCTCCCCAGCCAGTAGATGTTATCCATCTGCAGGTCTCAACTGACCTGCAGACACAAAAATGCCGGCGCATGGTCGCCACCTCAAGCTTGCCAACCCCGGGTTGCCCCGGGACCTGTCACTGCGTCAACCGCAGCAATGGCTCCCCGCGCACTAGCGGGGAATGACAAGCCGGTGTCTCCATGTTGCCGGCTTGTGTGGGCGCGATGTAGGGCCGTTTGCCGTCATGTTCAAGAGTAAAATTCTGCTGCCGGAGTTTTTCCGAAGCTGATAGTCAAAACGCCGCAGCTTGTTCATGATGGAGCAGGCTCAGGCGAGGTTCATCCTGGCTATTCGAGAACGCAGGTCGATGCTTGATCACAGCGTTTCACGTGATCTCCAGAATTTCAGCACTGCCTTGCGTACCAGCACAATCAGCACGATGAAGGCAACGATTCCGGCCAGCACGGCGGGCGCCCGACCCGACATGCCATTCATGGTGGTGACAATGCGGGTGACCCAGCCGCTGAACACATACCCCAGCGAGCCGACGACGGTAGCCCACAGCGCGCAGGCGACGAGATTGGCCGGCGCAAACACCCGCGTGGGCACATCGGATGCGGCCAGCGCCAGCATGCAGGCAGAACGCAGGCCCCAGAAAAACCTGGATACGATGATGAATTTTACCGGATGTCCGGCCAGCAGCCGGCGTGCTTTTTCGGTGCGCCGTTTCAAGGTCGAATTGCGTGCCACCATGACCGGCCCAAATCGCCGGAACAGCTGATAGCTGATCTGATCGCCTGTTGTTGCGCCCGCAAACGCGATAATGATGACCCAGGTCAGTTCAATCAGGCCCTGGTGTGCCGCAAGAGAGGCCAGCAGCAGGGCGGTTTCGCCCTCCATTATAGTGCCGGCATACAGGAGCCAGTAGGCGTTGTTTATGAGTGCATCCAGCATATGGAATTGCGTTCCAATTCGGTCTGTGACAAGGTGCAACCAGTTCGAGGCTAGGTTCTACCGGGGTTCGCTAGACCAGTTGGCCCGCAGATCTTGGAAATTTTAAGGGAATATTGGGTTCTGGCTGTTCTTTTTGGAACGAAGAGCGCTCCGGTGTGTGGTTTTTGATCCACATTGTGGAACAACATCGTATATACCTCTGAAGTCAGGCGAAATTGAATTGGGAACATCTATGCTCGAAAACCGGGTGTCCGACAAGGACAGAGACGCTGCACGGCGCGAAGAGTTTCGTGTGCCGAGCAAGGAGATACTTCGGGCATCGGGCCAGGTGCAATCCCTGAGCCGCGCATTGAAACTGCTGAATGCACTATCTTATCATGCATCGGGCCTGTCTCTGTCAGAAGTGGCCCAGGAAGTCGGGCTGCCCAATTCGACGGCGCACCGGTTGCTTACCACCTTGCAGAATGAGAGATTCGTCAGATTTGATACCGAGCGTTCGGTGTGGCTGATTGGTGTTCAGGCATTTCGGGTCGGCTCCGCCTTTGTGCGCTCGCGTGATGTTGTCACTATAGCGCGTCCCTATATGCGTCGTTTGATGGAACAGTCGGGCGAAACGGTGAACCTTGGTATCTCCGACAGAGGCGAAATTGTCTATCTGGCACAGGTTGAATGTCAGAAAATGATGCGCGCCATTGCCGGACCGGGCGGACGGGCACGAATGCACTGTTCCGGTGTCGGCAAAGCGATTTTGTCCCACATGAACCCGGAGGCCACGCGAAAGGTTCTGCATGGCCGCGAACTGACGCGCGAAACGTCTCACACTCACACTTCCATCGAAGCGCTGTTTCAGGATCTTGAAGTCTCGCAGCAACGTGGCTACGCCATTGATGATGAAGAAAACGCCATCGGTCTTCGCTGTGTGGCATCTGCCATTTTCGATGAACACAGCGAGCCGTTGGGCGCTGTTTCAGTGTCCGGCCCGACCGCGCGCGTGACGGATCAGCGAGTGCTTGCGCTGGGTGAACTTGTCAATAAGATCGCCAATGATATAACCACTGAGCTGGGCGGGGTACAGCGTCGGCGCTAGCCGCGGTACCTGAAGGGTTAATTCATTAAAATTCAATGATTTGAGCCAACCTACAAACAAAATAAAACAGCGTTTCCTGCGAGCTGCGGCAGGTCGCGTTAGGGGATTGTCAAATGGTAGAAAAACAACAAGTCATGGCGGCTCTGTCCAAGGTGCGCGGACCCGATCTTGATGGCGACGTGGTGTCTCTCGGCCTGGTTTCAGACGTGGTCATCAGTGGTGACAATGTGATGTTTGCGATCACCGTCGATGCGGCCCGGGCCAATGAGCTGGAGCCGCTGCGCCAGGCGGCTGAACAGGCGGTCAGCAAGCTGGATGGGGTTGAAAAGGTCATGGCGGCTCTCACTGCGGAAGTTAAAGCTGGCTCACGTCCGGCAGCCGGGCAGACCCCGCCGCCGGCAGGTGCCAATATGGCGCCGCCGCCACCTATGGGCCAACCGGGTCCAAAAGCTCAGGCAGCGCAGACAATGGCCGGTGTGCCCGGAGTTAAGCATATCGTTGCCGTGGCTTCGGGAAAGGGCGGGGTGGGCAAGTCGACGACTTCCGTCAACCTGGCGCTCGGTCTGCAGGCAAATGGCCTGAAGGTGGGCATTCTGGATGCCGACATCTATGGCCCGTCGGTACCGCGCCTGCTGGGCATAACCGGCAGGCCCGAGCCGGTGTCACCGGGATCGCGTACGCTGAAACCACTGGAAGGGTTTGGCCTCAAGGCCATGTCGATGGGTTTCCTGGTGGAAGAAGACACGCCGATGATCTGGCGTGGTCCGATGGTGATGTCGGCACTGCAGCAGATGCTGCGCGAAGTTGCCTGGGGTGACCTGGATGTTCTGATTGTCGACATGCCGCCTGGAACCGGCGATGCACAACTGACCCTGGCCCAGCAGACACCGCTGTCCGGTGCGGTTATCGTCTCGACACCGCAGGATCTTGCGCTGATTGATGCCCGCAAGGGGTTGAACATGTTCCGCAAGGTGAATGTGCCGGTGCTCGGCATTGTGGAGAACATGAGCTACTTCGTGTGCACCAAGTGCGGTGAGCGCCATGAAATCTTCGGTCATGGTGGCGCGCGCGATGAAGCTGAAAAGCTCGGCTTGCCGTTTCTGGGAGAGGTGCCGTTGGACAAGGATCTGCGCGCCCGTTCTGATTCCGGGCAGCCAATCGTGGTGTCTGCCCCGGATTCTCATCATGCCGGGCTTTACCGCAATATCGCAGAAACAGTCTGGGCCTCGGTTTTGGGCGATTCTGCGGGTCAGAAGCGGGCCGCGCCCCGTATAATTGTTGAGTAAATTACTCCACATTACCAGATCGTGAAAGCCTGCCGGATCGGGCCGGAATATGCTTGCCTTACTCGCCCGTGCTGCGTCATCCTGTGACGTAACTAGGAGAGGAAGGCGAAAGAGGTGCTCCGTTTGAAGGGCACGGCCTTGTTAAATTAAGTATGGGTGAGGCTAAGTTAGCGCTGCCAGTTTCTGAAGAAGATGTATTGCGGGCAAACCTGTACAGGTTGCTGGCCACGACGTTGCGCACGGGCCCGTCCCGGCAAGATCTTGATATGTTTGCCGACATGCATGGCGATGACACGCCCATTGGCCAGGCCGTTTCCGCCATTACCCGAGTTGCCGCCAAATCCAGTCCTGAAGAGGTTTCTCGTGAATTTCACGATCTTTTCATCGGCGTTGGCCGGGGAGAACTGGTGCCTTACGGGTCTTATTATCTCACCGGATTCCTGCACGAAAAACCGCTGGCACGGCTGCGCAATGACATGAGCCGTCTTGGTATTGAGCGGCGTGATGATGTCGCCGAACCGGAAGATCACATTGCTGCACTGTGTGAAATGATGGCTGGCCTCATAGTCGGCGATTTCGGCGAAGCGCTGGATCTCGAGGAACAGAAGAAATTTTTCCAGGCCCACATTGCTTCATGGGCCAAACACTTTTTCACCGATCTAGAAGGTGCGCGCTCATCGGTGTTTTACGCCTGTATCGGGCAGTTGGGCGCGGCATTCATGGACGTAGAGGATCAGGCCTTCTTGATGGTCTGACGCCTTTTATGTAACGGGACGGCTTGCCGTCCAAATTAGCGGGCGGGCAACCGTCCAAAACTGAAGGAGCGGAAAATGGCAAAAGGAAGTGACAAGGTGGCCGCAGGCCGTCGCGATTTCCTAAAGCTTGCTGGTGTGTCCGCTGTGACCGGAACTGCAGCTGTTGCTGCCGGATCGGTTGCGGCAGAAGCTGCAGCGCCTGTTGAAGGCGGTACTGGCTATCAGGAAACTGATCACGTCAAGACATACTACAAGCTTGCCGCATTCTAGTTTCCGTCTGGAACGGAATTTGCGGAATTTAGGGACTTAAATTCAGACGCCAATCAAGGCGTCGCATCTGGAGGAAGATCATGCTCAGGAAGAAGACGGGAGAGGTGGCGTTCGGCCCTCGACTGTCATCGGCCCTCACCGATTTAACCGGTGGAGCGATTGACAGGCGGACATTCTTGCGCCGTTCGGGACTTGCCGTAGGCGGTCTCGCGGCAGCATCGACACTATCGTCGGGAATGGTACGCAAGGCTGAAGCGGCAACGGTGTCCGGTGCGGTTGAAATCAAGAAGTCAGTGTGTACGCACTGCTCGGTTGGTTGCACCGTAATGGCAGAAACCACTAACGGTGTATGGGTTGGCCAGGAACCTGGTTTCGACAGCCCGTTCAACCTTGGTGCACACTGCGCCAAAGGCGCTGCAGTTCGCGAGCATGCTCATGGTGAGCGCCGCCTGAAGTATCCTACCAAGCTGGTGGATGGCAAATGGCAGAAAGTGTCATGGGAAGAAGCCATCAACGAAATCGGCGACAAAATGCTGGATATTCGTGAGAAATCCGGTCCCGATTCAGTGTACTGGCTTGGATCTGCCAAGCACAATAACGAGCAGGCCTACCTGTTCCGCAAGTTCTACGCTTACTGGGGCACCAACAATGGTGACCATCAGGCGCGTATCTGTCACTCAACCACGGTTGCCGGTGTTGCCAACACCTGGGGCTATGGTGCGATGACCAACTCCTACAATGACATGCACAATTCGCGTGCCATCTTCCTGATCGGCGGCAACCCGGCCGAGGCACATCCTGTGTCTTTGCTGCACATGCTGAAAGCCAAGGAAGAAAACAACGCGGCATTCATTGTCTGCGATCCGCGCTTTACGCGTACCGCTGCTCACGCCACCGAATATGTCCGGTTCCGTTCCGGTACCGACGTGGCGCTGATCTGGGGTCTTTTGTACCACATCTTCGAAAACGGCTGGGAAGACAAGGACTTCATCTCCCGCCGTGTTTGGGGCATGGAGTACATCAAGGAAGAAGTCGCCAAATGGACGCCTGAGGAAGTTGAAAAGGTCACCGGTGTTCCCGGCTCGCAGCTCAAGCGCGTAGCCCGCACCATGGCCCAGAACAAGCCGGGCACCATCGTGTGGTGCATGGGCGGTACCCAGCATACCAACGGCAATAACAACACACGGGCTTACTGTGTGCTGCAGCTTGCTCTCGGTAACATGGGTGTTGCCGGTGGCGGTGCCAACATCTTCCGCGGCCATGACAATGTGCAAGGTGCAACCGACCTTGGCGTTCTGATGGACACACTGCCTGGTTACTATGGCCTGTCAAAAGGCGCATGGGCTCACTGGTCACGTGTCTGGGAAGAAGATCTTGACTGGCTGAAGGGCCGGTTCGGTACCCGCAAGGACAAGGACGGCAAAGACAAGGCGATGATGAACGAGAAGGGTATTCCCGTCTCGCGCTGGATCGACGGTGTCCTTGAAGCGAAAGAGAACATCGATCAGCCGGACAATGTCCGCGCCATGGTGTTCTGGGGTCACGCGCCCAATTCGCAGACCCGTTTGCCTGACATGCAAAAGGCAATGGCCAAGCTCGACCTTCTGGTCGTGGTTGACCCGTTCCCGACCATGTCGGCTGTCATGCACGGTCGCAAGGATGGTGTCTATCTGCTGCCTGCGACAACGCAGTACGAGACACACGGTTCTGTCACTGCATCAAACCGGTCACTGCAGTGGCGTGAAAAGGTCATGGACCCATTGTTTGAGTCCATGCCGGATCATGTCATCATGCAGATGTTCGCCGAGAAGTTCGGTTTTGCCGATCGTTTCTTCCGCAATATCAAGGTCGAAGAAACCAAGATTGGCAAACTGACCGTCAAGGAACCGAACATCGAAGACACACTGCGGGAAATTAACCGCGGCATGTGGACCATCGGTTATACCGGACAGTCACCGGAGCGTCTCAAACTGCACATGGCCAACCAGCACACGTTCGACAGAACGACGCTGCAGGCCCGCGGTGGCCCGGCGGATGGTGACTATTACGGTCTGCCATGGCCGTCATGGGGCACCCCGGAAATGAAGCATCCCGGCACGCCGAACCTGTACGACAACTCCAAGCCGGTGGCTGAAGGTGGTCTGACATTCCGTGCCCGTTTTGGTGTCAAGGCGCCGGACGAATGGGGCGGTGCCAACATGCTGGCTGAAGGTGCTTACTCCGTAGATTCCGAAATCAAGGATGGTTATCCTGAATTCACCTACGGCATGCTGCGCAAACTCGGCTGGGACGGTGACCTTTCGGCAGACGAACTGGCTGCCATCAAGAAGGTTGCCGGCACTGACGATCAGGAAAAGCTCGACAAGATCAACTGGAAGGTTGACCTGTCAGGCGGTATCCAGCGGGTTGCAATCAAGCATGGTTGTGCACCGTTCGGTAATGCCAAAGCTCGTACTGTTGTGTGGACATTCCCGGATCCGGTGCCGTTGCATCGCGAACCGCTGTACACACCGCGTCGTGATCTTCTGCCCAAGTACTCAACCTTCAAGGACCGGAAGATGCATCGTCTTCCCACCATGTTTGAATCGATTCAGAAGAATGACTTCTCGAAAGAGTATCCGATCATTCTGACATCAGGCCGCCTGGTGGAATACGAAGGTGGTGGTGACGAAAGTCGATCGAACCCGTGGCTTGCGGAACTTCAGCAGGACATGTTCGTCGAGATCAACCCGGTTGATGCCAACGATCTTGGTATCAGGAACGGGGATACGGTCTGGGTAGAGGGTCCTGAAAAGGGCAAGGTCAAGGTAATGGCCATGGTTACCGAGCGGGTTGGCAGGGGCGTTGCCTTCATGCCGTTCCACTTTGGTGGTCACATGCAGGGTGAAGACCTGCGGGCCAATTATCCTGCGGGTTCTGATCCGTATGTCCTGGGCGAGGCGTCCAATACGGCGCAGACCTATGGCTACGACGCAGTCACCCAGATGCAGGAGTCCAAGACCACTCTCTGCAAAATTGCAAAAGCATAAGGAGGATACAGAATGGCTCGCATGAAGTTCCTGTGTGATGCTGAACGTTGCATCGAGTGCAACGCCTGTGTCACCGCGTGTAAGAACGAACATGAAGTTCCGTGGGGTGTAAACCGCCGCCGCGTCGTCACGATCAATGACGGCAAGCCCGGTGAACGCTCGATCTCGGTGGCTTGCATGCATTGTTCGGATGCACCTTGTATGGCCGTGTGCCCGGTTGACTGTTTCTATCAGTCTGCCGAGGGCGTGGTTCTGCACAACAAAGACCTCTGCATCGGTTGTGGTTACTGCTTTTACGCGTGCCCGTTTGGCGCGCCGCAGTTTCCCCAGGTTGGTAATTTCGGCTCACGTGGCAAGATGGACAAATGTACCTTCTGCGCCGGTGGCCCCGAGGAAGCCAATTCCGATAAGGAGTTCAAGAAATATGGCCGTAACCGCCTGGCCGAAGGCAAACTTCCGCTTTGTGCGGAAATGTGCGCGACCAAGGCATTGCTTGCAGGTGATGGTGACCAGGTCGCCAACATCTACCGTGAGCGTGTGGTTGGCCGTGGCTTTGGTTCCGGTGCCTGGGGATGGGGCAAAGCCTATCCCGGTTCCGGCTCGTAAAAGCCGACATGAAATAGCCAGGAACCGTTCGGCGGTTCCTGGCGGTCACATCGATAATATGGACATGTTGATGATGTCCGGACAGGGCGGCGAGAAATCGCCGCCTTTGTTCCAGTTGACTGTATAAATGCCGGATTGCCTACCTTCTTGAACTTTTACCGGCATTGGCTCTAGCCATGCCGCACCTTGAAAGGGGTGACTTTGTTGATGACCACCAGAACCGTTCGGTTTTTCGTGTTGGCGATACTTCTCGGGCTGCTTGCAGGTTGCCAGGAAGGAGAAAACGCCAATCCGTTTTTGAAGGAAAAGGGCGTCTACAGTGGCCAGGCGGATGAAAAGCTGGATGATGAGACAAACCAGAAATTGCGCCGGCGCATGATCATCCAGCGCGGCGGCAGCATATAGGCATGAGTGACAGTCGCTGATCGCGCGGCAAGTAAATTATTATCTGACACGGGCAACCCAAGGGGACCAGCGTTATGAAATCCAGCACAGACCTATTAAAATCCATACGAACTGCATGTATGGCGCTGATTGCGGTGACACTGCTTGTTGTTGGCAGTTATAGCGCTCCCGCGGCGGCTCAGACAGCAAGCCCGGATCTGGCGACCGAAGCCCAAAGCACTGATCTGAACACCGGTTTCTGGAGCCAGATTCGTAAAGGCGCTACCGGCACGGTTTCAATTCCGGACAAGAACGCCGCTGTTCTGATCCAGTCGGAAGGTGATACCGCCTACCGGGCAATTCGCAATGGTCCGCTGAAACTGTATTCAGTTTATGGACTGCTCGGTATGCTGTTTTTGCTGGCTTTGTACTTCCTGCTGCGCGGCCGTATCAAAATCGACCATGGCCCGTCAGGTGTAACCATGGAGCGCTTCAATGGACTTGAACGGTTTGCCCACTGGTTGATGGCTGGTTCGTTCGTGATACTTGCCTTGTCCGGCCTGAACATGATGTTTGGCCGTTATGCGTTGATGCCGGTGATTGGCAAGGAGGCATTTGCCTTCATAACCTTGTGGGGCAAATACCTGCACAACTATCTGTCATTCGCCTTCATGCTCGGTGTGGCGTTGGCTTTCATTCTGTGGGTGGTTCACAATTTCCCGAACCGGCATGATCTGGTCTGGCTTCTGAAAGGCGGTGGCCTGTTCAGCAAGGGAGTGCATCCACCGGCCAGAAAGTTCAACGCCGGCCAGAAAATCCTGTTCTGGAGTGTTGTTGTTCTGACAATCTCCATATCCCTGTCAGGAATTGCGCTGATGTTCCCGTTTGAAACAGCGTTTATGGCAAAGACGTTTGCCGCGTTGAATGCCATTGGGTTTGACCTGCCAACCAGCGTAACTGCCATCCAGGAACAGCAACTCAACCAGATCTGGCATGCGATGGTCGGTGTTGCCTTCATCGTTGTTATACTGGGTCATATCTATATCGGCTCTGTTGGTATGGAAGGCGCGTTTGATGCAATGGGCTCCGGTGAGGTCGATACCAACTGGGCGCGCGAACATCACAGCCTGTGGGTTGAGGAGATGGAGCAGAAGGCCAAGTCGGCGCCTGCTGCAGGTTCGGCCAGCCAGCCGGCGGAATAGCGTCTTGGGGTTGAGAATTTGGTTGCTGATCGTGTTTTCCAAACTCTGTCTTTCCTCCCGCTGAAGGTTCGGTTTGTCTGGATCGGGTTGGCGGCGATCATCACGCTGATTGCGGCACTGTGCCTGCCTGCCGGGGCTGAGACCAAGCCCGGGCAGGGAGACCTCAAAGGTCATGGCGGGCCGGTCAAGTCGGTGGCCACATCGCCCGACGGGGTCGGCATCGTGTCTGGCAGTTTCGATTATTCCATGATGTACTGGAATGTCGCTGATGCAGCAAAACCGGCCATGCTGAAACGATTTTCAGACCATGACGGAGCGGTGAATGCGGTTGTCGTCCTGCCGGATGGCGGGCACGCACTCACCGGCAGTGATGACGGCATGGTGCGCCTGCTTGATCTGCAGTCAGGCGCCGTTGAGCATGTCTTCAAGGGCCATGACCTGAAGGTGGTCGCTCTCGCGCTGTCTCCAGACGGCAAACTTATGGTGTCGGCTTCGTGGGATCGCACGGTACGGGTCTGGTCACTGGCCGAAAAACGCCTGCTGCATGTTCTCAAGGGCCATCGCAACACGGTCAACGCTGCGGTGTTTTCGGCGGATGGCAAATTTGTCTATTCCACCGGCACCGATGCCACCATTCGCAAATGGCGGGTCAGCGACGGCGCCGAGGAGAGGATTATCTACCGCAATGGCTGGGGCATCAATGTGCTGGCTGCCTTGCCGGGGGGCAGGGAGCTGGCATTCGGCGCCCTTAACGGAACCGCAGCTGTGCTCGACATCGACAGTGGCGAAATCGCCCACCAGCTGGCGCAGCGCGAGCGCCCGATCCTGTCGGTCGCGATGTCTCCGCAACACCGGGTCCTGGCGTTTGGCGGCGGTGACGGCATTGTGTCTGTATATGACATGACCGACTGGACCCCGGTGAAACTGCTTGACAACCCATATGGTCCGATCTGGGCCCTGACTTTTTCGGGTGACGGCGACACGCTCTACCTCGGCGGGCTCGATGACACGGTACATTACTGGCAATTCCGACCGGGCCGTGACTTTGAACCGGCGCGCGGAAAGTTTCCACGGCGTTTTCAGGCCAATGAGGGCCTGAGTGTCGGAGAACGACAGTTCGCCCGTAAATGTTCGGTTTGTCACACCCTGTCACCAGACGATGCCAATCGCGCCGGACCGACCCTTTACGGTGTGTTCGGCCGCAAGGCAGGTACCTTGCCCGGATATGCATACTCAAGGGCTCTGCTCGATTCTGACATTGTCTGGAGCGCTGATACCATCGGCAAGCTCTTCGAAAAAGGCCCGCAGCATCTGGTGCCCGGCACCAAAATGCCGCTGCAGAAAATGTCCAATGCCGAAGAGCGCGACGCCATGATTGCGTGGTTGAAGGAAAAGACGCAAAACTCATCGGATGCGGCAACAAAGTGAAAACAGTTTGCACATGGGTGCATGCCTTACCTATATCATTAAAGGTATGGCAGGTGTCACGGTCCCGACCGGGGTTGCGGCAAAAGGGGAAACAGGAAGGGTCAACTGAAATGAAAGCATTTGTACTGGCATGCGCAGCCATGGCTGTGATCGGCGTTGGCGCGCATTTTACGCTGGCTTCGCTGGAACTTTCAGCGAGCAATGTGTACACGACCGACAATGTGCGCCAATAAAACGCGATGGTCTTTGATTGCTGCGACTTGGCAGTGATCACTATGTGCGTTTGTGAAGCGGGCGCCATTTACAGCAAACAGGGAAGTACCGGAAATGGATGACGACAAGTTCAACATGTCAATGCGCAAGTTCCTCAAGCAGGTCGGCGTGACATCACAACAGAAAATCGAAGAAGCAGCTCGGGCGTCCGGCAAGTCGTCTGGCAGCGTGACGGTGACGGCGACGATCACATGTGGTGACATCGAACTGAACCATACGGTGACCGGCGAGATCGATCTCGGGTGATTGCCCTGGACCGACGTCTGCATCAGGCTTACGGGAATTTGTCATGAATGAAGAGCCGGTTTTTCCGCCCTTGTTGAACGGCATTGCCGTTGAACCCGGCACGGACACTGCGAGTGTCGCCATTGCTGCTGTGATGGCGGATGAGGCTGGTGCCGGTGACCTGTTCTGGTCGCAGTCGGAAGATCGCCTCAACATGGCAGTGGTGCTGGAACCGGACGTGCCGCTTTCGCGTGCAGCACAGGTGCGCCATGTTTTTGCGGTGGCCTTTGGTGATGCCTTCGGCGCCATCTCGCCACCGGAAATCGGCGTCCATTACCGCTGGCCGGGGGACATTCTGGTCAATGGTGCCAAAGCCGGCGCGATAACGCTGGATGTGCCGGCGGGGTTGACCGCTGATCAGGTGCCGCCATGGATGGTACTGGGCCTTGATGTGGCAATCACACTTGATCTGTCGGTTGAAAACCCCGGCGAACTGCCGGACAGCACCACCTTGCATGAAGAAGGCGCCGGTGAGGTCACCCGCACCATGTTGCTTGATTCCGTGTCTCGCCATTTCCTGACATGGGTCGACGGCTGGATGAATGAAGGCTTCAAATCCGTACACGAAAACTGGATGGGCCGGGCGATGGGCTCGGACCAGGACGTCACGGTTGGCCACGCCGGAACCACTGTGTGTGGCCGGGTAACCGGCATGGATGAAGAGGGTAACCTGTTGTTTACGCCGGCAGACAAACCGATGCAGGCCTTTGCGCTCGTGGATACGGTGGATGGGCACCCTAAGCCATGATCAAGGTTCTGCGCACCATCCGGTTTGACAGTTCTGACGACAGTGTGTTTGTCACACCTGCGGGATCGGACGAGATCGCCCTGTCCGGCGCATTTGCCTTTGCCGGTATCGGTGTTGAGGACATCAGGGGGAAGACACGACAGGCATTTGCCAATGGATTCCTGGCACTACCCAGCCTGGGCCGGGCGACGTTTGTATCCGTCGGCGAGGCGGATGAAGATGAAGTGTCTGATGGCATCGATGCCCTGGCGCACTTGTTCATGGAAGACTATGAGGCGCCTGATCTGAAGACGGCGCGTGATGCAGCGCGCGAAGAAGTGGACTTTTCATGTGAACTGGCCCACGGAAAACCGCTTAATACTTTGCTGACTGTGCATCGTACGCTCACCGAAGAAGGCGCAATCCATGAAGAGTATCGTGAAATCACACCACCCGGGCAGGAACGCCCGCACACGCGTATCTGGGATGTAGCTGATGAGTGAACGTGCATGGCATTCATCCGGTGCTTATCTGCTCAACCGATTGCCGGGCCGCGGCGGCCTGGAAGTGACTGCAGATTATTTAAGGGCCTATTTTGCGCGCCCCGAACTGGCCCCGATCGAGGAAAGCTGCGAGGCGGAACAAGTGGCCCATGCCCGCCTTGTCGACAATCCCTACCTGGAATTGTCTGAACAGGAACTGGCCGAGTTCGAGGACGCAGATGCAGGTCAGAACTACAAGGTGTTCCTGGCCTTCCGTGATCTGCTGGTAGCATCAAAGACCCTTGAAAAAGCCTACCTGGCGATTGTGCGTGGTGAAGCGGGAAATGTGCCGCCATTGTTTGTCGAGCAGATTGTGCACGCCATCCTGGCAAGTATTCTGCACGGACAGACCGATCCGATGCGCTGGCGGGCCGCCGAACTGTTCTTCCGCTCGCAAAACGTGTCTGCCGATGAAGGTCAGTTGATGCTCGCTGATGAGGAAGTCGTCGACATGTTTGCCGAAACCGGTGGTATGGGCGGGCTTGGCCAACTGGTTGCGGAAGCGGCGACGCCGCTCAGGGAAGTGGAGTTGGACGTTCTCGATGAAGACAACAAACAGATGTACTGGGCTCGCGCGGAACGTTTCGACACGGTTGTTGATTTTCGCTTTACCCAACCGGCCAGTGACGCCTTTGCCCGGGTCATTGAACACTGGATCAACCATTTTACCGGAGTAAGCGTCCGGGTTCAGCCGGTGCAGCGCATAGATGATGAAAAATGGACATGGCATATCGGCATGGATGCGGCCGCCACCCAGTTGATGAACAAGTTATACGAAGGCGCTGAGCTGTCGCTTGAGGAAGAGATCAGCATTATCGGGCTGTTCCGTATGGACATTCTGGATCAGCAATCGGTCATTGAGCGTGCGCGCGGCAAGCCGGTCTGGCTTGGGTTGGCCAGGTCGCCGGCCGGCAAACTGAACATGAAGCCGCAAAACCTGCTGATCAACATGCCATTGCAGCGCGGCAGCTGAACAAATAGACTAGTTGATGCCTCGCAATTGCAGGGACAGGTTTTGCGAGATCAACACACTGGGGCGAACGCGGGGAGGAACTGTGCAATGGATAGTCGTCATTTTCTGGACAGAAACGGTGCCAGGTTTTTAGCAGGCCTGATCTGTGTTCTGGCCTTGTCCGGCCTGGCGCTGACATGGCACAAGCAGAACAACACCGATACGGCAGGACGTCCGGTTGCCGCAACCGGTGTTGCAGGCGCGGCCGCGACCAACGCCCCGGCGGTCAATCCCAAATTTGACGAATGCCGCACCAAGCGTAGTGGTGATATTGCCAACATGCTTAAAGACGGCGTCATTGATCAGGCCAAGCATGATGAGTTTCTGGCGGGCGCCCTGCAAAGGTGTGCCGGCATGTTCCCGCCAGAAAGCTAGATCAGTATGATTTTGATTGAATCGATCAAAACCACAAAGCTGATCACTTCCAAAATAATAGAGCAACTTTTGGGGTCAATTGAACCCATGTTGCTCCAGTGCCCTATAACCTGATCGAAATGCCGCCATCGGCTGTCATGGCGCTTCCGGTGACAAATGAAGCCCGGTTGGACAACAGGAACAACGCGGCTTCTGCAATCTCTTCAGGATCCGCCATTCGTCCGAGCGGATGCAGGGCGGAAATGTAGTCATGAACTTCAGGATCGTCGCCAGCCATGGCTGTTCTGGTGCCGCCGGGCAGCAGGGTGTTTACCCGAATGCCGTCGGTACCGTGTTCGGCTGACAAGGATTGCGCCAGACCGATCAGGCCGGCTTTTGACGCGGCGTAGGCGCCCATGCCCGGCATACCGCCATTCGCATATCCGACAAACGACGAGGTGAACACGATGGACCCGCGTCCGCGCTGCTTCAGGGCCGGTATCTGGTACTTTGCCGCAAAAAAAGCGCTGGTCAGGTTGGTGGCGATCACCTCATTCCAGTTGGCCGTCTCCATATCGGGGATGGCCACGGTATCTCCCATCATCCCGGCATTGTTGAAGGCACCGTCAAGGCCACCGAAATTTGCTGCCGCCAATTGAACCAGGTCATCTGCAAAGGCCTCGTCGCGAACATCTCCTGCCAGACAAACTGCGCTGCCACCGCTGTCATTGATCTTTGCAGCAAGTCGCTGGAGCACTGTTTCGCGGCGTGCGCCCAGCACCAGGTTTGCTCCTTCGGCAGCAAACAGCACGGCTGCGGTTTCGCCGATGCCGCTGCTGGCGCCGGTGATGATGATGGTTTTGTCGTTGAGTTGCATCGTCTGATCTCCTGGGGTTCGAATGAGATCTCTGGATAGGGATGCCTGACTCAATGAACGACCCGGTTTACGGGTTCAGGGAAAGTCTCCTGACATTCACCCGTAACCGACGTAACAGAAATACAGCCCCGCTGTCAGGAAACCGGCGGTGGAGATACTGAGAGTGTCGCCGATTTTCTGTGTGGATTTCAGTGTCGCTTCGGGAACGGCGATCAGAACTGTTCCCTTGAGCACAAGCAGGGTGCCAAACACGCTGACGGCCACTGCCTCAAAACTGTCCCACAGGAAATGAGTGCGCAGAACAATCATGCCGAGTACGAAATGCGCCGCACCGGACAGGTTAAGCAAAATTGGGTCTGCGGTGCCGCTCCCGGACATCATCCGTTCATAAAACCGGCGTGACAACAACATGCCCAGCCCCGTCACAATCAGGTAAGGCCCGACGATGCCTGCGATGAATTGGGTCATGTCAGTTCTTTGCGGGTTGGACTATCCGTTAACGGAGTTTCGTAGCAGGTTTCGTGAAGATTTGCCAGTTAACCCGGTTGACAACAGTCAGTTGAATCTATATTTCTAGTTTTATCGAAATATTAGGAAGAGATCATGGACCTCGTTACAGCTGCTCAAGGGTTCTCCGCCATGGGATCTGAGTCTCGTCTGGAAGTTCTGCAAACCCTGGTCAGGGCAGGGGACAAGGGTTTGCTGGTGGGGGACATTCAGCAACGCACCGGTTTTCCGGGCTCGACACTTGCCCATCATCTGAAGTTTCTCACATCGGCTGATCTGATTGTGCAGAACAAGCAGGGGCGCACCATCATCAATCAGGCCAACTATCAGCATCTGCAGGCATTGGCAGCTTTTATCCTGGAAGAGTGTTGTAAAGATCAGGAGATCGAAACATGAGCGACTTATCCCGCGAGCAGTTGCCATTGACTGACGAGATAAAGTCCCGTCTGGCCACGCCCTGGACGATTACCATATTGGCGCCGGTTGCGGTTGCCGTGCTGGATTTCCCCAACCTGGTCCCGGTCATCAGTTTTGCTGCAAAGGCCTTTCTGGGAACACTGCCTTACATCGCTTTCGCGGTGTTTCTGATTGCGGCACTGAAGGCTGCAGGCGCGGAGGCCGTCATTGCCAATGCATTCAAGGGCCGTGAAAACCGCATGATCGTACTGGCAGCCCTGTTCGGCGGACTGGCACCGTTTTGTTCGTGCGAAGTCATCCCGTTCATTGCCGGCCTGTTGGCGCTGGGGGCGCCGTTGTCTGCGGTGATGGCATTCTGGCTGTCATCTCCGCTGATTGATCCGCCAACACTGTTGATAACAGCCGCCGCACTCGGCTGGCCGTTTGCCATTGGCAAGGCGGTATCGGCCATCGGGCTGGGATTGTTCGGCGGATTTGCCATAAAGCTGTTGCTGAAGGGCGGCTGGTTTGGTGAGCCGTTGCGCGAACAGATTGCGACCGGCTGCGGCTGTGGTCCAAACCCGTTTGACGGCAAGCCTGTATGGCAGTTCTGGCACGAAGCCGGACGCCGGCAGGTGTTCAGGACCGAGTTCATCAACAATGCGCTGTTCCTGATCAAGTGGCTGGCTCTGGCATACGTTCTTGAAGCGCTGCTGATCACTTACATCCCGGCTTCAGTGATTGCCGGTCTGGTTGGGGGAGAAGGGATCGTTCCAATTGCCGTTGCAGCCCTTGTCGGCATGCCCGCCTATCTGAACTCCTATATAGCCCCGCCTTTATTGTCAGGCTTGATGGAACAGGGCATGAGTGGTGGTGCAGCAATGTCATTCATGGTGGCCGGCGCCGTCAGCTCGGTTCCGGCAATGGCCGCGGTGTGGTCGCTGGTGAAGAAGCAGGTATTCGCTGCCTATCTCGGCCTCGGCGTCTCAGGTGCAATCATCTCTGGTGTTATCTTCCAGATGATTGTTTGACCGAAGTCGGCAGACTTGCTGTACCTTCCGGTTTCCTCATCAACACCCCTGCCTGAAAATGGTCTGGTGTGTTCTGCGTCCAGATACGGCTCAAAATCGGAGACTATCGCTTGCCCGAACTTCTCTCGGCGACTCTGACCGGTATTACGCTGGGGTTGGCGGCCGGTATGGCACCGGGACCATTGATGACCCTGGCTATAACCCAGACGGTGCGCCATGGTCTAAAAGAAGGCTTGTTGGTTGCCGCTGCTCCGCTGGTAACAGATGTTCCCATTGTGCTGCTGCTGTTTTTTGTGCTTCGGGAACTCCCCGGCCAGGTACTCGGCGTGCTTGGTATGGTGGGAGCTTTTTATGCACTCTTCTTGGCTTACGAGACCGCCAAGGCCGATTCTTTGGGAGACGCCGCTTCGGGATCTGCGCCGGCCTCCCTGCGCAGAGGAGTTCTTGCCAATTTCTTGAGCCCTCACCCTTACATGTTCTGGGTCACGGTGGGTGTGCCTTACGTACTGGCCGCGCATCAAAAGTCAGCCTGGGCCCCTTGGGGGTTTATCGTCGGTTTTTATCTGCTTCTGATCGGCTCGAAAGCTGCGGTGGCGGCCCTTGCCGGACGCTACCGGAACCTGTTGACGGGTCAGGTTTACCCTTATCTGATGCGCGGTCTTGCGCTTGCCCTGGTGATCTTTGCAATCCTTCTGTTCCGCGAAGGACTGAATCTGTTGACCGCTGCCGAACTCTAGCGGTGTCTCTTTTACACGTAAGCTGCAGGTATCCGGGTGCCGCCAAGGATATCAGTCCGCTTCGGTATGATGTTTTGCCTGATGCATCCATCCGGCTTCAATCATCATCCATCAGGAAGTCATCGGCGCTGCGTGGTTCACCAGTGGCAGTTTTTCTTTCGGCCTCGATATAGTCTTCTGTCCTGCGAATGGCAGGGCGCGAGCCTGAACTGAACGGGTCATTGCTGGAATTGGCCTGATGTTCAATGCGGCAGTTGTCGCACATCTGGATCAGTTTCGAGGCTTCGGAGTCGGCAAACATGGTGTGCTTTCCGGCCAGCTGAGCGGAGATTTTCTCGATGGTGCTCTTGGTGCCGAATTCCTTGCCGCAGGAAATGCAGGCGAAAGGTTCTTCCTCATTCAGGATGACCGGCGACAGGGCCGATGCTGCAAAATTATACCGTGGCTCAAGCGTTATGGCACCTTCCGGGCATGTTGTTCTGCACAAGCCGCACTGCACGCACGCTGCTTCGGTGAAGCTCAGTTGTGGTTTGTCCGGACTGTCGGAAATGGCGTTGACCGGGCAGGCCCCGACACACGCCTGGCACAAGGTGCAGGTGTCCGTGTTGACGATAATCTGGCCATAAGGCGCTGCGTCGGGCAGTGCGATGATGTCGCCGGGCGCCGGGGCACTGCCGTGCAGCAGGCCCAGCATGGTACGGGTGACATCACGCTTTGAGCCGACACCGGATATTGCATGCGCCTTCAGGGTGGGCGCGGGCTTGTCTGCCCAAACGGTTGCTTCCAGCGCGTCGGGATCGGCTTTGCAGATCAGGTTGATGGTACACTCATATCCCAGGCCATCCGCCAGCGCTGTGGTCAACTCGATCTGCGTCTCACAGCCGGATAGCTCTTCCGTCTTGGACGGATTTGCGATCAGGTGAATGCGCGAAATCCCTGCCGCCATCATGGCCAGCAGCCCGTCATGGCCGATCTGGGTAATTTCGTTGATCCCCAGTGGCAGCACATGAGTTGGCAGACCTCGGCCAAAGCGGGCGCTCATGGCGATCAGTTCGAGGCCAAAACTGTTGTCGTGAACCAGCATTTCCGGTGTCTTTCCACCGGCGCTTCGATAGGTCGAGACCAGCGTATCAATGCGACCGATCAGGTCGGCCCTTTGCGGCATGGCGTAAGATGCCGCACCGGTTGGGCACACGGCCGAACACGAGCCGCAGCCACCACAGATGACCGGGTCAAACTCGACCATGTCGCCAATCGACGTAATGGCGCCCGCCGGACAGACGTCCAGGCACCGTGTGCAGCCGGTTTTCAGGCTGCGCGAGTGGGCGCAAATGCTGGAATCATAGTTTACATAGAGCGGTTTTTCGAACTCACCTGCCATATCGGCCAGTTCGAACATGGCTTCCATCACTCGGGCCGGATCCCCGGCGTCGACTTTCTTGTAGCCATCACGCAGATGGCCGCCTGTAAACAGCGATGGGCCGTCCGATAAATCCAGGATCAGCGCACAGGTCGATGAAGCGCCGTCGCGCGCCATGACGAAATCCGCCGATTGTTTCGCCGATGGCATCAGTGGCGCATAGTCATCGACAACAATTTCGAACGCCCCGAGATGGCCAGCCGCCTTGGTGATCCTGCCCTTGAACAGGGCAACATCTGCACTGACCGGCGGAATGACATCACCGGCATCACTCAGCAACAGCGTGGTGGGAATACGCTCATTCAGCTTGCGTGCCGCATCCAGTGCCTGTTGACCGGCGCCATAGACCAGGCATTGTCCGCTGGAGGTTACACTGATTGATCCGGCCGGTTCGCTGGCGTGTGTTGCATCTGCCAGCAGCGCCGCGATTTTGGGAGCGTTTGCGGCCTTGTCCGTGCTCCAACCAGCGCGCTCGCGGGTGTTTGCAAACCTCAACTCGCCTTCAAACTTCTGTTCCTCGGCAAGCTCGGTAAACAACGGCGCTTCCTGAGTACAGGCCACCAGTACCTTGGCATTGCCCGACAGGGCTTCCGCAAACTTGCTGACCTCGGCCCGGCAAAGCGTGTTGAACACGTCGGGTTCATCGTTGCCACCGGCTGCCTTGCATATCTTCTTGCCGTCGAGCGTCATTGTGCGTTCGCAGTTGCAGATCAGGGTTTCATAGCCGTTCAGTTTCATGGCCTGGCCTTAAGTTGGGCGGAACAAAACAAATACCACGCGATTATGCCCGTTTCGCAATGTGGTATCATGTGATGTAGCCTATCTATGTTGTGCTATGCAGTACAAAAATCCGCCATGTGGGAGACGGCATTGTCTGAAGGTAACAGTATTCATCTATCGCTTGTGTATGAGCGCATGGCGTCCTCTCATCCCTGGCTGGACTGGGAATGGTCGGTTCGCGGCATGATGCCGGTCGCCGACAGCGACATCAACTGTGCGCCGCGCCTACTGGAACGTACCGATCAGGTGAAACGCTGGCTGGGTGAACCGTCACGGCTTGATCTGCACAGAACCGATCTCGATGCGTATGTGTACAATCTGACCTCGCCGCAGCCGTCTGTTTATACTGTGGCACATGAACTCGATGACCCGGTTGCCGACGGTCTGATCTGGAAGACCCACCTGGTCACCATGAGTTCCTACGAGGCTGAAGAATATATGTCCGGTGATGATGCATTGATCGGCAAACTGGTCATGCAGGACGATGTGCGCGAATGGCTGGAGGCATTTGTGGCACTGCATTACAAGGACAGCACCTTCAAGAAGCGCCGTCGCGACAAGCTCGACACCGAGGAATACAAGTTCGGTCAGGAGAGCCTGCTCGAACTTCGCCGCCGCATGCTGGCATCCGGCAAACCGGAAGGAGAACTGCATTGAACTCGCGTGAAGACGGTTTCCTGTCGCGCTGGGCAAAGCGCAAGGCGGATGTTCGCGAGACGGAAGAGCGTGAAACTGCGCTGGCACCTCAACCTGGCCCGGATGATAACTTGGCGCCGGTATCTGATGGTCAACCGCCTGCCATCAACGAAGATACCCGCGATGTGCCGCCGGACGATGAGACGCGCCAGCGCTGGATCGAGGAACTGGAAGCTGTCGATATCGACACGCTTACCTATGACAATGATTTCACCATCTTCATGAAGTCATGGGTGCCGGGTCCGTTGCGCCAGCGCGCTTTGCGCAAGCTGTGGACGACAAATCCGGCGCTTGCAGTGCTTGACGGCCTCAATGATTACGATCTGGATTACACCGATGCAGCCATGCAGGCCGGCAAGGTAGTGTCGAGTTATGTGCCGGGCAGGGGATATGCGGCATTGGAAGAGGTTGCCGAAAAACTCGGCCAGGTAATCGGCGATGATGATGACGAACAAGGTGCGGGCGAAGACGATCTGCCTGAGTTCGAGAGCGAGGATCCTGCGGAATTGGCGGAGGATGAGCAGTCAGATAATGTTCAGATAACCGAAGCTGAACCGGCAGACGTGGATCTGCCACAACTTGAGGTTGACGAAACGGCCATTGCAGTGCCGCAAAACGACGTTAAACTGAAATCGTGACGGCTATTTGATGCACCAATCAGCACGGTGGGGGTTTTGTGCTGCCAATGGGGCTTGGTCAATGTCACAGGGAAAACAAGGCGTGATTGCCTGTTGTGTCTCGCTTGCTGGTGTATTATCGGCTAGCGTTATATTGCAGACCGCGCGCACTAAGGCTTCCGACACGCCTGGGCGTTGTTGGAACTGAGGGGTAAGAGGCATGAAAACACTATTGATATTTTTGGCTATTGTGCTGATCGCGGCGGGCTGGGCGGTTGGCCTTATAAACATTTTCTCACCCGGGACGGTAACCGTTGGTCTGAACCTTGATGTGGCAGCAACCCTGTTTACAGGCGGTTGCGTGCTACTCGGCCTGGCCGTTGTTGCTGGAAATCTGTCAGCAATGACGCGGCGCGAGACCGACAATGTGGAAGTTGAAGACCATGCACCGGCGGCACCGGCGGAGTCTGATCTGCCTGACTTCATGGCACCGGCATCTGCGGCAGCAGCAGGTGCTGCCGCCAGCGTTGCAGCAGGTGCGAGCGCTTTTGGCGATACCGCGAATGATACGGTAGAAGCATCAGCCGACATTGTGGATGATGTCATGGATGACATTAAATCGGACACAAGGCCGGTTGTGGACTCTGCCGGTTCTATTTTCAGTTCCGTAACCTCCACTGCCGATGAGGCGGTCGACAAGGCCGAAGAAGTAGTCAGTCAGGCTGCTGACAAGGTTGAAGAGGTAACTGAAGAGACGGTCGACAAGGCACGTGACGATCTTTCGTCCTTCTTCTCCAAACCCGCCGATACAAGTGCAGCACCTGAAGCCGCCCAACCATCGGCATCCGCGGCGGATTCCGATATAAAGGCAACGTCTGTCATTGCTGAAGAAGCCGAGACTGAAGCAGAAACAATACTGGAAATGCCGGATGCCAGCGATGATGCTGATACAATGATTTTTTCTGGCTCTTCGCCAGTCAAAGCAGATGAAGCTGACACCGACATAACCGCGACGGACACGACCTCAACGGACACCACCACAACAACGGATGCTGTCTTGGTAGATGCACCAGAAGTTGCGGCAGCGGAAGAAGGCAACTCTGAAAGTGCTGCAGAACCGGCAGCCGATGCGGAATCTGAAGCCGACAGCGGACCTGAGGTTCTGCCACAGGAAGATGAGTTGTTCGTGGTCGAAGAGCGGGTTATCCGTGATCGCCCGGCGCGTCTGTTATCGGACGGAACGGTTGAAGCTGAAACCGATGAAGGCTGGATGCGGTTTGAAAACGTGGAGCACGTCGAGGAGTATCTCGATGCCATGAGGGCAACGGCCTGACGCCGTCTTACAGAAGTCACAAGAAACAGAAAAAGGGCTGCACTTGAGTGCGGCCCTTTTACATTTGCTGATAGTGGGTTGTTCTGGTGCGCTGAAACGTTTCAGGTCAAAAACAGTTCACGTGAATCCGTGCTGTCTCAGCGCACGTCCAGTACCGAGGTTTGCGCAGTGCGTACCACGTCAACGGCCGTTGACCCCCGGATGGCGCGTTGCAGTCTTGAGCGGCCTTCATCGGTCACTACGATGACATTGTGATCGGAACCCAGTTCAGCAATTTTCTGTGCTGCCGGACCAACCGCGGTTATGACGTCCTTGACCTTGATCCCCATCGCCTTGAGCAGGGCACGGGCATTCTTCACGTTTTCTTCTGCTGCTGACAGTCCGGCTTCCTGGGCGCTGGCGGAAAACAGCGTGATGGCTTCACCTGCCGTATGTGCCAGCACGGCGGCGCGGCGAACTGCCTGCATGGAGCGCGAGGTGCCATCTGTGCAAATGAAAAATCCGGACTTGTCCAGTGGTTCGCGGACAATCAGCACCGATGATGGTGCATGTACGGTGACCTGCTGCACGATGCCGGCATCAAATAATGAATGGAATTCGCCACGCCAGCGTGACGGTTCGCCCATGATCATCAGGTTGTAGGGTCCAAGCTCGTACTGGTCCAGAATGCCCGAGGCCGGGTCAGGTGCGGTCTTCAACTTGAGAACCACCGAGCGGCCTTCATCAGAAATGAACTCGACCTTGTTGTCGCCCAGGGGGTCTCCCCAGGCGTCCTGATGGCCGGTGCTGCGGGTCCAGTCTTCTGCCGGGATGCCTTCTTCGCGCAGAATATCCAGTGCCATCCGCAGCCGGTTGATGCCGGGCAGTTCCAGGCCCGCTTCAAGCATGTTCTGGCGGGCAACACGCACCTGCAGGCCGCCCGACCACAAGCCCTGGTCAATGGAGCGGACATACAGCACGATGATGTCGCAGTCGTCCGTCTTGGCCAGCCGTGCCGCCATGCGCACGGTACAGAATGATTCATCCGTCTCGTCAATGCAGGCAAGCACCCGGAAGCGCTTGCGCCGCTGCGCATAGACGTTTGCCAGTGTTTTTTGTACCGCGCGTTCGGTACGTTCACTCAGCACAGTTTTCTTGAACAGTGACATCGTCGAAATCCTATCGCAGCAGCGGCCAGTAGAAATAGGCGAACAACATAAGCAGAGCCAGTGACGCAATTGTCATGCGCCATCCTGATTTCAGGAAGTCCTTGCCTGTGAGATAGCCCGAAGCATAGATGATCGTAAAGGCCGGGTGAGCCGCAGCGGTGATATAGGCGAACGCTGATGAAATTGCGGTTACGAAACCGACGGCCAGCGGGTCAGCGCCACCGGCGGTTGCCGTTTTCAGCACAATCGGTCCGAGAACAGCAACAGCTGCACCTGCCGTCATGGTGTTGGTGACAAAGGTTGTCAACAGTGCGATCGCCATCTCCAGTCCATAACCGGTGGCCATGCCGATCGGGCGCAGGAGTTCCACAAAGTTTTTGGCAACCCATTCAGCCGCACCGGTGTCCTTCATCTGAACGCCAAGTGAAATCGCGGCGGCATACAACAGCACAACACCCCAGTTGACGCCGGAATTGACATCCTCCCAGCGCACCAGTCCGGCTACCAGGAACGCAATTGCACCGGCAATGGCGACTATGCCGAGCCCAAGTTGTTCGGAAAACGCGATCCATCCGACCACGGTCAGGAAGAACACCAGAATTGCCATCCACTGGGCAGGCCGGATCGGTCCATCCATGATGACCTGGGTGCGTAGTCTCGAAACCGCGCGCGACAGGTCTGGATACTCAGGCTTGAACGTCCAGAACAGCACTGTCGTGACAATCGGCAACTGGATCAGGAAGATCGGATAGGCATACATCATCCAGGTCACGTAATCGACGAGGAAGCGGCGTGTCTCGGGGTTGGTCGGATCAAAGAAGAAGTCCTTCCAGTAACCGATCATGATGGCGTTTCTCGCACCACCTGATGGTGTACCGATGCCGGCGATGGCACAACCATACGAGATTGACAGCAGCAGAACCGCGGCCAGGTTCTTCACTTTCTTCGGTTCATTTGATGTCAGTGATATCAGGGTGATGCCGACCGGCAGCATCATCGCGGCAACCGTGTGTTCACCGATAAACGAAGCCAGCACACCGCAAGTCAGCGTAATACCGAAACTGATACGGAACGTGCTGGTACCGGTAACACGCACAATGGCCCAGGCAATCCGCCTGTCGAGCTTCTGTTTGACCACGGCAACCGCCAGCATCAGCGCACCCATGATGAACAGGACGGAATCCGTCATCAGGCTCTTTGCCACGGTTGTGGATTCAAGTCCCAGCAGGACCACCTGTCCGACAACGATCATCAGCGCCACTGTTGGCAGCGGTACCGGCTCGGTAATAAACAGGATGGTGGCAAACAGCGACATGGTCAGCACGATCTGACCTTCACGCGTCAGGCCCTCATACGGCCCTGTCTGCAAAAATGCGAAGGCCAGCATGATGGCGATGAAGAACCAGCGTTTTTCCCAGAAGTAGTAAAGATTGACCTGGCTGCGCAGGTGAACCCAGCGCTGATACCCGTGTCGCTGAAGCCGGTGCAGGCGGTGTTCGCCATAGTCAGCCTGAAGGCTGTCGCGGGCCAGCTGAAAATCGGTATCGCTCATGCAATCCCCCTTGCGATGCTCTGTGTGCCTGTGAGAGGGTCGGAGCCATTAAATACAGTTACTCGCCATGAACGGAAAACCGCCCGATGACAAAGCTCGATGCAATTCTTGATCACGTTGACGACCAGCTCGATGCCAGTCTCGACAGATGGTTTGATCTGTTGCGCATTCCATCCATTTCGACCGATCCGCAATACAACGATGAATGCCGCAAGGCCGGTCAGTGGGTCACCGATGAACTGGTGGGCATGGGGTTTGACGCAAGCCTCCGCGACACACCCGGCCACCCGATGGTGGTCGGCCATTACGATGGTCCTGCGGGAGCCCCGCATGTCTTGTTCTATGGTCACTATGATGTCCAGCCTGCCGAACCGCTCGACAAATGGAAAACACCGCCATTCGAGCCGAAGCGCGTGACAGGTGATGATGGAATAGAGCGCATATATGCCCGCGGCGCCAATGACGACAAGGGCCAACTGATGACCTTCATAGAGGCCAGTCGCGCGTGGATCAAGACAACAGGCGGATTACCTTTCTCGGTGACGGTGTTGTGCGAGGGCGAGGAGGAAAGCGGCAGTCCGAGTCTCGATCCGTTTCTGACCGAAAATGCCGCTGAACTGACCCGTGAAGTTGCGCTGGTTTGCGATACAAACATGTGGGATCCGGATACGCCTGCCATCTCGACCCGGTTGCGTGGTCTTGCCCACGAGGAAGTCACCATCATCGGCCCGCGCATTGACCTGCATTCAGGATTTTACGGAGGCGCTGCCTTCAACGCCATTCATGTGTTGATGAAAATCCTGTCTGACATGCGTGATGATAACGGTCACATCACCATTCCCGGCTTTTATGACGGTGTGCCGGAATTACCTGCGGAAACAGCTGCCCAGTGGCAGGGGCTAAACTTCGATGAGGACCAGTTCCTGGGCGACATCGGCCTGAAAGGTCCTGCAGGCGAGAAGGGGCGCAGCGTGCTGGAAATGATCTGGTCGCGCCCGACACTTGAAGTGAACGGTATATTCGGCGGCTATACATCCACCGGTACCAAGACAGTGATTCCGTCCGAAGCCACGGCCAAAGTATCCATGCGCCTTGTCGCCAAGCAGGATCCGGAACACGTTTTGACAGTATTTCGCAAGTTCATCGAAGACCGGTTGCCGGACGGCTGTTCGGTTCGGTTTGGCGGCGATGCCGACGGCTCTCCCGCCATTGAGATTGCAGAGGACAACCCACACCTTAAAAAGGCGGCCAGGGCGCTTGAAGATGAATGGGGAAAGCCGGCGGTATTGATGGGATGTGGCGGGTCAATTCCGGTGGTGCGCTCGTTTGAGGATATCCTTGGAATGCAAAGCCTGCTGGTCGGATTTGGCTTGCCGGATGATGCGCTGCATTCGCCCAATGAGAAATACAATCTCACAAGCTTCCACAAGGGCATCAGAAGCTGGGTGCGGGTGATTGGCGAACTGGCAGGGTAGGGACTGAACACCAAGTATGCTCATACAGCTTATCATCGGGTCCGCCGTCATTATTATTACAGTTGCTGTCCAGGCGGAAATGTTCGCCCTGATGACCCGCAAGCATGAGCCGTTCCTGACCTGGACGCGCACCAGGTTTCGCCGCTTTTCAGGTACCGCCTTCATCACGGTGGCCATGCTGGTGGTGCTGTTCACCATGACCATTGAGGTCTGGCTGTGGGCGTTCGTGCTGCTTGCCACCGGCGCTGTAACGGCACTTGAACCGGCAGTTTATTTTGCGCTGGTGTGTTTTACCACGTTGGGTTTCGGCGACATAACCCTGCCGATCGAATGGCGCCTGCTGTCGGCGTTGATCGGAGCCAACGGGTTCTTGATGTTCGGCTGGTCAACAGCCTTTATGGTGGAGCTGATCAGGAAGAGCCGCTAGAGCAGTCAGGATTCAGCTGGTTGGCAAACTGTCATATGACGTTGTTATCATATGATTTTACTGGCTCAGTTGATTCAGATTATCAACGCTCTGTTCCGATTGTTTCGCTCATCACGCGAGCAAGCTGGCGGTCACGGTCCTTGTCGGATCCGGAAAGTCTGGAAACGGTGCTGGCCTTGTCTGCATCTGATCTGTGCTGGTTCATTTTCCACACACCTTCGAGTTGGGTGACGCGCAATTCGATCCCGACAATGCCACGCAGCATGGTTGCCACATAATCATCGGGTGCATCTGACACTTTCCATGGGGTCGGCTGTTCAGCTTCGTTGCGGTCGGTCAGGCTGTTGACGTGGGCCAGCAGCCGGTCTGCATCGTGCACGGTGCCGGCAACACCGTGCGCATGGACAATCACATACGCCCAGGTCGGCACGACCTTGGCGGTCTCCTGCTTGGACGCATAGTTGGAAGGAGACAGGTATGTGTGCGGTCCCTGGAATATCGCCATGGATGTCGTATTGCCCTGTTCGATGATTTTCCAGTGATCATTGGCGCGGGCAAAGTGACCGCACAATGTGACTGAGCCATCTGCCGTTTCGCTGACAAGCAGTGGCAGATGCGACACTTTCAATTTGTCATCGGGTGTAGAGGTAACAAGGGCTGCAAGCTGAATGGCACGGGCAGCATCCAGCAACACCGGTTGCCGGGTTTCCCGGGACGTGTCACGCGAATACACAATATCAGTATCAGCCATAGTGATCTCCGGAACCGCTTCGCAGCTGTTCAAAGGGCGGCTATTTTCGCTTTGTTCGCAACTGCCAGTTCCTGCTCCGTTGCGCCATGATCATAGGCCGGTGACAGAATCAGTTCGGCTGATGTCAGATCAAATACCATGAAGCCGGTCATGTGCTGAAGATAGTCGACCCAGTATTCCTCAAACACACCTGTGAGCTCGTGCGACGCAACCGCTTTGGCTATCACCGTGCCAGTGCCGCAAACCCGCACCGCCTTTCGTGTCAGCGGATCAAGAAAGCAAATTTCGCAGGCCGGATTACGGCGCAGATTTGCCACTGTGCCTGGCGAGCGAATATTGCCGCACGCGATCGTGCGCTCATCGACCACCACAAAAGTTGCCTTGGGAGAAACCGCGGCGGACCCGTCGGCCCGGACCGTCGCCACAAACCCGGCGGTGTGGGTGCGGATAAGAGATTGCATTTCGTTGGTGAGCATTTTCGGGTCGGCTCCTATCCTGCCTTGAAGTTCACGGCATGGTCCGGCGCTGTCAGGCCATCATGATTCCGCGGGTCATCGATTGGTGTGCCGGTCGTCGTCGTCATCGGAACCACGCCGGCCCAGATTGGCAGTTCATAGTCTTCCTCATCATCTGATGGCGGTCCAGTGCGGATTTTGACGGAGGCCTCATCGAGCGGCAGACGCAGTACTGTCGTGGCTTTGACTTCCTTGTCGTTCATGGCCCGCAGCAAATCCCAGCGTCCCGGAAACCAGATATCAAACATTGCCTTCAGCCGAGCTTCCTTGTCCCCCGGGTCTTCAATGATTTCAGCTTCACCAAACACCATGCAGGACCGGTAATTGGCGGAGTGATGGAAGCCGGAGCGCGCCATGACCATGCCGTCCCAAAGGGTCACGGTTAGGCAGGCCTGATGGCCCTTTGCAGCGCGCAGGAACCGGCTTGCCGACGAGCCATGCCAGTAAACATGATCGCCTTCACGCCACTGCATGGTCGGTGTCACCACCGGTGCCCCGTCAAGCTGGTAGCCGACATGGCACAAAGGCATAGCGTCCAGCACCGCATATATTGATGCCGCATCGAAGTGACCACGCTCATGCACTCGCCTGAGCCGGGTGCGTTCACTCGGTGCATCTGTTTTCCGTGCCATTGCTCTTAGGTCTCCTGATGTATCGACTTTGCCGCACATCAACGTAATAATGGCCTTGAAGAAAGGGCCAATATGAATAAATTCAACATGTCCACTACTGATGCAGCCATTGCCGCAATCGCTCTTGATCGTACCAGTGCCGCGCCACTTCATGTGCAGTTGACCGGCCAGTTGCGCGACATGATCCTGTCAGGCCGTATTGCGCCGGGTGGGCGACTGCCGGGCAGTCGTGCATTTGCCCGTGATCTGGGCGTATCGCGCATCACCGTCACGACCTCGATGGATCAACTGGTGGCGGAAGGGTTTGCTGAAGGTCGTCATGGCAAGGGGTTGTTCGTCGCGCCGCATTTGCCGGATACATCGCTGAAGATTGCCGGGTTTGACGAACCGTTTGATATTCACCCCATCAAAACAGGGCGATCATCACCGGTGCCGTTTCAACCGGCAGCCCACGATGCACGATTGTTTCCGCACAATGAGTGGGCCAAGCTGCTGGAACATAATTGGCGAAATCCCGATAATCGCACAGCATCCGGTATAGACCCGTCCGGCCATCCGGCCTTGCGCGAAGCCATTGCACGCCACTTGCACGAGTGGCGCGGGCTTCGCTGCCAGCCGTCGCAGGTGTTTGTCACCGCAGGTGGCGGTGACGCCACACAACTGCTCATCCGGGCGATAGGGCTGGTAGGCCACAAGGTGGTACTGGAAGACCCGGGCTATCCGTTGTTCGCCAGTGAACTGACACACCAGGGTGTTGGCGTGGTTCCGGTTGCAGTGGACGAGGAGGGGCTGGACCCCGCTGCCATGCCGGCGGCTCGACTGGCGATTACTACACCGTCGCGCCATTATCCAACGGGCGTGACCATGCCCCTGGCCAGGCGGCTGGACCTGTTGGCCTGGAGTGACAGGCATGAGGCACTCATCCTGGAGGACGACTTTGACAGCGAGTATCGTTATCGCGGTACGCCGCTTCCCACATTGATCGGCTTGGCCAACAATGACCGGGTGCTCTACATGGGGTCATTCTCCAAGGTTTTCACGCCGCAATTGCGCTTGGGCTATCTGGTGGTGCCGGAACCGCTGGCTGCGTCTTTTGAGCATGTACTCAGACAGCGTGGTCCGCTGGCATCTGCAATTGCGCAGCCTGCATTGGCGCAGTTCATGGCCTCGGGCCGCTTTGCCACGCATATCAGACGCATGCGGCGGGTCTACAGTGCGCGCCAGCAGGCACTGATTGAAAGCATGTCGCGACGTCTTGCCGGCCTGCTGACGGTGGAACCCGAAGCTGGCGGTATGCATCTGACAGCACGACTTTCTGCCGGTCTTGCGGCACGGATGAATGACATGCAGGTGTCGCGCAAGGCCGGTGAAGCCGGTCTGGTATTGCCTGCGTTGTCGTCCTATTGCGCAGGGCCTGCCGATCATCAGGGTTTGCTGATGGGGTATTCCGGGTTTGATGAAAGGGAATTGGATGCAGCCTGCGCGAAGCTGGCAGACCTGCTTCAGGCATAAGACCGCAGTCTGGCAATCAGTTCGGCAGGCACAGTGACGCCGTGTGCTGTTGCTTGTTCACGGTGTGCGTGACGGCTGTTACCGGGCAAGTGTACGCCGTCATCTTCACCAAGCGCTGCCAACATGATTTCCAGGCGCTCGGCAAACGGACCTGGGCCGGACTGAATGCCGGTAAAAGTTTCCGGTGCAAGAGCAATGAACATCTGACCCACATCACACGGTCCGCCTTCATTGTTGCCGAACAGGGATGCCTGAAACGAAAAATTGGGACCCGCCAGTCCGCCCGCAAGCACATCGACCAGCAGTGCCAGCAATGATCCCTTGTAACCGCCCGCCGGCGCCATGGCACCGCCGTCTAAAACCTCATTGGGGTCGGTTGTCGGCACCCCGTGTTCATCCAGGCCCCATCCAAGTGGGATCGGTTTTCCCTCTGCAGCGTGCTCCTTCACTGTCACATAGGCAACTTGAGACGTTGCCATGTCCCCGATCAGGGCAGGGCAGCCTTCGCCGCGCGGCACTGCAAAGGCCAGCGGGTTGGTGCCGAAAAACGCGTTGGTGCCGCCATAAGGCGCCATCAGGGCCGATGAGTTGGCAAAGCCGATGCCGATCAGGCCCGCTTTTGCCGTCCGCTCCACGAACCAGCCGAGGATACCGGCCGATGATGAACGCCGGATGGCAAGCGCAGCAATGCCCTGGGCGCGCGCGAGTGCATGGAAGTCGTCCATGGCTTCGTGAAAGGCAGCAAACGAAAACCCCTGTGCGGCATCGCTGGTAATGGCCGATCCGGCAACCTGTTCATGACAAGGTCTGGCGCTGCCGACAATCTTGTTGCATTTCAGGTGCTCGCAGTAACTCGGCAGATATCCGAGACCAACCGTGCGAAGACCATCTGCCTCGGCTTCGACAACGGCTGCAGTAGCCTGTTCAAGCTGGATGCCGCGCGCACCTGATCCTTTCAGTGCGCCATGCACAAGATCGTTGATTTCGGCGAGGGAGAGACGTTCATCGGGCGGCATGGCGATTATCCGGCTGGTGGGCAGGCGAAGATGACACCTGTATACTCAATTCGCGGCCCAGTTTTCTTTTCATGGCTTTGGCAAAATCCTTAAATTCATCTGCGCTGATGACAAACGACCCCGGGCCGCCGGTTACGTTGGTACGATAATAGGCAGCAAGGCCGGCGTCGCCGTCAAGGATCGCCAACCCGTTGATGGTGATGCCTTTCGAAATCGCAACACTGCGTGCCTCAGAGGGGTGCTGGCCGGAGTTGTTGCGGCCGTCGCCGGAGATGTCTATGCGGCGGTAGTCGCCGATCTGGGAATTGTTTTCGAGCATTTGCACGGACCGGTTGATGGCCGTGCTTATGGCGGTGAAATTGCCGGTATTGGCACGTGGTGCCTGAACGACCCGCGCCGACAGCGCCCTCACTGAAGCTTCCGAAGACACCACGGTCCAGTCGACGGCGACTTTGCCAAGCGGCCCACCGCTCCATTGCAGCAAGGCAATCGCAACGCCGTTCTTGTGCTGGCCGATGGCGTCAATGATCTCACTGCTTTCAAGTGCGGCAGCGATGCCGCGCATCTGTAGTGCGTACTCCATGTCATCGACGCTGGCTGAGGTATCCACTGCCAGCACCAGTTCGATCGCAACCGGTTGAGCATAGGTCGGTATATGAGCCGGCAGCAGGCACAGCGGGGCTGTAATCACCAGGTGGGTTTTGCTGAATGCAGGCTGGCCTGATTTAAGCGCGGCCCGAACGGCGTTCCACCGGGCCTGACAACAGGACCCGGGATCCGTCAACCAGCTCTTCCAGAGCCTCGCCACTGACCGGCATCACCTCATGGTTGCCACGTTCGCTGAGGGTAAGTCTAACCGGTTCGCGCGTGTAGTCGAGTCCGGGATGCAAAGTGGCCCGGGCCCCCGCATTTGCCGGTATGAACGGCCAGCTTGCATTTTCCGGCTTGAAGTTGACGCCACCATCGTTTGTGCGCTGGACCACTGCCGGGCGCGGCCACAGCACAGGATCAGGTGTTCGTTCCGGCATGATGGAGGACGGATTGAACAGGTCAGCTTCCACGTCGCGCAGATGGTCGTCTTCAAAAAGTTCGCCGCTGCTGAGGACTTCGGCGTACATGCCGCAAAAGGCATGCCCGGTATAGGTACGCAGAATGTTGACTACGTCGATACTGGTATCGCCACTCCACGGATCAGCCGCTGTTGCAGCGCAGCGCAGGGCGGGTCGCAGCACTTTCATGACCACTGACCCGAAACGAATGGTCCTGCCGGCCATGGCAAATTCCTCAAACGGTTCCAGTCCGGTCACGTACAGATTGCCGCGGAACCGCAAGTGCGACAATGTCAGTCCGCTGACCCATTCCAGCCATTCGACCGTCGCAAGGTTGATGATCGAAACGCCGGTGTCTGTGAAATCCCAGTGGCCATGGGCGTTGGCCAACCGGTGAAGCTGGATCGGACCCAGTGGTCCGGGTGCGAAATGTCGGTTCATCATCGCGTTCACCGCACTGTCATCTCCGTTGCTCAGTCCGGTTGATGTCATTTGATCGTCCGGCGACGTGATATGCAGTGCGTCGTCGGTTTCGTTCACATCGGCGCTGAACTCTGCCAGTTTCGGGTATACCGTCATCTGGATGAAGCTGCGGGCCTGTGTCCAGTCAGTGTCGTTGCCAGGCGGCGGCTGGTTGCCCGAGGTGAAGGCAAATGCCCGGTCCCAGGCAAGGCCGGCGCCGGCGGCAACTACGGCGCGTTCGAGCCGGTTGGCCCGAAAACCCTTCACCGGATAGCGATAGATGTATTCAACACGAACTGTCATTTTACCTGACTAACCGTTTACCAAAACCGATACGCTTCTTCAGGCGCCGTTCGCGATACAGCGTGAACAGGCCCGAGCCGACAATCAATACGATGCCGAGCATCGACAAGCTGTCCGGCACATCGCCAAACACAACATACCCGAGGATGAGCGCGTAGATGATCAGCGTGTAGCGGAACGGAGCCGTGTCGGCGACCTCGGTCCCGCGCAGCGACATGACGGTGAACAGGTAGCCGCCGACGAGGAACACTGAACCCAGCGCGATCCAGCCTGTTTGTGTTGCCGTGACCGGATGAATGCCTTCGAATGCTGTCCACACTATACCGCCCAGCATGACACAGATCGAATTGGTAAAGGCCACGATGATGGACGGTACAGTCAGGTTAAGCTTCCGGGTGGCGAGATCCCTGATGGCAACGGTGAAAACGGCAGCCAGCGCCAGCCATATGTAATTGTTGAAGCCGTCGCCACCCGGTTTGACGATCAGAAGAACACCGGCAAATCCGATCACAATGGCGCTGAGCCGTCTCCAGCCGACCGCTTCACCCAGGAAAGCAGCAGCCATGACGGTGACCACCAGCGGTACGGCCTGCAGCACCGCGGTTACATTCGGCAATGGCAGATGAAACAGCGCAATGATGAACAGGAACGTCGACACCACATCAAACAGGGTCCGCACCAGCACTTGTCGCGACAGTGCTTTTGGAATGTCGCGCACGTGCCCCATCGTTATCACCAGAACAGCGATGATGGCACTGGCGAACAGGCCCCGAATGGCAATGAACTCACCGACATTGATCTGGCCAGCCAGTGTTTTTGCCACCGTATCGTTGAGAACGAAACACAGCATGGCCGCCGACATCAGTGTCCCGCCCCGCACTGCCGGCGGCAATGCAGCCTGATCATCGCCTGAACTGGTAGGTGACGTACTCATGCCGTCCTTCATGCAAAAACACTCTGCCCGTATTCACCAATAGGCCATCACACGGGATCGCACCAGATACCGTTTTTGCAGGTGCACCAAGCGTTGCGTACAGGCCTGCCTTGTGCGAAGAGCTACATCACGGTGGGAAACTGCAAGAACAAGCGGAGGAGGCAGACATGGTTGAGGGTGGCAATGTAGACGATCGTTACGACAAGGCGTTTCCGGTTTCCTGGGAACAGTTTCATCGCGACGCGCGGGCTCTGACCTGGCGGTTGGCTGAGCATGGGCCGTTCCATGCCGTTGTCGCCATCACACGCGGCGGCCTTGTGCCGGCTGCTATTGTTGCCCGTGAGCTGGGCCTGAGGGTTATCGATACGATTTGCGTGGCGTCTTACGACTATGGTGCGCAGGGCGATCTGCAGGTCCTGAAGGAAGTAAAACAGGACCTGTCAGAAAATGGCGGCAAGGGCGTGCTGATCATTGACGACCTGGTTGATACCGGCAAGACGGCAAAAGCGGTGCGCGACCTGTTGCCCAGCGCCCACTTTGCAACCATATACGCCAAACCGTCAGGGTGCCCGCTTGTTGATACATTTGTCACTGAGGTCAGCCAGGATACCTGGATTTACCTGCCGTGGGACATGACGCTTCAGTTTGCCCCGCCAATCCGCGACGGTGCCAAGGTGTAGCCGGTGTATATGAAGTAGGGAGAGCCGTAATTTTGACTGCCCGATATCAAGGCCCCGTAGATCTGACACTACCGCAGGCATTGCTGAAGGCTGCAGCAAGGCACGGCAAGTCCATGGCCATTCTGGAAGATCAGACCCGCCAGTCGATCAGTTATGACCGGCTTGTGCTGGGCGCTCAGGTGCTGGGCCGGGTGTTCGCCCGCCAGACCGGGCAGGGCGAGGTGGTCGGTTTGCTGCTGCCTAATGTCAACGCAACCGCGGTTACCCTGTTCGGCCTTTTGTGGCATGGGCGCACCGCCGCCATGTTGAATTTTTCTGCAGGCCAGAAAAACATACTGTCGGCGTGCAAAACAGCAGGTATCGGGTTGGTCATCACTTCGCGGGTGTTTGTGAGCAAGGCCAATCTTGAGCCGATCATTGAGGCGTTGAGTGATCAGGTGCGCGTGGTCTATCTCGAAGACGTCCGGAAATCCCTGTCGCCACTGGCCAAGGTTCGTGGTGTTTTCGACAAGCTGCGTGCATCCTCCATCATTGCGCGAAACGGTGCCGGTCCGAACGATGCGGCCATCATTCTGTTTACGTCCGGGTCGGAAGGTGAGCCGAAGGGGGTCGTGCTGAGCCATAGCAATATCCTGTCCAACATTGCCCAGATTGCCGAACACATTGACCTGTCCAGGTTCAGAACCTTTTTCAATCCGCTGCCGGTGTTCCATTCCGTCGGCATGACGGGAGGGCTGCTGTTGCCGCTCATCGAGGGCATTCGGGCTGTGCAATATCCCAGTCCGCTGCACTATCGCGAAATCCCGAAACTGGTCGGCGAAATCAAGGCCGACCTTCTTTTCGGCACTGACACGTTTATTGCAGGCTATGCCCGGGCCGCCGCGTCGCAGGACTTGAAGTCGGTCAAAATGATTGTTGCAGGCGCTGAACGGGTCAAGGATGAAACCCGAACCCTTTGGGAAAAATATGGCACCGAAATCGTCGAAGGTTATGGTGCAACCGAGTGCGCACCTGTTGTGGCGCTCAACACACCGGAGACCAATCGGCCGGGCAGCGTCGGACAGCTTTTGCCGGGTATCGAGCATCGTCTGGAACCGGTCAAGGGTATCCATGAAGGCGGCAGGCTCGCAGTACGTGGCGGCAATGTCATGTTGGGGTATCTGCTGCCGGGCAGTGACGGCAAGCTGGTGCCGCCGGCAGATGGCTGGCACGACACTGGCGATATCGTCACCGTTGATGAAGACCGCTTCGTTACCATCAAGGGCCGCGCCAAGCGCTTTGCAAAGCTCGGCGGCGAGATGGTATCGCTCGGCGCCATCGAGGCGCTTGCCTCCGGCCTGTGGCCGGAGCACAGCCACGTTGCAGTGACCATCAATGACGGCCGCAAGGGTGAACGCATCGTGCTGGTCACCGATCAGGAAAATGCCGCCCGTCCGGAAATGCTCAGCTATGCCAAGCAGGAAGGTGTGCCGGAACTGTGGGTGCCCAAGGCAATCATGGTGGTTGACGCCATTCCTGTGCTGGGCTCGGGAAAAGCAGATTATGCTGGCGCACAAAGGCTGGTGGAGGAACGCATTTCCCTGTTATAGGTTTGCCGGAAAATATGCGGACGTGGCGAAATGGTAGACGCAAGGGACTTAAAATCCCTCGGCCGAAAGGCTGTGCGGGTTCAAGTCCCGCCGTCCGCACCAATAATTTAAAATAAACGTATTAACTACAATATGTTAGAGAATTGAAAAATTTAAATATCCCCCAAAATATCCCCCATCATATCCATGTTGCAGAGAGATTGAAGGGGTAAATATACCAGACAACCTTTAGTCAGTGGCGTGATCAGGTACCGCAAACATGACTGCCCGACCGATTCGTGGAGGACTATACAATTGTCCTGACGCCACCTTCTTGACCACACCAGCCCCCCATCAATTGTCAGAAATTCTGAAGGTCCTTTCGACGGTACCCCACCCCTCGCGCCCAAGGACACCAATCGCAAATTTTGTGGATGAAACTCTGCGAAAAGGATCACGTGACCTCTGCTGTAATCCCCGACGTGAAAAAGCCAACGCTTCCCGGCGTGGTTAATGAGCGTGTTGAAAAGGGAACAATCGTCTCGACTGATGAACTGTTCGGCTACAATTTACTTCACGATAATGGTTACTGGCACGGTTCTGTGAATCACGGTGACAAAGAGTGGACCAAGTACGACACGATTGAAAAAGTGTTCCACCATGCCAACAACGTCGAAAATTTCTGGAAACTGTTCAAGGCGTCTGTGCGTTCAACACACATTGATGTGCCTCAACAGTACGTGCAACGCTACTTGAGCGAGTTCACGTTCCGCGCGAACCACTGCGAGAAAATGAACCTGATGTTTGATCTGCTAATTGAAGCGGCTTTACCGCCTTTTCAAGAACCTCAAGAAACCTTTTTTCATCAGCGGAACCCGCATCAGTAGTCTCTTGCAACTCGATAAACTCTTGTAATTACCCGTTTTTTCCAATTTCGAATAACGTTAAACCATTGGAATCACTCATCTTATTCTCTTGTGCCGCTTGACATTACACTTTAATATAATATAACAAACAATGACGAGCAGCAAATGCCGCCCGCCAAATGTTGAGTTGCCATAATCTTAGGAGCGGTTGTTTATACCCAGCCGCATGTTCTGGGTCTTTCAGGATTACTGAGATCTGTAGCATCTTACTTTCCTAACTGACGGGGAAACCCTCCCCGCCGTTGGGTCCGTGTGACACGGAATTGAAGTTTGGAGAAGCGTCAACTTCTCCGGTGACTTTTGAACCCCTTGGCATCGCAAGTGTCAGGGGGTTCATCATTTTACGACCCTAAAAGGCGAGTCAGGTTTTTCAACAGGAGGCCACGGGTCGCCGACATTCCAAACCATGATATCGTTCTTATATTTGTAATAAGTTCCCGCAGAGATACCAAGTCTTGTGCAAGCTTCCTTTATGGGCACCTTTTCCACGCGCATGCGTTTGAACTCACCGGCCATTTCTGCTGTGATCTTAGGTTTTTTCCCAAGGCGTTTCCCGCGTGCCTTAGCCCTCTCCATACCGGCCAGCGTCCGCTCTCGTTGTTTCTCCTTAGCCAGAGCTTCATTTGCCGTCACAGAGGACAGTAGCGCTGTAATTTGATTCGGAGTGTAATGCTCTGTTAGATCCCACGCACCCCCGCCGCCCGGAACCTTAAAGATGTCACCTGTCTTGTTTGCCCGCCGAGCAAGGGCCTTAATAAGCGAGGGCGACGCATTGTCTCCCCCAAGGTCTTCAATTCCCATAACCTGCATTTCTTCGATCAACTCAACAGGCATGCACGACCTGCCCTTAGTGCGGATAATGTGTACTGCCGCCTCAACCTTGCTAGCCCCCGCCGGTTCAAATTCAGCGGACATGTCGTCCGGCGTTGGTTTGAGTTCTAGATTTTTTTGCGGGTCATTAGAGGACTGTACATGGGTGACGCTAATTGCTGGACTGTCTCCAGACGCCGAAACACCTGACAAACACTTCACCAGTTCCAGTTCAATTCTATCCAGCGACACACGCACCGCATCGCCCTTTACACTCCCCAAAAGAGTGAGCGCTTCCACGATTTTCTGCTTGTCTGATGAGTTGTCCATGGACAGGCACATCGCACGTTTCCAATATTGTAGCAAGACCCTCCTTATTTGAAGTGATAGTTTCTGTGCAAAATTAGGGGTAATCGTGAGATAACTACCATTTCCTGGCGGGTGAAAACGAAAAAGTGCCACTTACAAAACAGGCCTGTTAATTGGTAGTGCAGTTTGCGCCAAATAGAAATTCAGGTGATTCGTACTTGTTTCACGGGGATAAACCCCCAAAAAAATTTAGACTAGGCAAATCGAAAGGTGCTCATCAAGGTCGATGCAACAACATACGCTCTCAGAAAACGAGTCGAGAGGTGTTTTAACAAGCTCAAGTGTTCACATCGTCTTGCAACGCGATACGACAAAACCGCTGCAAGCTACCTCGGCTTCATTCAAATCGTTGCAGCGCGACTGTGAGTCAGGAGTTTGTCAACATGACCTTAGGAAACGGATGCTATGTTTTATCTAGATACAGGATCAGATGACCGCCCAGGTTTCCATCACTTGTCGTCCGCGAATAATTGGGTGTATTGGATTTCAGGTGCTCTTCCAGATGAAGCAGATGATGAAGTGAAGAGGCGCCTTAGATCAAATCTAAAGCACATTTTGGTTGGACTTGAAATGAAGGCTGGCCTGATATTGCCTCACTGCAAGCGGATTTGGGGTCGAAAGGTTCTGTTTGAACCTTACTGCAAAATCATGATCTTTGAGTTTTGTGTTGGTGTTTTCTCTATCTGTGAAGGGTTCGGATCAATCCACTATTTAGTTTCTCGAAACGATGATGGATCTGCGGGAACTCAAGTGAATTACAAGAAATGGTCGTCCACCCTTAAATCGACATTTGATAATGATGGTGAAGCTGGCCTCGGTGAAAAACTTGAAATTGTTATGTCAATACGGGACAAAATACACCAAGATAAGTTAGGCGCGAGAAGCGACATAGACTGGCATGACTTTAGCTACCAAGGTGCTTTTGTTCCGGCCATGCAGGCGCTCCAGATAATCTTCAATCAAAACCCTGAACGAATTCCGCAAACGACGAATCTCACTGAACAGTTAGACTGAGAATTTACGTGGGAGGGTGCTTCAGAAGAAGTCTGGTACATGGTAATATATTACCACAAAAATCGATTTATGGTTTGAAGACATGGATGTCATGGGTAAACCCGCAAAACCCAAGCGAAAAGGCAACTACAAGCCCGGTCCTGGTCGTCCACCGGGTCGCAAGAACAACAAGACATTGGCGCTTGAAGAAGCGGCCCGCAAAGCCGCCGCCGATATCGATGGGGCCTTCGACGGTGATGCCCACGCCTTCCTGCAAGCAGTCTATCGCAACCCGGATGTCCCGCTGGAAGTGCGGATCATGGCTGCGGGCCGGGCACTCCGGGTCGAGAAACCAACATTGTCAGCCTCGCGGAATCAGGTGGACGTAAATATGGACTTCGGTGACCAGCTGGCTGCGGCGAGAGAGCGGGTAAAGGCGTTGGCGGGCCCAGGTGGAGAGCTTCAAAATATGCACATCAAATTCGACGATGCGGAATGCATTGAGCTTGAATAGGCTTCACCTGTTGCGGCCTTTTATAACTGACTCCTAGCCTGGTATGGCTACGTAACATGGTTGCGGGTATGTGCCACCTTAGACAACAATTGGTGTTCGTAACCTCGTAGCTATTATCAGTCGTCCTGCTCACGCTTAGGATAGACAATTCAGTGAGTGAAGATCGGGTCGGTGCGAGTGGAGAAGCCGACTGTGATGCGATTGTGAAGGCGTTTTGGTTTGTGCTGTCATATGTAATTGGCTGGTGATTTGGTCGCCGCCGATCGCGGACCGGAAAAGTTTACGACGCAGAATAGTGTCTATTGCCTTACTGCAGACCAACTTAAATCAAACTATTGTTCTTCTAATGTTCTCATGCCAAGATGGGGCATGCCTGATCCCACGAAGCTCATAGTAGTTATGGTATACGATGCCGATCCTGAAACAGGATTTCCCTTTGCTGTGGCTGAGCTGATCCAATGTGACAACACTGAAAAAACCATTCGTATTGCGCATGGGCTGGCTCAAAAACACGCTGGCGTCATCGCCTGGTCGCGGGCCGCTGTGCCTGATCTTGGCGAATATGGCGACCATGAGATATTGTTTCAGGCCGGTGAAATTGTTGATTTGGACTAGGGTGGGCCATGAAGGTTGGGGACCTATTAAGCGGGCCAACATTGACCTCTAGCAGGACGCTGACGGTGTTTGCGGCCACGATTCTGATTGTGGTTTGGACTGACACAAATCCAAAAGATTTGCCGCTGCTTAAAGGATTGAACCTCGATCAAACGAATGTCTATTGGCTGTTGTCAGGATTGTTGTTTTTCCTATCCGTGGTTCATGTTGTGAATTGGTGGAATGACAATACATCGGAGCGCAAAGCGAACTTGTCCGATGCTCATGCTGTAATTCTGCGAAAAAAGACTCCAATCACGAGTGCAACGGCGTGGCTGGATGCTCAAGCCACGAGTGAAGGACGCACCCGTCGTGAACTTTTCGCGTTTGGCGAGGCTGGCGAGTTGGATCGCCCGCAGATCCTTAATGCCATTAAGACAGAAGCTGCCGAGAAACGCTCCAGGCAACTGAATTTTGCAATCCAATTTGGCCTGCATATTAGCGTACCAATGTCGTTGGCAGTGGGAGCTGCAATTGGCCTTATCTTTAGGTTGTGGTGAGCGGTTCAAATGACCGCTCTTGATTTCATATTGTGCAGTGGGATGAGCAGACCCGGAGGCGTGATAGTTGTGACGCGCACGCTACCAGCTTGCCAGAGTGAATTGGTTGCATCGCCATAGGGCATGTTTGATCAAGAGACGTGGATAGAGGAACAAGGTAAAGCCAAGTCACTGTATTGACGTACAATATTGGCGCTTTCCCTGTAGTATCACTCTGCTCTCCATTCCATCAGCAAGTGTGAAATACATTTTGTCGATTTCTTCATAACCTAGAGCAGTCCCTTTTTCGAAATCGCCCAAGTTCTTATAGTATTTTACGAATGGCGTGTATTCCTTGATATTGAAAGTGGCAGAAGAAATCTTATGCCCGAGTAAATTAGCCTCGATGATTTTTGTACCTTCTGTCCTGACAGGTGCGATCAATCGATGGTATTCTCCAGGAAGAATAGACCCGGTGTACTTAACTGGAATGTTACATGTTCCGCCGTGAAATTCTGCTTTAGAATTCCGGAACCAGAATTCATTCTTCGCGCACAAGTTTTTACCTGATGCCAGAGCCGCTAACTCCGAAAAAATGGAAGCGACTTCTGCTTTTTTGGGTTCTGGTTCATAGGGTGCATTAGCCAAATTACGTATAGCAATCTTGGCGTCATGTGTCGTTAGTTCAATGTTGTCGCAGAATGGATGATTTTCTAAACATAATTTCAGGCATTTCGAAACTTTTTCATCCTTGGCGATTATTGGGGGCTCTACTACCGGACCGCAGTTGTCTCCTTCAAAACAGGCGTCCGTAATTACGTACTGACGTTCATTTAGATTGTTTGATATTTTCTGATAACGGCAATCCAGCCGAATGTTACTGTTACCTAGTATGGATGAACCCTCAGAGTTGATCAAAATATATTCACTCTCAGGCAGCGGTCTAACTCTTCTAATGTTTTCACTTATTGTGAATATTATTCTACGCGAATGGCGGTTCCCAACACTGTATTTTGTTGAAAACTGACCCTCTTCAAGTAGACACTCCCCTTCTTCACTAATTTCGACAATGCTCAAGCAATTGATCGCGGGAGCACACAGTGGTTGGATGGCTACCTCGTTACACCCAGACAGAAACATGAGCATTAGTCCAATTGCACATAATTTAAATGAATGATGTAAATTCGCCATACTGAAATCCTCAGCAATTTATCAATCTTGTTCGACGATGATATTAAATCAAAACATAAAACCAGATTGATAGAATACTCAATAAGAAGGGAATGTAAATAATTTATCATGGATGGGTGTGGTGTTAAAAAAACTATCTTTGTTCATTTCTCCAAAGTCATGATATTGTCCAAGACTATGACAAATTTTTGATTCAATTGTCGTCGCTTAATAAGGGCAAGGGCGATGGTCTGAACTTACTGTATTCTGTTGCTTTCGGCCGTTTGTGAAAAAGTCTCCGGCGTGTCTTCCTGCCGGAATCAATCGCTACGTGTGTTTTTGGTGAAACCGAAACTGTGCACTCCCATCTCACTTGTTCTTGCAATATCTCGTGCGATTTTGGGGTATGACCGCAACCACGATAGCCACGCCTGGAGATCTGAGAGACGGCTACAAGCTGCATGCTCACTGTATAACAACATTGTGCTTTCACAACGCGCGGCTGGACGTGGTGGCACTGCGGATGCAGTTAGGGCCGAACTACCCATTATGCGACCTGACAGGCTTGTGCCGCTGTACGAAGTGCGGCGGGCGGAATATCGAGATCATTTGTCGCCGGTCAAGACTTGGCTGGGCTGGGCAGTTAGCTGAAATTGTGGAGTAGTTAGATAATTGGGGAGCAATCAGCAAACATACTTGCCAAACCTGCGATCAATACACATATTGAGGGCAGAGAAAGGCGAATCACACAGTTGACGCGACCAATTCACGTCAACGTAGAAAAAGGTTCGTTGCTATGCCTCTCTCTTTTTGGCGTTTTTGCCGCCGCTATGCGTTTATCCTCACAATTTTAGCTGCTTTAATGAGTATCGCACTGTCCGCTCGCGGCCACCTGTACTTTGAAGCGCCGCCCACAAAAACCAGTGCAAATGTGAACAGTGCCGACTGAGGCGCTTCCGCAGATTCGTTGCTATTGATTCAGAACCTGCATGCAACCATAGCAGGGGAGTTGAAAACATGAAAAATACCGATTGGAAATTCGAGTGGACTGATGAAGGTGCGTTGCTCATCTCGGCGGTGGCTCTGCTCGTGTCTGTGATTGCAGTGGGAATAACTGCTCTGCTTGCTAGAAAGGCAAATCGGATTAACCAGTATCCCCAGCGGAAAGCCGTATATGACGACGGCATGAAATTCTTGCAGACTTGGCTTCGCAACGGTGTGCCGGAAAAAAAACTTATGCCGCTTCTGGCAAAAGCTTTGGACAATTCCCGATATACCTGCAGTGCCAAGGTGACGAAACATCTAGAATTGATCCAGAAAGATGCAGCTAAAGCTCACTATTTAGAAGGCAGAATTAATCATGGCGATGAAGAGGTTAGAGACGAAGCCCTCGAAGAGAACAGGATAATTTTTGACAGGCATTCCGACTTTGACAAACTGTATGAAGTGTTCAAAAAGGATCTGACTATAAAGTGACAGTTCACCAACTGCTTGCATCTTAAAACTAGGCACAGAATTGGCGCGGTTTTACTTGGGGTCAAAAATATCCTGCGATTCCAATTGGCTAAATTGTGTGGTTTTCCCTTAGCGGGGGAGCGCCTTCGACTATCTGGCTACGGTTGCTCAGCCATACCCACCTCACGTCTGATTGCAATTGGCGTTGCTCGCAGGTTTGAGCCATACCCACCAAAATACCGGCCCGTGGACGGGTGCTTGTGGCGTTAACGGTCGTGGATACCGAAACGGATTGCAACGGTCACCACGGCCCGTTTGCAGGCCATTAAAGCGGTGTTCGGTTGACGATTTCACCGACGCAAATCAATGCCGGTCGGGGTGATGGTAAATCGGGCAATCTAAATAATCCCATTCCCCATGTCCGCCGGTCTAGTGTCAGTGTCACCCCCTAGAAAGGGGGGTGACATGACATCGACTTCCGGGGGTGTCTGACACTTCAATGACACCGACATGACACCGTGACACCAAGCGATTTTCGATCCCATGTAGACATGACGTTTGCAACTGCGGACCAGGCGCGCACTCACATATCAGTCTTGCTATCCGCCATCACAACAATATCTGCTTAGACTCTGGAACCGGACCTCAACTGGCAATGCTTTTCATGTCCACGATGCCAGCCAATAACTGACGTACTATTCGGTTTAAAACGTGGCTCACCCCCCCGCGACCCACTTACCGTCCACAGCATTTTTTGAACTTGAGACCCGAGCCGCAGATACAAGGTTGGTTTCGACCTACTTTGCGCTGCTCTAAGCGTTGACCGCCAAACATTTGTTCCATCGCCCCCGCCGGAGGCACTTGCTTTTGTAGGCGCACGGTTCCAGCGATGATACGTTCCACGAATGCATTTCTATCCGCCAACATACTCAATTGTGTATCGTTGACGGCATACTTCCTCAACGCCGCCATCTCGTGCCGTGCTGCCTCATGTGCTCCGTTCCACGCAAGGACGATGGCATAAATGCTCCGAGCAGGGATGACCATATCGGTTAGGAGGCTTTCACGCACAACCGGCAGAACATGCTGCTCCAGTATCTCGCGCGCACCGACTGCATCTGCCATTAACACCAGGAAATCATCGACAGTTTCAAGCCCCGTCGTTACAACGGATCTTGCCGCCTGTGCTTGTGTATAAAACTTCATTGCTGTTATTCGGCGAAGAATGGGAGGCTCTCCCATCGATACGACGAGGTGACTCCAAAGATTGAGGCAGTCTCCCAACCGCTTTAGATCCTCATGATCAACATGTCGCGGAAGTGACTGGGACAAAGCACGGTTGCTCTTACCGATAACGCTTCGTTCAGTGATCCCAATCATGTTGAAATACTCGGCGATCAGTGTATCCGCCACGTTCCTCGCATCCTTCACCGCGCCAACTCGATCCAGTGAAACCGCATAATTGTACCTGAGTAGCCGCCTTTGTTCTGCACTTATAGGAAGGCGATTTGCTGCCCTGTAAACGGTATTGAGTTCAGCTCGGTTAAGCTCCGAGGCCCAGTGAATCATCTCCTTAAATCGCAGATTCATCTGCTCTCGAAGACCAAGCTTACCTTCTTCGACGAGGATGGCCATTACTCGTAGATGCTCTGCACTGGGGCGGCCGCCGTCCCGACTGTCCCAGTATGCCAATGCGTCATATGCCCAGAATCTATCCGAGGCACTTTTCGCTGTATCATTGGCCGCGATCTCTAGTTCGGTGCGTAGAGACCGTGGATCGCCCTGCTCATGAAACATCTCGTAGCCGGCCAGTTCGACAAGGACCTCGGTGCGGCCAATCCGTGGCAGCAGGCGCATCATGAACCCGAGCCGCGCGACATCCCGCTGCTGCGTCAGTGATGCAATGAGCAGATCGGCGAGTCTTACTAACGCCTGATCCCAATGTGCATCCGCAAAATGGGAACGGGAATCGACAGCCAAAGGACGAGCGGCATCGTGAAGGCCAAGCCGATCGCCTTGAAAGCCAACGACGATCGAAGCTCGACGCAACCTGCGTAAAGCAACGGCGATTGGTCGTTCTTGCAGTGAGTCTGGGCCAATTAGCGTGGTTAATTCCGACCTGATCAGCGGTACTTCCGATAAACTCAGGGTGGCGCATACCCAAAGAGAGTCTTCATCTAAGCTCGCGAACGTATCAGTCAGGATGATTTCTTGGGCTATTTCCTTGTCATTTGTTCTTGCGTCGATCGCATCGCAAAAGGCGTCAGTATTGCCTTCATAATCTTGCTTAGCGACCAGCGCCGCATTTCGTACGTAGAGTGGCAGTCCGCCAGTCAATTTTTGGACGCGAAGTGCGGTTTCTACCGAGACTGACAGGCCCGCCTCTTGAAACTCTGCTGCAATATCATCGGGCTCCCATCCCTCCAGTTGCTCTGCTTTGATTTCAAAAAAGGTCTCCAGTTTGGCTAAACCGTCCCAAGGTTGTCCTAGACACAAGAACCGGAGATTGGGCGCGAGTTCCGCAAGCGAGCGGATCGTTGATGCTTCCAGACGGTGCGCATTGTCAACGATGATCTGTACAACCGTTCCGTTCTCAGCCAATCGCTGCGCGCAGGCACGCAGAACATTTAGGCCGGTCTGATCTGCGAGCAACGCCCCCCCTTGGCCAGCTGCACGTCCCCCTAGGAACCGGGCCGTCAATTCACGTGCCACGTTGGATGCAACAGAAGCAGCAGGCATATCGCTGACATCGATGTAGGCAACGGAATCGGGGCAGTGGAGGGCAGCCTGTGATGCCCACGCTGTTTTACCGGCACCCGAAAAACCAACTACCAACCGCACCGGCTGATTAGTTACGAACACCGGCTCGCCCACCTGCGGTCGATAATTCAAAGGCGGGTCCGGAAAGTCCTGCAGCTGAACCAGGAGCTGTTCGAGTAACGCTGGTACGTCCTCAGCGGGAAATGTTCTGTCGTTCGCGCTGGTTCCCGCGTGCAATACCCGCGCGGCTAATTTCCAAACAAGTGATTCAGGGGCTAGATTTCCGAAGGGCACCTGCTCCGCTTGTTCGACGCACCAGTCAAAAGCCTTGTTTATGTTTTCCCATGCTGGAGGTAACTGTCCTACGTTAGCGCCGGGAACAACTAGATCGATATCTGATGGCCAGTCCGCCCTTTTGGAAGCTTTCCTTAGCATCTGACCGATCGGTGCGTTGGTGATAATCCTTAGCCTCGGCGTCCCGGACCGTTGCCCCGTCGCGTGTTGGGCGCGAATATCCGAAAATTGCTCGATAGAAGCTGCAATGTCCCCTGGCTGAAGGGGATGATTGCGTGTCTTGACTTGTACGTAGTGACGCTCATTACCATTCAGGATCTCTAGGTCCTCGTCCTGTTCAATGATCACTACCGATCCATCAAGACGGCCGACTGTCAACAGGCACGCGACACCGTACAAATGCTGGTAGAAAAACCCACCATGCATCGTGCTGATCCTCTCAACTTGGCGAGAGTTTAATGGATGGCCAATTTTTTGTTTGCCGACCAAATCCACTGACATTTTGCTCCTTTCAGTTCTGCAAGTGTTTAGGACACCATCTCGCACACTTCGCATGTCAAACCGGCGATTGTCAGGGTGGTTCCAGTGCCTCCACAGCATCGCATCCGGTGATTGCACAACGGCCACATCGTAAGCAGCAATTAGCTCCTTGCGAAACTGCAATTGGCCACGCCTTCGAACAACTTCGGCAAGCATCTTCTCACGGGTATCTTCAGCCTAACCAAGTTGGAAGTCTTTCCGCACGTTGGTCAGTGCAACTGCACACAAAACCAGTCCAGCGCCTGCCGGTGTTCACCGCTGATCGAGTTAAGTGCCGCTTCAATGTCTAGCATCATTTTCTCCGCTTGCCTGGAGCCTGCTTTTTATTGCTGGTTTCTGACTTCTGCAAACAATTCTCGAATCCGCTTTCGGCCCGCTTCGCCAACAATGTCCTCAGGGACCGCAATGTACCGAGCTTTACCATCAACCTTGTCGACAATCATTCGATCCGAACCTCTCAACTCTCTGAGTGCGCGTGCAAATGTTGAGTCTTGCCCGGCTCCACTCGAAACAAATGCCTCTTTAAGTTCCTTATGACTGGCGCCGTTTTGATCAAACTTATTTTGAAGAATTTCCAGGATCTTTTTTCCGTGTTCCGAGCTCGCCTTGTGAATTGTTTGGGTGCCTGCCACAACCAATGAGCTTTTGCCATTCGACAATTCAACTTTTTCCAGCGCCACTCCTATGTCCTTAAAAGGCTCATCATCCTTCATTTTCTCGCACTTCAAATTGGCACCTAGTGTTCCATCGCTGCCTTCGGCTTTTTCACAGGAGATCATGACGTCAGCCGCACCCCGCAGGGCACTTGAGCCGCGCTCGACGAGGTCATTTTTACGTGTGTGATGGACTACCAGTAACGCCGCACCGGTCTCACGTTTCATCCGTTCGAGTCCATCGACAACCTGGCCCATATCCTTGGCGCTATTCTCATCAGCGCCCACAGCAACCCGGGCGAGAGTATCTATGATAATCAGGTTGGGTTGGAATTTTGCAGCGGCTATCGCATCCAGAACCGCCCGCACTTCGCTTTCGTTGCGAACATCAAACGGTTCCGCGATGAACCGTACATTGGTATCGTCTAGCCCAAACCGTTCACGGTATGCCTGAAGACGCAGCTTCATTCCCAGGACGCCCTCTGCCGCAACATACAATACCGGGCGCTGTATAGTTTTGCGTCCGAGCCATTCCAGGCCGCTGGCAACAGCGAGAGCCATCGACAACGCCATGAACGACTTCCCAGCCGTTGGGGATCCAACAAGGACCCCCAACGATGGAAACGGCAACATGCCCTGGATTAGGTACTCTAGCTCAGGAAGTGCCTCGATGTCGGCAGGCGAAAGCAACTCAAACACTTTACCAGATCTTATTTTCTTGGAGGCGTTCACGACTCCGTGTCTCGATCGGGTCTATTTTTGGAATCTACCGCCCTCCAATAAACGCAGAGGTCGAACGGATGCATAGCAGTGAGCAACATGTTGCGGAACCTCTGTTGGTTGGGACGAGACATCCATTTCCGCAAAATCCCAGTGGTTTCAAGCGCTTCAGCATCAAGTGTGCAAACGCCGCGGAATGTGATTTCCTTGGTTATTGGCCTTCCTAGATCAATGTATCGGGCGCAGTTTGAACAGGACTTTGTCATTAGCTTTCTCCCCGTTCACCGTTGCCAACACTCTGGATTTCTGGCGCGTCGCGCTGATCTGTCAGCTTGGCAATGTGGATTTCGATTTCTTGGCGAAGCCATCTGGTGGATCCGCCAATCTTGATTGGAGGAGGTAAATGGCCCTGCTTCACCTTCCGCCAAATTGTGCTGTTGCCGAGCTTAAGTTCCGCAGCCACTTCTGAAGCGGTCATTAGTCTGTTGGTTGGCATATGTTCGGTCATGTTGATTTCCTTTATTTGTTAATCCGCGACGCAACGGGACGCATCGCGATGGACCGAACATGTGCTTGGTGGGGCCGCGCTACCACGACCACAAATGCAACGATTATTGTGAATTTGTGCGCACGCTGTTTGATTGTGGGCGCAAAAAATATCCGTCTGACTATAAAGGGCAACAATTTCAACCGACCAGCAGAAGTATGCTCAGAGGAAGCTAAACTCGTGGATCCCGCCGTGTTCCCCGTCGTGTCTTAGGAAAACCTTCTCGACAGGAGGTGCGATTACCAATTCTATTTGGCTCAGGTTCATGCCTTCAATGAACGGGGCGAAAGCGACAACCCGGTCCTGAACCGCTGCTAAGGGTGCTGAAAAGATTGAGGGGACACCTCTGTCGCGTGTTTCGGGAGTCCAAGTTTGGGCGAATTGTTCCACCGGACCGAGAGTGATCGAATAGGAGCTGAGATAGTGGAGTTCTCGACGAAACTTATCAATTTGTGGCATATAGACGCCCCGACGCACATATAGCTCGTTTAGTGAGTCTGGGCCTTCACCGTCGAGATGATCAACGTAGTCAGGCATATATGCTTCCAAGAGACCGTAATTAGCCTGGAAGATTGTGGCCATTTCTGTCGGGGTGAAGAGCGGATCGATATTGGCATCTACCGAATTGATTACGTAGAGCCGGGAATTGGCAGAGTTACAGAATTTGTCGAAATCGCGGATTGACGCCTTGATAGATAGCATCTCTGGAGAGTCTTGCCGCCGCACCCTGCCATCGACCCATGACTTCGCAAAGCTGGCTATAAATGTGTTCAACTTTTTCACAGGTATCCCCCTACTCAGTACAAAATCTTTGAACTCCTTAGCCCATTCCTTTTGATGGTTTTCGAAGAAGTGCAAAGCCCGAAGGACAAGTTCATTCTCGGCCATGACCTTTGGACCTGGAACAAAAGGGGTGCGAGTTAATGATGCTTCGCCAGTACCGTCATTCAAAATTCTGTCGAGTGCCATACGATCACTCAAATATTGCGGCAAGGTAACATGCTGCAGCATTTCTCCCGGTTTCCAAGTTTGAAGGAAAACTTCGTAATCGTTGGGCTGGCTCATTTTTTCGAGTCCCTTATCTCTAACGGTCAACTTCTCAACAACTCATCGAGGCTCTCGCAGACATGCTCACAAGGCTTGCGAAACCTAATCTTGATGTCGAGTGCCTTGAAGATGCGGTCCACCGCACGTGTGTATGGGGTAGCAGGTTTCGCGCCGTGCGCCCCATCCCGGCCGAACGTGGGCCGTTCCCCGTCGCGCAAATCCATGTAGATCTTCGCCACACATAAGGCGATTTCGCGCGGAAACAACTCAGCTCCCCTCCCGCTGCCCGGCCACTTACCTTCCATATACCGCTCAACCCGATCCAGCTCGAGCGAGAGAATCTTGTTGAGCAGGAGAGTGAACTTACCAATCGGAAGCGTTAGCTCTGGATCCAAAATGGAGTCATCATCTCGACATTGAATGTGAACTGCGGAGGCGATCCCGGCAAAGCGATCCAATCTCTCGATCGTATCAGGTGACGCGCGCTTGAGGGTTCGTAGTTCCGCAACCAGACGGTTGGACTTGTCCGTACATTTTTCCAATGCCCTTCGAGCCTTTGCGGCCTGACCTTTGCTCTCAAAAACAAGGGTTCCTAGCCCTTGCAAGTTGTCCAGATACAACCCAAGAATTTCCGAGCTATGATCAGATTCCAGTTTCGGACCGCCTGGAATTTGCAAATCAGCTAGAGCACCCTTCACTTCATCCATGAAGGGGAAAAGGTTAATGTCCGTATCTGTGCTAGCGGGCTCATCGCTAGCGTCATCACTGTCTTGCATGTCGCACTCAGGGTTGGATTGTGAAGACCTCTATTTCAGTTTTCATTTCACGAAAAGTTTGGCCCAACGATCAAGGGCTGTAGCCTGCTGCGAAATATACTCCGACTGATTGTAGGCTCTTGCAACCGCCGAGGGAGCGGAACTATTCAACTTGTGATCTATCTTGCCGATTGCCAATCTGGCATGAAGGCATTCGGCCAGTATTGCCCTGGAGCCTCACGCGTTGTTCGGCACTAGGCTGAGAACGTTCCCAGCCTTGCCGGTTACATGGTTTGCCCATCGTTCCAAGAGTACTTTCCGGCGATCAACATAGTCAGTCCGCCGGTAAGCCCGAACCACCTTGCTGTCCGTCAGATGCGCTAGCATTGCCTCCGCAACTTCGTGAGGAGCGTCAGTGACCTCCGCAAGCCAAGTGCGCAGGCTTGTTCTAAAGCCGTGGGGCCGAGCGTCCATTCCACGCCGTTCCATCAGTCGTGACATGGTTGCATCGCTTATGACGCCTTTGCGCACGGATGGGAACAGGTAGCCATCCCGCTCAAACGGACGAGCCAGTTCAATAACTCGTTGGGCCTCCGCAGAAAGCGGAACGCGAAAATCTTCAGCTGCACCGACGCGCGCCTTCATATTCATTGCAGGAATAGTCCAGACGCTTCCGTCGATTTCATCCAGCCTCAAGAAACGTATTGGCCGCGACCGCACACCTGTCAGTATCAGCAACCTAAGGGCGAGGTTGGCAATCGTCGGCTCTTCAATCGTCGCATAGAAGCTTGGAACTTCCTGCCATGGCAAACTTGGAATTGATTGCACCGTGTGGCGCTGGCGGCCGAGCAATGCTTTCGCCTTGTCGACAGCTTGCAAATCGATATTCAGACCGAGCGCCGCAGCGTGCTTCATCACAACGTTGAGACGATCAGCAGCTTTTTTGGCTGTTGCTGCTTTGGAGTGCCAAATGGGCGCGAGAACATCACGAATGTCTCGCTGGTCAATTTCAATAATTGGCACTCGGCCCAGCTTTGGAAGGACGTGCAATTCCAGCGGACTGAACCAGCGGCCAGCCTTACCATCACCCTTTAGTTCTGCCTTGCGGCTTTCAAACGCATCTTTGGAAACATCCGCCAAGAGATGCAAACCTCTTGCAGCTTCACGCTTCTCATGCTCCCGGTATTTTATGGGATCAATGCCTTTTGCGGCAAGGCTTCTGTACTCGGCGGCAAGCTCGCGGGCATCCGCTAGAGATACCCTACGCATTCCGCCGAGTCCCATTTCCCGCCGCCGACCGTGAACTGTAATCCGCAGTACCCATTGCCCGCCGCCATCAGCCCGCTTGACGAGGCGAAGGCCCAAGCCATCCTCGTGCTTACCTGGACTTGCGTTCTTAACTTCTATAGCAGTGAGTTTACTCATCCTCTTAATCCCCCAAAATATCCCCCACACTATGGGGGATGTAGGGAGGGGTGACAAGACAGAAAGAGATAGTTAGGTCAGGTAATACTGTTCAATATCAATATTTAAGAGGCCATATGAGAGATGCAGGGGCATCAATTCAATGCACGCCGTCCGCACCACATCGACCGGGATTTGACCGAACCGGGAATTGTTTTTTGCCAATCAGGAAATTCATCGTAAGGCAGCGGGCTGAAGCCCATCGGCAGTGGCAGACAATATTTACCAGTCGTGCGTAAAATAGTTTTTTTGAATTGCACCCACGGTACGAAATGCACAATCACGGCTTCAGGAGAATACTGGACAGCATACTGTTCAGTAAACGCGACGATCAAAAATCGTCGGGTAGCCACAATCGCACAGCGAACCAGCTCAAGGCTGCGTCTGCTGCCAGCCATGAGCCACGAATTCAGGGTGCATCCAGGTATTCAACCAATGGTGGCTATGTGATGGACACGACCGAAAAGCCGACCGAGGTTGTTGAAGACACCTGTAATGATGAACCCAAACCTGCTGCGAATGCCGCCATGACCTTGCAGCAGTTAACGCAGGCATTGAAAGGCCGGCCAACCCGCGCAGACCTCAATCGCCTTCGTCGAAGGTTTGCCCTGGACAATCATCCCGATCGTGCCAGCGCGGCCTCTCGTGAACGGTCGTCCGCCCGACTGTCTGTTGCCAACAGCCTGATTGACGAGGCCTACAAGAACGCTCGCCGCTAGGTCGAACGATTTTCTGCATTTGCAAGCCATGCGCGCAATTAATGGTAAGGTTCGCTCAAGGTGGATCAGCTATCGCGGCTATGGGGGTCTCATTTGCGAACCAGTGAGACCGGGGGTGGTACCATTTCACTAGTGAGACGAATTACATGGCTCCAGCAGCGGAAACTGTAAGAACCTCAATGACCGACAGCAATGCTGACAGTGTCATGAAAACACTCCAGCAACTGGGTCTGGCCCCATTGCCACGCAACTACGAGTTTCTCTACGACCTTTATGAAGATGCTTCGCCGGAGACCTTGCAGCAGATCATTGCGCAACTCGGATCCCATCCTGGTCAGGACAATTTTGACCGGTTGATTGAGAGCCATGCGGAAGTCACTGCGACGGGAAAAAAAAGGGCGAAGCAGCAGGAGAATTCTGCAGAACTGGCTCGGGTCTCGGTTGATCTTGCTGTTCTGCTCAAGGATGAGATCGACCGTCTGCAGGGCTTCAATGACGAGATTGACGCCCAGGGCAAACAACTGGAAGCACAAGCCTACGAGCAAACTGTGTTGTTTGAATTGTCAAAAAACATTGCAGACACAATTACAAGTAACATTGTAAAGGGTGAGGTTGTCCTTAAGAAACTGCACGAAACCAACGCTGAGCTGGAGCGTGTTCGTGATGAACTGACCACCTTCAAGCGATTGTCGCATGTCGATGCGCTGACAGACCTCAACAACCGCAGGTATTTTGATGATGTTCTGAGCCGTCTCTATTCTTTGGAAGGGATCGAGGATACGGCTCTGCTGCTGCTTGATCTCGACTACTTCAAGGAAGTGAATGACACGTTTGGCCATCAGGCAGGCGATAATGTACTGAAGAAAGTTGGTGTAGTGCTGAAAAAACACGTGCGCGACACCGATCTTGTGGCCCGGACAGGCGGCGAGGAATTTGGCGTTGTCTTGCTCGGGACGACAAGGGCCCGCATCATGGAAATTGCCGAGCGGCTGCGCGATGTTATTGCCGGCGCCCAGGTGCAGATCGATGACGGTACAGGTGCGCCATTGAAGGTGACAACATCAATTGGTGTCTGCATCATGTCTGACGCCAACAGCCATGAGCAATTGTATCAGTTTGCCGATGAAGCGCTCTACACGTCCAAACAAAACGGTCGCAACCAGGTGACGCTGTACGGTCAGGAAACCGATGAAAATGCGCTACGCAAGCAGCGGTTGCGCATATATCAGGAGTTTTAGGCAAAGCCGATTAAAATGCCAAAACAGGGATGGCGGCTATGGTGGTGATTACTCCGCCAAGAACAATACCGATTGCCAGGCCTGCAAACAGGTCGTTTGATCCGTGTTGACCACCATGCGCGCTGTTGTTGCAGAGCAATTCTTCGATCGCCGTCCTTAACTCCGAAGAGCTGAGCGCATCGATACTCTTATGTCGCCAGTAGACTCTCACATCCATGTCCTGTTTTGCAGCACTGTTCAATCGTGTTGGCTAAACAAAGCAATTTTCATGCCAATCAAGTCGGAAAACTCCGGCGCATGGCCAGTCTCGCGCAAGCTGGCGAAGTTATCTTCCTGACTTGAGGAGGAAACTTCAGAATGACTATTGTGATCGGATTGGTTGTCACCCTTGGCTGCGTGTTGGGTGGTTTTGCTGCCATGGGCGGGCACGTCATGGTGATCTGGCAACCATGGGAATATGTGATCATCTGCGGCTCTGCGCTTGGCACATTCATCGTAGCCAATCCAATGGCCACCATAAAAGACACCGGTAAGGCCTGCGCGGAAGTGATCAAGAATGCAGGGCCCAAAGAGCGGGACTACCTTGATCTGCTTGCAGTCTTGAACTCGCTTATGCGGGCTCTGCGGCAATTGCCTGCGAACAAGGTTGAAGAGCATATCGACGATCCGGACTCATCAGACCTGTTTGCTCCCTATCCCAAGCTGCTGGCCAATAAAAACCTTGTCACCTTCATCTGTGACTACTGCCGCCTGATCATCATCGGCAATGCGCGCACCCATGAAATCGAAGCCCTGATGGATGAAGAAATTCACACCATCAACTATGAAAAACTGAAACCCTACAACTCGATGGTGACAATGTCAGAAGGCCTGCCCGCCCTGGGGATCGTTGCGGCTGTCCTGGGGGTGATCAAGGCAATGGGTGCGCTGGATCAGTCTCCTGAATTGCTGGGCAAGCTGATTGGCGCGGCGCTGGTTGGCACATTTGCCGGCATTTTCTTCTCATATGCAGTTGTCAGCCCGATCGCCAACAACATCAAGATGATACGTGGAAAGCAGTTGCGTCTCTATATTCTGGTCAAGCAGTCACTTCTGGCGTTTATGAACGGTGCAATGCCACAGGTCGCGATTGAGCATGGCCGCAAAACCATTCCCTCATACCAACGCCCGTCCCTTGAACTGGTTGAGCAGGAAACAGCTGCAACCGGCCCAGGTCCGGCTGTTGCTGAGGCTGCGTAATGAATATGTCGGAGGGCCAGGAACCAGAAAGCCGGTCGGGTTCGTTGTCAGTTCTGTTGCGCAACGTATCTGAAGCCCAGGATATTATCGTCAATTTTGGAAAAGCCGCGGTTCATTCCAGCAAGCCCCTGAAATCCAGTCTTGAAAATCTGTTCCCGGAAGTTGGAAAACTGTTGCCTGGCACAGCGGAGCCGGTGGCCATGACCGATTTTCGAGCCAGTTACTCCGACCCTTCGCTGATTTATACGATGCGCGGTCTGGAAGACCATCAGGCCTGCCTGATCGGAGTGCCTGCCGATGCATTGGTTGCCTTCGCAAACTGTGCTTTTGGTGCCTCGCGGGCTGCCGTTGAAAGTGATGGTGAACTGGTCGTCGGCAAGGGAGAGCTTGCGGTGGGCAAGTGCGTTGCCGAAATCGTTCTGGCTGAATTGCTGCCTCATTTCGAAGGCGCTCTGGCCAAGCGCATGCCGCAGGTGTTGCAGGCCTCCCCGGAGTATCTGGACAGCCCTGAAGTTCGGGATCTGGATGGTGTGCGGGTGAGGTTTGACCTGCAACTGGCCCATGGCAAGGGGGTTATTGATGTTTTTGTCTCTGAGACCTGTTGCCAGAAAGCTGACGCAGCACAGGCCGGCGTTCCACGCCAGGCAGGTTTGCTCGCTTTGCGTCGCGAGGTACAGCGCACCGGTGTCAAGCTGGAGGTCATTCTTCAGGAAGAGGAAATGACGCTTGGTGAAATAGCAAATCTGCAGCTTGGACAGGTACACGAACTGGGTTTTTGTTTGGGGCAGGAAGTGCAGGTGCAGGTGGAGGGTGTCAAGCTGTTCAACGGGTTCCTGAACCAGACAGAGGAACATTATGTCCTGAAGGTCTCTGACTTTCTGAAAGCTGAGGCGGTGAACTGAATTGACCGTACTATACCTTGAAATAATTCTCTCGATTACGGCAGTTTTGATGGTCTTGTTTGCCATTTTCATAGTCTGCTGGTTGCTGAACATGAGCAAGGCGCACCGGCAGGTCGTCAAGCAGTGTCAGTCAAACCGTCAAATTCTCGAAGGCTTTGATCGTAAACTTGGCGATCTTGCAACTCACTATGATGCCCAACCCAGGGTCCTGAATGACAGTATCGGCTATTTGCGCAGCGTTGCAGATGACATGCGCTGGCAGGTTACCAACAAGGATATCTCATTGGCAGACCAGCTCGATACCCTGACCCGCCAGTGTCACAACCTGTCTCATCAGCAGGTGCAGGTGACCAGATGCATTGCAGACCTCAGCGGCGCAATTTCTTCTGGCGATCGCCGCGAACCATTTCTCGCGAGCCGGGATCATGCAGGCGGTGCTGCTGGGTATGGATCGGGGTCACGGCCTAACGGGAACCACCATAACCCGGAAAATAATCGTTCGGGTTTGCGGCTGGCACCGGTCGAGAACCTGCAGGGCGTAGGCACGTCGCACTCACGCATGGAACGACATTTTGAAACGCAACCCGGCCGCAAGGTTGTCACGCTTGGTGACCATCTCGCGCGCCAGGCGAATTGATACACGCCGAAGAGACAGAGGTAAATCTGCAGATGACCACAGAAACTTCAACTGAAACTCAGGCTGAAAACCGATCCGAGGTTGAAACTGCTCTGGTTGCCAGGGCCAGCGATGACAGCACCGGTCACTCCAGGATCATGAAGATCCCGGTCAAGGTCCAGGTTGTTCTGGGCAATATGCGCATGTCGGTTGAGGAACTGATGAAACTGACGCCGGGCAAGCAGGTCGATATGAACGCACAGCTGGATGATCTGGTTGAACTGGTCGCAAATGGACGTGTCATGGCGCGCGGCGAGATAGTGGTGATTGACCAGCAGACATCCAGACTGGGTATGTTGGTTAAAGAACTGACAGATGGCTCAGGCTTGGAACAAACCTAATAGCTGGATCAATTTCGAGACTGTCAAATCCAATGACCGGGACAAAGCCGAATTTAGGGGGCGGTGTGAAGGCAGCTTTGATGCTGTTGTGCATCGGCAAGCCTGTTGCTGCGAAATTGATCGGCAAGCTCAGCTTTGAAGAGGTGAGGGCGGTCGTTGCAAGTGCAAGTCTGCTGAACAACGTCTCTCGAGCTGAAATTGACGAAATGATTGACAGTTTCAGTGAGCTTTATGGTCAGGGGGTCAAGTTTTTGGGTACTGAACAGGAGGTTATGGCCTTGCTCTCTGAAGTGATACCGGAGGAGATGGCAGCCAAGCTGGAAGCCGATGGCGCGCTGCCTGCACCCGTCGCGGATACCTCAGAAGAGGTGGAGCGCTCTGTGTGGGATCGTTTAGAGTCCGTAAGTACCACCCGGATAGCTGATTTGTTGAATAATGAGCAGGTCCAGACATCGGCAGCAATCCTGAACGCCATGGATCGTGAGCAGGCTTCAAGCGTTATTTCCCTTCTGAACAAGCAACATCGAAGCGAGATCCTGCGCCGCATGCTGATATTGCAGCCCTTGTCTCCAATGGCGATGGAACTGCTGGAGGAAATTGCGCGTACCGAACTGCTGAGTGATGATGGCAGCGCAGGCAAGACGCTCAAGCGAAAAGAGATTGCCGGCATTATAAATGCGATGAGCGGTGATGACGCCAAAACGGTTATCGACGAGCTGAGTTCGTCCGAGCCGGAAGAGGCTGTGGAACTGAGCAAGTTCCTGTTTAGCTTTGCTGACATTGAAAAGCTGGACGAGGACAACCGCTCTGTCCTGCTCGGTACAGTGGATGCTGAGAAGCTAACCACTGCACTGCATGGCAGTTCGGCAGAATTCCAGCAATTGCTGTTGTCATCGTTGTCTGCCCGATCCCGCCGGATGATTGAGGGTGAGCTTCAGTCAGCGACGCCAAAGGACGACGCGGTTGCGGCTGCACAACGTGAAATCGCAAAAACCGCGCTGTCGCTTGCTGCTGATGGCACTATTTCACTTCCAGTTCGGGAGCAGGTGGCCTGATATTCCATCTGAGACGAAATGTCTGAGAAACCCGATGAAGACAGCAAAACCGAAGATGCCACCGAAAAGAAGCAACGCGATGCTATCGAGAAGGGCAACACGCCTCAATCCAGAGAGCTGGCGACCCTATCGTCGTTGTTGGGTGCAACCTGTATCCTGATGTTCATGGCGACCCAGAGCACCTTTGGGCTCACCAGCAATCTCAAGCATGCCTTTGTCCACATAGACGTCATCAAGCTTTCGAATTCTGCCGATGCAATTAACGTCATGACCTATTTTGTGGGCAAGGCAGGCGAACTCATGCTGCCGCCATTGTTGCTGCTTTCACTGGCAGGTATTGCCGCAAGCATGGCGCAAAATCCCATAGCACTTATTTTGGAGCGAGTGAGGCCTCAGGCTTCGCGCATTTCCATCGCACAGGGGTGGAAACGTATATTTGGCAAGGCCGGTCTTGTTGAGCTGCTGAAGGCGCTCGGGAAAATCACCATCGTCATCTCTGTTTGCACCTTTGTCCTGAAGGTAGAGACCGGCAGGATTGTGAACAGCATGTTGCTGCCGGCCGGTTCCATTCCGGGCTTCGTGCTCGAATTATGCGCCAAGCTGTTTGTCGGTGTCATGCTGGCGTCGCTGGCCATAGTAATGGCCGACTATGCATGGTCTCGCCACAAATGGCGGTTTGACCTGCGCATGACCAAGCAGGAAGTCAAGGATGAGATCAAGCAGGCCGACGGCGATCCGATCGTCAAGGCCCGGTTGCGCTCTCTGCAACGTGACAGAAAACGACACCGGATGATGTCCGATGTGCCTACCGCTACGTTCATCGTTGCCAATCCCACTCACTATTCAGTGGCCGTGCGATACCAGTCCGGCGTCGATATTGCCCCCGTTGTCGTTGCCAAGGGTAAAGACCTTATCGCATTGAAAATCAGGGAAATTGGCAAGGAAAACGGTGTGCCGGTAGTGGAAAGCAAAAGCCTTGCAAGAGCTCTGTACGCTGCTGTAGAGGTTTCACAGATGATACCTGCGGAATTTTATCACGCAGTGGCTGAACTGCTGCATTTTGTTTATGGGCTCGAGAACAGGTCTAAAGATGAGTAGTAGTAGTAGTCTTGAAATCATGGAAACAGTAAAACGGCATGACCCTATGAGCGAGTTGCTAGGCACGAGAGAGGCATTGATATCGGATGCTATTCGCAGCTTCGTCGCTGAGATGGGCCTGGTCGATCCCGCAGACCTGATCGCTTACATTCGACTGGAGCGGTATGCAAACCTGAACGATATCATTGATTCATCCCTGGAAATGCATTTCAAACCAGGTGCTTTCAAATTCGGCTATGGCGCGGAATGCTACGTGGACTGGGCCGCCGAGATGAAAATCAGTCTCGACATGGAGTTTTGCCATCAGGACGTGAACGCACAGTTCCGTTTGTTGCTGGACGGCAAGGACGGCAGTGTCGAGCTTGACCAGATCGTATTCACTGATCATGCAGGTGATATCGCGACCAATACAAATGCCTTGAAAATGGCGTTGAAGGACAGCCGCATCAACAAGTCTGCGGTCTGAGCGAGACCGCTCAGTCAGTCATGGTCTGATGATCCCTGTCGCCAGTCACCAGCTTCGGACAAGTTAGATTCTATAGCCTCCTCAATAGTGCAATTGAGGTCATGGATCATGAGCGAAATCTACCTGCTGAGTTTAGCTGCGCAACAGCGCGACTGGTTGTCAACGCGACAAGCGGCTATCGCGATGAATGTGGCCAATGCTGCAACGCCGGGCTATCGCAGCGCTGATGTTCCGTCGTTTGACGCGGTCATGAAGGAGGCGCCGATCTCCCTGGCTGCCACCGACGCAAATCATATTTCCAGCCGCGGAGGTTTCTCGCCTGACAAATCGACTTCAAAGCAGGCTTCATGGGAGATTTCACACTCTGGAAACTCCGTCTCGCTTGAACAGGAAATGTTGAAGGCGGGCCAGGTAAGCCGGGCGTTCTCAATGAATGTCAATGTGACACGAGCATTCCACGACATGCTGTTGTCCGGTTTGAGGGGGTAGATTGATGATTGATCCCCTCAGTGCATCCCTCATTGCAGCGTCGTCGGGGCTGGAAACGCAGTCGCAGAGAATGCGCATAATCTCGCAGAACCTGGCAAACGCCAATTCTACCGGTAAGACGCCCGGCGCAGATCCCTATGCACGCAAAACCGTAACGTTTGCCGAGGTTGTCGATATCGAAAGCGGTGCGCGCCACGCAAAAGTGTCCCAGATTGGAGTCGATAACGCTCCGTTCCGTGTTGAATTTCGACCTGACCATCCGGCCGCGGATCAGAAGGGCTATGTGAAGTTTTCGAACGTTAACCCGATCATTGAGATTGCCGACATGCAGGACACTGCTCGTATTTACGAAGCCGATCTGCAGGTCATCAAGCAGACCAAACAGATGTTCTCAATGCTTGCCGAGCTAATCAGGAAGTAAACAAATGATCTCATCCATAAACCCGCTGCAATCATCCGTAGTTTCAGGCCTTAGCCAAAATGCAGTGTCGCCAGCCTCCGCGACAGGTACTCCGGAAGTGGATTTCTCGAAACTGATGTCGTCCATGGCGACGTCTACTGTGTCTGCTCTGCGCGAAAGTGAGGCGGCAGCCATTGGTGCTGTGAGCGGGCAAACATCCGCCCAGGACGCGGTTACCAAAATCATGGAAGCCGAACGCAAGCTGCAGCAGGCAGTGGCTGTTCGCGACAAGGTCATCTCGACTTACACCGAACTCACACGAATGCAGATTTGAGGACGCCCCAATGTTGAAAGCTCTCGCTATCGCTGCGACTGGAATGAACGCCCAGCAGACCAATCTGGAAGTTATTTCCAATAATGTCGCGAACATAAACACAACCGGTTTCAAAAGATCCCGGGCCGAATTCACCGATCTGCTCTACCAGAATGAACGCACTGCGGGTATTGCCGGAAGCACCGGGCTTTCCGTTGTGCCTGAAGGGGCGTATGTCGGGCTTGGCGTAAAGACGGCCGCTGTTCGAAACCTGCATCAGCAAGGTGGTCTTGCCAGCACCTCAAACAAGCTTGATCTGGCCATTACCGGTCGCGGGTGGTTCCAGATATCGGGGGCGGATGGTGAAACTCTCTACACGCGCGCGGGCGCTTTCAACCGAGATGCGGACGGTCAGCTGGTGACGATTGACGGCTTCGTTCTTCAGCCCGGTTTCACGGTTCCGCCTGAAACGCTGGAAGTTCATATCAACAACACCGGTGAAGTATTCGCGCAACTCGCGGGGCAGACTGAAATGCAGAGTCTGGGTCAGATTTCGCTTGCTGGTTTTGCCAATGATGCAGGCCTGGAGGCGATCGGAGACAACTTGTTCCGGGCTAATGAGTCTTCCGGTCAGGCGACGGCAGGGGTGCCTGGAAGTTCGGGTCTCGGTACCATTCGGCAGGGATATCTTGAGAACTCCAATGTTGATGCAGTCAAGGAGATAACCGAAATGATCGCTGCTCAACGCGCCTATGAAATGAACTCCAAGGTTATCCAGGCGGCCGACGAAATGTCAGCCACCATTACCCAGGGGCTCCGGTAGGTATTAGATGATGCGATGGGGTCTGCACTTCTTTGGTCGATTGGCGTGTTTGACACTGTTTGTGTCAGGACATGGACTGGTAGCCAGCGCGGCTGACAAAATGATTGTTCCTGCGGTGACCCTTTATCCGGGAGATAAAATCAGCAGCGAGCAGTTGTTGGTAAAGCAGAAGCCCGCCTATCTGCAGCCGGTGCAAATGCTGGTTCAAAATGTTGAGCAGATGGTCGGCAAAACCCCGGTCCGCGTGCTACCGGCTGGAAAACCTGTGCTGACGTCTTTTCTGGCTATGCCGAAGCTGGTCAAACCGGGAACTACGATCAGGACGTATTTTCAATCCGGCGGCATAACCATTCTCGGTGTTGCACAATCGCTTCAGGCAGGGGCTTACGGAGAACTGGTCCAGGCCAGAAACCTGAGCAGCGGTGTGGTCATAACAGGTTATGTCCAGCACGACGGCTCATTGCGGATCATGCCATGAGGTGGATGTATCTTGTGATCGCCCTGGCTGCAGCGACTTTCAGCTTCGCGCCGGCTATGGCTGAAAAGATGATGCGTACGGGTCCGTCCGTGCGGATCAAGGACATCACCACGCTGAGCAGCGTCAGGGATTTGCAATTGGTGGGATATGGCCTGGTCATTGGTTTGAATGGCACCGGTGATAGTGCTCGCAGTTCGCCTTTTACGACACAGTCCATCAAGTCGATGCTGGATCGGCTTGGTGTTAATGTTCCGACCGGCGCGCTGCAGGCGAAGAATGTTGCCGCTGTGGTTGTCACTGCAAGCTTGCCGTCCAATGCGGCGGTTGGCTCCAGGATAGATGTCACCACATCATCCCTTGGTGATGCGAAATCGCTTGAGGGCGGTATGTTGGTCATGACGCCCCTGACGGCCAATGACGGCAACGTTTACTCTGTCGCACAAGGCCCGGTCAGCGTTGGCGGTTTTGCCGCTGAAGGAGAGAGTGAAAAGCTGACCAACGGAGTGCCGACAGCAGGTCGGATTCCCAACGGGGCTAATGTGGAACGTGCTTTGCCGGACCAGATCAACAAATCCGACTTCATCGCACTGGAGTTGAACAACCCGGATTTTTCTCTGTCGGTGCAGATCACAGACCTCATCAACGAACATTCCAAAAAGCGTTACAACGCCGTTACCGCCAGAGAGAAAGATGCCCGCACAGTTTTGCTGAAGAAGCCGGTCAACGTATCTGTCACCAGGTTCCTGGCCGATATCGGAGCCCTTTTCGTTGTGCCCGATGACCCCGCAGTCGTGGTCATTGACGAACGTACGGGCACTATTGTCATTGGCCAAAGCGTCCGTATTTCCACTGTCGCGGTCACTCACGGCAGTTTGACGGTGAGGGTGACGGAAACCCCCGCAGTGTCGCAGCCACGGGCTTTCTCGGACGGGGAAACGACAACGACAAGTGAGACTTCGATCTTTGATGATCAACCCCCGGGGCAGTTGGAAATTCTCGGCGGTGCCAATCTTCAAAGCCTGGTCCAGGGCTTGAACCAGATGGGCCTGAAGCCCAAAGGCATCATTGCAATACTCCAGGCTATTAAATCCGCAGGCGCTCTTCATTCCGAGTTGATTATCCAATGACATTCACAAAGACACCGATTTCTGTTTTCACGATGCTGACGGTATTGGCGTGTTCGCAGGTTGTGCTTGCGCAGGATGCAGACCTCGATCAGAAGGCCGACATGCTGCTGATCACAGGTACCGTATCGACGCCGGCCAGCCCCAAATCCGCCAACGACTATTGCGAGAGCTTTCACGATGTAGCCGCTGAGGCCCGGTTCGGGTGGCAGGTATCCAAGCTCAAGCAGCTTCAAGATGACGTGACCAAGGCAACTGACAAGCTGGAGGGCGAGCGACAGGAGCTTCAGCAGTGGGTGGAGCGCAGAGACCAGTTTGTAAACCGCGCAAACGAACGGCTGACTGCAATTTATCAAAAGATGAAACCGGATGTGGCCGCCGGGCACATCAGTGCGTTGGATGATGAAACCGCGTCTGCATTGCTTCTCAAATTGCAACCACGCGTCACCAGTTTGATCTTCAACGAGATGCCTGCCGCACGAGCTGCCCAGCTTGTTTCGTTGATCAGTGGAGCTTCGCGGTATGCTTCTGTCAGTGAGAAGAAAACCAAATGAAATTGAAAGTCATGCGGGCAGCAATGCTGCTGCTTCTTGCCGGGTGCAGTAATGCGCTGGACGATTATATCCAACCGCCCAAGCTGCAGCCGGTTGGCGCGGGCATAGCCGCTCTGCCTGTGGCCAAGGCGGCCAGTTTTGCCCCTAAGATCAGTTCAAACCACGTCGTTCCCACCTGGGAGGGCCAGGCGGCCGACTTGTTCAGAGACCGTAGGGCGAAGAAGGCGGGTGATGTACTGACGGTAGCCATCTCGATTGATGACCGTGCGTCGCTCAACAGCAATATCGACCGCTCGCGAAAATCAAACATTGGAAGTGGCTTTGATCTTGCTCTTGACTGGCTCGGGCTTGCTCATTCCGGATCCGGCGCACTGGACGCCAACACCGATTCCAGCGCAACAGGAAATGGCTCGGTTTCACGCTCCGAACGCATCGAGCTGTCCGTTGCTGCAATAGTGACGGGCGTACTTCCAAACGGACACATGGTGATCAGCGGGTCGCAGGAAATAAGGGTGAACTTTGAAATCAGGGAACTGACGGTGGTTGGCATCGTCGATCCGCTTCACGTCGCCAGTAACAACACCATCTCTTATGACAAAATCGCCGAGGCGAGAATTTCTTACGGGGGCCGTGGTCGGGTCATGGACGTTCAAAAACCCGGGTTCGGACAACAATTATTCGATCGATACACTCCTTTTTAGTGCTGGGCACTCTGGGTTCGTGAATGGCTGATACCGATACCGACGCTGGTAATGACGCGAGCAAATCCTCCGGCGGGAGTATGGTCTCTTTCATTATTGCGGTTGTGCTTTTGACACTGATCTCCGCTGGCGCCGGTTTCGGAGCTGGTGGTTTTCTGATTGATGCACCTGCACCACAGGACAAAGTTGCAAAGGCCGACAAGACCAATGGTGCAAAGACAAGCGGTCACGGCAAGTCAGCCGGCGGCGGCGATACGACATCTGCTGGCGACGATGATAGTGAAGCAGCCCAGGCCATAGAGATCATCAAACTGGAACCCGTCGTCACCAACCTTGCAAATCCGGTTGAGACCTGGGTTCGGATAGAGGCAAGTATCGAGTTGGTCTCCAGTTACAATGGCGACAAGAACCTGCTGCTGACGACGATTGCGGAAGATCTTCTGATGTTCACACGCACTTTGTCGCTTGCCAGCATATCCGGCAGCAGTGGTATCGCACACTACAAGGAAGATATTTCGGAACGGGCCAGAATTCGCTCAGGTGGTGCTGTAAACCAGGTCTTGCTCAGAATGCTGGTGATCGAATGATCCGCCTAGCCCTGTTCAGCCTCGCAGCGACGTTGTTCCTGATGACGACTGATGTTCACGCGCAGGTGTCGCAACTGCAAAACCTGCTCCCGACGGGCGATGCATCTGCCAGCGGCCGTATCGTGCAGATGTTCGGCCTTGTTACGGTGCTGTCGCTCGCGCCGGGCCTGCTCATCATGGTTACGTGTTTCACGCGCTTCATTATCGTTCTGTCGTTTCTCCGGTCAGGTTTGGGACTTCCATCGACACCAGCCAATATTATTCTGGTCAGCCTGGCTTTGTTCATGACCTTTCAGGTAATGGCGCCAACCTTCGACAAGGGATGGAACGAAGGGGTGATACCGCTGAACAAGGGTGAGATCACCGAGCAGGTTGCATTCGAACGAATATCGGATCCGTTTCGGCAATTCATGCTGACCCAGGTTCGCCCGAAAGACCTTGAACTGTTTCTTGACTTGTCGAATTCTCAAACCGGTACGGTTGAGCCAACTCCCGTTTCCGTCGCGCCGGAAGAAACAGGGTTGAGAGTTCTGATCCCCGCGTTCATGATTTCAGAGTTGCGGCGGGCGTTCGAGATGGGCTTCCTCGTTATCCTGCCGTTTCTGGTGATAGATCTGGTGGTAGCCACCCTGACCATGTCGATGGGTATGATGATGTTGCCGCCAACAGTAATCTCACTTCCGTTCAAGGTGTTGTTTTTCGTTCTGATAGACGGATGGAGCCTGCTCATAGGAGGATTGATGAGGTCGGTTTCGTGAACCTTCTGCAATCAGTGATTGGCTTTTCAGGAAATTAACTATCGGTTCACATTTTGCGGCTAGAACAGGACGAATCGAAGGCAGAGCAATGAGATCAAGCATCTTCATTGTAGGCATGATGCCGAACCGCCTTACCGGTAAAGACCGGTATGTCCCCACAATTGTAATTCATACAGGGACATAATTCCATGTCGAGTATCATGACCAATACCGCCGCGATGACGGCGCTTAGCACACTTCAGCAAACTAACAAAAATATGGAAATGACGCAGAACCGGATTTCCACCGGTCTTCGCGTTGCAACAGCTACCGACAATGCGGCCTACTGGTCGATTGCCACTACCATGAGAACAGACAACAATGCTCTGTCGACTGTTAGTGACGCGCTTGGCCTCGGTGCAGCTACCATTGACGTGGCTTATACTGCTCTTGAGAGCACAATTGACGTTGTCGACGAAATCAAGTCGAAGCTGGTGGCGGCACGTCAGCCTGGTATCGACCGTACAAAGGTTCAGGCTGAAGTTGCTGAATTGCAGAACCAGCTGACCAGCATCGCCTCTTCCGCTGTATTCTCAGGGGAAAACTGGCTGTCGGTTGACTCTTCCGACGCTGATTACAACACCACCAAGACGATCGTTTCTTCGTTCTCGCGTGCTGGAGATGGTTCCATTTCAATTGGTACAATTGCAGTGGACATCACCGCGACCGAGCTGTTTGATGCCAACGACCAGTCGGGCATTCTGGATACGGAAAGCACGACGACAAATGGTGCCGTTGCTTATTCCGTATCAACTCTCGACATTTCGGCTTTCACGGATACGACCGCTGATCTTGCTGATCTGGAAGAAATGATTGCAACGGTTGACGGTGCCATCGGTTCGATCACTACTGCTGCCAGTAACCTGGGTGCAGTCAAGACACGGGTCAATCTGCAGCAGGACTTCGTTGGCAATTTGATGGATGCGATTGAGCGCGGCGTTGGCCAGCTCGTTGATGCAAACATGGAAGAAGAGTCCACGAAACTGCAGGCTTTGCAGGTTCAGCAGCAGCTTGGTATCCAGGCACTGAGCATTGCGAACTCAACCAGCCAGAACATCTTGTCACTGTTCAGGTAAGATGACAGCAATTGAAGCACATCTGGTGCTTTAGTCATGTCATTTCAGCCCCGACACCTGCCTGCCTCGCTCAGGTAGCCAGGTCGCATGCTCCACACGTCCGCAAAAGTGGAGTATGGCAGATGACTTAAGCATGTGCTTCATCAAAACCACCCTCTACCCGGGTGGAGTCAAGGATCGCTTCCTGTAAAGGGATGCGATCCTTTTCTGTTGCAACCTTCAGGCAAGCTTCAGGGGAGATAGTGGCGAGAGTCAAAACAAAAACAAAAGCTTCCATGAATTTTCTCGACCAACTGTCTCAACTCTGGCGAAACCTGGCGATGTTAGGGGCGCGGCGCCTTGTTGCCCTGGGCCTGATCGCAACCTTTACATTCATAACGGTGGCAGGTGGCGCCTATTACATCAGCCGCCCCGCAATGATTGTCCTGTATTCCAATCTGGAACCCGGAGACGTCAATGCTATAGGGACGGCACTCAGGGAAACCGGATTTGCATTTGATGTAAGTGAAGATGGCAGAACCGTTCTCACCGGAGCAAGCCAGGCGACGCGAGCTCGAATGGTGTTGGCAGAACGAGGTCTGCCTCAATCTTCCAGCGCAGGCTATGAGCTGTTTGATAAAATGGGTTCGCTGGGCCTGACGTCATTCATGCAGAACGTCACCATGGTACGGGCGCTGGAGGGTGAACTTGTCCGCACCATACAAGGCATGAAGGGTGTGAAATCTGCGCGCGTTCATTTGGTTATGGCTGAAAAAAGCACTTTCCGGCGCAAGTCGGCAGCCCCGTCGGCGTCGGTGGTTCTGCGTCAGGCAGGTACGACCGGGTCTGAAACTGCCGAAGCCATCAGGTACCTGGTAGCAGCTGCCGTTCCTGGCATGAGTGTCGGGCAGGTTACCGTGCTTAGTTCCGACGGCAAGCTTCTGGCCACCGGCGATGACAGTTTGAGTGCCGCTCCTGGTCGATTGATGGAACTGGAGCGCACGCTTGGCGACCATCTGTCGGAAAGTATTCAGCAGACCTTGGCGCCGCATATCGGGTTGTCGAATTTCAATGTCTCGGTACAGGCAAAACTCAACATTGACCGTCAGGAGGTGAACGAAAAGGTATTCGACCCCGACAACAGGGTTGAACGGTCGATCCGTAGTGTCAAGGAGACGCTGGATAGTGAGGACTCCTCAAACCTGACCGCTGCCACTGTTACAACCGACATTCCGCAGCCGGCAGCAGACAGTTCCGGACAAGTAACCAAGCAACAGTCTGAAAAGCGTGATGAGACGACCAACTATGAGATCAACACCAAAGTCACCCAGTCTGTTTCTGAAGGTTACAAAATCGACAAGATTTCCGTTGCCGTTCTGATCAATCGCACATCCTTGCTTCAGTCGCTGGGAGACGGCACTACCGATGACCAGGTCACGTCTTACATAGTGGAAATGCAGGAGCTGGTGTCTTCCGTCGCCGGCCTGTCCGTTGAAAGAGGGGATCAGATAGTCATCAAAGCGGTGCAGTTCGTTGCTGATGCAGCCGATGCTGCACCGTCCGAGGGCTTTGGTATCGCCAGTATCCTGGGCGCCTATACGGGTGCTTTGATCCAGGCAGTCGTCATTTTGGGAGGTCTTCTGATACTGATTTTCGCCGGCATAAAACCAGCCATTCGTCTGACCCTGAACAGTCAGCCGCAGGATCAGGGAACTCCGGCAATTGCGGGCCAGGCTACCCCGGCTATTGCAGCACAGGGCACCCAGGGTGCAGCGACGGAAATTGCCGGTTCTGACGACCCCAGGTTGCTTGAAAATCAGGGCAAGGCATCGGTTGCGCCAGATGTGAAGGTTATCGCCGAGCTGGCGGAGCGCGAGCGCCTGAAACCGGAGAACAGGCTTGAGCAGCTGGTCAGCCATGATGTGGATCAGGCTACTGTAATCCTCAAGCAGTGGCTGCGTGAGGGTGGGACGGCATGACAGATCCGATCCCGCTTGCTCAATTTATTCAGGCACGGCGCAAGCTTGAGCCGCCGGCAGATGCAGACAAGACGCAAGCAGTGCCGTGCGCTGCAACGCGCGTCGCCCTGGCCGAAGATCTGAGCGCAGATTTGCCCGGAGCCCTACCGGAGCAGGAAGCCGTTAATCCGGCAAATGATGCAGCGATCGCAGGGCATCAACAAGAACTCGAACAAGCCTATGCCCGCGGCCAGGCAGACGCCCTGGCAGAGTTCCAGGTGTGGTGGGATGATCGTGCAGCTGCGGTGCAGGAAATTATCGGCATGGCACAAAATGAAATCGAGGCTGGAATACTGGCCTCGGCCATAAACCTCGTGCACACGGTATCTGAGCGCCATATCCAGGAATCGGCAGTTGATCAACTAATCCAGCAGGTACGAACGCATCTGCTGCAGTGTGCAGATGCTGTTCCGCTGGTAACCGGGCCTTCGGAACTGGGACAGGCAGTTGCCGAACGCTTCGAAGGTATCGGTATTCAGGTCGTTTCCAGTTTCGATGGCGGCTGCGAAGAAGTGTTGGTCAAGATCGGTGACACTACCTTTGAGACCATGATCGGCACATGGACCCAAGAGATTGAAAGTGCATTGCCATGAGTAGTGATGATGCCGAAGAACCGGTCCCGGAAATTGTAATCATCAAGCGTGGTCGCGCAGGCGAGGAAGCCCACCATGGCGGTGTCTGGAAAATTGCCTACGCTGATTTCATGACTGCAATGATGGCGTTCTTTCTGGTGATGTGGCTGGTAAACGCTGCCAACGAGAAGACTAAATCTCAGGTTGCCAGCTATTTCAATCCGGTGAAGCTGATTGATACGCGGACCAGCGACAAGGGCCTTCAGTCCATGGACACCGGCGATGGTCAAAGCTGGGACAAACGTGACACTGCAGGCGTGAGTAAAACACCTCCAAACGAGAAGAAAAAACCGGTGCCCCGCACGTGGCAAACGCCGCTGGTTGAACCAAAACCAAAGCAGGGCACTGGAAGCAGTCTCAAGGACCCGTTCACTGTTGGTCTGAAGGGTGGCGATATATCCGAGCATCAGGGAGAAAAAGGTCTGTCCAGCGGCAATGAAAATTCAAATTATGTAGTCGACGCTCCAAATGCCGAAGCAACCAGGGTTCTTGAAGCACTTCTCCAGCACGAGACAATCCCTGAGGGTGAGAAGTCCAATGTGGGCATGGGGGAAAAGCCCAATGTCGGTGCCGGCGAGAAAGCCAATGTGGGCATGGGGGAACAGCCAGACATTGGTGCCGGCGAGAAGTCCAATGTGGGCATGGGGGAAAAACCCGACATCGGTGCCGGCGAGAAACCCAATGTGGGCCTGGGAGACAAACCTGGCATTGGCGCCGGCGACAAACCCAATGTTGGCATGGGGGAAAAACCCGACATTGGTGCAGGAGAGAAGCCCAATGTAGGCGCAGGGAACGAACCCAATATTGGTATGGGAGATAAACCCAATGCAGGTGCCGGGGAAAAACCCGACACCGGTGTCGGTGAGAATCCTGATATGGGGCCTTCTGACAAACCAGGCAAGGGCGCCGGTAATATGAAGGTTGCCAAGCTGCCATCGGATGTTGGCAAAGCACCGGAAGCTCCCAACGGTCCTGCCGTGAAGCAGGCTTCCCGGAACAAGGCAGAGACAAAATCAGAGCAGCAAAAAAAGCTGCAGGATGCGAGTAAGCAGATCCAGCGCAAGCTTGCTCAATCGGAAGAAGACGGAAGCCTCAGCGGCGTTAATGTTACGGTTAGTGCTCACGCGGAAGGCTCCCTGATTTCACTTGTGGAGGGTGAAGAACATCCGATGTTCGGCATCGCAACATCGACACCGTCACAAGAACTCCGGGAGACGGTCAAGAAGGTGGCAACAGCACTGATGGATGTTGAAGGTGACATTGTTATCAGGGGACACACAGATGGCCGGGCCTACTTCACTTCAGAGTCAGACAATTGGCGCTTGTCGAGTGACAGGGCGCACGCGGCATACAGGTTGCTTGTGTCCAACGGCGTCGCCAGCAGTCGGTTCGTGCGAATTGAAGGATATGCCGATACGGTATTGAAAATTCGCGACAAGCCCAATGCGGCTCAAAACCGGCGTATCGAAATTCTGCTGAAGAGCGGCGCGCCATGAAGATATCGATGGGACATGCGCTTGGCCGGTTGTTGCTGGTCTCCGGCGTCGTATTGCTGCCTCGTCTTGCAATGGCTGAGCAGCAGAAGATTCAACCTTATGAAGTCATTCGTTCCCTGATGCTTCTGCAAGATGATCTGGTAGCAGGCAAAGGCAGGGCAATGTCTCTGCATTCATCCTTCATGCAGAAGATCGTCAACCATTTTCAACGCGCCGATGATGCCGCCTGGGCAGATCCACGCAATGCTCAGGCTGCACTGATCTATGTTCTCAGTGGCGGTGACGCAGCAATTCTGGCCAAGCTGCAGAAGCTGGGAGAGGCGGCCGCGCTGGACCAGCATGTTCTGAAAATCGTCTTGAGCATCTCTTCTGGAAAGCATGAGGAGGCGAGGGACGAAATTGCGAAGATGGAGTTGCTGAACCAGCCCCGGCAAATTGGAGCGCTGTTGGCTTTGGCAGCGGCCCAGATGTGGCAAAAAGACAATACTGACCGGGCAATCGCTTACTATGATCAAGCTCGTCTTATCGGTGGAAGCGGTTTGATTGAAGAGGCTGCCTTGCGGCGGCAACTTTTTGTTGTGGCCAAGCTGCGTGATTTTGAGAAAGTTGAGTCGCTAATTCGTCAATACTGCGCTCGTATGGGGCGTTCGGTTTTCTCGAAAAACATGGCTCAGCAGGTTGGCGCGGCAATTGTGGAACTGAACTATGAAACGTCTCCTGACAGATTGCCGAGGTTGTTTGCGTTTGTTGACGCCGCACCACTTGGATTTCGTCGTAAAGTTTATCTCGAGCTTGCCAGGCATGCGGTAGTTCTTGGCCAGTCGAAGGTTGGTAGCCTTGCAGCAAAGAAGGCATCAAGCCTGCCTGACCTGTCTGTGTCTGAAGTCTCGGCAATCAAGTTGCTGGAAATTGCCTCCAACCTTGCAACAAACGACCCTCAGCAACTCATGAGTGAACTTCAGTCGCTGTCGGAAAAGCAATTGAAAGGTACCGACAAGCAGCTTCTGTTTGCTTTGCATCGGATAATTCAAAAGGTGACGGAGTTGCCAAAGGCGCCACCGAAGGCCAAGAGGCCAACGCGCTATCGCCCGACCAACCGACTGAAGCTTCGTGATGAGATGACCAGGCCTAAACTCGACAGCGTCTCCGCACGGGCACTCAAGGAGCTCGATTTGGCGACAAGAATAATAAGGCAAGTGCAATGACAATGAACATCTCGACTTTGCCAGTGTTGCCCAAGGGCGAAGCCGCACACGCAAAACGCAATGAAACCGGTGCTGCTGAGTTTGATGTCAAGGCGCTGTTGAAGAACCAGGTGCCGGTCAAGATGTCGGGGCCGGTTGAAACACCCATCGAGGAGAAGTCGCACCCGGATGCTGACGAAGAGGCTTCGCCAGATAATGCGGTGACATCATCAATTGATCTGCAGCAACTGTTGGATCCAACACAAGTGCAGTCTACGATTCATTTGCAGGCGGGCAGCTCTCCGACCTCGTCAGAAAACATCTCTATGTCCGCACTTGCCCGGACCGCCACACCCGATGCCGCAGTCAGAGTGCAAACCGATTTGCAGGGCCCACAGGACCACTTGCTGCACACGGATGGTGCAAAATCTGTTGAGCAGGTGACGGCCAAAGCTGAAGCCGTGATTGTGACAGGCAATTCACCATCGATTGCAGATGCGTTGTCGAAAATGCAAAAGGTCAGCCAGTTTGCTGCAGCTTCCCTGACTGGTTCAGTTCCGCAGCCACAAGCTGTCCCTGTGCAGTCGGTCACCTCGATTTCAGGTCAGTTTGCACAGTCAGTCAGAATCCTGCCGTCCAGTGGGCCGGTTACGCCGGCACAGGGCAAGATTGAGGTATCCTCGCTTCGTGAAACTGCCGACCCGATGGATACGCAACCAGACACTCCGGTAAGGTTCTCGAACGGTCTGGATAGAGCCAAAGTCCCTGCCATTGGTGACAGGTTGAATGCCCAACCGTTGACGCCTCAGCTATCCGGCGGGAATGTACAAGCTGCCGGAGCGGAGATTTCAGCAGTCTTCGAAACACCTGAGCGCCAGATTATCGACGCTATCGACGATGAAGTAACCATCGTCGGTGCTCGACTGAAAGCACAAGCTGCACTTGCCGTTGAGACTCCAGCTTCCGGCAAACTTCCTTTGTTAAGCCAGATCAAGGTCGATCTGAATCCCGGCAGTCTTGGCGCCGTACGCATTGACATAGCAATGTCCGCGTCAGGCGAAGTGGAAGTAAATGTGGTTACAGCCAAGGAGACCACGGCCATGATGATTGAACGGGGCAGGGAAGAAGTGTTGGGAGGACTGCAATCACGCAACGTGGAGGTGCGCGGGTTCAATGTAAACACGGCTGAAACAGGAAACGGCACTCAGGCTGGTTCTCAGCAGGACGGTCCAGCAGCGAGGTTCTCCGGTCACGGCGAAGGTCAACAGTCTCGCCATGTACCGAACGGAAGGGGAGATGGGCACGCCAATGAAACAGGTCCTGAACACAATACAACGGATGAGGAGCCGCTGCATCAGGCTGTGCGCAATTCTGGTTCTGGGATTTATATCTAGTGTGCCAGGCAGTGGCGCTGGTCATGCGACAGCAAATCTTTGCGAACGCGAGATGTCCACTGCGTCGTCCAGGCACTCGGTCCCGTTGGCCGTGCTGTATGCTGTCGCGCTGAATGAGTCTGGTCGCAAGGGCCGGCTGAACCCGTATGCCATGAACATTGAGGGCACTAGCCTCTATCCCGCCACCCTTGCAGACGCCATGACGGGTTTCAAGAACGCCTATTCAGACGGCAAACAGCTGATCGACGTCGGGTGCATGCAAATCAATCATTATTGGCACTACAAGAAATTCCTGTCCGTGAAGCACATGTTCGACCCGCATGCCAATGTGAATTATGCTGCCCGGTTTCTTCGCCAGCTGTATGACAAAGAAAAATCCTGGACGATGGCAGTTGCAATCTATCATGCCGGCACTCGAAACAAAGCAGCTCAAAAACGGTACGTATGTGGTGTGATCGGGAAGCTTGTCCGCAGTGGATTTGGAGCCTGGACCAGGCAGGCGAGAGCGTTTTGCAGGTAGAAAATGTGGCAGCTATGTGACCAAGGGTGAGATTTGTTTCTGTCAATTGACGTTCACGTTATTGATTCTTGGCGAAAATGTGTTTCAACTTAAAGTTGCAAAATTGCACGGTTTGGATACTTTTTGACACAATGATGTTGACTGAATCCGCAATCATTACGAAGTGTTGCATCAGGTTGAAATGCAATTGATTCGGGGACGACGATGATTGCCGTGATTGAAGAGCGCGAAAGTGTGGCGGAGGCGTTTGTTCAAGGTTTTAAGAAGGAAGGAATACCTTCGATTGGAATGCAGTCGAATGAGTTAATTGACTGGATTAGCTGTTCAAATAGTTCTGACATCGTTTCTATTCAGGGGTTCATCCTTGGAGAATGCGGTGAAGTTCCAAACTGTCATAAATCTATCCGGTTACACTCCCGGGCACCGATTATTTCAGTGCAGGAAAATCGGAATCTGCGGTCGATGCTTGACCTGTTCGCTGCCGGAGTCGATGACGTTGTTGCAAAACCGGTACACTCGCTTGAGTTGCTGGCGCGCATCAAGGTCATTGCGAGTCGTGCGCAACAACTGGCGGTGCAGAACGGCGATACTGATATTCTGGTGTTCCCTGACGGACGTGATCCCATTGTGGGAGGTCAGACGCTTCAACTGCCGCGACGCGAGAAGCACATCCTTGAATATCTTGTAGCCAATCGCGGGCGGCGTGTTACGCGTTCCCAGATCTTCAATGCCATTTACGGAATTTTTGATGATAACGTCGATGAGCAGGTGGTTGAGAGCCACATCAGCAAGCTCAGGAAGAAACTCCGCAATCACCTTGGTGAAGATCCCGTCGATAGCCAGCGTTATCTCGGTTATTGTTTGACCCGGTAGAGCTGGGAGACTTTTGGTTGTTTTGGCCAAGAGTCACAATCCAGGTCGCTTTCGCAGTGATGGAGCGACATCAGTCACCAGCACTGATGTTGTTCCGGAAACTGCTGAAAACTGACTGACCGGCGTTATTTCCGGCTGATCATTCGCCCGTCTCTGTCTCCAGGTAATCGCTGACCTTGCTGCCTGGAGCAATGCCTGAAGAAAATCGTATGCCGGCGCTGTCGCCAACGCTCCACACCACATGACCATCCAGCGAATGATCCCGGGATGTTGCGATGACGACATCGTCTCCGGTCCTGAGGCCCGGGCAGCCATCAACCCCAATGCCGAACTGCGACATATCGGTGATCGTCGCCTCCATTGATTTGCCGTCGACCTCAATCGTGATCGCAATGGCGCACGTCTTGCGGCCATTGCGGCGGCGCTCCGCCCATCCGGGAATCGAAACAGCCATATCTTCATCCAGACAGGGCCATTCACCGTTCTTGCAGGCCTCAAGCAGGCCGCGCAGAGTGGTTGTTTCCGGTATCTTGATGCCAAGCTCAACTGAGATCGTTGCAGTGGTTTCCAGTGCGCCAAGAAATCCGACACATACTTCATTCCAGCGGTCTGCAAGAAATTCGTGTGATTGTTGTGAATTGGTGGAGGCTGATTTCTGGGTCAGCTGAATGGCAAAGTTGTACTTGGCCTCAAGCGACAGCAGTTTCAGTGACAATTCCTTGTCGTTTGACACTGACGCAAGGTGTGCAGGCAGCGATTTAAGGGACACGGGCAGGTCAGGCAGAAAGCAGCTCACAGTGTCTGCAAACGAAAAATTCCCGTCGCCTGCGCATTGCGCATTGGCAACGCTTGAACCAACGGTTGCAGTATAGGCATTGCCCATCAGCGTGCTGAAACAGTCCAGAATTTCGCAGGACATCAATTTGTGCTGGGCGGTTTCAGGCGGTCTTTCGGTAAAATCAAAAGCCGCTTCTTCGCTATAGTAGTCCAGAATGTAGTTATCAATTTTGACCTCATTATCTGAAGTCTCTTGAGGGAGCGGATAGTTCATGGTGGTACTTCCTGCTAAACACAACTGCTACTGATGAAGTTGACTAAACGACCCGCCGAATTGATGCTGGATTTTGGTCCATCCTCACCCGGCATGAAATGCATTTTCCGCAATGCTTTGTTCGCTATGCAACAACGCCCTTGATCACCAATGCGTGGTGACCCGATGCAGGGCATTTTGGTGGTGGTGCCGACAAGGGGGCAGCGCGGAGGGCATCTGTCTATGCTTTGCGTGAAAAACAAGCATGGCAAATAGCGGGGCGCGCGGCCTCGGGTTAATTGTTTCTGCACCTTGGGGTGGAATGCCGAGCTGATCGGCTCACAGGGAACGGCATCATGCCTGTTCAGTTCAATTTTCACTGAAACCCTGAGATGGCCCGATTTTACTGACCCCAGATTACCAACTCATTAATTATCAGGAGTACGTCGTACTGGCATTGGTTACGTCCAGGATCCGTGCAGCGCTCCGAATCCGTAACGGAACCGCTCCCGACCGGTTGGCCCGCCGGTTTGAGCAGGTCGAAATCGCCTCTAAACTGCAGTGACAAGCTTCGCGCAAGCTCAAAATTGATTAATGGAATCATAGCGATTCGGGATTTGAGAGGCGGCAAAATGGGTTTAAATGGAATAATGCGCTCTGGCGTATCTGGTATGTCGGCGCAGTCAACGAGACTGTCTGCGATTGCCGATAACATCTCAAACAACGATACAACCGGCTACAAGCGCGTCAGCGTGGAGTTTTCATCCCTTTTGTCCAGCAGCGGTGCTCATTGTCCCGGCAACTACGATGCCGGCGGTGTTTCAACGCATGTTCGCAACAGTATCTCAGAGCAGGGTACGCTGGAGTACACCACGTCCCGGACGGATCTGGCGATCAATGGCAGTGGCTTTTTCATGGTCTCCGACGCCGCAGGCCTTCCATCGATGACGCGGGCCGGCTCTTTCGTTCAGGATGGAGAGGGGTTCCTGGTCAACGCTGCTGGTCAATACCTCATGGGCTACCCCGTTGTGGACGGCCAGGTTGGGGCGGTCGCCAATGGCACCTCTGGTCTCGAACGGGTCGCGTTGGATGATGTCGCATTCCAGGCCCAGGCATCCACCACCGGTGCGCTTGTTGTCAATCTGCCATCCGAGGACGCTGCCATTGCGGCGGCAAACCTGCCGTCAACCAATGCTGCAACCAGCGAGTATTCGCAGAAAACATCACTGGTTGCGTATGACAACCTTGGGGCTGAGCAGCTTGTAGACGTGTACTGGGCAAAGACGGCAGACGAGACCTGGGAAGTTTCGGTCTTCGATCGAAGTGAGGCCAGTGCTGGTGGGTTTCCCTATTCAGGACCGCCACTCACGACGGTGACTGTAAACTTCGACCCTGCAGACGGACAGTTGCTGGGCCCGACCAGCCTTGCATTCGGTATTCCGGACGGTCAGCCGTTCACGCTTGACCTTACCGGCTCCAGCCAGCTTGCCGCGGATTTCTCTGTGCTCTCCTCAGACGTGGACGGCCAGGCACCTGAGGGCGTGCAGTCTATGAGCATCGAAGACGACGGCTCGGTTGTCGTCAGTTATCTCGATGGAACGCTGTCCACAGTGTTTCGGGTGCCGTTGGCCACCTTCAATGGCACAGACTTTTTAACCACGGCTTCAGGCAACGTATTTTTCGCCAACATTGATTCCGGCGACATAATGATCGGCTTTCCTCAAGATCCCGGCTTCGGCTCGATACAATCCGGCGCCCTTGAGCAGTCCACAGTAGATCTGGGTGATGAGTTGACCCGGATGATTGAGTCGCAACGAAACTATTCTGCAAATTCAAAAGTTTTCCAGACCGGGTCTGAGTTACTGGAAATTTTGGTGAACCTGAAGCGTTAATTCTGGTTCACGCTTGACGGCTTAACTGCCAGGGGACGGGGATGTCTTTATCGTCTGCGCTAGACGCGTCACGGTCGGCTCTTTCTGCTTTCGGACAGCAGACTGGTGTCTTGTCTCGTAACATCAACAATGCCTCCAATCCGGATGCAACGCGTAAGATCGTAAATCTTGTAACGTCACCCGACGGGGGCAGTACGGTAGGCCGGACCACGCGTGCTGTTGATGTCAGCTTGTTCAACGCATCGCTGAGTTCAACGTCAAAGTTCCAGGAAAGCTCCACGGTACTGGATGCGCTTGACCGCCTGGATACATTGATCAACGATCCGGAACTGGGCCGGTCACCCGCTGCCCTGATCGGCAAGCTGCGAGACAGCCTGGCCACATTTGCATCTCAGCCAGACAACACGGTGCTTGCCTCATCCGCAATCTCCAGCGCCCTGTCCCTGTCTGGCGCTCTGAATTCCATGAGCTCGCAAGTGCAGTCAATTCGCATGGAGGCAGACGCAAGTCTTGCCCAGTCAGCGGCCCTCATGAACACAAACCTGGCCGACCTTCATCAATTGAACAGCCAGATTGTAACCGGCACCCAACTCGGCACCGACGTCACTGACCTGCTTGATCAGCGAGACGTTATCCTCAAGCAGTTTTCCCAGGAAATGGGTATCTCGTGGTCAATCAAGAAAGACAACGATATCAACATTTACACCGAAAGCGGTGTGACCTTGTACGACCGGGTGCCGCGTGAGGTTTCATTCCAGCAGTCTAACTTGCTGACTGCATCAACGCCTGGCCAGCAACTGTATGTGGATGGCGTCCAGGTCACCGGGCCCGGCAGCCCGATGCCAATCACGACCGGCAGGATTGCAGGTCTGATCGAAGTTCGCGATGAAGTGACGCAAGGTTTCCAATCACAGCTGGACGAAATCGCGCGCGGCCTGATTGAAGCGTTTGCTGAAAGCGATCAGTCTGCCGTACCCGCCCTGGCGGATCAGGCGGGATTGTTCACATGGCCCGGTGGGCCGGGTGTGCCTGCATCGGCAACTGTTTCGGTCGGAATTGCTTCCACCATTTCAGTTAACGCAACGCTGCAGACAGGTGCGGGTGATGCTGCAAGGCTGCTGCGCGACGGTAGTATCAGCGATCCCGGTAATCCGGCGTTTGAATACAACACCAGCGGCTTTGCCGGATTTTCCGACCGTCTTGATCAGATGGTTGAAGAAATTGAAGGTGCCCGCTCATTTGACCTTGCAGCAGGGTTGGATGGCAATTCCGGTCTTCTGTCATTTGCTGCCGATAGTGCGTCGTGGCTTGGCGGTTTGAGGGCCGATATGTCACGCGATGCGGAGTTTCACAATATAACAGCGATTAGGGCCAATGAAGCCCTGTCCAATGCCACAGGCGTCAACCTGGATGAAGAAATTGCACAGATGCTTCAACTTGAAAGAAGCTATCAGGCATCCACGAAACTCATCAGCGTGGTCGACGAGCTGCTCGGCTACCTGATTACTTCGATAAGGTAACGTCATGGAACTTTCACATGTTTCCACCAGCGCACTTTACAACAACGTGAAGCTCACCCTGCAGCGTACGCAGCTTGAACTTGCCCAGCGACAGACCGAAGTCACAACGGGCCGTCACGCGGATGTCAATCTTGCGCTGGGGCCGAGGTCCGGCGGACCGATAACCCTGCGGGCAGAGCAAAGTCGCCTGGAAGGTATCCTGAATTCCAATGCTTTGGTGGCCACGCGTCTTGACCTTATTCAATCGTCGGTCGCAGCTGTTACGTCCAGCGCCCAGTCAATAGTTTCCAGTTTGACGACCGCGCTCGGTTCTCAAGGCACGGTAGGCATTGCGATTGAGGAGACGGCAACACAGTTTCAGAATTTCACAACCATCATGAACTCCTCCGCCAACGGCCAGTATCTGTTTGCCGGGGTTAACACTGATGTGAAGCCCATGGCAGAGTTTGTGGGTGACCCAGGTGGCACCGCGCAAACCGCGGTCAACAATGCCTTTGTAACTGAATTTGGTTTTGCACCTGACGACCCCGCTGTATCGACAATAACGGCTGCTGCGATGGAAGCATTTATCGACGGCACATTTTCCGCAATTTTTGAAGATGATGTTCAGTGGAGCGCGGCATGGTCGTCTGCTGAAGACAAGAACATAAGCAGTCGCATCGGTCCCAACCTCAAGGTTGAGACAGGCATCAACGCCAACGAAACAGGTGTTCGTTCAATTTCGGCGGCAATGACCATGGTATCAGGTCTGGGTGGAGAAGCCCTCAATGCCGAAACGCTGGCTGTCGTTTTTGAAAGGGCCTTGTCCAAGGTGGCTGAGGGCATGGCCAGTCTGAACGATGCGAGCGGACGGCTTGGACTGGTTCAACAGCAAATATCAGAACAGAACGAGGTCATGACAATCCGCAAGCGAATTAGCGAAAGCTATGTCGCTGCGCTCGAGGGTGTTGATGCCTTCGAGGCCGCCTCGCGAGTAAATCAGCTCACCACCCAGATCGAGACCTCTTATTCCCTTACTGCCCGGCTGCAATCGCTAAGCCTGCTCAACTACGTCTGAAAATTCACATCAAGAATAGGTTGTTTTTTGATCCATGTACTCAAATTCATATTCCGAGACATCTGTAGATTGCGAAACTCAGGCAAGAGGGGCGGAGGCAGAAGCCCTCGGCCGGTCGATGGAGCTCTTGGAATTAGCACAGTCCAAGGGGGGCAGGTCGACCGAGGCCGTTGAGGCTCTGCATATCACCCGGCAACTCTGGTGCATGCTGGTGGAGGACCTCGGCAACAAGGAAAACCATTTGCCGCCGGAGTTGCGCGCCAGCCTCATCTCGATTGGCATCTGGGTGATCAAGGAATGTGAGGCCATTCGTCAGGGCGACAGTGAGAATTTCAAGGGAATCATGGATATCACCCGCATGATCAAGGAGGGCTTGTCTTGAGTTCGAGTTTCAAGTTGGCCGTACAGGCCAACCAGAAGGTATTCATCAATGGTGCAGTCATCCGGGTCGACCGCAAGGTCGGTGTCGAGTTTCTGAACAACGTTACGTTCCTGCTCGGCTCCCATGTGCTGCAACCTGAAGACGTCACTACCCCATTGCGGCAGCTGTACTTCGTCGTTCAGAGCATGCTCATCGATCCGGCCAACCGGCCCAATATCATGCAGCTTTATCGGGGCATGTCGGCAGCGATGCTGGGGGCCTACCAGGACCCTCAAATTCAGCATGGCCTGAAGATCGCCGACAGCGAGGTCATGAGCGAAAGAGACTATGACGCGCTGCGCTCATTGAAGGGGCTTTTTCATCTGGAAGCTGAAACGTACGCCGGCACCTTCTCGTCGCTCGGTTTGCTTGCTGCAGACCAGGCAAACGAGGCTGTAGCCAACTCAGCCGTTTCAAGGAAAGGATAGACATAATGGAAATCAATGGAACCAACCCGGTAACCGGAACCTCTCCGTCAACTGCAGCCAGCACTCCAACACCGACTACAGTGGACTATGATGCATTTCTTCAACTGCTGGTCACTCAGATGCGAAATCAGGATCCCACAAACCCGACGGATTCCGCAGAGTATCTGTCTCAGCTTGCATCATTCTCATCGGTTGAACAGCAACTGCAGAGTAATGCCAAGCTGGACTCCCTGTTGAGCACCATGGCGTTTGGACAAGGCGCAGGCCTCATCGGCCGGTCTGTAACCAGCAGTGACGGGCAAACAACCGGCACTGTCGTGAGCATCAGCCAGGTAGCAGGGCAGACTACTGTCAATCTGGACGGCGGTGCCGCGCTCAATGTCTCCGATATTGAAACTGTGGGGTGAGCAGGTTTGAACGAGGTAGACGCGCTCGAACTCATTCAGGCGGCCATCTGGACGGTGATTGTGGCATCGGGCCCGGTCATTGGATCGACGATGATCGTCGGGGTCGGCATTGGCCTGTTGCAGGCGCTGACCCAGATTCAGGAGATCACGCTTACCTTCGTTCCAAAGATCGTGGTGGTTCTGGTGGTCATCATTTTCTCGGCCCCCTTCATTGGCAGCCAGATGCAAACTCTTACCCAGCTCACCTATGGCCGCATTGAAACCGGTTTCAATTAGCGATCGCGGGCGCAGGTTGCGGCCGGCAAGGTTGGCTCCAGGGGCTTGTTGTTCCTTTTCAGATTGCAAAAATGACAAATCCATACAAGACACATGAGCTGACTCTCCTGACTTCGCCGAAAAGCGATGTTGGCCTGGCCATCGGTGTCACGATTATACTGTCGACGTTGTTCCTGCCGGTTCCGGCTGTATTGATAGACCTTGGGTTGGCGTTTTCAATTGCACTGTCTGTCGTGATCTTGATGGTTGCCTTGTGGATCAAGAAGCCGCTGGACTTTTCAGCCTTCCCGACGATTTTGCTGATAGCGACAATGTTGCGATTATCTTTGAACATCGCGACAACGCGGCTCATCCTGTCTGACGGCGCCACCGGAACGACCGCCGCCGGCTTCATCATCAGTGGTTTTGCAGAACTGATAATGAGCAATGACTTCGTTATCGGTGTGATCGTTTTCATCATACTGATCACGGTGAATTTCATGGTCATCACCAAGGGCGCCACGCGTATTGCCGAAGTGGGTGCCCGCTTCACTCTGGACGCAATCCCCGGCAAGCAGATGGCGATTGACGCGGATCTGTCGGCAGGCCTGATTGATGACAAGGAAGCTCAGCGTCGACGCATGGAGCTTGAGGAAGAAAGTTCATTCTTCGGCGCCATGGATGGTGCCTCCAAGTTTGTGCGTGGAGATGCAGTTGCAGGGTTGATTATCACGGCTGTCAACATCTTCGGTGGTATCGTGATCGGCGTGACGAGGCACGATTTACAGCTCGCTGAAGCCGCGGATATTTTTACCAAATTGTCTGTTGGTGACGGTCTGGTTTCCCAGATACCGGCCCTGATCGTATCGCTGGCGGCCGGTCTTCTGGTATCCAAGGGCGGCACCCGCGGATCTGCCGAAGAAGCGCTCCTGGGCCAGATTGTACGCTATCCGAAAGCGCTCGGCGTTTCGGCAATGTTGATGGGCGCGCTGGCCCTCATGCCGGGGCTGCCGTTCTTGCCGTTCATGATTCTGGGGGGGGTTCTTGGCAGCATCGCTTACATTCTGCCATTGCGCCGGAAGCGACAGGTCGACGAACTGCAGATGGAGGAAAATCGGGCAAATGAGGAAAAGCAACTGGAGAAGGAAGGCTCCATTCAAAACCAGCTCAAGACTGCAGAGATAGAACTTTGCCTGGGAAAACACCTGTCTGCGAAACTTGCCGCGCCCGGTGGCGAACTGGCAACAAGGGTCGCAAAGATGCGGCGCAGGTTTGCAAAGGAATACGGGTTTGTCGTGCCCGAGATAAAGGTAAGTGATGATATTGAACTGGGCCAGAGCAACTACCTGATCAAGATACACGGAACACCCGCAGACCGCGGACAGCTTCACCTTGGCCAGATGCTCATTATTCTGGATCAGAACCAGGATCACGACTTCCCTGGCGACGAAGTGCTGGAACCGGCATTTGGAATGCGAGCCATGTGGCTTCCCAATGTTCTTGCCAAGGAAGCAGGCCGGGAAGGTCTTCAGACAATTGATCCTCTTTCAGTGTTGTTGACACACCTGAGTGAAATCATTCGCTCCAACCTCGGTCAGTTGTTTTCATTCAAGGACCAGCAGGCACTGGTCGACAATCTGGAACCTGCCTACCGCAAACTGTTTGACGACATCAGCCCGTCCCACATAACCAATTCCGGACTGCTGGCCATATTGAAGCTGCTTCTGAATGAGCGGGTGTCGATCCGCAATATGAACCAGATACTCGAGGCGGTTGCCGAAGTTGTCGCCTACACCCGAAAATCCGAACTCATCCTGGAACAGGTCCGCACCAGGCTGGCGCCGCAGATCTGCGGTGACCTGGCAAGCGATGGGGCTTTGAATGTCCTCCGGCTGGGCGAAAAGTGGGAAATGCTGTTTCACAAGGCGCTGCGCCGCGATGCAAAGGGTGAGGTTGTGCAGTTCGACATCGACCCGCCCCACATTGAAGAGTTTTGCGCCGACCTCAAGGCCAAGGCGGCAAGCCTGCAGGACAATGGGTGCCGGTTTGCATTGGTGACCGCGCCCGAAGCCAGAACCTATGTTCGAATGATAACCGAGCGGTTGTTCCCCGCATTGCCGGTTTTGTCTCAGGTCGAGATTGCCCGGAATGTTCAGACCGACACGGTAGACAGCCTGTCCTGATGGCCTTTCAGGCGACAGATATCAACATGGCGATCCTCATTTTCTGCCGCCTGGGCACATGCCTGATGATCATGCCCGGACTATCCAGCATGAGGGTTCCCATGCGTGTCCGGCTGCTGATTGCCCTGATGTTGTCGATAACTCTGGTGCCGCTCGAACCGGGTGGCCTGCGCGCGCTCGCAAGCGCTGCCAAATCGTCGGACTTCCTTCAGCATGTGGTCACAGAGTGCCTGATCGGAGGCTTTATCGGTTTCCTGGGCCGTCTTTACTTTGGTGCGTTGCAGTTTGCTGCAACCGCTGCTGCGAACTTTATCGGGTTGGGACAGATATCAGGACTACAGGTAGTGGACGCGGACCCGGTTCCGCAGTTGGCGACGATAATGTCGCTGGCGGCAACCATGTTGATGTTCCTGCTCGACCTGCACTGGGAAGTCATCCGCGCGCTGTTGGCATCTTACACGGCGATGCCGCCATCGACCGGTTTCGATCAGGAACTTGCCATTATTTCGATCATTGAGGGGGCAGGCAGAGCCTTCCTGCTCACCCTTCGAATAACGTCACCGTTTCTCGTCTACGCCATCGTGGTCAATGTTGCCGTTGGGGTCAGCAACAAGCTGCAACCCAACATGCCGGTGTTCTTTGTCTCAATGCCGTTTGTCATATTCGGAGGTTTGCTACTGACCTATTTCACCCTTCCAGAAATGCTGGTGCTGTTCGAAGACTACTTTGCCAACTGGTTACGCAATGGCTAGGAGATCGGACAGGGTTCAGCGTACAAGCCGCCTCGTGAAACTTCAGCAAGCTCTGCGCGACCTGGAGGAGGGCAGGCGGGTGATTCTGCAAAATGAACTGGAAAATCTTCGGCAGCGCGAGAAGCAGGCGCTGGGACAGTTATCCGGCGAGCAGAACAGCATTATGTCTGGCGGTGTCCTGCTGACGGACATGTTGCGTTCCTATGTGCATAGACAGTCCATCATCGGCAACCTTCTGGAAAACCAGCACGAGATGGTTCGCGAGCACGCGGCCCGGCTTGAGCTGGTACAGGCGAAATACACAGATGCAGTGCGTTCAATGGTGTCCGACAAGCAGGAAACAGACCGGGATGAGGTCTCGGAAACCAGCGTTCTGCGCGCAAGCCTCCCGAAAGCTTGATGGCTTACTGTAAAGCTCGATGGAAATTTCGATGTGATCGGTGTAGTAAAACTGGAGGCGTAGATATGAATATTGGCACTGGAATTGACCTGATCGCGGGCGTGATCCAAAGCGCTGATCCAGGCAGAATGAAACAGGCAACCGTCCGTTTGCATGCGGTGGCAAACCCCTCACCAACAGTCCAGCTCGCGCACGATACGGGTGGTCAGCAACATAGGCCGGGCGTTCGCGTTGAAGCCGCCAGTTTCGTGCAGGTGCTGGACCGCGCGTCGGAACCCAAAGTCAAGCAGAACTTCAATATTGTTCGAACCGCAGCTACGCCTGTCGAGAGTGCTCAGGCACAGCAAAATGCATCGCGGATCAACCCGCCAGGCAAGGCGGCCGTGGAGTCACCTGAACTGGCGGCTGCAAAAAAGGTTGAGGGGTTCTTTCTGCAGCAGATGTTGCAGTTCATCCTGCCTAAGGACACGTCTGCCGAAGGCAGTGCGGCGATGTCTAGCGACAGGGCACGGACACAGATGGCGACAGTTCTGGGCCAGCAACTTGCTGAAACCGGGACTTTGGGGATAGCCAAACAAATCGTGCCGGCGCCGGTTACAGCCGCTGTTCATGTCCCTGCAGCCACACCTGCATCTTTTGCCAGAAGTTCTGAAGCTGACAATGGCCACCTCGATCTGAACTTTGCCACCATGCTCAGCTCAATTCAGAACTTTCTTTCACTACTCGGTGAGGAACGGGAAAGCCGCGAAAGATTGCCTGCAACGGACCGGTAACGCGGTGTCTAGCTAATTCATCAATGTAATGGAAGAAACACAATGCAACCTTCAACCGGCATTGAATACAACAGAGAAGCAGCAGCAAAAGTAGGCCGTATCAAGTCGGGTACTGTTCTGCCAACAGCTATCAGGGCATCGGCGGCAACCGAGGTTTCGGCAATCATGCGCGTGGCGAAAGGGCTGCGTAAAATTCTGGAAGAAGAAGTTGAACTGCTCAACAAGGACCCATTGGCCGACATCACCGAAATCACCAATAGCAAGACGCTTTATCTGCTGGAGCTGTCCCGGATGACGCGTCGGATGGGCCAGTTGCCAGTTGATCAGGTGGTCCATGGCCAGATCATGGAATTGCGCCAGGCGCTCAGTCTGAACGGCGAGGCGCTGAAGGTTCATCTGGAGGCATCGCGCAGCGTGTCCGAGACCATCAAGAAAGCTATTCGCGATGAGGAATCCGACGGCACATACACAGTGGGCCGATAACTCAGATGGTGCGGTATCTGTTCGTCGGCGTGTGGGCAATCCTGATCGCCATCGGTGGGGTCTACGGTGGTTTGATGTGGTCATCAAACAACGCTCTCAATGCCAAGGAAGACGAGTTTCTGGCTGGCCTCGACTATGTGAAAACCGAAACAATCACAGTACCGATAGTCAGGGACAACAAGGTCCAGGGTTATGTTCTGGCGCAGCTGGTCTACACCGTGGATGCCCATCAGAAACAATCACTGCCTGTCCCGCTTGATGTATTTCTCCTGGATGAGGCATTCCGCACTATTTATGGCAGCACCACTATCGATTTTGAGAAGCTTGAAAAGTATGACCTCACGGAGTTCACCGGAGGTATTCTGAAAAACGTGAACAGCCGTTTCAAGTCTCAGCTGGTGCATGAGGTTTTGATAGAGCAGTTGAATTTCATCACCATGGATATGGTCCGCAACAAACTGGTGCAGAGACACTGACCGGTTCCGGAGTAATGGGAAAATACCGGTTCGCCTGAGCCGGTATGTTGCTAGGATTTCGGGATTTGTTCCAGTTGTTGCCCGTCCACAAGCAGCGCAGACAGGTGTGCGAATGCGTCCTCGATCCTCGGGGAGTTTGGATGCTGGATCAGCCCGCCGTATAGTCTGGGAACCAACTCGACACATTCATCAAGTTCCGGATCGGTGCCTGGTTTGTAGCCTCCAATGGAGCGAATGTCGCGGCTGTCTTCATACCGCTCGATCATTGAGCGCAACTTGATGATCAGCTTTCGTTCTTCTGCACTCCACAAGGTGTCGGCCAATCGCGATATTGACGTTAAAAGATCTATGGCGGGGTACCTGCCTTCCTGCGCCACCTTGCGATCCAGTACAACGTGGCCGTCCAGAATGCCGCGAAGCGTATCGGACACAGGTTCTTCAGTATTGTCTCCATCAACCAGCACCGAGAAAATGCCGGTGATTGACCCTTCATCTCCGGTGCCGGGTCCGGCCCGCTCCAGGAGTTGGGCGATCTCTGCGAAGGTGCTTGGCGGATATCCTCTGGATACCGGCAGTTCGCCGGCGCTCAGCGCAACATCACGGCAAGCATGAGCGTACCTGGTGATCGAGTCTACAATCAGCAAGACACTCTGATTGGCATTGCTGAAATACTCCGCAATCGTCATCGCCGTGCGCGGCGCCAACCGGCGCCTCAAAGCGCTTTCATCGCTTGTCGCGACAACTACGACAGTTCGCTGCAGATTGTCGCCCAACGCATCTTCGATGAACTCACGTACTTCTCTGCCGCGTTCGCCAACCAGGGCCACGACAATCGTGTCGAACCCTTCCGTTTTCGAAAACATGGACATGAGTGTTGATTTGCCAACCCCTGATCCGGCAAACAATCCCATCCGCTGGCCGGCGCATACCGGTGTGAAAAGGTCAATCGCAAGTATCCCGGTCGTCACCATCTTCCCCACCCGGTTGCGCGTCAGAGGCGGTGGAGAAGCTGTTTTGACGGGCAGGGCACGTGATCCGTTTTGCAGCGCGCCCAACTCGTCGATTGGCTGTGCAAACGCATCAATGATGCGGCCCTTCCAGCTTTGATGAGGATGGATCAGGTGCTGCCCGCTAACGACAACCCGTGCCCCGATTTTGCAGCGTAATTCTTCTCTGAAGAGCTTTATCGTCACTCGTTGCGGCTGGATCGATACAATTTCTCCAAGGGTGATGTCATTGGCGCTGCCTATTTCAACATGATCACCGAGCTGGGCAATCGTTGAAAGCCCGGTGGCAAAAACCTGCGAAGCCTCGATGCTGCAAATCTTGCCACTGGCTTTGATACAGTTGCTTTGCTGCGCAGCGCGAAGCGTGGCTGCCAGTCGGTCCAGCCGCTCGGCGCCTGTTTGCGGTATTTGGCTGATACCGGCCACAGCTGATCTGTCTTGTGCCTGAACTGACGGATCGCTCAACGCGGAATGCTCACGAAACTGCGCCTATGTCTCTGATCGCATCTCGTCTGGCGTCATTTACTTTCTTGATCATCTCCGTGACGGCTTCGAATGCCCTCGATACGGTAATCAGGTCGGTAATCTCGCCTACGCCGTTGACATTGGAACGTTCAACAAATCCCTGATGGACACTCGCTCTGGATCCTTCAAGTATGGGGACAGCGGGTTGCCCGGCCACGACGGACGAATTGTCAAGGCGGTCAAGACGGACATTGTCTGGAAATTCATATAAGCCAACCCCGCCAATTCGGCGGCCTGCCTGTCGAATTTCACCATTCTGCGCAATCGAGGGCGGGCCTGCATTTGGATTCAGGAGCAGGGGGGCCCCGCCGGGATCAAGCACATTATATCCGTTCAGGGTCTGCAGCTCACCGGTTGGGGTAATCTGCATTCGACCATCCTTTGTATAAGCCAACCCTGCAGGTGTTTGTATCGCCAGCCAGGCATCGCCCTTGATTGCCAGGTCCAGCGGATTGTCGCTTTGAATGAAAGCACCCGTCTTTGCCGAAAGATAGCTTTCTCCATGGTTTGCAAAGTGGACCGGGTTGTTGGTGGTCCGGCTGACCAAGCTGTCAAACTTGATCTGCTCAGCCCGGAATCCGGCTGTGTTGGTGTTGGCCACATTGTCAGCAATCGTGTCCAGTCGCTTTTGCAGCGCCAGTTGAGCTGAAATCGCTACGTCAATTGTTACACTCATGTCAGCGCCGCCTTGAGTTGAGAGATTGAATGGCCGTCAAAATGGACTCGCTCAAACCGAATGTCGGCTGCGACGTGAACAGTGCAGCCACTGATGACGCAGGCCCTGACTGCGGGTTTTCCAAATCCCAAAGAGTGGCAAAACGCTCAAGAAACTCTTGAACTTTCTCCGGGGACTGGAAATCTTCATAATCAAGTCTTTCATCCAGCAAACTGACCTGACGCTCAATGCTAGCTGCAGAAATGGACGCCGGAAGGCCAAGCGCTGTTCTGGTTACATCGAGCAATGCCCGATCTGACAGGATGTCCAACGCGCTCTCAACCGAGCCAGCCTTGCGCTCGAAATACAGAGCCAGGCGCACACCTTCGGACTGCTGGCCGGCGTCCACTTCAAGGGCCTGACGAAGATACTTGTCTACGGTGCCTTCCGTTGCCCGGTCGAATGATGTGGTTGCAGTATCGTACCTGACAAAATTGAACGTCTCGACGAACTCGGTATAGCGCCTGTCAGCAAGCCTGTTAGCCAAGGCAGTGTTATCGTCGATGCCTTCTTCAAGAACTTTCCTGATCAGGCCTTTGGCGTAGGAAATATCCTCCATACCATGCGCTGCCATGGCAAAATTCACCAGCCTGGAGTCCCCCATGAAGTCATCGATCGACTTCACATTGCCAATGTTTTCGCGATAGTACTCCACCTCGCGATTGACCTGAGGTCTTGCCGCGACAAGGTCGATCGATCTTTGTATGTCTGCGGAGATCAATCGATAGTTTAGAGGAGTTGACAGCATGGATGTAGCGCTCTTGTAGTTTGGCCCGCTCCAAGCCTAGAGCTTCAAACTTGCGCGAACCTGACAGTCCTCACGGCGTGCGACTAGCTCAAATGAAAATGTTGCTTGAACTCGTCGAACGTTCTGAAGTGGATCCAGCCCTGGCGTGTCCCTGCTTTTACCGACCCATCAGAATACATTCTGACTGGCCGGCCTCGATAACTGCCCTTGTCGACAAGCTCTCTCTGTCCGTCTGCCGACAGTCTGGTCTTGTTTCTGCCTTCGTCGGTCCGCTTGTCCGGTTTGCCAAACCAATTGAACATGATCAATTTGCCCTGTTTTTTTTGTGATTCATCACAGCGCAAACGCTAAATGCCTGAGCTTGCGCGAAACTGGCAGGACGATGATTTGGACGTGAAGGATTGCTCCAGTACAGCTTCACGCCAGCCAAACGTGTGCCTATGAGCTGATTCTTCGAACTGGACATGCGGGACGGTGGGGTGATGGCAGCAGTTAAATCAGTGATAATAAGCGAAGAGAACATCCAGGAAAGAATGGGTGTTGCAACGTTAACCCGGATGGCCTTCGACAGGCAGGATCTGACCCAAATCGCGACGAAGCTGATGGTGGCGCTGGCCCGGGACCCGACTGACGCCGGTGTGTTAATGGATCTCTCGACGATTGAGCAACTAAAAGGCAACCAGGAAGGTGGTCTTCATTTTCAGGATGTCGCATTAAGCCATTGCCAACTCTACAAGACGCAGACGTCAACCAGACAGGAGAAGCTCAAGCTGCTTGCGCTTGCAGCTCCGGTTCAGATGGGTGGGAACACGCCGATCGACTTTCTGTTGACCGGCTCAGACATCTGCCTGACCACGCTTTATATTTCTCCGGATTTGCCGATACCGACGCCGATACCCGAGCACGATCTGGCGATTGTTGTTGCTCCCGGAGACTCAGACGCCTCAAGGCGATTTCTCGATGAGATCGAGCGCCAGTTGGTGAACTGGCCGACGCCGGTTCTGAACAAGCCGGACCGTATTGTGCATCTGGAAAGGGACCAGTTGTCCAACATGCTTTGTGATGTGCCGGGCCTCGTTGTCCCAAGGATGGCGCGCAGTGATCGCAGTGCGCTTGCGGCGGTGGGCAATGGAGAGACGGACATAAGTGATATTCTGTCAGAGGCCGCATTTCCGGTTGTAGTTCGCCCTGTTGGGTCTCATGCCGGGCGAAACCTCGAGAAGCTGACCTGTAACCGGGATGTTCTGGCCTATCTGCACCATTGTGATGATCAGGAGTTCTTTGTTTCCGACTTTATCGATTACAGCAGTGAAGATGGTGCGTTCCGAAAATCCAGGATTGTCTTCGTCGATGGCGTCCCGTTCGCCTGCCATCTGGCAATAGCCGACCAATGGAAAGTCTGGTACCTGAATGCTGATATGGAACAAAACGACGAAAAACGAGCTGAAGAAGAACTCTTCATGGCGCGATTCAACGACGATTTCTGCGAGCGCCACGCCGCGGCCTTCGCTGACCTGGTAAAGCATGTGGATCTGGAATATTTCGGCATCGATTGCGCAGAGGACCGGGACGGCAATCTGGTGGTGTTCGAAGCTGACAATGCACTGATTGTGCACGACATGGATTCGCATGAAGTGTTTCCATACAAAAAACCACAGATGCAAAAAGTCTTTTCCGCATTTGCCGGGATGATACGGTCACACAACCCGGAGAGGCCAATGCACGGGAGCATCAGGTCCGGGCTGCGCGAGGTTGGCGTCGAGTGGCCGGGTCCAGACCCTGGTTAAGTTCGGCCAATGGACTTCGGTCATGACCAACGGACACCGCCGTCAACGAAGCGTTCAATGGCGCGCAGCGGGCTGAGTGCCTGAACACTCAACGGGCTTGCTTCCCGGATAGCACCGAGGTACCACGGCGCAGGAAACATCGGGTTTCAGATGTTGTTCCAATTTTGCCTGCTCACGCAGGCTGCTCAGTCGATGATTTGAAACCTTTCGGCCGTAACGCTGTGCGGATGCAAGTTCCGCCGGTCGCATCAGCACAAAAACCCCGGCAAGAAAGCAGTTCAGGATATGTCGGCAACATCAATCCAGTCTCCAAAATCTCTATGGCTGCTGGTCATCCTGCTGCTTACCGGGCTTGGATGGGGGTTGACGATTTCGCTGGCCACCATCGCCACCGCTTCCGGTATTGATCCGCTGACGGTCGCTTTATGGTCTGCTTTTGCAGGCGCGGTGCTGCTGAGTGCTGTATTGCTTGCGCGTGGCAAGCGCCCGCCTATGGATGGTGCGCACTTGCGGTTTTATCTGGTGACCGGGTTTCTCGGTACAGCGTTCCCGCACGCACTGTCGTTTTATGCAGCCATTCATCTGCCGGCCGGGCTGCGGGCCATCGTGTTTGCGCTGATCCCGATGATTACACTTGGGCTGTCGATCATGTTGTCGATGGAGAAGGCCAACGGGCGCCGCTTCACCGGCATCCTGCTCGGACTTTCGGCCATGCTGGTCATGTTCCTGCCCGGTGTGCAGGTCCCGTTGCCGGGGCAGGTGTTCTGGACCCTGGTGTCGTTGGCTGCTGCGACCAGCTACGCGGTGGAAAATGTCTATATCAGCCTGAAACGTCCAGCTGAGCTTGATGCCGCTACAGCGCTTTGGGGCATGACCGTCGCCGGAACGTTGATGCTGTTGGTCACCTTGTGGCTGGCAGATGCGCCGTATCTGCTGCCGTTTGATGCCAGCACGGCGGAACTTGCCATCGTGTTGATGGCGGTTGCTCACCTCAGTGCCTATTCCGGGTTGTTGTACATGCTCAGCCATGGCGGCGTGGTGTTCGCCAGCCAGGTTTCCTACATCGTCACACCGGCGGCGGTGATGTGGGGCGTAGTGCTCCTGTCGGAGGAAATCTCCATTTCGATCGTGTTGGCGCTGGTACTGATCATGGCGGGTCTCGCACTCATCAAACCAAAGCAGAAGGGTGAGGCGTGACTGCTCGCGAATTCACGTCAGACTTTGTGCATCAGGTGAAGGTAAGGATCAGCCGCGCCGATGTCTGAGCCAATGTCGGGCAGTTGAGTGTTGTCTTCCGGCAATCCGCACAAATCCCTCACGCGGGCGAAAGCCGCTGCCGGGTCTGCAATCATGTCGGCATAGTCGACGATAATTGCGCGCTGCCGCAGTTTTTCTGACAAGACGCCGATCATCTCGCCATACCAGTCTATGTAGGCATAGACGTTTTTGAGATCGTGATTGTAGTGATTTCCCGAACTGTAGTTTTTCATGAAAATTCTGAACGCCGTGTCATCCCTGTTGCGCTTTACAAAGACAAACAGGGCTTCCGGCAGGCATTGCGCCAGCAGACCGGCCTTTGAAATCAATCCGGGAGTGGTGATGCTGACCAGCTTGTGGTGTGGGTTGGTTTCAGCCAGGCGCTGCCGGAACTCGGTGGCGAAAGCACCGTGCAGGTTTTTCGGCAGTTGGTCAGGATCTGCAATATTGACAAGGCCGGCCTTTTGAGCCGCTCGCCGGGAGGCAAACTGAACTACTTCACCTTCATACCCCCGGTTCACGTCGTCATGTGTGCCAACCAGAGTTTCAAGCGTGGTTTTGCCGGCCCGTGACGGGCCCAGAATGAACAGTGGCGCCGGTTCGTTGGTGGGTTTTCTGTCGCGTGGACGTGGCAACTTGCTGCCGTCAAGTGCGGTAGTGGCGGCAAGGGATTGCTTGTGGCCTTCCGACTGGGCAATCCACAAGCTCTGCGCCTCACGGTTCAGCTTGCCGTTGATGTCACACAGCACCTGCCAGGCATCGGCATGCTTGCCCTCCCGGTCCAATATAGTTGCTTCCACGAAGGCTTTCTTGGTGTCGAATTCGGCTTGTGTCTGGCCCTGGGACTTTCTGGTTTTGCGGACAAGACCATGCAGATCGGTTGAACTGTCCAACAATTGCCGCGGCAGTTGCAGCATTATGTAGAGTACAGAAACACTATCAGGCCGTACCTTTCGCAAGCGCGCCACAATGTCAGCTGCCTGGTCGTAATACCCGAGGTTCAGATAGCACTGGCAAAGTTGCAGCAGCGACTGATCGAAATCGGGATCAATGGCGACTGCGTCCCTGTAGGATGTCATCGCCTCTGCAAATTGCTTTTTGTGGCGGAACACGTCGCCAAGCAGGTGATGAACAGCCGGGTCGGTGTCATCAATCCGGAGCGCCTCGCGCAACATGACGGCGGCCATATCGGGTATTTCAAGTCCAAGCCATGCAGCCGCCAGATTGGTGAAGTTGGTAGGGTCGGTCGGCGCGTTCGCAGCGGCAGTGAGAAAGCAGGTTACTGCCTGGCGGTAGTTTTTCTGTTCAATGGCTACAAGGCCGAATGTCTGCAGGGCGCCGACATAGGTTGGATCTGTCTCCAGTAATTCCCGGCAGACGGTTTCCGCTTCCTTCAACCGGCCCTGCTTGCGCTTTTTTTCCGCACCGCCGAGGCGTTTATGAAGTGAATTGATCGTTGGTTTGGCGCTTGAACCGGTCGCCGTTTTTCCGGTGAAATTCATTGGTTTGCACTCAAGGCTCGGGCCGTGTCAGGGAGTTGATCGATTTCGGCATGGTAGGACACAAGATGACACGTATACCAGCAGCTTTCGACCAGCCAGCATGTGTGACAAAATTGTCACAGTTTCCAAAATAATGCAGCAGGCTGACAGATCGACGTTGCGTAATTCGTGAATCATCGTAATTTGGAACTTCAATTTAGACAGGGGCAGGTATCCATGTACAGCAAACCACTTACCAGTTTGGTCGCGTCGGTCGCGATGTCGGCGGTCGCGCTTGGCGTTTCCGCACAGGAATCCCGTGCTGATCATGCCGAAACTCACGATTGGACAGGTCCGTACATCGGGGCAATCATCGGGGTTGGATCAGTTGATGCCAGCTTTGATTTGAGTTCCTCAAGTTCTTCGGGTTCCTTTGACGCATTTTCGTCTGACGCCGGCTTTATGGGAGGCCTTACGGTTGGCTGGAATGCTCAGGACGGCCACATGGTTTACGGCATCGAGGGTGACGTCAGCTTTGGTGACGTTGACACGACAGGGAGTATTACCGGAAGCGAAATAACCTTGAACACTGATCTGTTCGCCACTATCCGCGGCCGGGTCGGCGTCGCTTCAAATGATATTTTCCTTTATGGTACAGCAGGTCTGGCCATAATCGACGGCGATGTCAGCTTCGAAGGTGGTGGGCCTTCACCAAGTTACACAGAGCTTGGTGGCGTTGTGGGCGCTGGTGCGGAACTGGCGATCAACCAGGATGTAAGCGTCAAGGCTGAACTGCTGTATGCTATCTTTGATGAGTCTATTGATCTGGGCGGTGGTGACTCAATTAACATAGACAATTTCTACACGGTCCGCTTCGGGGTAAACTGGCACTTCTGACCAGGAAGGGGCGGCGCAAGACTTCGTCGCTCCTGTCGCAAGCCCAAACTAGCTGAACAGTCCGCCCTCATCGGCATCAAGCACAATCGACGCCATGGTGACATGGCGCGGGCGGGTCAGTGCAAAAATACCTGCTTCCACGACATCACGTGATGTGGTCATTGCCACATCGCCACGATCGGCAATCCAGTCATCTTCATTCAATGGCGAGATGGTTTCCAGATAGGGCGGGTACAGCGCGTGCACGCGCACCGGTTTTCCCTTCAGTTCCTGCCGCAATCCATCTGTCATGCCGGTCTGCGCATGCTTGGCCATCAGATAGGGCACCGCTGCACTTTGAAGGGCACTGTTGGCGATACCGCATATGGAGACGATGTTGACAATATCACCGGCACCGGTCGCCAGCAGCGACGGCAGCAGTTGCCGCGTCAAAAGGAATGTACCCGTGGCTGCCGCATTTATGGTGCTGACGACCGAATAGGCATCATAGTCATCCATCGAACCGGACAGCCACTGCGCGCCATTGTTGATCAGGATGTCGAGCTTTGGATGGGCTTTTGCGATCATGTCGCCGAACTCGGTGACCGAACCTGGATCAGACAAGTCCAGTAGATGGGTTTCCGGCTTGGTGCCACTGCGCAGCCGGATTGATTCTGCGCTACCTTCCAGCATTTCAGTCAGCCGTCCGGTCATGATGATCTGTGCGCCTGCGTCTGCCAGCACGGTTGCAAAGGCGGCCCCCAGGCCACGTGCTGCGCCGGTGATCAGGATTTTCTTCCCCTTCAGCGCACTTGCATCCATTTACACGGCTCCCTCCGTGACGATGATCAAGGGTCGCTCGACCTCTCCAAATGCCTTGAGACCGGCAAGACCGGCTGCTCCTGATGGTGTGGTCGCCAGGCCCTGACTACCCAGCCTGTTGGCTGCGTCCCGGGCCTCAGCGTCAGTTACGGTCATGAAATGAACGCCGGTGCGTTCGAAAATACCAAAGGCGATGAGGGAGGGTTCCTTGCAGTCGAGCCTGCCCATATTGGACACCCCGCCTTTGACCTGCACGGGATATCCTGCCGCATGGCTTTCGGTCAGGCAGGGCGCTTCGTTGGGTTCGACAATAATGATCTCCGGCTGCACGGCCCAGTTTTCCCGGATCATATGCGTGACGGCTCCGGCTATGCCACCGACACCGGCCTGCAGAAACACGTGAGTGGGCCAGTCGCTGCTTTGCTCGAACGCTTCGCGCAGTTCTTCGGCGATGACCGTGTAGCCTTCCATTATCATAAGCGGGCGCTCGCTGTATCCCGGCCAGGATCCGTCTGCCAGCAACAAGGCGCTGGTCTCAGCGGCATCCGCCTCGGCAGCGGCCAGGCTTTGCGCGTAATCATCGCCGGCACGCACCACTTGCGCACCCTGGGTTTCCTTCAGGCGGGTTTCAAATCCCGCCGGTACCTCACGGGCCAGAAAAATGCGTGCCTGTGCGCCGAAGATGCGGGCGCCGGCGGCAACCGCCATGCCGTGATTGCCGGCAGTTGCGCATACGAATGTCATGTCTGCGGCAAATGCCTTGACCGCATCGGACATGTAATCGTCAGGACCGAGTGGATCATTGCCGGCAGCCTGCCAGGCATCGTCGATCATGCGCGCAACTGCATAAACCCCACCCAGTGCTTTGAAGGCACCCAGGTTCATGCGCTGTGTCTCGTCCTTGACCAGCATGGTTCGCCCGGTTGGGCCGGTTTTTGTAACAAGTGGCGTGGCTGCATAGGCGGGACACGCTGCCAGCAGGGCGAGTGGTAAAGCTGGGTCGGGCGCAAACGCCGGGACATCTTCAAGTGTAGCGATTTGTATTGTCATGGCTCGCAACTTATGGCGAGTTGCGCGCCACTGCCAGTGCTTATTCAGACTAGTTTACAACCTTGATCGAAACTTTTGTCACTCCGGCACGGATCAGGCCGATTTTCTGCGCGGCACCCTTTGACACATCAATGATGCGCGATTTGATGAATGGTCCGCGATCATTGATGCGAACGACGACTGTTTTGCCGTTGCGCAGGTTTTTAACACGCACCTTGGTGCCGAACGGCAGCGTACGGTGCGCCGCTGTCAGCCCATTGGGTTTGAAACGCTCGCCGTTGGCGGTTTTGGTGCCCATCTTGTACCAGGACGCCTTGCCGGTCTCCGCAGCATTGGCGGGAGCCATGGCGAGAAGAAAGATCGCACAGGCGCTCAGAACGCCCGCAGCAAACAGATATTTATTCATAGGAAGTCCCCGGTTTGTAACTTGGTGCTCCTTAAACGCCTTGATTGAGGCCAATTATTGTCGTGTTTGAGGAGTTTTCCTGATAGCCCTGAGAGCGGTTAACGACATGACAGGGCACAATAAACATGACATCCAAAGGCACAATTCTGGTAACCGGCGGCAGCAGGGGCATTGGTGCAGCCTGTGTGAAACTGCTGGCCCGCAACGGGTATGACGTGGCTATCAATTATGCACGCTCTGCCGCAGAGGCAGAAAAACTGGCCGATGGCGTAAAGGCGATGGGAGGTAGCAGTATCGCGGTTAAAGCCGATGTGGGCACGGAGGCCGAAGTTACAGACATGTTCAGCAAGATCGACGAGGCAATGCCGCCCCTCGTCGGGCTGGTCAACAATGCCGGCATATTGTTTGAAAAAGCCATGCTTGAAGAGTTTGGCGCCGAGCGCATCAACGAGACCCTGCGGATTAATGTAACCGGCAGTTTCCTGTGCGCGCGTGAAGCGGTACGCCGCATGAGCACAGACCGCGACGGCAAGGGAGGCGTCATCGTCAATATGTCGTCGGCAGCAGCGCGAATAGGCTCGCCCAATGAGTTCATAGACTATGCCGCGTCAAAGGGGGCCATCGATGCCATGACGCTGGGGCTGTCGAAGGAAGTCGCCGGCCAGGGCATCCGGGTAAACGCGGTACGCCCCGGACTGATCCACACCGACATTCATGCCTCATCCGGCCAGCCCGACCGGGTTGAGCGTTTACAGGGCCAGGTGCCTATGGGCAGGGGCGGGTCGGCAGAAGAGGTGGCGGAGAGTGTTGTCTGGCTGCTGTCTCCGGCTGCGTCCTATGTCACCGGCGTGTTGCTGGACGTGACGGGAGGGAGATGATTGATGCTCAGGTCCGCCAACGCAGCACGTAGCGCTCGATCGCGCCGATTGCGGTGCTGAGCAGCACGCCGAGCAGGGACAGGATGACAACGCCCGCAAACAGGCGTTCAAGATTGTATAGCGCTCCGGCTTCCAGGATGTAGGCGCCGATCCCGTGTTCCGCGCCGAGCATTTCTGCAGCCACCAGCAGGATGATGGCGATGGCCAGGGAAATGCGCAAACCTGACAGAATGCCAGGCATGGCGCCAGGCAGGATGATTTTCCTGACGATTGATTTCCAGCTCATGCCGAAGCTCTGTCCCATGCGGATCAGGGTGCGATCCACATTGTCCACGGCGCCATAGGTGGCAACAACGGTCGGCGTGAATGTACCAAACGCAATCAGCGCATACTTCGAGGCTTCATCAATACCGAACCAGATGACGAACAGCGGCAACAGGGCGATCTTGGGTATCGGGAATATCGCGGCGATCAGCGGCACCATGCCGGCGCGGATATAGGAAAACAGGCCGATCAGCACGCCCACGCCGATGCCGAGCGTCGCGCCGAGCGCGGCACCGACCGCGAGCCGGGTCAGGGAAGGGGCCAGATGTGTCCACAACAGTCCGGAATCATAGAGTTCGCCGAAAGTCAGTAAGACATCAGACGGCTTGGGCAGTGTCAGTGGCGAGATGAAGCCGGATCGCGTGCCAATTTCAGCGAGGCTGACCAGCACCACGAACACTGCCAGTCCTATCCAGCGATAAGGTGTCGGTGCAAAACCGCCGCCGCGAAAGGCAACCTGGCGGGCGATGCCTGTTTCTTCCGTGTCAGACATTGATCAGCTCCGAGTCTGCAGCCTGTGCCTCTTCACGCATCAGGTTCCACAGATATTTCTGCCGGAACTGCAGATCACTGTCACCATAACTTCTCTCGTCCAGAGGTTTTTCCAGATGCACGACTTCCCGTATCTCGCCAGGACAACGCGACAGAACAACAATTGAATGCCCCATGCGGACAGCCTCGTCCAGATTGTGGGTCACGTAGACAGCCGAAAACGGTTGCCGTGTCCACAGCGCAACCAGATCGTCCATCAGCAGTTCACGGGTCTGGCTGTCCAGAGCCGACAGTGGTTCATCCATCAGCATGACGGCGGGTTTTACCGCCAGTGCCCGGGCAATAGCCACGCGCTGCTTCATGCCGCCTGAGAGCTGTTTGGGCAGCGCGCGGGCAAAGTCGGTGAGTTTGGTCCGGGCAAGTACGTCACTGATGGTGTTCTTGATATCAGCGCGTGAAAGGTCATGGTCTTCCAGTACCAGGGATATGTTGCCTGCCACACTACGCCACGGCAGCAGGGCAAAATCCTGGAACACATAGGTCAACGGGTTCAGGCAGTCATCGGCAGGCACACCCAGTTGCAGCACACTGCCCTTGTTGGGAGCCTCAAGCCCGCCGATCAGCCGCAGGAGTGTAGACTTGCCGCAACCGGTAGGCCCGACAATGCAGACGATCTTGCCCGATGGAATGTCTAACGAGATGTTGCGAAGAACTTCGAAGTCGCCGTAGGAATGACTGATCCCTGATAGACGGATATCCATGAACAGTGCTCCGGCGGTAGTCCTGACCCTAAGCGCGGATCGTTTTCACATAGCTCGCATCAACAAGCGTATCCATCGTTATATCGGCATCGACCAGCGCTTCGGATTGAAACCATTTCAACTGATCTTCGATCGAGGCCACATTCAGGGCAGCTCCCTCGTTCAGTCGCATGGTGCCGTTGATGATCGATGGGGCTGCCTTTTCAAGCGGGCGGTCCGCGTAGACATATTTATGGATCAGCCGGACCATGTCATCAACACCGTCCTTGCCACCGCTTCTGGCAATCATCGCTGCATTGTAGTCGGCAACCCCTTTGGAAAACCCGCCCAGGAAGTCACCCGTCATGGCTTTCTGTTCCGCAGCGTTTCGCGCAGAGGTAAACACAGTCGTGATCTGGTAATTGGGCAGGTAGTCGGAGACGTTGCCGATTATGTGCGCTGCACCGGACTTGGCGAGCGGCTTGGCGATATGCGGCACGATCGACCAGGCATCAATCTGGCCTGATTTCAGGGCGCCGATTATCGCGCCGACCTTTTGCAGCGGTTTGAATTTCATCGACACGCCTTCGGCCGAGGCGACTTTTGAGCCCATATAGTGGAAACTCGAGCCTGCCGTAGACATGCCGAAGATCTTGCCGTCCAGCATTTTCGGCGACGTCAGGCCTGCCTTGAACGCAGCATCAGAGGCCAGTATTTTCTGTCCGTCTATGCCCGGTTCTTCGGAAAGCGCGCCACCGATGACCTTGACAGCCCCTTTTTGAGCCAGCGAAATCAGACCACCCGATACGGCGGTTACCGCATAATCGATGCTGCCTGATGCGATCGCAATTGCCATTGGCTGGGCTGCCTGGAAGAACTTCAGCTGGACGTCCAGACCCGCATCGGCAAAATATCCTCGTTCAAAGGCGATGAAGCTGCCGGAATGACTGGTGAAGCGCAGCGCGCCAACGGTGATTTTCCTGTTCTGAGACAAGGCTGGCGTTGCCAGACCTGCAGTTGCAGCGGCCCCTCCAATAAGTGTAATCGCCTTGCGTCGGTTCATTGTCACCGTTGCGTCTCCCTGAAATTGCATTGGTATGAGGTCTTGTTTGCCTGCCTCGTTTCTGTTTCGGATTCTACCCGGGATAAGTCAATGGCATCCACTCAGTTACAGGCCGCAACAAGCCAATTGGATGCAGGTATGCTTAATGGCGGTCTATTCAGTGTGCCATGTGCCGCCCGGTGTCCTAGCCTCCTGTCACGCTCATGTGGCGGGTGACCGCGGGAGACTTGGTGCGCCGGTCGATTATGAAGTCATGCCCCTTTGGCTTGCGGCCAATGGCTTCATCAATTGCCGTGCTCACCAGTTCATTGCCTTCGGACGCGCGCAGCGGATCACGCAGGTCGGCTGCATCGTCCTGGCCCAGACACATGTAAAGTGTGCCGGTGCAGGTCAGCCGCACCCGGTTGCAGCTTTCGCAGAAATTGTGTGTCATCGGGGTGATGAACCCGAGCCTGCCGCCGGTTTCCCTGACCTCGACATAACGTGCCGGACCACCGGTCTTGTAGGGGATGTCTTCCAGGCAATACTTGTCCAAAAGATTGGCGCGGACAACCGACAAGGGCAGATACTGGTCTGTGCGGTCTTCCTCGATCTCGCCAAGCGGCATGGTTTCGATCAGGGTCAGGTCCATGCCTTCTGCATGGCACCATTTCATCATCGGCTCGATCTCGTCTTCATTGAAATTCTTCAGCGCGACCATGTTGATCTTGATTGCAAGTCCCGCTGCCTGTGCCGCCCTGATCCCGCCCATCACTTTTTCCAGGTCACCCCAGCGCGTGATGTCCTTGAACTTTTTGGCGTCGATTGTGTCCAGCGAAACATTGATGCGTCTGACACCATGGTCGACCATCTGTGAGGCATATTTCTCAAGTTGCGAGCCATTGGTCGTCAGGGTCAGTTCTTCCAGCGCACCGGTTTTCAGATGCCGCGACAGGTTTTCAAACAGCGACATTATATTGCGGCGTACCAGTGGTTCACCGCCGGTCAGGCGCAGCTTTTTGACACCCTTTTCGACAAACACCGTGCATAGCCGGTCCAGTTCTTCCAGCGTGAGAATGTCTTTCTTCGGCAGAAAGGTCATGTTTTCCGACATGCAATACACACAACGGAAGTCACAACGGTCGGTAACCGATACGCGTAGATAATTCACATGGCGCCCGAACGGATCGATCATCTCTGAAGCCGCATCGGCTGGCATTTGTATTGAAGTGTTCATGCCGACATATTTGGCGACCCGACACGGTCCCGTCAAGCTGCAACGGCCAGTTTTAAAATGCCCTGCCGCACAGTGGAATGAAGCCGGAGGAACAGGCAAGTGTTTGGCACGCTTGTTGCTTGGAGTTAACCAATCTGGCCAATATGGCGCGAATTGAATAGGAAAAGGCGTTTCCGCTGTTGATTATGGTGAAAAAATGATCACTGTTGCTAAATTGTCAGGCAAGCGTTTATGTTTGCCTCAGCAAAAAACGAGACGGTGCGTCAAAATGCATGGTCCTTTGGGTGGAACGTTGTTCGGGGTGTTGAATGGGTAATGCTGGTGGAACTGGCGAACCGATGGTTCGCTTTCAGAATGTTCAGAAAAGTTATGACGGTGAAACGCTGGTCGTAAAAGATCTGAATCTCGATATCGCCACGGGCGAGTTTGTTACCATGTTGGGCCCATCGGGTTCCGGCAAGACAACGACGCTGATGATGCTGGCCGGTTTTGAACCCGCTACCCACGGCGAAATTTACCTCAACGGCAGTCCGATCAATAATGTACCGCCACACAAGCGCGGCATTGGCATGGTGTTCCAGAACTATGCTCTGTTTCCGCATATGTCGGTTGCAGAAAATCTGGCATTTCCGCTGGCCGTTAGAGGCCAGTCGAAGGCCGAACAGGAAGACCGGGTAAAGAAAGTGCTGGAAATGGTGGAGCTGCCGGAATTTGGCGGCAGGCGCCCGGCACAGCTTTCAGGTGGTCAGCAGCAGCGTGTAGCGGTAGCCCGCGCACTGGTGTTTGAACCTGACCTTGTGTTGATGGATGAACCGCTTGGCGCGCTGGACAAACAGCTGCGCGAGCAGATGCAATACGAAATCAAGCATATCCATGAGTCTCTCGGTGTGACCGTGGTGTATGTGACCCACGACCAGTCTGAAGCGCTCACCATGTCAGACCGGGTTGCTGTTTTTGAAGATGGTATCATACAGCAGTTGTCGAGCCCGGAAGAGCTTTACGAGCGGCCTGAAAATTCCTTCGTTGCCCAGTTCATTGGTGAAAACAACAAACTGCGAGGCACAGTTCAGGAGATTGGCCGCGATAAGCTCGCGACTGTGAAACTGGACTCAGGCGATGTTGTAAAAGCGCTTGCCGTTGGAGTCAGTGCCAAGGGCGAGCGTACACTCCTGTCGGTCAGACCTGAGCGGGTGGCTATCGAGCCGAAGAAAACCAGGAACACGGTTACGCTTACAGGACGTGTCGAGGAGTTGATTTATCTGGGTGACCATATCCGAACCCGTATGTCGGTTGCCGGTCACACCGACTTTATTGTCAAAGTGCCAAACAATGCTGAGCATCATGAGCTCACCCAGGGTCAGACGACGACCTTGGGTTGGCAGGCCGAGGATTGCCGTGCGCTGGACGATCTGGCAGCCTGATTGAATTATAGAATTCTGTTCTGCCTCAATAGTGAGAGCAGGGCGGTTTACCGGGGGTTTTGTTGAGCCTCCGTTCTACCAAAGGGAGTAAGTCTGGATGAAAAAATTTTTAACAACAAGCCTGTCGGTTCTGGCACTTGGAGCTGTCACGACAGCCGCCAGTGCTGAAGGCTCGCTTACGGCTGTATCGTGGGGCGGCGCCTACACGAAGAGCCAGGTGAAAGCCTATCATGAGCCTTTCACTGCCAAGACCGGCACCAAGATCAATTCGGTTGATTATTCCGGCGGTATTGCCGAAGTGAAAGCCCAGGTTGAAGCCGGCAACGTGTCCTGGGACATCGTTGACGTTGAGCTGTCCGATGCTGTTCGCGGTTGCGATGAAGGTATCTTTGAAAAGATCGATGCCTCAACTCTGCCGGCAGGTGCTGACGGTAAGCCGGCTCAGGAAGATTTCCTGCCCGGTACACTGCATGAGTGCGCTGTAGCAAACATCGTGTGGTCAACCATCTATGCCTATGACGACACCAAGATCGGCGACAAGAAGCCAACCACCATGGCTGACTTCTTCGACACCAAGACCTGGGCCGGCAAGCGTGGCCTGCGCAAGGGTCCAAAGCCGAATCTTGAGTTTGCCTTGATCGCTGACGGTGTCGCTGCCAAGGATGTTTACACTGAACTGGCAAAGCCTGAAGCAATTGACCGTGCATTCGCCAAGCTCGCCACCATCAAGGGTGACGCTGTATGGTGGGAAGCCGGCGCGCAGCCGCCACAGCTTCTGGCTGACGGTGAAGTGCTGATGACCACGGCTTACAATGGCCGTATCTTCAACGCTGTTGCCGCAGAGAACAAGCCATTCGTCATCGTGTGGGACGGTCAGGTTTGGGACATCGACCTTTGGGCAATTCCAAAGGGTGCACCAAACAAGGACAAGGCCATGGAGTTCCTGAAGTTCTCCACGGAAACCCAGCAGCTTGCCAACCAGGCCAAGTACATTGCGTACGGCCCGGCTCGTATGTCTTCAGCTCCACTGGTGGGCAAGTATGAAGATGGCAAGATCGACATGGGTCCACAGATGCCAACGGCAGCAAACAACCTGACCAATGCTGTTCAGAACGATTTTGAATGGTGGGCAGACAACCAGGATGCGTTGAACGAGCGTTTCAACGCCTGGCTCGCGAAATAGGGCTTATTTAGCCTGGGCCGGACGGGTGCTAGCCATCCGTCCGGTCTCATTGAGTACTTTTTAGAAATAGTTGGACGGGTTGTATAAAAGGCCCGCCGACAGGGATGGGGAAGAAGGCATATTATGACCGATGTACCTGCATCTGGCGTGCCGGAGAGCATAACCACCAGCGATGGTGTGCCACTTAAGGTTTCACTGGCACGCGCCACCAGGCGCCAACGTATGCAGGCACTGCTGCTGGTACTGCCCTTGCTTCTGTTCCTTCTGGTCGCGTTTGTTCTGCCGATCGGCGAGATGTTGTTCCGGTCAATCTACAGTCCGATCGGTCCAAATGTGTTGCCGAACTTTTCAAAAGTGATTCATGAATGGGATGGCGAAGACCTTCCGCCTGAATCCGTTTTCGAAGTGTTTGTCAAAGACATGACAGAGGCCAAGAAGAGCAATGAAATTGGCAAGACCGTCGGCAATCTCGCAACACGTGTGAACTACGAGATACCCGGTTCGCGCGGCCTGTTCACAAAGTCTGCCCGCAAGGTCAAGAACATAACCGAAGGGCCCTACAAGGAAGCCTTGATTGCGCTGGACAAGCGTTGGGAAAACCAGCACATCTGGCGGACGCTGCAGCGGATTTCAAGCAATTATACGGGGTCGTTCTATCTGGCTGCGACGGACAGGAAGTATAATGAAGAAAACGAAATAGTCCGGGCTGACCCGCTGTACCAGATTTACCTGCCGATTCTGGGCAAGACACTGTGGCTGTCCGCATTGATTACGTTCATTTGCCTGCTGGTCGCCTATCCGGTGTCTTACCTGTTGGCGACATTGCCATTGAGAACTTCAAACCTGCTGATGATCATGGTCCTGTTGCCGTTCTGGACATCGCTTCTGGTGCGCACGACCGCCTGGATTGCGATGCTGCAGACCGAAGGCATTGTAAACAACATACTGGTTTTCACCCGGGTCATATCCGAGGAAAGCCGAATTCAGATGATCTACAATCAGACCGGTACGATTGTCGCGATGGTGCACATTCTGTTGCCGTTCATGATCCTGCCGCTGTATTCGGTGATGAAGACCATTCCACCCTATTACATGCGGGCAGCGCGTTCTCTGGGAGCGACCGGGACTTACTCGTTCGTCAAGGTCTATTTCCCGCAAACCATACCGGGAATTGCTGCCGGTACACTGCTCGTGTTCATTCTGGCAATCGGCTACTATATTACACCGGCACTGGTGGGTGGCAGCGACGGCCTGCTGATCTCAAATCTCATTGCAGATCACATCAAGAAGACACTCAACTGGAGTTTGGGGTCGGCGCTTGGTGCCATTCTGCTCGCAATAGTGCTGATCTTCTATTGGATCTACAACAAGCTTGTCGGTGTCGACAATCTGAAGTTCGGGTGAGGGGCAAGTCATGACTGCATTGGAAAAACTGCCAGCACCCGGTTACATCGCTTTTGCGGTGGCGTGCGTTATCGCATTTCTGTTTACCGGTACCCTGGTTGCCACGATCGGTTTTGCGCTGATTATAGGGCTGCCGCTGTATTTTATGAGTGATATGCCGCCTTACACAACGTGGCTGGAGAAGTTCGGTCAGTACATATTCCTGCTGATTTGCACGATGATCTTCATTTTCCTCATCACGCCGGTACTGATAATAATGCCGTTGTCGTTCAATTCAGAACCTTATTTCAGCTTCACGCAGGGGATGATGTCACTTGATCCCAATGCTTTTTCGACGCGCTGGTATCAGGATATCATGCTGTTCGGCATGAATGATCCCAATCGTGTCGACGGCTGGTGGTCTGACATGTGGAACAATGCGACCTGGGTGAAAGCTGCCTTCAACTCATTCAAGTTTGCCGTTCTGGCCACTATCATGGCTACGTTTTTCGGCACACTTGCAGCACTTGGGCTTTCACGCCCCGAAATGCCATGGAGATCAGCCATAACAAGCTTGTTGATTTCACCGATGATTGTGCCATTGGTGATCACGGCAACAGGCATGTTCTTCTTTTATGCAAAGAAAGACACCTTCCCGTTTTTCCCCCGGGGCCTCATCAATGAAGATCTCGGCATCGTGCTGGCGCATGCCACGCTGGGCGTGCCGTTTGTGATCATTACAGTTACCGCAACCCTGACCGGTTTCGACAATTCACTGATACGTGCATCGAAAAGCCTTGGTGCAAACGGCTGGACCACGTTCCGCCGTGTGATCATGCCTTTGATTATGCCGGGTATGATCTCAGGCGCACTGTTTGCCTTCATCACTTCACTGGACGAAGTGGTTGCGGTGATCTTTCTGGCTGATGTGCATCAGGTTACGATTCCGCGGCAGATGTTCTCCGGCATCCGCGAGCAGATATCACCAACCATTCTTGCGGTTGCGACGGTATTGGTGCTGATCTCTATTTGCCTGTTGACCACACTGGAGCTGTTGCGTCGCCGCTCTGAACGCCTTCGTGGTTTGTCACCCGGTTAAACGCATACAGGCAGAGACACGATATCATCATGAACAGTGACAGCATTCGTCAGCTACTATCGCGCAGGCGGATGCTGTTTCTTTCGGGCGCTGCTGCTGCCGGCAGTGCGGCGGGTGCCTTGCATGTTGCCGGTCCCGGCAATGCCCAGGCCGGTGGTGAAGTGGACCTCATACTGGTACTGGCGGTTGACTGTTCCTATTCGGTGGATGCGCGCGAGTTCCGCCTGCAGATGGACGGCATTGGTCAGGCCTTCCAGACCAGAGAAGTGCACCGTGCCATCGAGAGCGGGCAGCTGGGGCGCATTGCCGTCACGGTGTTTCAGTGGTCGGATGCCGAAAACCAGGCCTTGTCTACTCCATGGACAGTGATCGATGGTCCCGCATCGGCCAATGCCTTTGCGCAGAAGATGTTTTCGGTTCAGCGGCAGTTGGCCGAGGGCGGCACTGCGATCGGTGCAGCTCTGCAGTTTGCCGCTGCTGCGGCAACCGCAGCTCCGTTCATCTCCAATCGACGGGTCATAGATATCTCGTCCGATGGTCGCAACAACCGCGGCGAGATCGTCGAGGTTGCCCGCGATGAAGTGATTGCACGCGGCATTACCATCAACGGCCTGGCCATCTTGAACGAGTGGCCGACGCTTGATCACTATTTTCGAAAATCAATCATTGGCGGGCCGTATCACTTTGTGTTGCCCGCCAATGATTATGACGCTTATCGCGAGGCCATTTACCGCAAGTTGCTGAAAGAAATTACCGGTCCGGGTTTGTCGTAGGACTGTTCAGGCTGCTTCGGCCAGCAAGGCGTCCAGGTCCAGCCGCTCGGTAATCATGGCAAGTGTACCATCTGCATTTTGCGGCCAGTCCGTTTCCGGCCGGTCCCAGTACAGTTCGACGCCATTGCCGTCGGGGTCGCGCAGGTAGAGAGCCTGCGACACTCCATGATCGGATGCTCCTTCAAGCTCATAACCTGCATTTCTCACGCGTTTCAGGGCATCTGCCAGATCGGCCCGTTCCGGGTACACGATTGCTAGGTGAAACAGGCCGGTAGTGCCGCGAGGCGGCGGTGAGCCGCCCTCGCTTTCCCAGGTGTTGAGGCCGATATGATGATGATAGTCACCGGCAGCGATAAAGGCAGCCTGTTCGCCATAGCGCTGTTTGATGCCGAAGCCCAGCACGCCCACGTAGAATTCAAGGGCGCGATCAATATTGGCGACCTTCAGGTGGACATGGCCGATGCGGGCACCGGAAGCGACAGGTGCTTGCGGAGCAGGGTCTATGTTTTTGAACATTGTCATTATCTCCAGGATCAGATGTTGGCCGATGTCTTGCGGGCCTGCATATAATCTACTGCAAAGGCACCGCTGCCAAGCATGGCCTGAACAGCCAGAACGACGGCCCAGAACAACGGGTATTCCCAGCCGCCGCCCTGGTTGGAAAACACCCAGCCATTGCCGGAATGTGCCCACATGGCGCCAAGCAGGATAGGGATCATGGCGAGTGAGATCAGTCGCGTCTGGAAACCGGCGACCAGAGCCAGGCCGCCGACGATCTCGACAAACGCCGTGACGTAGGCAAGGAAGCCGGGCAGGCCGAGAGACTCAAAGTACCCGGCGGTACCAGGCAGGGTGAAGACAAAAACTTTCAAAAGCCCGTGTGCAATGGCGGCGATGCCCAGTGTGATGCGCAGCAGGGCAGTGCCGTTTGCGGTCAGTTGATCGTTGCTCATTGGAGTAAACCTTTCCATGAATTAAGTGTCGATGGCTGATAGATAGGATATTTATTGCTGGAGATAATCTGCCGGTTGTGAGACATATTATCTCTTAATAGGAGATAATATGGATCGTCTTCGCGCCATTGAAGTATTTGTCACCATTGTTGATCTCGGCAGTTTTGCGGCTGCTGCGGAGACACTCGGCCTGTCACGCAATATGGCGTCGCGCCATGTCGCAGAACTTGAAGCCTATCTCGGCGCGCGCCTGCTCAACCGCACAACCCGGTCGCTAAGCCTGACCAGCACGGGTGCTGCCTATATTGAACGGGCACGGCAGATACTGACGCAGCTTGACGAGGCAGACCGGATTGCCGGTCTTCAGACCCTGACCCCGCAGGGCCGGTTGGCGCTGTCGGCACCCATGTCGTTCGGAGTGCGCCATGTGGCGCCTTACCTCACACATTACACGTCAGCCAATCCCGATGTCGCCGTGGACATATCGTTGAACGACCGCACTGTAGACCTGGTTGAGGAAGGTTTCGACGTTGCCATCCGTATCACCGCCAAGATGGCAGACTCCAATCTGATTGCCAGACGCATTGCCGGGACTGAGGTGATCCTGTGTGCAAGCCCCGGCTACATTGCAAACCATGGCAGTCCCGAAACGCCACGATGCCTGATCAATCATCGTTGTCTTGGGTACACATTTGGCCATGAAGGCAATGTATGGTCGCTGCGTGACGGCAAAGGCACCTTTGAGAAGGTGCGTATATCGCCGGCGGTGTCGGCAAACAGTGGTGACGCCATAGAAGAAATCGCAATCGCGGGAGGCGGACTCGCCCTGCAGCCGGACTTTATCGCCAACCGGGATATCGCATCGGGCAAGCTGGTGCGGGTGCTTCCCGGCTGGTCAGGTGGTATGCTGAGCATCTATGCGCTGTGCGCCGGCAGGCTCTATGAGCCGTTAAAAGTTCGTAGTTTTATGGACTGGATTGCCGAACTGTATCGCCCAAAACCGCCATGGACCGTGGATTTTGAGCCGAAATGAGAAAAAATTGCAACGAGGACTTGGCAAATCAGTGGAAAAACTATGACAATAATGTGACGGGCGGCACCCTGCGATTTGATTTTCGACGGCAACTACCAGTTGATTTTCGACGGCAACCTGAATGTGATGTTCTCATGAGCAATCCCTATCCGCATCTGTTTACCCCGATTACCATCAACCACAAGCGGTTGAAAAACCGCATCGTGTTTGGTGCCCATACCAACAACATGGCCGAGAACGGATTACCGTCGCGGCGAACCAAGGCCTATTACGTCGAGCGCGCCAAGGGGGGCGCCGGCATGATCGTGGTCGAGCCGGTGCCTGTGCATGCATCCGGAGTGCTGACCCGAGGTAATTTCCGGGCCAATGACGACGCCATCATCGCACCGCTGCGCAAGATCAACGAAGCCTGCAGCAACTATGACACGGTCATGCTGCACCAGCTTTATCATGTCGGCCAGCACGGTGACGGCGCCAACTCTTTCCATGCCAACTGGTCAGCGTCGGGCATGCCGTCCATGCATGACTCAGACGGTGGTCATGCGGTCAGCGAAGCAGAGATCGAAGAACTGATAGCTTCGTTTGTGGCGGCGGCCGATCGCGCCCAGCAGGCAGGCTTTGACGGCATTGAAATCTTTGCCGCCTATCATTCCCTGGTCGATCAGTTCTGGACACCATGGTCCAACCGTCGCGATGACAAGTGGGGCGGCAGTCTGGAAAACCGGGTGCGGTTTTCGGCTGAAATTCTCAAACGCATCCGCGAAGCCTGCGGTTCCGACTTCATCATCGGCATGGCAGTGTCCGTCGATCAGAAGGCCGAAGCGGCCTTGTCACTGGAAGCCCTGAGCGAGATTGCCGCCTGGCACGATGAGCGCGGCCTGATGGACTACGTAACCTGTGGCACCGGTAGCTATTTCCGCGACCAGCCGATCATACCGAGCCACATTCACGAAGGTGTCGAGGGCGCCCACCTGTCTGATCACCTCAAGCATCAATTGCGCCATGCCCGTGTTCAGGCGGAAGCAGGCATTCATTCGCCTGAAAAAGCTGAACAGGTCATCTCCACCGGTCAGGCGGACACCTGTTCCATGGTGCGGGCCCAGATTGCCGACCCGCATCTGGCCAACAAGGCGCAAGCCGGCAACGGCGCCAGCATCCGTCCGTGTATTCACTGCAATCAGCAATGCATTGCGCGCCGCTACAAGGACTACTGGATTTCCTGCCTGGTCAACCCGTCGGTGGGACGTGAATGGGAATGGCGCGGCGACAGGATAGCCAAGACCGAGCGCCGCAAGTCTGTGCTGGTTGTAGGCGCAGGCCCGGCAGGCCTGGAAGCGGCACGGGTCGCGGCAGAGGCGGGCCACAAGGTCACGCTGATAGAGCGCGGTCCGATGATCGGCGGCCAGTGGCATCTTGCCGGGCGTCAGCCAACCCGGTCCAGGATTGCAGATCACATCAGTTGGTACAGTCACGAGCTGGAACGCCTGGGGGTTGATGTAAAGTTGGGTGAGGCCGCAACTCCGCTGACCGTGCGCCATCTCCATCCTGATCACATCATAGCGGCAACCGGCATCAAACCGGTCACGTCCGGCTTCCAGCGGGCCCTTCCGATGAACGATGTACTGCCGGGCCATGACGAGGCGAACGTGATCAGCTATCACACTGTGTTGGAGAACGGTGCGATGATCGGCGAGCGGGTACTGGTGCTCGATGATCTGCATTCCTGGCGCGGCATTGGTACGGCACTTTATTTGGCCGAAGCCGGCCACAAGGTAACCGCCATGACGGCTAATGGCGTATTGGCGGCAGAACTTTCAGGAACCGGGGCAGATGATGTGGCGCGCGCGCGTTTTGCGCGTCACGGTGGCGTAGCCCTGACCGATACTGCGCTGCAATCATGGGGCAAGCCTGACAATGAAGGCTCGGTAGCGCGTTTCATCGACCTGTTGACCGGTGAAACCTTCGAGCGGAATTTTGAAACCCTGGTACTGGCAACAGTGGCCAGCCCCAATACGGAGTTTTCCGACGACATCCAGGCCCTGGGCGATTGCCCGCCGTTTGCCGTCGTCGGCGACTGCAACGCCCCGCGCAAGGCCCACATGGCGATTTACGAGGGTCGCAAGGCGGCGCTGGAGATCGCTTAGTCTTCAACCGGCTGAGTTACCAGTTCAACGAGGTCTGACACGGTGTCCGCCTCCCACAGTCCTGTGCACGTTTCAAGCAGCCGCTCGGCCCGGGCATCGCCCAGCACCGGTGCGGCCAGGCTTGTGAATTTTGCATGGAGATCAGCATCGCTGATCGGGTCCTCGGGATCACCAACCGCCTTCATCATCCCGCTTTCAAGGGTGCGCCCGTCGGCCAGCGTTATACGGACGCGGGCCAGGCGGTCCGCCGGAAAAGCCGCATTGGCTTTATCGTCCTCGATGACATCGATCATATTGGCCAGCCGCAGGATGTCAGGGTCCGTCAGCGCTGGTCCTGCAACTTCTTCAACGCCGATGCGCCCGCGCGACAGGGCTGCAGCGACGGGAAATTTGATCGAGTATTGCGCCTGCTCGGTATTGGCCGGTTCTGCCAGCGGCAGGCGTTTGGCCTGGTGAAAGGTTTCGATGCGGATATCAGATATGTCAGACACATCAAACTGATCACTCAGGGACAGGGCCGCCGCAATGGCGGGTTGCGCCCAGCGGCACACAGGGTAAAGCTTGACGTACTGATCGGCGACATACCAGCGCCCGCCCAGGTCATTCCAGTAGGATGCCAGGTCCGGGTCTTCCATGGTGACAGCCGGCGCGCCGGTGTGGCCCAACTGGGCAAGCTGGGCAGCGGCAATACCGGTGAAACCACCCCAGGTCGCGCCGTCCTTGACCATGGTCGGATGATCGATGCAGCGCATCATCTGCGAACGCGGGCCATTGTATTCGGCAATGCCGAGGGCGTGCCGGGTCCAGTCCGCATCAAGCTTCAGCGCCCGCGCGCCAATCGCTGCGGCGGCCAGCGCGTTCCATGAACCGGATGTGTGATAATCCGATACGCTGGCATGCAGGGCCAGTCCGGCTCGCGTGGCGATCTCGTAGCCGATTACCAGCCGGGTCATGAACTCCCTGCCGGACACAGGTACCTCACCTTCGGCAAAAGCAAACAGGGCAGGGATGACGACGACCCCCATATGGCCCTTGGTGCTCTTTTGCCCGTCATGACCGTCAAGTGAATCAATCGACCCCGAATTGGCAAAGCCGGCGCCGGGCAGGGAGACGGAGCGCCCGTCGAACATCAGTCTTGCTGCTTTGCCCGGCGCACCGAACGCCGTGCTGGCAAAGTCGCGCAGGAGCCGTGAGTTGTCCGTCTGTGTGGCTGCGGCCGCCACGCCCAGCGTATCGATCAAAGCTCGGGTGGCATGGTGGCAGGCGGTTTCCGGAATGCGGGCCGCCTCAAGATCCAGTACGAAGTCGATTGCGTTCATGATGTCACCTGATCCAGGTAGGCGGAGGAGAATTTTCTGCCAGCATGGACCTGTTTCAACGATCTGCAAAGTGGCCATTGGGGTCGTGTCGGCGTTAATCCTGTTGGTGAATTTTACTGTCGGATGAGGGGCTGTACACGGTATCGATTGTGTAAGAGCATTGCGGTTGGATACAGGGGGGGGAGAAAACAACACATGACATCGCATGTCCACGACACGGCACAATGGCTGATCCGAGCCATCAGGTCGACTTTGCAGGCCAACAATGCCGGCGAAGATGGTGTTGATGAGGCTCTGGTACGTCTGGCCCAGCAGGATACTTCTGCCACCGCCCTGACAACACCGTCGCCCAGGCGCCTGCCGGCCTGCCGGTTCCTGCCGGACGTGGTTGCCTCGACCCTGCTGGTTGCACCGGACGTTGCAGCGGCACTGGCCGCGATTGAGGAAGATCTGCACTGGGCCCAGAACCCCAACTACTCGAACGAGGCCATGGGCCAGCCCCACTACATGGACAATTACGCCTACGCGGAGATCATCGGGCCGACCGGTGCTTATGCGGGCGATGACTTCCTGCTGGGGTTGTTCCTGCTTGGTCCGGGGCTTAACTATCCCAACCACGCCCATCCGGCGCCGGAGCTGTACTGGATCTTGTCGGGCGCCAGCGACTGGCGGGTGCGTGACGAAGAGTTTTCACCGCGCGAGCCAGGCGAAACCGTCTGGCACGAGCCCTATGTGCCGCACGCTACCAATGTCGGCCTGCAACCCCTGCTGTGCGCCTATGTCTGGACCAAGGACGTAAACCAGCGCGCATTGCTGGTGTAGGTGGGGCTCTATTTCGCTCACGCAAGCAGCCTGGCGGCTGCGCTTCGCGGGGGCGGGCCTGATCGGCCCGAGGCCCGGTCGGGCCTAGTGGGAGTTCATCATATCGGTAGGGCAAGCTGTTTTTCATTATTCTGGTCGAACAGCTTTACTCAGCACTTCGTGCTTCGCGCCGTTCTCCGACCCTGAACAACCGAAGTGATAAACACCTCCGAGGCACGCAGCGCCGAGGCAAGGCCGACCGGCCGTCGCACGAAGTGCGCCCCAGCGGAGCGCAGCCGTCAGGCTGATGGCGTGAGCGACATAAACTCCACCTGCCGAACTCCTCTCAAAACCTCTCCTTCACACCCTCAAATCCACATGAACCGTATATGAACGCCTGCCTCAGGTTCGGTTCAGGGGTCTTTCACTAGATTGGGGACAGTTGATTT
>JBDWCA010000002.1:0-1271724 GCA_039978075.1 Anderseniella sp. | reverse complement strand
GGGGCTTTTGTTTGCGGGTTGGGTTTATAACGCTCACGCAAGCAGCCTGACGGCTGCGCTCCGCTAGGGCGGGCCTGACCGGCCCGAGGCCCGTCGGGCCTGGTTCCAGAGTTCAGCACAACCGATTTGATATACTCCCCCCGAAGCGCCGAAGGTGATGAGGCAAGCGCGACTGTGCGCCGCACGACGTGCGCCCCCGCGGAGCGCAGCCGTCAGGCTGCTTGCGTGAGCGATTTTATTTAAGACGAAGCACGAAGTGCTGAGTAAAGCCGTTCGACCAACCAAAATGAATCAGCTAAACAGGTCACATGGCATCGTCACCGATACGCGAAACTGACCTTTATGCGCCCGTCAAGGCACTCCTGGAAGGACAGGGCTATGAGGTCAAGGGCGAGGTCGGTGCCGCCGACGTAGTTGCCTGCCGCGACGGGGAAGACCCGGTCGTTGTGGAACTGAAGACCGGCTTTTCGCTGACCCTGTTTCATCAGGCAATTGACCGGCTCTCGTTAAGTGACACTGTTTATGTGTGCGTGCCACGCGGTTCAGGTCGCGCCTTTCTGAAATCGCTCAAGAACAACAAGACCCTGTGCCGCAGGCTCGGGCTTGGGCTCATCACGGTGCGGCTGAAAGACGGTCTGGCCGAGATTCACCTCGACCCGGCACCCTACAAACCACGCCAGTCGAAACCTAAAAAAGCGCGATTGCTGAAGGAGTTTGCAAGTCGTGTCGGCGATCCCAATACCGGCGGCACTACCAGGAAAACCCTGATGACTGCGTACCGGCAGGACGCCCTGCGCTGTGCCGGAACCCTGCACCGCAATGGCGCCACCAAGGCGGCTCATGTGGCTGAGGCTTCAGGTGTCGCAAAGGCCCGACAGATCATGTCTGCCAATCACTATGGCTGGTTTGACCGGGTCCAGACCGGCATTTACGAGCTGAGCCCCAATGGCAGACGGGCTATCGCCGAGAATGCCGAGACACTGAACCTGCTGATGGCTGACAGTTAGGGCCGTTTGGCTCGGTCAAACCGCCTCCAGCACATCTCCAATGTCATCGTGAATGACCAGTTCGGCCAGCCTGTCAGCCGGGGTCGATTCGCCATTGATGATGACCAGTGGAACACCAAGCTGTGCCGCAAGTGCCGGGAAGCTGGCAGCAGGTTCCACCACCAGCGACGACCCCACAGCCAGAAAAAGATCGCTGTCCCTGGTCATCTCGCCGGCCCGGCGCATGGCGTCGACCGGCATGGACTGGCCAAACGAGACGGTAGCCGTTTTGACAATGCCCGCGCAGTCCACGCAGGCCGGTGCCCCGCTATGTGCTTCAAGCTGTTCCGCGATCCAGTCCAGTTCATGGCGCCTGCCACACTCAAGACAGTGGGCATAAGTGCCGTTGCCGTGCAATTCCACGGTTCTTGACGCCGGTACGCCGGCACGCTGGTGCAGGCCGTCAATGTTCTGGGTGATGACACCCGTCAGCTTGCTGGCGCGGTGCCAGCGGGCCGCTGCCGCATGCCCCCTGCCCGGTTCAACCGGGCCCACCTCGTCGCGAATTTTCAGAAATCGCGACAGGCCCTCGCGGCGCGCCTCGGGCGATGACATGAAGGTCTTGAAGTCCAGCGGCTTGTATCGCGACCACACACCGCCAGGCGAACGAAAGTCGGGAATACCGCACTCTGTTGAGATACCGGCACCGGAAAAAACCACGATGCGGTTTGCCTTGCCGACAAGCCTTGCAAGTGCGTCGCGTTTGCCGTTCAAATCATTCATCATCAAAAACCAACCTGATCACACACACTGCAAAAGGGTCACACATGAAATATCTGCACACAATGGTACGCGTCACGGATCTCGATGCATCAGTAAAATTCTTCTGCGACGTGCTCGGTTTTACTGAAACAAGGCGCTATGAGAGCGAACAGGGCAGATTTACGCTGGTGTTCGTGGCGTCGGACGAGTCGCCGGACTGTCCGGTTGAACTGACCTATAACTGGGACCCGGAAGAATATGACGAGGGCCGCAATTTCGGTCATCTTGCCTACGAAGTCGACAATATCTATGAGTACTGCCAGATGCTGATGGACAACGGCGTCACCATTAACCGGCCGCCACGTGAAGGCCGCATGGCGTTTATTCGCACGCCTGACAATATCTCCATCGAGTTGCTGCAGAAAGGCGACAACCTGCCGGTTCAGGAACCGTGGAAGTCCATGGAGAACATTGGCAAGTGGTAGCAAGGCTGTAACGGCTTGCGCAAACTCCTGAACGACTGGCACAAAAGTCGATCAGGAGCCTTTGCGTTCAGGCAGTCCGGCGAAGAGCTGGCATGACGGTACGATCAGATCATGATCAGAATTAAGATTGATATAGTGACGGATGGAAAACCGGACAGGCCGGTTGGTCAGGTGCTTGTAGGCAATGACCAGACCGGCACTGAAGAAATTTCCAACCACGACGTCACCGTGCTCACCCCTGATGACAGCGGTGGCATGATTGCGCGCGATAAAGCCAGGGTTGAAGGCTTTGCGCGATCAAAGAGCAGTCATTTCCATCTGGCGCTTTATGCGCTGGCCGCACTGCTGCGAATCAAAATTTGATGATCTTCGGGAACAATTGAAGTCCATGGAGAAAATCGACAAGTGGTAACCTGGCCACGACGGAATGCGGATACTGTGAACGTCTCTGCATAAAGCATTTTCAGGAGCTCACAGAATGACTGACCGTCCGGTGTTTTATGATGCTGTATCGAAATGGCTGCACTGGTTTGCCGCCGGTTTGCTGATCGGGGGCTTCCTGATCGCTGAAAACACCTCACACCAGTTTGCAGAAGCAGCCGGATACGGGTTTCATGTGTCAAGCGGGTTAGCACTGCTCGTCCTGACAGCGTTTCGGATTTACTGGCGGCTGATCCATGCAGCGCCCGCTTATCCTGCAAACATGAAGTCTATTGAAAAATGGGCCGCCAACAGCATCAAAGTGCTGTTCTACATGCTGATGGTGCTGATCCCGCTTTCGGGACTGGCTGCCCACGCGGTGGAGTTTCGCAGTCAGGTTGCCCTGTTCGGTGTCCTGCCGCTTCCTCACATGCCGGTCTGGCTGGTGCCGGGGGATGCGGAAGACATCCATGAACTGTCCAGCCATCTGTGGCTGCCGTTGCTGGCGATCCATATCATAGCCGCCATCTGGCACCATTTCGTCAGACGCGACGACGTGCTGACCCGTATGTTGCCGGACAGGCAAAAACGGTCACATCATAGAAAGGGAAAAGGCGGTGGTACGCCCTAGGGGAATCGAACCCCTCTCTCCAGCGTGAAAGGCTAGTGTCCTAACCGATAGACGAAGGGCGCGCACCACCGGGCGTCCGTATATCTAGGTTCCGGCCCGCTGGCAAGCACTGATCGGGGAAAACCCGAAAAAATTCATACCTGGGTCTGCCGATGGCAATCAATCATCATTGTGACAAATATATCACACTTTGCAAAAAACAAGAATTACCCGTTGTAGAGCCTATCAGATTCAATTTGGTGTTGCTAGCATGGCAACAGTCATCTTTCCAGCCGGGGGTATCTTATCATGAAAAAACTCGCAGCAACTTCAGCAATGGCTGTCGCACTTGCGATTTCGGCCAATAGCGCTAAAGCAGCTGATTACGAGTCGCAGGTTCAGCAACTTGTTGTGTCCGGGGTGGTTGAAAAATGGATTGGTTACAGCTTTATCTCCGGTATCGACAATGGTGACAACGACACGTTTGATCCCGACAATGAGGATTATTTCACAAGCGGCCAGAGCGGGCGTCTGAGCCTGCCACTCGGCGATATGCTGTCGCTGCAGATGGATGCAGACAACGAGATTACCGAGAACGGCCTCAGAAATGACAACGATGATGATGATTTCGCTCATGCGTTCGGTTTCGGCTTACATTTAAGTGCCCGTGATCCGTCACGCGGACTGTTCGGTGTGTTTGGTGCATTTGGGCAAGGAAAAGGCGACAACAACAATGGGCGCCACAACTTCTGGGCGGCCGGGGGCGAAGCGCAACTCTACACCGATAATGTCACGTTCTACCTACAAGGCGGTTATCTGGATTCCGAACCAGGCGACGACAGCACAAGTCCGGACGGCCTGCATGATGCATTTTTCGTGCGCGGCGTGGCGCGCTGGTTCATGACGCCAGACAGCCGGCTGCAAGGTGAAGTGGCTTATGCCAATGGTGAGCAGGATGACGCCGACGGGACCAATATCGACCGTCCTTTCGATATGGATGTGATCCAGTGGGGTGTACGTTATGACACCGTCATCGGCGGTCTGCCGCTGATCGGTGACAGTGCCGTGTTCGTCGGCTATCGCGGCACGCATTTCGACACCGGTTGCTGTGGGCCTGACGATACGGCCAGAGGCACTGAGCACACCATCATGGCCGGCTTCTCGTATCATTTTGGCGGGCAGACATTACTGGACTTCGACCGTGTCGGCGCCACGCTTGACCTGCCGAACTTCGGCCGCTGGGTCGCAGCCGGCGAGCAACTTGACTGATCACTGACGCACAAGTGCCCGGCCTACCGGCCGGGCACTTCGGCTGCATCGTCGATGAATAGCTGGCCTTCGCGCTTGCCACCCCAGTCATTGATGGTGAGGCGGCCGGCGATGTGCAGCGGCATCTGGCGTTCCGACAACAACACTTCGCCCAACTCAGTGCCCATGGCCCTGAACGCAATGGCTTTCAGGCGCGTGCCGTCCGACTGCACCAGCGTACAGCGGACATGGTCAGCCCCGGCGCGCGCTGCATAGACCACCTTGTGCGATGGCAGGGCAAACACCGGTGACGGGTTGCCCTGACCGAACGGCCCTGCCCGATCCAGGTCTTCTATGAAACGGGTTGAGGCACCCGAGGCGGCGATGGCGGCGTCTATGGTGAGATTATCCACACTGGCCACGGCGTCGACCTCGGCAGCCAGTTGCTGTTCCAGGAAGGCCCTGAGGTCGCCCAGCCGGGCCTGCTCCAGCGTGATACCGGCTGCCATGGCATGACCACCGCCCTTGACCGCAACACCGGCTGCCACAGCCGCCTGCACGGCTGCGCCCAGGTTGACACCGGCAACGGACCGTGCGGACCCTGAAGCCGCAGAGCCGTCCTTCGGCAAACCAATGGCAAAGGCCGGCTTGTCGAACCGGTCCTTCAGGCGCGAGGCAACAAGTCCGAGCACACCGGGATGCCAGCCCTCACCTGCCACCACCAGCACCGGTACCTTGGCCTCTTTACCCAACATGGCTTCTGCCTGTTCAACAGCACGGTCAACCGTGGCCAGTTCGATGGCCTGGCGCTTCTTGTTCATCTCTTCCAGCGACTGGGCCAGTTGCATGGCATGACCCTTGTCGTGGCTGGTGAGTAGTGCCAGACCGTCCATGGCAGAGCCGATGCGACCGGCTGCATTCAACCTCGGTCCCAGAACAAAGCCCAGTGAATGGGCATCCGGGCGACGCGACAGCCGGGCCACGTCGGCAAGGGCGGCAACCCCTACCCGGTCGCGCCGGGCCATGATCTTCAGGCCCTGGCGTACATACGCCCGGTTCAAGCCAACCAGCGGCACCACGTCACACACCGTGCCGAGCGCCACCAGGTCCATCATCGCCATCAGGTCAGGTTCCGGCCTCGCATCACTCCACCAGCCGCGAGTGCGCAACTGCTTCGAGGTTGCACCGATCAGCACCATCACCACACCGGCAGCGCACAATGCGCCCTGGCCCGAGGTGTCATCCAGGCGGTTCGGATTGATCACTGCGAGCGCCTGCGGCAGTTCATGTCCTGCCTGATGGTGATCGACGATCACCGTATCCATGCCAAGTTGCTGCGCCTTCAACAGCGGATCGTGCGCCATGACCCCGCAATCCAGAGTGATCAGCAACTCAACACCGGCAGTCTTGTGATCCTCCACGGCGGCAACAGACGGGCCGTAACCCTCATCGACACGATGCGGGATATGCACGCGCGGCGGCACGCCCGCAGCCGTCAGGAAATCCACCATCAGAGCCGACGACGTCATGCCGTCGACATCATAGTCACCGATCAGGCCAATGGCTTCACCGGACATGACCGCGTCGGCCAGCCGGGCAGCGCCTGCGTCCACATCCATCATGTGTGCTGCAGGCGGCATCAGGTCACGCAGTGTCGGCTCCAGGAAGCCCGCAGCGGTTTCAGGCAATACACCGCGGGCCGCCAGTATGCGGCCCATGATATCGCTGACATTGGCCTGCTGCGAGATGGCTTGTGCCATCCGGTCGGTGTCAAGGCGCGGTGTCCACCGCCTGCCGGTGATCGAGCGTTCAACGCCCAGAAAGGCCTTGGAGTCAGGCCCCATTCAGCTCATGCCACCTTGCGGCGGTTCTTGATCCAGCGAACGGTGCCGGTGGCAGAACGCATCACAACCGTGTCCGTGGTGATGTGATCCCTGCCGAATTTCACGCCAGCTAGCATGCTGCCGTCGGTCACACCGGACGCTGCAAACATCACATCACCGGACGCCATTTCGTTCATGTCGAACTTCGCATCCGGGTCTTCGACACCCATTTTCAGGGCCCGGTCACGGTCGGTGGCCTTGTGAAACACCAGACGGGCCTGCATCTGGCCGCCTATGCAGCGCAGTGCGGCTGCCGCCAGCACGCCTTCCGGCGCACCGCCAACCCCCATATAGATATCGATGCCGGTATTGTCCGGGTCGGTGGTGTGAATGACACCGGCGATGTCACCGTCGCTGATCAGGCGGACACCGGCACCGGTGGCGCGTATCGCGGCAATCAGTTCAGCATGGCGGGGACGATCCAGCACACAGGCCGTCAGATGTTCGGTATTCACGCCCTTGGCCTTGGCCAGCGCATTCAGATTGTCTTCCGGCGATGCATCCAGATCTATGGTGCCTTCGGGATAACCGGGTCCGATGGCAATCTTGCTCATATAGCTGTCGGGCGCATGCAGCAGGCTGCCGCCGACCGCCATTGCGATAACCGCCAGTGAATCCGGCATGGCCTTGGCACAAAGCGTGGTACCTTCCAGCGGATCCAGCGCAATATCGATCCTGGGGCCTGTGCCGGTACCGACCTTTTCACCGATATACAGCATCGGCGCTTCATCGCGCTCGCCTTCGCCGATGACCACCTTGCCGTCCATGTCAATATCGTTCAGCGCGGTGCGCATGGCGTCGACGGCAAGCTGGTCAGCCTGCTTTTCATCGCCGCGGCCGCGCATTGTTGCAGCCGCAATCGCAGCAGCCTCGGTTACCCGGGCAATCTCAATGGTCAACATACGGTTCAGCATGATCTTATCTTCACTTCTTGTTTCAGTTAGGGTCAGGACCCATTAATCTTATCCATTCTGCGGGAGGATATTTTGCGTCTGACAAGGCGAGAGTTCGCAGGAAACCGTCCGGTTTTCAAGACCTTTCAACGCGGTCAGGGGCAAAATAGACCCCGCCCTTCGGGTTTGAAGGAAAACACCCGCCTGAAGTCGAAAAATGCTCGACAAGGCACAAAGCCTTGCCTTGCGCTTTTTCACCGTCATTCGAATGTTTTCCTTCAAACAGAATTGCATAAGATTAATGGGCCCTGACCCTAGTCTCACAGACGTTCAATCCGCACCATGCGCGGACGGGTTGCAACATGCTTGGCAGCCTCTATTTTGTCCAGTACAGCCCGCATGGCGCTCTCCAGCGTGTCATGAGTTATCAACACAAATGGCGCAATATCCGCATCAGCCTGCGACCGGCTGATCGCCGGGCCACGCTGAATGACACTTTCAATCGAGATGCCCTCGTCTGCGAAGGCTTTTGCTACTCCGGCCAACTCGCCTGGCCGGTCAAACATGTCCAGGGCAACATAATAGCCTCCCTCATGCGCGCGCATGGCCGCGCGCCTGAACGGCATGAGCCCGGTTGCCGGTACACCAAACACCGGCAAAACCGTACTACGGGCGATATCGCATATGTCAGCCAGGACCGATGATGCCGTCGGATGACCACCTGCTCCCCGTCCTTCAAGGAACAGCGTGTCGGAGAAATCACCTTCCAGCACCACGGCATTGAAGGCATCACCAACATCGGCAATGGGCGAGCCCAGCGGCACAAGTGCCGGATGAACGCGCTGCTCGATACCGTCTTCGGTGCGGTTGGCCACACCCAGCAGCTTGAACTTATAGCCCAGCGAATGCGCATTGCGGATATCGGCAAGCGTGATGTCTTCGATGCCCTCGATGTACATGTCATCAAGTGCAACTTCGGTGCCGAATGCCAGTGAAGTGAGGATGGCCAGTTTATGTGCCGTATCGAAACCGCCGATGTCGAAGGTCGGATCTGCCTCGGCATAGCCAAGCTCCTGGGCCTCCTTCAGCACGTCGGCAAAATCACGGCCCTCGAGCTCCATTTTGGTGAGGATGAAGTTACAGGTGCCGTTCAGGATACCGAACAGGCGCGACACCGAATTGCCGGCCAGGTTTTCCCGCACCGTCTTGATGACCGGAATGGACCCGGCAACGGCTGCTTCATAGTTCAATGCCACATTGCTGGCCTCGGCCAGCCGGGCCAGTGCAACACCATGGTGCGCCAGAAGGGCCTTATTGGCGGTGACAACGTGGCGGCCTGCCTTCAGTGCTGCCTCAACACAGGCGCGCGCGGCACCATCTTCGCCGCCGATTAACTCGACAAGGACGTCGATATCGCCGTTTACCGCCATATCCGCTGCGTCATCATACCAGGTGAAGCGTGAAACATCATGGACGCCGCGCGCCTTTGATCTTGCGCGCGCGCTCACGGCTGTGACCTCAATGGACCGTCCGCAACGCGCTGACAGCAATTCGCCATGCCGGGCAATTGCATCGAGCACGCCAGTTCCGACAGTGCCCAGTCCGGCAATACCAATTCGTAAAGGGTCACTCATCGGGTATTCAAGCTCGCATCAATTGAAGAAAGTCACATGATTTTGCGCCCTCTATGCGCTGTTTGGAGATGGTTTTCAAGCGATGGCAACGTGTGGGTCAACAGTTGCGGCAAGCGGCATTGATGATAAATGGCAAAACCGCGATAATAATACCAAAGGAAATAATTGTTGACCCTTTTGATGGAGGCAAATCCGTTCACTCTGGCAGGCGCGATGCGGGTGCATCGGGCAAGCGCCGCAACGCATCAGATGGACGGATTTGGCCCACCGGAGGCCGGTTTTTCGCGTCCGCCGGACGTCGTTATGCTTCACTTGTGGTCAGGAAGACCATGGCGCGAAGCATGCCTAGCCAGCAAACGTGAAAAATCGGTCAAAAGAGTCAATAATTATTCCCTTTGGTATTACTGCAAACCACAACCTGCGGAAACAGTGAGCACATGATTACATTTGATTTTTCCAACCGCGTTGCAGTCGTCACAGGCGCCGGTGGCGGCATGGGCCGCCAGATCGCCAATATGATCCTGGATGCAGCCGGTTCAGTGATCATGATGGATGTGAAACCTGACCCGGGAGACCTGGGCGGAACACCTGATCAGCGGCTATACGCGCAGGGCGACCTGACCGAGCCTGAATTCGTCAACGCCACCATTGCTGCAGGTGTCCAGCGCTTTGGACATATAGACTACCTTGCCAATGTCGCAGGTGTCTTGTGGTTTGAACGCGACGCCTCACTTCTCGACATGGACATGGCAGTGTGGGACCAGGTGTTCGACATCAATCTCAAATCGATGGTCCATACGGCCCGGGCCGTCGTCCCGCACATGCGTGAGAACAAGGCAGGCGCGATGGTGCATTTCTCAACCACCCAGTGCCTGCGCGGTGATCCGCTGCCACAGGATGCCTATTCAACCGCGAAGGCCGGCGTCGGTGCCCTGTCACGCTCGCTGGCCATGCAACTGGCAGGCGACAATATCCGCTCCAACGCAATCTATCCCGGCTTGACGCAGACACCTTTGCAGGCCCATTGGGATACACCTGAAAAAATTGCCGAGGTCGGCAGTTTCGTGCCGCTTGGCCGCATCGCAACACCGGCCGAGCTGGCGACAGCAGCAGTTTTTCTGCTGTCGGATGGTGCATCCTATATTACCGGTATCGACCTAGTGGTGGATGGTGGCCTGCTGTTGAAGTAACCGGGGTCAGGCGATTGCCTTGTTCAGCAGGATGCTGGTTTCGCTGTTCAGAACTCCCTTGATTTCGCGCACTTCACGCAAAACGCGGTCAAACTCCGGCAGGCTGGAGGTTTCGATATGCGCGACCAGATCCCAGGTGCCGTTGGTGGAGTGCAACGAGACAATTTCCGCCAGACGCTTCAGCGCACCGGTAACCGATCTGGCCAGTGTGCCTTCCAGCTCAATCATCATCACGGCGCGAATAACCTCCACCTCAGCCGATGCATCCACCTCAACAGTAAAGCGCTGGATAATGCCGGTAGCAATCAGGCGCTCCATGTGGCTTTGCACGGTGGCGCGCGATACCTTCAGCATGGCAGCCAGTGTGGTGACAGAGGCACGTCCATCCTGTTTGAGGGCGTAAATCAGGCGTCTGTCGGTAACAGAGATATCAAGCATCAGATTTAGCACTTTGTATTATGGATTTATCAATATGCTAAAACTTATGCATAAAACGCTCAATTTTTCAACTATCTGATCAGACGACAATATCAGAAACTGCATCCCAGTCACAACAGGAATGAAATTCAATGTCGCTCAATTGTTATCTTGTCGGGGCGCCCGTTCAATCAGGCACATCTCAACAGGGCTGTCTGATGGGGCCGGACGCCTTCCGGACCGCTGGTATCGCAACCACACTGCAGGCGCTGGGTCACCAGGTCGCCGATCACGGCAATATCTCACCGCGCGAAGTCGAGCGGCCGAACTCCGGCAATCGGGCTGTTCATCATCTCAATGAAACCGTCGGCTGGGCACTCGCGCTGAACGAGGTTGCCAACGCTGCAATTGAGCGCTCCGACTTTCCGATATTCCTGGGCGGTGATCACTCCTTGTCAATCGGCTCAGTGTCCGGCGTCACCAAGGCCGCAGACCAAAACGGCCGCGAGCAATTCGTGCTGTGGCTTGACGCTCATCCTGACTTTCACTCACTTGAGACAACCGAAAGCGGCAACCTGCACGGGACACCGATGGCCTATCTCACCGGCCACAGCGGATTTGAAGGCAGCTATCCTGACCTGACGGCTAAAGTTAAGCCTGCAAACGTCTGCATGATGGGGCTTCGTTCGGTTGACCAGGCCGAAAAGGCATTGCTGGGTGAAAGCGACATCCAGGTGTACGACATGCGCGCGATTGACGAGCACGGCGTGGCCGGACCATTGCGGGCATTTCTGGAGAAAGTCAAAGCAGCCGACGGCGCGCTGCATGTCAGTCTCGATGTGGATTTTCTGGAACCCAACATCGCACCGGCGGTCGGCACCACCGTGCCTGGCGGCGCAACGTTCCGCGAGGCACATCTGATCATGGAAATGCTGTGCGACAGTGGCCTTGTCACCTCGCTAGACCTGGTTGAACTCAACCCGTTCCTGGACGATCGCGGCCGAACGGCCAAGCTGATGGTTGATCTGTGCGCCAGCCTGCTGGGCCGCAAGGTGCTTGACCGTCCGACCAGGAGCTACTGACCCGTGATCCTGCCGATCAGCATCCATCTTTCCCAGCGATAGAAAGACACCAACCATGACCAAACTCCCACCCGCTCCTTCCAAGCTTGCCTTCGTGCCGTTTGTCAGCGTTGAGAACATGATGCGCATCGTCAACACCATTGGTGCTGCGAAGATGATTGCTGAAATGGCCGATTATATCGAGGCGGACTTCGTGCGCTGGGACAAGTTCGACAAGACACCTCGTGTCGCCGCCCATTCGCACGAAGGGGTGATTGAACTGATGCCGACCAGTGACGGCGAGACCTACGGTTTCAAATACGTCAACGGCCATCCGGCCAACATGGCGCGCGGTTTCCAGACCGTGACCGCCTTCGGCGTGCTGGCACGAGTGGACAATGGTTATCCCATTCTGTTGTCGGAAATGACTGTCCTGACCGCGCTGCGCACCGCCGCAACGTCAGCAGTCGCGGCAAAGCACCTGGCTCCGAAGAACGCAAAGACCATGGCGATGATCGGCAATGGAGCGCAATGCGAGTTTCAGGCGCTGGCGATGCGCGAAATCGTCGGCATAGAAACGGTCCGGCTTTATGACATTGATGCAACCGCCACGGAAAAGGCGGTTCGCAATCTGGCCGATACCGGCCTGAAAGTGGTCGCCTGCACGTCAGCGGAAGATGCCATGACAGGCGCGGAAATCATCACCACGTGCACCGCAGACAAGCAGTACGCCACCATTCTGACCGACAACATGATCGGATCCGGTGTCCACATCAATGCCATTGGCGGCGACTGCCCCGGCAAGACTGAACTGCACAGGGATATCCTGCTGCGCTCCAGCATTTTTGTGGAGTACCCGCCGCAAACCCGCATTGAAGGTGAAATTCAGCAACTGGATGCAGACCATCCGGTGACCGAGCTGTGGCAGGTGATCACCGGCAAAACCAAGGGGCGGACATCCGGTGACCAGATCACCCTGTTTGACAGTGTCGGTTTCGCCACGGAGGATTTTTCCGCCCTGCGCTATGTGCACGACCAGCTTGAGGCCACCGGGCATTTTGTCGAACTTGACATGATCGCCGATCCGGACGATCCACGCGACCTGTTCGGCATGGTACAAAGGGCGAAGGTCTGACAACCAAACCACTGGCAAAAGGCAATCGAAATTGACAACCGGACACGTTTTCATGGCCATGAGCCTGGATGGTTACATCGCCAGGGCAGACGGTAATCTAGATTGGCTGATGAAGCAGAAGACCGAGGGTGAAGATCACGGCTACGACACCTTCATGGCATCGGTAGACGGTCTCATCATGGGACGCGGTTCGTTTGAAAAAGTCCTGACCTTCGATGACTGGCCCTATCAAAAGCCGGTTGTCGTGATGAGCCAGACTTTGACCGATACAGACATTCCGGACGGGTTGCGGAACAAGGTGGCGCTTTCAACCCTTGAGCCGGGTGAATTAATGCACGAACTTGGCCGTAAGGGCTGGCAGCGGGCCTATGTTGACGGTGGAAAAATCATCCAGTCGTTTCTGCGCGCCGGGCTGATTTCGGACATCACGATCACTCACATTCCGATCCTGATCGGGGAAGGATTGCCGTTTTTTGGCCCGCTTGACCGCGACGTCGACCTTGAGCACCTGGAGACCCGGTCATTTGCGTCCGGCCTGGTGAGTTCGCAATACCGGACCAGGCAGGACGGCAAACCGACACAGTGAATGCGGTGCACTGACAATGTGCTGGCGGATTTTAACGACACAATGAACCCGCCCTTGTCATGCAGCGGACTTGCTTTACTGTCATAATCCATACTTGTTCGCGCTCATTTCCGATTGGACAGACACCGCATGTCAAAAAGCCCAGCACCCCAGGATCCTGCCGGCTTTCACCTGCCTGATCCAATCCAGCTGATGGACAATCTGTCCAAGGCACTGCAGGTCGGCGCTGCAATCGCCCAGAACATGGCTGAGCAAAAACAGGAAAACGCCGGCGATGTGGACGGGGAGGCATTCAAACCCATTGAACCGGTGTTGAAGACATTCACCGAAATTGCACAATCCTATGCCCAACACCCTGAACGCTGGGCCGAAGCCAGTTTCCAGCTCTGGCAGGGCTATACGCAGCTTTGGCAAAATTCATGGGCCCGGATGATGGGAGAACACCCCGATCCGGTTGCAACACCAGAACGTGGCGACAAGCGGTTCAAAGACCCCGACTGGTCGCGTAATCAGGCATTTGACTTTTTCAAGCAGGCGTACCTGCTGACAGCCAAATGGGCACATGAGACCATTGCCAATACCGCAGATACCGACGAGGCAACCCGGCACAAGGCGAATTTCTATTTCGACCAGATCGCCAATGCCATGTCGCCGTCGAATTTTGCGGTCACCAACCCGGAAGTACTAAAACAGACGCTCGCGTCAAACGGTCAGAACCTGCTCGACGGCATGAACAACCTTGCCCGCGATCTGGAAGCCGGCCACGGTTCATTGCGTATCAAGCAGACCGACATGAGCGCTTTTGCACTGGGTGAAAACATGGCTTTGTCGCCCGGCCAGGTGGTATTTCAGAATGAGCTGATGCAACTTATTCAATACGCGCCTGCCACGGAGAAAGTGCACAAGACCCCGCTGCTGATCGTGCCACCCTGGATCAACAAGTTCTATATTCTCGATCTCAATCCGAAAAAATCCTTCATCCGCTGGTGCGTGGAACAGGGCCTTACGGTATTTGTCATCTCGTGGGTAAATCCGGATGCGAAGCTCGCTGAAAAGGGTTTTGCCGACTACATGCACGGCGGCATTCTCGCGGCCATCGATAAAATCCAGGAACAGACCGGCGAAAAACAACGGGTCAATGCCATCGGGTATTGCATTGGCGGCACGCTGCTTGCCTCGACACTCGGTTACATGGCGGCCCGCAACGATGAGCGTATCAAGTCTGCTACTTTCTTCACGACCCAGGTGGATTTCACCCACGCGGGTGATCTGAAAGTGTTTGCCGATGAAGAGCAGATATCTCTGACAGAAGAGCGCATGGCGAAAGACGGCTTCCTTGATGGCAAGGAAATGTCAAACGCTTTCAATCTGTTACGATCAAACGATCTGATCTGGTCGTACGTGGTGAACAACTACCTCAAGGGCAAGGATCCGATGCCCTTTGACCTTTTGTACTGGAATGCCGATCCGACGCGCATGCCGGCGGCCACCCATTCGTTCTATCTGCGTGAGTGCTACCTCTACAATCATCTCAGCCAGGGCAAGATGACGCTCGACCAGGTGCGTATTGACCTGAGCAAGGTCAAGATACCGGTCTACAATCTGGCCGCGCGTGAGGACCATATCGCGCCCCTGCAGTCGGTGTTCAAGATCGGTGAGATACTGGGCGGTGACACGCAGCTTGTCGTGGCTGGTTCCGGACATATTGCCGGTGTGGTGAACCCGCCCGAAGGCGGCAAGTACCAGTACTGGACCAATGACAAGGGTGCCGACACGGTTGAAAAATGGTTGGCAAAGGCCGAAGAGCACCCCGGATCATGGTGGCCGCACTGGATGGATTGGCTGGCCGACAGGTCGGGGAAAAAGGTGCCTGCAAGGGATCCGGAACTCGGCAAGCTGCAACCGATTGAACCGGCACCGGGCTCCTATGTGAAGGTGAAGGGCAACTAGAGAACACCTTCTCCTGCTGACTCAACGGAAATCCCCATCTTGTCGAGACCGTCTTCCAGATAGTCTGCCAGCAGGGGCACACCCAGCAGATAGTCCTCGGTTCTGTTGACCCGTTCCGAGCGAGCCGTGTCCAGCGCCTCCTGTACATCGTCAGGTTCATAGGTGCCGCGCCCGATCCACATCAGTGCAACCAGCGCCACCTGTTCATCGACGTTCATGTCATCAATGAACCCGCGCAGTTCGGCTTCTGTAGGGTCGTCGCGGCGGGCTTCCAGGATGCTGTCGGCGTCTGCCTCATCACCATCACCGTCCCAGGCGGCAACCTTGCCGTCCAGTTCGCGGGCCCGCACAATGACGTGAGCCACCTTTTCCGGAGAGATATCAAGCATCGGCGTGTCCTCCTGCAGTGTGCCGCAGCAACAAATATGGACAGCAGAGTGCTCTACGCCTGACTTTACGTCGTTGATCCATCTCAAATCCGACGGAATTCGGCATTCGATTAAGATGATGGTTGGCGAAAGTGCTATTTTTCCGACTTGGCCAATTGATGCAGGCCCCGGGCGCGGCGATCAAGCCACCAGCCATATTGTTCGGGCCAGTTGGCAAAATCCATATCAACCCCCATCGCCCGGGCCTGGTGACGCGGCCAGAACGGGTCATTGATGGCTTCGCGTGCAATCGCGATCAGGTCCGCCTCACCGTTCTGCAGAATGTCTTCGGCCTGCGGGCCGTCCAGTATCAGCCCAACCGCCATGGTCTGGATTTCGGCATCGCGTCTGATCCGTTCAGCATACGGCACCTGGAATCCGGGGCCGCGATAGCCGGTTGAGGCGGTAGCACCTGCCGCGGCATTGCCACCGGAAGAACAGTCGATGACATCCACACCGGCAGTTTTCAATGCCTTCGCCAATACGACAGAGTCTTCAATACTCCAGCCGCCTTCAAACCCGTCCACGGAAGAAATGCGCACAAACATCGGCTTGGCCTGCGGCCACACGGAGCGAACCGCTTCGGTTACTTCAAGCAGAAACCGCATGCGGTTCTCGCGGCTGCCGCCATACTCGTCAGTGCGCCGATTGGACAGTGGCGACAGGAATTGCTGCAACAGATAGCCATGGGCGGCATGCAGTTCCAGAATATCCATGCCGATGTTATCGGCGCGTTTTGCTGCAGCGACAAAGTCGGCTGTGACCCGGGCAATGTCAGCCCCGGTCATTTCACGCGGCACCAGCCAGCCCTTGCCGGCAGGCAACGGGCTTGGACCGATCACCGGCCACGGCGTCTCACCGCGCAGCGCATCGGTTTCGTCCAGCGCCCCATTGCCGTGCCAGGGTCGCTGGATGGATGCCTTGCGACCCGCATGGCCAATCTGGATACCCGGCACCACACCCTGCCCCCTGATGAAATCTACGACGCCACGCATGGCATCGGCATGTGTGTCTGACCAGATACCGAGATCGCCATGAGTGATACGGCCGATGTCCTGTACGGCACAGGCTTCCAGAATGATCGCACCGGGCCTGCCCAGGGCATATTTTGAATAATTTGCGAAATGCCAGTCAGAAAACAGTCCGTCGTGTGCGGAATACTGGCACATGGGCGCAATGACCACCCGGTTCGGGAGGCTGACCTGCTTGATCACACAGGGTGAAAACAGCATCGTCACGGGAACAATGTCACCTGTTCAAGGCCGGTTGCTTCCGGCAATCCGAACATCAGGTTGAAGTTCTGCACCGCCTGACCGGCAGAGCCCTTGACCAGATTGTCCAGTGTCGACAGAAGCACGACCCTGCCCTCAATCCGATCGGGAACCACGCCCATCATGACCCGGTTGGAACCGCGTACCAGCTGTGTTGCGGGCATTACGCCGTCCGGCGCCATGTTGACGAACGCCTCGTCGTCATAGCGTTCAGCAAGCACGTCGTGACAATCACCTGCAGTTTTGCCCGGGGCGAGTCTGGCGTAGGCGGTGATGAATTCTCCGCGGCTCATCGGTACCAGATGCGGCGTGAAGTTCACGATCACTTCCCGGCCCGCGGCAAGCGACAGTTCCTGCTCGATTTCAGGCGCATGACGATGCTTGCCAATGGAATATGGTCCCATGCCTTCGCCGGCTTCGCAAAACAGGGTGTTCTGTTTCAGCGCACGCCCGGCACCGGACACACCGGATTTGGCATCAATGACCAGATCAGATGCATCAATCAGCCCGGCCGCCACCAACGGCAGCAGCAGCATCAGAACGGCGGTTGGGTAACACCCGGGACAGGCAACCAGCCTGGCACCGGCGATCTGGTCGCGGTAGTGTTCGGTCAGTCCATAGACCGCATCGGCCTGCAGATCGAGCGCGGCGTGCTCATTGCCGTACCATTGCCTGTAGGTTTCCGGATTGCGCAGCCGGAAGTCAGCCGACATGTCCACGATCTTCAGATGTTCCGGCAACACCTTTATGACCTGCTGGCTTGTAGCATGCGGCAAGCCGCAAAACGCGGCATCGACACCCGACCAGTCTACCTCATCATTGGTGACAAGCCCGGGCAGACCCAGGCCACTGAGATGAGGGAAAACCGCTTCCATTGGCTTACCGGCATGGGAGTTGGCCGTCAGCGCCACGATTTCCATATTCGGATGAGCATACGCCAGTCGCACGAGGTCAGCGCCGGTATAGCCTGATGCCCCGATTACCGCGACGCGGATTTTCTGTGCGCTGCTCATGTCAATTGACTCCAAACAATATAAACCGTGCCTGCAATAACCGGTTCATTGGTTGGCGTAAAGCCGGTATATTGAGTGGTAGTGTTTTCCTGTCAGGGCGTCAAAATCCATGCGGCTATTGATTGTCAGCTCCGCCGAACATTTCGGCGGTACCGAACGCTGGGCCAGTATGGCAATCGCCGAGCTGGAACGGCGCGGGCACCAGGTATGGATGGCCTGTCCTGACAAAGCCCATGCCGGCAATTTCGCGCGCGCGGAGCATCTGTGGCATGACGGACCCAAATCCATGTGGGACAAATCCGGTCTGGACCGCATGGCCGCATTCTGCCGGCAGCATCAGATCGACTGCATCGTCCCGCTAAGCCAGAACATGTACTTCGCCTGTGGCCGTCTTGCACGGAAACTGGGCATAGCGCTTGTGCTGCGGCTCGGCATCGTGCGCCTGCCATGGCGGCCGGTGGTAGACTGGTACGGTTATGGCATCTATCCGGACGCCATTATCGTCAACACACAACGCATCAAGCAGGTCTTGTCGCGGGCACCGTTTGTGAAGCCTGAGCGTATCCATGTGATCTACAATGGTATTGTGGAGCGTTCGGCAACCGGTGTGGCCAGCCAGCCTGACAAATTCACCATTACCAGCGTAGGTACATTGTCCTGGCGCAAGGGAATGGAACACCTGATCAAGGCGGTTGCCCTGCTGCCTCATCATCTGCGTGAAAAGATTCACGTCAAGCTGATCGGCGACGGCCCGGCTCGTGAGAAACTGGCCAGCCTTGCAACAAAGCTGAACCTTGCAGATCAGGTTGAATTTACCGGACATGTCGAAAACCCGACAGCTCACATAGCTGCAGGTGATCTGTTTGTACTGCTGTCCGCGCAGGAAGGCATATCAAACGCACTGCTGGAGGCGATGAACTGCGCAGTGCCCGCTTATGCGACGCTGGTTGGCGGACATGGCGAGTTCATCGAACACGGGATCAATGCATACGCTGCACGCTCGCGGAGCCCGTCACGGGTGGCAAGCGACCTTGCCGGTATCATGTCGGATGACAACATTGCGGCGGTTGGCGTGGCCGGTCGCGATACGGTGCGCGACAAATTCTCCATGACCGCCATGGGAGACAGGCTGGAAGACGTATTGAACCTGACAAAAAAAGGCCCCGCCGCGAAACCGGCAGGGCCAGATCATCAGTAGTGGGTTAGGCTCGAATTAGCCCTGGATTGCGGCCCACTCGTCTGCACTCAGTTCACCATTCTGGTCGCCATCAGCAGCCTTGAATGCGTCATCAGCCATATCAGGCATAGCAGCCTTGGCTTCTTCCATGGATACTGAACCGTTCTGGTCAGCGTCTACAGCGGTGAAGTCAGCAGCCAGTGCTGCGGTTGAAGCGAAACCAGTGGCGAGTACGATTGCAAGAAACTTTTTCATTTTAAATTCTCCAGTTAGACTTATAGCGACCTGCACGGCCTGTCTCAAAGAGCAGCCGGTGAGATCGTTTAGCTGCCGTCCACGAAGCAGAAGGTGACCTCCCAATGCGGCAGCGAGAAGCAGGTCACAAGGAAATGTCAGGACCAATTTGTGGTGGATCAGGACCAATTTGTGATGGAATGTGGCGTGCACGTACATTTTCCAGACGTTGCCTCAACATGTGAAAACACCCGTGAAACGCGCCAAAAACCAGGAAACTTGTTTGAAATCCGTTTATCTGCCGGCGAGGCGTGCAGAAACCGCAACAGGTATCATCCGCCCTTACTCTTCGAAGAGAACCTGCTGTGTATCGGCATGAATGACATTTACATCCACGGAAAGCTGCTTCAGACCTGCCACTCTGGCCATGCAAAGCCGGTGGCGGCCATCTTCAATTGCCAGTCTGCCCTGGCGGCCGATATTTATGATCGGCCGGCTGACAGCCTCGTCACGATACTGACCAGACTTGAAGTCAGAATATAGCATTTCGAGAAACTCCAGACGTTCAGCCACCTCATCCTTGTTTCTGTAACGCCGAACCGGAGCGTTGTCTTGCCGGGCTATCAGCCATCGATACCATCTGGTGTCCTGCCAGGGCTCGTTATCAAGAAAACGGGCTTCCAGGGAACTGTAAAAAACATAACGATGCAGCGGAACCATTCCTCTTACAGCGTCCCGCGCAGGTTCATAGACTGAGCTCCAGAAGACATCTGCATCGATTTCCTGATCCCAATTTCCCGCAAGGCGCCTGGTCCTGGGTCTGATGAACAACTGATGCGAACTACGAAATTCCGGATACTGCAGATAACCGATGTCCGCGGGATCTATGGTCATGCGCCGATAGCTTCTGCCGACAATGGTCTTGATCAGCTTCAGTGTCCTGTTTTCTGAACCCATACCGGACATTCACCTGGTTGTTTTTTTGGCATGGAAGAACAATCTGTGTGGTTCCGACTTGCTGTGAGCCAGAACCCTGGCCTCCGATATCTGCCAGTTGTGGCCGAGTTCCGATTGAAACAACTCCCGGTGCCATCGCCCGGCATCCTGGGTGTCAAAGTCGGTAAACCCGGGTGCTGGATGACCGCCGCTCATATATCTGGCCTGGCGTGTACTGCCTTCAATAAACAACTGATTAGCCCTCTCGCCGCATGCCTTCAGTACCGATCTCATGAATTCTTCGCCTTCGAAAGAATAAATTCGATGCAAGACACTCAGCAACAAAATTGCCTCCCAGTTTACCGTTGAATGGATAAATTCCGGAGTCACGGAAGTACGCATGAACGCCGTCCCGGGTACAGATCTGGCGCATGCGATTTTGTGCTCCTTTTCGAATTTTTCCACGCCGACCACAAAGTGTCCGTTTGATGCAAGAAAATTTGATGTTTGGCCAATGTTGGAGCCAACATCCAGTATCCAGGAGTGCTCCTTGCCAATTCCCGACGCGATAAGCTGGTTGCGTTCGTCGAACGAAGAATGCCGTGAACCAAAATCCAGATAGCGGCGGAACTTCATAAATTTCATTGGAGTGTCTACCTTGATGTGAACGGACGATTTCAAACTTGTTGCTAACCTGTCATCCGGCGCACTTGTAGACAAAATTCACCGTTCGACAAACCACTCATTCGCACAGCTGGCACGTCAACCGTCTTTTACGGGCGCATCTTTACAAGACAGCTTGAGTTGCCAGGCAAGATAAAGTCGAGAAATCATAGGCCGGGACGTAAGAACCGGCAGCCTCCGCTTATCGGGTTGAAGCAAATCCTAAAGCTGAAATTTCGAGGATGAGAACGCAGGTGCAAAAAACGGTGGCGGTCCTGCGGCAGGGCTGGACGGAGGTTGTTGTTTACTGTTAATGATTTGCGCGCTTTTCCACGGCGATATTCAATTTCTGACAGACAGATTTGCGATCCGCCAACCCGGCACCGTAACAAATGTGAAGTTGGTCGACCAAAATGTCCCGCACACTTCTGATTCCAGTAGAAACCGCCGCCCGCGAATTTGATGGGAAACTGCTGCTTGCGCTTACGGCGCGTGAGCGCGGATGGGATGTGTTTTTGGGAAGCCAAGGGGCGATACGACAGTGTTCGGCTGGCCTGCCGAAAGGCGTCTACCTGTCAAAAAGCGCACGGCGGACCAACAAGAAGCATTTTTCCAGAATGCGGGTCGAAGGCCACCGAATTGCAGTATTGGATGAAGAGGTACTGATACGGGAAAGTGACGACATCTACGGCATGAAGCACGAAATGGGTGCTTTTGACGATGTTGGGCTGGTCTTATCCTGGGGAGATGACAGCAAGAAATTATTGCAAAACCTCCCACAATTGAAGAACGTTGAAGTTGTTGCGACTGGCAATCCGAGAATCGACATGTTGTCAAAGGGCGTCAGGCAATATTACTCGGATGAAATTGCGCAGCTAAAATCTCAGCATGGCGATTATGTACTTTTCAATGGTAATTTCGCCAGCGTTAATCATTTCATATCCGGCCATACCCGCTTCAAACTGGCCAGCTGGGTTTCGAAAGCTCAACGCACTGAATTGTTCGAGGAAGTACGGGCTCGCAAGACATCGCTGATGGAATCATTTGTTTGCCTGCTGCCGGAACTTGCAAAACAGATAGCTCCGAAAAAACTGATCATCAGACCGCATCCGTCAGAAAGTGACGAAGTCTGGAAACGCGCCATGAAGGATACTGAAAACGCGGAGGTTATTTTTCAAGGAAGCGTTATTCCCTGGATTCTCGGCGCAGAGATGGTTGTGCACAGCGGTTGTACGACAGCTGTGGAGGCCACAATCATGGGTGTCCCCTGTGTCAGTCTTTCGCCTTTCCCGGACTCGGATTTGAGCCTTCCTGATGCGCTGAGCCTGAGATGTTCAACGGAGGCCGGTGTTGTCGAGGCAGTAGATAATCTGCTCCGTGGCCAGCAAGAATTCAATCCGGCTTCACCAGCCAACAATGCGCTGCTTGCGGACTATATTGTCAATGATGCCCGCGAATTGAGTTGCTGCAGGATACTGGATCAGCTGGAACGGAAGTTTTATGACACGCCGTTTGACGTTGAAAGTGACGCCAACCGTAAAGCTGACGTACCTGTTCGTGAACTGCTGAAAGAGTTTGCAAGGCGGCTGTTCCTGAAGACATGGCTGGGAAAATACAGCAGGTCATACAGCGATAGAAAATTTCCCGAGCTCAAGAAAGATTTTGTCGAAAAGCAAATTGGTGTGTTTCAACGTATTCTCGGTGATTTCGATGGAGTAAAACTGGAAAAAGTCGAAAAGAACGTGTTTCGTCTGAAGTAGTGCCAATACTGAAACTGTCGCCCTGCCTGATTGACTTGTTCATGCACCGTCCAGGCATGCTTTGCACTCCTGATAGTGGACAGGATGCTTGTGACGGTGAGCACTGGCCGCAGTTGAGCTTGCCAAAAATGCCTCTGCAAATACCGTCTATAGCACGACACTTTGTAGACAGACGGCCATCAAACAAGCTAGGTTCCACGGCTTGTCGACCACACTCATTCACTGGAAAATCACGATGCACAGCATACGCATAGTCGGGGCGGGCTCGATTGGAAATCACCTGGCCCATGCAGCCCGGCATCGCGGCTGGAAGGTTGTTCTGACCGATATCGATGACGCTGCTCTGCAAAGAGCCCAGACCGACATATATCCCGGCAGGTACGGTGCGTGGGATAACGAAATCGAATTGAAGGATGCGCGCGCCGCTGCCGGTGATCCTGCTGATGTGGTCTTCATCGGTACGCCTCCGGACAGTCATGTTCCATTGGCGCTGGAGGCTTTGGAAAAGATCTCACCACAAGTTCTGCTGATCGAAAAACCATTGGGCTGCCCCGATCTCGCGGGGTGCGAGATGCTGGCAAAGGAAGCGGAAAACAAGAACGTTTTCTGCGCGGTTGGATATAATCATTGCCTGGGAATGAACACAGTCAAGGCCGAGCAAGTGCTGGCCTCCGGGCAGATTGGCCAACTGCAAACCATAACCGCGCACACACGGGAGCACTGGAAGGGAATATTCAACGCTCATCCGTGGCTGTCCGGGCCATCCGACAGCTATCTTGGCTTTTCAAACCGCGGCGGCGGGGCGTGTGGCGAACACTCACATGCGATCAACATCTGGCAACACTTCGCTCATGCCGCCGGCGCCGGCCGGGTGACAGATGTATCTGCTACGCTCGACCAGATCACTCACGACGGTGCCGACTATGATCAGGCGGCGTACATGACACTGAGGACCGCCGAGGGCCTTGTTGGAGACGTGGTACAGGACGTCGTGACCTCACCGCACGAAAAATCTGCCCGGTTGCAAGGTGACCGGGGCTTTCTCGAATGGCATGTCAACCATACTGCAACCAGTGACATGATTGCGTTCGGAAGCGATTCCAGCCCGCCGGACCAGATCGTGCTGGAGAAAACACGTCCCGATGATTTTATTGCCGAGATTGATCATCTGGCTGAAATTATGGCCGGTCGGATCACGTCGTCACCGATATCGTTGGAGCGCGGGCTCGAAACAATGATGGTGATTTCTGCTGCCTTCCGGTCTCACGCACTCGGACGCAGAGTGACAATTGACTGGGATCGCGGATATTGCCCGGAAGCAATCAACTGAGGTTTTTCAATGCAGAACGAATTTCACTTCAAAGACGTCTTTGTCTACGATCTGGCCAACAACCATCAGGGCGACCTCGATCACGCCAAGTCGGTCATTTCAGAGGTTGGGCGTGTGAACAGCGAAGCCGGCGTTCGCGGCGCACTGAAATTTCAGTTCCGGCAACTAGACAGCTTCATTCACCCGGACTTTCAGGGACGGACAGACCACAAATACGTCAAGCGGTTTTCCGAAACCCGGTTGTCTATGGATGAGTTTCGCGAACTTGTGCCTGTGGTTCAAGACGCCGGTCTTCTGACCATGAGTACGCCATTCGATGAAGAGTCTGTCGATCTGATTTGCGACATGGACCTCGATATCATCAAGATTGCCAGTTGCTCGGCAAATGACCGCCCCCTGATCGAAAAGATCGCCCTGATAAACAAGCCGGTCATCGTTTCAACCGCAGCCCTGCGGATAGACGAGATAGACTGGCTGGTGAATTATCTCGAAGCTAAACGGGTGAATTTCGCCATGATGCATTGCGTAGCAGTGTATCCAACCCCCGATGAAGACCTGCAACTGGACCAGGTTCGCCGGTTGCGTGAACGCTATCGGGGCATTGAAATCGGCTGGTCGACACACGAGGACCCTGACAATACCAGTGCAATCCAGATCGCTTATGCTTTGGGTGCACGGATGTTTGAACGTCATGTCGGTCTCAACACTGACGCAACAAAGCTGAATGCCTATTCATCGACACCTGACCAGCTCGCCGCATGGCTTGCTGCCTATAATGCAGCCAAATCGATGATCGGGGCGACTGAACGGCCACCGGCCAAGCAGAAAGAGTTACAAACACTGTTTGAACTCAAGCGCGGAGCGTTCGCACGCCGCGCGCTTACGGCTGGCGAGACAGTCAACAGCGAGGATGTGTTCTTTGCGATGCCGTGTGCCGAGGGTTCGATGACATCCGGTGAGTTTCGATCCGGAATGGTTGCCGACCGTGACTATGCGCCAAACGAAGCATTGTTGGCCAATACTTCAGGCGACACATCTTCGGACGAACAATTGATATATCAAGTCATGCTCCAGGTACGCGGCATGTTCAGTGAGGCAGGCATAAATATCAATGAAGATGCCAGCATCGAAATCTCGCATCATTATGGTCTGAACCGTTTCCGCGAGTTTGGCGCAGTACTGGTTACATGCATCAATCGCGACTATGCGAAGAAGCTTGTGGTGCAACTGCCGCGCCAGAAACATCCCTATCATTTCCACAAACGCAAAGAAGAGACGTTCCAGTTGTTGTATGGCGACCTGGAACTGACCAAGGACGGCAATTGTGTCGCCATGCGGCCGGGCGATACAATTCTTGTGGAACCGGACAGCTGGCACAAATTCCACACACTGGAAGGATGTATCTTCGAAGAAGTATCTTCCACAAGTTATGACAACGACTCTTTCTATGAAGACCCGAAGATCACAGCCATGGACCGTCAGGACAGAAAGACGCAAGTGAACCACTGGATATCGTACTTTCGTGGAAACCGTGGGCTATAAGGTCATAGTGTTTGATTTTGACGGCACCCTCGTGGATACGGCCTCGGTCAAGCGCGATGCATTTTTCGAAGTGTTGCCGAAGCCATGTCACGCGGCCGTGGAATCGGTTTTGAGTGCCAACCCAGACGGGTCTCGGCACGCTGTGATACCGTCGATGCTTGACGAAGCCCGCACATGCGGGGTCGATGTGTCCGGCCTTGATGCCGAAACCGTCATTGCTGCGTATTCCGATGCGGTCAGGCAGGCGGTCAGGCAGGCCCCCGATGTTCCCGGTGTCCATAACGTGCTCGGTTGGGCTGCCGGCCTCGCCCCGGTATATGTTTTTTCAATGACCCCGGCACGTGAACTGTCGAGCGCCATTTCCCAACGTTGCTGGAGCGGATATGTTTCGCAAGCTTTCGGTTATCCGGCTGGCAAAGAGGATGTGCTGGCAAGCTTGATAGACCGCCACTGCGCGCAACCTGAAGATGTGCTCGTCGTAGGTGACGGGAAAAGCGATCATGATGCGGCCGCTGCGCACGGTTGTGGTTTCTACCAGATATCACCGAACCGTCCGCTGGACGGGATCATGAACTTTGGAGGTGCCAAATGATCGATGGACGCCGCATTCTGGCTGTCGTTCCGGCACGGGGCGGGAGCAAGGGCATACCGTTGAAAAACCTCCGAAAACTCGGTGGTGTTCCGCTTGTGGCACTGGCGGGTAAGGTGGCTGGCGAATGCAAGGTCATTGACCGGGCTGTTGTGTCCACAGACAATGAGGAGATAGCGCGGGTCGCCGAAAGTGCCGGTCTGCCGGCACCATTTCGTCGCCCGGAGGAGCTTTCGGGCGATCGGATTGCAGACTGGGACGTTCTCAATCACGCACTCGAGGAGATGGAGCGGATCGACAACACGACCTACGATATTGTCACCATGCTGCAGCCGACTTCACCGGGACGCACGAAACAGCACATTGAGGCAACTCTGCAGAAGCTTGTATCCGGCGGGTTCGATGCTGTCTGGTCTGTCAGCGAAACTGACAGCAAACATCATCCGCTCAAGCAATTGTCGGTCGGCGAAGAGGGTCGCTTGACCTACTACGACCCGAGTGGTGCTGAAATAGTTGCCCGGCAACAATTGCGTCCGGTGTATCACCGAAACGGAATAGCATATGCCATTACTCGCGACTGCATCATCCACCAGAAATCCATCAAGGGTTCGCAGGCCGGTGCGCTGGTCGTTGAAGGCAACCTGCCCAACATAGACACAGAGACTGATTTTGAATGGGCCGAATTCCTGCTCAGCCGGCGCAAGCAGGCGACAGAGTAATTTCCAAGGATGTTACTACTGGCTCATTTGACCAATTTATCGCCTTTGCTGGCGAGGCATGCCTCACGCCCCCGACCCGGCTGACCACCAGAGCAACATGGGTTCTATAGACCCCATGTTGCTCAACACTTTGAAATCATCCTGATCCGGTAGCGCACAGCAACGTCCAGCGGGCGTGAAAACCGGCCGTTGCCATTATCCTCAAAATCCCAGCGGCATCAGCTTGTAGCCCTGGTCGGTGCGATAGCCAAAACCATCATGGCGAGTGCGATAGCAGATTTCCTTGGCCATCCTGCGCTGCTTGATCCGGGAACACAGGCTTCCGTTTTCCTCGTCAATACGCCACTCGCCATAAACCGCGCGACCTTTGGTCGACAGCATCCGCATTTCACCTGATTTGCGGTAGATGATCTTCCCGTTGAGCTTGCCGCGAAAAGCAAGCTCCTGGCCAACAAGTTCCTTCATGATCTCACCTCCCGACATCCAGTCGGCAGCCAGAGCATTTTGCGGCAACAGTAAACATGCGGCACTGAAAGCAATTAGCAGCGATTTTTTCATTTCCAGGCTCCCCAGCCAATCGGAGTATTTCAGGTTCTGACTGCATCAGAACCAGTGCTCCGAACTTCGGTTTCAGCATGCCCTCATTAGCGAGACCGCACGTAATTTGTGCGAGACATGCCAGTGTGAAGTGCCGGTCCGGATCGGGGATATGCCCTACTTGCGTCTAAGTCTTTTTGTCTTTGTTACAAGCCCGAACAAGGCACGGCGTAAAAAAGTCAACTGGGACTAAACAAGAGATCGTGCAGGCCTGTATGTGAGGCCTGTCACATCACTTGTTCAAACCGGGAAACCCCGGCCTGTCGCAAGGCTAGAAGCTTGAAACCGCTTGTTGCCCTACCGGTCCCATACTTCAGGACCGGTAATCATCATCGGCGTCTCAACCTTAACAAACGCTTAAGAAACCGATGAACAATCCCAGCATCAGCGCCCATATTGCTTATCTCACCCAACAAGATGAACTCCGATGAAGATATCCTAGGACAGATTCGCAGAGGAACACAAATAAGGCAGGATCCACCTGTGAAATGGGTGGTGAGTCACAATGAACGCACTTGACGTAAATTACGTTGACGTCAATATTTCGATGCATTTAAAATGTGCCAGAGGTCAAAATGAACACACCCGAAAATCGATGCGATCTGGTTATGAAAGGTGGCGTTACCAGCGGCGTAGTTTATCCACTGGTCGTCACGAAACTGGCTGAGGATTACCGGTTCGAGAACATTGGCGGCACATCCGCCGGCGCAATTTCAGCAGTAATTACAGCAGCGGCAGAATTCGGCAGGAAGACCGGCGGATTTGAAAAAATCGAACAACTGCCGAAAGAACTCTCTACTGATCTGATCACCAAGTTTCAACCGCTGCCCAAGTTTCAACCTCTGTTCAATGTGGCGTTGGAACTGATCAAGAAGTCCGGACCAGGCAGGGTTGTCCGGACAATCTGTGCAAATTTCCAGGCTTCCCTGCTGATGGGAGCAATTCCGGGCGCACTCGTCTTCCTGGTGTCGGTCATGCCTTTCTCTTTGAGGGGTATCGTCCTGGGCGCGTTGCTGGCTGTGATCGGTGCAATTGCCTGGACCGGCATACACATATACAGGCTGGTCAGGAGTGATCTTGCCGACAACGATTTCGGCATATGCACCGGATTGACCCAGCCAGGGCATTCTCAACCAGCGCTGACAGACTGGCTGACGGATACAATCGACCGGGTGGCAGGCAGATCAACCTCCGGCACACCACTGACAATCAGGGATCTGAACGAAGCAGACCCTGAAATCAATGTTCAGACGGTTACAACAGATTTGACAACCCGGCGCCCATATTCACTGCCGATCGCCCCCAACACCTACTACTTCTCGAAGAGCGAGTTCCAGAAACTGTTCCCGGCCCGCGTGGTGGATCACATGACGCGGGAGGAAAGCTCCAGAGTAAAGGACAAGGATTCAAAACAACCAATCGGCGATCTGTGGTATTTCAAGGACGATCAAATGCCACTGGTCGTGCTGGCCAGAATGAGCCTCAGCTTTCCGTTTCTGTTTTCTGCCGTTCCTCTGTACAGGCATGACCATACGCTTGCCAACGAACACAAGAAAGAGCCAGTACGTTGCCTGTTTTCCGACGGAGGTTTGTCGAGCAATTTTCCAGTGCACTTTTTCGATGAGTTTCTGCCTAACACGCCGACGTTCGGTATTTCCCTGACTGACTTTGACGAACGCCGCCTGCGCGATGGACAAACCGCTGATGACCCTGATGCCCGGGTTCACTTGCCGTTCATAACCGGTCGAGGCCATGACGTTCCGACCCACGAGTTCAATTCTGTCGGGGGCTTTATCTGGGCCATGTTCAGCAGCGCAAAAGACTGGCAGGACACCCTCCAGACCAAGTTGCCGGGATACCGCGAGCGGATCGTTTCAATCGCTCTGGCACGTCATGAAGGAGGACTTAACCTCGACATGCCCACCAAGACAGTCGAGAAACTGGCTGAATATGGCAAAATAGCCGGCACGACTTTGACACAAAAATTCTGTCTGGATGAACATCGCTGGCGGCGGCTGTTGGTGGAAACGACAGCCATGGAAGACGCATTGGCAAATTATGCGGAGAACTACAACAAGCCGGCACAGACTGGGTCGACCAGTTTTGATGCGCTGATCACCACCTATAAGGGTCAGACCTGCAAACACCTGCAGAAAAACGAAATTGGCTACCAAAAACTCTCGAAAACAGCACGCGCTGCTCTCAGGCAACGCGTCGAGAAAATCTCGACCCTCGGCATCGAGTTGAACGATCACCAGGAAAAAAGGCCCCGTCCTGGCTTCCCGACCAGCAGAAGCAATCTGCGAAACATTGCCAGCATGGGCTACGACCCAACAAAGAGTGAGCCATAGGCCCAGTTTGCGCGAATGTCCAAGGCCTACTCCGCCGCCTGTGGAAAGCGCCTCTCCAGTGCCTGCGGCTGCGGTCCGCCGGTGGCCCAGTCAAGTAGTTCCGCGGTGTGAACCACCGGAATGCCGGTGCCGGTGCCGATCTGCATCATGCAGCCGATATTGCCGGCGGAAATCACATCCGGCGTCAGGGCTTCCAGTGTTGCAACCTTGCGGTTTTTCAACTCAGCGGAAATCTCTGGCTGCATGATGTTGTAGGTCCCGGCCGAGCCGCAGCACAGATGCGGATCAGCGGGTTCCATTACGGTAAAACCGGCTGCCTTCAGCAGCGTTTTCGGGTGGGTTTTGATCTGCTGGCCATGCTGCAGGGAACAAGCGGCATGATAGGCGACTTTCATCTCCGGCACTTTTGCGTCATTGAGACCAAGCTCCACCATGACCTCGGAAATGTCCTTCGCCAGTGTCGATACAATGGCTGCGTCTTCAGCCAAATCGTCATTGCGGAACATGTGGCCATAGTCCTTTACCGTGGTGCCACAGCCGGACGTGTTGATGATCACCGCATCAAGGCCTTCGCCGCGATATTCCTTCATCCAGGCGTTGATATTGGCCGCCGCCGAGGCATGGCTCTCACTGGTCTTGCCCATGTGATGGGTGAGCGCGCCGCAGCAGCCGATGCCCTTTGCGATGACCACGTCGCAGCCATGCCGCGTCAGCAGTCTTATGGTGGCCTCATTGATATCCGTGTTCAGGGCGCGCTGGGCACAGCCGGTCAATAGCGCAACCCGCTTGCGACGTTCACCTTCAGCCTTGAACACCTGCGGCATGTCCATCGGGCTCGGCCCGGGCAGGTCGGACGGGGCGAGCGATACCATCGCCTTCAGCCTGCCCGGCAGATAAGCCGCAAACGGTTTGGCGAACCTTGCGCCGAACATCGCCAGCCGGAAGCGGCCGGGATATGGCAATACCTGCACCAGCAGCCAGCGCAGCACGCGTTCCGGCAATGGCCGCGTGTAGGTTTGCTCGATGTACTCGCGCGCATGATCCACCAGGTGCATGTAGTGCACGCCCGACGGGCACGTCGACATGCACGACAGGCACGAGAGGCAGCGGTCTATGTGCTTGACCGTCTTGGCATCCGCCGGACGGCCTTTTTCCAGCATGTCCTTCATCAGGTAGATGCGGCCACGCGGACTGTCCAGTTCGTCGCCCAGCACCTGGTAGGTCGGACACGTCGCGGTGCAAAATCCGCAATGGACGCAGGTGCGCAGGACCTCGTTCGACCGTTTGATCGCCGGATCCTTCATCTGCTCAATGGTGAAATTCGTCTGCATTATCGCTTATCCCATCCGGCCGGGGTTCAAGATGCCATGCGGATCAAAACGGGACCTGAGGCCGGCGCTGATCTTTGCGAGCGGTGCTGGCTCCGGCTGGAACACACCGAGTTGTTTCGCCGTTGGCTCACTTGAGCGTATCAAGGTGGCGTGACCGTCAATCCCGTTCATGCTGGCTCTGACGTCGGTACCCTCCGGCACACAGACCCACACCAGACCACCGCCCCAATCAAACTGAAGCTGCGCCTTGTCACCCAGCAGCACTGCCAGTTTTGCGCCGTCGGACGGCTTGACAGAAACCCGCCATATGTCACCCTCGCCGGCAGCAACAGCTTCGGCATCGCGGATCTGCTGCCACAGCTTGGCGCACCTGGCCTGCTCAGCTTCAATGCTTACGTCGCCAAAACTTCCAAGCAATTCTTTCAACTGGCCGGAACGATATTTGACGGAGCCGTCGAATCCTTCAACACGGATACAGGTGCGCGCGGATTGATCTGCACTGGCAGGCAGGTGCGCTGCACCGTTTACATCATAAGGTGCAGTAAGAGCTGTGCTCATCGCTGCACCGGCCTTTTCATTGTCGAGACCCTCAACAACAACTGTCGCGCCCGCTTCAGGCATGGGCAGGACCTTGAATGCGACTTCGGTGAGCACACCCAGCGTGCCGTGGCTACCGGCCATGAGCTTGACCAGATCATAACCGGTGACATTCTTCATCACCCGACCGCCATTCTTTATTATGGTGCCGTCACCATCCACAAAGCGCACCCCGATGAGCGAGTCGCGGCATGCCCCTGCCTGGATGCGGCGCGGGCCGGATATATTCGCCGCCACGACCCCGCCAATGGTGGATTTGCCGTTGGTGCCATAGAGCGCCCGATGATCCATCGGCTCAAACGGCAGTCTCTGGCCTTCCTTGGCAAGCGTCTTTTCAATTGTCTCCAATGGCGTACCCGCAGCCGCAACAATGGTCAGCGCACCGGGTTCATACAGGGAAACGCCTTTCAGGCCGGTGGTATCAAGCAATTCGCCTGTTACCCCGTGACCCAAGCCAACCCGCGAGCCACCACCGCGTATCTGCAACCGCGTGCCTTTTGCCGCGGACGCCTTGACGGCGTCTGCCAGTTCCTGTTCCGATTTCGGTTTCATGCTGCCTCGCGCCGCGTCCTGGTTGTGATCAGCGGGAACACCTTGGCCGGATTAAGCAGCCATTTGGCGTCAAACACATCCTTGACCCGCACCTGCGCTTCCAGATCACCTTCATTGTACTGGGTCAGCATGAGGTCGCGTTTTTCAACACCGACGCCATGTTCACCGGTCAGGCAACCACCCACCTCAACACACAGTTTCAGAATTTCCGCACCCATGGCCTCACAGGTTTCCAGATCACCTGGCTTGTTGGCATCAAACAGAATGAGCGGATGCAGATTGCCGTCACCGGCGTGGAACACATTGGCGACATCGAGGCCGTACTCCTTCGACAGTTCCTCCATGCGACGAAGAACCAGAGGAAGCTGGCTAACCGGGATCGTACCGTCGAGACACATATAGTCATTGATCTGGCCCATGGCGCCGAATGCCGCCTTGCGGCCTTTCCAGATGGCAGCGGATTCCTCGGCACTGGCGCTCTCGCGCAGTTCAGCCGGGTCATGTTTGCGCGCGATGGTCTTGATCTTGTCAAGCTGTTCGACAATTTCGGCTTCCGACCCTTCGACCTCAACGATCAACAGCGCCTCAACGTCCGGGTATCCGGCATGGGCGAAATCTTCCGTCGCCCGAATGCAGGGCCGGTCCATGAATTCGATTGCCACCGGCAACACACCAGCCTTGATGATATCCGCCACGCAGGCACCGGCGACCTCTGAACGATCAAACCCCAGCAACACCGGACGTGCGCCTTCAGGCTTTCTCAAAATCCGCAATGTCGCTTCGGTAACGATGCCAAGCTGGCCTTCCGACCCGCAGATGACACCGAGCAGATCATAGATGCCGGCATCAAGGTGCGCACCGCCGATATCGACGATCTCACCTTCCATGGTGACCATCCTGACACCCATCAGATTGTTGGTGGTCACACCGTATTTGAGGCAATGGGCACCACCGGAGTTCATGGCAATGTTACCGGCAATGGCACAGGCGAGCTGGCTGGACGGATCCGGCGCATAGAAAAACTCGTTTTGCTCAACTGCCCCGGTCACCGACAGGTTGGTGCGTCCGGTCTCTACCCTGATGAAGCGATTGTCGTAGTCGGTTTCCAGCACCGCATTCATGCGCGATACGCCGATGATGATGCTGTCTGCGGTCGGCAGCGACCCGCCTGCCAGGGACGTCCCTGCCCCGCGCGGTACGACCGGCACGCCTTCTTCATGGCAGATTTTCAGACACGCTGCGACTTCTTCTGTGGTGCCGGGCAGGACAACCGCCAGCGGCTGGCAGCGATACGCCGTCAGCGCGTCACATTCATAGGCGCGGGTTTCATTGGGATCGGATATCACCGCCTCGCCGGGCAGCAGCTGTTCGAGCCTGGCAACAATGGACGCCTTGCGCTCCAGTACACCTTGATCCGGGACCGGCATTTCCATATCGGGTCATCCTTCCTGCTCATTTTACCAATGCAGTTGCGTGTGAACCTTTGAACGCAATGCGGCTTGGAACGGGTCAATAAAATTGGTAAAAAAATATTACCAATTATTCCTGCCTTTGGATACCCCTACTTTGGCTGAATATCAATCTTATGTCGAACGTGCCGGAATTCAGCGCCCGAACATGACCGCAGGCAACCAGGTGGCGATACCTGGCAGCAGCCAGATAAGAGAGACACCGATGGCCTGCAAAGCGATAAACGGGATCACACCACGATAGATGTCACCGGTGGTTATCTCCGGCGGCGCGGCGCCGCGCAGATAGAACAGGGAGAAACCAAACGGCGGCGTCAGGAAGCTGGTCTGCAGGTTGATGGCAATCAGCACAGCGAGCCAGATGGGATCATGGCCCATGACAATCAGCGCCGGAACCACGATAGGCAGCAGGATGACTGATATCTCGACAAAATCGAGAATGAAGCCGAGCAGGAAGATCAACACCATGACGAAGACGAGCGCACCTGTCGCTCCGCCCGGCATGGCCTCCACCAGATGTTCAATGCGCTTGTCCCCGCCGAGGCCGCGAAACACCAATGAGAACACACTGGCTCCGATAATGGTGCCGAAGATCATCGAACTGACACTCATGGTGCGGGTATTGATCACGCCGAGGTACCCCTCGCGCGCAGCATGACGGATGGCACGCCAGATACCCCAGGCCACCACGGCCACGAGACCGGCGCCCACTGCCGCCAGCATCCACACGCCGATATCGGCATCTGAACGCTGCAGGCGTATGGATGTTGAAGATGCCAGCACAACGATGCCGGCAAGGGCTGCAATAGCCAGCAGGCTGGCACTGCGGCCATCCTCATCGCGGCGATAGGTTGCCAGCAACAATGCGCCGACCGCGCCGACGCTTGCCGCCTCGGTTGGGGTCGCAACGCCACCGACAATGGACCCCAGCACGGCGACAATCAGGAATATCGGCGGCAACAACACGCGCAGCAATTGCCTTGTGCTGACCGGTTCAGTGACGTCGCGCGGCATGGCCGGCGCGCGCTCTGGACGCAACCAGGCCAGTGCCAGGATGTAGAAGATATACAGCGCCACCAGCACAAGACCTGGCAACAGGGCAGCAGAGAATGTCTGCCCGACGCTGATGGTCTCTACCGAGAACTTGCCCTGCTCGAACTGTGCCTGCTGATAGGCAGACGACATCACCTCGGACAGGATAATCAGCAGCGTCGATGGTGGGATAATCTGGCCCAGCGTACCGGCTGTACACACGGTGCCTGCGGCCAGGCGCTTTGAATATCCGTTGCGCAGCATGGCCGGCAGCGCGATCAGGGCCATAGTGATGACGGTTGCCCCGACAATACCTGTCGAGGCGGCCAGCAGTGTGCCGACCACCACGACCGACACCGCCAGACCACCGCGTCTGGTGCCGAACAGCCTGCCCATTTCCTCCAGCAGCTCTTCCGCCAGCCGGCTTCGTTCCAGCACGATTCCCATGAACACAAATAGCGGGATGGCAATCAGTACCTGATTGGTCATGATGCCGAACAGCCGTTGCGACAGCGCACCCAGCAAGGCGGTATCAAACGCCCCCAACACAGCCCCGAGACCGGCAAAGATTGTTGCTACACCGGCCAGGGTGAAGGTCACCGGATAGCCGCGCAAAAGCGCTGCCGCCAGCACCAGGAACATTGCAATATCCAGGTTCTCGGTAATGAAGCTCATTTGCGGCGCTCCAGCCGGGCCAGGTCACGCAACAGACACGCGATAGCCTGGATCAGCAGCAGCAGGGAAAATGCCGGGATCAGGCCCTTGAGCAGAAAAGAGGCCGGAATGCCGCCAACCGAAATGGCGCCTTCCAGAATGACCGCGGAGTTGCGCACATAGGGCCAGCTCACCCACAAGATGAGGACAAGCGCCGGGATCAGCAGCAACAGGGCACCGGCGGCATTGACACGGGCGCGGCCCTTCTCATCGCGACGGCTGTAGAAAATGTCCACACGAACATGCTCGTCCACCAGCAGCGTATATCCGGCACCCAGCATGAACAATGCCGCGTGCATGTACAAAACCCCTTCGCCCAGAAACACGAATGAGACGCCGAACAGATAGCGCATCACCACGATGGCGAACTGCAACAACACCATCGCCAGTGCCAGCCAGCGCACCGTCAGCCCGCACCAGCGATTGACCGCATCGAGCCGCTCAGCCCAGTCCCTCATCATGAAACAACGCCCTCAAAGGCTACGGCCGGTCCCGAGACAGAACCGGCCGCAGATAGTGTCATCACCCGCCGTACTTGTAATCCAGGGCGCGGGCATTCATCTGGCCATTATCGGCATAGACCATGTAGTCGGAGATGGACGTGCGATAGGCGAGGAAGCTCTCGGTGATTTTCTTGACCAGTTCGTCCTCATCATTGCGCAAGTCATCGATCACCTCACCTGCTGCATTGCCCATCGCCTTGATGACGTCTTCCGGCAGCATCTTCACCTGAACACCGTGCTCGGCCACCATCTGCTTCAGGGCTTTTGCATGCTTGGTGGTGTATTCGGTCCACACTGGATTGTAGAGCGATTCACAGGCAAAACTGACAGCCTGCTTGAGATCATCCGGCAAGTCATCAAAAGCATTCTTGTTGAACCCGCACTCTTCCGCCGATGACGGTTCACCGACACCCGGCCAGTAATAGTTCTTGGAAATCTGGTAGAAGCCGAGAGCCGAATCCGTCCACGGGCCGATGAATTCGCCGGCATCGATGGTGCCGGACTGCAGCGCCTGGAACATGTCACGCCCGCCCATGGCCTGCACCGCCATGCCGAGCTTGGAACACATCTCCGACGCCAGACCGGTGGTGCGGTAGCGAAGGCCTTTGAGATCATCAACCGACTTGATTTCAGTGCGGAACCAGCCTGCCCACTGCGGACCGGAGTTACCGCACAGGAAAGGCTTCAGATTGAAGCGGGCATACATTTCATCGTACAGCGCCTGGCCGCCACCATGGTTGAGCCAACCCACCTGTTCATCCGCCCTGAGGCCGAACGGTTGCGATCCGAACAGCAGAATACCCTTGGATTTCGAGCCCCAATAGGCCGGTACGGCATGATAAAGCTCGGCGGTTCCTTCAGACACGGCGTCGAACACGCCACGTCCGGGCACCAGTTCACCGGCGGCGTATAGCTCTACTTCAATACGTCCACCGGACGCAGCGGTAATGCGGTCAGCCAGCATCTGGGCCGCAACGCCGGGTCCAGGCAGGTTTTTCGGCCATGCGGTCACCATCTTCCATTTGCGCTTGTCCTGGGCAATGGCCGGTGTAGCAAGTGCGGCGGTCGCCACAGCCCCTACGGCACCCTTCTTGATGAAGTCACGTCTTTGCATTTTGGTTCTCCTCTTTTTCAACTCACTTATCCAAAATTCCCGGCAGGTTCAGTTCGTGCTCGCGAGCACACTCGATTGCGGTCTCATAGCCTGCATCGGCATGGCGCATAACGCCAGTGGCCGGGTCGTTCCATAATACGCGGCCAATGCGCCTTGCCGCATCATCGGATCCGTCACAACAGATCACCATGCCGGAATGCTGCGAATACCCCATGCCGACACCGCCGCCATGATGCAGCGACACCCAGGTGGCCCCCGATGCGCAATTGAGCAGCGCATTGAGCAGCGGCCAGTCGGAGACCGCATCGGAGCCATCCTTCATGGCTTCGGTTTCGCGGTTTGGCGAAGCGACGGACCCTGAATCCAGATGATCGCGCCCGATGACTACCGGTGCTTTCAGTTCGCCCGACTTGACCATTTCGTTGAATGCCAGCCCGAGCCGATGACGCTGCCCCAGGCCAACCCAGCAGATGCGGGCAGGCAGGCCCTGGAACGCAATGCGCTCACGCGCCATGTCGAGCCAGTTGTGCAGGTGCTCATCATCCGGGATCAATTCCTTGACCTTGGCATCAGTCTTGTAAATGTCTTCGGGATCGCCGGACAGTGCACACCATCTGAACGGCCCGATACCCTTGCAGAACAACGGCCTTATGTAGGCTGGCACGAAACCGGGAAAGGCGAAGGCGTTTTCAAGGCCCTCGTCCTTGGCCACCTGGCGGATGTTATTGCCGTAATCAAGCGTCGGGACACCGGCATTCCAGAAATCCACCATGGCTGCCACATGCACCTTCATGGATGCACGCGCAGCCTTTTCAACCGCTGCCGGGTCACTTTCACGCCTGTCACGCCACTCAGCCATGGTCCAGCCCTGCGGCAGGTAGCCATTGATCGGGTCATGGGCCGAGGTCTGGTCGGTTACGATATCCGGTTTCACGCCACGCGCCACCAGTTCGGGAAACACGTCTGCTGCATTGCCGACGAGGCCGACTGATTTTGCCTCTCCGGCCTTGGTCCAGCGCTCGATCATCTCAAGTGCCTCGTCCAAGGTCTGTGCCTTTTCATCGACATATCTGGTGCGCTGGCGGAAATCGATGCGGGTCTCGTCACACTCCACCGCCAGGCAACAGGCCCCTGCCATGACAGCGGCCAGCGGCTGTGCGCCGCCCATGCCGCCAAGGCCGCCGGTCAGGATCCACTTGCCGGTCAGATTGCCGTCATAATGCTGGCGCCCGGCTTCGGCAAACGTCTCGTAGGTTCCCTGTACGATGCCCTGCGTGCCGATATAGATCCACGAGCCTGCCGTCATCTGGCCGTACATCATCAGGCCCTTGCGGTCGAGTTCGTTGAAATGCTTCCAGTTGGCCCATTCCGGTACCAGGTTGGAATTGGCGATCAGCACCCGTGGGGCATCAGTATGGGTCTTGAACACGCCCACCGGCTTGCCGGACTGCACCAGCAGGGTTTCATCGTCTTCCAGGGTTTTCAGGGATGCTACGATGCGGTCGAAGTCAGCCCATGTGCGTGTCGCGCGGCCGATACCGCCATAGACTACCAGTTCATGTGGGTTTTCCGCCACATCCGGGTGCAGATTGTTCATCAGCATCCGCATCGGAGCTTCAGTGAGCCAGGACTTGGCGGTGATGTCGGTGCCCGTGTCGGGATACACATCACGCAGATTGTGGCGCGGGTTGATGGTCATGGTGTCAATCCTTCCAGTCAATCAGTTGTTCGCTGTCGGCAACGCCTGAAATGTCACCGCCAGCCACCAGGCCGGCTGCCAGTTTCAGTTCCGGTGCCATGTAGCGGTCATTGCCCAGCGACGGCACGTCCTCGCGCAATCGGGCCAGCACGGTCTGCAGCTTGTTACTCGTCTTCAAAGGCGCCCGGCACTCCACACCCTGCGCGGCGCACAGCAACTCGACGCCGACGATGTTCGACAGATTTGCATTCATCTGCACAAGGCGGCGGGCACCGTGTGCTGCCATGGACACGTGATCTTCCTGGTTGGCGCTTGTGGGCGTGGAGTCGGTTGAACACGGGGTGGCGAGGTGCTTGTTTTCACTCATCAGGGCCGCCGTGGTGACCTCGGCAATCATATAGCCGGAGTTCAACCCCGGATCAGGGGTCAGGAACGGCGGCAGATCGAAGCTCAGGGTCGGGTCGACCATAACGGCAGTGCGGCGTTGCGAAATAGAACCTATTTCTGCAATGGCCAGCGCCATCTGATCGGCGGCGAAGGCCACGGGCTCTGCGTGGAAATTGCCGCCTGACACAATCAGGCCGGCGTCTGCCAGCACCAGCGGGTTGTCGGTGACGGCGTTTGCCTCGATTTCGAGGGTTCGTCCCGCCTGGCGCAAAAGGTCAATAGCCGCGCCGGTCACCTGTGGCTGGCAGCGAATACAGTACGGGTCCTGCACGCGGGTATCACCGTCACGATGACTTTCGCGAATTTCGGAGCCTTGCATCAGGTCACGAATGGCAGCTGCCACATCGATCTGGCCGCGATGGCCGCGAAGCGCGTGGATTTCCGGCTGCAACGGCGCGGTTGAGCCCATGACGGCATCAGTGCTGAGCGCCGAGGCCACAATGGCGGCCTCCGCATTGCGCTGGGCGTCGAAATATCCCGCCAGCGCAAACGCAGTTGAAAACTGTGTGCCGTTTATCAGCGCCAGGCCTTCCTTGGCGCCAAGCACGATCGGTTTGAGACCAGCTTTGCTCAGCGCTTCGGCGGCAGGCAGTATTGTGCCATCAAGTTCGGCCTGCCCCTCACCCAGCATCGCAGCCGCCATATGGGCGAGTGGCGCCAGGTCTCCGGAAGCCCCGACCGAACCTTGTGCGGGGACTACCGGGGTAACGCCTTTGGCCAGCATGTCCTGTATCTGCTCGATCACCAGCCAGCGCACACCGGAGGCTCCACGCCCCAGCGACAGCAGTTTCAAGGCCATCATCAGCCGGGCAATTGCGGTCGGAATGGCATCGCCAACACCGGAGCAGTGCGACAATATCAGGTTGCGCTGCAGGGTTTCTGTATCCTGCGGGTTGATTTTCACCGAGGCCAACTTGCCGAAACCGGTATTGACGCCATACACCGCCGCGGTGCCCTGCGCGGCGCGGGCGACTTGTGCAGCAGCGGCATCCACACCGACGCGGGCATTGCCATCCAGTACCGCCGAAGCGCCCGACCGATACAGGATCTGCAACTCCCGCAGGCTGGTGTTTCCCGGCTGCAAGGTAAGCTGGGTCATTGCGCAACTCCTGCAAATATCCGGCTGTGCAGTGGGTTGAAACCAATGCGATAGGCAAGTTCCGCTGGATGCTCGACGTTCCACACCGCGAGGTCAGCGCGTTTACCTGCTTCCACAGTGCCGGTATCTGACAGGCCAAGTGCCCCGGCTGCATTACGGGTGGCACCTGCCAGTGCTTCTTCGGGGGTCATGCGAAACAGGGTGCACGCCATGTTCATGGTCAGCAACAGTGATGTCATGGGTGACGAGCCTGGGTTGCAGTCGGTTGCAACCGCCATGGCAACCTTGTGCTTGCGAAACAGCTCAATCGGTGGCGCCTGGGTTTCGCGCAGCGTGTAGAAAGCACCAGGCAGGATAACAGCAACCGTGCCGGCATCGGCCATGGCCTTTACGCCATCTTCATCAAGATATTCCAGATGGTCCGCAGACAGCGCGCCACGGCGCGCCGCGAGCTTTGCACCGCCGAGATTGGATAACTGCTCGGCATGAAGCTTTACAGGCAAACCCAATTCGTCAGCTTTTTCAAATACTCGCTCTATTTGTGCAGACATAAAAGCGATACCCTCACAGAACCCGTCGACGGCATCGACCAGACCTTCAGCATGGGCTTTTTCAAGCGCCGGAATGCACACATCATCGATATAGGCATCGGCCCTGCCCTTGAATTCCGCAGGTACCGCGTGGGCACCGAGAAAAGACGTCTTCACTCGCACCGGTCTATGTTGCCCTATGGCACGCGCCACCCGCAACATGGTCAATTCAGTTTCAGTGTCCAACCCATAGCCGGACTTGACCTCAATCACCGACACCCCTTCCGCCAGCAGCGCATCAACCCGAGGCAGGGCAGAATTCAGCAGTTCCCGCTCGCTTGCCGAGCGGGTTGCGGACACCGTGGAAACTATACCGCCGCCGGCGCGGGCAACTTCTTCATATGTCGCCCCTTCAAGCCGCATTTCAAATTCACGCGCCCGGTTGCCGCCAAACACGATGTGGGTGTGGCAGTCGATCAGAGCAGGCGTCACCAAACGCCCGGCAAGGTCTTCCTGCTGCCAGCCTGTATATCGCGACGGAACACTGTCATGACCTCCGCACCAGACTATCTGACCTTCGTCCATAGCGATTGCTGCACTCTCAACAAGGCCATATGCACCGGATCCGGCCGCCATGCTTGCCAGATCGAGGTTTGTCAGTAGCTTTTGGGGAGATGACACGCCGGGCACCCTTGAATGTTGCAGCAATTTTGATATTATGTGCAGACATATTATGAGTCAATGCCGGAAACTTATCCATGCAGCAAGTCTGGGCTGAAACCGCACTCACCGCCGACGGATGGCAGAACCATGTTCTGGTAACCATCGACAATACCGGGACCATCGCATCGGTAAAGGCAGACTCTGGTCCGGCGGGACATCGCACCGGCATATTGCTGCCGGCACCGGTGAACCTGCACTCACATGCCTTCCAGCGCGCCATGGCCGGCCTGACCGAAGCACGCGGACCCGACCCGTCAGACAGTTTCTGGACCTGGCGGCAGTTGATGTACCGGTTTCTCGACCAGTTGACCCCGGATCACATCGAAGCCATCACGGCGTTTGTGCAGATGGAAATGCTCGAGGCAGGCTATGCAGCGGTCGCCGAGTTCCACTATCTGCACCACCAGCCTGACGGTACGCCTTACGATGATGTCGCCGAGCTTTCCCACCGGGTTTGCGCTGCTGCATCGGAGACTGGCATCGGCCTGACATTGCTGCCGGTGCTGTATGAACACGGCGGCTGTGACGGGCGCGCCCTGGGAGCCGGTCAGAAACGCTTCGGCAATACCCCGGAACAATACGCCAGACTTCAACAGGCCGCAGCCAAGGCCGCCACCGCACTGCCTGACGACACGATTGTCGGCGTGGCGCCGCATTCCCTGCGTGCGGTCAGTCGGGAGGGACTGAAATCCGCCAACTGGCTGGCAACAGACACACCGATCCACATGCACCTTGCCGAACAGGTGGCCGAGGTTGAGGAGGTCGAGGCTGCCTGGGGCCAGCGCCCGGTCGACTGGCTGTTATCCCACCACAAGGTTGATGAACGCTGGTGCCTGATCCATTGCACTCAGATGACACCGGAAGAAACCATCGGACTGGCAGCGACCGGTGCGGTTGCGGGATTGTGTCCAATCACCGAGTCCAGCCTTGGAGATGGCATTTTCGATGGCGTGCGTTATGTCGATGCCGGCGGGCGCTTTGGCGTTGGTTCGGATTCCAACATCCGTATTTCGCTGGCCGAAGAATTGCGTACGCTGGAATACTCGCAACGCCTGCGCGACAAGGGCCGGGCCATGCTGGCCACGCCGGACAAGTCCACCGGTCGGATACTGTATGACGGCGTCTGCGCGGGCGGTGCCCAGGCAGCCGGGCGCAATTCCGGATCAATCGCGCCGGGAGGACTGGCAGATCTTGTGTCGCTTGATGCCGGCCACCCGAACCTTGCCGGGCGTTCCGGCGATGCATTGCTCGACAGCTTCATCTTTGCTGGCGGTAACGGTCTTGTTTCAGATACATGGGCAGCGGGTCGATACTGTGTTCACGAAGGCAATCACATGGCTAGAGGACGTATCATACAGCGATATTTGGATACAATCAAATCTCTAGATAATACATTGTGACAGATTTGGATACAAATTCCTGGCAAGGCATCAAATCGGAAGTCATGCGTCGCATCAGTGACCGGCGCTGGCAACCGGGAGACCTGATCCCCGGCGAGGTTGAACTTGCAGAAGAGTTCGGCTGTGCGCGGGCCACGGTCAACCGGGCGTTACGGGACCTGGCGGAGAGCGGATTGCTGGACCGAAAGCGCAAGGCAGGCACCCGGGTCGCCCTCAACCCGGTGCGCAAGGCGACAGTTGAGATTCCGGTTATCCGCAAGGATGTGGAGGCACGCGGCAAGACTTACAGCTTCGACGTACTGGACCGCAAGGGCCTGGCCCCGTCCGCCGTATTGCAACAGCAATACGGCCTGGCAGCCGACACCCCGCTTCTTGGCTTATGGACACTGCATCGAGCCGATACCAAGCCATTCGCCTATGAAGAACGCTGGATCAATCTGTCCGTTGTACCAAAGATTGTCGACGCCGACCTTGCAACACTGAGTGCAAACGAATGGCTGGTGCGCAATATGCCCCTTTCGCGCGGTGAATTTACGTTCTCGGCCGGCAATGCAACCGCGGCGGAAAGCCACTTGCTCGGCTGCCCTCAGGACGCCGCCGTATTCGTCGCCAACCGCAGCACCTGGGTTGTTGATGATGCAATTACCGCGGTGCGCCTGGTCTACGGACCGGGATACTCCATGAAAACAGTCGTTTAACCCACGTTTTGCTTCACAAGATCTGCGTAAAGCCCCCGCAACTGCTGCGTCACCGGACCGGCGCCGTCACGATCACCGATTTTCACGCCATCCAGCGAGGCAACAGGCGTCTGGGCCCCGAATGTGCCGGTGAGAAACGCCTCATCGGCGGAATAGGTGTCAAACAACGAATAGTTGCGCTCAAATACAGGGATATCGTTGGCGCGGCACAGGTTTATGATGTTTTGGCGGGTCACGCCGTTCATGCAGTAATCTCCGGTTGACGTCCACACCTGACCTTTACGCACAATGAAGAAATTACAGGCATTGGTGGTGTTCACGAAGCCATGCGGATCCAGCATCAGGGCCTCATCAGCGCCGACGCGTTCGGCCTGCAGGCAGGCCAGCACGCAGTTCAGCTTGGAATGCGAATTGTACTTGGCATCCTGGGCCATTGGTGTTCCGCGCACCTGCGGTACGGTCACCAGCGCCAGACCGTGAGCCTGGACTTCCTGTTTTGGTCTGGAATGCTCGATAATGATGACCATGGTCGGACCCGACCGCGACAGCCTGGGATGCTGAAACGGCTTGTCCTTGATGCCACGCGTCACCATCAGGCGGCAGTGGGCGTCGGTGACCATGTTGTTGGCCTCAGCCGTGCGCGTCAGGGCATCCAGCACGCCTTCCCGATCCATGCCGACATCGATGCCGACCGCCTTGCAGCTACCGAACAACCGGTCCATGTGCTCGTCAAAAAAGGCCCATTTGCCGTCATACAGGCGCATGCCTTCCCACATGCCGTCGCCCAGCATGAAGCCTGAATCATAGACCGACACCCTGGCATCATCGCGGTGCACGATGTCACCGTTCACCCAGATCTTGATGTCCCTGTTACGGATATCTTCTTCCGTCTCATGGCTGTGATGACTGGAGGGCGTATCGTTCATGGTCTTGTTCCCGGTAATTGAATGCGGCACACACTAGATCAGTATGATTTTTGATTGAAACAATCAAAAACCATAAAACTGATCGCTTTCAAAGTGCTAGAGCAACTCTATGGGTTCAATTGAACCCATGTCGCTCTAGGATGACGGTACAGCCACGGCAACAGAGGTGAAATGAGCAACGCTGCCAGTGAACTTGAACGCCATATCGCGCGGCTGCACGGCAACGGCCGATTGCGGGTATGGTCGCTCATCATCACCTTCTTCGGCGATGCCGTGGCGCTGCGCGGTGGCCGCGTGGCACTGAGCACGCTGCAGGACGCCATGGGCCTTTTAAACATTGAAGCCGGTGCCGTACGGACCGCCTTGTCCCGGCTGGCCGGTGAAGGTTGGGTGGAACGCGAGCGTGAAGGCCGGCTGAGCTTCTACAAGCTGACGGATCAGGGGCATGACGCGTTCGATGAACCGACAAGGCGCATCTACGCAGGCGCGGCGCCCGACTGGGACGGCAACTGGACCGTGGCCATCGAGTCGCAAGCGACGTCAACCCGCCTCGGCCAACACGGCTTTGTTGCCCTGGGTGGGAAGGCATGGCTCAAGGTCGGTGGCGAAACAGGTGGCCTGCCTGATGACCTGCTGGTGATTTCCGGACCGGGTTCCAGCCTGCCGGACTCACTCTTGTCGCTGTGGAAACTTGACGATCATGCAGCCCACTACAACAGCTTTATCGCCGACTGGCGATTTTTTGACGCACCAGAAAGCCTGTCACATGACGAGGCCATGGCAGCGCGGACCTTGCTGTTGCACGACTGGCGGCGCATTGTATTGCGTGACCCGGACTTGCCGGATGTACTGCTGCCGGCCGGCTGGATCGGCGACAAAGCCCGCAAATTGGCCGGGCAGACTTATCACAGCCTCCTGCAAGGCAGTGAAAACTGGTTGAGTGACAACGGCTTACCGGCTCAAACCGACCCGGCAAGCCTTGAACAGCGATTTAACGTGTTACGAAATATTGCTAATTGAATAGTTTTTTGTTACACATGCTACCCAATATGGAGGACGCTCATGTATTCCCAGGGGTTGATCGGCGCTGACAGCCGCACAGAAGAAACGCAAGAGTTTCTCGACGCCTTTCAGGCGCGCATAGACGCTGAAGAAAAAATCGAACCCAATGACCCGATGCCGGAGGGCTATCGCCGCACGCTGGTGCGCCAGATCGGCCAGCATGCACATTCCGAAATCGTCGGCATGTTACCGGAGGGCAACTGGATCACCCGCGCGCCGACGCTTAAGCGCAAGATTGCGCTGATCGCAAAGGTGCAGGACGAAGGCGGACACGGGCTTTATCTGTATTCAGCCGCAGAGACACTCGGGGTATCGCGCGAGCAGATGACCGAAGAACTGCTGACGGGCAAGGCCAAGTACTCGTCCATATTCAACTATCCGACACCGACCTGGGCCGACATCGGTGCCATTGGCTGGCTGGTCGACGGCGCGGCCATCATGAACCAGATCCCGCTGTGCCGGTGCTCGTTCGGTCCTTACGCGCGGGCCATGATCCGGGTGTGCAAGGAAGAAAGTTTCCACCAGCGCCAGGGCTACGAAATCATGATGCAGCTGGCCCATGGGTCAAAGGCGCAAAAGGACATGGCGCAGGACGCGCTGAACCGCTGGTGGTGGCCGTCGCTGATGATGTTCGGTCCGCATGATGCAGACAGCGAACATGGCGACCAGTCCATGGCATGGAAGATCAAGCGTTTCAGCAATGATGCGCTGCGCCAGAAGTTCATCGACGCGACCGTACCGCAGGCGGAATTCATCGGCCTGACCATGCCCGACCCGGACCTGAAATGGAACGAGGAGCGCGGCTCCTATGACCACGGCCCGATTGACTGGGACGAATTCTGGCGCGTGGTCAAGGGCGGCGGACGCATGAACCGGGATCGTATCACTGCGCGCAAGAAAGCCTGGGATGATGGTGCCTGGGTGCGTGAGGCAGCGCTTGCCCACGCCGAAAAACGTGCAGCCCGCAAGGTGGCAGCGGAATAATGAAGACCCGTCGTGCCATGCCGGTGCTGCAGGTCTCCGACCTGAATGCCTCGGTGGCGTATTACAACAGGCTTGGTTTCGCCACCAACGGCATCTGGGGTGAACCTGCAACATTTGCCATATTGCAGCGCGGCGATGTGAGCGTTGCCCTGCAATTGCTGCGGGCAAAAAAGATGCCTGTAAACACGCACTGGGCCGCCTATATCTATGTTGATGATGCCGAGGCCGTGCACAAGGAGTTTCAGGCCGCCGGCATAGAAATCAGCAGGCCTCCGGAAGAAGCATTCTACGGTTGCCTGGATTTCGATATCGCCGACCCTGACGGACATCTGCTGGCGTTCGGCCAGGACCTCGACGCTGAACCGCACGGACCCGGTCTGGGCCCAGACAAAGGCAATGGATAATGCTCGAAAACACCCATATCGCAGAACTGAACGTCGCCTACCCGAAATACGACGTGAATGACCGGCGTTTTGCCGGTTTCGTCAACAATCTTGAGCGTATCAACGCGCTGGCGGAACGCTCGCCCGGCTTTGTCTGGCGGCTGAAGGATGAGGTTGCCGGCAATGCCATGGACCTGCAGGTCGATGAAGATCCTGCGCTGATCCCGAACCTGAGCGTCTGGGAAACTGTGGAAGATCTGGAGCGGTTCACCTTCGGAACTGTTCATGCCCAGATCTACAAGCTGCGGGAAAACTGGTTCACGCCCATGCAGGAGCGCCATTTCGTCATGTGGCGCGTACCGGTAGGATATCAGCCGACGCTCGAAGAAGCCATGACAAAGCTGGCGCAGATCAACACCGACGGGCCGTCAGACGACGTGTTCGGCTGGGAAGCCATGACAAATCTCAAACTATGGATGGAGAAACGCTGTGCCTGAAGCAATGACCCCGTTGTGGGAAGTATTTATCCGGCCGCGCAACGGCCTGCATCACAAGCATGTCGGGTCACTGCATGCCGCCGATGCCAGTCTTGCCATCCAGTCGGCGCGCGATGTCTATACGCGGCGCGGCGAAGGCAATTCCATCTGGGTGGTGCCGTCAGCCGAAATCGTGGCGTCCGACCCGTCATCCGGTAAGGAGATGTTCGATCCTGCAGATGACAAGGTTTATCGCCACCCGACCTTCTATGACATTCCCGATGAAGTGGGGCACATGTGATGACCGGGGCCGCAATCGTTCACTCACACCAGTTTGAGGCCGTGCTGCAACTGGCGGATGACCATCTGATCCTCGGCCAGCGGGTCAGCGAATGGTGCGGCCATGCGCCGATGCTGGAAGAGGACCTGGGCCTAGCCAACATGGCGCTCGACCTTTTGGGCCAGTCACGCGCGCTTTATGCGTATGCCGCTGAAATTGAGGGCGCCGGCCGCAGTGAAGACGATCTCGCCTTCCTGCGGCTTGAGCGCCAGTACCTGAACTGCCTGCTGGTTGAGCGGCCTAATGGTGACTTTGCCCATTCGATTTTGCGCCAGTTGTACTTTGCCGCCTTCATGCATCCATTCTGGCAATGGGTGTCTGCCAATTCAACCGACGAGACCTTGCGCGGTATTGCCGGCAAGGCGGAAAAGGAAATGGCCTATCATGTGCGCCATTGCGGCGAGTGGGTGGTGCGGCTCGGCGACGGCACCGAGGATAGCGCCGCGCGCATCAAGGCCGCCGTTGACGCCCTGCATAACTATACCGATGAGCTGTTCCAGGGTTCCGCCGCCATGGCAGCGTGTGCCAAAGACACCATTCTGCCCGATGCCGAAACCCTGCGCCCGGCCTGGACGGCAACCATTACGAACGTCTTTGCTCAAGCCCTGCTTGAGATACCGGACGTGGCCTACCCGCAGACCGGTGGACGCATCGGCGAGCACGGTGAGGAAATGGGACATATTCTGGCTGAATTGCAATACATGCAGCGCACTTACCCCAATCTGCAGTGGTAGCGTCGATGGCCAGCCCCGCCCCAACCGAAAACCTTGATGCAGCCCGCGCCTGGGCGGCAGCAGCAGCCGTACCGGACCCGGAGGTGCCGTGCGTAACCGTTGCCGATCTCGGCATCCTGCGCAATGTCACCATCGAGGACGGCGTGGCCGTGGCCCGTGTGACGCCGACCTATTCCGGCTGTCCTGCCGTTCTGGCCATCGAACTGGCAATTGAAGCGGCCCTGCTGGACGCAGGCTTTGAAGCGCGCATCGAGCGGGTCATGACGCCGTCATGGACTACAGACTGGATCACACCGGAAGGCTGCGAGAAGCTGCGCGCCTATGGCATTGCGCCGCCGGTCAAAGGCAGCAATTCGAAAATGGCGCTGTTCGGCGAAACCGTCATCAACTGCCCACGCTGCGGCAGTTCCGAAACTCAAAAAGTCTCCGAATTCGGCTCAACAGCCTGCAAGGCGCATTATACCTGCAAGGCGTGTTCAGAGCCGTTTGATTATTTCAAGTGCATCTGAGGATAAGATCATGGCTCAGGATCAATTTCACGAACTGACAGTCTCCGGCGTCCGGCCGCAAACCGACAAGGCAACGGCCATCCGCTTTGATCTGCCGGATGCCCTGAAGTCCGAGTTTGTCTTCAAGCCCGGCCAGTACCTCACCGTGCGTGCCGAGTTGGGCGGTGAGGAAGTGCGCCGGTCCTATTCGATTTGTTGCGCGCCCGATGATGGCCTGGAAATTGGCGTCAAGCATCTCGAAGGCGGGTTGTTTTCAAGCTTTGCGCAAGGGTTAAAGACCGGAGACAGGATTGAGGTCATGGCGCCCAAGGGCCGCTTTGTGGCCGAAACCGGCGGCAAGCATGACTATATGCTGATCGCGGCAGGCTCCGGCATTACCCCGGTTCTATCAATCGTCAAGACAGTACTACAGGAAGAACCGGACAGCACCGTCACGCTGGTCTATGCCAACCGCAATTTTGACAGCGTCATGTTCCGCGATGATCTCGATGCGCTGAAGGACACCTATCTGACACGGCTTTCCCTGCTGCACGTGATCTCTGAGGAAGGCCAGGATGCCGACATCCTGTCCGGCCGCATTGATGCGGCGAGGCTCAGTGACATGAAGGAGCGCGGTCTGATTGATCCGGCACGCTATGACGCGGTCTATCTGTGCGGGCCTGCCCCGATGATCAAGACGCTGCGCTCGACGCTGACGGACATGGGGGTTGCGTTCGACAAGATCAGGTTCGAAGTGTTTACACCGACGCCCTATGGCAAGCCCGGCGGCGAGCATGCACCACCTCGGCCGGACCTGACCGGGTCTGAAGTCGAGATCATCCTGGACGGAGGACGCCGCAAGCTGCGGGTCGACCCGTCTGCGGAAACCGTCCTCGGTGCCGCTAGGGACGCTGGACTTGAAATCCCCCATTCATGCGCCGGCGGCATGTGCTGCACCTGCCGCTGCAAAGTGCTGAAAGGCTCTGCCACCATGGACCAGAACTGGTCCCTGCAACCGTGGGAACTGGAAGCCGGCTACATCCTTGCCTGCCAGGCCCGGCCTGAAACGGAAAAACTGGTGCTCGATTTCGACGCCACCTGATCCGTAGTTCCTGCCGGATACGAACACGTCTCATTCATGACGGACCCTCTCCCGCAATAGTTGAGACAGGGCTTATGCCGAAGCGGGCATTTGTTGGAATTGCGGCGAGTGGCAAGTCGAAGACCTTCGCCCTGCATCTGTAAATAGCAGATTTGCACCAGAATGAGATCCTTGGCGTGCAATTTATCGCATTCGCATACCTATAACGACTAATTCCAGGTTGGAGCGCACAATTCGCGCCAACCGCTGCCTCACTCTTTCTGACCCCTGCTCCAAAGAATCAAGACGCAATAATAGAAAATGGCATACGCAAAAATCATTTCCTTTGTCTCGATCAGCATGTGCCGACGGTATAAGAGTTGTTCTGTGGGATTGAAAACAATGTAAAATGTCGCGATGAAGAAAATTATCAATACAGACCAAGTGGCCCAGAACCAGCGAGGCGATGGTTGAACCCAACCAAACCAGTCAAAAATCGACCGGAAAGGGCGAATTTTTGCCAGAAAAGGAAAGATCGAAAAGTAGGCTATAAATCCAACTGTAAATAAAAGCTGAGGTGCCAGAATTGAACGATCAGCTATCGCATTCACTTTTTTATCGTTGTTTGGCAAAAAATCGAGTGTATGAAAATTGAACTCATTTTGCCGATTGACCTGTTCCACAGATGGAACCGAATACCCAATATAGTATTGAAGCCAATTGGTTTCCTCGCCAAAGAAAAGTACGCAAAAAACCATCCAGATCCATGCAAGGCGGCTCGACCCGTGCCGCCATATTGCGACGGCGCATGCAATGGCACCCGCTACGTAGAACAAAGCCGAAAGAGTTTCGAAAAATCCATATTCCCGGGTCAAAACCTTCGCGCGATCGACGTCCCCGATGTAACTAAAGTAAAACGACGATATCCCGATGATGAACAGCAATACCGCAAGATACGTATCGGCAATATTGCCGCGATCTGTCTGCAGGTTCTTATATTTGGCGTCGTCGACCATCAACTCATATCCCGCTTGAAAATTCGGTCAGCACCCACCTGGACCCACCTGGAGTGAATGAGAAACACAGCTGATCCAATGGGCACCGATCCGGCGACTGTAACAATACGGAACCGCAGTCCGCAACACTGATGCGCACCCGCCAACATGCCTACCCGTAGCGTCTGGAGTGTTCTGAGCAATGGATTTACATTTGCTGCTATAAAGGGGCATTGAGTTCATGTGGTGATTTACCGGCGCTCCATCTCTGCCGCAGGGCAGAATGCTCTGTGGCAGAGATGGGATTATGCAGTAGATGAATTCGTTTCATGAGCTACTGCTGCAGATATCATTTTGTGCCGCGGCGAGCAGGAAGCCTGAGTACGCCGGATCCGCGCCGCAACTCAAGGCAGAGTCGTCAGCAACTGTCCCGCAGGGGTCGCTTCACCCGCCATCCTGCCCTCGTGCCAGGCCTGGTTGATGTTCGCAACTGTCCGTGCGATTTCATCTTCGAACCGCATTCCTTCTGCGAGTTCCCGGCCGGCCTCAGCAATCCGGGCCGCATCGCCTACGTTTGCCCGGCACCATTCTATTTTGCTGACGAGATCGCTCAAATCGGGCTCCACCGGGACGTAATGCAGCCACGGCTTGAAACGGTCCGAATACCACAGCCGATACCCACCTGGGCTTTCAGGCTTGAGGAGACAGCACCCCATCAGGAGCCGTATAAAGGTGCTCGACCAGGCCAACGTGTTGCCGTCAATTGCGATGTGGTAACGCACGTTGAGCCATCCCTCTGGCTCGACGCGGTGCCCCAGAACACCCGCAGCAGCAAGTTGTCGCACGTCAGTTAGTACATTATTGGACTGGGCCACACCTGCAATTCGTGCATCACAGCCCGGAACATCCCTGAGCAAAAGACACATGCGCGTGCGCAGCAACAGCCCTGGCGTGTCAGCCGTCATGCCAGGGCTGGTGATCGCCCCGTTTGCTCCTGTGGATGATCCGCGCCATAGCACTATATCGCGGCGGGTTTCAAAAGCCGGCGCGTCCTGTGACATTTCACGCACCTTGCTGTAGCCCCTTGAGGTGATGAACTCGTTTTCCGGGATAAGAAGGCTGCCGGAATGGCTCCCGCACAGGCTGACGATTCCCTCTCCAGATTCCGCACCGTCAGAAAACTCAGCAATTCCCCTGACGCCAGCATCACACCTGGCCAGTACCGTAGCCATGGCAGAAACCCTGGCAATAACTGTACTCGAACTGCGGTTCAGGGCAGTACGGGGTATTGCCAGATGCAAGCAATGCTGTTGCCGGGAGAAGCCGAACAGGTGCCAGTTCAGTCCGCCGTCTGCTTCATGCAACACCACGGGCATCGCGGCTTTGCGGCGGCACCTGCCTGCGAGCCGGAGCACGGGCCTGACCAGCCCCGGACCAAACCTGCTGGCAGATATGAGATCGGTAATCATCGAGATTGTGCCAGATGACGTCTGCTAAACTACTCAGCCAAGCCTAATCGCTTTCGCCGGTCATTGTCGAAACAATTGAGCCTGTAGATGACTTTGAGAGATCGGCCGCCCTGGCTGGCGGTTAAAACAGATCGACGCACAATCAGCGTGTAACCCGATCAGGCCTGCTGGCGATGATCGTCCACAACGCCGGGCGTGTGCGGTGGCTGTTCGCCTACCTGCTGCAGGCAATCGGACAGTTTATCGAACAGTTCTGGATGCTGGCCGCTGTCGACGGTGGTGTGAAAACCCTCAACGTCGGGCATCGACACATGAATTGAACCGTCATCACTGTCATACCACACGGCTATATGGGAATAAGCTGACTTTCCCAATTTACTCATACTCATGGCGACCTCAACTACTTACTTTGATACCGATATCGTAACCTTTTGTTTACTTTTGGGTCAATCGCCGCCAGTCCAATTGGTAAACGGGCACAGAATACATGCAGTATTGAGTCAAATTGCGGCGGCAAGCCGCTGAATTCGCTTATGGAGTTGATCCGCGCGTTTTTAACGCCCGCCTACCCGCGATCGTTGGCCTTCAGCCATTCCGATACGGTTTCCAGCTTGTTGCGCAGGTGCTGTTTGAGGATGATGCCGAGCTTGCGGCCGTCGCGGGCCTCAAGGCTTGCGAGAATTTCCTCGTGCTCGGCTACCGCCTTGTCCCAGCGTTCGCGCGTCATGTTGGCGAGATAACGCGCCCGGCGCACCCGGGCCGACAGCATGCGGTGCTGGGCGGCCAGGGTATCATTGCGGGCAGCGGTCAGGATGGCGGTGTGAATGGCTTCATTGGCGGCGAAATACTCCGGCAGGCGCTGGGCCTTGTAGTGCCCGATCATCTCGTGATGGGATTTGCTGATGGCGGCAATTTCCGCATCGGTGATCTTTTCGCAGGCCAGTTCGCCGGACAGCGCTTCCAGCGCCCCCATCACCGGGAACACCTCTTCCAGGTCTTCGACGGTGACGGCAGTGACGGACGAGCCGCGATTGGGGGTCAGAGTGACCAGGCCTTCCGACGCCAGCACTTTCAACGCTTCGCGCATCGGCGTGCGCGATACATTATAGCGTTCGCACAATTCCTTTTCCGGCACCTTTTCGCCCGGGGTCAGGTCACCTTCAATGATCAGCCTCTGCAGGCGCTCTACCAGTTCGTCATGCAGGGAACGCCGCACAATGGCTTCATCCATCGTAATGTTCATGAACCGGTTCCTTCCCTGTTGTCCGCGACAGCCATCTCCAGCACGCGGGCCACATGAACGGCGTCTCGGTGAGCGCCGTCTGCGATCTGGTGCCGGCACGACGTGCCGTCTGCCACGATCAGTGTATCCGATTCTGCCGCGCGCACCGACGGCAGCAATGACAACTCACCCATGGCTTTTGAAACTTCATAGGTTTCCGCCTGATAGCCAAACGCCCCGGCCATGCCGCAGCACGAGCTTTCAACCATCTCGACCTTCAGGCCCGGCACCAGTTTCAACGCGTCGGTTACGCTGCTCATGACATTATGCGCCTTTTGATGGCAATGACCATGCAGCAGCACCTTTCGCTCCAGGCTTGCGAACTCGAACCTGTCTGCATTGGCAACCACGAACTCTTCAAACATCATCGCCGCAACTGCTATCTCCTGTGCTTCGGCCCCCAGCTTCATCGCGGTCAGTTCATCGCGCAATGTCAGCAGGCAGGAGGGTTCCAGCCCGACGATTTTCGCCCCGGCGCGAACCAGCGGCAGGTAGGCGGCGATCAGACGCTTCGCCTCGGCACGCGCTTCATCCACCAGCCCCGATGCCAGATATGTCCTGCCACAGCACGGTGGCCGCGATGAACCTTCAGGCAGGGGCGAAACCACATTGAACCCGCCTGCTGCCAGCACGTTACGGGCGGCGCGCAGGTTCTCGCTGTCGAACCAGGTGTTGAAGGTGTCACCGAACAGGATCACCGGTGGTCCGTCAGCCGGGCCGGCGCTATTGCCATGGCGATAGCTGTCTGTGCGCCATTTCGGCAAGCGCCGCTTGCTCGAAAGTCCGGCAATGGTTTCGCTTAATCCGGCCAGGCCCGGCACTGTGTCGCGGGCGTTTGCCAGCCACGGTATGCGGGCGAGCCAGGGCGCATAGCGCGGCATGTGGGCCACCAGCCTGTCGCGCAGGCTGAGCCCCGCCTTCGCCACCCGGGCTGCCGCCACTTCGACTTTCATCCGGGCCATGTCGACACCGGTCGGGCATTCACGCTGGCACGCCTTGCAGCCGACACACAGTTTCATGGTCTCCATCATGGCATCACTCGCCAGTGCATCGGGTCCCAGTTGCCCGGATATGGCAAGCCGCAGTGAATTGGCCCGCCCGCGTGTCAGGTGGACCTCGTCGCGGGTGACCCGGTAGGACGGACACATCGCGCCACCGGCCAGCTTGCGGCAGGCGCCGTTGTTGTTGCACATCTCGATGGCACCCTGGAAACCACCGCCGGCACCGGGCCACTGCGACCAGTCAAGTGCGGTGGCCATCTCCGGCACGGCATAGTCCTGATTGAAACGGAACAGCGAACGGTCATCCATTTTCGGCGCATCGACAATCTTGCCGGGATTAAACACACCATCAGGGTCAAACGCCTGCTTCACCTGCCGGAAGCTGGCCATCATGCGCGCACCGAACATTTTTTCGTTGAACTCGGAACGCACAATGCCGTCGCCATGTTCACCGGAATGCGAACCCTTGTACTTGCGCACCAGATCGAATGCTTCCTCGGCGATGGCCCGCATGGTTTTGACATCGTGCTCCAGCCGCATGTTGAGTACGGGGCGCACATGCAGGCATCCGACAGAGGCATGGGCGTACCAGGTGCCTCTGGTGCCGTGCTTTGAAAAAATCTCCGTAAGGCCTGCGGTGTAGGCGGCAAGATCCTGCAACTCCACGGCGCAGTCCTCAACAAAGGAAACCGGTTTTCCCTCCTGCTTCATGGACATCATGATGTTGAGGCCGGACTTGCGCACTTCCGCCAGGTCTGTCTGCAGCCCCGGCTCATTGACCTCGATCACGCCGCCAAAGTGGCCGCCCGACCGCGACCAGTCAAAGCCCAGGTCGCCCACGACCTCGTGCAACTGTTTCAGGCGACGCAGGTTCTCGTCCCAGTCATCCTCGGCAAAATCCACCAGCAGCAGGGCGTCCGGTTCGCCCTTCACTACCTTCTCGATAGTCGGACGGAAGATGTCGATGCCGCGAGCCAGCTCGATCATGGTACGGTCGACCAGTTCAACCGCTACGGGGTCGAGCTTTACGATATGCTGGGCCACATCCATGGCGGCATGAAAGGTCGGAAAATGGCACACGCCCATGGCCTTGCGCACCGGTAGCGGTGACAGTTTGAGCGTGATCTTGTCTGACCAAGCGAGTGTACCCTCAGAGCCCACCAGCAGCGATGACAGGTTGGCTGGCGTCCCGTTCGGCACCAGCGCATCAATATTGTAGCCGCCGACGCGGCGCATGACTTTTGGAAATCTGTCGGCGATCTCTGCCTGCTCGCGAGCCCCCAGTGCCAGCAGGTCAGCCACAAATCCGGGCTCACCGGCAACGCCTGCCTCGGCAAACCGGGCCGTCGATCCATCAGCCAGAAAGGCATCGATGGCCAGCACATTGTCGCGCATCATGCCATAGCGCAGTGACCTGCCCCCGCAGGAATTATTGCCGGCCATGCCGCCGATTGTGGCGCGTGATGCGGTCGACACGTCAATCGGATACCACAGCCCGTGTGGTTTCAGTTGCCGGTTCAATTCATCCAGCACAATGCCCGGCTCGACAACGCAGGTACCCGCCTCGACATCCAGCTCGATCAGCCGGTTGAGATGCTTTGAGCAGTCAATGACGACAGCGTCATTGACCGTCTGGCCGCATTGCGAAGTGCCGCCACCGCGTGGCAACACCGAAACACCTTCTTCGCGGGCCAGCGAAATGACATTGCGCACATCATCACACGTGCGCGGCACCACGACAGCACGCGGCATGATCTGGTAGATCGAGGCATCGGTTGCATAGCGCCCGCGCGAAAACGCATCATCCATCACCTCGCCCTCAACGCTATCGCGCAGGCGCCTGGTAAACGAGGATAATGCCAGTGTGGTCACGTAATAGGCCTTGACTTAATTTTGAATGCAAAATTAAATATACGCATTCCAAACGAGGTGGCAAGGCCGAACCGGCCTGACAAATCCGATCACCCAAGCCGTCAAAGGACTTGACTACATGCACGCCCCAGGCCGCCATTTTCTGCAGATCCCCGGCCCCACCAACGTGCCGGACCGTATCTTGCGCGCCATGGACTATCCGACCATGGACCATCGCGGGCCGGGCTTCGCCGAGGTTGGCCTGAAATGCCTGGACGGCATGAAATCCATCTTCAAGACCCACAAAACCGTGGTGATCTACCCAGCGTCGGGCACCGGTGCGTGGGAAGCTGCACTGGTCAACACGCTGTCACCCGGTGACAAGGTGTTGATGTGCGAAACCGGCCATTTCGCTTCACTGTGGAGCAAGCTTGCCAAACGGCTCGGCCTTGAACCGGTGCTTATCGAGACCGACTGGCGCCGCGGTGCAGTGCCGGAAGCAATCGGCGAGGCACTGGACGCTGACAAGGCGCGCGACATCAAGGCGGTGTGCGTGGTGCACAACGAAACCTCGACCGGTTCGACCTCGCGCATGGGCGATGTGCGTGCGGCCATGAATGCCAGCGGTCACCCTGCCTTGCTGATGGCGGACACGATTTCCTCGTTGGCGTCGATTGACTTCCGCCATGATGAATGGGGCGTCGATGTTACCGTTGCAGGGTCACAGAAAGGCCTGATGCTGCCGCCGGGCCTGAGCTTCAACGCGGTCAGCGACAAGGCATTGGATGCAGCGAAGACGTCAACCATGCAGAAATCCTACTGGGCGTGGGATGAAATGGCCGGACCCAACCAGACCGGTTACTTCCCCTATACGCCCGCCACCAACCTGCTGTACGGGTTGGCCGAAGCCATCGACATGTTGCATGAGGAAGGCCTCGACAACGTGTTTGCCCGCCACAAGCGCCATTCCGAAGCCACGCGCCGCGCTGTGCAGGCCTGGGGCCTCGAGGTTCTGTGCAATGAGCCGAAAGACTATTCGCACGCACTGACCGCCGTCATGCTGCCGGACGGGCACAATGCGGATGAGTTTCGCGCCACCACTTTAAAACATTTCAACATGTCGCTGGGCAACGGCCTGTCACGGCTGGCCGGCAAGGTGTTCCGCATCGGCCACCTCGGCGACTTCAATGATTTGATGTTGATGGGCACCCTGTCGGGTGTTGAGATGGGGCTTGGCGTGGCCAACGTGCCGCACCAGGCCGGCGGCGCACAACGCGCCATGGAGTATTTGAAGAGCGCCGCAACAGAGGAAAGCAGCTCTGTTGCGGCTGAATAACAATGACCTGCTGCAATTCCTTTTGGGAGGAAAACTGAAAATGAAAAGCATTATCAAGGTTCTGGCCTTTTCGACTGCACTGGCCGCAATGGCATCAGCGGCGAGCGCAGAAAAACTGGTTCTGAAGTTTGGCCATGTCGGCAAGCCGGGCTCTCTGTTTGCGGCCTCGGTTGACGAGTTTGCCAAACGCGCCAATGCAGCGCTCGGCGACAAGGCCGAAGTTCAGGTGTTCGGCTCCTCGCAGCTCGGCAAGGACAAGGAACTCCTGCAGAAGCTGAAGCTGGGACAGATCACCTTCTCGCTGCCATCATCGGTGATGTCATCGGTTTCGGACACGTTCGGCGTGTTCGAAATGCCGTACATCATCAAGGACCGTGATCACATGAAGCGCGTCCAGGCGTCCATGGGCGATACCTTCCAGGCCGCTGCCAAGGCCAAGGGCTACCGCATCCTGAGCTATTACGAAAACGGCTTCCGCCATATCACCAACAACACCAAGCCGATCGACAAGCCCGGTGACCTGGCCGGCATCAAGCTGCGCACGCCGAAAGGCGCATGGCGGGTAAAGATGTTCAAGCTGTACGGCGCAAACCCGACGCCGATGGCATTTTCCGACGTGTTCACCGCACTCAAGACCGGTGTGATCGATGGCCAGGAAAACCCCTATGCCCAGATCTGGTCAGCCAAGTTCCAGGAAGTGCAGAAATACCTGTCGATCACCGGCCACGTCTACACACCCGCCTACGTGCTGGTGTCGGATGAGCATTTCGGCAAACTGCCGGACGATGTGCAGAAGACCCTGATGGACGTTGCTGCTGATACACAGGGCTTTGTCTATGAAACCGCTGCCAACCTGGAGACCGAACTGCTGGACAACCTGAAAAAGGGTGGCATCACGGTCAACACGGCCGACAAGGCAGCCTTCATCGAAGCGTCCAAGCCGATCTATGACGAGTTCTCAACCTCGGTCGACGGCGGCAAGGAACTGATCGAGAAGGTCCAGGCCGAAGCGTCCGGCTCCTGATACAGGAAATACTTCGGGGATGACTTACCCATCCCCGACCTCCCTGATGAAGGCCGGTTACAAACACCGGCCTTCATTTTCGAAAATTTCTTACCGATGCCAGGGGCAACCAGCATGACCGGCGTTTTCAGCCGCGGGCTTGGCCGCACACTTGAATGGATCCTGATCACCCTGATGGTGACACTGACCACGCTGGTCATTGTCGCGGTGGTGTATCGCAAGCTCGGCAACTCGCTGTCCTGGTATGACGAGGTCGCCTCCGTCGTGCTGGCCTGGATCACCTATTACGGTGCGGCACTGGCTGCGCTCAGGCGCAAGCACATCGGCTTTGACTCCGTGCTGCTGGCCATCCGGATGCCGATGCGCATGTGGGCGGTGGCGTTCGGTGAAGTCATCGTCATCGGTTTCTTCATCCTGATGGCCTGGGCCGGATTTACCGTGCTGAACGTTTTACAGGGCGAAACACTCGACAGCCTGACCTGGATACCGGTGCAGCTCACCCAGTCGGTCATTCCTGTCGGCGCGCTTTTATTCATCCTGTGCGAACTGCTCAGCCTGCCGGACTACTGGCGGCAGATCGCCACCGGCCAGTCGAGCGAGCATTAGCCATGGTTGTTCTTGTCATCTTTCTGGTTCTCGTCGCGCTGATCTGCATCAACGTGCCCATTGCCGTCGCACTCGCCGTTGCCGGTGTTGTCGGCCTCCTGCTCACCGAGGGCACCAGTTCACTCGTTACCGTCGCGCTCGACATGTATGACGGGTCGACGAAATTTTCCCTGATCGCCATTCCGATGTTCGTGCTGGCCGGCGCCATCATGAACGCGGCCGGCATCACTTACCGGCTGATCAATTTCATCACCGCGCTGATCGGTTTCGTGCGCGGCGGCCTGGCCATGGTCAATATCGGCGTGTCGCTGTTTTTTGCGGAAATTTCCGGTTCCGCCGTGGCAGACGTGGCCGCCATGGGCTCGATCATGATTCCGGAGATGAAGAAACGCGGCTACCCAGCACCGTTCGCGGCCGCTGTCACCTCGTCATCAGCCTCTCTGGCGGTGATCATTCCGCCGTCGATTCCGATGATCCTGTATGCCTCGTCGGCCAATACATCCGTCGAGCAATTGTTCGTGGCCGGTTTCGTGCCCGGTTTCCTGGGCGGCTTCGGGCTGATGCTGGTGGCCTACATCTTTGCGCGCAAATACAATTTCCCGGTGGAGGAAGCCTTCAACCTGAAGCGCCTGCGCCAGACCTTCGTTGAAGCACTGCCAACCTTCCTGCTGCCGATCATCATTCTGGGCGGCATTTTCGGCGGCTTTGTCACCGCAACCGAAGCAGCCGGCCTGGCCGTGCTGGTGTCCATCGGCATCGGTGTGTGGTACCGCGAAACCAACCTGAAAGAGCTTTACAATGCCATGCTGGACGGCGGCATGCAGACCGCCGTTGTCATGGTGCTGGTGGCGGCATCGGTGCTGGTCGGCGGTTTTCTAACCCGGGCCCAGGTGCCGCAGGAGCTTGCAGCGCAACTGCTGTCGATCACCGATAACCAATATATCATCCTGCTCATCCTCAACATTTTCTTCCTGATCATCGGCTTCTTCCTGCACTCGGCTGCTGCCATCATTCTGGTGGTGCCGATCGTGGTGCCCTTGATCGTGCAGGCCGGTATCGATCCGGTGCACTTCGGCCTAGTGGTGACCCTCAACCTGGCCATCGGCCAGCAGACCCCACCTGTCGCCTCGGTGCTGATCACCGCATGTTCCATCGCCAAGGCCAATATCTGGGATGTGACACGGGTCAATATCTGGTTCATCGCCGTGTTGATGACAGTGCTGTTGATGTGCACCTATATTCCGGCCATACCCATGTTCCTGGTGGAATATTTCTACCGGTCCTGAGGAACCAGAGATGACTGACACAGAAGACCTGCTGTGGAGCGAAGACAACGGTGTCGGCGTGATCACGCTGAACCGGCCAAAGGCACGCAATGCGCTGACCTTTGCCATGTACGAAGCCATTCGTGATATCTGCGACCGCGCTGCCGGCGATGAAGCCTTGCGCGCCGTCATCATCACCGGGTCCGGCGACAAGGCGTTTGCGGCAGGCACCGACATTGCCGCCTTCCGCGACTTCTCCAAACCGCAGGATGCGCTCGACTATGAAGCGCGTATCGACAAGGTGCTGGCAGCGCTTGAAGCCGTGCCGGTGCCGACCATTGCCGCCATTTCAGGCGCGTGCACCGGCGGCGGCGCGGCCATTGCCGCATGTTGCGACCTGCGCATCGGCGCGCGTGACATGCGTTTCGGATTTCCCATTGCCCGCACGCTCGGCAACTGTCTGTCCAACAACAATCTGGCGCGGCTGTCGTCCATGCTGGGCGCACACCGGGTCAAGGAAATCATCTTCACCTCGCGCCTGATCGAGGCAAACGAGGCACTGGCCCTCGGGCTGGTGTCGGAACTGCATGACGACAAGGCTGCCGTACTGGCCCGCGCCCATGAACTGGCGGAGACGCTCAAAGGCCACGCACCGCTGACCATGCGCGCCACCAAGGAAGCCTTGCGCCGGTTGCGCGTCGGGCATGACGGCGATGATCATGACCTGATTGTCCAGTGCTATATGAGCGAGGATTTCCGCGAAGGCATGGAGGCCTTCCTGGCCAAGCGCAAACCGGGCTGGAAGGGCAAGTAAGCAATCATGGCGGAGGTTCCCAATACCGGCCCCTTAAAAGGCATGAAGGTCATCGAGATGGCTCACATCATGGCCGGGCCCGTGACCGGCCTGATGCTGGCCGACATGGGCGCCGACGTGATCAAGGTGGAGCGGCCCAACGGCGATGATACCCGGCGCTTCCTGCCGCCGGACATTGAAGGTGAATCCGCCGCCTTCATGATGATGAACCGCAACAAGCGCGGTATCAGGCTGGACCTCAAGAGCGAAGCGGGAAAAGCCGCGCTGATCCGGCTCATCGAACAGGCCGACTGCCTGATTGAGAATTACCGCCATGACACCATGGCAAAGCTCGGGCTTGGTTATGACGAGCTGAAAAAGATCAATCCCGGCCTGATCTATTGCGAGATTTCCGGTTTCGGCCGCACCGGTCCGTATCGCGAGCGCGGCGGGTTTGACCTGATTGCGCAGGGCATGTCCGGTCTGATGTCGATCACCGGCGAGGCGCCTGGCCGCCCGCCGATCAAGGTCGGTGCGCCGGTATCTGACATCACCGCCGGTATCCTCGGCGCCATGGGCTGTGCGGCAGCCTATGCCCACAAGCTGAAAACCGGCGAGGGCCAGCGCGTTGATACATCGCTGTTTGAAGCCGGCATCACCCATACCTACTGGCAGTCGGCGATCTGTTTTGCCACCGGCACTGCACCGGGACCGATGGGTTCAGCCCATCCTCTGAATGCGCCCTATGAAGCGTTCAGAACAGCCGACGGCTGGCTCAACCTGGGCGCGGCCAACCAGACCAACTGGGAGCGCATGCTGAAGGTCATCGATGCGGAACAGCTGGCTGAAAACCCAAGCTTTGCCACCAACCGCACCCGCATGGAAAACCGCGCCGACCTGGCCGCGGCCCTGGCCCCCTACTTTAAGCCTGAGACCACGCAGCACTGGCTGGAGGCGCTGGAAGCCGCAGGCGTTCCCGCTGGTCCGGTGCTGTCCATCGATGAAATGCATGCCGATCCGCAGACCATTGCCCGCGACATGGTACCGGAGGTCGACCACCCGGTGGCCGGCACGGTCAAGACCATCGGCGCGCCGGTAAAGTTTCACGGTACACCGGCAGGCGTCAAGCGCCCTGCCCCGCTACTGGGAGAACACACCGAAGAGGTTCTGTCAGAGGCCGGGTTTTCGGCAGATGAGATTCGTGCCGTCATCGACGGTGAATAAAAACTCGCTTTGAGACTTGGCACCAAATCGTGTCGTGATTGGCGCTTGCGTAAGCTTACCGTTTTGGCACTATGCTGAGATCATGACAGACACATTCACCGGCACCTTCACCCAGCAGGAACCCATCCCCGACGACGCCATTGAAAGGGCCGTCGAGATCATGCGGTCCGGCCGCCTGCACCGCTATAATACCGGGCCCGGCGAGACGTCGGAAACCGCGCTGCTGGAGCAGGATTATGCCAGGTATATGGGCGTCGATTACTGCCTGGCCGTCACGTCGGGCGGCTATGCCCTGACCACGGCGCTCAGGGCCTTTGGCCTGCAGCCAGGCGAAGCGGTGCTGACCAACGGCTTTACCCTGGCCCCGGTGCCGGGCTCCATTGCCGGTGCCGGCGGGCATCCGGTTCTGGTGGAAGTCACTGAAGACCTGGTCATCGACCTGGACGATTTGGCCAAGAAGATAAAGTCCAGCAAGGCACGGGTGCTGATGCTGTCGCACATGCGCGGGCACATTGCCGACATGGATGCGCTGATGGCGATCTGCGATGAGGCCAATGTCTCGGTGATCGAGGATTGCGCCCACACTATGGGGGCCGAGTGGGCGGGTGTAAAATCCGGGCTGCATGGCATTGGGGCGTGTTATTCCACCCAGACCTACAAGCACATGAATTCCGGCGAAGGCGGCTTTCTGGTATCGGAAGATGCGGAACTGATGGCGCGGGCCACCATATTGTCGGGCTCCTACATGCTGTATGGCCGCCACCTGGCCTCGCCGCCGGAAGAGGTGTTCCTGAAAATCCGGCTGGAGACGCCCAACTGCTCCGGGCGGCTGGACAATCTGCGCGCAGCCCTCCTGCGCCCGCAACTGAGACTGCTTGATGAAAATTGCCGGCGCTGGAACGAGCAGTATGACGCGATGGCCAGCGAGCTGTCCTATGTGCCCTATGTGCGCCTGCCGCACCGGCCCGACAAGGAACAGTTTGTCGCCAGCTCGTTCCAGTTCAATGTGCCGACATTCACGCCGGACCAGATCGACAAGCTCTTAAAAACCACGCAGGCGCGCGGGGTCGAGCTGAAATGGTTCGGCGCCGATGAACCGGTCGCCTTCACCTCGCGCCATGACAGCTGGACCTATGCCGGCAACCAGTCGCTTCCGAAGACGGATGAGGTATTGTCCACCCTGATAGACATGCGCCTGCCGCTGACCTTCTCGCTGGACGACTGCCACCTGATCGGCCGCATCATCCGCGAGTGTGTGCTGGCGGCAAGGAATTAGAATGGAATTGAAGGACCAAAGTGCAATCTGAAAAGTGGGAACCGGTTTTCGGACAAATTGCGCGGAAAGAAAAAAATGACTCTCAAACGCGTTGCTATGGAATTCGGCATGGGCACCGACCTGCATGGCATGGATTATACCAAGGCGGCGGTGCGCGCCCTGAAGGACGCACTGTGGCACAATTCACTGTCCATGGCCGATGCCTTCGGCTTCCCGCGCGACGCCATGCAGGTGGAAGTGCTGATCGGCGTGGCCCAGCCTTACAAGGTGGATAAGGCTCAGGTCGCCGCCGTGCTGCCGTACGGCTCGGCAAAGATCATCGTCGAGCAAGGCGGCCTCGACATCGAGAAGGACAATGGTGACACCACGGTGATGGCCAATGCGGCGGCGGTCGTCTATTTCGACATCATGGAGGAGGTTTGAGCCATGGCAGAAAAGCGTCTCATCCTGGAAATGGGCACCGGCAACGACCTTTACGGCGAAGACTACACCAAAGCCGCCATCCGCGCGGTGCAGGACTGCCTGCACCATTCCTCCCTGTCACTGTACAAGTCCCTCGACCTGGACCCGACCAAGATGGTGGTCAACGTCACCATCGGCGTGCAGAAACCAGACCAGGTGGATACCGGCGCGGTGGCGAAACAACTGCCCTATGGCTCTGTGACGGTCACGGCGGTCAAGGGCGGGCTGAATGTGCCGGATGAGGCGAACGGTTTGCTGACGGTTGTAGCGGCAGCGGCGGTTGAGGCGCGGTATGATATTCCGGAAGGGCGGTTTCAGTTGGTGGGGTGAATGGTTTCAGCGCGCAAATCAGCACATACAAACAGTACGACAGAGACGGCGAAATGGGCCGGAAGCGGACATTCAGCACGCAGCGAAATCGCAGTGCGGATATACGTTGCAGGTGTCTGGTCAGAGCCCGGAGTGCCACTCTGTTTTGATGTGACGAATGACAGCTTTCGATGTCTGGCCAAAACGTGACAGGTTCAACAGTGGTTTTCCCAAGCGATTGTGGCAACGACACTATTAGCAATCATGGCGACCAGTTACCGTGTAACAAGAATGATCGGTCTTGGCAGCACCTGGAGCACCGCGCCCCGTTGGTTTTCCTGTTTGGGGCGCGGAGTTTCATCTGTCATCTTCCTAAAGTGTGAACACGGGATATGGACAATCGTTGTCCTCGGCAGCCTGCACCAAGCTTGCAAATTCTCGACCGATCTCTTCCAAACGTTCCTGAGTTTGTTCCAAGCTTGTCTTAAAGATAACGGCAAACAATTGGATCAACGGATGGCTGTTCGTGTCGAGTGCTGCGACCAGCATCTCGAGCTGTTGTTCGACTTGACTCTGTATGGCAAATTCTTCCAGCAGATTTTCTGCGTGTATTCTAATCTCAGCACAGATGAATGCCCCCGGCGGCAGGTCTGGGCCTCGCCATTTATCTGGATCCGGACAGTCTTCATCCGGAATCAGACACAAGAACCCTTCGCGCATGAAATCTTCAAACTCATCACTCATTCCGCCGCTTTCGACATCAAAATCCGCTATCGATTTGGCCATTTTTGTCTTGGTCTGCGATGATTTTTTCAGAATTTTCTGCACTTTAGGAAGCTTTTCCAGCGTCATTTTCGTCTTTTTTCGTGCAATCCTGGACACTGCGATGGTGCCGTACAGGGCAATGATCTCTTCAGGGATCGGGTTTTTCATGGGGTTTCCTTTTTGAGATGGCAATCTGCTAACCGCGCCAAAAGTGTTCTGTTCACTTGAGTATTTGAATATCTCTCGGGGCAGTTTTCGCATTGTATTGAATGTTTGGCACTTATTACTGTGTTTAAAACCACAAACCTCATTCTATTATTTAATTAAAATATTTTCAGAAATTCAAATAATTCATTATAATGATAAATTGGATTTTTTACTGAAATTTATGGTGCACAATCTACTGATTACTGCATTGTTGCTGGTCAGATATTTTTAAAATCGAAGTAGGTGTTTTATTCGCGCACTTGCGCTTCAAGCACTGGAATCTCGCCAACCGAGGTCGAATGTCCGATCTGACGGGTCACACTGCAGAGTTGGAATGCTTTGACCAAGGTCGGCTCCGGTCCGTGAGCGCCAATCGCCAAGCATGATCTTTGATGCAAAGACGCTCTATCCTATATTGGCAGAGATGAGCAAATGGGAGACACACGGCGGAAAGAAAACGTTCGCCTGAGCTCCAAATTAACCGCACCATCTACGGCGCCGTGAGCGTGGTTTTCATCAGCACGACCCGGTACGGGTTCCATGTTGAAATGTTCCAGTAGATCGTTGCTGAGTTTGGCTCAGGTCCGGGTTTGGTAAATGTCGACAGGATGTTGACTCCATATTCGACGCCGAAATCCAGGTTAGGATCTGGCGAGGGCTTATCGCACATGTTCAGGCCGCCGGGGCGGTACGGATCGGTCTGGGCGCAGCCGCCGCCCAAGGGCGGGTACAGGATGCCGTTCGGGCAGCCGCCGTAAGCACCTTCAGCGGTTGCATTCCACATGAGCTGCGGATCGGACCAGGGACCCCACGGATGCGGCGCCGTGCGCAGGCGGATACCGGTGTTGGGGTCGTTCGGAAACAAGGTACCGGGAAAAAACAGGCGGCCGCCATACAGCATCACGAACTGGTTCAGGCTCGGCACCCATGCAATCGAGTGCTGCAGAACCTGACCGACTGCCTCGTCTTCAATGACCGGCACGGCTTCAGCCTGATCGTCACTCCAGATGGGCTGATCGCCGTTCAACCCGGCGAAATAGCGCGGTTGCCAGCTTGACGGACCGGAAGGTCCCTGCAGGCCGGGGAGTGGATGATGCAGCAAATAGAGATCTGCCGTGGTGCCCAGCGCGGCAGCGACACCCGGCCGGCCCCACATGAGCAGGTCGCCTGTGGACAGGCCAAAGCCTGCGGCCGGCGCGGTGTAGTCGTTGGCACCGGGATTGTTCTCGTTGAAGGTTTTTACGGTTCGCGCTGTCGCGTTCAGGAACTTGCCGGTCACGAAGGTGTGCCGGACGGCATAGAGGTTTATCGTGAGCCCAAGCGGGCCAGGCGTGCGGGAGACGTGCCGTTCGGCTACGGCGGCTGCCGGCATTGAACTGGTTGGATCGACGCAAACGTTCGAGGCCCCGCAGGCCAGGTCACTCGGACAGGCGTTTCCCGGACCGCACTGCACCTCTTCATTGCCGGTAAAATAGCCGTAGGCACGCCGGTTGTCGCTCCACCCGGTGATGGGTGTCCGGAATGCACCCATCGGCAGCTGGACGCCATTTTTGAAGACACGGATCGGCCGCGCACCATCGGCTGCGTCCTTGCGGAAGCGCAGGTCCAGACAATCGTCGGGATCGTTGTCGAGACCGAGAAACATGGCGCCCACGGAATCGTCGGACGGCGGCGCCGAACAGATCGCGTTGTCCTGCACCCAGGTGTCGCCAAACAGCATGATCAGACGGTGGCGGTGCCGGAAGCTCAAGCCAAGATCAGTGCCGTACAGTTGCAGGTCGGGCTGGTGGTTCGATGTCGGGTTGGTGCCATTATGCGCGCCCTTGCCGACCAGAGTGCAGATGAACTGGTTATCGGCGTCGAGCGCCTGGGCCGAGGCCGGGGCGAGAAGACCGGCAGCCAGGGCCGCGATCCCGAAAATGGCTTTATGCAGTGATTTAGTCATGATGCACCTCGAGGCCGCCCCTCGTTTGCGATGTCTCATACTGGCGGGATCACCCCGCGCTGTATGCGACATTTCTCACAGAGTTTGTTTTGTCGTGAACGAGGTGTCGGCAGAGCGGACAAAGCTGTCGTTTAAATTAGCACTTTGAACGGCTGCGGCCCGAAGCATCATTTTCTCGGCATAAGGCTCTGGCAGGATCTTTCTGGTTGAGTCCATTCTTGGCGAGTAATCCGATAACTATCGGCATCTTCACCATAGCATCTCATGGTTCCTCTATCGATGAAACCAACCTTTCTGAGCACGTTCCTGGACGCCTCGTGTTCATCGTAGAAAGATGCAACAATTTCATCCAGTGGGGTTTGTTCGAACGCAAATCTCACTAACCTGCTGCATGCTTCGGTTGCGTAACCTTGGCCCCATGCAGAGCGTTTGAAACAATAGCCAATTTCGATGTCGCCGTCGGGAATCTTGCCGGGAATGACAAGGCTGTAATCGATGTCGTCTTCTTCAACCGGCATTGGCAAGAGAAACGCAGTGCCAAGCTTCTCGCCAGATTCTCTTTCCGAGACGCACCAGATTCCGATCCATCCATCTCCGCCCCTTTTTAACGAGTCTGGCATTCCGGCGCGGATGATTTCCTCATCCATAAGATCACCCACATATCTCATAACTTCAGGATCAGTGAACATCTCCAACGCCAGGTCGAAATCGCTCCACGAAAGTGGGGTAAGACGCAAACGGTCGGAACAAAACTCTAAGTTCATAACCGCAAACTCCAATGATCCTGAACTATCATGTACAGCCCCTGTCTCCTGGTCGCACGTATAACAGACATTTCATTGCTGATGCCGGCGCGTCCGCTATGGGCTCAAAGCTGCCGTTCGCGGCATGGCGCATTAAGGCCTGCATTGGGCCGAAGCTGCGAGATCCCCCAATTCGTCCCTTACCATTTTGCTGTGCAGTCGCTGATGTCGAATGCGACCACGAAATTCGCATGGAGAGGACTTGCGCCAGAAAAGCCCGTTTTACCCGGGCCAGAATGCTGTTTGAGGATGGAACTGCGACCAGGCAAACCAGAACGCCTGATGGCTGCCGAGATCAGAACCATCTGCGTCTACAGCTCTTATTCCACCGGCATCAAGTTTCAGACGAATATTTTCATAAGCGACTTCATCGCCCTTTTTCAATGCCACAAACGCCTTGCTTCGCTGAAACGCGACCGGCTTGCCAGACGCTGTGACAACTCCAATAACGTCCTCCTGAACCGGCAAACGCGGATCGACATCACCAACCGGAAATATCGGCCCTTTGGCATCCCGTCCATTACGAAAATCAAAGTTGCGGCCAAGCGCCAGTTCCTCGACCAGCACCGTCGTCTCCGGGTGAGCCTTCTTCCACGTCCCCCAGTCGGTCGTGACCACACTTGCCTGCTTCAGTTTCAGTTTCCTGTCTGCAAGGGGGCCCGTCACCGCGGTGCCCAGAAACGTGTCAAACACCGAGAACGTATTGACGTCGTACATCACTTTGTTCGACCGGATCAGCAGTCCGGAAGTGCGCAGCACCGGACGGTCAATTCCCTCAGGCAGTCGATCCGTATAATAGGCCTGCGCCGCACCGCACAAAGTACAGTACGGAATGCCAAGGTGCCGTCCGCCCAATGTGTCGTTGACCATCTCGCGAACTTCCATAATGCGTCGCGGATAAGCTCGGAACTCACCGTTTACCTGAATGCCAAAAACGATATCATCGTCTTTGAGCCACGTGGCATCTTCTGCACTGCTCACTTTGGGATTGTCCGCTGCAGGAATGCAATTGCACGGGTCATCGGTGGTATCGTACTTGCGATCATCGATAAGCACGCCTCCCCATGAAACCATCCTCCAGTCGATATCGCCTTCAACAAAAATCTTTTCCCAACCGGGGACGGTGTTGGTAAAAATGGCTCGCTTTGCACTCAGGTAATCAGGGGGTGCGGGAATATCCCATGCAATGAGATGATCCGTTATGAACCCCCAATGATCTTCCTTTGGCAGCTCTTTGCCGAGCAAGCTGGAGGCAGCATCCGCGAGCTCCGTGCTCAACCGCTGCCCGGAGACGAAGCGCATCATGTCTGCAATAATCCACGCAATCCGGGAATCCTTCGCCTCGACGATTTCGCCCAGAGCTTTCGTTTGATCTTCCTCCCAGGCCGATTGCTTCGCACTGTCGATAAAGGCCACCTTCACAGCGGACTGCAGCTTCTCTGACAGCGGGCCTTCCGGTACTGCTGGAGGTTTGCCGAATTTCTCGATCACGTAGTCCGGGAGCTGCGGCGCTTCCCGGGCCTTGAGACTATCGAACCAGAACAGGGAAAGCGTTAGAAACGACGCAATCAGGTAGATGCGGGATTGTGAGATTTTTGCCAATGCCATGGAAAGGCCTTTCGCGTGCCTGTTTCGTTCTAAGGCGCACAGGCTGTCAAAGAGATCGCCTGTGCCATCAGCAGCACACAACCCGGATAGATCGAGTCTCAAGCGAGACATACTGCGCACCACGTTGCAACAGGTGTAACGCCAACCTGTTGTGTCGCGAATCACGATTGGATCAGCATTCTGTGAACCTGGTGGTGGAATTTCGCAATGAGATGGCAGAGCATTTCGCTGTGCATGATAGCTCTTCCAGGTGACGCCAAGTGCGTCGTGAACCGTTCACTTCGATTGTTTCACCCAAACACCGCTCCGTGACGCTTGCTGATGGTCGACCACAGGCTTGCGATTTCGCGCACATCCAGGTCGAAATCGTCATGCAGGCAATCGAGAAGTTCTTTGCTTGAGGTGAGGATGTTTTCGGTTGTGCCCTGAAGTCCGATTGTTTTCTTGACACAACCGCGCAGGATTACGTGCCGGTCGACGGTGCGGCGTTGGGCTTTCAGCATGCGCCGGAACGATGAGGTCTCGTCGGTCTGCAGAGATTTGCTGATCTCGTCGAAATGCGTGTCGCTTACCGGAGTCATCCTGTAGTCGAAAGAAGTAGGCTCTGCGCCCGCAAGCTGTTCTGAAAACCGGAAATAGCCGTTGTCTTCTTCTGTCACCGTCAGGGTGTAGGGCGGCTGGCTGGTGTTTGCCTGGAACAGCGGGATTGGTTCGATCATGCTGCCGCCGAAGCCCACGTCTACCAGCAGCGGTTCATCGCAATCCACGCGGAGGAACATGTGATCAGCGGGCGCGGAACGGCTTTCGCCATTGTCACCGACATGGGCCGCCAGGGTCTGGACCTCGAAACCTATTTCGCTCAGGGTCCAGCGGAACAGTCCATTGAGTTCGAAGCACCAGCCGCCGCGGCGGTTGTCCACCACCTTTGTGTAGGCGCTTTTCACGTCTGTAGGCACCGGAACGCCAAGTTGCTGGTCAAGGTTTTCGAACGGGACAGTCCGGAGTTGCGCCTGCATGAGGGCCGTAAGGGTTGCCCTGTCCGGGCGGGGGTCGCCAGTGAAGCGGATGCGGGTGAGGTAGTGGTCGAGTTTCATGGGCTGGGATGTTAGACGCGATGGGGTGGGGGTTTCTAGTTTTATGCCGCTCACGCAAGCAGCCTGCGGCTGAGCTCCGCGGGGGCGGGCCTGACCGGCCCGAGGCCCGTCGGGCCTAGTTGGTTCTTGGTGGTCGAACAGCTTGTCCTCGCTTCGCTCGGGCCGTTCTCCGACCCTGAACAACCGTTGTGATGAACTCCTCCGAGGCACGTAGTGCCGAGGCAAGGCCGACCGGCCGCCGCACGAAGTGCGCCCCCGCGGAGCGCAGCCGAAGGCTGCTTGCGTGAGCGAAATAGAACCAAAACTCACCCCCCAAACAAAAATCATCCCCGGGGGGAGTGCCCGGGGATGACAGTGCTGATTGCTCCTTGCCTGCTACTTGTTGATGTCCATCAGCAGCTTTTCCGTCTTGGCGTCTTCGATCTTGTTGACCATGCGTTTGGCTTCCTGGTTATCGCGCAGGGTCTTGGTGGCCGAGATCGAGGTGTGCACCAGCATCAGCGCGCTCATGGAATAGAAGCCCTTGGCGGCGAAACCGGCGTCCATGAAGAAAATGCCACCGGCCATCATTACCGCTGCAATGACGAAGCTGACGAGGTTGAACTGGTTCCAGGCATGGGAGTTGTTGGTTGCTTGATCAATCATGGTTCTTATCCTTTGGTTTCAGGTTTGAATTTTTTGGGATTGGAGGGGTAAGTCGCCGGTTTGTCCGACTTCTTCGTCTTCTTGGTCTTGTGCGTCAGGCGGGCCAGCACTTCATCCGCGCTGGTTTTCTGCGGGGCGCCGCAGCCTGCTTCGGCAAGCTTTTGAATGGTGGTTTGCGGGTCACCGGTCCGGGCCATTTCGGTGAGCGCCTGATCGGTGAGATCCATGCGGGTCTGGCGCGCCCGCAACCGGGTCAGCGTCGCTTCCGCCTCACCCAGTGACGACATGCCGGTGTCGGGCGACTGGGTGCGCAGTTTCTGGGTTTTCGACGTGGCAGCGGCAATGCGCTGGCCGCGCTGCAGTTCGCGCAGCTTGCTTTCGGCTGAGCGCACATTGGCCTTCAGGCGGGTGATCTCGCCGGTAAACTGCGACTGTGCTTCCTCAGAAGCGTCGCGTTCTGCTTCCATAAGCGCAATCATTTCCGCCGCCTCGCGGGCCAGATCCTGCCTGTCCTGCGCTATGGCCTCCAGCGTGCGGCTTTCCAGTTCCGCCAGGCGCGACAGCAGCTGTTCATGCTGCCCCTGCTCCTGCCGGTTCTGGGCAATGGCCACGGCAACGGACTGACGCGCAGCGGCGACTTCCCTGCCCGCATCGCGCATTTGCTGCTGCAGCAACAGGTGGGCGTTCCTGTCGATGAATTCTTCTTCAGCGGCATGAGTAGCGCCGCGACAGAGGGTCAATATTGTCTTGAACATTTTTCCTGCTTCCTTCATGTGTTAGTGTGAACCAAGTTCGTGAACAATGTTCGCAATTAGATAAACACACTGCCGGAAGATGTGCAAGACAAATGTGAACGTCGTTCATGTTTAACAGTGAAGGATAGTTAACAGTGGCTGGAAAGCGCGAAATTGTACGCAGGGAATTGACCCGCAACCTGCTGGACGCAGCGGCAAAGCGAATATCAATGCACGGTCTTGATGCCCTGCGCGCCCGCGATGTGACCAATGATGCAGGCTGTGGACTGGGCACCATCTACAAGTGCTTTGCCGATCTTGATGACCTGATCATCCATGTTAACTCCGTTACCCTGTCGCGCCTCAAGCTGGCACTGACCGAGGCCAGCAGGGACCGCACCGACCCGGTCGACGTGCTCAAGGCACTGGCCTTCACCTATGTCGAGTTCGCCCAGCGCCATTCCCAGTTGTGGCGTGCCCTGTTTGAGCACCGGTTGCCGGAGGGCCAGCAGGTGCCGGAGTGGTATCAGCTGGAAAACACCGCGCTGTTGGGCTTCATCACCCAGCCGGTTTCAGCGCTGGAGCCGGGCCTCACCGATCAACAACTTGCATCCAGAAGCAGAACCCTGTTCGCCGCCATCCATGGTGTTGTCTCGATATCGCTGGAAGGACGCTTTGTCGGACTGGAAGACAGTGTGCTCAAGGACGAGATCGACGAGCTGGTGGAGCGGATGGCGGTGCCGCGAGCGGGTTAGTTTGTCTCTGATTGGTTTGTATCGCTCACGCAAGCAGCCTTCGGCTGCGCTCCGCTAGGGCGCACTTCGTGCGGCGCGCGGTCGCGCTTGCCTCAGCACTTCGTGCCTCGGAGGAGTTCAACATTAAGGTAGTTCAGGGTCGGAGAACGGCGCGAAGCACGAAGTGCTGAGTAAAGCTGTTCGACCAGAATAATGCATCACGGCTTGCGCGTGCTTGCATGATGTATTCCCAACTAGGCCCGACCGGGCCTCGGGCCGGTCAGGCCCGCCCCCGCGGAGCGCAGCCGTCAGGCTGCTTGCGTGAGCGATATAAATGACCAATAAAAATCCCCGGACCTCAAGCCCGGGGATCACATTCGTCAGAACCTCAAACGCCCTACTTCTTCGGCGCGCGGAAGTTTTCGTGGCAGCCTTTGCATGATCCGCCGACACCACCGATTGCCGCCTTGATGGCATCCACGCCACCGCCTGCGGCATCAGCCATCTTGGCGGCTGCTTCCTGCAGTGCCTTGTGCTTGTTGGCAACTTCCGGGTACGTCGTCCAGGCTGCCTTCTTGGCCCAGGTCTTGCCTTCCATGCCGGCATCTTCCATGGCCGTGCCTTCCGGCCACATGGCGTCCTGGCCGATGCTGGCGGCTTTCACCAGGTTGTCTGCGGCAAGCTTGGCCTGGGCCGCGTCATATTCCATCTCGCCTTTCACCATGGCGCCGAGCTTGCCCAGGTTGAACGAATACAGCTGCATCACCGCCTGGCGCGCCTTGATGGCCTTGTCTTCAGCTTCACCCGACACGGCAACACCTGCGCCCGCTATTACACCTGCTGCAACCATCGCGCTCAAGATCATACGTTTCATGCTGTCTGCTCCTTACTAGATGCCACTTTCCAACTCCGTGCTGACACAATAAGCTATGCGCCAACGATCACTAACTCTCGAAATTCGCAACAAAGGTGTGCACACATGCACAGGTTGGACTGGAGTGACCTGCAATACATTCTGGCCGTAGCCAATCACGGCTCGCTGGCGGCGGCAGCGCGTGCGCTCGGCGTCAACCATTCCACCGTGCAGCGGCGCATTACCTCGTTCGAGGCCCTGCAGCAGGTCTCGGTGTTTGACCGCAAGCCTGACGGTTACAAGCTCACCATCGAGGGCCAGCAACTGCTGGAGGCGGCCAAGGCCGTGGAACAGGCAGTATGGGGTCTGGAGCGCAAAATCACCGGCAAGGACCTGAAGCTGGAAGGCACTATCCGCCTGACCACCACTGACACGCTGCTGCACACCATTGTCGGCAGGCCACTGGCGCTGTTTCACCAGAAGTACCCGGACATCGTCATGGACGTCTCGGTGACCAACTCCATCCTGTCGCTGACCCGGCGCGATGCCGATGTGGCGATCCGACCAGCCCAGTCCAAGCCGGAACCACTGGTCGGCGATCATGTCGGCGATATCCGGTTTGCAATCTATGCCTCACCCGACTATCTGCGCGGCAAACCGCAGCCGACACTTGCCGGGCTGGACTGGCTGGGGCCCGGCGACGCGCTGGCCAACACCACGCCCGGGCGCTGGCTGCGCCGCACGGTGCCCAAGGCGAAAATCGTCATGACAACCGACAGTCTGCTGGCACAGGGCTGCGCTGCGCAACTCGGGCTTGGTGTGGCCATGCTGCCGACCTATCTCGGCGATGAACTGGACGGTATCGAGCGGGTCGACGTGGCCTATCAGGAGTTCACCAACGGCCTGTGGATCGTCACCCACGCGGATCTCGCCAACGCCGCGCGCATTCACACCTTTATGGGATTTATGAGCGAAGCGTTGCGGCGGGAGATGGGGTCTGGGGCGTGAGGGAGAGTGCACAGGTGCGGTGTGGTTTATATCGCTCACGCAAGCAGCCTGCGGCTGCGCTCCGCTGGGGCGGGCCTAACCGGCCCGAGGCCCAGTCGGGCCTAGTTGGAATTCATCATTGAGGCCGTGCAAGGTCGAAGAGCGATTGATTTCATACCGCTCACGCAAGCAGCCTCCGGCTGCGCTCCGCTAGGGCGGGCCTGGCCGGCCCGAGGCCCGTCGGGCCTAGTAGGAATTCATCACAAGCTTACCGATGAACTCCAATCCGAAGCACGGAACGTGCTGAGGCAAGCGCGACTGCGCGCCGCACGAAGTGCGCCCCCGCGGAGCGCAGCCGTCAGGCTGCTTGCGTGAGCGAAATCAATGCCCACCACCCAACACTCCGCAACACCCCCAAACCCTAAAACATCAGCGCCAGTGCCCAGGCGCCGGCAATCATGAAACCCGCCAGCTTGAGCCCGTCGACCTGTCGTTGTTCATCGCCGAACCAGGCCTTATCCTTGCGCGACATCCAGTAGCCGCCTGCCAGACCGGCGAAGAACCCGCATATATGCGCGCCGATGTCGGTGTTGCCGTCGCCAAACCCCAGGAACGCCATCAACATGATGCCGCCGCCCAGCGGTGCCCAGTAGCGCAGCGAGAATTCCGGCGGGCGCCATCTGTGGCGCAGGGCGGCCAGCAGGCCGACAGCGGCGAATACTGCGGTTGATGCGCCGATGGAGGTGTGAGTGGGGGCTTGCCACAGCGCGTTGAGCCAGTTGCCGGCGGCACCGGCCAGCACGGTCGAAGCCCAGGCGATGCCGGGACCGGTTTCCTTGGCCAACAGCCAGACAAAAATGATGCCGAAAGCCAGGTTGCTGGCAATGTGGCCGAGATCCAGATGCAAAGTGAGTGCAGTGACCGTGCGCCACAGCTCAAGATCAGAGGTCACCCGATGGGCCATCATGGCCCCCTCCCCGGCCCAGTCCACATCGAACACGCCGCGCCTGGCAGCGCCAAAAAAGAACAGCAGCACAGCCGCATAGGCCAGCGCGGTGGTGGAGAAAGCAACGACAATGGCCGGTCTGGCACGAGACTGTTTGCCGGCAGCGGCACCAGTGGCGTTCTCGCTGTCATACTGATCCAGCTCCCAGGTGGCGCGAAGCTCGTCTTCCGGTGCCACATACACCGCATAAGCGCCCTCTTCAGACGCCAGCAGCGCGCGCATGTCCATGGCGGTGAGTGTCAGCGCATAGGCTTTGGCCAGTTCGCCGTCCGAAGTCAGGCGAACCCGGACAGGACCTTCATCTTGATCAGCATCGCTCAATGTGGTTGGTGCTTTCCAGTAAAACCAGTCCATCCCTATATGGGACCAGTTGAACAATAGCGCAAATGATCACTCCCGACGACAAACTGGCTGACGCTTATAACGAAGCCCTGGCGCTGGAAAAGGCCGGCGATCATGCCGCCGCTGCCAAAGCCTATGCGCGTGTACTGGCGCTCGACCCGGATGATCACGGCGGCGCGGCGGTGCGGCTTGCCGCCATGGGACTTGGCGATACGCCGGAACGCGCGCCGGAGGCCTATGTGGAAATGCTGTTCGACCAGCATGCCAGTGTGTTTGACGACATCCTCGTCGATCAGCTTGGCTATCATGTGCCGCTCTTGATGCGCCAGGCCCTGCTGGATAACGCGCCGGGTCCCTATGAGCGACTTCTAGACCTTGGCTGCGGCACCGGGCTGGCGGGCGTCGCGCTCGCTGACATGTCGGGCCATCGCACCGGCATCGACCTGTCGGCCAACATGATCGATCTGGCCGCCGAGCATGAGCTTTACGATGAACTTTATGTGGGCGATGCCGTCAGCTTTGTGGAAGAGGTCGACGATGAGCCATGGGACCTGATTGCCGCCACCGATGTGCTACCCTATCTGGGCGATGTGGCAGCCGTGTTTACCGGTGTCCGGCGCATCAGCATGGCCAATGCCGTGTTCGGCTTTTCAACGGAAGTGTTGCCGGACGAGGTTATGGGGGCTCGCGATTTCATGGTCGGCCCGCACCAGCGGTTCGTGCACAAACTCACCTACATTGAAACCGCGCTGACCGCAGCAGGCTTTACCATGCTGCACGCAAGCGATATTACAGTGCGCCATGAAGAAGGCACACCGCAGCCGGGCCATCTGGTTCTGGCCAGAGCCGTCTAGAAAGCAAACTCCATGCCGGTAAAACAGCAAAGAGCCGCTACGCTGGCTGAAGACCTCGACATGCTGCTGGATGAAGTGTGTGCGAAATGGCATTACCGCAACGAGTTGACCGGCGCAGAACTGATCGCCAGGAAATCACCCGTCACCGCTATTGATTTCACCAGGGCGGTGCTGGTGGCGGACGGACTGAAACCGGACAACGAGCCCAACCTGGTGCGCCAGGTCAAACGTAAGTTCATCCAGCGCTACGGCCTGCAGATCACGCCGGAAGCCTATGAGGGCTAGCCCTGCCAGTCTTCATCTTCTGCTGCGGCGGTTGCGTCTGCCCGCGGACTGATCGCGGCGTTGCTCCGGGTAATCAGGGTCACGGAGCTGAAAGGTCAGCAGGCGCACTACGTCCTGAAGTATCTCAAGCAGTTCTGTCACGGTCTTTGTCCTTTGTGGCCATGAAGCGCTGCTTGCTGTCGGCGTTCAAACGAGTTAATCATCACTGTCGATTAACTTGAGGTTATGCGAATGAAACGGGGACGACTGCCGCTTACCGCACTGCGCAACTTTGAAGCTGCAGGCCGGCTGGAGAACATCACGAAGGCGGCGGAGGAACTGTTTGTCTCGCAGGCCGCGGTCAGCCGCCAGGTGCGGGAACTGGAAACCATCCTCGGGCAACAGCTGTTTGAACGGCAGCACCGGCGCATCCGGCTGACACAGGCAGGATCAACCCTGCTTGGCGTCCTGACCGATGGCTTTGACAGGATGGAGGACTGCCTGAAACTGCTGTCTGCAACTCATGAAGCAACTGTCCTGACGGTCAGCGTCGAGCCCGGATTTGCCGCGATGTGGCTGGTGCAGAACCTGGCTGACTTCCGCAACCGGCATCCGGCCATAGACGTGAACGTGGATGCCGACGGCCGCCTGATCGAGTTCCGCTCCGGCGATGCGGAACTGGCGATCCGGTTCAGCGAAGAGAAATCAAGATGGCCGCGCACCCAGGCCAGGCGGCTCTACGACATTCATCTGGCGCCCGTCGCCTCACCCGATCTTCTGGCAAAGCTCGGACATCCCCGACAACCAGCCGACCTGTTGCAGTTCACCCTGCTGCATGAGGAGGACCGCATTCTATGGCGTGACTGGTTCGTGGCGGCACAGGTGGAACACGATCCGATCCGGCACGGGCCCCTGTTTGCTGATGGCGGACTGGTCATGCAGGCCATGCTTGATGGCCAGGGCATCGGCATTCTGGATAAACGCCTGGTTGCCCGGGAAGTGGCAAACGGCCGCCTGGTGCAGCTATTCGATATTCCGTTTCAATTCGGCACCTACTGGCTGGTGGCCCGCGATTTTACAAAACTGTCCCGGGCCGGTGCTGATTTCACCCACTGGCTGACCGCGCGTCTCGGTTCGTGAGCGCTGCACAATTGACAGTTCGCACGACGTGCAGTGCCGACCCGGTCAATGAGGGTCCTGGGGAAAAGTTTCCCATCGCCAGGGTTGAAGGGAGTAATGCTCGGCCCGAAACCGAACCATATTTTCGATGGATGTGCACTGGATTGCTGTGCTCGCTAGGGTGCCTTCGCAGCAAAGAGGTGACGACCAGACATAGGGTACGTCCCCCCAGAACAATGTCTCCAGCCTGTCTCCATTTGGCTTAACCAGAAACAGTTCAACCATCAGGTCCAGGCAGATATAGGCACGCTTGTGCGGAAATCGCTTAGCCGGAATTTCCGTGAAGCCGAGACCTGACAGAGGGTTGTGGTGCACCAGCATTTCCCATGACGGCGCCACAAGCAGCAAGTCTATGTCTGAGTGCTTGCGCGGACCGGTAAGCTTCAGAACTTCCTCTGCCCAGCCACCAAAGAGGCAAGCCGCAAAACCCGCTCCGGCCAGCTTATCCAGAATTGACAAAACGGTAGTTGCACTATTGTCCATGACACAGTGCCAACGAGAAACACCTCAAATCCATGGGTCTTTGCAGCGCCGGGTGCTGCACTAGTTGTCAACCAGATCTGGCAAGTCTTTGAGCAGGCTGGCCCGCGCTCTTCGAGATGCACCTGTCGAGTGGCGTTTTTCATCCTTGATCAGCCGCGCAAACACCACCTGCTTGCCTTCCCTGACTGCCCACCCGATGAACCAGCCCGTGCCGCGTGCACGGTCGAAGCTTCCATCAGCCCGCCTGGGATAGGCAAGGCCGGTTTTCCCGCGAACCAGCCAGCCGCTGTCCAGCGTGACAGCTTCCACGATGCTCACAGTCAGGTCGACAGCATCGGGTTTTACTGGCAAGTCACGGTTCAGCATGCGCGACAGGAAACGAACCTGCTCCACAGGAGAAATCTTCAGTGATGACCCGATCCAGGCGCGCTCAAGGGCGTTGTCCAGGCCCTTGTCACCGGAGAAATCGGCGTTGCCGTACTCGAACTTGTTCAGATAGCCCGTGATGGCGGCGGCACCGAGCTTCCTGGCCATGTGCTGCGAGTACCACACGACGGAATATTTCATCCAGCGCTTTGGCGTCGTGTCGTGCCGCCAGTTGTCGCCGCCCCACTCGACATACCCCTTCTTGAACGGGAGTTTCGGGGCATTCGCGGTCGTGATGATACCGGTATCGAATCCGATGAGGGCAAGCGCAAGCTTGAATGTAGACGCCGGCGTGACGCGTGTATCGCAATTGCCTGTCTTGCTGATCGCCTGACCGCTTGCTGCGTCGGCAATCACAGTACAAACGGTTTCTGCATGAACAGGCTGGGCCAGCAGGACAAAAAGGGACAGTGACGCAAACAGGTGTGTCTTCACAGTGGTGGCAGCTTTCCGATTGGTTGATTGACTGGCGAAGCTAACCTGATTTGAAGTCGGTCTGAAGCGCGTGCAGGTATAGGAAACAAGACAGTCTGCAACCGGTTCATCCGGTTCCTGCCGAGAGCAGTTCAGCGTGCAGCCTGCACACATCTTCCAATGCGGTTGCGGTCAAAAACAGTCGCAAACACGACGGCACCTGTACCGGCGCACTGTTATACAAACAGAGACGGTGGCTGCCGGGAGGCCAAAACACCATGCAGGACATGAAAGCGACAAAGCCGGACCAGACGGTGTTGGGGATAGGTATTATCCTGGCCTCCGTCGCGACCATGGCGTTTGCCGACGCGGTTGTGAAACTGGTCAGCGGTGATCTGACGGTGTGGCAGGTTTTCGTCGCTCGCTCCGTCTTTGCCGTTCCATGCCTGATGGCAATCCTGATGGCCATGGGTATCGGCTTCAGGCTCCTGTCGCCGAAATGGGTCCTGATCCGCAGCACGCTACTGGTGCTGACGTGGCTGTTCTTCTATGCCTCGCTTCCGGTGCTGACCCTGTCGGTCGCCGCAGTCGCCGCTTACACCAATCCGATCATTACGGCCCTGTTGTCGGCAATTGTGATCGGCGAACGTGTCAGTGGGCGGCAGTGGACCGGCGTGCTGCTGGGCTTCCTGGGCGTGATCGCCATTCTAAAACCCGGTACCGATGCGTTTTCGTGGTTCACCGTGCTGCCCCTGATGGCGGCTGTCTGCTATTCGCTGGCCATGGTGCTGACGCGTGGCAAATGCCAGCACGAGCAACCGCTGGTTCTGGGGCTTGCCCTGCATTGCCTGTTTCTGGTCACCGGTCTGATCGCCATCGGCGTGCTCGTGGTGATCGGTCTCGATGCCGGCACAATCTCAGCCTTCCCGTTCCTGTTCAACGGGTGGACGGCAATGGGCGCGCGCGAATGGGGCCTTATGGCTCTACTTGGTGTGCTGTCAGCGGCCTACTTCGCAGGTGTGGCGCGCGCCTACCAGATCGCGCCACCCTCCATCATCGGCACATTCGACTACGCCTACCTGGTGTCAGCCGCCGTGTGGGGCTTCATTTTCTTTGCCGAAACACCGGACGTCTTCACCATCTGCGGCATGGTGCTGATAACCGCAGCCGGACTGCTCGTCGCCGTGCGCCCGGCAAACCGGGTGGTGACCGATTAGCGCTCCTGCAAGGCAAGACGTAAGCCCAACGCACAATAGATTGAGCCGACTACCCGGCCCTGCCATCTCACCACAGTCGGATTTCGTTTCAGAAAACCACCGACACTGCCGGCGCACAGAGCGAATATGACGGTGCTGGCCAGGCCAAGGGCCACCATGATGGTGCCGAGCGTGGTCAGTTGCAGGAACACCGACCCGTTCTCCGGCTTCACGAATTGCGGCAGGAACGCCAGGAAGAACATCGCCGTTTTCGGGTTCAGCACCTCGGCCAGAATTCCCTGCCTGAACGCATCGGCCGGCGTCAGTTGTATCGGCTGTTTACCGACGACAGCCGGAGGCTTTTCGAATATCGCCCTTATGCCCAGGTAAACCAGGTAAGCCGCGCCGAGATACTTGATCAGAGAAAAAAGGAACGCCGAAGCCAGGATGATGGCCGAGATGCCAAGCACCGCGAGGGCCGTATGAATGATGTCGCCGACCGCGATGCCGAGGCCGGTAGCCAGGCCGACGCGGGTGCCGGAACTGGTGGCTCGGGCCACGGTCAGCACTGTTGCCGGGCCGGGAATGAACACAAAGCCGATGACGATGGCGACATAGGTAATCAGTGTGGTCTGGTCAATCACGGTTCAAATCCTCATTCAACTTCAGCGGCCGAGCAACAGGCGCACACCCAGCGCGCCAAGTACCAAAGCGGCGACACGGTCAATATATGTTTTGGCCCTGAGATACATCCTGCTGACTGCTTCGGTACTCATCCCGATGGCCAGTGCCGTATAAAACAGCAGTTCGATTACAAGGTGGTTGAGTACCACAACTGCGTTCTCGAACAAGGTCATTTCGGCGGGGAAAATGACGATAAGCACCGCCGCTGCAAACAGCACTGATTTGGGGTTTGTCACATTGATCAGAATGCCCTGCCGGAAGGCGTGGCGGGCAGGTTTCATGGACGGCTCAAGCTTGCTGCGCGCGCCATGCCACATGCCCCAGGCGATATAGAGCAGATAAACCGCGCCTACGACGCGAGCCATCGTATAGGCCCAGGGGACAAGCTGGAAGACCGCCTCCAGGCCGAGCAGCGCCATCATGGTCCAGGCCGCGGCCATCAGGCCAAGCCCGCAACCGATGGCAATGCCGGACACCCGGCCCGATTTCAGCGTTGTCTGAATCGCGACAAGCAGCGCAGGTCCTGGACTGGCAATAGCTGCGAACAAGGCAACGTTGAAAGCAATCAGGTGTTCAATTGTCATGGGAACTGGACCTCAGGTGCGAAGCAAACAGAGTAAAATAGAAGGGCAAAACACCAACTGCCGCAAGCCCAAATTTCAATTCCCTGGGTCATGATTTGCAGGTGAACGAGTGCCGGGCGGGTCACGCATATAGCCGATCGCCACATATAGTGAACCGACGTTCCGTTCATCGCCTGGATAGCCTATAAATGTCAGGATCAGGCCCCTTGGCTGACGGCATCTGGAAGGAGACCAGGTATGAAAATCAATGGCGAATGCCACTGCGGCGCAATTGCCTACGAAGCCGAACTTGATCTGCAAAAGGTCGGGATTTGTCACTGTTCGGATTGCCAGGCGCTTTCAGCCTCGGCATTCAGAACCATCGCCATGGTTTCAGGAGACAGTTTCAGGATTACGCGGGGCACGCCGAAAGAGTACGTAAAATCCGGAGACAGCGGAAACCGGCGTGTTCAGGCGTTCTGCCCTGATTGTGGATCGGGATTGTACGCAACAGCTGCTGACGGCAGCCGCGACACCTACAATATTCGCCTGGGTACCGTGCAGCAACGCCGTGATCTCACACCTCAATTCGAATGCTGGCGACAGTCGGCAATGTCATGGTTGCCTGCAATACCGGCAGCCAGAAAATTCAACAGGAATCCGCAATAGGTTGCCAGTCCAGAACGCGATACTGTCAGATTGGATCAACCACAAACGTCAACCTTTTTTGGAATCTGCGCCATGGAAAACCTGTCTGTCTATCTGCCCGGCATCATTCTGGCCTATTCGGCATTCCTGCTTGCCATTGCCAGTCCGGGGCCCAACATCCTGGCAGTTATCGGCACCTCGATGAGCGTGGGCCGGAAATCGGGCATTGCGCTGGCGTTCGGTGTGGCCGGCGGGTCGTTTGCGTGGGCCGTGCTGACGGTGGCAGGCCTGTCCGCGCTGCTGGCCGCCTATTCGTCTGCCCTGTTTGTGATCAAGGTGTTCGGCGGGCTTTACCTGCTCTGGCTGGCTTACAAGTCATTCAAGTCTGCCGCGTCTGCCCATGATATTGAGGCCAAACAGCTTGAAGGCGGTGAGCGCACGCCCATGGGCTACATGACACGCGGGTTCATCATCCAGATGACCAACCCCAAGGCGGCACTGGCCTGGATCGCCATTATCTCGCTTGGCCTGAAACAGGATGCCCCGATGTGGGTCGGGCTGGTCATCGTCGCCGGCACTTTCATCCTGTCGATCATCATTCACACGCTTTATGCGGTGGCGTTTTCAACACCGATCATGGTCGCGATTTATTCCAGGGCCCGGCGCTACATCCAGGCAACCCTGGGCGCATTCTTTGCCTTTGCCGGCATCAAGCTGTTGACCAGCAGGACCTGATCTCAGTGCTCGGCCAGTAACCGCCCGTAGCCTTGGAACCGGTCTTCGATACCGGCCAGGCGCAGCGTGTCCCAGATCATGGCCTGGTTGGAACAGATGGCGGGTTTGCTGATGGCCACCTCGATATCGCCGATCACATCCAGGGTCCGGAGCGCACCGCAGGAAATGAAAACGGCGTCAGCATCTGGCCGGTCCAGAGAAATGGCAAAGTCACGGATGAAGGCCGGTGTGACCCGCACCATGTCGCTGTCTTTTTCTAGGTTCAGTCCCTCAATGGCTAGAATGTCGAAACCGGCTGCCGTCATATAGTCCACCTCGCGCTGGTTGACCTCATCGAGATAAGGGGTGCCGACCACGATTCTTTCCGCGCCAACCTTGCGCAACGCGCGCATGACGCTCGTGATCAGCGAGGTGGCTTTGGCCTGCGGCTGGCCCCTGTTCAACTCGGCCATCACTCTCGGCTCGCCGATGACCAGCGAACCGGACGTGCAGGCATAACACACCACATCCAGGGTCCCATCCGGCAACAGCGTGGCAGACGCTCCCGCCAAGAGGTCAGCCTGGGCGGCCAGCGTTTCACTGGTGATGCTGTCAGGAATGGCGGCACGCGCGACATGAATGCCGACACCGTCGGGGCGCAGGGTCATTACGTCGTCCTGAATGGTTTGCTCGGTGGCGAGCAGCACATAGCCGATCTTGGCACGGTCATGGCGACCGTCATCAAAATCAACGTCGTAGGCAGTCGAGCGGACAGATGTGAGTACCATGTAAAACCACCGCTTGGAAAACATGCAGCCAATCGCCAAGCCTAGGCCAGGAATGTCGTTTTTAGCAAAGACTTTGTCTTTGCAAAACCTAAGGTTGCAGGCTTCGACAACCCATCCAGGACAGTTCACATGCTCGAAGAAGCCCGCGCCCGCACCGCAGAACTCCAGGCCCGCATGAAAGATGCAGGTCTTGAGATCGCTCTGATCACCGATGAAAGCACCATCGCCTATTTTGCCGGATTCTGGGGTTATCTGTCGGTCGAGTTCGGCCGCCCCACCTTTCTGATCGTCCGGGCTGATGATGCTCCCATCGTTGTCACGCCACTGATGGAAAGCGAGATGGTCGGTGCCATGACCTGGGTGGACGATGTGCGCACCTGGGAAGACGCCGGCGACAATCGCTGGGAGAACGTGCTGACCGATACACTGGGCAGCTCTCACAAGACAATCGGTATTGAGCGCAACGGCCTGCCGATCATCGTGCGCAACTGGATTGATGACCATCTCGCGGGCGTGGAACTGCGCGACATTACTTCCCTGATCGGTGCCATGCGCATGATCAAGTCGCCGCTTGAAATCGAGGTGATGAAACAGGCCGGCCAGATTGCCGGGGCCATGATGAGCGCGGCCGAAGGTGCGTTGGCCGAAAACGCCCCTGAATATGAAGCAGCGCTCGCCGTCATCAATGCAGGCACCCGCAAGGCGGCCGGTTTTCTCACCGCAAAGGGCTGGGAACAGTTCGTCTCACCGATGATCCACAATTTGCAGGTCATGCAGTCAGGCCGAGATACGTCCATGGTGCACCGCCGGGCCAGCGTGAAACTTCTGGAGCGCGGTGACCCGGTGTATTTCTGCTTCTGCAACATGGCGCAGTTCAAGCAGTACAAGCTCGGCTTCGACCGCATGTTCCACATTCTCGAAGTGTCGGACGAGGCCGCGAGAATTCAGCAGGCCGCAATTGATGCGCAGCAGGCCGCCATTGCCGCCATCCGTCCCGGGGTCACGGCAGAGTCGATCGCCGAAGCCGCCAACGAAGTCTATGGCGAGCGCGGTTATGCCACCGGCTACCGCACCGGACGCTCGATCGGCATGGCCTATCTTGAAAGCCCTGAACTGAAGCACGGCGACAAGACGATCCTCAAAGCCGGCATGACCTTTGCGGTCGACGGCGGCATCAGTGTCGATGGCGAACTTGGCGGGCGTATTGGCGACTCGGTTGTGGTCACCGAGACGGGTTGCAACTACCTGACCGAGTATCCGCGGCAATTGCTGGTGGTGAACCGGTGAGCATGCTCAGGGCCGGTATCTTCCAGAGTAATGGTGCAGGTCTGGGACCGGCAGAGCGGCTGGCCAATCTGGCAGAGGCCATTGCGGGTCAGCAGCTGGATCTGGTTGTCTGCCCGGAACTGTTCATGTCCGGATACAATGTCGGCAGTCACCTGCATGAGCTTGCCGAACCTGCTGACGGACCGTTTGCACAAAGTGTTGCAGACCTTGCCCGCCAGACCAGAACCGCCATTTGCTATGGCTACCCCGAGTGTGATGGCACGATCGTCTACAATTCAGCGCTCGTTGTTTCGGGAACCGGTGCAGTCCTCGCCAATCATCGCAAGCTCGCCATTCCGCCGGGTTTTGAGCAAACCTTCTTTGAGCCGGGAGGCAAGCTCACAACCTTCGAGCTTGGAGGCATGAAGTGTGCGCTGGTGATCTGTTATGACGTGGAGTTTCCCGAGACCGTCCGCGCCGCCTGCATGACCGGTGCGGAGGTCGTTATTGTCCCGACGGCGCTGGGCGCGCAATGGGATCAGGTTGCCCACCGGGTGGTGCCTGCCCGCGCCTTTGAAAACGGCTGCTATGCGCTCTATGCCAATCATGCCGGTAGCGAGGGTGATATCACCTATGCAGGTGCCAGTTGCATTGTCGGGCCCGACGGGCGCGATGTAGCACGCGCGTCCGACCAGCCACAGTTGATCACGGCGACACTGGAAGCTTCCCGCGTGGCTGCAGTCCGCCAGCGGTTACCTTATTTTGCAGATCTGGTGGTCTTGCGTCCGAAACTTGCCTAAAAGCACAGCACATCCGTGCAAAAACGCCTGAAATCCGGCGTGGACAGTTGCCACATTCAACTTGCGTGCTAACCTGCGCGGCATATCCTGTTGCAGGTACAGGGACGTTTTCCGGGAGAACCCAATGAGTAAATTCAACAGACGCGATTTTGTAAAACTGACCGGCGCTTCGGCCGCTGCGCTGGCAATGCTTGAGTCAGCCGCCTTTGCCGAAGAACCGCTGAAGATAGGCTTTGTCTATGTCGGCCCGGTCGGTGACCATGGCTGGACCTATGCCCATGATCAGGGCCGCCTGATGATCGAAAAGGAATTCGGTGACAAGGTAAAGACCAGCTTTGTTGAAAGCGTCAAGGAAGGCCCGGACGCCGAACGCGTAATCCGCCAGCTCGCCCAGGACGGCAACAAGCTGATCTTTACCACCTCCTTCGGCTACATGGATCCGACCCTGAAGGTCGCCAAGCAGTTCCCGGATGTGAAGTTTGAACACGCCACCGGCTTCAAGCAGTCGGCCAACATGTCGATCTACAACGCGCGCTTCTATGAAGGCCGTGCGGTTATCGGCACCATTGCCGGCCACATGTCGAAGACTGCAACCGCCGGTTACATCGCCTCGTTCCCCATCCCCGAAGTAGTCATGGGCATCAATGCCTTCACACTTGCCGCCCAGAAGGTGAACCCGGACTTCAAGACCAAGGTGCTGTGGGTATCAAGCTGGTATGATCCGCCGAAGGAATCCGATGCTGCCAAGGCCCTGATGGACCAGGGTTGTGACATCATCACCCAGCACACCGATTCACCGGCCGCCCTGCAGGCTGCCGAACAGCGTGGGATTTATGCATTCGGTCAGGCATCGGACATGTCGAAGTTCGCGCCGAAGGCACATCTGACCTCCATCCTTGACAACTGGGGACCGTATTACATCCAGCGCGCCAAAGACGTCATGGACGGCACCTGGGCATCGTCGTCGTTCTGGGGCGGTTTCAAGGAAGGCGAAGTCGCACTTTCTCCATACAACGAGGTGATACCGGCCAACGTGGTTGAAGCCGCGGAAGCCGTGCGTAAAGGCATCATTGCCGGAACGCTGCATCCGTTCACCGGCCCGATCAAGGATCAGAAGGGCATGGAAAAATACGCAGCCGGTGCCAAGGCAACCGACGAGGAAATGCTCAAGATGGACTGGTACGCCGCTGGCGTTCAGAGCTAGGCGTATTTTTTTGAGTTACTGCTAATCGCTGGGGCAATACCGGTTCAACTGAACCTGTATTGCTCCAGCAGCGCAATCGCGACGCTGTTACACCATTCAGGTTGTGAACAACGGCTCGCCCAGAACATCCATGACCGGTTCGACACCCAATCCTGGCGCGTCGGGCGCCTGCATGAAGCCACCTGTCACGACAGGCCCGCCGGTTGCGATGGCCACCGTGTGATAGTCATGGAATGCCGATGACTGGAAGTGGAAACCCTCCGGTGTTGACTGGGCCAGGTGGGCAATGGCCGAGGTGGCAATCTCTCCGCCCCAGCTGTCTTCAATGGTCATGACGATACCCAGCGAAATGCACAGGTCGCGCACCTGGCGCGCCCGGGTCAGCCCGCCCATACGGTTGATCTTCAGGTTTATCAAATCCATGGCCCGGTCATTGTAGCCCCTGATCAGCACGTTCAGACTTTCCATGCACTCGTCCAGGATCATCGGCAGGTCGGTATGCTGGCGCACCACTAGGCATTCTTCATAGGTCAGGCATGGTTGTTCGATGTAAAGACGAATATCGTGCTCGCGGGCCAGCGGACGGACCGCATCGACAACCCGGATGGCATCGTGCTGGCGCCAGCCGGTATTGGCGTCGGCATCCATCACTTCACCGGGCTGCATGGCCGCGGCCACTTTCCTGAAACGCTCGATATCGGTAGTCGGGTCTTCGCCCACCTTCATCTGGAACTGGCTGAACCCAAGCTCGCGATATTCGCCGACACGCGCCGCCATGACCTCCGGGTCGGTCCGTGAAATCACCTTGAACAGCTTGACCTGATCCTGGCGCTTGCCGCCGAGCAGCGAATAGACCGGCTTGCCGACCGACTTTCCCAAAATGTCCCAGCACGCCATGTCGATGGCCGATTTGACATAAGGGTGACCTTTCAGAAGCAGGTCCATGCGGTCATTGATACAATCCAGCTCGGTAGGGTCCTCCCCGATCAGATCCGGGGCGATCTTGGCGATGCCGGCGCGCGCGCCTTCAGCATAGGCCGCCAGGTAGGACGGGCCAAGCGGGCAGGTTTCGCCATAACCGGTAATGCCTTCATCGGTTTCGATGGCAATGACGGTGCTGTCAAAAGCTGAAAATGACTGGGTCGACCAGCTGTACGAGCCTTCCGTCATGGGCAGGTCGACCTGGTAGATTGAGATGCGGGTGATTTTCACGTCCGGTTCCCCTTGGAAGGTAAACTAGTTCAATGTCCTGCTGTAAACTGGCCGGATTTGCATCACACGTCAAACCACTTGCCTGAGTAAAAAGAGCGGCTCCCGGGGGAACCGCTCCAGGCATTGTCATTCTGCTTGAGAGCCTCTACGGCAATCAGGCATTCAGCCACCAGCGCTTGATGAAGTGACCGCCGTCCATCTCCCAGCCGCCGCCGATCTTCGGACCGATACCGACCTTCTTGTTGGTTGCGGCAACGTCCTGACCAAATGCCGGCACCAGCGTGCCGCCATTCTGGGAAATGAGCATCTGCACATCCTTGTACATCGCATTGCGCTTGGCATCATCCAGTTCACCACGGGCGGTTTTTACAAGCTGGTCAACCTTGTCCATCTTGATGACCGTATCATTCCACGGTGCATCGCTGAGATAGGCGATTGACAGGATCATGTCCTCAACCGGACGCGCACCCCAGTAGCACGAGCAGAACGGCTTGTTGTTCCAGATGTTGTTCCAGTACCCATCCTTGGCTTCACGGATAACATTCAGGTTGACGCCGATCTTGGCAAAGTGCTCGGCAAACAGCTGAGCCGCGTCGAGCGCTCCACCGTAGGCGGTTTCTGCGGAATGCATGTCGATCTTGATGCCTTCCATGCCGGCCTTCTTGAGCAGTGACTTGGCTTTGTCCAGATCGTACTCATTCTGGAGCTCACCATCGTATGAACCGAAGGCTGGGCCAAGCGGCTGGTCATTGCCGACCGAGCCATAGCCGAACAGGATCTTGTCCACAAACTCCTGCCTTGGCAGGGCATGCTTGAGTGCCTGACGCAGATTGTTGTTGTCAAACGGCTTCACATCCATGCGCATGGGATGGGTGAACGCCAGGTTCGACTTGACCGCAATCACGTTGACATGCGGCAGTCGCTGGAGCAGTCCAACGGTTTTCAGGGCCGGCCGGTTGATGATATCAACACTCTGGGTACTCAGCGCGGTCTGGCGTGCCGTGTCATCCAGAATGGTGGTGATTTCACAACTGTCGACATAGCCGAAGTCAGATCCCTGCCAGGCATTCGGGTTCTTCTCGAACGTCGCACGCACACCGGGATTGAACTCTTTCAACAAGTAAGTGCCGGTGCCATCGGTTGACAGAACATCAGCCTTGCCGTCCTTGGTCGGCACGACATTCATGTGATAGTCGGTCATCAGGAACGGGAAGGACGCATTGGCTTCGGACAGCGTGACCACGACTACGTCATTGCCGTCCGCTTTCACATCAGAGATGCCGGAGAACACACCCTTGGCGCCGGACTTTGAATCTTCACCCCGGTGCACGTTGATCGAATTGATTACATCTTCGGTCGTCAGTGACTTGCCGTTGGAGAATGTAACACCCTTGCGCAGCTTGAAGCGCCAGGTTTTGGCGTCGGCTGATGACTCCCAGCTTTCGGCAAGACCGGGGGCAGCGGAATTGTCCTGCCCAACTTCTACAAGGCTGTCACGGAACGCCCGGCTTATGCAGATCATGCCGGTTGCATTAAAGCTCGCGGGATCAAGCGAGTCCGTCGTGTTGCTGTCGTTCATGCCGGCCTTCATATGCCCGCCGCGTTTCGGTTCCGACGCGCGCGCTTCTGTCCACATGTTTGAAGCTGCAGCAATGCTGAGACCCATGGCGGTCGCGCCAACCATGAACTCACGCCTGGTCGTGCGGCCTTCGCCGAGGATCCGGCTCAGCAGTGTTTTATCATCCATTTCAATTTCCACCCGTTTTCATTTATGTGTTTTTCTTTCAGTTCCAGACCCGGTGCGGACACTTGTACCGTCACCCCGGCTCTTGGAACCCGACACGATAATACAAATTGTATACATAATACAATGGTGAGAACCCGCGATTTCGAATGTTTTTTGCTGGTATTTCAGGATTCTCGATACCAGATCGTATCTGTCGCTATCGTAGACAGAAGGCTTCAACCGGAATGTTCGCCAACAGCCGGGTCACAGTTCTGCGCCTGCCCTGAACTCGCCCCACCGCATGACGGCATTGGCACCGATTGATGCAACCGGCTCCGGCGGCAGTCGGCCAGGCTGTGGCTGGGCAAGCATGTACCGCAGATGATCGGTCTCATTGCCGCTAGCCTGTTCCGCCGCCAGCATGCCGGACAAGGTGCCCCTGGCAGCACCAAGCCCGTTCTGGCAACACGCAGAGAACAGGCCCTCGTCGACTTCGCCAAATGCAGCGACATTGTTGCGGCTGAGGCAAAGAAATCCGCCCCAGCTATGTTCCATATCCACATCACCAAGCATCGCAAACCGGGCACGAAAGGTTTTTTCGTGGGCCCTGCCCAAGGTCTTCAGTCCCGCTTCGTCAACAGACCGGGCCGGATTCCAGGTGAAGCCGTTGCGCACGACTATGCGGGTCCCGCCAGAACCTGCAATTTTCCTGGCCGTGGTGCCCATTGGATCTGCCGGCGTAAATGCCCACAGGCGCTCGCCCCCCAGCCTGCGCTGTTCATCTTCACTCAGCGGTCTCGTCATTGATGCGTACAGGCAGATATGCATCAGTCGCCGTTTGAAAAACCCGAAGCTTTCGACATGTCCGTTCACCGCCAGAATGACCCTCGGTGACTGCACCGAGGCGATGTCAGTCTTGGCGCTCCAGCTACCTGCTGAACGCTGCAATGCCACGACAGGTGAATTCTCAAAAACCTTTACACCTTGCGAAACAAGCCCGTCTGCCATGCCACGTGCAAACAGGGCGGGCTGCAGCATCGCGGTTCCGGGCGTATAGAGCCCGCCGCGATAATAGTCTGAACCGCAAATTTCGCGCATCTGGCGGTCATCCAGAAGCTCATGGTCTTCACCCAGCGTACCAAGGTGTTTTGCGTAAGTCAGGTTGTGCCGCATACCTTTTGCCGACGCCGCAGCATTGGTCTTGCCGCTGACAACAAATGCCTCGCTGCCCATTTCATATTCACAGGCAGCATCTCGGGCAAAACTGATGGCCGAGCGGTTCATGGCGGTCTGAATGCGGTCTGCTTCCAGCGCACCGGCATAGTCATCGGATGCCAGATTGTGCGGCAGGTCAATCATGAAGCCGGAATTGCGACCCACGGGACCTTCGGCGATGCGGCGGGCTTCAAGCAGCACAATTATGGCTTCGGGATGCAGTTGCCGCAACCGCCTTGCCGCCGCCAGACCAGCAAAACCTGCACCGATTACCAACCAGTCGGCAACGACACTGCCTTCCAGTACCGGATGGGCCTGGGCCGATGGCAGAATCACATCCCAGGCGGGTGGGCCGGGATCACGGGCCTTATGGCTTACCCGAATACCTGTCATTGCCGGTTAGTGCTCATTGTTGAGAGCATCAACAGCCGGAATTTCGCGTTCGCGTCTTGCAATGTAATCGCGCAAAGCCTCATCGGCAGCGTCGTCAAGCTTTGGTTCTTCATAAGACGCCAGCAGCTTGTGAACATGCTTCAAAGCGCGCTCGGTTATTTCCTGCGACCCGTCTGCAATCCATTGTTCGATGGAGTTGTTGTCAAACAATTCAGGCATGAAGAACGCGTCCTGAAAATTGGCCTGGGTATGCGGGTGGCCCAGATAATGCCCGCCGGGACCGATATCACGCACGGCAGACAGGGCTTCATCGAAGTCATCCCACTTCACACCTTCAGCCATCCGGTAGCCCATCGCGCATTGCTCGGCATCAACGACAAACTTTGCCATCGAACAATGCATGCCGGCTTCATTCCATCCGGCCGAGTGCCAGACGTAATTGGCACCTGCCATCAGGGTTGCCATCATCGTGGACGCACTTTCATAACCGGCTTGCGCATCAAACGTCTTGGCACCGCCCAGCGTGTTGGAGGTGCGCCATGGCACCTGATAGTATCTCGCCATCTGCCCGATCATGAAATTCATCAGGCTGATTTCCGGTGTACCCGCCATCGGCGCACCGGACCTCATGGACACGGTGGACAGATAGTGGCCATAGATCGCCGGACAGCCTTTGCGGACAACCTGGGTATAGGCGAGAGCTGAAAGTGCTTCCGCGTTCAACTGCGCAACTGAGGCGGCGGTCGAAGCCGGGGTGTTGGCGCCACCAAGCACGAACGGTGAGCACAGCACCGGCTGGTTACGCTTGCAGAACGCGCGCATTGCACCCAGCATGGTTTCATCCCAGACCAGCGGCGAGTTGCCGTTGCAATTACCGGTGACCACAGCATGGGTTTCCATGAACTCTTCACCGAACAGGATCGCGCACATGTCCATTACATCTTCAGCGTTCTTCGGGCTGGTGGTCATGCCCATGAATGTCTTGTCGGAATGCTTCATGGATGAATAGGTGATGCGCAAATGCCGGTGTGCCACCACATGATCCATCGGCTCGACAATGTGATGTGCCGAGGAATGGATTGCCGGCAGCATGTGCGACAGCTTGTGGAAACTGGCCAGGTCATCGAGCGTCGGGCCACGGCGGCGGTCTTCCAGGTCGCGCAAGTATGGCGCGCCGGTCATCGGGACAAAGATCGAATGATCGTTGCCGAACGGCAGATTGTTCGCCGGGTTGCGCGCATGATAAGTGAAACTCTCAGGGATGGACTTTATCAGCTCCCTGACCAGGCCGCGATCAAGGTGAACCCGATCGTCGTCGCGCACATCCGCGCCCACGGACTTCCAGTCGGCAATGGCTTGCGGGTCACGGAAGATGACGCCAACATCCTCCAGAATGTCCATCGATGCCCGGTCAATCCGCTCGACATGAGCCTCGTCCATCGGCTCGACCAGCGGCAGTTTGCGCTTAAGGGCCGGCAGCATGGTCGTGTTGATTGCACTGCGCAGTTCACGCCTTGATCCTCGCCCGCCGCGGCGGGTGCGCCGGGCTTCGTCGACCATGTTCATGCTACATTGTCTCCTGCAGCCGGATCACCGAGATCAATCCATATGGTCTTGAGTTCGGTGTACTGGTCGTGGGCATGAATACCGTTGTCGCGGCCGCCGAAGCCGGACTGCTTATAGCCGCCGAACGGTGTTGAGATGTCACCTTCGCCGTAACAATTGACGGTTACGGTGCCGGCGCGGATGGACCGGGCAGCCCGCAGGGCTGTCCTGCCATTGGCGGTAAAGACGCTGGCGGTCAGGCCATAGTCGGTGTCATTGGCAACCTCGACTGCCTCATCGAACGAGCTAACCGTAATGACCGACAGAACGGGACCGAATATTTCCTCACGCGCCAGTTTGTCACCGCGCTTTACCTCATCAAAAATTGTCGGCGCGACAAAGCTGCCGTCGACCTTGCCACCGGCCAGCAACTTGCCCTTGGCAGATTTGAGATAGCCCGCAACCTTCCTGCGGTGGTCCTTGTCGATCAGCGCTCCAAGATGGTTTTGCGGATCAAGCGGATCGCCGGTTTTCCAGTCACGTATTCGCGCCAGAACATGCTTCAGAAGCGGCTTCTTGACCGCCTCGTGCACAATCAGGCGTGAGTTGGCTGAGCAATTCTCGCCCATGTTCCAGAACGCTGCATTGACGATATGTTCTGCCACCAGGTCGAGATTTTCGGCGTCATCGAGCACAATTGCCGGGTTCTTGCCGCCACACTCCAGAACAACCTTCTTGAGATTGCTGTCAGCAGAATAGCGCAGGAAACGTTTGCCGGTTTCGGTCGATCCGGTGAAGCTGACCATGTCCACGTTGCTGTGCAGACCCAGTGGTTCACCGACGGAAGGACCATCGCCCGGCAGTACTTGCAGGACGCCGCGCGGAATGCCTGCCTCGGCAGCCAGTTCGGCCACGCGAAGTGCCGTAAGCGAGGTTTGCTCTGCAGGTTTGACGATCACCGAGTTGCCGGCAGCAAGAGCGGGCCCGATTTTCCAGGCCAGCATGAGCAACGGAAAGTTCCACGGCAGAACCGCAGCCACCACGCCGACCGGTTCGCGCACGATCATGGCAATGGCATCATCTCCGCCCGGTGCAGTTTGATCGTACAGCTTGTCAGCTGCCTCGGCGTGCCACTTGATGGTGTGGATGGTTTCAGGAATGTCGATCAGTTCGCAGTCGCGGACGGGTTTGCCACTGTCGAGGCTTTCCATGACTGCCAGTTCACGGCGGTTGCGGGTGATCAGCTTGCACAGCCGGATCAGAATGTCTTTGCGGTCAGACGGGTGCAGCTTTGCCCAATGGCCCTGATCGAAGGCTTCACGCGCCTTCGACACGGCAAGGTCGACGTCGACTTCATTGCAGGCGGCAATTTCGCAGATCACCTTGCCGCTGGCCGGATTGAGGGTTTTGAGTTTCGCCCCGCGCCCGGCGCGATATTTGCCGTCGATGAAGGCCGTCTTGGGAAACTCCATCGCCGCTGCAAGGGCGGCATATTCTGCACGGGTCAGAAGATCGCTCATCTCATGCTTCCTTCGCAAATCGCCGTAATAGCGGTGTTCATGGTGGCAATCACTTCAGCCAGCTCGCGCTTGTCATCCTTGTTCAAGGGCTGCAGCGGCCGGCGCGGCGGACCGCAGTCGATGCCGCGCAAAGTGAGGCCGTGCTTGATGCACTGGACGAACTTGCCACCCTGCTCCAGTACCCGCATCAATGGCAGCATGGCGGACATGATGGCGCGGCCCCTGGTGAAATCACCTTCAAGGGCGCACGCTTTGTACAGGGCAAGATGGGCCTCGGGAGCAAAGTTTGACCCGGCACACACCCAGGACCTTGCTCCCCAGGCAAAGAATTCCAGCGCCTGGTCATCCATGCCGCACGACAGCTGGATATGCGGGTAATCTCGCGCCAGCATGTGCAGCCTGTTGGGGTCGCCGGAGCTTTCCTTGATGGCGCAGAAATTCGGTGACCGGCCAAGCCGGTCCAGGGTTTCCTCATCCATATTGACCGACATGCGGCCGGGATAATTGTACAGCATGGCGGGCAGATTGGCCGCCCGGTCGATGGCAAGGGCATGCAGGGCAATTTCCCGCCCGGTCGGATAGGCATATGGCGGTGTTGCGATCAGCAGGGCGTCTGCTTTTATCCTGCAGGCAGCCTCGGCAAACATGATGCTGTCTTCGGTTCGAATGGCGCCGGTGCCAACGATCAACGGAACCCGGTTACCGATAATTTGACGGGCGAGGCCCATCAGTTCAATACGCTCTTCGGTCGACTGCGCGTAGTATTCTCCGGTCGTGCCCGCGACAATAATGCCGTGAACTCCACAATCGACAAGATGTTCTATGGCCTCACCGAACGCCTTCCTGTTGATTGAAAAGTCGTCGTTGTATGGCGTGACGAGCGGAGTATAAATGCCTTCAAAGCGCATTTTTCTTGCCCTCGGACAAGTCCATGTCGAACTCCGTCGGCAACGGATCCGGCCTGACAAACTTCTCCATCCTGCCACGCGACAGGTCCCAGTGCTCCAGGGTCAGTTCAACAACCAATGCCGGTTCGCCCTTCTCTATTGCCTCGATCATCTGGTCGTGCTGATCGCACGCAGTCCAGATCAATTGCTCCTCACGGTCGGTCTTCGGATTATAAAACAGCTGGCTCATTCTTGTGTGGTCGATCAGCAGGCGGCTGAGGCTGGGGGTCAGATAGGCGTTACCTGCCATTTCACCGATAATGTGATGAAACGAATGGTTGAACATCGCCATGCCGAAAACGTCGCTGTTTTCGCCGGCCTTGCGGAAAGACCGCTGGGCACTCTTGAGCGCAGAGATCTGGCAGGACAGCGCATTTTCTGCCGCGAGCCTGCCGACAGCAGCGTAAATCAGCGGCGCCGACTGAAAGAAATTGCGCATGCTGGCAATGTCCATTGACGAGACCTTTGCGCCTCGATTTTCTTCCAGTGTGAGGTAGCCCTCACCTGCCAGACGCTGAAACACTTCGCGCAGCGGTGTTCTGGACAGTTCGTACTGCCGGGACAGCACGGTTTCATCCAGCACGGAGCCCGGTTCAATATCGAGGGTTAGAATGCGCTGCCTCAAGTCAGCTTGACACACCTGCTTTTTATTGATCTTCATATCGGTCTTCCTCTGATGAGAAGATTAATATACACATTGTATACAAATATCAATATTCCATTTATGGACCCAATGAAATTCCGGCCCCGCTGTCAATTCACAGCGCTCAATCTGAGTGGCCGAAGCCCGGGTGCGGGTTCGCGAACTATTCTCAACGTGATGTGATCTACGATGCGAGCAAACTTCGTGCTAAAGGTCGCGGCGTTGGTTAAATTGCTGGCTTCAACAGGGAGAGTTCAATGCCCGGCCCACTGGACGGTGTTCGTATTCTGGATCTGAGCAACATGGTTTCCGGGCCGCTTGGCGGGATGATACTGGCGGATCAGGGGGCTGACGTTGTCAAGGTTGAAAGCCCGTCAGGCGATGCCACCCGCGCCGTGGCTACCCGCAGAGGCGGATTTTCCGCTTCATTTTTGAACAACAACCGCAACAAGCGCTCCATTGTCCTGGACCTGAAAAAACCGAAAGGCAAGGAGACCCTGCAGCGGCTGATTTCAACGGCTGACGTGATCCTGCAGAATTTCCGCCCCGGCGTGGTGGACCGCCTGGGCATCGGTTACGAAGATGCCAAAGCCCTGAAACCCGACATCATCTATGCGTCCATCAGCGGTTTCGGCGAAGACGGCCCTTATGCCCACAAGCCGGTGTTCGACCCGCTGGTGCAGTCGCTTTCAGGGCTGACCACGGTGCAGGCGGGATCCGATGAGGTGCGCCCTGCTTTGGTGCGCACCATTGTTCCTGACAAGCTCACCAGCTTCACTGTGGCACAAGCCATAAGTGCGGCACTCTTTGCCCGTGAGCGCACGGCTAAAGGCCAGCACATCCAGCTCTCCATGCTGGACGCCGTCATACATTTCCTGTGGTCGTCCGACATGGGTGGCCACACTTTCATCGGCGATGAACTGGAGGCTGAAACCGCCCAGAGTTTCATCGATCTGATTTATGAAACATCAGACGGCTATATCTCGGTGGCGGCGTTCCGGCGGGTGGACTGGGAAAAACTGGCCGATGCCTGCGAACATCCTGAGTGGAAAACAGATGACCGCTTTCTGACATCAGCCGGGCTGGAGGAATTCAAGAACGACCGGCTGGCCATGACGCAGGAAGCCCTGCTGCAGCGCACCAGCCAGGAATGGATCGACCGGCTGAACGAATATGATGTTCCCCATGCGCCAGTCATGACCCGTAGTGAAATGATCCGGCATCCCCAGATCCAGGCCAACAAGCTGATTGTTAAACATGACCATCCCGAAGCCGGACCGCTGCGCCAGACCCGGACACCGGCCCGGTTCAGCGGCACCCCGCCTGAATATCGCATGGGTGGGCCGCGACTTGGGCAGCACACGTCGCAAGTTTTGGAAGAGGCAGGGTTTTCGGACGCAGAGATCATTGCACTGCTTGAAGATGGCGCGGCGATTGCCGCAAAATAGAGATTATTGGGAAAATTTTGTCACCAATTAAGCTCTCAATTTCACTTGTGTGAAAATTTCTGTCACATCATGCTGCCTTTCATTCATCGTTCCCGGTTTGAAGGAGTGCTGCCATGACCAAAGACGTTTCCCCCCTGCGTGCCCGTGTAGAGGGTGGCGGCACGCCTGAAATGTCGGACTGGTATCTGAAATCTGAAACCGGCGTGCTGCGCGACGTTCTGCTTGGTCCTGCTGAAACCTTCCGCTGGCTCGGGCTGGAAAATGCCGCATGGTCATCGCTGGTCCGTGACACGCTGCGGCGTGGCCTGAGGTTCGACAAGCAGCTTGCCATGCGTCAGCACCGCGAAATGGTCGATGCCTATGAGAGCGCCGGCGTGACCTGCCATTTCCTGCCGGCCGATGAACAGGTGCCATACCAGATCTACGCGCGGGACTCATCCTTCATGTCACCTTATGGCGCCGTGATCTGCCAGTTGGCCAGCCCGAGGCGACGCGGAGAATACGCAGCCGTGCAGCGCTTTTACCTGGAGAACAATATCCCGATCTACGACATGGTGTCGGCGGGCAACTTCGAAGGGGGCGACTTCAACATCATCCGCCACGGCGTGGCTCTTGTCGGCTATACCGATCACCGCTCAGAAGAAGTAGCCGCCAATCAGGTGGCGAACTGGTTCAAGGCCGAAGGCTGGGAAATCAAGTACGCGCCCATCGACCAGTTCTACGTCCATATCGACCTGATGGTGTGCATGCTCAACGACAATTGCGCAGCCGTCTGCCTCGACACGACGCCCGACGACATCGTTGCATGGCTGAAGGAAAAGAAGATCGAGATCATCCCTGCAACCTTCAAGGAAACCATGGCGCTGGGCTGCAATGTCGTGGCCTTGGGTGGCGACAAGGTATTGTCCACTTTAGGCGCGAGCGACCTGAACGCGAAAATGCGCACGGCAGGTTTTGAAGTCTATGATCCCGACATGACGATGTTCACCTGGGCCGGTGGCGGCGTCCACTGCATGTGCCAGCCACTGCGCCGGGAAGCTGCCTGACTGTCTTGCGCGTCGTGACATTCTGAAATCAGCAATCAGGCCTTGACCTGAAGTTGCTCCAGCTTGGTAGTTGTATTGAAAACACCTGCCCTGGAGTTACACATGCGTATTGCAGAAGCTGCCCTCAGAAGCGGTCTGAGCGTGGATACAATCCGGTATTACGAAAAATCCGGCATCGTGCCTGAAATTCGCAGAGGCCCGGACCACCAGCGCCGGTTCTCGGAAGAAAACATAGAATGGCTCACCCTGCTGTTCTGGTTGCGTGAAACCGGTATGCCGATGAAGACCATGTATCGGTTTGCCAGCCTGTATCGGGCAGGTGATCAAACCATTCCCGAACGCAAGCAGGTTTTGCTGGCGCACGCTGAGCATCTGAAAAAGCGCAGAGCAGACCTTGATCGCTGCGAAGAAATGCTCGCCTACAAACTGGCGATCTACAAAGACCACGAAGGATAAAACAGTGAAGATAATCGTAATCGGAGCGCAAGGCGACATTGGCCGTGCTGCGAGCGCTGAACTGGCGGCCCGGCATGAAGTCATCAAGGCTGGCCGCACCAGCGGCGACATCCGGGTTGATATCACCGATCGGGCATCCATTGACGAGATGTACCGGAAAACCGGCAACGTCGATGCCGTTGTTTCAGCCGTCGGCGATGTTCATTTCGGCCCGTTGGCAGAGCTCACCGAAGACCAGTTCATGCTGGGTCTGACCCACAAGGTCATGGGACAGGTCAATGTCGTGCTGGCTGGCCTCAACACACTCAATGACGGCGGATCGTTTACCCTGACCAGCGGTGTTCTGGATCGCGACCCGATCAGACAGGCGACCGGAGCCGCCACAGCCAACGGGGCTCTCGGGGGGTTTGTCAAAGGTGCATCAATCGAGATGCCGAAGGGGTTGCGGATCAATGTCGTCAGTCCCGGTCTGCTGGACGTGTCGGTTCCGCGCTATGGCAGTTTCTTTCATGGCCATGAACCCGTGTCATCGAAACGAGTGGGCCTTGCCTATGCCAAGAGTGTCGAGGGCGCGCTTACGGGGCAAGTCATCATTGTGGAATGATACTGCACCTGAACAAGCAGCGCAGGCAGCGATCAGGTCCCGGCCAGCAATGATTTGTCCGCCGCGACGAATTCCACCGTATTGCCTTCCGGGTCCTGGATGAAAATGCCCTGCCATCCAATCCAGTCGAACACCTGAACCTTGTAGTCGATAGCATTGTCTCCAAGCCATCCTTTGATGGCCTCCTGATCACTGTAGGCCACGGTCAGCGCCAGATGATGCAATGATGATTTCGCGCCGGTTTCAGGCGAATCCGTTCCGCTGGGATGCAGGTCCGGACGGCCGGCGGTGTTATGAAACAGGGCCAGAACAGTCGTGTGGCCGCCAAACCCGGCGCAAATCCTGAAGAATGCAATGCCTGCGTCGCGGGTATCGCTCAGCACTTCCAGACCGACAATATCCCGGTAGAACTCGAACATGGAGTCCATGTCAGAACAGCGAATGGCAATTTCGCCAAGCTGCTGGACCTTGAATGGCGGGTGAGGCATTTCAGCATCTCCTGTGTGAGACAGCATGGCCGTGGCGCCCCCGTCTTATTTGATCAAATTTAACGACCAAGGTCCACCTCCCGGCCGGCATTCAACCTTCAGGCAATGACAGGTCAGGCCAATCCCCGGTTACCCCGGCCTGCACCGACCGTTCAAGAAACGTGGAAAGCGTAATATAGCTCCTGGTTGTTCGCACACCGGTGAGTTGATAGAGCTGCGACAACAGCAATTCCAGAGCATGTGCATCTGCTGTCCGCACCTTTATGATCATGCCGCTGTCACCGGCAACGGAGTGCATCTCTTCCACTTCGGGGAAGTCGGCAATCTGCATCAGCTTCTGGCTCTTGCCCCAGCCTTCGAACTCCACATGAACGAACGTCAGCAACGGCTTGCCGATGGCTGGCCCGTTCAGACTGACGGTTGACTGCTGAATGACGCCCGACCTGCGTAACCGCTTGACACGTTCGTGCACGGCAGGTGCGGAAAGCCCGACGAGCTCTCCGAGCCTGGCATAGGAACAACTGGAATCGGCGACCAGTGCACCTAATATTTTTCGGTCAAACCGGTCCAGTCCTGGCGCCGCCACGGTTTTATGCTGAACAGGGTTCGTATTTTCATTCATTCGGTATTTTCCCATTTTATCTGATAATTATTCAGAATATTGTCGCTTCTACAGGACAAAATCAATTCATTTAGGAGAAAAGCACATGAAAACTCAGTATATAAATGCACCGGATGCGCACAATCTCAAGACCGGGTATTCCCAGGCAATGGCAGTTTCTGAGATTAGCCGCACTGTATATGTAAGCGGGCAGATACCGGTGCGACCGGACGGAACTGTGCCGGAAAGTTTCACCGAACAGGCTGAGCAGGCCTGGGCCAATGTGGAGGCACAGCTCAAAGCAGCCGGCATGGGTCTTGGCAACATTGTGAAACACACCACGTTTCTGTCAGATCGACGTTACAGGGTTCAGAATTCAGAAGTTCGCCGCAAGGTTCTGGGCGACCTGGAACCGGCGCTTACAGTGATCATCACCGGTATCTTCGACGAGGCCTGGCTGCTGGAAATCGAAGCCATCGCTGTCGTGTGACCTGGCGTACAATTCCGGCATCATGCCCTCAATTATGCGGCTCAAGATCATAGTGCAGGAGTTCGTTCGGAAACGGCCGGTCCCCCAGAATGCGCAGTACTTTCGGATCAATCCGCCCGCTATCCAGGGGAAACAGCCCGGTCGAGTTCAACGCGGTCCTGATGTCAATATTAGCACCGATATACTTCCATACACAGCGCGAGACATAAGGATGACGCTGCTTGCTGGACAGGCCGAACGTCACACCGCGCAACAGGGTTACCTGGCTGCGAGCGGAAGGATACAGGACCGTTTCCACAATGGCGTCATCTGCAAGCCCCTGATACTCCATGAGGAAAATCCGGTTTCCCAGCAAGGAAACCTGGCCGTCATACTTGGACAGGAAAAGTGCGCCCTCTTCGGGATCATGAGTACGTTCGATGGTCTTTGAGCAAATCAGACCATCACGCTCGAAAAGATGGGTGATCGCGCGGAGCACATACCCGTCCCAACTGAACGAGTGGCAATGAGTAATGTAATATCCGAGATACCGGCTGAGCGCCTTTCGGTCGCCGGGGAAAGCCCGCCGGAACAACTGATCTGACACCGGGCCGGAATTGCGGCTGGGCCGGCCAACGCGATACTCCATGCGGTCTGCAAATTCGTCCGCGGGCAGGAACAGGTCAGCCGGACGTATCGAGAAATGATCGCAAATCTGGTTCAGATTGTAGGCGGAAGGCTGCGATACACCAGACAGATACTTGCTGAATTGCTGCCGGTTGATGCCGATTGCACGGCATACATGCGATATGGATTTCTCAAAGCTGCACAGCAGTTTCAAATTTTCGGCAATTTCCATGTTGGCCCGATCAGGTGTCTGTTCGCAATTCAAACGGCAGGCTACCGCACACATGCTATTACCTTAAGCGAATTATTGCGCCAATAGCATAAAAACGCGTCAGGTAGTGCGAAGCCGCGAAATTGCGCCAACTCCCTCTTGCGCTGATCATCAGGTTATCTGATTGACCGGTAGAGGCGTTTTACATGGATGTCCGCAATTACGGCTACAAGATCGTAGAGAACGAATGGGTCGCGATGCCTGACGGTTGCCGTCTTGCCGCGCGCATCTGGATACCTGACGAGTGCCACAGCCAGCCGGTTCCCGCCGTTCTGGAGTATCTGCCATATCGCAAACGCGGTGGCACCGGTGGCCGGGATAACGTTACCTTCGATCATTTCGCGCGCGCCGGTTATGCCGGCATCCGGGTGGACATTCGCGGCAATGGCGAGTCCGACGGCCTGATGGAAGATGAATATACCGCGCGGGAGCTGGATGACGGCAAGCACATCATCGCCTGGATTGCCGAACAGGACTGGTGCGACGGCAATGTCGGCATGATCGGCCACTCATGGGGCGGTTTCAACGGCCTGCAGATCGCGGCACTGCAACCACCAGAATTGAAAGCGATTATCACGTCATGCTCCACCGACGACCGCTACTCGGATGACATTCACTATATGGGCGGCTGCCTGAACAACGACAACACAACCTGGTCGCAACAGATGCTGGCCTATTCATCGCGCCCGCCGGACCCGGCCATTGTCGGCGATGAATGGCGCAGCAAATGGCTGCAGCGACTGGAGAACATGCCAATGCTGGCCGCCAACTGGCTGCGCCATCAACGCCGCGACGAGTTCTGGAAGCACGGCTCGGTATGCGAAAACTATTCTGACATCAAGGCAGCCGTGCTGGCGGTTGGCGGTTGGCATGATTGCTACACGAACGCCATACCCCGCCTGCTGGCAGGGCTGACATCCCCTGCCAAGGGAATCATCGGCCCATGGGAGCACGCCTATCCCCATCTGGCACGAGTGACGCCGGGGTTTGACTTTCTCGACGAGGCGGTTCGTTGGTGGGATTTCTGGCTCAAGGGCATCGGCAATGGCGTGGATCAGGATCCGGCCTTGCGGGCCTACCTCATGGAGGCGGCCTCACCTTCGGTGAAAAACGGCTTCCGGCACGGCCACTGGATCAAGGAAGACACCTGGCCCGCCCCGTCCATCAGACCGGTTGTATTCCACCCGACAGAAAACGGGGTTCTTGGCACCAGTCCGGGCGATGACGGTGAAGTCACCATCTCGACACCACAAGATACCGGTCTTGCCTTCGGCAATTTCTGCCCCGGCATGCGGGTCGACGACGAACTGCCGGGCGACCAGCGCGATGATGATGCAAAGTCGGTGCTGTTCGAGACGGCACCACTTGAAGACCCGTTGACCATTCTCGGCTTTCCGGAACTGGAGCTTGAGGTTGCATGTGACAGGCAGGTCGGGTTTGTCGTGGCGCGGCTGTGTGACGTGGCACCTGACGGTGCAAGTACGCGCGTGTCGCACAACCCCCTTAACCTCACTCGCCACAATTCTCACGAAACACCGGAAGAGCTGCAAGCTGGCACGTTCTACAAAGTGAAATTCAAACTGTGCGCGGCGGGCTATGTGTTCCCCAAAGGGCACCGCATCCGGCTGGCGCTGTCCTCGACGTACTGGCCAGCGCTGTGGCCGGCGCCTGAAGCAGCGACGCTGACCTTGCGCCTTGCCGGCAGCAGTCTCTCTCTGCCGGTCAGGCAATCATTTGCCAGCGAAATCACCATGCCACAGACACCGGCACTGCCCGACAACGGATTCACGATCCTGCGGCCAGCCGATAACGAGCGGGTATGGGAGCGCGATAATCGAACCGGTGAGGTTTTCATGGAGATCCGTGACGATCTCGGCCGTCAGCTTGATGACGCAAATGGCCTGGAGACCGACAGTCAGGCCCGGCACTCCTACTGGATCAAACCTGATGACCCGCTTTCTGCGCGGACCGAAGGTGCCTGGACGTTCGAGTTCCAGCGCGGAGACTGGCAGGTGCGCACCGAGACACTGACACGCATGACCAGCAGTGCAACCAGTTTCCGACTGGAGGGATACATGCGGGCATTTGAAGGGGACCAACTGCTGTTTGAGAAGAATTGGGATGAGGATGTCCCGAGAGACCACGTTTGAGCAACCGGACGGCATTTGCATGACGAAAAACACGGATAAACCAAAGGGAGAAAATCATGACATTCGACAATGAACGGCACGCACAATGGCTGATCGGCCAGATGCAGAAAGGCAGTATCTCGCGGCGGGAATTTCTCGGCAGGGCCGGTGCACTGGGCATTGCGGCCACACTCGGAACAAGCATGATCGAAAGCGCCCTGGCGGCTACGCCGAAAAAGGGCGGCCACATGCGGCTTGCCATGGGCCACGGCGCTACCACCGACACCCAGGATCCGGCAATCATCGAAAACGGACTGCAATGGGTCGTGGCCTATGCCGTGGCCAACACTCTAACCGAGCTGGCACCCAATGGCGACCTGCTGCCCGCACTGGCAACAGAGTGGTCCGCAAGCCCGGACGCAAAGGTCTGGACATTCAAATTGCGCAAGGGTGTTGAGTTTCACAATGGCAAGACCATGACCGCCGATGATGTGATTGCATCCATGAACCATCACCGCGGCGAGGACACCAAATCGGTCGGCAAACCCATTCTTGCACCGGTTACCGATATCCGTGCAGATGGGCCGGATACGGTTGTTTTCGAGCTTTCCGGCGGCAACGCCGACTTCCCGTTCAGCTTCAATGAGGCAACCTTCGGCATCTACCCGGCGAAAGACGGAAAGATCGACTGGCAGGCCGGCGGATCAGGCGGCTATATCATCAAGAACAATGATCCCGGTGTCAGGGTCGATTTCGAGCGCAATCCGAACTACTGGAAAGACGGTGCAGCCCACGCAGACAGTGTCGAGCTGCTGTCCATCATCGATTCCACGGCGAGAAACAATGCGCTGCTCACCGGTGCGGTTGACGCCATTGACCAGGTCGATCTGAAAACGGTTGCCCTGATGTCGCGCAATCCGGCCATCGTTGTGGAAGAAGGCGTCGGACCACTGCACTATGTCATGCCCATGCAGATAGACGTGGCTCCGTTTGACAACCTGCATCTGCGCAAGGCGCTGAAACATGCCATCGACCGGGAAGAAATGGTCAAGAAGATACTCAATGGCCATGGCAGGGTCGGCAACGACAACCCCATTGGACCGTCGTACCGGTATTTTGCCGCTGACCTGGAACAGACAACCTATGACCCGGACAAGGCGAAATTCCATATGCAGAAGTCTGGCCTGGGAGACATAACGCTCGACCTGAGTGCATCTGATGCCGCGTTCTCGGGTGCCCTTGATGCAGCCCAGCTGTTCTCAGCTTCTGCCAAAAACACAGGAATCAATATCAATGTGGTCCGCGAACCCAATGACGGCTACTGGTCAAACGTGTGGTTGAAGAAACCATGGTGCACCAGTTACTGGGGTGGCTATGCAACCGAGGACACCATGTTCACGACCGGTTATGCACCGGGTGCTGCGTGGAACGAGACGCGCTGGAAGGATGAAAAATTCAACTCCCTGCTGGTGTCTGCCAGGGCGGAACTGGACGCCGAAAAGCGCAAAACCATGTACCATGACATGCAGAGGATGCTGCGCGATGACGGTGGTGTAATCGTGCCGATGTTCGCCAATGGTGTATCTGCCCGCAACAAGAAAATTGCCCATGGTGATATTTCCTGGGGCCGCGCCTTTGACGGCCGCCGGATCATGGAACGCTGGTGGATGGTGTAGACCCTGCAGGCTCCAACCGATCTCTCCCGGCTCCTGGCCGGGAGGGAATACCGGTAAGCGCATTACCCTTGTCGTCTGCGCAGCCGGCCGGTCATTTTCAGACCGTCGCGGATGTTAAACCCCATCAGTGTCAGGTTCAACGCACCTGCGACCAGTTCCAGCGACTGGACGAGGTAAAACTGCGTATCGAAATTCCCTGCCGCTGCCTTCGACTGGAGATAGAAGGCTGCCGGTAACAGGATCAGCAAGCCGTTCAGGGCGATAACCGGCATTCTCTTCTTCTTGGCCACCGCCGGCGGATCCCGCCTGCGCTTTCCCATGGCCATGCCGGAGGCGCCAACTATCACCATTGCCGGGATCAGGACCCACATGCCGTTGAGGATCATGGTCTTGACTGCAACAACTGTCTCCTGCGAGCCGAACAATTCGCTGATCGCCGTTGACGACCAGAAAGTGCCAATGGCCAGAAAACCGATAAGGCCTGCAGCCGCGTGAATTTTACTTTTCATCGGATTTGTCCTTCCATTGATCAAGCGGTGCAGTGATTTTCAACGGCCAGCTTCTTGAAAAGGTGCGGCCTGGTAACTGCACTGGCGGGATAGTCGTTTATGCGGCTCTGGAACTCCGGATTGGTGAACGCGGCGCGGAAGCTCGCAACATCCTGCCAGACGGCGTAGTTCAAATAGCTGGAGCTACCCGCTATTCCGGCGTGCAACTGGGTGGAGATGTAGCCCGGCTGGGCCTTCATGAAGTCGGCGTCATGGGCCCAGGCCTTGAGAAGGGCATCTTCGTCTGCCGGATCAACGGTGAACAGGTTGATAAGGACAATGGGCCCGTCTTCGGAGTTCATCTGATCTGCAAGGCTTACAACTGCATCAAGTTCTTCGATTTTCAACATAGCCGGTTCCTTTTGGTACTTGTTCAATCATTTACATAGCATGCTATATACTATTGCATAGCAAGCTATGCAAGTGCTAATTCACGCCATGGCATTTGAAAAAGAAAACTCCGCAGGATATCTGGCCAATCACATGGCGCGGCTGTTTGCCAAAGGGCTGCAACAGCGCATCGCACCGCTTGGCATCGTTACCGGTCAGTTCCCGATCTTGCTGGAATTGTGGGAAACAGACGGGACGACGCAGAGCGAATTGCTGGCAAAACTCGATGTTGAGCAGGCCACGCTTGCCAACACGCTGACCCGCATGGAGCGCAACGGACTGATCAAACGCACCAGGCATCCGGCCGATGCGCGTTCACAACAGATCTGGCTGACACCACACGCAAAGGAGATCAGCAATGACGCATATCAGGCTGCGCAGGATCAGAATGCCCAGGCCCTGTCCGGCCTGTCCAGGAAAGAGCGGGCTGAATTTCTCGACTTCATGAACCGGGTCATCGGTGCCATGCGTCAGGACTAGCACCATTTTTCGGCAAGCGGTTACTCACCGGGCTGTGGCATTGCTTCACCGGGTTTCGCAGCGTCGAGCTCCTCGGCCAGCCGCTTTTCAATGAAGCCGCGCGGCCGGGTAAACCTGGCCAGCAAATCATACAGAACCGGCGTGAGAAACAGGGTCAGAACACCGGCACACAGCAAGCCGCCAATCACAACCGTGCCGATGGCAATGCGGCTTTCAGAGCCTGCGCCAGAAGCCAACACCAGGGGCACGGCGCCCAGAACCGTCGAAATCACCGTCATGACAATCGGGCGCAGGCGCAAAACCGATGCCTCAACCACCGCCTCGCGCACGGCCATGCCATCGTCACGCAGTTGGTTGGCAAACTCGACAATCAGAATGCCGTTCTTGGCCATCAGCCCGATTAGCAGGATGATGCCGATCTGCGAGTAGATATTGAGACTGAGCCCTGCCCCCCACAGCGCATACAGGGCACCAGCCACAGCCAGCGGCACCGATAGCATGATGATAAAGGGATGGACGAAACTCTCAAACTGGCCGGCGAGCACAAGGAAGACGATCAGAATGGCCAGCGCAAAGGTGATCGCCACACCGGAAGATGTTTCCAGATATTGCTGCGACTGGCCAGAAAAACTCAGGCTGGCTTCCGGCGGCAGTGTCTTTGCAGCCTCGTCGCGAATGAATTCAATGGCATTGCCGAGTGCGTAACCTTCATTCAGGGCCGCAGACAGGGTGATGGACGGCAACCGGTTGTAGCGCCTCAGCGCGGGAGCCTCGGAGGTCTCCACCAGCTTGACGACAGACGAGAGTGGCACGACAGACTGGCCATCATCGGTACGAATGAACAGTTTGGAGATGTCGTCCGGCGACTGCCGGTCACGGTCTTCAGCCTGCACGATCACCGGATATTCACGGCCCCGGTCGATATAACTGGTGATCTCTCGTGACGCCAGCATGGTTTGCAGGGTCGATGCTATGGTTCGCACTGAAATGCCCAGGTCGTCAGCGCGCTTCCTGTCCACCGTCAACCGGAACTGCGGTTGGTTCTGCTCAAAATCGATATCCACATTGGCGAGGCCAGGATTGTCCCGCGCCTTCTGTTTCAGCTCTTCGGCCCACACCTTGACGCTCTCATAGTCGGGCCCGCCGATGACAGCGCGCAAGGGGGTGGAACTGCCACGCAGGCCCAGGCCGGATGGCATCACGGGAAACCCGCGCGCACCGGTGATGCCGGCGACCATCGGAATAATCGAACGGCGCGCTTCAACCACCGAGATATCGCGTTCATCCCACGGCTCGAACCGGACCACCATGAACGAGCGATACGGCCGGCTCCTGAAGCCGGTGAACGAATAGATGATCTTGATGTCAAGCTTGTCCTTGACCTTGACGAGTTGGTCTTCAAGCTTTTTGACCTGCGCATCGGTAAACGCCAGGGTGGAGCCTTGCGGTGCGGTCATGGGCACAAAGATGAGGCTTCTGTCTTCGGTCGGTGTCAGTTCGCGCTGGGTGTTTTGCATGGCGATATAACTCGCCCCGGAAAACGCCAGGCACGCCGCAATGACAATAAGGGGCGCGTTGATGGAAGCGGTGACCGCCTTGCGATACCAGCGGTATACGACGCCTTCGGGTTGTTGCAGCTCATCAGCGGTCACGCCTTCACGCGCTTTCAGGATTTTTGATGCCAGTGCCGGACAGGCACTCAGCGCTACAAAGGTTGAGATAATAACCGCGCTCGCCAGCACGAACCCGAACTCAGTAAACAGTTTGCCGGCAGCGCCCTGCAGGAACGAAATGGGAATGAAAACAGCGATCAGTGTTACTGACGTCGCCAGGATGGCAAAGGTGACCTGGCGTGATCCATTGACGGCCGCCTGCAGCTTGGTTTCGCCCTTGGCCAAACGGCGCTCGATGTTTTCCAGCATGACAATGGCATCATCCACCACCAGCCCGATGGCCAGCAGCAGGGCCAGCAGGGTCAACACATTGAGCGAAAACCCGAGCAAATAAATCAGGAAGAAACAGCCGACAAGCGACACCGGAATGGTGATTGCCGGGATCAGCGTCGCACGCGCTGAACGCAGGAACAGCAGAATCACCAGCACCACCAGCACTAAAGACAGCCCCAAAGCGATCAGCACTTCCTTGATGGATGCACTGACGAACACCGCATCATCGGAGCCGACAAATATCTGCATGCCTTCGGGCAACTGCGTGTTCAGGACGGCGAGTTGCTTGCGCACCGCATTTGAAATCGCAATGGTGTTGGACTGCGACTGACGCAGAACCGCGATGCCGATGGCATTCAAACCGTTGGAACGAACGATGGTACTATCGTCCTCGACGCCTCTTTCGACGCGCGCCACGGTATCCAGCCTGATCGGCACACCGCCTGCCTCGGTGATCACGATGTCACGAAACTGCTGCGGATTGGTCAGCCTTGAATCCAGGCGCACGGTGAACAGCCGAGTGGTTGATTCAATCTCGCCAGCCGGCAACTCCACATTGTTCTGACGCAAGGCTGCCTCGACATCAGCCACGGTGAGGTTGCGCGCCGCCAGGGCACGCCGATCCAGCCAGATGCGAATGGCAGCACGGCGCTGACCGTAAATGCGCACATCCGCCACACCGTCAATGGTGGTGATGCGGTCCTTGATAAAGCGTTCCAGATAGTCGGTCACCTGTTCCGGGCTCTGCCGGTCGGAATAAACCGCCAGCCGCATCACCGGATCGGCATCGGAATCGCTCTTGACCACCTGAGGTTCATCAACTTCGTCCGGCAATTGTCCCCGCACCCGGCCGACAGCATCGCGCACATCATTGGCGGCCTGGTCGATGTCGCGGCCCAGCTCAAACTCTATGGTGGTCCTCGAGCGCCCTCTCTGACTGGTCGAAGTGATGGTCTTGACCCCGGAAATCCCGGCGACGGCGCTATCAATAATTTCGGTAATATCGGTGTCGACCACTTCCGGCGCAGCCCCCACATAAGTGGTGGTAACCGAGACGATCGAGGAGTCCACGTCCGGCAGTTCACGCACAGATATGGCATTGAGCGACGCCAGTCCGGCCACGATGATCAGCAGTGACACAACCGCTGCCAGAACAGGCCGGCGGATGGACAACTCCGACAGTGTCATTGGGTGCTACCCCCGCTTTCAGCATTGACCACCTTGACTGCCGAACCGGGACGCACTTTCGAGGTGCCGTGGGTGACAATTTCATCGCCTTCAGAAAGCCCTTCAACGATCTGGACAAAGCCTGGTTCACGCGCGCCTATGGTGACTTTCCGCTTCATGGCCTTGCCGTCGGCAATCACAAACACATGTGTGTCGGGGCCTTCCACGGTTACGGCTGCTTCCGGCACCATCACCATGGCCTGGCTATCCAGCTCAAGCGTGAGTTGCATGAACATGCCGGATGGCAACGCACCATCGGAATTGTCAATTTCAGCCCGCACCCTGAATGAGCGGTTGATGGGGTCAACCCTGGTGTCGACCAGGGTGATTTTTGCATCAAACACCCGGTCGGGGTAAGCGGCAGTTGTCGCCCTGGCATGCAGGCCGACCCTGGCAATGGCAAAATACTCTTCCGGAACCGCAAACTCCAGCAACACCGATGACAGATCATCCAACCGGGTCAACACCGTGTCCTTGGTCACACGTGCACCTGCGTCCACGGCATGAAACCCGGGCGTACCGCCAAAGGGAGCGATGATGGTGCGATCTGACAATCGCGATCTGGCGCGATCAACCTGGGCTGACGCAACCGACATTGCCGCCTGCAACTCTTCAACCGATGCGCGCGCGGTAATACGCGACTGGCTCAGCTTGTCACCCCGTTTCAGGGCCAGATCAGCCTTGAGCAATTCTGCCTCGGCCTGCGCCAGATCAGCTTTCTCTATAGTGTCGTCGAGGGTAAACAACACCGTGCCCTTTTCGACCCGGTTGCCGGGACTGTAGCGAATTTCGGTAATCGTACCGTCTGCCTTGGACCGAATGTCGACATAGCGCACGGCGCGGGTGTTGCCGACTGCTTCCACCGTGCGGGACAGAGTGCGCACTTCAGCTTTCGTGGTTTCAACCGAAGTTTCCCGACCGCCACGGCGTCTGTTTCGGGCACCCGGCTTGCTGCCGGCCTTGTTGCCCGCGGCAGTCGAGGTTGCCGCAATGCCGGCCTTCCAATGGCCGTAGCCCGCATAGCCGCCGTAAGCGACGGCGCTCAGCACCATCAAAATCAGTATTTGCTTCACAATTGACATGACGCGCGCAGCACTTTCGTTTTCATTGTGACGTACTTACGGTCGGGTTTCCGTTGATCGCCTGACAAACTATTTCGTATACGATATACGCCGAAACAGGGATGACAGCCAGAAACATGTCGCAAACGTGATGAATGCAAACCTCGCCGCATTGTCAGAAACAAGTTTACCGGGCTTTTACAGGGAGATTGCGGCATGGGGCTAGTTTTGCTGCGTCATACGAAACCGGACATTGCCGATGGCATCTGCTACGGCTCCACAGACCTGAAACCCGGCGCGAAATTCACCAGCGAAGCCGATGCAGCGCTGAAAATCCTGCCTTGGAAGGCGGACCAAATCCTGTCCAGCCCGTTGCTCCGGTGCGCCAGACTGGCGGACCACATAAGTGCGGCGCATGACACTGCTTCAACATTTCATAGTGGCCTGAAAGAGATGGATTTCGGGGTTTGGGAAGGCCTGCGCTGGGATAATGTCCCGATCGACGAGTTGAACCAGTGGGCCAATGACCTGTTACACGCCCGGCCCCACGGCGGAGAAAGCGTGCATCAGATGCAGCAGCGCGCCCTGTCAGTGCTGGAAGCAGAGGACGCCTGGCGCAATGACACCGCAACCCTGGTTGTCACCCACGCTGGCATTATTCGCGCAGTACTCGATCATGCCGGCGTGCGCGATGCCTGGGTCACCCAGACACCATATGGTGGTGGCTGGATGATCTCGGCAGACAAAACCGTCACGGCGCTGGGTTAGGCTACGCTTTCGTCCCAACCGCTGATGGCCTTGACTTCAAGGAAGTCTTCCAGCCCCCAATCACCACCTTCACGGCCATTGCCTGACATCTTGTAGCCACCGAACGGGCTGCCGCCGGGGCGTTGGGCGCCGTTCAGCAACACCATGCCGGCACGCAGTTCACGGGCGACTTTCTGGGCGCGTGCCTGGTCACCGGACTGCACATAGGCTGCCAGACCGTACTGGGTGTCATTGGCAATCTCGATGGCTTCGGCTTCGGTTTCAAACGGGATCATGGTCAGAACGGGGCCAAAAATCTCCTCGCGCGCGATTGCCATGTCATTGTTGACGTCGGCGAATACCGTCGGACGGACAAAATAACCGCGATTGAAACCGTCCGGGCGACCGGTGCCGCCTGCGACAAGTTTGGCGCCTTCGTCGATGCCTTTCTGGATCAGCGTCTGCACCTTGTCGAATTGCATCTGCGAGATCAGCGGGCCGATATGGTTACCCTCTTCTGCCGGATCTCCGACCTTGCAGCCTTTTGCCGTTTCAGCGGCAATTTCGACAGCGCTGTCATAGACGGAGCGCTCAACCAGCATGCGGGTCGGAGCGTTGCACGACTGTCCTGTATTGTTGAAGCAGTGCAAGGTTCCGCGCTTGACGGCCTTAGGGATATCGGCGTCGGCAAAAACGATATTGGGTGATTTTCCGCCCAGCTCCAACGTAACCCGCTTTACCGTTTCAGCAGCGGCTTTCTGCACGGCAATGCCGGCCCGGGTAGAGCCGGTAAACGACATCATGTCGATATCCGGGTGGCGTGACATGGCTTCACCTACGGTTGGCCCGTCACCGTTGACAAGGTTGAAGACACCTGCCGGGAAGCCTGCCTCATGCATGATTTCGGCGAAGATGATGCCGGACATGGGTGAGATTTCCGACGGCTTCAGGATAACTGTGCAGCCGGCTGCAACAGCTGGAACCACTTTGAGGCAGATCTGGTTCATCGGCCAGTTCCACGGTGTGATCAGACCACACACACCAATCGGCTCGTGCGCAATGTGCTCGGTCGGCACTTTTTCGCTCAACGGCGCATCAAATTCGAAATTCTTGAGTGTGCGAATAAATGATTTGATATGCCCCCAGCCGGCGCCTGCCTGCTGCTGCGTGGACATGGTGATCGGTGCGCCAACCTCACTGGAAATAATCTTGGCCATATCACCTGACCGCTTTTCATAAACTGCCAGCAGTTTTTCCAGGTATTCCAGGCGCTCTTCGCGGCTGGTCTTGCTCCAGGTCTTGAAAGCTGCGCGGGCAGCGGCAACAGCTGTATCAACATCTGCACCAGAGCCCAGAGAGATAGTTGCAAATGCGGTCTCGTCTGCCGGGTTGATCACTTCCAGATCGTGCGCCTTGGCGGGCGCAACCCATTTTCCGTCTATGTAAAAATCTGTCTTGCGAAGCATTTGAAACTTACCTCTTGAGCGTTGTTGACTGCATCACGAATTCATAATGTCACAAGTAGCCGGGCACGTGCACGCTTACAAGCCCCTCGCCTTCATTGCTGTCATGCAATTTCCTGCACGAACAGCCAGGGTATCTGGCAGCTACGAACAATGGGCAACCCGGTCCTATGCGTGTCCGACCATGTAGATGCGGGCCAGTTTCAGCCAATGCATCAGCCCCGCGAACGGCTGCGATTTACCGACCGAACGATCCTGGCTGACCACCATCGAGGTATCGGCAAGCACACCATAACGCTGGTTCACATGCGCCAGCAGCTCAGCCTGGCGATCATACATATGCACCACAGGACAAGCCTTGCCGTCTCGAACCCTGATTGCTCCATCGGGATCGATCACCATGTCCGTACTACGGTAGACATTGGCTACAAACTCGTGGTTCGGCACTGCTTCACAGGATCCGGCCATGCGCGAATGGGCGATCAGGTTGGTCGAAATATTGTCTAGGCCGGTTGTGTGCTTGGTCCATTCGTGTGTGGTCAGCGCAATGTTCAGCTTGGCCCGGCACATTCTCTCTATGCCGGCAGGTGTTCCCGCAATCACACCCCCGTTCACGATCGGCTTGCCTTTCAGGCTTTTCCGCAGTGCGCCAGGCAGCATGGCCCAGGCCCAGCGGCCATTGATAGTGCGCAACGTCCAACTCGATGTATCGTTGTTTTCGGCGAATACAGTCAGGTCGTTTTGCGGCAGACCATAGAAGGGGTCTGCCTGGAACATTACATCACGGCTATCCACCAGGAGTAGCTTTTCGATACCTGACGGCATGTTTTTCAGTATTTCAAGATAGTACTCAAGTCTGGCCAGGGCCGGATAGGGTCGGTAACCAGTGCTTTCAGAAACCGGAAAAATCGTCACGTTCTGATCTGCAAAAACCTGTTCAAATCCACTGTCGGCATGAGTTGCAATGACAAGATGTGCGTCAGAGTGTTCGCGCAGTGAATTAACCAGAGGTTTCAATAAGTTGGCAGGGTAACCGGTAGCGACAGTCACAACACATTGGTTGGTCTTTCGATCCCCCCAAGTCAACTTGTTGCCTTTAGGATCAGAGATTCGCGCTACCCATTGCGCAAAGTTATCTGACGTTTCCTGCTCAGACATCAAGTCTCTCCATGCATCGCCTGAATGCAACACGTACAACTTCTAGATTGGCGATACCCGGCAAGTCAACATTCCGCACAATCTGCATCAGTTCAAATCCGCTTGACAACCGCCCAGTAAACACCCTGAATTCACGACTTCGCCATATGCGGGAGGTTCATCATGCCAGCCAGCCTGTCTTCGTTTCAAATCGCCTCCTACAGGAACGATGGTTTTGTATTCCCTGTTGATGTGATGTCGTCCGGTGAAGCCGGAATTTTACGGTCTGGCATTGAAGATCTGGAACAAAACTACCCGGATGGATCGCTACCACAGCCGATTTCACAGTACTTTCGCGTTGGTGCACATGTGGTCATTCCGCTGATGGCGAAAATTGCCGGAACACCGGCCGTACTTGATGCTGTCGAATCGATACTTGGACCTGATCTGCTGGTCTGGTCAAGTGAACTGTTCATCAAGGAGCCGCACACCAGCAAAGTCGTATCCTGGCATCAGGATCTTACTTATTGGGGGATGGGCGAAACGGATGACCAACTGACCGCCTGGATCGCGCTGTCACCGGCAACGCCGCAATCGGGCTGTATGAAATTCGTCGCGGGCTCGCACAACAACCGCATTGTGGAACATCGCGACACGTTTCACGAAGACAACCTTTTGTCGCGCGGTCAGGAGATCGCCGTGGATGTTGATGAAGCGACCGCTACAAACATTGTCCTCAAGCCCGGCCAGATGTCCCTGCACCACGGCCGGATGTTTCATGCGTCGGGACCAAACAGTTCTGATGACCGGCGTATAGGGTGTGCCATCCGTTATGTGACACCGCGCGTGAAGCAACTGGTGGCGGAACGTGACTATGCCATGCTGGTGCGCGGCTGTGACAGTGAGCGCAACTGGATCAATGTTGCGGCCCCGTCAGAGCCATTTGGCGATGGCGCAATGGCGCTCTACAGCCGGATCAGGAACGACCAGTCGGTTGCACTCGCACAAGGAGCAAGGCAGCAGGTTGGCCTTTATGCCGATGCCGCAACAGGAGGTAGTGTGTCATGAACGAGCAAACACCCACAGTAAAATTCACGGAAATGAAACACGGTACCCGCGATGAGTATCTCATGCTGCGGGAAATGGAACAGGCACACGTGAAGCTGACGCCGGACCGCATTATAAAGGCCTTGCGCGACCAGCAAGACGAGACCATCGAAGGGTACAAGATAACCCGGCTGGAACATGGTCTGCAGTCTGCCACGCGTGCGTGGCGTGATGGAGCAGACACTGACTGGGTGGTGGGCGCTGTCCTGCATGACATCGGTGATGGACTGGCACCGCAAAACCATGACGAGTTTGCCGCTGCAATCGTGCGTCCGTTTCTCAGAGAGGAAGTGACCTGGTGCGTGCATCATCATGGTGCATTCCAGATGGTATACTACGCGCATCACTATGACTGGAACCAGTTTGAGCGGGAAAAATTCGCTGGTGAGCCCTACTTCCAGTCGTGTGTTGATTTCTGTGAATTCTGGGATCAGGCGAGCTTTGATCCCGAGTATGACACGCTGCCGCTGGCGTTCTTCGAGCCCATGATACGGGAGGTTTTCGCCCGGCATCCGTATGCAGATGCAACCGTGCAACGCGGCATAAAGAGCCCGTTGCGCGACGAGGCTGTTGCAGCGCTGCGGGTGGCTGCCTGAACCGTTATCGCAAGCCCAGCTTGTCCAGCAACCGGTCGCGGCGTTCAAGCCACCAGCCGGCCTCGATAGGCCAGTGCCCATAACCGGCATCAATCTCAAGCTTTGCTCTGGCCGTCTGCGGCCAGTTGGGGTCAGCCAGCACTTCGCGCGCCAGTGCAATCATATCTGCAGAGCCATCTGCTATGATCCGCTCCGCAGTTTCCGGGTTCCAGATGAACCCGACTGCCATTGCCGCCATGTCGGCCTCAGCTTTGACCTGAGCCGCAAACGGCGCCTGAAACGCTTCACCAAGCTGCATGCGGCGTGGTCGTTCGCGACCGCCAATACCACCGCTGGAACAGTCGACCATGTCGACACCGCACGATTTGAGCGCCTTTGCCAGTTCGACGGTGTCTTCGGCCTCCCAGCCTCCGTCCACCCAGTCTGTGCATGACAACCGGAACACCAGCGGCAGGTCTTCCGGCAGATTTACCCTTATGGATTGCGCGACTTCGCAGGCAAACCGCATTCTGTTGTCGCGTGATCCGCCATATGCATCACTGCGCTGATTGGCGATCGGAGAATAAAACTGGTGCACCAGAAACCCGTGCGCAGCATAGACCTCAACCACCTTGAAACCCGCTGCAACAGACCGCTTTGCTGCGGAACCAAAGGCCTCAACCACATCTGCAATGCCAGCAACCGACATTTCTTCCGGGACCGGCCAACCGTCTGCGTATACCAGGGGCGATGGCGCAATCGCTGACCAGGGCGCCTCATTGCGCAAGGATATATCCTCTTCAACAACCGGGGTCTCGCCGTGCCACGGCCGTCTCTCGGATGCCTTTCTGCCGGCATGGGCGAGTTGGATACCCGGCACGGCTCCTTCTGCTTCCAGAAACCTGTTGATACGGGAAAGCTCAGCGATCTGCGCGTCATCCCACAGACCCAGATCACCTGGTGTGCGCCTGCCACGTGCTTCAACCGCTGTTGCTTCGCAAAAAACCAGTCCGGCACCACCCAGTGCGAAACGACCCAGGTGCACCATGTGCCAGTCATTTGCGAAGCCATCTTTCGAGCGATACTGGCTCATTGGCGAGATAACGACACGGTTTCTGAAAGATTGACCGCGCATGGTGAAAGGGCTGAACAAGTGCGATGTCATGGATACTCAGTCTGGTGAAATTGGCGGCAAGGGGCGGACCAGCGTCCTAACATATCTGGCTACCAGCCTCCATGCTTCAAGCAGTCAGGAAACTGTGATCATCCTCTTTGCCGGCGACCGCCCCCATGCTAGCAATGCAGCCATGACACAAAGCATTACCCACCTTGAAAAACTCATCTCGTTCAACACCGTGAGCCGCGACTCCAATCTCGCGCTGATCGACCACGTCAGCGAATTGCTGGAGCCTTTGGGCTTTCGCGTCCAGCTGGCCCCGTCCGAAGACGGCAGGAAGGCAAATCTCTATGCCTCCATTGGCCCTGAAGACGTGGCTGGTGTCGTTCTGTCAGGCCACACGGATGTGGTGCCGGTAGAAGGTCAGGCCTGGTCATCCGACCCGTTTGTCATGCGCCGCGACAAGGGCCTGTTGTATGGTCGCGGCACGGCTGACATGAAAGGTTTCATTGCCTGTTGCATTGCCATGGCGCCGCGCGCTGCAGAACTGAAGGATAAGCTCACCGCACCGATACATTTTGCCTTTTCCTATGATGAGGAGATCGGCTGCGTCGGCGTGCGCCGCCTGATCGACATGCTGGAGCCGGTGTCGCCAAAACCGCGATGCTGCATTATCGGCGAGCCGACACTGATGCAGGTTGTCACTGCCCACAAGGGCAAGGCCGGAGAGAGGGTCAGTTGTACCGGCCTGGAAGCCCACTCAAGCCTGGCGCCAACCGCAATCAATGCCGTTCATCTGGCCATTGACCTGATCAATGAAATCAGACGGCTCCAGGCAGAGATAGCCGAAACAGGTACCAGGGACGGCGATTATGATGTTGCCTACACCACCCTTCATGCGGGGAACCTGCACGGCGGTGAAACGCTCAATATCGTGCCCAACCTGGCCAAATTCGAATATGAAATCCGCCATCTGCCGGCCGATGATCCGCAAGCCCTGATAGACCGCATTCACGCACACGCCGGTGAGCTTGTGAGCGAAGCGCGCAAGGTGTTTCCCGGCGCCGACATCAGCTTTGCGCCCGGCACAGCCTACCCCGCACTGGATACCGCACCGGATGCCGACGTGGTCAATTACGTAAAATCGCTGACCGGCGGCAATTCCACCGGCAAAATCGCGTTTGGCACCGAGGGCGGACTGTTTCAGACCCGGCTAGGCATTCCAACAGTCGTATGCGGCCCCGGCTCCATCGGCGTTGCTCACAAACCTGATGAGTATATCGCAGAATCCGAAATGGCGGCTTGCGACAGTATGCTGGAAAAACTGCTGGGAGATCTGACCGCTTAGGACGGTATGGTTTCGAAAAACCTGCATTTGTGTATCATATTGAAACAGATCACTGAATCAGAACCCTAGCGCCGGATTGCCGCCGCAATATCTCCCCGTAATTTTCACATTCAGGGAAGACGCTGGAGCCCAGGACGGCTTATTCCTACTGCCCGAAAGGGAGGTTAGTCATGTTGCGTACCCCTATTGCGGCCCTCACCGCCGCGCTGATACTGACTGCGTTTTCCAGCCATGCATCGCAGGCTGCCGATCCGCACTGGTTCTACGATAATGCCGCTGCGCCGTCCTACGACGAGCGCTACAGCGAAGACCATCGAAGAAACTGGCAAAACGGCCGCGTCTATGAACCCAGATACTCGGTGTATCAGCGCGAACCTCAATACAAACATCGCCGCCCGAGCCATCGTGATGATTACAACAACGGCAATGGCACCTACAATGGCAGGCTGTCCTGCCTGCAAGCGGTTGGAGACCTGAAAGATGCCGGCTTCCGGCACATCGAGGTCGTCACCTGCCGCAATGGTGACTATGTCTATGACGCTGTGCGGGACCGTGAACCCTGGCGTATCCAGGTCAGCCGTGCATCCGGCGAAATCGTCAATGTGGAACCACTTGGCGATTGATACCGCGCTTGCACCAGACCCAGAGCAACCAAGTGCCCGGTTGACAAACTGAAGATCAGAACTCACTAACCGCATTTATTTTTTCGGAGTAGGTCGGTGAGTTCTGAACCTGGCAAATCATTTCGCATCGCCGTTGCAGGCGCCGGCCTTATAGGCAAGCGTCATGTGCAGGCCGTGAACCGCTATGACGCTGCCACCGTGTCCGCAATTGTTGATCCTGACCCTGCGGCAAAAAAATTGGCAGCCGACACCGGCTGCGACTGGTATGCATCGATTGACGACATGCTGGATTCCTGCCCGCCCGACGGTGTCGTTATCGCAACCCCGAACCAGATGCATGTGGACAACGGACTGGCATGCGTTCGTGCCGGCGTTCCTGTTCTGGTCGAAAAACCGATTGCCCACAATGCCGCTTCAGCTACGCAGCTTGTGGATGAGGCGGCCAGTTTGAAGGTGCCGGTGCTTGTCGGCCATCACAGACGGCACAACCCGCTGATACATGCCGCCAGACAGCAGATCGAGAGTGGCAGCATCGGCGACATCGTGGCGGTGCATGCCGCCTGCTGGCTCTACAAACCGGATGCCTATTTCAATGTGGCCTGGCGCACCCGGCAAGGAGCCGGACCGGTGTTCATCAACCTGATCCATGACATAGACCTGCTGCGGTACCTGGTTGGGAACGTGGTTTCGGTGCAGGCGGCAGAATCGGCTCAGGCCCGCAAACACGACGTCGAAGACACTGCTGCCATTATCATCGGTTTTGCCAATGGGGCGCTGGGCACAATCGCCGTGTCAGACAGCATCGTCGCGCCGTGGAGCTGGGAACTGACGGCCGCTGAAAATCCGGCTTATCCGGAAACCGAAGAGACCTGCTACTTCATCGGCGGCACTCGCGGCTCGCTGGAAATTCCCAAGGGCAAGATCTGGTCCCAAAACGGCGAACGCAGTTGGTGGCGGCCAATCAGCCAGACTGTTTATGAAGCAGACGCCGGTGATCCGCTGGACGCGCAAATCGAGCATTTCTGTCGGGTGATTGCCGGCGCGGAGCAACCGGTCGTTTCAGGACTTGAAGGCTTGAAATCACTGAAAGTGATCGAAGCCATCAAGGCGTCCGCCCGTGACGGCAGCAGAATTGACCTGGCATGAACCAGATATATGCACGCTGAAGCAGAGGGGGTATGGCGATCCCAATCAGGTTGCAGGCGGGCCAGAGCCCTGATCGTTGGAGTAACCGTGGATTTCCGCCCATTTGAGCAGCGTTGGCAGGACTGTAACCATATGGGCCCGATAGCGCCGCCAGCGACCTGTCGCACGGCTGTAGATCGGCTGAACCACCTGATGATAGCTGGGCGTACCAATGCGCTTGCGGTCAATCGCGGTCGCCTTGTAATCCGCCATGGCCGGCTCCCAGTCCAGTTCGAGAAAGCCCAGCACCTCACTGACGGTCTTTTCGAGGTCGCCGACAATCTGTTCATATTTCACAGTGTGAACCGGCAGGTGCAGCGCACCGGTGTACGTAGTCCACAGTGACATTACCTTGTCGTAGCACTGCGCTGTGCTTTTCAGGTCCAGGAAGTTCGCCATGGCATTGTTGAGCCCGAAGTCCTGCATGAAACAGCTCAGCACACAGTCGCAAGGATCGCGCAACACAAGCAGGAACCTGGCGTCCGGAAAGACCTTGCTGATCAATCCGGCCTCGGCAATGTTGAGCGGCAGTTTGTCGATCACCACGTCACCATCAGCAGCCGGATCAGGTAAATGCTGATTGAGCCTGGTCATATAGGCGTCGCGCAATTGTTTCACCTGGTCCCCGGACAGGTTTTCGTAGTCAGGCAAATCACCGGTCTGCCAGCCGGCGGCCAGCCTGACCATTTCCTGAACCATCGGCTTTTCCTCGACGACCGAGATGCGGCTGTGTGTCAACAGGACGGTATCCAGCAATGTCGTTCCCGACCGCGGGAACCCGACGAGAAACACCAGTTGCGGTGCATCCGGTTGGGTAGCCGTTTTTGACGGCTCCGTGCGGCGCACCGACTTGTAGACAGCTTGCAGATCATCCAGTTTGCGTATGTACCTTTCAGGTTTCAGACCGCGTCCGCCCACCGCTTTTGCAGCCCAGATGTTGGCCTCGACAAATGCTCTGTAAGCGGTTTGGGCATCTTCAAGCCGGTCGCAGACGTCGCCCAGCAAATACCAATAGGCAGAATTCAATTGTGCCTGGGCAGGATGAAACTTCTGCACGCCTGACAATATCTTGCGCGCGCCTTCCAGATCGTCGTCGCGGCGCAGCAACTGAGCCTGTCTGATGGCAATCCTGATATCGTTGGGCCGGCATACGGTAAGTGCATGCGCGACGGCTTTTCTGAGTTCGTCGGTCTGGTTTGTCTTCTCCAGCACCTCACAGAGATTATCATGTGCCTCGACAAATGCAGGGCGCAACTCCAGCGCCCGGCGAAAACACTCTATGGCTTCTTCCGTGCGATTGAGCCGGAACAGCACGCCACCGAGATTGCTATGCGCAGAGTGGTCCCTGGGAGATAACTCAACCAGTTGCCGGAACAGCTTTTCCGCAGCGTTCAGTTCCCCCAGTCCGTGCAGGACAGAGGCCATGTTGAACACCACGTCGGGATCACCGGGTTTGATCTGCAAGGCGGTACGGTAGCAGGCCAGTGCAGGCTTGAGATCACCCTTGTCGCGCAACACATTACCAAGGTTGAAGTGGACATCGCAATTGCCCGGCTCCAGGGCAATCGCTCGTTGATAGCTGCCGATCGCGTCCTGAAACACACCCTTTTCAGCGGCAATCACGCCATGGACATTGTGAACGATGGCAACATCACCATGGCTTCGGCAAAGTTGCTCCGCCATTTTGAGGGCGCGGTCAAGCTCACCTGCTTCAAACACTTCAATGGCTGCGCGGAGTTGTTGGTCAAGTGCGTTGCCTGCCTTCATCAGACAGCCCAGAGCCTGCAATTCATCACAATCGCCCCTTCAAAAAACATGATCCCCAACTCCTTACCGGACCTTAGCCCTTGTGTGTATCGCAAGCAGGCCCCATGACGCAAACATTGCTGGCCCCGGCAGCCTGTCTGACCAACCCTCTTCACACAAGGCCAGCACTCGATAGACTGTCATCACAACAACCAACCGGATTTGAATTACCCGTGACATCACAAACCTCCCCCTTCCCGCATCTGTTCACACCGTTGAAAGTTGGTCGCCAGGAGTTGCCCAACCGCATTTTGATGGGGTCGATGCACACCGGCCTTGAAGAACAGGGCGAGGAAGGCCTGGCCCGTCTTGCTGCCTTTTATGCCGAACGTGCCCGCGGTGGATGTTCGTTGATGGTCACTGGCGGGTTCTCACCCAACCCGGAAGGCAGGCTCGGCGCCGAGGGCGGATTTCTGGTCGATGCAGATGCCAGCCATCATCAGCAGGTGAGCGATGCGGTGCATGCGCATGGATCGCGCATATTGCTGCAGTTGCTGCATGCAGGCCGTTATGGTTATCAGCCCGACATCGTAGCGCCGTCACCCATTCGCGCTCCGATCAACAAGACCACGCCGCGCGAAATGGACGAAACCGATATTCAGCGCACCATTGCCGATTATGCCCGCGCTGCCCAGATTGCCCAGGCTGCCGGATATGACGGCGTCGAACTGATGGGATCGGAAGGCTATCTGATCAACCAGTTTACCGCACCACGCACCAACAAGCGGGATGACAGATGGGGAGGTTCGTTTGAAAACCGCGCCCGGTTCCCGGTCCAGGTGATCAAGGCGGTGCGGGCGGCGACCGATCCCCAATTCATCATCATGTACCGGCTTTCGGTTCTCGACATCGTCGAAGACGGCAGCCCGTTCGAGGAGGTCGCCGCACTTGCCAAGCTGGCTGAGAATGCTGGTGCCGATATTCTCAATTCAGGCATCGGCTGGCATGAGGCCCGCATTCCCACCATTGCCCAGGCAGTACCCAGAGCCGGTTGGAGCTGGGCCACTGAGCGACTGATGGGCAAGGTTGAAATCCCTCTCATCGCCACCAATCGCATCAACACACCGGAAACAGCCGAACAGGTGATTGCCGACGGCCATGCGGACATGGTGTCAATGGCACGGCCGTTCCTCGCCGATGCGAATTTCGCAGGCAAGGCAGCTCGCGGAACACCAGAAGAAATCAACACATGTATTGCCTGCAACCAGGCCTGCCTTGATCACTATTTCAAGGGCAAGGACGCCACCTGCCTGGTCAACCCGCGCGCCTGTCGCGAAACCATGCTGACATGGAAACCGGCGGACACAGCGCGCAAGGTTGCGATCGTCGGTGCCGGGGTTGCAGGGCTTTCATGCGCTGTAACGGCAGCCGAACGTGGACACGACGTGACGCTGTTTGAAGCAGCCACCCAGATCGGCGGGCAGTTCCTGCTGGCCCGTCATATCCCGGGCAAGGAAGAGTTCAACGAGACGCTGCGCTATTTCCGCAACCGGGCCGACGCCTTCGGTGTGTCTTTAATGCTCAATACCCGCGCTGAAGCTGCCACGCTTGCCGACTTTGACGACGTGGTCATGGCGACCGGCGTCGCGCCGCGTGTGCCCGACATTGCCGGCGTCGACCACCCGTGCGTCATGACCTATGAAGAGTTGCTGTCCGGTGCACGTGAGCCCGGCAAACGGGTCGCTGTAATCGGTGCCGGCGGTGTTGGTGTTGATGTCGCGGTGCACCTGGTCGAACGCGGGCTCAGAAGCCATCTCGATCCGGCAGAATTCCGATCAACATGGGGTGTTGCCCGGGAACCTGAAGATCACGCGCCGTCCCACGATGTAGTGTTGCTGCAGCGCTCAACCGGAAAAATGGGCGCAGGCCCCGGCAAGACAACCGGATGGGTGCATCGCCTGGTTCTGCTGCGCGCCAATGCGGAAATGATCGCAGATGTCAGCTATCGCAGGATTGACGATGAGGGCCTGCACATCTCGGTCGGCAACGAGGACAGGCTGATCAAATGCGACAGTATCGTGCTGTGCGCCGGCCAGGTTTCCGTCAACGCGCTGGCGGATAGCATGAAAGCCGATGACCGTCCGGTCCACGTCATAGGCGGTGCAAGCTTCGCCGGTGAACTGGACGCCCAGCGCGCCATCGAGGAAGGCACGCTGCTGGGCTCAAGGTTGTAAGTCAGTGCCTATGTTGAAGCGCCGGACGCCTAGTTTGGGTAGTGCATTTTGATCGTCACTTTGCCACCGACTATCGCAGCGGTTCTGAAGGTCGGGGTGTCGTAAGCATCCGCCGCACCGCTGGTAGCATAACCTTCGGTTGGCCATTGCCCTTTCATGTTAAGGTCCCGGTTTTCGTCCTCGTCATGAAAGGCTGCTATCGCATAGGGACCATCTTTCAGATCAGGAAAGCGTACAACCACGGTTCCAGTTTTTGATGGCGTCTCCTTGTAACCGGCCGCCCCTGCAACATCATATGCCCTGAAGGCGTTTCGGTTGGAAAAGACCATCACTATAACCTTGCCGTTTGCCCCACGAACACCCTCCAGCGTGACAGTCAAGCCGGACGGAAAGGACGTTGCAGCGCTCGCATTGCCGTTCGTTGAATGGACATTACTGGCAAGCCAGGCGCCAACAAAAGTGATGCTTATCGAGGCAAGAGCGCCAACCAGTCTTTGAGTGTTCGTGGGCATGAGGAGACCTATTCAGCGGCTTCCGATGGGCGCGCCTCGTCCTGAGGCTTCCAGCCGGGAGGACCAAAAATTACACCAAGTTTGTTTCGGAAGCCTCTCATGGCCCAAACGCTGTTCGCAAGCCGGTAGAAGCCGTGCAGAAATGCAACAATCGGATTGGTGCTTTCGATGGGTTTCACGAGACCGTAGACAACCTGCTCGTGTTCTTCCTCGAAGGTTCCGAACATGCGATCCCAAACAATGAAAATGCCGGCATAGTTCTTGTCGAGGTATTTTGGGTTTGAACCGTGATGCACACGATGATGCGAAGGTGTGTTCATGATCCATTCGACTGGACGCGGGAGCTTTTTGATACTCTCCGTATGCAGGGTGGTCTGGTAGAGCTGAACGACGACTTCAGCGAACAATACGACAATCGGATTGAAGCCGAGCAGCACCAGTGGAACATGGAAGAAGACTGGCCAAAACGAATCCATCGGGCCGAAGCGATAAGCCACGGAGATGTTGAAAAACGGTGACGAGTGATGGACCGTATGGGTTGCCCAGGCGAGATTCACCCGATGCATAAACCGGTGTTCCCAGTAATAGGCAAGATCCGCCAGCACGACACAAATAGCGACCGTGATCCAGTTTATCTCAATATCAAAGATGGCAAACTGGAACGCGTAGTAGAACGTCGTGACATAGAACGCGCCGAGAAACAGGATTGTCAGTCCGATGAAGAAGGCGAGTGTTATGTAGTTGGTGATTGTATCACCGACCAATGCCCACGAGAGTTTCTTATAGATGGCATATCGGGTGAACTCGAATGCCAGAAAGGCCAGTGCGAAGATGAAGAACCAGTCGTCAACGAACTTTTCGAGCCATTCGATATAACCCGCGCTGATTGGGAAAAGAAGCCAGTCCATGAGAGAGTCCAAAATTATCAATATTGACAATCAAATGACATCAACTAAATTGTTTGTCAACATGGACAATCAATTGAATTGAGCGAAATGGCCAGACCTGACATCAAAACCAAACGTCGAGAACAGATATTAAATGCTTTCGAATCCTGTGTTTCGCGCTACGGCGTTGAAGGAGCTACGTTGGCTAAGACTGCCGAAATGGCGGGACTGGCTCGTCCGCTTGTTCGTCACAATGTCGGTAATCGGGAGGAGTTGCTGGAAGCGCTGGTTGAACGTTTCCTGGAAAGAACCCGCAACAGCATGGCAACGATGATCTCTGCCCTGCCGGCCGAACACAAGTCTAAAACCGCCATAGACTGGCTGTTCGATCCAAAATTTTCCGATCCGCAACTGGTGCGGGTTTCAAATGCCCTTATTGCCGCATCCTGTGAAAACCCGTCCCTGGCAGCAAGAATGCTGGTGTGGCTAAATGATTTCATCACAAGGCTCGATGAGTTGCTTGCGGGTGACTTTCCAGATGCTGATCCTGCGAAAGTGGCCGCTGCAACTGCAGGCATTGCCGGTATCTATTTCAATATCGAGGCGCTTTATCCACTGGGCGATACGGATGTTCTGGTTGCTGCTTCAAAGCGTGCTGCCATCATATTGCTGGAGTCTTTGGAGACCAGCCTATGACCGATCGCCCTCCCAAAGAAGCCTACACCGATGCCGTGTGGTTCAAGAACGAAATGAAGACCCTGTTTGCAAATGCATGGATCTTTGCCGGAACTGTCCATGACTTCCAGCAGGCCGGGGACTACCGCACAGCAACATGCGGAAACGCTCTTCTTTCTGTTGTCCGGGATAAAGACGGAAATCTGAATGCACTTCACAATGTGTGCCGGCATCGCGGGGCGGAGTTGTTGGACGGGACAGAGGGGAATTGTGGCGGGACAATCGTTTGTCCTTATCACCGCTGGACTTATGCTCACGACGGTTCGCTTCGCGGGGTGCCCAATAAAATGGAGTGCTTTCCGGATCTGGACCGATCTGAATTCGGCCTGCACCCTGCTTCAGTTGGCGTTTTCAGAGATCTGGTTTTTGTCAATCCTGTAGCAGATGCTGATTTTGAAACCTGGATTGCCCCACTCCAGGGAAAACAATGGCCGCATGATCTGACTGCTGCAGACGTTAAAGAAGCGGCACCACTGGTTTATGATCTAAAATGCGACTGGAAGGTTTTCGTCGAGAATGCGCTTGATGGATATCATCTTGCCTACCTGCACGAAAACACGCTCGGTGGCCCATTGCCCGGTCTGAATGAATGGGAAGCTGTCGGCCATCACATGATCTGGCATGCCACAGAAGAAGGTGTACGCCATCGCCTCCCCATGAAGGTGAGAGAGGAGGCCGGCAACTCAGGTACGATAGAAAGCGCGTCCAAGACAGGTTATGGTGGGGTCTACTACCTTTTCCCGGCAACCATCATCGTTCCAACTCCGTACGGCATCTCCGTCTCGACGCTACAACCCATAGCCGCAGGACGCTCTCGAATGACAGTTCGCCATTGGATCGGACCGTGGCAATCGAAAGATGAGCGCAAGCATATTCCCGGATTCGACAAATCAACCGGCATTATTTCATCCGACAATTGGAAAATACACCCGCTGGAAACCGGTGACTTTCAGACTGAAGACGTATGGATTTGCGAAAAAATTCAACGCGGTCTGGAATCACCGGCTTATACCCACGGACCATTGTCCATCGGAGCTGGGGCGGAAGACCCCATCCGTTGGTTTCATGCAACTCTAGGCAGGCATGCTACGTAACAAACCTCGGCATTGGCATGTTTAACGAAATCCGGAGCCGGCGCAGCATACTTTCGGATGAACAAACTGCCATGGATCAAGCGCGGTCAGTGCCATTGGCTTAGCCGGCAAAGCCAATGCCCGGCGGCTGCCCGGCAAACCTCACAAGCCGACTGTCGAGAACGCCTGCCTGGCGATGCAGCATCGCCTCTCGGTAGGTGGAGTCTTTCATCATCTCAACGAACGCGCCGACGCTCGGATACTCGGCAATGAAGGCGATGTCCCAGGTCTCCTCGGGCGGTCCGACCATCATCAGCTCGAACCCGCCACGCCAGACAATCCTGCCGCCGAGTTTTTGCAGGACCGGCGCACTGAGATCGCCGTAGCGCTGATAAGCCTCTGCCCCGGTCGCTTCATGCCCGTCCGCGTACTCCGCCTTTTCGCGCAGTTTAACAAGGTTGAGCATGTGGATGGACCCGGCACGGTCTGCGTCCTTGAACGCCTGCCAGGTCTGTTTGTCAAAACTCGTGAACATCAATGTCTCCCTATGGTTTGTGTCAGCCCGATGCGATGAACTCATGGGTCGTGCACAGCACTGTCTTCCGGCGCCTGGGTGCGGTCGTTCCTGGTGTAGTCGCGAATGACCCGGGCAACGCGCAGATGATAGTCGATGAATACGTCCTTGCGGGACTTGGACTGGATGCCACGGTGGACCGGATGCTGCCTGAAGGCGTCGACCGCCGCTTCGTCACGCCAGAATGACAAAGCGACAAATTTGCCCGGTTCAGAAACGCTCTCGAACCGCTCGATTGAGATGAACCCGTCGCGTCCTTCAACGAGGTGCGCCATCTTCTGTCCATGGTCGATATAGTCCCTGCCCAATCCGGGCTTCGGCCAGGACTCAAAAATCACTGCGATCATGCTTGCCTCCCTGTTTTCAACTTCAATGTCCTTCGTAGTCCGGCTCCCGACGCTTCATCCACGCATGCAGTCCCTCCTTCACATCCCGTGTGGCTGCCATGCGGGCAAACTGCTCGCGCTCGATCAGCAGACCTTCTTCGATGGATGTGTTGATGCCGCGGGTGACAGCAGAGATGATGCGGGATGCGGCCAGCGACGAATGGCGCAGGATGCGCTCTGCAAGTTCAAACGCAGCGGGCAGCAGGTTATCATGCGGGACAACCTTGTTGACCAGGCCCATGGCGCAGGCGTGCTCGGGAGAGAACGTGTCACCGGTCAGAAGCAATTCCAGCGCCCGTTTGCGCCCTGCCAGCCGGGGCAGGCGCTGGGTTCCGCCAAAGGTCGGCGGGATCGCGATGTTGATCTCCGGCTTGGCGAAAATCGCCCTGTTGCTGGCAACTGCCAGATGAACAGCCTCGGTGATCTCGCACCCGCCACCAAAGGCGATGCCGTTCACGGCGGCGATAACAGGCTTGGGAAATGCTTCCAGCCTGGCGGTCATGGTTTGGCCGCGCTTACAGAACTCCCTTACCGCAACATCGACACCTGCTTCGATGCTTTCGGCAAATTCATAAATGTCTGCACCGGCTGAGAATGCGCGATCTCCTGCCCCCGTCAGAATAACCGCGCGGATGGCCGGATCGTCTTCAATGGTATCCAGCAGCGCAAGCAAACGGTCGTTGGTTGCATAATTCAACGCATTTAGTTTTTCCGGCCGGTTCAGCGTCAAAACGGCGACGGCATCCTGTTTTACGTACTTGATCAGTTCTGACATTCGGTTCTCCAGTTTCGTTGTGGAGACGCTAATGCAGCTTTGAATTGACGTACACTCACTAGGCAGTATACTTAAAGAATGCCACAAAACCCTCCAGCAAAAGAACGCATTATCGATGCCGCCAATCGGCTGTTCTACGCCGAGGGTATTCGGGCTGTGAGTGTTGATGCGATTGCTGAAAAGGCAGGTCTTACCAAGAAGACGCTCTACTACCATTTCAAGAGCAAGGATGATCTGATCGAGGCCTACCTTGAAGCTCGGGACCAACCCAATCTGGCACTCTACCAGACATGGTATGAAGAAACGGCAGGAACAATCGCAGACAAGACAGAGGCAATGTTCCTGAATGTCGCAAAAGCCGCGCGTCACCCCAAGTGGAAAGGCTGCGGCTTTCTGAGGACAGCGGCCGAGCTTGCCAATATGCCGGGACATCCCGCGATGAAGGTCGGTGCGCACCACAAGAAGAAATTTGAAGACTGGCTGTCTGCAAGGTTTCATGAGGGTGGCATTGCCAGCCATGAACAACTCGCCAGGCACGTTGTATTACTGATGGATGGCGCCTTCTCAACCGTGCTGGTGCATCGGGACCCCGATTATATTGAGGCGGCAGGCGCGGCGGCAAAATCATTGGTGGGCGCTGCCTGCAAATGAGCCGGCGCTTCAGTAAAAAATATCTAAGTAGTTATTTTTCAACAACAAAATTATTCACATTGGTGTATTTCGATCGGGACAGCGTGGATGTCATTTATCAGAAAATGGATGAGGAAAGTCGGCCGTATGGAGACAGCAAACCGCTTCCCTCGACTCGGCGCATCAGCTGTGCGCCTCCAGGAAAGTTCGAATTTCCCGCTCCAGCTGCGGCCAGCATGGATCGTTCTCCGGCAATAAATGATTGTTGCTGTCGTAAGTGATAAATCTCGAATTTGGTATGCCGGCCGCCATTTTACGACCCTGTTCAACCGGTTGCATCCGATCACCTTTGCTGTGCAGAACAAGGCAAGGGACCCGCACTTCGGGAAGAAGCCCCGTAACATCCATGCTATCCACCACGTTTCTGTATCGCCCAAGGTTTTCCGGCGAAATCATTCCGCGCATCTCTTTGGCATAAAGCTGGCGCAGTTCCCGGCTTGCACCGGGAATAATGGTTTCAGCATAGAGGTCGCGGAGCGAAGGATAATCCTCATCCCAACCCGCGCTCATCATCGCCTGCATCGCTTCTGCCCGTGCCCGATCCCCCTTCTCTTTCCGTGCGGCCCGGCCGACAGGGTAACTGCCAAGCATGACAATCGCGGAAACACGTTCAGGCGCCCTTACCGCGAACGCACAGGCAATTGCACCGCCCTGAGAAAGGGCCATGATCGGCGCGCGATCAACTCCTGACGCATCAAAGACAGCCTCCAGGTCATCAACCAGCAGATCAAAAGATATGTTCTCCATTTCCCAATCGGAAAGTCCATTGCCGCGAGAATCGAAATACACCAGACGCCGGTACCGCGACAGTGACTCCAACAAGCTGACTGTACCGGGATTTCTCCAGTCTGCCTCGAGGTGACCGATCCAGTTTGGCGCCTTCACAATCGGCTTGCCGTCGCCGATCGAGGTCCACGCCAGTCTTTGCGCATCGGACGAGGTACAGAAATTGATTGTAAGTGATTGGGCTGTTCGCTCACGGTCTTGGGTCGAGGACTGATCTGAAAAGTCTATCGATAGAGTTTCAATTGGCTTGGCAATGTTCTTGAGGCTGCGCGCGCCTTCGCGCCGGAGCTTCACAGGCAGGTCGCCACCCGCCAGATCCGCAACCGTACTTGAGAGCAAGACACCACCAGAAGCCGCTTCCGCCTGAAGTCTAGCCGCTATATTTACGCCATCACCGAAAATGTCATTGCCATCATCAATTATGTCGCCGACATGCACACCTATGCGAAGGAACAGCGGATTGTCATATTTGTAGGGAGGATCGACATCCCGCATCAATGTCTGTATTCCGGCCGCAGCCACCAGCGCCTGATAGGCTGATGGAAATTCCACAATCGCACCGTCTCCCAGCAGCTTTACTATCCGTCCATTGGCTTTTCCCACTTGCGGCTTCACGATTGAACGGAAAACCGAGTTAAGCGCAGCTAACAGGCCTGAAGCATCCGTCTGCATCAACTTGCTGTAACCGACCACGTCGATCGACAGAATTGTCGCCAGTCTACGATTGTTCAACCCGCTCTCCACAATTGTCCGATCCTTGCATTCAAACAGCGTATCCGCCAGACATTGTTGCCACATACCAGATCATCCACCCGTCCCTGGTCGTCGTCCTTAACAACTCCTAGACCTGATGTTTTTCCACTTCCTGTTCATCCCAGGAGATGCCGAGACCGGGTCCCCTTGGCGCCAGTTTGCCATCGGACACCTGGTAAGGCTCTGTCAGCACAGCACCTGCTACATCCAGATGTTCGACCATGTCACGATTTGTCGTGGCTGCCATAGCATGCGTGCTGGCTTCTATGAACAGGTGACTGGACACCGGAGAGGATGCAGCTTCAGCCAGTGCAGCAGCCTGCACCCAACCCGAAAAACCGCCGATTTTCATAATATCCAACATTGAGAAGTCACTTGCCCCAACCGAATATGCATGGGCCGCGCCACGCGAAAACCACCAGTTTTCACCGGTCTGGATTGCAACGGATGACGCGCTGCGCACATCGGCATGGCCCTGCAGGTCTTCTGCGCGCACCGGTTCCTCAACCCAATAAAGATCAAATTGTTCCAGATACCTTATGCGCCGGACCGCCTCCGGAACCGTCAATGACTGGTTATAGTCAACCATTAGCCTGACATCTGGCCCAATTATGCTGCGAACTGAACGTACCGCGTCAATATCGCTCTGCAAGCTGGCGCCGCCAATTTTTATCTTCACTGCCTTAAAGCCAAGTTCAAGTGATCGCTCAAGATGCTCGGGTGAGGTATCGGGATTGAACAGACCATGACTGTCATAACTCTTGATGGGATCGTGATTTGCACCGAGCAGTCGGGCGACTGATGCATTTGCAGCTTTGCCGAGTACATCCCAAAGGGCCATGTCCAACCCTGACAATGCCATACCGAGCAGGCCCTGTTTCCCCAGTAGACAAAATGCACTGTCGAGTTTTTGAGCGAGTGCCAGCGGCGCGATTTCCTCTCCCTGGACCAAATCGGAAAGACCGCCGATCATTTCTACCAGGGGTCTTAGGGCAGCTTTTGTATATGCGAAAACGTAAGCCTGACCAGTTATGCCATGATTACAAACCAGATCGATCAGCACCAGTGGTGCCGCTGGAATTGAAACGCTTGATGTTGTGATTGGCCGGGCCAATGGTGCCATTACCGGCCGCGCGCGCAATTCCCGGATGATGATTGATAACGCTATTGTGCTCATGTGGCCTGCCTTTATCTGGAACCTGGGATGGCCGGAAGATAAGGCATTCCGCTCGCGTTTAATTTCACTACTGGGTATACATACCAATGCCCAAAGATTCCGCGCCGACCAGGCGATCCATTCTCAACGCCGGATTTCAGCTGTTTTTCGAACGAGGCTACGCCCGGGTCAGCATGGATGACATTGCGGCCAGCGCAGGTGTTACCAAACGCACGCTCTATTACCATTTCAACAGCAAGGATGAGCTTGTCGGTGCTGTACTTCGAGGACAGAACGAACAGACGCTCCAGCAATTTCAAAGGTGGGTTGACCCATCGGCGCAAACGCCGGTGGAATTTTCCGACAGCCTGTTCGAGAAGCTTTTGCTTTGGTCTCAAAAACCAGACTGGAGAGGTTCCGGATACACCAGGCTGGCATTGGAACTTACCGACCTGCCGGGCCATCCGGCGCGGCATGCTGCCAGGGTTCACAAAGCAGCAATTGAGGCCTGGTTATCCCGTCAGCTTGAATTGCGGCATGCCGACAACTTTGAGGACAAGGCACAAGCCGTAGCAGTGTTGCTGGAAGGCGCAATGACACTTGCATTGGTGCACGGTGACCAAAACTATATCGAGACAGCCCGTATGAACGCACGAACGATCCTTCAATCCCGCGACGAGAACAGCCAATCGTAACGATGCAGTAGAGTTTTTGTATCGAGTCACTATTTTATAGATGTCAAAATTTTCCGTTGTCGTTCTTCCACTCAGTGCGGGGTGCAATTTTTTCAGTTGTGTCCCAGTGCTCCACTATTTTTTTGGTATCGATTCGATACATATCGTAAAATGAAGAATGACGCCCTGCAACATAACCCTCACACACACACAACACGAAATTTCCTTCGGCCAACACCCGGTGGATACGCCGGTAGTCGATGGACCTGCGATTATCGGTCGTGGCTTGCAGGGCGGAGCGAAGGTTTGCGACATCATCACCGAGTTCAGGGTTGTGCTCTGTATATGTCTGTGCATCGATGTAGCTGTCGATACTGTCGAGTTGGCCCTTCACCAGTACGGTATCAACAAATGACCGGACAAGCTCACGATTGATTTCCGTCAGTTCATGATCTTCCGCGTCGATCGGCCCATCCACCATGCTGTGCCCGGACTGGTTGGGACCCGCCCTTCGCTGAATATTGTCCCAGTGCTCAACTGCCTGACCATCTTCAAACCTGAAAACCTCAAAGCCGATGTTTCTGTGCGCGAAGTCGTATTCGGTATGGGCAAAAACAAAGTCGCCGTCTTCAAACGCCCGCACGATGTTCACACGCGGCGAAGTCAGGGAAAGCCGTTTGAACAACACAGCAAGGCCTTCGCTGCCTTCCTGCGTCTGGGGATTGTGTTGAACATATTTCGCCTCGTTGACCACCGCGACCGGTTCAGGGTCGCCGGTTTCGATGCTTTTCAGCAAAGCTCTGATCTTGTCTTTGTTTGCTTGCGGCATGCCAAGTTCCAATATGTTCCATCGAGTTTCGGAGATGAACATTAGCAGAAAAGGTCTGACATGCCGTACGAAGTTGGCAAACCCGAGGGGTTAACACTTCGCAATGCGTGAACAACAATCAACGGGTTTCGAGATAGTCAAGCAATCTCATGAACCAGATCGCGGTGCCAAGACCCTGCATCTTAACTGACCGGAATGGAATGGCTTTGATCGATGACGTGGGGAACGGCAAGGCATCCGCCTGTGCCCCCAATATGCGTTCCGCCATGACACGACCCATCACGTTGGACATGGCCACACCACGGCCATTGTAGCCAAGTCCAATTAGTATGCCGGGTTTCGGCTCATGCAGATGCGGCAGATGATCGTCGGTAAGAGCGACCCGCCCGCCCCATTTATAGGTCCAGTTCGCCCCTTTGAGCTGGGGGAACACCCGCTCAGCATCCATTTGTAGCCAGTCGAAACCACCAATCTCTCCGGTGCGCTCAAGCTTGCCGAACCCGCCATAGACCATGCGACTGTCGGGCTCCTTGCGCGCATACATGATGACACGGCGGCTGTCAGAAATGGTGTGTCCTTGTGGCAGGATGCTGTCAATCACATCGCCTGGCAGCGGATCGGTCGCCATTTGAATGGGGGTCAGCGGAAGGATCGTGCTGGAAAGTTTGGGGATCAGGTCGCCGGTATAGCCGTTGGTTGCCACGACGACCCAGTCGGATCTCACACTGCCATGCGCTGTTTTTGCAACCCATGTGCTGCCGTCCTTTTCAAGGTCGATAACTGCGCTGCGCCCATAGATTGATACCCCGCGCTGCGCTGCTGCCGCGGCAATGCCGCGAGCCAATGACATAGGCTGAACGGCGCCACCTCCAGGCGTCACCACACCTGCGCCATAGGCTTTGCTACCTGCAAGCTTGTGAAGGTCGTTACCTTCTACCACGGTCATGCCGGCGCCGTGGATATTCCATTCCTCGACGCCTTTTCTCGCGGCAATCAAGGCGCGCCTATTGTGACACACACGCAACCAGCCATTCTGCCGTGCCTGACAATCGATCTGGTAGTTCTTGATAAACGAAAACAGCTCGTCGGCCGAGGAAAGCGAGGTTTCCGTCAACCGTTCGAAATATGTCTGGCCCAACAGTTTCCTGAGTTGGTCGGGCGTATTGAACGGCAACATCGGATTAACCTGACCGCCTGTGCGGCCGGACGCTCCATAAGCGACATCCCCGGCATCGAGCACAATGGCCTTAACGCCCGCCTCGGATAATTTCAAAGCCGTGCGCAAGCCGGTAAAGCCGGCCCCGATAATGGTTACATCCGCTTCAACATCGCCCGACAATTGCTGATGAGCCTTGCCCGACGGCGCAGTTGCGGCCCAAAGCGACGCAGGTTTGTCTACGGGAGCGAACATTTGCATATTCATTGAAAGTCTCGTTATGCGGAACTCAACTCTCAATATGCGGTAGAATATTCCAGACCGTCAATCAAATTGTTCTACTTTGCCGACCAGCCCAGTTGCTGAGAAATCTGGTTGGTGGTTTCGATAAGCCTGCCTGACATTGCCACCACTTCATCGCGCGACACGTGATCTGTCAGCGACCAAAGCGAAAGGCATGCTGTTACCTTGTCTTCTGCATTCCATATTGGCGCGGATATACCGGTTACCTGGAGCTGTTCTTCGCCGAGCGCCTTTGCAAAGCCCTGCTGGCGGGCCAGTTGTACTTCTTCCGACAAGGCAGCCACACTCATCCTGGTGTTTTCGGTCAGTTTTTCAAATTTCAGTCTGGCCAACGTCTCTTCGCGACGCCGATCGCTCATGAAAGCGAGAAACACCTTGCCTGCCGCCGTGCTATGCAGCGGTGCATGATCGCCGGCATGAGAGGCGTACCGGAACTGAACCACATCGACGGTTCTCAGATACAGGACAGTCTCACGATCAAGCACCGACAACGCCGTGTTCATACCGGTTTCTTCGCTGAGCAGGCTCATCGCCTCGCTGGCGGTTTGCTGGAGGTCGATGCGCCTCCATGCAGACCGCGCCCAATCGTGCAGTCGCGATCCGGCGCGATAGGTGCGCGTCGCCTTGTCGTAGTCGATCAATTCCTCGCCCTGAAGAACGGCCAGAATCCGGTGAGCAGAGCTTTTCACAAATCCGGTCTGATCAACTATGTCGGAAAACGCCAGCGGTTTGCGCGCATGGGACACAATGTCCATCACCCTGGCACATTTTGTAACAATTGAGCTTTCGCCGGATCTACCCATGTTCAATCCCTTGCATCAAAGGAGGCAATCATCTCCTGCAATGCAGAACTAGATGCCATAGATGAATTAGACAAGCACCAAACAGGCGAAGTCTGGATCAGAAACACAAAATTCGCTTGACCTGCTCACGTTCACACAAATAGTCTTGTTTTACAGAACTAAGTTCCGTAATACGATAGATTGTAAATATGAACCATCGAGTGCCATCCGGTCAGGCTTGCGGAATGTATGACTGAAACAAACTGGCTGCACTCAAACGAGTACGTTCAAACTGGGAGAAGACAATGAAGAAGTTTTTGACAACGCTGCTGGCCAGCGCCGCCCTGGCCGTTTCTGCGCAAGTAGCTCAGGCTGCCGGTGAGCTTAAGGAGATCTCGGTCGCCTACTTCCTGGAGTGGCCGATGCCGATGATGGAATCGAAGGCAAATGGCGATTATGACAAAGCGCTGGGCATGAAGGTCAATTGGGTAAGCTTTGAAACTGGAACCGCAATGAGCGCGGCCATGGCTTCCGGCGACATTCAGATTGCCGTGAGCCAGGGCATTCCGCCATTCGTTGTTGCAGCGTCCGGCGGACAGGATCTTCAGGTTATCGACGTGGCAGTTTCGTATTCGGACAATGACAACTGCGTTGTGCGAACCGACCTTGAGATCGACAAGTCGAATGCCAAAGATCTTGAAGGCAAGACGGTCGCCATACCTTTGGGCACAGCTGCCCATTATGGCTTCCTGCGCCAGATGGATCATTTTGGCGTTGACACTGCAACCTTGAAAATCGTGGACATGCCGCCGACCGATGCTGCACCCGCACTGGCACAGAAAAACCTCGATTTTGCCTGTGGCTATGGCGGCGGTCTTGCCCGCATGAAAGAAAGCGGCAATGTCCTGCTGACCGGCGCTGAAAAAGAGGAACTGGGTATTCTCGTATTTGATGTGACCTCGGCACCTGCCGCATTCATTTCAGAACACCCGGACGTGGTGGCCAAGTTCCTGTCGGTTACCGCAAAAGCCAATGAGAAGTGGAACTCAGGCAAGGGTGGCGATGCCATGCTTGAGGTCATCGCAAAAGAAGCCGGCATGGACTTAGCTGCGGCAAAGACAGCAATTGCGACCATGAAGTTCCCAAGCGTTGAAGAGCAACTGAGTGAAAAATGGCTCGGCGGTGGTGTCCAGACATTCATGGGTGGTGTTGCAGGTGTCTTCAAGGAAGCCGGAAACATCAACGCTACACTGGACAGCTATGAGACCAACGCCAACAAGGCACCGCTCATGGCCGCCTCGAAAATGTAAGAAGTCTAATCACACCATAGCGGCGGCACTGTCGTGCTGCTGCTGAAACTCAAGCGGGGCGGACCATCAACAGATGGTTTCGCCCCGTCTTCGTGACTGCACCAGCAAGACCCTGAATACAAAAAGCATTACGATACAGACCGCCAGCAGTGCAGTACCAAGATAAAATGCCGTGCTTGCCGTGCCGGTTTGGTCAGCGAGGTGACCGGCAATCACTGGTGCAAAAACCACTCCGGCATAGAATAGCGTAAAGAAGATACCCATGCCTGTCGCGCGCGTCCCGGCTTCGAGAACCACTGAAGGTAATGCCATGATCGGACCAGCCGGCAAGCCCGCACACAAACCGAGCAGAAGGAACACCAGATACACATTGCCGGTAACCGGCGCTATGAGCAGCAACGCCCCAAACGCAAGAAAACCAGCCAGCATCACAATATCCCGATGACCCAGACGGTCGGCCAGAAAACCGCCCAATGGCACCGATACCGCCACCAGCCAAAGCGTGACACTGGTTGTCGAACTCGCCGCCGCCAAAGACCAGCCGCGTTCAACCAGCATGGCAGGACCGAAACCAAACACCATTGTGAGCGCGCCGTTATACAGCCCCCAGATTCCACCGGCAATGATCGTCGCAACAAGCCGAACACCAGACAGGCGTTGCGAGGCAGTCGCTCCCGGAGCCTCAGCGGCATTTCCCCTGCTGCCGAAAACAAACAGCAGCAGTCCGCACGCCGTGGCCGCCACAATGGCCGCCAGTGCCATCGTCAAACCACCGGCACTGGTCATAACGGGCAGGATCAACAGCGCGGCTGCGATACCAACCGGCCATGAATTGATGAAAACTCCCATCGCCGTGGCGATTTCGCGACCGGCAAAATGATCCGTGACGACCTTGGTCATCAGGACGTTGAGCAACACCCCGCCGATGCCCGCGATCAATCGGCCGACGATCTGGCCTTCCCAGCTTTGTGCGGCGAGCATGATACCGGCACCGATCAGCATCAGGACCATGCCGAACGCGATCACTCGCCGATCCCCGAAACGGTGCCCGATGGCGCCGCCGGGCAATGCGAAGACCAAACCAGGCGCCAGGTACAATCCGATCAGGAAGCCGATGTCCGACAACTCGACCCCGAAAGCGGTCATGTAGACCGGGGACAGGGCCGCGACTGCCTGGAATTGGAAGGCCATTGTCACACGCGCCGTAAACAGCACGGCAAGCACAAACCAGCGATTGGAGGCGTGCTGTTCCATTATGTGTCCATTAGTATTTGATGACAGACGGGAGATCCGGGCGCGCTATGCCTGCCGGAACGCCCCTGGTGTTTCGATCAAGCCCATCCGAGCGCGTTCAGTGAATGGTCGGCATTCCAGATTTTAGTCATGTTAGCGATCCTGGAACCCTTGAACTGCATGACATAAGCATAGTCTGCCGCAACCGTTTTGCCGGTTGGCGGAACCGGGCCGCCGTCGCCGGTGTGGGTGCCGTGAAACACCGCAGCAGCGACAACCGTGCCGCGATCCTCATCAACCGCAAACGCCTTAAGCTCATAGTTGCCATCGGGGATCGGGCCCAGCAGGCCCTTCATCCAGTCAGTATAGGCTTCAAGACTGGTCACCTCCGCCAGCGCGTCGGACTGGCAGGAGAAAGTTGCACCGTCCTCACACCATGCCTTGCAGGCATCCCAACCCTTGCCGGTTTCGCAGGCTTCGAAGAATTCCTTTGCAGTTTCGTAGATAGCCACTGTTCGTTCCTCCTCTGGTTTGTCTGTATGTTGGCAACTTGAACTCGGGCATGAGTATCGCCCTTAAATTTAGGCAGGGATATCGGCCATGTGCAGTATTTTCTGTTCCATCTGCGGTCGCTGGCCTACAGCACTTGCAGTATTGACGCCTGATCCAGCGATCAACACGATCGATCTGACCGGACAATCTGCTTCGAAAGGAACCGGCCTTGTACGAAGATCGCCTGAGTCCCAGGGAACTTGAAATTGCCCGAGCCTATGCGCTCGGGGACACCTACCATCGCATCGCAGAGCGGCTCTGCATTGCACCCTCCACAGTTCGCACACATCTGGCGGCGATCTACCGGAAGCTTGAAGTGTCATCAAAGCTCGAACTGCACAAGATGCTGGACGGCGCGACACCGAACCGCAAAAGCCAGTCCGAGCAGGCTGAAATCATTTCAGAACTCGCATTGAGCCTGGAAGAGGCAATCAGCCGGGAACGTGCGCTGAGTGAGGTCCTGCGCATCATCAGCGGGTCAGAGGGCCGCATCAATGAAGTCATTGCAGCGCTGCTGGGCTACGCACTGGAGTTATGCGATGCCGAATTCGGACTGCTCCTGGAGTACAAGGCTCAAAAAGGTTTTCGTGCCTCACATACCAAAGGTATTCCCCGGGCCTTTCACGAGTGGTGGGTCGAAAAGGGTGACTACCAGCCCAACCCGCAAACGGCGATTGGCCGCGTCGAGGCCGATCATGACGTTGTGAACATTCTGGATGTTCGTGCCGAAGAATTGTTTCAAACGGACGATCCATTACGATATGCGACAGCAACCTTGGGCGGGGCACGATCATTTACGGCAATTCCGATGCTGGCGGGAAAACGCCTGATCGGCGCCTTCACGATTTACCGCCAGCAACTGCGCCCGTTTGATGAAAAGACCGTGCAGCTTGCACGCATGTTCGCCGACCAGAGCGTCATCGCGATCGAGAATGCGCGCATGATGAGTGAACTTCGCACGACGATTGAGCAACCAGACCGGCATTCAACTGTTGTGTGACGGCATCCGAAAACTCCGAAAACACGCAGCCGCGAAGAACCGGCCAGTGGTTTACTCCGCCGCCACCTTCGCAGCGCCGGCCTTGTCCGGACACAGCCTGGCCACCAGGTATTTCTGGAAGTCGTGGATTTCCCGCTCCAGGTAGCTCAGCGGGCCGGCTTTCGCCAGCGCCCCGTGGGCGCCCTTGAAAATGCCTTCCACGACGAAACGGTCTTCCTCGTTGACGTGGTCAAAAAACGACACCAGGTCTTTCAGGGCTGCCTTCCTGCTGGGGAATGCATCCAGTCGTTCCGGAGCCAGTGCGACGCCAAACCGGACATGCACTTCGCCGACGCCTTTGGGCCGCAGTGACAGATACCAGACATGGTCGGGCGCGAGAATGTACATGTGGGCCGGAAACACAGTCGGCATGATGGTCGTGTAGCGCCAGCGGCCTTCGAGATAGTTATTGCCGTCTGCCGCGCGTCCATAGGTTGCAGTTTCGCTCTTGGTGAAGGTCTGCCAGGTAAAATGCGGGCTTGCCTCATCCGGAAACACTGTGTCAGCCAGTCCGATCCACTGGCCAACGGTCGCCTTGTGCGCAACCGGCAGATGATAGCCTTCCATGAAATTCTCGGCCAGCAGTTTCCAGTTGGTCTGCCAGACATGATCCTGGGTATCGCATGGAATATACCTGTCCATGCGGAACTGCGCGACCAGGTCATTCATCGGTGCCAGCAATTCCGCCACCGGTGCCGCGTCCCGGTTCAGCGTGATGTAAATCCAGCCGTTCCAGATCTCGGTGCGGATTTCAGGGAGACAGAAATCCCTCTTTTTGAAGGTTTTCGACTTTTCCATCTGCGATGCGCCGCGCAACGAGCCGTCGTGGCCATAGGTCCAGGCGTGATAGGGACAGACGATAGTTCTGGTGTTGCCGGAGCCTTCCAGCAACTGCATCATGCGATGACGGCACACATTGGAGAACGACCGGATCATCCCGTCCTTCTGGCGAATACAGAACACCGGCTGGTCGCCGATGGAAAATGTCACATAATCGCCGGGTTCAGGGATATCCGCAGCCAGGCCCGGGCAGTGCCATTCACGTTCGAAGATTTCACACTGCTCAAGCTCAAGCATGTCCGGGCTGGTGTAAATCTCCGGCGGAGAGCTGTATGCCTCATCAAGCGGGCTTGATGCTATGTCCTGCAATTTCCACAGTGCGTCGCCAAGAGCCATTTGCACATACTCCTATCATTCAGGAATGACCGCTGTCACCTCGATTTCAACTACCCATTCAGGCCTGGCCAGAGCCGGCACAACAATGCCGGTGGAACAGGGAAACACCCCCGCCAGCCACTTGCCCATTTCCTGATATACGGCCTCGCGATACCGGATGTCTGTCACATAAACGACAATTCGGCAGATGTGAGCGAGCTCGGAACCGGCCTCTTCCAGCAGCATCTTGATGTTTTCCATGGCCTTTGCCGTCTGCTGGCCGGCATCTCCGGCATGCAGGCTCTCGCGGCTGTCCAGGTCTTGCGCCACCTGGCCGCGCAGGAACACCGTGGTGCCGCGGGCCACCACGCCCTGCGACAGATCGTTGGACAAATTCTGTTCAGGATACGTATCCTTGGTGTTGAAAGGTCTGATGCGCTGGTGCACGGGCATTGGCTGGTTCTCCTGGTTCCACTTTCCGTGTATTAATTCCACAATCTGCACGTTCCACAAGCAGGTTTTACCGAAGCAGAAAGAATACTGTGACGAAGCTGAAAACACCCCCGCCCCAGGTCACCATCATTGGTGCCGGCATTATCGGAATGTCGACTGCCGTGTTCCTTCAGCGCGAAGGATATGCAGTTACGGTAATCGACAAGGTCCCGCCCGGAGAAGGTGCGTCTTTCGGCAATGCCGGCGGTGTTGTGGTCTCCAACGTCGTGCCGCCGATTCATGCCGGCATGTTGTTGAAAGTACCGGGCTGGCTGCTGGATCCGAAGGGCCCGGTGACAGTGCACTGGCGCCATTTGCCTGCTGCACTGCCATGGCTGCTGGCTGTTGGCCGCAACGCATTGCCTGACCGGGTGAAAAAGATAACTGATGCACGCGCGCAACTGGGCATGCGGGCGTTGCAGGACCATCGTGCCATCCTTGCCCACGCCGGCGCCTCTGCCCTGCTGGCAATGGAGGACGGACTACATCTGTACAGTACCCGGAAACAGTATGATGGCGATGCCGGCTGGCGGGCCATGCGGGCAAATTACGGTTATGACGGCAAACAACTCAGTGGCGATGAGGCCCGTGAGATTGAGCCGGATCTCACACCGGATATCTACAGGGCCGTGTTCTGGGATGGCTGGCACCGGATTGTTGATCCGTTCGAGATGGTGCAGAAACTGGCCGGACAGGTGGTTCGCGACGGCGGCAACATCGTGCAGGACGAAGTCATCAGCATCGACCAGGACGGAACCCGGGCCACCCGCCTGCATTTGATGAATTCCGGAGAACAGACAGTGCAGAACCTGTGCGTCTGCGCCGGCGCCTGGTCACATGAACTTGCCCGCATGCTGGGCTCGAAAGTGTTGCTGCAGGCAGAACGCGGTTATCATGTGATCATGAAAGATCCAGGCGTCAGACTTGGCCGGGCAGTCACCCATGCCGCCCAGCCCGGTGCCGTGACACCGCACCATGACGGCATCAAGATCGCCGGTTCCGATGAAATCGCCGCAAACGATGCGCCGGAAGACTGGCGCCGGGCTGATCAGATGCATGTCTACGGCAAGCGGGTATTCCCTAAATTACGAGATATAAACGGTACCGAAACGAAATGGATGGGCCGCAGACCGAGTACACCGGATTCCCTGCCGGTGATTTCACCGTCTCCAAAGCTGATCAATGTGTGGTACGGCTTCGGCCATGGCCACATGGGGTTGAGCTGGGGGCCAACGACCGGCCGGATGATCGCCGACATGATGACCGCACGTACCAGCAATACCGATCCCGCACCCTTTCATATCAACCGGCCCATGTAACCAGGCCCAGGATTCAAGATGCGCACCGAAACTCCACCGACCATTCGCCTGAAAGATTACAAGCCGTCAGACTATCTGATTGACCATGTGTCGCTTGACGTCGCCCTTGAACCGGCAGCAACGAGGGTTGTCTCGGTCCTGAAGATGCGGCCCAATCCGGCCTCGAAGACCGTCAGGGCACCCTTGCGTCTGGACGGAGAAGCACTGGAGCTCAAGTCCGTTGCCATCAATGGAGAGGCAATTGGCGCCAACCGCTTCACAGTCTCCGCCGACCAGCTGGTCATCGATGACGTTCCCGAAGGCCCCTTCGAGCTGACCATCGAAACGCAATGCAACCCGGATGCAAACACGGCCCTGTCGGGCCTGTACCGTTCCAACGAGGTTTACTGCACCCAATGCGAGGCTGAAGGTTTTCGCCGCATCACCTACTTCCTGGACCGGCCGGATGTGCTGGCAACCTACCGGGTTCGCATTGAAGCCGACCGGGACAGTGTTCCGGTGTTGCTGGCCAATGGCAATCCGGTTGAAACCGGTGAACTGGCCGACGGGCGCCACTTTGCGGTCTGGCAGGACCCATGGCCGAAGCCTGCCTACCTGTTTGCCCTGGTTGCAGGTGATCTGGCTTGCGTCACCGATCATTTCTCCACCATGTCGGGCCGCAAGGTGGAACTGCGCATCTATGTTGAACAGGGCAAACAGGACCGCTGTGACTGGGCAATGGAAAGCCTGAAGGCGTCGATGGCATGGGACGAGACCGCGTTTGGCCGGGAATATGACCTGGATATTTTCATGATCGTCGCCGTATCGGACTTCAATATGGGCGCAATGGAGAACAAGGGCCTCAACGTTTTCAATGACAAGTACATTCTGGCGCGCGCCGACACCGCCACCGATCAGGACTATGTCAACATCGAAGCGATCATCGCGCACGAATACTTTCACAACTGGACCGGCAACCGGATTACCTGCCGCGACTGGTTCCAGTTGTGCCTCAAGGAAGGCCTGACGGTATTCCGCGACCAGGAATTCACCTCTGACATGCGCTCACGCGCGGTCAAGCGCATCCAGGATGTGCGCACGCTGAGATCACATCAGTTTCCTGAGGACGCCGGGCCGCTGGCGCACCCGGTCAGACCCCAGTCCTATATCGAGATCAACAATTTCTACACTGCCACCGTGTATGAAAAAGGCGCTGAAGTGGTGCGTATGTTCAAGACGCTCTTAGGTCCGGAAAAGTTCGCGAAAGCGCTGGATATATACTTTGAACGGCATGATGGAGACGCAGCCACAGTGGAAGATTTCGTCACCTGCATGGAAGATGCGTCAGGCCGCGACCTGAAGCAGTTTTTCAACTGGTACAATCATGCCGGCACACCATCCGTGAATGCCCGCCTCGACTGGGACCAGGCAGCCGGGACCGCTACGCTTGCCGTCACCCAGTCCCTTTCTCCGACACCAGGCCAGTCCGAAAAACCGGACATGCACATCCCCCTTGCAACCGGTCTGATCGGGCCGGATGGCACTGATATGGCACTGGTCCTGGATGACGGCAAACATATCGACAGCGGCATCCTGGAATTACGGTCGGCCAAACAGAGCTGGACTTTTACCGGCATTGCAGATCGCCCGGTACTGTCAATCAACCGAGGGTTTTCAGCCCCGATCAACCTGAAAACCGGGCAACGCGACGACGAATTGCTTTTCGTGATGGCAAACGACCATGATGCGTTCAATCGCTGGGAGGCCGGCCAGACCCTGTCACGCTCGATTATCATGTCCGCCATGCAGGCAATCAGGGACGGCGACGAACCTGAGGTGATCGATGACTATGGCGATGCACTGGCCGGCGTTTTGGCCGCGCAAGATTTGGAGCCGGCCTTCAAGGCCCAGATGCTGGCGCTGCCAGGTGAGGCAGACATTGCCAATATGCTGGGCCGCAATGTCAATCCGGACCTGATACAGGCGGCGCGGGATCAGGTCCGCAAGACAGTGGGTACCAGGTTGGCGGATCAGCTTGACCATCTGGTTGATGACCTGCCTGCCGGTGACTATTCGGCAAGTGCGGAAGCTGCCGGACAGCGGGCTCTGGCCTATGCGGCACTTTCCCTGCTGGCCGCCGCACAACGGAACGAGACCGCCGCCAGGGCACTGAACCTTTTCAAAACCGCCCGGCACATGTCCGACATGATGGGACCGCTGAATGTACTCGCCGCTCTGGATGTGGCGGAGCGCGATCAGGCGCTCGACAGCTTTCATGAGAGGTTCGCCAACGACCATCTGATTGTCGACAAGTGGTTTTCCCTGCACGGCATGCGTACTGGCGCAAATGCTGCCGGCCATATACGCCGGCTGATGAAGCATGGAGACTTCAGCATCACCAGGCCCAACCGTGTCCGGGCGCTGATCGGCACATTTGCAGGCATGAACCAGACCGGTTTCAACGATGCCTCAGGCGACGGCTATGATGTCGTGGCCGAAGTTGTCATGGCGCTGGATGAACGCAATCCGCAAGTGGCGGCTCGCATGGTGTCTGCATTCCGGTCCTATCAGTTGATGGATCAGATCCGGCAGGACAAAGCCCGCGCCGCACTAGGCATCATCCGCGACAGGCAAAACCTGTCAGCCGATACACTTGAAATGGTGACAAGAATGCTGGAGTCCCAAAAGCCTTAAGAACCTGCGTTTGCAAGGTTTTCAGTCTGCTATCTTTAATTTATTTCGCTTCCGAAACATTATTTTCCCATCCATGTTCTGCGAAATGCCGGAGCAATTGTGAATTGATGGAAATTTTGCTCTTTCCGGACACCCACATCGCGCAACGTAAGAATTTTGTCCCATTGTTGATGTAATTGATGTATTTTAAAGCCGTTTCGGGTCCGGAAGTATCCTTCAAGCTTGCCAAATCAGGTGCATTTCGAATCAATAGCCTGCACTGATTCGACGGGGTTGGGGGGCGGTGTATCAGCCCTTGTGTGAGTACTGTCAGGGGCGGCAGACCATCACATACTTGAAGGGTGTTGCCTGTACGGTCACTGCATTTCAGCAGCTGGCCACAATGGGGATGATTACGTGTCCAAGGCAAAACTTGGAGAGCTGTTTTTCAAGGAGCGGGCGCTGAAGGTCAGCGTCGGCTCCAAACGTGTACCGTCAATTGCAATCTCAGAACGCATCCTGCGCAACCTGATCACGGGTCTGATCCTGTTGTTTCTGATGACGCTCGCTACAGCCTTGTTCCTGCAACTGTCAGCCAGCCGTGAACGTTCCATCGTCACCTCAACCAAACATACCGCGTTAGTCCTGCGGGCCGCTGCCAGTGATCTGAGCGCGACACTGGGCGCAGGTTTTGCCGGTGGCCGAACCGTACGCGCACTGATCCCTGAGGATCTGGCTGAAGTGTTACCACAAGACACCGGGGTTCGTGGCCGGCTGTTCATCGTGGCGGACGAGAAGGGTTACATACAGACAAGCTATCCGGAAGACCTGGGGTTGAAAGGTGCGAATCTGTCGACCGTATTCGGCCAGGACGGAATTCTCAGCGCTGCCCAGCAACTCGGCGCGTCGGCGCTTGCCATCACACCGGCAAACGAGGAAGTCTATATCGGCCTGCGTTCGCTTAGTCCTTATCTGGGCCAGCTTATCGTCATCCACCCGAAAGCCCGGGTGCTGCAGGACTGGCGCTCAGATGTGACGCAGATTGCAACCTTGTTCGTGGTCACGCTGGGTGTGCTGGTACTGCTGGGAACGGCCTTTCACTGGCAGGCATCGCGTGCAGCGGAAGCTGATCAGACACTCGCTGTTGCTACTGAACGTATGGACAAGGCACTCGACCGCGGACATTGCGGGCTGTGGGACTGGGATATCGCGCGCGGCCGGATTTTCTGGTCGAAGTCCATGTATGACATTCTCGGCCTTCAGACCAAAGGGGAATTCCTGTCCTATGGCGAGGTTGCGGAACGATTGCACCCTGACGACGAACCGATCGATCAGCTTGTCGATGTGATGTTGCAGGGCGGTCGGCCGGCCATTGATCAAGAATTCCGCATGAAGCATTGCGACGGCCACTGGGTATGGCTGCGCGCCCGGGCGGAATTGTCGGAAGCACCGGGTCAGGATTCGCCAAACCTGGTCGGCATTGCCATCGACATTACCGAGCAGAAGCGGCTCGACAAGTTGAACCAGGAGGCGGAACTGCGCCTCAAGGACGCCATCGAGAATGTATCGGAAGCATTCGTGCTGTGGGATTCAGACAATCGCCTGGTCATGTGCAATTCCAAATACCAGCAGCTTCACAATCTTCCAGCCAGCGTATGCAGGCCCGGATCGTCCTATGAGGATGTCACCCGGGTGGCTCGCGAACCGGTGATCCGGCAACGTTCGGCAGCGTCGAGCGATACCACCCTGCCCGCCAGCATTCCCGAGGGCAGTGACGGCAACACATTTGAAGTTCAACTGGAAGACGAGCGCTGGCTGCAGATCAATGAGCGCCGCACCAAGGATGGCGGTTTTGTTTCGGTCGGCACGGATATCTCCAATCTGAAACTGCATGAGGAGAAACTGCTGGAGTCGGAACGCGAGCTGATGAACACAGTGCGCGACCTGCAGAAATCACGCATGGAACTTGAACAGCAGTCACAGCGTCTTGCCGACCTGGCTGAGAAGTATTCCCGCGAAAAGACCCGCGCTGAAGCGGCGAACCGGTCAAAATCGGAGTTTCTGGCAAACATGAGCCACGAATTGCGTACGCCGCTCAATGCAATCATCGGTTTTTCGGAAGTCATCGAGCAGCAGTTGTTCGGCAAGGTCGATATCCCCAAATACCTCGACTATGCCCATGACATCCACAGTTCCGGGCAGTATCTGCTGGATGTCATCAATGATATCCTCGACATGTCTAAGATCGAGGCTGGCCGGATTACTCTGGAAGTCGAGAAATGCTCGGTGCCGGCGGTTATAGAAGAAGCATTGCGGATTGTGTCCGGGCGTGCCCAGGATGGCGGCGTCACCCTGCGCAAGGATCTGCCCGATTCACTGCACGCCATGGCCGATGTGCGTTCGCTGAAACAGGTGCTGATCAATGTCATCGCCAATGGCGTCAAATTCACACCCGACAGTGGCAGCCTCACCATCTCGGCACGCCGGGTCAAAAAGATGGCTGAAATCGTCATTGCAGACACCGGCATCGGCATTCCGCCTGATCAGATTTCCAAACTGGGTCGCCCGTTTGAACAGGTGGAAAACCAGCTCACCAAAACCCGTTCCGGTTCCGGCCTCGGTCTGGCCATCTCAAACTCGCTGATCCGCCTCAACGACGGCTCGCTGCACATTGCCAGCGAAAAAGGCAAAGGCACCACGGTGACCATAACCTTGCCGATTGCCCAGAAAGGCAAACAGCCAAAACGCATCGTCGAATCCGATGCAGTGATTGAGCCGATCGCTACCGGCACTCAAGCTTGATTTCGCTCACACAGGCAGCCGTCAGGCTGCTTGCGTGAGCGAAAAAAACCAACCGCCCGACCGCCAGTCAATGCCCACGCTCTTTTTTCCAGCGCTTCCAGCGTCGTCTCGACATTGATTTGCGTTCAATCTGGTCGGCGATCAGCTTGCGCTCGTCGGGTGTCAGGCGTTTAAAAAAGTTCTCCGCGATGTTGCGGCCACGGCCAACCATGCTCTGTGCCTCGGCCTGATAGACCTCCAGCGCCTTTGCAACGACGGCTTCGTCATACGGCTCTGCCCGCAGGGCAGACGCGACATCTCGTGCCTTTTGCCGCAGGTTCTTGCGCAGTTCGCGAAACCCCTTGCGGTGCCCGCGCAGTTCGCCAACCAGTTCGTCACGCCGGTCACCATCAAGTTCCCGGAAAAACGCCCGCGGCAGTATCTGGGTAAATCCGGGCCCGGTGATGGAGCGATGGCGGTGCGGACCGGCCGCCTGATGGGAAACAATGGCCGCGACAATCGCCAGGTTAATGGCCAAAGATGCGATCAGCACAATCCACAGCCATGACCAGCGCCTGGTTTTTGGGGTTTTGGGAGTTTGCGCATCGCTCATAGCAAACTCCCGTCATCACTGTCGTCAACCAGCACGACGTCCAGCACTTCATCGGACGCTACAGGAAATTGCAGGCTGTCGGCCAGCAGTGTGCCGGCATCGGTACTGATGCCGGCGAACACACCCAGCATGATGCTTGCCGCAAGGGTACCGGCCGCCAGGAGCTGATGGGGCAGGAAACCGAACTGCCAACTGGACCTGCTGCCATGCATCGCGGCAGGCCCGGTTGTGCCGGACCCTGTCGTGATGCATGACAGCAGGCGAGCGCGGGCACCTTCGGGTTCAGAAATACCCGCAGCGACAGACATATCCAGCAATTTATCCAGCTGATCGGCTTCGGCGCTCAGCTCCAGAGGCAGCAGTTCAGGCTCACGCAGCAGGTTGGCAAACCGCACCCGGTCAGCCTCGGGCCAGCGCAACGGATTGCGGCCATAGGCCGCCAGCACTTCAGCCAGACGTGCATCGCCGGCACTGCCCTGCCCCTTGCCCTTGTTGTTGCTGCGTGCCGTCATTTCAATTGCTCCAGTTCATCAATCAGGTCGGCCCATACCGGGTTGAGCATCTTTCGCAAAGACCGTCTTGCCCGCGACAGCAGCGATTCCACGGCTTCAACGCTGACATCCATAATCGATGCAGTCTCCTGATTGCCCAATGCTTCGAAATAGGTCAACTGCATAGCGGTGCGCTGGCGCTCGGGCAACTGAGCCAGCGCGGCAGACACTTCGTCAGCCGCCTGACCGTGGCGCAAGTGTCCGTCAGGCGCGGTAGACGTATCAACAAGTAATTCCAGTTCACTGTCGGATGTGTTGCGCGCCCGCCGCAGGCGGTCAATGGAAAGATTGCGCGCCACGCGCACAAGCCAGCCCTTCAAGGCCGCCTGATTGCGCAATACCGGCGGATTGCGCCACAATTTGACGAACGCCTCCTGGGTCACGTCTTCAGCATCGGCCGCATTGCCCAAAACCCGCGCCGACAGTCTGAAAACCAGGGAGTAATGCCGGTCAACCAATGTGGCAAACGCGGTTTCGTCACCGGCAACAACCCCTTCCAGCAACACCGCATCGACCGCCGGAGATGCATCTCCGGCAGTTGACGTGGCCGCTGTGTTTTCACTGTATCCTGCCATTCCCCAAGCCGGACGCGCTGTTTGCCAGTTCATCAGCCCTCCTATTGCCGGGCCTGTGACCTTGCCTTGCGAGCCTCGGTCCGTTTCTTGCGTGCGGTCACATGATAGGCACGCGATTCCTGTAAAGTCACCCCGCCGGACTTGTCCCTGTCGGCCAAGACAAACAGCCCTGCAATGTAGCCGCGCAACTCTGAGCGTGTAACCGCAGTGTCCTTGTCCGCATCCATGCGGGTCAGAATCCGGTTGATACGCCGCTGCGCCAGACCAATGAGCCAGTTTTCAAGCTCTGCCTTGGTCACCTTGTCATTCTTGTCGGCATCAAGACGCATGAACCGGCGAACCGACTTGGCCTCCAGCTCTTCTAGAGCAAGTGCGCCATCCTTGTTCTTGTCAAGACGCTCAAAAGTACGCTCACCACGCGGCATGCCTGGCTCACGCGCAAGCGCTGTGTTTGCTGACATGCCTGCGATGACCAACGCAGCAGACAAAGCGGCTGAAAAATGAATGTTCATAACGGATCAGTCTCCTTAGCTTGTATGTGTTGCCGGAACCTCTGGTTCGGAAAATCCCAGGGTCCCACGGAGTGAGTTGGCCAACGCACATGAACAAGACGAGAACACCGGCAACAATCCGTCGCTTGGTCCGAAAAAACTTTCAGTGATCTGCCGGAATACCGATCAGGCGGTCAAAAACCCCGGAAACCTGCCGGTTTGCATCGAGTAGCATGGCCTCCATGGTCGCAACATCCGGCGCAGCACTGGCCCGCAGCAGCAGGTTTATCAGGCCGGACGGCGCACTTTCCACCTCAAACCGGCCAGACGAACAAAGCCGCAGCATGTGGGTCAGGCCCTGGTACAACGTTGCCGCGGCAACCAGCACATCATGGTCTGCAGCAGTCAGATGACCGGCATCACGCAAGGCATGAAGAGCTGCAACAGTATTGCGCTGCAGCACATCCGGCGTTTCATGGGCATGAACCAATTGCAGTGCCTGGGCAATGAATTCGATCTCCACCAGACCACCGCGGACGTGCTTGATGTCCCAATGATTGCCCGTGACCATGCCTGTGCCTTGAAGCATGCGCTGCCGCATATCCCTCACATCAGCCAGGGTCTGCTCCCGGTCGCGACGGGCACAAAGCACGCTGTGTATGGTTTGCTCGACACGTTGCTGCAAAGCTTCATCACCAGCGATAACACGTGCCCGGGTCAGCGCCATCTTCTCCCAGGTCCAGGCCTGGGTTGCCTGGTAGTTGTCAAACGATTCAATATGGCTGGCGACCGGCCCCTTATTCCCTGACGGACGCAACCGCATGTCAACTTCATACAGGTCGCCTTCATCGGTCTGAGACGTCAGCGAAGTCGTCAGGCGCCGTGTCAGCCGGGAGAAATACTGAGATGCCGGCAACGGCCTGTCGCCATCGGACGCGTCAACATCATCGGCAAAATCATACAGCATGATCAGGTCCAGATCGGACGCCGCCGTCATCTCGCAGCCTCCGAGTTTGCCCAGCGCCATGACAATCATCGAACCACCTTGAACATGGCCATGCCGCACACCTACGTCAGCGGTGGTAACCTGGAGCATGTGAGCGGTCACGGCATCTGCGAGCTTTGAATAGGCGAGGCCTGCCTGTTCTGCGCTGACCGTTTCTGACAAGATGCGCATGCCGATGCGAAGCGACAATTCATGAGCGGTGATGCGGGTCGCGCTCAAAATCTCCTCGTATGTGGCGTCGCCACCGCGCAAGGCTGAAAAACAATCGGCCAGTTCGGCTTCATCAGGCATTGCACCAAAGAAGTCCGGATCGAGCACCGCTTCAAGCTGACGGGGACGGCGTGACAGGCTCTGCGCCAGCCGCGGCGCAGACCCCAGCACCGTCGTCATCAGTTCGAGCAGGAACGGATTTGCCTTGAACATGGAAAACAGCTGAACGCCAGCCGGCAATCCGGCAACAAACCGATCAAAGGCAGTCAGCGCCTGATCCGGCTGGCCGGAGCGTGACAGGGCCGTCAGTAATGCCGGCATCAGTTCAGTCAGCCGTTCGCGTGCCGCAGATGACCGCATTGCCGGATAGCGCCCGAAATGCCAGCCGCGAATGGTGGCTGACACTTCAGAGGCCTGCGCGAACCCCATCCCGGCAAGCGTGTGCAAGGTTTCCGGATCATCGTCGCCACCGGTAAACACCAGACTTCCCAGTTCGCTGCCGAGTTCAGGCGCTTCTTCGAACAGACCGGCATAGTGCCCCTGCACCATCTTGAATGTGGCGGTAAGCCTGTCAGCCAGTTCATCCGGATCACCATAGCCGCAAAACCGAGCAAAGCCGGTAAATGCGTCTTGCGTTGCCGGTAATGTCTGGGTCTGCTCATCGGCCACCATCTGCAGCCGGTGTTCGATGGTGCGCAAGAACACATATGCCTCGTTCAATTCCTTGCTGGCTGTCTGCTCGATCCATCCGGCCTGTACCAGTTTGTCCAGCATGGCTTGTGTGCGGTTGCCCCTGAGGTCGAGGTTCTTGCCGCCGGCAATCAATTGCTGGGTCTGCACAAAAAATTCGATCTCGCGAATTCCACCGCGGCCCAGCTTGATGTTGTGACCCAGCACCACTATGGAATCATGGCCCTTATGGGCGTGCATCTGCCGTTTCAGGGACTGCACATCCGCGATTGCCGCAAAATCCAGGTATTTGCGCCAGACAAACGGCGTGAGACCTCTTAGAAATTCCTGCCCCAGATCCAGATCACCGGCCACTGCCCGGGCCTTGATCATCGCAGCCCGCTCCCAGTTCTGCCCCATCGACGCGTAATAGTTCTCTGCCGCACCGATGGCGATGGCAATCTGGGTTGCGCGCGGGTCCGGCCGCAAGCGCAGATCAATGCGGAACACATAGCCGTCCTCGGTACGGTCCTGCAGAACGCTGGCCAGTGTCCGGGTTATGCGGACACAAACTTGAGCGGCATTATCTTTTTGTTCCAGCGGGATTTTTTCAGGATCGTAAAGCACGATCAGATCAATATCAGATGAGTAGTTCAATTCGCCCGCGCCATGCTTTCCCATGGCCAGAACCGTGTAGCCGTCTGTCTCAGACTGGCCTTTGTCCGGTGTCAGCTTGCCGGCTTCCACAGCCTCTTCCAATAACCAGTTTACAGCGCCCGCGACCGCCACGTCGGCAAATCGGGTCAGCGCACGCGTCACCTGCCCGCAAGACCAGCAGCCTGCAATGTCAGCCAGCGCAATCAGCAGGGCGACGTGATTTCGCGCAACCCGCAGATAACGCATCAGATCAGCCTGTGATGGGGCGGATGCAGCCTCCGTCTCAAGACGTGCACACACATCAGCAAACACTTGATCAGGCGGCATGCTCAGTGCTTCAACAGCAAACTCAGGATACCGCCGCACCAGCCCGGACAGAAAAGGAGACCCGGCGGCAATGTGAGCCAGAAGAGCGCGGACGGCAGCAGATTTCTTGCATAAGGGTTCAAGAACCACCGCGTGTTCCACGATCCCGGCAAGCAGATCCTGCTCATCAGGTTGCACCGGCAACGACACTTGTGCGGCGGACAAAGCCTTGTTCATGGATACCAACTGCAAAAACCCGGACTGGACTTGAGACCCTACGGTCCTGACCCTAACCTGTGGAGAGGGATAAGCAAAAGTGTATCCGGAATTTGCGTTGTATTTTAAGCTCTGACCGGGAAATGCAACCTTGCGGTAAGTCCGGGATTTGCATCCTCGATTTCGAAACCACCTCCATGCAGCTTCATGACACTGTCGACCAGCGCCAGGCCCAGTCCGCTTCCGGGCTTGCTGCGGCTCTTGTCCAGCCGGACAAACCGGCCCTTGACCCGCTCCCTGTCGGTTGCATCGATACCAGGCCCGGCATCACTGACCTGGACGGTCCAGCCATCCGCTTTTGAACTGACAATCTGTAATTTTATTGCAGGCACCCCGGTTTTTGCATCGCGACCATACTTGATCGCGTTGTCGAGCAGATTGGTCATCGCCTGAGCCACCAGCTGCCTGTCGGCTCGCACCAGTGCCGTTTCCGGCGCATCCAGAACAAGTGTCCCGCCTGCCTCTTCCGCAATAGGACCATACAACTCGACCAGATCGTCCAGCAGAGCTACAAGATCCGTATCCTGAAACCCTTCGCGCATCTGGCCTGCCTCGGCCCGCGCAATGGACAGCAGAGCATTGAATGTCGTGAGCAGGCCGTCTGCCTCGGCTATATTGGCTTCAAGCGCGGCCTTGTGTTCTCCCGCAGAGCCTGAGCGCAGAGCATCTTCGGCACGTGCACGCAGGCGCGTCAGCGGCGTACGCAAATCATGGGCGACATTGGAAGACACTTCCTTCATGCCTGTCATCAGCCGGTTGATCTGGTCCAGCATGTCATTGAGGCTCTCCGACAGACGGTCAATCTCGTCGCCGGTCCCGGAAACCGGCATTCTTTCACCCAGGTCGCCGGCCATGATGGCGCGGCTTGCACCATTGATCTCGTCCACTCGGCGCAGGAAGTTACGGCTCATCAGCAAACCACCCCCGACGCCAAGAACAAGTGTCAGCCCAAGAGCCCAGAACAGCGATGTCCTGATGATCCGGTTAAACTGCCGGCGCTCTTCCACATCGCGGCCGACAACAAGCTGAAAACCGCCTTCCAGACGAATGAAAAACGCCCGGGCCGTATGATCAACAAGGCCTCTGCCGGTTTCATAAGGGAATTTGAAGTCAATGGTGCCGCGCTCACCAACCGCTTCAACGGGTAAGGACTGCAGATTGCCGGCAAGCCTGCGCCCCACCGCGTTGGTGAGGATATAGACCGCGCCATCTGCTTCTGCACTGCGCGCCTTTATGATCTCAAGAAGTCCACGGGGCCCGCGAATTCTGTACTGTTCGGCCAGGCCCTGGACTTCCGCCTCGACCGTGTCTTCGGTCTGGCGCTCGAGCAAAATAGCGGTATTCCAGTAAATATAGGCAAGAATTGCGCCCACCGAGATAGCAAATACCGTCAGGTAGAGAGCCGCCAGCCGGAAGGTCGACGTTTGCAGAAGTTTAAGAGCGGCCCGCACGAATACTGTATCCGGCGCCACGAACGGTGTGCAAAAGCGGTTCTCCGAACTCCTTGTCCACCTTGGCGCGCAATCTGGAAATATGCACGTCAATCACATTGGTCTGCGGGTCAAAATGGTAGTTCCAGACGTTTTCGAGCAACATGGTGCGGGTCACCACACTGCCGGCATTGCGCATCAGATACTCCAGCAGTTTGAATTCACGCGGTTGCAGCAATATGTCTTCGCCGGCACGGGTTGCCGTGCGGGCCAGCAGGTCAATTTCGAGATCTGCGACCTTGAGCTTGGTTGCGTGCGGGGTTGCATCCTGACGGCGGCGCAAGGTTTCAACCCGGGCAAGAAGTTCGGTAAACGCATAGGGCTTTGCAAGATAGTCATCACCGCCGGCGCGCAAACCAAGCACCTTGTCGTCCACTTCGCCGAGTGCCGACAGTATGAGCACTGGTGTTGTGATATCTTCCCCGCGCAGTGTCTTGACGACTTCAAGACCATCCATGCCCGGCATCATACGGTCCATAATGATTACATCATGGGTCTGCTCACGGCCCAGCTCGAGGCCATCGGTTCCATTGGCAGCGAGGTCTACAACATGACCTTCTTCAACCAGGCCCTTCTCAAGCCAACTGGCGGCTTCGCGATCATCTTCTACGACAAGAATTTTCATGCACTCTAGATCCACTAGTGAAATTCACCGTTGTTCGTGCCCATTTCAAACGGAAAAGGCAAGTGTGCCCCCGTACACCTCGTGTTCCAGAAGACCGTTGGCAGGGGGGGCGGGAGGTCTACCCGAAACAGCATTGTGAGGCACACGGAGGCACGATGACGGCGTGGGTACAGAGGGGGCAGAGGTCACGCCGCCGTTCTTTCTATATAGTATCAACCTTTTGCAATTTTAAGTGCAACAAAACGTTGTCCGCGATCATTTTTCACCAGCAACAGCACTGGAGACTTGCCAGACCTGGCAGATGACTGGCGAATTGCAGCCACTGCGGCGTCCGGTTGATCGACAAATGCACCGTCCACTTCAAGGATCACATCGCCCTGGCGAATGCCCTGTTCGGCTGCCGGTGATCCAGGCATGACGTCAGCAACGACGACCCCTTCACCATCTTCAGCCGGAGCCAGTGCCAGACCAAGCTTCTGGTCTGCCGCGGGTCCGCTGTCGCGTTCAGAGTTGAGGGACGCCTGCTTTTCGCCCGGCATTTCTCCAATCGATACCTTGATGTCACGCTGTTTGCCATCGCGGAACACTGTCATGTCCACGCTCGTGCCCGGCTTGATTTTTGCAACTGCGCGTGACAGTTCCTTGGGGCCCTTTATGTCAGCACCGTTGACTTTCAAAATCGTGTCGCCGGTGCGCAAACCAGACTTTTCTGCCGGTGAGCCGTCGGTTACCGCAGCAACCAATGTGCCTGTCGGCTCATCCAGACCAATGCTGGATGCGATATCTTCAGATACTTTCTGGATCTGAACGCCGAGCCAGCCGCGTGTTACGTTGCCGTCATCTTTAAGATCGGCAATAATGTCTTCCGCAGTTGATGCCGGAATGGCAAAACCAATGCCGACACTGCCACCTGATGGTGAGAATATGGCTGTATTGATACCAACAACTTCCCCTTTCAGATTGAAGGCCGGGCCGCCGGAATTCCCGCGATTGATCGGCGCATCAATCTGCAGAAAGTTGTCATAGGGACCAGCACCGATATCGCGGCCGGAAGCCGAAATAATACCTGTAGTCACGGTACCACCGAGCCCGAACGGGTTGCCGACGGCGACCACCCAGTCGCCAACACGAGGCTTGTCGGAAGCGAATTTTACCGGTGTGAACTTATCCTTACTGTCGATTTTCAACAGGGCAAGATCAGTTTTTGGGTCAGCTCCGATAACCTTGGCATCAAACTCACGTCCGTCGGAGAACTTGAGAGACACTTCACTGGCGCCTTTGATGACGTGATTGTTGGTGACCGCGTAACCGTCTTCAGAAATGATGAAACCAGAGCCTTGCGAGGTGCCATTGCGACGACGCGGATGAGGCATTGCTCCGCCATTGCGACCAGGCTGATTGCGGAAAAATTGCTCAAAAGGCGAGCCTTGCGGGAAGCCAAACTGGAATTGCCGACGCTGGTCACGCGCACCATCTTCGTTGCCGGTCGCGACGGGGGTAAACTTGCTTTGCACCGACACAACCGACGGCATTACGTTCTCCACCAGGTCGGCGAAACCCGATGCTGGCGCAGTATTAAGTGAAATATCGGTCTTCGTGGCCTGCGTCCCGGCATGGCTGATGGTGCCGGTCAAAGCGGTAGCACCAAGCAGGCCTGCAATCATCGCGGCATAAACAGCCTTGCGGCCCTTTGAGCCAAGTTTCGTGTGCGTAGTCATGTGTGTAAAGTCTCCAGTGCATGGAATAGGAAAGAACTGATGCATGGAGTTTTAGCGACTATCACATTACACGATGGTGTCCGGGGGGTTAAAACACGTTAATGTAGGCAATTGGAGCATAATTCACCTAAATCGGGGCATCCGCAATCATTCGACAACCTTGGTCACAACTGCAGCTTCAGCCTCGAGCGTGCGGTGAACCGGGCATTTACCAGCGATTTCTTCCAGTTTACCCCGCAGTTCAGGCGAAATCTCGCCTTCAACCGATATGGTGCGCTCGAACCGGTCAATCTTGCCGGTTTTGCCTTCACCGCAGTCCTTGCAGTCATCGGCGTGAACCTTGCCGTGGGATACATCAACCGTCACTCGACCCAGTTGCAGCTTCTTGAAATCCGCATACATGCGCAGCGTCATGGAGGTGCAGGTACCAAGTGCTATCGACAAATAGTCATAAGGTGATGGTCCGGTGCCGTCACCGCCGACCGAAGACGGCTCATCCGCCAACAGGTGATGATCATCAACCAGCACATCCTGCTGGAACTTGCCCTGGTGCGTCTCACGCACTCTGACCACACCTGCCGGCGCAGGTTTCGGGCGCTCGACAGTCGGCAGGAACCGGTTGGCCCACCCGGCCAGCACATCTGCCACAAATACCGCATCTTGCCGGCGCGACAGCAAATGGTCGGCCCCATCCAGCGAGACAAAACTCTTCGGATGCCTGGCGGCGGAAAAAATCGCCGACGCGTTCTCAATGCCAACGGTCTGGTCAAGCGGTGCGTGAAACACGATCAATGCCGGTTTCAGCGCCGAAATCCTGTCTTTCAGGCTGGCGCCGCGCACATCGTCCAGAAATTGCTTCTTGATGGTGAATTCGCGCCCTGCCAGAGATACCGTGGCTTCACCATCGCTCTCAATCGTGTCGAGACTGGCTTGAAAGTTATGCACCACATGATCAGCATCGGCAGGTGCACCGATAGTGGCCACGGCCTTCAGCTCGGCAATGTCACCGGCAGCAGCCAGCACTGCTGCACCACCCAGAGAGTGGCCGATCAGCAATTCAGGTGCGCCGTGATTTTCACGCAGCCAGTTTGCCGCGGCTATCAGATCGGCCACGTTTGATGAGAAATTGGTGTTGGCAAATTCACCCTCGCTGGCCCCGAGACCGGTAAAGTCGAAGCGCAGAGTGGCGATGCCGTGGGCTGCCAGGGCCGAGGCTATGCGGCTGGCGGCGAACACATCCTTTGAACAGGTGAAACAATGGGCAAACAGGGCATACCCCCTTACCACACCGTTTGGTGAATCCAGCCGGGCCGCAAGCATATCGCCTTGCGAACCTTCAAATTCGATCCGCGCGGACTTGATTGCCATGCCGTTACTCCTTGGATTTAAGAATGTCGTCGAGACGGGCCTGTTCATCCGCAGACAGCGCCTGTTCGGGTACCGCAAGACCGGAGCCTTTGCGCCTGCGCAGGAAAATCACCAGCGACCCGATCAGCAAAATCGCAAACGGGCCGCCCCACAACAGCAGCGTACGTGAATTGAAGCGCGGTTTCAGCAGTACGAACTCGCCATATCTGGACACAAGATAATCAACCACCTGGGCGTTGCTCTCTCCCTGAACCAGACGCTCGCGGATCAGTACGCGCAAGTCCTTCGCCAGAGGCGCATCGCTGTCGTCGATGGACTGGTTCTGACAAACAAGACAGCGCATCTGCGCCGACAAAACACGTGCACGCGCCTCCAGTTCCGGATCACTCAATATCTCGTCCGGTTGCACTGCGAACGCGGCAGGCAATGTGGTCAGCACGAATACAACAGCAAGAGCAAGGCGACGCAGCATCTCTAATGTTACTCCGCAGGTTGGATGATTGGGGTTTTGGCTTTTTTCGGAGCCCCAACCCTGTAGCGCCGGTCGAACAGCGAGCAGCATCCGCCCAGGAACATCAGTGCCGTTCCGAGCCAGATCATCCAGACCAGCGGGTGAAAATAGAACCTGATCGTGCGCGCGTTATCGGGCGCGCGGTCGCCCAGCACGACGTACAGATCACCGTCTATGAACGGCTCGATACCGACCTCGGTTGTTGGCTGGTTGGACGGCTTGAAGACACGTTTTTCCGACCAGATCTCAGACACTTCAACACCACCGGAGGAAATCGAGAAACGCCCTCTGTCGGCCGAATAATTCGGCCCGGAAATAGGGCTTTCACCCAGGAAGGTGACGCTTCTGCTTCCCACCTGCATGACGTCTCCCGGCTTCATGACCGTGACAATCTCCTGTTTCCATGCCGTGATTCCAACAACGCCGATAACCATGACACCGACGCCGGCATGGGCGATCATCATGCCCCAGGCAGCGCCCGGCAGACCTTTAAGACGCGCCCATGCCACATTGAAAGGAACCGATGTAAACTTGGTGCGGGCAACCATTTCCTGAACGCTTGCCGCAATCAACCAGGCCCCGAGAGCCGCACCAAACGGTGCCAGCCAGGGTCCGCGCCATTGCCATGCCATGGCGGCGACGCCGACCACAATCGCAATTAGGGCTGCTGCCCAAAGCCGCTGCGCGGCCGCCCACATGTCAGCGCGTTTCCACGACATCAACGGGCCTATCGGCACCAGCAGCAAAAGCGGCAAAATCAGAGGTCCGAATGTCAGGTTGAAGTACGGCGGACCAACAGAGATCTTGTCACCGGTAATGGATTCCAGCACCAGTGGATAAAGCGTACCGATAAATACCGCGGCACAGGCCGCCGTCAGCAACAGATTGTTTACAACCAGCGCGCCTTCACGGCTGATCGGCGCAAACAGGCCACCGGTCTTGATGGTCGGAGCCCGCCAGGCATAAAGCGCCAGCGCGCCGCCAATGAAGACACACAGGATGCCAAGCACATAGACGCCTCGAGCCGGATCAACGGCGAAAGCGTGAACCGATGTCAGCACTCCGGAGCGCACCAGGAAAGTGCCGACCAGAGACAGAGAAAATGCCAGAATGGCAAGCAGGATCGTCCAAACCTTGAGGGCATTTCGCTTTTCCACGACAATGGCCGAATGCAACAGGGCCGTCGCAATCAGCCACGGCATGAACGATGCATTTTCCACCGGATCCCAGAACCACCATCCGCCCCAGCCAAGCTCGTAATACGCCCACCAGGATCCGAGCATGATGCCGGCTGTCAGACACATCCACGCGGCCAGTGTCCACGGCCTGACCCAACGGGCCCAGGCCGCATCGACCTTGCCTTCTATGAGGGCTGCAACGGCAAAAGAAAACGCGATCGAAAGACCGACATATCCGCAATACAGAAGCGGCGGATGAATGGCCAGGGCCGGGTCCTGCAGGATCGGATTCAACCCCTGGCCTTCTATCGGGGCCGGGTCGAGCCGGTTAAACGGATTGGACGTCAACAGGATGAACGACAGGAACGCAATCGAGATTGAACCCTGAACTGCAATCACGCGGGCTTTCAGACTGGGCGGCAGATTGCCGCCAAACGCTGCAACGGCGGAGCCAAACAGGGCCAGCACCATGACCCACAACAACATCGAGCCTTCATGGTTCCCCCACACACCTGAAATCTTGTAGATCAGCGGTTTGTCGGAGTGGGAGTTCTGAAACACATTCTGAACCGAAAAATCCGACGCGATATAAGACATGGTCAGACAGGCAAACGACAGGGCAATCAACCCGAACTGCAGCAGGGCCGCAGCAGGTGCGACAGCCATAAGCCGGCCATCGCCGCGCCAGGCACCATACATCGGCACGGAGAACTGATAAATCGCCGTTACAAATGCAAGAATAAGCGCGAACTGACCAATTTCAGGGATCATTGAGTACCTTCTTTTGCTGCTTCGTCACCTGGTTTCCAGACGCCCTTTTCCTTCAGCGCATCCGCCACTTCACGCGGCATGTAATTTTCATCATGTTTGGCCAGAACCGTATCGGCCTTGAAACTTCCGCCGGCGTCCAGAATGCCTTCTGCAATGACCCCCTGACCTTCCCGGAACAGATCCGGCAAGATACCGACATAGGTCACCGGCAAGGTGCCGGCGGTGTCGGTCACTTTGAAGGAAACGGTTTTGCCCTGGCCCCGCACGATCGAGCCGTCTTCCACCAGGCCACCCAACCGGAAACGGGTTCCCGGCTGCACGCCTTTTTCGACAACATCGGTCGGGGTATAAAAAAACGTTATCGTGTCGGACAAGGCATAGAGCACCAGTCCTGCTGCAAGGCCAAGAGCTCCGAGACCTGCTCCGATCAGTGCACCGCGCTGCTGTTTTCGTGTCATCGCCATATCACATCATTCCTGTCATCAAAGCCCCAGGGCCTTGCGGGTTTCCTCAAGCCGGGCAACCGCCTGCTGATTGTCCTTGAGAGCTTCGGACGCCCGGTTGAGAGCATCGGCAGCCTTATCCTTTTCGCCCAGTACCATGCGCGCGCGGATGAGCCGCAACCAGGCATCGATATCCGCACCGTCTTCGGTCAGCCGTTCATCGAGACCTTCAACCATGGAGCGGATCATTGCCGTGCGGTCGGTGGTACTCATCTCCCGGCCCTGCTGAATCTGCTCTTCGCTCAGGACCGGTCCCTTGGGCATCTGACTGCCGGCAAGCGGCGGAGCTTTGGGCATCTGCCCTGCGGTCACGGCAGGCGCTTCGGGCATCTTGCCACCGGCAGACGAAATCTGCTGTTCAACAGCGGCCCGCCACGGTGCATCCGGCGCACTTTCAGCCAACATGGCATTCCAGCCCGCAATAGCATCAGCCGTCCTGCCTTCCTGACGATGGGCAAGTGCCACGTAGAACCGGGCCTTCATGTGCTTTGGTGAAGTCAGCCGAACCGCTTCAAAAATCTTCTGGGCTTCATTGGAGACCAGGCCATTATTGGCCAGCACGAGGCTTTCGCCCATGTCGGTCATCACGTCCGCATCAGGCCCGGATATCGCAAGAGCCTTTCTGTAGGCGTTGGCTGCGTCGGTGTATCTGCCGATGCGCTTGTAGGCGGGTGCCAGCACCATCCAGCCGCGCGCGTCGTTGGGTTTCTGTTCCAGATGCTGTTCGACCTGGCGCACCATTGCCGCCATGTCCTGGTTTGCTACAGCACCATCGATGCGGGCCTGCAGGGGCTGGGCCGGCAGGTCCGGGCGACCAATCTGCAGATATCCGCCCAATGCGATCAGCGGAACAGCAACCCCGGTTGCAATCGTCAACCAGGCCGGAACCGGGCGGGCGGCCTTTGCATCGGAAGCAAGTTCAGCCTGGGCTGCCAGAATACGCCGTGACACTTCATTGCGTGCCGCATCGGCCTCGGTATCCGGGATCAGTCCGGCATTCTGGTCTCGTTCCAGTTCGCTCAGCTGATCACGATATACGGCAAGATCGAAGGATGCCCGTTTTGCATCCCCGCTCTGCGCACGAGACCGTAATGGCGACAGCAGCGCCATCAAAACCAGGGCCGTCAAGACGGCAAACGAAATCCATAACAACATAATACCACTTAGCAATCACACGACGGGCAATACAATTCACGATCTGGCGACTTTAGCGTCACCAGCGCCGCCATGTGATGCACCAGTGTCGCACTTCCGGTTCTGAATGTCGCAATCATTTGGTGATAATTAAGGCAGTTTGCTAGATTGCACGAAGTTAATCTGGCTCACCCTATGTTGAGAGCCAATTCGGAAGACCGCCCATGAAACGTTATTCGATATTTTCGCTGGCCAGAAACGCCCTGAACTACCACAAGGACTGGGAACGCGCATGGCGCAGCCCTGACCCGAAAGAAGAGTACGATGTGGTGATCGTGGGCGCCGGCGGGCATGGTCTGGCAACGGCCTACTACCTTGCCAAGAACCACGGCATCACCAATATGGCAGTTATTGAGAAAGGCTGGCTCGGCGGCGGCAATACCGGCCGTAACACAACCATTATCCGGTCCAACTATCTGCAGGACCCGTCTATCGCCATCTATGAACTGGCGCGGTCCCTGTACGAGACGCTGTCCCAGGAACTCAATTACAACATGATGTTTTCACCGCGCGGCGTGCTGATGCTGTGCCAGACCGAACATGAACTCAGGGCGTTCAGGCGCACCGCCCATGCCAACCGGCTGGCGGGTCTCGACTGCCGGATGGTCGATGCAGCGGAAGTCAAGCGTATCGTGCCTATCATCAATGACAGCCCGGATGCGCGCTATCCGATCCTCGGGGCCTATTACCAGCCACGCGGCGGCACCGGACGCCATGACGCACTTGCGTGGGGATATGCCCGCGCCATCGACAATATGGGGGTCGATGTCATCCAGAACTGCGAAGTGACCGGCATGCTGCGCTCGGGCGGCAAGATTACCGGTGTTGCAACCAAACGCGGCACCATCCGTGCCAAAAAGGTTGCCGTCGTCACGTCCGGTCATACATCGAACATCATGGAAATGGCCGGTGTGCGCATGCCGGTGGAAAGTGTCTGCCTGCAGGCACTGGTGTCCGAACCGATCAAGCCGGTAATCGATTGTGTGGTCATGGCCAATACGGTGCACGGCTATATGAGCCAGTCCGACAAGGGCGAACTGGTCATTGGCGGCGGCGCGGACCCCTACAACAATTATTCACAGCGCGGCTCGTTTCCAGCCATTGAACACACCGTATCAGCGCTGGTGGAAACATTCCCGATCATCTCGCGGCTGCGTATGTTGCGCCAGTGGGGCGGCATCGTGGACATGACCGGGGACCGGTCGCCGATCATCAGCATGACCGATGTGGGCGGGCTTTATGTCAATTGCGGCTGGGGCACCGGCGGATGGAAATCCATTCCCGGTTCCGGCTTCGTTTTTGCCGACACGATCGCCAATGACAGGCCACACCCGATTGCCGCACCGTTTGGACTTAACCGTTTCACCGAGGGCCGCTTCATTGATGAAAGCGTCGCCGCGGCTGTAGCGCACTAGGAACACGACCATGTTGATAATTCAGTGCCCCGTGTGCGGGGCTGAAGGCGACGAGACGGACTTTCACTGCGGCGGACAGGCGCATATCGCGCGCCCGGCAACCTCCGACCCTGACAACATCGCTGACGGCGAACAGCGCGATTACCTGTTCATGCGATTCAATCCAAAGGGTCTGCATTTCGAGCGCTGGCGCTGTGACCGTGGCTGCGGCAAGTGGTTTCATGCCGCGCGCGATACGATGTCGCTGGACTTCAAGGCCTATTACGGCATTACCGACTTGCCGCCGGCGGAAGTGATGAAGCAGGCGACCGGCCAGTGGGCCGACTTCTTCAAGCAGGCCACGGCAACCAGGCCTGCTGCCAAAAAGACGGCTGCGAAGAAAACCGTCGCAAAAAAATCTGCCGGGCGCAAAGCAGCCCCAGCGAAGGCGAAAAAGTCATGACCGGCAAACCTTACCGACTGCCCGAAACAGCTGCCAAAGGCTCGCGCATCGACCGTTCAAAGCAGATCTCGTTCAGCTTTGACGGCACCAGAATGACCGGTTTTGCCGGCGACACGGTTGCATCCGCCGTTCTGGCGAGCGGACGCAAGGTGATGGGCCGAAGCTTCAAGTATCATCGTCCGCGCGGCCTTATCGGGCTGGGGTCGGAAGAGATGAATGCGCTGATCGGCGTGGGCGAAGGCGGCCGCAAGGAACCGAACCTGAGGGCAACCCAGGTAGAGCTCTATGACGGCCTGACCGCGACCAGCCAGAACCGCTGGCCGAGCCTGGATTTTGACGTCGGCATCATCAACAACAAGTTCTCCCGGTTTTTGCCCGGCGGCTTCTACTACAAGACCTTCATGTGGCCACGCAGCTTCTGGGAAAAAGTCTATGAGCCGTTTATCCGCAATGCAGCCGGCCTCGGCGAGGCAGCAGGTGAACACGATCCCGATACCTACGAGCAAATGCATGTCCATGTGGATGTGCTCGTCGTCGGCGGTGGCGTGTCAGGCATTGCAGCGGCTCATGCGGCTGCTGCGTCCGGCAAGCGGGTCATGCTGGCAGACGAGAACCCCGTGCTGGGCGGGGTGGCCGATATCTCGGCCGGCGATATCGATGGTATCAGCCAGACGGACTGGGTTGCCGCACGCCAGTCCGAGTTTGAAAAATCCGGCAATTGCCATGTGCTGACGCGCACCACCGTGGTCGGGCATTATCACCACAATTACGTGCTGGCGGCAGAACGCGTTTGTGACCACGACCCTGACCTGCTGGCCCGGGGCGCCCCGCGCCACCGGCTGTGGAAAATCCGCGCTGGCCAGGTCATCGTGGCGTCCGGTGCCCTGGAGCGCCCGATTGCATTCGCCAACAATGACAGGCCCGGCATCATGATGGCATCGGCCGCACGTGCCATGGTCGAGCGCTATGCGATATCACCCGGCATGAACGGCGTCATCTTCACCAATAATGATGACGGCTATCTGACGGCATTGAAACTGCATGAGGCCGGCGTCGCGGTCAGCCGCATCATTGACGTGCGCAAGGATGTACCTACCGCATTCGCCGACACAGCGCGTAAAGCAGGCCTCAACGTACACACTGGTGCGGCCATCGCCGGTGTTGAAACCGCTTCCGGCGGCAAACAGATCACCGCGGTCAAGATCGCTCCCTATTCAGTCGGCCGCGGCCGGGTGGTCAATGAAGAACGGGTCGACTGTGATTTCGTTGCCGTGTCCGGCGGGTACAATCCGGTGGTGCATTTGTGGTGTCACAACGGCGGCAAGCTCCGCTTCGATGATGACATTCAAAGTTTCCGTCCCGACCGGCATGGTGACCCGATCACGGTTGTCGGCAGCGCCAATGGCAGTTTTGACCTGAAGACTTGCGTTGAAGAAGGTTTCGCAAGCGGTGAAACCGCGGCCAAAGCGCTCGGCGGTAAAGCGGCAAAACCTGTGAAGAAACCGATGGTGAAAGCTCACAGCGCCGGCCCCATCCAACCGATCTGGTTTGCACCTGCCACTGGCAAATACAATGAAGGCAACAAGCATTTCATCGATTTCCAGAACGATGTGACAGCGGCCGACCTGGAGCTTGCCCAGCGCGAAGGCTATGAGTCCGTCGAGCACACCAAGCGTTACACAACCCTTGGCATGGCAACCGATCAGGGCAAGACCTCCAACATCAACGGTCTCGGCGTCATCTCCGACGCTACCGGCAAGCGCATACCAGAAATCGGCACGACGACCTTTCGCCCGCCCTACACGCCCTACTCGTTTGGCGCCATTGCCGGCACCAAGACGGGCGAACTGTTTCTACCGGTGCGCCGTACCGCAATTTTCGACTGGCACAAAAAACAAGGCGCGACCTGGGAACCGGTCGGCCAGTGGCGGCGGGCCTATTGCTATCCGCAGGCAGGTGAAGGCAAGCAGGATGCAATCAACCGGGAAATTCTGGCAGTGCGCGAGAAAGTCGGCCTGCTTGATGCATCGACCCTCGGCAAGATCGAGATCAAGGGGCCGGATGCGGCCAAACTGCTCGATCTCGTCTACACCAACATGTTCTCGACACTCAAAGTCGGCAAGGCACGCTATGGCCTGATGATGAGCGAAATGGGCTTCCTGATGGACGATGGCGTAACGGTTCGCCTGGGTGAAGACCATTACCTCATGCACACGACATCGGGCGGTGCCGACAACATTGTCGCGTGGCTGGAAGAATGGCTGCAGACGGAATGGACATCGCTGAAAGTATTTGTAACGTCAGTGACTGAACAATGGTCGCAGTTTGCCATTGCCGGACCGCAGGCGCGCGCAGTGCTCGACAAGCTCGACGGTGACATTGACCTGTCGCCTGAAGCTTTTGAGTTCATGAGTTATCGCGAAGGTACTCTGGCAGGATATCCGGTGCGGGTATTCCGGATCAGCTTTTCCGGCGAGCTGTCCTACGAAATCGCCACGCCGTCCGGATATGGACGCGGTCTTTGGGATGTGCTGATGCAGGCCGGCAAGAGCGAGGGCATGACGGCCTATGGCACTGAAGCCCTGCACGTCCTGCGCGCTGAAAAAGGCTTCATTGTCATCGGGGATGAAACCGACGGCACCGTCACGCCGCATGATGTCGGCATGAGCTGGGCGGTGTCGAAGAAAAAATCTGACTTCATCGGCAAGCGATCGCTGGAGCAGGCATTCCTGGCATCGCAAGGCCGCAAGCAACTGGTCGGATTGCTGACCACTGATCCGCAGGACGTGCTGCCCGACGGTGCCTACGCGGTAGAGAGTGTCAAATCCGCACCACCCATGAAGATGATCGGGCACGTGACGTCGAGTTACTTCAGCCCTACCCTGCAGCGCTCCATCGCCATGGCGCTGATCGAGGGCGGCCAGAGCAAAATGGGTGAAACGGTGTCGTTTCCGCTGGAAGGCGGCAAGACCGTCGAGGCCGTGATATCGTCTCCCGTGTTCCTCGATGCAGAAGGAAAACGCCAGAATGTCTGAAGCAGTTTACACCAGCCCGCTCGCACATCTTGAGGATACTCGTGATGCTGCGAACCTGAGCATTTCCATATCAGAGATTTCTGATCGCGGCATGATTGACCTGCGGGGCGAGGCAGGCTCGGTAAAGTTCCGACAGGCTGCCAAGGCAGCGCTCGGCATCGAATTGCCGCTGAAACCACGCAGTACCGCTGTCAAAGGCGACTTGACTGTTTTGTGGTTGTCGATTGACCAATGGCTGGTCTGCTGCCCGCGCGACAAAGCAGATGGCCTGATCGGCAAACTCCGCAAAAACCTCGGCGAAATTCATTCGCTCGCTGTCGATGTCACCGACGCCAGGGCCATTATCAGGCTTGAGGGTGACAATGTACGCGAAGTGTTGATGAAAGGCTCATCTATCGACTTCACACTGCCGGACTACAAAGCCGGGCTGGCGCGCCGGCTGGTGTTTGCCGAAATCGCCGCCCTTGCCCACATCGTGGCGGACAAGCCGTGCACCATCGACATCTATGTCTTCCGCTCCTATGCGGACTACACGTGGAAGTGGATCGAGGCGACGGCGAAACCTGCCGCGACCATCGGATTGTTCAGCAAACAGTCAGGATAAAGGCGCACCACCTCAAAACGAGGTCTTCAACTTCTGTTCTCGTTCAAAGCGCTCCAGTCCCAATTCAATCAGTTTGTCGATCAGGTCCGGATAGGAAACACCGCTTGCCTCCCACAGGCGCGGATACATGCTTATTTGGGTAAACCCCGGCATGGTGTTTATCTCGTTCACGATTATCTCACCGTCGCTCTTGAGGAAACAGTCCACTCTGCCAAGGCCTTCGCATTCAAGTGTTTGAAAGGTTCTCACGGCGAGGTCGCGAATTTTGTCACTGACGGCGTCTGGTATGTCGGCAGGGATTTCCAACGCTGCCCCGTGCTCGTCCAGGTACTTGGCTTCGTAGGAATAGAAGTCATGACTGGGTTTGATCTCACCGACAACGGAGACTTCCGGGCGAAGGTTGCCGAGGACCGCACACTCAAGCTCACGGCCATCAACGAACTCTTCGATCAGAATTTTCGTGTCGTACGAAAAGGCGTCCAGAACAGCCTCATCGAAAGTTTCCCTGCTGGAGACTTTGTGAACGCCAACGGATGATCCCATGTTGGCTGGCTTGATAAACAGAGGCAGGCCAATTTCATTGCAGATGGCCTCGTAGTCCAGAACATCGCCATGCCTGCAGGTCAGGGATTTGGCGATCGGGATGCCCGCATCGCGCAGCAGGCGCTTCATCACATCCTTGTCCATGCCTGCTGCAGAGCCGATCACGCCGGAACCGACGAACGGGACGCCGGCAAGCTTCAACAGGCCTTGCACGGTCCCGTCTTCTCCAAATGGACCATGAAGAATCGGAAAAACAACATCAATCGAGGAATGAACACCGCCAGCGGACAGATTACTCAGTTCTCCGCCACTTTGCGGCACCAGCGCTACACTTTTCTGGTTCTCGCTATTAAGCTGTATGAGTTTCGGGTCAGCGGCATTGAGCAAGAAATGGGATTGATCCGGCAGCAGCCAGTCGCCGCACTTGTTAATTCCAATCAGGGCAACATCGTATTTGTTCGCGTCGATTGCGTCGGCCACATTTTTTGCCGATTGAAGAGACACTTCATGCTCGGCGGACTTACCTCCAAACAGGATACCCACCTTCAGTTTTTTGTCCGTCATATGCGCCTGTACCTACCTCAATACCGCTGTCCTCAATGTTAACATATCAGGCGCGGTACCGACACTCCAACCCGCTTTCCTGGCGGCAAAACCAGCCGCACCTCAGGGTTGCTCAGCGCGGCAAGGTAGACAACCAGTCGAACAGCTTGTCAAAGCCGCCAAACGGATACATGTGCGGGCCCATAACTTTGAGCTCAGGACTTGTAGCGTGAAGGGTTGCCAGATCTTCTATGAACTTGTCCGGTGTTGAAACGCTCAGTAGCTTGGTGATGTTGAGCGCCTGCTTGCGAATGAAACGGGCGGAGTTTCCGACACCGCAAACTGCTGCGTACTTTGCAAGCGTCTTGATGGACGCAGGTCCCGGAATGCCGATGAATGCGGGAAGATCGATGCCGTTGTCACGCAACATTTTGGCCCAGCTTGCAACGGGAGCTGCCTCGAACAGGAATTGCGTCGAGATGAAGCCTTCCAGGCCGGCGTTCCTTATATAGGCTTGTTTTTCACTCAGGGCCTGCATCAGCATGGCTTCGCCGTGCAGTTTGGCAATGTCTGCATTGCCTTCCGGATGTCCCGCCACGCCAAGTGCCTTGGCACCATTGGCTTCGAACACGCCGGTTTCCATCAGCTGCAGGGCGCAGTGATAATCGCCTATGGGCTCAGGCGCACCGCCGCCAAGCACCAGGTAGCGCGTTACATCACCGGATGTGGACAACCTCTCGACACGTCTTTTCAGATCATCATGATCGCGAACAAAGCGGGCCGGCACATGCGGCACCGGCTCGAGGCCCATCTTTCTGATTTCTGCAACCGCGCTGATCTGGTCTTCAACATGGGAAGGATCCACGAGTGCTACAAAAACATGAGTTCCCGGCGCCACATTTTGCGCAATGAGCGGCAGCTTTTCGGCCTGTCGCGGCGTTATCTCCAGCGTCATGTTTTGCAGGAAAGCTGCAGTTGCGGATTGGTTGCCCGCAGTCGGTATAATTGTTGTAGATGCAATACCCATTGACGAAGTCCTCATAAGCAGATAGCTGCAGATGATGCGTTATTTGTCTACAGGCAGGCATGGTTTTTGCGACTTGGCAGTGACAGATGCGACGCGTTTCCGCACAATGTGGTCAGCGTCCGGCGCGAGTAATGCCACGGCACAAGTGAGGGGGGGTTGCCAAACTCGCCTCCGTTGCAGCCGCGGCTTGAGGAAAGTCTGAAGCCAATGTTTGGTGACAAATCCAGAGACTTGCCGATGCCGATCGCCCTGGTCCTGGTGCCGGAGTTCACGCTGTTGCCTGTGACCTCTGTGATTGATCCATTGCGGCTGGCCAACAGATTGTCCGAAAAAGAACTGTACACATGGACCATCCATTCAAGCGATGGCTCGCCCATAACGGCATCAAACGGTATTACGCTGGTTCCCGACGGAAACCTGGACACCATTCCCGAACATGCAACCGTCATTGTGTGCGGTGGCACAAATGTTCACCAGTACGGCGAAAAGACCCTTTTCAACTGGCTGCGCAAGCAGGCCCGGCGGGGCACTGATATCGGGGCCATCTGCACCGGTGCGCAATTGCTGGCGATGGCCGGGTTGCTGGATGGATACACTTGTACGATCCACTGGGAGAACCAGCCGGGCTTCATCGAGGAATTTCCGGACATCAATGTGACGTCCGGTTTGTTCGAAGTAGACCGTGACCGCTTTACCGGTGCCGGCGGCACCGCGGCCCTGGACCTGATCCTGTCCCTGATTTCAGCGCAGCACGGACAGGTGCTGGCGTCCAGTGTCGCCGAAAACATCCTGCACTCTCCGATCAGGCAGCCGGGTGAACATCAACGGATGTCACTGCCGGCGCGCATCGGCGCTCGCCACCCGAAGATGGTCGATATCATCGAGCAGATGGAAAACAATCTGGAAGACCCGTTGTCGCCCAGCCTGCTGGCCCGCGAGGCAGGCCTGTCAACGCGGCAGCTTGAAAGACTGTTCCGGCGCTATCTGGATCGCTCGCCAAAACGTTATTACCTGGAACTGCGCCTGAAAAAAGCAAGATCCCTGCTGCTGCAAACCAGCATGTCGGTGATCAATGTGGCGCTGGCGTGCGGGTTTTCGTCGCCGTCACATTTCTCGAAATGCTATCGCGCCTATTATTCACGGACACCGTATCGCGAGCGCGGTCTGCCGAACAGTTCGGCGGCAGCCGACCAGGGTTAACCGTCGCCGCGACGCGCAGCCGGCAGGGTCAATACGGCGTGCAGGCCGCCGAGATCGCTCTTGTCGAGAAACAGTTTTCCTCCATACATGGCAGCGGTTTCACTCACGATCGACAAGCCCAGGCCGGAGCCGGGTTTGGTTTCGTCAAGCCGCTTGCCGCGCTCCATGGCAATGGCCGCACCGCCATCCGGCAGGCCGGGACCATTGTCTTCCACACACACATCAATCCAGGCAATCCGCTTGTCGATGGGTGATGCAGACGGGCGAACGCCAACAGCAACCTTGCCGCCGGTCCACTTGAACGCATTGTCCAGCAGGTTGCCGACCATCTCTTCCAGGTCCTGGCGTTCACCGCGGAAGCGAATGTCGGTGTCGTAGCTGGCCTTGACCAAAATCTTGCTGTCTACGTGAATCCGTTCCAGCGTGCGCACGATCGAGCGCACCACGTCGCTGGCGTCGGTTGAAGAACCGATAGTCTTGGCGCGCGCCGCGCGCCGCGCACGATCCAGGTACATCGACACCTGATCGCGCATGACACCGGTCTGTTCAGACACTTTACTGCCCAGTTTGCCGCCATGAATTCCGGCCTCATTGGTGAGCACGCTGAGAGGTGTTTTCAGCGCATGGGCCAGATTACCCACCTGGGTGCGGGCGCGTTCAATCACTTCCGTGTTGGATTTCAACAGCAGGTTCAGTTCATCGGTAACCGTCTGAATCTCATCAGGATAGCTGCCGGCGATACGCTCCTGTTCACCTTCGCGAATTTCCGACAGTTCGCCCTGGAGGTCCGACAGCGGCCGCAAACCATATCTGACCTGCAACAGGATTGCCGCAACAAGACCGAGGCCCAACAGGCCAAGCACGGCAATCAGCGCATTGTTGAACGCAGACACCTCAGTTTGCAGTTCATCGAAGTTTCCTGCCACAAGAAAGGAATACTGTTCCTTGCTGCCGAACAGGGTAAAGCGCTGTTCAATGACCCGCAACGTGTTGCCGGACTGGTCGGTGAGGTATCCGCTCATGCGGTTGCCCGGCCGCCGGTCCGATTTCATGAATTGTGTGAGCGGCAGCCGTTCGTCCAGCAACGACGCGGACGCGACCTGCCGCGCGGGATCGCCATCCAGCGACGAAATCTGCCAGTACCAGCCTGCCAGCGGAATTTCAAACCGCGTGTCAGCCAGAACATTATTGATTTTCGGAACTTCCTTCTCAAGCTCGACTGAAGCCAGCAAACCGTCCATCACGGCCTGCAGACGGGCATCGAGACTACGTTCAACCGCAGCGGTAAACAGTGAACTCAGCAGAATGCCGGCGGCGATCAGCAGCACGACACTGACAACCGAGGCAGCGGCAATCAGCCGGAAGGCAAGTGAACTACGACTGATCATCCGGCTCTGACAGGCAATAGCCAAGACCACGAACGGTCTTCAATACATCAATGCCCAGCTTCTTGCGAAGCCTGCCGACAAACACTTCGATCGTGTTGGAGTCACGATCAAAATCCTGATCATAAAGATGCTCGACCAGTTCGGTACGGGAAATGACCTTGCCCTTGTGATGCATCATGTAGCTGAGCAGGCGGAACTCAAGTGAGGTCAGCTTGATCGCGCCGCCGTCCACCGTGACCCGGGCACTGCTGGTATCAAGCGCCAGGTCTCCACAGGTCATTTCGGATGATGCATTGCCTGAGGCCCGACGCAGCAGGGCGCGAACCCGGGCCAGCACTTCTTCCATGTGAAACGGCTTGGCAACATAATCATCTGCACCGGCATCAAAGCCTGCAACCTTGTCACTCCAGCGGTCACGGGCAGTCAGGATGAGCACCGGCATCTTGCGGCCGTCACGACGCCAGTTTTCCAGCACCGAGACCCCGTCCATCACAGGCAGGCCAATATCGAGAATGACGGCATCATACGGTTCTGTATCACCGAGAAAATGGCCTTCTTCGCCATCGGATGCGGTGTCGACGGCATAGCCCGCGTCACCAAGCGCCGTCACCAATTGCCGGTTCAGATCCGGATCATCTTCAACTACCAGTAAACGCACACCATCCTCGCTTGTTCAGGTCACCCAGCCATCTTGATCCAGGACAAAACCCTAGCGGCAGCCCAGAACCTGTCCGCTTTTTGCGTCCACGACGCAACGCCTGGCACTACCGCCCGATACCACGGTGACTATAAACCTGCCACCTTTTTTGACCACCCTGACCGCACGTCCGCCGGCAGCGCGCTCGGCAGCGCGCTTTGCACTGGACGCGCCAGCCACCCGAATGAGCGGTGCACCGGCGGAAAAATCACCTTGCCTGCCAAGATTGCGGCGCTTCCTGAGCGCCCGATCCGCGCGCCTGCCAATAGCCCGTTGCAGCCTGAAACCGCCGGTCGCGTCCAAAAGAGGCAAAGTGTCGGCGGCATCTGCCGCCGCACGTCCGGTCATGTTTTCCAGAATGGAGGATTGCGTCATCGACATCACAGGCGCTGCGGACGCTGAAACGCCTGCAGTGCCTGTGCCTATCACCAGGCAAATCAATATTATCAATAGCTTTTTCAATTTGCTCACTTCATGGGGTGCCGATTTCGAGCCGGACCATGCATTATCGCACATGAACACGTGATGAACACTCAAATACACACCTCAAAAGCCCTCAAAACGGGCAAACTCCGACACTGGCGCACGATCGGTTTTCAGCGAGTTTATCGGCGCTTCCGGGTCGGGGACACCAAGTGCAATACCGCAAAACAACATCCAGTCTTCCGACGGATCGGTGTAGCGGGCGACCGATTTATGCCACATGGCCCAGAATTCCTGGCCGCATGTCGCAAGCCCGCGCGCGCTTGCCGCCAGCATCAATGTCTGGATAAACATGCCTGCATCCGACCATTGGCCGGGTTGCATCTGGCGGTCGAGATAGACAAACAGGCCAACCGGGGCCGAGAAAAGTTCGATGTTGCGGCGAAACTGTTTCATCCGTCCCGGCTTGTCCTCACGCCCGACGCCAATGGTGGCATACAGATCCTCACCGCACTTGTGGCGCCTGTCAAAGTACGGCTGCTTCAGGTCTTGCGGGTAAATGCGGTACTCACTGCCCTCGCCACGCGGCAGGTCACCGACCTGTGCTTTCACATCATCGATAAGGGCCGCAAGCGGCGGGCCGCTCAGCGCGATCACGTGCCAGGGTTGAAGGTTTCCGCCCGACGGAGCCGTCGCTGCTATGTTGAGAAGCTCTTCAACCGTTTTGCGATCTACCGGTTTGTCGGCAAGAAATGCACGGCAGCTGTATCGTCCGCGTGCTGCATCTTCAACATTCATGGGGGTACCACCAGCCAGAGAAATTCAATCGGCCAGCAGACTAGAGCAAGAACTGCCGGTTTGGAAATCGTCCAGATGACCAGGGCCCTTCACCCTGATACGTTGCTACCTGGGTCTGAACGGTCCTAGGGCCAGTCGCATATCCGTGATGGCAGGTCTTCCAGCGCCACCTGATCTTCGCTGGTTACCTTGCCGCGCACTGAAATGCCGGCCGTGTGCACACTGTCCGGTGTTCCCGAAATCAGGGGGTGCCAGGCGTACAGCGGTTTTTCTTCCCAGATCAGCCGATAGGCGCAGGTATCGGGCAGCCAGCCAAGTTCAGTGACATTGGCAGGATCCAGCTTGATGCAATCATCCACGACATCATGCCGGTTTGCATAGCTCTTGCAGCGGCAGGTCTGGCAATTGAGCAGCTTGCAGCTCACGTCGGTAGTATATATATCACCGGTATCTTCATCTTCCAGCTTGACGAGGCAGCAGCGGCCGCATCCATCGCACAGAGATTCCCATTCCCTGCGCGACATGTCCTTGAGTTTCTTGACTTCCCAAAACGGGGCTGAGGAATTCATGTTTCGGCACTCAAGATCTTGTGAAGGTGGAAAGTTGTTCAAATATCTGTTTTAAGTTAGGTTCTTGGCGGGATCCGGACCATGTATTCAATTCGGCAGGCTCGGCTGGCGTAACACATATGAGCACACTTCGACTGACAATACTGTTTGACGATGGCTCATCACAGCACCTGGCAATACCGGAAGCAAGAGATTGATTGACAATTCTATACTGAGGAAATTGTTCCAGTTCTTCATGAAACTGGATGAATTGTTTTCCCACCATGCCTTCGAGTTATACGATGGTCTGAGGCGCGGCTGGATTGCCTATTCCCAGTTTCTGATGCGCTTTAGGGTAACCGGTATCAAGCGGGTCATAGTTGATTTGTTTGATGATGCCGCGACATTCGGCACCGTCTTTGCGCTCGGGGTTATCACGGTCGCCCTGCCAACACTCAATGAAACCGACGACATATGGAATTCAGGCCGCCAGTACGCGGTAACCTTCACTGACATCAATGGTGAAATAATCGGCAAGCGCGGTGTCCTGCAGGATGATGCCATTCCGCTGGAAGAAGTACCGCCGCACCTGATCAAGGCGGTTCTGGCGACCGAAGACGTCCGTTTTTTCCAGCATTTCGGCGTTGACGTGGTCGGCACCTTCCGAGCCATGATTGCCAATGCCAAGGCCCAGAATGTCGTTCAGGGCGGCTCAACCCTGACCCAGCAGCTCGCCAAGAACCTGTTTCTGTCGCCGGAACGCTCCTTGCGGCGAAAAGTACATGAAGCGTTCCTGGCGTTGTGGATCGAGGCACGGCTTAGCAAGGCTGAAATCCTCAAACTGTATCTAGACCGCACCTATCTCGGTGGCGGCACCTACGGCATGGAAGCAGCTACGCAATTTTATTTCGGCAAATCCGTCCGGGATGTGAACCTGCCTGAAGCCGCCATTCTGGCCGGCCTGTTCAAGGCGCCGTCAAGTTACGCCCCGCATGCCAATCGCGAAGCCGCTATCGGGCGGGCAACCGTGGTTCTGGGCCGCATGCTGGATGTCGGTTACATCACACAAGGTCAGTTCCTGGACGCGACCCAAAACCCGGCCAAGGCCATCGAAAACGACATCTTTGCAAGCCCCAATTACTTTCTTGACTGGGCCTACAAGGAAACGCTCGCCGTCATGGAAGAGCAAAACCTGACGGATGATTATGTTGTAGAGGTCAAGACCACAATTGATCTGGCGATGCAAAAAGCTGCAAAGCTGGAGACCACCAACATGCTGAAGGCGGAGGGTGAACGCTACAATGCTAGCCAGGCAGCCCTGGTATCCATGACGCCGAGCGGTGCCGTAAAAGCCATCGTTGGCGGCAACAACTACGAAGAAAGCCAGTTCAACCGGGCCACCGATGCATTGCGCCAGCCCGGATCCGCATTCAAGCCGTTCGTTTACCTGGCCGCCCTGCTCGATGGCATGACGCCGGAGACATCCATTGTCGATGCGCCGATAAGCATCGGCAGGTGGTCGCCAAGAAACTACTCACACCGCTATGCGGGCCGCACAAATCTGATCACCGCGCTGGCAAAGTCGTACAACACTGTTCCGGTTCGCATCATGGCCCAGATCGGGCGCAAGAAAATCATCGAGGCCGCAAAGCGTGTCGGTGTTCAGGCTGAACTTTTGTCTGTACCGTCCATGGTTCTCGGTGCGAACGGCATGACGGTTCTCGACATCACCCGGGGATATGCAACATTCGCCAATGGCGGCAGATTGAGCAACCCGCACACTGTGCTGGAAATCCGCCGCACTTCGGGCGAGATCATTTACAACCGCAGGCGCCATGCACCGCCCGACCGCCAGGTCATTCCCGCGTCTGTTGCCGGCGACCTCACCCGCATGATGGGTCAGGTGATTAAAGCCGGCACCGCCCGGCGCGCCGACCTGGGCTATACACCGGCAGCCGGTAAAACCGGCACGACCCAAAGTTACCGTGACGCCTGGTTCGTCGGTTTCACGGGCAAGTATGTCACGGGTGTTTGGTACGGCAATGACGATTACACGCCGACCCGCAGAGCCACCGGCGGTTCGATCCCGGCACGGACCTGGAAAGCCTATATGTTGCGGGCGGACAGGGCCAAGAGGCCGATATCGCTTATCGGCCTGCCTGCCGAAGAAGAGCACTTTGCGTTCCTTGAGAACAACCGCAATACGCTGGACAATATCGGCGGTCCTGAAGTTGAGGTTGCAGCCGTACAGACCGATGAAGCAATCCAGACAGACGGATCCGATGACGGATCAGGCGAGGATGCCGTAGTCAACGTATTGCGAGACATGTTCACCCTGTTCAAGAACGAAGACAGCAAGCTCAAGGTTATCAAATCAAACAGGGCAAAAAAAGTGCGCCGTTCGGCGAGGAACCGTCGCGCTGAAAAACGGCGTCGCCGCAGGGGAAATGTTCGCAAACGTAATTCTCAGAGATTGCGCCAACTGCTGCAGTCACGTTAAAAAAAACCTTGTGGACCAGGTTGATTCTGATCACACCTTGCGGCGCTATGGACTATAAAGGTGTATGAGAATTTGAACCGGCTTATGGCGTGGACGTTATTTCACCGAAAACCGGACCCTTTACCAGCGTTGTAGAAACATGAATCCATCAGTCAGGTTTGCGGTGAGTGTTCTGGTTGGTGTTACTGTCGGCATTGTCAGCGCACGCTACATGACGACTGAACAGAGCCCTTTCTTCGCTCATAAATACGGCAACTGGAACAACTGGCCTGTCGCTGGAAATCCTGCAAACAATCCTTATACACAGGCAAAATTCATCGCCAATGGCCAGTTGCCGGAGCACTTCAGCGAAGTGCTGACTTTTTACCGCAACGAAGATGATGGGGGCGACAAGTTGACGGAAGACTGTACCTATCTGATGTCCGTGGACAGGCCGACGGCACGCCGCTGGTCAATATCCCTGACGGGAAATTCCGGCAGCGCACAACAAGTGCTGACCCAGAACGATGTAATTTCGATGGGCGAAAAAGTCACCGTCCTGCTGTCCACCTCACCTCAACCGGGCAATTGGCTGCGCATGTCGAATACCGACGATCCGCGGGTTGTGTTTCGTTTGTATGACGGCGACACGATAACGGCACAGGGAACCGGCAGCGGTGCGCTTGGACTGCCCAGTCTGACACGGGTATCGTGCTCATGACGTCAACCAGGACATTTTGGGCTCTGTTCACCGTGCTGACGGCAATTGCAGCTCATCTCTGCTATATTCTGTTTGTGCCATCGCAACAGTTTCAAACGAAGCTGGAGACGATTCTCACAGAAAACGGCATCAACAAGCTGACACCGGCGGTTCCCGGAACGGCGGCGGCCAGCGTTGCGGAGTATCCAGGCGAACTGACCTACGCCATTTGCCTGTTTGACCTGTCTACCGGACCGCTCCGCATCAATGCGCGAGTGCCTGATCAATACTGGGCCCTGGAGGTCTATAATACGCGCGGTGGAACCATTTACACGCTGAACGATCAGCAGGCGCCCCGCAAGCAATTCAGCCTGTACCTGTACGACGACGACCCGGATCCGGAAGCCATCGTGAACGCAGCAAATTCGGTTGGTAGCAGCATTAATTCAATTACTGTGCTGACAGGCACCCAGACCGGCATTGTAGTCATTCGCTCAGCAGCGGCAAACCAGCTTGAAGCTGCAAGATCTGCGGAGGCGTTGCAGAACACCTCATGCTCGCTGGCCAGCAGCTAGAGCCTGTCCGGTTTAAATGTATTTGGGGATTTCGTCCGCAAGTCAGCGTTAAACTGACCGCTCTGCACTGGATGCACGGGTGGGATGTTCAAACGCACTTTCGCAACGCTCCCTGCGCACGCCGGGAAAAATAATGACCTCACATTCATCGTTGGACGCCGGCTTTCGCGGCGTACTCTTCCTGTGCAGAGTCAAAAAATCCAAAACATTTGTCATTGCCGGTGGCACCTTGAGGCCTCTGATTGCAACTACACATGCAATTAGGCAACCGGTTTGGTTAAAAATTGACTAACCTTGGTGACAAGCAAGGCATTAAAATGAATTGTCACCGGTTCCAGCCCTATCTCAGAAAGGCCTGGCCGTCGCGGTCTTCCACCTCTAAAATCCAGATATCCGGGTCATAACCGGCCTGTCTGGCCAGATAGTCATCAATCTGGCCCTGGGGCACAGCGGTCTCAAAGCGAGATTCAAAAATCCGGTCACCGAGGTCATCCAGCAGCGGCCCGGCCGGCGGACCCATCAACCAGACTTCGTCATCGCTGATTCGAATACAGACATAGATGCTGCCGGCATCCAGCGCACCTTTGCGAACAACCACACATGGCAATGCCTCAAGATCGCAACGCTTGCGATAGGCAGCGATCCAGATATCGGATTTTACCGACATTGCGGATGTCCTGCCAGATAACCTGGTGGGCGGGACGCCGGTTTATTGAATGGCAATACTGGCCTGCTCATTTGTGCCCTGAAGTTCCTGCAACAGCTCGTCTGAGACCTCGCCGGTAACCGGCCAGCCTCTGTCGGCCTCAAATGTGCGAATGGCGATCTTTGTCTGCTCGCCCAGCTGACCATCGATCTTGCCCGGCGAATACCCCAGCTTTGCCAGCGCGGACTGGACCTGATGCACTGCGATACTGGTGTTACCGGCGTCACTTAGCCGGCGCGCGAACTGAATGTGATCAAGCACCGGGCGCGTCACGGCGCCTGTTACAGCCAGACCATTGAGAGCCTGGTATTTACGAACCGCGTCACGGGTATCGGCACCGGCCAGTCCATCCACCACGCCATAATAGAGCCCAAGCGAGGCCAGTTCACGTTGTGCCAGAAGCACAAGAGATGGCTCAGGCTCAACACCCGGTGGCATCGGGATCTCCGGCTCACCAGAGTTTTCGGTTTGCAAGATAAGCTGCGCAAGCGGGTCTTCGGCAATCTGTCGGGAAGATGAGGATTTGATCTCAACATTCACCCTGGCCGACGGAAAGTACCCCGAACTGCGGCCGGCCGGAGCTTCATGCAGCACTTCCTCGATCACCGGCGCCGGCGCGGCGGCTGTGCGCTCAAAAACGGCATGCTCGCCCGACAGCAAATTCATCCATACCGAGCCCGCCAGAACAGCGGCCAAACCAGCACCAACGATCAGGACGCCATGGCGCGGTTCGCGCATTTCGTCGGTATCGTCGTAATCCTGGTTCATCAAGCCTCCCGTCATGGGTTTGCAATTTTGTCGGGGTCGAATTTCAAGTCATGCCACAACTGGGTTAACACAGCCTTGCCTGACAGCAATAATTTCGCTTGGGAATATCGCAGAAAAGCCCGAAAACTGCTGACCTGCGAGCCTTGTTGTACAATTTGATTAAAATTCTAATCAATTTTTATTAAAATACAATTCAAATAGTTTTTATGTATTTTATCGGAACGAAATATGACATACTCATATTGGCGCCATGAATATTTGGATCAACCGAATGTCATGGGGAACAATATGGGTATTACAAGAATTTTAATAGTGGGAATGGCGGCGCTGATACTGGCGCCAATGCCGCCCAGTGACACAACTTTGTCAACAAACCCGCCACCGGCTGCGGATTTGCAGACGCATCAACTGGTGTCCGTGGCCATTGGCACCTTTACCGATGTCAGTTCGTTCTGCGAACGGCAGCCTTTAACCTGTACGGCGATGAGTGATGTCGTTTCCGTTGCCCAGGCCAAAGCCAAGTATTCGATCCGGCTGGCTTATGAATGGGCCAATGGCACGGGCATGTCGGCCGACGCCGCTCATTCTGCTGCGGACGATGCGTTGCCGGTTTCCGGCACTGATCATGAAGTGAACGAGATGCCTCGACCAGACGCCGCGGGCGGAAAGGGCATTTCCGACCTGCTCAATTCGTCCTCGGTTGATGCGCTGGTTACAGGTTCGGCCACGAAACTCGCTGACGCCGATACCGGCACCAATACACTGCGTATTGAAGATATTCTGCCGGACTGGCGAGGCCCTGAACCAAGCCGGCAAGGCTAGGCTTTCGGGGGCACTTCATTCGACAGTCATATCCCGACAGCAACTGATCATAACCCCACCCGGCATCCCAACCGGGCTACTCGGCCGCAAAGCACACCTGCCCATTAGTGTTTTGCGGCCTTTTTTTTCGAGCTCCCACCACACATATCAATCGAAGCAGGTGTTGGCCCAAAGTGACCGGGCCGGGCAACAGCATGTGCGATACTGTGGCGGCTTGTTATCACGGACGTGACGCTTTATCGAAGTTCAGCCAAGAAATTCAGCTTTCAGGGAGTTCTGTGCATTGAGTGAACCAAGTTTCGACCAGCTACTTGATGATTTCGAGTTCCTCGACGACTGGGAGGAGCGCTACAAATACGTGATCGAACTGGGCCGTGCGCTTGAGCCTCTTGAAGATGAAGCCCGAAGCCCCGGCAACAAGGTGCAGGGCTGCGCAAGTCAGGTCTGGCTGGTGTCTGAAACGGACAGGTCAGGTGCAAGTCCGGTTCTGACGTTTCGCGGGGACAGCGACGCGCTGATCGTCAAGGGGTTGATTGCAATCCTGCACATTCTGCTGTCAGGGAAAGCGCCCCGCGACATCATTGAAACCGATGTTCAGGCTGCTCTGGGAAAACTGGGCCTGCACGAAGCGCTTACACCGCAAAGATCCAATGGTCTGGCCGCCATGATTTCCCGGCTGAAGGCTGACGCCGCGCTGTTGTCGGCCTAGGACAGGGTTTCTCCAACTGCCTAAACCGCCAGTGCATCCGGTTCACCCTGATCGCACTGGGAAAGGTCAATTTGCAGGTCTGCTGCAGGAATGCAGGCATCGAAGCCGAGTACCTGCCTGATCGACCCGTCGCGCGCAGCGAACGGCAAACGCAACCAGAACTGGACCAGATGGTCCTTGGTGATGCGGGGTGACTTGATCGCGCCCTGCATTGGCAGACCTGTCTCGACAACAGACGAACAGGCGCGCTGCCAGTATCCGGCGCTGGACATCCGCTCCAGGTCACTTACCGGAAGTCCGGTAATCTCCCGGTCAAATACATCGCGCAGTTGCGTGCCGGCCAGCCGGATACGAAAGCGGCCGACGTGTTCCACATCAATCAGGCTCACATGCGGAAGCAATTGCGGGATCGCAACCGGCGTAAACACATGCCGGTGCGGAATCGCGCCATCGATGCTGCAGGAAAGCCAATAGTCGAACAGCTCGCATTGCGCAGGCAACACAAGTTGCGCCCGAAAGGCATTAAAATCGCCGATCACGATCAGTTCCGTCCTTAAAGCCGTTACATGTCCCGCACGAACACAAGCGGTTTTACAAAGCAAGGCATGTAACCACCAATGTCCAAAGCACTGCCAGTGACTCAATCAGAATCAACAAGCGCTCCTGTTCGCTCCGTGTGGATATTGGCCATCAGGCAACTGATCCGCAAGGGACACGATCAGGATCAGTGACAAATAAAGCAAAGGCAGCATGCGTTCGCATAAACGCATGCTGCCATGACATGTCAAAAAAGATCAGAATTGCGGGTGTTGAGCAACCTGACCAGTCATCAGGCTTTATGTCCGCTTGCGGCGACCCTGCCCCAGGCCAATTTTCTTGGCCAGTTTGGAACGCTCGGCTGCATAATTCGGCGCGACCATCGGATAGTCGGATTTGAGTCCCCATTTTTCACGGTACTCTTCCGGTGTCATGTCATAGGAGGTGCGCAGATGCCGCTTGAGGGATTTGAATTTCTTGCCGTCTTCGAGACAGATCAAATAGTCAGCAGTAATGGAGCGATTGATTGCAACTGCGGGTTCGGGTGCCGGTCCGTTGTTGGCTGCGCTTTCTTGAGCTGCTTCAGACAAAGCGCCGTGAACCTGTTTGATCAATGCGGGTATATCTGTAGCAGGAACGGCGTTATTGCCTACATAGGCACAAACGATCTCAGCCGTCAGCTCGACATAAGTCGTGTCATTTTCTTCAATCTCAGACATCTTTCGTCCTCTCAGGAATATGGAATTAAATCTCTCCCCGCCAGAGAACTTAAGCTCGGGCACTCTTTCGAACACTCGATTGCGATTTGACTTAACTGTGAAGTCAGTTAAAATCAAGAGCTATACAGAAATTCATACTTTTGTACGCAATATAATTCCAATATCCACAATAGCATTGAAATTCTTACGTAACGATAACTATGAAGAGTGAGAATTTGGATTTGGGATATACAGTAGTCTGACAATAATACCCAAAAACCTGACTATTGACCCTTTTGATAGAGTCAAATCCCGGCACTCTGGCAGGCGCGGGGCGGGTCGCATCAAGCAAGCGCCGCAACGCATCAGATGGACGGATTTGGCCCACCGGTCGAAATGGGCCGGAAATCAGGTCTGTTGGTATTAGGCCCTGAAAGGCCCGGATTCACGGCTGGCCCAGTCCCAGTAAGACAGCAGCATGCGAGCTTTATTGAACGACATACCATCAAACTGGGCATGCAATTCCACTATGCGATTTTCGCCGTTAATCGGGCATTTGTCTGACTCCACCCAGCGCTGCAGCGCCTGGGCCATCACAAGGCGCGACTGGGCAAGGCATTTGAACACAACCGTAATGGGCTCACCCCCGGCATCATTCACGACCCTTTTGGCGGTCTCGGGATCAATCCGGCAGTAACTTGCCAATGTTTCGGCGGCTTTCGGGTCGCCATTTTCTATTTGTGAAATCAACTCTTCAATGTCATCCGCAGACGGCTTGCTTCCAAATGACGGAATGGCATCCACCTTCATACCGATACTCATCACCCGCCCAAGCGCGGCGGACTCCGTCAGGAAACGGGTCAGAAGATAGCGGCGCAAATTTTGCCCGCCCTGCCAGAACATTTCCAGACCGACGGCCTGTGGCAGATCCTTGCGGTTGCACAAGGCAGATTCCAGGTCATTGTTGCCGACCACGATCGGCATCAGCTTGATAAAGGCCGATGTCGACAACTGGCTTTCGGAATTTCTCAACAATTCAAGGATCGCGGGCGCATTGCCTGCTTCAATAATCGCGTCACAGACAACCACATTCAACAACCTGCGTCGCGCAATCAGCCGCAATTGTTGTTCGCTGCCGGTTGGGATCACCTTCAACAGATCAACATCTGAAATATAATGAGCGTCCTTCAGCATTCTGCAGGAAATGTCGTTGTCAGAATGGGTAACAAGGAATGTCCTGAGCCGTTCGGAGACAACATCCAGGCGGGCCACGGTTCTGGCCAGGCTGGTCAGATCGGCTGGCGGCAGGTGGGGCATAATACCAAGCAGTGCGTCACCGGCGAAGAACCGCTCCTGCGGTTGGGCCTGACCTGATGGCAGGATCATGATGGCAACCAGATCACGGCTGGCATCCTCCAGCGCCTGCTTGTCCGGCGCTGCTTTCTTTCCTTTTGTGCCCTTCGCGGCAGTCTTGCCAGTGCTGACTTCAGCGGTTTCGGCCGCCTCGTCTGCTTCTGCAGCTTGGTCAGCTTCAGCTGCCTCGACCGCTTCCTCGTCAGCCTCCGGCGTTTCGACCAGAATGCTTACGACATTTTCTGCCAGTTTGAGGGATGTAACCGACGTCAGCAGGCGGTCAACGAGGCTGTTGGCGGCACTGGGGAGTTCATCAACCTGCGGAATTACCCTGGCAGGATTGCAATGCAACAGCGTTGCCGCAATCAACCCTTCATTGGGTTGAACGCCTCCCGCCGCCTGTATATCGCCGTCGAAACTCACCTAATCCGCTCAATACTGTCTACGCATTGTCCCTATCAGGGATGTAGATAACACCAGCAATGGTGTAAACCGGCTTAATGGAATAAAGAAAACTGCAAAAAGAACCAGTTAACGGATATCTGACATTGCTTGAAATTGACGCTCCGGAAAAGCTTTTACGCCACGTTGGCGAAACCATCGGCCCTGGCAGATGGATCGATATCCCCCAGTCACGCATAGATGCGTTTGCAGACGCCACAGATGACCGGCAGTGGATACATCTGGATTCCGAACGTACCCAAGACGAGTTGGGACATGCACCTGTTGCGCACGGTTATCTGACATTATCCATGCTTGCCGTCATGATGTATGATCTGGTGCGCATCGAGAACGCTGGCCGCATCGTCAATTACGGCATGAACAAAGTCCGCTTCATCGCGCCGGTGCTGGCAGGCGACAGGGTTCGTGGTGAGGTCAGGATCTATCGGGTTACTCAGGAAGATAATTTCGTCAGGGCAATCTTCGACGTTTCAATTTTCGTTGAAAGACTTGAAAAACCCGCAATGATTGCCCAATCGATTATCTTATACTTCAACGAAGACGGATCAGGACGATGACCGACGACAAAAGCAAGACCGACGCGCAATGGCGTGAACAACTGAACGACGAGCAGTATCATGTGTTGCGCAAGCACGGGACCGAGCGAGCGTTTTCCCACCCATTCAACAACTACAAGGACGAAGGCACCTATGTTTGCGCCGGGTGCGGCACGGACCTGTTCAAATCGGAGGCCAAATTCGATTCAGGCACGGGGTGGCCGAGTTTCTTCCAGCCCAAGTCCCCGGAGTCTGTCAGCGAGCATTCTGACCGGTCATTTCTCATGAAGCGCACAGAAGTGCGCTGTGCATCATGCGATGGACATCTTGGCCATGTGTTTCCGGACGGGCCGGCGCCGACCGGGCAACGCTACTGCATGAACGGTGCCGCCATGAAGTTCAGGCCGAAAGCCTGAAACTTTCCTGACTTTTGCATTTTTTGAATCGGATTTTCGATGACAACGACACCTCCACGCGCGGTCAAAAAGCCTGTTTCCCGGGATATTCATGGTCAGACACTGACAGATGACTATGGCTGGCTTCGCGCCGATAACTGGCAAGAGGTGATGCGCGACCCGTCGGTTCTGGGTACAGAAATCCGGACCTATCTGGAAGCCGAGAATGCCTGGGTGAAAAATACCATGGCACCGACCGAAAACCTCCAGGAGACCCTGTTCGACGAGATGAAAGGGCGCATCAAGGAAGACGATTCCAGTGTACCGTCACCTGATGGTGAATATTCATACGGTGTGAAATACATCACCGGTGGCCAGCAACCGTTGTTTGTGCGCACCGATCATGACGGCAATGACGAAACCGTTCTGGTTGACGGCAACAAGGAGGCCGATGGCAAGGAGTACTACCGTATCGGTGGTGCATCTCATTCGCCCGACCACAAGCTGTTGGCGTTCGGGTATGACGACAAGGGATCGGAGTTCTTTACCCTGGTACTGCGCGAGGCCGGTGCGTCGGAGAACCTGGCTGACGTGATCCCTGACACCAGCGGCAGCGGCGTGTGGTCAGCCGATTGCAGGTACATCTTCTACATTCGTCTGGATGACAACCACCGGCCGTCAAAGCTCTTTCGCCATGAAATCGGCAGCCCGGTCTCCGACGACGTGCTGGTGCATGAAGAACCCGATGCCGGTTTCTTCATGAGTGTCGGCAAGAGCCAGTCCGGCGACTGGATCATTATCGATTGTCATGACCATCAATCAGCAGAAAGCTGGCTGATCCCTGCTAAAGAGCCGCTGACGCCGCCGCGTCTGATCGAACCGCGTGAACCGGGCCATGAATACAGTGTCGATGAGGCACACGGGGTGCTCTACATCCTCACCAATTCAGCTGACGCTGAAGATTTTCGCATTGTCACAGCGCCGGTCAGCGACCCCGTCCGGAAAAACTGGCAGGACCTGGTGGCGCACACGCCGGGCACGCTGATCCTCGATCATACGGTTTTTGCCGACCATATGGCGCGTCTTGAACGCCATGAAGGCCTGCCGCGCATTATCGTGCGGGAGCTGGGGTCAGGCGAAGAACACTCGGTTTCGTTTGACGAGGAAGCCTATTCACTCGGCATGTCGTCGGGCTATGAATTCAACACCAGCATGATCCGGTTTTCCTATGCCTCCATGACCACGCCTTCGCAGGTATTTGACTATGATATGGCGAGCAGGCAGCGCACCTTGCGCAAGCAGCAGGAAGTACCGTCAGGCCACGATCCGGCTGATTATGTGACCCGGCGCATCATGGCACCTGCGGAAGACGGCGCGCTGGTGCCGATCTCCCTGCTTTATCACAAGGACACAAAACTAGATGGGTCGGCACCGGTGTGGCTGTACGGCTACGGCTCTTACGGCATTGCCATACCGGCGAGCTTCAACACCAACATCCTGTCGCTGGCCAACCGCGGCTTCGTCTACGCCATCGCCCATGTCAGAGGCGGCAAGGACAAGGGCTATGGCTGGTACAAGGCCGGCAAGATGATGACCAAGAAAAATACTTTTTCCGATTTCATCACCGCAGCCCGGCATCTGGCAGCGGAAGGTTTTACCAGCGAAGGCAATATCGTGGCGCAGGGCGGCAGCGCCGGCGGCATGCTGATGGGCACCATCGCCAACATGGCGCCTGAGCTGTTTGAGGGCATCATCGCCGAGGTGCCGTTTGTCGACGTGCTCAACACCATGCTGGATGACACGCTGCCGCTGACCCCGCCGGAATGGCCGGAATGGGGCAATCCGATCGCGAGCAAGGAAGCCTTCGACTATATGCGCTCGTATAGTCCGTATGACAATGTATCGGCTCAACACTACCCTAATCTACTGGCTGTCGGCGGCCTGACCGACCCGCGCGTCACCTACTGGGAACCGGCCAAATGGGTGGCGAAGCTGCGCGAACTTAAAACCAACGACAACCTGTTGCTGTTCAAAACCCAGATGGGCGCCGGCCACGGCGGCTCACCGGGCCGGTTTGACCGGTTGAAGGAAGTGGCGCTGGTGTATGCCTTCGGCCTGATGGTGGCTGACAGGATGGATACCGGAGAGGCTTAGAGTTTGCCTGTCTGCCCATCTTGTGGGGCCTAATCCTACCAAGACATGATACATTATGCATGCGCAAAACTTGAGGACTTGCGTTTTCCACCAAGCAACCATCCGGAAAAGCTGAGAGGTTACCGTGCAGGCCAGCCTTCAGTTCGCATCAACCGGCAATAGCGCATTTGTTTTGTGTGGACGGATGGCGGTCCGGAAAATGTCGAAGTTATCGATTATCACTAAGGTCACAAGGATCATGAGTGCAGTTTAGCCCCTCTTTCGCCTGGTGAGGTGCTTCGCGAACTTTATCTCACGCCACTCGACATGAGCGCCGGTTCACTGGCGCGCAAGCAGCACTGCTTGCAGGCCCGCAATTAGTATGAGTTGGAACCGAAACGGCTGTTTGCGGGCCTTGTGTCGCAGCCGTTGCTGGGCGATTATCGCGCCGGGGCTCCCGCCGGCAAGCGCCAGTGCCAGCAAGGTCTTTTCCGGAATGCGCCACTGGCCCTTGATAGCGCTGTACTTGTCCCAGGCAAACATCGCGAACGTGACAAGATTGATGCCAGCCAGATAGAGAATCAGCGAAGACAATAAACCCCTGGCGAAATCATGCAGGCTGCCCCGCCTGATCAGCAATAGCCGGTTTCAACCAATCAGCCCCTCACAGACCTTGCAACCGGTTTCAATCCGTCGCACATTGCCGCCAAATCTGATCGTAACAACAAGGAGGCCTCATGATGTCAGATGCCGCCCATTCCATTTCCGTCAAGCCTGCCGTGGTTGCCGACTTCAACTGGGAAGATCCGCTCGACCTGGAAGGCCAGCTGACCGAAGAAGAACGCATGATCCGCGACAGCGTGCGCGAATTTGCCAACGACAAGCTGGCTACCCGGGTCAAATCGGCGTTTCGCGATGAACGCTTTGACCGAGAAATCATGACCGAGGCCGGCGAGCTTGGCCTGATGGGCATCATGACCGATCCGGCCTATGGCGGTCAGGGTCTCGGCTATGTTGCCTACGGCCTGATCGCACGGGAAATCGAACGGGTCGATTCAGGCTATCGCTCCGCCATTTCGGTGCAGAACTCACTCGTCATGCACCCGATCGAGGCCTATGGCTCTGAAGCCCAGAAGAAGAAATACCTGCCCAAACTGGCCACCGGCGAGATGGTCGGATGCTTCGGCCTGACCGAGCCTGATGCAGGCTCGGATCCCGGCGGCATGAAGACCCGCGCCAAGCGCACGTCGTCCGGCTATGTGCTGAACGGCTCGAAAATGTGGATCACCAATTCCCCCATCGCCGACATTGCCGTGATCTGGGCAAAACTGGAGGATGAAGGCATTCACGGCTTTATCGTCGAGCGCGACATGAAAGGCTTTTCGACACCGACGATCGAAGGCAAATTCTCCCTGCGTGCGTCTGTTACCGGTGAAATCGTGCTCGACAATGTCGAAGTGCCTGAAGACGCCCTGATGCCCAATACGCGCGGGCTGTCCGGTCCGTTCGGCTGTCTCAACAAGGCGCGCTACGGCATTGCCTGGGGCGTGATCGGGGCTGCTGAAGACTGCTGGCACCGGGCGCGTCAGTACACGCTCGACCGCAAGCAGTTCGGCCGGCCACTGGCTGCCACACAGCTGGTGCAGAAAAAACTGGCCGACATGCAGACCGAGATCACACTGGGCCTGCACGGTTGCCTGGCGCTGGGCCGCGGCCTTGAAGCAGGCCGATTGTCACCAACATCCATATCCATTCTGAAGCGCAATAATTGCGGCAAGGCCCTGGACATCGCGCGCATGGCGCGTGATATGCACGGTGGTAACGGCATTTCCGACGAATATCATGTCATTCGCCACATGGTGAACCTTGAAACCGTGAATACGTATGAAGGTGCACACGATGTTCACGCACTCATTCTGGGCCGGGCACAAACCGGTATCCAGGCATTCTTCTAGGGTCTCGACCCTGGAACTCTATAACTCTAAAAAAGCTGGAGGCTTACCCAAAATGGCTCTCGAACTTCCTGATCTCCCCTATGCCTATGATGCACTTGGTCCGTACATGTCCAAGGAAACACTTGAGTTTCACCACGACAAGCATCACCAGGCCTACGTCACCAATGGCGGCAACCTGCTGAAAGACTCCCCTCATGCGGACAAGTCTCTGGAAGACATCTGCAAGGCGGCTTTTTCAGAAGGCAATGCAGGCCTCGTCAACAATGTCGGCCAGCACTACAACCACCTGCACTTCTGGAACTGGATGAAGCCAAACGGCGGCGGCAAGAGCCTGCCGGGTTCCCTGCAGGCCGCAGTCGACAGCGATCTTGGTGGCTATGACCAGATGCGCGCAGATTTCATCAATGCCGGCGTTACCCAGTTCGGCTCCGGCTGGGCATGGCTTGCGGTGAAGGACGGCAAGCTTGCCGTCATGAAAACCGCAAACGGCGAAAACCCGCTGATGCACGGTGCTACACCGATCCTGGGTTGCGATGTGTGGGAGCATTCCTATTACATCGATTACCGCAATGCGCGCCCGAAATACCTGGAAGCCTGGTTCGACAACCTGGTGAACTGGGAATATGTCGAGCAGTTGCATTCTGCTGCCTGACCGGCGGAAGCGACATTTTGATCAGGATTGCGGAGCCGTCGCACTGGCTCCGCAGACCGCAATGCAAGCCCCGTCATTCTGGCGGGGTTTTGTTTCTCCCGCAGAAATATTGTCGCGCCGGGCGATTGTGGTCAGCCGGCCCAGGAAACGGGTGGTCTGCATCAGGGTTTCATGCGACGAAGCCTGATGACCAAAAAAACAGCACCCACGATTGATCTGATATCCGGCCTGTTACTGCTGGCACTGGCCGCAGTCTGGGGTGGGTCCTTCTTCTTTGCAGAGGTTGCACTTGCAGAAGTGCCGCCGCTGACCATAACGCTGCATCGGGTATTCTGGGCGGTTCCTGTGCTGCTGCTGGTCGTCTTGTGGCGCGGAACGAAAATCCCCACCTCGCTGAAAACCTGGTTTGCTTACCTGGTCATGGGTGCCTTGAACAATGCCATACCGTTCTCGCTGATCTTCTGGGGTCAGAAGACAATCGAGAGCGGTCTGGCCTCAATTCTCAATGGCACAACGGCTGTTTTCGGGGCCGTTGTCTCTGGTCTCCTGCTGATTGATGAACCGCTCACATCGCGAAAAATCATCGGCGCGGTGTTTGGCGTGTTTGGAGTTGCCGTGATTATGGGATTTGATGCTCTGACGAATCTCGACCTCAGGAACCTCGCCCAGCTTGCCGTTCTGGGTGCATCCCTGTCTTACGCGTTCGCAAGTGTTTGGGGTAAAGTCTCCCTGTCCGACAATGCGCCGGAGATGAACGCGCTCGGCATGCTCACCGGCAGTACCGTTCTCATGATCCCGATCGCCATCTGGTCGGACGGCCTGCCTGTCCTGAGCCTTTCCCCTAATGTATGGGCGTCGCTCATTTCAGTGGCAATTTTTTCAACCGCCATAGCGTATCTGCTGTATTTTGCCATTCTTGCGCGTGCCGGTGCTGCCAACCTCATGCTTGTAACACTGTTGATCCCGCCATTTGCCATTGGCCTTGGCGTCGCGTTCCTTGGTGAACAGCTTGGGCTTGAGGCATGGCTCGGGTTCGGTCTAATTGCAATCGGCCTGGCTATTACCGACGGCCGCCTGCTGGCTCGCGCCCGCAAGCTCGTGGGTGGCCGGACCTGATGTCGCTCACCTGATCTCAGGCTGTGGTATTTTGTGCCCGGCAGTGCACAATCTCCTTTCCCATACCCTTTAGCCCTGCTAAAGCCTTGTATCATGAAACTCGATGAATGGCTAAAGCAGACCGACACCACCAAGGCAAAATTTGCCCGCGCGCTGGACATTTCCGCCGGGCGAATTTCGCAGTTGCTCTCTGGTGACACGCCGTCGCTGGATCTTGCCGTCAAAATACAGATATTGACCCGCGACAAGGTGAAGCCGGTGGATTTTTCACCGCACCTTGAAGGAGAACATGACATGACCAGTTCGCTGGATACCGTTACAAGCGCGATTGCGGCCATCAAGGCCGGCGAGATGGTGGTGGTGGTCGACGATGACGACCGGGAAAACGAAGGCGACCTGATTGCTGCCGCCTCCAAGGTCACAAACGAGCAGATGGCCATGATGGTGCGCCACGGCTCCGGCATTGTCTGCGCGCCGATGACGCGCGAAGACGCCCGCCGTCTCAAGCTGGACCCCATGGTGTCGGACAATGACGCCCCGCTCGGCACCGCGTTTACGGTATCGATCGATTACAAGGAAGGCCTGACCACCGGCATCTCGGCGAAGGAACGCAGCGCCACTGTGCATGCACTGGCAAATGCCAACGTACACGCTGAAGATTTTGTCCGTCCCGGCCACGTGTTTCCGCTGATCGCCAAGCGCGGCGGCGTGCTGATGCGCTCCGGACACACCGAGGCGGCGGTCGATCTGGCCCGGTTGGCTGGCGAGCCGCCGGTCGGTGTGATCTGTGAACTGGTCAATGATGACGGCACGGTCAAGCGCGGCCAGCAGGTCACGGATTTCGCCCGAGAACACGATTTCAAGATCATTTCCGTGGCCGATCTCATCGCCTATCGCCAGCAGCGCGAACGCCTGGTTGAGCGCGACAGCGAATTTCCGGTGGACACCCCGTCAGGACCAGCCAACGGCATTGCCTATTCGACCTCGTTCGACCCGGTTCAGCATCTGGCGCTGGTTTATGGCGATACGTCATCCGGCAAGGACATTCCGGTTCGCCTGCACCGACAGGACCTGGTTGAAGACGTTCTGGGCAACCGCGATACGTTGAACGCAGTGTATGAGATTTTCCGCAAGGAAGGCTGCGGCATCCTGATCTATCTGCGCGAAGGCGTGGCTGGAGTGCCGGCGTCAAAACTCGGCCAGCCGGACCTTGATGAAGACACCGCGTCGTCGCGTGCGCGGGCTGAAAGCTGGCGCGATGTGGGGCTTGGCGCACAAATCCTGCGCGATCTGTCGGTGACGTCGATCAGGCTGATTGCCAGCCGGTCGCGCCATTATGTCGGCCTGTCCGGCTTTGACATCGAGATCGCCGATACAATCATTCTGGACAACTGAGTTCCAGAAAGTTTATCGCTTCAACAGACCGCCCAGAATTCCGCGCACGATTGATCCACCGTTACGCACCAGCATATTGCCGATCTGTCGGCCAACTGTGCTGGCCATGTTTTTGACGAACCGGTCGGTGGCGGAATCAGTGCGCCTGGAGCGGCCCTTTGACCGTGAAGACGTCTTCTTGGCTGCTGCTTTTTTGGCCTTGGCCTTTTCCTTTGCCTCGGCAGCAGCCTGCTGCTGTTCAGCGATTTTTTCTGCTTTCACACGTAATTTTTCAAAAGCCGAATCCCGGTCAACAGCTTCATCATACAAACCATAGACGGGGCTGTTCTTGACCGACTGGGTGCGCTCTGCCGGCATGACCGGGCCCATCTGGCTTGACGGCGGGCGGATCAGGGTGCGTTCAACCATCGACGGCACACCTTTCAGGTCCAGCGTGGAAATCAGCGCTTCACCCACGCCAAGCTGGGTAATCACTTCCTCGGTGTCGAACTTCGGGTTTTGGCGGAACGTGGTAGCTGCAGCCTTGACTGCCTTCTGGTCGCGCGGGGTAAAGGCGCGCAGCGCGTGCTGCACCCGGTTGCCGAGCTGGGCCAGAACCGTGTCGGGCACATCAAGCGGGTTCTGCGTGACGAAATAGACGCCGACCCCTTTCGAACGGATCAGCCGCACCACCTGTTCAACCTTGGTCAAAAGGCTCTTCGGCGCTTCATTGAACAGCAGGTGGGCTTCGTCAAAAAAGAACACCAGCTTCGGTTTGTCCGGATTGCCAACCTCGGGCATTTCCTCAAACAGTTCCGACATCAGCCACAACAGGAAGGTGGCGTACAATTGCGGTGACTGCATCAACTCGTCGGCCGCAAGAATGTTTATGAAACCGCGCCCGTCGCGCGTGGTGCGCATCAGGTCCTTGATATCGAGTGCCGGTTCGCCAAAGAAGTTTTCACCACCTTGTTCTTCCAGCACGATCAACCGGCGCTGAATGGCGCCGATGGTGCGGCGGTTCACATTGCCATAGTCAGATGTCAGCTCGCTGCCGCGATTGGCCAGTTCCGACAACATGGCGCGCAGGTCTTTCAGATCCAGCAACAGCAGGCCTTCTTCATCGGCAATCCGGAAGGCAATATTGAGCGCGCCTTCCTGGGCATCAGTCAGCCCCATCAGCCGCGAAATCAGCAATGGCCCCATTTCGGTAATGGTGGTGCGGATGGGGTGGCCCTGCTTGCCGAACAGATCCCAGAAAATGGTCGGAAAAGCTTCAAAACCATAATCATCAAAGCCGATTTTCTTTGCCCGTTTGAGCAGAAAATCCTTAGGTTCGCCTTCGCGCGATATACCAGACAGGTCGCCTTTGACGTCTGCGGCAAACACCGGCACACCGGCGGCGGAAAATCCTTCCGCCAGTATCTGCAGGGTGACCGTCTTGCCGGTACCGGTGGCGCCGGTAATCAGGCCGTGGCGGTTTGCGAGCTTCAGGAATAGCTCCTCGCGTTTTTCGCTCGTCCCCAGAAAAACTGTTCCATCGGTCATTTTATTCTACCTGCCTGCCAAAACTGTTGGTGTGTCGTGAAATTGCTATACAACCTTCGCAAGAGCAATGCCTAACCTGTAAATACCAAAAGGAATACACTTATGCAGGATCTGATTGACCGGATCGTTGAAAAAACCGGTCTCGCACCGGATGCAGCTGAAAAGGCGACCGGGATCATGCTGTCACTGGTCAAGACTCAGGGTGACAAGGCCAAGGTGGCGCAATTGTTCGACGCCATTCCGGGCGCCGGCGAACTGGCGCAACTGCACGGCGGTGACGGCGCGCGCGGTGGCGGGCTGCTGGGCATGCTCGGTGGCGGGCTGATGGGCGGGCCGCTGGCTGCTGTCAGCAAGCTGCAGGCAACGGGCCTCAGCATGGATCAGATCAAGGTGCTCGGTAAGGAAACCCTGGGTTATGCCAAGGAAAAGGCCGGCGAAGACCTTGTAAAAGATGTCGCCAATTCGATTCCGGGAATTTCGGGATACCTTTGACGAAAGTCGATTTGCAGAAAGCGGGACGCTGCGCTACAAAATTGTGCAACGCAACATGCGAATGGATATGGCTGCACGATGAGCGAGTTGAAACTGGCAGATGAGTTCCCCGCCCTTGAACGCGACGACTGGCGCGCGCTTGTCGATGCGAGCCTGAAGGCTAAGTCGTACGAGACCCTGCGAACCCGTACGGCGGACGGTATCGTTATCGAACCGGTTTACGGCGCAGCAGAAAATGCAACTCCGTTGCCTGCCGCCCCCGCGCGGGCCGCTGCGGATGCCTGGACGCTTGTGCAACGCTCCGACATACCGGAGATAGCTGCCGCCAACACCCAGATGCTCGACGACCTGATGAACGGAGCCAGCGGTATCTCACTGGTCCTGCCGGGCAGCATATCTGCGGGTGCGTCAGGTGTTGCAGTTACCGACGTCCGCTCCGTGCAGCGACTGTTTGAAGGTGTCGAACTGGACCTGATTGATCTACGGCTTGATGGCGGGAGGCACGGGCGCGACCTCGCGCTTGTGGTGCTCGACGAGTACAAGCGCAGGCGGCTTGACCTGTCACGCTGCAGCCTGACGCTCGGCCTTGATCCCCTCGGCGCATATGCGCATGGCGGCAAGGTGACCGAACGCAGCGAACTGTCGCGCCGGTTTGGCGAGATGTTCACACTGGCCACCGGCATGGATCATCAGGGACCGGTGGCACAGGCCGATGCCCGCGTATATCACGGGGCCGGGTGTTCCGAGGCACAGGAACTGGGATTTGCGCTTGCAACAGCAGTTGACTATTTGCGCATGCTGGAGGCAGGCGGCATTACACCGGCGGATGTAGCACCGCGTATGTCCATGATGCTGACGACGGACGCTGACCAGTTTGTCACCATTGCCAAACTGCGTGCCGCGAGGTTGTTGTGGGCAAGACTGCTGGACGTGTCAGGACTGGCTCCGACACCTGTCACCCTTCACGTTGAAACCGCTGCGCGAATGATGTCAAAACGCGATCCGCACGTGAACCTGCTGCGCGCAACAACAGCCAGTTTTGCCGCCGGTATTGGCGGTGCGGACAGTGTCAGCGTCCTGCCGTTCACCCATGCGCTGGGGCTTCCCGACGGCTTCGCCCGGCGCATGGCGCGTAATGTACAATCCCTGCTGCTGGAAGAATCCCGCGTTGGCCGGGTGCGCGATGCAACAGCCGGTTCCGGCCATGTTGAAGATCTCACTCATGAACTGGCCCGCTCTGCATGGTCCGTTTTCCAGATCATTGAAGCTCACGGCGGCATGATGGCAGCACTGACAGACGGCAAAGTACAGGCAATGATTGCGGATGTCCGGATTGCGCGCGACAAAAACATTGCCCGGCGCAAGATGTCGCTTACCGGTGTATCTGAATTCCCAAACCTCAACGAAGCGCCGAACAAGACGCTGGATATGTACGTTCCGGCTGACTGGAAAATCGGTGACGCCGCCCCGGCAGCCGGCATGGAAACCTGCAAAGCCTTGCAGCAGCACCGCCTGAGTGAGGGCTTTGAGGCGCTCCGCGATACCAGCGATGCCGTACTATCTGACACAGGAACCCGGCCAACCGTGTTCCTTGCTGTGCTGGGGAAACCTGCCGACTTCACGGTGCGCGCCACCTGGATGAGCAACCTGCTCGCGTCAGGCGGTGTTGACGTTGTCACCGGACCACCGGACGAACTGGCCGCCAGCAAACTGAACATCTCCTGTATCTGCTCCTCCGATGCCGTTTACTCCGGTGAAGCAGAAGAGGCGGCCCGGTCGCTTGCGCAACAAGGCGCGACATACATTATGATGGCCGGCAAACCGGGAGAGATGGAAGCGTCGCTGACAGCCGCCGGGGTTCAACGGTTTGTCCATGCCGGGCAAGATATGCTGGAGCTGCTGAACGAACTTTCCATACTGGCTACAGGAGAGGCATCATGAGCACATTGCCGGATTTTTCTGAATTCAGTTTTGACCTGCCAACCGGTTCCGGCAGACAGGAGACGCAAACCTTCGCGACACCGGAAGGCATCGATGTCAAATCTGCCTACCATGCATCAGACGTGGCAGGTCTCGATTTCCTGAACACCTGGCCGGGTGCGGCGCCTTATCTGCGCGGGCCCTACCCCGCCATGTATGCCACCCAGCCGTGGACCATTCGCCAGTATGCAGGCTTCTCCACGGCTGAGGATTCCAACGCGTTTTACCGCCGTAATCTGGCGGCCGGACAGAAAGGCCTGTCGATCGCCTTCGATCTCGCGACCCATCGCGGCTATGATTCCGATCATCCGAGGGTTTCAGGCGATGTCGGCATGGCGGGTGTGGCGATTGACTCCATCTATGACATGCGCACCCTGTTTGACCGCATCCCGCTCGACCAGATGTCGGTGTCAATGACCATGAACGGCGCCGTCCTGCCGATACTGGCGCTTTACATCGTGGCGGCAGAAGAACAGGGCGTGGCGCCGGAAAAGCTGACCGGCACCATTCAGAATGACATCCTGAAAGAGTTCATGGTGCGCAACACCTATATCTACCCGCCAAGCCGGTCGATGCGTATCATCTCCGACATCTTTGCCTACACCTCGCAGAACATGCCGAAGTTCAACTCGATCTCGATCTCTGGCTATCACATGCAGGAAGCCGGTGCCACGGCGGACCTGGAGCTTGCCTACACACTCGCCGACGGGGTCGAGTATGCCCGCGCCGGCGTGGCGGCTGGCCTGCCCATCGACAAGTTTGCGCCGAGACTTTCGTTCTTCTGGGCCATCGGCATGAACTATTTCATGGAGATCGCCAAGATGCGTGCGGCGCGCATGTTGTGGGCCAAGCTGATGAAAGAGTTCAACCCGCAAAGTGATCGCTCTCTGTCGCTGCGCACTCACTGCCAGACGTCGGGTTGGTCTCTGACGGCGCAGGACGTATTCAACAATGTCGGGCGCACCTGCATTGAAGCCATGGCCGCCACACAGGGCCACACCCAGTCGCTGCACACCAACGCACTGGATGAAGCCCTGGCGCTGCCAACGGATTTTTCAGCCCGCATTGCCCGCAACACGCAATTGTTCCTGCAACAGGAAGCCGGCACCTGCCGGGTCGCCGATCCCTGGGGCGGCAGCTACTATGTCGAGCGCCTGACAGCCGACCTGGCTGCAAAGGCCTGGGCTCATATTGAAGAGATCGAAAATCTCGGCGGCATGGCCGAAGCCATTTCACAGGGCCTGCCCAAGCTGCGGATCGAGGAAGCGGCTGCGCGCACCCAGGCACGCATCGATTCCGGTGAGCAGACCGTTGTCGGCATCAACAAATATCTCGCCAGTGATGAAGCCGAGATCGATATTCTGAAGGTCAACAATTCTTCCGTGCGGACCCAGCAACTGGACAAGCTGGCGCGCCTGAAAGCCGAGCGCGACGACGCTCAAGTGACGGAAAAGCTCGCAGACCTGACCCGGATTGCAAAATCCGGCGACGGCAATCTGCTGGCAGCCGCTGTCGATGCGGGACGCGCCAAGGCGACAGTCGGCGAAATCTCGCTGGCGCTTGAGAAAGTGTGGAAACGGCATGTGGCCAAGACCCACGTTATTGAAGGCGTCTATCGCAAGGCACTAGGCGACAAGTCGGAAAGCGCCGCCAGGGCACAGGCCATGGTGGACGCATTTGAGGAAACCGATGGCCGCAAACCCCGGATTCTTGTCGCCAAGATGGGCCAGGATGGCCATGACCGCGGCCAGAAGGTCATTGCAACGGCGTTTGCCGACATCGGGTTCCAGGTGGACATCGGGCCACTGTTTTCAACACCCGAGGAAGTTGCCCGTCAGGCGGTGCAAAACAATGTTCATGTTGTCGGTGTTTCATCGCTGACCGCCGGCCACCTCACCTTGGTGCCCGCCTTACGGGCCGCACTGGAAGCGGAAGGCCGCACTGACATCATGATCGCGGTCGGCGGCGTGGTACCGCCACAGGATTTCGAGGCGCTCACCGACATGGGAGCCGCTGTCATCTTTCCACCCGGCACGGTCATCGCGGAAGCCGCCATGCGCCTGCTCACCAAGCTGAATGCCAAGCTTGGTTATTCGCAGGAAGCAGCGGAATAGAACGACGTTGTACAGGCACTATTCGTCGAAAACCTCGTAGTTATCTTTCATGTAGGCAATGCCGTCGAGCACGATCTCTTCCAGAACGTTCAGATCAATGTCGGCGAGCTTGTTGATATACAGGCAGCTCTTGCCGGTCTTGTGCTTGCCGAGGCGGGCAAGCTTGTCAGACATGTCCCGATAGCCGGGCATGATGTAGATGCTCAGAGCGCTTTTTCTCGGGCTGAAGCCGGTGATCAGGTGGTCTCCCTCGCGGCCTGACTCGTATTTGTAGTGATATCGCCCGTAGCCGATGATCGATGGCCCCCACATTTTCGGCTTCAGACCGGTGACCCGGTTAAACAGGTCAAGCAGAGCAAACCCGTCTGCGCGCCTGGTGTCATGCTCCACCGACCCAAGAAACGCCTCAACCGAAGCGGCGGTCGATTTGGTCTTGTTGTCTGCCTTCGCCATTGCGATCTCCGTAGCAGTGTCAGGGAAAACGGGGTAATCGGCGCTCAACTGGTGATGACTGGATAATGGACGTGTTTGTCATGGCATAGGAAATCAATTCGTCGATCAGCGTTTCCAGATCACCGACCGAGCGGACATGGGCGCGGGCGATAAAACAGTCTTCACCGGTGATGCGGTCACATTCGACGATCTCGGGCAGGCCACGCAGTATCTGCGCCACCCTGTGAAGTTCGCCGGGTATCGGCCTGATGCGCAGCCATGCAGCAATTGGGAGGCCAAGGGCGCCCGGATTGACGGTGGCCGAATAGCCTTCAATGACACCGGCCTCCTCCAGCCGCTTGATACGCTCTGCAACACTGGGGGCAGACAGGCCCACCAGGCGTGCAAGTTCCGCATTGCTGGTGCGGGCATTCTCGATCAACGCGTCGAGCAGCTTGCGATCTACCGCATCAAGGCTGCCATTTTCATATCGAAGTCTATTCACATAATTTACCTTTATTACTTCTGAAATGAGAAACTATCACTTTCTATCACCCATGTGAAATCGCCCTTCACCCTTCTACTATCAGGGAATGACAAAGTGCGAAAAAATATGACCAATCAGCAAACAGCATTCAACAAGGCGGCGGAAAACGTACCGCCGCAGGCATGGTTCGGCGTCAGTGCGGTGTTTCATTATCTCGGCCCTTCATTTGCGGTGCTGCTGTTTCCCGCAGTCGGCGTGCTGGGCGTGGCGTGGTTCAGGATTGCATCAGCGGCGCTGATCTTTGCGCCGTTCACCAAACCCTGGACGGTGTTTCTGGACGCTGACCGCAACGGGCGGGTATTGCTTATCGGTCTCGGTGTCTGTCTGGCCGTGATGAATACTGCCTTTTACCTCGCACTTGAGCGCCTGCCGATGAGCCTGGTGGCGGCGATGGAGTTCATCGGTACCATCGGGGTTGCGCTCTATGGCCTGCGCACCAGGCGCAATGCCGCCGCTCTCGGACTGGCGGTTCTGGGCGTCGTTATTCTTATAGACGTCAAATGGTCGACAGACCCGTTCGGCCTGTTCTGGGCGACTTTGAACGGCGCCATGTTCGTCGGATATATCGTCCTGGGCCACAAGGCGGCTGAAGGCGGGGCAAGCGGAGGGGTGGACCGTCTGGGTGCCGCCATGTTCATTGCCTTCATCGTGCTGATGCCAATCGGTTTCCTGCAGGCATGGCGGGCGTTTGGGACCCTCACTCTGGTACTGGCCGGCATCGGGGTCGGCATCTGCTCATCGGTTATTCCGTATGTCTGCGACCAGCTTGCCATGTCTCGCCTGCCGCGATCTTCATTCGCTTTACTGCTGGCACTGCTGCCGGCAACCGCTACAATCATCGCAGCAATCGTGCTGGCTCAGATCCCGACCCTGCAGGATGTTCTTGGTGTTGTACTTGTGATGGCAGGCGTGGCTGTCCACAAACCGGCAGAGGCTGCATGACAGACAAAAGCGCCCACTGGACCGACGGTGTCCTGCTCGGTTGTCTCGGCATGCTCGGGTTCAGCGGAACACTGGTTGCCACCCGTGTGGCGGTTTTCGACTTCTCGCCACTGACAATCACCTGCGCGCGGATTGTTATAGCCGGCTTTCTCGGATTGGCATTCCTGGCGTTTTCCGGGAAACTGCGGCTACCTGACAAGCGCCTGTTACCGAGCATAGTCCTGATGGGACTGGGGTTGGCGGTCGGGTTTCCGTTCTTCCTGGCTCTGGCACTGGAGGACGTTCCGGCCGTTCACGGCGCAGTCGTGACCGGATTATCGCCGGCGGCCACCGCAATTATCTTTGTTGCCAGAGGCGGTGAACGTCCGCCGGCTGTATTCTGGCTGGCCTGTGTCATCGGCTTTGCCGGCGTTTTTTACTTTGCCTATGATGCCGGTGGCGGACATCTCAGCCTGGCGGACGGCTGGTTGTTTCTGGCGCTGCTCAGCGTTGCCCTGGCCTATGTCGAAGGTGGCCGTGTCTCCGGCGAACTGGGTGGCACGACGACACTGAGCTGGGCCATGGCGCTGCTGACACCTGTTGCCCTGATAGTTCTGGTCTGGTCAATTGCGGGCATGAATTTCCAATCCGTCACAACCAGCAGCTGGATCGGGCTGATCTATCTCGGTGTCGTCAGCATGTTTCTGGCATCGGTGTTCTGGTATCGCGGCCTTGCCGCCGGTGGGGTGGCACGCATCGGCCAGATCAACCTGCTGCTGCCACTGGTTGCTCTGGGCTGGTCTGCCCTGTTTCTCGGCGAAGAAATCACGCCAACTGCCATTGCATGTTCGTTGATCGTTTTCGCCGCGATGATCGTCTGCCTGAAAAGCCGCACCAACCGGAGGGACGCATGAACAATCAGCCGATACCTGTTCACAAGGGTGGGTGCCATTGCGGATCCGTGCGCTATCAGGCAACCGGCAAGCCGGTCATTGTTGCTCATTGCCATTGCGAAGACTGCCAGCGGCTCAGCGGAGCAGGTCATTCTACCGGTGCGATGTTTGCCGTTGAGAATTTTCAGCTCGAAGGCCCGGTATCCGAATACGCACTTGATGCAGACAACGGCAATCGAGTCACCAAATTGTTTTGCCCCACCTGCGGCAGCCAGATACTGGGACGCAACAGTGGCTCAACCGGTTATGTGACCGTGAGCCTGGGAACCCTGGACGATTCCTCGCTGCTGCAGCCGCAAGTGGCGATATTTGCCCGAAACAGAAAACCCTGGGACATCATGGACGAGAAAATCGCAGACTTTGATGGCCAGCCCGGTTGGAAACCGGACGGAGGGTAGGCGAAATTACGTCTTGTACGGGGCGGGATTCAGGCATTGATACGATAAGGCAGCTGATTGGTACAAATGAGGGTCGATCGCTCACGACAGAGTGATTACCGCGCTATAGAATTGTCAGGCGCTCACCTCTATGTCGTAGGCATGGTACGGATATTACTGATATTTGCGCTGGTCCTGACTATCTCGCTGAAGCACTTTGAGCGAGCCCCTGCGTATATCACCGCTACCGCTGGCAGTTTTTCAGAACTCGCCCTGGCAACCGGGCTTTCTGTAACGATTGTCAAAGCCTCTGACTGTGATGACAAACACGAGATCGCCAACAACCTGCTGCAGACACATAAGTCAGATTGCAAAGCTGTGATCAGCAAGGTGGCTGCGAGTTCGTCTGCTGGCGTTGACGACCATCTCCTGGTGCGTGACACTTCCATCGTCTCCTCTATCGGCTCAGTCGATCCACCTCCTCCACGAGCCTGAAGTTTTGTGCATGTGATTTGTGTTTTCCCGTGGCCGGACGCCCTGGCCCTCGGGAACCAATGGCAGAGAAATCTGTCCACGTGATCAATGACATCATCATCGATGACCAAACCCGTTTTCCTTACAGAACACGAGTAACGGGTGGCGTTTCGCAAAATTCAGGATGTTTCAGTAATGACGAAATCTCTATCACGGCGACACTTCGCCAAAATCAGTACCGGGGCCGCCGCACTGGCGCTTGCGGGCTGCAATACAATTCCGAAGGATACCTATCCACCCGAAGCACAGGCCCCACGGCCTGACCTTGTGCCGGACAGCAGCTTTGCGGCCAACTATTCCGCACGACCTGACGAACGGTTTCCCCTGCCCGCTATCGATCCGGAAATCCTGGCGCCGGAGTTTCGGCGCAGGCGGGTCAGTTATGATTCGGGAGAAAGGCCAGGAACGCTCATTGTGGATACCAGCGACTTCTACCTGTACCTGGTTGAACCTGCAGGCTCTGCCATGCGCTACGGCGTTGGCCTCGGACGCGCCGGATTTGAATGGTCCGGGCGGGCCCGGGTAGCATGGAAGCGGCCATGGCCAAAATGGACGCCACCGGACTCAATGATTGCCCGCGATCCGAAGCTGGAAAAGTGGAGCGTGCGCAATGGCGGCATGCCGCCGGGCCTTAAAAACCCGCTGGGCGCACGGGCGCTGTACATTTTCGAAGGCAAGGTCGACACACTTTATCGCCTGCATGGCACCAACGAACCACAGTCTATCGGCAAGGCGGTCTCGAGCGGCTGCGTGAGGATGATCAATCAGGACGCCATCGATCTGTATGACCGGGTGAAATCCAACGCGCCAATTCTGGTGACCTGACATGAGAAAACAGGCCAAATCCAGAAAGCCGAGCGCGAAAAAGTCAAAGCCAGCAAGCCAGGCAGCGGCACCTGAACCAGTGGACACAGGCCGCCGCGGCTTCATCAGTTCAATGCGCAATGGCGCAATTGGGCTGGTGGCCGTGGGCGGGCTTGGCGCCTTTGTGGTACATCTCTATCAAAGCACATCGCACGAGCACGATCTGTCTCGTGTCGGCAACGGCACCGCATCAGTTGTGCAAATTCATGACCCGCAATGCCAGCTGTGCCTTGCCCTGCAGAAAAAAACACGGCAGGCACTGGCGAGCCTTGACGGAGATAAACCCGGCTACGTCATCGCCGACATCCGGACTGACAGGGGTCTGCAGTTTGCCAACAAGCATGGTGTAAAACACGTCACGCTGCTGCTGTTCGACAAGGCGGGAAAATTGCAGCAGGTGATAAACGGACAACGCGGCAGCGGCGAATTGCGGCAGGCGTTCGCCCGGCTTGTTGCGAGGTAATGTACTGGCAAAAAATGCGGCACGTCAGCGTGGCTCTCCAAGCCCGCCCGGGGCCACAAACGTGAATCACATATTCTTGATGAACTGTTGTTCTTTCCGCCGTCAAAATCGGTGAACCGGCACCCCATATAGTGCGTTACCGAAGCATGAAATGAGCCGGGCCAGGGCCGATCGCAGGTATTCTGGTCGCGGCAGACAAACGGAAAGAACAAGAAAATGAAAACGGACAAGGAACAAGAACTCTGGCTGCTGGCAATGTCGGACCAACCCCGCCAGACCGGGTCGCAGAAATTCGCCGTCTGGGCAGCGATTGCGGCCGTAGGCGCAACCACTGCTACACTGGTCTCCGGCTCCTGAGCCGCAGGACACAGAGTTTTTTGACATCATGGGCGTGATACGAGCCGATACCGCTCATTTGTCACGCCCATGGCTTTTCAACCTGCTGCGCGCGCTGTCGGCAACCTCCCGGTCGCCACAATCAAGCGCATAGACATAAGCGTGGGTATAGAAAAAACACGCAGCATCGATCTCATCCTGGCTTTCGCGCAATCGGGCTGCTGCCAGGTACAAGGGTGGCAGCGCTGCCAGATCGTTTTGCTCATGAGCCTGGAGCATGTCGCGCTGCAGGCGTTCTTCCTCAGTCATTTGCCGGCAAAACGGGTTGCAACCCATTCGTGAAACTGGTGCGTCGGCGGGTCCATGACGGGCGAGAACTTGCCGCCGTCATAAAGCGAGGCGGAGCGGCCCCGCTGCATGCCTTCCACGACAAAAATGTCTTCTTCAAAAACGCTCTTCCACATTGCGGCGTTCTTCTCGCGCAAATCCACCATGTCATCACCGCACATCTCCGGCGAGGTATAATAGATCTCAATGCGCTCTATGGTTTTGCCATTGTCCTGCGGGTCCAGCATGATCGCAAAGACATGATCGCGGTGCACGCCCAACAGCACGTTGGGATAAAACGAAATGTATTCGGCGCCGGTGTCCCACTTGTCCGACAGGCCCTCAAAATCGGCAAAAGCCCTGCCGCTGTCGTCCAGCTTCGGGTTGTAGACAACAGTGCCCTGGCCCGAGTAATTGCCCGGCTGCATGATATGATAGTGATCTTCCAGCCTGGAATAGGAGTTCAGGCCAGGGTGGATCCACGGCAGATGATAGCTTTCGCAATAGTTCTCAACAGCCAGCTTCCAGTTGCAGTCCACTTCCAGGGTAAAGGATGATTCCGGCCCACCGTGATACAGCGGCTTGTCGGCAAACTCCGTCCACTGCTCCAACAGTTTGGCGGCATGGATTTCAAAGGCTGGCGCCTTGCCGTCCAGATTGACGAAGATGGTGTCCATGAAGATATGCGAGCGCACCTCGATAAGCCCCAGCTCCTCGCGCTTGATGCAGTCATGCAGGTTCTGGCCCGGTCCTCCCACGTGCGGGGTGGTGCGCAGCGAACCGTCCAGATTGTAACACCAGGAATGATACGGACAGCGGATGGCGGAACGCAGGGTTGTTTTTTCTTCAACCAGTATCATGCCGCGATGCCGGCACACATTCTGGAAAACCTTGACCTCGCCGCCTTCACCACGCACGACCAGCAAGGGCTGCCCGAGAAAGCTGATCGGGTTGGCATCTCCCTTGTTCGGCACGTCCTTGGCAAATCCTGCGCACGCCCAGGTCGAGGCGAACAGCACCCGCTTCTCCGCCTGATACACATCCGGGTCCGTGTAGAACGCGTTGGGCAAACCATTGGCCACTTCAATCGGGCGCAGTACGTTTGCAATCATTTCCTGGTCGAGAACTGTCATGGTCAGATGCCTTATCCTGAGTATGATCCCAACAACAGATTTGAACGTGTTTTCTCGCAGGTTCCTCGCTGGTTTGCGCCAGAAACAGGACTGAAAACGTCAAATCCAATGTTGAGTGTTACACAGAATATCATGACACCCTATCAACCAATCGACGGGTGCGTGAGGTGGATCATGCCTCCACCTGGCGCGCCGGACGCCACAGCGGGATGAAAAACAACAGCAGGAATGTCACATTCATCAATGCGTTGACCGGGGCGCCAGCGGCAACGGACCCAACGCTGTCGACGACAAACCATGTGCCGATGCTGGTCAGGATCATGCTGCGCCCGACATCGGGAAATCTGGCATAGACCCGTGTAGTGACTTGCCACAACAACACACCCCAGCCGACCACGATGCCATTGAGGATCGCCCACAGAAGGTTGCTTTCAGGCGTCGGCGCACCAGGCACGCCGTCAACCGGCCAGAACGCCAGGTCTATGAACAGCCTGGTTGCGCCCGACAGGGCCGGAACATTGGCCAGCACACCCAGCAGGCCAAAGCCGATTACACATATGCAGGCGAATTTCAGCCAGCGCAGGATTGCTTGATGTTGCATTATCTCGTCTCCATGAACGGGTTGCGTGTGCACTTGTGACTAGGTTCAATTCGGCCGTGGTTCAATTACCTGCGAGGTAAGTGTTTTCAGTCGCGGGTTGCCTGTAAGATCGAGCAAACCCTCCAGCAGAGGCATCAATCATGCACAACACTTTTGGCGCAGCACTCAGGCAATGGCGCGGACAACGCAGGATGAGCCAACTTGATCTCGGGCTTACCGCCAATGTCTCGGCACGGCATATCTCGTTTCTGGAAACCGGCCGTGCCCGGCCGAGCCAGTCAATGGCGATGCAGTTGTGCGAAACGCTTGAAGTGCCGCATTCGGCCCGAAACGCCTTCCTTGGAGCAGCAGGATTTGCACCGGCCTACCGGCGCCGCGAGTTGAGCGATGACGACATGGCCCATGTCCGTGCCGCCGTGGACTGGACGCTGCAGCGTCACGACCCGTTTCCGGCCTTTGCACTGGACAAGCACTGGCGCGTCGTCAAGGCCAATGCATCGGCCACATTCCTGCTCGGCGGTATCGGGCTTGGCGAGGGTGACAGCCTGCTCGACGCGATGATGGATATGGAGCTCATGTCGTCGGCCCTGGAAAACTGGCGCGACGTCCTGCAGCACATGGCAGTGCGCCTGCGTACCGAAAGCGCCCACCTTGGCGGAGATGCGGTACTGGACCAGGCAGTGGCGCAACTGACCCGCACGCTCGGACCCGGCTCACACGGTGTCAATGGCACGCTGCCCGCGGTTATCCCGGCCCGCTATCGTGCAGGCACTGGCACCATGTCTTTTTTTTCGACGCTGGCCCAGTTCGGGACACCGGAAGACATCGCGGTTGCGGAATTGAAGATCGAGATGATGTTTCCCGCAGATGACACAACGCGCGATGCACTGCTTGCCATGCAGGCTGCCGGATAAGACGTCTACACGCCGACGGCGCTGATGTGGCCGGTTTCGATGCCGTTCCAGTTTTTCACGGTGACATCGGACATGGCTTCAAGCGTTGCACGCTCCGCATCGGTCCAGCACTCCAGTCTGGACATGACGCCTGCCAGCAAGGCCTCTGCCGCACGGCCTGCGCCGTCGTCGCATTTCAGGGCAATACCAATATCGGCATGGGCAATGGTGGCACAGAACACCCCTTCCGCGCCGGTTTTGACGAATGCGCGCGGCACGGCGGTCATCAGGTCAGTACAGAAGCGCTTGGTGCCGGCAACCATGAACGGATGGGCACGCACCGCGTCAATGATCCGCCTGCAGGCCTCAGCGCGGTTGTCACTCAACCCCTCACCGGACCCGACGCGCTGGAACCCCAACGCTACATTGCGCAGCGGGATCGCCCATGTCGGCACAGAACAGCCGTCGACGCCGCATGGTGTGTGGGTAAGGTCATAGTCACACATCTCACCAATCAGCTTTTCAATAGCCTGCTGCACCGGGTGATCCCGTTTGACATAGCCTTTCGGGTCTACGCCCAGTTTTGCCGAGAAGGCGAGCATGAACGAATGCTTGCCGGAACAATTGTTGTGAACCTGGGAGGCCTGTTCACCGGCAGCCACCATGGCGCGCGAGACAGCGCCGGGAAACGGCCAATGAGAGCCGCATTCATAAGCCTGTTCGCTGATACCGGCCTTGGCCAGGCCTGAGCGCGCCACACGGATATGATCCGGCTCACCGTTGTGAGACGCACACGCCAGGGCTATTTCCTCATCCACCATGCCATAGGCTTCCACCACACCGGCCTCCACCGCCGGCAGGCACTGCAGCGCCTTGATTGCCGAGCGCGGAAACACCGGCCTGTCAATGTCGCCTGCCGAAGCGACAAGCTCACCGCCCGGTCCGACAACCGCATAGGCGCCGGCATGACGGCTTTCGACAACGCCGCCACGGGTCACTTCCACCAGTACGGGGTCTGTCATGTTGCTTCCCTTCTCAGATGCGCCGACGGCGCACCCAGCAAAAACCAGATGAATGTCAGCGCCTGCAGACCTAAGAACAGGCCGAAAGACACCTGATAGGCAACAGGTTCATAGCCGCCTGCAGCGGTGACCGGCCACAGATTGATGATGGCACCAATGACATATTGCGAGATAAACGCAATACCGAACACCAGCGTATTGAGACAGCCGTTCGAACGGCCTGCAAGATGGGTGCCGAAATATTGCGCCAGCCATGGATAAGCCAGAATGCCAGCCTGGCCGAACATGCCGAAGGCAAACCAGACCAGCGGCGTCATGGCGACCGGTTCGAGCAGAATGACCAGTTGTATGGCCATGAATGCCAGCACGAACCCGGTCATGGTTGTCAGCAGGCCAACACCCTTTCGGCCCAGCCAGTCGGCGATGTATCCAGTCATCAAGGTGCCGACAAGGAAGCCCATTGCCGACAGCCCCAGCACCTGTGCCACGGCATCGCGGTCCATGCCGGCAACATCCCTGATCCAGGGTCCGGCCCACAGAGTCTGGACGCCGATATGTGAGCCTGCCGTAAGCGCAACGAACGGCGCCACGCGCCAGAAAACCGGGTCTGAATAGATAATGCCGATGGCCTTGAAAACACTGCCGGTGTCCGGCTTCGCGGCGTCTTCCTTCGGGCGTTCCGGCACCACCAGGTACAGAAAAACCGCCACGGCGACGGTGACGGCCATCAGGCCGACGAACATGCCGCGCCAGCCGAACTGCACCGTTGCCCACTCTGCAGGCACGGTGGCCGATAAAATCCCCAAACCGCCCACTGCCATGATGCAGGCATTGGCCAGCGCGCGGCGTTGTTCCGGCACCCATATGGTCACCGCCTTGAACCCGGCCATCAGCCCGCCAGCAGATCCGATGCCGATCAGCATGCGGCCGAAACTAAGCCCCCACTTGCCGGCGGCATAGGCAAACAGTACCGCTCCAAGCGCGCCGACACACAACAGGACCGCCTGCACTTTTCGGGGCCCGAACCGGTCCAGCAACAACCCGAGTGGTATCTGGAACCCGGCAAACCCGATCAGGTAGGCAGCAGTGAGCAAACCAAGCTCACCTGCATCCAGGCCGATATCCGACACCAGGTTCGGCGCAATGACGGCGTTGACCGCGCGGTACAGATAAGACAGGAAATAGCACAGCGAAAACGGCAGCAGGATAGTCAGGATCAGCCGTGGCAGCGACACCTGCGATGCTTGTGAAGTGGCAATTGTCATGGATTTGAAGTACCCGCCTGAAATGTTCCACCGAAAAACGGGTAGAGGAGCCAGTCTGCAGCGAAACCGTTTCCAACAGAAAATACCCTGATAACAGGGAACTTACAGGTAATTCTTGTTTTAGCTCAGGGAAAATCAGAGGGCGTGCCGTTTTGCTCATGATACCCGGCTTGATCCATCGGCAGCCGGCAAAGACCTATCCAATCATCCGCGAAAACACGTGCTTGGCGACGAGAACAGGTTTGACGATATCGATGTTTGCCGAATGATCACCTGAGTAGACAAAGTTCACCATCGCGCCATAGGCCTGCGTTGTGTCTTCGACCTTCACGGCGAACCCGCCGGGCAATGCCCGCACGATCTCAGCACGCACGTCCTGTCCGTTCATGTGAAGGACAATGTCGCTGCCAACCGGCCCCGGCAGGCGGCCGGCAAACCGGGCACCACCAACTGAACAATCCAGGACCTGATGCCGGGTTCGGTTTCCGTTAACCGACAGCTCCAGGGCTTTGGTTGAAGACAGCCGCTCATTGGTCCTGAAACGCGGTTGCTCAATACATGCCATGCACGCCAGAAACAGTATGATTATGTTGTACCAGCTCCAGAACAGAGCCACGGAACTCGTGGTCTGCAGCGAGCGATCGGCATCGATAACAAAGTTCAAAATCACGCCGATGATGGTGAGTGCCATCAGCCCGGCAAACACCCACAACAGGTTCCATTGCACCAGCACCTGGCTGCGATCCCCTCCCTTGGCTGTCACCTTGAACTTGTGCCCCTTGGGTTTGAGAATACCGGCCATACAGGCTTTCAGAACCGTCGGTGCGGCAATCAGCTGGGTCACGTCCGTCATAACCGGCAGGACCCGTTTTCCTGACAACCAGGATATGACGACAATCTGCGCCACATAGGATGGCAGGAAATAGGACAAGCCGTCAGCAAGGCTGACGTCCACCGCGCGAACGTCGAACAGCAGATAAAGGATCGGTACAATCAATCCGAGCATTCTGAAGGCATGACTTGCAAACCAATAGAGAAATGTCTCAAGCAGTGCTAAACGGTGGGGCAGCGCAGGCCCATTCTTGACGTTGAACGGCCCGTCAGGGCTCATGAAAATCTGAATGAAGCCCAGACACCACCTGCCCCGCTGGACCAGGTATTCCTGCAAGCCTTCCGCTGCGAGCCCCATCGACAGGCGCTCGTTCAAGAAGACGGTCCGGAGACCCTTCTTCGACAGGCGCAATGTCAGGAGGTAATCCTCGGTGACGCTGTCTGTCGGAAACCCGCCGATATCCATCAAGGCTTTGTAACGCATCAGCGATGACGTGCCGCAACAGAACGAAGCTCCCCAGGCATCCTTGGCCGGCATAATGACGTCAAAGAAAAAACGCTGCTCATCCGGCCACGATGATGTCGTCATCAGATTGGACTGAATCGGGTCAGGATTCACGAAATGTTGCGGCGTCTGAACGAGACCGGTATTTTCGTCCTGCATCAGAGAGACAGTGCGCCAGAGAAACTGTCTGGCCGGTACAAAATCCGCATCAAGTATGGAAATGAATTCCGGCACCTCGTGCAGGGCCGCAATCTGCTTCAGAGCGTGATTGATGTTTCCGGCCTTGGCATGGCTGTTGTCCGGACGTGTGAGATAGTTGCAGCCGTGCAGACCGCACAGATCCCGCAACCAGTCCCGGCGGCCATCATCGAGCACCCACACCCGGAAATTGGGATAATCAATCGACAGCGATCCGACGATAGTGCGCTCAAGAATGGTGCGCTCTTCATTGTATGTGCAGATGAACATGTCCACGAGCGGGGGACTGTGCTCGGCTCTCAGTCTGGGAAGCCGCCAGCCAACCTCCCTGGTGCGATCGCTTGACCGGGTCAAAACGACCAGCGTGAACAAGGTACTGACAAGCGCCAGCAACTCAATCGTGAGGAACACAAGGCCCGTAAAAAAATTGGCGCTTTCCTCGACAGGTGGCAACGTGTCCGTCAGGCGCCAGATCATGTAACGAAGCACCAGGACAATCGTGAGGGCAATCAATGGCAAATGATGCCACGTGTTCCGACGCATCCACGGCATCACACACACGAAAAGGCCTGCGACAGCAATGCCAAGCCAGGCACCTTCCATGGCTTCTGCAGCAAGAGGTGTCATGGAACACTGGCCGTGCGGGTAACTTCATTGCTCCCGCCAAATATGACTCGGCCGGTCTGCCCAATGGCGCAATCCGCCCTGTTGGCCAGCCCGGGCACTTTGACCATGACCCGGTAAGACTCTTTCGTCAGCGCGTTTGGCATGATCGCAAGGTTGGCTGTCGCGCTGGCAACACCAGTCAATTGAACCACATTGCCTGGCAGTTCCTCGCCGGTCTGCCGATATCTGAAACTTGCAGACGCACCGATACCAAGGCTGTTGTAAACTGTTTCGGTAACCGCAGCCGTCACCACCGGCAGCGAACAGTCAACCAGCCGGATCAATTCCTGACCACGTGTGACCTGCTCGCCCTGTGCGGTCAACACCTCCCAAACACGCGATCTGCGCGGCAATACAATGTCGGCCCTTGCAAGCTGACGGGCCCGTTTTTCTTCATCGGCCAACTCAACACGCAAGCGATCGGTCAGCCGTTCATTACTGAATATTTTGGCCTTCAGATCAGTTACCTTCTGGCGAAGGATGTACGACTGTTGCGCCGAATAAGGCATATCATTGTAGTTATCGCCAACAAACAGGTCCGACTTGAGTGCCTTCAACTCAATTTGTGCAACCTTGATGCGGCGTTCCAGCGTCGTGACTTCAAGACTGGCCACACGTTGATCGCGCTGGGCCTCTTCAATTTTTGCTTGCGGAACAACATTCGTGGAAAAGAGAGTAGATTGCCGCTTGAGACGCGCATTCAACTGCACGAGTTTTGCCCTGGATGCTGCAATCTCGCTACGCTGCGCGGCAATTGTCGCTTGCAGTTGCTCCATGCGTGCATCACGAAACTCCCTGGCAATGCGGCTCATTTGCGCAAACAACGCTTGTGTTTCGACTAACCGCTTTTCATCAACCAACAGTTCGTCACTGGTCGCACCGATACGGCGCCGCAAATCGTCAATCCGGGGATGTTCCGAACGTGGATTTTCGATCGTAAACAAGGTTGTTCTGCCGACCACGTCTCCACCAACGCTGAGGTTATCCAGTTGTGTGGCAATAGTGCCCTCTATTGGCGATCTGAGCGTAATCAGATGTGAATTTACAACCGCCTCTACACTGGAGACCTGAAACAACCGCTGAACGGGCTGCCAGCCGATAAATGCAATGATGAGCAGTCCCAAAGCACTTTTCAGTATTTTCTTGGAATCCAACCACGTAAAGCCCCATGCCGCCCGTGATTGACTGACCGATTGGAGTACCTCCTCTTCCGTTGCAGGCGCATCAGTCTGTCCAGGCACCTGGAAAGGACTGGAGTCTTTCAGCTGGTCTTGTCTCAGTTCATCAAGAGACCGGCGCAACGCCTCCTGCATCCGACCAGCGTCCTTGATAATCGCCGCTGCTTGCTTTGGAGTGACATTGTCCTGCTGGCCAACGGACCGCACCTTTTTGAGGCTGGCAATGCAGTCGTCGACAGACTTCGCTCGCAACTCGGTTGCGTCGGCAATCGGTTGCTTTTTCTTTGCTGCTGCCGCCATGATTCCAACCCAGATTTACTGACGCGTCAACGTCTAAAACCTCTGTTTACAAACTAATTTCTGCGCAATACATGATGAAACACATGTGGTTATAATAATGATCTGTTTTCTTGAACTTGCATTGCTGCTTATTTTAAACAATTGCAGTAAAACTGCTTAAAATAGGTGAATACATGTTACGCAAGGTGAGATGTTTCAGTGGCTGTAGATATGCCGGCAGTTGCGGGGCACCTTCAATCAGCGATCCCCCTTTTGTGACCAGAATCTGCGCTCGCACCCACCGAAGGCGGTCGCACAGTCCGATAAAGCAAAAATGATAATATTGGCTTTTGACAGTACTGCTGGTCTTCGTCACCTTGGCTGCGGAGTTCATGTCATCGAAAGCTTTGGCGTGGATGCCGTCAGAAATAAAATACGCATCGAACCCAATGTCAGTTGCCACCCTCCAGATCAGTGGGCAACCAAGAATCCACACGGCGGATCAAGCATTAGCGTCGGCCTGACCGCAATAACCGGGTTTGCCGACGACCTGTGAACAGCTGTTGTTCATCTGACCAAATCTGTCAGCTGTCTCGAGCCAAGCTTCGGAAAAACCAGGCCAGTTCGACGTTAGACTTACGGTCTAAAACTATAACGAAAGCAATGAGTTAAAAATGGCTGGGGCGGCAGGATTCGAACCTGCGCATGGCGGCATCAAAAGCCGCTGCCTTACCACTTGGCGACGCCCCAGCAATATCCAAGAAACAGGTAACGTCACCTGAGCAGGATGGCGGCAACATACTGATTTCACCGCGCGCCTGCAACGATGGATTTCGCGCCCTTTGTTCATGGCTTGAAGCCGACATTTTCCGGCAGTATAACTCCCCTGTTTTTCAAATGTCGGAGTGTGGCGCAGCCTGGTAGCGCACCTGCTTCGGGAGCAGGGGGTCGTGAGTTCGAATCTCGCCACTCCGACCATTTTGAGAGGGACAATAACGCGAGCGCTCGCGCTGACGTTTCAGCAGACGCCAGATCGACAAAACAAACACATTTGATTATGCGGCACCTTGCAGCACTGTTCGCCTATGCTCGAAAGTGCAATCTGCGCAAATAACAACGGGTGGGCTGCTTCATCGCCTGAACTTGGGAATATACGGGAGTGAAGCAACGGCGGAAGCCCTGGGTACAAATGGAATAATCACGGCCGTCTTACGGCTTGTTTTCAATCTGCGCATGTCTGGTTCTCTATCTTGACAACTCTCTCGTTGGTTGCAGTTTCCACAATTGCTGCTCGCGTTAATGTGTAGTTCATCACAAGCCAGTTTGAGTTGTCACTCTTGGTCGAAAATCAGATGTGTCACCAAAACAGCCTGATAACCGTTTCTTGCGCTAGTCCATCGGAAAAAGCCTGACGCTCGCACCGCCGTCGACGGTGAGCACCTGGCCGTTCACGTAGCTGCTGGCATCTGACGCCAGGAAAATGACCGCGCCTGCAAGTTCTGACGGTTCCGCCCAGCGCTGCAGCGGCACGGTACGCCGGATCATGGCTTGCCATTCGGGGTTTTTCACCAGCGGCGCGTTGACCTGTGTCGCTATAGGTCCCGGCGCAATGCCGTTGACATTGATACCGGACATCCCCAGTTCCACGGCCAGAGATCGCACAAGACCGGCAAGCCCGGCTTTGGAACTTGGATAAGCTGCATCGCCCGGCATGGCGAAATCGCCGGCAAGCGAGGTCATCATGATGATCCGGCCACGCCCTGCGCTGATCATATAGGGCGCAACGGTACGGGCCAGGTGAAACGGTGCGACAAGATTGGCCTCAAGCACCGTGCGATAGTCGTCCGTTTCAATCTCGGCCAAAGGCCGCCGGTCTCGGGCAGCGGCGACGCAAACCAGGGCGTCAAGACGGCCATATTGCTCGACTACGGATGCGAGCGCAGCCGAAGAAGCCGCCTCGTCAGTAATGTCAAACGGCACGGCGAAGCTGCCGGAAATCTCGGCAGCAAGGTCTTCCACCGGCGCGGCGCGGCGAGCGTTCAGGCCCACGCGTGCACCTGCTGCGCTCAGTCCCCTGGCCACTTCAACACCAATGCCGCCTGTCGCTCCGGTGACCACGACAACCTGGTCGGTCAGCGAAAACAGGCCAAGACCTAGCGACGCGTCTATCATCAACCGCGTTTCCTTCCTGCACCTGGCCAGCATCATTGACTGTGAGAACAGTGTTTGCAAATGGATGACGAGTTACGGTCGGAATCATCCAGAACCAACTACCCCCAAGACACATGCATGCGGCACCCGCTCAACTCCAGGGATGGGATTTGGCAACCACCCTCAATTTTTGGTCGTTTTGGCCTGTGTGGTCCGGCCGGCATTGAAAACGACATCAGGCAGCCTTGCAAACAATCCGTACTGAGCGTTTTATAGCTCACGGTGGCGGAATCTTTAGGATGCAAACGTATTGCCGGAGGGGACAATGAATTGGCGAAATTCTGGAATTTAGTATCACGAACACGAATTGATCATGTGATCGCAGAGCTTCTGGGAACATCAAACAAAGCCGCCCTGACCGTTCATGAACTCGAACTGCCGTCATATCGCTATGTGGATGTTTTCAAAAGCGTTGAGCACTTTGTTTCAAAGCTGGACAAGGTCCGGAAAATTGAAACGACCCACACCGAAGATTTGAATACCATCATTCACGGAAAGCAGGATCAGTGGCAATCACGAAAAATTACCAAAGCCTCGCAGACGCCGTGGCCGACAAGTGCATCAGAAGCGGTTTTTCTTCCACTTGATTGCTTCTGGATTTGCCCGTCGCCTGAGGGTGAAAAACGGTTCGTAATACGTGTTCGATTTGTTCAATACATGCAAAAGGTGAAGCTTGAACTGGCCTGCGGTGATAAATCCGGCGGGGAAGCTGCCGCCAACGAAATCGCAACCCACAGCGTCCAGAACTCCATCTATCGCAATCGCGTTATTCACCTGTCATATGAGTCCGGCAAGAAAGATGAATACGGAGATGTTGAAAAGGCCGAGACGCTGCAGGTTCTGTTTTCGTCTATCGAAACGGTCGACGAAAAAAACATCATATTGAGTGATGACCAGGTCGATCTGATCCGACGCAATATTCTCGATCTTCGTCTGAAAAAAGACGTCCTGTTGAACAATGGCGTGCCCACCCACAGAGGCGTGTTGTTTCACGGACCTCCAGGCACCGGCAAATCCTTTGCCTGCAGGTACATTTGCCATGTGTTGAAGGACACGACCTGCATATTTGCAACCGGCAGTGTCCTGACCCAGGTTGGTGCCCTGTTCTCTCTGGCGAGGTTATTGCAGCCGGCCATCTTGTTTATCGAAGATGCGGATCTGATGTTTTCTTCCAGAGAGAGCAATATGTATTCAACGACACTTGGCGACCTGATGGACCAGATGGATGGTTTGCGAGCCCAGGAAAATATAAGCGTTGTATTGACCACCAACGACATCGCAAGACTTGAAGGCGCGCTGAAGGATCGTCCAGGACGCATAAGCCAGTGCATCTATATGGGTGCTCCCGATGCAGATCTGAGGCTAAGGTATATTCAGCATCAACTGCGTGAATACGATCTTTCAGACATTGATCTGGACCTTCTGGTCACTGAGTCGGAAGGAACGACCCAGGCATTCATAAAGGAATGGCTCCACCGGTCCGTTCAAATCGCCTGTGAGCGCCTTGACCAGGCCTCACAGAAGGCCGTGCTTGGCAATGGCGACTTCGTGGTTGCGTTAAAGGAGATGCAACAGTCTCTGGACACCGCTGGCCACAAGATTGTTGGCTTTACTGCGCCCAAACGAGGCTGATCGCAACGACGAGGCCAACTTGGACTATGCACAATGTGCATAGTCCAAGGATACTCTCAAGCTCCTCGACCTGTCCGGCGGGCCTTCAGATACACTCCAGAAACAGGGCCCTGGTGTTCTCAGTGGTCATTTTCACCGGATTACCGCCGACGCTGGGGTCTTCCAGTGCCATGGCGGTCAACTCATCCACGCGATCGGTACCCACGCCCATGTCGCCAAGCCGGCCCGGAATGCCCAGCTGCGTGTTGAGGTTTTCGACAAATGCCAGGAAGCCGTCAAAGCCGCCCTTGATGCCCATATAGGCGGCGGCTGCGTTGATCCGGTCCTCGATTTCGGGCCGGTTGAACAGCAGGACGGCCGGAATGCACACCGCATTGGTTGTGCCGTGATGGGTGTTGTAGACAGCACCGATGGGATGCGACAGCGCATGTACCGCGCCGAGGCCCTTCTGGAACGCCGTGGCCCCCATGCAGGCTGCCGCCATCATCTGGGCGCGGGCTTCCATGTCCGTGCCATCGGCATAGGCACGCGGCAGGTAGTCCTTGACCAGCCGCATGCCTTCCAGCGCCATACCCTGGCTCATCGGGTGAAAATGCGGGCTTGAATAGGCCTCCAGGCAATGGGCAAACGCATCCATGCCGGTACCTGCGGTAATGGCCGGTGGCATGCCGACCGTCAGTTCGGGGTCACAGATGACCACCGCCGGAAGCACCTTGGGGTGGAAGATGATCTTCTTCACATGGGTCTCTGAGTTGGTAATGACGCTGGCACGCCCCACTTCCGACCCCGTTCCCGCCGTCGTCGGCACGGCAATGATGGGAACAATGGCGTCAGCATCGGCCCGCGTCCACCAGTCGCCGACGTCCTCAAAATCCCAGACCGGCCTGGTCTGGCCGGCCATGAAGGCAACCATCTTGCCCAGATCAAGTCCCGAACCGCCGCCGAAAGCGATAACACCGTCATGGCCGCCGTCTCGAAACACCTTCAGACCCGCCTCGAGATTGATCTCGTTGGGGTTGGGGTCAACATCGGCAAAAATTGCCCGGCCAAGACCCGCCGCGTCCATCAGATCAAGCGTTTGTGCAGTGATCGGCAAATCGCGCAGACCCCGGTCGGTGACCAGCAGCGGTTTGCTGATGCCGGCCTGGGCACAGGCCTCGCCGATTTCGGCAATACGGCCGTTACCAAAACGGATTGCGGTCGGATACGACCAGTTGGCGGTCAGGTTCATGTGAGTGCCTTTTTGAGATGATATGATTTGGGTCTTGTGAGATTGCGGTAGCCGATAACCGACAGCGCACCGCCACGGCCGGTGTCCTTGCAGCCGGTCCAGCACAGGGCCGGGTCAAGATAATCACAGCGGTTCATGAACACGGTACCGGTTTCGATGTCACGACCGATGCGGGCGGCTCGGTCTGCATCTGCCGTCCACAGGGAGGCGGTAAGGCCAAAATCACTGTCGTTCATCAACCGGATGGCTTCGCCATCATCGGCAACCTTCATGATGCCGACGACCGGACCAAAGCTTTCCTCGCGCATGACGCGCATGTCGTGGCTCACATTGGTGAGAATCTGGGGCGCCAGATAGGTGCCGCCGTCATCGGCAAACCCTGCTGTGTCGATGTGGGCCTTCGCACCCATGCCGATGGCCTCGGCGGTCTGGCTGCGTACCAGATCGGCAAACCGGACATTGGCCATGGGGCCCAGTGTCGTTGCCTGATCGAGCGGATTGCCCAGCACATAGCCCGCGACGATGCCCACGGCCTTTTCCACGAACGCATCAAAAAGGCTTTCGGTGACATAGATGCGCTCGATGCCGCAGCAGCACTGGCCGGAATTGAACATGGCGCCATCGATGAGGGTGTCCACGGCACTATCGAGGTCTGCATCTTCCATGACATAGCCCGGGTCCTTGCCGCCAAGCTCCAGGCCCAGTGCGGTGAAGGTTCCCGCAGCAGCGGTCTCCATGGCGATGCCGCCGCCGACCGAGCCGGTGAAATTCACAAAGCCGAACGATCTGGCGGCGATCAGGGCTGACGTGGTTTCATGATCAAGGAAGACATTCTGGAACACATCTTCCGGCACACCTGCCTCGGTAAACGCGGCCACCAGCCGCTCACCGGCCAGCAGGGTTTGCGTGGCGTGCTTCAGGATAACGGCATTTCCGGCAATCAGCGCCGGCGCCACGGTGTTGATGGCGGTCAGGTAAGGGTAATTCCATGGCGCGATCACCAGCACCACGCCATGTGGTTCATGCTCGATGCGGCGTTCAAAGCTGTCTGACGCTTCAATGACGATTGGCTTGAGTGCATCGACTGCAACATCGGCCATATGAGAGGCGCGTTCATCAACCCCTCCGAACTCTCCGCCATAGCGCACCGGACGGCCCATCATATGGGCGATTTCCGGCACCACTTCGTCGTTCATTTCTCCCAACCGGGCCAAGCCCTTGCGGACCAGCGAGATGCGCTCGTCCAGAGGACGCGCAGCCCAGGCTTGTTGCGCCTTGCCGGCCCGGTCAACCATGCCCTGCGCCTGTGCCATGGAGGCAATCGGGCGCTCGGCAAACACCGATCCATCAATCGGCGATATACATTTCAACGTGCTCATTTTCTTACGTCAGGACCTTTCAAACCCGCGGGCAATCTCCCAGTCGGTCACCCGGCGGTCATATTCAAACTGCTCCCATTCGGCCGCGTGGACATAATGGTCCACCACCTCATCGCCCATGGCCGCGCGCAGCATTTTCGACTTCTTCAGCGCCACGGCAGCGTCGCGCAAAGTGGAGGGAATTTCACGGGCACGTTTTGCCGCGTAGGCATCGCCCTTGAATTCAGGCTCCAGCTCCATCTTGTTCTCGATACCGGAAATGCCTGCCGCGATCTGGGCGGCAAACGCCAGATACGGGTTGAGATCGGAACCGCCCACGCGGCACTCCACGCGAACCGCCTTGCCATTGCCGCAGATACGATATCCGGCCGTGCGGTTGTCCAGCGACCAGATCGCCTTGGTCGGCGCGAACGTACCGGCCTGGAAGCGTTTGTAGGAATTGATATTGGGTGCCAGGAAGAAGGTGAACTCCGAGGCATGGGCCAGGAGACCGGCCAGATACTGCCGCATCATGTCTGACATGCCGTATTCGCCTGCGGGGTCGTGGAATCGGGCTTGGCTGCCGTCCTTCGACCACAGAGACTGGTGCACATGCGATGATGACCCGGCGGCTTCATAATCCCACTTGGCCATGAAGGTGGCGGCACGTCCCTGTGCCCAGGCGATTTCCTTTACCCCGTTCTTGGTGATGACGTGGTTGTCGGCTGCGGTCAGGGCATCGGCGTATTTGACGTTGATTTCCTCCTGCCCGGCCCAGGCTTCGCCCTTGGAACATTCAACCGGAATTCCGGCGCCATACAGCCCGTTGCGGACGGCGCGCATGACATCTTCTTCCTTGGTTGTCTGGAACAGATGATAGTCTTCATTATAGGGGCTGATCAGGTTCATGTCGCGATAACCCTGCGCATGAGCCTCTTCAAAACTTTCCTCAAACAGATAGAACTCAAGCTCCGATGCCATCATCGCCGACAGGCCCATGGCGTCCAGGCGGGCGATCTGTTTTTTCAGGATGGCGCGTGGCGAAACCGGAATATCCTCATGGCCGTGATGGTCCATGACATCGCACAACACAAACGCCACGCCCTCCTGCCATGGCAGGCGGCGTAAAGTGGCCAGGTCCGGCTTCATCATGTAGTCGCCATAGCCCTTTTCCCAGCTGGCGGACTTGTAGCCCGGCACCGGTTCCATCTCCATGTCGACGGTCATGAGATAGTTGCAGCTGTGGGTTTCGTTTACGGCAGAGTCAAGAAAGTGCTGCGCGTGAAAGCGCTTGCCCATCAGCCTGCTCTGCATATCGACCTGCGCCATGATGACGGTGTCGATTTCGCCTGCCTCAACAGCTTTCGTCAACTCGGCAATTGTCAGTAATCCCGGCATTCAATCCTCCCGGCGGACATAGAAAACAACAACACGCCGGCCCCCTTGGATTTGGGGCCGGCATGCAATCAGAGTGAGATAATCAACTGTAACGGTATGGCCGTCCAGCCTTGGTCATGTCGGCATTGTACTTCTTGAAGATGTCGACGACCTTCTTCTTGGTTTCCGATTCCGCCGCAATCTCGTCCCAGAACTTGACGGCTGCATCTTCCACCGTCTGCCATTCGGCATCGGGAATGGAGGTCAACTTCATCTTGGTGCCATCGACACGCAAGGAAGCCTCACCGCCCCAGTACCACCACTGACGATAGTAGTGGCTCTGGTCCATGGTCAGCTTGAGCAGTTCCTTCAGATGATCCGGCAGCTCATTGTAGCGGTCCATATTGGCAAAGAACGACCCTGCCCAGGCGCCGGAGATATTGTTGGTGAGGAAGTAGTTGGTTACATCCGCCCAACCCACCGTGTAATCCTCGGTGATGCCCGACCAGGCAATGCCGTCAAGCTCGCCGGTCTGCACGGCAACCTCAATGTCTTCCCATGGCAGGGTAACCGGTATCACGCCGAACTGGGCCAGGAAGCGGCCGGCGGTCGGGAAGGTGAATACCTTCTTGCCCTTGAGATCAGCCAGTGAGTTGATCGGATCCTTGGTGGCGAAATGGCATGGATCCCAGGCACCGGCTGACAGGTGCTTTACCCCTACCTTGGAGTATTCCGCATCCCAGATCTCGTTCAGGCCGTACTGGTTGAACAACACCGGCACGTCCAGTGAATAGCGGCTGGCGAACGGGAAATACCCGCCGAACACTGTCACTTCGGTTGGCGATGCCATGGAGTCATCGTCAGATTGTACGGCGTCGATGGTGCCCTTCTGCATGGCGCGGAACAGCTCACCGGTCGGCACCAGCTGGTCTGCGAAGAACAGCTCGATTTCCATCTCGTCGCGGGCAACCTTGTTGAAGCTGTCAATGGCCGGCTTGATGACGTGCTCGGCCAGCGCCGGGCCCGCATAGGTCTGCATGCGCCACTTGATTTTCGATTGAGCATGAACTGCTGGTGCGGCAAGCGTTGCGGCACCGGCAACGCCGGCTCCCTGAATAAATTTGCGTCTTGTCGTCATATCACAAACCTCCACTTTGGTTTTCAGTTACACTTCTACTCTTCACTTCACTCTAGTCTTCGCTGGTCAACTCCACCTCACGAACAATTCCCCGGCCCCATCTAAATCACTTCCCATAAACATAATTCGGCAGCCACAGCGCGATCTGTGGAAACACCATAACCAGTGTCAGCGCCAGGATCATCACGCCGACGAACGGGATGATGGACTTGTAGATATCCGTCAGCCCGATTTCCGGCGGCGCCATGGCGCGCATCAAGAACAGGTTGTATCCGAACGGCGGTGTCATGTAGGCGATCTGGGTGGTGATGGTGTAAAGCACGCCATACCAGACCAGGTCGAACCCGAGCGCGCCGACCAGCGGCACATAAAGCGGTGCGACAATCACCAGCATGGCGGTGTCATCCAGGAAGGTTCCCATCAGGATGAACGACAGCTGCATCAGGATCAGGATCATCCACGGCTCCAGGCCGAGCTGTTCGGTGAACAGGGCGTCGATGGCTTTCACGGCGCCCAATCCGTCGAACACGGCGCCGAATCCCAGGGCGGCCAGAATGATCCACATGAACATGCACGAAATACCCAGCGTCTGGCGTACGGAGACTTCAAATACCTCTTTGGTCATGCGGCGTTTCAGGACAGCGGCCAGAAATGCCGTCATGGCACCGATTGCCGAGCTTTCCACGAGGCTGGTCCAGCCATTGACGAACGGCACCATCATGGCGGCAAAAATGCCCAGCGGCAGCAGGCCGGCGCGCAGCAGCTTCAATTTCTCGTTCATCGGCATGTTGCGCTCTTCGGGCGGCAAGGCAGGGCCGAGTTCCGGCTGCAGGCGGCAGCGCACGACAATATAGACGATGAACATTGCCGCCATCATCAGGCCCGGAATGACGCCTGCCAGCCACAACTGGCCAACCGGCTGGCGGGCAATCATGGCGTACAGCACCAGCACCACCGAGGGTGGCACCAGGATGCCCAGCGACGAGCCGGCCTGAACCACGCCGGTTACCATTTGCTTGTCGTAACCGCGGCGTAAAAGTTCCGGCAGCGCAATGGTGGCACCGATCGCCATACCGGCGACCGACAGCCCGTTCATGGCCGAAATCAGCACCATCAGGCCGATGGTGCCGATCGCAAGCCCGCCTCGAAGTCCGCCCATCCAGACGTGGAACATTCGATACAGATCGTCTGCGATCTTGGATTCCGACAGCACGTAGCCCATGAATATGAACATCGGCAATGTGAGCAGCGGATACCACTTCATCAGCTTCATGGCGGCGGAAAAACCGATGTCGGAGCCGCCTGTGCCCCACAGGAACAGGGCTGCCATGACGGCGACGAAACCGATGGCGCCGAACACGCGCTGCCCGGTCATGAGCATCAGCATCATGGTGGAGAACATCAAAATTGCGATGAGGTCCTGGTCCATTTTACAGTTCCACCTCGCGAATACGCGCTATATCCTTGAAGAATTCCGAGATCGCCTGCAGCAGCATCAGGAATATGCCGAGACACATCACCGATTTTATCGGCCACATATAAGGCCGCCAGATAGTCCTGCTGCGTTCCCAGTACTCGATGGAGTAGGCCGTGCTTTCGATGGCGCCGTAGAGCAGGACGCCGAGATATGTCATCAGGCACAGAATGGTTATGGCGTCGAACCAGGCTTTCTTCTTGACCGACCATTCACCGTAAAACAGGTCCATGCGAACATTGGATCCGAGCTGGATCGAATAGGGTCCGCCCAGAATATAATAGGTCACCATGGCAAACTGGGCCATCTCGAGTGTCCACAGCGAGGGCCAGCCGGTGGCTTTCGAAACTGACGACCACAACAGAATCGAGATCATCACAAAAATGAAATACATGATGATGCGCCCCAGCCGACGGTTTACCTCGTCGACAATACGGACATATGACCTGATAAATTCCGGCATCAGTGTTCCTCACCGGGTATGGCAACACCCAGTTCACGAAGGCCTGAGATAATCCACCCGGACAATGTCGCTGCCATGGCATCCTGCTCGCGCGGCGTGGTGATCAGGTCATTCCTGATCTCGATCATGACATTGTGCAAACCGGCACTCACGGCGTTTTCGCGCAAGGTGTGGGTCACGCCATCTTCAGGGCCATAAGGTTCGTTGCGGCGCACGTCCAGGGCGGTATGCCAATGGGTATTCATCAGCATGGCATCTGCCAGTCGGCTATCCGTATCATGCAGGATACCCAGCTCAACGTCGCGGGCCTTGCCGTTGTAAACCGGTGTGAAGCTGTGCACGGTGACAATGATGGTGGGACTGTTGGCTGCTGCAATGACGCTTGCCAGGTTGGCCCGAAACGGTTCGTACACCAGTGCAATGCGGCTGGCGCGTTCAGCCGCGTCGAGCCCCTGATTGCCGGGTATATCGAAAATCTCGCTTTTTGCAGGAACAGCCCCTTGCGCGTCCGGCGGGCGATTGCAGTCATAGACCAGCCTGGAAATCTGACTGGCGACCAGAACCGCATCAAGCCTGTTGCTGAGACCCTCGGCAACGGCAAATGCGCCGGGATCCCAGACGATATGGCTTTTCAGGTGCTCGGCATCCAGACCAAGAGAGTTCAGCTCAGGAGGGATAAAACAGGACGCGTGTTCGCATACCACGATCACCGGAGAGCCGCCTTCGCGATTGACCACAAGCGGCGCAGGCGCCGTAAATGCGCCTTCCAAAGCCTGCATTGCTGCCTGTGTCAAAATCACACCCCTCCGAAACTGAAAAAATTTTTACACACCAGACAGCTTTGTCAACATAATTTCTGAAAATATTTCTTCTAATGATGACCGCTTGTGCTTAGGTTTTCAAAATCGGAGGTCGGGATTTGATCCAGAAATCGGCAAGCGTTACAGATCTGCTGACACAGAAATTTGACAGCCTGACCCGCGCGGAGCGGCAACTGGCCAGTTCTCTGCAGGAGAACTATCCGGTCTCGGGGCTTGGCAGCATCACCAACGTGGCCAGCAAGGCCGGTGTTTCAGCCCCTACAGTCGCCCGGCTGGTCCAGAAGCTTGGCTTTGCCGGATTTGCAGAGTTTCAGTCCAGCCTGCGTGACGAGCTGGAAGCCCGCATCTCCAATCCGATTGCCAAGCATGACAGCTGGGCCGGCAAGGCGCCGACCGAACACATTCTCAACCGGTTCACAGATGCGGTAATGGACAATATCCGCCAGTCACTGGCCCAGATCGATCATGAGGCGTTTGACCGGACATGCGACCTGCTGGCCGATACCGAGCGCCATCTGTTCATCGCCGGTGGCCGCATTACCCGCATGATGGCGGACTATTTTTTCCTGCACATGCAGGTCATTCGCCCCGATGTCACCAACATCCAGTCGATCTCGAACGCCTGGCCGCACTATCTTTTGAACATGAAGCAGGGCGATGTGCTGGCACTGTTTGATATTCGCCGCTATGAGAATTCAACACTTCGCCTCGCCGAAATGGCGAAGGAACGCGGTGCCCACATCATCCTGTTCACCGATCAGTGGCGCTCGCCGGTCGACAAGATAGCCGATCACAGCTTTGGCGTGCATGTCGAGGTGCCGTCGGCCTGGGATTCTTCCGCCACCACCCTGCTGCTGATCGAGACCATGATCGCGTCCATCGAAACCCGCACATGGAGCGACACCAAACAACGCATGCAGACGCTGGAGGAAATGTTCGACCGGACGCGGTTCTTCCGCAAATTCAAGTAACCCACATATCCACATCCCACGATGCGGAAGCGAATTGACTTTTGTCGAGGAAACAGGCACACATTGCCGCACTTTCGTACCACCCTGCGGGAGAGACCGGACTGAAATGCCCGGCGCCGAAGGAGCAACCGCCCCGGAAACTCTCAGGCAAAAGGACCGCAGGGAAGGCACATCTCTGGAGAGCAGTGGCGCAAATGCCACTCACCGAAGGGCGTAAGCTGGCAATTACGACGCCAGTGAAATCTCTCAGGTAACGGACAGAGGGGGCGCATGTGAGCGGCAATCGACGTCGAGCACGTATGCAACCTTTGAGAGCGAGCCGGGAGATGGAAATTGTCTGAAAGTGAAACACCACAAGACCTGAAAACCACACCTCTTACGCCAGAGCATGAAGCGCTGGGTGCCCGTATGGTGCCGTTTGCAGGCTACCTGATGCCGGTCCAGTACCCGTCTGGCATCCTCACCGAACATACCCACACCCGTGACAAGGCCGGTATGTTCGACGTCTCGCACATGGGACAGGCGTGGCTGAAGGGCCCCGACCATGAAACCACGGCCGCAGCCCTGGAAACGCTGGTGCCTGCCGACATAAAGTCACTTGAGCCCGGTCGGCAGCGCTATACGCAATTGCTCAATGATGATGGCGGTATCATCGACGACCTGATGGTCTCGCGGTCTGCCCTGCCCGGAACCGAGGGCCGCCTGTACCTGGTGGTCAACGCCTCGCGCAAGGCAATCGATTTTACCCACCTCAAGTCCCGCCTGCCGGATACGGTCACAGTTGAAGAACTGCCGCAATGGGCGCTTCTGGCGCTGCAGGGGCCACGGGCCGAGGCGGCTCTGGAAACGATTGTACCCGGTGTTGCAGCGCTTGAGTTCATGCAGGGTGCCCCGTTCGAGTTTGACGGTGCCGGAATTTACGCGACCCGGTCCGGGTACACCGGTGAGGACGGCTACGAGATCACGGTGCCCAACGAGAAAGCACAAGCCTTGTGGCGCGCCCTGCTGGCGCACCCGGATGTATTGCCGATCGGCCTTGGTGCCCGTGATTCCCTGCGGCTGGAGGCTGGCCTCTCGCTTTACGGCCATGAGCTCGACGACACGGTTTCGCCAGTTGAAGCGGGCCTTTTGTGGTCGATCCAGAAGCACCGCCGTTCTGAAGGCGGGTTTCCCGGCGCTGCCCGCATCCAGCGTGAAATCGCCGAAGGCGCAGCGCGCCGGATTGCCGGCATCAAGCCGGAAGGCCGTGCACCGGCGAGAGACGGCACGGTCATCATGTCTGAAGGCAAGGAAGTCGGCGTGATCACCTCCGGCGGTTTCGGACCGTCGGCTGGCGGACCCGTCGCGTTGGGTTTTGTGCCGCCTGACCTGGCCAAGGCCGGACAGGCGCTTGAACTCATGGTACGCGGCAAGGCCCTGCCGGCTGAAGTCATCAAACTGCCATTCGTGGCCAAGTCATTCAAACGATAAACAACATTCAAACTGGAGGAATACCCAATGAGCGATGTGAAATATTCAAAAGAGCACGAATGGATCTCCGTTGACGGCGACGTTGCAACCATCGGCATCACCCAGCATGCCGCAGAACAGCTTGGCGACCTGGTGTTCGTCGACCTGCCTGCTATCGGCAAGACGGTTGCACCGGGTGACGAGGCAGCCGTCGTGGAAAGCGTCAAGGCCGCCAGTGAGGTGTACGCTCCGCTGTCTGGTGAAGTCGTCGAGGTCAACACGGTGCTTGAAGGCGAACCGGGCAAGGTCAATGAAGCACCGGAAGGCGAAGGCTGGTTTCTGAAACTCAAGCTGTCATCGCCGTCCGAACTGGACGGTCTGATGGACGAAGCCGGATACAAGGCGTTCGTTGCCGAGCAGGAATAAACTGCTGGTATCCGTCCGGTTCCCCCGACCCTGAAATTTGCAAAAATGGACTATTCCGAACATGGCTGACACACGCACATTACTGACCGATCTGCAGGCTGGCGCAAACTTCATTCCCCGCCACATCGGCCCGCAAGACGACGAAATGGCTGACATGCTCAAGGCTGTCGGCGCAAAGTCGCTGCAGGACCTGACGGAAAAAGTGGTGCCGAAGAATATCCGGGCCGAAAAGCCGCTGGACCTGCCGGTACCGCTGTCGGAACGCAATGCGCTGTCGGACCTGCGCAAGGTGGCCGGGCGCAACCAGATTTTCACCTCGATGATCGGCATGGGGTACTATGGCTGTGTGACGCCGAAGGTCATCCTGCGCAACATCCTGGAGAACCCGGGCTGGTACACGGCCTACACACCGTACCAGGCGGAAGTCAGCCAGGGCCGGCTTGAAGCATTGCTGAACTTCCAGCAGATGGTGTGCGACTTTACCGGACTGGAACTGGCCAGCGCATCGCTGCTCGATGAAGGCACCGCGGCGGCGGAAGCCATGGCCATGGCGCACCGGGTATCGAAGACCGGCCGCGATGTGTTTTTCGTTGACCAGGACACTCATCCGCAGACCGTTGCCGTGCTGGAAACCCGGGCGCGCGGGTTCGGCTTTGAACTGGTGCTGGGTGATCCGGCCACCGATCTCGATGCCAGCAAGGTGTTTGCCGCGCTGTTGTCGTATCCCGGCTCCAGCGGCCAGGTGCGCGACTACCGCAAGGAGATCGAAAGCCTTAAAGGCGAAGGCGCCCTGTCGATCATGGCCACCGATCTGCTGGCGCTATCGATGCTGACCTCACCCGGCGAACTGGGTGCAGATGTGGCACTGGGCTCGGCCCAGCGCTTCGGCGTGCCGATGGGGTATGGCGGGCCGCACGCGGCGTTTTTCGCCACCCGCGACGAGTACAAGCGCGCCATTCCCGGCCGGGTGATCGGTGTATCGGTTGATGCCGAAGGCCGCCCTGCCTTGCGCATGGCGCTGCAGACACGCGAGCAACACATCCGCCGTGAAAAAGCCAACAGCAATATCTGTACAGCACAGGTTCTGCTGGCGGTGATCGCCGGCATGTTTGCCGTCTATCAGGGACCGACCGGCATTGCCAAAATGGCGGCACGCGCGCACCGGTTTGCCGAAATCACTGCCCATGCGCTGAAGAAATGGGGCTATGAGGTCACCACAGATGCCTTCTTTGACACCATCACTGTGCGGGCGCCGGCACGCGCCTATGCACTGGTGGCCAAGGCGCGTGAACAGCGCATCAACCTGCGCCATGTGGATGCCGACCATATCGGTATCTCGTTTGATGAAACCACCCGCCGCTCAGAGGTCGAAAGGCTGCTTGGCTGCTTCAAGACCAGAGGTCTGGACGGATGGCCCCTGGACAAGATCGACGAACAGCTTAGCGAATGCATCCCCACCGACCTGGCGCGCCAGTCGGATTATCTGACCCACCCGGTGTTTTCAATGCACCGGTCGGAAACCAAGATGCTGCGTTATCTCAGGCAGTTGCAGGCCAAGGACATCGCGCTTGACCGCTCGATGATCCCGCTGGGCTCATGCACCATGAAGCTCAATGCCACCACGGAAATGATCCCGGTGACGTGGCCTGAGTTTTCCAACATGCACCCGTTCGTGCCGCTGGAACAGGCTCAAGGCTACCAGCAGCTGTTTGAAGAGCTTGAAAGCTGGTTGTGCGAAATCACGGGGTTCGATGCGGTATCCCTGCAACCCAACGCCGGCAGCCAGGGCGAGTATGCCGGCCTGATGACCATCCGCGCCTTCCATGCATCGAATGATGAGGGTCACCGCAATATCTGCCTGATCCCGTCATCGGCACACGGCACCAACCCGGCGTCCGCCGTTATGGCCGGCCTGAAGGTCGTAGTGGTGAAATGCGATGACGAAGGCAATGTCGATGTGGACGACCTGAAGGCGAAGGCGGACGCAAACAAGGACGAACTGGCCGCCCTGATGATCACCTATCCGTCGACCCACGGCGTGTTCGAAGAAGCCATCAAGGATATCTGCGCCACTATCCACGACCATGGCGGCCAGGTCTATCTGGACGGGGCAAATCTCAATGCACTGGTCGGGCTGGTACGCCCGGCAGAGGTCGGTGCTGATGTCTGTCACATGAACCTGCACAAGACCTTCTGCATTCCCCATGGCGGCGGTGGCCCCGGTGTCGGGCCCATTGGCGTGCGCTCACACCTGGCCCGGTTCCTGCCCGGCCATGATGTGGTCTCAGGCGTCAACCCGGCCAGCCACGGCAGGCCGACCATCGGCCAGATTTCTGCAGCACCCTGGGGCTCGGCCTCGATCCTGCCGATCTCGTGGGCCTATATCGCCATGATGGGTACAGAAGGCCTAACGCGGGCAACACAGGTCGCAATCCTGAACGCCAACTACATGGCAAACCGGCTGAAAGATCATTTCCCGATCGTCTATACCGGACCGGGCGGCTATGTGGCGCATGAATGCATTATCGACATGCGCGACGTGAAGGATGAGACCGGCATCGGTGTCGAGGACGTCGCCAAGCGGCTGGCCGATTACGGCTTCCACGCGCCGACCATGAGCTGGCCGGTACCGGAAACACTGATGATCGAACCGACCGAGTCCGAGGGCAAGGCGGAGCTGGACCGGTTCTGCGATGCGATGATCGCGATCAGGGCAGAGATTGCCGAAGTCGAGAGCGGCAAGGCCGACAAGGTCAACAATATCCTGCGCAATGCACCCCACACGCATCATGCGTTATTGCAGGACTGGGACCGGCCCTATTCCCGCGAACAGGCCTACTTCCCATTGCCGTCACAGCGCGACGACAAGTTCTGGCCACCGGTGGCCCGCGTCGACAATGTCTACGGCGACCGCAACCTGGTCTGCGCCTGCCCGCCGCTGGAGGACTATATGGAGGCTGCGGAGTAGAGCGGAAAGTATTCTCTGCCCGTCAAAACGGGGGGGGCCGAGATCAGAGATGACAGCGTCCAACTGGTGCATTTGGCAAACTGTTACCGTAACTCTACATGTTATTGCAGCAGACTTTTAATTGAGGGGTCTGACAGACTGGCCTGACGGGCATCATCACGAATTTTGCTGAGCACAAAACTGGTCAGGGAACGGAATTCCGCCTCGTTGGCCAGTTTTGTGCGTGGCACATAGACGACTGATCCGGAATAGATAATGCCCAGACTCTTTGATGTTACAAAAAGCTGGTCAATCGCACGGTAATCGATCCATGATCCGGAGCTTTCACTGGTCCATTGCAGCTTGTCATCATCTGCCACGAACACAAAACTGGAATATGGCGCACGCTGCTCGAGCCAGTCAGTGCAGCGCTTTCGCGACCATTTCGACCAACGCAAAAATATCAGAAACGAGACAGCTATGACCGGGCCCGCCGAAAGCCAGGGAGCAGCAGCGCTGCCAACATAGCCGGCTACGAAGTTTTGGAATGCCGCACTGAATATCAGGTTACTCACAACAGCATATCCGAAAATCAAAACCATCAGGAACAGCCAGCGCCTGGGTTGGATACGCCGTGGCAGGAGGTATTTTGCTGCGTCGCGAGACACCTGCAGTACCTCGGAGTGTTGCGGCGTGTACTCGGTACGAAAAGTTTCATTGCTCATTTTTCTGTGTCCTCTTTGCCGATCTGTTGGCGGCTCAATCGGATCCACCAAGATGAAAAGACTGCCGGACCCCTGGCCCGGCAATCCATTCAATCGTGGTCGACTATTTGCAAGGCGTTGCCTTGAAGGTGCACAGGGTCATCGTGCCATTGGAAACCAGCTTGCAGTTCCTGGATTTGCCCTTGGCATTTTTGTAGAAGCTGTACTTGATGCCATAGTTTTGGGCCGTCAGCTTTTCCCAGGTATTGCGCGCTGTTGCTTTCGCTTTTGCCGGGTTGGGATGCTTCCACTTTGCAACAATGCGGCCAGAGACGCAGGACTTGATATTGGCAAACGGTTTGGCAGAAGCCGTACAGGTCCACAGCTTCTTGCCGTTGCCCTGGTGGAACTTGCTTTGACAGCTGGTGCCCTTTGCCTTGGCCCTGGACCAGTGGCTGAACTTCAGACCATGCTTGATGGCAACCCGCTTTTCCCAGCGGCCAACGGCCGATGACCTGGCCTTTGCCTTCTTGTAGTAGCTCTTGCCGTAAGCACCGATCATTGGCTTGGTTTTCTTTGCAGCAAAGGCATCACCGGAGTCGGCAGTCATCATGACGCCGCCGAAAGCTGCAGCAATCGAGAATGCGACAATTGTGCTGGTAAATTTTTTCATTGTTCGTGCCCTTGTGATTTCAATCAGTTTCAGTTGGTGCCTGACAAACTGGCAAAGCCCAGTTGAAGGTTTCCTGAAAGTGATATTCATCTGGCGTTCACCACCACCTGGGACAGATGGCTTGTAGACAGGCACTGAATCCGCCACAGCGAGTCACTGAAGAGCGTTCTGGCGTTTCAGGTGACCTACATTCAGTCCGTAATTCGAGCCTCCTGACCCAGTCTTCACTATCAATCCAACGGGCGGATACAGGTTTGGCGACGTATAGGGTGATTTAGGCATTTTCGATTCTTAAACACTTCGCAAATAGCATCCTTCAAATGTCAGTATCGAGATCAAAGTAAGAGGTTCAATCATGTCTGATGACGATTTCCCTGGTGTTCCAAGCGCTCACAAGGAGCCGCTGATACTGGCGAGGATGAAGCGTGACAATGAAAACGCCTGGTCATCGGCGACCAGTTGGCTGGGCGGATTGCCTCAGATTGCCCCCGATCAATGGCCGCGTTCGCCAAACACCAATCTGCCCCTTCATCATCTTGCCCAGATAAGCCTGGCGGCCCTGCCCGAGGGCCCATGGACGGAGACTCTGCCCCGTGCAGGCAATCTGAATTTTTTTGCCGAAACTGATCTGCAGGATGATGACATTGCATCGAAGGTAATTTTCACACCGGAGCCATCAACATACGATCACCTTTCTCCGCCTGCTGATTGTCCGCCCATATTTGGCGCAGACTGGTTTTACTACGTGTTCGACGCTGTAACAGCCGATGATGTTGCACGGCAATTCCGGCGCTGGCCAATCGAGTTTCTGATGGAAGAGTCGGGACTGGGATCGAAACCAAGCAGTGTGCACCTGTTCTCACATACCCGTATCGAAGATGTCGATATCGGTCAGTTCCCATGGGATGCAGCGCGGAGGCTGGTGGTAGATGCCGAGTATGTCTTGAGTATACATGAGAAGAAGAGGCAATACGTTCCTTCGACATGGAACAGGGACACTGAAGAAGAGCACGACAAAAAGTGGAGCAAAGCCAACAAACAAATCGCTGGCCTGAGGACCTTCATTTCCGACTGGAGGCCGCTTGTTGAAGCAAATGATACCTGGCAACCTCTAGGCACGGAGAATGCGGACTTACTTGAGCAAGCGACAAAAGAATTCGTGCCAATTGATGTGTGCAGGCTTCGACATGGCAGCGGCACCACTCCGCTGCGTGCAGCGGCAAGCGACAGTTTCCGGGATATGCTCGTCGGGCCACGATCTCTGTACGATCAGATACCGGTGTACATCAGAGAATACCTCGAAAACGACCGGCGGAGAACTGGATGGAGCCCACGCACCCATCATCAGGTGTTTGGCATCGGCGAAGGCATCCATGGGCACGGCGACTATGTGAGTGACGCGATACTACTTCAGGTGGTATCGGATGACATGATGTCCTGGTTATGGGGCGATGCCGGATATATTCAGTTCTGGATCCGTCGAAATGAACTGGCAAAAGGGAACTGGGGAGCCGCAACAGCCCTATTTCAGGGACACTAAATTACAATACCCAAATAAGCTGGAACTGCGGCGTTAGACAGGTGTTAGATCCCACCTTTTGGGCAGGCCTCGAAAACAAACGCCCTAAACCCGCTCGACCGCACAGGCGATGCCCTGGCCTACGCCGATGCACATGGTGGCGAGTGCGAGCTTGCCGCCGTTTTCTATCAGCTCGAGCGCGGCGCTGCCGGCGATGCGGGTGCCGGACATGCCGAGGGGATGGCCGATGGCGATGGCGCCGCCATTGGGGTTTATGTGGTCGCCGTCATCGGGCAGGCCCAGTTGCCGCAACACCGCCAGGCCTTGCGCAGCAAACGCTTCGTTCAGTTCGACAACGTCGAAGTCTGCCGGCTTGATGCCGAGGCGGGTGCACAGCTTCTGCGTGGCCGGCACCGGGCCGATGCCCATAATGCGCGGTGCGACGCCTGCGGTAGCACCGCCCAGGATTCGGGCGACTGGTGTCAGGCCATGGCGCTTTGCAGCCGCCTCAGACGCAATGATCATGGCGGCAGACCCGTCATTGACGCCGGACGCATTGCCGGCGGTCACGCAGCCGCCGTCGCGAAACGGGGCTTTCAGCTTGGTCAATTGCTCTATGGTTGTTTCCGGGCGCGGGTGCTCATCCGTATCCACAACAATGTCATCGCCGCGGCGCTGTGGAATAGTCACCGGGGTGATTTCCTTCGTCAGACGGCCTGAGGCCAGCGCCTTGCCTGCCTTTGCCTGCGAGCGCAGAGCAAATGCGTCCTGGTCTTCACGTGATATCTGGTAATCCTCGGCGACGTTTTCCGCCGTCTCCGGCATGGAATCGACGCCGTATTGCTGCTTCATCAGCTTGTTGACAAAGCGCCAGCCGATAGTGGTGTCGTACATTTCTGCCCTGCGCGAAAACGCCGTGTCGGCTTTGGGCATCACGAACGGCGCCCGGCTCATGGATTCAACGCCACCAGCAATGCCGATATCGGCCTCGCCTGCCTTGATGGCGCGCGCGACCGTCAGCATGGCGTCCATGCCCGAGCCGCACAGCCGGTTGATGGTGGCACCCGGCACCGTGTCGGGCAGGCCGGCCAGCAGCAACGACATGCGCGCGACGTTGCGGTTGTCTTCGCCTGCCTGATTGGCGCAGCCATAGATGACGTCGTCAATGGCATCCCAGTCAACCGCGCCGTTGCGCTGCATCAGCGCTTTCAGCGGCACTGCACCCAGATCATCGGTGCGCACACCGGACAGGGCGCCGCCGAAGCGACCGATGGGTGTGCGCACATAATCGCAGATGAAGGCTTCAGGCATGGTCGGTTCAGCCCTTGCTCGACAGCCATTTCCAGGCCGCCGGGAATATCATCGCAGCCAGAACGATCTTCACAGCATCGCCGAGCACAAACGGATACAGGCCGAAGAGGAGGGCTTTTTCAACGCCGATCAGGTAACTCAACCAGGCAAGCCCCATTGCATAGAGCACGATGGTGCCTGCGGTCATCGCCAGCACCATGGTCACTACATTGCGGTCAAATCCGCGTTCCGCCAGCCAGCCGGTAACGCCTGCAGCCAGCACGAAACCGGCCAGATAACCGCCGGTCGGGCCGGCCATATAGGCAAGGCCGATGCCCTTTTCAGGGGTGCCGGTAAACACCGGCAGGCCAAGCGCACCTTCCAGCAGGTAGAGTGCAACAGTCGCCATGCCGAGGCGCCAGCCGAAGGCTGCGCCAATGCCCATCACCGCAAATGGCTGCATGGTCATCGGCACCGGCCAGAACGGCACCGCGATCTTGGCGGACACCCACAACAGCAGCGACCCCGCGATCGCCAGCATCACCATGCAAACAGCGCTCAGGCGGCCATTGTCACCGAGCAGCGTACCGGCAAGTGTCGGGGAGGTAGCGGAAAGTGCAGTCATTTGGAGAGTACCCTTCTGGCAGGTTTGACGGATGTGAATTGCTGGTCCATGGGTATATTTACGTTTTGGCTCCGCCGCAATACAACAATGAGTATACCTGACATGAGTGAGCTGTCGTTCGATCGTGATTTTGACGTGAAACCCGGCGTACCTGTCCGGGTGAGTGAGCAGGTACGCCGGGTTACCTGCAACAATCCCGGCCCGTTCACCTTCAAGGGCACCAATTCCTACATTGTCGGAACCGGCAAGGTGGCCATCATCGATCCCGGCCCGGAAGACGAAGACCAGCTTGCCGCCCTGCTGGACACGGTACGCGGTGAAACCGTCACTCATATCATCGTCACCCATACCCATCGTGATCACTCACCGCTGACCCGCAGGCTGCAACAGGCAACCGGTGCGAAGACCTATGGCTACGGTCCGCACGGGTCAGGGCGTGCCGCCAAAGCGATAACATCAGGCGACGTGACGCTGGATGCCGCCGGTGATCATGAGTTCAACCCGGACGTCACAGTGGCCCATGGCGATGTTATCGAAGGCACCGGCTGGTCGCTGGAGTCCGTGTTTACGCCGGGCCATTGTTCCAACCACATGGCATTTGCCCTGAACGACGAGCAGACCCTGTTTTGCGGCGATCACGTGATGGCCTGGTCGACCTCTGTGATCGCCCCGCCCGACGGACACATGGCGGATTATTTTTCTTCGCTGCGTACCCTCATGGCACGTGAGCAGGACCGGCTCTACCTGCCCGGCCACGGTCCGGCCAAACAGAACCCGCAACGCTTTGCCCGGGCGTTTCTCGGTCACCGGCAAATGCGCGAAAAGGCGGTGTTACAGCACATTGCGTCGGGTGAGCGGACAATCATGGGCGTGGTGAAAAAGGTCTATGCCAGCATCGATGCCAAACTGCATGCAGCCGCAGCACTGTCAACACTGGCCCATGTTGAACACCTGATCGAACAGAACCTGGTCAGGGCCCATGGTGACCTGTCACTGGACACCGACTATGAGGCGGTCGGCTAGATCAGGTCGCGCCGCTTTGCTCAAGATGCTTCATGTCGAACTCGGCCATCCGCCTTGCTGATGGCCGGGCTTCGCAGCGCTCGATCCATGCCTTGATCGCGGGGTTGGCCGGCGCGGAATCGGTAGACCAGGTGAAGGCAGAGACCAGCAAAAGGTCCGCCGCCGTGAAGCTCTCCCCCATCAGGAATGGCGCGTCTTTCAGCGCACCGGCCAACCGGGCGATCATCTCGGGCATACCCCGGAACGTGGCGTCCAGGACCGGATGCGACAGTTCGGCCACTCCAAACACGACCACCGGCTCCACCACATTGCCATACCACGCCAGCCAGCTCAGATAGCGTCCACGCTGCGGATCGCCCGAAACAGGCCCCATCCCGGCATTCGGGAACATGTCGGTAAGATACAGGATGATCGCATTCGATTCCCAAATCTCGACGCCGTCATGGACCAGCAGCGGCACCTTGCCTTCGGGATGCGGGTTGTTCGGGTCGCGTCCGCCCGATCCATCATTGTGCGTGATACTGACCATCCGGATATCCACCTTGTTCCAGATATCCAGCTCGTCGATCAGGCGGATTATGCGAGACGACCGGGTGCGGGGTGAGTAGTACAGCGTGAGCATGGTTTGACCTCATGATTGGGTTTCGATCTGCCATCTGGTATAAACGCATCATACTGTCAGTTTCCGTCAGGATGTCATGAGCCGCCCAGAACGCCTTTTTCGCTTGCTGAACACACTACGCGTTTTGCCAAAGCCGGTGACAGCCGCGCGTCTCGCCCGCGAGACTGAAGTGTCGGAACGTACGCTCTACAGAGATATCGAAAGCCTGCGGACGGGTGGTGCGTTGATCGATGGCGCGCCTGGTCTCGGTTACACGCTGACCGAAGACCCGGCCATGCCGCCGCAGACATTCGATCGGATCGAGATGGAAGCTCTGGTCGTCGGTCTCAGCGATGTGCGTCAGCGCGGCGATGCGCAACTGGCGCAAGCAGCCGACTCTGCACTTGCAAAAATTGCCGCAACGCTGCCTGAACGCCTGCAACGCCAGCTGCTCCATGCGACGCATATGGTCTATCGGTACGAAACGCCCACGAAAGAAGCGCGCGATATTTCAACCATCCGGTCCGCATGCTGGGAAGAGCGCGCAATCGACATCGACTATCGCGATGCGAATGGAAAGCCAACCAAGCGGCGCATCTATCCGCTGGCCATCGTTTATCTGGACACTGGCTGCGGATTGCTGGCCTGGTGCTGCCTGCGCGAGGATTACCGGAAGTTCTGGGTTGAGCGGATCGAGAAATTCAAGCCAACCAGGAAGAGCTTTCGGCCCAATCGGGCCCGGCTCCTGCGCGACTATCTCGCTCAGATGTCGTGAACCCAGATGACTCAAGCAGTCGGCAGCACATAGTCCTTGAGCTGCTCCCTCAATGTCAGCTTGGAAATCTTCCCAGTAGCGGTATGCGGGATTTCGTCCACGAAGATGACATCATCCGGCATTGACCACTTGGCCGTCTTGTCCTTCATGTGCTCCAGCACCTTTTCCCGGGTTACTTCTGCACCTTCTTTTTTCACGATTACCAGGATCGGGCGTTCATCCCATTTCGGATGCGCCATGCCGATGGCGGCGGCTTCTGCAACACCGGGACAACCGACGGCTGCATTTTCCAGATCGATGGATGAAATCCACTCGCCGCCGGACTTGATCACGTCCTTGGACCGGTCGGTGATCTGCATGTAACCATACTCGTCCAGTGTCGACACGTCGCCGGTGTCAAACCAGCCGTCAGCATCGAACACTTCTGCTCCGTCGCCCTTGGTATAGCTTTTGGCGATGCACGGACCCCGCACTTTCAGGCGGCCGAACGTGGTGCCGTCATGAGGCAGTTCTTTGCCTTCATCATCGGTGATCTTCATCTCGATCGAATAAGCCGGCCTGCCCTGCTTCAGCTTGATCTGCCACCACTCATCATCGCTGAGATGCTCCAATCCGGCTCTGCGGGTGCCGAGCGACCCGAGCGGGCTCATTTCGGTCATGCCCCAGGCGTGAATCACCTGGGTGTCGTATTTGTCTTCAAATGCCTTCATCATGGATTCCGGACAGGCAGCACCTCCGATCACTACCCGTTGCAGATCCGGGAGCTTCAGGTCCGGGTTCTTTTCCAGATACTGCAGCAGCATCAGCCATACGGTCGGCACCGCCGCCGTAGCGGTTACCTTCTCGGTATGCAGCAGTTCATAGATCGCCTCGCCATCCATACGCGGACCTGGCATCACCATTTTCGCACCCGCCATCGGCACCGAAAATGCCAGCGACCACGCATTGGCGTGAAACATCGGCACCACCGGCATCCACACATCCGTGCTCGCCAAACCCAGCGCGTCGCCACCGCCGCTGACCATGGCGTGAAGCACATTGGAGCGGTGTGAGTACATCACACCCTTGGGGTTGCCGGTCGTCCCGGACGTGTAGCACATACCGCAGGCGGTGTTTTCATCGAACGACGGCCACGCCATGTCGCGATCACCTTCTGCGACAAGGTCTTCATAGCTGATGACATTTTTCAGCGTGGTGGCCTCAGGCATGTTGGCGCCATCGGTCATGATGACGAAGCCTTTCACATTGGGCAGCCTGTCCTGCACACCTTCAAGTATCGGCACAAAAGTCAGATCGAGGAATATCCACTTGCCTTCGCCGTGATTGATCACATAAGCCAGCTGGTCGGCGAACAGGCGCGGGTTGAGCGTATGCACCACGCAGCCGAGCCCCATCAGGCCATACCAGGTTTCCACGTGGCGATAGCCGTTCCACGACATTGTGCACACCACATCGCCGAGCTTCAGGCCCAGCCTGCCCTGAGCCGCCGAGGCCAGCGCCCGGGCGCGATGATCGAGTTCCCGGTAAGTTGTTCTCGAAATATCACCCTCAACACGGCGCGAGACGATTTCACGGTCCCCGTGCCATCTCGAAGCGTGGTCGAGCACGGTGTGCACCAGCAATGGCCAGTCCTGCATCAATCCCTGCATGGGCATCCCTCACATATGGTCAAGTTTTCTTATTGTCTGAATACTACTTCTTTAGCCGCGCGGATCAATCGGCAGCAATTTGTGGTGGCCCAGAATGTCCTGCAGCAGCTTGCCGCCTGCCAGCACCTGGCCATCACAATTGGGCCGGCCGACAATCTGGATGCCGACAGGGAGGTCTTCGGTGGTGAACCCGGCCGGTATGCTCAAGGCGGGCGCACAGATATTGGTGATCGCATAGGCAATGCCCAGCCATTCAACGTAATTGTCGAATTTCTGGCCGTTGCACTCTTCCACATAGCGGTTTTCAACGGGAAACGGCGATACAATGGTCGCTGGAGACAGCAACAGATCATAGGTATCGAAGAATTCCAGCCCGCGCTGGAACATGGCCGCGCGCTGGTGCTGAGCCTTGGCCATGTCATCTGCACTTAATGCCAGCCCCTGTTCAATGTTCCAGATAACCTCCGGTTTCAGCTTGTCGCGATGGGCCTCCAGCAATGGTTTCATGCCGGTGGCAAACGACATGGCGCGCAACACATGGAAACATTCATGAGCCTCCGACAGGTCCGGCTGGGCGTCTTCGACAATCACGCCGGCATCTTCAAACCGGCGCGCTGCCGCCTCGACAATTTCCGCCACTTCAGGATCGACCGGCGTGATGCCGAGATCGCGAGAGAACGCCACCCGCTTCGGCTTCCAGCCTGAACGGGCCTGATCCAGAAATGCCGTCCGGGGCCGTGGCTTGGAGACAGGGTCACCCGGTTCCTCACCGCACATGGCGTCAAACAGCAGCGCCAGATCCTCGACACTGCGCGCCATCGGCCCTTCAAGCCCGAGATTCCCGTCCACCTGGCTGAACCGGCTGACGGCAACCCGGCCCGGCGATGGCCGCATGCCGCATATGTTATTGAACGAGGCAGGATTGCGCAGTGAACCACCCATGTCGGAACCATGTGCCAACCATGCCATTCCGGTGGCCAGGGCAACTGCAGCACCTCCGGACGAGCCGGCAGCAGAGCGCGAGGTATTCCACGGGTTCAGTGTGCGGCCAAACACTTCATTAAAAGTATTGGCGCCGGCACCGAATTCCGGCGTGTTGGACTTGGCATAGACAATTCCGCCTTCCGCTTCGAGATGGCTGACCAGCACGTCCGACAATTCCGGAACCGTGTCGGCAAAAATCAGCGAGCCGTGCGTCGAACGCACACCTTCAACATCTGCCAGATCCTTGATCGGAACCGGCATGCCGGCGAGCACGCCACGCTCGCCGACCGGCTTCTTCAACACCTCGTCAGCATGGGCACGGGCGCGCTCGAAACACAGCGTCGGCAGCGCGTTCACCTTGCCGTCCACTTCGCCAATGCGGGCTTCAAGTGCATCCAGCAGGTCATGCGGGCTCACGTCGCCGCTCCTGAGCCCTGCAACCAGCGCAGTTGCGCTCTGCTTGATCAGTGACATATCAGCCATTGTGTGCCCCTCATGATTTCTGACATATTCAACTCCAAGCAGATCGTGCGCACCAGTGCTCACTTGTCAAAAGGTAAATTCCAAGATGAACAAACAGCTGTCGAACATTGCCGTTCGGGATATCGAGACCCTGATCCATCCCTACACCAATCTCTCGGCGTTCCGCGAGACGGGGCCTACCATCATCGAGGAAGGCAAGGGCATCTATGTCTATGACAGCGACGGCAAGCAGTACATTGAAGGCCTTGCCGGCCTGTGGTGCACATCGCTGGGCTATGGCAACCAGGAAATCGTGGACGCTGCCGCGCAGCAGATGAGCAAGCTGCCCTACACCCACATCTTTGCCGGCAAATCCAATGACCTGGCAATCGAGCTTGCCGAAACGCTGAAGGAACTGGTGCCGTGCGAAGCATCAAAGATGCTGTTCTGCTCGTCAGGGTCTGAAGCCAACGACATGCAGGTCAAGCTGACCTGGTACTATAACAATGCCCGCGGCAAGCCTGAAAAGAAGAAACTGATTTCGCGTATCAAGGGCTATCACGGCGTCACGGTTGCGTCCGGTTCGCTTACCGGCCTGCCGCCAGTTCATGCCGACTTCGACCTGCCGATCGAGAACATCATGCACACGTCGTGTCCGCATCATTACCGGTTTGCCAAGGACGGCGAGACGGAAGACGAATTCACCACCCGCATGGCGACCGAGCTGGAAGAGCTGATCATAAGGGAAGGCCCTGAAACCGTCGCAGGCTTCTTTGCCGAGCCTATCATGGGGGCCGGTGGTGTCGTTATTCCACCTGATGGCTATTATGCGAAAATCCAGACCATCCTGGAAAAATACGACGTGCGTTACATCGCGGATGAAGTGATCTGCGGCTTTGGCCGGACCGGCAAATGGTTCGGGTCGGAAACCATGGGCATGAAGCCGACCTCGGTTTCCATGGCCAAGGCGATTACCTCGGCCTATATGCCGCTGGGCGGCATTTCCATCGAGGAAGATCTCTACCAGGCCATGCTCGACCAGTCGAAGAAGATCGGCGTGTTCGGCCATGGCTATACCTATACCGCGCACCCGGTCGCATCGGCTGTCGCACTGAAGACCATCGAAATCTACAAGCGCGACGGCATTGTCGATCATGTAGCGAAACTCGCGCCCCTGTTCGAAGGCCGGTTCAACAAGCTGAAGGACCACGAATTGATCGGTGATGTCCGCGCCAAGGGCTTCATCGGTGCCGCTGAAATCGTGGAGAACAAGGCGACCAAAGCATCATTTGATCCGAAGAAAATGGTCGGCCCGACAATGATGAAGTTTGCCCAGGAACGCGGCCTCATGGTGCGTGCCATGGTGGACTCGGTTGCGCTGTGCCCACCGCTGATCATCACCGAAAGTGAAGTCAACGAGATGTTCGACCGCTATGAAGCGGCACTGGACGACACCGCACAGTGGATCAAAAAGGAAGGCCTGCGCGCCGCCTGATCAGGGAACACCTATTGTTACATGTGACGCCCGGCCGGTAGCAAACTCAAGCTGCCGGCCGTTTTTGCTGCTGCGAACCGGGGCGGTTATACGGGCTCCCGCCGATATGCGGGCGAACTCGGTGAACCTGCCTTGCTGCATGATCAAGAAAGCGATCTCATCATATCCGGGTGTGGGAATGGCAAGTGCGGTACGACCGTCTGACAGTTTTACAATTTCGGTCAGGTCCTGAACCGGAGATCCGATGGCGTGGTTTGAGTAACCTTCGATCTTGGCAACCTGACGCAGTTTTCCGTCTGATAACCGCCACGCCTGCAGGACCCGCCCCAGATGCGGGGTCCACACAGCGGTGATCTCAATACTACCGTCGCCATCGAGGTCGGCAAATTCCGCCGGATTAAGCCAGCGGTTGGTTCTGCCGATATGCGGTGTCTTTGCCCTGAGCCGGAGCTTGCCGTCAGCAATACCGTAAATGGCCAGGGCTGCGCCATCGTTCACGCTGCTGAGAACCACGACTATCTCATCGCGGCCGTCACCATCCAGGTCAACCGGCCGGGCGCGGCGATCCTCGAATACGAATCCATCGGGCAATACATGCTCGTGAAGTTGGCCATCGGCCATTTTGACCGCAAGACCGCTTGCTTCGATGGCATCACCCAGAATGCCATGGGCGTATCGTGTAGTGGGACGTGTCAACCAGGCTTCGGCCACATCGTTCGAGCCGGTTGACACCACGCCGTCCGGCAACCGTTTACTGTCCTGCGCATGAGACTGGCCGGACAGCAGAAGTACGGTCAACACAAGAGCAAGCCGCTTCATGCCTTGTCGAGCGCCTGTTCCAGGTCGCCGATCAGATCATCGGTGCTCTCGATGCCAACCGACAGCCGGATCAGATTGTCAGGGATCGGGCTGTCCTCACCCTCGATGACCTTGCGATGCTCCGCCAGACTCTCCACGCCGCCAAGCGAGGTGGCCGGCAGGAATATTTTCAGGGCCCGGATCACCCGACCGGTTTCGGCCATGCCGCCCTTCACGCATACCGACATCATGGCTCCAAAGCCATCCATCTGGCGGCGTGCGATTTCATGCCCGGGGTGGGATTGCAGGCCCGGATACAAGACTTTTTCCACCCTGGGATGATGTTCCAGATGCCGGGCGATGGCCAGTGAGCTTTCAGCCGCCTTGTTCACACGCACGAACAGTGTGCGCATGCCCCGGATCAGCAACCATGATTCAAACGGTGCCAGAATGCCGCCGGTCACATTTCGAACATGACGTGCTTCAACCCATCGCGCATTGTCTTCCCGCGTCACCAGAACGCCACCAAGCACGTCGGAATGGCCGTTGAGGTATTTCGTGACCGAGTGGAAGACAATGTCCGCACCATGGTCCAGCGGACGTGTCACAACCGGACTGGCAGAGGTTGAATCAACAGCCAGTTCAGCGCCCGCGGCATGGGCAATGTCAGCCACTGCCTTTATATCGATCACGTCCCATACCGGGTTGACCGGCGTCTCGACCCAGACCAGCTCGGTCTTGCCCGGGACGACGGCTTCTTTCAGCGCTTCAAGATCGGTCGGATCGATATAGCTTGCTGTGATCCGCTGTTTTTCCAGCATGCGGGTCATCAGGTCACGCGTGCCCCAGTACATGATTTCAGGCGCCACCACATGCGCGCCGGGCTTCAATGTCTCGAACAAGGCAGCAATACCCGCCAGTCCGGAGGCAAAAACCAGCGCGTCATGGCCGTTTTCCAGCCGGGCAATGATCTGTTCGGCCTGGTCAATGGTCGGATTGCCATAGCGCGAATACAGATGCTGATCGCGAAGCTGGTAGTCATGATCGCGGGCGAAGGTGGTCGCGGTGTGCAACGGTGGCACTATGGAGCCCGTTGCCTCTTCAACTGAGTGCAGGGCGTGCGCAACAAAAGTTTCCGGCGATCTTGAATCTTCAGACATGCTGGCCGCCGTTCACGTGAATTTCGGCTCCGGTGACATAGGACGATGCTTCGGTGCACAGGAAATAGATTGCCTTGGCAACTTCTTCCGGCTGGCCGAGACGGCGCAGGGGGATGTTCGGAATGATCTTTTCTGTTCCCGGCGACAGGATCGAGGTTTCGATTTCTCCCGGTGAAATGGAATTCACGCGCACGCCAAGGGGGCCAAAATCATTGGCCATTTCCCTGCTCAACGAGGCAAGAGCGGCCTTTGACGTCGAATAGGCGGCCCCGGCAAACGGGTGCACCGCGGTGCCTGCAATGGAGGTTACGTTGACGACCGATCCCTGACCGGCTTCCAGTTCCTCGACCAGCCCGCGCGCCAGCATGACAGGCGCAAAGAAGTTGACGTTGAACACATGGCTCCAGTCAGCCGCGCTGGTGTCAAACGTATTCATGCGACCGCCACCTTCAAGCTTGGGCGATATGGCGGCGTTGTTCACCAGCGCATTCAACTTGCTGCCCTGGTCCTTCAAACGCTCTTTCATCTCATCGACACCGCGACGAACGTCATCCATGTCAGCCAGATCGACCTGAATGTGATCTTCCGGACCCATTTCCCACGGGCAGTTTTCCGGAAACGGATGGCGTGAACAGGTAATCACCCGCCAGCCGGCTGAAGAAAACCGCTTCACCGTCGCATGGCCTATGCCGCGTGATGCTCCGGTCAGGATCAGGGTCTTGCGATCAGCATTGTCAGTCTGCGTTGCGGACATGGGAAACTCCATTGGCGAAGAACAGCGATCTGGAAGGTCTGCGATCTATACGGCAATCAATGTTACGGATAAAGCCGCGTCTTGCTCCAGGCATCGCCGTCATCATCGCGCTGGAACACCACCCGGTCATGCAGCCGGAAAGCACCGTCTTTCCAGAACTCGATGTAGACAGGCCTTAACCGGAAACCGGACCAGTATGGCGGGCGCGGCACATCGCCAATGGCGTGTTTCGCAGCAAATTTGGCAACCGCCTTTTCGAGCGCGAACTTGCTCTCCAGCGGGCGCGACTGTTGCGATGCCCATGCGCCGATGCGGCTGTCGCGGGGACGGGACCTGAAATAGGCATCTGCCTCTTCCTCGGACACCACTTCCACCGGTCCTCTGAACCGAACCTGGCGGCGCAGCGATTTCCAGTGAAACCCCAGGGCGGCCTTGCGCGACGCCAGAATCTCGGTGCCCTTCTGGCTTTCGAAATTAGTATAAAACACGAACCCCCGCTCATCGAACCCTTTCAGCAGCGTCATGCGCACATTGGGCAGACCATCGCCATCAACCGTGGCCACACTCATGGCGGTGGGATCGTTGGGTTCTGCCGCGCGAGCTTCCTCCAGCCATTCGGTGAACAGCTGCAGCGGTTCATCTCGGATCGTGAAGTCGGCCTGTTCCATCTCGGTCGTGCTCATTCCAGCCTCGTTTCAAATGTTCAATCGGTAGGATCAATATGGTACGGCTTTGCCCGCACAGCCAGTTCTTTTCCACTAGAGCAACATGGGTCACTTGAACCCGTAAAGTTGCTCTAGCACTTTGAAAGCGATCAGTTTTATGATTTTTGATTGATTCAATCAAAATTCATACTGATCTAGGCACATTTGGCGGTGGACCAATTGAGGGTTTTCGTGCAAGTACAGGTGACTTTCTTATGGTTTCGAACAGCAAAGGGTGTTGTCCATGACCCAGGCGGGATCAATCATGGCCGGCAAGCGCGGGCTTGTGATGGGGGTTGCAAACAACCGTTCCATCGCATGGGGCATTGCGAAGGCGGCACACAGTCACGGCGCAGAACTGGCATTCACCTACCAGGGTGACGCACTGGGCAAACGGGTCAAGCCCCTGGCGGCAGAGCTCGGGTCCGACATGGTACTGCCATGCGATGTGACCGACGCAGCCTCAATGGATGCGGTGTTTGCAGAACTGGAAAAACGCTGGGGCAAACTGGACTTTGTGGTGCACGCCATCGCCTTTGCCGACAAGGACGAACTGACCGGGCGCTATGTCGACACATCTGAAGAAAACTTCAACAAGTCGCTCAATATCTCATGTTACTCGTTCACAGCCATCGCCCAGCGCGCTGAAAAGCTGATGACCGACGGCGGCTCGCTGCTGACGCTGACTTATTACGGCGCTGAAAAATGGATGCCGCATTACAATGTGATGGGTGTGGCAAAGGCAGCCCTTGAAGCATCAGTGCGTTATCTGGCGGCTGACCTGGGTGAGAAAGACATTCGCGTAAACGCCATTTCCGCCGGCCCGATCAAGACGCTGGCCGCGTCCGGCATCGGTGATTTCCGTTACATCCTCAAGTGGAACGAAAACAATTCGCCGATGCGGCGCACCGTTACCATTGACGAGGTCGGCCAGTCCGGCGCCTATCTCCTGTCCGACATGAGCCGTGGCGTAACGGGTGAAGTTCACCACGTCGATTCGGGTTATCACGTCGTCGGCATGAAAAACCCCTATGCCCCAGATATGAGCCTGGAACAGAGTGACTGAGCGTTATCCCGAGCTGTGGTTCATTCGCCATGGCGAGACCGACTGGAACCTTAAACGGCGTATCCAGGGCCAGACTGACATACCGCTCAACGAAACCGGCCACGCGCAGGCAGGTGCGATAGCGCAGGCCCTGGCAGGACTGCATGAAAGTCTTGACGAATTTGATCTCCAGGTCAGCCCGCTGCACCGGCCGCGCCAGACCATGCAGTACATTGTTGAGAATTTCGGCCTCGACTGGACCAGCATCACCATTGACGAGCGGCTGAAGGAACTCAATTTCGGCGACCTGGAAGGCTCGACCTGGCCGGAACTCAATGCCAGGGGGCTTGATCCGGAAAAGGACCCGGAAGGCTACCATGCGTTCAGACCGGAAGGCGGCGAAAGTTATGCCGACGCCACAGCCCGGGTACGTGACTGGCTGAACAGTCTGACCCGCCCCACCGTCGCCGTGGCCCATGGCGGCATCAGCCGTATTGTGCGCGGTGAGGTGTTGAACCTGCCCGTTTCCGAGATTCCGGGATTGCGAAATCCGCAATGGAAATTCTACCGTCTGAAGGACGGTAAGATTGAATGGTTCCGGGCCGGTTCAGGGACCTGAGCGAAACTGTCATGGCAAACGAAAAAGGAGGCAGAACCTGCCTCCTTTAATATTGATGTCAGCTGTCAAACCTCGCGCAGCAAGCCAACCTCGCTTGCCGATGAGGTTTACTGGTTGAAGATCGGCAGCTTGTAAGACACGACTGCGCGAACAGACTGCAATGAGATATCATTGTTCAGTTCAAGATCATCACCATCATCGAATACGTTCAGTTTGCCGTAGTCGGTGTAACGATACTCCAGCTTACCGGTAAAGTTCTCTGCAAGCACTGTTTCGATACCAGCTCCGACCGTGAAGCCGTCAGCGTCGAAATCGTTGGTGATGACCGGGGTTCCTGTGATGACCAGAATGTCCTGTTCGAAATCGGTCCAGGTCCAACCAGCCAGGCCGTAAGCCAGGGTTTCCGGCGTTACGAGATAGCCAAGCCTGCCGGCAACCGTGTAGCTGTCGGACGCTTCCAGCCTGTAGCCGGTGAATCCGGGAACACCCAAGTCAAGTTCAAGGGCTGTTTCGACGGAACTTCCCGTGTAGTCAAACTGAATACCGGCAACGAAATCGTTGGCAAACTGATGGTCATATCCAACCTCAACCGTGAACAAGCCACCTTCCCCGGAGATGCCGTCGAGGCTTGCCAGAGTGCCGCCGGGATCAACATCGAGGCTGAGTTCGTGATTTATGAAGCCATAACCACCGCCTGCGCCGACCCGGAGCCCGCTCCAGTTCGCAGTTGACGCCACACTGTAATCTGCCACCGGCGTAACGTAGCCGCCGGGGTTTCCAAACCGGTAAGACGCAACAGCCCGAATGGTTTGCATCGACGTATCATTGTACAACTCAAAGCCGCCGCCGCCGCCGCCAAGCAGCGTATTGTCCTGGTAGTCTGTATAACGGTATTCCAGTTTACCGGTGATGTTGGGTGTAAACCGGGTCTCGATGCCAGCACCAACCGTCAGGCCATCCTGGTCGAACGAGTAACTCGTACCGCCACCACCAAAATCAAGATCACCTTCAAATTCCGTCCATGTCCATCCGACTAGACCGTAGATCAGCGTATCGGGGTTTGCCAGCCAGCCGAGGCGACCAAGAACGGAAAAACTGTGAGATGCATCCAGCGTAAAGTTGGCGCCAAATACATCGACATCCAACTCGGTGCCGATACCGGAATAGGTGTAGTCGCCCATAATTCCGACGACAAAATCACTGCTGAACTGATAGTCGTAACCGCCTTCAACGGTGAACAATCCACCTTCACCGCCAATACCGCTGAAGCTCAATACATCGGAAGCTCCGAATGCATCTACCGCGAGACGATGATTTACAGCCCCGTAACCGCCACCGATGCCAACATGGAAACCGGTCCAATCGCCGGCAGGCATAACCGGCTCCGGCAAATCAGCCGCATAAGCGGTCCCGATTAAGGCAGTAGATGACAGAAAAATGGCAACAAGCCTGGAAAAAGAACGCCGCATTTAACTCACTCCACGAAATAACGACACTTACCAATTAGTTAACCCATAGTCAGACCACTGACATGGCGTCAAGTGACAAACGGCAAAATTGTGTCGTTTTTCAAAATGTGTGACTTATTTGCAACACTTTGTCGAAGATGCGTTTCAACTGCCTGTGCCCAGAGCGATCAACGCGTCCATTTCAGTTGATACCAGTGTTCTGGGCGCCTATATGAGGATTTTCCGCTGTCCATTTTCACCGCCAATAACGAAAACGCCATTTGACACGGGGCTATGCCGGTTTAATTTCTCAAACTATGAAACCGGCTGGAAACTGCAACATAATGAAGCTGGCAGGTAGTTTGCTTGCAACTCTTGTCATGTGTCTTGCCTCGCACGCACAGGCAGAAGAAGTGGATTTGGAACTGGTACTCGCCATGGATGCATCCGGCAGTATCAGCAGCGCGGAATATATACTGCAACTGGAAGGAACAGCGGCTGCGTTTCGCGACCCCGCAATCCAGGCAGCCGTTACCTCCGGCCCTGTAGGCAAGATAGCTGTCTCGGTAATGCTGTGGTCGGACGCTGCCTTCCCAAAGATCAAAAGCGGTTGGTTTGTGCTGGACAGTGCGAGCTCCGCCGACACTTTTGCGACGCTGGTGGAAACCTTCCAGCTGAGCAAGGACCGCACCGTTGATATCGGCGGCGGCGGAACCGGCATTGGTGCGGGTGTGCACGAGGCCGTTGATATGCTCAACACCAACTCATACCGCGGCCTCCGCCAGGTTATCGATGTGTCCGGAGACGGCATCGAAACCGAATTCTCGTTTTCCAAGGGCGTCATGGTGCGGGACGCCAAACTTCTCGCGCGAGCTGAAGGCATAACCATCAATGGCCTGCCCATCCTGTCGGAGAATTTCCCGGCCCTTGATGAGTATTACCGTGACGAAGTGATCATCGGACCCGGGGCTTTCGTTGAAAAAGCAGCCGGTTTTGAGGACTTCGGGCGGGCCATACGCCGAAAGCTGCTGCGTGAAATTCAAAGCCAGGTCGCCATCGCGCCACAGTCGGACGGCTGGCGCATGGCTGGCCGCAGGGACACGGACAAATAGTCAGTCCACAGCCTGCCCCATTCCATTCAATTTGACGAAGACCGGCGCGCCGCCTAAGACTTGGCTCGCAACAGGGAAATAGCTTTAATGTCACACAATTCGTTCGGCCATCTGTTCCGCATCACCACGTTTGGGGAATCACACGGGGTGGCGCTCGGCTGTGTCATTGACGGCTGCCCGGCAGGGATCGCGATCACCGAAGATGACATTCAGGCATTTCTCGACAAGCGCAAGCCCGGTACGTCACGCTTCACCACCCAGCGGCGCGAACCTGATCAGGTGAAAATCCTCTCCGGCGTGTTCGAGGACGATCGCACCGGGGGTCAGATTACCACCGGTACACCGATTGCGCTGATGATCGAGAACGTCGACCAACGCTCAAAGGACTATTCTGAAATCCGCGACAAGTTCCGCCCCGGCCATGCTGACTTCACCTATCTGGAAAAATACGGCGTGCGCGACTATCGCGGCGGTGGCAGATCGTCGGCCCGCGAGACCGCGGCACGCGTGGCCGCAGGCGCCATCGCACGCAAGGTGACCCCGATGGTCGACGTGCGCGCAGCCCTGGTGCAGATGGGCCCGCACAAGATAAACCGGGACAACTGGGACTGGAACCAGGTCGGTGAAAATCCTTTCTTCTGCCCTGATGCGCAGGCGGCAGGCGAATGGGAAACCTATCTTGACGGCATTCGAAAGGCGGGGTCGTCGTGCGGCGCGGTGATAGAAGTTGTCGCGTCCGGTGTGCCTGCCGGATGGGGGGCGCCGGTTTACGGCAAGCTCGATCAGGATATTGCGTCGGCCATGATGAGCATCAATGCGGTCAAGGGCGTGGAGATCGGCAACGGCTTCGAAGCCGCCGCCATTACCGGTGAGGAAAACGCCGACGAAATCCGCATGACGGGCAACCGGCCGGAGTTTCAGTCCAACAATGCAGGCGGCGTGCTCGGTGGCATCTCAAGCGGCCAGGACGTGGTGTGCCGGTTTGCGGTCAAACCGACCTCGTCGATACTCACACCGCGCAAGACGGTGACCAGCAGCGGTGAGGAAACCGATATCATCACCAAGGGCCGCCATGATCCGTGCGTCGGCATTCGCGCCGTGCCGGTCGGCGAAGCTATGATGGCCATCGTGCTGGCAGATCACTATCTGCGCCATCGCGGCCAGAACGGGTAAACTTCATGGCCCACGGATACAAAATCAAGGCGCTGCTGTTTGATGTGTTCGGCACGGTTGTCGACTGGCGCACCAGCATCATCCGCGAACTCTCCGCATGGGGCACAGACACCCATGTGGTCGCCGACTGGCCGGCGGTCGCGGACGGCTGGCGCGGGCTCTATCAGCCGGCCATGGAACGCATACGTGCGGGGAACCGCGGGTTTGTGAGACTGGACATCCTGCACGAGGAAAACCTGCGCGACATCTTTGCCGAGCATGGTCTTGATGCACCGATTGGTGAAGAGATGCACCGCCTGGTGACCGCATGGCACCGGCTCGACCCGTGGCCAGATGTAGTCTCCGGCCTCACACGCCTGAAGACCAGATATGTTATTGCGCCATGCTCCAACGGCAATATCGCGCTGATCACCAATATGGCCAAGCGCGCCGGTCTGCCATGGGACGTTGTGCTGGGGGCAGAGGTGGCTCAGGCCTACAAGCCACATGCCCAGGCCTATCTTGGTTCAGCCGATGCACTCTCCCTGAAACCGGAAGAGTGCATGATGGTTGCAGCCCATCTGGATGATCTCGAAGCCGCCGCAGAACTCGGTTTTGCCACAGCCTATGTGCCAAGACCCGACGAACACGGAAAAGGAGCCGGTGCGAAAACTGCACCGGAGGGGTCGGTGGATCATGTGGCAGCAGATTTCAATGCGCTGGCTGGCGATCTCGGCTGTTAAGGCTTGTCGCAAACCACCAGTTTTGACAGGAACACCGGGCGGCTCCCGGCATGGATCAACCCGGCTTCGCTGAAGATGTCAGCCAGGTCTTCCTTTATATAGCTGCCGTAATACGGTTCATGGAAATTCACCGGGAACGACTGCAGCATGCCGTCATAGCCTTCAATGTCGCCCAGTTGCAGGGAGTCCATGAAGATCAGTCGCCCGCCCGGTTTCAGCACGCGGGCAAACTCCTCAGCGATAATGCGGCGCACCTTGGGCGGTACTTCATGAAACAGGTAGATGGAGGTCACCACATCCAGTGACGCATCGGCAAAGGGAAGTTTTTCCGCGTTTGCGACTTCATAGCTGACTGTAGAATAATCTTTCAGATGGCGCTTTGCTTCTGTCAGGTAGGCATCGGACAGGTCCGACAAGGTCAGGTCAATACGCGGATAGGCCTGCTTGATGAACCGGCCAAAGCGGCCCGTACCACAGGCTATATCGGCAATTTTGGTCTTGCGCTGATCGCGGCCGCGCATGAACTCCCACAACGGCACCAGGCATTCGCGGCGCATGGCATTGGTGGACCCTGAAAACAGCACCTCGGTCTGCATGTCGTAGATTTCGGCACTGTCCTCGGTCAGGTATCCGCCGGTCTGATAGTGAAAATTCTGAAGAAAATAGGCCGGCAGTTCGTCTGCCTTGTCGGGCGAATACACCTCTGTGCCCTCGCCCTTTGCCTTGCGCTCGGCGGCAACCGGCACATCGGCCAGAAAGGCACGGGAGGTTTTCAGAAGCCGGGCCGGTGAGCCGTCTGCATCGCGCGGCAGCGGATAATACCCGGCTGCAACATTATCTAGATCACGCTGAAACGTACCGGCCAGACCACCCAGCAGCCGCTCCATGCCGGGGCCCTTCTGCCGGGGCCTGTCACGGGTGACTTCGGACACACCGGGCTTGGTCTTGCGGAACTGTCCCGCCGCCAGACCATGCCCCATATACCAGGCAACGCGGGCGCCCTGGCGGGCCGTATAGGCCAGTTTTTCAAGTGGTGTCAGCATGTTTTGATAATGTGGGCTTTTGCAGCGGTGTTTTCAAGAATCATGCTGCCGGATCACGATGACCTTGGTTGAACCCGCGATAAGTCACAAATCCTGTATAGACCACCAGCGGTCATTCATTGAGTTTACAGCGAACAGTAACTTCGAGCCCTTTGTTGCCATTGGTAACTGTGTCATTTGAAGGATAAGAATTACCAGCCACAGTCAACGAGAAAGCTTCAAAACGGGAGTATCTAATCGAAATCAGGTACTGTCGTCGCGAGTCGATCTGTGTAAGCGGTAGTTGTTGCGTGTGTCTTGAACGAGAGGTGGCATGATGAATGAAGATGAAATAGCTGCTGGGTTGGCCCCAACTTCGAAATATTGTTATGCGCAACGTGTAGCGTCTCAACTGTTCATTGCTGGTCAAGTTCCCCACGATGCTGGAAGTAATCTTGTCGGAGAAGGCGATCCTTCTGCACAGGCAAATCAGTGTTTAGAAAACCTGTTTACATTGATTGAGCTCCATGGTTTTGAACAACGAGACATACGAAAGCTGATTATCTATGTAGCAGGCGATGAGCAGAACCTAACAGACGCATGGAGTGCAATCTCGAAGAGGTTTGACGATCAAGTGCCTCCGGCCACGTTGCTTGGTGTGAATTTACTTGGATACACAAACCAACTTGTAGAGATCGACGCCACAATTTTGAAAGAAAGACGCGAACTTTGACAAGCATCCGCGAGCGGGTTGGCGATATCGACAAAGCCCAAAATTGCCGCTTTGTCCGCACTGCTGCCGTCGAGGGTCGACGCAGCGAATTTCAGCTTTGAGGTCTGCGTAGACAATAGTGCGGCAAATCCAAACAGAAGCTTTGAGCCATCTCCGGACGTCTCACACTCGAATTGTCCGACTGCTGACTTGTCGTGCCTTCTCATTGCATGTATCCTTCAATCAATCTTGGTAACCGGCATTGATGCGAGACGCACTGCTGGCCGATGAGACGGTTCAAGTTCCAGTCTCTTACGCCCGGTTAACCCCAAGATTGACTTTGCGGCCTCTTGATGTGCTGCGCCGTCTCTTACTGCCAGAATTGCGGACAAGCGCTGCAAGGGAGGAAAGACGATGGGTATTGCACTGACATTGCAGGAATACCTGGACGACAGCCACATTGCGTACGAAGTCACTTCACACAAGAAAACAGATTGCTCGGCAAAGACCGCTGAAGTCAGTCAGGTACCGGCGGATCAACTTGCCAAAGGGGTGATCGTCAAATGGGACGACTTCTTTGTGCTCACGGTGTTACCGGCTTCGCGCCGCCTGGATATGAACCGTCTGCAGAAAGTCATAGGCGAACCGGTGTCATTGGCATCGGAACCAGAAGTGAGCATGCTGTTTCCCGACTGCAAAACCGGTGCCGTGCCGGTGATCGGGTCAGCGTACAAAATCGCCTCGATTGTCGACAGGCGCCTCGATGACCAGGACGACGTCTACTTTGAAGGTGGCGACCATCGTTGCCTCGTGCACGTCAACGGTGATCAGTTCGACCACCTGATGTATGGAATTCCGCATGCCCGGCTGAGTGCGTAGAAGCTGGCAGAACTGCCGTGTTTTACCAAAGTTGCATGGACCTGGTTCGAGTCATTTGAAGCACATGAACCGGTTGGCTGGTGGCATGATAAATCCGATTGAGAATGCAGCTTACGTGTCAGTTGGAAGGGCGTGCGGTTTTGCAGGTCTTGGGATTTTCTGCATCGTAATCGGATTGAGTTTTGATGCCGGCCTGGCAGCACAGGTCGGCGGCAAGCTGTCGATAACACTGAGTCTCATCCTGCTGGTTCTGGCGTGGCGCGCGCCAACACGCAATTACAAGAGAACAGAAACCTGGCTGATCCTGCAACCGGGCGACCGCCCGCGAGCCGAGGTCGCGCAGCGGCTTGTCGGGGAAACACTGCGCGGTGTTTATCTATGGTTTGCCCAGCAGATCGCGGTTGTAACCATTGTATTCAGCATCAGCGCCGTGGTTCTGGAGGCGCGTGAACTGATGTTGTAGTCCAGCCACTTGAACTGCCGGTGTTTCATGCGTCAAATGTCGGATACCGGCTTCCGCAAGAAGGAGATTTATCAATGGATATTTCTGCAACGCAAGGAGAACTCGAAGCAGGTCGCGGATATGAGGCGCTTTTCGTGCCGGCCCTGTTTGCGCCCTGGACCGATCATGTGGTTGACGGCGCCGCAGTGAAAGACGGCGCTCATGTACTGGATATTGCCTGCGGGTCGGGAGTGCTTGCGCGACATGCGCTGGCTCGATCAGGGCGGTCCGGCCGTGTCGTCGGTCTTGACCCGGCACCGGGGATGATAGCCGCTGCAAAGGAAGTCGAACCCAATGTCGAATGGGTCCTGGGCAGTGCCGAAGCATTGCCATTCGACGCCGATACGTTCGACTGCGTCATCTCTCAGTTCGGCATGATGTTCTTTACCGATCGTATCAAGGCGACCGGTGAAATGTATCGGGCGACGAAACCGGGTGGCAGACTGGCGGTGGCAATATGGAACTCTGTTGACCAGAACCCTGCGTACAGAGATATCGCCGCAGTATTGGACGAGCAGGCCGGCACGGCCGCAGGAGACGCGGTGAGAGTGCCGTTCTGCCTGGGCAATCCGAATGAAGTAGCTGATACTCTTTCGCAGGCCGGGTTTGACGGCATCGCATTTGAAACCAAGGTCGAACAGGCGAGGTTCCCCAGTTCCCGAACGATGGTTGAAGCCGAGTTACGCGGATGGCTGCCCCTGTTCGACATCAATCTCAGCGAGGAAAAAATTGCGGACGTGCTGATCAAGTCCGATGCGACGCTGTCGAAATACGCAGCACCGTCCGGTGAAGCGGTGTTCCCGACTTCAGCCTACATTGTAACTGCGCACAAGCCACTTTAGGCGACGATACCCTCGTGCACTTTCGGACTAGTCCACATCCAAGGGCTGTGTGCCGCCGGCAGAGCCATCGCTTTTCAGGGTGATTTTTTCGATCCGCGCCTCGGCGGCTTTCAACTGCTTGTCGCAATGGCTCTTGAGTTTCTCGCCACGCTCATAGATGGCGATCGAGTCTTCCAGGGAGACCTTGCCGGCCTCCAGCTTTTCGACAATCGCCTCCAGTTCGGCCAGGGCTGATTCAAACGTCATATCTGCAATGGCAGGTGCTTTATCGCTCATCAGTATTCATCCTCGTTAACCGGTTGGGCAGCCTCGCCCGTGCCATGCATCAACGCCTTGACGTGCACACCGACCGAGCTTGACAGCCCGGCCAGATCATACCCGCCTTCCAGCATGGATACGATACGTCCGTCGCAGTGTTTTGCCGCAATATCCATCAGCCTGAGGGTCACCCAGGCAAAATCTTCCTCTTTCAACTGCAGTGATCCGAGCGGATCGCGTTCATGGGCGTCAAAGCCTGCCGAAATCAGCACAAGGTCGGGCTGGAAAGCATCAAGTGCCGGGAAAATGCGCGACAGCATGGCTTCACGAAACATCTCACCACCATCACCGGCGCTCAGGGGCGCATTGAAGATGTTGCCTTCGCCTGTCTCCGACACCGCACCTGATCCCGGAAACAACGGCATCTGGTGAGTGGATCCGTAGAACAGGTCTTCATGCGACCAGAAAACGTCCTGCGTGCCATTGCCGTGATGCACGTCAAAGTCCACCACCGCCACACGGTCAAGATCATAGACTTCACGGGCATAGTGAGCTGCAATACCAATGGAGCTGAACACGCAAAACCCCATGGCACGCGCTGCTTCGGCATGATGGCCGGGCGGGCGGACCGCACAAAACGCATTGTTAACTTCCATGTTCATCACCGCGTCGACGGCGCGCGTGCCGGCACCAACGGCGCGATAGGCAGCTTCAAGCGTGGAGGCATTCATCCAGGTATCGGCATCCAGCGCAATCTCGCCCTCGGTCGGGCTGGACTGCTCGATGGCATGGACATAGTCTTCCGGGTGCACCAGCAGCGCATGGTCACGCTGGCCCATCGGCGCTTCCTCGCGGCGCAGATCCTCAAAGTGAGGATGTGACAGAATACGCTCCACCGCCCGCATCCGGTCGGCGCGTTCGGGATGACCTTCGGGTGGCTCGTGCTCGGTGAAGACATCGTGGTGCAGAAGCAGCGTACTCATGAATGTGAAAGCCTTCCCCGGCAAATTTGTTGTTGGGATGAGTGTTGCGGAAAACCGGCGGCACAATCAAGCCCGCACCCCGGTTTCATGCACCTCATTTCGCGCCGGTTCGTCGTCAGTGAACTGCCAGCAGTTCAGGCGTCACGTCGGTTATGGCCTTCGACCCGTCATCCACCATTGCGGCAAGGCCGGCCACCTGCGGCAGGTGCATGGTAGAGAAATAGGCAAGCATCCGGGTGTTTGCATCAGCCTGTGGCGAATTGCGGCCACGCGCGGCAAGTGCTGCTTTGGCGAGGCCGAAGCCGCCGACCGTCAATCCGAACAACCGCAAAAACGGTGTTGCTGCCGCCAGCGCGCGCTCGTCCCCACTTGCCAGCCAGCCGCTCACCAGGCCTGAAGTGGATTCCAGCACCCCGATTGCCCGCGACAGGTCGTCCGCCTCCGGTCCGAGAGCCGATGCGGTGTCACGCATGTCGGCGATCAGCTTTGCCATTGTGTCACCGCCACGCAAGGCCACCTTGCGGGTCACCAGATCAAGCGCCTGAATACCGTTGGTGCCTTCATAGATCGGGGTGATGCGCGCATCGCGCAAATGCTGCGCGGCGCCGGTTTCCTCAATATAGCCCATGCCGCCGTGCACCTGCACGCCATCAGACGCCACCTCGACGCCGATATCGGTACTGAATGCCTTGGCGACCGGTGTCAGCAGTGCGGCCAGGTCGGCATTGTCGGCGCGTTCGGCTTCAGACTCGGCCGCCCGGGACAGATCAATGGCGCGGGCGGTCAGATAACAGATGGAACGGGCGGCCTGGGTCTTCGCCTTCATGTCCATCAACATGCGGCGCACATCCGGGTGTTCTATGATCGGCATGGGCTCGGCATCACCCTTCCGGCGGCCCTGGCGGCGTTCATGGGCGTAGGCCAGTGCCTGCTGATAGGCGCGTTCGGCAATGGCAACCCCCTGCATGCCGACATGAAGACGGGCATTGTTCATCATTGTGAACATGCAATTCAGGCCGCGTCCTTCTTCTCCGACAAGCCAGCCGATTGCACCGCCGTCATCGCCAAACCGCATGGTGCAGGTCGGTGAGGCATGAATGCCCAGCTTGTGTTCCAGGCCTATGCATTTGACGTCGTTGCGCCGGGTCGGATTGCCGGCTTCGTCGATGAGGAATTTCGGCACCAGGAACATGGAAATACCACGTGTGCCCTGCGGCGCATCGGGCAGGCGCGCCAGCACCAGATGAATGATGTTCTCGGTCAGATCATGCTCGCCATAAGTGATATAGATTTTGGTGCCGGTAACCGCATAGCTGCCGTCATCCAGCGCTTTCGCCTGTGACCTGACGCCGGACAGGTCCGATCCTGCCTGCGGCTCGGTCAGGTTCATGGTACCGGTCCAGTCACCGGACACCATCTTGGGCAGGTAATCCTGCTTCAGCTGGTCGGAACCGTGGGCTTCAATGGTCTCCACTGCCCCTTGGGTCAACAGAGTACCGATACCGTAGGCATTGGAGGCGGTGTTCCACAGTTCCTGAACCGCCAGCGAGACCATGATCGGCAGGCCCTGCCCGCCATGGTCTTCATCACATGGCAGGGATGCCCAGCCTGCTTCACACCATTGCTTGTAGGCGTCCTGCCATCCCGGCGCGGTGGTAACCGCATTGGTATCGGTATCCAGCGTGCATCCGTGCAGATCCCCATCGCTGTTCAGCGGTGCGATCACATTGGCGGCGAACTTGCCGGCCTCTTCCAGGACCGCGGCGACAACGTCATCACTCAACTCGCCGAATACCCCGGATGACATTATGGAGGAAAGCCCGGCCACATCGTTGAGTGTATCGTGCAGTGTGCTTGTGTGCGGCGAAAACATTAAAGGCATCCAATGCGGTTTAACTTGACGGGACAGGGGTTATAGCGGCAAGCCATGCACCTCGACCCGCAACTGTTCTGAACATTGATACTATCCAACATGAGCCACGTCACTACAGATATCGCAGAAGCCGCTGCAGCTTTGCGCGAAGGCGCGCTGGTCGCGTTTGCGACCGAGACCGTTTACGGCCTCGGCACCAATGCGTGTGACGGTCAGGCCGTCGCGCGCATTTTTGAAGCCAAGGGCAGACCGTCTTTCAACCCGCTGATCGTGCACCTGCCGACAACCGAAGAAGCCGTGAAGCTGGGCAATTTCAACGCGGACGCCCTGAAACTGGCGGATTTGTTCTGGCCCGGTCCGCTGACGATTGTGGTTGAGCGCGCCGATGACTGCCCGGTAAGCAAACTGGCCAGCGCAGGTCTGTCGTCGCTGGCAATCCGCGTGCCGGGGCGCGAGAGCGCCCGCAAACTGTTGCAGTTGGCAGGCTGCCCCGTTGCGGCACCGAGCGCCAACATATCCGGCCAGATCAGCCCGACCAGCGCGCAGCATGTTATCGCGGGTCTTGGCGAACGCATCTGGGGCGTTGTGGATGGCGGAAACTGTGAAGTAGGCCTGGAATCGACAATCGTCAGTTGCCTGGGCGAAACGCCGGTGATCCTGCGCCCCGGTGGTTTGTCGCGGGAAAAGATCGAAGATGGGTTGGGCAAGCCGGTCGAATTCCAGACCGGATCGACCAATGACCCGATTTCACCCGGCCAGCTTGCCAGTCATTACGCACCAAATGCCGCGGTACGCCTCAACGCCAAGGAAGCCCTGCCCGGCGAGGCCTACCTGGCCTTCGGCAAACGCGAACCGGAAGCAGACATTGTGCGCAATCTGTCACCAACCAAAAACCTCACCGAAGCAGCGGCAAACCTGTTTGCCATGCTGCACACGCTGGACATGCTGGGCGCTGAAACCATAGCCGTTGCGCCCATCCCCGATGAAGGGCTGGGCGTGGCGATAAATGACCGTCTGGCCCGGGCCGCAGCTCCGCGCGATTGAATCAGGATGACGTTGGTTGTAACGACCAGCGCCCACGAGTCATCCAGCGAGAGCCGGGGGAATAATGGTATCGCAATTAACGCGATGGTTTGACCAAAAGTGCGCCTTTCATCTTCCGCACCTTTAAAACACGAACCTCACAACGGCTGCTTGAAACCCGCCCCAGAAATTTGCCGTCGTGTACTCAATGGCGCAGATGGGCGGAGAGTGGACCTTCGCCGCGATGCGCATCAACGGCAGCTATGCGGACAAACCGGACCCTTAACTGACTTCAGCAATAGTATGCTTTCCCCTGCGGATGGAGGAAGGTGGGCGCCCGTAGAGTTTTGAGAAGGTCGCATTAAAGCGCCTCACACTGCCAAAACCTGCTTGGAAAGCAACTTCTGTAATAGGAAGTGTCGTGGTGTCTAGCAGCTTCTTGGCGCGTCCAATACGCAGGGTTTGAGCCGTTTGAAGCGGAGGTGCCCCTACATGTTTTGCAAAGAGTCGAGATAGGTGTCTTGTACCGACCCCTAACCGATCAGCGAGATCCTCAACATTGCCCGTGTCCAGTGCGCCCTCATCGATCAATCGCAGGGCGCGTTCAACGGTTGTTTTTGTTCCATTCCACGCAGCGCCGAATGGTGCAGTCTCTGGACGACAACGTAGACAAGGACGATAACCATCACGCTCTGCTGCAGCAGCAGTTGGGTAGTAGCTGACATTTTTCGTAAGAGAGTGTTTCGCGGGGCAGACTGGACGGCAATAGATTCTTGTCGTTTTGACAGCAGTGAAGAACCTCCCGTCAAAGCTTGGATCGCGCCTCAACCGGGCGGCGTTACATGTGTCAAAATCTAGCATGACAAGGATCGTAGCAATCCACCTGGCGTGACACCAGACCAACAGGCCGCACAGGTCCGAAAACGGCCAGTCTTTAAAAGGTGAACATAGTAAGTCTCTGTCTAACGCATGGTTCACCATTTGCAGGGCTAAAGAAGATGAGCGAATATCAACTACATTGTTTGGCTGAATCCGGTAATGCCTATAAGGCAGCCCTGATGCTCGAATTGTGTGGCCTGGACTGGTCATCGATTTTAATCGATTTTCCTAATGGTGAGATGCGAACATCTAAATATCGCCAAGACTTCAATCAGTTTGGCGAAGTCCCAGTGCTGGTGCACAAGGATCTTAAATTATCGCAATCAGGTGTCATTCTAAATTATCTATCTGAACAGACTGGGCGGTTCGGGCCTGCCGGTAAACAAGAAGAATACGAAATCTTGCGCTGGATATTATTCGATAATCATAAATTCACCAGCTATATGGCGACGCGTAGGTTTGCCTTACGTTTTATGAAAACCGGAGACACTGAAATAACCAACTTTCTGGGCGACAGAGTAAAAAACGCACTTGAGATCGTCGAAAAACATATGGCCGATAGAGATTTTATTGCCACCCCAACCCTCTCAATCGCCGACATTTCTATGTGCGGTTATCTCTATTACGGCGATGAGTTGGAGCAGAATTTAGGTAGCTATCCAAATATCAACGCCTGGATAGATCGCATCGCGACTACAGATGGTTGGAAACATCCATATGATCTGATGCCGCGCGCTTATCCAGTTTAGAGCATTTTCGACTCTCTGTTTTAGCATACCCTCAGAAGTCGCTCCAGCTATGCTGAGGGAAGCACTTTTGCTGAACACGTTATCTCGAAAAGCAGCCTTTCGAACAATTCGCAGAATCGGTCAATCAGGGCTCGCTCCTGCCATTCGCCGCGCGGCAAAAGGACGACAGCAAAGGGCCGAAGACGTCAGGCATTCGAGCGGGCAGATGCCATTCGATGCTCGTTTTTTGAACGACGCTCCCTATATAGAGGTCATGAACAGACGTAGTTTTACCCAGTCGCTGGTGGCGGTGTTTTCTCTTCCAGCCAATCCAGCATTGTCATTGCAGTCCGTCACAACTGCCCTTCCAGCGGCTGCGGCGGTTCCGGCGCATGCCCGGTCTTGGGCTGTTTATATGTCCACTCTTCACGGAGAATGCACGCCGCGGGCTTTGCAAAACCTGCTGAACATCCCTGAAATCGATGCAAAAAGATATGTCAGCCGTCTGATTGCAGACGGTGTACTCAAGCCGAACCCGCTTTTGCAGAAATCCGTCTCCGAGATTGTAAAGACCATCGAAAACAGCCCTTTGGATAAGGTCAAAAGACGTCTGGACATGAAGGCGCGGACTGAACCGGAACAGCTGGAAAACCGTGAAGCAGTCGACGCAAACGAATGTTCGGATAACGGCGCGGAAATGTCGGAGGACCTTCCCGAGGGTGACCCGGCAGTTCCCGCCGAAAATGAACCTGCAGAAGTAGAAATCCAGGTACCAGAAGAAGGCGTGGCGATAAATGATCGCCTGGCCCGCGCGGCCGCGCCCCGGGATTAGGGCAGAATCCAACACGTCACCCTGGCGAAGGCTGGGAAGCATAGTGACATCGTAACTAACGCGATGGGGACAAGCGGACGTTCAGAAGCCTACCCGATCCCCAGGACACTGAGCGCATCACGGAGATCGGCCTGCGCGAATCTTCGAGCTACGCTATCACGGTCGAGGATTAACTGCACAAGGTCACCCGACTCGTGCATGGGTTGTTTCAGTCCCATATCGCCGACCATATCGTGGAAACACTCGGCATGTTCGCGCGCCTTCGCCTGCTGATCGGCCCGGAGGCTGGCGGCGGCTCTCCAAGCCTCAAAACATAGCGAAGTTCCAGTTGCGTTGCCGATAACATCTGCCGCCGTCCCATATTCACCGAGGGCGAAATGGCCGATACCGACAAGCCAGTTTTGTCCGCCTCTCGAGAACCCGAAGGTTCCGTCGTCACGCTTCAGCAGATCGATACCCTCGCGGAACTTGCCGACCTCGATCAACGCTGAACCATAACCATTCCAGGCGGTCGAGTCGTATGGATTCATCCCAAGCGACGCGCGATAGTGCATCAATCCTTCCCTGACGCGTCCGGCCTTGATCAAGGTCCAGCCGAGCACTTCACGAGCCAGCGGAGCGCTCGGCTGAAGCCTGACCGCATGGCGGGCCTTCGCGATACCGTCATGAAGTAAATCGTCTTTGGTGCCGTCGAGCATCAGATACCAAACGTAAAAATCGTTGTATCCAGACCATGCCTGCACCATCCAGTTATCGGGCGTCTGGACCAACAACGCGTCAAAGATGCCACGGCTGACTTGGTTGCCTGCGCCCTCTACACAACCCATGAGCGTCACCGCCTGGCCGAGCAGGCTATTTTCAGTACCGCTTCCGAATGTCTCGAGCTGGTGCTGATCGGATAGCGTGGTCGCTGCGATCATGCGCCCGGCCGCCCGCTGCACAAGCGCCCGAAGTGTCGAGATCGGCTGATCGATAGTTTGGGTCTTGAGACAATCGGCCCAGATCGACTGCTCGTCCCGACCGGCAATATTGATCGCGAGTTGCCAGGATCCATCGGCCCTGCTGAGGCCCGCAGAGAGCCGCGCATCCGTTCCGCTTTGCCATTTTTCGGCCGCGCACGCCTCGGGGCCGAGAATGCGTAGATCGGGCATTTTTGCAAGATCTTCTGCAAGTGCCTCGCTCATCGCAGCCGCGGCTTCTCGGATATCAGCCGGCAGGTTGATCGGTTGGATCCAGGGCACCTCAACTTGCAGGAATTCGCGGTGATAGACCAGCGACAGATCGAGACCGACGATCGGTCCCGTCTTCATCGGCTCAGTCCGACCACCGTGCACAATAGCCGAAAGTTCGGGTGTCGGATCGACGCCCAATTCATCACGAAAAAGTGCCGTAACCTCGCTCAAATGCGCCATGGCGCGGCGGTCCTGGCCTTGGATCATCAGGACCTGCAGGAGCGCCCGGTGCCCTGCCTCCTCATAGGCGTCGATGATGATCAGGCTCCGGGCAGCGTCTGCGGCCGCGCCGTAGCACCCGGCCGTGAGACTCTGGTCAATAAGGTCTTTCAGGCCCTGCTCGGCACGGCAACGCAACCGCGCCCGTTCGGCGATGAGCCAATCTTCGAATGCGCCAGGAACAGAAACGGTTCCTTCCAGTAGATCTCCGCGATAGAAATCGGCTGCCCTCGACAGTGCATCGTGCTCGTCATCATCTAGAGCAGCCTCGAAAAGCAAAGCATCGACGTCTAGCGCGCCCCGCGCGAGCCATACCACATTGCGGCGCGCAAGGATCGTACCGCACGGCAGCTCTGTCCTGAGCCAGGAAAGGGCCTTGCGCAGGCTCGCCGCCGCCCTCGCTTCGGTGGCATCCGGCCAGAACCAATTTGCAAGTTTGGCCCGGGAAATTGTGTTACCCCGCGCCAGCGCAAGACGGACCAGCAGCAGTTCGGCCTTCCGGGTCGGCAGGTAAAGTCGCTCGCCGTCGGCGCCATACAGGGCGAGAGTGCCCAAAATCTTGAGTGACGGTATTGCCATGACCTTCCAATCTATATCAACTAGAGCATAGCACAGACAGGACCAGTCGCGTTTCACACTTCTTTCCCATTGGTTTTCACGAGTATCTGCCAAAGTATTCGCATCCCTTGTGCAGGAGGAAACAATGGTCGATCAAAATAAACTCGAAGCCTTTGTCGGACAGATGCTCAATGATCTAGGCGGTGCGTTCAGCGTTCCGTTGGTTCGTATTGGGGGCAAGTTCGACCTCTATGGAACGTTGGAACGTGGGGGCCCGATGACGTCCGATCAGCTTGCGCAGAAGACAGGCCTGGCCGAGCGATACCTACGTGAATGGCTATCAGCTCAGGCAGCCTCGAACTACCTGGCCTACGATCCCGCCACAAAGACATTCTCGCTGCCGCCCGAGCAGGCGATGGTATTCGCCAATGAGGAAAGCCCAGCCTACATGATGGGGGCATTCGACTGTGTCGCCTCGAACATCCAGAACCAGGACGCAATCGAGCGCGCTTTCAAGACCGGCGAGGGCGTGCAATGGGGGGATCAACCCGGCTGCCTCTTCTGTGGCGTCGCGGAGTTCTTCCGCCCAGGCTATCTCGAAAATCTCGTCGAGGCCTGGCTGCCAGCACTCGACGGCGTGGTCGACAAACTGAAGGCCGGAGCCCGTGTAGCTGATGTCGGGTGTGGACACGGTCTCTCAACCGTGATGATGGCCGAGGCGTTCCCAAACTCCGAGTTCATCGGCTACGATTTCCATGAAGGCTCCATCAAGGAGGCGAGAGTTCATGCCAAGGGCCACGGAGTCCAGAATGCCCGTTTCGAGATCGCGCTCGCGAAACAATTCGACGGCGAGAGTTCGTTCGACCTCGTATGCTCGTTCGATTGCCTTCACGACATGGGGGATCCGGCTGGCGCTGCGGCACATATCCGCGACAGCCTGAAGTCTGATGGGACCTGGATGATCGTCGAGCCAATCGCAGCTGACGAACTGGAAGATAATCTCAACCCGGTTGGGCGGCTCCTTTACTCTGCATCGACCATGGTCTGTGTTCCGACATCGCTTGCCCAAGAGGTCGGCGCAGCCCTCGGTGCTCAAGCTGGCGAGGCGTCATTGCGGACCGTCATTGCCGAGGGCGGATTTACGAATATCAGACGCGCGACCGAAACACCGTTCAATATGATCCTGGAGGCTCGTGTCTAGCGAACTCGGTGGCAGGCCTGGATGCCAGCCTGCGCTGGCATGAAGCATCAGACAACGTCGGCTCAGGGCCATATGCCCAGTCATTCGGCTTCAACGTGCTCCGGTGATCGCTTTCAGACTGCTGTGAATATCCGCGTGCAGGAAGTGAAAGCCGGCGTTCAGAACTTTTTCCGGCAACACCTTCTGGCCGCCCAGCAGGGCTTCGCGGGCAAGATCACCTAGTGCAAATTCGAGCAGCCGCGCCGGAACGCGCAGGATGGCCGGGCGGTTCAGGCTGGCGGCCAGGGCCCGGGTGAACACTTCGTTCCTGACCGGGTTGGGTGCTGTTGCGTTCACCGGGCCGTCAATTTCTCTGTCGGCAATAACAAACGCGATCATGCGCACGACATCATCCAGCGCAATCCACGACATCCAGTGTCTGCCACGTCCCATAGGACCGCCGAGGCCGAATTCGAACGGCGTCAGCAGCCGCGCCAGCATGCCACCTTCAACGCCGAGCACAAGGCCAATCCGCATGGTCACAACCCGCATGCCGAACTGCCTTGCTGCGTTGGCTTCATGTTCCCAGCTTGCGCACACTTCGTGCACAAAGCAGTCATGCGGGCTCGCCTGCTCGGTGAGGTCGTCGTCATCGTTCAGTCCATACCAGCCAATGGCAGAGCCGCTGATGAGGCACTCAGGCTTGCTTTCAAGACGCGCTATGAGCTGGACGAGCTGCCTCGTCGTATCCACGCGCGATGCGATGATTTCAGCGCGCTTCTTGGGGCTCCAGAGACTGTTTGCCACCGGATCACCGGCAAGATTGATGACAATGTCAAATCGCTCATCATCAGGCACCTGATCAAGATCGGTGATCACGGAGATCGGACCGGCAAGGTCTTCGGCGTGAGACTTGTCGCGGGTCAGGACCGTCACCTGATGGCGGCCTGCAGCCAGGGCGGCCACAAGCCGGGTCCCGATGAAACCGGTGCCGCCGGTGATCAACACCCTTTTGCATCCGGTCAGCCCAGACGCCAATTGCCCCGCGTCCGGCGGCAGCAGGCGATCACTGCGGGCAGCTGCCAGAAGATCACGGATGCCGAAGATGAACACGCCGAGGGCAGAGACGCTGGCAAAAACACTCCACCAGCCATAATGGGTTGTAATAATGGCGGTGTCCCGCAGCGCCCAGTCATAGAGATAGGGCGCTGCCAGCGCCAATATCGCGCCGTAGTTGAGCGCGAGCAGCGTATGGTTGATGCGCTCGGTCGCCGGGAGTTTGCGGGTCAGGTCTTCTTCAACGAAATCCCACAGCGTGATCAGCACTTCCACACCCAGGATGATCACCAGAACGATTGTGAAAAAGCCGTGCGGCTCGAACCACCCGAAGCACACAAATATCGCGGCATAGAAGATATTGCGCACGCCGTGCAGCCGCAGTTCATTTTTCTGCGATGCCCGCCATGCCAGCCGCTCCGTGCCTTCATGATGGTACAGGGTGTCGAATGCGCCCATCAGGACCTGGATAGCGATCAGGGTCCATAAAACGGAATTGTCCATGTTGTTTACTCCTTCGGGTCCTTGAAAACGGCTACCTGCTGGACGAGTTCGCCGAACCAGCGACTGCGCAGTGACAGGGTGAATGTGAACCGGTTGTTGCCCATCTCGTGGTGTCCGATGACCAGGGCGCCGGGGCTCAGCAAGCGTGGCAGCCTGGCGCGCATGCCAAACAGCTGCAGGAAATAATGATCACTCTTGAACAGCAGTGCTGCTGGCGTTGCCTCGACTTTCAACGCCATGCCGACACCAAAGCCGATATATTCCTCAAGACCGGTCGGTCCCTGAAACCGCTTTGAGCTGTGTACCGTCTGTGGAAACGCGCCCTTGCGCCCGTACTGGCGAATCCAGAACTGGCCATTGGTGGCGACATCCTCGGTCACCACCACAACAGCCGGCTGGCCAACCGACCTGATGTCATAGGGCAAGGGTGCGCCGATCAAACGGACCGCATGGGCCAGATAAAGCCCAAGCCTGCTCATGTGCATGCTGGTTACCACGCCCTGATAGGCAATGCTTTTGCCCTGCTGCAGGCGTTTGCTGAAGCGATTGCGGATTGGGGCGGGCAACATGTGCCATGCATCGGTTCCCAGAAGGTCACGAAAACGTCCGTCAAAGACTTCGTCACCTGCTTGCGGCAAGGGTGTCGCGGGGCGGGTTCTTCTGAGTTGTGTCAATCTCATCTTCTGCTCCCTATGAGCTGTTCTTTTAAGTCAGTTATTTCTGTATAAACAGAAATAACTGGGTAAATAAAAAGCAACGCGGGCTACGGCGTCTTTTTGCTGGCGAATTTCAACACCGAGAGCACCTTGTCACCCATTTTCATCAACCTGTTCAGTTGCGCCTTCGGAACGCCCAGCATCTGCACGTACCAATGATTGGTCGTATCCATGAATTGCTGCATGTCGTGCAGCCGCTGCAGAATTACCGGATCGATGCCGGTTTCTGTTTCAGCTTTTGCAACACACTCCTTCAAGGCGGCGGCTGCGGGATCAATTTCACGCTCCTTGCGGCCCTGGGCGATGCGCATCGCCATTTCCCAGACATCGGTTTCGGCCTCGAAATGCTCACGCCGCTCCCCCTGAATGGGAACCCGGCGGATCAGCTTCCAGGTGACGAGTTCTTTCAGCGAATTCGACACATTGGACCGCGCAATACCGAGGGTTTCGGAAATCTGCTCGGCGTTCAGCGGCTTCGTGCTCAGGAACAGCAAGGCGTGGATCTGCGCAACAGAACGATTGACGCCCCACTGCCCGCCCATGTCACCCCAATACAGAATGAACTGGTCAACAGCCTTGCTGGTACTTATTTCTTTTAATTCTGTCATGACAGAAATATATGACAACCAGGAAACGATGTCAAGACAACTGGAAATTGCCCGACCATCGCCGAGCACACCCGGTCAGCCGCTGTTACTTGTCAGACGATGCAGATTGAACGCCAAAATGGGTTTCATAGGGAAGCCCGTACAAGCCGCATTCCGCACAGTCAATCTTGAGTTCACAAGTTGGCTCCCAACACTGCACGACTTCATTCTGCGCAATGCAGACGCGTTCGAGATGCAGCTTGGCGTTCGATTTCAAAAGGACGAACTCACCCGGCATGGATGTTCGACGAAGGTAATCCGCCACTTCACGGACTTCCCTGAAACTGACAATCCTGCCGCTGTCCACGTCCTCTTTGGGCGCATTGTGACGATGCGCATGTTCACCTACGAAAATGATCTCGTCAGCACAATCGCGAGCCAGTCGATACGTCTTGCGATGAGCCGACCTGCTGCTTCCTGACGTATCAGACAATTGCCCAAGTACAATTCTCCGTCTGGTGGCGCGTGCAGTCTTTGCGATTTCAAACGCCTGGCTAAGCGAATGCTGCGGAGCCTTGAAAGTATCCATTACAAAATGCCGGTCATCAGGCAGTTCCACTGCGCTACAGCGTCCCGTAACTGGCTCAAAACTGGCGATTTGACGGGCTATCAGGTCTGGCGGCACCCCAAGGTGAAGCGCGACCGCTGCCGCCGCCGTCACGGGCAACCAGAAGTGCTCCCCCACCAGTCGAGTCTGAAGCTGCAGTTTCTGCTGTGAAGTGCAAACCTGCAGAGACAGACGGTCCGGATAACTCGACGAAACGTTCACGGCCCGATAATCTGCCGCTTCACCCCGACCGAATGTCATGACTTGTCCGTTGGCACGTTGTGCCAAACCGGCGGTCCGTTCGTCATCCAAATTCAGAAAAGCAACGCCGGACCGCGCCATGTTTTCGATCAGGTAACCCTTTTCCCGGGCAATGATGTCCAGATCCGGCATCTGCTTTTTGTGCTCCATCCGGATGAGGGTCAGAACAGCAATGTGGGGCCGGATGAGGCGGGCCATTGGTTTCATCCGATCCCGCGCATCGATCCCTGCTTCCACAATCGCATAGTCAACTTCATTGCCCACTGTTCGAATGAACGGGGAGATTGCCGGCATCGTGTTCATGGAATACTGGGACGCCGTTCCTGCAAAGGCAGACAGTATGTGGTCCAGCAAGGAACACGTCGTGGTTTTGGCGGACGAACCGGAAACGGCTATGAACCGGGTATGCCGGTTGCTGGCTCTGGCCAGGCGTGCTTGATTGACCACAATGCGGCGTCGAACAAACGCGTTGGTCCTGCTTGCCATTTTAGCAAGGCGCCGTACCGCTCCATGTCTCATCGCAAATTTCTCATGTTCGCCCGATCCCAGGAAAAGGATAGTCAGACCTCTTGTGCCAGACACATAAAGCAATGCGCCATTCGCCCGTCAATCAAGCAATGCATAAGGCACGAACACTGACTAAATCCCACACTTGAGGAACATCTCAGAAACAGAGGTTCAGTGCGCAAGATCTTATGTCCGCAAACGTCACCTAGTCCTAGACTGTACAGACCCGTCCATCTATCGTCCGGCCCATGTTGACATCTGACCTGATAGAAAAATTCTCCACAATAGTCGGCGCCAAGCACGCGCTGACAGATGAAGCTGATATCGCCCCGCATCTGCTGGAGCCGAGAGGCAAGTTTTCCGGTCACTCATCGCTGGTATTGCAACCTGCCAGCACAGAAGAAGTCAGCGCGATCCTGAAACTTGCCAGCGAGACCGGCACGGCAATCGTACCGCAGGGCGGCAATACAGGGCTTGTGGGCGGTCAGATGCCTGCAGGCGAAATCGTGCTGTCCCTGAGCCGGATGAACCGGATTCGCCACCTCGATACTGCCGACAACTGCATTACGCTTGAAGCCGGTGTGACGCTGCACAACGCCCAGGAGGCAGCCAGCGCCAAGGGTTTGATCTTCCCGCTGTGGATCGCCTCGCAGGGCACCTGCCAGGTGGGCGGGAATCTCGCCACCAATGCCGGCGGCATCAATGTGCTTGCCTATGGCAACACCCGCGACCTGTGCCTAGGCCTGGAGGTCGTGCTGGCATCGGGCGAGGTGTGGAACGGGCTGACATCCCTGCGTAAGGACAATACCGGCTATGACCTGAAACACCTGTTCATCGGCTGTGAAGGTACACTCGGCGTCATTACCGCAGCATCCATGAAACTTCTGCCGGCACCACTTGACCGGGCCACCGTGTTTGCAGCCATTCCCTCGCCTGTTGAAGCGCTTGAACTGCTGTCACTGGTGCGCCGGATGAGCGGTGGCGCGATTGTGGCATTTGAAATCATGCCGCGCAGCGGTGTCGAGATGTCGATCAGGCATGGCGGGTGCCGTGATCCGCTGGATGCACCGTCGGACTGGTATGTGCTGTTTGAGCTGGCCGGATTTGATGCAGAAGGTGACATGAACGACAAGGCAACCGGCATCCTGGAAGTGGCTTTTGAAGAAGGCCTCGTCAGTGATGCAACCATTGCAGCCAGCACCCAGGCCGCACAGGATTTATGGCGCATCCGCGAGGCCATGTCGGAAGTACAACGCCTTGAGGGCGGGTCAATCAAGCATGACATATCAGTGCCGGTATCGAAGGTGCCTGCATTCCTCGACGAGGCAACTGCGCTGGTTGCAGACATGCTGCCCGGCTGCCGGCCGGTACCCTTCGGACACATTGGCGACGGTAATATTCACTTCAACATTTCACAGCCTGTGGACGCCGACAAAGAGGCGTTCCTGGCAAAATGGCAGGAGGTGAGCGCAGCCGTGCATGACACGGTGCGCAAATATAGCGGATCAATCAGCGCCGAACACGGCATCGGCACCTTGAAGCGCGACGAACTGGCGGCCACCAAGCAACCGGTGGAAATGACCATGATGCGCGGTATCAAGCAGTTGCTGGACCCGAACGGCATTCTCAACCCCGGCAAGGTGCTGTGATGGCCAGCGTCGAATTCAGACCCGTTGAGGACACAGAAATCGCCGGTGTCATTGCGCTGTGGGAAACATGCGGCCTGACCCGGCCCTGGAATGATCCGGAAAAAGATATCGCCTTTGCCCGGTCCGGTCCGGCGTCGGACCTGCTGGTGATGGTTGATGGGAGATCCGTTGTCGCATCGGTCATGGTCGGTCATGACGGGCATCGCGGCATTGTCTATTATGTTGCCACCCATCCGGACTTTCAGCGCAAGGGCCTGGGCGCAGCCGCCATGCGCGCTGCCGAAGACTGGCTCACGCAACGCGGCGTGTGGAAGCTCAACCTGCTGGTGCGGGCGGAAAACGAGGCCGTGCGGTCATTTTACGAGAACCTCGGCTATGAGGTTGAGCCGCGGTTGTGCATGGCCCGGAAACTGATCCCTGCCCCTTCAGAATAATTTCAGTTGGTCGTCGGGCAGCGGTGCGGGCTCCGGTTTTGCATCAGGCGCCTTTCGCTTGCGGCCAGGCAAACGAGTTTCCGTCGCCACGAAGAAGCTGTCTTCAACCGGTCGCATCAGATCGGCAACCTGCTTGCCATCAGGGCGGGAGTGATCCAGCCAGCGGGTGAAATTTTCGGACTTGATAACGACCGGCATGCGGGTGTGTATTTGCGCCATCATGGCATTGGGTTCGGTGGTCAGGATGGCTGCACTTTCCAGCTCCGAGCCATCTGGCGACGTCCAGTGCTCCCAGATGCCGGCAAAGGCAAACAGACCATTATCTGATCCGGTGATATGAAACGGCTGCTTGCGGCCGGGCACATCGCCCTTCCATTCGTAAAACCCGTCAGCGGGAATGAGGCAGCGGCGGCGCCGGATGGCATGGCGGAAAGACGGTTTTTCAAACACCGTTTCCGAACGCGCGTTAGTCAACGGCTTGCCGGCCTTCATTTCCTTAGTCCATGACGGCACAAAACCCCAGCGCACCAGCGCAAAGTGACGGTTGGTCTTTTCGCCCTTCACTATAGCTATGGGCTGGCCCGGCGCCACCACGTCACGCGGCGGGAAGTTGGGCTGTTCGGGATAATCGAACAATGCCTTGACCTCTTCGGGCGACTTGCGAAAGCTGTATAGATTACACATGGTCGGCAATCTGCCACGGCCACATCAGGATGTGAACAACCAGCAATGACAACTGCACGTGTAAAACCGGTTCCGGGCGTCAGCACCATGACCCTTCGTGACGGCAGGGTGCTCCTGGCCAAGCGGGCCAAGAAGGCCGGGTACGGGCTCTGGAGCCTGCCGGGCGGCCATATTGAAACCGGTGAGCTGGCCCGTGAGGCCGCCTTGCGGGAACTGGCGGAAGAAACCGGTGTCACGGCCCGCCTGGACCGGCTGATCGAGTGTCAGGACATCATTCATCGCGATGCGCAAGGTACCGTGATCTTTCATTATGTGATTTCAGTGTTTTTATGCCACTGGCAGCACGGCGAGGCCATAGCGGCAACCGATGTGTCCGACGTCATGTGGGCTCAAGGGTCCGATCTGGACAGCCTGAACATGACGCACGGCACTGCAGAACTGATCAGAAACAACCTGAAAACCCTCACATAAAACTGATTGGCTTGTGAGCGACCGATACGTCACCCTTGCGAGCCATGAGACTGATAACAGGTATTATTGCCGCAGTGTTCCTTGCGGGCCTCACGCTGGCGTCACTGGCCAGCGATGAAGCGGACCGGTTTGTCCGCATGGGCTGGTCAAATACAGACTTTTCCAAAACCACAATACCCCTGTCGGAAGTGATGTCCGGCGGACCGCCGCGCGACGGCATTCCACCCATAGACAATCCGCAGTTCCAGCCTGCGGGCTCAAACAAGGATCTGTCGGCCAAGGATCCTGTTATCTCCCTTGAAATCAACGGTGATGCCCGCGCCTATCCGCTGCGGATTCTGATCTGGCACGAAATCGTCAATGACACGGTGGGCGGCAAACCGGTTGCCGTTACCTATTGCCCCTTATGCAACGCGGCGATTGTGTTTGACCGAATGGTCGATGGCGAGATGAAGGATTTCGGCACCACCGGGCTCTTACGCAATTCAGACCTGATCATGTATGACCGGCAAAGCGAAAGCTGGTGGCAACAGTTCACCGGCAAGGCCATTGCCGGGTCACAGGTCGGCAGCAGTCTGAAATTCGTGGCCGCCAGGCTGGAAAGCTGGGCGGATTTCACCACCCGGTTTCCCGATGGCAAGGTACTCGTTCCCAACAATCCCGGGTTTCGAAATTATGGCCGCAACCCGTATGTAGGCTATGACAGTGCCGCTGCACCGTTCCTGTATCGCGGCAAGATGCCCGAGGGCATCAGCCCCATGGCCAGGGTTGTTGTCTACCGCGTCAATGGCAAGGTGAACGCCATTGCCCTGTCCATGCTGTCCAAAAGCGAAGAATTGATGCACGGCAAGGTGACGATCAAATGGACAGCCGGCCAGGCATCTGCACTGGATACGGGCGAGATTGCCAAGGGACGTGATGTCGGCAGCATTACCGTTCAGAAAAAGAATGCCGCCGGCGACTACGAAGATATTCCCTATGACGTCACTTTTGCCTTTGTCGTCGAAGCCTTCGAGCCGGGCACCGTCATTCAGAAGTAACTCCTTCCTTTGGAATAACCCCTGTTTCGGACACTTTCATACCGCAAACCGGCGCACTTTTCCGCTGAAATCATGCCAAATGTGGCGCGTTAACCTTTTGGCAAGTATCGGCGTGTGTCACGCCTGCTGCATGCTAGTGTGCAGACATGAGCGACGCATCCGAGTAATTGGAAAAGCAGTTGCCAGGTGGGGTTTAAAAATACGACGGGACACAAGGGTGAAACAATCGCCGGAATTCCGAATGCCGGAAGAAGACAATGGAGAAGAAGCGCAACGCAGCCGCCAGGCGGCCCTGCGCTATATACTCGATGCATGGGAAGAAGCCGTCTATGATGGCCTCGATCCTGATTGCGTGGCAACGGCTGCGATTTTCGCAGCCCTGTCAGACATGATTGCCAGCTATGGCGAGGAACCGGTTGCCGTCATGGCCGAACGCCTGCCGCAACGCATCCGCAACGGTGAGTTCACCGTCATTCGCACATTGCAGTAAGCCCGGGGCAGTAAGCACTGACCCCAACTGGGACCTTGTACTGCCTCAGGCGATATCCACGACAATACGGCCGCGCACCTTGCCGGACATGATGTCGGCACCGGCAGCAATGACATCATCCAGCTTGATGTGCGACGTGAGGCTGTCGAGCTTGGCCATGTCCAGGTCTTTCGCCAGCCGTGCCCAGGCCTGCTCACGCCGCGGCTTGGGGCACATCACCGAGTCTACACCCTGCAACCTGACGCCGCGCAGAATGAACGGTGCGACCGAGGCCGGCAGATCCATGCCTTGCGCCAGGCCGCAGGCCGCAACAGCACCGCCGTAGTTCATCTGCGACAGGACATTTGCCAGCGTGGTTGAGCCAACCGCGTCCACACAACCAGCCCAGCGCGACTTGGCCAAAGGCTTTGGCGGTGTATTGAACTCCTCGCGATCCACAATGCTGGATGCACCAAGACCTTTCAGGAACGCCTCTTCGGAAGTCCGCCCGGTTGATGCGGTCACTGAATATCCAACCTTGGACAGGATGGCGATGGCCACCGAACCGACGCCACCGGCAGCACCGGTGACAAGAATTTCACCGCTGTCAGGTGTGATACCGGCATCTTCAAGCGCCATGACGCACAACATTGAGGTGTAGCCTGCAGTTCCGATAGCCATGGCGTGGGCCGCCGTCATGCCGTCGGGCATTTTCACCAGCCAGTCACCCTTGACCCGGGCACGTTCTGCAAAGCCGCCGGAATGGCCTTCACCGACACCCCAGCCGTTCAGGATAACCGCATCGCCCGGCTTGTAATCAGGGTTATCGGAGGCTGAAACCGTACCGGCAAAATCGATGCCCGGCGTGAGCGGGAACTTGCGGATAATCGGTGCCTTGGCCGTCAGCGCAAGACCGTCCTTGTAATTGAGTGTCGAATGACTGACATCTACCGTGACGTCGCCGTCCATCAGGTCTGCATCGCTCAGTTCGACCAGCGCGGCGGTCTGCTTGTCATCGGTCTTGTTGATCTGAATTGCGCGAAAAGTGCCCGACATGGAAGTCTCTCCTGTTATGGTAACCCAGTATCCGCACCGATTGGTCCGGACACTTCTTGATCATGGCCCTTGGCATATACCAAACGAAGTTACTATGTAAATCTGTTCACTCAAGCAAGACAGAGAATCGCATCAAATGACTGTTTTCATTGCCAGCCTGCCCGATCGTGCCGTCATCGAGATCAAGGGCGACGACACCTTGCCGTTTCTGCAGGACCTGGTGACAGCCAATGTGGCTGACCTGAAACCCGGGCAGGCAGTGCACAGCGCCCTGTTAACGCCGCAGGGCAAGATATTGTTCGACTTTTTCCTTGTGGCTGTTGAAGGCGGTGTGCTGCTGGACTGCGCAGCGGACAGTGCCGCCAGTCTTGTCCAACGGCTCACCATGTACCGGCTGCGCCGGGCGCTGAGCATTGTTCAACGCGATGATCTGGCGGTTGCGGCAGCATGGGGTGACACTGATCTGCCGTCTTTCAGCGAAGGTCACGTGTTTCCAGACCCGCGCAACGCAGAACTGGGGTCACGGGTGATCGCACCGCCCGCCGTGATTGCATCGATCTCCAGTCAGCCGCCTGGAACCTATCTGGAGCATCGCTACAAGCTGGGTGTTGGAGATGCGGCCGAGATCGGTTCCGGTGAATTGTTCCCCCATGAAGCGTGTTACGACCAGTTCTCGTCGGTGGATTTTTCAAAAGGATGTTATGTGGGCCAGGAAGTCGTGTCTCGCATGCAGCATCGCAGCACGGCCCGGTCCCGCCTGGTACCGGTTGATGCATCTTCCAACCTGCCGGCGCCTGGCGCAAAGGTCATGGCCGATGACCGGCAGGTTGGCACGCTGCTGGGCGCACACGGTTCAAACGGCCTTGCGCTGATCCGACTTGATCGTGCCGCAAAGGCCGCGCGCGCCGGCACTGTTCTGTCAGTTGACGGGCAGCAGATCACCATGCACAAACCAGCGTGGGCGCGCTGGGCAGATGCGGCCGATACTGCAGGAGATGATGACTGATGGGCTGGGAACATTCACTGATAACCCATGAAGACGGTATTGACCGGTGCGGCTGGTCAGGTACCGCACCCGATTACGTGGCCTATCACGATGAGGAATGGGGCGTGCCGGAGTATGACAGTCAGGCGCTGTTTGAAAAACTGCTGCTTGACGGGTTCCAGGCCGGCCTTTCCTGGATTGCCATTCTGCGCAAACGCGACAATTTCCGTGCCGCCTTCGACGGTTTCGATCCGGCCATCATGGCGCGCTATGACGAGGCAAAAAAGGCCGAACTGATGCAGGATGCCGGTATTGTGCGCAACCGGCTGAAGATTGAGTCCAGTGTCACCAATGCGCAAGCCTACCTGGAAATCGAGGCGGCACAGGGCTTTGACACCTATCTTTGGGATTTTATGGACGGAATACCACTGGTCAATCGCTTCTCCCGCCTGGAAGACGTGCCGGCAGCCACGCCACTGGCGGAAAAAATCTCCAAAGACCTGAAAAAACGCGGGTTCCGGTTCGTCGGTCCAACCATTGTCTATGCGTTCATGCAGGCGGTCGGCATGGTCAATGACCATCTGGTCCAGTGCCACCGGCACGAACCCTGCAAGAAACTGGCGCGCTAGGACAATGACGAGGCAGCAAGATGCACCACGTGCCTGGCAGCGCATGTTGTCAGGACGCAGACTGGACCTCTTGGAACCGTCACCGCTTGATGTCGAGATTGAAGACATTGCCCACGGGCTGGCGCGGGTCGCCCGGTGGAATGGCCAAACCCATGGTGCGCATGCATTTTCGGTTGCCCAGCACTGTGTTGTTGTCGAGCAGTTGCTGGGAGAGTTTTATCCAGGCACTGATCCGCGCTGGCGGCTGGCAGCCCTGCTTCATGATGCGTCTGAATATGTGATCGGGGACATGATCTCGCCGTTCAAGGCCGCTCTCGGACTGGACTATAAGGCATTTGAAGGCAGGTTGATGGAGGCCGTACACGTACGCTTCGGACTGCCGGCACATTTGCCTGACAAGGTAGAAGCCCAGATCAAGCGGGCAGACAAGGCGTCTGCGTTTTTCGAAGCAACCGTACTGGCCGGATTTGACGACGGCGAAGCGGCTAAATTTTTCGGTCGCCCGCGCGGGCTCGATGCAAACACGATCTCGACCTTGCAGAAACTGACACCGCAAACGCCTGAGCAGGCCAGTGCCGACTTCATGAAGAAGTTTGCGCAGCTTCGAATCTAGCCCGTTTTTCCGGTGGAATGTGCGTAGGCCCAATACAGTTCGCGCGCCCGGCCATACATCGGACCGGGTTGCAGGTCACGGTCTTCAATCCTTATGACGGGTGACACCTTGGCCCAATTGCCGGTTGAGAATACCTCGTCGGCTGTCTGGAAATCTTGCCATTTGAGCGAGCCTTCATGCACCGGCACACCGTCTTCGCGCAGCAGATTGATAATGCGCTGGCGGGTAATGCCGTTCAGGAACGTGCCATTGGGTACCGGTGTGAAAACTTCACCGCCCTTGGCGTACCAGATGTTGGCCGTGGCCAGTTCGGATACATTCGACAAGGGATCCAGCATCACCGCATTGTCGAACCCGCGCGCACGGGCCTCGCGCATGGCACGGGCCGAATTGGGATAGTGACACGCAGCCTTTGCATCCGTCGGTGCATATTCCAGCGATGGCCGGCGAAACGGTGAGCAGGTGACAGAAAAACCGGCAGCCGGCGGCATGGGCGCATCATAAACCGACAGGGCGAACCGTGTCGTATCAGGATCCACGTCCACAAAGCCGTCATCTGCCCAGTACATCGGGCGGATATAAAGTTCAGCGTCACCGGCAAATTTTGCAATGCCCTCTCGCGCCAGCGCCTCGATCTCACGCGCGTCATGCATCGGCTTCAGACCGAAGGTTTTGGCGGATGCAACGACCCGGTCGCAATGCTGATCCAGGTCCGGGGCTGTGCCCTCAAAGGCCCGGGCACCGTCAAAAACGCATGAGCCCAGCCACATGGCATGGGTCATGGGGCTGGCCACCATGGGCGGTGTGTCGTGCCAGTTGCCGTTCATCCATGTCCATGTAGCCATATTTCGCCTCCTGAAACCTACTTCTGCAAAAAAATCAATATGCTGACGACCAGATCGGAATGTGCGGGATGAAGCGTTGTCCCGTCCAGCCCCAAATAAAAAAACCCCGCAAAATCATGCGAGGTATCGGGAAATTTTCAGCAGATGAAATAGTCGGGATCAGACGCCGTTGTAGAAAATATGCCGACCGATCTTGATGAGTCGCTTCATGCTGCCTGACCAACTCGGGTTCACGTAATCAGCATGATAGTGGGTTGCCGTCGATACCACGCGGACATAAGCGTCACCGGCCATTGCGCGAGACGCCAGCTTCTTGGCTTTCGACCATTCCTTCGGTCCACGCGGTGCATCCCGCTTGCCGTCACAGGCAAATGAGAACTGGCACGAGTTCAGACGGTGCGCACCATCATAAACCACCCCGCAAATCGTGTTGGGATACTGCTTCGACTTGACCCGGTTGAGAATGACATTGGCCACGGCAATCTGGCCTGCTTCCGGCTCGGAACGAGCTTCGAAGTATATGGCACGCGCCAGGCAGTTTTTCTCGGCCAGACGCGCTTCACGCTTCTTGAGGACCTTGCGCTTTTCGCCGCGACCCAGGCGGAAGCCCGATTCAAGCTGCGAAATTGACGGCGATGGAGGGATTGAAACCAGCTGTATGCGGCCCTGCGGCTGATAGGCTGCCGGTGTTATGATCTGTTCTTGCGAACCCGGAACCGTCAACTCGATCTCGTCGCTGACAAAGTCAGATTTGCCAAGGCTTGCAACCACGACACGGTTGTCGGTTGGAACAACACGAAAATCCTCCGCCACGGAATCGTCAAGCAACGACCCTTTGCTGGCGATGGTTGTGGCCGGAGAGACGACATCGCGCCAGTGAGCCGACGCGGACGAGGTGCCCGAGGCAACACTGTGCTGGCTGTTTACTGCAACGACGCTGTTTGAAGCTGTGGCCTTGGACATATAATGGCTGGCGACCGCGACGGCGGCAACAAATGCAAAGCCCGCACATGCATATGACATGATATCCGACAACCCAATAGATTGATCAGCATCATCCCACCGGGTGTCGTGCTGTGCACGCATCCGCATATGTCTGTCGTAGTTACTCAAACAGGCGGGCCTTTCCCTGCAAGGTCCGTAAGAATTAGTCGATACTCATCCCCAAAGGATAGTCTTTCAGCGTTTATCATAGGTTAACCATGCAAGCAAGTTAACCAGGACCGAAAAACTGCAACATACACAGGCTTAGAGTCTGCATCGTTAACGCCGCAATCATCTGATTCAGGCGTCCTCGATAGCCGCCTGCGCAGCAGCCAGACGGGCGATCGGCACCCGGAACGGCGAACAGGACACATAATCCAGGCCCGCTGTATGGCAGAAATGCACACTTGCCGGGTCGCCACCGTGCTCACCGCAGATGCCGAGCTTGATGTCAGGGCGCACGGAACGGCCACGTTCGACCCCGATTTTCACCAGTTCGCCAACCCCGTCCACGTCAATGGACACAAACGGATCGCGCTCCCAGATGCCCTTGTTCACATAGTCATTCATGAAACGTGCCGAATCATCGCGGCTGATGCCAAACGCCGTCTGCGTGAGGTCGTTTGTGCCGAAAGAGAAAAACTCGGCCGCCCCGGCAATGTCGTCGGCCTTCAGGCAGGCTCGCGGCAATTCTATCATTGTGCCGCACAAGAACTCGATTTTCTGGCCTGACTGGGCCTCGACTTCCGCGTGCACGGCAGAAATGCTTGCCGCCACCAGGTCATATTCGGCACGACCGGCAATCAGCGGGATCATGACTTCCGGGATCGGTGCAGTGCCGGTCTTGCCGGTTGCTTCAACCACGGCCTCAAAGATCGCGCGGGCCTGCATTTCGGCAATTTCCGGATAGGTAACCGCCAGCCGGCACCCGCGATGGCCCAGCATCGGGTTGAATTCGTCCAGCTCGGCGACCCGGGCCCGCAGAACCTCCGGGTCAATGTCCATATTGCTGGCAACTTCGAGAATTTCCTCCTCGCCGTGCGGCAGGAATTCATGCAATGGCGGGTCCAGCAGGCGAATGGTCACCGGCAGGCCTGCCATGATCTCAAACAGCTCGACGAAGTCGGCACGCTGCATGGGCAACAGTTTGGCAAGTGCGGTTCGGCGCTGGGTATCCGTGTCAGCGACGATCATTTCACGTACCGCAGCAATGCGCTCATTTTCAAAGAACATGTGCTCGGTGCGGCACAGGCCAATGCCCTCGGCGCCAAACTCGCGGGCCATGCGGGCATCGGTGGGCGTATCGGCATTGGCGCGAATGCCCAACCTTCGAATATCGTCGGCCCATTTCATGATGTGGCCGAAATCGCCGGAAAGTTCCGGCTTGATGGTGGGGATTTCTCCGCGCATCACCTGGCCGGACGCACCATCGATGGTGACAATGTCGCCGGCCTGAACGGTCTGACCCATGACGGTGAACTTCTGTTCGTCGTAATTGACATGAATGGCACCGGCACCCGACACACATGGCTTGCCCATGCCGCGTGCCACCACGGCGGCATGTGAGGTCATACCGCCACGTGTGGTCAGGATGCCTTCTGCGGCATGCATGCCGTGAATATCTTCAGGGCTGGTTTCTATCCGCACCAGAATAACCTTACGGCCCTGTGCCTTGGCCTGTTCAGCCTCGTCACTGTCGAACACCACTTCGCCGCAGGCCGCACCAGGAGATGCGGGCAGGCCGGATGCGATGATGTCGCGCTCGGCCTTCGGGTCCAGCGTCGGGTGCAACAGCTGATCAAGTGATCCGGGATCAATACGTGCGACGGCTTCAGATTTGTTGATCAGGCCTTCCTCAGCCATATCAACGGCAATCTTGAGTGCTGCCTGTGCCGTGCGCTTGCCTGACCGGGTCTGCAGCATCCACAGCTTGCCGTCCTGAATGGTGAACTCCAGGTCCTGCATGTCGCGATAATGGGTTTCCAGCCGGTCAAAAATGCCGGTCAGTTCCTGGAAGGTTTCAGGCATCAGGTGTTCCAGCGACGGATCGTTCATGCCGGCTTCAATGCGGGCGGCTTCGGTTATGTTCTGCGGCGTCCGGATACCGGCAACCACGTCTTCACCCTGCGCGTTGACCAGGAACTCGCCATACAGTTCCCTGGTTCCGGTAGACGGATTGCGCGTGAAGGCCACGCCGGTGGCTGATGTATCGCCCATGTTGCCGAACACCATCGCCTGCACATTGACAGCCGTTCCCCAGCCGTCGGGAATTTCATTGAGCTTGCGATAGGTGATCGCACGCGCCGACTGCCATGACTTTATCACGGCACCAATAGCGCCCCACAACTGGGCGTTGACGTCCTGGGGAAACGGCTCGCCGGACTCTTCTTCGACCAGCTCCTTGAACCGTTCGATGAGGGTTTCCCACTCATCAGCGCTGACATCGGTGTCCAGTTCATGGCCCTTTTCGTCCTTGAATTCACCCAGCATGTCCTCGAAAGCATCATGATCGAGGCCCAGCACCACATCGGAATACATCTGGATGAAGCGGCGATAGCTGTCATAGGCAAAACGTTTGTCACCGGCGCGTTCGGCAAGTCCGCGGACCGTCTCGTCATTGAGCCCGAGGTTCAACACAGTATCCATCATGCCGGGCATGGATACCCGGGCACCGGAGCGCACCGACACGAGCAGTGGATTGGTCTTGTCGCCAAAGCCGGCGCCGACCTTGTCGCCCACCCATTTGACGGCGGCGGCCACATCAGCCTCCAGCCCGTCAGGATAGGCATTGTTGTTGGTGTAGTATCCCGTGCAGACCTGGGTGGTGATGGTGAAACCGGGCGGAACCGGCACGCCAAGCTGGCACATTTCTGCAAGGTTGGCTCCCTTGCCACCCAGCAGTTCCTTGTCCTGCGCCGTGCCGTCAGCCTGACCGTCGCCGAACTGATAAACCATCTTGCCGGAAGAAGTGCTCATTTATCTGCCCCTGTCCTGATTCCGCACTGTGGGATGACGTGCGGGTGTTTAAGGCCACAAACAGACAGGTTTTTCAAGTCGCAGCATTGCCACATCAACATGTGTTTTTATATGGTTTGGTTTGTACCGCTCACGCAAGCAGCCGCTTTGCGGCTGCGCTCCGCGGGGGCGGGCCTGACCGGCCCGAGGCCCGGTCGGGCCTAGTTCCAGAAATTAGCACAACGGCTTTGATATACTCCCTCCGAAGCACGAAGTGCTAAGGCAAGGCCGACTGGCCGCCGCACGAAGTGCGCCCCAGCGGAGCGCAGCCGTCAGGCTGCTTGCGTGAGCGGAATAAACTACCCCCTACCCTTCAATCTTCGAGAAATCCGCAACGGCCAGGGTTGCCTCGCGGATGCGGTTAAGCAGTTTCAGGCGGTTTTCCCGGAACGTCGGGTCGTCCGCATTGACCGTCACCTTGTCGAAGAACTGATCCACCGGACCGCGCAGTTTGGCGATATGGCCCATGGCGGAGACGAAGTCTTCTGCCTCGACGGCCCGTTTGGCATTCGCTTCCGACTGGGATACCGCCCGGTTCAGATCCTTTTCGTCACCCTGCAGCAAAAGCTTGGTTTCCGGTGCACCGGTGAAACTGCGGCCGTCCTTCTTTTCCTCGATTTTCAGAATATTGGACGCCCGTTTGACCCCGGCCAGCAGGTTCTGGCCATCGTCGGTCTCCAGGAAAGCCGACAGTGCTTCCACGCGTCTGACAATCATCAGCAAGTCATCCTGATTGCCGAGCGCAAATACCGCGTCGATCAGGTCATGGCGGGTGCCGCCTTCGCGCAGATAGACCTTCAGACGGTCGGCGAAGAATGAAAGCAGGTCAGCTGCGATATCGCCTTCTACCTTGCCGGACACCGGCAGGTCGCCTTCGTCACCTTCCACATCGCTATGCATTGCGTCAACAATCGGCTTCAGGCCTGCAGTACTCAGGGCAAGCAGCTTCAACCGTAGCTCGCCTTCAAGCACCGTGCGGATGACACCCAGCGCAGCGCGTCTCAGTGCATACGGGTCTTTTGACCCGGTCGGTTTCTCGTCAATCGCCCAGAACCCGACTAGTGTGTCGATCTTGTCGGCCAGCGCCACGGCCTGGGCCACCTTGCCGGACGGCACGTCATCGGACGGGCCTTGTGGTTTGTAATGGTCGCGGATGGCGATCTGGACATCCTCATCCAGCCCTTCGGCTTTGGCGTAATATGAGCCCATCAAACCCTGCAGTTCGGGAAACTCGCCGACCATCTCGGTCACCAGGTCAGTCTTGGCCAGTTTTGCAGCCAGCCTGGCCTGGGTCTCATCAGCTCCGATTGTCCTGGCAATTTCTCCGGCCAGCGCTTCAATGCGCACAACCCGCTCAGCCTGGGTGCCGAGCCTGGCGTGAAAGGTTATTTTCTCAAGCTGCGGCAAGCGGTCTTCCAGCGCGATCTTCTTGTCCTGCTCCCAGAAGAAGCGGGCATCGGACAGCCGCGCGGCGATCACCTTGTTATTGCCTTCAGTGATCTTCTTGCCGCCATCCTTCGCAATAAGATTCGAAACCAGCAGATAGTTGTTGGAGAGATTTCCGGACTTGTCGGTAAGCGCAAAACACTTCTGATGGCTCCTGATCGAGGTGACGATCACCTCGGCCGGCACATCGAGGAAGCTTTTGTGAAACTCGCCCATCAGCACGACCGGCCATTCGACAAGGCCCGCAACTTCGCCCAGCAGTGCCTTGTCCTCGATCAGTTCGAGACCCTTGGCGAATGCCAGATTACCAGCCTCATTGCGAATGGCCTCCATGCGCTCGTCGGCATCCAGCATGACATGGGCTGAACGCAGGGATTGCTCATAATCATCAAACGCGGTGACCGTAATCTGTTCCGGATTGAGGAAGCGATGACCGTGCGTGGTGTTGCCCGAGCGGATACCATCCACATCAAACGGCACCACTTCACCGTCAAACATGCACAAGATGGACTGCAGAGGCCTGACCCAGCGCAGGCTGCCTGTTCCCCAGCGCATGGATTTGGGCCACGGGAACTTGCGCACCACATCCGGCACAATGGCAGCTATGACATCGGTGGTTTTCTGACCTGGCTTGTTTATACGGACCACATAGTAGGCGCCCTTACCCTTCTTGTCCTCTTCAACATCGCATTGATCGAGCGTCACACCGGCCGACTTGAGAAATCCCTGTACAGCCTGTTCCGGTGCGTCGATACGCGGGCCCTTGCGGTCCTCTTTGACATCTGCGGTGCGCACGGCCAGCCCGTCCACACACAAAGCCAGCCGCCGCGGTGTGACATGTGCCTTGGCACTTTCATAAGTCAGGCCCTGCTCCACCAGTGCGTTGGTAACCAGTTTCTGCAAGTCAGCGGCAGCACGCGCCTGCATGCGGGCCGGAATTTCTTCGGAGAACAGTTCTAGCAGGAGTTCAGCCATCGTGTTGCGCACTCCCTCCGGCGGTCTTGGCCCAGGCCTCACAGCAGCCCTTGGCCAGGTCGCGGACCCGCAGAATATAGGCCTGGCGCTCGGTCACCGAAATAACACCGCGCGCATCGAGAAGGTTGAAGACATGCGATGCCTTGATGCACTGGTCATAGGCAGGCAGCGCCATCAGGTGTTTGCCGCCCTTGTCACCGGCCGCCAGCAGTGCCTGGCACTCAGCCTCGGCAAACCGGAACTGCTGCAACAGGGTTTCGGTGTTGGCATGGTCAAAATTATGCCGGGAATATTCCTGTTCGGCCTGCAGGAACACATCACCATAACTGACGCGTTCGTCACCATCGCCGCCATTAAAATTCAGATCATAGACGTTGTCGACGCCCTGCACATACATGGCGAGGCGCTCAAGGCCATATGTCAGTTCACCTGAAACAGGATCGCAGTCCATGCCGCCGACCTGCTGGAAATAGGTGAACTGGGAAACCTCCATGCCATCGCACCACACTTCCCATCCAAGTCCCCAGGCACCCAGCGTCGGGCTCTCCCAATCATCTTCAACGAAGCGAATGTCGTGATTATCGCGGTCGATGCCGATGGCATACAGCGATCCCAGATACAGCTCCTGCAGATCCGGCGGTGATGGTTTGAGGATCACCTGATACTGATAGTAATGTTGCAGCCGGTTGGGGTTTTCACCAAAGCGACCGTCCTTGGGACGCCGAGACGGCTGCACATAGGCAGCCTTCCACGGGTTCGGACCGACAGAGCGCAGTGTGGTTGCCGGATGGAATGTACCGGCTCCGACTTCCATGTCGTAGGGTTGCAGAATGACACATCCCCTGGCTGCCCAGTAATTGTGCAGCGTGAGGATCAGATCCTGAAAGGATTTTTTCGGATTTAGGCCGGAGGGCGCAGTCATTTTTAAAGATTCTTTGAAAGGCCTCTGGATCGCCAGACGCAGTGAATCGCTGGCCGGAACCTATTGCGCAGACCAACCCCGGTCAAGCAGAGACCCGCATGATAACTGCATTCGGACCGAAACCGGAGACAATCAGTCTTCCGGGTAGTAGACGCCCGTTACCGGGTCCTGGCGCAAACGACTCTTGCGAACGCGGTTTTGTTCATTGGTCTTCACCTTGACGGCAGATTTTGCCTGCAGGTTCGAAAGCGCACGCGCCACAGTATATGACATGGCAATGCCAGCACCGGCCAACAACAGTTTGTAGATCATCGTATCTTCATTCCTTCGAACAGGCCCCTACCCGTTTCAGCTTTTATAATCCGTAACGAGACCACAAAGCGCGCTCTTCTGCAAGCGCAAGAGCGCTTGACGCGACTCCTTGTCCAGCCGCCCTGGCCGCGCTGTCAACAGATGACCCGCTGCCTGGCAGCAGAAGCTTGCGCAAGGAAAACCCGGCTTTTGGTTCAATGGTCTTGATGATGACATCGTCACCAAATTTGCCCTGCAGGATTTCATGCATTGTGCCGAGGCCGTCCACAAGGCCGCGCTCCAGCGCCTTGTCTCCGGCCCAGAACAAGCCGGAAAACAACTCATCTTCCTTACCCTTGAGCTGCGCCTTGCGGCGGGAACGCACGATATCCTTGAACGCTTCATGCACATCAAGCTGCAGGGATTTCAGGTGGGCAACATCTTCCTTCTTCTCAGGCAGGAACGGATCGAGCACGGATTTGTTGGAGCCTGCGGTGTACACGCGGCGGTCCACACCGATCTTCTTGATCGCGCCGGCAAACCCGAAACCGGCTGATATGACACCAATCGAACCCACGACGGAGCTGCGATCAGCGAATATCTCATCACCTGCCACGGCCAGCAGGTAGCCGCCGGATGCCGCCACATCTTCGCAAAACACCAACACCGTGACTTCGTGTTTTTGCGCGAGTTGCCGGATACGGTTGAAAATCAGTGTCGACTGCACGGGCGAACCACCTGGCGAGTTGATCGACAAGGCCATGGCTGACAACCCCGGAATGGCGAAAGCCTGCTCCAGTGTTTCCTCGACGCCGGCCATGGATAACGACTTGCTCATGGGCCCGGACATGCCGATGGCCCCTGTCAGGCGGACATGAGCGACAAACTTGCGCTTGCCGCGCAACAGCCTTGTCAGCCATCCGGCCTTCTTTTTCTTCTTCTTGTTTGATGTGCGCGAGACCATAGGGGAACTGCCTTTTCGAATAGTGAGACGTGCATGGGCCAGTTGCCGCCGACCCAGCAGGCCCTAATACCAAAAGAACTAACTATTGGCTCTTTTGACCGTTTTTTCGCGTTTGCCGGCTAGGCATGCTTCACGCCACGGTCTGGACGACCACAAGTGGAGCATAACGACGTCCGGCGGACGTGAAAAAACGGCCTTCGGCGGGTTAAATCCGTCCATCTGGTGCGTTGCGGCGCTTGCCCGATGCACCACATCGCGCTGCGCACCACGCCTGCCAGAATGGCCGGATTTGACTCCATCAAAAGGGTCAATAGTTAGTTCTCTTGGTATAAATGGTGCACTCGCGCGAAAACCTCAAGGGAGAGCCAAAAATTCACTCAAAATCCAGAGCTTCGCCGGTCCGCAGCACAGCCTCCACCTCATCCACAAACGTGTTGGATCCTGCTTCGTGCAACACCAGGCCGGGCAACAACTGCAATGGTGCCTTGGAGCCCTTTGTGCCGCGCACGATAATGCGCGATGCGGGATCCTTGCGGTGTGCCCGCAAAGGCAGCACGGTCAATCCGCCCAGTTTCGAGCTCATGGCGGTGAGCAAGGTGAGCAGCGATGTCGCCGGATGTATGATCGAAACAGTGCCCCTGGGTTTGACGGCATTGGTCATGACCTTGACCCAGTTTTCCAGTTCACCGGCCTTCAGCATATGAGCTTGTGCACGAAGACCATCGGCGGGAGCCTGGACTGTGGTATCTACGAAAAACGGCGGGTTTGCGTAGGCATGCGAAACACTGTTCGGTGCCGGCCAGTCCACCTGATCGTGGCGCATGGAATCGCACAAATCACCTTTCAGCACCATAATGCGCTCATGTAATTCGTTGCGTTTGAAGTTTTCTTCCGCAATCAGCGCGTAACGGGCCGCTATTTCCACACCGGTGATAATGGTGCCGGGCACACGCGTTGCCAGGCAAGCGGCCGCAACACCAGTTCCAATGCCCGCCTCAAACAGCGTGTCACCGTCAGATGCAGGTATCGATGCAGCGAGCAGCACGGCGTCTATGCCGGCCCGATAACCCTTTTCGGGTTGCAATATCTGCAGTTTTCCGCCCAGAAAGGCATCGTCCGACAGGCCTGGCTTGGCCGCCTGACTGCCAGTGGGACCACCTTGAAACTCATCTTCCATCACAACCTCTCCCGCCATTTCAATCGGAGCTCGTCTGGACACCGTCAACCATCCGCCAGATGTTCCCGCAAACCTGCCTCATTCAACAATCTGCGTGCACGCATCTCATCATCAGCATCGATCATTACCCGGCGCGGAAACGCTCCAATAGATCCTTCCAGAACACTCATATGACCGTCAAACACTTCCGCAGACAGGCCCTCCTGGCCGAGCAGATCAACGACATACGAAACGAGTACGACGTCGTTGGATCGCAGTAATTCACGCATGGTGACCAGATTACCTTTCGCCAGTTAACAAAATGGTCTTGTAGCGACCCTAGAGTCAGGACCTGTTAACGGTATATGTCGTACCGGTGCATATTTTGACTTTGACAAGGCGAAGAACGCCGGAAAAATACACAAAACCCGATCCTGCACTCATTCAACTTCACCTGGCTTTCTTCTCTCAAACCGAACCGTGAATGGTTAATGAGTGCGACCCTAGCTCACTGCGTTACATGCGGCCATAGTGCTCTTGCTGGCAGCCGGAACGCCGCCTATGTTCTGTAATGATAACAACAGAGACAGCGGTGGAGTTTATCCCGTGGGCGTGGTGGTTCCGTTAAGTGCAGCAGAAGCGAAGGATGCAAGCCTTGCTCCTTTGCTCGACCTTGTGGCAACTGACATGGAAAAGGTGAATGCGCAGATCCTGTCGCACGCGCAATCCCATGTGGAGTTGATACCCGAGCTGGCCCAACATCTTATTGATTCCGGCGGCAAACGACTGCGCCCGATGCTGACAATCGCTGCGGCGCGCATGTGCGGGTATGATGGAAACCATCACGTTGATCTTGCCACCGCTGTTGAGTTCATGCACACGGCCACGTTGCTGCACGATGACGTTGTTGATGAAAGCGACCTCAGGCGCGGGCGACGTACAGCGCGGCTGATCTGGGGCAACCAGGCAAGCGTGCTGGTGGGCGACTATTTGCTGGGCCAGGCATTCCGCATCATGGTCACGACAGGCTCGCTTGCAGCGCTCAAGGTTCTGGCAGATGCAGCCGCCGTGATTGCTGAGGGCGAAGTGATGCAACTGGCCGCAGCGCATAATACATCGACGACAGAAGATGCCTATCTGAAGGTCATCAATGCGAAAACGGCTGCATTGTTTTCCGCAGCGGCCGAGGTTGGCGCCATCATTGCCGGGCGCAATGATGCTGAACGTGAAGCACTTGAATCCTACGGCCGCAACCTTGGGGTGGCGTTCCAGCTTGTTGATGATGCACTGGATTACTCGGGCAAGCAGGCACAACTCGGCAAAAGTATCGGCGATGATTTCCGCGAAGGCAAAATCACCCTGCCGGTGGTGTTGTCATACCGGCGTGGCGACACCGAACAGCGTGAATTCTGGAAGCGCGTGATGGAAGAAGGCGACCAGCGTGATGGTGACCTGGAACAGGCCATTGCCTTGATGGCGCAACATGATGCGCTTGAAGCAACAATTGAACGCGCTCGCCACTATGGCGCCATTGCACGCGATGCCATGGAGATATTCCCTGAAAGCGACTACAAATCCGCCCTGGTCGACGCAATCAGGTTTTCCGTCGCCAGGGCGCATTAGACGAGCGCAGTTGCCGCAACCCACCAATTCGGGTGTTGAAGCGCGAGATCTGCAGCAGCGGCAGCGGCACCTTCAGGGGTTTCAAACAGGCCGAAGCAGGTTGCTCCGGAACCACTCATGCGCGACAGCCGGCATCCGGCAAGTTGACCAACAGCATTCAGCACATCTGAAATGACAGGTTCCAGATGACACGCTGGCGGTTCAAGATCATTGCGGCAGGTTTGCAACCAATCCAGCACGGCATGGGTGTTACCCGCATCGTCAAATCCACCTTTGATGCTGGAATTTGCCTGGCTTCCGGGCGCGAGACCCAGATGCCTGAAAATGCCCGCTGTCGAAACGCCGATCAGCGGATTGACCAGAACCGCATGCAGTGACGGGGCATGCGGCCAATCATCGATGATTTCTCCAATGCCACGCATCCGGCAAGCGCTTGAGGCGATACAAACCGGCACATCGGCGCCCAGTTGCAGTGCAAGCTCCGCCAGCGTTGATTCATCAACCGCCAGGCCGTTAAGACGCACAATCGCGCGCAACGCCGCCGCGGCATCGGCCGACCCCCCACCGATGCCCGAGGCAACCGGCAGCGCCTTGTGCAGGTTCATCGAACAGGGCCTTACGTCGTTCGGGTAACGGTTGTGCAAAGCAGCGAAAGCCTTGAGGACCAGGTTGCCAGCATCTGTTTCCAGACCTTGCCGAAACGGGCCGGAAACCGTCAGAGAGGTTTCATCGGCAAATGACGCTTCCAGCACGTCGCCTGCGTCAGGTGCAAACATGACAGCACTGTCCAGCAAATGGTAGCCGTCATCACGCTTGCCGGTAACATGCAAGGCAAGATTGATTTTCGCGGCAGCAAACTCGGTAATCATTGCAATACCAGCAGCGCCGGATCAGGACTTGTTGGGCTTTTCGGTACCAGAAGCCGTCGGTGCCGAAGCTGGTTTGGGGTCCGGCAACCCTTGCTTGAGCTTCTTGCGGATAATGACTGCGTTTTCATCGGTCGGATTTGAATCCAGCGCGTATTGCCATTGGAACTTTGCTTCCAGTTTACGGCCAACCCGCCACAGCGCATCACCGAGATGATCGTTGATCACGGCGTCTTCAGGACGCAGGCCGGCAGCCCGTTCGAGCAATTTTGCAGCCTCTTCATATCGTCCCAGCTGATAGTGTCCCCAGCCGAGGCTATCAACGATGTAACCGTCATTGGGGCGCAGCGAAACAGCCTTTTCAACCATTTCAAACGCCTCGGTCAGATTGATGCGTTTTTCAATCAGCGAGTATCCGAGATAGTTCAGGACGGACGCCTGTTCGGGCTGAAACCGCAGCGCCTTGCGGAAATCCGGCTCGGCATTTTCCCAACGCCCGGCACGCTCAAATGCAATGCCGCGGAAATAGTACACCGACCAGTTTTTCGCGCCCGGCTCGTCAACCCGAGCCAGTGCCTGGGTGTAGGCATCGGCGGCATCAAGCCACTTTTCATTCAGGCGGTACAGGTTACCAAGCGACAACAGAGCATTGTAGTTTTCAGGCTCGCGGGCAACCAGTGCCTTAAGCACCTTCACCGCATCGTCAAATCTGCTCAACTGGTTGAGATTGGTGGCGGTCTGAATATCTGCACTTGAGCGCAACGGCGAGCCTGATCCAATCTTGTCATACGCCGCGATTGCCTGCTCATGCAGTTTCATCTGGGTATAAACTTCACCCAGCAGTGTTTGGCCCTCGGAAAACTCCGGGGAGCTGGACAGGGCAAGCCGCGCATAAACCAGTGCGATATCGATGGAGCGTTCGTCAGTCAGCGCTCCGGCAATGGAATACAATGCTTCGGCCGCACCGCCCGATGCGGTGTTGATAAACGGTTCGGCCTGTTTTCCGGCCTTCAGGGCGTCCAGCGCGCTGCGCACCAGCGGATTGTCCTGGGTTGATTTCAGGAACAATTCATAAATCTTGGCCGCCTGGTCCTTGCGCCCGGTACGATCGAGATAACTGCCATAAGCCTGGACGACACGCAGCGACGTACCCGCCTTTTCGTAGGCTGACTTGTAGAATACCTCTGCCCGGTTGCGGTTTTGCACCATATCGGCAATCAGGCCGGCATGAAAAAGCCGAAAATTCTCGAATGCCTGATTGCGCTTCAGCTTGTCGAGTTCCGTCAGGGCGCCCTGGAGGTTGTTTTCCGAAGCGTAGGTCCAGCCGGTCAACAGGGCCGCCGACAACTCACCGATGGGAGTATAGGCCGATTTCTGGAAGTACTGGCGGGCAAGGGCGGTCTTGCCTTCGCGCATTGATTTGAGACCCAGCACCAATAGAGACAATCTGTGCTGATCATTGAACTTGAGAACCCGCTCGGCAAATTTTTCAGCAGACTCAATATTGCCCGACGACACTTCCAGTGTGAAGGCACGTTCGATCAAAAGCGGATTGTTGGGATCGTTTTCCAGGGCACGGGCGATATAGCGCGCAGCGATGCCGGTATCGCGCTGACGACTGGCAAACCGTCCTGCAAGATAGCTGCCGGATGGAGACGCCTCGTCAATCCGCAATGCAGCATATGGGTCAGCGGTTTGTGACTGCGCGGCATGACCGGGAATAATTGCCATCGAACTCGCCAACACAAATGCTGCACTCAGGGTCCTGATGGTCAATTTCATGATTAGCTGGTCCGATCTTCGGAAAAATTTGTTCGCGCGGTAAAAGCCGCCCCTAGAAAGACCGCCAAACTATAGCGCAACACTGATACAGTGCAATGTGATGGTTTTTGGGCCGAACTGCAAGCTACACTATAGCGACATGGGTTCGTCACAACCCATAAAGTTGCTATAGCACTTTGGAAACAATCAGGGTTATGAATTTTGGCTGATTCAGCCAAAAACCATCCTGATCCGGGTCACAAATGCGCTATTGCAACCGTCTACCATGCGAATGAAAGTTCAAGCGACGCTGCATCGGCCATTTCAAAACAAAATCTGCAGCGAGCACCTTGAAAGCGCTATCTGCCACACGCATCATATCCGGCATGAAAAAACAAATGATTCGAGTACGAAAACATCATCGCCTGGCAGGTGTCGCCCTTGTCTGCACACTGTCGATTCTGGCGGGCTCTGTGTCAGGTAACGCACTGGAAGTGTCTGCAAGTTACCGGAAAAACGCCGAGAAAGCGTTTGACGGATTTCTGCAGAACCTATGGCCGGAAGCTCAGCAGCGCGGCATCTCGCGCAAGGTTTTTGATGCATCGGTAAAGCGCATTTCGCTGCAATGGAAGATTCCTGATCTTGCGCCGCCGAAGATCGCGGGCGAACAACCTGCCGCATCGCGCAAACGTCAGGCGGAATTCGGTTCGCCCGGCAGGTATTTCAGAGACAAATCCCTCAACCAACTGGCTCAGATCGGGCGCAGGAACCTTGGCAAATATGCATCGGCCTTTGCCCGGATTGAAAAGACAACCGGAGTTCCCAAGGAAGTGGTTGCCGCGATCTGGGGACGGGAAACGGCTTTTTCCGGCGCAAAGATCCCGCATAACGCAATGTCGGTGCTGGCGACCCAGGCTTTCCTCGGGCGCAGGCCGGATTTCTTCAGGCCCGAACTGCTGGCCATCATGGAAATTGCGCAGCGTGGCATCGTACCCGTATCGCAGTTGAAAAGTTCCTGGGCAGGCGCGATGGGCCATACCCAGATGCTGCCGGGACTGTACCTGAAGTATGCCAGTGACGGCGATGGTGACGGCAAGTCGGACATCTGGAATTCAATTCCGGACGCTCTGGCCACTACTGCCACCTTCCTGAAAGCGAGCGGATGGAAACCGGGCCTGAGCTGGGCATACGAGGTCAAACAGTCATCAGCGCTGGACTGCACGCTGGAAGGACCCGATCAGGGCCGGCCCGTAGCCGACTGGATCGCGGCAGGGACCAAACGTGTGGCGGGCCGCAAATGGCCGGCCCGGCTCAATAATGTCAAAAGTTATGTGATCATGCCAGCAGGCCGGTTCGGGCCTGCGTTCATTGCAACTGACAACTACTACGCGATCAAGAACTACAATGAATCCGACCTCTATGTTCTCTATGTCGGCAATCTGGCTGACCGGATTGCAGGTGGCGGAGCCTTCAAGACCGGCTGGCGCAAGGTCGATACGTTCACGCGCCCGACCATGAAGAAGGTTCAATCGAAGATGGTCGCACTTGGTTACAATGTGGGCGACAGCATTGACGGATTAATCGGTTTCCGCACCCGCACAGCCACCGGCATGCATCAGAAAAAACTGGGCATGACGGTGGACTGCTGGCCAAACAGGCCATTTATTGCGCGGTTGAAGTAACCTTCTGCTTGCGAACTGAAGCACCCGTCGAGCGAATTGCGGCTACCCGTTTTTCAATTGCGGGACGGTAATTATCGGAAATTGCCGTGCGCATACGTTCAGCCTGTGCAGACGGGCTGTGCGGATAGACGGCAAACAGGCGCTCGAAAAACGCTCTTGTGTTGCCGCTGCATTCCAGCAGGACATTGTCTACAACCGCATCAACAGGCTGGTTCGATTGCGGCGCGACACGGTCGGCAGCATCGCGGTAACAGGAAAACATCTCTTCCTTGGCAAGCTCCAGTTGAGCTTCCACACCGATAGGGTCGGGCTGAGGAGCCGGAACCGGTGCCAGCGAGGCGGTTGCGGTTGTCTGCCCGGCATCCTGCTTAACAGGTGCCGCTGCCGGTTCAGGTGACGTGGATGCTGCAGCCAGCTTCTGTTCCTCGCGCACCTTCAATACAGCTTCCCGCACGGCCGGTACAAAAGTTGACCCGGTCAGTTCCTTGGCAACCCTGCGGGATCTTTTGCCTCCGAACCTGGCGGCCAGAACTTTCGACATGGAAGAAAACGACTTGTCGCATTCACTCTTGATGGACTTGGACACCACCGATTGCAGGTTCAGCTTGGGGATTTTCTGGGCCTGATTGCGGGCGTAGGCCGAAATGCAATCCCGAAACGCAAATACTTTCGGATTGCCGGTCTTACGCCACCATCTGGCTTCACTCACACGTGACTTTTTCTTCCTGCGCTTGCGCGTCGATTTTCTCTTCTTGCGCTTGACAGGTTGCAATGCCGGCTGTGCGGCCTGCAATTGCCGCGGCCCGGGTTGAACAGCAGGCTGTTGCACTTGCTGCGGCACCACCACCGGTTGCACGCCGCCTTCTACCGTCGGCTGGGTAATATTGATGGTACGCCCGCCGACCGACCTTACGGTCTGCCTGGCAGGAATCTCGTTGGCCCCAGTGGGCTTGGTCCCGGTGAACGCCTGGATTCCACGCGGCTTAACGGTATTGACCCGGTCACTACCGGACCGCTCAAGACCTTCTGCCCATGCGCCCGATGTGCCCGTAAGGCAGGCAATCGTGATAATCGCAATGGCTGAGAATTTGTATTTCATAAAAGGGCTCCCTTTTTGGCTCCCCGACATTTGTCCAGCATGACCAACAAACAGGCAACAAAATGACGCCAATTTGACCAACCCAATCAATTCTTTAGGTTCTTCGACAGGCCATGAAAAACGCCCTGCAAACATCATGCCGAAACTATTAACACGGCACTGAACAGATTCCCTTGACAGGGATCAATGGCGCCAGGTCAGGATGATTTTCGGTTGGCCTGATCAAACATCATAAATTTGTTTGTTTTCAGAACGTTAAGTCTACTCAAGTGCTCATATTCATCCTGGTTTCCGGCTCGAACATCCCGCAGATCACCCTACATGTTCGGATAATTCGGCCCTTCACCACCTTGCGGCACGGTCCAGTTGATGTTCTGCGCCGGATCCTTGATGTCGCAGGTCTTGCAGTGCACGCAGTTCTGGAAATTGATCTGGAATTTGTCCTTGCCGGCGTCGTCCTGGACGATTTCATAGACCCCGGCGGGGCAATAACGCTGTGCCGGTTCTGCATATTCGGGCAGATTGCGGCTGACCGGAATTGATGCATCCTCAAGGTGCAGATGTGCAGGTTGGTTTTCATCATGGTTGGTTGCCGAATAGGCCACATTGGTCAGCCTGTCGAATGACAGTACCCCGTCGGGCCTGGGATACTCGATGACAGGGTAATCGGCGGCCTTGCCGGTTGAATCGGCATCATTCTTTTCATGCTTCATGGTGCCGAAAAAGGAGAAGCCAAACAACTGGTTGGTCCACATGTCCATCCCGCCCAGCGCAAGTCCGCCGAGCAGACCGAGTTTCGACCATAGTGGTTTGACATTGCGAACTCTCTTGAGGTCTTCAGCAATTGGAGACTTGTCCCAGGCGACCTGGTATTCGATCAGCTCATCACCTTCGCGTCCCGCCGCAATTGCAGCTGCGGCTGCATCGGCAGCCAGCATGCCGGACGCCATGGCGTTATGAGACCCCTTGATGCGCGGTACATTGACCATGCCGGCGGAACAACCGATGAGACATCCGCCGGGGAACGACAATTTCGGTACAGACTGGTAACCGCCTTCGGTGATGGCGCGCGCGCCATAGGCCACGCGACGGCCACCTTCCAGCACATCGGCGATCAACGGATGATGCTTGTAGCGCTGGAACTCCATATAGGGAAACAGGTGCGGGTTCTTGTAGTTCAAATGCACCACAAAGCCGACCGAGACCAGATTGTCTTCCAGGTGGTACATGAACGAGCCGCCACCGGTCTTGGTATCAAGCGGCCAGCCCATGGTATGGGTTACCTGACCGGGTTTGTGTTTTTCGGGTTTGATTTCCCACAGTTCTTTCATGCCGAGGCCGAACTTCTGCGGGCTTTTTCCGTCCGACAGGTTGAACCTGTCAATCAGCACCTTGGCCAGTGACCCGCGCACGCCTTCACCGATCATGACGTATTTGCCATGCAGTTCCATACCGGGTTCATAATCGGGACCGGGCGTTCCGTCCTTACCGAGGCCGAACACACCGGCAACAACGCCCTTTACCGATCCGTCTTCGCGGTAAACCAGGTCGGAACAGGCAAACCCGGGATAAATCTCTACGCCCAGGCCTTCAGCCTGTTCGGCGAGCCAGCGGCACACATTGCCCAGGGACACGGCATAATTGCCATGATTGTTCATCAGCGGCGGCATCATGAAGTTCGGCAGGCGCAAGGCACCTGAATGGCCGAGCATGTAGAAGCGGTCTTCCTTGACCTCGGTCTTCAGCGGCGCACCCTTTTCTTTCCAGTCAGGGATCAGTTCATCCAGGGCAACCGGATCAACGACGGCGCCGGACAGGATATGCGCACCAACCTCGGAGCCTTTTTCGAGCACGCAGACCGAAATCTCGGTTCCGGCCTTTTCCGCCAACTGCTTGAGGCGAATGGCAGCGGACAGACCTGCGGGGCCCGCGCCGACAATCACAACATCAAACTCCATGGACTCACGTTCCACTGCTGCTGCCTCGTTCATCTGCCTGATAACTCCCGAATTCAAAGACCACTAGATCAGTATGGTTTTTGATTGAATCAATCAAAAACCATAAAAATGATCGTTTCCAAAGTGCAAGAACAACTTTATGGATTCAGTTGAACCCATGTCGCTCTAGTCTATTTCCGGTGTTATAGTGAACTTGTTGAAAGACGCAATCTGTTCCTGAAAGGACATCTGCACCGTGGGTGAAGACGCTGAAGGCACACAAATACCGTCTGCACGTGCTGCAGTTGCGGCCGCCCTGCAGTGGTATGCCCACATGGGTGTCGACGAGGCGATCGGTGATGTTGCTATCGACGGGTTTGTGAGATCTGCAGAACTGGCGGCACGCCGGGCGTCTGCACCGGCCCGGGCTGTTGCCGATCAGCACGATGGCACGCGCGCTCCGCTGAACAGGCCCGCTGCACCGGTAAGCCAGGCCCCGCGGCCGGTTCCGCGCCAGCCGGCAGCCGCACCATCCATGGCGATGGATGAAGTCGAACAGCTCGCCAAATCATGCAACAGCCTCGACGAACTGGCGCGCACGCTGGATGCGTTTGACGCATGCCCGCTGAAACGCACTGCGACGCAATTGTGCCTTGCCGACGGTCTGCCGGGCGCACATGTGATGATTATTGGCGAGGCACCGGGGCGCGATGAGGATGAACAGGGCCGCCCGTTCGTCGGCAAGTCAGGACAGCTACTGGACAAGATGCTGGCCTGTATCGGTCTTGACCGAGCCAGCGACGACCCGGCAAAATCAGCGTTCATCAGCAACATCGTGTTCTGGAGACCACCTGGGAACCGCAAACCGTCTACATCGGAAGTGGTCATGTGCCTGCCGTTCGTGAAACGGGCGATCGAGCTGGCAAAACCGCGCATCGTCATTGCTGCAGGCGCCACCCCGGCCCAGGCCCTGCTGGACACGCCCACCGGCATTACCCGCATGCGCGGCACCTGGAAGACCATTGCCATTGGCAATGGCGAAGTGGACGTCATGCCGACACTGCATCCGTCTTATCTGCTGCGGTCTCCGGAAGCCAAAAGATTTGCCTGGCGCGACCTGCTTGCTGTAAAGGCAAAGCTGCTCGCCATGTAGAATTTGTAACAAAAAACTCCTGCATTATGTGTGAAACTCACACCTTGACCCTGCAGCCGGTGACCATGCAGACGGTTGCATCGAGCTATCAGCAAATAAACTTTCAGGATTGGTGGAACGTCCATGTCCAAGATTGACAAAACCAGGCCTTTCATTCCGGTGCGAATTGCGGTTCTCACAATTTCCGACACCCGCACCCTGGAAGACGACAAATCCGGCAATACGCTGTCTCAGCTGCTGGGCGAGGCGGGGCATGACCTGTCGGCGCGTGCAATCTGCAAGGATGACATCCGCGCCATCCGCACGACTTTGCGGAAATGGTTCAAGCGCAGCGATACCGATGCGATCATCACCACCGGCGGCACCGGGCTCACCGGCCGTGACGTAACCATCGAAGCTGTCCGGCCGCTGCTCGACAAGGAAGCGGACGGCTTTGCCACGGTGTTTCACATGATGTCGTTCGGCAAGATCGGCACATCGACAGTGCAATCGCGCACCATGGCCGGCATCGCGTCGGGCAAATACGTGTTCTGCCTGCCTGGATCGCCGGGCGCCTGCAAAGACGGCTGGAACGAGATTTTAGTGAAGCAACTCGATTACCGGCACATGCCGTGTAATTTCGTCGAGATCATGCCAAGGCTGGATGAGCATCTGCAGCGCACCAAGGGGTGATGTGAAAGACATCCGGGCGGGAACAAGCTGTTTGTTTTATTCCGCTCACGCAAGCAGCCTGACGGCTGCGCTCCGCTAGGGCGGGCCTCACCGGCCCGAGGCCCGGTCGGACCTAGTTGGGTTTTATTGGTCGAACAGCTTTCTTCGCTTCGCTCAGGCGTTCTCCGAACCAGAACAGACACCGTGATGAATTCCAAACCGAAGCACGAAGTGCTGAGGCAAGGCCGACCGGCCGTCGCACGAAGTGCGCCCTAGTGGAGCGCTGCCGTCAGGCTACTTGCGTGAGCGGCTTAATGTGAAGCAAACTCAAGTGAATGTGATCTGCTGCGCCATATCATCGTTATACGGTGCATGCATGCTCCAAGCGAGTACGCTCACCTAAATCCTCAACCAGACAGGGGTACTACCGATGACCAATTCCAACATTTCCCGGCGAAACATTCTGGCAGGCGCAGCCGTTGCTACTGCGGCCGTCCCATTTGCAGGTTCGCTATCCGTATCAACAGCGTCAGCAAAAGCGCCTATGGCCAAGGTGGATCACCCGACCCACCGCCGTTTCAAACTTGGCGAGTTTGACGTTACAACCATCAATGACGGCGCGATCAACCTGGAAAATCCACAAGGCATTTTCGGCACCAATGCATCGAAGGAAGACTTCGAAGCCCAGGCCAAGGCCAACTTCCTGCCCACCGACAAGCTGCAGATCGGCTTCACGCCAGTAATCATCAATACCGGCAGCGAGCTGGTGTTGTTTGATACCGGCAACGGCGAGGCCCGCATGCCGGCTGCCGGCCAGTTGATCCACTCCACGCTGAAGGCTGCCGGCTATAGCCCTGACCAGGTCGACAAGGTTGTCATCACCCATTACCACCCGGACCATATTGGCGGGCTGATGATGGGCGGCAAGCCGACTTTCGCAAATGCGACGTACGTGGCCAGTGCGACAGAGCATGATTTCTGGTCGGCTCCTGATCGCATGTCCGGTGGTACGGAACGGGTTGCCAAGCTGACTGCCAGCAATGTCGCCCCACTGGCTGAGAAGATGACCTTCGTGAAAGACGGCGATGATGTTGCTTCAGGCATTCGCGCCATGTCCGCAGGTGGTCACACACCCGGCCACACGGCGTATTCCATCGAAAGCGGCGGCAAGCGCATCATCGTGGCCGGTGACTTCGCCAACCAGCCTGCGTTGTCGATTGCCAAGCCCGACTGGCATGTGAAATTCGACATGGACAAGGACGCAGCCGTTGCCACCCGCAAGAAGATGCTCGACATGCTGGCTGCAGACCGGGTGCCGTTCACCAGTTACCACATGCCGTTCCCGGCGGTGGGATACATCGATAAAACCGCTGATGGCGGCTATCATTACGTACCGGTGAGCTACCAGCTCGACGTATAACGTCTGGCTTTTTACCGACCACACAACCAGTTGCGATAGCTTGCAGCGTCATCGACGTCTGCCAGCTGTCGCAACAGCGTCACCGAAGCACCTTTCAGATTTGCCATCGTGTCAGCCAGTGCGTGCTCGCTTGACCAGCGCACATTGTCGAACATTGGCAGCACCGTGCGCCTGCGCGACTGGCCGACAAGCCAGTATCCGCCGTCCGGCGCAGGCCCGAACACCGCATCATGACGCCCGAGCTGACGGAATGCTTCCGTGATATCGGCGCACTCGATGTTCGGGATATCGCTGCCGATGATCACCACCGGACCGGTGGGCAGCGTATTGAACATGCGTTGCATGCGATCGCCGAGATCACCGGTTCCCTGGTCCACCAGATTGACATTTTCCGGCCAGACATTGGCATTGAGCTCGTGCACGCCTGACACGGCAACCCATGTCTGCCAGCGCGGATCGCGCGACAGTGTGTTAAGGGTTTCAGCCAGCATGACGCGATAGGCGCGGGTTGCCTCCATTGCGCCAATGCCGGCACCCAACCGGGTCTTGACCCGGCCAATGCGCGGTTGCTTGGCCATAACCAGCAGGTGTTGCGGGCGCGGGCTCATTTGTAAAACCGGCTGATCCGCTCAGGCGGCACACCGAGAGACCACATTGCAAGGCAGGTCAGGTTGCGGATGATGCGCGCGACATAGCCATCGCGGACATAGCGTTCGGCACTGGTGATAGCAGGCACCTCCAGATAGCTCAGGCGCGATCTGCCAATGCGGCTGACCAGATCAACATCCTCCATCAGGGGCAGAGGCCGAAACCCGCCGGCCTCGTCATACAGCGCGCGTGACACCAGCAATCCCTGATCGCCGTAGGGCATGGCGAATACCCTGCACCGCAACACAACAAGTTTCTCCAGAATTCGCGCCTTGATGCTGGCGTCATCAAGTTTGAAACGAAACACCGCCGCCTTGCCGCTGCTTGCCATGTGGGCCTGCACCGACCGGGCCCAGCCTGCGCCCAGCACGGTATCTGCATGCAGGAACAACAGCCAGTCGCCTGTTGCCGCCTTTGCGCCCGCAGCCATCTGAACGCCGCGCCCGGATTGGCCATGCAACAGCACAGCGCCATATTCGCTGACCTCGGGCGAGGTCACCGACCCGCCGTCAGTCACGATGATTTCATCAATACCGGCCTCGTCCCTGTGCGCGGCCAAACAGGCAAGGGTGCGCGGTAAACTGGCATTGGCGTTGCGGGTTGGAATGATGACCGACAGCATGATGGCGGGACAATAGCGTCGGCACGGGCGAGTGGGAACATGTGATTGTCATGTTTTTTGTTCTTGTTATGTTCTGTTTTCTGATATAGCATTTCATCATTATGAACATGAACCCGACCCTCTCCCGGCTGGATTTGTCCAGCGCACCCGCAACAGCCCCTGCAGTGCCGCAGGTCAAGGCGCGCGGACGTGGCGTCAGCAGCAATTCAAGCGGGCGGTTTGAAGCCTTCAAGCGATCAGGCATAGATGATGGCTGGCACCGCGAAGATGAAGACCTGCCGGTACTCAAAACCCATGTAACCGAAGAGGCGGCGCGCTCGATTATTGCCCGCAACATCTCGCCGGATATCTCGTTTGATCGTTCGATCAATCCGTATCGCGGCTGTGAGCATGGCTGTTCTTATTGTTACGCACGTCCCAGCCATGCCTATCTGGGCCTGTCTGCCGGGCTTGATTTCGAAAGCCGGTTGTTTGCCAAAACCAACGCGGTTGAATTGCTGCACAAGGAACTCGGCGCGAAGGGCTATGAACCAGCGACCATTGCGCTGGGGGCCAATACCGACCCCTACCAGCCGGTTGAGCGGCAGTATCGGTTGACGCGAGACATCCTGAAAGTCCTTAACGAATGCAATCATCCGGTCGGCATTGTCACAAAATCCGCACTGGTGACCCGCGACATCGATCTTCTGAAGCCCATGGCCGAGAAAGGCCTGGTCAAGGTCGCGCTGTCGATCACCACCCTGGATCACAAGCTGTCGCGTCAGATGGAACCGCGTGCCTCTGCTCCCGGCAGAAGGCTGCAGGCGCTTGAGCTTTTGTCAGCCGCGGGCATTCCCACTGTCGCCATGACCGCCCCGATCATTCCGGCGATCAATGACATGGAAATCGAAAAGCTTCTCGGTGCAGCACAATCTGCAGGCGCGCGTGAAGCAGGCTATGTCCTGCTGCGCCTGCCGCACGAGTTGAAAGACCTGTTTCGAGAGTGGCTGGAGCGGGAATTTCCCGACCGGGCGAAGCACGTGATGAACCTGGTACGCGACATTCGCGGCGGCCGCGACAATGACCCCGAGTTCGGTGCGCGCATGACGGGCCGCGGACCCTATGCCTGGCAGATCGGGCGCCGGTTCGAACTGGCGTGCAAGCGGTTGGGCCTCAACAAGGCGAAACTGAAACTGCGCGCCGACCTGTTCGAACGGCCTATCCAGCCGGGCGAACAGCTTTCGCTGCTTTAAACTACCCAGTCGAAAACATATCCTGCGGCCAGAGACCCGGACAGTGCCAGCGCGAGATAGAGAAGAAACGGCTTGAGCCTGAGCACCGGGAAGATGGCCATTGCGCCCCAGACGCTCACCACGCCGCCGGAGACCAGAAAGGCCATGGCTGCACCCGGTGACATGCCGTGATCCATCAACCCGCGGGTCAGCGGAAGGGCGGCATAACCGTCCAGATAGGCGGGTGCACCGACAAACACGGCAAACGGTATGGCCCACCAGACATCGCTGCCGACATAGGCTGACAGGGCGTCAGGCTGCAAAACCGCGTTCAGGGCATATTCGGCGGCAAATGCCGGGATCAGGCAAATCAGGATCAGCCTGGTTGTCGCTGCAGCGTTCTGGCGAAAAATGCTCTTGCGCTGCCGGTCTTTCCAGATGCGCGGATCAAACGGCAATTGAGCACCGCAATTGCGTTGCGACAGGTTTCCGACAATCCGGTTATTGCGCAGTGAAGCTATTGCCCAGCCGCGCCGGGCAAACAGCGACGTGATTGCCCCGCCCCATAGTCCGAGACCAAAGGCCGCCACGGTTTTGCCGACCGCAAATCCGACGCCCAGGGTTGCGGCCGTTGTTGCCAGCATGGCCGGATCGGTAACCGGAGACGACAACCAGAACGCCATGACCGGCGCCAGCGGCACGCCTGCGGCCAGCAATCCGGCCATCAGCGGCAGGACCGTAACGCCACACACTGGCGTAATCGCGCCGATCGCGGAAGCTGCAAGGATCGCATACACCGTGCGTCCTTCGAAAACGCCTGCGATATGACTGCCTGCTCCGCTGGCCATGATCCACGCAGCCAGAACTATGCCGGGGATGACAATCGGCGCCACCACCACGAGGCCCCAAATCACGAATTCAGCCATCCCCAACAGGGTTTGCGGCCACAACAGTAAGAAGACCAGTCCGGACAACGCCGCCAGACCCAGTAGAAATTTCACTGAAAAAGAGCGTTTGGCCGCTTCGCTGTGATCGGACATGGATTGCGCTCCGGTTACTAAGGTTCTTGGAAAATGCGCCTAAATAAGCCATATGTAAAACGGGTAATATAGAATACAGCTATGAGAATTTCCGATGGATCATTTGAGCAGCGACCTGTTACGCACTTTTCTGGCCGTGGCAGAGACCGGCAGCATGACAGACGGCGCCGCCCGTATATTCCGCTCCCAATCCGCTGCCAGCCTGCAGATCAGAAAGCTGGAGGAGCTGCTCGGTCAACCGGTGTTTGACCGGCATGGGCGCGGGGTTGCTTTGACCGCGACCGGTGAACGGCTGCTGCCGATCGCACATGATGTCACCCGCACCTTGTCGTCCGCCATGCGTGAACTGACATCGGACGGGATGCGTGGAAAACTGCGTCTCGGCATACCGGATGATCAGAACCAGCAGATGCTGTCACGGATCATCAGCGAATTTACCCAGTCCCATCCCATGGTTGACCTCGAAGTGTCGTGTGCGCTGAGCGCCGGGTTTCCTGCCGCCCTTGCATCCGGTGACATGGACATTGCCGTCTACGAGGTGGAGCGACCCGGCAGCGAACACGAGATTTTGCGGGAGGAACAGACGTTCTGGATGATGTCCAGGCATCATGATCTGCTGCAACGCGATCCGCTTCCGGTTGCACTGTTCGATCGCGAATGCTGGTGGCGCGATGCTGCACTTGCCGCCCTGCAGGCATCAGGCCGTCGTTTTCGGATTGTCTATTCAAGCCAGAGCGTCACAGGTGTTGCTGCTGCCATCGAGGCAGGTGTTGCCATCGGGCTTCTGGGACAATCGTCGCTGAACAGCAACCTCGCATGCCTGGATGCGACGCACAGTTTTGCCGACATGCCAACCTCGAAACTTGTGCTTGGAATGCGAAACGGTGCTGATGAGGCGCCCGTCAAGGCAATGAAGTCAGCGATCCGGCAAGCATTCGCCGCAGCGTGAACGGCTCTGGCCACCAAGGTCACATTCGTCGTATGGCTGGTCTGACAAACCGTTCACCTTTCAAAAAGAGGCCCGTCCAGTGGGCAGTGCAACCATCAATATCGTACTGCCGCTGTTCGCGATCCTGCTGGCAGGCTATTTCGCAGGCCGCTCCGGCCTGTTCGGAGAGACCAGCAGTGCGGTCCTGAACCGCTTTGTCTTCGTGGTGTCGCTGCCGGCACTGGTCTTCGTCTCCCTGTCTCGCGTTACGGTGGACCAGTTCTTCAACTGGCCGTTCCTGGGTACGCTGGGCGGCGGCATGCTGGCGACATTTCTCATCTCCATGGCAGTGGCGCGAGTGGTGTTTCCCGGTGGCCTGGCACAGCTTGGCATGCACGGACTGGCCGCCATGTACTCCAGCACCGGCTACATCGGGCTGCCGATCCTGCTCATTGCGTTTGGCAATGAGGCTCTGGTGCCGGGTATCATCGGCGCGGTGATAACAGGGGCGGTGTTTCTGCCGCTTGCGATCATACTTGTAGAAATCGGCAATGGTGACGAGGCTAAGGTCTTCAGCCTGAGACCGCTTATCAACGTGGCACGCACCCCTGTATTCATGGCAACCGCTGCGGGCCTGCTGGTTTCCGCATCAGGGTTCGAGCTTCCCAAACCGGTGGCGACGTTCTGTGACCTGCTGGGCGGCGCATTCACCCCATGCGCCCTGTTTTCGGCCGGGCTGTTCATGGTCGGCTGCTCGGTCAAAGGTGATGGCCGGGAAATCAGCTGGCTGGTGCTGATGAAGCTGGCCATCCATCCGTTGATCACCTGGTGGCTGGCCTATCACGTGTTTGAGCTGGATGGCATACTGCCTGCCGTTGCGGTCATACAGGCGGCCCTGCCTTGCGGCGTGCCGGTTTTCGTGCTGGCCCAGCAATACCAGGTCTTCGTCGCCCGCGCCAATGCCGCGGTGGTGATTTCAACCGCCTTGTCCGTGGTGACCCTGTCCGTATTGCTGAGTGTGCTGATCACATGAATTGGACGGGTCAGGGCCGTTTCCTTCCGGTAAACGTGGCGCCGATAGCTGCGGACATAACTGCCGCGGCTGCAAGCAGACCGTTCGTTTCGATGGTTTCGCTTAACAATGCGGCGCCGACCATCATTGCCATGACGGGCTCTATGGCCAGAATGATGCCATGCTTGCGCAACGGCATGGTTTTTAGGGCTTCGAACTCCAGAACCGTTGGTATCGTTGTCGACAGGACCGCGACACCCAGCACGACCAGCAGCACTGTGGGTGCAACCTGAAGCATGTCGCCGCCGACGGCGGCAAACGGTGTCAGCACCAGGGCAGCTACAATCATTGCCGGCGACAGGCCGCTGCCGCCGGAGAACAGGCGCCCTACCCGGACACCCAGAAGAATGAAGGCGGCCCAGGCGCACCCGGTGATAGCAGCGAACAACACGCCCCACGGATCCAGCCCGTTGCCTATGTCCGGTGTGAGCAAGGCAAGTCCAAGTCCGGCAAGCGCGATCCACATAAAGTCAACCAGCCGCCTGGAGCTGAAAACCGCGACACCAAGCGGGCCCATGAACTCGATTGTCACCGCAGTGCCCAGAGGAATGCGGGCAATTGCGTGGAAGAAGCACAGGTTCTGAATGGCAATGACGCAGCCAAAAAGCAGAATGATCCCGGCGTTCTTGCGGAGTGTCTTGTCGAAAACCGGTGGCGCTGCGACTGCCACCAGAACAGCGCCGAACGCCACCCTGAGGAACACCGTGCCGCTTGGCCCCAGTGTTGAGAACAGCTGGATTGCCAGCACGGACCCGAGTTGCACTGAAATGATTGCCAGAAGCAACAGGCCCGTTGGCGGAATGGTGCCCAGGGCGCGCGACATGGCACCCAGCAGGGTCTTCCAGTTCGGTGGACCGGGGAAACTACAGGTGGATATGGTTGCTCCATTCAGACGCTGCGGAGTATCCGTCATCTTCGCTGTTCCCTCCCGGTTGCGCATTCTTGGACCAATCAGATGATCACAAAACACAGGATGCTGGCAACGTTACGTGACCAGATGGACTGTCGGCTGACCTGCGCGGCAATCAGCTATCGCATCTGTGACTGCATTCGCTATGATTGCGCCAATGGCGATTCGATCTGCAGCAAAACCCGATTTAACCCTTGAGCGCACAGCGCTTGACGGCGGTGCGCGTCTCGTCGCCGGCGTGGACGAAGCCGGCCGTGGCCCGCTTGCCGGTCCGGTCGTGGCGGCTGCAGTCATCCTCAACCCCGACCATGTTCCTCACGGCCTGAACGACAGTAAAAAACTTTCCGAACCGGCCCGGGATGCATTGTTTGCGGAAATCCTGGCAACGGCGGATATCGGGGTCGGCGTCGCAGACGTTGCCCGCATCGACGAGATGAACATTTTGTGGGCAACCATGTGGGCCATGGCGGAAGCAATTGGCGACCTCGAACACAAACCGGACCTGGCGCTTATCGATGGCAACCGCTGCCCGAAACTCGACTGTCCCGCCAACGCAATCGTCAAAGGCGATGCGAAGTCCATGTCCATCGCGGCAGCATCCATTGTCGCCAAGGTGACGCGCGACAGGATCATGGCATCACTTGACCTGCAACTGCCCGAGTACGGTTTTGCCCGTCACAAGGGCTATGGCACGGCATTTCACCTTGAAATGCTGAAAATTCACGGGCCCACTCCCCACCATCGCAGCTCGTTTGCCCCGGTGCGCAAGGCGCTCGCGACAGCAGCGCGTTAACCATTCATTAAGAATTAGATTCACCTCGGAGTCCGGGTGATTCAACATGTGCGCAAGCCTTCAGGACAAAGACGCCATAGACGTCTGCCTCAAGGCGCGGGCGTTTGCAGCAAAACGCCCGTTTGTCAGTGATGCGTCAAAACAGGTTATGCGTACAAATGGGTATTGCCACAAAGCCGGACATTGCGCCGCTTCTGAACTCTATACTTGCAGGCGATTGCCTCGAGGAGCTTCGGAAAATTCCATCTGAAAGTGTGGACGTGGTCTTTGCCGACCCGCCCTACAACCTGCAACTCGGCGGCGATCTTACCCGGCCCGATCAAAGCAAGGTGGATGGCGTTGATGATGAATGGGACAAGTTCTCCTCATTTGCGGCCTATGACGCATTTTCACGCGAATGGATGGCTGAGTGCCGCCGCATTCTCAAGCCGACCGGCACCATCTGGATCATCGGCTCGTACCACAACATCTTCCGTGTCGGCACGGTGATGCAGGATCTGGGCTACTGGATTTTGAACGACATTGTGTGGCGTAAGACCAATCCGATGCCGAATTTTCGCGGCACCCGGTTCACCAACGCGCACGAAACCATGATCTGGGCGTCGCGGTCGGAAGACCAGAAAACCTACACATTCAATTATGAAGCCCTGAAGTCGTTCAATGACGACCTGCAAATGCGGTCCGACTGGCTTTTGCCGATCTGCAATGGCAGTGAGCGCATCAAGGGCAGTGACGGTCGCAAGGCGCACCCGACACAGAAACCGGAAAGCCTTCTGCACCGGGTCATCCTGGCGTCTACCAAACCCGGCGACGTCATCCTCGATCCGTTCTTCGGAACCGGCACGACCGGCGCGGTCGCCAAGCGGCTGGGCCGCCATTTCATCGGCATTGAACGCGACGCGGCCTACATCGCAGTTGCCCAGCAGCGCGTGGCTGCCATTAAAACCGGTGATGATGAAGTGCTGAAAGTGTCTACCGGCAAAAAGGGCGAGCCGCGGGTTCCGTTCGGATCACTGGTCGAACGTGGCCTGCTCAATCCCGGCGACACGCTGTTTGATCCAGCACAGCGCAATGCAGCACGGATCCGGGCGGACGGCTCCCTGGTGTGCAAGGATGCAACCGGATCGATCCACAAGATGGGTGCCCATGTCATGGGCGCGGAAGCCTGCAATGGCTGGACATTCTGGCATTTCCGCAAGTCCGGCAAGATGATGCCGATCGACGTGCTGCGCCAGAAAGTGCGCGCCGAGATGAAATCGGCCTGAACCATGGGCATCACTGTGCGTGCGGCATTTCCCGATGACGCACCCGGCATCTGTATTGTCTACAATCAGGGTATCGAGGACCGGGCCGCCACATTCGAGACCAATGCACGCTCACCGGAAGACATATCCCACTGGTTTGGCGATAATGCCTATCCTGTGGTCGTGGCAGAAGAAGATGGCCGGATTCTCGGCTTTGCCTCGACCAGCGCCTATGGCGCGCGGGAATGTTATGCGGGTATCCGGGAGTTCTCCATCTATGTGCACCGCGAGGCAAAACGGCGCGGCATTGCGCGCCTGCTGCTGGTTGCCCTGTTCGACGCTGCAGCCAAAGCCGGTTGCTGGAAGATCACATCGCGAATTTTTCCGGAGAATACGGCCAGCCTCGAATTGTGCAAATCGCTGGGTTTTCGCATTGTCGGCACCCACCTCCGCCACGCAAAACTTGATGGCGAATGGCGCGATGTAGTGACGGTTGAGCGCTTGCTGGACTAGACCTAGAGTAATCCAATGGCAAGCATGGGCAAATACCGAAGTCAGATCGAACGAGCTGTAACCATGTCCTACATGCGTGTGCTGTCTCGCTTTCCGGCTGTCAAAACGGCTGAAAACATGGTGATGCAAGCCTGCATCGATCTGGTGACAAAGAGACGTGAGAAACGATGGCGTGAACGGGCTCTTCCCGATTTCATCATTGTTGGCGGCATGAAATGCGGCACATCCAGTTTGTTCAATTATCTCAGCCAGCACCCACAATTGTTTGGTTCGAGCTATAAGGAACTTCGATACTTTTCTCATGATGAGTATTACTCAAAAGGTGAAAAATGGTATCGATCACACTTTCCCATAATGGAAAAACTGCCTGATGGCTCTTTAACGTTTGAGGCGTCTCCGGATTACCTGGCTTCCACTGAAGCCCCGCAACGCATTGGAAAACTGGTTCCAGACACCAAAATAATAGCGTTGCTCCGCAATCCGACGGAACGTGCGATATCTCATTATTTTCACAGCATCAAGAAAGGGTGGTGGCAGGATGAAATTCTGAATGCCATGAAAGTTGAAGACATAATATTTAAGCAGAGAGGACTTTATAAAGAACAACTGGAAAGGTATTACAAATTATTTCCGTCTGAAAATATACTGGTAATTGGCAGCGAGATTTTTTTTGAAAGCCCGGTCGAAACACTGAAAGAGGTGTATTCATTTCTCGGCGTTGATCCTGATATCGAGATCAGCGATCTTTCACCCAAACAGGTCGGATTTAATCGGGAGCCGGTTGATGCAGCTGTGCATGAGTATCTGGACGACTACTACAAGACCTTCAATCAGGAGTTATTCGACTATATCGGCCGAGATTTCGAGTGGCCCGTTTGAAACATCAAATCATTTTCACCCGGCTGCCCGAAATTGACCCGGACGAAATCATTGCTCACATGTCCGACCCTCGTGTCGGCGAGCATATGCCGCTTCTGACATTCGAATGGGACAAGGCCGCAGTTGCCAAATTCATTGCAACCAAGGAAGAATGCTGGAGCCGTGACGGGCTTGGACATTGGGCGATATTGAGCGGCGGCAAATATGTCGGATGGGGCGGCTTTCAAAAAGAGGGTGAGGAATGGGACTACGGTTTGGTTCTAAAGCCGGACTCGTTTGGACTGGGCACACGTATTTCAATGCAAGCAATTGAGTTTGCGGTTGCCGACGAGCGCATTCCGTTCGTAACGATGCTTCTGCCACCGTCGCGCAAAAATCTGCGAGCGCTTGAAAGGCTCGGGGCAGAGTTTGTCGAAGAGGTGGAATACGATGGCGCAAAGTTTCTCAAATACCGACTTGAAACCACCCCGACATGCTGACTGTTCCCGGCAACACGAGGGAAGACTGCACTGAGCCCTTTCTGGATCTTGGCAATCTTGCATGAGGTTCGATTTTGGACAGATAGTGGCACCCCATGAAAGTACCAACTGACAAATTTCTTCTTTTCGATCTCGACGGAACATTAGTAGATCCAGCGCGCGGCATTATCGGATCGTGCCAATCGGCTCTCGCTGCGCTTGGACGACCCGTTCCACACTATGAAGACCTGAAGTGGATAATCGGTCCGCCGCTGCGACGCAGCTTTGCTAAATTGCTTGGAGATGCGGATCAGGTTGAAACGGCCGTATCTCTTTACCGCGCGTCTTATGCCGATGGAGGTATTTTCCAAGCAGAACCTTACGACGGCATTCTTACGGCACTTTCGGATCTCAAGGATGATGGATACCGTCTCGTCGTCTGCACCGCCAAACCATGGCCATTTGCTCAGAAGGTCATCACGCACTTCGGGTTCGCAAAATATTTCGACGGCCTCTATGGCCCCGAACTCGACGGTCGCTTCGACGACAAGGGTGGCCTCATCACTCATCTTTGTGCGCAGGAAGGTTTCAAGGCAACGCGGGGATGCATGATCGGTGATCGTGATAATGACACCATTGCCGCCGGCCGCAACGACATGGCATCCATCGGGGTTTTGTGGGGTTATGGAGATGTTCGCGAACTAAACGAGGGCGGTGCGACGGTCCTGTGTCGGTATCCAGATGAACTCCGACAGTGTGTCAGTTCGCTGATGCAACACTCAACGGCATGAGTAAAGGAATTGAAATGCGGCTGGCGGTCAGCGCGGACGCAGAGGCCATTCGTACGCTAACGCGGAAGGCCTACGCAAAGTGGGTTCCCCTCATCGGACGTGAACCGCTCCCGATGTCTGCAGATTATCAGGAAGCGTTGCGAAAACACCGATTTGACCTGCTTTTCATAGATGGGTTGCTTACGGCTTTGATTGAGACAGTGTGTCTTGAAGACCACTTGCTGATTGAGAATGTTGCTGTCTCACCAGCCTTTCAGGGCAGAGGGTTGGGAAAGATGCTACTTGCCCACGCCGAACATCTGGCCGTGTCACTTGGTTACGCTGAAATCAAACTCTACACGAACAAGCTGTTTGCCGAGAACCTGACATTCTACGAGCGGCATGGTTTTGAGGTGGAGCGGGAAGAGGATTTCATGGGCAGCGCTTGCGTCTACATGAACAAAACCGTTTGATTGTCCCGTCGCCGACCGTAGCGCCAGTCCAACCGGTATTGCGCCTCGCTCCTCTCAGGCGCCCTGCCCGTACAAGCCGTTCTGATGAAGCCTAAACCCTCCTGAAGACATCAGACCCGAGCATGGCCACGGCAACCTTCTTCATGGCCGTGGGCAGGGCTTCTACCGCCAGTTGATGACGGGCCACCCAGCGCCAGTCGCCGTCATGTGTCGGCAGGGCGTCAAACACCTCGTCGGTCTGATGCAGATCCAAAACCAGATGGAAATGGGTGAACGTGTGTTCGACCTGCTTGTTCGTCGTCGCCCAGCCAGAGGCATAGGGCGGGGCAAGGTCAGCCTCCTCCTTGCCGGTGTTCCAGCCGGAAGACGGAAATTCCAGCATGCCGCCGAGCAGGCCCTTTTCCTCGCGCCGGCGCATCAGGACGGCACCGTCTGGGCGTTCCGCCCAGAAAATACGGGCCTTGCGAACCGGGCGTTGTTTCTTTGGCGCCTTGACCGGGAGAGTCTCCGCAATCCCTAAATCCCGGGCGCGGCAGGCTGTCATCCACGGACAGATCAGGCAGTTGGGCCTTTTCGGTGTGCAGATGGTTGCTCCGAGGTCCATCAGCGCCTGGGCAAAGTCACCCGGTCGGTGTTCGGGCACAAGGGACAGTGTACGCGCCCTGATCTCGGTCTTCGCGCCGGGCAATGGAGTCTCGATTGCCGACAGACGCGAGACCACCCGTTCAACATTGCCGTCAACGGCCGCGGCAGACCGGTCAAAGGCGATGGCTGCAATGGCGGCTGCGGTATAGGGTCCGACACCCGGCAGGCTCAACAGTTCCTCTTCTGTATCGGGAAATTGGCCACCATGGTCGGCCACAACCGCCTTGGCACAGGCATGCAGGTTGCGGGCACGGGCGTAATATCCAAGACCGGCCCATTCGCGCAGCACATCGTCAAGCTCAGCCCGCGCCAGATGATCCACCGTGGGCCAGCGTGAGGTGAAAGCCAGAAAGTATTTGCCTACGGTTGCAACGGTTGTCTGCTGCAGCATGATTTCAGACATCCAGACCTGGTAGGGATCAGCGGTTTCGCCGGGTTTCGCCCTCCAGGGCAGAGTACGTGCGTGGGCGTCGTACCAGTCAAGCAACCGGCCCGGCAGCTGGCTGTTTTCACTGGCCATGTTGTCATCATTAACTTCTTGCAACATAACAGACATGTGAATTCTTCGACCCTTTCTTGCAGTATCATTCAGGACAGGTTCATGGACGCAAGATCAAAATGTAAGATATGAAAAGCCTTGATCATCATTTCCGGCACATTACGCGCCCCGCTTTCGAGCACTACGGTTTCGCCCACGGCGATCTGGTAGCGCAATGGGACGCTATTGTCGGCGACAACATTGCTGCGCGGTGTTCACCGGAGCGCATGGTGTGGCCGAAAGGCCGTGACAAGGCGCAGCGCCAAACAGAAGGCGCCACCCTCACGGTACGGGCTGATCATGGAGCCGGACTTGCACTGAGTTATGAAACCACAGCGATTATTGACCGTATCAACAGTTTTTTCGGCTATCACGCGGTCACGAAAATAAAAATCGTGCAAGGCGCCCGGGCCAAACGCGGCAAGCCCGCTGCGCCGGATGTTGCCGGTCCGACACCGGACGTGATCGCAAGCGTTCAGCAGAAAACCGGCTCTATTGAAAACGAAGAACTCAAGGCAGCCCTCACCCGGTTGGGTGGCGCGGCTCTTGCAAATGCCGCAGCCAAGGCCAAACAGGCCGGCTAATTCAAAACTCAAACAACAGAAAGTTCTCCACAGCCGGATTTCCGGCTCGCCACAAACCCCAACATCTAGTAGGTAGAAGTCATTATGAAACTAAATCGACGCACATTCAGCCGGTCTTTGGCGCTCTCAGCGATAGCAGTAAGCGCGACAGCCGCGTTTTCTGCCGGAGCCCATGCACAAAGCTTTTCGCCGGACGACCTGCACGCAGCACCCGCCATTGGCGACAAGACGCTCGGGCCTGACGATGCGAAGGTGGTCGTGGTCGAGTATGCGTCCGCCACCTGCCCGCACTGTGCCTCGTTCCACACCGGTGTGTTCAAGGAACTCAAGACCGAGTTCATCGATACCGGCAAGATCAAGTTCATTTCCCGGGAATTCCCGCTGGATGACCTGGCCCTTGCAGGCTTCATGGTTGCCCGCTGCGTTCCAGACGACAAGTATTTCGGCATGCTTGACCTGATCTACGAGCAGCAAAGAACCTGGGCCGGTCAGAATGCCCGGACTGAGTTACTGAAAATGGCCAAGCTGGCAGGTCTCAGCGAGGCGGAATTCGATGCCTGCCTGAAAAACGAAGATCTGGCCAAAGGTATTCTCGCCATTCGCAAGGACGGTGCGGAGAAGTTTGATGTCAAAGCGACACCAACCTTCTATGTAAACGGTAAAAAAATGGAAGGCGATCGCGATATCGCGGGCTTCCGCAAGGCAATCGAGGCGGCGGCTTCTTCCTGAGTTGTGGTCGTTTCCCGGATTTTACCGGGGAAAACCTGACAGGTTGAGACTTCCCCTTGCAGACGAATCAGGCTGAACCGGCCAAGAATCACTCTTTCCCATGGGGCATGGGCATTTGTGAGGCCGGTTCTGGCCATTTAGTGAGGGGTGAGGTCGCCGATGAAGTTCTCTAAGCTGCGGCTGTCGGGCTTCAAATCATTTGTTGAGCCAACCGAGCTGGAAATCCGGCCCGGCCTGACCGGCGTTGTCGGGCCGAACGGCTGCGGCAAGTCCAACCTGCTTGAAGCATTGCGCTGGGTGATGGGCGAAAGCTCGTACAAGAACATGCGCGGCTCCGGCATGGAGGACGTGATTTTCTCTGGCACCTCCGGCAGGCCCTCGCGCAACATGGCCGAGGTCATGCTGACGCTGGACAATGACGAACATGATGCGCCACCGTCATTCAACGCGTTCGACCAGCTGGAAATATCGCGGCGTATCGAACGTGACGCAGGCTCGGCCTATCGCATCAACGGCAAGGATGTACGCGCCCGCGATGTGCAGTTGCTGTTTGCCGATGCCTCGACCGGCTCGCGCTCACCTGCCCTGGTACGGCAGGGCCAGATCGGTGAGATCATTTCATCGAAGCCGCAGGCACGCCGCCGCATTCTGGAGGAAGCCGCCGGCATCACCGGCCTGCATACCCGGCGCCATGAAGCCGAACTCAAGCTGAAAGCCGCCGAAACCAATCTTGAGAGACTGGAAGACGTGCTGGCGCAACTTGAAAACCAGTTGCAGAGCCTGAAACGCCAGGCCCGGCAGGCGGTGCGCTACAAGGAACTGTCATCCGAAATCAGGCGGCTGGAAGCAACCGGACTTTATCTGGCCTGGAAAGATGCCCGAGCTGCGGTAGAGGCGGAAAACACCAACCTGTCCGAGCTGACCCGCGTCCTGGGCGAACAGACGCGCGCGGTATCGGAAATGACCCGCATGCGCGATCAGGCGTCCGAGACCCTGCCGAAACTGCGCGAAAACGAGGCGGTGCGCGCCGCGGTCCTGCAGCGCATAACGCTGGAACTCGAAGGTCTTGAGCGGGAAGAAAAACAGTCGCTCGACCGCCGTGCCGAAATCGAGGGCCGGATAGAACAGATCAACCGTGACCTTGCCCGCGAAAAGGAACTGCTTGGTGACACTGACGGGGTGATGAAGCGGCTGGCGGATGAACAGGAAGTCCTTGAAGGTGCAGCCGCCAACGATGGCGAGGCCAGGGCCGGTGCTGCAACAGCCTTGCAGGCGGAAGCCGAAAAACTCGCCAAGGCACAGGCCAGCGCAGATGAAGCCAATGGACGGTTGTCTGAACTGGTAGCACGGCACAATGCGATTGCACGTCAGATCGGCGAGCTTGAAGCGCGCATCTCCCGCGATGAAGCCGACCTTGCCAGCACCCGTGAAAAGCATGCAGCCATCGTGGCCGAGACCGGCGGGGACGATGCCACCGCAAACTTGAGCGGTTCGATAGATGCAGCAATTGCGGAGGCCGCATCTTCGGAAACAGCGGCGATTGCAGCTGAACAGACGTTACAGAAAGACCGCACCACACAGGCAGAAGTCCATCAGGCCTATGATGAAGCCAGGCGCAAGTCGGAAAGCCTGACCACGGAAGTTCGCACGCTCACCAAACTGTTGCATGTGGCAGACGACGAGCTGTGGCCGCCCCTGATCGATGCATTGAAGGTGCATGCAGGCTATGAGACCGCACTGGGCGCAGCACTTGGTGATGACATCGATGCCCCTGCCGATGAGGCAGCCCCGGTTCACTGGCGCGCGCTGCCATCGCTGGACGATGTGCCGCCGCTGCCTCAGGGCCTGAAGCGGTTGTCGGATGTGGTGAAGGCGCCAAGCGCCCTTGCCCGCCGGCTGAACCTCGTGGCCGTCGTCGACAAGGCAGACGGGGCGAAACTCCAGGCCAGCCTGACCCCTGGCCAGCGGCTCGTCTCGGTTGAAGGTGATCTGTGGCGCTGGGACGGTTACACGGCTGCCGCAGATGCGCCAACCGCCGCCGCCAAGCGACTGGCTGAACGCAACCGGCTTGGCGTGCTGCAGGAAGAAAGTGCAACCGCGTCGGCAGCCACCGAAACAATCAGAAGCAGGCTGGACGAAGCCCGCGAGAGTGTCAAAACCTCGGAGCAGGCTGAACGTGCCGGCCGCCAGGCATGGCGCGAAGCGACCGCCGCCGTCGAGGTTGCCCGCAAAGCCCTGTCAGACCATGAAAAAGTGACCGGCGAGAAGTTGCGGCAAGCCTCGGTACTGGAAGAAACCGCCAAACGTATCGAGAGCCAGATTGCGGAATCACGCACGTCGCTCGAACAGGTTTCAACCGAAAAATCCTCGCTTGCGCCGACTGATGGCGCCGAAGAAGAACTGCGGGCATTGCGAGGTGGCGTCGATACACAGCGCGCTGCCTACACCGAAGCGCGCGCCACCCATGACGGGCTGGAGCGCGAAGCGAAGACCCGTACCGAGCGCTTGGCTGCCATCGGGCAGGAACGCAATCAGTGGACGGACCGCGCCAAGCGGGCCAGCGGGCAGATCGAGGAACTGGAAGGCCGCGCCACGTCATTGCGCAACGACCTTGCATCGCTTGCCGACCTGCCGGAACAATTTGAAACCAGGCGCACCAAGCTGATGAATGCGTCAAGCGAGGCAGAAACCGAACGCAAGACCGCCGCCGATCTGCTGGCGGAAGCTGAAAACAATCTGCGCACCCGGGATCAGGGTCTGCGTGAAGCAAGCGATGCGCATGGCAAGACGCGCGAAGAACATGCCCGTGTAGGCGCTCGCTCGGAAGCGGCAGAAGCCCGCGTGGAAGAGGCGACCCAGCGTATCACCGAGGCACTCGAGTGCCAGCCTGAGGAAGTCAGCCAGCGTGCCGGGCTTGATCTTGAAAACATGCCGTCGACCGAGGACACAGAGCGCAAGCTGTCGACACTGAAAGATCAGCGTGAACGCCTTGGCGGAGTAAACCTGCGTGCCGAGGACGAAGCAGCTGAAATCTCCACCCAGGTCGAAACCATGATCACTGAACGCGATGACCTGGTACAGGCCATTGCCAAATTACGTCACGGCATCTCAAGCCTGAACCGCGAGGGCCGCAGCCGGCTGCTGGAGGCCTTTGATCGGGTCAATGCCAATTTCAGTTCGCTGTTTGAAACCCTGTTCGGCGGCGGCAAGGCCGAACTGAAGCTGGTCGAATCAGATGACCCGCTGGAAGCCGGCCTCGAGTTGATCGCCAATCCACCCGGCAAAAAGCCGACCGTTCTGTCGCTGCTGTCAGGTGGCGAACAGGCATTGACGGCGATGGCGCTGATTTTTGCGGTGTTCATGACCAACCCATCGCCCATCTGCGTGCTGGACGAAGTGGATGCGCCGCTTGATGATCATAATGTCGAACGTTTCTGCAATCTGCTGGATGCCATGCTGGAACGCACCGATACGCGCTTCCTGATCATTACCCACCATGGCCTGACAATGGCGCGCATGAACCGGCTGTTTGGTGTTACCATGATGGAGCGCGGTGTCAGCCAGCTGGTATCGGTTGACCTTGAAACCGCAGAAAGCCTGCGCGAGGCAAGCTAAGACAGACAGACTGCATGAGCGATGTTTGATGCGCGCGGATGAGTTCAAAGTACGGCTTGTTTAAGGCGAATTGCCGCACACCGCGATATTGTGAAAAAATCATGTTAAATCAACAGTTTAAACGTAATCCACCGAACTTGACACCAGATAGGCCCGAACCTATTATCCGGCCCGGTTTTAGGGGTTTTGTGATCCTGAAACTGCCTCAATACCTTCAGGAGCAGGTGCATGGGCGGCGATCGTAAGAAATCATCGCCCGAGCGACTTGAGAAACTTGGAGACCGTCTGACAAAAGCGCAAGTCTCGGTAGACGAGCGTAACAGGCCCAGGCAACGGCAACCCAACGCGCTTGGGTTTGCCTTTCGGATTACCACGGAGCTGGTTGCTGCCGTGGCGGTCGGGGTTGCAATCGGGTGGGGTCTCGACAGATGGCTGGACAGCAAGCCGTGGTTTCTCATCATGTTCTTCTTTCTGGGTGTTGCTGCCGGCGTCATGAACGTCTATAGGATCACGCAATCCACTGGTGGTGACGGGGATGTTCCAAAATCCGAGTTGCCATCGGTAATCGACGACGACGATGATTGATGTATCGGCCAAAAAAACGAGGTTGAGTACATCGATAGGGTCAACAGGTTGAAAAAGGGGCTGGATGCGTGGCCAGTACTACTTCACAGGGCAGCGAAGGCGGGCTAGCGCTCGACCCGATGCACCAGTTCGAGATCTCTCGTATCATTCCGATCAAATTCGGGAGCATTGATGCGTCGTTTACCAATTCCAGCCTGTGGATGGTTCTGACGGTCATTGCGGTATCGGCCCTGCTGTTGCTGGGAACCAAGCGTATTGTACCCAGTCGGCTGCAATCAGTTGGAGAGATGATCTATGAATTCATTTCCAACATGGTCCGCGACACCATGGGTGACGAAGGACGCAAGTTCTTTCCGTTCATCCTGACGCTGTTCTGCTTCATTCTGGGTGCCAACATGCTCGGCCTGTTCGCGCTCCCGGTCCTGCTGCATCCGTTTACCGTCACCAGCCACATCATCGTGACGTTTGCCCTTGCCGCCCTGGTCTGGGTAGGCGCAACCGTTTTCGGTTTTTACAAACACGGCCTCGGCTACCTCAAACTGTTTGCGCCATCCGGTACGCCGCCGATCATGCTTCCATTGCTGGTGCCGATTGAAATCATTTCCTACCTGTCACGTCCCGTCAGCCTGTCGGTCCGCCTGTTCGCCAATATGATGGCGGGTCATACCATGCTGAAAGTGTTCGCCACATTCGTCGTGGCGCTCGGATGGGCAGGTATCATTCCACTGGCCGTGATGGTCGGTTTCACCGGACTTGAAGTGCTTATTGCATTCCTGCAGGCCTTCGTCTTCGCCATCCTTTCGTGCATGTACATCAACGATGCGCTGCACCCTAGCCACTGAGTAATTTTTCTTAGCCTTTCAACTACATCACTCAAACGGGAGTTTTAAAAATGGAACCTGAAGCAGCAAAACTGATCGGCGCAGGTATCGCCGCTGTTGCAATGGCCGGTGCCGGTGTTGGTATTGGTAACATCTTCGGCAGCTATCTGCAGGGTGCACTTCGCAACCCGGCAGCCGCTGACAGCCAGCGCACCAACCTGTTCATCGGCTTCGCGCTTGCAGAAGCAACCGGCCTGTTCGGCCTGCTGATCAGCTTCATCCTGCTGTTCGGCGTCTAGTCATTCGTCATTGATCTCGCCGGATTTGCGGGTTTTCCGCACCGGCGGATTTTTGCGATTGAGACTGGCAAATCCACCTGCCGCCCCGATTGGCGGTCAGACAGGAGACCGGCATCATGCCGCAACTTATTGTAGCAGATTTTCTGCCACAGCTTATCTGGCTGGCGATTACCTTTGGTGCGCTTTACTTCATCATTTCACGCCTGGCGATTCCCAAGATCGGCAGCGTGATTGAACAGCGTCACGGCCGCATCGCCGCTGATGTTGCTGAAGCCTCGCGGCTAAAGGAAGATACCGAAAAAGCCATCGAAACCTATGAGGCAGCCCTTGCGGAAGCACGTGCCAATGCCCATGCCATCGTGAGCGAAAACCGTGCTCAGATGACCGCTGAAATCAACAAGGAAGCCGCTGCACTTGACGAAAGGCTGGCGAAGAAGCTGGCTGAAGCAGAAGTTTCAATTGCCAAGACACGTGATGCGGCCATGGCGCAGGTAACCGGCATTGCCCAGGATACCACGGAAGCCATCGTCACAGAACTTCTCGGCAAGAAGCCCACGAAAGCGGCAATTTCGTCGGCGGTATCGTCCGCTGCAAAGGGTTAGGATCAAGCCATGTTAAGTCAACCTGATTTCTGGGTCGGTGTTTCCTTCGTCCTGTTTCTTGTCCTGCTGGTATATCTGAAAGTACCGGGCATGGCTGGCAAGGCGCTAGACGAGCGGGCTGATGCCATCCAGCACGAACTGGACGAGGCCAAGCGCCTGCGTGAAGAAGCGCAAGCCGTTCTGGCTGATTACGAGCGCAAGAAGATTGAAGCCGAAGCCGACGCTGAAAAGATCGTTGCGCAGGCCAAGCGTGAAGCTGAGATCTACGGCGAGGAAGCCCGCCGCAAGATGCAGGAACAGATCGAGCGCCGCAGTCGTCTGGCTGAACAGAAGATCGCCATGGCAGAGGTGGCCGCCGTCAAGGATGTGCGTGCTGCAGCGGCTGATCTTGCGGTTGAAGCTGCAACCCGGGTACTCGGAGCCGAGGTCAAGGGTACTACGGCATCAGGCCTTATCGACGAGTCCATTGCAGCAGTCCGCAAACAGCTGAACTAGACTAATCTCTATCAGGTTTGCCCGCATCGAATAGTCGAGCCCCCGGCCTTTTTGTAAGGTACGGGGGCTTGTTTTATACTGACCACCAAATCATGCGGTCTGCGACCAGAGGGAAACTTGACAACACTGCCTGTGACCTCCCATGTACATCAACATATTGTCTCTGCTTTGAAACGGAACCAGTGGCCATGACCAACCAGCTTCCCGACCTTAAGGTTTATCTTGCAGCCCCGCGCGGCTTTTGTGCCGGCGTGGTGCGCGCCATCGATATCGTTGAACGCGCCCTGGAGTTGCACGGAAAGCCTGTCTATGTGCGCCATGAGATCGTTCACAACAAATACGTCGTGGAGGACCTGAAACAGAAAGGCGCCATCTTCGTGGAAGAGCTGGATGAAGTGCCTGACGGCGACCGTCCGGTGATCTTTTCTGCCCACGGTGTACCCAAATCTGTGCCTGAAGCCGCCAAGACCCGCAACATGTTCTATCTCGATGCAACCTGCCCGCTGGTCTCCAAGGTCCACATGGAAGCATCACGCCACTTCCAGGATGGATACGAGATCGTGCTGATCGGCCATGCCGGTCACCCTGAAGTCATCGGCACCATGGGACAACTGCCGGACGGTGCCATCACACTGGTGGAGGACGAGGCGGACGTCGCAGCGTTCACGCCGAAGGATGCCGACAAGCTGGCCTACATAACCCAGACCACACTGTCGGTCGACGACACCCGCGGCATCATCCAGGCCCTGGAGAAGAAATTCCCGAGCATTCACGGACCGCACAAGGAAGACATCTGCTACGCCACCACCAATCGCCAGGAATCAGTCAAGTCGATTGCAGACAAATGCGACATGGTTTTAGTGGTTGGCGCACCAAACAGCTCCAATTCACAGCGCCTGGTTGAAGTTGCCAAGACTGCGGGATGCGGCCGGTCGATGCTGGTACAGCGGGCGTCTGAAATCGACTGGTCGGTCATGGACGGCATCAAGACGCTGGGCATTACAGCCGGTGCCTCTGCACCGGAAGTGCTGGTCAACGAAGTGGTCGACGCGTTCCGCGAGCGGTTCAATGTGATTGTTGAAACCGTCAAGACCAGGGATGAGAACGTCGAGTTCAAACTGCCGCGCCAACTGCGCCGCGAAGGTGAACCGGGCGCACCTGTGCGTGCTGCATCATGATGCTCGCAAGACAAGGCTAAGCCCACTTGACTGACGTCACCATCTACACTGACGGCGCCTGTTCGGGAAACCCCGGGCCAGGCGGCTGGGGTGCCATTCTCGTACATGGCGAGACCCGTAAGGAACTGTCCGGCGGGGAAAGTGAAACCACTAATAACCGCATGGAATTGCAGGCGGCCATTGAGGCGCTGAACGCGTTGAAACGGCCCTGCAAGGTCGCTGTTTACACGGACTCGGTATATGTGCGTGACGGCATTACCAAGTGGATCAAGGGCTGGCAGCGCAATGGCTGGCGCACCGCGGCAAAGAAACCGGTCAAGAATGCGGAACTGTGGCAAGCCCTGCAGGCTGCTTTGCAGCCGCATGACATCGACTGGCATTGGGTGAAGGGTCACGCCGGCCACCCGGAAAACGAACGCGCCGACGAGCTGGCACGCGCCGGAATGGCACCTTACAAATGAAGAAAAACCCGCACTCGGTGCGGGTTTTTGGGTTGTTACAGTAAATCAGTATCTGTTACAGCGCGGCGAGAATTTTCTCGGCGCTGGACGCCTCAGCCGAACTCGGTACCTCTTCAAGATTCAGCACAGCTACCTCACCATCATCCACCAGCATGGCATAACGTTGCGAGCGAATACCAAGGCCCAGGCCGGATGCATCCAGCTCCATGCCGATCGCCTTGGTGAAATTGGCACTGCCGTCGGCGAGGAAGGTTACAGCATCCTTCGCGCCGGACTGGTCAGCCCAGGCATTCAGCACAAACACGTCATTTACCGACACGCAGGCGATGGTATCGACACCCTTAGCCTTCAGGTCGGCGGCATGAGTGACAAATCCCGGCAGGTGTTTCATGTGGCAGGTGGGCGTAAAAGCGCCCGGCACGGCAAACAGGACGACCTTGCGACCGCCAAACACATCCGCCGTGGTCATCTGGGTAGGTCCTTCAGCGGTCATTGTCGTGAAGGTTGCTTCAGGCAGTTTATCGCCAACAGAAATGCTCATGGATCACTCACTTGATTAAAGGGTATCAGAAAGACATGCAGTATCTGGATAAGAGCCATAGGTCTACTGCAGCACACCTTCGTGGACAAGGCCCGTGTCGCCGTCCGCGATGGTCAGCCGGATGGATTTTCCGGCCAGTGAAACTGCATCGCCGTAATTATCTACTGCAATCCGCCATGTACCGATGTCGCCTGACTGGTTGACCATTTCAGGTTTGCGAAAATAGGAATTGCCGGCTGCCTCAACAAAAATATCTGCGTCTGCGGGTGATCTGATGCCTTTCAGTGAGACCTCAAGCGCAAATTTTCCACCCGTCTCAACCTGCCTGAGCGAGGTAACAGCAAGCCTGCCCGCATCGGTTTTGACCGGCACGGCTGCACGCGCAACCCGGAGGCGGAATTTGTCGGCAGCCGACACAGTGCCCGCATCAATACCGACCTTTACCCGTGCCTGCACAGGAACGCAGATATCGTTGCACACCGCATAGAATATTTTCAGGTCCAGCATGGCGGGCCTGGACGGATCTTGCGGTTTGACATCGACCGGGAAAACCACTTCCGTCTTGTAGCCGATACCTTCGCCGTTTTCGTCGGTGAAGCGATGTGGCAGGGGCATCATCACTTTTGCGGTTGCAACATTCTCGGATCCCGACCAGTCGAAACTGGGCGGCACGCCACCATCACCCGGCACCCGCCAGTAGGTCTTCCAGCCTTTCTGCATGGTGATGTAAACACCGCTGTGCCAGACGCCTGCCTGCTCGCCCGCATTCATCAGCCGCAAAGATGTATAGGGCGATGAAAACTCCCGTGTTGGCTCATCGCCCGCATTCGCCAGCGTCGATACTGAAACAAGGGCCGCGCCGAGCAGTGCCAGCCGGATGATGTTGCGAACTATTTTCATGGCACCTTTCTAACAGCAAATTCAGTATCACTGCCATTAAACCGCTATCAAATTAATGCGAGAACCGACACATGGACATTTGCCCGAAGCTCCTTACAGGTGCTATTCTTTGCATCAGCACACCAACGTGGGGTCAGAACCCGGATGACTGAGCAATATCTCGACGGCAAGATGTTGATTGCAATGCCCGGCATCGGAGACGACCGATTTGAACGGGCCGTCATATTCGTGTGTGCCCATTCCGGGGATGGGGCAATGGGGCTGGTGGTCAATCATGAGGTCGACAGCCTGTCATTCGGCGGGCTTCTGGAGCGCCTTGACCTGGTCGACAATGACAATTCAATTCGCCTGCCGGAAAGCATTGCTGAAACACGCGTGCTGCAAGGAGGGCCTGTCGAGACCAGTCGTGGCTTTGTCCTGCACTCAAGGGATTATTTCAGTGCAGAAAGTACGTTGGGTGTCGACAGCAATATCGGATTGACGGCGACACTGGATGTATTGCGGGCAATCGCGCGTGGCGAAGGGCCGCGCAAATCACTTCTGGCACTGGGCTATACCGGTTGGGGTCCGGGACAACTGGAAAGCGAAATTCGTCAAAACGGATGGTTGCACTGCGAAGCCGATGAAAGATTGCTGTTCGACAGTGACCTCGACGCAAAATACCAGTCAGCCCTCGCCCAAATCGGGATCAGCGAAGCCATGTTGTCAGGCGGCCATTTCGGCAACGCCTGACATGTTTGGCGAGTTCACTTGAATCCATGTTGCTCTAGGCCGCATTGGTTCCCTTGGCCTTTTTCGCCACGCTGCGTTTTTTTCTGGCCGCGGCTTTTTTCGCAGGCTGCTTTCTGGCTGATCTGGTTTTCTTGGGCTTGTCCTGGGCCCTGGGCTTGCACGGCGAGGCAGTTTCCGTTGTGTCTCGCCGGACGTTGGCGGCACCATTTGTGGTTTTAGCCGCCACCGGTTTCTCAACAGCCGGGGCGTCCGATTTTTCAGATCCCTTTTGACGTGTGTTTTGCGCTTCCGGCTGTTTGTCGGAGACCGGTTGCGGCTTCTCCGGAACCGGATCAGCAACAGACGGTTTGGATGCTTTCGCAGGTTCCTTTGCTGGCGCAGGCACTGGATCTGCCACCTTTTTTGCCGCCGGCGCGGGTTCCGGTCTTGGTGATGGCTTCGGTTCTGCCGCAGGTGGCGCCACAGGCGCAGGATCGACCTTGGGCACCGGTCTTATTTCCGCTGCAGGCCTTTTTGCCGTCACCGGCGCCAAAGGCGGGATTGGCCTTGATGCCGCCGGTGTAGCCGCCGGAGTTTCAGCGATCCCTGCCAGCGCGTCCTTGACCTGCCGGGACACTGTTTCCAGGTCAGCTTCGGTCGTCTGTTGACCACGTTCCGGGTAATCGATCGGTGAGGGCTCTTCGCCTGTCACCTCATCTTCTGCAGAATGCTCAGGCTCTTGCGGTCCCTCGATTGCCGGTTGCTCGAAAGTCATATTTGCAACCCGCGGTGCCCATGGAGCGGGGTGGAAGTCATATGGTGACCATGGTGCCAGGCTTTCCGCTTCAGGCTCGGGCTCAGGCTCCACCGAAATGGATGCAGGCGGTACAACCGGCTGCCGGCGCGTCAGACGGTTCCACAAGGATGCAATGCCGGACTGGCTTGATGACATATCACGCGACGGTGCGCCAAGAGCTGCAAGCACCTGCTGGGCATCGATCGGTTCACCGATCAGAAAACCCTGCGCCAGGTCACATTCCAGCGTGATCAGATGGTTAAGCTGATCCCGCGTCTCGACACCTTCTGCCACCACCTGCAGACCAAGGTCATGAGCCAGCAGAATGATGGCGTCCAGGATCACCGACCCGCGATCCGTTTCAAGACCGGCCTGCAGGAAAGAGCGGTCCACCTTGATGGTGTCAAATGGCAAGCGCCTCAAATACGACAATGACGAATAGCCGGTCCCGAAATCATCACATGAAAGCCCGATGCCCAGCGCTTTCAGCCGTTCGAGCATTTGCAGCGACAACTCCGGGTTTTCCATCACCATTGTCTCGGTGACTTCCAGCTTCAAAGTGCCGGGCGCGAGTTCCTCGCGCGACAATACCGTTCGCGCAAGATGTAAAAGGCGCGGGCCGGTCAACTGGGAAGACGACACGTTGACCGAAACAAAAACCGGCTGCGCCGGGGTAAACATCCGCTGCCACACACCTAACTGGCGGGCTGCTTCAGACAACACGAATGCTCCGATATCTCCAATCAGGCCGGAGCGTTCCGCCAGCGGAAGAAAGCCGGAAGGTTCAAGAACTTCGCCGTTGGCCGTGCGCAAACGAACCAGCGCCTCAAACCCGGCCAGCTGACGATCAGATAACCGCATGATCGGCTGGTACAGGAGCTCAAAGCGGCGTTCCTGAAGCGCTTCCTGCAGGTCTTCAACACTCAGTGCGGTAGATGTTGTTTCCTGCACCATTCCGGGCTTGTAGAAAGCAACCTTGTCCTTGCCGCGCATCTTCGCGTCAAACAATGCAGTGTCGGCGCACCTGTGCAGGACGTCTGCACCTTCCATTTCCGGGTTCCAGTGTGCGACACCGACGCAACAGGTGAGGTAAATCTCGTTCGGCGGCACCCTTACAGGCTGGGAGACAGCATGGCGGACCTGATCCACGAAAATAATCGCTGTTTCCATTGCGTCCTGATCAGATGACGTCTCATGAATAATGGCGAACTGGTCACCGGGCATCCGGGCAAGACTGCTGGTCTCCGGCAACAGTTTTTCAATGCGCCGCGAAATGGTCTTCAGGAGGCTGTCACCAATTTCCTGGCCGAGCCGGTCATTGACCACGTTGAAGCGGTCAATATCGACAATCACGATATTGAGCTGCAGGTCATCATTGGCGATCGCCCGCTTGGTGGCTTGTGACAGCCGATCAAGATAAAGCGCGTAGTTGGGCAGGCCGGTAACCACATCGAAAATGGCATCGGACAACAGGCGATTTTGCGAGTTACGCTGTTGCGATGCATCAGTCAGCACACCTGTCAGGCGCAATCCCGTCTCTGAACCGTTCGGCAGGGAGCTGCCCTTCAGCGTGTACCAGCGATAGCGGCCATCGGCATGACGTACACGCAATTGCTGTTCAAAGTGCTGATTACCGCGCAGTTTCGCCACTTCCAGAGCGGCAAAATAGGCGTTGTGGTCGTTGGGATGTATCAAAGTCAACCAGGACTTCGGATCTGTGTTGTCGAGGCTGTCTTCTTCATAACCCAGCACCTTTTCCAGCTCGGCGCCGACGAAAAACGAGTTGTCACCCGGTTCGTAATCCCAAACGACCTGGGACGCACTGGCCAGCGCGAGCGCATTGCGTTCGGCTTCCAGCGTGTCCTGTTCCGGGTTCAGTGCACTGGAAAAAGCGAAATAGGCCAGGACGAATGCCAGCGCCACCAGCACCAGCGCCAGACCGCCAACCAGAACCGGAGAGGCAAGTTCACTGGGCGGGCGGGCAATTGCAATAAAGCTCGCGGCAGCCGTCCACAGGCCGAGAAGTATCCAGATCATGCTGGATGATTTTGCCCGCACGCCACCGCGATGAGCCAGAACTGCAGACGCCACCAGTACAGTGATCACACCCAGCGCGAAGCCAATTCGCACGATCTGTTTCACCAATACGGGCTCGAAGAATGCATAGGCGGCAAGAGCGACACCGGCCCCGCCGGCAAAAATCAACAGCCCGCTCAAGGTCGGCAGTTGACGCCGGGTACGCATGATGGTGACGCCCATGAACATCACGCCGGCCGTCATCAACGCCTCAATGATGGCACTGAGCACTTCATGCCGGGGAACCAGCACCGGCAGAACGGAGTTCAATGCAGCTTCAAGCTGGCCGGTCTCCAGGGTGATGAACCCCACGGCAGGCACGGCGAAAATCATCGACAGTGGAAACACGATCTGTGGTGACAACAGCACCAGACAGGTAATGACCACCACCGCCAGCATCGCCATTCCCAGCACGATGCCGCGATATAATGCCTGCCGATAGGCATTGTGATCAAATGCTGAACGCTGCCAGAGCCTGACGCCTGAAACACCGACCTCTGACAGTTCCAGCGCGACGGTAAGACTGGTGTTCGGCGGCACGGTAAAGGCAAACGCGTCACGGTCCGGTATGTTCAACCGGCGCAGTGTCACACTTCGAGAAGACGAGGCGGCCGAAATACGGCTGCTGGAATATGACGGCGACACAATTCCTGATCCGGGGAACGACTGTCTTGCGGCGTCAATTACCAGCTCCCTTTCAATTGCCGAGGGGTTGGCGGTCGTGAATATGGCCCATCGATATTGCGGTCCGGCGCCTGTTGCCTGCAAATTCATGCTTTCGGTTTGGCCGGCAGCGTTTGCGGGCAGCTGGACCGCAACCTGCTTGTTGTCGCTCTGAACAGCGCCGAGAAACGGCACAACATCGATATGGCTGGCTGAAAAATCGGCGCGCACGACTTTGCCGGCATCCTGCGCCAGGACACCAGCCGTGCTTACGATCAGGGTCATGCAAACGCCGACCAATGCTGCAACCGTTAACCGCCAAAATGGCATCGCAACTCTCTCTGTAACTTACCCACGGTAAATACATCTTAGCCTGACTATTGTCGAAGACCAAAGCCCGCTGACGACAATCGCGTCCACTATCCACTGAAATGGCTGCCGACTCAAAAGCATATGCCATCCACCTCAATCACCCGGGCGGGTCTGCGTCCAGCAATGCAAACAACAGGTGATCCTGCCATCGGCCGTTGATCTTCAGGTATTTGCGGGCATAGCCTTCCTGCAAAAAACCGCATCGCAACAACAATTTTCTTGATGCCTCGTTGACCGGCAGGCAGGCTGCTTCAATGCGGTGCAGCCGCAAACTGTCAAAACAGAATGATACGGCCGCATTCACCGCAGCAGACATGTAGCCCTGGTTTGCATAGGGCTGGCCAACCCAATAGCCCAGAGAACAGGTTTGCGCCACGCCACGGCGCACATTGGAAATGGTCAGCCCGCCGACCAGATTGCCGGATTGCCGGCAAAACACAAAAAACGCATAAGCATAATCGTCTCGCATATCCTTGTTGTAACGGCGAATGCGGTGACGATAAGACGATTTGGTCAGATCATCACGAGGCCAGGTCGGTTCCCACGGCTCCAGAAACGCCCGGCTGGATGACCTCAGTTGTGCCCATTGGGCATAATCAGCGCCTATGGCAGGACGCAATACAACCTTTCCGGTCTGAATGACCGGGTCAGTGTCCAGATATGCATAGGTTCTCAAGAATGACATTTTGACTGTCTTGTTTGATAGCCGGCCACACGTCGATGATTCAAGCAAATCTTGCCGCAAGTTCATTGCCTTGTGCAAGCAGTGATGTATCACCAACCGCTGCTCGTGACAGGCTGGCCCCGCTGAATGTAGCGGCTGCCAGGCGTTTCACATCATCGGTGGTCACCGCATCCACCTTGGCAAGAATGTCGGCAACGTCGGGTACTTTGCCGTAGGCGAGGAACTGGCGGGCAATCTGGTCCGCACGCGAGGACGGGCTTTCCAGGCTCATGACAAGCGACGCCTTGAGTTGTGCCCGCGCGCGATCAAGCTCTGCCTGTTCGATGTCCTGCGTGCTTGCCAGCAGCACATCTGTCGCGACCTTGCAAAATTCCGCAGCCGTATCCGGTGCCGTGCCCGCGTATACCTGCATGAGACCGGTATCGGCAAAAGCCGACACATGGGCAAACGTCGAATAGCAAAGTCCGCGGCGCTCGCGGACTTCCTGAAACAGCCGCGATGACATGCCGCCGCCCAGAATGCTGGCCAGCAAATGAATGCCATAGACGTCATCGTCATAATAACCTGGCGTCGAAAACGCCATGACCTGATGTACCTGATCAAGTGGCCGTTTGCGCGCCGCATCCCCTCCCGCATAGTCCGGCGTGGTGCGGCTGGCGGCTTCGCCGCGCTCAATGGCTGCAAAACGCTCGCGGGCAGCGTCCACCAGTGCGTCATGATCAATGCGGCCTGCAGCCGACAACACCATGCGCGACCCGGTATAATGTTTGGCGCGATATGCTGCGAGATTTTCCGCGCTGAATTTCCTGACCGTTTCCGGCGTACCGAGAATATCCCGCCCAAGCGAATGGTCCGGCCATGCCAGATTCTGGACCAGGTCGAACACCAGATCATCGGGGGTGTCTTGTGCAGCGGCAATTTCCTGCAGAATTACACCCTTTTCCAATGCCAGATCATCGGTCGCAAATACCGGGTTCATGACAATGTCCGAGATCACGTCCAATGCAAGCTGCCAGTCATTGCGCAACACTCGAGCATAATAGGCAGTGGTTTCCATCGACGTTGACGCGTTCATGTCACCGCCCGCGGCCTCGATTTCAGCGGCAATCTCGAATGCCGACCGGTTCTTGGTGCCCTTGAACGCCATGTGTTCCAGCAGATGAGCCAATCCGTTCTCATTGTCTGCCTCGTCGCGCGCACCTGCCCTGGTCCACATGCCGAGCGAAACGGTTTCAACATGCGCCATGTTGTGAGACACAACAGTCAGCCCGTTTTCCAGTGTGGTGGTGCGTGCGCTCATCAAACTTTACTCACTTGTGTGCGTTCGAGAATGAACTGCTTCACCGCCTCAAGGTCATTGGCCAGCACGTCGAAGCGCTCCGGGCGCTGCATCAGATCACCCAGCCGTGCCGGCAGAGATGGATGGGTACCACTGGCCGCCTCGACGGCATCGGGGAATTTTGCCGGGTGTGCGGTCGCCAGTGTAACCATCGGTACATCCTGTCTGGCGCGGGCGCGGGCCACGCCGTAACCCACGGCTGTGTGCGGGTCGAGCAGTTCACCGGTTTCTGCCAAAGTTGTGCGAATAAGGTCAGCGGTTTCTGCCTCACTGGTTCGACCGGAGGAAAAGCCGGTAGTGATATATTCGTGCATGTCCTTGCTCAGGGTAAAGCTGCCGGACTGTTTCAACCCGGCCATCAGGGTTGAAAGCTGGCCTGCATCCTTACCGCAGGCTTCAAACAACAGACGTTCAAAATTGCTGGATACCTGAATGTCCATGGACGGGCTTTGTGTTGCTTCCACACCGAGCACCTCATATCGGCCGGTTTCCATAGTGCGGTGCAGAATGTCATTGATGTTTGTCGCAACCAGCAGATCACCTACGGGCAATCCCATATGGCGCGCGACGTGGCCTGCAAAAACATCACCGAAATTGCCGGTCGGCACGCAGAAATCCACCTTGCGGTCAGGCGCACCCAGCGCCAACGCGGTGGTGAAGTAATACACTGTCTGCGCCATGATGCGCGCCCAGTTGATCGAGTTGACCCCAGACAACGAAACACTGTCGCGAAAACCCTCATCGGCAAACATGGCTTTAACGTGTGCCTGGCAATCGTCGAAATTGCCCTCAAGTGCGATGTTGTGAATGTTCGGCCTATCCACCGTCGTCATCTGGCGGCGCTGCACGTCACTGACGAGACCGTGCGGGTGCAGGATGAAAATATCTGTGCGGGTGGAGGCCGCGAACGCGTCAATGGCAGCACCTCCGGTATCACCGGATGTTGCACCAACGATGGTGGCGCGCCTGCCGGCACCTTCCAGCGCATGATCCATCAGTCGCGCCAGAAGCTGCATGGCGACATCCTTGAACGCCAGCGTGGGACCGTGGAACAACTCCATCAACCAGTGGTTTGCATCCAGTTGTTTCAGCGGCACCACTGCCTTGTGGGCAAACGTCGCATATGCCTCATCAATCATCCGACGCAGTTTCGTTTCTTCAATCTCACCGCCGGTAAACAGTTTGATGACGGCAAAAGCGATGTCCGCATAACTCCTGCCGCGCAGCGCCGTCAACTCAACATGGGTCAGCTGCGGCCAGGTTTCGGGCACGTAGAGCCCGCCGTCAGACGCCAGGCCGGCCAGCAGTACATCGGTGAAGCCAAGGGCAGGCGCCTGCCCGCGTGTCGAAATGTATTTCATCGTTTCAGTCACTTGTTCGCGTTACGCCTCACCTGTGCCATGGTCCCGCCGCCGGTTGCGGATGAACAGCCAGCTCATCGCGGCCAGCACAAGAGCCAATGCATACCATGTGAAAGCGTATTGCAGGTGATTGTTGGGTAATTCAACCTTCAAATCCTCAGGATCGGGCCAGGTACCTGCTCCAGGCTCGCCGCCGGGTTCCAATTGGACAAACATGGCCGAAGTAATCGGTTCCGGTCCCTGATATCCATCCAGCAGATTTTTCGGCATTGACGCAGAGATTCCGACCAGATCATACCAGTACCAGATACTCTTTTCAGTATCCGCTTCGGGCGAGAACATGTTTCGGTCAGACGCCCTGTTTCGGGTGACGCCGGTCAGGGTGAGTTCACCTTCAGGCTTGCGGGTATCGCCTGCAATCGGCACTTTCAGCATGCGTTGATCAATGAAGCCGCGATCAACAAACACAATGAACCCCGACTTGTCGATAAATGGCGTGATCACCTGGAAACCCGGCCGCTTGCCGCGTGCACGATAAACATAGCGCGACGCTTCGTGGCGATATTTGCCGTTCAGGCGAACCCGCAGGAAGTCCACATCATAGCCATGCTCCATGCCGGCTTCGATATCGTAGATGGTCACCGGATTACCGGTCAGCGAACCCTCGCGCTTTTCAATCAGATCCAGCTTCCACTGCAGGCGCAGCATCTGCCACGAACCCAGTCCGACAAGCAGTAAAATGCCGATCACAGCCGCAACAACAACCGGCCAGCTGCGGGGTGCGCGATGTGAGGGGGCGATCGTCACTTGTCTTCCAGCCTGCCTTCGCGGGCACTGGTGAGGTATTGCTGGTTGAGAAAAATTCCCTTGACCGGCCGCAAAGCCAGCAGTGGCAACCCAACTGCCAGCGGCAGGGCAACCAGTGCATGCACCCACCACACAGGCTGCCAGTTCAACTCGACGAACAGCACACCGCCCATGGCAAGCGTGCCGCATACCAGCATGATGAACCAGGCCGCTCCGTCGCCGCTGTCGGAAAAGGAAAAATCAAGATCACAGTGATCGCACTTGTCGGGAATTGCCAGATAGCCCTTGAACAGCCGCCCCTGGCCACAGCGCGGACACAACCCCTTGATGCCGTTGGAGACCGGCGATTGCGGCGGGTAGTAGGGTTGCTGGTTCATCCAGGTCGCGACCTTTGTGTTCACTCACACTGCTTTATTCAAATATACAAAAAGACCGCATGCGAGGACATCTGGCGCCTCTCATGCGGTCCTTTGATCAGATGATCAGGCGCAAAGCCCTGATCAATGCGCTATTGTCGCGCCCACACTGCCCCACACATAAATACAGGCGAACAGGAACAGCCAGACCACGTCCACAAAGTGCCAGTACCAGGCGGCGGCTTCGAAGCCGAAATGCTTCTCCGGCGTGAAATGTCCAGCCAGCGCACGGAACAAACAGACAATCAGGAAGATGGTCCCGACAAGCACGTGGAAACCGTGGAAACCGGTGGCCATGAAGAAGGTCGATGAATAGATGTTACCGCCATTATCGGCCTGGAAAGCAAAGGCTGCATGACCATATTCATAGGCCTGAACACAGGTAAACAGCGCGCCCAGGGCAACCGTGCAAATCAGGCCCCATTTAAGACCGTCACGGTCATTGTTGATCAGGGCATGGTGCGCCCAGGTTACCGTCGTACCTGATAACAGCAGAATCAGGGTGTTGAGCAGCGGCAGGTGCCATGGATCGAAAACTTCCATGCCGGCAGGCGGCCACACGCCTTGTGTCAGTTCAACACGGGTCGCCTGAATGGCGGAATCGGTATACAGCGACGCTTCAAAAAACGCCCAGAACCAGGCCACGAAGAACATGATTTCCGAGGCGATGAACATCAACATGCCATAGCGCAGGTGGAGCTGCACAACAGGTGTGTGATCACCTTTGTGGCTTTCGTGCACAATGTCACGCCACCACATGAACATGGTGTAGAAAACAATGGCGAAGCCCAGCAAGGCGCCTGCCGAGACATTCCAGGTCTGGCCATTGTGCATCCAGTAGATGGATCCGATCGCAAGGATCAACGCGCCGATGGAACCGACAACCGGCCATGGGCTCGGGTCAACCAGATGATAGTCGTGATTTTTAGCGTGGCTGTCTGCCATTGCCCTTTTCTCCCGCTCAAGCTGTCCGGCCAATTTGCATCCTGGCATCGGACAAAGTCAATTAATTCACCGTGTTGTCACTTTGAGGACGCGAGGTAGATGAGGTTTTCACCGGCTCCTCGTCCACTGCGTAAAATGTATATGAAAGCGTAATCGTCTTAACCGATTTCATGTCCGGATCATTGGCGATGTCCGGATCCACGAAATAACTCACCGGCATGTCGATGGACTGACCCGGTTGCAAAGTCTGTTCGGTAAAGCAGAAGCATTCAATTTTCGAGAAGTACACGCCCGCCCCGACCGGCGTCACATTGAAGGTCGCTGTGCCGGTAACCGGCCGTGCACCATTGTTCACTGCCTTGTAGAAGGCCAGTGCCTGTTCGCCGATGCGAATTGTCTGGCTGTGCTGGCTGGGGACAAAGTTCCAGTTCAGCGATGAATTCACATTGGCATCAAAGGCAACGGTGATTTTCTGATCAAGCGCTTGTTGTGGTGATGCATCAGCCCGCTGCGTGGTGCCGCCGAAGCCTGTGACCTGGCAGAAAATCTGATACAGCGGCACAGCCGCATATGCCACTCCGACCATGCCGATGGCCACGCCGCCGGCCATTATGGCCACCCGCAAATTTGATTTTTCCCGAGGTTGTCCGGCACTCATGTCAACCTCCTGCCTGCATGGAAATGTTGGAACTCAGACGCACCATGGTGGTGACGAAAAACAGAATTACCAATACCACCAATGACCAGGCAATCACCACTGAGCGCTTGCGCTGGCGCGCGCGCTCTTCATCGGTAGGGGTGTATGTCTGCATGTCTTCAGCCATCGTCTAAATCAGACCCATCAGGTTAACCGCCCGGTCAGCGAGCAAAGAAACAAACATGATAAAAAGATAAAGGATTGAATAGCTGAACAGCTTCTTGGGCGCGCGCTTGGCATTTTCACCCTCACGGAGCGAATATACTGCCCATGCATGCCAGATGAACTTCGCTGTCAGCAAAAAGGCAGCAACTGCGTAAACCCAGCCGGCAATGCCGGCAACGACAGGCAGTGCTGCAACCGGCGCCATGGCCAGCGAATACCACCAGATTTGCTGCCGCGTTGCGTCAACACCTGCCACGTTCGGCAACATTGGAACGCCCGCTGTCTCGTAATCTCCGAAGCGGAACAAAGCCAGCGCCCAGAAGTGCGGCGGGGTCCACATGAATATGATCAGGAACAGTGACACGCTTGCCATGTCCACCGACCCCGTGACAGCAGACCACGCAACCATCGGCGGAAATGCACCTGCTGCGCCACCAATGACAATGTTCTGGGGTGTCGACCGTTTCAGGTACATTGTGTAAATCACGGCGTAGAAGAAAATCGTGAATGCCAGAAACGCCGCAGATACCCAGTTGACCGCCAGCCCCAGCAAGACAACCGATGCGACTGAAAGTGCCGTACCAAACACATAGGCTTCGCCCGGCTCAATGGCACCGCGCGGGATCGGCCGCTTCACCGTGCGGCTCATCTGAGCGTCGATATCGGCATCGTAGGCCATGTTCAGCGCGCCGGAAGCACCAGCCCCCACGGCTATGCACAAAATCGCAATGAATGCTGTCCACGGGTGAATATCGCCGGGAGCAAGCAGCAATCCACAAATGGCTGTAAAGATGACCAGCGACATGACACGCGGCTTGAGCAGCGCCCAGAAATCCTCAACAGAGCCCTTGCCGCCAAGCGCAAACGAATGTGCCTCACTGCCTTGCTGCATCAAATCTGTGCGAATGTCTGTCATCTGTATCCCAAAATTCCGGCAGCCTGCGCCGATTGTAAACCCGGCCCGCAACCACGAAGCAGCGGACCGGGTATCCTTTTTCTGCCTTACCGGATAACCGGCAGGGTCGAGAACTGGTGGAACGGTGGCGGTGACGACAGCGTCCATTCCAGTGTTGTCGCAGACTCACCCCATGGATTGTCACCGGCTACGCGCTTCTTCGCGAAGGCTTCGATGATGCACCACAGGAAAATAAGGATTGAAAATGCTGAAATGTACGACCCGATAGAGGATACATAATTCCAGCCTGCGAACACGTCCGGATAGTCAATATAGCGGCGCGGCATGCCGGCCAACCCGAGGAAATGCTGCGGGAAGAACAACAGGTTCACGCCGATGAACTGGATCCAGAAGTGAGCCCGCGCCAGGGTTGGGTTGTACATGTAACCGAACATTTTCGGGAACCAGTAGTACCAGCCGCCGAAGATGGAGAACACGGCTCCCAGCGACAGCACATAGTGGAAATGCGCTACGACATAGTAGGTATCGTGCAGCGACCGGTCGACACCGGCATTGGCCAGCACGACCCCGGTTACACCACCGACGGTGAACAGGAAAATGAACCCGATAGCCCACAACATAGGTGTGCGGAATTCAATCGATCCGCCCCACATGGTGGCGATCCAGGAGAAAATCTTCACGCCCGTGGGCACCGCAATGACCATGGTGGCCGCCACGAAGTAGGCCTGCGTGTCCACAGCCATGCCGACGGTGTACATGTGGTGAGCCCACACGATGAAGCCGACGAGGCCGATGGCAACCATGGCGTAGGCCATGCCGAGATAACCGAACACCGGTTTCTTCGAGAAGGTCGAGATGATCTGCGACACGATGCCGAAACCGGGCAGGATCAGGATGTACACCTCAGGGTGTGCAAAGAACCAGAACAGATGCTGGTACAGGATCGGATCGCCGCCGCCCTCGGGACGGAAGAACGACGTACCGAAATTGCGGTCCGTCAGCAGCATGGTGATGGCCCCGGCAAACACCGGCAGCGACAGCAGCAGCAGGAACACGGTGACCAGTACCGACCACACGAACAACGGCATTTTGTGGAGGGTCATGCCCGGTGCACGCATGTTGAAGATGGTGGTGATGAAGTTGATCGCACCCAGGATTGAAGAGGCACCGGCAAGGTGCATGGACAGGATGGCGAAGTCCACGGCAGGGCCAGGCTGACCAGTGGTGGAATACGGCGGATACAGCGTCCAGCCACCACCAACACCGAAGGTACCTGATGAGCCTTCCACGAACATGGACAGAACCAGCAGGATAAGTGCCGGGGGCAGCAGCCAGAAGGAAATGTTGTTCATGCGCGGGAACGCCATATCAGGCGCACCGATCATCAACGGCACAAACCAGTTGCCGAAACCGCCGATCATGGCGGGCATGACCATAAAGAAGATCATCAGCAGTCCATGTGCCGTCACGAACACGTTGAACATGTTCTTGCCGGCATCAATGGCATCGGCGGATGTATCTCCGACACCATAGACCATGTGCGCCAGACCGTGGAAAATCTGGATGCCGGGCTCCATCAGCTCCCAGCGCATCATGATCGACATGAAGCCGCCTACGAGGCCGGAAAAGATCGCAAACCAAAGGTACATCGTGCCGATGTCCTTGTGGTTGGTGGAGTAGACATATCTGCGCCAACCGGTCGGGTTGTGCTCATGATCGTCATGTGCCGTTGTTGCATTTGCCATAATAAGGCTTTCCCTCGTTCTAAACAGTCAAATCAGTTTGCCGACCCGCCGGAAGCTCCCAGCGCCAGCTTGCCCTTGGTCTTCAGAATTCCAGCCAGGTGCTCCTGCGCCTGTTCGACGCCGGCAGTCTTGGCCTTCTCAAGCCAGGCGGTGTACTCATCATCAGACACCACACGCACGGTAATCGGCATATAGGCATGGTCTTTTCCGCACAGTTCAGAGCACTGGCCGTAGAAGACGCCTTCTTTTTCCGCCTTGAACCAGGTCTCGTTCAACCGGCCCGGTACCGCGTCAATCTTTGAACCGAAGGACGGGATGGTCCAGGCATGCAGCACGTCGTTTGCCGTCACGATGACGCGCACAACCTTGTTCACGGGAACAACCACTTCGGTGTCTGTGGCGAGCAGATAGGGCTCTCCGTCTTTAAGCTCTTCCTTGGTTTTCAGGTACTGATCGAAAGACACGTCATGCTCAGGGTACTCATAAGACCAGAACCACTGGTTGCCAATCGCCTTGACAGTCATTTCAGCGGCAGGAAAGTCGCGCTGGAAATACAGCAGCCGGAATGACGGAATGGCGATGCCGATCAGAATAAGGATCGGGACCACGGTCCACACAACTTCAACAAGCGTGTTGTGGGTCGTGCGCGACGGGACCGGATTGGCGTTTGCGTTGAACTTGACGCAAACCCAGATCAGCAAGGCCAGAACAAACAGACATATTATAGTGATCAGAACGATCAATCCATTATGGAAGTCGGTGATGAACGTCATGACCGGTGATGCCGATTCTTGCAGGTTCATCTGCCATTCTACCGGCTGGCCAAGACCTGCCGCGACTGCTGCAGGCGCCGCCGACAGGCTAGCCCCAAGCACAGTCAAGCTCGCAAACAAATTGCGCATATTGCCCTCTTAAAGTTCGCAGGCGGGAAGAAAACCGCCATGCATTGCATTCAGATATGCAGACCTGGCCGTAGACACGATTGCCGCACTTCTGCCATGTGTCTGTTGAACCACAATCGAACAATGGCTGCAACTGTCATGAGGCGCGTCAAAATTGCACGGTTTGGAGTTGTCGCACCATTAGAGCCCTTTCGACCCACATAGAAGCGTTTGATGGCACCAAACCGGTTCACCCGGCCAGGCACGAGCCGATGCACGATGTGAGGCACCATGTAGGCTTTGCAACAATGCCGACAGACTGATCCGGTTCAATAAAGGCTTGTTTTCTGCGCCCTCCGGACCACGTCACGCGTTCCTTGTGGTCGCCCGGACTACGGCGGGAGCCCTGTCCGGCCGGTAAATGTGGAAAATCAGTCAAACGCATCTATGTGGGTGGAACAGGCTCCAGCTCGACAATGATCGCAATAAAGCCTCAATTGCACACGAAGAGTGCAGAACAAACATCAAAAACAGTCAATCAGCGTGTTTCGAAGATGAAATTGCACAGTCGGCTTGCTAAATTGGCTTCGCCTCTGGCATACACGGAAATTCATCGGAATGAGCGGCAGTTCAAATTCAGTCAATGTGTAGGGAGCAGATATCCAGTGGCCAAAAAATTCAATGTGATTCGCAACACGGCTTCAGTTCTGGCAACAGCCGGTATCATATCGGCTCTGGCAACAGCAGGAATTGTCTCGGTCATGGCAACGTCCGCCATGGCCCAGCAGCAAACTCCACCGCCGTCGCCGAAACAGTTTGGTCCGCGGGTCAACGCGCCCAATGCTGCAAATCCAAACCGTCAACCACCAGAACTGGTCGCTGAAAACGGCAAATGGAAAGTACAGTGCGAGAGCCGCCCGGCCCGCAAGGACGCCCAGGGCAAGGATCTTCCGGCACAGAAAGTCTGCGCCATGGTGCAGATCAGCCGCGACACGAAACGTCCGAACATTGCCCTTTCACTGATCATGCGGCAGCAAAAACAGGGCGACAGATCAGCAACCATGATGCAGATCATGGCGCCAATCGGGGTGTTCCTGCCGACCGGTATCGCACTGGAAATCGACGGTGCCGCGGTTGGCCGGGTGCCGTTTGTCCGCTGCCTGCCGCAAACCAAGAGAGCACCGGGTTTGTGCACCGCGACAGCGGAAGCGCAAAAAGCCACGCTGGCCAAAATGAAAGCTGGCCAGGCGGCAAACTTCATAATTTATGAAGCCCCCGGTGCAGCCATCAAGATGCCGATCTCGCTGGATGGCTTTACAGCATCCTACCAGGCCCTGCTCGACAACAGCTGAACCTTGCGCGGCATAGTTCAGGTTGTTCTCCAACAGCCTGAACCTGATCCGGCAAGGGTCAACAGTCATTGCAGTTGCACCATCGGTTGATATCGCTAACGATGAAACTTCGTACACCTACCCGGAGGCCGGCCACCGATGACTGACAGCATTCCCAGTGACGACCTTTTTTTCGCCGAAACCGGGTTGGACCGTGACGCTGCCTTGCGGCTGACCGAAGACGCACTGATCAACAGCGATGACGGCGAACTGTTCCTGGAGTACTGCCAGTCTGAAAATCTGGTGTTTGACGATGGTCAACTCAGAACCGCCAGTTTTGATGTGAACCAGGGCTTCGGGCTGCGCGCAGTCTGCGGCGAAACATCTGCTTATGCGCATTCCGCTGAATTGTCCCAGGCAGCCCTGGCACGCGCTGCCGACACGGTACGCAGCATCCAGTCCGGTTCCGGCGATGTGTCGGCAGCGCCGCCACGCACCAATACAAGCCTCTACAGCGACGACAATCCGGTGCAGGCCATGGCTTTTGAAGACAAGGTGCGCCTGCTGCAGGAAGTGGATGAGTTTTCCCGTAACCTGGACGACAGGGTGCGACAGGTCACCGTATCTCTGTCCGGTGAATGGCAGGCGGTCGACATTATCCGTCCCGGTGGTCACACCGTCAGTGATCGCAGGCCTCTGGTCCGCTTCAATGTATCGGTTGTGACCGGTCAGGGCGAAAAGCGCGGCAGCGGCAGTTATGGCGCAGGCGGGCGCACGAATTACGCCAGCTTCATTGCCACCGGCAACTGGCAGGCAGCAGCACGCGAAGCCTTGCGGCAAAGTCTTGTGGCCCTGGAAGCAGAAGATGCCCCGGCCGGAGAAATGGACGTTGTCATGGGCCCCGGCTGGCCGGGCATCCTGCTGCACGAAGCCATTGGGCACGGGCTTGAGGGAGATTTCAACCGCAAGAAAACCTCGGCTTTTGCCGGTCTGATGGGCGAGCGCGTCGCCAGCCCCGGCGTCACCATCATCGATGATGGCACCCTCAATGACCGGCGCGGTTCCCTGTCGGTGGACGATGAAGGCACTCCGGCCCAGAAAACCACACTGATCGAAGACGGCATTCTGGTCGGATACATGCAGGATCGCATGAACGGCCGGCTGATGGGCGAAGGCTCGACAGGCAATGGCCGGCGGCAGTCTTATGCCCATCATCCCATGCCACGAATGACCAATACAGTCATGGTCAACGGCAATGCCGACCCCGAGGACATCATGTCATCGGTCAAGTCCGGGCTGTACGCGGTGTCCTTCGGCGGCGGCCAGGTAGACATCACCAGCGGCAAGTTCGTGTTTTCGTGCACCGAGGCCTACCGGATTGAGAATGGCCGGATCGGTGCGCCGGTCAAGGGAGCAACGCTGATCGGCAACGGTCCCGACGCACTGACCCGCATTTCCATGATCGGCAATGACATGCAGCTTGATCCGGGCATTGGCACTTGCGGCAAGGATGGCCAGGGCGTTCCCGTCGGCGTTGGCCAGCCAACCATTCGCCTGGACCGCATCACCGTCGGCGGTACGGCGGCCTGAAGCGAGGTGAGGTTCACAACCATCATATTTGATTTTGATGGCGTCCTGTCCGCTTACGACCGGCCAGAAAGGCTCGCTGACATCTCCCGTATCGCCGGTCTGGACGTCGCAACCATCCTGGACCGGATCTGGGGGTCGGGCTTTGAAGACGACGCCGACAGCGGCAAGTATCCGGATGATGTCTCTTACCTGAGCGCGTTCAATGACCATCTCGGTTATCAACTCAGCCGCGACGAATGGATCGCCAGCCGCGCTGCAGCCATGCGGCACCGGCCGGATATGCATGACCTGGTCACTACACTGCGCAAACACTACAAGGTGGCGATGTTGACCAATAACGGCCCGCTGGCCAAAGCCGCATTTGACCGGCTTGCGCCCGAGACCGCAAAACTTTTCGGTGACACGGCATTTTTTTCATGCGACTTCGGCACCAAGAAACCGGACGGGAAAATCTTTGAACAGGCCGCAAGCCGGCTTGGCAGTACCTGCCGGGAATGCATCTTCATTGATGATAAACAGCGCCACTGCGACGGCGCGGGCAAAACCGGCATGACAGGCATTCGTTTCACCAGCGTTGACGATCTTACAGACCAACTGACACACCTTGGTATCAAGCTGGGTTCTGCATGAGCGTTGTATCCAACGGCTCCCCCATCGGCGCGCGCTTCATTACCGGCTCCACAATGCGGCACGTGGTTGTCATGACGGCAACCAGCGCTGTCGGTCTGATGGCAATGTTCCTGGTTGATCTTGCTGATCTGTGGTTTCTGACATTGCTGAACCAGATTGAGATCACAGCCGCAATCGGATTTGCCGGCACCATTGTGTTCTCAAACCTGTCGGTCGGACTTGGCCTGGCAATCGCGGCAGGCGCACTGGTCGCGCAGGCCATGGGCCGGGGCGAAGAAGACCAGGCACGCGAAACGGCGTCGGCGGCCCTGTGCCTGAGCCTTATCACCGGCCTTATCGTTGCCATGGCAATCGTGGCGTTTGCCCGACCCATGTTGTCTGTCTTGGGTGCATCCGGTGAAGCACTTGAACTTGCCCGCTATTATCTGGTTGTGATTGCTCCCGGTTTCCTGCTGCTGGCGGGTGCGATTACCGTCAGCTTCGTGTTGCGCGCCATTGGCGATCCGCGGCGCGCCATGTATGTCACGCTGGTCACGGCCATCACCAACGCCGTGCTGGATCCGATTTTCATTTTCTGGATGGACATGGGGATCGCAGGCGCAGCACTCGCGACGGTGTTTGCCAACCTGTTCTCATTCGCAGTCGGGCTGCATGCCCTGCACCACCACCACAGCTTCGTGGTGCGGCCGCGTATCTCATCCATCAGGGCTAATCTGCGCCCGATCATGCGGATTGCCCTGCCCGCAATTGCCACCCAACTGGCCACCCCGTTTGCCATAGCCTACATGACCCGCATCACGGCGACCTTCGGCAATGACGCGGTGGCCGCGGTGGCCGTCATCAATCGGCTGGTGCCGGTGGCGTTCGGGGTCATCTTTTCGCTGTCGGGTGCTGTCGGCCCGATCATCGGGCAGAATTACGGCGCCGGCAAATTTGATCGCGTCAGTCAGACGCTCAAGGATGCCATGGTGTTTTCAACCCTTTACACCGTTGCAGTAAGTGTTGTGCTGCTGGCGGTTGCCGGGTACATGCCGGGCTGGTTCAGCGCAACGCCGGCAGCAGCGGAACTGATCACATTCTACTATACCTTCATTGCCATAACCTGGGCTTTTGCCGGGGCGCAGTTCGTGGCGCAGGCCGCATTCAACAATCTTGACCGGCCGAAATGGTCTATGTGGTTCAACTGGGGCAAAGCAACCATAGGCACCATTCCGCTGTTGCACCTGGGTGCAGCATGGGGTGGCGCAACAGGTGTGCTCATGGCACTGGGCGCGGTCAACATCATGTTCGGACTGGTCGCTGCCATCACCGCCTTTACGCTGGTCCGGACAATGGCCACGCAGGCCCGTGTTAAGGGAGACACCGCATGAGCGATCAGGTTACCGAGTTGATCGACATCATTCTGGCTGCAAACGACGGCAAGACAGCAGGTGCACTGGCGCTTGCCGGCGACTACAGCATTGATGCGGCAGAAAAAGCGCTGAAAACCCACGTCCGCGAAATCGGTTCGAAAATGGCCGTCAAGGCGCGAGACCCGGAAGAGCTGGAATTGCTGCTGGACGTGATCGAGGCCGGCGAGCATGATGACTATCTGACCAATCCGGATGCACTGCTGTCACGCGAGGCGGTTGAGGAAGGCGAGGAAATCCTCAGCCACGTCTACGGGTCGCTGGAGCGTGCGCGCACTGTCGCGCGAACACTGCGCAAACCGCACGGCATTTCCGAAGAAAAGATGGAACGCATGATGACGCTGGCGGCCACGCTGTGTGTGGCGGCCCTGGTCAAACGCGGCCGGCAAACCTATCTGGCGGCAGACACCGGCGGTGTGACATCAACTTTCATATCCGAGCTCATCAAGGCCATCATCAAGGGCATCACCCATGTGCCGGCCAAGCGCAGACGGCGACGCAGCCGTGCCACCTATGCGAAATCCTACAAGACCTCGCGCAAACGCCGCAGGCAGCGCAGCCGCTCGCGCCGCAAGAAGACGCCTGATCTGGGCGATGTATTCGGGGAATTGCTGAAACGCGCAATATGACTAAACTGGTCCTCAGAAGAGGGAAATTTGCAAGGTGAGTAAGTGCCATGAATATCGTTGAAATGATTGCCCGGTCCCATAACGGCCAGGGCCTGGATGTGTTGGGGCAGCAGTTCGGACTGTCACGCGAGCAGACCCTGGCGGCGGTTGCTGAACTTGCCCCCATGGTGACGTCCGGGGTGCGCCGCAACAGCCGCGAACCTGATGGCATGGTCTCCTTGCTCGAGGCGCTGTCCGGCGGCGGACACGAACGCTATCTGGATGACGATAAGGCGGTTCAGTACGACACCGTGAAAAATGATGGCAATGCCATTCTCGGCCATCTGTTCGGCCGCAAGGAAGTCAGTCGTGAAGTTGCCATGCAAGCAGCCGGTACGACCGGCATCGGCAGCGCGATCCTGAAAAAAATGCTGCCCGTAATTGCCTCCATGGTGATGGGGGCGATTTTCAAGCGCATGACAGGCGGTACCCCGGCGCCAAGTCCGCGTGGCAGCCAGGGCGGCGGACTGGGTGATATCATTGGTGACATTCTCGGTGGCGGCCGGAAACCACAGCCGCGCAGTGGTCAAGGTGGCGGTGGCCTGGAAGATATTCTCGGCGATATTCTTGGCGGCGGATCAGGCCGGCAGCGCTCGCCGGCGCCACAACCGCAGCAGCGAGCGCCTGCACCAGGTGGTGGTCTTGATGATCTGCTGCGCGATATTCTCGGTGGCGGTATGGGTGGCGGCAGCAGACGCCGGCGCCCGTCTTCCTATAATGACGACGCCGTTGGCCGGGGCCGCAATACCCTGGACGACATTATCGGCGGCGATACCCGAACCGGTTCAGGCAACGCCGCCGATGATTTGCTGGATTCAGTCAATCGCAGGCTGGGATACTGACCTTAACTGAAGCGACGCTTCCTGCGACGGCGAAAGGCCGCTTTTTCCAGTTCAAGCGCTGCGTTCACGGTCAGGGGCAGATAAGATGCCCAGATGACCTCGTCGCGCCTGACACCTATGTCGGTCAGCATCCGGTCATCCAGGTCATGCATGCCGCGAACCCTGGATCGCGCACGCCAGTTGCGCAACAGTGTGGCCAGTGAAAACCCGGGTGCAGCCGGGCGAACCTGTTGGATGGTGCAATCAGTCATGGCACTAATCTCCTGTTGGCGGAAAACCGGTTTTGCCGGTCTTTCGCAGTTGGCCGCCGGGGTGCGGCGGGAGGTACAAGTCGGTTTGACTGTCTACAATATGCAGCTTGACTAACTATCAATCCAACGAATAGTATTTATGGCAATCATCAACAATATTGATGGAGCGCCAATATGCTGCCCAACCTGGATGTCGATCTGCTCAAAACTTTCGCCGTATTGGCGGAAACCGGCAATTTTACCCGCACCGCAGAAGAGGTTGGCCGCACGCAGTCGGCGGTTTCCATGCAGGTCAAGCGCCTGGAGGAACTGGTCGGAAAACCGTTGATTGCCCGGGTCGGGCGAACCAATTCGCTGACATCAGACGGCCAGATGATGCTGGACTATGCCCGTCGGATGATCCAGTTGAACGACGAGGCGATGACCGCGTTCACCAAGCCGGAAATTACCGGTCATGTGCGCTTTGGCACCCCGGACGACTATGCAGACAGGCTCCTGCCGGACGTACTCGCGCGGTTTGCCAGCACCAATCCGAAGGTCCAGGTTGATGTTGACTGCCAGGCCAGCCGCACCATGGTGGATATGGTGAAATCCGGTGATCTGGATCTGGCCATGATTACCTGTGAGTGCGACATCGCCAATGCCCAGGTGATCCGCTCGGAACGACTTTTGTGGGTAACATCGGCGCGCCACTCGGTACATCGCAGTGAAATTCTACCGGTTGCCCTGTCACAGTTCGGTTGCGCCTGGCGGCAGATGGCGCTGGATGGGCTCGACGTGATCGGGCGGCCCTATCGGCTTGCTTACGCCAGTTCCAATTCAGTGGCGGTCACTTCAGCCGTGCTTGCCGGTCTGGCCATTGCCGCCATCCCTGAAATCTGCATGCGTCCCGGTATCCGCGTCCTGACCGAAACAGAGGGTTTTCCGCCACTGGGCATGTTCGATATCGGCTTGATCAGGTCATCAAAGACCAATGCAGCCATCGAGAGCCTAGCCTGCCATATTGCCGACGCCATGTGCCAGCTGACACCTGCTGTGGCGGCGGAGTAAACGTTGTTTGACAGCGACTGCGGCATCCAGAACATTTGCTGATCTGCAATATGCCCGGACATCGGATGACGTCACCGACCAGTCGATCCTTACCCCAGACTCAAATTCGGCGGCTGGTGTCCATAATCAGTCGTGGCGGCAGAGGAGTTGGCTCGCCGGCGACCTCCACTCCAATCTCAAGGTCGGAACGCCAGCGAACGATCACAGGCAGCAATTCCTCTTTGGATTCGATCAGCAGTTCAAATCTGTCAGGCACCGCAACATCACCTAACAATCTCAGCTTCATTCCTGAGTTCGACTCATCGCGAATCTGGCAATTCACCTGATACCGACGATTATGGAATACGACCTTGGCACTCCGCAGACACCGGTTTCGCAAGGTCTCTCTTTTTTGATCAAACGCCAGACCAATACCCGAACTCAATTGTTCTTCAGGGTTTCTGACCTGTCCCGTATCAGCGCTGGCCGACAGTACCGGGTGCGGCTCCGGCGGAACTGCAGTTGCTGTACCATCCTGCGCGCCTGACGAAACCAGGGTTGGAGGACTGCGGGGGTTGATGCGATCCTTCAGCGCCCGCATGCGAGCAAGGAGGCTGTCAGGTTCGGAATTGGCAAAGGGTTGAGTGTCAGGCGGAGAACCCTGAACAGATTTCACGGGCTTCATGTCTGGTTTTATCATCGGCTGGGATGCTCCTCAAGCAACAGGCAAACAGGACTCCATGAAGCTTGCGTGGAACTGGAGATGACCAGTTCGAGGCAGCCTGCGGTCAGTCGGAGATCAAGGCCGGATTGCCCCCGCGATCAGGTCGGCACTGTTACCAGGACGGAATGAAGCGTCGTGGTTCTGGTCATCTCAACCTGCAAGATGATCAACAAGATACCTGGTCAACCCCAGTCTTGGAGCGTTCTGGGGCCAGACCGCATAAATGCCAATGTCTTCAACATGCCAGTCGGGCAGAACGTACTCCATAATACCGTCATTGATATCGTCCTCGGCAAGAAAATCCGGAACAAAAGCCAACCCGGTTCCGGCACGGGCAAACTGGTAAAGGGCATGTGCGTCGTTCACGGCGATGCGGGAAGCCGGTTTCAATGTCACGGTCTTGTGCCCGGCTTTTTGAAAGCTCGTTTTAGTGGTTCTGACCGGCGAAAGCTCCAGCCAGTCCCAATCGTTCAAATCCTCCGGTGACGTTGGTTCCGGCCGCGAGGTCAGATAGGACCTGGCGGCAACAAGTCGGCGATCTACGCTGCCCAGCTTGCGCGCAACAAGCGCGCTATCCTTGAGCCAGCCCATTCGTATCGCCAGGTCGAATCCATCCCCGATCAGACTCTTGCGGGTATCTGAGAAGTCGACCGATATCTGCACTTTTCTGTTGGTCAGCAAAAAACCGGCGATTTGTTCAACCAGCTGTGAACGCGCCAGGACCGCGGGCATTGTAATGCGCAGTTCACCGGAAGGCTCCCGGGTTTGATCGGAGACCGATTGAAGTCCGGTTTCAGCAGCCTCAATCATGGCGCGGGCCGATGACAGCAAACGCTCGCCATCGCGTGTCAGCGACAGGTTGCGCGTTGATCGATAAATCAGAGCTGTGCCAAGCCGTTTTTCCAGTTCCGATACCTGATGGCTTACAACTGACGGCGACAGCTTCATGGCCTTTGCGGCAGCGCGGAACGAGCCGTGATCGATTGTCTTGACGAAAATCGCCATCTGGCGAAGTTGATTTATCATGTCAAATTTCCGAACAGTGTGTTTTTATTATTCTATATTATCATTGAATAGGCATTCGTCCATGCTCTGGAGAACGGAAGCCGTGTCAGAAAAATTCGGCCGGCAGTTCCAGGAAACCAGGAGAATACAATGACAAAATTCAGGACAATATTTGCTGCTCTTGCCCTACTGCTCATGCCCATGACAAACGCTGCAATGGCAGATGACAAGTCACTTGTTCAGACGTTTTATGACTATCTGAGCAATCCGGCATCCGACACACACGCTGAGGCATTCAAATCAGCAACTACGGCAAGTTGGGGCAGCATCGGTGACTATTCAGGAAAAATCAAAACGCGCGATGCTTTCATTGGCCAGGTCGGCGGGTTCGGCAAACTGATTCCGGACCTGAACTGGGCCGTAGAAGAAATGATCCAGGAAGGTGACCGCGTTGTCGTGCGCAGCCGGGCCACAGGAACTCCATCCGGTCCATTGTTCGGCGTGGACGGCAAGGGCAAGAGTTTTGACATCCTGACGATTGATATCCACACAATCGAAGACGGCAAGATCGCTCGAACATATCATGTCGAGGACTGGGCCGGTGCACTGCGCCAGTTGAGCGCCAAGTAAACCTCACGTGCGGGCCGGGCAACACTATGCCCGGTCGCTCTTCTCCAGGCAGAGGATATGCCAAAATGTCAAAACGCTACTCCTTTGTGAGACCGCTGGGCGGAACCGACTACGAATGGTCAGCTGATCATACTTACGTGAAGGTTTCCGCTCACGACACTGACGGTCATTTCACCTTGATGGAAGATAATCTGAAATCCACGTTTGCCCTGGGCCTTCACCGCCATGACCACCATGCGGAGACATTCTACATACTGGAAGGCAGTCTGGACTTCCACGTAGACGGGGACTGGATAACGGCTCCACCGGGAAGCTGTCTTCACATCCCTCCCGGCGTCCCGCATGCCTGCGTGCTGAGTGAGGCAAATACTTCAGCGCGAATGCTTATGATATTCCAGCCGACAGGTTTTGACCTGTATCTGGCAGAACTCGGCAAAATGAGCGACCATCAACTCAATGACCCTGTCCAGATGCAGGAACTGGCTCGAAAATACGATATTATCAATCTCGGTGACGTTCCCGAGCGAGGCGGGATAGATATCAAATAGCATCCGGCGCACGGCATGCCGGTTCGGCAGTGACCGCCATTGAGCGCATCCGGTCGAATGGCCGCTACCGGCCATTCGCAGCTGTTCAACTCTTGCAGGCCGATGGTCGATCTGGAGAACCCAGCCGACACCAGCGCGCCTGAACAGGCCCCGGATTACAAATACCACTTTTCTCGGCTTATCTCTCAAAACATGTCACAAATGGATCAAGAGATCCCTGGTCCTGCAACCAGCAGTTGGTCGGATCCAAAGACAAGATTGCCATTGCATTCGACAAAGCCACATTGTGGTCAATATATTCATTTTGACTAAGGCTAAGGGGGGAGGCGTGATGCGGCTTCCACTATCAAGGGATGGCTCCTGAAGGTTCTTTCTCGCGCACGTGTAAAGTACACGAGTGACGAGTAAGGTGGTTGTGGGTTGTGTAAAAATGCAGTGTGATCCGAATAAGGACTACTTCGCGATATTGGGATTGTCTTCCGAGGCACATCCGGAGGTGGTCAAGGCGGCCCATCGGGCGCTGGCGAAGAAGTTTCACCCTGATCTCCACACAGGCGAAGATGAAGATTCAGAAGCCGAGAAAAGATTTCAGGAAATACAAGAGGCCTATGAAGTCCTTCGCGACGAGGACAAGCTGAAACAATACATGGAACTGCGCGCGCGGATCCAGATGCAGCAGCAGCAACAACAGGCAACAGCGGCAGAACCCCATATCCGACCGAGAGTGTATCTGAAGCTGGACGACAGATGGGATCACCTGGTCCGCCAGCACCCTGAACTCAGCCAGCGCTATGCGAAATTCTGTTTTCTGTCCCACAAGCTTGGACGGCAATACAAGCTGATCATCCTGGGGGCTCCGAATCCTGCTCGTTTCAAGCGCGTTGGAGCGAAGCTGGAACGGCAGTTCTACAGAAGGCACTTCTCCTATCACCGGAATCTGCAGACGCTGGCCAAAAGACTGGCTGCCAATCACAGACGGCATGCCGTGCGGATGCTGCAGGCGGAGATAAAGGGCAGACGGCTTGTATCAAAACGCAGCAGGTCCGAAATACTGTGGCGCTACGAATCGCGATACCTGCAGTCGTCAGCGGCACCGGTGAAAGCTGCCAACAGATCATCACAACGCACCCGCGTTCAGCGCGGTGCGGCTCACCGGTTTTATCCAGGGCAACAACGCACCACACTCAAGTCGAGCCGTAACCGGCCACTTGCCTGGTTGTGCATGGGGATGGCGGTCGCGCTCGGCGCACTTATCGTCGTCGGCCCGTTGCTGGCACCCGAAATCGGTCTGAACCAGCAGGCCCAGGCTCAGGTCCAGACCCTTGGCCGGTCCAATTGTGTGATCACAACACCGCTGGCCACTTCTGCGGAACAACTTAACAAGGACGTCTGCTGAGAGCAGCAGTCTCGAAAGACGGACGCGGGACCCGGAACAGGTCAGGACGAGCGCTCAGCTATGTCGGAAGGGTCGGCACGGCACACACGGTTTCGTCCTGTGTCCTTGGCCCGGTAAAGTGCAACGTCAGCAGCTCGCAATAGTTCCTGCGGCACATATCCGAATTCGGACGTTCCCGCGACACCGCACGACACTGTCACGCGCGGCAGCACGCCTTCCCCATAGCGGATCGAAAGGCCGGCAATGGAGGCACGGATGGCTTCGGCGCGGTCTTCTGCGGCATCGGTCCCGGTGTCAGACAGCAGCACGGCAAATTCCTCACCACCAAAGCGCGCCACAGTGTCTGTCGGCCTGACAGCCTCCAGTAACGCTTCCGAAATGGCGCACAACACGACGTCGCCCGCATTGTGGCCGTGTACGTCGTTGAATGTCTTGAAGTTGTCAGCGTCCAGCGCAATCAATCCGACGGACTTCTTATCCGAGCCGGACTTCTTCATGGCGTGGTGCATCTGGTTCATGAAATGGCGGCGATTGTACAAGCCGGTCAACGGATCGCGGATCGACTGCTGCTCCAGTTCATCACGCAGTTTTGCATTTGCAACGGCCAGACTGATCTGCTCGGCGCATTGCAGCGCAAATGCCAAAACGGTTTCGTCCAGGCAATACTCTTCAGAACAGCTCACCGCCGGAAATCTGATGTGCAGCAGACCTACAGTATCGCCGTGGGCCAGGATCGGAATGCAGACATAAGGCGGCACCTGCTCGCCATCGGGTCCGGTCTTTGAAGCATGGCTGCACGGGATGTTGGACAGTCCCTCACCATAGCGCATCATCCGCCCGCGCCGCAGCGCCCAGCAATCATCCGGCTGGATATGCTTGTGCAGCAGCTCGTTGCGGTTCCACTGGCAGGCACCGTCCAGAACATCGCGGGAATTGGAGTAGATATACAGTTCACCTTCGCTTGACGGGAACATTTGCGGCATCAGGCGATCGACGACGACAAACAGTTCCTGCACGGTCTTGCAGCTTTGCAGCCATTCCCCCAGTTCGGAGAGTTGCCGGGCCTGCAGTTTGCGAGACCGCTCGGCTTCAAGGGAGGCTTCTGCCCGTTCGGTTGCCTCTTCGGCTACGTTCCTGGCCCTGTCCAGTTCAGCTTCACGTTGCTTGAGCTCGGTGATATCAAGCGCAATGCCGGCGCTGCCGCCCGATGAAAGGCGGTACTTCATCACCCGGAAATTCCCACTCCCGTGATACTCCCGTTCCACAGCCGCGCCGTCAGCAAATTTTTGCGCTTCGACCCGCTCTGAGACTGCAGCTTCAAGTTCCTCAGCAGATACCTTGCCGGCAAGTTCTCTGCGCACCAGGTCTGCGTAGAAAAGGTCTATTCCCTTTTTCCTGGTCTGAAGCCGCAATTCAGCCAGCCCCGGATGCAGGCGTTCGTAGGCGGGGTTTGCCGCAATCAGCCGGTCTCGTTCGTCATAAACACAGTAGGCCATCGGACTTTTGTCGAGGGCCTCAAGAAGAATATGGTATTCCGACAGCAACCGCTTCAGCGCTGCGCGGTCAGACATCAGACTTTCAATCTGAGTATCATCCGTGGTTTGATCTGACGACGTCTGGTCAAACGAACTTCTCAGATCATCAACCATGGCGCGCAGGCGATTAGTATCAGTCACGGGTTACAACCTCCGGAATTTGAGGTTGTGAATAACACAAATATACTACCAAGACCTTATTCGAATGCTGAAATATACTGTCAATTTATCAAATAACGGACTGTTTTACAGTAAGAAAACTGCCATTTTGAACAGTTTCGGTGAGACACGCGTTGAGCTCATCTGGTGGTGTTTCACCTATGCCGTCTTTCCGCACATTCGAGTAACCGGTCTATGTCTTGTTGAGATGAGCCTTCGGAAAACACGGGCAGGTCGCCCGGAAATCAGTGCTCAATCTCTATCCATGGGGCATTCCTGGCTGAGTGGCGCAATTTGCTCAGCGCTTCTTCGCGCAACTCTGCACGCGCTTTCTCGGTCCAGACTGCGTAGGCAGGAAATGGAAACGAGGGACTGTCTTTGACGATATGCAGTTGTCCGCCCGCAACATAGTCATCAGCTATGCGATACGGCAGGAAAGTTGACTTTTTGTGCTCCATGAGAAATTTCGGGGCTGACGCGCCTACCTGCATCATCAACTGAGGTGGTTTTGCTTCCGGAAACCATCGGCTATGTGCCATCGCGAACTCAGGCCCCCAGTTCGTATAAATATAGTCATCACTCAAAACATCACCCTTGCCATCTTCACTCGAAACAAGAATGAGGCGGTCATCCATGATGTGTTCGACCCTGAAGCCCTGACGGATCTCCGGATTGTACATTACGGCAATATCAAGCACGCCCCGCAGCAACATGTTTGACATGCTTTGCGGTGTACCGATCTGGAAGTTGAATGCCGTCGTGGGAAGCGTCTCGCTTAACTCACCAAGCCATCTGCTGCAAAGCTCGGGCCAAAGAGTATCTTCACAGGCAAGAGACAGGCTGCCGTCAATACCGTCGCGCAGGGATATCTGATACAGCGCCTCATCCCAAAGCTGCAATGACGATCGGGCGTAAGGCTCAAACTTTGCGCCATCGGGCGTCAAGACCACACCGCTTTTCGATCGCTCGAACAATCGCTGGCCCAGGGTTTCTTCCAGCTTCTGAATCCGAACACTGATAGCCGATTGCGTCACAAACATGCGGTCTGCAGCACCTACAAAGCTTTCGGATGCGAGCACGTTCAGAAATGTCTTGATGAGTACAATGTCCATGGCCAATTTCTATCGATGATTTATTTTGATACAAACAATGTATTTTATTCGCTTTTGGAATTTATTCAATACTGTACACAAGCTGTTCGCGGGCGAATGGTTGTGCACGTCGTGTGATGTTTAGCCAACCTGCGCCGAGCAAATGACACCTTACTAAACAACATTCAGAGGGGATTCCCATGAGCAAGCGAGACGAACTGATCGCAAAGTATGCAAGCGACCTGAAAGACAAGTGCGGCATGACGCCGGACATGAACCTTCTCACCAAGGTCACGGTCGGTTGCGGTCCTTCGATTTACAATGCCGATGCATCGACCGTTTCAGGTTCGGACAAATCAGAACTTGAAACCGTCAAGAACAGTTTCCTGATCAAGAAGCTCGGCCTGGCGGATGGATCAAACCTTGATGAGGCGCTCGCCTCAGTCATGGATACCTACGGTAAGTCGAACCGGAACAAGTACCGGGCAGTGGTGTACTACATGCTCACCAAGCACTTCGGCAAAGAAGCCGTTTACAAATAACGGGAGGGGACTTTCCATGTTGAATGAATTCAAAGCGTTTGCCTTCAAGGGCAATGTTCTGGACCTGGCTATTGGCGTTATTATCGCCGGTGCTTTTGGCCTGATCGTCAGCTCCCTGGTCGGCGATATCATCATGCCGATTGTCGGCGCTATCTTCGGTGGCCTTGATTTCTCAAACATGTTTGCTCCGCTGGCAGACAGTGTCACCGCGACAACGCTCGATGCAGCCAAAGAACAAGGCGCTGTCCTGGCATACGGCAACTTCATTACTGCAGTGGTCAACTTCCTGATAATTGCCGTCATCCTCTTCCTGATCGTGCGGGCGGCAAACAGCATGAAGGAGAAGGAAGAGGCAGCACCGGCCGCTCCAGCTGCTGACATTCAGTTGCTTACTGAAATCCGTGACGCACTGAAGAAGAAGTAAGCCTGCGCCTTTACACAAGAAGCGCCGGACCCGGATCGAGTGGACCCGGGTCCTGCCTGCCTGAGTGTGCCCGGAGCGGACGTGAGTGGTGGCACCTCGCGAGGAATTCAGGAGAATACCTCCCGCTACCACACTGGGCAATCAGGCCCGGTTTGGATTGAGACAACCAGAACCAAGAGGGGAAAAAACAAATGAACAAGCAAGTTGCAGAGTTTTTGGGAACATTCACGTTGGTCTTGTTTGGCTGCGGTTCGGCCGTCATCGCCGGGGCCGATATCGGCCTAACAGGCATCAGCTTTGCTTTCGGATTGGCATTGATCGGTATGGCTTACGGAATTGGTCCGGTGTCTGGTTGCCACATCAACCCCGCCGTATCGCTTGGCATGGTTGCCGCCGGCCGCATGACGATGCCAGAGGCAATCAAATACATCATTGCTCAGGTTGCTGGCGCAATCGTCGCGGCAATGGTCCTGCTGGCAATTGCAACCGGCAAGGCTGATTACAGCGTTGCAACCAACGGTCTGGGGCAAAACGGCTGGGGACAAGGCTATCTGGGCGAATACTCCATGCTGGCAGCCTTCGTATTTGAAGTCGTCGCAACCTTCCTGTTCATGATCGTTATTCTTGGCGCGACGGGTGCAGGTGCTCCAGCGGCGATGGCCGGTCTTGCAATTGGCCTTGCACTGGTTGTGATCCATCTGGTTGGCATCAATGTCACAGGTGTCTCGGTCAATCCTGCACGTTCTATCGGGCCTGCGTTGTTTGTTGGCGGTACGGCTCTTGGGCAGCTTTGGCTCTTTATAGTCGCCCCGATAATTGGCGCGCTGGCTGCTGGCATGATCTTCAGGACGAAATTGCTCAACGCGCCCGAGTAACACTGCGATAATAACGTCAATTTCCTCCGTGCAGCGGGATGCCTTCGGCACCCGCTGCACTCGCCTGTTGAACCGGCAGCGTCGAACGATAGCAATCAAGCAAGGGCAACCGTGTCCGGACAGATTTCGTCTGGACACTCGGAAAACCGGTCTGACCAGGCCGGTCCACCAGACACCATTCACATTCTATCGCAGAAACGGACCCACTTTATCTTCAAGCAAGCGGACAAGCGTGGGGTCCATGAACTCATAGTCATCAGGAATGCCAAGACAAATCACCCGCTGAGCGTTCAGATGACGGCGGTACTTCCTGCTCAACTTGGTCCGGTGGACTTTTTCCATAACGAAAATGATGTCCGCCCATTCCAGCTGTTCCGATGACAACATCACGTCGGCATCGTTGGACAGACCTGCTGAATCGGTTTCAATCTCCGGCCAGGATGCAAAAACATGTTCTGCAGTGGGAGACCGCAATTTGTTGGCAGAACAGACAAACAGGATGTTCTTCATCACTCATTTTACCAGGAGCACTTACTTGTGCCCCAAGTATGGGGAACTCCTCATGTGGCGACAACATCAATTGCAATCCGGCATGCCTCATTACCCAGACCAGCAACTGGCAGACCGGTCGAGGCCGGGCCGGGGCTGGTGTAGAAGCCGTGCCGCACTTTCATGTTGCCGTGAAGTTCTTCTTCCGTTGCTCCGCCGGTATAGTGAGCCGTCAGCTTGACCACATCGGCAAAGCCCGCGCCCGCGGTTTGCAGACCGTCATCAAGTGCTTGCATAATCCTTGACGTCTGCCCGACCAGGTCGAGGCCCGGATCTGTACAAGTGGCTGCGCCCCAGACCATCGATCCGGATTTCTTCAGGGTCAGATATACGCCGCCCCCGATATTTCCCTCTGAAAGGACGGAGACGGGTTGCTTGCTGAATGACAGGCTGGCTGCGACAACCGGCGCTGCCGGTTCTGCCAGCCGGATCAACGCATCGGGGTTGGTCGTCAACCACTGGTTTTCCAGGCTGCGCGCAATATGCGCGGTATCGTGTCCGCCGGCCATCCAGACATCGGCAAGCAAATGCTCCTGTCCCATTCCCTGCCCGGCCAGTTCTGCGGCAATGAGATCAGCCAGAGCTTCCGGCGTGCAACCGGCAAGCGATGCACTGGCATAGGCCCAAACCTGATCGCCGGCATCAACCAGGTCCAGCCGAACGCCATCAGCCTCCAGTGGGGTGCGCACCTGCAGGTTGTCGGCGGCGAAAACATCAACCTCAATCAGCATGCCGTCATAGTAGAAGTGCGGCACCGGGATCGGCACCACTAGCGGGCCATGGTCAAATCGCGCAGTAATCATAGCCAGCGCATCACTGGCTTCGTGCGCAGTCCCGGCCGCAAAATATACGTGCAACTTGCCGACAGATGATGACGTAAAACCTGACCGTGCCATGACGGTTTCGATCATGTCGCACACGAACATCGTCTGGGCCAGCAGGTCGCCCGGTGCATGAACCATCCCTGCTTCGGTCAGCGGGCATTGCCCGCAGGTCCAGCCCACATCGCCATCGCGCACCGCAGTTGATACCGGCACATCAACCCGCATGGCAAACACGTCAAACGGTACATAGGAACGCTTCCCCATGTGAGCTTCCTATCTTCCCGGCGGCACGACCTCATAGCCATTTTCTTCCGGCTCATCGTCTATCAGATCATCCGGAAAGCCGTCGGCCAGGACAGACAGGCCGGTTGCGTCTTCCAGGCGTTTGATGATCTCGTCGGAGTTGGCGCGCCGGCCATAACGGGACTGGCCGTCCTTCATGATATCGATAATCATCGGCGAGATTTCCAGCGGCACATTATTGCGCTCCGCGATGGTCTGGAACAGACCGATATCCTTCAGCACCAGATCGATGGTGAAATTCACATCGCGTGAGCCGTTGAGGATCAACTGGCTTTCGGTCTCGTGCACGAACGAGGTACCCGATGAAATCTTCATGGCCTCATAAGTGGTCGCCAGATCCATGCCCGCCGCCTTCATGGTGACCAGCGCCTCACAGCAGGTGAGCAGGTTTGCAGTCGCCAGGTAGTTGGTCATCACCTTCAACGTGGAGGCCGTGCCCAGCGGCCCGGTATGCAGAACCCGGCGGCCCAGCACGGTGGTGAGTGGCAAAATCTTCTCGAAGGTGTCGCGGTCACACCCGGCAAAGATCGAGATATTGCCCGTGTCGGCGCGATGGCAGCCGCCCGACACCGGACAGTCCACCGGTTCCGCACCCTTGGCTATCACCTTCTCGCCCAGGCGTTTGACCTCCGCCTCGTCGGTGGTCGACATCTCCATCCAGATCTTGCCGGGCGACAAACCATCGAGAATGCCGTCGTCTCCCTCCATGACGTCTGCGCAGGCTGCCGGTGACGGCAGGCAGGTGATGATGACATCGCACATCTCAGCCATCTGCTTTGGGCTGTCGGCCCAGCCCGCACCGCGATCAATAAATTTCTGCGCGGCATCGCGGTCCAGGTCGCGGACAACCGTGTCGATACCATTGCGAATGAGGCTGCCGGCCAGCTTGCCGCCGACATTGCCCAGTCCGATAAATCCGACCTTCATGGCCGCTCTCCCATTGTTGCTTGTAATTGAATTCAGTCGTTCCAGGCTGCGTGGTTTTCTCCTGGCGCGATGTGCAGCCCGTCATCATCTCTGTAAGGGTTGGCCAGCGCCACTTCCTCGTTCAGTTCCACGCCAAGACCCGGTTCCTTTGGTGGAATGACGAAGCCATCTTCAAACTGCATCGGCTTGATCAGGATGTCGGAATGGAACCCGCCCCATTGTTCGATGCTTTCAAGGATCAGGAAGTTTGGCGAGCAGGCGGAAATCTGCACATTCGCCGCCCCTTCAATGGGGCCACAGTAGAGATGCGGCGCGATCTGCGCATAGTGGGCTTCCGCCATGCCGGCAATCTTCTTGGCTTCCAGCAGGCCCCCGACACGACCCAGCGCCATCTGCAGGATTGAAGCTGCGCCCAGTTCCAGCACCCGGGCGAACTCATACTTGGTCGTCAAACGCTCACCGGTCGCGATCGGAACTTTGGTCGAACGGGCGATTTTCGCCATTTCTTCCGGCATTTCCGGCGGGCACGGCTCTTCAAACCATAATGGGTCAAACGGCTCAAGGCGGCGCGCCAGGCGGATCGCGCCAGCGGTGGTAAACTGTCCATGCGTGCCGAACAGAAGGTCTACCCTGTTGCCCACGGCTTCCCGGATTTTGCGGCAGAACTGCTCTGAAATGTCCATGCGCTCCAGGCTCGGCATATGGGGGTCAAATGCCGTGTAAGGCCCGGCAGGATCGAATTTTACCGCGGTAAAGCCCTGATTGACGTAATGCAGTGCGCGTTCTGCCGCTACGTCTGCATTGTTGTACACATCATTGCTGGGATCGGTGTAGGCATAGGCGTCTATGTCGGCGTCCGCATACAGGTAGGTGTAGGAGCGCAGCCGCTCATGTACACAGCCTCCCAACAGGTCATACACAGGCTTGTCCACAGCCTTTCCACAGATGTCCCACATGGCCATTTCGATGCCGGACATGACGCCCATCAGCGAAATGTCGGGGCGGCCGGAATACCCCCTTGTGTAAGTCCTGCGCCAGAACGCTTCGATGTGAAACGGGTCATTGCCTTCGACATTGCGCTGGAACACGTCCTCGATCATGGCGACCACCACGTCGGGCGCAAAGCTGGCCGTATAAACTTCACCAACCCCTTCAATGCCGTTATCGGTGACGAGCTTCAGGAAGATGAAATAGCGCCCGCCGCGGCGCGGCGGCGGATTGCCGACAACGAAGGTTTTCAGGCCGGTGATTTTCATGCGCGAGCGCTCCAGGACACAGTCTTCTCACGCGAAGCTAGAGCACAATGCGGAAACTGGAAACCGGTTTTACGACCGATATGATTCAGAAAGCGAAATCACGGAAGACCCGTGTAACGTCACCATTCCAGTTGCCTTCATACAGGGCCAGCAATTCATCAGCGTTCGACTTGCCCGACTGGGCAATTTCATCGAGGACATCAATGAATTTGGCTTCCGTCTGCTCCGCCGGACCCTGCACATTGCGGGTCTCAAGACCTGCCCGACAGATGGCCAGAACCTCAATGGCAATATCCTGCAGACTGCGCCCACCTATCGTCGCATCCAGGCCCTTGACCGGTACCTCATCACGCAATGCCTGGCGCTGCTCCGCAGTCCAGTCCTTGACCAGGTCCCAGGCTGCATCCAGGGATGCCTGTTCGTACAGCAATCCGGTCCAGAACGCCGGCAAGGCACAAAGCCTGCGCCAGGCGCCTGCATCAGCACCGCGCTGCTCGATGAACTTCTTGAGCCGGACTTCCGGGAAGATGGTGGTGATATGGTCGGCCCAGTCCTTCATCGACGGCTTCTCACCGGGCAGTTGCGGCAGTTCACCAGCCATGAAGGCACGGAAGCTTTCACCGGAACAGTCGAGATAGTCACCGCCGCGATTGACGAAGTACATCGGCACATCCATGGCATAGTCGACATATTGTTCAAAACCGAAGCCGTCATCGAACACGAAGGGCAACATCCCGGTGCGGTCCGGATCGGTATCGCGCCAGATTTCGGATCGGAACGTCTTAAATCCGTTCGGCTTGCCCTCGGTGAACGGCGATGCCGCAAACAGCGCTGTTGCGACCGGCTGCAAAGCAAGGCTGACACGCATTTTCCGGCGCATGTCCGCTTCGGATGAAAAATCCTGGTTCACCTGAACCGTGCACGACCGCAGCATCATATCGCGGCCCAGATTACCCTTCTTGGCCATGTATTCGCGCATAATCTGGTAGCGGCCCTTGGGCATGATGGGGATGTCTTCACGCTTCCACAGCGGGTTGAAGCCCAGCCCCAGGAAGCCAATGCCGAGTTCATCACCCACTTCACGCACCTGCGCCAGATGCTCATGCACTTCCTGACAAGTCTGGAAGACATTCTCCAGCGGCGCGCCCGATAGTTCAAACTGGCCGCCGGGCTCCAGAGAGACATTGCCATAGGCCGCCGGATCGGTGAGGCCGATAATTTTGTCGCCTTCCATGGCGGGCGTCCAGCCGAACCTCGCTGCGAGGCCTTCCAGCAGCGCCTTGATTGAGCGCTCACCGTCGTAGGGGACCGGCCGCAGTGTATCGGTGAGAAATGCAAATTTCTCATGTTCGGTGCCCAGCCGCCATTCGGCCTTGGGTTTGCAGCCCGCCTCAAGATAAGACACCAGTTGCGCCTTGTCTTCAATGATGGCGCGGGTCTCTGCGGTATCTGGAACAGCCACACTCATGGGGAATATCCGCCTTAAATCAAAAAGCACGCCAGCTGGGCCGGGCGCATGGTCAAAAACTTTGCCAAACGTCTAGCCTGTGATTTCCGTCAGGGGCAAGTCAAACTTATTTGTCCTCACGCCAATCTCCCAAAACCGACTGCACCAGTGCCAGAACGGCCACCGCAGCGGTGTCTGCGCGCATGATGCGTGGTCCCAGCGACAGCGCCACGACATTTGGCACTGCCAGGATCATGTCGCGTTCTTCTTCGGAAAACCCGCCTTCCGGGCCAAGCAGCACGGCCAACGGCGCAGGCTTAACCTGTTTCAGCGTGTCCAGGGGGCTAGTCTGGCCGGCGCGCTCGTCGCAAAAAATCAATGTGCGGTCGTCCGGCCAGCCTGCCAGCACATCTTTCAATTTTTCCGGTTCTGCGACATCGGGCACATACACCATGTTGCACTGCTCGGCCGCCTCTATGGCGTTGGCGCGCATACGTTCGAGGTTGACCTTGTCCGCGACCGTATGGCGGGTGATGACCGGACGTAACTGGCGCACGCCCATTTCGGTTGCCTTCTGGGCCAGGTAATCCTGGCGGGCAGATTTCAAAGGTGCGAACAGGTAGTCTATGTCCGGCGGTGGCGTTGCCTCGCGCAGGCGCTCTTCACAGGTGACACGGGCAGCCTTTCGGTTGGCATGAGAAATGACACACTGCCATTCACCGTCTATCGCGTTGAAGAGTCGAACCGGCGCTCCGTCAGCTGAGCGCAGCACAGTCACCAGATAATGCGAAGCGTCGCGCGCGAGTGTCAGTTCACTGCGTGCGCTCAAAGTCTGCTCACAATATAATCGGGGCACCCGCCCCTGCGATCTGGCCATGTATTTGACTAGCCTGCCTTGCTGATGCTCGCAAGACGCGCCGCATTGCGCGCGGCGATCTGCTTTACTTTCTGCCCGTTCAGGTCAACCGGATCGCCACCAGCGCCGAACGGTTGCTTAAAGGTGAAAACCTCGTCGCCGGCGCCGTTTTCATGCAGTTGCAGATGTCTCGCGCAGGCTTCGCGCCAGGTCGGCGTGTGATCGTTCGCGACCCACCACAAGGCATAGGGTGGCCATTGCGGTGGCTCGAACCAGTCTGCGCCATGGCGCACCGCTTCGCCATGCAGTCCCAGATAGGCAAAGGCCATGACCGATTCCAGATCGCGCCACAAAGACAGCGTCTGCGGTGTCCAGCCGTCACCACGTTCTTGGTAGAATGACGGAAACACATACTCGCCCCACATTTCCGGGCCCGGTTCGTCAGGATACCCGGAATGTCCGATATAGCCTTCAGCCAGCGGAACGGCCTCCAGAATCGGGTCATTGCGGACATGAAACCCGTCGTTTGCCGGATCATCCGCCGGTTTGGCGAACACCCCGAACGTGAACAATGCAAGCCTGTTGTTCAAACTTCCAATCCTTATATCGCTATATTTCGGCACAACATGTGGTGCCGCATCTGTTTGATGGTTTCAAGACACGTCTGATTAGGCTAACACTCGAGCAGATGATGCAAACAACCAATAATGATGGCCGGGTGGCCGATGCAGTACGTGAACACTGGGCCGACCGGCTGCTGCCGCGCGCCGTTCGCCCCTATGCGCGCCTTGCCCGGCTGGAACGGCCGATCGGCTGGTGGCTGCTGCTTCTGCCGGGCTGGTGGGCCATTGCCATGGCCCAGACGGCATCAGGCAGCGGCTCGGTGAACCTTTGGTATCTGGCCCTGTTTCTCGTCGGTGCCGTGGTCATGCGCGGGGCCGGCTGCACATTCAATGACATCGTGGATAGAGATTTTGATGCCGCTGTGGCCCGCACAAGGTCACGCCCTATCCCGTCAGGACAGGTCAGTGTCGGGCAGGCAAAGGCGTTCATGATCGCGCTGTCGCTGACCGGCTTCCTGGTCCTGATGCAGTTCAACTGGTTCGCCGTCAGCCTCGGTGTACTGTCGCTGGCTACCGTTGCGGTCTACCCGTTCATGAAGCGCTTCACCTACTGGCCACAGGTGTTTCTGGGCATTGCCTTCAACTGGGGGGCCCTGCTCGGCTGGGCCGCGGTGCGCGGTGAACTGGAGGTGCCGGCCATTCTGATGTATCTCGGCGGTATCTCATGGACACTTGCCTATGACACCATCTATGCGCACCAGGACAAGGAGGACGATCTGGCCATCGGCATCAAGTCGACCGCCTTGAAGTTTGGCGCGGCAACACCTAAATGGCTGGTTCTGTTCTTCGGGCTTACCTTCATCCTGCTGTTTGCATCCGGATTTTATGCAGGTGCCGGGATTTTGTTCCACACCGGCCTGGCAGCAGCTGCGCTGCATGCGGCCTGGCAACTGGCGCGGCTTGATGTGGATGATCCCGACCGCTGTCTGATGCTGTTTCGCTCCAACCGGAATTTCGGACTGATTGTGTTTGCCGGTATAATCCTCGACAATTTTTTGAGACTACCATTATGAGTTCTTCCAATACCCTTTCATCAGCCGAGCAGTTTCTCGACCAGGCCAAAAAGGCAGGAGCGGATGCTGCAGATGTGCTGGCCGTCAACGGAACCTCGGTGCAGGTCAGGGTCAGGAACGGTGCCACAGACAAGGTGGAGAGGTCTGAGGCCACGGATTTCGGCCTGCGTGTGTTCGTCAATGGCGCAAGCGCTGTGGTGTCCGGTACGGCACGCACTGCCCAGGATTACCAGACCCTGGCGGAACGTGCAGTTGCGATGGCCAGGATTGCGCCGCCTGATGCATCTTTGTGCTTACAGGACACGACCGGCACGGCCGACGTGCCGGCCAGGCTGGATCTTGCCGATGATACCAGGCCTGACACCGAAACCCTGACCGGGCTGGCGCTTGCCGCAGAAGCAGCATGCCATGAGGTCAAGGGGGTCACCAAAACCGATGGCTCGGGGGCAAGTGCGGGCCATCGGGAAATTGCGCTGGTCACCTCCAACGGATTTTCAGGCACCTACCTGCGCACCGGCTATTCCATATCCGCATCGGCAATTGCCGGTGAAGGCACATCGATGGAGCGTGATTACGACTATTCTTCCAAGGTGCACTTTGCCGACCTTGAAGATGCCCGCACTATCGGCAAGCTGGCCGGTGAACGGGCCGTGCGCGCGCTGAACCCGCGCAAGATGACCTCACAGAAATGTCCGGTGATCTTTGAGGCTCGTCTGGCCAGTTCCTTCCCCTCCCTGCTGGCACAGGCTGCCAACGGATCCGGCGTGGTCCGCGGCACCAGCTTTCTCAAGGACATGATGGGCAAGCAGGTCTTTGCCAGTGGCATAACCATCATCGATGAACCGCAACTGGTGCGCGGACTGTCGTCGAAACCCTTCGATGCAGAAGGCACGATATGCGAGGCATTCAACCTTGTCGAAGACGGCGTGCTCGCAAACTGGCTGCTGGACGGGCGCACCGCCGCCAAGCTGGGCCTGACCAGCAATGGCCGTGCTGCACGCTCAACCGGCGGGCAACCGTCTCCATCTTCGACAAATCTCTGGCTTGCCAACGGCAGTGTTGCGGTCGCCGACATGATTTCAGGTGTCAGTGATGGCATCCTGATCACCTCCATGTTCTCTTCGGGGGTCAACATGGTCACCGGCGATTATTCGCGTGGCGCTGCCGGCCTGCGGATCGAGAACGGCGAAATCACTCATCCGGTCAGTGAAATCACCATTGCCGGCAATTTGAAAGACATGTTCGCCAATCTGACACCCGGCGATGACCTTGAGATGAAATCAAGCACCAATGCACCCACATGCCTGGTGGAGGGAATGACCGTTGCAGGCGCCTGACATCACATCAACCCGCCTTTGGCAGAAGGAGCACGAACTGTTATGCGATGCCGTGCGCGAGGCGGGCGAACTGGCGCTGCGCATGTCCAGGACCGGTGTCGAGACCTGGGACAAGACAGACGGCACACCGGTGTCGGACGCTGATCTGGCAGTTGACCGGTTGCTGGCAGCAAGACTGCAGGGTGCGACACCGGACTTCGGCTGGCTGTCGGAAGAAATAGGCCGCGAAAAGGGAACCCAGCAAAAGCCCAACGTCTGGGTGGTTGACCCGATTGACGGTACATCGGCCTATCTGAGCGGTTCAGATCACTGGTGTGTAGGTGCCTGTCTGCTGTCACAAGGCCGGCCTGTGGCAGCGGCGGCCTTTGCCCCTGCGCAGGACAGGTTCTATGAAGCGATCTCCGGTGCCGGCGCCCGACTGAACGGCACGACCATGCGCGCGTCGGGCAAGTCAGATCTGGACGGATCCAGCTTTGTTGCGCACAAGAGCGCCATCAGCCAAAGCAAATGGAAGTCTCCGGTTCCGCAAATAAACTGTGCCATGACAACATCGCTCATTTTGCGTCACTGTATTGTTGCAACCGGCGAATATGACGGGGCCATTGCATTTGGCAAAAAACACGACTGGGACCTGGCACCGGGTGACCTGATCGTGCATGAGGCCGGCGGCGGTACGCTCGACCTTGACGGCAAGCCTTTCACCTACAATCGCGCCAACACACGCCAGAACGGCTTCATGGCCGGTTCAAAAGCACTGCTTGACGAGATCAGTGAACGGCTTCATACGGTTGCTGCCTGAATAGCCCAGCTTCGTAAACACAGGGAACAATATCGATGTCTGATACTGCCGAACAACCCGATCAGTTACTTCACCTCGTGTTTGGTGGCGAGCTTGAGAGCCTGGACGGGGTGCGCTTCAAGGATCTTGAACACCTTGATGTCGTCGGCATCTACCCGAATTATGCGGCGGCGAAGGAAGCCTGGCAGGAAAAGGCCCGTGCCACCATCGATATTGCCGAGATGCGCTATTTCATTGTGCACCTGCACCGCCTGCTTGACCCCGAAGAATAATATCAGCGGTCAGAAGTCACCTTAACTCGTCATACAGTCTGCCTGACATCTGTGCAGCCAGCAGTGGCAAACCAGTGCCAGCCGCTGTGTCTTCATGCAACAGTTTGCGAATATCGTCACAATCGCGCTTCATCTGGACAACCAGCGCCTCAAGATCATCAAACTTCCGGTCAGGCCTGATCATGTCGACAAATTCGACCGCCAGTTCATGACCGTACAGATCGCCGTCAAAATCCAGCAGAAAAACTTCCAGGAACACCCGGTCAGTGTCGAATGTCGGCCGCCAGCCGAAATAGGCTGCCCCCATCAACACTTTCTGCCTGTCACCCGACAAATCCCGAACCCGCACCGCATAGATGCCATGGCAGGGTTCCATGCCCGGATCCAGCATGATGTTGACGGTTGGAAATCCGATCGTACGACCGCGCTGGTCTCCCTTGACGACGTTGCCAATCACCGTCCAGCGATAGCCCAACTGGGCATTGGCCTGCTCGATGTTGCCGGCATGCAGTGCGGCGCGCACCGAGGATGAGGAAAACGGCGACGTGCCATCCTCGCGGGTTACCTGATCCACGATGGTGACACCGAAACCGAATTGTCCGCCGAGATCCTGCAGCAATGACGGGCTGCCTCGCCTGCCCTTTCCGAAATGGAAGTCATAGCCGGACACAATGTGACTGATGCCGAGCGCACGAACCAGATAGCGCTCGACAAAATCTTCCGCCTCTACGGACGCCAGGTCCCGATTGAACGGAATGGCAGCACAGAAATCGACACCGAAGCTGCGCGCCAAGGCCGCTTTCAGGCGTGGCGGTGTCAGACGAAATACCGGCTGCTCGGGCTGGAAAACAGATTTGGGGTGCGGTTCGAAGGTGACCAGACCGGACGGTGAGCCTGCCGTGCGGGCAATATCGACAGCAGTTTGTGCCAATGCCTGGTGGCCCAAATGCAGACCGTCAAAATTCCCGATGGCCACGCAGGCACCTTTCAGCGCACCCGGCACCTCGGTCTGATCAATCAACTCCAGCATGTGTCAACAATCCCAAACCAGCGGCATCCCACGGACTCGACCAGCGGGTTGATGCGATATCGTTGTGTCGTGTTTTCGCAAAAATGACATGATCGAGAACTCATTACCACACAAGTCCGGCAGCGACACCTGCCACCTGCAGGCCGGGCATTGTGGCGGTCATTTCACCCGCAATGGCTTGCGCATCCGCGCCACGATGGTCATCTGCATGAATACCGCCGGTAATAAAGTGCACCGCCAGCCTGTTGGCGCGCGCGCCTTCAATATCGGTTGGCAATCCATCCCCGATCGCCAGCACCTGTGACCGTTCAATGTCCCGTTTCATGATGTCGCCAGCGCGCTCAAGCGAAACCTGGTAAATCGGCGCGTACGGCTTGCCGGCCATTTCAACCGGGCCTCCAAGGTCGGTATAAACATCTGCCAGCGCGCCGGCACACGGGTACAGCCGGCCGCCGACACCAACCACACGGTCCGGGTTGGCGCATATGAATGGCAGGTCTCGTTTCTGCATTTGCGACAGCATGGGACGATAGTCATCAGGCGTCTCCGCCGGACCACCATCTCGGCCGTCATTGTTCAAACCTGTACATAACACAGCTTCTGCCTCTTCCAGTGCGGTCCAGTTGACAGGCAATCCTTCCAGCAGGCTGACATCTTCATCAGGACCCAAGTGAAACAGGTTACTCCCGGCCCGGCGCCTGACCAGCTCGCGGGTCACATCACCGGAACTGACCACTGCATCATATGCATCGTCCGACACGCCAAAGCGCTGCAACTGGGGCACGATCACGTGGCTGGGTCGGGGTGCATTTGTAATCAGAACAACGCAGCCACCGTTTTCCCGGTGCCGCGACAGTGCCTCAGCTGCCGCAGCATAGACCTCGCGTCCATCATGAACCACACCCCAGACATCACACAGCCATACGGGGTAGGCAGCGCTCAGGTCGCGTGCTGCTTCGGCCACTGAAAAAGAATTTTTGGCGGTCATGTTATCGGTTACGCAACCTGCGCTGCGCTGGTCGAATGAAGTGCCCGCTCACGCACCGCACGGGGGCTGGAAAACCCGGGACCACGCCCAAGTGATGATGCATGCATCAAGGAGGAGGTGTTGTCAGGTTGCTCAACACCTGATGCGATCAGGGCAATATTGTTGGCCTGTGTTGCGTGCAACAACTCGTCCGCTGTCATTCCCGATTGGTCGGGTTGAGACAGTCCTTCACCAGGTACATCGATAAATGCAAAGCCCAGCTCGGACAGCGACGGCAATTCGTCATACAGCATGCCTTCCCCGGTCAGACAGAATGTTGCGCCCAGGCTGGCAAGCCAGGCCAGTCCCTGCAGGCCAGCCTCACTTAAACCGGCAAGCGCTGTGTGATGAATATCCAGCACTATGCCGGCAGCTCCTTCCGGATTGGCCTGAAGCAGGCCAACGAGTTCCTGCAAGGCTTTGGTATTTTCAAGCGTCGCAACAGAGATCGGACAGAAAATGCCGGTAGCGCCACGGCGGGCGCGCAATTTTTCAAGCAGGGGCAGTATCTGCTGCAGCAACTGGCCATCCAGCGCAGGATCCCACAAGCTGCTCTGGCCGTTCAGCACAGGCAGATCGGCAGACGCGACAATGTGAGTCAAATCGGCGGGCGACTGATCCCGCAGCCGGAAGCTTGCCTTATAGTAGGCCGTGCGCCCCTCAGCCAGCCGAACCACTGGTTCGAGGAACAACTGGACCGGTTGCGAACGCGGCATCCGGGCAGGTGCCAGCCGCGTCGGCGCATGAGGAGGCCGTACCGCCGGTGGCTGTGCCTTCACAGCCGGGTGTTGCGCAGCCGGGGTAATCTGATGTGTCCGCCCGCTGTCGCGCGCACCCTGGTGAGACTTGCCGGCATCAAGCCGCGATCCGAGATCGCTCAGACGTTGTGCCTGATCAGCAATACGGCGAGACAGGCTTTCAATGTCGTTGGTGTTCTTGCCGAGGCGCTGGGACAGCGCGTTGTTCACACGCGTATTACCGTCTCCATCAGACGGAATGGAAGCCGCCGCAGACACAATGAGCGCCACGGCCAGACAGGACACGGCTGCGAGCAGTGCGATGTCATAACGCACAAGCACAAAAATGCACACTGCCGCCAAAACCAGCGCACTAACTGAAAACAGCCAAACCAGCAGCTTCATTCGATTAAGTCCCACCCCATGACTGCTGAATTCAGCAGCGGTTTCCCGGTATAGGATAAAATACTAACTCGCTCAACAAGTGTAGCCAATTGAACGATGTTTAAAAGTCAATACATGGTTAAGGGCGCGCCATTTTGTTTCAACGCCGTGACAAATTGTTACGTAAAACCAATTTTCCGCACCTTGCACATAACGTCAAATATCCTCATTATGCGGTCAGGAAAGCGGACGGGTTGATGCAAAATCCATGCTGAGCGGATAATTCCACTGCATTGACGACAACAATTAGACCGACAGGACCTGAAATATGTTTTTTGGAAGACTTTTCATCACGGCAGGCGTAGCTGTGGCGGCGATGAATTTTTCAGGCACGACGAATGTTGCGCACGCAGCGTCTTGTGGTGCCGCCTGGGCTGAACCGGGCACTTACAAGATCACCGGTAATTTCCGGGGCAAGACGGAATCTGCCGGCGCGGTATTGACGCGCGACTGCCGGATCGATCTGAAAATCCCGGGCGTTTACACCGGCGGGCAGGTCAAACGGGCCGGCAAGTGCCTGCGCTTTACCTTCAAGATTGACAAGCAAAAGCAACTTTTCAAAGGCAAATGGTGCGACGGTTTCGCCGTTGTTGACTGGAAGGGCAAGGACGTTCGTGCCAAAGTGAAATCCGTGCGTCAGGGTGCAAAGTAACAATACCTGGGTCTTTGTATCTCGCGCTTCAGGCCGAAGAAACATTCCTGCTAGTATTGTGGTTAAACAAGCCCAGATCCTGAAGCGACGAATAAGCCCCCGGCAAGGTATCGGGGGTTTCTTTGGTCTGGAACCTGGTTTTACAGGCGCAGGACGGCACGAAGCCGTTGGGACGGAACCGCCCGTTCGCCGAGAATAGCAAGTACAATCAGCCCCCACCCCAAAAGACCTGCCGCATGCTGCGACAAAGTCGCTTTGCCCGTAAAACTCAATAGAAGCATGATTTGCGATGGCCCGGGCGGCAGTTGCACGACATTGTGCAGCGCCAGATCATCAAACAGCGTCATATAATACAGATAAAAAACCTGTGGGCTGAGCCAGACGAAAACCCAAAGGAACACTGGTGCCAGAAGCAGACGTACCAGCCCGGGCAGACGGCAGGTAATCTTGATGAATGCGGTCGCCGTCAGCACAGCCAACCCCGCAGACAGAAACACCAGCCCGAAGCGCGCGGCCATGGTCAGGGAGAAAAATGTGTCGCCGTCATACATGCCAACCAACCACTTTGTGAATTAACCATGCACGTCAATAAATGCACGCCTGCGGGAAAAAATTGTTTAGCAAAACCTTGACGTGACGGATCACGCATCATACATCACTCTTCAACTGTTGGCACTCCTGTCAATGGAGTGCTAACAGGTTGATCCGTACGCCGCCCGAACTGGGTCGGATACGGATCATCCCAACCAACCAGAGTGTTTGTATACTCAAGGAGAAGCGTAGATGAATTTCCGTCCTCTGCACGACCGCGTGGTCGTTCGCCGGATCGAGGAAGATACCAAAACTGCAGGTGGTATCATTATTCCTGAAACCGCACAGGAAAAGCCCATGCAGGGTGAAGTTGTTGCCGTAGGCGCAGGTGCACGCGATGACGCGGGCAAGCTGATTGCTCCAGACGTAAAGACTGGCGATCAGGTGCTGTTCGGCAAATGGTCCGGCACTGAAGTCAAGATTGACGGCAACGACGTGCTGATCATGAAAGAAAGCGACATCATGGGTGTTCTGGAAGGCAAGAAGTCCAAGAAGTAAGTCTTCTTAGGGCTTTTTTTGTGCTCATTCGCACTCAGATACACCTGACGACCAAATGTTCAAGTAAACCAATTCAATTCAAGGGAGCCTCAAAATGGCTGCTAAAGAAGTAAAATTCTCCGCCGACGCCCGCGAGCGCATGCTGCGCGGCGTCGACATTCTCGCCAATGCTGTCAAGGTAACACTCGGCCCTAAAGGCCGTAACGTTGTCATCGACAAATCCTTCGGCGCACCGCGCACCACCAAGGATGGCGTGACCGTTGCCAAGGAAATCGAACTCGAAGACAAGTTCGAGAACATGGGCGCACAGATGGTGCGTGAAGTTGCCTCCAAGACCAACGACCTGGCTGGCGACGGCACCACAACCGCAACAGTTTTGGCTCAGGCCATCGTTCGTGAAGGCGCCAAATCGGTTGCTGCCGGCATGAACCCGATGGATCTGAAGCGCGGTGTGGACCTTGCTGTTGCTGCTGCCATTGCAGACCTGACCAAGCGCTCCAAGAAGATCAAGACCTCTGAAGAGGTTGCACAGGTCGGCACCATCTCCGCCAACGGCGAAGGTGAAATCGGCCAGATGATCTCCCAGGCCATGCAGAAAGTCGGCAATGAAGGCGTGATCACGGTTGAAGAAGCCAAGACTGCTGAAACCGAACTGGACGTTGTTGAAGGCATGCAGTTTGACCGTGGTTACCTGTCACCTTACTTCATCACCAATGCAGACAAGATGGTCACCGAAATGGAAGACCCATATATCCTGCTGCACGAAAAGAAGCTGTCCAACCTGCAGGCTATCCTGCCGCTTCTGGAAGCCACTGTTCAGTCTTCACGCCCGCTGCTGATCATTGCAGAAGACGTTGAAGGTGAAGCGCTGGCAACACTGGTTGTCAACAAGCTGCGTGGCGGCCTCAAGGTTGCTGCAGTCAAGGCACCCGGCTTCGGCGATCGCCGCAAGGCAATGCTGGAAGACATCGCGGTTCTCACCGGTGGCCAGGTCATCTCCGAAGACCTCGGCATCAAGCTGGAAAACGTAACCCTTGACATGCTGGGCCGCGCCAAGCGCGTTTCCATCGACAAGGAAAACACAACCATCGTCGACGGTGCTGGCAAAAAGGGCGACATCGAAGCCCGCTGCAACCAGATCCGCCGCCAGGTTGAAGACACCACGTCAGACTATGACCGCGAGAAGCTGCAGGAACGTCTGGCCAAGCTGGCCGGCGGCGTTGCCGTTCTCAAGGTCGGCGGTGTGACCGAGGTCGAAGTGAAAGAACGCAAGGATCGTGTTGACGATGCACTGAACGCTACCCGCGCTGCGGTAGAAGAAGGCATTGTTCCCGGCGGTGGCGTTGCTCTGCTGCGGGCCAAGAAGGCTGCTGAAAAGGTTACCGACGACAATCCGGACATCATGGCCGGCATCAAGATCGTATCGAAGGCTCTGGAAGCCCCGATCCGTCAGATCGCCACCAATGCCGGTGTTGAAGGTTCAATCGTGGTTGGCAAGGTGCTGGAAAAATCCGGCAACTTCGGCTTCAACGCACAGTCTGAAGCCTATTGCGACATGGTTGCCGAAGGCATCATGGACCCCACCAAAGTGGTTCGCATTGCCCTGCAGGATGCAGCGTCTGTTGCAGCCCTGCTGATCACCACGGAAGCCATGGTAGCCGAAGCACCGAAGAAGGATGGTGGCGCAGGCGCCATGCCTCCGATGCCTGGCGGCGGCGGCATGGGCGGCATGGGTGGTATGGACTTCTAGTCCAGCTCCCAAAAGCACATAGAAAATGCGAAACCGCGGACCGAAAGGCCCGCGGTTTTTTTGATGCCTGGAGAAACATCTTTATCCAGCGTCCAACACCAAAGGACCTAACTATTCGCTCTTCGGAATAACGGGCGGGGGTTGCCATGCAACTTTTCGGTTACACAGCAACACCACCGCGCCGCGCGGGCCTCCCCGGTACAACGCCAGACCCGCATGTAGAAAGTTCCGGTATTTCATACCGCTCGCATTTTCAGCAAGCGGAGGCCCCGCGGGTCAATTTCAAAACACCTGAACCCAGTCGGCCCGAATCCTCGAACCAACGTAAACTGATCATCACATGTGGGAGCGATAAAAAAAATGCGAAACACGAACATGCTACGGTAAAACTTATGCGAAAATGTTCGTCAGGCGAATAACGCCAGCAATTGCCTCAATGAATGCCTGCACGGTATGTAAAAAGAACCAGCAAACGGCGTTTGGTATTACTGGTTGCCAGTGAGGCCGGCGCGAGCTCTGCGGCGGGTGGCCGACGGTTTCTCGCCATACAATTCCCGATACGAACTCGCAAAACGCCCTATGTTGGCCACCCCGCATTCCAGGACAATTTCAGTGACTCCGGCGGCACTTCTGTCTGACTTGAGCCTTTCATGCACGAGGTGAAGCCGCATCAAGGCGAGAATTTCGCGTGGGGCGGCAGAGCGCACCTGGCGGAAAGCCAATTGCAGACTGCGCGGCGACACACCAACGGCAGCAGCAATTTCAGACACCGTAAGCGGTTCGTCCAGATTGGCCCGCATGTACTCTTCGGCCTTCACCACATAACGCGCGCCGACTGATGGGGTTTTTCGATTAATGCTGTTTTCGTCGGCCAGGCGCGAGATAAACTCTCCGTAGAGCTCTATCAGCAGGGTCTCCAATTGTTGCATGTGCCGGCGATCCCCCAGCATGGCAGAGCCGCTCAAGATGGCTGTGGACAGAAAATCACAAAACTTGAAAAACGGTGCACCGGAGGTATTCGCATGATGCATTGTCACGCCGGTTTCCAACAATCCACCGGTCTTTTCGAGTGTCTGCCCATCCAGATTTGCCGTCAGTATTCCCGTTGGAAACAGCAAGACATTGGCCTCAAACCGCTCCCCGGCTTCAGCAACGGCCCGGGTCGTCCGCCGATTTGGTCCAAACAACAATGCTTCGCCTTGTCTGCAGCTGTGTTCAACACGGCAACTGCGCGCTTCCAGTCGCCCCTTCACCGGCAACAGTATTGTGGAATGGTTCAGTTCGGTCAGGTCTATTTCATGACCTGTGGAGGTCACCCTGCCAACTTTGATCCCGAGTTTGTCGGTGGTTGCCGTGCTGGTCTGCAAATGGCCATTGCCTGGATCGGAAAACGAGAACCCGTTTGTCCGGCTGAACAGGCCGGATCGCCTGGTATCGCTGCCGTGCGCTGAACCTTGATATTCTTCTACGTGGATGTGCAATGCAACTTGCTCCGGGAACGTTCAATCTGGACTTTTTACGGCGCAGCTCACCTGTCGGATTAGCGGCATGACCAAAGCGGTTACATGCCAGAGCGCATACCGCATGATATGAAGTTTACCGTAAGATCAGCAAGCGGATTGTCGGATAATGTCCGCCTTATATACATTTTATTGAATGGGATGCCAGCTGGTTGATCATATTGCGATATTTACCCGGTCTGGCGGGAATGACTGACACCGCCTGGACCCCGTAATGATACAATATCGTCACAATAAACCCACTTATCAACAAGTCTCAAATATGCTACGTCCGTGCGCACGCAAATTGTTAGAAGTTTTCTGAACGACCCCGGTACTGCCGAGAAGCCCAGTGATCTCCCGACAATGTAAAGCGAGACGACCGGCCTGTCCGACTGCACAAGGCAGCGCGGGGGCCAAATGAGCATTGAATAAGGAAATACGATCAATGACTATCGGTACCGTAAAATTCTTCAACACCACCAAAGGGTATGGCTTTATCGAGCCTGAAGATGGTTCCAAGGACGCTTTTGTCCACATTTCTGCGGTAGAGCGCGCCGGCATGTCCACGCTGAACGAAGGCCAGAAGGTCGAGTTCGAACTGGTAACCGACCGCAAGTCCGGCAAGATGTCTGCTGACAACCTCAAGGCTGTTTAGGTCGAGAGTATAGAATAGTTCAGACCGGTTCGCTGGGGATGTCCTGGCGAGCCGGTTTTTTTGATCACAAATGTTCATGTTTTGATCTTTTTAATTCGCAGAATCGCGGTATGCTGGTCAGATGGATTTTTCAGAGACAGCAATTCTGATCGGCCAGACAGCCGTAACATGGGGTCATTTGAGCGTGCTTGGCGCCACGCTGGTGCTGGTGTTGCTTGTTGCCGCGGTTGTATTGGCCTGGCGTGCGGCCAGCGGCGGCGGGCAACAGTCGATAGATGCCATGCGCCGGGCGGCAGAACTTGAAACCAAGCTTGCTGAAATGTCAGGGCAGCTGCGCGGCCTGGCTGAGCATTCCGCTTCAACACAGGCCCACCTGGCGCAAACGCTGGACACCCGGCTTGACCAGGTATCGCAACGCCTTGGCGCGGGCCTCAATGAAAGCAGCCAACGCACAACCCAGTCGCTGCAAAAACTCAATGAACGCCTGGCGGTGATCGATACTGCACAGACCAACCTGACCAATCTGTCATCGGAAATGCTGAGTCTGCGGGACATTCTCGCCAACAAGCAGTCCCGCGGCGCTTATGGCCAGGGCCGGATGGAGGCCATTATCCGCGATGGCCTGCACTCAACTGCCTATTCCTTCCAGACCACACTGTCGAACGGCACACGCCCTGACTGTCTCATCCGGTTGCCGGAGAATGACATTAGCGTGGTGGTCGATGCCAAATTTCCGCTTGAGGGCTTCAATGCCCTGAAACAGGCCGGCCCCGAAGAAGACCTGAAGAGCTACCAGCAGCGTTTCAGGGCTGATGTGCTGAAACATATCAAGGACATTTCGGAGAAATACCTGCTCAAGGGGGAAACCCACGAGACGGCCATCATGTTCGTGCCGTCTGAATCAATCTATGCAGACCTGCATGAAAATTTTGAAGACATCATCCAGCGTGCCCATCGTCTGCATGTCATCATTGCCTCGCCCAATGTGCTGATGTTGCTGGTGCAGACAATGCAGGCCGTGTTCAAGGACGCGCGCATGCGTGAGCAGGCCGTGGTTATTCAAACCGAAGTGGTGCGGCTGATGGAGGATATCGGGCGCATGCATGACCGGGTGCTGGACCTGCAGCGCCACTTCGGCCAGGCCGGAAAAGACATCGAAAAAATCGTCATTTCGTCCGACAAGATCACCCGGCGCGGTGCAAAGATTGAGCAGGTTGAATTTACTGAAACGACACAACGTGATGACGATGCATCGCCACCACGTCTTGTTGCCGGTGAGTAGAAGAAACCGTCTGCCTGCCCGGATTCCGCTGGTTCATACCAAAGGAAGCAATTATTTGGACAGGAAAATGGCCTTTGCTATCTGCTGTTGAATTTCCTCGAAGGCACTTGTCAGATCGCCGGCGCTCTCAGCCTTGAAGAAATGCTTGTCCGGATCGGTTGAACAATTGCGCAACCGGGTTTCCGTTGCATTGTCTTTAAGAGCAAAGGCAATGGTGATGACAGTGATCTGGTTTCCGGACTTGATGTTGGAACACAGTGAGGTGAGGTTGTTTTCACCATCGAAACGGTCCCTGGATCCGCCCGGTCCAAATGCCGGTGTTGTCTGCTTGCCATCGGTCAGAACAACAATGAATTTCTTGTTTTCATCATCGTCGTGGCCACGTGCGGAATAGGGTGCTCCCGGCTCCAGCAGATGCCAGCCAAATTCTACGCCAAGTGAGATATTGGTATAGCCGTAAGGCTCCATGGCCTGAAGCTGGCTTGTGGTTGCGGCATGGTTCGATGACAGTTCACGAACCTGCAACTGGTTGGCCAGATAGCCGTTACCGTTGTGCTTGTATCCGTCACAATGGTAGTTGGCCTGTCCCTTGTAGCCACCCCATTTGGTTGGCTTGGCCTGACCCCACTTCGACTTGTTGGAACCGCCCGGTGTGGCAGAGGTCGTGTTGTGGGGGTATTGCCGGTCATAGGTGCACCCGGTCCAGCTGCCGCCACTGCCGCCAACTACATAGCTGGCAGGCAGCGTTGCATATACATTGTGCGAAAACGGGACCAGGCCGAACTTGACTTCCTTGTTCTTGCCATTGTCGGTCAGGCCATTGACCATGTCGATGGCCGCCTCGCGCATGGTGACATATTTCTGCTGACCGGCAGAATAGTTTTCCATCGATGACGAGTAATCCAGCACCATGGCAATTTCGGCACGCGCCGGCAGGTTGATCCTGACAGTAGAACTCGCACCTACATTGAATTTGTCGAACCCCCCAATGCGCAGCAGTGTCGTCGGCAAACCGCCGTCATACGATACCGTCAGATTGCCGTCTTCAAAGCTGACCAGCGGTGCGCCGTCCAGCTTGTCGGCGAATCCGCCCTGAAGGTTGGCTTCAAAGGTGTCGAGGGCAATCTTGCGGCGCTCGGTGTCGGAGGTTCCCGGCTTGGCTGCAGCTGCGGCCAGCGCACTTGCGTCAAGCGAAGCCTGCACTTCGGCCTGCGCGGCGTCCACCCGGAAAAAATCAACCGCAGCACCTGCTGCAAGAATCATGGGAACTGCAGCCAGTCCAGCTATCAGTGCCACCGCACCTTGCGTATCACGGGAAAACCCTATGGCCGTTTGCCGGATAGCGGTTTTGATCCTGTTAGCACCGATTTTCATGCCGTAACTCCTGTGTGCTGCTCACGTCACCGGATCCATTCCAGATGATGATTACCGGAATCCAAGACCGGTACATGTGAGAACCTATTGGCAACAGCACAGCAATCTTCGGGCCAAACATGCCAAAGGCAGTGCGTGACCCTCCGAAACAGGGAGTGCGATTTAAACAGATAGTTAACTGTGTCGGCAGTTTTTGGGGGTTTTGTGCGAAAAACCGTCAGCACGCGCCGTTTACAGTGATCGCCGTGCCTTTACAGCCGCCGCCAGCGTGCCTTCGTCCAGATAGTCCAGCTCACCGCCAACCGGAACACCGTGTGCCAATCTGGTCACCTTCACGTTCGTACCTTCAAGCTGGTCCATGATGTAGTGGGCGGTAGTCTGGCCATCTACGGTAGCATTGACGGCAATCATCACCTCTTGCACGTCGCCGGTTGTCACCCGGTGCACGAGCTCGGCAATGCCCAGGTCTTCAGGCCTGATCCCGTCAATTGCAGACAAGGTGCCGCCAAGCACGTGATACACACCTGAAATCGCCGATGCACGCTCGAGCGCCCACAGGTCAGCGACCTCTTCCACCACACATATCTGGGTGGTGTCACGACGCGGGTCCGAGCACAAGGTACACGGATTGACCACATCGACATTTCCGCACACAGCGCACTCGGACACTTTATCCAGCACATCTGCAAGTGCTGCACCGAGCGGTTGCATCAGTTTTTCCCGGTTCTTGACGAGGTGCAGTGCGGCGCGGCGCGCAGAGCGCGGCCCCAGACCCGGCAAACGGGACATCAACTGAATGAGGCGTTCAATTTCTACCCCGACAACATTGCGCTTCATAACTGCACCCGGGCGCACGAACCATGTGCACCGAGTAAGATGCAGAACGGTGCTTCAGGAAATTTCGCAATCATTACATGCCCGGTATGTTGAAGCCTGGCGGCAATGCCATGCCGCCGGTGACATCTTTCATCTGGTCAGCAACCAGCTGATCCACTTTGGCTCTGGCTTCATTATAAGCTGCCATCAGCAGATCCTCCAGAATTTCCTTTTCATCAGGCTTCATAAGGCTGTCGTCCACCTCAATCGACTGCATCAGGTTCTTGCCGTTCAATGTCACCTTGACGAGGCCGGCGCCGGCCTGTCCGGTCACGTTCATTTCGTCCAGACGAGCCTGCATATCGGCCATCTTGGTTTGCATTTCCTGAACCTGCTTCATCATATTGCCGATGTCTTTCATTGGGTCCCTACCTTGTCCATTTCAAAAACAGTGCGCGTTAAACGTGTCTTGGAATTTCAGCCCGTGGATTTCAGTCCACTAGGTCATCGGGAATGTCGCCGTCCAGGTCGTGATGAGCGTCAATCGGTGCGGCAGTTTCTGCTTTCAGATCTCGCACTTCCATGATTTCAGCCCGCGGAAACCCTTTCAACACGGCCTGGACGTCGTCGCTCTCGCGCGCCCGGCGGAACAGGTCGTCCCGGCGTTCCCGCTTTTGATCCGCAATCGTCTGACCGGCTGCGGCAGATGTAGACACCGAAACAATCCAGCGGTTCCCCGTCCAGGCCTCAAGGCGGCGGGAAAGTTCATTTGCAATACCGGCCGGCGCATCAGGCAACAGTGACAGTTCAATATGGCCAGTGCCGACCGACACCGGTAATACATGACGCTCGAGTTCACGGACCAGTTTCACGTCACGCTTGCTGGAAACATAAGCAACCAGTTCGTCAAACGACGCAAACCCGGCCGGCGGCGGGGGTGGACTGCCCTCACTGTTGTCATCCTCTAACGAGACCGGCTTGAGTTGCGTCGCAGCCATCGTCGGCGCATGGCTTACAGTCGGTGAGCCGGGCACCGGCGCAGAGACCGGCGAACTCGCAACCGAAGACCCCGCCTCGTTGGCTGAGGCGGCAGAAGCTCCCGTGTCGAGAGCGGGACGTGCGGGTTTGCCGGCATCTGTTTCCTTTATGATGCGAGCCAGTTCTTCAGGTGCCGGCATGTCAGCGACATGCGCCATCCGGATCAGCAGCATTTCCGCCGCCATCAGGGCATTGTTGGCTCGCGAGACCTCTTCCATACCCTTCAGAAGCATCTGCCAGCTGCGAGCCAGCACCGGCATGGCGAGCTTGTCGGCAAACTCCTTGCCCCTGGTCCGCTCGGCTTGTGAAACAGCGGCGTCATCTGCCGATTTTGGTGACACTTTCAGCTTGGTGACCCAATGCACAAAGCCAGCAAGGTCAGCCATGATCACTTCCGGGTCCGCCCCCAGATTATGCTGCGCTTCCAGTTCGTCAATGGCAGCGGCCGCATCGCCGCGCATGACGGCTTCAAACAGGTCAATGATGCGGGCCCGGTCAGACAGGCCCAGCATGGACTGCACATCGTCGGCACGAACCTTATCGGTTCCATAGGCAATGGCCTGGTCGAGCAGGGACAGGCCATCGCGAACCGACCCTTCCGCGGCGCGGGCAATCATGCCCAATGCCTCGGCCTCGGCCTCGACGCCTTCCAGACCGGAAATCCGCTGGAAATGCTCAACCAGCAACCCGGCCTCAAGCCGGCGCAGGTCGAAGCGCTGACAGCGTGACAGAACCGTCACAGGCACCTTGCGGATTTCGGTGGTGGCGAAAATGAATTTTACGTGCGGTGGCGGCTCCTCGAGGGTTTTCAACAAGGCGTTGAAAGCCGCCGTGGACAGCATGTGCACCTCGTCAATGATGTAAACCTTGTAACGCGCCGATGCCGGCTTGTACTTCACTGCATCATTGATTTCGCGGACATTGTCGACGCCGGTATGTGACGCAGCGTCCATCTCGATCACATCCACATGACGTGATTCCAATATGGCGTCGCAGTGTTCGCCTTTCACTGACAAGTCAACGGACGGGCCGGTATCCTCGCCGGCTTTCCGGAAATTCAGAGCCCGGGCAATAAGGCGGGCCGTGGTGGTCTTGCCGATCCCGCGAACGCCGGTGAGCATGTAGGCCTGGGCAATGCGACCGGATGCAAATGCATTGGTGAGCGTGCGCACCATTGCATCCTGGCCGATCAGATCCTCGAAGGTCTGCGGGCGATACTTGCGCGCCAGCACCCGGTAGGGCGTGTTGGGGTTTGTGGTATCTTGTGGTGTTTCAGACATAACCCGCCGGTTTGCCGGCGTTGAGCCGCTTATCAAGTGGGAGGCTGGACGGGCAACCCGAACCAAACTCACTAGGGCTGCTTCCTTCCGGACCTGACCCGGTTGGCGAGCGATGCGTCTGCTGCCAACCTCCCACCCCTTATATCGGACGGATTGAGGCGCGATGCAAGAGGACAAGTCCGATGAAACAAAACGAAGTAATACGGCAAAGGCCTTGCCAGCAATGCAGGTGCATGGCACACCCGGAACAGATGCAGGTGCTTTCACCCCAGCAATCGATACGACACTCAACAAAGGCGTGCTTATGGCCAGGACCCAACCGGCATTCATGGATGGAAAACTTGACCGTTTGTCCGGCCACCGCAGCGAACCGGGGTGGTATTCGGAAAAGCTCGATGCGCCGGATACCAGAATTGCTGTGTTTACGGCTGACAGGCTGATGGTCCATGCCGGACCTGCCGGCAGCGGCGGCATGCATTGGCACTCGAACCAAGACCTGCCTGCGTTGGTGGACGGCATTGATCCGGTGTTTCTGGGAATTGACACCGAGGGCGTCAATCATTTCGCGGTCCAGGCAGCCGACAACGAGCTTGAACCGGCCAGCGGCATGGTTGCTCTTGACCTGCGATCCATCGCGCTGCAGGGGCTGGTCAGCGATGCAAGCCTGGGGCTGGCGGCGCAGGCGCGCTCGCTGCTGCAATGGCACGTGCGGCACCGGTTCTGTTCAAACTGCGGCGCCCCCACCCGCCCGGACGATGCCGGATACAAGCGGGTATGTGATAGCTGTTCGGGAGAACATTTTCCGCGCACCGACCCGGTCGCGATTATCGCCATTACCCGGGGTCGGTCGATGCTGCTGGGTCGCTCGGCCCGTTTTGCCAGTGGCATGTATTCGACACTGGCCGGTTTTGTGGAACCCGGCGAAACGGCAGAAGACGCAGCACGGCGCGAGGTATTTGAAGAATCCGGCATCGTGGTTGGTAACGTGCGTTACATCATGAGCCAGCCGTGGCCGTTTCCCGCAAACCTGATGCTGGGCATGGCCGGTGAAGCGCTCAGCGAAGACATTACCATTGACCCTGACGAACTCGACGATGCGCGCTGGTTCAGCTTCGATGAAGTCATATCCATGGGCAATGGCAACCACCCTGATGGCTTGCTACTGCCGCCGGATATTTCGATTGCCCATCATCTGATCACGCAGATACTGGACAATTAGGGCCTGGCCCCGGTTACCGTTTATGCGCTGGTGTCCATTTCCTCGCGCCGTTTGGCCAGTTCCAGCCGGTACGGTGAACTCTTGTAGACACCCAGCACACGCAGGGACTTGGTGAAGAAATCCAGTTCTTCAAGCGCCAGACGGACCGGCCTGTCCTGCGGATGGCCTTCAATGTCGGCATAGAACTGCGCCACGTTGAACGACCCGTCCACATAAGACTCCAGCTTGATCATGTTGACGCCGTTGGTGGCAAATCCGCCCATGGCCTTGAACAGAGCTGCCGGCACGTTGCGCACGGTGAATATGAATGACGTGATGACGGGCGCATCTTCAGGTGCTGCATCATCAGGTTCTGCAGACATGATGACAAACCGGGTGGTATTGTGATCTTCGTCCTCAATGTCAGCGCGCATGACCTCCAGGCCGTAGATCTCTGCCGCCTTTTTTGTGGCGATCACGGCGGTTGAACGATCACCCGACCGGGCCAGAGCAGCAGCGGCTCCGGCGGTATCCACCGCGGCAACCGCTTCCAGTCCCATTTCCGCCGTAAGCAGGCGGCACTGGCCCAAGGCATGGGTGTGTGAGGTAACCCGTTTCAAATCCCCAGGTTTTGTGCCGGGCAATACCAGCAACTGGTGCCGAACCCGGAGGAAATGCTCCCCCGTAATGAACAGATCAGAGGCCGGCATGAGGTGATGAATATCGGCCACCCGGCCCGCGACAGTGTTATCAATCGGTATCATGGCCAGCCCCGCCTCGCCCGATGCGACTGCAGCAAATGCATCTTCAAACGTGCGACAGGCAAACGGTTCATGATCCGGACACGCTTCCATGCATGCCTGATGTGAGTTGGCTCCCGGTTCGCCCTGATAGGCGATCTTTCGGCTGTTGGCCGTCATGATAAAAACCTTCTTCGTCAATCTGTTTTGATGTATTGCCGGACTGCAGCGCGGCATAAGGACACTTTGCGCCTTATAAGTGTTGCGCGCGCGTATAGAAACAATTAGTTTCCGCGCGGAATTGGAAGGGGTAGAGTGACCGGGTGGCAGCATCCAGTGTCACATCAGATGGTTTGAGGGCTAGCATGTTCGGAATGGACACAATGACTATCAACAAGATCGCCGGCGCCGGTTTGGGCGCTGTGCTGCTTGTGATGGGACTGAATATCGTAGCAGAAGGCGTTTATCATGCCGAGGCGCCTGAAAAAACGGCAATAGCCATCGAGCTTCCGGAAGCTGAAGGGGCTGACACGGCAGCCAAAGCCGAGGCTCCCAAGGTCTCACTCGCCAGCCTGCTGGCGTCTGCAGATGCTGCAAAGGGCGAAAACGCATTCAAGGCGTGCAAAGCCTGTCACACGGTTGAAGATGGCGGCAAGAACAAGGTCGGCCCCAACCTGTACGACATCGTTGATCATGCAATCGGTACCCGCGACGGGTTCGCCTACTCCGACGCGATGAAGGGCAAGGCGTCCGAGAAATGGACGTTTGAAAACCTGAATACCTTCATAACCAAGCCAAAAAAATGGGTACCCGGCACCAAAATGAGCTATGGCGGCATGAAGGGTGATGCCAAGCGGGCCGACCTTCTGGCCTATCTGCGCACACTGTCTGCAAATCCTGCTGCCTTACCGGCTGATGAAGCAGCTTCGGAAGAACAGCCGAAAGCAGAAGAAGCTGCAGCAGACCAGCCGGCGCAGACGGAAACTTCGACCGAACAGCCGACGGCAACAGAACCTGCAGCGGAACAGCCCAAGGAATAAATTGGCCCATATGAGGGCCAATGCGTTCACGACATGATTACGAAGAATTCACACCGGTAGCCTACTGCCGGTGTTTTATTTTGTGCGTGAAGCCCATAGACTTCATATTTATGACGTAACGCAATTGTTTATGCTTTTGCCGTTCACAGGAGCTGACCTTGATAGATCGAAGAACCCTACTCCAGCTTACCGCCGCTGCAGGCGCTGCAGGCCTGCCGTTTTCGCTACAGGACAACGCTCTGGCACAGGCAAATGAATGGCGGCACGGTCTGTCGCTGTTCGGTGACCTGAAATACCCTGCCGGCTTCGAAAAATTCGACTATGTGAACGTGGATGCGCCCAAAGGAGGGCGGGCAAGGCTGTTCTCGATCGGCACTTTTGACAGTCTCAACCCCTTCACCTTCAAGGGCAATGCGACCGGCCTGATCGGACAGACAGTAGACACCCTGATGGCGACATCGCTGGATGAAGCCAGTGCGGAGTACGGGCTGATCGCAGAAGCTGTCAAAATGCCGGCAGATTTTTCTTCCGTGACATTCAAGCTACGCAAGGAAGCCAGGTTTCATGACGGCTCTCCGGTTACCCCTGAAGATGTAATCTGGTCGATGGTAGAGTTGAAGAAGGCCCACCCGAGGTACAATTTTTACTACAAGAACGTGGTGTCCGGCGACAAAACCGGCGACCTCGAGGTAACGTTCAAGTTTTCCGAAAGCGGAAACCGCGAACTGCCGCAGATTGTCGGCCAACTCCCCGTGCTTTCAAAAGCCTGGTGGACAGGGAAAAACGACAAGGGTGAGACCCGCAAGCTGACGGAGACAACACTGGAGGCACCGTTGGGCAATGGTGCCTACAAGGTGGCCAGCGTAAAACCGGGACGATCCATCACGCTGAAACGATTTGATGATTACTGGGGCAAGGATCTGCCGATCAATCGCGGACAGAACAATTTCGATGAGCTTTTCACGGTCTATTACCGTGACAGCACCGTTGCGCTGGAGGCCTTCAAGGGCGACGAGTATGACTATCGACCTGAAAACTCCTCCAAGAACTGGGCAACAGCATATGATTTTCCGGCCGTAAAAAGGGGCGACGTGATCAAGGAAGAGATCACGCTGAAAAACTCGCAAGGCATGCAAAGTTTTGCCATCAATACCCGGCGTGAAAAGTTTGCCGATGCCCGAGTGCGCAAGGCGCTCAACCTAGCATTTGACTTCGAATGGGCCAATGAAAACCTGTTCTTTGGCCAGTACGTTCGCACCAGCAGTTTTTTCTCGAATTCCGAACTGGCGGCAACGGGCACACCTGGCGAAGCTGAACTGGCCCTGCTTGAACCCCTGAAAGACAAACTTCCGCCAGAGGTATTCACGAGCGAGTACACAAACCCGGTATTCGGCACTCAGAAAAACAAGCGCAACAACCTGCGTTCTGCCGCCAAACTGCTGCACGAGGCCGGTTGGAAGGTTGATGCCAAGCGAGTTCTGCGCAATGCCAAGGGCGAGGCATTTTCGATCGAGTTTCTTCTGGTGTCTCCGCTGTTTGAGCGCATTGTGCTGCCCTATACCCAGCAACTGAAACTGCTGGGTATTCAAACCAGGGTACGTACCGTCGACGACAGCCAGTATACGCGGCGCGTCCAGACTTTCGAGTTCGATATTATTGTTGGCAGCTGGGGGCAGTCACTGTCACCAGGCAATGAGCAACGCGACTTCTGGGGCTCAGCGTCTGCAGACCGCAATGGCAGCCGTAACCTGGTCGGCATCAAGGACGAGGCCATTGACCAGTTGATCGACAAGGTAATTTTCGCCAAGGACAGGCCGGGACTGATCGCCGCCACAAAAGCGCTGGATCGTGCTTTGTTGTGGAACCATTATGTCGTGCCCATGTGGCATATTCCTTATGATCGCATTGCCTACTGGAACCGTTTCGGCAAGCCGGACGTGCAACCAGACCATTCTGTCGGTTTCCCGACCACCTGGTGGTTCGATGAAGCCAGGGCAGCGAAGGTAAAATCCTGATGCGGGTTTTGCTAGCAAGCGCTCTGGGCATCTGCCTGATCGCCGGTCCCGTAACGGCCGAGCCGCGCCACGGTATATCCGCCTTTGGTGAACTGGCGCTGTCTGAAGGCTTTGACCGGCTTCCCTATGTCAACCCGGATGCACCGAAGGGCGGGCGGATTACCACGCTGGGGACGGCCGGCCGGATCACCTTCGACAGCCTGAATGGCTTTATCCTGAAAGGCGTCGCGGCGCAGGAACTGTCATTACTGTTCGATACACTCATGGTGCGCAATCAGAACGAACCGGACGCGGTTTATTCACTGGTTGCAAAAACAGCAGACGTAGCAGCAGATCGGATGAGCGTCACATTTGTGCTGGATGAGGCAGCTGTTTTTTCCGACGGATCAAAACTGACCGCAGATGATGTGTGTGCCACGTTCGACCTCTTGAAAGGCAAAGGCCATCCCAGTTACCAGATATCGCTGGGCGATGTGGAAAACTGCACAGTTGATGCGGCAAACCAGGCAACCTACAGGTTCAAGGGCTCCAATGTTCGTGATCTCCCGGCCACCGTTGCCGTGCTGCCGATTTTCTCCAAGGCGTTCTATGAGGCCAATGCGTTTGACAAGACTACGCTGACACCCCCGCTCGGGTCTGGACCTTACAAAGTCAAACGACTCAAGCAAGGTCAGTTCATCACCTATGAACGGCGGGACGATTATTGGGCGAAGGACAAACCGGTCAATCGCGGGCGATATAATTTCGACGAAATCAAATTACTGTATTTCCGTGACCGGACCGCCGAACTTGAAGCTATCAAGGCAGGTAACCTGGACTTGCGCGAGGAGTTCACCTCAAAGAGCTGGGCCACCGAATACGACATTCCGGCGGTGAAAGAGAGCCGATTGATCAAGGAAACTCTGCCGGATGAACGGGCGTCGGGGGCACAGGGTTTCTTCCTGAACATGAGGCGTGACAAGTTTGCCGACATTCGGGTGCGCAAGGCACTGGATATGGCGTTTGATTTTGAATGGACCAACAAGAACCTGTTCTTCGATGCATACAAGCGCACAGGCTCGTTCTTTGAAAACTCCGTGCTGCGCGCATCCGATAAACCGGCGGGCGAAGAACTGGCGCTGCTGGAGCCGCTGAAAGACATGCTGCCGGCCGCCGCGTTTCTCACAGCTTATGAGCCGCCGGTCAGCAATGGCTCCGGGCAGGACCGGAAGCTGCTGCGCACAGCGGCCAACCTGCTCAGTGAAGCCGGTTGGGAGGTCAAGAACGGCACCCGGGTCAACGCTGACGGTAAATCGCTGACAGTGGAGTTCCTCATTTTCGCGCCGACATTCGAACGCGTCATCGGACCTTATGTGCGCAACCTCAAGCTGCTTGGCATTGATGCGTCTATCCGCCAGGTGGAAGCTGCGCAATATCAGGAAAGATTGAAGAACTTTGATTTCGACGTTGCCGTACAAAGGTTTTCGATGCCCGAAACACCGGGAGTTGAGCTGAAAGCATTTTTCGGGTCGGCCAATGCCGAGACACCGGGAAGCTTCAACCTTGCCGGGATCAAGAGCAAAGCCGTGGATACCCTGATAGACAAGATCATGCAGGCGAGCGACCGCAAATCGCTGACGGTTGCCGCAAAAGCGCTGGACCGGGTGTTGCGGGCCGAACAGTTCTGGGTGCCGCAATGGTACAAGGGTGCACATACGCTGGCGTACTGGGACATATTCGGAAAACCCGAAACCAAGCCGCGCTTCGCCAGGGCCGTGTTCGACACATGGTGGATTGATGCCGCCAAGGCCGCTAGTGTGAAACGCGGTCCATAACAGCGAATCACGAAAACCAGCCTTAAACAAACAAACCGCAACAGACCGGAAAAGTGCATGGGCGCATACATCGCCAAACGACTATTGCTGATGATCCCGACATTGTTCGGGATAATGCTGATCTCGTTTGCCATCATCCAGTTTGCACCCGGCGGCCCGGTTGAACGGGTGCTCGCACAACTGGCAGGCACAGATGTGGGCGCAACCGCGCGTATCGGTGGCGGCACCGGCGGCGGCGAGGTCGGCGGCGGTCAGGCACCGGGTGGTGCAGGCGGCAGCGAAGGCAGCTTCAAGTATCGCGGCGCACAGGGACTTGATCCGGAATTCATCAAGAAACTCGAAGAGCAGTTCGGATTTGACAAGCCGGCCCACGAGCGTTTCTTCCTGATGTTAAAGAACTACGCCACGTTCGACTTCGGGCAAAGCTACTTCCGTGATGTGCCGGTTCTGGAACTGATCAAGGAAAAGCTGCCGGTTTCAATATCGCTGGGTTTGTGGCTGACCTTTGTTTCCTACGCGATTTCAATTCCTCTGGGCGTGGCAAAAGCAGTGCGCGACGGATCAAGATTCGATGTCTGGACGTCTGCCGTCATTATCGTGGGCTATGCCATACCGTCGTTCCTGTTTGCCATCCTGCTGGTCGTACTGTTTGCCGGCGGCTCGTTCTGGAACATCTTCCCGCTTCGAGGCCTGGTGTCAGACAATTTCGCCGATCTCAACTGGTGGGAGAAGGTGCTGGATTATGCCTGGCATCTGGTTCTGCCACTGACGGCGCTGGCGGTATCGTCGTTTGCCACCATGACACTGCTGACGAAAAATTCCTTCCTGGACGAAATCAAGAAGCAGTACGTCACCACGGCCCGGGCCAAGGGACTGACCGAGAAGCGCGTGTTGTACGGTCATGTTTTCCGCAATGCCATGCTGATTGTTATCGCCGGCTTCCCCGGTGCGTTTATTTCGGCGTTCTTCGCCGGATCGCTGCTGATCGAGCAGATATTCTCTCTGGACGGGCTTGGACTGCTTGGCTTTGAAGCTGCGGTTAACCGGGACTATCCGGTGGTGTTTGCAACCTTGTACATTTTCTCCCTGCTCGGGTTGTTCATGAACCTGGTGACCGATCTGGTCTATACCTGGATTGACCCGCGCATCGACTTTGAATCGCGGCAGGTGTGACCATGGACGCAAGCACTGCCATTGACCAGGTCGAACTGAAACCGCAAAAACCGTCGCGGTTGTCCGGTATCAATCAGCGCCGGCTTGCCATGTTCAAGGCGAACAAGCGCGGATTCTGGTCATTCTGGATATTCCTGTTTCTTTTCTTCGCATCCTTGCTGGCGGAGTTTATCGCCAATGACCGGCCGATTATCGCGAGTTACAAAGGCGAGATACTCCTACCGGTATTTGCCGATTATCCTGAATCCAAGTTCGGAGGGTTTCTTGCACGGACCGATTTCCGCGACCCGTTCATCCAGGAAGAGGTCAACGCCAGCGGATGGATGATCTGGCCGCCGATCCGCTACAGCTATCAGACCGTCAACAACGAATTGCCCAGCCCCGCGCCGTCACCACCAGCCATATCCTTGTCGAAGGAAAAAGCCTGCGCACGATATGACAAGGGCGTTGATGATATCAATTGCGTCGCCGGCAACATGAACTGGCTGGGCACCGATGATCAGGGTCGCGATGTCATTGCCAGACTGATTTACGGCTTCCGCATATCGGTCCTGTTCGGGCTTGTCCTGACGGTTCTTTCGTCGATTGTCGGAGTGGGAGCCGGGGCCGTTCAGGGTTATTTCGGTGGCTGGACGGATTTGCTGTTCCAGCGCTTTATCGAGATATGGACATCCATCCCGACGCTTTATCTGCTGATTATTCTGGCCGCGTTCCTGACCCCCAATTTCTGGTTGCTGCTCGGCATCATGCTGCTGTTTTCCTGGACTGCACTCGTTGGCGTCGTGCGTGCAGAATTCCTGCGTGGCCGAAATTTTGAATATGTCAGGGCCGCCCGCGCACTTGGTCTCAGCGATCGAAAGATCATGTTCAAGCACCTTTTGCCGAACGCCATGGTAGCCACTGTTACGTTCATGCCCTTCATCCTGTCCGGATCCGTCACCACCCTGACCGCACTTGATTTCCTGGGCTTTGGCCTGCCGCCGGGCTCAGCCTCGCTCGGTGAACTCCTGGCCCAGGGCAAGGCAAACCTTCAGGCTCCCTGGCTGGGTCTGGCCGGATTTGCAGTTGTGTCGATCATGTTGTCTTTGCTGGTATTCATCGGCGAGGGCGTACGTGATGCCTTTGATCCACGAAAGACATTCTCATGAGCACCGACAACAAAGTGCTGTTGAGCGTAAACGACCTGGCAGTGGATTTCCGGCAGGGCGATTCGGTGACACATGCCGTCAATGGCGTGTCATTCGAGGTCAAACGTGGCGAGACACTTGCGCTGGTAGGTGAGTCCGGGTCCGGCAAATCGGTTACCGCCCTGTCCATTCTGAAACTTCTGCCCTACCCGTCCGCCCATCATCCGTCCGGTTCTGTGATATTCAAGGGTGAAGAACTGCTGGACAGCGACGAGAGTGATCTGCGTCGGGTTCGCGGCAATGACATCACCATGATCTTCCAGGAACCGATGACATCGCTCAATCCGCTGCATACGATCGAGCGGCAGATCGGCGAAATTCTGGAAGTCCATCAGGGCATGGGTGAAACCCAGGCGCGCGAACGTACACTGGAACTTCTGGCAAAGGTCGGCATTCGCGATGCCGAGAGCCGGCTAGGCGCCTATCCGCATCAGATGTCCGGTGGCCAGCGCCAGCGCGTAATGATTGCAATGGCACTGGCCAACAACCCTGAATTGCTGATCGCCGACGAGCCGACAACGGCACTTGACGTCACGGTACAGGCGCAGATTCTTGAACTGTTGCGCGACCTGCAGAAAGAATTCGGCATGGCGGTCGTACTGATCACCCATGATCTTGGCATTGTGCGCAATGTCTCGGACCATGTTTGTGTCATGCAGCAGGGCAAGATAGTCGAGGCCGGACCTACCGCGAAAATTTTCACCAAGCCGGAAAACCCTTACACCAAGATGCTTCTGGAAGCGGAACCAAAAGGTAAGCCGCCCAAGTCCGATGCTACTGCGTCTGTCGTGGTGGAGACAACAGATCTGAAGGTCTGGTTCCCTATCAAGCGGGGCTTCTTCCGTCGCACCGTAGGTCATGTCAAGGCGTGCAACCACGTTTCCGTCACAGTGCGGGCAGGCCAGACACTGGGTGTCGTCGGCGAGTCCGGATCCGGCAAGACCACACTGGGTCTGGCACTGCTCAGGCTGATCAGTTCAGAAGGTCAAATCGTCTATATGGGTGACCGGATCGACGGCAAGACCGAGAAAGACATGCGTCCGCTGCGAAGAGATATGCAGGTGGTGTTTCAGGACCCCTACGGTTCGCTGTCACCGCGCATGTCGATACGCCAGATTGTCGAGGAAGGACTGCTGATCCAGCAACCCGAACTTTCCTATGATCAACGCACCGAGCGTATAGCGACTGTACTGGAAGAGGTCGCGGTTCCTGCTGCGGCGATGGACCGGTATCCGCATGAATTCTCCGGCGGCCAGCGCCAGCGCATTGCCATTGCCCGGGCCATGGTCCTGGAGCCTAAATTTGTCATGCTGGACGAACCGACCAGTGCGCTTGACATGTCTGTGCAGGCGCAGATCGTCGATCTGCTGCGCAAACTGCAGAAGGATCACGATCTTGCCTACCTGTTCATCAGTCACGACCTGAAGGTGGTGCGTGCGCTGGCCAACGATGTCGTTGTCATGCGCAATGGCCTGGTGGTGGAGCAAGGCCCGGCTCAACAGATTTTTGACAAGCCTGAAACCGATTACACCCGTGCGCTGCTGGCGGCTGCATTCGATTTGAAAACCGATCAGGCCGCGGAGATTGCACAGTAAACATGACAAAACTTGCCCTGGTCATATCAAGATGGGATCCGCAACCCTGGATCGACAGGTTTGCACACCTCGCACCCGAACTCGATGTATGCAAATGGCCTGACGGTGACACAGCACTTGAAGACATCGACTATGCGCTGGCCTGGCAACCGCCGGAAGGTGTTCTCGCCAGCTTTTCAAACCTGAAAGCTATATTTTCACTCGGTGCAGGAGTCGACCACATTCTGCGCGAGCCGAAATTGCCCGATGTTCCGCTGGTGCGGGTGGTCGACCCCGACCTGACCATGCGCATGAGCGAGTATGTCTGCCTGCACGTATTGATGCATCATCGCCAGCAAAGGCTCATGGATGCAGACCAGGCGAAGATCGACTGGACGGAAAGGCCGCAATGGTCTGCATCTGCCATGCGTGTCGGCATTATGGGGCTGGGTGAACTTGGTCGTGATGCGGCGGAAAAGCTGGTTCATCTTGGTTTTCAGGTAAGCGGCTGGAGTAGTTCTGCCAAACAGATAGACGGGGTTACCGCATATGCCGGCAAGGACGAGCTGGACGCGTTCCTGGGCGCGACCGACATACTTGTGTGCCTGCTGCCGCATACACCGGATACCCACGGCATACTCAATCGTGAACTGTTCGGGAAACTTGCGCATGACGGACCATTGGGTGCGCCGGTACTGATCAATGCCGGACGCGGTAAACTCCAGATCGAGGCGGATATACTGGCAAGCCTGGATGCGGGCGAACTTGGCGCTGCAACGCTGGATGTGTTTGAAACCGAACCATTGCCGTCCGACAGCCGGTTATGGCGACACCCGAACGTGACACTCACTCCCCACAACGCAGCCGACAGCGATCCTGAAGCTTTGTGCAAATACATTCTGAACCAGATCAGGGGGCACGAGGCAGGTGAAAAACTGCAGAATGTCGTTGATCGCAAAGCTGGCTACTGAGCCGCTTCGCTGGCGCTTTCCGGTTGGTACATCTCCGGCACCCGGGAAACACCGGTTACCTGGCCGTACAGGTCGGCAATGCGCTTGATCGCACCACTTAACGGTTCAACCACAACCTGCATGTGATGGCCGTTGGAATGGATCAGATTAGTCGCATCCAGCATCAGCCCGACGTGACCTTTCCAGAATACCATGTCATTACGCGCCAACCTTAGATCGCGATCCCGCTTCAATGGCTTTCCAAACCCCATCTGGATCATGTCAGCATCGCGCGGACAATCAAACCCGCATGCCTGCCACGCCAGCTGCACAAGACCTGAACAATCCAGCCCGGCAGCACTCTTGCCACCCCACAGGTACGGCACATTGACGAAAGCTTCGGCAATGGTAGCCGGGTCATCCCAGTTCTTGCCTGACGGCATCAGGTGCTTGAGCCAGACATAGCGGTGATCCCTGAGGCGCGCAAAATCTCCCTCAACCTTGATCGTGGAGACGAGTGAGTTCATGTAAACGTGCTGCACGGGGTTCGACTTGATGTCCGGTTTGACATACAGCAGCGTAGACGGCACGGCGATGCGATGAGTGGTTTCCAGCACCTGACTGGTCAAACATCGTGCCGGCAGGTAGCCCACATAACTGTCAATTGCCAGTTGCACAAAAGCCCACCCGTCGTTGACGTGGAATACATTGACCTGCTCGCCCAGCAAGGCTTCGGTTACCGTCGCTGCATCCATGCGCGGTTCTGCATGAACCGAGGCGATCGACACTGAAATCTGACGCAGCTCGGGTTTTACGAAGCGCAGCGCTTCTACTTTGCCGCGCAATGCGATGTCGGCAATATCTTCGCGATAGGCATGAAGACGTGGGTCAAGGCTCATAGATCTGTTCTCAACTCCTGGGCGCGCACTGAAATAGTATCGGCAAGACGTTCAACAAACAACGCTCCTTCCACGGTACGCTGGATCAGAACATTGCGCCTGTCCTTCTCGTCACGGCGTCTGCTGACGAGACCCAGTTTCCCCATTGTATCGAGCGCACGGGTAATCACCGGTTTGGATACACCCAGGCGCCTGGCCAGATCGCGAACCGTGTGTGGTGGCGCCTCCAGATAAACGGTCAACAGGATGGTTACCTGACGGGCCGACAAATCCGGTTCATCATCACGCACCAGCGCCAGGTGCACGTTGTGCCACAGGCCAAGGACTTCTGCCGTTGTCAGCTGGATACTCATCCGGTTCATCAACCGCCCTTTACCAGCGCGGCTGCCACTCACTTGCTCAAATCACAACTCACCAGAACAACCAGGCTCGATCAAACACCTGATTGAAAGCCCGCAAAATCGTTACGGACCCGTTCCATTTAAACGTGATTCCGGATGCAAGACAAGCCCTATTTGATCAGGAACACGCCAGGTTCAAGTCTGTTCCAGCCCGTGTCGTCCTCAAACCCGGGGATAGCGTTCGCTCAGCAGGGAAAACAGGGCACGTGCTGCCTGCGGTTCACCACCGCCAGGTCTTCCGGCCCGTGCCGCCGGTACCCAGCCATAGATGTCCAGATGAACGTAGGATCCGGCATTCTCGACAAACCGCCTGAGAAACAGCGCAGCTGTTATCGAGCCGGCGAATCCGCCGGTACCGGCATTGTTGACATCGGCGATCTTGCTTGAAAACATTTCGTTGTAGCGATCCCAGAACGGCAGCCGCCACAACGGATCATTGCTTGCCATCGAATGGCGTGCCAGTTGTGCCGCCAGTTCATCATCATCAGTGTAAAACGGCGGCAGATCCGGTCCAAGTGCAACCCGTGCCGCGCCGGTAAGAGTTGCCATGTCTATCAGCATTTCCGGGCGCTCGGCATCTGCCAGATCAAGCGCATCGGCCAATACAAGGCGGCCTTCGGCATCCGTATTGCCAATCTCGACGCTCAAGCCCTTTCTGCTGGTCAGGATATCGCCCGGGCGGAAGGCATTGCCTGCCACGGCGTTTTCAACCGCCGGCACCAGCACCCGAAGCCGGACATTCAACTGCGCCGCCATAATCATGGACGCGAGCGACAGCACCGCCGCAGCACCGCCCATATCCTTTTTCATCAAGGCCATGCCCGAGGCCGGTTTCAGATCCAGCCCGCCAGTGTCGAAGCACACACCTTTTCCGACCAGCGTGACTTTCGGCGCGCGTTGAGCGCCCCAGCGCATGTCCAGCAGCCGCGGCGCATCATCTGCAGCACGTCCGACAGCGTGGATCAGTGGAAATTTCTTCTCAAGGGCGACACCCTTGGTAACGCTTACCGCCGCCTTGAACCGGCGGGCAAGGCCGCGCACTGCGGTTTCAAGCTGGGACGGCCCCATGTCCTCTGCCGGCGTGTTTATCAAGTCACGCCCCAGCATCACCGCATCGGCACGGGCAAGCAGGCTGGTCCGGTCTACATTGTCTGGGCACACCAGCCGGGCACATTCCGCGGATTTGGAGTTCTCCTTGCCGCCCAGGTACCGGGTGAATTTATAGCTGTGCAATATCCATCCCAGGGCAGCCAAATCAGGATTTGAAAACCCGGACGCCAGTGCATAATCGCCGGATGGCAGCACGCCCGACAATCTGCCGGGCTCAAAAGGATCAACCGTCTCCGCAGCACCGGATCCATAAAGCACCATCGCCAGACCGCCGTCCTCACCGGCAAGACACAAATGACTGTTTGGTCTGGCCTTGAAGCCGTTGGCCTCGATCCAGGCTTTCTGGACAGTTGAAAGGGGTTTGACGAATGCCGGGAGGGTGTCAGGCGTCAACGCATGTACAGGTACGGCCGATCTTGCTTTTGACGAGCTCAGAAGAATTGATTTTGCAGCTATCATGGCTGGTGCGCCTTACCGGATCAGGATGAACTCAGGTTGAATCAGCCAAGACCATAAACCTGATCGCTTTCAAAGTGCCAGAGCAACTTTACGGGTTCAAATGAACCCATACTGCTGCCCGCAACAAAGCGTCAATCATGGTTAACAGTTTATTGAGAGTTCGCACTCCAAGATCGCATTTGAGATTAACGGCCAGTCGGTGATTCCATCGATAGGGGTGAACATATGCGGCGGCAACGACTTACCATGACACTGCGTCAACAACTGACGGCTGCTGCCTGCACGGCAGCGCTGTTGCTCACAGGATGTGCAGGCGACAACAAGCTCTCCTCGTCTGCAACGGCAGATCCCGTTGTCACCGGGTCGGTCACTCCGCAACCATCGATCCGTGCAACAGCGGAAGCTGCAAATGCCTGGAGAGAGAAACCACAGAGTGTCCGCCGCGCCGTTACCTATGCGCGCCTGCTGGATGCCGGTGGAAACAAGGCTGCAGTGGTCAAGGTGTTGGAGACGACTGTGATGCACAATCCCAATGACGCAAAACTGGTCGCCTATCTGGGCAAGGAACTGGTTTTGTCCGGTCGCCCGGATGCCGGGATAAAACAATTGAACAAAGCCATCGCTGCTGGTGAAAACAACTGGAAAGTGTATTCGGCGCTGGGATCGGCATACGATCAGAGCGGCCAGCACGGCAGGGCCCGAGAGGCTTACCAGCGCGCACTGGTCGAGCAGCCGAAAAAGGTCTCAATCCATAACAATATCGGCATGTCCTACATCCTCGAGGGCAACCTCAAGCAGGCTGAGACTTCGCTGCGGGCAGCGCAAACGCTGCCTGAGGGTGAATTCAATCAGACATTGCGCCAGAACCTGGCGCTGTCGGTCGGACTGCAGGGCAGGTTCAAGGAAGCAAGTGAAATCGCGAGCCGCGACCTGCCGCCTGATCAGGTCGAGCAGAACCTGGCGTTTCTCAAACGCATGCTGAACCAGAAAAACACCTGGCAGCAGATGCAAACCGCCGGGTAAATTCATACCCGGCATGACCTTTACAAAGTCCAGCATATCCTTAGTTGCATCAGCCTGAATTCTTCCTGATCCAGTCCACGATCCGTCGCCGGGCTGTGCAAACCCCCACATGACAAGGCCGCATCCTCAACGCAAGGATGCGGCCATTTTTGGATAGGTTGTTTTTCCTGACGCGCGGGCCAGTGCCTGGATTTAACTTCCGAAGGCGAGGATGCCGGCCGGGCCAAGCAGCACGATGAAGATGACAGGCAGGAAGAAGGCGACCATCGGCACTGTCAGTTTTGGCGGCAATGCCGCGGCTTTCTTTTCAGCCATGGCCATGCGGTCATCGCGGTTTTCCTGCGCAAGCACGCGCAATGCAACACCAACCGGCGTACCATAACGTTCTGACTGCACGAGACTGGTCACAACCGACTTAACTGTCGCCATGCCGGTACGCTGCGCCAGGTTTTCAAAGGCCTTGCTGCGGTCACCAATGAATGAAAGCTCCGCAATCGTAAGCGTGAGTTCCTCAGCCAACGGGACCGACTGAGAGCCGATTTCCTGCGATACACGGGCCAATGCAGCCTCAACGGACATGCCTGACTCCACGCAGATCAGCATAAGGTCCAACGCATCAGACCAGGCGCGCTGAATCGACTGCTGGCGCCGCTTGATGATGTTGGTCAGAAACACGTTTGGCATATAGAAACCGGCAACCGCACCAATCAGCGCAGTCGTTATGCGCATGGAACCCGTGACCTGGTCGGCAAACACGGTTGCAGAATATATGAACACAATCACACCGGCGATTATCGGCGTGATTGCCCTGGCAGCAAGATAGGTCACCAGATGCTTTTCCGAGCGCAGTCCCGCCTGCCGCAACCGTTTGCGAGACGTCTCCGCCTCCAGGATGTTCTTGAGATTCAGTGCATCCACAATCTGCGCGGCCACACCCTTCGGCGCATTGTCTCTAAGACGCCTGCTGTCCTTGTCCTGCAGGGACTGGCGGTTTTGCGTGCGCAGTTTATCGCGCTCCACTGCCAGGGTTTTCATGCGGGCCTGCATCTTGTCGCCCTGGAGCAACGGAGCCGTCAAGGTTACCACAGTTGCAAATGCCGACAGTGCCACGAGAATCGTAATGAGATTGCGCGGCTCTAACAGGGAATAAATAAACTCGATCATGGTGGTCTAGTTTCCAGTTTGATCAGAAATCAAAGTTGATCATCTTGCGCATGACAAGCACGCCGCAGCTCATCCACAAGCCTGAGCATACAAGCAGGACATTGCCCATTTTCGTCTCAAATAGCGGCAGGAGATAAGTCGGGTTCAGTACCATCATGGCACCGCCAATCAGGAACGGCAGCGCACCAATGATTGCGGCAGACGCCTTGGCTTCCTGCGACACAGAGTCGATTTTCTGTTTCATTTTCTTGCGATCACGCAAAACCCGCGAAAGGTTGCCGAGAGCTTCAGCAAGGTTACCACCTGTCTTGGCCTGAATGGCCATGACAATCGCCAGGAAGTTGACCTCCGCCAAAGGCATGCGTTCATACATGCGCTCCAGGCCCTGATCGATGGTAATGCCCACCCGTTGACCCTCAACCACGTCCAGAAACTCCGGCCCTACAGGATCGGGGGTTTCTTTTGCGATGATCTTAAGCGCATCGGACACGGGAAGCCCCGCCTTGATACCACGCACCATCACATCAATTGCGTCGGCAAATTCCCGCAGAAATGTTTCACGGCGACGTTTTGCCAGGACATTCAGGAACCAGCGAGGCAAGCCAAACGCTCCAACTACGGCCGCTATGGCGCTGATATAGATCGGGACGCCAACGATAAACGAGCCAATAAAGAACACTGCACCGACAATGAGAGACGCAACGATGAAAGTGTTCATCGAGATATCAAGCCCGGCCTGCCCGATCATCTGCCGGACGGTCAGTTTCTTTCTGCGCTTTTTCTCAGCTTCCTCAAATTGCTTCAAGGTGTCCTGAATCTGACGGCGACGTGCGGCGGATTTGTCCTTGCCGCCAGTCTTGGCTTTGCTGCCGCCTTCTCCCGATGTGACGCGCCGGGCACGCCTGTTTACATCTGCCTGACCCGAAAAATAGGGGAACAGCAGACCTATTGCCAGGCCGCCCACGCTCAAGGCGGCGAACACCACGAACGCGATTTTCGTCAACTCCGGACTAAATTCCATTTCCTGTCTCGTCTCCTGGATCAGTATGGTTTTGACTTAATCGGTCAAACGCCAAAAACTGATCGTTTCCAAAGTGCCAGGGCAGCTTTACAGGTTCAGTCGAACCCAGGTCTGCCTGGTGTCACGACGGTCAGCCGTTGTAATCTTCATCGGCCACTTCAGCGTTTTCCAACGCAGTTGCCAGCCGTGCTTCCTCACCGTAATAACGCGCACGGTCCCAGAAATTCGGCCGCGCAATGCCAGTCGAACGATGCCGGCCAACGATCTTGCCATTGGCATCTTCACCGACGATTTCGTAAACAAACAGATCCTGCGTAATGATCACATCACCTTCCATGCCGACAACTTCGGTCACATGGGTGATGCGTCGCGAACCGTCACGCAGGCGGGCAGCCTGAACAATCACATCAATGGAACCGGTAATCATTTCCTTGATGGTCTTGGATGGCAGGGAGAACCCGCCCATGGTGATCATCGATTCCAGACGTGACAGGGCTTCACGCGGCGAGTTGGCATGCAGCGTGCCCATCGAACCGTCATGGCCTGTATTCATTGCCTGCAACAGGTCAAAGGCCTCAGGGCCACGAACCTCACCCACAATGATACGTTCAGGACGCATACGCAGGCAGTTTTTCACCAGGTCGCGCATGCTGATTTCACCTTCACCTTCGAGGTTCGGCGGACGTGTTTCAAGACGCACAACATGTGGTTGCTGAAGCTGGAGCTCGGCGGCATCTTCGCATGTGATGACGCGCTCTTCATGATCAACGTAACCGGTCAGACAGTTCAACAGGGTTGTCTTGCCAGAACCGGTACCACCGGATACCAGCACATTGCAGCGAACCCGGCCGACGATCTGCAGTATTTCAGCGCCATCAGGCGTAATGGATCCGAATTTCACCAGATCATCGAGGCGCAGACGGTCCTTCTTAAACTTACGAATGGTGAGCGCGGCCCCGTCGATCGCAAGTGGCGGGGCAATCACGTTGACACGTGAGCCATCCATCAATCGAGCGTCACAGATCGGGCTGGCTTCGTCGACACGGCGGCCGACCTGGCTAACGATACGCTGACAGATGTTCAACAACTGGGCGTTATCGCGGAAGCGGACGCCGGCATCCAGCATCTTGCCGTCAACCTCGATGAAGCAGGTGTCCGCGCCATTGACCATGATGTCGGCGATATCATCGCGCGCGAGCAGGGGTTCGAGCGGCCCGTAACCAAGAACGTCATTGCAAATGTCTTCGAGCAGTTCTTCCTGTTCGGCAATCGACATTGCAACGTCTTTGAGAGAAATAATCTCGTTGACGATGTCGCGAATTTCATCACGCGCCGCATCGCGTTCAAGCTGACCGAGCTGGGTCAGGTCGATCGCATCAATCAGCGCATTGAAGATCGTGGTTTTTATATCGTAGTAATTTTCCGACCGTCCGTTCTTGCCATCTCGTGCAGGTTTTGGCGGTGCCGCCTTTGCCGGCGCAGCCGCGGAGGCAGCTGCATCAGCCGCAGCGTCGCTCGGCTGGGCAGCGCTGGTGTCACCCAGATCCAACCCAGGTATAACCTGTGCCTGCTTGGCTGCAGGCGCCGGCGCGGCCTTTGCCGGCTCGCTGTCCGGCACAGCCGGTTGCGCCGGCGGTTGAGGTGTTGAACCTTCTCCCCGTTTACCAAACATTACTTCTTCCTCAGCATGGGCAACAATTTGGCAAGCGCAGAGCCACCCTTGCCTGCAGGCGCTTCAGGGTTTTTGCCAATCAGCAACTGACCAAGCATTGCGACCTGTTCAGCGGCCTTGGATTTCGGACCGACTTCGCCGACCATCTGTCCGTTGGTGCTTGCGGTGCCGAACACGTGCGCGTCAAATGGAATAACCACCGTCGGCTCAACGCCAATTGCCTTTGAAAATTCCGCTACCGGTATTTCCGGACGCTTATGTACACCGACCTGGTTGAGAACAATCAGGGGAGCCTTGTCGTTGGGCCGCGCAGCAGTCAGGAAGTCAAAAATGTTCTTGGTATTGCGCAGCGAGGCAAGGTCAGGAGTAGAGGTGATAATGACATCATCAGCACCCAGAAGAAGCTGCTTCGACCAGACAGTCCACAGGTTGGGGATGTCGAGAATGATCAGCGGCGCGCTGGAACGAATTGCATCAATTATCGGCTCAAGGGTGTCGTCTTCAATACCCAGAGACTTTTCAACTTGTGCCGGTGCCGACAGAAGGTTCAGCCGATCACTGCATTTTGTCAGCAACCGTTCAAGCATGGTCTGGTCGATGCGATCAGATGAAGCAATGGCTTCTGCGATGCCGTGAGCGGGATCCTGATTGAAGTTCAGGCCTGCGGTACCAAAGGCCAGATCAAGATCAGTAACAATCGTATCGACCTGATACTCACCCGAGGCAAGTGCTGCCACGTTGTGGGCAATGGTACTGGATCCGACACCGCCTTTTGCTCCGATGAAAGCGACAATGCGACCTATCGGATCGGCGCCGGGTTCATTGAACAACGAGCTGATGGCATCAATCACCTGAAGCTGATGGACCGGCGCCACAAGATATTCGCTGAGGCCCTGGCGGATCAGTTCGCGATACAGAATGACGTCATTTACGTGACCGATCAAAATCACTTTGGTAGACGGATCACACACCTGTGCCAACTGACTGAGTTCAGATAGGACCTGATCGCGATGGCCTTCCGTTTCCATAACGAGGACATCGGGTGTGGTTGCCTGGCTGAAGGCCTGAGCCGCTGCCATTATGCCGCCATTGCGGACGTCAACATGTGCCCGTGCCATACGGCGGTCGACAACCACCTGCTGCATTGCGGCTATGGTCGCCTGCGTTGAACAAAACACCGTAATATTGATACGCGGCACCGCAGCAACAACCGGTGTTCCGCTATCTGTCGCAGGGGCTTGTGGTTCAGTTTGGGTCATGGTTTCCACTCTTGTCTTGTCAACTGTTACTGTGCCACATCGCTGGCTTTTGCTTGTGCCTGTGTCGCCTGGGCTGCGGTAGTGTCCTCACCACCTATGTATTTCTTGAAGACTTCATTACGCCTGCTTGCGCTTGCCGAAGTGGACGTACGCGGTGCTTCGAAATCCTCGGGGTTGGCGACCATGGCAGCGAGATTGTGCTGCCCGGAACAACCAAAGTTCTTGTAATTCTGATTGGAATAAGTTTCAGAAAGGTTGTCACTCCAGTCACCGCACTCGCCGGTCACCGCAAATTTCCGGGTAAACGACATCAGAACCGGTGAACGGGCACCTCCTTTATAGGAAGAATGCTTGATGCGATGTGGGCTGACGCCCTCGCGCTCCAGCAATTGCGCCACTTTTGCTGCAACCGCATTGCCCACCATGCCGCCGGCCGGGCGACGTACGTAGACTTTCGAGGCATCGGTTTCGTTCGCCTGGTGGGCAAACTGCCTGACTGCGTTCTGCTCTTTAGTTGTGAGCTTGGCAGATCGGGTCGGCACCTGGAGCTTCACAGTGCCCTTGGCGACCTCTATGGGATGAATTTCATAATGCATTTGCGGCATGTAGACGTCATCCACACCACCTGACATCTGGTGCTGGCAGGCAGTAAGGGCCAGAAGCGCCACTGCCGGGGCCAGGGTATGCATTGCACTGCGGGACTTTGATACAAACTTGTTCATTTTCATTCTCCGTGGCTCTGCCATTATTCGACGATGAAGCCGACATTGCCGTGATAGGTGGTTCCTTTTCCGGTGCCGCCCTGGTTGCCGTACATCTTGTTCAAGCGGCCAAACAGGATGGTCTGGCGATCCGTCGCTACCGACAGTTTTTCGGCAGGATTGGTCAGTGACCGCTCATTGACCGGCTTGACGATGAACGGTGTCACCATGACCGTCAGCTCAGACGTGTTCTTCTGGAAATCGCGCGACCGGAACAGCTGTCCAAGAATTGGAAGATCCTTGGCGCCGGGAATACCGGCAATCTGCTGTCGGGTCTGATCCCGGATGAGGCCGGCCATGATCATTGAACCACCTGACGGCAACTCAATAGTCGTTTCAGCCTTGCGCGTGGAAAGGCCAGGCAGGGTAATGCCGGTGACCTGAACACCGTTTTGCGGGGTCAGTTCCGAGACTTCCGTATTTATTTTCAGGCTGATGCGCCCGGAGGACAGAACCACCGGTGAATAGCCCAGCGCCACACCAAACTCCTTGAACTCCACCGAGATGGTGTTGGCATCCACAGCCACCGGAATTGGGAACTCACCGCCAGCGAGGAACTTGGCGCTTTCGCCAGAGATCGCGGTCAGCGTGGGTTCTGCAAGCGTGCGCAGCAAACCGTCCTGTTCCATTGCCTGGACAATTGCATCAATGCTTTCGCCATATTGCAGCCGGGCACCGGTCGTTGCGCCGTTACCACCCAGACCTGTAAGTGGATTTAAGGGAAGAATGGATGAACCAATAGCGCCATTCAGCGAGAACGGGTTACCCGTCAGCATGCCGGCGGAGAAACTTCCCTGTGAAAACGCCGCATTATAATCAACACCAAGTTGCTTCAGCACATCACGTTGAACTTCCGCAATACGGACCCGAAGCGTTACCTGTTCGCGAGCGGCAATGGTCATGGCTGAAACCACCTTGGCAGAACCGTCAGTTCCGCCTGCACCAAGAAAGCGCTCTGCCAGGTCAGTTGCCTGTTTGGCCTGGCCGGCAGATGCGGCGACCCCGCGCAGGACAATACTGTCAGCTACGGTATCAATCTTTATCTGATTATCCGGCAAAGTGCGGTCGAGAAGCTGCTTCAACGCTTTGGTATCAGCGGCAACCTCGATATCGAGGTTCAGAATCTGCCTGCCCGCGGCATCAAAGAAGAAAATGTTGGTCTGGCCGTTCGCCTTCGCGAACAGATAAGCTGTCGTTCGCGTGCGGACGACGGCATCAACAATTGCCGGATTGCCGACAAGAACATCCTTGGCGGCGACAGGTAACCTGATCGCGACGGACTTGTTCAAACCCATGCGCAGAAAACGGGAATCATCACCGGCCTGCGCAGGTGTGAACGCTGCCGTTAACACAATGAAGAAAACCGCAAGAGCAGCAACCAGAGAAACGATTGCACTGGCTGGTGTCTTGGTGCCCATATCAAGCCTGGGCATGCTGAGGAGTGAGGGATACATCAGTTGTCTGCCTTACTTTGAATTCACGATCTGGTTCATGATGCCGTACCGGAATTGATTGATGGTGCCTTTTGAACCATGTGCATATTTCTCCGAAACCCGCGGCCCATCATCTCCAAGCTTCTTGTCTCCTGCATCTGCAAGCGAACGAAGGGCGAGTGATAACTGGCCGGAGCTTTCAACCAGTGCGAGAACTTCGGCCTGTACAGGTTTGAGTTCCAGCGTTGCCGTTTTGCCGACAATCACTTGCCCGCCATCTTCAGTGCTCTTTATCTGCTGATCGATTGCCAGGACACGGACGTTGGTCAGAACCATCTCGGATACATCCCGGTTTCCTGAAATCTTGCGGGTGAGAAGGACGTCAACGCGATCATTGGGCAGAATAAATCCACCTGCGCCGGTTTCTGCAGAGACGCGGATCGAGATTGCCCGCATGCCCTTTGGCAGGACGGCGGCCATAAAGCCCGCGTCGCCGACTTGAACAATGCGGCGCTTGTTAAGTGGTTCACCTTCAAACAAACCCGCCCGCGCCCGTGCGCTCTTGAGTTCTTCAAATATGTCGGTGTTGCCGCTTTTGGTGATCATCAACTGGCCAACACGGTCAGTGGGCCAGTCTTTCCATCCCAAATTGGATGCATCCAGAGTTTCGCCAACGCGAATATCTTTCAATGTGACCAGAACAGGCGTCATGGAAACTTTATTCACTTCCACAACTTCCGATTTCTGCGGCTGTCCCAGGAAACCATTGGCCAGAAACGCTGCTGCTCCGGCTGCGACTGCGGCCACGCCCATGACAACAAAACGTGATTTACTCATCTGATAACTCTCCAGTAGGAACGGAAGTTCGTTCGGATATCTCCACTGCAGAATGATCGGGAAACGTCAAATTATGGTTAACCGGCACTAAACAATCTTAGTTTTGCCTAAAAAACATCATGCTGTTGTCTCGAATCAAAAATGCCCGCTGTGAGCGGGCATTGAATGGGTCAGCCAAGAAGCTGTAGATTTGGCGCTTCCAGCCACCAGCTGTGACGGAACGCGAACAAGGCGCCCACGGCAATGGCTATGCCATATGGCAAATCAATAGATGTCTTTACCCTGGACTTTTCCCGATCAAGGCCACGCAGTTCCATTTCCAGCTTGATCCACCACCAAAACTTCATAATGACCGCGAGCGCGCCGCCCGCCAGCGCCATAACAACGAGAAACTCGATGAGTTGCCCGCTCCCCAGCCACAAGGCGGCGACAGCAAGAAGTTTTGCATCACCACCACCAATGCTGCCGGCCGCAAACAATCCAAAACCGAGAACCAGCACAACGGCCGCAGTGGCTAAATGCCAGCCGATCTGTTCGATTGGCATCCCTACAGCAAACGCCGCTCCAAAAAAGCTGATACCGATCAATCCGTTCAGCCAGTTCGGAATTTTCATTGTCAGGCAGTCGCCTATACCTGCCGCAATCATCAGAATTGCAAACAGCGCGAAGATCAAGGTTTCGATCATTGCAGGTTAACTCCCGTTGTGTCGTTCATCCAATTCGGCAGGTTGCCGGGACGGTAGTTTCACAATTGGTGCAAAGTCTCATAATGATAGTAAAGGGGCGGTTAAACGCGTTGTGGTTTTGATCAGATATCACGCTGACCTCGGGATTTGCCGACAACACCGTTACCTGGATCAGAAAAACAAAAACCGCCGGTACATGACCGGCGGCTTAGGGAGCCTCCCTGTATAATATCATCGCGGGCCTAGGCTCTTTGGCCCGCGATTAAGCTTTCGCTTTCGGGTCGACTTACTGCAGACCAGCGTCGATGTTACCGAACAGAGTTTCGAGGCTTGTGCCGATGGTTGGCATTACAGCAACCAGAGCAAGGCCAGTAGCAGCAGCGATAAGGCCGTACTCAATGGCAGTGGCACCAGATTCGTCTTTAAAGAAACGTGCGAACATAATTCTCTCCTTAGATTTTTCACAGTTTTTACAGCACTGGAACAAACTACCCTTCGTGGGTGATCCCCTGAGGGGTTTGTCGTCTGAACCGAGGCTCAACCTAGGCTCCAGCTATTAACATCAAGTAAACGCCCAATGAAAAGCGATCAACAACAAGCCCATCGTCACCGAATGGCAAATAAATCGTTACTATTAAAACTAAAATCTAATTTTATTAAAATTTTACATAGTATAAAACTTCTATATATTTTACTCTTCAGTTGCTCCGGGCTATATGACACCACTATAAAGACTAGCGGTCGTTCCAACCTGCTTTCGACTAACGAAGATCTCTCCCCTACCCATCTGCCTCCTATTTGAGCGCCTATATATAATAATGTCAGGCACCGGCCGTCGGAGGGCGTCACACCAGATCAGTTTCTTCATCGTAAGGGTTCATTCACCATTTTCAGGTGTTATAGGGGCCATCGAACGGGCACCACAGTGTCCAGCGCTATCAAAGTGATCATGCGAACAAGGATCGTTATCAAAATGAGTTCTCTGGCAACAACCCGCTCCTTCATTCTTGGCACCGCACTTGGCTTGGTCGGAATCCTTGCTGTAACCGGCACGGCCATTGCCGATTCAAAACTGGCACTGGATGTGGATGATGCAAAGCTGGTGAAGCTGGCGGGAGAACCGTCGACCGTGGTTGTGTCCAACCCGATGTTTGCAGACGCCAGCATCCAGGGCAACAAACTGATTGTCATCGGAAAGAATACCGGCCGCACCAAGATCATCGTGCTGGATTTCGACGGCAAGCAGCTTGCCAACATGATGGTGAATGTCCAACGCACCGAAAACCAGGTTGTGAGCGTATTCCGAGGCGGCAACAACCGCAGGACCATGAACTGTGAGCCGTTCTGTGATCAGCCACTTATCGTGAATGACGAGTTTGGAAGGTATAAAGAGCAGCGTGAACAGATTGGCGCAAAGACCGACTTGTCGTCAGGCGCAGCGTCCACGGGCAGCGGTGGCGACGCTCAATAACCGGATTCACTTAAATGTGCAGACCGTGAAACGCGGTGCCTGACAGATAGCCGGTTTGTCCGGGATAGTCTGTTCGCGTCAGGTACCGCCCAACAGTCAGCGCGGCGGCAATGTTCGCACCTGGATGATCTGGTTAACAATTCCCTAACATAACCGTTAAAATTTGCCCTCCAATACTTAGAGTTTGTAAAGGCCAGTCCGGTAATAATTTCCTGAACAATTCAAACTGTAGATGGACCGAGGTGTGTCTGCAGGTCAAGAACGAGAAATCAACACCGGTCCAGCAGGCTGGAACAGGGCAGTTGGTTAAAGTTCGGGAGTACGGCATGATCTTGAAGTTAAATCGAACCTTCAATCGGTTTCGCAAAAGTTTTCGAAAAGACGACAGCGGTGCAACAGCGATCGAGTTCGCTTTCGTTGGCGCCCCGTTTCTGTTTCTGATGATGGCGACTTTCGAAACCGGCCTTACGTTGTTTTCTGAATTTGCCGTCCAGAGCGCCACAACTTCAGCATCCCGGTTGATCCGGACCGGACAGGCCCATTCAGGCGGCTTTTCAAAAGCTGAATTCAAAAACCAATTGTGCGCCAAACTTCCCTCAATGATCGATTGCGGCAAGATTTACGTCAATGTTGAGGTACGCAACGATTTTTCCGATGCCAGCAACCGCACGGATGCCTCGCAGGATGGTGAACTAAGCGACGACGCCACGGACGGCGCATTCGACATCGGCAGCGCCGGCGACATTGTAATCGTCGAGACATTTTATGAATGGAATTTGTTCACGCCGAACATCATGGAACTGCTGAATATCAAGGGCACCAGCACACCTCCGCCAAACTGGCTGGCAAATCACGGCCATGACAAACACCTGGTAAGGGGCGTGGCGGTATTCCGCAACGAACCATTTGATTGATCCGATGATGCGCCCTTCAACAACAACATCTACCGCTCGGGAAACCACTACGATGGAAAATTCATCAGTCATCAGGCCGAATGCCGTTCCTGCAGGCATTGTAGGCAAGTTTACAAGTTTCGGCCGCAAGAAAGATGGTGTTGTCAGCATTGAAGCCGCCTTGCTGTTTCCAATGATGATCTTGCTATTGCTGGGAACGATTGATGTTACTTATGCGATTTCACTGAAACGCAAAATCGCCGTGGCGGCAAGCGCGGTCGTCGATCTGACGACACAAGAATCAGCCACCGTTACAGTTGGCGAGCTCGATGAGTTCATTCGGGCTGCCGACGCCATCATGACACCGTTTTCAGCGACAGATACCAAGGTCGACCTGGTCAACTTTCGCCGCAATGGCAACAACGTGACACAGGAATGGTCCCATTCGCGCGGTGGTTGCGGTGGTGCACCGCCAAGCATGACAGGCGACGCACTGGACAAACTCACACAGGAAGATAACGATATTATCGTTGCCCGCGTGTGTTTGTCATTCCAACCGCTTGTCGGCTACATTGTCGGAAGCGGAACCTGGGAAGTTGAAGAATCGGTCGCGCAGCGCCCGCGCAACGGACTGACACTTGACTGCGACAATTGCTGATCTTTCTGCATTTGCCGGGAGACTGTTTCGGCAGACTTACAGAAGGCCCTTGAGATCTCGTCTCAAGGGCCTTTACTTTTGTGCCCTGCACCGTCAAACACTTCACATCAGATCAGGATGATCTTGGGGCGAAGCACCTCAAATTCGTCAAGCTGGTCGTTTTCAAATTGTTAGATCAACCGTGTTGGTTCTATTGAGCCCACGTTGTCCTGACTTGATATTTCGCCAGCCTCCAGGTGGGATGCTGCACCCGGGCGGTGTTATACAAACAGTGGCTACAGGATCCGCAAAATCATCGACCCAAGCGGCAAGGCCGGCAAGCCTGGCATTGGCACTTGCCATCTGGTCTCTCAGCGCACTTGCTTTCGGTTATGCGTTTTTCCAGCGCGTAGCACCAAGCGTCATGATCCCGGACCTGATGGCCGAATTCGCGGTCACAGGTGCCGTCATGGGGCAACTATCCGCCTTGTATTTTTACCCTTATGCGGCAATGCAGTTGCCCATCGGAGCCCTGCTTGATCGCTATGGGGCAAGGCTCATGCTCACCATTGCGTTGTTGCTCGCTGCTGCCGGCAGCATCATTTTTGGCACCGCCGGATCAGTAAATGCCGCCTATGTCGGGCGGTTCATGGTAGGAGCCGGCTCCGCGGTCGGCTTTATTGCCAGCATGGCACTGGCATCCAGGTGGTTTCATCCCAGGCACTTCGCCCTTTTGACCGGACTTGCCATGTTCTTCGCCATGGTATGCGGTATCGTCGGCCAGGCACCGCTGGCGCTTGCCGTTGAGGCTTTTGGATGGCGCCAGACAATGATATGGGCCGGGGGTTTTGCCATCGGCCTGGCAGCTCTGACGGCACTCATCGTGCGCAACTCACCCGATTCCGGAACAGCGGAGCAGGCCAATGATACCCAATGGGCAGAAATCTGGATCGGCCTCAAAGATACCATAAAACGTACCGAGATCTGGCGCATCGCCATTGTTGCGATGAGCATGTCCGGGCCCATGCTGGCGCTTGGCGGGTTGTGGGGCGTGCCGTTTCTCGCCAGCGCCTACGGGCTGGACCGGCCGACCAGCGCGATCTACACCTCGTTATCCCTGCTCGGCTGGGCAATCGGCGCCCCCCTGTCGGGCTGGCTGTCCGACAGGATTGGCCGCCGGAAACTGCCTCTTGTTGTTGGCACGGCACTCAATTGCGGGCTGGTCGCGATCATCGCATTCGTTCCCAATCTCGGCCTGTTCTTCACAGCAGCCGCGCTGTTCCTGTCAGGTTTCACCGGCGGCTGCATGGTGATTACCTTTGCGCTGGCGCGAGAAGTGTCGGCCAAGCGGCTGCATGGCTCGGTTTCAGGCCTGGTGAATGCTGCCACGGTTGCTGCAGGTGCGATCCTGCAGCCCATTATCGGCTGGATGCTCGACCTGCGTTGGGACGGGAAGATGCTGGAAGGTGCCCGGATTTACGATACAGCAGATTACAGATTTGCATTCATCTGTCTGGTGGTTTGGTCGGGAGCTGGATTTCTGCTGTCACTCACATTGCGCGAAACCAACTGCAGACCGGTTGTTCTGGCAACCAAAAGTACGTGAATATTGAAGGTTTCCTGTTCAGTAGTTACTCAGCTTTGCGTCCAGGGTTATGCTGGCAAACCGCGTCCCAAACATCCACGGCCTGCGCCCGCCAGGGGTGCAAATCCGGGCAACCAGGCTGACCCGGTTGCCACCCGGTGACCTGGCCGATTTTCCGCAGGCAGTTGTGAGCGACCAGCCCGGTGTCCGGCTTCATCTTAACACGCAACTATCATGCAAACCGGTCACGCCATCCGACGGGTAAGGGTGGTGTCAGGCGCGCAAGAACCAAAAAAATCAGCCTACTGCATAAAAAAGTCAGTTTACTGCATAAAATAAACGGCGCTTTTTGATTGAAACCGTCAAAAAACCCACCCCGGATCAACTCCAAGTTGCCGTGGCTCCAGACAGTTTTTAACTTTTTATTAACGCATCAATTTCCATCTGTATACAAATAAATAGAACATCAATCTGGAATCATAATACAAAAATCGCAAATACATAATTATTATTATATTTTTACTATATTATATTTTCATATCGTTCTTACATCTTTATATTCATTTTCAATACAAGAATCAACTCTAGGTTGTTTTAAGTATTCAATATTTTAATTTACTGTTTATATAGCAAATTCGACCCTAATTATTGGATGCCAAATGATCGATTGAAAATGGATAGAATTCACGCGATAGATGCAATTCGCGGACTCTGTTTAATTTTCATATTCGTCAATCATATTACGCTAGGTTTTTTGCACAACTTCTCGCTGATCAATATAATGTTCTCCGATGCCGCTGACGTATTTATCTTCCTGGCGGGTATCGCATCATTCCTGGCTTACGGTCCAAAACTCGGCGAGCGTTACACCAGAGCCAACACGATAAAAATCTGGCGGCGCGCAAGGTTGCTTTTTTGGGTCAATTCGGTGATTGCCATTGTGTCGATCATGATATTGCTCGTCGGCGATGCAGTTGCACCTGCATCAGCGCCCACGAATTTGCCCGGGCATTTGATCGAAACTCACGGTGCAGCCACCTATCTGTGGCACGTTCTGACGATGCAGCAGACAGCGGGTTATTCTGTCGTCTTGCGGCTCTACGTGGCGTTGATGCTTCTGGCACCCTTATATGTCTGGCTGGCATCGAAACGATTCTGGTACCCCCTGCTACCTGCCGGGGCGATATGGCTCTCGGCCGGACACTTTGGATGGGTCGAGAGCAATAGCCTGAGCGGCGTCCCTCTATCCCTGACAATTCTACCGTGGAACTTGATTTTCGCGGCCGGTATTTCATTTGGCGCTGCGAGAGCGCAAGGAATTACCCTGTACAAGAGCAATGTATTGATCCTTGCCGCAGCTGCGCTGGTTGCTGCCGGGCCAATATGCGCCACCATTCTTACCCGAATATCACCCGATGTCCTTGCGTGGGTTGATACAAGAAATGATTTTTTCTGGACCGGTGCGAGCAAAACCTTCCAGTCGCCGTTGCGCGTATCGTACATGCTGGCGCTGATCTACCTTTGCGTCAACTTGCGTGACGCTCCATTGATACGCTTTTTCCATCAGGCCACAGCTGACAGCATTCTGTCCCGCCTTGGCCGCAGTTCATTGGAGGTGTTTTCCGCTGGTGCCATCATGGCCCTGGCGGCGAACCACCTTCTGTGGTTCCTGTTTTCAAACGCAATCGTCCAGCCAAACTCCGCACTCTCCATTCTCATTGAAATGGGCATCACGTCTGCTGCGGTTTTTGCGATGGTTCGTATTGCAGACACCAATTCCCTCAGATTCGCTGCGATCGGCCCAGTAATTCGAAGCTTTCTTGTGCGTACGACAAGTCCTTCAAGACCGCCGCGAGCGGGACCGTCATAAAGCGCGCGGCCTGTTGAAAGGGTACTTCGGAGACGCGCGTCAGTGTCAAACTGTCCTGGCGAAACAGATGCTTGACGGTTACCCCGTTTCTGTCCGGGTTCAGGGGCGGATGCATGGTCCCCGCCAGAATTTCTGTTGCTACTCACTTTGCGCGAAACCAATTGCAAATCGATTGTGTTGGCAACCGACAATTCGTGAATATTGAAGGTTTCCTGTGCAGTACAGATTCAGTCCTGCACCCAGGTTTTCACCGGCAAACCGCGCTTCAGCCATCCAGGACCTGCTCTGGAGCCGAACATGCCTTCAGACACATCGATCACATTGGTGAACCCGGCGGTGGCCAGGAGGCGCTGCATGTGAGCGCTGCGTCCGCCGACAGCACAGATCAGGGCAAGCGGCCTGGAACGATCACCACCCAGTGCCTTGGCAAGATTCCTGACAAAGCCGGCCTCATGCATGGATATCGCCAGTGCAGGTTCTGCCAGCCCTGATTGTTTCCACTCTCCGCGCGTGCGGATATCCACCAGAACAACGTCGCCCCTGGCAGCCGCCGCCAGCGCGTCCGGCGCAGACATGATGTTTGATGCCGCGCGCGCCACCGGAGAATTTGCGGCTGCAAGCACTGCTGCCGCAACCAGTGCAGTCATATGTCGACGGGTCATGGTCACACGCTGAAACGTGTCACTGCCGTTGAAAATTATCAAATCAAAGTTCCGCGAGCAGTTGCCGGAATCTTGAACCCATAACACCGAAGGAAGTAGTGACTGACTTCATTTTGACACGCAGCTGTCATGCAAGGCGGATACACCAGCATACGTGCAAGGAAGGCGTCAGTTGCGTAACCCCAAAAAGAAACCCGTTTCCTGCACAAAACCAGGGGCGCTTTTTGATTGAACGCATGTTGCTCTTGCATCTAACGACACCCGTGCCGGGACTGCACCCGCCAATTCCCACCCCGCTCCCGGCACGGGACGTTGTTTTTCAAACAGATCCGCTGATCAGGTCACGCATGCGGGCAAGGGCTTCTTCGATCTCGTCAAGGCCGGCTGCATAAGACAGGCGCAAATAGCCCTCGCCGTTGGCTCCGAAACTGTCACCGGGGATCAGCGCCACATTGGCTTCCATCAGCAAGCGATCTGCAAGCTGCTTTGACCCGATACCCGTGCCGGTGATATTGGGAAATGCGTAAAAGGCGCCGCCCGGCACCCGGCAGGTGACACCCGGCATGTTGTTGAGACCAGCGACAACCACGTCCCGGCGTTCGGCAAATGTTGCCCGCATCCGGTCGATTTCATCCATCGGGCCCTCGATTGCCGCAAGGCCGGCGAATTGGGCTGCAACATTGACACAGGAATGATCGACGGTAATCAAACCGCGCACGGCGTTGACGAGCCCTGTCGGCCAGATGCCGTAACCCAATCGCCACCCGGTCATGGCGAAGGTCTTTGACCAGCCATCCAGCAGGATGACCCGGTCTTTCAACGCCGGATATTGCAGCAATGAGCGAAAGCCCGCCCCTTCAAAGACCAGGTGCGAGTATATTTCGTCCGACAGGATTGCCACCTGTGGATGGGCTTCCAGCCCCTTTGCCAGTTTGTCCAGTTCGCCCGCCTCCACCACACCGCCGGTCGGATTGGCTGGTGAATTTATGATGATCAGGCGCGTGGCTGGCGTGATCTGGGACAGCACCTCATAGGCGTCAAACCCAAAATTCCGGTCTTCGCGAATGGCGTATGGAACCGGTTTGGCAGATGCCGCCTTGATGGCTTCACGATATGGCGGAAAACCGGGATCGGGATACAGAATTTCGGTTCCCGCCCCGCCGAATACCATGCAGGCAAAGAAAATCGTGACCTTGCCGCCGGGCACAATCACCACCTGATCGGTTTCAACCGGGACATCATAGCGTGTAGACACGCTGTTTGCGACGGCCTCTCGCAAGGATGCCATGCCAACCGGAGAAGTATATCCGTGCGGGCCATCCCTGACCGCCTTGAGCGCTGCTTCCAGTACGTGGGCCGGTGGCGCAAAGTCCGGCTGGCCAATGCCAAGATTAATGACCGGACGACCTTCAGTCTTCATCTTCAACGCCTTGTCGAGGACAAAGAATGCGCCTTCTTCTTCCAGCCTTGCGACTGCGGGATTCAACTTGAGATTGCTCATGGAAGTATCTGCTTCTGTGTCACGGTGAATTCAGGGCTCTGCGCTTGGTTACCTGTTCGCGATAATAAACATACAGGCCGCTGGACACCACGATGCTCGCGCCGACCAGCGTGTGAATGTCCGGCACATCGCCAAACACTACAAAGCCGACAATGATCATCCAGACAATCTGGGTGTAGATGAATGGCGCCAGTGTCGGTGCGGGCGCCATTGTGTGTGCCTTGATCAGCATGTGATGCCCGACACCGCCGGCAACCCCCATCAGCAGCATCAATCCGACAAGCCCCCAGACCGGCACATGCCAGTTAGCGATACCCATCGGCATGGCAAGCGCGGTACCGACCATTGACGGCAGCAACAACGAAACCAGCGCCGGGTCACGTCCTGCGATCTTGCGGGTGATGATCTGGTACAGCGACGTTATGACCGCCACTGTCACAGACAACAGCATGGCCCAGTGAAAACCGTCAGCACCGGGCCGGATGATCAGCAAAACACCGAGAAAACCAATGACCACCGCCGCCCAGCGCCGCGGCCCGATGCGTTCGCCCAGCAGAAACGGTGACAGGGCACACACCCATAACGGATTTGAGAAGAATATGGCTGATGTCTGGTCCAGCCGCAGATACTGCAGGGCAATGAAATTCATCAGGGTCGAAGCGAACAACAGGACACCGCGCAGCACCTGCAATCCGGGATGATGCGATTTGAAGGTCAGTGTGCCGGTCCACCACATCAGGCCCAGAACATACAACAACGACAGACTGTAGCGCGCAAACACCACCATCATCGGCGGCACGGCAGACGCCAGCAGGTATTTCGCACAGGCGTCTATGACAGTGAACGTGGCAACAGCGCCAATCATCAACACTATGCCGGTCGTGACATTGTCCGTTTGAGGTGACTGGGCACTGCCGGGTATTGCCATAAAGAGAAGTCCAATCACTTTCGGCTGCCACAATTGCATGGGCGCCGCCATGGTCCGTTTCAGCCGTAACGCCATCACGGCAGTGCGTCCAGCCAAGAATACCGTCTGGCGGTTTGACACGCCGGTTATTTTACGATGTGACAGGAACACACCAACAGAGGAACCGCCCATGCCGTTTGTGACCCAAAGTGATGATTGCCGCATTTTCTATCGCACCGAAGGCCCGGTCGATGCCCCTGCTATTATATTTTCCAACTCGCTGGGCTGTGACCACCTGATGTGGCAGGCACAGGCCGATGCCCTGAAACACCGCTTCCGAGTGGTGCGGTATGACCAGCGCGGCCATGGAGCGTCCGATGTGCCGGACGGCATGTACCCGCTGGACAGGTTAGGTGCAGATGTTATCGGGATCGCAGATCATCTCGGCCTCGACGGGTTCCATTTCTGCGGGCTGTCCATGGGCGGGCTGACCGGGCAGTGGCTCGGCATCCATGAAGGCAACCGGCTCGCCACACTCACGCTGGCCGATACATCGCCTCACTTCCGTCCGCCCGAGATGTGGGATCAGCGCATGGACATGATCCGCCAGGGCGGCATGGCTGCGATTTCCGACATGGTGCTGGGACGGTTCTTCACAGAGAGTTTCCACAAAAGCGATCCCGGCACGGTCAGCGACTTCCGCAACGTCCTGGAACAGATGAGCCCGACAGGCTATCTGGGATGTTCGGCAATGCTCAAACAGGCCGATACGTTTGATGAATTGAGAAAAATCTCAGTGCCGACACTGATCATTTCGGGCCGGCACGACCAGTCGACGCCGCCGGAGCGGGGCGAAATGATGGCGGGGGAAATCAAAGGCGCCGTACACGTAGTGCTGGATGCTGCGCATATTTCCAGTGCCGAGCGCCCCAATGACTTTACCCGCGCACTTGCGGGCTTCCTGGGCACGGACACATTGCCAAGCGATCACCGATTCACGTCCGGAATGAAGCGCCGCAGAGCGGCACTTGGCGATGACTATGTCGATGCATCGATTCGAAACCGAACCGAATTCAACGCAGAGTTTCAGGACATGATCACACGCGGTGCCTGGGGCGAAATCTGGACCCGGCCGGGCCTCGATGAAACCACACGCCGCATGCTGGTTCTGGCAATTTGCGCGGCCCTGTCACGATGGGAGGAATTCGACCTGCACCTGGCAGCGGCGTTGCGCGCGGGTGTTTCGCAGGACACCGTTCGCGAAGTGCTGATGCAGACCGCCATTTATGCAGGCGTGCCGGCAGCCAACACGGCATTTGCCAGAGCTGGAAAACAGCTGAAAGCCCAGGCTTAATACAGGTCGAAGTACTCGCGATGCTCCCAGTCTGTCACGTCTGACAGGAAGCGGGCGATCTCGGCGCGTTTGATATGGACCAGGTAATCCACGAACCTGTCGCCGAAGCGCTGCCGGAACAGTTGCGAGTGCTCAAGCGCATCCACCGCGTCCATGAGGTTGGTCGGCAGCATTGCGGCTTCCGTCTTGTACGGTGTGTCGGCAGCCGGACCCGGGTCGCGCTTGTTGTCGATACCGTCCAGCCCGGCCCAGATTTGTGCCGACAGATGAAGATAGGGATTGGCCGCTGCCTCTGCAGCGCGGTTTTCCACGCGTGTGGCCGGGTCATCCGACCTCCCGATTGCCCGCACCATGGCGCCCTTGTTGTCCCTGCCCCAGATCGCCCGGTCAGGCGCCAGCTGATAAGACCTGTAGCGCTTGTAGCCGTTGATGGTGGGTGACGCGAACACGCTGGCCTCAACCGCACCGGCCAACAGGCCGGCTGTGTAGTGCAGGCCCAGAGGCGACAACAGGTCGCCACCGGGTTCAGGCATGAACAGGTTGGCGCCGGAACTGGCCGATACAAGCGACTGATGTACATGCCAGCCTGATGCGAACAGGTTTGCAATCTGCGGCCTGCACATGAAGGTCGCATGCAGTCCCTGGCGCCGGCAGACCTGCTTTGCCATGGAGCGAAACAGGCTCATGGCATCGGCGGCCTGAACCGCAGACATGGGTGCAAATGTAAACTCCACCTGGCTCGGGCCAAACTCGCATTCGATCGAACGCACCGGCAGATGCAGCGCCACGCACGCCTTGCGCAACACCTCCGTCACGGGTTCAAGTTCGTCGGCGCGCGCTTCGGTCAGATATTGAAAACCGTGTGTCATCAGCGAAACATCCGGCACCGCTCCGGGTTGCCCTGCATCTTCGGGGCGCTTGTTCCAGTCCTCGACTTTCAGAATATGAAATTCCGCCTCCAGTCCGAACCGGATGTCCATGTCGCGGCTCGCCAGTTCAGCCTCAGCATCACGCAACTTGCGACGCACGCAGAACGGCACTGGTTTTCCGTCGCTGAAATACAGATCACATAACAGCCAGCCGCATCCTTCTACCCAGGGCAACAAGCGGAAAGTCTCCGGATCGGGCAACATGATCATGTCACCGGCACCTTGCATGTCGGCCATATCAAGGCCTGCGCCAGCTTCCCAAACGGGAAACACCGTGCGGTGCGAGGTGTCCTTTGCCAGCAGGGTCGATGTCATGGCGCAGCCGTTGGCGAGCAGGCTTGCCACTTGCGGTGCCATCAGTGTCTTGCCGCGCAAGATCCCATGCTGGTCGGCAAACGCGAGGCGCACGGTGTCCAGGCCATGGTTTTCGATCTGCTCCAGCACATTGGCACATGCCTTGCGCCGTTCAGCACTGTCCACGCCGGCATGTGCGGCCAGGCCTTCACGTCCCACATCACTCATCTGTTATTCCCCGGCCACTGCGCTGGTCCACGAACACGCATCACGGCGTTCAGCGTCCCGGTCGCGCCAGACCGATTGCCATTCGGCATCCGGCGCGATGGCGTCAACGGCAACGGGACCCTTTGTGTCCAGTGCTGTGCCATTGGCGATGCCCGGCAAATGGCCCCCCTCATCCACGGCGTCAATCGCCCGGCGCAACATGCGCCGGTAAGCAATGATCGCCTTGTCGGATGTGGCAAGGTGCTCATTGGTGCGATCGAACACCGGTCCGGGGCTTTCCACCGCCCACTGGTCATGGACATTAATATCAAGCCCCATGCCGGTGTAGGTTTCAGCTTCCTGTTCTTCCGGGTTATAGCCGTAATTGTTACGCTTGTTCTTCAGCGGCGCGTAATCCGGCAAACGATGTTCAGCAAGCCGCTGTTCGCGCATCAGTTCCTTGTTCACCGGGTCCGCGAAACTGGTGAACATCGAATACCAGTAGCAGGTCTCGTCATCCACCGGCACGTGCCACTGGGTGATGGTCATCTCGTTGGACATCGGGATGCAGATCGCTTCGGGGAAAATCTGGTTGGTCACGCGCACATGGGTCCGGCCATCATCCAGATGCCTGAGCGCGATCAGGCGCAGCCCGTAATCGGTTTCTTCCACCTCGATGTCGGGTCGTGGATAGTCGCGCAGCAATTGCGTCATCGGCATTTCGGTATTGGCGGCAGTGTCGCGAAACTGCTTGCCATAGCTGTCGGCCGGGTCTTCGTCGCGCAGGAACCGATGCAGGAAGGATGCATGAACAGGGTCTATGCCGACCTCCATGGCCTGTAGCCAGTTGCATTCCCACAAGCCCTTGAAGGCAAACACATGAGTATCCGGCGCAACGAAACAGTCCAGTTCGGGAAACGCCGGTGGCGTGCCTTCGCCCATGAAGGCAAACACCATCCCGTTTTTTTCCACTACAGGATAAGATGTGGTCCGGATCTGTTCATGCGTGGTGCTGCCTTCAGGTTCACCCGGCTGTTCGACACACTGTCCGGAGCGGTCGAAATGCCAGCCGTGAAACGGGCAGCGCAGGCCGTTATCCTCGCGCCGGCCATGACACAGGTCGGCGCCTCGATGCGGGCAATGACGCCCGATCAGGCCCAACTCACCCTGATTGTCGCGAAACAGCACCAGATCTTCACCCAACAGGCGCACCGGCACCACAGGGCGCGGACCTTTGAGTTCATCGCTCAAGGCGGCGGGTTGCCAGTACTGCCGCATCAGTTTTCCGCACGGCGTGCCGGAACCGGTTTGTGTAATGAGATCGTTGATGTCCTTAGACAGCATATGGGCGCGTCCTGTTGTGAAGCCTTAAAGTCGCACACGTTAGGCAGCAGATGCATGCTAGGCAAGGTTTGCTGAAATCAGTTACTGTGGGTTGTATGCAGAATGTCGTCCAACATCGACTTGAGCCGGGGGAATTACCTTGACCAGCAAACCATTCCTGATCGCCGGTGGCGGCATAGGCGGCTTCGCAGCCGCACTGGCATTGGCGCAAAAGGGTATCGAAAGCATTGTCGTCGAGCGTGAGGACGAACTGCGCGAAGCAGGTGCCGGTATTCAACTGGGACCGAACGGGTTTCGCATGTTTGATACGCTGGGCATAACGGACGCTATCCGTGCCAATGCGGTGTTTCCCGATGCAATGGTCATGAAGAATGCGGTTGACGGATCCGAAGTGATACGCGTTCCCCTCAATACACGCGAGTTTACCGACCGCTTCGAGTACCCCTATGGCGTGATCTACAGGCCTGATCTGCACAACAGCCTCATTGATGCGGCACGGGCAACCGGCAAGGTCGACGTCCGGCTTGGATCGAAGGTCGAGACATATGATGACGACAACAATGGCGTGCGGGTAACTCTTGGCAACGGCAGCACGATCGATGCCTGCGCGCTGATTGGTGCTGACGGCCTGTGGTCAAAGATCCGCGACACAATCGTTGCAGACGGCCGTCCGCGGGTATCTGGCCATATTGCCTATCGGGCGGTGCTGCCTGAGGCTGACGTTCCGGAAGCAAATCACAAGGACGAGGTGATCCTGTGGGCCGGGCCCAAAACCCATCTGGTGCACTACCCGCTGCATCGCGGTGATATTTTCAACCTGGTGTCGGTGTTTCATTCAGATGCCTATGAAGAAGGCTGGGACATTTATGGCGACATCGGCGAACTGAACCAGCGGTTTGCCGGACAGCACGCGGAAGTGCTGGGCATGCTCGACAAGATCGAAAGCTGGCGCATGTGGGTATTGTGCGACCGCAACCCTGTCAAAAACTGGAGCAGAGGCCGTGTGACACTGCTGGGCGATGCAGCCCACCCGATGCTGCAATACCTGGCGCAGGGCGCCTGCATGGCCACCGAAGACGCGGTGTGCCTGGCGCACCATGTGTCAGCACACAGCGACCCCACCGATGCCTTCCTCGCCTATCAGGCGGACCGGTATTTGCGTACTGCCAGAGTGCAGATGACCGCGCGGTTTTACGGGGACATCTATCACGCGGCCGGTCCGCTTGCAGAACTCAGGCAAATGATGCTGTCGGGCAGATCAGCTCAACAATCCTATGACGGCATGAGCTGGCTGTATTCAGGCGTCAATGCAAACGGCCAGCAGATTCTGCCATAAACCGTTCGGCAATAAAGCGATTGCCAAGTGAAAACCGGGTGATAGGATCAATTCGAGGCTATACCTGCCAAACAGGCAATCACACAAGATTTGAGTATCAGGGAGTAAACATATGATCCGCAAAATTCTCGCCGGCGCGCTGGCGCTTGGCATTTCGGCAACGGCAAGTGCTGCCATTGCCGCTGACAAGGTGAAAATCGGCGTCATCACAACACTGACCACACCGGCTGCCGTTCTGGGAGAAGAACAGATGAACGGCATCAATCTGGCCATGGAACATCTTGGCGGCAAGATGGGCGGCACGGAAGTTGAAATCATCGCAGAAGACGACGGTTTCCGGCCGGATATCGGCAAGCAGAAGGCTGACAAGCTGGTATCTCAGGACGATGTGGACATCGTGACCGGCATTATCTGGTCGCACGTTCTGCTGGCGTCGAAGAAATCAATCCTGGAAGGCGGCAAGTTCCTGATCGGCGCCAATGCCGGAACGTCACATGTGGCCGGCAAGGAATGTCACGAGAACTTCTTCTCGTCATCCTGGCAGAATGACATGGTGCCAAAGGCTCTCGGTGAAGTGCTCAATCAGCGCGGTGTAAAATCACTTTACATCATGGCACCGAACTATGCCGCCGGCAAAGACATGGTGGCCGGCGTGAAAAGCTCGTTCAAGGGCGAAATCAAGGGCGAGGACTTCACCAAGTGGGGCAAGGACGCCCAGCTTGATTTCTCCGCTGAACTTGCAAAAGCCTCCGCGTCGGGCGCGGAAGCGATTTTCGTGTTCTATCCGGGCAAGGCAGGTGGCGCGTTCCTGAAGCAGTTCGGCCAGGCCGGACTTGCCGGCAAGATGCAATTCTTCAATGTGTTTTCGGTCGACGGACTGTCACTGCCGAAATTCCAGGCCGGCGGCATCAAGTCGGTGCTTGGTGCCTATGACACCATGCAATGGAGCCCTGATCTGGACAATGAGACCAACAAGAAGTTCGTGGCCGACTACCGGGCCAAGCATGACCGCTATCCAAGCTTCTACGCAGCCCAGACCTATGATGCGATCAACCTGATCAATTCAGCCGTTGTCGCCACCGGCGGCAATGTGAAGGACAAGGACGCGTTTCGTGCCGAACTGAAGAAGGCCAACTACAAGTCGGTGCGTGGCGATTATTCCTACGGCAACAACCATTTCCCGGTGCAGAACTACTACCTGCGCCAGGTGGTCGAAGGTCCGGACGGCAAGTGGACCCACAAGACCGTGTCCACGGTTTACGAAGCAACCGGCGATGACCACGCCAAGGATTGCTCGATGAAATAGGCGGGATTTCGGTCTCGACATTGCGACCCGCTCTCAAGCAGTATTGAGGGCGGGTTTTTTATGCTGCAGGGAGAGTTGACGTTGAAGGTTGTAATTGTCGGAGGTGGAATCGGCGGACTGGCAACAGCCCTCATGCTGCATGATCGCGGCATCAAGGCTGAAGTCTATGAACGTTCGGAAGAAATCCGCGAACTGGGCGTGGGTATCAACACTTTGCCGCATGCGATCAGGGAACTGGCCAAAATCGGTTTGCTCGACGTACTGGACCAAGTTGCCATTCGCACCCATGAACTGATCTACCAGAACAGACAGGGCCAGACGATCTGGCAGGAATTGCGCGGCACCGATGCAGGCCTCGACGTGCCGCAGTTTTCAATTCATCGCGGCCGCCTGCAGGGTGTGCTGCGCGATGCGGTTATCGACCGGCTGGGACCGGACGCCATCAGGACAGGCCATGCCTGTACCGGCGTGAAGCCCGGTGACGGTTTTGCGACTGCAGTTTTTGAAACTGCAGGTGAACAGGAATTGCTTGTGGACGGCGATGCGGTGATCGCCTGCGACGGCATTCACTCGGTGGTGCGCAAGCAGTTCTATCCCGATCAGGGCGACCCGAAATGGAACGGCATCATGTTGTGGCGTGGTGCGTGCCTGTGGGACCCGTTCCTGACCGGACGGTCCATGGTGATTGCCGGCGGTATGGATGCGAAACTGGTTCTGTACCCGATCGCAAACGATGACCGTGCTGACGGCAAGGTGCTGATGAACTGGGCCGTTGCAGCGAAAATGGGCGACGGCTCAACGCCGATGCCGCGGCGGGAAGACTGGAACCGCGAAGGCGTGATGAGCGAACTGCTGCCGTTCGTTGAAAATACCTTCTCGCTGGATGTGCTGGACCCGCTGGCGCTTATTCGCGAGACGGGCACGTTTTATGAGTATCCCATGTGTGACCGGGACCCGGTCGGGCAATGGACCTTTGACCGGGTGACTTTGCTGGGAGACGCGGCCCACCCGATGTATCCTGTGGGATCAAACGGTGCCAGCCAGGCAATACTCGATGCCCGCTGTCTCGCAGACAGGCTTGCTGAATGCGAGAATGATGTGAGCGCAGCCCTGCAGGCTTATGAAGCAGAACGCCTGCCCGCCACGTCGGAGATCGTGCGGCAGAACCGGGGCGGCGGACCTGAACGGGTCATTGATCTGGTCAACCAGCGCGCGCCGGATGGTTTTGGCAAGCTGCCCGATGTTGCAAGCCATGAAGAACTTGAAGCCGTCGTGCGCGGGTATCAAAAGACGGCGGGCTTCGACAAGGCTTCAGTCAACCGGTGAATAACAACAGTGTATTCCATTGATGTTACATGACTGTGATTTCGACTAGCGGTCGGTATCACATGCGACGTAAAAGGGAATAAGCAATGTTATATAGCTAGAACTCAAAGTTGATGTATTTTTGCCTGATGCGCTTCCATTTAAATTGTCGTAAGGTCTAATTAACTCAGAAGATTTTTTCCAACTAACAATAGACGGCAGACAGTTGAAAATTTCCGGCTTCACGATTGAGAATTTCAAAGGCATCGGTAAAGCCACAATCCGTTTTGCCGACCACGACACTGCAAGAGTTCACACACTGGTTGGTCTGAACGAAAGTGGGAAGACTACGCTTCTTGAAGCAATTCACAGTTTTTCTCCAGACATAGACACTGAGGTTGTCGTAAAAGGCGTCGGCACTCATGATGAGCAAAGGGAGCAGTGGGTACCGCGCGACAAGTTTTCAATCTTTACTGGGGAAGTGAGCGTAACCGCTCATATTGTTGCGGAAGAAGGAGATTGGCCTTCTGTCTGCGAAGACACATTGGCCGAAATGGAACTGATTTTAAATGAAGAAGTTCTGCCTTCCGAATTTACACTGAGATTAGCGCACGAATACAAAAATGGTGATTATTTAACAAGCAGATTGTGCATTAATATAAAAAGCCTTACATGCAAAAAACAAAGAGCAAAAAATTATAGAGATCTTTCATCAGAAGAAGTGATGATTTTTTCACGGATTCTCAGGCGAAACATACCTACGATAGCCTATTATCCTAATTTTGTATTCGATTTTCCGGAAAAAATATACCTCACAAGCGTTGATAAATCTGCCAAAAACAGATTTTATAAAAAATTATTTCAAGACATACTTGATTACACCAAAGTTGGATACACTATAGAAGAAAGTATAATTTCAAGATTACATAAAATTGAAAACCGAAAACCTTGGGATGTTTGGTTTCCATCATGGTCTGGCACATCTGAAGAAGAAAAGGTGCAACAAGTCGTTGCAAGAGCAGAGCGGGCAGTTACAGATGTCGTTTTTTCAAAATGGAAAGACGTCTTCGGCGAGGCCGCAGGAAATAAAAAAGTTCAGATCAAACTCAATTACGAAAAGGGTAAACCAAAAAAACTAGAAGACGGTACGGAAGAAGAAGCAGTGATTCATGACGCATACATCCAATTTCGGATTTTGGATGGTCCTGACCCCTACGCCGTTGAAGACAGATCCTTGGGATTTAGATGGTTTTTCTGTTTTCTGCTCTTCACTGAGTTTCGGTTACATAGAGAGAATTCCAAGCCGACGGTATTTTTGTTTGATGAACCTGCGTCGAATCTACATGCAGCAGCCCAGATGAAACTCTTGGAAAGTTTTCCTCAAATCGCGAGATCACCACATAGGTTGATCTATTCGACCCACAGTCACTATATGGTCGATCCTCATTGGCTGGAGCAAGCTTACATAGTCTACAATAGTAAAGTTGATCCGGACGGAGACGTTGTGAACTCAGGCTTCACGGATCAAGCAGATATTCAGGCAGTAGCGTATAGGGAGTTTGTGCATAAACATCCCAATAAGACGACTTATTTTCAACCTATCATAGATACGTTACATTTAGTTCCATCGAAATTTGATTACCAAAAACCTGGCATTATTGTTGAAGGAAAATACGATTACTATGGAATTTGCCTAGCATTGTCAGTATCTAAGGTTGGAGAAATTGGCATTTTTCCTGGGATGGGCTCCGGGACTTTGAGCGCTTTGGTTGCACTCCACAAAGGCTGGGGTCTCGCAGTCCACGTACTTTTCGACAATGATAAAGGCGGAAGAGATGGTGCCAAGAAATTGAGTAGAGAATTGGCTTTGCAGGATGGAAGTTTAAACAAGCTCTCCGATTTTTCATCAGAGCTGCGGTCCATAGAGGACATTTTTTGCGATTCCGACAAAGACACAATGACCAACGGTCACCCTACTCATAAGTCTGTTCTGAATCGTCGAATCCAAGAGATACTAGCCTCCGGGGAAAAAGTAAAATTCAGCGCGGAAACGAAGAAGCGAATGAAGCGTTTGGCAAATGGACTGGTCGCGATATTAACTGAATGAGTACATAAAAGCCCTTAAGCACTAGCTTTAGCAGGGAATGGCACTCTCCGGTTCGACTATGAAGCAGCAGTAACCGCGCATTCACTTGTCGGCCTGCAACAGATCGGCATCTTTTCGGACTTTCGCCTGCAGCTCCGATATCAATGTGTCGCGCTCGGTTTCAAATCTTGCCAAAAACTCCGAACCAACATCCTTGTCACCGGTTCTGATGCCCCAGACGATCATTTCAACCAGCATCGGAACCAGATTTACCGCCAGTTCGGTCGGCAGGTAAATGAACTGACGCGCATCGGCAGGATCCCGTTTCCTGGTGATCAGATTGCGGCGCTCCAGCCGCTTCAGGCGTTCCGCGAGCACATTGGTGGCGATGCCTTCATCGCCCTCCAGCAACTCCCTGTAGCGCTGGCGCGACCTCAACATCAGGTCACGCAGCACAATCAGGGTCCATCGATCCCCAAAAATCTCCAGGGCAAAGCTGATCGGACAATCAGAACGGCGTGTATCAGTGTCAGGAGGCATCCAGTATCTTAAAATTTTCACTTGCGTTATGCAAGCAAGTTAATATGATCACTTGTAGTTAGCAAGTGAACAGGAGTGATGACAATGACCATTGTTGGTGGATGCCTATGCGGGACCGTCCGGTACACGTGTGCAGAAGAAGCCGGTGGAGGGCATTGTCACTGCAACGACTGCCGCAAAACCAGCGGCACAGGCCACGGTTCGCACATGATTGTTCCCGAGGCGGCCTTCGAAATGGCCGGAGAACTGAGGTTTTTCGACAAACCCGCCGACAGTGGAAACATGGTCAGCCGCGGATTTTGCCCCGATTGCGGGTCTGCGATCTATTCGACCAATTCAGCCATGCCCGGCATGATTTTCGTGAGGGCGTCCAGCCTGGACAATCCGGACCACTTCAAACCGCAGATGCGGGTCTACACGGACAGGGCCGCCACCTGGGACCACATGGATGCATCGCTTCCCGGATTTGCGACAATGCCGTCAGCACAGGACATGCCGGAAAGTGTCAGAGCGGACTAGGATCTGCTGAGTATCAGGCGTCCGGCGGCGGCAGGAAGTGGACGTTGTGTTCGCTGGCCAGCCGGACAACCTCAGCCGGATCGGGCACATTATTGATCTTGGTGAACAGCTCCCACAATTGCTGCGTTGGCGACACCCAGAACACGCAGGTCACGTCGTGACCTGACTTGTTGAAAATGCCGTGCGCCTGACCGCGTGGCAGACGGATCAGGTCACCCGCATTTGCTGATGCGTCCGCCCCATCCAGAAACAACTCGAAGCGGCCCTCCAGCACATAGATGAATTCGTCCTGATCCGGGTGGATGTGCGGTGGCACAAAAGTGCCGTCCGGAAACGTCGCATGCCACGAAAACGAACTTTCGCACAGATGCTTGGGAACATAGGTCTGGCCAAGGATGTTCCACTCGATACCGTCGATACCTTCACTTGCCGGCGTGACGCCTGCGGCCATTTCGATCATCTCTGTCTCCTGCCAGATTGCGCGTTCAATGAACTTGTCATGAACTTGGGTGTATGCATTCGACACCGGGAACCAGCCTCGTGCAAGTCCTGAATAGTGCAAAATAATTCAGACAGCAGGCATTTGAAGTCTGTATCTTTTATCTCTATCGTGCATATTCAGTGAAACGTCGGGACAAAACTGGACGGCACTCAAATACGAGAATCCTCGGGAGGAGTTTGAAAATGTTGAAGAAGACAGGAATTGCGGCGCTCGGTCTGGCGCTGATGGCATCAGCCTCGTACGCAGCCGATATCAAGATCGGGTATGTAACGACGCTGACCACACCGGCAGCGGTGCTCGGCAATGACATGAAGGATGCCGTCAACCTGGCTGTGGAACATCTGGACGGCAAGATGGCCGGCAAATCCGTAGAGATCATTTTCGAGGATGACGGCTTCAAGCCCGAGATCGGCAAACAGAAAACCGACAAGCTGGTGCAACAGGACGATGTGCCGATAGTCGCCGGTTACATCTGGTCCAACGTACTGCTGGCATCGGCCAAATCGGTACTTGATGCCGGTAAATTCCTGATTTCATCAAATGCAGGCCCGTCACAGATTGCCGGCAAGCTGTGCAATGCAAACTTCTTCTCCACCTCCTGGCAGAACGACCAGACCCCCATGGCGATGGGTGAAGTGTTGAACCAGCAAGGCGTCAAGTCATTGTATCTGCTGGGCCCGAACTATGCCGCCGGCAAGAACATGATGACCGGCGTGGAGCGCACATTCAAAGGCGAGATCAAGGGCAAGGACCTGACCAAATGGCCAAGCCAGCTTGATTTTTCCGCTGAACTGGCAAAAGCCAAGGCATCCGGCGCGGAAGCCATTTTCGTTTTCTATCCGGGCAAAGCCGGCGGCGCTTTCATCAAGCAGTACCAGCAGGCCGGCCTGAAAGGCGTGCTCGATCTGTATTCGGTGTTCACCGTGGACGCCATTTCGCTGCCAAAACTGCAGGCCGCCAAACTGGAAGGTGTTCTCGGCTCGCGGCTGACACAGCAGTGGGATCCGACACTGGACAACGAGGCGAACAAGAAGTTCGTGTCCAGCTTCCGTGAAAAGTACAAGCGCTACCCGTCATTTTATGCAGCCCAGGCCTATGACACCATCAACCTGATAGCATCCGGCGTGGAGGCTGTCGGCGGTGACATGAGCAAGACTGATGACCTGCGCGCGGCTATGGCCAAGGCAGATTATGCCTCGGTGCGCGGCAAGTATACCTATGGCAAGAACCACATGCCGATACAGAACTTCTATCTGCGTGAAGTGGTTGCCGATGATGCCGGGAACTGGACGACAAAGGTGGTCAAGACGGTTTATGAAAACCATGTTGATCCGTATGTCAGCGAGTGCCCATTGGCAAAATAGGCCACATGGCGAATTGAACGCTGTATCAAGGGGAGAACTTTTTTGTTCTCCCCGTTACCATGTTTCATGGCGGGTGGGTCATGGAGCCGGTGTTCGGGGATAGTTTTACTGTGGGATTGAGATCCAGGCTGGGTATGTTGGGGCAATGAGCACACTGTTTTTCATTCAGTTCCTGAACGGACTGCAACTCGGCGTATTGCTGTTTTTGCTTGCAGCAGGTCTGACGCTGGTGTTCGGCATCATGGACTTCGTCAATCTGGCGCACGGATCGCTGTACATGGTGGGCGCATTCTTCTGTGCCACGCTGACGTTCTGGACAGGATCATTCATATGGGCGGTGTTGCTGGCGATCCCGCTTACCGCCCTGGTCGGCCTGGCGCTGGAGATGGGAGTGATCCGACACCTGTACCAGCGCGATCACCTGGATCACGTGCTGGCTACCTTCGGTTTCATCCTGATCGCGGACACGCTCGTTCATATAATCTGGGGCCCGCAAGGCATTGCCATTCCGCTGCCCGAATATCTGCGAGGCCAGGTCGAGATACTGCCAGGTGTGATCTTTCCGACCTTTCGCCTGGTGATTATCAGCTGCGGACTACTGGTGGCATTCGGTCTCTACTGGCTCATCGGGCGTACGCGGCTTGGTATGCTGATCCGGGCCGGCGCGTCCAACCGGACCATGGTGTCGGCACTTGGCATCGACATAAAGACGCTGTTTACAGCCGTGTTTGCCCTCGGTGCGGTGCTGGCCGGGCTGGCCGGCATGTTGATTGCGCCGATCACCGAAGCAACCATCGGCATGGGCAATGACATCATCATCACCGCTTTCGTAGTGATCATCGTGGGCGGCATCGGTTCCATGAAGGGTGCGTTTATCGGCGCCCTGATCATTGGCCTGATCGACACGCTGGGCCGGTCATTCCTCGATGACATCCTGAAATTGTTCATCCCCGTCAATGCGGCAGAAACCGCAGGCCCGGCAATTTCGTCAATGCTGATCTATCTCATCATGGCTGCTGTGCTGGCGTTCCGCCCGCAGGGCCTGTTCCCACCGAAGGTCCGCTAGATGACTGATACCACTTCGGCCCAGCTTGACGAGCACTTGCGGGCGCCTGGCCTTTTCGGGTCGGCAAGCGGCCGCATCATTACCCTGGTATTCATGGTCATCTTGTTGTGCGTGCCGCTGGCTGCCCATTTCCTCGGCATCCGCCTGCAACTGGTGTCCCTTGACTTCATCACCCGCATTCTCTGCCTGGCAATTGCCGCGGTCAGCCTCAACCTGATACTCGGGTTCGGCGGGATGATTTCGTTCGGGCATGCGGCCTATATCGGCATTGGTGCTTATTGCGTCGGTATTCCGGCCTATCACGGATATGAATCCGGGTGGCTGCATTTCCCGCTGGCAATTTTTGCCAGCGCCGCGTTTGCGCTGGTCACCGGGGCCATTTCGCTGCGCACCAAGGGTGTCTATTTCATCATGATCACCATGGCGTTTGCGCAAATGGGATATTACTTCTTCCTGTCACTGGACGAGTATGGCGGTGATGACGGACTGACCATCTATTCGCGATCGGTGCTGGACATCATCAACATCGAGAACAAGATGGTGCTGTTCCTGCTGACCTACATTTGCCTTGTGGGGTCGATTTACATGGTCTACCGGATCGTCAATTCACGCTTCGGCATGGTGGTGCGCGGTTGCCAGTCCAACGAGCAACGCATGAAGGCGCTGGGCTATAACACCTATGCCTACAAGCTGACCGCCTATGTGATCGCGGGCGGCATGTGCGGACTGGCCGGCGCGCTGCTGGGTAATTTCACCACCTTTATCTCCCCTGACATGATGGGCTGGTCACGCTCCGGAGAGTTGATGTTTATGGTGATCCTGGGTGGAACCGGATCGCTGTTCGGCCCGGTGTTCGGGGCGGTGGCATTTGTGTTCATTGAGGAGGTGCTATCCACCTTTACCACCTACTGGGCGCTGCCGTTCGGCGTGCTGTTGGTGCTGAGCGTGCTGTTCATCAAGGGTGGCCTGAACGGCCTGATCCAGCGGGGCTGGAGCCGTGACTGAGACCATGCTCGATATCCAGGGTCTGAAAAAATCCTTTGGCGGCGTTGTTGCAACCGACAGTGTGACACTGGGGGTTGATGCAGGAGAACTGCATGCGATCATCGGGCCCAACGGGGCCGGCAAGACAACGCTGATCGCACAATTGTCCGGAGACCTGGCACCTGATGCCGGCCATGTGGTGTTCAACGGCAAGGACATAACCACTGTTCCGACCCATCGCCGATCGCATTTCGGGCTGGCGCGGTCATTCCAGATCACGTCGGTGTTCATGGGCCTCAGTGTCATCGATAATGTGGCGCTTGCCGTGCAGGCCCATGACGGACACTCATTCAGGTTCTGGCAACCGGCAACCACCCAGACGCGGCTTCGCAAACCGGCACTCGAGGTACTGGAAAAAGTCGGCCTGGCACACCGTGCAGGCACCATTGCCTCGGCAATGTCGCATGGTGAACGCCGCCAGCTGGAAATTGCCATGGCCCTGGCCACCGACCCCAGTTTTTTGCTGCTCGACGAGCCAATGGCCGGTATGGGCGTGGAGGAAAGCGCCGCCATGGTGTCCATACTGCAGAGCCTGAAGGGCGAGAAAACCATTCTGCTGGTTGAGCACGACATGGATGCGGTTTTTGCGCTGGCGGATCGTATTTCAGTGCTTGTCTACGGCCGCATCATCGCCACCGGCAAGCCGGAAGACATTCGAAAGAATGCCGACGTGCGCAGCGCCTATCTCGGGGAGGCCTGATACAATGCTGAAAGTATCCGGCCTTGAGACATATTACGGTACCAGCCAGGCCCTGTTCGGCATGACTTTTGACGTCAATGCCGGTGAGGTTGTCACCCTGATGGGGCGCAACGGCATGGGCAAGACCACAACTATCAATTCAATCATCGGCATCGTGCCGCCCAGTTCCGGCTCAATCGAGTTTGTCGGCCATGAAGTGTCAAAACTCGCCTCGTTCAAAACCGCAAACCTTGGCATCGGGCTGGTGCCCGAAGGCCGGCAGGTTTTCCCCAATCTGTCAGTTCGCGAAAACCTGGTGGCAACGGCCTCCAACCATCAAAAGCTCGACGATCCCTGGACCATGGAAAAAGTCTACGCGATGTTTCCCGAGCTTGAGCTCAGGGCAACCTCGATGGCCAATCTCCTGTCCGGTGGCGAACAGCAGATGCTGGCGATCGGCCGCGCCCTGATGACCAATCCGCGCCTGCTGGTACTCGATGAGGCAACGGAGGGGCTGGCTCCGCTGATCCGTGAAAAGATCTGGGCGGCCCTTGCCGACATCCGCAAGAGCGGCCTTTCCATCCTTCTGGTCGACAAGAACCTGAAAGACCTCCTCAAACTGGCTGACCGCCACTTCATCGTCGAGAAGGGACAGGTTGTGTGGTCCGGCACATCCGCGCAGCTTGCAAAAGCCGAAGACGTGCAGCATCGCTATTTGGGTGTCTAACAGCATTCCTGCACGTCAAAGTTGAGCCGCAATAGGAGTGTCCAATCCGGTCCATGTTACGGCGACTTTTTAAATTCCTTGCAACTTTTGCTGTCCTGCTGATCGTGCTGCCCATCGCGGCAGGCGCGGCCTATTCCTATGCCAAGGGCTGGCCAAACAGCTGGCGGTCCGCTGACTGGTCGTCTTCGGGACTGTTGCCGGAAGCATCCGGCGATGAGCCCGCTGCAATCTATATCATGGCGGCGCGGTCCGGGCGCTGGAAAGGTATTTTCGCAGTTCATCACTGGCTGGTGGTGAAACCCGCCGGAGCATCCAGATACGAACGTTTTGAAGTGGTTGGATGGGGGACGCCGGTGCGCCGCAATGCCTACGCGCCGGACGGGCGCTGGTACTCCAGCGAACCATATATCGTTCATGAAGTGCACGGAGCAGATGCTCAAGCCCTGCTGCCCAGGATCGTCGCTGCCGCCCGCAGCTACGAATGGTCGACGCCCGGTGAGTATGTCGTGTGGCCAGGCCCCAACTCAAACACCTTTGTAGCCAGTATAGCGCGCAAGGTACCTGAGCTGGGCGCCGAACTTGATGCAGCCGGTGTCGGCAAAGACTGGCTCGGGCCCGGCCTCCAGACCGGCATCATGCCGTCAGGATCCGGGTTTCAGATTTCCTATGGCGGCGTCATCGGGGCCGGCATGAGCCAGCGTGAGGGATTTGAGCTGCATTTCCTGGGTGCAACCATCGGCATTGATTTTGATGACATGGCCATCAAGCTGCCTGCTCTGGGCAAAATTGGTTTGAAATAGCAGCCGGTCTGGTCAGGCGTTGCCTATTAGAATCCCCGCCAGGAAGACGATGAATCCGCCGACTGCTATCTGAAACGCAGCCCGCAGGAACGGGGTATCCATGTATTTGTAGCGGATCCACGAGATCACCCACAGCTCGATGAACACGATGATCACGGCAAGGATTGTCGCGGTCCAGAAATCATTGAACAGGTATGGCAGCGTGTGACCCAGCCCGCCCACGGCGGTCATGATACCGGCGGCGGACCCGCGTATCCACGGGTGTCCGCGCCCGGTCAGCTCACCATCATCCGACAATGCCTCGGCAAAGCCCATCGAGATACCCGCGCCGATCGAAGCGGCCGTGCCCACCAGAAACGTCTGCCATGTGTCATGAGTTGCGAATGCAGCGGCAAACAGCGGCGCAAGGGTCGAGACCGACCCATCCATCAGGCCAAGCAGGCCGGGTTGCACGATTTGCAGCAGGAACAGCTGTTTTTCAGCATCAGCCTCATCCAGTTTGGTGTCGGCATCCAGATGCTTCTCGGTCAGCTTCGCTGCAAGGTTCTCGTGGCCTTTTTCCTCTTCAGCCAGATCCAGCAGCAGTTTCCTCACATCATCGTCCGATGTGCGCTCTGCGGCCTGCTTGTAGAACCGGTAATTCTCAAGCTCCATCACTTCGGCACGCCTGCGCACCACGTCCAGCGACAGTTGCTGCATCAGCCAGGCCGGCTTGTGCTTGACGAAACCGGCCACATCGGATCGCCGGATCAGTGGAATAAAGTCGCCAAACTTGGTCTGGTACAGTTCAGTCAGTCGGCGGCGATGCTCGTGCTCTTCTTCTGCCATGTCGATAAAAACACGGGCAGATGACGGATATTGCTCCTGCAGCGAATTGGCAAACGCCATATAGGTGCGCGCATCGTCGTCCTCGCTTGAAATGGCAAGGGCGAGAATTTCTTTTTCAGACAGGTCGGCAAAAGGTTTCACGGGCGGCAGTTTTCTTGGTTTGGAATCGGGTTGGGGTTTCAGGTAATATTTTTAGAATAATTCCAGATTGCAGTCCAGTTCCAAAGCCATCTATTTCCGTTGCAGCCCCGCCGAGAGCAGCAGATGTACAATTGCCGCGACCATGGCAATGGCTGCGGCCACGCCGCTCGCCGTAACACTCCAGGTTGATATCACCAGAGCACCAAGCGCAGACCCGAGAGATGCGCCCAGATAGATGCAGGCTGAGTTGAGCGACAGCACGATGTTTTGCTGTTCCGGCGCAAGCTCGATCAGACGGGCCTGCTGCGGCACCATGAACGACCAGCCGACCACGCTCCAACCGAACATTGCAAACGCCACAAGCGCTTCAGGAAATGGCAGCAGTGAAAACACCGGCAGGACCATGATTTGCGCCACGCACAGTACGATCAGCGTCCTGAAGCCGCCGACACGATCCGTCAGGAAACCGCCGAGGACATTCCCCACAACGGCACCAAGACCAAACAGTGTGAGCATGAACGTCACGCCATCGCGACCAAAGCCCATCTTCGCTTCCAGCAGGGGCGCTATATAGGTGTAAAGGACATAATTCGCTGCGAGAAAAGAGACGGTAAACGAAACAGCAAGCATGATGCGGGGGGCGGACAGAACGTTGCCCAGGCTGGCGAGAGAGGTCTGTTGAAACGGTACCCGGCTGGGCACCAGCGTCATGACGCCAAGCAGACTGATGCTGGTGATAAGCGCGACGATCCAGAACGCCGCCTGCCAGCCATAGGTATAACCGGCCCAGCTGCCTACCGGCACGCCCAGAACCTGGGCCAGAGTGAGCCCGAAAAACACAGTGGACAGCGCCTTACCACGTTGCGCCGGGGTGCTGCACGACACGGCTACCGCTGCAGCGACAGGGGTATAAATCCCGGCGCCTGCGGCTGCAACAATGCGGGCAGCGAATAGTGTCGCAGGCGATACCGCCACAGCACTCAACACCGCGGCCAGCAGAAACAACAACAGCCCGGCAACAAGAACCACGCGGCGTGGAAGCGCCCCGGTCAGGCTGACCAGCAATGGAGAGCAGACCGCATAGGCAATGGCGTAGACCGTCAGGACAAGCCCGGCCTCGGCATTGCTCATAGCCAGGTTGGACGCCAGCGGGGTGAGAATGCCGATGACGACAAACGCTCCCATGCCTATGGCAAAATTCCCCAGCGACAGGATGGCCAAAAGTCCGGCGCGTCCAACCGGTTGCGGTTCAGCGACCTCAACCATGAACCATGAAACCCTTTCGCCTGTGTTGAACTGCCATCGTCGACTGGCGAATGCAGTATACCGGCAATGGTCAGAAGTTCGGTAGTGCAATTTGTCCGCTTGACGGAAACCTCATCCGCTGCCAAACACCAGCGCATGACAGATACATCGCACATCCGCAATTTTTCCATCGTTGCGCATATCGACCACGGCAAGTCCACGCTGGCGGACCGGCTGATCCAGACGTGCGGCGGGCTGACGGCGCGCGAGATGAAGGAACAGGTGCTCGATTCGATGGAAATCGAGCGCGAGCGCGGCATTACCGTCAAGGCCCAGACGGTGCGCCTCGAATACACCGCAGACAATGGCGAGACATACGAACTGAACCTGATCGACACCCCCGGCCATGTCGACTTTGCCTACGAGGTCAACCGGTCGCTGGCGGCGGTCGAGGGATCACTGCTGGTGGTCGATGCCGCCCAGGGTGTGGAAGCGCAAACGCTGGCTAATGTGTACCAGGCGATCGAGAACGACCACGAGATTGTGTCCGTCCTCAACAAGGTTGACCTGCCTGCGGCTGAACCAGACCGGGTGCGCCAGCAGATCGAAGACGTGATCGGACTTGATGCATCCGGTGCGCTGGAAATTTCTGCCAAGACCGGCATCGGCATCAAGGAAGTACTGGAAGCAATCGTCCACCAGTTGCCGGCACCGGAAGGCGATGCCGAACAACCACTGAAGGCCATGCTGGTCGACAGCTGGTACGACGCCTATCTCGGCGTCATCGTGCTGGTGCGGATACTGGATGGCCGGCTGAAGAAGGGCATGCGCATCAAGCTGATGTCCACGGACGCCAATTACCTTGTCGACCGTGTCGGTGTGTTCCGTCCGAAACAGGAAATGGTGGCAGACCTTGGGCCCGGCGAAATCGGCTTTTTTACCGCTGCCATCAAGGAAGTGGCGGACACACGTGTCGGTGACACGGTCACGGAAGAAAAACGCCCGTGCGTGGAGGCCCTGCCCGGTTTCAAACCGGCCCAGCCCGTGGTGTTTGCCGGTTTCTTTCCCGTAGATACGGCTGAATTTGAAGACCTGCGCGAAGCCATGGGCAAGCTGCGCCTCAACGATGCGAGCTTCTCCTATGAAATGGAAACTTCCGCCGCGCTCGGCTTCGGCTTCCGCTGCGGGTTTCTGGGGCTTTTGCACCTGGAGATCGTGCGCGACAGGCTGGAACGGGAATTCAATATCGACCTGATCACCACGGCACCGTCGGTGATCTATCACATCCATCAGATCAAGGGTGAGATGCTGGAGTTGCACAACCCCGCCGACATGCCGGAACCCAACTACATCGACACCATTGATGAACCGTGGATCCAGGCGACAATCCTGGTGCCGGATGAATATCTCGGTGCGGTTCTGAAACTGTGCGAGGACCGTCGCGGCCGCCAGAAGGAACTGACCTATGCCGGTTCGCGCGCCATGCTGATCTATGAGCTGCCTTTAAATGAAGTGGTGTTCGACTTCTATGACCGGCTGAAATCAGTGACGCGCGGATACGCCAGTTTCGACTACCAGATGACCGGCTACGAACCGGGCGATCTGGTGCGCATGCATGTGCTGGTCAATGAAGAGCCGGTGGATGCACTGGCCATCATCGTGCATCGCGGGCGAGCCGAACAGCGCGGCCGGGTCATGGTTGAAAAACTGAAAGACCTGATCCCGCGTCACATGTTCAAGATTCCCATTCAGGCGGCCATTGGCGGCAGGGTGATCGCTCGCGAAACCATTTCGGCCATGCGCAAGGACGTGACGGCGAAATGTTATGGCGGCGACGTCTCGCGCAAGCGCAAGCTTTTGGATAAACAGAAGGAAGGCAAGAAGAAGATGCGCCAGTTCGGCCGCGTCGAAATTCCGCAAAACGCCTTCATCGCAGCGCTCAAGATGGATGAGAACTAGAAGGATTTATTGGGATCGAACGGTTTATCTCCGTTTTGCTCTTTTTGTTGGTCGAACAGCTTGTCCGCCTTCGGCGGGCCGTTCTCCGACCCCGAACAAATCCCCCATACAATTGTCATTCCAGCGAAGGCTGGAATCCACCTTTCAACGGGTACTGAACTTCTCGATGACATTGGATCCCAGTCTGCGCTGGGATGACGTATCTGATGAACTCCAATCCGAAGCACGAAAAGTGCTGAGGCAAGCGCGACCGCGCGCCGCACGAAGTGCGCCCCAGCGGAGCGCAGCCGCCAGGCTGCTTGCGTGAGCGAAATAAACCTTATTACTCGAACAGCTTTCCTCACTTCGTTCGGGCCGCTCTCCGACCCCGAACAAATTCCCCATACAATTGTCATTCCAGCGCAGGCTGGAATCCACCTTTCAACCGGTACATGACTTCTCGATTCCGTTGGATCCCAGCCTGCGCTGGGATGACGTAACTGATAAACTCCAATCCGAAGCACGTCGTGCTGAGGCAAGGCCGACCGGCCGTTGCGCGAAGCGCGCCCCAGCGGAGCGCAGCCGTCAGGCTGCTGGCGTGAGCGAAATAAACCAACACAAACCCAAACTCACCCTCAAAAGCCTTGAAATGCTTGGACAGCTTTAACCCCTGCTTCTGGTAGTTCGAACCGATACCCTGGCCGTACACGGTCTCGGGCGGCTCGCTCAGGGGTTCATAGACCAGCCGGCCGATAATCTGGCCGTCTTCGAGGATGAACGGCACCTCATGGCTGCGGACTTCCGGTATCGCCCATCAGAGTCTTACGCCAGAACCCGGTCCTTCAAAAAAAAGAGTGCAGAATTTCTTGCCCTCCAGGTACTTTTTGCTGGCAAAGGGATCGTTGAGAAATTCAGGGTCACCATTGCAACCGACACTCAGTTCCTTAATGAACTCTGATGGCAAATTCGGACTTTGCTGGATCAGAGCCCAAATCGTAGCAAGGCGAGCTGGTGTGGGATTTTGACTGCGGATTTCCGAAATAACACTCACGATGTCGGGCTCAGACTGCGCTAGGATAGCAGTGCTAAAACTCGGAGTGGAGTTAGACAGGTTCCGGCCTAAAATTTCAGTTTTGAATTCATCGTAGAAGTGGTCGATAAATGGCTGGCCCAGTCGCAGGACCAATGCTGACGCAGATCGAAAAGCCACAATAGAAGCATAAGAGGGAACATACTCATTGCGCACAAATTCTTCTTCGAGGTGTGGACGCTTTTTGCGGATCTGCTTCTTCCACCTGCTGCCATAGAACCAGGGTCCATGCGGGTTTGACGCTTTGAAAGGCGTATAGAGGGTTTCAAGAACAACAGGAAAAATTCGCTCTGCAGTCTCTGGTGATGCACCTGGAATCAGCGGCAAGAATCCGGGTAACATGCGCTGAGTTGCGTCCTGCCCTGGTGACGCCAGTTTGAGCATGGCATCAAGCACATTTGGAGATACAGTTTCGCGGATCGATATATTTGGCAGCAAGCCGTTAACACTTATGCGGGCTCGTCGCGTGATTATTGACAGCGCCGCCGTGGTGAAATATCCGCCGGTCTCAATTGCACGTATAAGTTCATCGCCGGTAAAGGTGTCCTTATAGACCGGGGATCCCGGCTGTATTGAAATGCCGGCTCGTTCGCCAAAGAGTGCTCGAACCTCTTTGCGACGATACGCCTTGGGTGCACTTGCTATCTGCTCTCCTGTTGACTGGGCTACGATGGACCAGAAATCGTGATACTCTACCAGCTTCAAACTTGCGTGATTTTGGTCAACCGGCCGTATCAACACACATTCGCCGCGCAGGGCGTCATATGGTCGCCTGCCCACAGACCAAAGATCCGTTCCCCATGACTGACCAGGCTTCGCACAGTCTGAGCGACCCGATGCTTTTGCAATCCGAAAAAATTTCGGCCCGACAATTTGACCAGATGACGTCGACCTCCGCCACGTATTACGAACTACGACGAATTCCGCAATATCTTCGATCACAAGGTCGTAAAAGAACTCACTTGTAAACAAGTCAGGATAACCTTCGAAGAAAATACTCGGTTTGTTCTGCGATAAATAGCTATTTGGGAATGGAAGGTTCTTGTCTTTGGGTTCCAGCCAATGAAAAAGAAAGTAAAATCCGACCAGGAAAAACCCAGCTAATGACCCAATAGCGAATTTATAAAATTTTCTAGTCTCCAAGGTTTGACTGCCTTGTAACTTTTTGCAGGATCAAACAATGTTATAGTATTTAACCGCGCCAAAAACTTTTTTTCATCAAATAGATTATCGATTCCTTAATAGAAACTTTTACTCATTCCCGTCACAGAACAAACTCAACCCTCAAAAGCCTTGAAATGTTTCGACAGCTTCAAACCCTGCTTCTGGTAGTTCGACCCGATGCCCTGACCGTAAACGGTTTCTGGTGACTCGCTCAGGGGTTCGTATACCAGCCGGCCGATGATCTGGCCGTCTTCGAGGATGAACGGCACTTCGTGGCTGCGCACTTCCAGGACGGCGCGCGAGCCTTCGCCGTCGCCCGATACATCACCGAAGCCGGGGTCAAAGAAACCGGCATAGTGCACGCGGAACTCTCCAACGAGCGGGTTGAACGGCACCATTTCAGCCGCATGGGTCGGCGGCACTCGAACGGCTTCCTTGGACGCCAGAATGTAGAACTGGTCCGGGTCGAGGATCAGCGAGCCGCGCTGCCAGATCGGGTCCCAGTAATCGAGAACCTCCAGGCCTGCCTTGCGGTCCACATCTACCAGCCCGGAATGGCGCTTGGCGCGGAACCCGACCGGCTGATTGTCATCGAAACTCGACAGGTCGACACTTAACGCTATGCCGTTGTCTATGGACACGTCTCCCGAGGTGACCAACGGCTTTTCATTGTGCAATTGATGGATCAGATCGTCACTGGGCGACACGTTACCTGAGCGAAAACGAATTTGTGACAGGCGCGAACCGGTTCTGGCCAGGATCGGGAAGGTCCGCGGCGATATTTCAGCATAAAGCGGGCCGTTGTACCCGGCCGGTACCGTATCAAACTCGGCCGCCTTGTCGGCGATAACCCGGGTAAAAATATCCAGCCTGCCGGTTGAACTCTTGGGATTGGCCGCTGCCGACATGGTGTCATCAAGTGCCAGCGATTCCAGCAGGGGTACGATATACACACAGCCTACTTCCAGTACCGCACCATCCGTCAGATCAATCTTGTGCAGGGAAAGCTGTTCGAGCCGGTCTGCTACCGTGTGGCGCGGGCCGGGCATGAACGACGCACGGACCCGCCAGGCCACCTCTCCCAGCCGCAAATCCAGGCTGGCCGGCTGCACCTGATCCACATCCAGTTGACTTTCAGCAATAATATGGCCCGTCTCGACCATCTGGCGAATGATATGGGCAGGCGCAATGCCATTTGCAGCTTGAGTGGTCATCTATATTGCTTTCTGATGCGTTCCAGATAGCAGAATTAGCATATCAGCCATTCGGTGTCGGCTGTTACGATCACTTATGAACCGTATGCGGGTTGATTTTCGTGGATAAAAGGACGCGGGCAGGCGTTTAATTCAAACTTTCATCGTATCGCCAAAGGCACTTAAGCAAACCATCGGCAAAGCGAATCATGGACATGTATCAGGCAGTTACACACGACATAGAAGTATCGGTCCTGCCGCAGTACCTGGACGACCGCTCCGACCCGGATGAAAACTACTATGTCTGGGCCTATACGATATCCATTGAGAACAAGGGCGACAAAACCGTTACCCTGCGCACACGCCACTGGGAAATCATTGATGCAAATGGCCAGCGCCAGGATGTAGACGGCGAAGGCGTCATCGGCAAGCAACCGACACTCGGCCCCGGCGAGCGGTTTGAGTACACCTCCGGCTGCCCGCTCGCCACACCAAGTGGGTTCATGGCTGGCTTCTACACGATGGAAGGCGCCAACGGCGAGATGCTGCAGGTTGAAGTCCCGGCGTTTTCGCTGGACTCCCCGGATGCCGAACTTACCATCAACTGACGTGCCCGGAAAATTTGGAGACCATCAACCTTGAGCAGCCAGCCCCCCATGTCATCAGCAGAAATGCTGGGGCATCTGATCAGTTTTGACACCACGTCGTGCAATTCCAATTTTCCGTTGATTGAATTTGCGGAAGCGTTTCTGCGCGATCAGGGAATCGAGACGGCCCGGGCGGACTACGCGCCCGGCAAGACCAATCTTGTGGCCAGCATCGGCCCTGCCGTTGATGGCGGTGTGGTCCTGTCCGGCCACACGGACACGGTTCCGGTAACCGGCCAGACCTGGGCGAGCGATCCGTTCACCATGACGGATGTCGATGGCGACCTGTTCGGCCGGGGCACCTGCGACATGAAAGGCTTTCTGGCGTGCTGTCTGGCGGCCGTTCCGCAGTTGAAGTCGCGCAATTTGAACCGCCCGGTTCATCTGGTGTTTTCATGTGATGAAGAAGTGAGCTGTGAAGGGGTGATCCCTGCCGTTGAGCGGTTTGGCCATGACATGCCGACACCATCGGTTTGTGTTGTCGGTGAGCCGACCATGATGGACGTGATGACAGGCCAGAAGGCGTGCCAGGCGTTTGTGACCACGATCACCGGTGTTGAAGCCCACTCCAGCAAACCGGCGCTGGGATGGAGTGCACTGAATGAAGCCAACCTGCTGATCACCGAGATCAATACCATTGCTCAGGAAATGCGCGACAAGGAAAACAGGGACTGCCCGTTCGACCCGGCCTTCACAACCGTGCACGTGGGTGCCGTGCACTCCGGCACGACAGTGAACATCGTGCCCAACCTGGCGACAATTTCCTGGGAGGCGCGCTTGCTGCCGGATCAGGACACCAGTGAAATTCGCGACCGGGTGGCGCGCTTCGTGCAGGCCCGCAATAAAGTGATCCGAGCGACCTATCCGGATGCCGGGATCGAAACCGACAATTACGTCAATGTACCCGGGCTGGAACCGGAACCGGATGGCGAGGCCAAGTCGCTCGCCATGCGGCTGACCGGCTCGAACCGCACCGGTGTCGTGTCCTACGGAACCGAAGCCGGTCACTTCCAGGCAGCAGGCATGTCAACGGTAATCTGCGGACCGGGATCGATTGACCAGGCGCACAAGCCGGACGAGTTCATCGCCGCAAGCCAGCTTGTGGAATGCGACCGGTTTCTCAACCACCTGGGTGATGAACTCAGTGCGCCTTGAGAGAGGTCAGATGGCTCTATATCCGTCATGACAGCGCAGGCTGTCATCGAGACACTCAAGCAAACGTCACAGCAAGCTGTTTTGGACCTCAGTCTTCGCCGCCATCATAGCAATTTCCGGTTTCCACGCTTATCGCCTGAGCGTGCGATACAACTAGTGGCACATTGAACTAAGACGGCAGATGGGTTCGCAATCGTCGCAAACCGACATGCCCCTGAAGTTTGCTGATGTAGAGTGCTCAGGAAAAACCACTCGTATCTTTAGTATGCGTTCGCAGGAAGGGCCAGATAAACATTGGAAATCCCGAATACAATGCACGCGGTTGTGCTAACGGACCACGGAGGTCTGGAAAAATTACAATACCGAACCGACACGCCGGTTCCGAAACCCATGCCCGGTGAAGTGTTGATCCGGACGGCAGCAGCAGGCGTCAACAATACCGATATCAACACGCGTATTGGCTGGTACTCAAAGGCCGTCCAGGAAGCAACTAATTCCGGCGGGGCTGTGGGTTTTGAAAGTTTCGACGACGACGACGCCAGCTGGTCGGGAAAGCCGCTCACCTTTCCGCGCATTCAGGGCGCGGATGTTTGTGGCTATGTCGTGGCGGTTGGCGAAGGTGTCAGTGACGACCGTATCGGAGAGCGGATATTGGTGCGCAATATGCTGCGATCCTATGTCGAGTATCGTCCATATGAATGCTGGACGATTGGCAGTGAGTGTGACGGCGGCTTCGCCCAGTTTGTTGTGGCACCGGCACGCGAAACTCACCGTGTAGACTGCGATTGGACAGACGCAGAACTTGCTTCGGTTCCTTGCGCGTATTCCACGGCTGAGAACATGTTACATCGCGCGGGCGTTGGTGCGGAACGGGTCTTGATATCAGGCGCGTCAGGAGGTGTCGGATCCGCCGCTGTACAGCTCGCCAAGCGACGCGGGTCACAGGTGATTGCGCTTTCATCAGCGGCTAAAGCAACACAAGTGAAGGCTCTTGGTGCAGATCAGGTTCTCGACAGGAATGCCGATCTGGTGGCAGAACTGGGTACGGGCTCGATCGATGTGGTGATTGATCTGGTCGCAGGGGAACAATGGCCCGCCTTTCTCGATGTATTGCGACGCGGTGGGCGTTACGCAACGGCTGGCGCCATTGCCGGACCAATCGCTCAGATCGATGTGCGTACGCTTTATCTCAAAGATCTAACGCTCATGGGATGCACCTTTCAGGAAGATGAAGTATTTGCCAATTTGATCAACTACATCGAAGCTGGTGAAATTCATCCCGTTGTTGCCAAAACCTATCCGCTGCGCAACATCGCTCAGGCACAAGAGGATTTCCTGGCTAAGAAACATACCGGGAAACTGGTCCTGATCCCACCGGGGATTGCATCATGAAAATCGCTCAGTTGCACATCTACCAATATGATCTGCCGGTTAAAAACGGCCCGTATACGATGTCCTATGGTGAAATATCGGCATTGGACACAACGCTTGTAAAACTCACCACGGACACAGGCATCGTCGGCTGGGGTGAAACGTGCCCACTTGGACCGATCTATGCCGAAGCTCACGCTGAAGGAGCGCGCGCAGCACTTTCCGGCATAGCTCCAGGTTTGATCGGAACGGAGGTTTTGCCGCTTAGTGTACATCGACGAATGGATCAACTGCAGAATGGTCACAGCTACGCCAAAGCTGCCGTAGACATTGCTGTGCATGATGCACTGGGCAAGTCACTTGGGCTGCGCATCGCGGATCTGTTGGGAGGCGCTGTGAGTGATCGCGTCCCTTCTTACTACGCGATCGGGATTGAAACGCCTGATGATGCAGCGCGGATAGCTGCCGAGAAGCGTGCAGAAGGTTACCCGCGGCTGCAACTGAAAGTCGGCGCGCATCCTCTGGAGCTCGACGTTGAAGTCATCCACAAGGTCTGGGAAGCCATCAGGGGCAGTGGCGTCCGTCTTGCCATTGATGCCAACAGAGGATGGACCACACGCGATGCCATACACATCAGCCTTGCATGCCGTGACATCCCGCTTGTTATGGAACAACCATGCAGTACGAATGAAGAAATGCGTCAGGTGCGGTCGATGCTGCACCATCCACTTTACATGGATGAGAGTTCCCATGACGTAAGCACGGTCATCAACGCTGCTGGATCCGGGTTTGTAGATGGGTTTGGGCTTAAACTCACAAGGCTGGGCGGGTTGCAACCGATGACAACGGTGCGTGACATCTGCGCCGCGAGGAATTTGCCACACACATGTGACGACGCGTGGGGAGGCGATATTCTCGCGGCGGCCTGTACGCACTTAGGGGCAACGGTGCGCCCCGATTTGTTGGAAGGCGTCTGGCTGGCCGCGCCCTATATCGATGGCCACTATAGCCCCGAAGTTTGCATAGAGACCAAAGATGGACACATCGATCTGCCCAAGGGCCCCGGGCTTGGCGTCATTCCTGATGAAGCGGCATTTGGTCCCCCGGTTGTCGAATTTTAAGTTCCAGTCCGGCTTGAGCTCAAGAAAGACCAGACAAGTTTGCGAATTGCAGACATTGCAACAGACTGCGACATGCTGCAGTTGGGCTCGAAGCAGCCGTTGTAAGGTTCGTGAGTTTTATAGGCTCAAACCACAAACGGCGAACCTGTGGTCAATGCATCGCGTTATTTTGAATATCACTATCCACCCAACTTCGCCGGGATGACCTCATGAGTTCTCGCGAAATCCATTCGGCATCTCGCTACCGACCGTGAGTTACTCCGCATTCAGAATCTCATCTGCTGCAAAGCGGTAACTCGCCGAACAGAATTCGCATTTCACATCTATTTTGCCATCTTCGGCCATGTGCGCCTTGTCGTCATCGGGCATGTTGGCAAGGATGCCTTTCAGCCGGTCTGCCGAACAGGAACAATAGCGTTTCAGCTTCAGTTCCGGATAGACGGTGACACCGTCTTCATGGAACAACCGGTACAGCACGCGTTCGGATGACAGCAGCGGATCGATCAGTTCATGATCCTCGACGGTTTCCAGCAACAGTTTTGCCTTGCGCCAGTTGTCGTCTTCATCGACCTCCGGCTCATCATTGCCTGACGGATCATCACCGGAATAGACCTGCATCGGGCTGACGCCGCCGTCTTCCGGCAGATGCTGGATCATGATGGCGCCGGCGCGCCATTTGTCGCCTTGTCCCGCACGGCCGACCAGCGGGCCGGACGCCAGGCGCAACAGGGTCGGTATCTGTTCGGACTGGCGGAAATAATCATGCGCCGCATCAACCAGCGTGGCATTGTCGAGCCCGACAATGCCCTGGTACCGCTCCATGTCCTCACCCTGGTCAACCGTCATGGCGAGATGTCCGTTTCCGATCACTGACTGGGCAGTAACGGCACCTGATGCCTCCAGACGGGCCAGCGCATCAGTATCGACCCGCGCGTAACCCCTGACCTGGTCAGGCGAGACAAAATCCGCAACCAGCATGGACACCGGTCCGTCGGTTGATGTCTGCAGGATGAACTTGCCGTCAAACTTCAGCATGGCACCGAACATGGCCACCAGCGCCACGGCTTCCACCAGAACAGCAGAGGCAGGCATCGGATAGTCATGACGGTTCAGGATGTCGTCCAGAATGCCGCCAAGGCGCACCACACGCCCGCGCACGCCAAGCGGCTTGATATCAAACGGCAGCACCGCGTCTTCAACCGAAATCACGGTGGTTATGTCGAGCATCGAAGGTTCTGTCACGTTCAGATCCGTTTCCAGTTTTCTACAGCTTACCCAAGCACCAGCGCAGAATGGCCTTTTGCGCATGGAGCCGGTTTTCAGCCTCATCAAAGACGACGGATTGCGCCCCATCAATGACCGAACCCGTCACTTCCTCTTCCCGGTGCGCCGGCAGGCAGTGCATGAAGACAGCATCCTTGTCGGCTCGCGCCATGAGAGCGTCATTGACCTGGTAGGGCATCAGCAGATTGTGCCGGTTCGTGGCGTCGTGATCGTTCATTGATACCCACGTGTCGGTGACCACGCAGTCGGCGCCGGACACAGCGTCGTGCGGATCGGTTCCCAATTTCAGATTGACGCCATTGGCTGTGGCCCATTCAAGTGCTGCTTCATCGGGAGCCAGTTCCGGTGGCGTCGCCACACGCAGCTCAAAGTCCAGCTTGCCGGCTGCGTGAATCCAGGATGTCAGCACATTGTTGCCATCGCCGACCCAGGCAACCGATTTTCCGGATACGGCACCCTTGTATTCCTGCAGGGTCAACAGGTCCGCCATGATCTGACACGGATGCGATGTATCGGTCAGCCCGTTGATCACCGGCACTGTTGCTTCTGCCGCCAGCTCGTGCAGGCTTTCCTCGCCATGGGTGCGCAGCATGATGGCGTCGACCATGCGCGACAGAACGCGGGCTGTGTCGCCCACCGTCTCACCGCGACCAAGCTGCAGATCGGTGGCCGAAAGCACAAGTGACTCACCGCCCAGTTGACGGATCGCAACATCGAACGACACACGGGTCCGGGTCGACGGTTTCTCAAAAATCATGGCCAGCACGTGGCCCTCAAGCGGACGCTGGCCGTCCACCACCCCTTTTGGCAAACCGGCGCGGGCGCGCTTTGCTGACATTGCGCCGGACAGTATTGCATTGAGATCGTCGGTCGAGACGCCCGAGATATCCAAAAATGATTTCGCTGTGTCAGACATGATAAATGCCGGAACCCCTTAACTTACTGGTCAGGGCCTGGACCCCGGATTGAAACGGAATTTCAGTTGCTGGCTGACGATGATCGGAGCCGGCGGCAAGCTGCTTCAATGCGTGCGACAGCCTCGGATACCTCATCGGCGGTAATGGTCAGCGGCGGCAGCAGGCGCACAACATTGTCGCCTGCTGCCACGACCAGAAGATCATTGGCAACGCAGGCGGCCTGCAGTTCGGTGTTTGCAACCTTGCATTCCAGGCCCAGCATCAGGCCTTTGCCACGCACACCGGACACCATATCAGGAAACTCGTCTGTCAGACCTGCAAGCTTCTGGCTCAACAGCAACGACATCTGACTTACATGATCCAGAAAGCCTTCTTCCAGCATAACGTCGAGCACGGCATTGCCGATGGCCATGGCCATCGGATTACCTCCATAGGTCGAACCGTGCGACCCCGCAACCATGCCCTTGGCTGCTTCCGACGTTGCAAGGCAGGCGCCCAGCGGAAAGCCGCCACCAATGCCTTTTGCCGATGCCATGATATCAGGCGCAATGGATGTGTGCTGATGAGCAAACAGCTTGCCCGTACGCCCCATGCCACACTGGATTTCGTCAAACACCAGCAGGATGCCGTGCTTGTCGCACAGTTCGCGCAATCCCTTGAGGCATTTGGCAGGCACAGGCCTGATACCGCCTTCGCCCTGGATCGGTTCGATCAGAATACCGGCTGTTTCAGGCCCGATGGCCTTTTCAACGGCCTCATGGTCGGCAAACGGCACCTGGTCAAAACCTTCAACGGCAGGCCCAAACCCGTCTATGTACTTTTGCTGGCCACCAGCCGCGATGGTTGCCAGTGTCCGGCCGTGAAATGCGCCCTCGAACGTGATCAGGCGAAATTTTTCAGGATGACCCGACGCTGCATGGTACTTGCGCGCCATCTTGATGGAGCACTCCATCGCTTCTCCACCGGAATTGGTGAAGAATACCGTGTCTGCAAAAGTTGCTTCGCACAGACGTTCAGCAAGGCGTTCGCCCTCGGGAATGCGGTACAGATTTGACGTATGCCACAGCTTTTCTGCCTGTTTTTTAAGAGTGTCCACCAGATGCGGATGGCAATGACCCAATGAATTGACCGCAATGCCTGCCCCGAAATCAAGCATCGTGCGTCCGTCAGAGGCCTTTACCCATGGCCCTTCGCCGCTTTCAATGGAAAACGCCGTGCGATTATATGTCGGCAGAACAGCTTGTGTCATACTCAAACAGACCTTTCAGAACACGCCAAGCCTTGAAACAGCAAACGCCACCGGCAAGCGGCGGCGCGAATATCGTCGAAAAGTCAGTATATTGTGTTTTTGACCCATTGGCAACGCGAACTCCTGAGTGGAAATTTGCCTTATTTGGTCTCAAAATCGCGTTATCCGGCCTGCCTGAGTCAGAACGCCGCATCGACCTGCCACAAAGCTGGGGATTAACTTGGCGTTAACCATGTTTTTCGGCCGAAGCTGGGGAAAACCGGTGAAATCCCCAGCCGGACTCTTGCGCCAGATTCAGCCTATTTAGTAGGGTCCCGATCACAGTCTACGAAATGTAGCGATTTCAGTCCGTACATATGCGTTTCACGCCGAACCGATAATGGCCGGCGATCGAAGAAGGATTCCGCTCGTGAGCGATGAACAATTACCGGGTGAACCCCCGCAGAAACTTCCCTGGACCGACGACCGCGTCGAGGCGCTGAAGAAGATGTGGGCCGAGGGCCTGAGCGCCAGCCAGATTGCAGCCAAGCTCGCAGGTGGTGTGACCCGCAATGCCGTGATCGGCAAGGTTCACCGCATGGGGCTGTCAGGACGCGTGACACGGGCCCGAGTTTCCACACCCCGCACCCGCAAGACACGTGAACCCAGCCATCCCGGCAGGACAAGTGCGGCAAGCAGCACGCCGCGCACATCAGGCAATAATGCACTCAAGCCTCTGGCATCAGTGAAGCCTGAACCCATTCTGGAACCGGTACCAATCCATATTGCCGATATTCCGGTTGGCGAGCGGGTCACTATCTTGATGTTGTCAGACAAGACCTGCCGCTGGCCGATCGGTGATCCCGGCAGTGAAGAGTTTTGTTTCTGTGGCAAGACACCCAAGGAAGGTGCACCTTATTGTGCAGGCCATGCGGCGATTGCCTATCAACCACAGCGCGACAGAAGCCGCCGCACCGGCTGATCAGGCTGCTGCAACAGATTATCAATCAATCCGGTGGTGCACACGCTCCACCGGATTTTTTGTGCCTGCAAAAGTGTTTTCTATCTGCAAATCAGACCTTGATGGCGCCGAAGCGCTCATCGAATGAATAGCCCATGCCGCGCACGGTGCGGATCGGGCTTACCTCGCGCGCCCGGCTGATGGACTTGCGCAGCCTGCCCACGTGCACATCCACGGTGCGCTCATCCACGTAGACATCCCTGCCCCAGACTGAATCGAGCAGTTGCGCGCGGGTGTAGACCCGCCCGGGTGTCTGCATCATGTGTTCGAGCAGTTTGAATTCGGTCGGCGAAAGGTCGATGTCGCGCCCGGAGCGCTGAACCCGGCGCGTGCGGCGGTCGAGCGAAATATCACCAGCCTGCAACATATCGGCAACGGCGTCCGGACTGGACCTGCGCAACAGTGATTTTACCCGCGCCAGAAGCTCGGGAACCGAGAACGGCTTGACCACATAATCGTCGGCGCCGGTTGCAAGACCACGCACACGTTCGGTTTCTTCACCGCGCGCCGTCAGCATGATAATGGGCACTTCGCGAGTTTCAGGACGCGCCCTTAAGGACCGGCAAATCTCTATGCCGGACAGGTTGGGCAGCATCCAGTCCAGCACGATCAGGTCCGGAATGTCATTGAGCACGTCGCGGACCACGTCCTCGGAGCCATCAAGCGTGCGGACAGTGTAGCCTTCGGCTTCAAAATTGTAGGCAAGCAATTCCTGGATCGGCTCTTCATCTTCAACAATCAATACACTTGCAGGCATTCGCAGGCTCCGTATGCATGTATCAAACAGTTACTTCTTCGTCCGTGCTTCAATCGGGGTCAGAGACGTGCTGTCTTCTTTTGGACGAGGACCATCCAGCGTATCACCGGTCACAAGGTAATGGATGTTTTCGGCAATATTGGTCGTGTGATCGCCAATGCGTTCAATGTTCTTGGCGCCGAACAGCAGATGGGTACACATGCCGATGGTGCGTGCGTCCTCCATCATGTAAGTCAGCAGTTCGCGGAAAACCGAATTGTACAAACTGTCGATGCGACTGTCATTGTGCCAGACGTCGTTTGCTTTCTGAGTATCAAGGCTGGCATAGGCATCCAGCACATCGGCCAGCTGCTCCAGGGCAAGATCAGCCATCCGGTTCATTCCCGCATTGACCGAACGCGGCAATGGCTCGTTCACAGCCAGCGTTCTCTTGGCGATATTCTTGGCAAGGTCGCCGATACGTTCCAGATCTGACGAAATGCGGATAGCGACCATAATGGCGCGCAAATCTCCCGCCATGGGCTGACGCATGGCGATCAGCTTGATCGCATTTTCCTCGACGTCCTTTTCCAGAGCGTCGATCTTGTCATCGGCTGCGATGATGTGTTCTGCCTTGACACGGTCTGACGTTGACAGGGCGTCGATGGCCTTGCCGAACTGGTCCTCCGCCAGACCACCCATCTGGGCGATCAGATTGCGCAGTTTACCGAGATCCTCATCGAACGCAGAAACAATATGTGTGGTCATTCGGGTTCAACCTTTCTGGTACGGGCAATGGTGCTGATGGAAGATCAACCAAACCGGCCCATGATGTAATCCTGTGTGCGGCGTTCTTGCGGGTTGGTGAAGATGGCTTCGGTATCGCCCACCTCAACCAGCGTTCCCAGATGGAAGAACGCTGTGAGTTGCGATACCCGGGCAGCCTGCTGCATGGAGTGGGTCACAATCACGATACAATAATTTTCGCGCAACTCACTAATGAGCTCCTCGATGCGGGCCGTGGCAATCGGATCCAGCGCCGAGCACGGTTCGTCCATCAGGATGACGTCTGGATTAACCGCGATGGCGCGTGCGATGCAGAGCCGCTGTTGCTGGCCACCGGAAAGACCGGTACCGGGCGCATCAAGGCGATCCTTCACTTCTTCGAACAGACCGGCTCGCTTGAGTGAATTGACAACGATTTCCTCAAGATCGGTCTTGGATCGGGCCAGGCCGTGTATGCGCGGACCATAAGCGACATTCTCCATGATCGACTTGGGAAACGGATTGGGCTTCTGGAACACCATACCGACGCGTGCCCGCAACTGTACAACATCAAGGTCCGGGTCATAGATGTCGCTGCCATCTATGGTGATCCTTCCGCCGACACGGCAGATCGGGATCGTGTCATTCATGCGATTTATGCAGCGCAGGAATGTTGACTTGCCACAGCCGGACGGCCCGATAAAGGCAGATACGGCGCGATCGGGAATACTGATGTCCAGCGGGAAAATAGCTTGCTTGTCACCATAGTGGACGGTGACATTCTCAGTCACAATCTTCGGTGTGCCCTGCTGCATGATCAGCGGCTCAGCCGGGGTCATGATGGTTTTATGGCGTGTGTCAGTTTCCATTACTGCAGCGTCCATTTATTTGCTCCAATCGAACCAAACTCAAAAATTACAGATACTACCAGCGGCGCTCAAACTGCTTGCGCAGAAATACGGCAAACGCATTCATCAGGAACAGGAAGCCAAGCAGGACCATGATCGCCCCGGCGGTCTTGGCCTGGAATGCGGCTTCCGGCAGATCTGACCACAGGAAAATCTGCACCGGCAGAACCGTTGCCGCATCACTGAACCCGCCTGGTACATCAACGATAAAGGCGACCATGCCGATCATCAAAAGCGGCGCCGTTTCGCCCAGCGCCTGCGCCATTCCGATAATGGTTCCGGTCAGTATGCCCGGCATGGCCAGCGGCAGCACGTGATGAAACACGGCCTGCTGGTGAGATGCACCGACGCCCAGAGCACCTTCACGAATTGACGGCGGTACCGCCCGCAATGCTGCGCGTGATGCAATGATGATGGTTGGTAGTGCCATCAACGCCAACACCATGCCGCCAACCATCGCAGACGATCTCGGCAGGCCAAAAAAATTCAGGAACACCGCAAGCCCCAGCAAGCCAAAGACGATTGACGGCACTGCGGCAAGATTGTTGATGTTCACTTCAATCAACTGGGTGAGCCGGTTGCGCGGCGCAAACTCTTCCAGGTAGATCGCGGCGGCAACCCCGATCGGCAGAGACAGCAACAAGGTAACCAGCAGGGTGAGCGCTGAACCGACCATGCCACCGAGAACGCCGGCGACTTCGGCCTCGCGGCTGTCGCCGCGTTGAAAGAACGGCCAGTTGAACCCGCTTTCGACCATCCCGGCATCGCGAAGACTGGTGAGCCAGATGATTTCCTTGTCATTGATGCGACGGTCTGCTTCCGGTTGTGAATACTCAACCAGCGACCAGCTTCCGGCAGTTACCGCACCAGTTGCCGCCACCGGCATATAGGCCTTGCCAGTGATGTAATCGCCGCCAATCTCGGCAATCTTGACCACACCTTTTTCAGGCAACCTGACAAAATGGGACGGCAATGCAGACGTCAGTGTTTCTGGTCCCGAAGAGTTGCTTATGCTGGCGGAAAGTTCATCGGTCTGGGCTTTCAACCGGGCAAGCGCTGCAGCCACGCTGCTTGTGTCAACTTGAAGTTTTGCCAGACGGCGTTTTGCAGGATGAGTATTGGTTGCTTCTGATCCGGCTTCAGCAACCGCTGCTTCGGCGACCGGCATTTCAGCAGCCAGCCGGTCGCGCACCTGCTCCAGTTTCAATGCATCCAGTGACAGCCTGTCGCGCCGGGTTTCGAGGCGTTGCTTCACCCTCGCCAGAACACCGGCAAAATCGTTGCCGCTCGAGGTCAACCTGAAACCGTCTCCACTTGCTTCTATTGAAAGACTGCCGGTAACCGGAATATCAAACTCATCAGTGCTCATACCCTGCAGGAACAGGTCGGCCTCGTCAGACAGTTTTAAATCAAAACTCCGGGTGGTGCCGATCAGAGACGGATTGGCGATAACTTCCCTGCGAACTTTATCGACTGCATCAAATGACAGCAGTTTCGGCAAAGCGCGACGGTCGCTGCGCGACTTTACACCTGGAAACTGAGCCCGAATGGCGCTGTTGACGATAGAGTTGAAGTTCCCCTTGCTGATCGCTTGAGCGTCAAGCTTGCTTTCATCCAGCGTGACATCCAATGTCACCGTATTGGCCTCGAACGCCGGCAGGCCTTTCAGCAATATGTCACTCAGCAACAGGACCAGAAACGCGCAGGCAAAACCAATAGCGGCCAGACCATACCAGCGAAACCTGGTTTCCGCCCGATAGCGCTTTTTGAGACGGCCCGCGTCAATCACGGTTGACTGCGACTTGCCTGCCCGGACGGGCACGGGATTTGCCATATCAGTCATATTGTTCCTTAAAGCGTGCGACCACGCGCAGTGCAATCATGTTCAAAATCAATGTGAAGAAGAACAGCACGAAGCCGAGGGCAAACGCCGACAATGTCTTTGAGCTTTCGAATTCCTGATCTCCAACCAGCAGGGTCGCGATCTGCACTGTGACCGTGGTCACTGCCTGCAACGGATTGAACGTTTCGATGAGATCCCAGCTGACCGCGTGAGCCGCCAGGCCTGCGGCCATGACCACGATCATGGTCTCTCCGACGGCGCGGGACACAGACAGCATGAACGCGGAAACAATACCCGGCAATGCTGCCGGCAACACCACCCTTTTGACAGTCTCAGACCTGGTTGCGCCCATGGCGTAGGATCCATCGCGCAATGACTGGGGTACCGCATTGATGACGTCGTCAGACAGGGACGACATGAACGGAATGATCATCACGCCCATGACAATGCCCGCTGCCAGCGCGCTTTCAGATGCAACTTCCAGCCCGACACTCTCACCCCATCTGCGTATTACAGGTGCGACTGACAGGGCTGCAAAAAAACCGAACACGACGGTTGGAATGCCTGCCAGCACTTCCAGAATTGGCTTGGCAATCGAACGCGCCCGTGGACTGGCATACTCGGCCATGTAAATGGCGGCAAACAATCCGATCGGCCCGGCCACACACATGGCGATCAGCATCACCAGGGTCGTGCCGATGAACAACGGCACCGCACCAAACGCACCTGATGAGCCCACCTGGTCGGCCCGAAGCGCTGTTTGCGGGCTCCACTGGGTGCCGAACAGGAACTCTGTAACCGGCACTTTGGCAAAAAACCGCAGCGTCTCGAATATGACGGAAAACACGATGCCGACAGTTGTCAGGATGGCGACAGCCGAGCAGATGATCAGCACAGTCAGGAAAATACGCTCCACGGAATTGCGGGCGCGGAACTTTGTGGACAGTTTGCGGGAGGCAAGGACAGCCGATCCGATACCAACCAGCAGGCCTGTTGCGATTTGCAGCCAGCCCGACGCGGATTGTAGTTTGGCGAAAACCGCACCGGCCGCGCGCACGCCCTGCGGATAGGCACTGAGCCGGTCCGGGTCGGATATGACGCCTGACGCGAGCAACCGAATGTCACGCATGACCGCGTCGCGCGCCAACCCGTTTGCCGGCTGCAGATCGGCAGGCAGCACCGCAAGTGCCCGGCCTTCAACATAAGCAGCGCTTAACACAGGCCATAACACGGTCAGTATCAACAACGGCATGGCAACCATCAGAGCGACAAAGTACCCATGATAATAAGGAAGCGAGTGAAGTTTGCCTGCGCCGCTGCTGAACGCCGCTCCACGCGACTTTCCATAGAAGAAGGCCAGAACGACCAGAACGGCGACAAGGACGAGCATCACAACCTCGAAACTTTCTTCAGCCAGCGTCGTGGCGAAAATTCAAACACGCCGGAAGGCCTGTAAGGGCAGAAGACCGGCAACCCGATACAGATTGCCGGTCCAGTGGAGGCACTACATTGCAAGGCCGGTGCCGTTCCTGACAGCATCGCGGACCTTGGTCAGCTCTTCTTCCGGCAGCGGGATCAGGCCCTTGGCCGGCAGGTAGCCGTCTTCACCCATGGCATTTTCAGAGACGAATTCGTCCATGAATTCCTGCATGCCGGGAATGACTCCGACGTGCTGCTTCTTGGCATAGATGAACAACGGGCGGGATACCTTGTACTCACCCGATGCAATTGCATCGAAGTCCGGCTTCACACCCTCAACGGCGGCACCCTTGATCTTGTCCTGGTTTTCTTCAAGGAATGAATATCCGAAGATACCGAAGGCGTCCGGATTGGCTTCAAGCTTCTGGACGATCAGGTTGTCGTTCTCGCCGGCTTCAACAAAACCACCGTCTTCGCGCATCGTGTCAGAGACCGTGCGGAACGCCTTTTTGTCGTCCTTGCGCAGGGCTGCAAGGCTTTCGAAGCTTTTCGCGCCTGGACGCATGACCAGCTCAACGAACGCATCGCGAGTACCGGACGTCGGTGGAGGGCCGAGAACCTCAATCTTCCGGGCCGGCAGCGATGCGTCAATATCCGACCACAGCTTGTTCGGGTTGGGCACCATCTTGCCGTCCGCACCAGGGACTTGCTTCGCCAATGCCAGGAAAATCTGCTGTTTGGTCAGCGCCACATCCGATGCACCCTTGGAGTGCGAGAACGTAATGCCGTCAAAACCGACTTTGATTTCAATGATGTCGGTCACACCGTTCTTCTGGCACATTTCAAATTCCGACTTCTTGATCGCGCGGGACGCGTTGGACAGGTCAGGATGGTCGGCGCCGACACCGGCACAGAACAGCTTCATGCCGCCCCCGGTACCGGTGGATTCGACAACCGGCGTCTTGCCGGCGGACTTGCCGAACTGTTCAGCAACAGCGGTGGTGAACGGATAAACTGTCGAAGACCCGACGATGCGGATCTGATCGCGCGCCTGCGCAGCACTTGCCGCAGCAATTGCAGCCAGCGCAACAGTGGCCGTAAGAAGGGTACGTTTGAGCATGGTGTTTTCCCTGGTGTGGATGTTGAACGAGGCGCTCCTCACGAGCATCTCTTCAAAGCTAACAAGGCGTTACCTATGCCTGACGTCACTCAATTGTGTGACAGTCACATGACAATTGGATGACAGTCCAAATTATTGATTTAATGAATTTATTTCGCCGCTTTTGCCAGCTTTCCGGAGACCGGCAGGGTGAACTTGAAGGTACTGCCCTCACCCTTGCGCGATGTGATGTCAAGGTTACCGCGATGACGCAGGGCAATGTGCCTGACAATCGCCAGTCCAAGCCCGGTGCCGCCGCCGGACCGGCTCTCCTGCACACTTACCCGGTAGAACCTTTCGGTCAGGCGCGGCAGATGTTGCGCATCGATGCCGGCGCCATAGTCGGTTACAACAAGCTCAATTCGCCCGCGTCCGGCATCGTGCGAAACAGATACATCTACTCCACGCCCGCTGGCGCCGTACTTGATGGCATTTTCGATGAGGTTCTGGGTAATCTGAATCAACTCATCCCGCTCGCCTGCCACCATCATGCCCTGCGGTGCATCGACCCGTATCTCGCAATCAGCTTCAGATGCCCGTTCGGCCAGAAGCTCCGCGCTGTAGCGCGCCACCTCGGACATGTCGACCTGATCGGACGGTGTGCGGTGCAGGTTCATTTCAATGCGTGACAGCGACAACAGGTCGTCGATCAGCCGTCGCATGCGATGGGCCTGCTCCAGCATCCTGCCGAGAAATTTCTCACGCGCCTTTGCATCGTTACGCGCCGGACCCTGCAATGTTTCGATGAAACCGGCCAGGGACGCCAGCGGCGTACGCAGTTCATGACTGGCGTTGGCAACGAAGTCGGCGCGCATTTTTTCAAGTTGCTGTTGTGTACTCAGGTCGCGCAACAGGACGGCTACTGCGGGCGCCGACACCACGTCGGCCGCTGCAACAGGTGTAATGAACACCTCGAACAGCCGGCCACCGCCGGTTCGGCGTTCATAGTGCACCTGATCCGGCGCCCCGCTGTCGACAACGCGCTTTACTGCTTCCAGCACGCTCGGTGCGCGGATATGCTGCGACAGGTGTTGACCGATCATGTTCTGGCCGGTCAACTCGGCAGCCTGCTTGTTGTGGGACAGGATGACACCGCCGTCATCCAGCATAATAAAGGGATCCGGCACTGCATGCGTGATGGCATTCAGAATTGCTGCAGCATCGAGTTGCAGTCCGACACGACCAGCCTCTTCATCGCGAGGTTGGACCTGCTCGGTATCGTCAGACGATTGAGGGTTCCTGATCATAAATGGAAACATGATCTCAAATTGATGCCATGGCAATATGACAACCATGCAGGATGACCCGCGCACCGGTCCGGACGAGGACGAAATCTGGGCCTTCATGGAAGCCGGATCTCAGTTTTATCCGGCAGACACCGCCCAATTGACAATTGGCGAACAACGCCGGTGCTATGACAGTCTATGTGTGCATTTTCATGCCGGGAGACCGGGCGACATGCAGGTGACGAACATGGCCTGTCCAGGCCCTGGCGGTGACATCGAATTACGCCGGTATGTGCCGACAAGGCGCAGTAGTGGCGGGGCAGTCATCTACATGCATGGCGGCGGGTTTATTCTGGGCGGCCTCGACAGTCATGACGATATTTGCTGCGGAATTGCACACGATACCGGTGTCCCCGTCATTGCGATCAATTACCGGCTGGCCCCGGAACACATCTTTCCGGCCGCGTTTGATGATTGCGTTGCAGCGATCAACTGGGTTTTCGACAATTCAGGCGTGCTGGACATCGATCCCGCCCGAATTGTGCTAGCCGGAGACTCTGCCGGCGGCAATCTGGCTGCTGCGGTCTGTCTTGCAAGGCGCGACAAGGGTGAGAAAATGCCAACCGGGCAGGTGCTGATCTACCCGGCTTTCGGTGGTGAAAAGACCAGGGGGTCCTATGTCTCACGCCGTCATGCGCCGGGACTGACCACTGCCGACATGGAGTACTACGAACAGATGTATCTGGGGGCAGACGCGGAGAAAAGTCGCTCGTCCAAATTTTACGCACCGCTGCTCGAGAAAAATTTTTCAGGCCTGCCACGCGCTTTCCTGGTGGCCTGCGAGTGGGATCCGCTGCGCGATGACTGTTTTGACTATGCCGCCTGCCTGCAATCAGCAGACGTTACGGCCGAGGTGCGCCATGAGCCGGAACTGGTGCATGCCTGTTTGCGCGCACGCCACACTTCGCCTGCAGCAAAAGCCATGTTCGCCGCCATCACCGCAGAAATTTCGGACATGTCGCAATGACCACGATTATCAACCAGTTTCCGCGCCAGGTGCGTGAGATCGAAAACCAGTGGATCACCCTGCCTGACGGCACAAGGTTGGCGGCACGCATCTGGTTGCCCGCAGATGCCGAAGACAACCCGGTTCCCGCAATTCTGGAATATCTGCCGTATCGCAAGCGCGACGGCACCGTTGAACGGGATCAGCTCACCCACCCGTACTTTGCCGGCCACGGTTATGCCTGTGTGCGGGTCGATATGCGCGGCTGCGGCGAGTCCGATGGCGTGCTGGAGGACGAGTACAGCCAGCGCGAACTCGATGACGGCGTGGACGTGATCAACTGGCTGGCCGAACAGGACTGGTGTACCGGCAAGGTCGGCATGATGGGGATTTCGTGGGGCGGATTCAATTCGCTTCAGATCGCCGCCATGCGGCCAGACGCCCTGAAGGCGGTTATCACGCTGTGTTCCACCGACGACCGGTATGCAGACGACATTCATTTCAAGGGCGGCTGCCTGATCAATGAAAACCTCGGCTGGGGCGCCACCATGCTGTCTTACTCGTCACGCCCGCCGGACCCGGCGCTGGTCGGCGATGGCTGGTTCGACACCTGGATGCAGCGCCTAGGCAATGAACCGTTCCTGGCTGCCCGGTGGCTGCACCATCAACACCGTGACGCCTACTGGAAGCATGGCTCGATATGTGAGGACTATTCAGACATCGAAGCCGCCGTGCTGGCTGTAGGCGGCTGGAACGATGCCTACTCCAACGCCATATTCCGCATGCTCGCGCACCTGAAGGCGCCGGTAAAAGCCATTATCGGACCATGGGCGCACAAGTACCCGCATTTTGCGGTTCCCGGCCCGCGCATCGGTTTCCTGCAGGAGGCCCTGAGATGGTGGGATTTCTGGTTGAAGGGCGAGGCAACGGGTGTGCTGCGTGATCCGGCCGTGCGCGCCTATGTCATGGCGTCAACACCACCGGCAGCCCTGCCGCCTCACATACCCGGCAAATGGATATCGGAGGCCAGCTGGCCCGGCCACTCCAGCCAGCCGAACCGGCTCTACCTCACAATGGACGGATTGCGTGAAAATCCCGGTGAGGAGGCCGCACTCAGCCTCAGCTCACCACAGACAACCGGACGCGACGGCGGCGAGTTCTGCGTCATCTGGATGGGGCCGGAGTTTGCCGGAGATCAGGCCCGTGACGATGCCGGCTCGCTGGTGTTTGATACGCAGGCTCTGGGGGCGGACATGGACCTGGTCGGCCAGGTGGAGCTGGAACTGGAGTTTTCCAGTGACAAGCCTGTTGCCCTCGTGGCTGTACGATTGAGCGATGTGCGCCCGGACGGCAGTGTCTCGCGCATCAGCTATGGGCTGCAGAACCTGACCCACATTGTCAGTCACGAACACCCTGAGCCGCTTGAACCGGGTGAACGGTATTTCTGCCGGATCAAACTGGATGACGTGGCCCGCACCTTGCCACAAGGTCACAAACTGCGGTTGTCAATATCGACCAGCTACTGGCCGATGATGTGGCCGGCACCTGAGCCGGTTACACTGGATGTTCACACTACCAGGTCCTGGCTGACGGTGCCGGTACGCACGCCTGTGCCAGGTGAAGTGGCGCCGGTGTTTCCCGAACCGGTTTCCGCACCACCCGCCGACCTCATCGAACTGCGCGCGCCGTCAAATTCGCGCGAACAGACCGAGGATGAGGAAACCGGCGAGGTTACCATTTCAATCGTGGATGATTTCGGCCTGTACCGGAATGCAGACCACAGCCTGATTACCGGTGAAACAGGCCGCGAGACCCACAGCATTCGCGCAAACGACCCGCTGTCTGCCCGCATGACCACCCACTGGACCCAGGAAATCCAGCGCGATGACATTGTGCTGCGCACGGAAACCTGGTCGGCAATGCGCTCGTCAGCCAGCCATTTTCACCTGACTGCTCGTATTGAAGCCTGGCACGATGACACGCTGGTGTTTGAACGCGATTTTGCCGAAGATATCGAACGCGACCTCAACTGACAAAATCGGCTGCTCGCAATCAGATGATGTTATTTCGACTGGGCTTCATCGATGATGGCATTGAGCCGGTCCGGTTCGACCAGCACCAGGCCACCACGGGTTTTCTCGATAATGGACTTGCGTGACAGCGTGGCCAGTTCCCGCGTTACCACTTCGCGCTGGGTCGAAATCCTGTCGGCAAGTTCACGCTGCAACGGCGGTGGCGACACGATACGTTGCTTTTCATTACCCATGCGGGGACGTGACAAGCGCAACAGCTCTGCACACAGGCGCTGCTTTGCCGTGAGGAATGCATACTCGCCCAGGCGCTGGTTCAGGGTGCGTACCCGGTCCGCCAGCATCTTCATCACCGACAGTCCAACCGATGGTATGGTTGTGCAGGCATCGCGGAACACCGCATCCGGCATCACGCAGATGCGGGTTTTTTCAAGCGCTGTCACATTGGCCGACCGCGGCAACCCGTCAATGGCAGCCATCTCGCCGAAATACCGGCCGCCCTGCATGTCATCAAGAATGACCTCTCGTCCAGACGCCGTACGCAGCAGAATCCGGACCCGGCCATCGACCACGAACAGTACTTCAGCTGTCTCGTCTTCATAATCAATGATGAGTTCGTTCTCGGCGACAGACCGCCAGACGCAATGCACCGACAACCGGCGGGCATCGCCATCTCCCAATGCTGCAAACAGCGGTATTTCTCTGATCTCATCCACGGCGGCGATGATGTGCTGCAATGAGTTTTTTTTCAACCATTACCGCACGTAAATTCGAATTAGCACGAGATGTGCACATTCTCACATAACGAAAACGTGAGCGGGACTAGGATATCAATCAACAAAAAGACACAGACAAACATGGAGGTGATTTGAGATGACGCTTTATGCACATAACCAAATTCTACCATTGTCGCTGGTCATTGGCTTGCCACTAATTGCGATGATCTGGGTGACCAATACCTCCCTCGACAGACAGCCCGCTATGGTTTCGAAAATGGCATCCATAATGTCACACCAACAGGTTGCAAACGTCGAAACAACCAATTGTTACAAATACTTGCGAACGGCACGAAGCGCAGGTTCCAGCTATTGGTGGCAGAAGTATAAGAGCTGCATTGCAGCAATTTAGCTGACGCAACCAATTCGGGATGCAGGGTTCCACCCCCGGGCCCTGCATCCCACGAGCTGTTCTGGAACAGCTTGCGGCAGGTTGTCTGGCCGTACCTGGGTCAAGATTGCGAACCTACGCATTCTCATTGATAAATCCGACGATTGCGCCTGCAGCCACACTCCAGTTTTCCTGAACTGTAAGCCCTGACTTTTTTGGCGGTGCAAGATCATGATTGCCGAAAGCGGACCAGAAAACCTGCATGCTGGCCGGCAGATCATATCCCGACACATCATCCGTGTTGCCTAACGGGTCACGCTCGCCCTGTACGATCAGCGCCGGGCATGTGATCGCCGGCAGGTGCGCGGTGCGCAAGGCTTCAGGCTTGCCAGACGGATGAAACGGATAGCCCAGGCACACCAACCCGGCGATTTCATCGCCGTCTTGCGGGTCAGCGGCAATCATGCTGGCCACCCGGCCCCCCATGGACTTGCCGCCGATAAACACCGGGGTTTTCGGAAACCGGCAGATGACCTGCCGGAATTCCTCGATCAGACCAGGCATACGAGGAGGTGGCCGCCTTTTGCCGTCGGCCCGGCGCGCGCGCATATAGGCGAACTCAAATCTCACCACATGAATGCCAGAACCTGCCAGCAGGCCTGCCATCTCGGTCATGAAATCTGAATCCATTGGCGCGCCGGCGCCATGGGCCAGTAGCAACACCGGACCATCTTCAGGGCCGTCGTGCAGGAAAGGTGTGGGTGCAGGGGTCAATATGGAGATTGCGGGAAAAAGCGATTGTAAATCAGTGCAAATCGTCCCGACGACTGCAGGCGGTCGAGACCATAGTCCAACACTTTACGCAAATCATTATCCTCGCGGCGCACTACCATGGTCAATGGTTTTGAAAACCGTGACGTGTCCAGATATCCGCGTCCGACAAAATGACAGCATTGCCTGGAAATCGTGCCCTGTAACCAGAACATCAGGCGAAATGCATCATCGAACACAACATCGACCTTGCCGGTACGGGTGGCTTCATAAAGGCCTTCGTGATTTGGGAAAGAGACCAGCAATGACCGGTTGAAATACCGTTTGATGAAGCTGGCGTGGGTTGTTCCTTCGCGAACCCCGATGCGTTTGCCGGCCAGGGTGCGAACATCGGTCTTTCTGATCGGGCTGGAGGTTCGCGTCGCAAATCGGCCGAACGGGCGCAGGAACGGGCGGGTGAACTCCAGTTTTGCAAAATCCAGTTCATCGCGCCCTTTCATGTAGACCGCGACATCGGCCTCGTTGCCGGTCAGGGCGCCTTCCATCTTGTCGGTATCCTGGATCACGAATTCACATTTTATTTTCAGATCAGTGCACATGGCGTCAACGGACAACGGCAGAAAACCTGTCAGGGCACCGGCGGTGTCCCTGAATGCAAACGGCGGAAACCCGGTATCCACGGCAAACCGGACACGGCGCACCTTGCGCAGGCTCGTGGTCACATCGGCTTTCGCAACCTGCCGGAACAGGGGCAGCTCATCTGCCGCCAGTACCGGCGCAGCACTCCCGGTTACACCGATCAGACCGGCAAAAGCGGCGATTTTAACCCATGAGAGCCACCCGCGTTGACGGATGCGCTGTGCAACAGTGTTCATTCCGGCCTCGGCTCAAACCACATCATTTTTATCGCGCAAATCAAAGACTGCGGACACGGATTAGCAGTAGCGAATTTGCACAGGCATAGAAAGGCCTGACGGACTGTAATCGAGGCTAAACCTGAAAAAGTAACGATTGCAGCGAATTGCAACCCAAACACCCGCGGCAAACTGGAGCGGGTGAAGGGAATCGAACCCTCGTCTTAAGCTTGGGAAGCTTCTGCTCTGCCATTGAGCTACACCCGCAACACGTTTCACGCGTAAACGACATTACTTCTGCTATCTGTCAACCAGGATCACGCCATCCTGACAATTATGTCATCACGTGGATTTCATGGTAGTCTGCGTGCCTGGATAACGCTAGTTTCCCCGCTCATGAATGAAATTTCAATTCCACTTGTTGCCGATTTCGAACCAATCGATCCGGCGAAGTTCAAGAACCCGGACTTAACCGCCCTGGGCGAAGTGCGTGCCAGTGTGGCGCTGAGCGCGCTGGAAACGCTGTGGATCAACACCGGCACGCTGTGCAACATAACCTGTGCCAACTGCTATATTGAATCGTCACCGACGAACGACCGGCTGGAATATTTCAAACTGGCCGATGCCGTGTCGCTGTTCGACGAGATTGCCGACCTCAAACTGGGCACACGGGAAATCGCCTTTACAGGTGGTGAGCCGTTCATGAACCCCGACATGCTGGCCATGATGGAAGCCGCACTTGCCCGTGGCCATGACGTGCTGGTGCTGACCAACGCCATGCAGCCCATGCAGCGCCTGAACATCAAGACCGGGCTGGTTGGTCTGAATGAACGCTATCCGGGCCGCATCACCCTGCGTGTCAGCCTGGATCATTACGGCAAGGCCCTGCATGAAGCTGAGCGCGGACCGAAAACCTGGGACAAGGCGGTTGCCGGCATGGACTGGCTCAACGCGCAAGGGTTTCGTATCGCCATAGCCGGACGCACCTGCTGGGGCGAGACCGATGACATTTCCCGCACCGGCTATCGCGACCTGATTGCCGTGCGCGGCTGGCGCATGGATCCGGCCGACCGGGGCCAGCTGGTGCTGTTTCCGGAAATGAACGAGAAGGTCGATGTGCCTGAAATCACCACCGCGTGCTGGGACATTTTAAGCAAGCGCCCGGACGAACAGATGTGTGCGACAAGCCGCATGGTGGTCAAGCGCAAGGGCGCAGATGCACCTGCCGTGATGCCGTGCACCCTGCTGCCCTATGACGGTGACTTTGAAATGGGCCCCGACCTGGCATCGTCACTGAAGGCCGACGGCGGCAACTTCTCTGATGGAGCGGTGAAGCTGAACCACCCGCATTGTTCAAAATTCTGCGTGCTTGGCGGGGCCAGTTGCTCGGGTTGAGTTTGCAAAGCCGGTGCGGATGTATCTAGCACTTAGCCAGTTGGTTGATTTATATCGCTCACGCAAGCAGCCTTCGGCTGCGCTCCGCGGGGGCATGCTTCGCATGACGGCCGGTCGGCCTTGCCTCGGCACTTCGTGCCTCGGAGGGAGTTCATCATTAAGGTTGTTCAGAGTCGGGGAACGGCCTGAGCGAAGCGAAGAAAGCTGTTCGACCACTAAATACGCCCACTAAATATCAACTCAACCCATATCCCACCTGGTCACCACCAGCCGGTCCTCGAATTTCTCTACGCGCCCGGCAATCCCGTCGCGGGTCAGTAATCCGGTTTGCGTATCCAGATAACTCACCACAGAGCCTGCATTGCAGGTCGCTGATTTGAGTGCGTCTTCAATGCTTGCCCCGGCAGTGATCATACCGGCAAATGTCGAGGCAAAGGCATCGCCGGCACCGGCCGTTCCCGCCACCTCCACACTGGGCACCGTACAATGCCAGATGCCGTCAGCAGTGCCGACATAGGCGCCGTCCGACCCGTTGGTCACCAGCAGCATGTCTACGCCCAGGGAGGTAATGGCGCGGACATAACTGTCGAACGGCAGGTTGAAACCGCCTGCCATCAGCCCTCTGTCGACCAGCGAATTGGGATCTCCGGCAGGCTTGATGACGGTGCGCTGATCGGCCGTGCCGGCGGCAATGAGGCGGGGCACCAGTTGTTCTGATTCAACCCGGTTCAGGGTGAGGATGGAAATCCTGTCCAGGCAGGCAAAAAACTCATCAGCGCGGGACGACAACTGCCGGATGCCGGGATTGGTGGCAATGCGGGCACCGGCAGCGCTGGCCTTTCCGATAACGTGTGGAAAACAGTCGGCGGACTCGTTGGACAATCCGGAAATGAACACCAGGTCGCGTTCAAACGCCTCATCGGCAAGGTCGCGCGGCAACAGCGCCGTATTGGCGCCGCGAGCTGTAAAAATACCGGCATTGCGTTCATGTGAAGACAACAGCACCGATGAACCGGTTGCAAGTTCGCCGTCGCTGATCAGAAAGTCCCGCGACACGTTTTCACGCTCCAGCCGCCCGATAACGTCTTCTGCATTGCGGTCGGCCCCGGTTTTCACAAGCGCTGCGGTATCGAACCCCAGTCTCGACAGGGATACGGCGGTGTTGACGCCGCCGCCGCCAATATGACGGGTCACGGATTCCGCATCGACCTTGCGGCCTTCTTCCACCAGCAGGAATGACGCTTCGGCATTGCGCATGCGCATATGCTCAATGCGCTCCGGCGCAATGGTGACGATGATATCTATTACAGCGGAACCGAGGGTGAGTGCCTTGAGTGTCATGTGGATTACTTCTAAACAATGAGCCAAATCGAACAACGGATGTCGCGTGCGCAACATGGCGGCATGATGCCGGGCAAGCAAGAGGGTGACAGGACATGAGTATTGCACTGGGCTGTATCGCTGATGATTTTACCGGCGCCAGCGACCTTGCAGCCATTCTGGCAAGGTCAGGTCATAAGGTTGGCTTGCGTATCGGTGTGCCGGACGCCGAAGACGACAGCGAACCTGCCCCGTTCGAGGTGATCGCGCTCAAATGCCGGACCGAGCCGGTCGACGAAGCCGTCGCACTGACGAAAAAGGCAGCCGACTGGCTGATGGCGCGTGGCGCAACCCAGCTGTACTGGAAATACTGTTCGACGTTCGATTCAACACCTGACGGCAATATCGGTCCGGTTTCGGAAGCCCTGATGGCGCAGCTGGGCACCACCCAGACCATCTACTGCCCGGCATTTCCCGAAAACGGACGCTCGATCTATATGAGCAATCTGTTCGTAGGCGATGTGCCGCTAGATGAAAGCCCGATGCGCGACCATCCGCTGACACCGATGCGCGATGCCAACCTGATGCGCCTTCTGACCCCGCAGGTTGAAGGCAAGGTCGGACACATTGCATGGTCCGACATTGCCCAGGGTTCAGCCCATATAGCCGGGCAGTTGCGCGGGCTGGCGTACAACGGCATTCAGCACATTGTGCCCGATGCAATTTCGCAAGCCGACCTGGCAGCAATTTGTGAAGCGGTTCAGGATTTCAAACTGATCACCGGTGGCAGTGCGCTGGCGCTTGATCTGCCGCGCCTGCTGGCAGCAAAAGGCACTGTGACGGCCACTGATGCCGATATCAGTGCGCCTGCGACCGCGCGCGGCAATATCGTGCTGTCCGGATCATGTTCCGCCATGACGCAGGCACAAGTCGCCGACTACAGCGCGCAGGCCGCGGCTTTCCGGCTTGATCCGCTGGCTCTGGCCGATAGCCCGGATACCCTGGCACAAGCCAGGCAATGGCTGACAGCACAAGCCCCGGATGCACCGAAGATAATCTACGCTACTGCAGAGCCAGCCGATGTCATGGCAGCACAGGAAAAACTGGGGCGTGAAAAAGCCGGCCAGGTCGTGGAAAACGCTCTTGCGGCACTGGCCAGCGATGCATTTGACAACGGCATCAGGCGATTTGTCGTGGCCGGTGGCGAGACTTCCGGCGCTGTGACCCAGGCGCTGGCCACAGACCGTCTGAGCGTTGGTCGCGAGATAGCACCCGGTGTGCCGTGGTGCTTTGCAGAGCGTAACGGCGAGACCTTCGCCATTACGCTCAAGTCCGGCAATTTCGGCACGGAAGACTTCTTCACCCGCGCCCTGACAATGCTGGATTAGGTACCGACTATGATGGCGCGGAAATCATTAACGTTGGTGAGCGTTGGTCCGGTCATCACCAGGTCACCGGTGGCCTCGAAAAACCCGTAGGCGTCATTACTGGCCAGCATGGCGTGCGCATCCACACCCCTGTCCCCGGCACGGCTCAGCACATCAGGCGACACCCGCGCGCCGGCATTGTCTTCAGACCCGTCAATGCCGTCGGTATCAATGGCCACGCCTGATATGTTTCCCGCCCCTTCAAGGCCAATCGCCAGCGCCAGTGCGTACTCTGCGTTGCGGCCACCCCGGCCTTTGCCTTTCAGCGTCACGGTGGTTTCGCCGCCGGACAAAATGATCGCAGGGCCTGTCGTTTCCAGTGCAATGCGTGCATGGGCGGCACCCACTTCTCGTGCCTCGCCTTCAAGGTCATCACCCAGATCGATAACATGATAGCCGTGCTCACGCGCAATCTGTGCCGCAGCATCGATGGACATGCGCGGTGTTGCGATCATGCGGGTGCCGGCAGTTGCCAGACGGGGGTCGCCCGGCTTGGGTGTTTCGGCAGCCTCGGTGTTCAGGAAAGCGCGCACCGAGGGCGCGACATCAAGGTTGTACTTGTCGAGGATAGCCAGGGCGTCAGTGCGCGTTGTCGGATCAGCCACGGTGGGACCTGACGCAACCGTCGAGGGATCGTCGCCGGGTACATCGGAAATCAACAGGGACACGACTTTTGCAGGATACGCGCTCGCTGCCAGCCTGCCGCCCTTGATCGCGGACAGGTGCTTGCGCAGGCAGTTCATTTCGCCGATGGGCGCGCCGCTTGCCAGCAGGCCTTTGTTTACGGCCTGTTTTTCAGCCAGGCTGATGCCGGCAGCGGGCGCGGTCAGCAATGCCGAACCACCACCGGAGATCAGGCACAACACCAGGTCATCCGGTGTCAGGCCCTGAACCATGTCATGAATTCTCGCTGCCGCCTCAAAACCGGCCTTGTCCGGCACCGGGTGGGCGGCCTCGACAATCTCGATGTATTTGCACGGGCAGCTGTGGCCATAGCGTGTCAGTACCAGGCCTTCAAGTGAACCTTGCCAGTTGGCTTCAACCGCAGCCGCCATGGCCGCAGACGCCTTGCCTGCGCCGACCACAATGGTTCTGCCTGTCGGGGGTGCCGGCAAATGCGCCGGCAGGCACAGCGACGGTTGTGCAGTCGCGATGGCTGCATCACACAGAGTTCTCAACAGATCCCTATCCGGCATCAGTCAAGCATTCAGTTCCGCACGATCATGACCGACTGATCTGCATGCCTTGCGACCCGGGCCGCGTTGGGGCCCAGCAGATAGTCGGAAATTTCAGGACTGTGGGATGCCATCACGATCAGGTCGCAGCCCTGTTCTCTCGCCGTGCTGATGATTTTTTGATACGCAGACCCCTGGGCGGTATGCACTTTGGCCAGCAGGTCGTCCGGAATGATTTCAGAAGCCAGCGCGGTAAGCTTTTCACTGCCGGTTTGCAGAGCCTGCTCGGCATAGTCCGACGGGAAGAAGCTCCCGACCACGGCCATGCCGAAATCCGGGATCACGGTGAGCAGATGTATCTTCGCACCATGCTGCTTTGCGAGCGCGACGGCTTCGGGGGCGGCCTTTTCCCACGAACTTTTGTGGTTAAGATCAACCGGCAAAAGAATGGACTTGTGCATCCTGTTTTTCTCCCGTTTTACGCCGCTGCGGCTTTGGTTTCAGCTTCCGGATCATCCTCACGGTGCCGGCGCCGCTGGAGGAAGATAATCAGCCCGAGAAGCAGAAGCGCTGGAATGTAGAAGACTTCCTTCGGCATGCGTTCTCGTTTCACCAGCACCTTCTCGATGAAGAGCGGCTTATCCAGGTCGCCCATGGTGAACAGCTTGTCCAGATGTTTCAGCTTGGAATCCCAGGTCAGGCCATCGACCGTCACCTTGCCATCGTCCTCAAGGACGTTGAGGCCGGATTGGGTGAAACGGGTTTCGCCATCGCCCGACGCACCAAGATTCAACTCAAGGAAGGTGGAATTGTTTTCATCAATATCGTCGAAATCCGGACCAACCAGCCTGACGCGCAAGGTTCCGCCGTCAGGCGCAGCCTCCGCCAGTTTCACTGCTTCAACACCTGGCCTTTCATCGAACGGCGGCGACACCTGGTCGAGCAGCAATCCTGGCCGGAACAAGGTCAGCGCAATCGCAAGTAGCGCGACCGTTTCCCAAATCCGGTTTCGGGTAAAGAACCACCCTTGGGTGGCCGATGCGAATAACATCATCGCTATGGTCGCGACGACGAAGACGAACAGCGCCTTCATTGGCCCGACATTAATCAGCAGAAGGTCGGTGTTGAAGATGAACAGGAACGGCAGCAGGGCAGTTCGAATGTCGTACATGAAACCCTGGACACCGGTCTTGATCGGATCACCCTTGGAAATCGCCGCTGCAGCATAGGCCGCGAGGCCCACCGGCGGTGTGTCGTCCGCCAGAATGCCGAAGTAAAACACGAACAGATGCACGGCAACCAGCGGCACGATCAGGCCGGATTTGGCACCCAGTGCGACGATAACCGGTGCCATCAGCGAGGACACGACCAGATAGTTGGCGGTCGTCGGCAAACCCATTCCGAGGATGAGGCTCATCACAGCAACCAGCAGCAGCATGACAATGAGAACACCGCCGGAGAGGAACTCGACCAATTCGCCAACCATGGCATGCGCGCCGGTGAGCGAAATCGCCCCGACGATCACGCCAGCTGCGGCTGTTGCGATGCCGATTGAGATCATGTTGCGGGCGCCGGCGACCATGCCGTCCACCCATTCCGACAGACCTTTGCGGAAGTTCGATGCCAAATCCATGTTGCCGCGGAACGCACCCTTGACTATGTGCTGCGTCAGAGCGATGAAACTCATGGCGAGACAGGCGAAGAACGCCGCTGTTGACGGTGAGAGCCGGTCCGGCGTCGGCAGGATGCACCACAGCAAAATGACAATCGGCAGAATGTAGTAAAGGCCGGTCCACGCCGTGTCTGCGGCCTTCGGCAGCACGGTCATAGGGGCATCCGGATCGTCCACTTCAAGATCGGGACGCTTCGAGGCAAACCACGCCAGCACCAGGTAGGCGATGCCGGAGATGCCGATGACCGAGAACATAGAGATGCCCGGGTAGGCTTCCTTGATGAAGCCGAGCGTGTAGTAGACGGCGATGAAGAGGAACGCCAGGATCAGGAAACCGGTCAGGAAACCAAGCATCTTCTGGGCCAGAGTTCTCACGATGGTGTCTTTGGGCTTCGGGATGCCCTGAAGGTTCAGTTTGCAGGCCTCCAGATGCACGATGTAGATCAGCGCAATGTAGGACACGATGGCCGGGATCAGCGCGTGCTTGAGCAGGGTTGTGTATTCCACGCCGGTGAACTCGGCGATGAGGAAAGCCGCTGCGCCCATCACCGGGGGTGTGAGCTGTCCGTTGGTTGAGGACGCCACTTCGACGGCGCCGGCCTTTTCGGCCGAAAGCCCGGTCCGCTTCATGAGGGGAATGGTAAAGGTACCGGTCGTCACCGTATTGGCGATCGAAGAGCCTGAATAAAGCCCGCTGAGCGCAGACGCGATCACAGCAGCCTTTGCAGGGCCTCCTCTGAAGGAGCCGAGCAGGGCAAATGCGATCTTGATGAAATAGCCGCCCGCCCCGGCCTTCTCAAGGATTGACCCGAAGAGAACGAACAGGAAGATCATCTGCGTTGAAACCGCCAGCGGTTTCCCGAAGACCCCTTCTTCCTGCATCCAGAAATGCCAGGTGCCTTTAACGAAGGAGGCACCGCCCCAGTTGCCCCCGCCGATATAGGCATAGCCCATCAGAATGGCCGCGACGACCACCAGCGGCAGGCCGAGCGAGCGGTATACCGAGAGCGCCAGCGCCACCATGCCGATGACAGCAACGGTCATGTCGATACGGATATTGTCGTGGGCAAAATCACCGGCGCGGTTGGCGATATTGGAGTCCATCACCACCATGTAGAGGATGGACAGGCCGCCAAGGGCAATGAGCGCCCAATCGTAAATCGGAATCTTTTTGGTTGGTGCGCCCCTGTAGAGGGGGAATGCCAGGCTGGCAAGCACCAGCGCGAACAATAAATGAATCTTGCGCGATATCGACAGGTTGCCGATGAACTGGAAGAACGGGATTCCCGTCGAAACAGTCAGTTCGCCCGGCAGCGGTGAGGATATGTAGAGCTGGTAGATCGCCCACACGAAACAAATGATTGGAATAAGATTCTTCGTCGACCCGCTTAGGTTTCTGCCTCCTGTTTCGACCTCGGCGACGAGCGCGTCAGCCTTCGACAGTTCTTGTTCCGCAGCCATTTTATCTCATCTCCCTCTTGCGCCATATCTCCCGACACGCCTGCAACCCACCAGTTTCACGAGCTCGATGCGGTCGAGCTTCAATATTTTTAGATCAAATGAAAAGTGCTAAAAAAATGGAGCGGGAAGGCGTCACCGCCTTCCCGCTTGAAGGGCAGATTACATCATGCCTTTTTCTTTGTAATACTTCATCGCACCGTCGTGCAGCGGAGCTGAGAGGCCGTCCTTGATCATTTCTTCAGCCTTCAGGTTAGCGAATGCGGGGTGAAGCTTCTTGAACTGGTCGAGGTTTTCGAACACAGCCTTCACGACCTCGTACACAACTTCTTCCGGCACGTCAGAGCTGGTCACGAAAGTCGCGCCAACACCGAAGGTTTTTACGTCTTCTTTGTTGTTGTACATGCCGGCCGGAATGGTAGCATTCCGGTAGTACGGTTTGTCAGCAATCAACTTGTCGATCTCAGGACCGGTCACGTTGACCAGGTGCGATGCACAAGAAGCCAGGGATTCCTGGGTCAGAGCCGAAGGATGGCCAACCAGCCAGAAATAGGCATCGATCTTGCCGTCGCACAATGCCGCGCCGGTTTCGGCGGATTTCATGCCGGCAGCCAGCGCAAGGTCAGTCCGTTTCCAACCAAGAGCCGCTTCCATCACATCCCAGGTACCAAGCGTGCCAGACCCCGGGTTACCGATGTTGAGGCGTTTTCCCTTGGCATCGCTGATATTATTGATGTTGGAATCGTCTCGGGCGATGACCGTCACAGGTTCCGGGTGAACGGAGAATACGGCGCGAAGCTTTTCAAACTTGCCCTTATCCTTGAACTTGGACGTACCATTGTAGGCGTGATACTGCCAATCCGACTGCGCGACACCGAATTCCAGCTCGTTGGCCCGGATCGTGTTAATATTGTAGATGGAACCACCGGTCGATTCCGCCGAACAGCGAATGCCGTGTTCCTTGCGCTTCTTGTTTACCAAACGGCAGATGGCGCCGCCGGTAGGATAATACACGCCGGTCACCCCGCCCGTGCCGATTGAGACGAATTGCTGATCAGCAGCATTTGCCGAGGCGGCAAAACCAACAGCAACAGCTGCTGCGAGTGTGTATTTCAGAATTGATTTCATTATATAAACGCTCCCTTTTCACAAAACAGTGAGACGGGAGCCTATGTCGGTTCTGCGCGTGAGTCCACATGCTACGAATCTGCGCAACAAAACGACAACCTGCCTGATGGAATTCCGAAAACGAGATGGTACAGGCGGATGGGTTTGAACCAACGGCCTCCGGATCCACAATCCGGCGCTCTAACCAACTGAGCTACGCCTGCACAAGAACTCGTTCAGCGGGGCGCAAACTATGCCGAAGACCGACGTTTTGCAAGTCCAAAGGCAAAGACCGCAACGGTCTCAGAAAAGCGGCCTCCAGGGCTGGCAATGCCCGGGTTAACCACTTAGCTATGCCAAGAGTCGCAACCACATCAAGAAGTCATGGACGCCGCCCGTAAAACCGGCTTAAACTGCGCCCCGGATGCAGCGGGTGAGGCAAGGGCAAGAATTTCTGCTCTCGTTTTTGGGCAAGCCAGACCGGCCTTGGGGAGTTGTTTTGAGTGTAGAGACCGCGCCATCGCTTGATGAGCTGAACACCGCTGCCACGCCTGCATGGCTGTGGGACGGCGCGCGGCTGCGTATTGTCTGGGCCAATGCCGCGGGTCTGTCGGTTTTCGGCTGCGAAAGCCTGTTTGATCTTATCGACATGCCGTTCGACGAAACAGACCCTGGCGCGGGCCGGGTATCTGACCTGGCCAAAACTGCTAAGATCGGCGAAAGCTGGCAGGAAATGGTGAGTTTTGCGTCAGCGCTCAGCGATGCACCGTTCAGCGTAACTTTGCATGTTCATCCACTGGCTGACGGGCGCAACGGGTTGCTGATGGTTGCCGAAACACCGCCGTCAGGTGCTACATCTGAGACAGAAGATGCAGGGCACGCAAACTCGGTGCTGGAAACGCTGCCTGTCGCGACCATGATTTGTGATGATGACGGCGCGATCAATTATGCCAATGCGATGGCCCGCAGCCTGTTCGCACAGACCACCCCTGCCTTACTAGCAGACATCTGCGCGCAAGACTTTTCGACCAAGATCCTTGACCGGGCGCGCCGCGCCGGCGTTGCCAGCTCGATTGCCACAATGGCCACAGGGTTCGGGGATCGCGAAATCAGGGTAACGGCAAAGCTGATCACCTTGCCGGACGGTTCCGCGGGCGGTTTTTCGCTGATACTGGAGGATGTGACGGACCGGCGTGCCCTGGAGCGCGCATTGCCGGCAACCGGCATGCCTGTCCCTTCACCGGCAGCAGTCAGCCACAGCCCGCAGCCGCAGCCGGATTCAGTGTCGGATCTGCGGCAGGCGGTTGAAGCCGCAACCGCTCAGGCGTCAACAAAAACAGCGCCTGCAAAAGCACCGCTTCAGACTGCAGCACCAGATGCCGCACCTGAACAGAGCCCGGCACATGCGAGCTCGCCCGCAGCATCGCCAAGGCCTGCGGCCCAGACCATCACACCAGCTGCAAAAGCCGCCGGATTTGGCGTGGCTGAAATCGTGCGCAAGGCACTGTCGGACATTCCCAAGGCAATCGTTCTGTATCGCGCCGGCAAGATCGTCTATGCCAATCAGGCAACCGCTACGGCTCTGGGTTACGCCGGTGAAAATGACCTGGTGAGGCGTCATGACATCGCTGCGGCCCTGGGCGCGCTGGCAAGCAAGCAAGGCTCTGTCACGCTCAAGCGGCAACATGGAGACGAGATCGGGTTCACTGTGGAAAAATCGACATTCCCCTGGAATGACGGAGCCATGCCGATGGCGATCCTGGCTGAAACAGACAGCCCGAAGCCAGATACACCGGTTGCAGTGCCGGTTACCCGCAGCGAGGCTGCAAAGCCCGACAATACACCTTCGCAAGACAGTGATGCACCCAAGGCCGTCTCGGCCACACATCTTCCACCGGCGTCAGCCGATGCAACTGCCGAACCGGCCGAACCGGTCGCCACCGTTTCAAAAGCATCACAGCCGGAGGCACCGGCAGGCCCGCAACCAGCCGTCAGCACCTCGGTGCTGATGTCAATTCTGGACACGGCCACGGACGGGATCGTGTTCCTGGCCGATGATGGCAGCATCACCCACATCAGTGCCGGTGCGGAAGCCCTGTTTGGGGTCCATGCCGCCAGTGTCATCGACAAGCCACTTGCCGGCCTGATGGACAAACCGAGCGCCAAGGTGGTGCGCGACTATCTGGCCGCACTTGGCGACAGCGGGCTGTCCATGCTGTTCAATGGCGGCCGGGAAATCATGGCCAACGTCAATGATGGCGGCGATGTGCCGATTTTCATTACCATGAGCAAGATCAATGCCCCCATGCAGGGCATACCAGCATCGACCTATTGCGCGGTAATGCGTGACATTACCCAATGGAAAAAGACCGAAGCGGAATTGCGCGAGTCTCGTGACAAGGCGGAACACACAAGCCGGCAGAAGTCTGAATTCCTGGCCCGTATCAGCCATGAACTGCGCACGCCGCTGAATGCCATTTTGGGATTTTCCGATATCATGCGCAACGCCCAGTTCGGCAAACTGGGCTCTGAACGCTATGAAGGCTATGCCAACGATATCCACACATCGGGCGAGTATCTCTTGTCGCTGGTCAATGATCTGCTGGACCTGTCCAAGGTCGAAGCCGGAAAGCTGGAGCTGAATTTCACCTCAGTTGACCTGGGCCAGTCGATTGATGCCTGCATAAAACTGATGCAGGACGAGGCAACCGGGGCCCGTGTCGTATTGCGCAAGTCGGTCGCCCCCAACCTGCCCCAGGTCGTGGCTGACATACGGTCGATCAAGCAGGTGTTGCTGAACCTGGCCTCAAACGCGATCAAGTTTACCGACCCCGGCGGGCAGGTGATCATCACCGCCAAGGCGATTGAGACCGGGGAGCTTCTGCTGTCTGTCACAGACACAGGTGTCGGCATGGACGAGGAACAACTGAGTACAGCACTTGAGCCGTTCCGCCGGGTCGAACAGGCCGGCCGGGCAGACGTTCAGGGAACCGGCCTCGGATTGCCGCTCACCAAGGCGCTGGTCGAGGCCAACCGGGCATCGTTCGCGATTTCCAGCGAAGCCCGCAAGGGGACGCGCATCGACATCACATTTCCCACCACGCGGGTGCTGGCGAGCTGAACCGGACCATTGCGGGCACCCGTAACCTGCCGGCGACCTTGAAAATCACCAGATCAATAGCCGATAGCGGGCCTTGTGATCATGAGCCAAAGCAGGACGATTGTGGCGATGAAGGCAGGAATGCCGCACCAGCTTGAGTGTTCGCGATCACAACATTGCGAAGCTGCATCAACCAATCAGATAGCAAAACTTGAGTTTTGATCATCTGATAAAACGAACTCCGGTGAAGCATATGTCCCCAATTTTGATGTTTTCAGACCGACGGCAACCAGCGCTTCCATCAGGGTAACCGCACAGGCGACGCCATCCACGACCGGCACGCCAAACTCTTTTGCCAGCTGATCCATCAAATCGGTCATACCGGCGCAGCCAAGAACAATTGCCTCGGCTTTGTCCTCGTTGATCGCCGACCTTATTTCCTGACGGATCTTGTCGATAGTCGCGGCGTCTCCACTTTCAAGCTGCAGAACAGGTATGTCGGTTGCTCGCACCTTAGCGCATCGCGATGCCAGCCCGTACCTGGTCAGATTGGTCTCGAGCCCTGATACGGACCGCGACAGTGTTGTGATGACACTGAATCTCGCGGCAATCATACTGGCGGCGTGGTAGGCTGCCTCGCCAATGCCGATCACCGGCACATCAACCAGGCAGCGTACAGCGTCCAGGCCCGTGTCATCAAAACAGGCGATGACGATGCCATCGACTTCCGGGTGCAGTTTTATTTCGGTAATCAACCCCGGAATGCACTCTGCTACATCGAGATAGCCTTGGATACTGGCAGGGCCATTTTGAGAGTTAGCGGCAATAATCTGCGTATCCGGCCGGGCCACCGCCCGGGCCGCGATAGCGATTTTCCCCGTCATCGACGCTGTGGTATTTGGATTAACAACAAGAATTTTCATGAGCTGTCTCACACCTCCCCGCCCAAATATGCCGCCTTGATCCGGTCATCGTGCAGCAGGTCTTTGGACGCGCCTGATATGGCCACATTACCGGTTGTCAGTGCATAGGCCCGATTGGAAATGCTAAGTGCCATTCTGGAATTCTGCTCGACCAGCAGCACTGAAACACCCTCGTCCCGATTGATTGCCACGATCGATCGGGCAATGTCCTGCACCAGTTTGGGAGCGATCCCCAGCGATGGTTCATCCAGCAGCAAAAGCTTTGGCCGGGCCATCAAGGCGCGCCCTATCACCAGCATCTGCTGTTCGCCGCCCGACAAGGTTCCTGCAGCTTGCGAATATCGTTCCTTGAGTCGCGGAAACCGTTCAAGAACGCCGTCCAGTGACTGGCTGATCTCGGTTTTGTCCGACCGGGAGAATGCGCCCATCATCAGGTTGTCCTTGACCGACATGTATGGAAATACACGGCGCCCTTCGGGAACCATGGTGATGCCCCTGTTTACAATGTCAGAAGCAGGCAGGCCGTCGATCTGCTCACCCATGAAATGGATCGAGCCCTTGCCCGGCCTTGCCAACCCGGTGATCGCTTTCAGGATGGAAGACTTGCCGGCACCGTTTGCACCGATCAGTGCGACGGTTTCGCCCTCTTGCAGATTTATCGTAACGCCGCGCAGCGCGTAGACATGATCGTAGTAGAGCTCGACATCATTAAATTCCAACATATCGCTCATGGCCTACATCCCGATTGCATCATCTTCGCTGCCCAGATAGGCCTCGATGACTTTGTCGTTGTTCTGGATTTCCACCGGGGTTCCTTCGGCAATCATCTCGCCGAAATTGAGGACGATAATCCGGTCGGAGATTGACATCACTGCAGCCATGTCATGCTCGACCAGCAAGACTGTAACCCCTCGGTCGCGCACAGATTTGACCAAACGCACCATATTCATGGTTTCGTCGTGGTTCATGCCCGCAAACGGTTCGTCCAGCAGCAGCACCTTGGGATCAGTGGCCAGCCCGATGGCGACACCAAGAGCGCGCAGGTGGCCCTGGGGCAGGTTATGGGCCAGTTCATGGCGAATATCTCCCAACTCCAGAAAATCAATGATCTCATCGGCATTTCTGCCGAATGTCCGGATATCCTCTCTGGCGGTTCTGGAGCCCAAGAAGTACCCGGCGAGCGTTGCCTTTGCACGTAAATGCTGGGACACGATAATGCTTTCCCGCACCGTCATGCTCTTGAAAATCGTGGTCTCCTGAAACGTGCGCACAACGCCCTTTCGGGCCACAACGTGCGGCCGCAGGTTTGATATACGCTCACCCTTGAACAGCACCTCGCCCGAGGTTGTACGAAGAAACGAGGAAATCATCTTGAACAGCGTAGATTTGCCTGCGCCGTTGGGACCGATCACAGACAGAATTTCATGCTCGGCCACGTTGAAATTGATATTGTTGTTGGCCGTGAGGCCGCCGAATTTTTTGGTGACGTTGTTGACTTCCAGTATGGGGTTCATTTCTCACCCCCCGTCGGCATTTTGAAACGGATGCTCAGCAGACCGTTTGGCAAAAACCGGATCAGCAGGATCATGGCGGCGGAGTAGATCAGCAACTGATACTTGCCAAACGTAAACAGCAAGTCCCAGCCGAAATACAGAACCAGCGTGCCGAGCATCGGGCCAAACACATAGCCCAGGCCGCCAAGGAAGGTGTTGAGCATGAAGTTGATTGAATCCGTGACCACGAAAGTGGACGGGTAGACCGATTGCGCGATGGAGCCGAACATCGCCCCACCGATACCGCCGAAGAACGACGCGATGGCAAAAATGATGATGCGGATATAGGCGATGTTGACGCCAATGGACGAGGCCAGTTCCTCGTTCTGTTGCATCGAGCGGCACAGATGCCCCAGCCGCGTATTCACCAACCTGTACATGGCGGCGAAAACGATCACCATCAGGATGCAGGCGGTATAGTAGAAGGCCAGCTTCGGGCTTTCCAGTGCGCCAAAATCGGGGATGAGCGTAAGCCCAAAGATCGAAACAGCCCCTGGCAGCGGTATCGAGGTGATGCCGCGGGCGCCATTGGTAATGGGCAAGGCAAGAGCGCTTAACGTGGCGACCTGGGTCAACACCAGCGTGATCATGGCAAAATAGACGCCTCGCAGCCGCAGGATAGGCAAGCCGATCAGGATGCCGATTCCGGCTGCAATCAGGCCCGCAACGGGCAGGGAAATCCAGAACGAAACCTCTGCCTTGGTTACAAGAATGGCCGAAACATAGGCGCCTACAAGCGCGAATGCGCCCTGTCCGATATGGATGCGGCCGATGTAGAATGTCAGCCATACGCCACCACTGGCGATAGCCAGCAAGGCAACCGATGTCAGGGTGAAATAGAAGTCCCATCGACCGGTGACCGAGATCAGAACCGGCACCGCCACGAATATTGCCAAAAGGAATATGGCGACACCTGTGATTTGTCTGGAGCTTAGGCTGTTCATGTCGCTAACCCCATGGTTTGCCCATCAGGCCATTCGGCCGGATTGCAAGAAAGATCATCAGCGAAACGAAGATCACCAGATAGGTGACGTCTCCATACGACGCCAGCAGAACAAGTCCGGCTGCCTCCATGAAGCCAAGGATGATGCCCCCGGCGATGGCGCCGGATATCACGCCCGCCCCTCCGATCATCACCATCATAAACGCCTTGATCGAAGTCGGGCCCCCCATACCCAGATTGACACCGGTAATTGTCACAAGCAGCCCACCGACCAGGCCTGCCAGCATAGCCCCCATGGCAAAGCCGATCATGGAATAACGGTCCACATTGACGCCCATCAACTGGGCCGCCACGCGGTCCTGTGCGAGTGCCCGCAGGGCACGGCCGGTCTTGCTGTACTGCATGAAAGAAATGAATGCCACGACCGACAGGATCGCCAGTACGGCCACCAGTATCCGGTCATACGGCATGATGATGCGCCAGTCCCAGTTGAACACCCCATTAACAATTTTCGGTACGCCGCGCTGTTTTTCGCCAAATACCAGCAGGATGACAGCATCCAGCAGGAAGGCGATTCCGGCTGCAAGGAGCATAGTGCTCTCTTCGCGCGCCGACCCTTTGATCACCGGCCCGAACAGGAATTTTTCTATCAGTGCGCCCAGGACTGCCAGTGTTACGCAGGATGCCAGCAACGCCAGTACAAACGGAATCCCAAGCTGTCCGTAAAACGTGTAAGTGATGAACCCGCCGATCACATACATTTGCCCGTGGGCAAAATTGAGCACGTTCATCAGGGCAAATATCAGGGTCAGCCCAAGTGCGATCATCGCATACTGGGCACCCAGATAGACGCCATTGGCCAATATCTGTTCCATTGGACAGCCTTTTTTGTGAACCCCGGGCCGGCTAGCCCGGGGGTGACCTTGTTGCAGCCAAGGAAATCGGGATCAGTCGACCTGCGCCACGAACATGGTTTCGAATTTGCCGTCCTGATAAACGTTCACCACCAGCGGCACGGAAACCTGACGCTTTTGCCCGAATGAAGTTGAACCGACATATGTCAACTTGGCATCGCCCTTCATGTAGGGGTTCGGTGCTTCGAACGTGTCCATCGTCGTCTTGAACGCCTCGACGTCCTTCATTGCCGCCGGGTTGGCCTTGATCGTTTCAAGAATGTACTCAAGCGCGTAAACCTTGGTGTTGGACTCGTCATTGTACTCGCCGAACATCTTGGTGTAGCGGTCGACAAATTCCACCATCATGTCCGAAGCCAGTTCGGGTGTGGATGCGCCACCGACCGAAATGAATCCGTTGGCCAGGTCTCCCGCGCCTTCGGCCAGAACACCGGCGTCCTGGGCAGTTTCGGTGGAAATCAGACCGGTAAACCCGAGTTCGCGCGCCGAGCGGATCAATTGCGGTGCGTTGGCCGGGGCCACACCGGACAGGACCAGCAGATCAGGTTTGGTGCGCATGACCGGGGTCAGCACCGGAGTGAAGTCGGTGGTATCCACCTGGTAGGTCACGCTGTCCGACACAACGTCCAGCCCCAGAGCCTTGGCGGCCGCAACACCACCGTCACGCTGGCTCAGCGGGTCCGATTCGTTGGCCGCAACAAAGGCCACGGTCTTTACGCCGTTGTTTTCCATCAGGTGTTTGTAGATCGCCGGACCGGATTGGTAGTTGGCGATCATGCCCAGAATGGCATTGGACGCGGGTGCCGTGTAGAGCGACTTGGGGAAAGCATAGGGAAAATACATGATTCCGTTTTTTTCCGCGACCGGGCGCACGGCGGCGGCCCCGTCATCCACATTCGGCCCGACCACATAGTGAATTCCAGCCTGGGCCATCTTTTCCATGCCCGCGATTGCCCGCTTGGGGTCTTTCTGATCGTCGAACGAGACAATCTCGATGTCATAGGTGGTTCCGCCGATGGTATAACCGCCGGTTTCGTTGATCCAGGCCGCGCGGGTTTCCATCGAGCGCTGGTTGGATATGCCCCAGGCTGCCGCCGGCCCACTGGTTACACCGACAAACCCGATTTTCAGAACCTGGTTATCAGCCATAGCAACCGACGACAAAGCTGTCAGTGCCACGGCCGCCAGTGTTGTCTTGAACAATTCTCTGCGTTTCATGTTCACCTCCCATAGTGTTTCTACTTGTCCGGCGGATCACACGCCAGAATCGATCGAAAATCAGGATTCCCAAGTTTCGTACCTCCCTAATCAAACGATTGTTAACAATGATCGTCAACAATTTTCGAATCCAACGTTAGCAATATTCTTGTTTCCGTTAACAATACTCATGAGCTATGGTGCGGAGCGGGTCGAGCGATTCCTCTCAGAAACAGTTAGTTGGCCCGGGACTTTGGACTCAGAGGATATGCCTTGATACATCGGTTTGCTTCAGATCCTGACGAACAGGTCATTGTAGATCGCATCTACACAGCAGTGATGGAGCAACGCCTGGCTCCAAGAACCAAGCTGAGCGAGTCGCAATTGTGTGAGAGCTTCGGCGTTGGACGCATGCGTGTGCGCCGCGCACTTTTGTTGCTGGCCAGCCAGGGCATTATCGATCTTCAGGCCAACCGTGGTGCATTCGTCGCCTGTCCAGATGCGAAGGAGGCGAACGACGTTTTCGAGGCTCGCAAACTGATAGAACCCGGCCTGATCAGCGTAGTTACCTCAGTCATCAGCAAAAGTGATCTTGCTGATCTGAGAAAACACATAGCGATGGAAGATACAGCGCGCAGCAACCCCGAACGGGCCGAGATCATTCGCCTGTCCGGTGAGTTTCACGTCAAGCTGGCGTCCGTCAGCGGAAATGCAGTTCTGACCAGAATGATCGGTGAACTGGTAACTCGAACATCTCTGATTGTTGGTCTTTTTGGCGATTCCGGAAAATCGACATGTCCGGACGGCGAACACGCAAAGATACTTGGAGCCATTGAGGCAGGAGATGCGGCACTGGCGGAACATATTGTCTGCCAGCACCTGATGCACATTCAGGACGGGCTGGATTTGACAGCAACCAAACCCGACCTGCCCGACTTGAAGAAAATTCTCAGCCAATAGCCAAACCTGCCCCAGGTCGTGGCTGACATACGCTCGATCAAGCAGGTGTTGCTGAACCTGGCCTCAAACGCGATCAAGTTTACCGACCCCTGCGGGCAGGTGATCATCACCGCCAAGGCGATTGAAACCGGAGAGCTTCTGCTGTCTGTCACAGACACCGGCGTCGGCATGAACGAAGAACAGTTGAGCACAGCACTTGAGCCGTTCCGCCGGGTTGAAGTGGCCGGGCGCCCGGCCGTTCAGGGAACCGGTCTCGGACTGCCGCTCACCAAGGCGCTGGTCGAGGCCAACCGGGCAACCTTCGCGATTTCCAGCGAAGCCCGCAAGGGGACGCGCATCGACATCACATTTCCCACGACGCGGGTACTGGCAAGCTGAGCGGATACGTGGTTGACCCAACCGATACGTCGGTGCTTCTCGCAAAACCAGTGTCGGTCGACAGTACCGGGGCCAAAGACAATTGCCTCAACTTGTACCTGTCGCCTATGCAGTACGCTGCTTGTAGTATGTGTCTTTGTGCAGAATTAGCCCGCCTTTAAACGTCAGTATGTCGACGCTGAGATAGTCTTCCGTCGACCCGTCCTTATGGTTGGCAGTCCGGCGATATTCGCAATAGGCCTTGTCGCCGGCTATCCGGCAATCCAGCGTTTCCCAGTGCACGCCGGCGACCTTTTCAAACAGACCTGCAAAGACCGCACGTATTTTTTCAGCGCCTTCGAACCGTACACCGTGAGGCGCTGGGCCGACCGCGTGATCAAAGACTGCATCGGCGTCGAAATACTGCATCACGGCGTCGATATCGTTTGCATTGAAGGCGTCGCCTACAGCATCCACTAACTCACGAGTCAGGTCAGTCATGATTTTGTTCCTTGCAGGCCGAGCATGTCACAGGTTTTTGCGAAAAACGGGCTGGTGGAATCAGCCAGCACGTTCAGTTCATCGAAATGGTCCACATCAGGAACGATGTACATATCCATAGTGCGGGAAGCCGTCGTGTACTTTTCGACATACATGCGCGCCTGACGGTGGAACTCATCGGTTTCGGCCCCGCCAACGACTACCAACTGGCCAGCGTCGATTACCGGCGGGTGGTTGGTCATCGGGCTTTCTGCCTCTGCCTCGACGGGATCCATACGGATGCCCGCGTTGAGCGCTTCGGTCAGTCGCACCGGTTCAAGATAGCTGAGGGGAGAGACGGGAATGCCTGCCTTGATCAAGTCAGTTGGCAGGTCGTGCCCAAACGCCGGCCAATCGGTCGCCATCATCATCTGTGTGATGTGTCCACCCGCTGAATGGCCCATGATTGTGATACGTTCACGATTGATTTTCAACTCAGCGGCATTGCGAAAGATATAAGCCACCGCCTCGCGTGCCTCCTCGGAAATGCGGGTAATCGTGACCGACGGACAAAGATCATACCCCACCACAACGACGTTCACGCCTGCCGCCACAAAGGGCGTCGCAATGAAACTGTAGATCGACTTGTCTCCCCGCTGCCAATAACCACCGTGAAAATAGACCAGTACGGGCGCTGAAGTGTCGCCACAGTGAAATACGTCCAGTTTCTGCTTCTCACCTTGGCCATAGCGAATGTCGATCGTGCAATCGAGCCTGGCGCGCGCAGCTTCACTGTTACGGGTCCAGTCGGGAATAACCGTGACTTCGTAGTCCGGACGCCCGGCGCGCAAATTATACTGCGCATCGAATTCTTCAGGAGAAAAACGGGTATGATAGGTCAAAGCATTGCTCATCAAAGGGTCTCCGGTTGCGGGGATGCGAAGAAGCGGCCCCGGCAATATACGAGTGGGGGGAACTGAGTGTGGTTGTATGTCTCGACGAGACCAAGGAGGATCTCGTGATCATTGGCGTCAACACGAGAGTGTACAATACAATCCAGATGGGCCGAAGCGCCGGGCAACAACGGCGCGCCATCTGACTTTGCCTGCCAATCAATGCCAATGAAGCGGTTTTCGATGTCGCTGGCAAAATGCTCTGCCAAATTCTGTTGATCAGCGGACAAAATGTTCACCGCAAAATGGCTTGAGGCTTTCAATGTCGGAAAAACGCGCCCGGCTTTTGCAATGCAAACGGAGATCACCGGGGGTTCAAGCGAGACAGACGTAAAAGAGTTAGCCGTCAGCCCCCAGGGTTGCCTGTCTTGGTCAAAAGCTGTCACGATCGTGACCCCCGTCGGGAACGAGCCAAGCGCGCGCCGGTAATTCTTGATATCCATCTTAAAGCACGCCTTCCGACGCACACGCTTCTTCCAGCGCTGCCCACTGGTCGGGATTTGCCCCGAAAAACCGCATTACATGTTTCTGGTAGGCAGGCCGTTCGCAGAGCCGCGTGTACCAGGCTTCAAGATTTGGCAAACTCGGTCGTTCCACGTCTACATTGAAAAAGCGATAAGCCACGCAACCAAGAGGAATATCGCCCATTGTAAAGGTATCTCCCGTTACATAGGCACGGCCTGCGAGATAAGCATCAAACAATGCAAGTATCTCGCTCGCTTCATCGCGCAGCGATTCAATTTTCGCCGGGTCGCGTCTTTCCGGTGCTGTGCGCACCGTGGCAAAGAACAGTTGAATGACCGGCGGAAATGCCCGCGTGCCCGACCACTCCATCCACTGATCGGCAAGGGCACGGGCTTGCGAATCCTCCGGGCAAAGGGTGCCTTTCGCATAGCGATCACAAAGGTATCGCACGATGGCATGGCTTTCCCACAGAGTGAAGTCGCCATCTCGAATAGACGGAATCATGCGGTTGGGATTAATCTTTGCATATTCCTCGGTCCCGAGTTTTCCAAAACTCCCGCCCGCCAATTGCAAGGTGTAGTCCAGTCCCAGCTCATTGGCCGTCCAGATCACCGGAATGACATTTGATGAGTAAGGCCGCCCCCAGATCTCAAGCATGCCCCCGCTCCCGCTTTTGTGCGATGGACTGCGTGCCAAATTCGGGTACTACATGTTCGAAGAGCCGGTTCCAGCTTGCGAGAATTTTCTCATAGGGAACTCCAGTATACTGCTGCATCAACATGAGATGATCGAGACCAATAGTCTCTTGTTTTTCCGCAAACTTTTCAGCTACATACGCTGCATCACCCACTACGATAATTCCGCGGTTGTTGAGGAAATCAAACCAGTCCATTGCGTCGTCTTCCGGGGTCATCTCCTCACCCACGTCCAGATAACCATGCTTGGTCCATTCTCCGGCCGGACGTGATCCTCCAAGGAATTCATAGTAGGCGTTGATGCAGGGGCGAATGGTCTTGATTGCCTCTTCCATTGATTCACCCACATAAAATGCTGTGCAAACCCCCACCCCTTCGCCCAGTTTTACCTCGCGTCCTTCGCGCTTGCACAGCGCCTCACGATATGGCTCCCAACATGCCAATGTGCGTTTGTGGGCAGACGACATCGAAATCACGCCCCAGCCTTTTTCGCCAGCCAGCTTGAAAGTTGGCGGCGCGTTCGACATCAACCAAACCGGCGGGTGAGCGGACTGATAGGGCCGCGGGTGAACATACATCGCTTTATATTCGCCATCATCAGCGTGGTAGCGGGGATCAAGTGGTTCAAAGAATCGGTTTGTCTCTTTCCAACCAGGTACCGGAAACTGATAGAACTCGCCGTTGTGCGTGAACGCGTCATTGGTCCAGGCCTTCAAAATGATCTCAAGGCATTCCTGGTAAAGCCGCATAACCCGGCCATTGTCGCGTCGGTCTGCATTGCGATTGAACTGGATGGTGGAACGCTCGTTAATCCCTTTTGCAACACCAAAATCCACACGCCCGAGTGTCATGTTGTCGAGCATTGCCACATCTTCCGCGACACGCAGAGGGTGCCAGTCAGGTAACACGATCGGAGCCGTGCCGACCCGAAGTTTTGGACAATGTGCGGCCACATGAGTGCACATCTGGATTGGATTTGGCGGCGCATTCATATAACCGTTATGCGCAAAGTGATGCTCGGTGAACCATGCGGTGGTAAAGCCTGCTTGTTCAGCAAGCGAGCATTGCTGGCGGATCATCTCAAGTGTGCGTGTCCATGGGATCGTCTCTCCCGGGCTGAAATTGGCAATCAAATCAAAGCGCATCGAGATCTCCCATAGGAAATTCATTAGTTGAATTTTTGATCATATTTCAACTAAGTAGAATTTTTGTCGAAAAATCAACTAAAATCTCTTACGGTCTTCTGATGGATACCCACCCCCCGGAAACAGGCGCGGAGCGTCTGGGAAGCGAAATTCGTGAAGTCCGCAAGGCGCGCGGCCTTACGCTGGACGAGTTATCAAAGACAGTCTCCTGCTCGACCGCTTATCTCAGCCGGATTGAACGCGGCACCGCTCGCGTCTCCAATGAACTTCTCAATCAAATCAGCAAAGCTCTCGCGGTCGATCCCGCGTGGTTTTTCCCCGCGCAAGTCGGCAAAGGGCCCCTGGAGAGACAACATGTTGTGCGTGCGGAGAACCGGCGAACCTTGTCGGGCATGTATACGCGCACCAAGGAGGAGCTGGGTTTTGAAGACGAGCTTTTGTCCAGCACGCTGTCTGGTCAATGCTATCTGATATTGTCGCGCTTCCCTCCGGGCTCAGGCAAGGCGCCGGAACCGCTTGAAGGTTACATTTTTGAAGGCGAGCAGCACGCCATTGTCGTGACAGGTGAGGTTGAGCTCAAACTTGGAGAAGAAACGATCATTCTGAAAGCTGGTGACAGCTTCTCCTACCCTTCGATGATTGCACATCGCTTTCGCAATCGAACTGCCAAGGAAGCAACCATGGTTTGGGCTATGTCACCTGTTCGTATAAGTTGGTAGTCGACACGGAAAGGGCCGGCGCCGGCGAAGAGTGCGAGGCTGACTTTTCGTCCGCCAATCCGTCCTTTAGATTCAGCCCGATTTAGCCGGCTCTAGCTCTGCAAGGCTGGCACATCCTTGAACAGGTCGAGCGCCTCGGCGTTGGCCAGCGCCTCAACATTCTTGACCGCGCGGCCATGCACCACATCACGTACTGCAAGCTCGGTTATCTTGCCGGACTTGGTGCGCGGAATATCGGCTACAGCGACAATCTTTTCCGGCACATGGCGCGGTGAGGCGCCAGTGCGGATCTGAGTGCGGATTTTCTTTTCCAGCGCGTCGTCCAGCGTGACTCCCTCAGCAAGACGCACAAACAGCACGACCCGAACGTCATTGTCCCAGTCCTGGCCGATGGCCAGGCCCTCGATCACGTCGGGTATCTGTTCAACCTGGGCATAGATTTCAGCCGTACCGATGCGTACACCGCCGGGGTTCAGGGTCGCATCGGAACGGCCATGGATGATCATGCCGCCGGTGTCGGTCCACTCGGCAAAGTCGCCCTGGCACCAGATATTGTCGAACCGTGCATAATAGGCATTGTGATAGCGCTCGCCGGTGTCGTCATTGAGGAAGCCCAGCGGCATGGACGGAAATGAGTTTGTGTTTACCAGTTCGCCCTTGCCGCGCTGCAAAGGCTGGCCATCATCGTCAAACACCTGGATGTCATGGCCCAGACCGGGAGCCTGGATTTCACCTGACCAGACCGCGCCGAACGGATTTATGCCGACCAGGCACCCGCACAAATCGGTCCCTCCGGACATGGACGCCAGATGGACATCGCGCTTGATGGCATCATAGACAAACTCGAAGCTCTCCGGCACCAGCGTCGAGCCGGTTGACATGATTGTCTTCACCGTCGCCAGCGAATGAGTGTCCATCGGACGCCAGCCGGTTTTCTTCACCGCATCAATGAACTTGGCCGACGTGCCGAACACGTCGAAACGCTCTTCATCAGCATAGTCGAACAGCACGGTTTCAGACGGTGCAAACGGTGAGCCGTCATACAGCATCAAGGTAGCTTCGGACGCCAGTGCGCTGGCCAGCCAGTTCCACATCATCCAGCCGCAAGTCGTGAAATAGAACAGCCGGTCACCGGGATTGATGCCACCATGCAACTGGTGTTCGGCCAGATGCTTGAGCAGCACACCGCCGGTGCGATGAACAATGCACTTTGGAACACCGGTGGTGCCCGACGAAAAAAGTATGTACAGCGGATGATCAAACGGCAGCATCACATAATCGATCGGTGCCGGTGAATAGACACCCACAAAATCGTCAAACGTGACCGCGTTGGGCAGTTTCGCAGCCGTTGCGGCGGCATTTCCGGTATAATTGACGACGATCACTTTCTTCAGCGTAGGCAGGCCGTCTACCACCTGGGCGATCTTGTCCGTGATATCGAAGGTCTTGCCGTTGTAGTAATAGCCGTCGCACACAATCAGTACGGTCGGCTCGATCTGGCCAAAGCGATCCAGAATACCGCGCTCGCCAAAATCGGGTGAACACGAAGACCACACGGCACCGAGCGAATTGGCACCGGCAAAGGCCATCATGGTTTCCGGCATGTTGGGCATCACCGCGCACACCCGGTCACCCGGCTCCAAGCCAAAATCCCGAAAAGCCTGGTGCAGCCTGGAGACCTGATCATTGAACTGCCGCCAGCTTACGTCATAGCGGACCTTGTCCTCGCCGCGAAAGATCATGGCCGGTGTATCGTCATTGCGGCGCATGAGGTTCTGGGCGAAATTCAGCGTCGCATCAGGAAAAAACCGCGCGCCGGGCACTTTTTCACGATCGACCAGCACACGCTCGCCCCGGGTCTCGGCGTGCACATCACAGAAGTCCCAGACATCCGACCAGAAATTTTCCGGCTCGCGCACCGAAAACCCGTGCACATCGTCATAGGTCTTCATGTCCATACCTCTGGACGCATTTACAGAAGCCATGAACTTTGTCAGGCGATGGGCGGAAATTCGGGCAGCGTCAGGGGACCAGAGAGGTTCAGCAGACATGGAAAACTCGCAAAATCAGTGTGGGGTTGAGCGGAGCCCAAGCCCCTGAATGAAGGCCACAATAGACACCCGGCCAGTAATACAAAACCACTTTTTGTCACTTTTGGAGAGTTCAGTGAATGCAATGATGAAATGTGGCGCTCTCATAACCCGGCCTGATCTGATAGAATCAACACCATGAAACGAATCATTATTCCCTTCCTGGTTCTCGTGCTGATTGCGGCAATCGGCATCGTGAGTATTCCATTGCTCGTGCGCGGTGAATTCGCAACAGCCCAACTCAGCAGCGCGGTCGAGAAAGCAACCGGGCGCAAGCTGACCTTGCTGAAACCGCCTGAGGTAAAACTGTGGCCGAACCTGAGGCTGGAGGTTGAAGGCGCAACCCTGTCCAACCCGCCTGCGATGTTTGACGGAACCACGATTTCCGCTGAGGCCCTCAAACTGCAGCTGTCATGGTCGGAACTACTGTCGCGCCAGATCAATTTTCAGGAACTGACCCTGGTACGCCCGCGCCTCAATCTGGTTGTAGACAAGCAGGGCAAGGCCAACTGGGACTTTAACAAGGATGGCGCCGATGCCGGACCGTCCAGCGGCAACGGCTCTTCGAGTATTGAAAGCGTGCAGATTGCGCCGATAAGGATTGAGGATGGCGAGATCGTCTATGCAGACGAGCGCTCCGGGTCCGAGTTCAGAGCAACCGGGGTCAATGTCGTTGTCTCTATGGCCAACGCGCAAGCCCCGATGGACGTCAAGGGGTCGCTGGTCTGGAACGGACAGCGCGTTGACCTGCAGGTATTCGCCAAATCTCCAACGCGCCTGGCCACTAACGGCTCACCCGTGGAACTGTCAATCCAGTCAACAAACCTCACAGCCGCACTGTCAGGCCTGGCCAGGTTTGGTGACGGTCTGAACCTGGCCGGCAATCTGGATGTATCATCGCCGGATTTGCGGAAACTCGCGCAATGGGTAGGTAGCGAGATCGGCGGGCAGGCCGGATTGAAACAGTTTTCCGCCAGAGCCGGGATCGATCTTGGCGGGCAAACGGTCAAACTGAACAAAGCCACCGTTGCCATGGACGGGATGAATGCTCAGGGCAATGTGGTGCTCACACTTGCCGGAAATCGCCCGCGCGTCACAGCCAGCCTCGGGCTCGACCGGCTGAACACCAACATCTACACCGGCAAGAAGTCGTCGTCAGACAGCGCCAAACCGCAAGCCGACTGGAATGATGCGCCGATAGATTTCAGCAGCCTGAATTCACTCGATGCAAAACTGAGATTGCGCACAGGCGGCATTGTGTACGGTGATGTGAATTTCGGGGAAACCCTGCTTGATATAGATATGGGCTCGGGAAAGCTGACCGCAGACCTGAAAAAGATAACGGCGTATGGCAGCACGGCCACCGGCAGGCTCACGCTTGACGGTTCGACCCGGGTACCAAAACTGACCGGGCAGTTCCAGACAAGTGGCCTGGATGGGCTGGCCCTGCTCAAGGACTTTGCCGGTACTTCGCGATTCGAAGGCAAGCTGGCAACCACGCTCAACCTTGCCGCCACTGGCCGGTCACAGCGCGAACTGGTGTCAACACTTGCAGGTACCGCCCAGTTCAGGATGACCGATGGCACCATACGCGGCATCGACATGGCGCAAATGGTGACCGGCGTGCAAAGCGCTGTACTTGGCGGATGGGAAAGGACCGATGATGCCGGCACCAAATTCTCGTCCCTTTCGGCCAGTTTCAGGTTTGCCGACGGCATTGGAAAGAACGATGACCTGAGCCTTGTGGGTCCGCAGGTGCGGGTGACGGGAAAGGGCACTGTCGATCTGCTGCGCAAGCGGTTGAACTACAAGGTAACACCAAGTGCTGCATCAACACCGGGTGGTGAGTTTACCGGCCTTGTTGTGCCCGTCATCGTGAAGGGCCCCTGGGCCGATCCGAAAATCTACCCTGATGTCCAGGGCATACTGGAAAACCCGCAGGCAGCCCTCGATGCACTGAGCAAACTTGGTGTATCAACAGGCAACATCAATGTCGAAGCTGCCGGCAACGAACTGAAAGAACAGGCCAAGGGCAAGGTCTCGAAAACGATCGAGGACCAGGCGCGCGGCGTGGTCGGCGATGAAGCTGCCAAGGCGCTTGGTGAAGAAGGTGCGGGCAAGGCGGAAAAACTGTTCAAGAACCTGTTCAACAAGCCGCAGGAATAGGAACTGGCTGCACATGATACGGGTACAGGAAGAACCGTTCGATATAGCCGAGGAACTGCGTGGCGTTCGCGGCGACAACCACAAGATCGGCGGCACGGCCCTTTTTGCCGGGTCTGTACGCGACCTCAATCTGGGCGAACAGGTGTCTGCCATGACGCTGGAGCATTATCCCGGCATGACCGAGAAGGCACTGGCCGAGATCGAGGCCGAGGCCAATGAGCGCTGGCCGCTCGAGGCAAGCCTGATTGTACACCGCTATGGACGCATGCATCCCGGTGAAGACATTGTGCTGGTGATTACCTGTTCGTCACACCGCGAAGCTGCCTTTGAAGCCTGCCAGTTTCTGATGGACTGGCTGAAGACCAGGGCACCGTTCTGGAAACTTGAAGAAGGCGACGATGCCCAGGGAGCCAAATGGGTGGATGCACGTGAAAGTGACGACAAGGCTGCCGGGCGCTGGAGCAAGACGCAAGAATGAGCCGCTGGCACCGGTCCGGTTCCGGCCGACGGGGCCGCCCGCTATGGCGTACTGGCCTTGATGTGCTGGCAGTGATTGCCCTGACCATGCTGGCGCTGACGGTGATGGAACTGCTGCCCGGCAGCAATGTTGCCGGCAATATGCGGGTGATCGATGGCGACAGCCTGCGTCCGGGCGACAACACCCACGACATTCGCCTGCAGGGCATTGATGCACCCGAGCTTGGCCAACGCTGCCGCGACAAGGCGGGGCGCGATTACGACTGTGGACGCAGGGCGCGAGCCCATCTCAGAGCAATTGTCGCGGGCCGCGATGTCAGCTGCCGCACCATGGACGTTGACCGCTATCAGCGATCGGTTTCCGTGTGCCATGCCGGAGATACAGAATTGAACCGGCAGATGGTGGCTGACGGATGGGCGATAGCCTACAGGCTGCCGGCGTATGTTCGATCGGAACGCAGCGCCAAGGCAGCCCGCAAGGGCATATGGCAGGGAGACTTTGACGAGCCGGAAAACTGGCGCCGGCTCAACCGGTCGGACAGTGCAGGCGGTGTGGCTGAACCGGACTGAATTCAGACATTTCGCAAACGATCTGGCTTATGATTTTTGGCTGATCCGGGCAAAAATCATCGCGATCTAACGCCAGAACGCGCGTGACAGCACCACCAGTACGGTGAAAAACTCCAACCGCCCCAGCAGCATGGCGACCGTCAATAGCAGCTTCGCGCCGGGATCCAGGTTGGCATAGCTGCCGGCAGGCCCGACAATATCGCCCAGGCCCGGACCGACATTTGTGATCGTGGCAGTGGCACTGGACAAGGCCGTGATCAGGTCAAGATTGAAGAACGACAAGGCTATGGTGAACACCATGACCGACAGGAACATGACAGTGACATATGCCAGCACCGAGGTGGCGATTTCATTGGTGATCCTGGAGTTGTTGAAGTTCAGGACCACGATCCGGTTCGGGCTCATCAACTGGCGAATATAGCCCGATGCCGTCATCATCATGACCTGCAGGCGAAAGGTCTTCAGTCCACCGGTTGTCGATCCGGTACACCCGCCCAGGAACATCAGGGCAAAAAACAGCCCCATGATGCCGCTGCCCCAGTTGGTGTAATCGCCCAAGGCATATCCGGTTGTCGAAATGATCGAGACGACATTGAAGCTGACCACCCTGAGCGCGTCCAGGAACGGTTCGTCATGACGCACATAATACCACAGGGTCACGGTGAAGACAGCAAGACCGGCAATCTGGACGAAGCCGCGCACCTGGGCGTCATTCCACACTGCCAGCGACCTTGAGCTCACCATCTTGACGTAAAGTACCAGCGGCATGCATGAGCCCAGCATGAAGAAAATGGCAATCCAGTGAATGGCCTTGTTGTCCGCAAAATGTGCAAACGAGCGGTCATGGGTCGAAAACCCAGCCGTCGAGACGGTCGTCATGGCATGATTGAGCGCATCGAAAGCGTTCATGCCGGCCCAGTAGTAGGCAAAACCGCAGGCAAAAGTCAGGCACAGATAGGTAACCGCGATCAGACTGATGACCTCGCCGACGCGCGGCATGAACTTGTCGGAGCGGTCTGAATTCTCGGTCCGGAACAATTGCATGCCGCCAACGCGCAGGAACGGCAGCATGACGAGGGCCATGACGACGATGCCGACGCCGCCGATCCACTGCAGGATGGAGCGCCACAGCAACATGCCCGGTGGCAGGTGATCGAGACCGGTCAACACCGTTGCGCCGGTGGCAGTCAGTCCGGACACCGCTTCAAACAAGGCATTGGCGACACTGGCATCGCGGCCCAGGAACATGAACGGTATGGACGCCATGACGCACAGCGCAATCCAGCTCAGCACCGTCAGCACAAAACCTTCCTTCAAGGTAACGTGGTCCGACCAGCCGCCGCGGCTGACCAGGACCAGCATGAGGCCGAGAAAGCCGGTCATGAATGCCGACGCTGCAAACACGCTCCAGTCACTGTTGCGGGCGACAAGATCCGACACCAGCGGCGGAAACATGAACAGCGTCAGCACCAGCATCATCATGCCGATGACAAAGAAAACGCGCGAAAGCTGAATTCCCTGATCTGCAAATCGGCGTTCGGTTGATTGTGTCTGCTTGAAAGTGTCTGCCATGAAAACCTTTTAACCTGAGCATGCAGGGATATCCAGCGCACAAGAGCACTGATTGACACCCCCGCGCAGATTAACGTAGCGTTATACAGGGGGATTGATGGCAGAAAATCCAGACAGCGGAGCAACAGCCTGGGCCGGAGTAACAAACTACCGAGCGAAAATTTTCGTGATGACTTGCAACCACCCGCTATACAATCAAATACCGACCGATTTGCCGGAGTAAACATCAGGGGGGACCTAAGATGAAACATGGCTACATTGGCACGCGATTGCACGACGCGCGGGTTTCAAAAAAGATTACGGTTCAACAACTCGCCCGTGACATGAACATTGCGGTTGAAACGGTTCTGAAAATTGAAGCCGGAGCCACACTTGGCCACTCATCAACGATTATCGAAATGGGCTCCGTATTGGGTCTTTCGTTGGCAGATTTGTTCGGACCGACCGAAGAATCCAATATTATCCCGTTTCCCAAAGTCGAACGCGACAAATGAAAAACATCACATCCAAACAAGTACATGGCGATCGATACAACTGGATTGACCGCGGTCAGGTCGTTCGCGATCTGACAGGATATCCGTTCGGCGACAATGACTTGCCGTTTCGAGGGTTTGGATTGGTGTGCATGAGACCGTTCGTTGCGGCCAATGGAGCATACGCAACCGAGGTCCGGTGGGACACCGCTTATGCCGCGCCTGCCAGCCTGCAGTTTGCCGCAGCCAACCTAGGTGCCATGCCGGCGCCGTATTTTCTGAACTTCTACAATCAGGGCTGGTTTGCGGAGCGTTTCGATACAGCGAAGGACGCCTCTGACCGGATGGCATTTTTGCAGGATCTGAAAGTCTCGATGCTGCAATCTGCACTGCAGGCACCAAGAGACCCCGGTTCGATCCCCGACTATGCCAGACAGGCAATCAAATCGCCGCGCCTGATTGCGTCCCGGCTGGTGTGTTCAAAAGACGATCCGGACACCGGCTTTCCGATCCGCGAAGTCGGAACGCGCACACCGCTGGGAAAAATCATGGGGGTGGACTGGTGCCAGAGACAACAGTTCCAGTTGGATGAACGTTTTGCGCAAACCGAAACCTGCGTTTACGACAGGTATCTTGAAGTGTCAGAAACACGCCAGGTTCTGTTTGATGAATGCATGGCGCTCATACCAGCGCAACGAAAAGCTGAAGCCTACTGGCTGCGCTATCACCGTGTTCTGTTTCCGATCCGGACCGGCAACAAGATAACCATCGGATCACTGCTTATGCAGGGAGAGACCCGCCCGGATCGTCTGGAACCTTTTGGGCGTTCCGGTCACGAAGTGCCAGTAGACATTTGATAGCCTAAACTGACTGCAGCAAGGTCCCTGATGATCTGGTGCCGTGGTTGGTAGCACAGGGTTTCGCGATCCTGTTCCACACACACAGGCCGACGCTTCCATACAATAAATCCTTCTTCCAGGTGGTTGTAATAGATGCGGCGAAGCATGCCGCGCTGCGCCCGGCTCTCCGTCGTCAGCCCCCATATGTAATCCGGTTTCCAGTAGCCCCAGACCAATGCGTGATGCAACAGCGAAATGTCATTGATCAACCTGCTTTTGGGGCCTCCACGCAGCGACTGTGACATAAACAGTTCACCTCGATAGGCCATGCGGCCTCCCAATCTTGAAACCGGTTCGGACATCGGTTCGGACACTGCTTCAATATGCACGTCTTCGCCTGCCCGGGTGTGCGCATCCATCAGCCATGCCCGGCACCAGTGATTGAACGGACCGCTCGGTTCGTAGAGACGGTAGGCTTCGACGTAGACCGGCTCACCGTCCTTGCGCCCCTCGATCCAGAAGGATGATTGCGACAATTCAGGTCCATTGTGCAGTGGATCGAAGTATGGAGAGATGGCGTCATCGCGCAATTGTGCCCTGACCGTAGCAAAACGGTCAAAGTCGGTACTGGTCGCAATCTCGATGCCGTGTACCGCAACAACCTGCATGTGCAGCCGCGTCACAATCTGGTTGATCCCCAGCGGGTCCAGTTCCTGCATTACCCCCTCAAACATTGCCGTAATCAGTGTTTTACGTGACCTAAAGCTTACGCAACACACACAGACTTACCCAACAATGAGAGGTAAACGATGCATCAATACTGAAATATTGTCATTGCCGCCGACTTGTGCTGACCGATTGTGGTGCACTTGCTGCACGTTACAGTTGCACGGGGAATACAACAACTGAAAAACCACCGTGTTCGGCGTTTCTCAAACCCTAATCAGGAACAGACGGCCTGCGGCTGGTTATTTCAGGCCGGGCTCACTGTAGCGATACACCACAAGTTGGAAGCCCTCTTCGGCAGATGGTGCCACGAATTGGCTGGTGATGAGATCAAACTGTTTATCGGTGGCCGCAAAGGTATGGCTGCCAGCGGCATTGCGTTTGTGCAACCGGTCTCTGCATACACTGTCCGGAACATCCAGAAAGTGCAGTTGGTGCGCGCAACCGGCTTTGTCCAGCAGGCCTCGAAGCCATGTCCGCATTGCAATTGTGTTGGCAGGAAAATCGAGAACCACTGAGAGACCGGACTGCAGGAGTGCAATCAGATGAGGCTCCATGGCGGTTCGAAGCCGGGCGGAACAGCGAACATAGTCGCCGACTGAGTTCAGTTCATCTGCAAACAGGGCTGCAAGCCATTGATCTTCGCTTACAACGACAGTGCCAGGAGCTTGTCCCAGTTCAGCCGCCAGGGTCGACTTTCCGGCAGCAATTTTTCCAACCAGCAAGTGCAGGGTAGGATTATGCCAGGTCATTTGGCGCACCTTCGTTCAAAGGGTTTCGTGATGCCGTGCCGTCCGCATATTGAGCAACCCTCGGTCAGGCAATCGTCCGGCCCTGTTCTTCAGGCCCTGGTGCCAAGCAGACACTGTTCAGGCAACCGCGCGTTCATGCCTCGGCATAGCGCCGCATTCCCATCCCGACAAAAACCAAAGTCATCAGGACAACAAACGCTATGAGCATGCATACGCGGAAGACGTTGGCCATGGGAGATATCTGCACATTTGAGAGCTGGTTCATTGGGACACCGCCCGGCTTGGTCAGAGATAACCCGATCATGCTGACAAGTGTGGCCGCCACAAGCCAAACGATATACGTGTCCATCCAGTCAGGTACTCTGACAAAACCAAAATTGAACGCCAGCGCCTGACCTGATGATGAAAAAATCAGTGCGGCAGAAAAAACCGCCGCCTTAACGAAATTCATGGTTGTCTCCTTGAAAGCAAGGCAATGCCTACCAGAAATCCGATAAGCAACAATTAATCCACGCCTCAACTTTCTGTCGTGAAAAACCGGCCGGACACTGTTGCTGAAGCCGGTGAACCAGTGCGGACTGCGGATCGTGGGTGGTAAAAGCGCTTGATTGAGCGGCAATTGCTTCAAGCGTCATAACTGCAGCCGAAAAAGAGCAGCAGCAATCATCATTGCAAAAGATATCCAGCCCGCTGCAATCAGAACACGTCTGAAGCTATCGAAGTCCACTTCACTTGCTCCTCATATTCGTATGCGGAATATGCAAGAGCTCTTTGAATACTCAGAACACCTGTGTTTCAGCAAGGCAAAGATGTTGACATGGAAATCGGTTTGACGACGCCCCGCGTGACCGGCGGCATGCTTTCCTACTGCATCATTGATGCGCCATAACAACTCCGCCCAAGGACAATGCCTTAGGCATAAACTATCATTAATCTGACTGGACCCAAGGTAAGGTTTGTGACACGTTTTCAATTCGTTTCCTGGGTGATTCGATTGAAGGGGGGGGGAAATCAAATACCAGTTTCGTTCAGGACGCGTACGGGACGGCGCGAACCTTGGATTTTGGTATTATGGAGAATTGGAATGGGTGAACATAGATTTGGAACCCTTAGCGTCCTCGTCGGTGTTTTGTATTGTATGGTTGCAGTTGGCAGTGTTGTGCAAAGCGCGGAGACCCGCCAACAGATTATTCAACGGGTGAATTCCACCACTGTTACAATCGTGGCCGGGGGCCTCGACAGCACCAGCGCCCGTCTTGTTGAAGATTTGGGCGCGGCACTCAACGACGGCGAAAACCAGCGAATTCTACCGGTGCTCGGTTTTGGCTCGGCGCAAAACATTTCCGACATACTGTACCTGAAAGGGGTTGATGCCGGTGTTGTACATGCAGATGTGCTCGATGCGGTTCTCAAGGACAACTTCATCCCTGATATTGATCTGACGCTGCAGTATATCGCCGAACTCGGCACTGAAAACATTTTCATCGTTGCCGGAAAAGACATCGGCGACATCAGCGATCTGGCCGGCAAAACAGTGAATTTCAGCGCGGGTGCAGGTGACGAATATACGCCGTCTGCACTTCTTTTCAAATCACTGGGCATTGATGTGAAACGCACCAATCATCCAGACACAGTTGCACTGAAAAAAATGACGACCGGTGAAATATCGGCAACTGTCGTGCTGGGAAACAATCTCAAAAAAATTGCAGCCAGTCTTGGTTCTCAGGACAATCTCCGCCTGTTGCCGATATCGCAGGCGGGATTGTCTGAAAACTACGTCCCCGCCACGGTCACTGCCAGCGATTTTCCAAACATAATGCCGGCAAACAGCAGCATTGATACGGTGGCCGTGCGGCTGGTGCTGGTCGTGAACAACTGGCCCGTCGGCCATCCCCGGCACAAGAAAGTCGTGCGGTTTGTTGAGGCATTTTTCTCCGGGTTCAAGACCCTGCAACAATCGCCCTACGATCCCAGATGGAAGAATGTGAATCTGGCAGCGGCCCTGCCCGGCTGGAAAAGATTTCCGCGGGCGGAAACCTGGGTCGCCGAGCATGAAGGTGAACAGACTGTTGCAGTGCTGAAGGAGAAGTTCGAAACGTTTCTGTTAACAATCAACGGCTCAACTACAAGCGTAACGGCAGAGCAGAAAGCAAAAATGTTCAACGACTTTCTGGCCTGGACCAACAATGGATCCGAAGCAAAGATTCCGGTTCGCCTGACCAGCGCTCGTGGGGTGGGTAAACGGCTCGGCACACTGACCATCAAGAACACCGAGATCGTGGTTGGCAACAGAACGGAGACTGCACTCCTGGTGGAGCCCAATATAAAAGGGTTGAAATCAGGCAAATACGCCTTTCATATCCACCAGAATCCCGACTGTGGACCAGCACAGAAAGATGGAACCATGGTTCCGGGCCTGGGCGCTGGCGGCCACCTGTGGCTCACCTTTGAAGGTCAGACCCTGGGCAGCCATCTTGGCGATTTGCCCGACTTTACGGTCGACGCGGACGGCACCGCGACAAAGCCCATCGTGGCTGCGCGCTTGTCTCTCGCTGATGTAGTGAACCGCGCCATCATGATCCATTCGAGCAGCGAAGACACTTCCGGGCGCCTGGCTTGTGGTGTGATCAAATAGGTGGTTGTGCGCCATTGCAGACAGGCGTGCAGCAATTGAAGGCCGGCATCGGGTGTGGATTGCGGATAGTGGATGGTAGAAGCGCCTGATTGGCCGCGAATTGCTTCAAGCGTCATAACTGCAGCCGAACGAGCGCGGCAGCAATCACCATTGCAAACGCAATCCAGCTCGCTGCGATCAGAACACGTCTGACGCTGTCGACATCCACAACACTTGCTCCCCATAGTCGTATGCGGAGTATGCAAGAGCTTCTTGAATATTGAAACACCTGATTGGCGAAAAACAGTATATATTTCCGGCAGTTGGCGGTTTACCTTACGTCCTGCTCAAAGTGCATCACGGACAGAACATGCTGGCGGAAGCAGAACAGAACAGAACAGAACAGAAATATGCCCGAAATGCACTTAACCACCACCCGCACAGGAACAGCAGCTGGTTGCTGGTAAAATTTAAAGAATAACTTTCCAGGCAAGATCTGGTGCTGTCGGAGAGAATTGAACTCTCGACCTCTCCCTTACCAAGGGAGTGCTCTACCCCTGAGCTACGACAGCATGATCGGGCGGGACCCGGCGATATGGCAGGCGTAATGCCACAGCAACTGAAACTGTGCAAGCATGATTGAACCTGCATGACAATTAGTTGGCTGGAGCCTACATTATGAAGGTTCAATAATTGCTAAACGGGAAGCGGTTTAAGGCATGGCCGGTGAGACAGCTTCAGAACGTGAAAAACGCCTCGCCGACGCGCTCAGGCGCAATCTCGCCCGGCGCAAGCAGCAGTCCCGCAGCAAAGCGTCTGCAACCGGCGATGGAAAAAACAAATCCGGGAAGGCAAAGGACTGAAAATAAATCATATTTCGTTATGTTACATGTCCCCTTGCCCGAGCTGGCACTTTAGGTGCATGAAAGCGCCACAAAGCGGCACTATCGCAGCATACTTTCCACATTGTACCAAAAAGGCACGAACAGAGCATGGACCGGATCAGAATCGGCGGCGGTAACGAATTGAATGGCGAAATCCCGATTTCGGGTGCGAAAAATGCTGCCTTGCCGCTGATGATTGCCAGTCTTTTGACTGCCGATACACTGACGCTGAAAAACCTGCCCCGGCTGGCCGACGTGCAATTGCTCAAGCGCATCCTGCACAATCACGGCGTTGACCAGCGCACCGACGGCAAGCGCGCCGGCCAGAACAACCAGGCTGGTGAAACCGTTCATTTTACCGCCGCTGAAATTGTCGACACCACGGCGCCCTATAATCTGGTGTCCAAGATGCGGGCCAGCTTCTGGGTTCTCGGACCATTGCTGGCGCGCTTTCACGACACAAGGGTATCGCTTCCGGGCGGCTGTGCCATCGGTACCAGGCCGGTTGATTTCTATCTGATGGCTCTGCGCGAGCTGGGCGCTGAACTTGAAATCGAAAACGGCTATGTGGTGGCCACGGCACCCGGTGGCCTGACAGGCAACAGGATCACTTTCCCCATGGTTTCTGTCGGCGCGACCCACACCGCCATGATGGCTGCCACGCTGGCTAAAGGCGAGACGGTGATCGAGAATGCCGCACGCGAGCCGGAAGTCATCGATGTTGCCGAATGCCTGGTCAAGATGGGTGCCAAAATCGATGGTATCGGGACCTCGACCCTGACCATTCAGGGCGTCGATGAACTGCATGGTGCCACGCACGAGGTGCTGGCTGACCGGATTGAAACCGGCACCTATGCCATGGCGGTGGCCATGACCGGCGGCGACGTGACGCTGCGCGGCGGGCGCCCGGACAATCTGGCCAGCATGATTTCAGTGCTGGAACAGGCCGGCGCCACGATCGATATCGAAGACAACGGCATGCGGATCAGGCGCAACGGCAATGGCCTGAAACCGGTTGATGTGGAAACCCAGCCATATCCCGGCTTTCCGACCGACCTTCAGGCGCAGTTCATGGCGCTGATGACGCGGGCTGGCGGTACGTCCGTCATTCGCGAGACAATTTTCGAAAACCGGTTCATGCATGTACAGGAACTGGCCCGCCTGGGCGCCGACATTTCGCTCAGCGGCGATACCGCAACCGTCACCGGCGTGGACCAGTTGCATGGCGCCGAAGTTATGGCAACCGACCTTCGCGCATCCGTGTCGCTGGTAATCGCGGCACTGGCGGCAGAAGGTGAAAGCATGCTGCACCGCGTCTATCACCTGGATCGCGGTTTCGAAACACTGGAAGACAAGCTCAGTGCATGTGGTGCGGATATCTCGCGCATCTCCGACTAAATCGTCTTCTTGATCCCCTTTGCGTTCTGGTTTGCAAAACCACTCCCACTTTCCGCGCAACATGCTATAGACATTCCCTATTCCCGAGGGCTGAAGGAAAGAAGCAACAAACAAGATGGGCGACACTCCCGCTATAAAAATTGCGGCGCTGGACGAAGAAGATCTGGCCGTCATTTCTGCCCACTTGCAGGACGCCGTATTGCCGGTGGGTGATCTTCGCTGGATGAAGAACGCCGCCAAGCTGTCGATTGTGGCCAATCGCTATGTTCATTTTGGCAACAAGGGCGGCGCCGGCGAGCGCCGGCTGTGCGGGGTGCAGATATCCAGGGTTCGCCGCGTGAGCGCGCGCAACATCGTCATGAGCGACAAGACGGCAATTGTCTCCCTGCTTGCCATGACATTCATTGCAGGCGAAGAGGCACCGGAAGGCACCATCGAACTGTCGTTTGCAGGCGGAGGTGCTGTACGTATCGAGGTTGAGTGTATTGAAGTGGCGATGGCTGACCTGAGTGCAGCCTGGCCGGCGCGCGCGCGACCGGATCATGACGCCGGACCCGACGCAGAGGACGCAACTAAATGACACGCCGGTTGAATATCAATGATGCCGGGTTCGAGGCTGACTTTGCCATGCTGCTGGGTGACAAGCGCGAACAGGCTGCAGACGTCAATGATGCCGTCAGCAGTATTCTCGCCGATGTCAAAGCCCGTGGCGACGCGGCCGTGCGCGACTATACGAAACAGTTCGACGGATTTGATCTGGCTGCAAGCGGCGCCCGCATGACGGCGGATCAGATCGGGCAGGAAGCCGACAAGTGCCCGGCTGATATTCTGGCCGCACTCGAGCGGGCAGCAGCGCGCATCCATGCCTACCACGAGCGCCAGGTGCCGGCCGGTGAACGCTACACGGATGCATCAGGTGTCGAGCTTGGCCACCGCTGGAGCGCGGTCCAGGCAGCCGGGCTCTATGTGCCGGGCGGGCTTGCCGCCTATCCGTCTTCGGTGCTGATGAACGCTATCCCGGCGCACGTGGCAGGCGTTGACCGTCTGGTCATGGTGGTGCCGACGCCAAAGGGTGTCATCAACGCACAGGTGATCGCGGCAGCGCGCATTGCCGGTGTCACCGAGGTCCACACCATTGGCGGCGCGCAGGCCATTGCAGCGCTTGCCTTTGGCACTGAAACCATCGAGCCGGTCGCCAAAATCGTCGGCCCCGGCAACGCCTTTGTTGCAGCGGCCAAACGGCAGGTGTTCGGCACCGTCGGCATCGACATGATTGCCGGGCCTTCGGAAGTATTGGTGATGGCCGATGCAAGCGCCAATGCCGGCTGGATTGCCGCTGACCTTCTGGCGCAGGCAGAACATGATCCGTCGGCCCAGTCGATCCTGATATGCGACTCAGAGCAACTGGCGCGCGAGGTAGCGCAGGCGGTTGAGGCGCAGCTTGCCACCTTGCCCAAGGCGGACATTGCCGGGGCAAGCTGGCGTGAGTTCGGTTGCATCATCACTGTCGATAACCTTATGGACGCCGTGCCGCTGGTCGACCGGCTGGCACCGGAACATCTGGAGATCGTGTGCCGGAACGAGGACGAGATTGCCGCTTCCGTGCACAATGCCGGCGCCATATTCCTGGGCGCGTTTACGCCGGAAGCGGTTGGCGATTATGTCGGAGGCCCCAATCACGTGCTGCCGACAGCACGCAGTGCACGGTACTCTTCCGGGCTCAATGTGCTGGACTTCATGAAGCGCACCTCAATTTTGAAATGCAGTGCAGATGCGCTGCGCGCCATTGGTCCGGATGCCATCACAATCGGGCGTGCAGAAGGGCTGGAAGCCCATGCACGTTCGGTTGCCATGCGGTTGAACTTGCCCTGACCCCGCAACTTGTGCGAAGCGAATACGGCATTTAGTACGACAAACGCTCTGGAAGCCCGGGACATGGACACCGACAACAACAAACTGGTCGCCGTCAACCTGGACAATACGCTGTCCAAGACCTTCTCTGCCGACGTGGACCACGAGCGAAAAGTGGCGATCTACGATCTGATCGAGTGCAACTCATTTCACGTCGTAGGCAAACCGGACGGTCCCTATTCCCTCAACCTGTCTATCGACGGCACCAAGCTGGTGTTCAATGTGTGCAGCGAAGCCGGTGACACGTTAAGTGTGATTGCGCTGGCGCTGTCGCCGCTGCGGCGCATCGTCAAGGACTATTACGGCATCTGTGAAAGCTACTACCAGGCCATTCGTACTGCCACGCCGAGCCAAATTGAAACCATCGACATGGCCCGGCGCGGTCTGCACAACGAAGGCAGCCAGGTGCTGATGGACCGGCTGGACGGCAAGATTACCGTGGACTTCGACACAGCTCGGCGATTGTTCACGCTGGTGTGCGTGCTGCACTGGCGCGGCTGAGGATGAGGGCCTCAGCCACATGAGCGCGGATCTGCCAGGTGCTGTGCTGTTTTGCTGCTCGCACAATGCCATCCGCTCGCCCATGGCCGAAGGGATCATGAAGTATTACTACGGCCACCGGGTGTTTGTGGACAGTTGCGGGGTGCGTCCTACAGAACGCAACGACTTCATTGTCGAGGTTCTGGACGAAATCGGTGTCGATATTTCCAAACACAAGGCCAAGTCGTTCGACGATCTTGTCGATTCCAGTTTTGACCTGGTTGTATCCATGTCTCCCGAAGCCCATCACAAGGCCATGGAACTGACCCGCACAATGGCCATTGACGTAGTTTACTGGCCTACCATGGACCCGTCTTTGGAAATGGGCAGTCGCGAGCAGGTGCTGGATGCCTACCGCACCTGCCGCGACCATCTGATCAAGCGGATGCGCGACCGGTTCGGCGATACCGGCCTGCCAAAAGTGAGGTAACATCGCGGAAGAACTCTGAGGTGCTGGACAATTACCCAGAATCCGTAGCACATACGCGTCAATCTAGAATGAGGGTTCAAAAGGCTCACCGACATGTCGATTACCGATGCAAAGCTGGTACTGGCCAGCTCGTCGCCGCGCAGGCTGGCACTGATTGAACAGGTGGGCATTTATCCCGATCTGCTCAACCCGGTGGATATTGACGAAACACGGCGCAAGCGTGAATCGCCCAGAGCGCTGTCGCTGCGGCTGGCGCGCGAGAAGGCCCAGGCCGCGCGCGCGGCACCACTGGTGCGTAATCTGGGCGAAAACGTCTTTATTCTGGCCGCTGATACGGTGGTCAGCGTCGGCCGGCGGGTGATCGACAAGCCACAGTCAACCGATGAGGCGCGCGATGCGCTGAGACTGCTGTCGGGGCGCTCGCACCGGGTGTTTACCACCATTGCGGTGGTGTCGCCGGACGGGCGCGAACGCTCCAGGGTGGTCGACACCAAGGTTCGCTTCAAGCGGTTGATGCGGCCGGACATGGATGCCTATCTGATGAGCGATGAATGGCGCGGCAAGGCCGGCGGTTATGCCATCCAGGGTAAAGCGGCGGCGTTTGTGCGCTGGATGAGCGGGTCGTACACGGGCGTTGTCGGCCTGCCGCTGCATGAAACCGCGCAGATGCTGCAGGCCGGCGGATATCCGATTTACGGAAAGTGGGTTACGGAGACCTGATATGAGCGATGCACAAGGCCCGGGCGGCAGGAAACCGGAACCACCGATAAGGTTGCGCACCAGGCGTCCGTGTCCGCTGTGCCAGCAACCGTCGAAACAGAAATATCATCCGTTTTGTTCAGCCCGGTGCGCCGACGTCGACCTGCACCGCTGGCTGGGCGGCCAGTACGCCATTCCGGCCACCGATGCGCCTGATTTTGACGAGACCGGAGAGACCCTGTCGCCCAAGCGCGACGATGGCGGCGAGAGCAGCTGAGGCGCGCGCCGGGCAGCCGAGTATTAAGGCTTAAGAAAACCGTCACGATGTATGGTGGTTGACGCTGGACAGGTGCCGGACGATCACCTATAAACCGCTGCGGTCGCATAAGAGATTCTTCGTGCCGCCCGGTATGCCCAGGTAGCTCAGTTGGTAGAGCAGCGGATTGAAAATCCGCGTGTCGGTGGTTCGATTCCGCCCCTGGGCACCATTACCCCTCCTCATGACATAACATAGCACTTCAAAAATCGCCTATTTTCAGCAGTTTATGTGACATGTCATGCTCATATCGGAACATAGATGACCCTTGTTTCACGAGTAAATATGGGTAAGGATGCGGGTAATAGCAATTTACCCGCAAAGCTTTACCCACAATGAGCCTGTCAGAATTTACGATTCGCAAAGCTAAACCAAAGGACAAAGCCTATCGGCTAACGGATGGCGATGGCCTGAATTTGTTGATCCGTCCAAACGGCTCGAAGCTGTGGCAGCTGCGATATCGCTTCCAGAACAAAGAGAACATCCTGTCATTTGGCAAATACCCGATTGTGACACTTGCTGACGCCCGCCGAAAACGTGATGACGCCAAGAAACTCTTGGTAGAAGGTCAGGACCCATCTGCCCGGCGGAAGTTGGACAAAATAGCCGCAGATACCGCTGCGCGTCAGACCTTTGGACTGATTGCCGATGAGTACATTGAGAACATGAGCGCCAATGGCGCGGCCAAAGCCACAATTACAAAAACGACATGGCTGCTCAAAGACCTCGCTGCACCGCTTACAAAGCGGCCTATCAAGGATATCCATCCAGCGGAAATACTGGACCTGCTAAAGCGAGTGGAGAAGAGCGGAAGGCGCGAAACGGCACGCCGATTGCGGGGCACTATTAGCAGTGTGTTTAAGTTGGCAATTGTGACCCTACGGGCAGATACCAATCCAACCGTCCCACTTCACGGTGCCCTCTTGACCCCAAAGACGACAGGCCGCGCCGCGATCACTGACGAACGCAAGTTCGGGATACTGCTATGTGATATTGATGGCTATGACGGCTGGCCCACTATCACTGCAGCATTGAAACTTTTGATCCTGACATGTGTTCGCCCAGGTGAAGTTCGCGGTGCCGTTCGTTCTGAATTTGATCTGAAGAAGGCAGTGTGGAGCATTCCCGCTGAACGCATGAAGATGCGGCAACGGCACGATGTGCCACTATCCAAACAAGCCTTGGCTGTTCTGAAAGATGTATGGCCACTTTCAGAAGGTGGAGATTTAGTGTTTCCCTCAATCCGTTCGATACACCGGCCCTTGTCTGAAAATGCCTTTAATTCCGCGCTGCGTCGAATGGGGTACACTAAGGAAGAAGTGACGGCGCACGGCTTTCGCGCGACCGTAAGTACCATTCTCAATTCACGTGGCTATGATCCGGATGTTGTTGAAGCGGTGCTGGCGCATCAAGACAACAATAGTGTTCGTCGCGCCTATAATCGTGCAACCTATTGGGAGAAAAGGGTGTTGTTGATGCAGAAATGGGCCGATCTACTCAACAATTTCCGCAAACATTCTGGGCGACAAATTTAGTTGGTGCCCAGGAGAGGCATTGAACTACAGCTCCACTGCTTTTCATCGCGGCACATAATATTGATTTAATTGCAGATAGTTATTCAACTGTTTACTCTTAGATGAACATAGCTGGTCCACCCTTTGCATGTCAAAAGGTGGGCCAAAGGGTGGGCCGAAAAAGGTGGACCTGTGATCTACAACACACTCAATTCGATGAAGGCCAAAGGCTTGGCAGCTGGCAAATATGCTGATGGCCAAGGACTATGGCTTGTAAAGCGAAGTTAGCAGGCAGGCAAATGGGTGCTGCGACTGGCTGACAATAAATCATTCGGCGTCACGGCCAATGAACTGGAGAATCCGCTTTTGAAGGTCCGTGCTTGCAAACTTTATTTGTTGACAAAGGGCTAGATCAAATCTCGATCATTTGTTGCCTTGTTGGTAAGGAAGAGTTGCGCATTCCATACAACGTTCATCACGAAAATATATGCCAGAGATGAAAATCCAACGATGTGAGTAATGCCGTCGTATCCAAATTCAGCAAAACTCGGTAACCCCAGTACGAATGCTGCAACACATCCCAATACCGCGATTATGCTTAGTGCAGTCCAAAGCCTAAATGTTTTCTTTGCAGTCGAGTGCGTGGCGGTTCCTGCCAAAAGAACATCCCAAAGCGCATACGAAGCTTCCAACGCAGCAACAAGTAGCCAAAAAACAGGTGGGGGATAGATACCGTCGCCGCTCACTCCGGCCTGCACGATCATCCCAAATAAGATTGCGATACTAAAAATATCGACTAAGAAAACCTTAGCCGAATACACGGCAAAGCTCACACGTGTCGTTAACCAAAAGTTCAGTACCGATGTCGCAACAAATAAATTTGTTAGCAACTGCAGCAATCTATCGGACATCGATAATTGAAAGAAGCTGAAACCCAAAGCTATAACGATTAGAAGCTCAACAGCTTCAGAAATGTTCAGCCGTGGACGCCGTTTACTCCGAATATCATTGTTCGGTCCCTCTGACATATCTTAATCGACAAGTTCCAGCTGGGCATCACTCCAAGTTGGCACCTTCTTTCTAAATACACGGCGGTCATAGCGCTCAAGTTCATCTCGCATATCTGAAACCAGCTGATCCAGCAGACTATCCTCGGCGCTGTGAACACTTTCAATCTGTTCCGCGGAAAGTACGAGCTGGCTGATTGCAAACTCTGAAAGCCCAGCAAACCACTCACGAATTTTTTTCGATTCCAAAAGTTCGTGATCTGCGTTCCCCGGAAAATCTATGCCCAGTAAGTGGTCAGACACCGCGTTCTCAATTGACGTAGAACGCTGAACCAACTCTGACGAAAGAATGCGCGTGAACTCGTTGAGCAAACGAACTTTGGGTTCTCTTATTATAGTTGCCCCTTGCCCACGATTAAGTCGGTCCATAAGAGCCATGTTTTTTGCATCTACTTCGCGCCAGTTCGGCTCTTGTTCAGCGTTCTTTTTGATCAACCCCGCGGAAGAATACTCCTGACCCTTTGGCGTGTCGGCTAACGGAACAAGAACAGTATTGAAGAAGACCGGTTGTGTGATCAAGTGCGGCTTCCAGCCCATAACTTTCTTAAGGCCGCTGCAGTTTTCAAGGACTTCCAACATCGTCGTGTGGGCGTCGAAACTAATGAACCCCATTCGCAGCATAATATTGTTATCCATCAACAATCTGATAGCCCTAAGGTTTCTTTCGACCGTCATGCCCTTTTTCAAGCGGTTAAGCATAGATTGACTAAAGGACTCTACACCTATGAACACCGCGTATAGACCAGCAGCCTTCAACAAACGTATGTTTTCCTCGTCGATGTCGTTTGCACGTGCATAGATTGAAAAGCGAATTTTCGGCTCATTCAGGCTCAAGATTTGGCATGCTAGACTATGTACCCACTCTTTTCCGGTTTTGCCGGGCCCGATCAATTGAGGGTCTACGAACGCAAAATCAAATACACCATATTTCTCGATTATCTCGGCTATCTCTTGCACAACATCATCTGGGCGCCTTGATTGCCAACCATAACCGCCGTGCATCGCTTCTTTGGCTCGGATAAAGCAAAAACTGCATTTGGCATAGCATCCACGCGAGGCTTGAATGGCGGCCACTAAAGGCCTTCCAGCTTTAGCCTCGTGCAAAAAATAACGCTCGGCATGACCGAGTTCATTTAGCGACGTGCGCTTCAATGGTGCTTGCTTGCTGAATGTCTGCCCTCGGAACAAAACACCCTCAGTTAGTCGCTCGGACGGTTCAACATCTAAGTTTTCTAGAAGACTGATAAAGGCGCTTTCCTCACCGACAACAACTGAGTCAATTTCATCAAGTTCAAAGAAACCGAATGGGTCTATTTGTGTATTGCCATAGACGGAAAAATGACAAATGTGCCCCACTGCCGAAGCCATCTCGGACACTGACTGGAGACCGTAATAAGGATTGTTGGTCGGATGCTTGTCCAACACCCAGACCACGCATTTTGCTCCGCTGGAAGTGATTTCCCTGTAGTCATGCTCTCGCTTTTCCAAACAGAACTTTTGTTCTAGCGCAAAGTCATAAACACGATACTCAAATCCTTTCCGCTTTAATGCGGTGCAAAGATAGCAAATTGCAATATCTTCGTGCCACTGGGCATACTTATAAGCATGATCGACGGGTCGAATGATTGCGACATCATATGTCATACTGGCTTGTGCCCAGCAATCATCAGCTTGAAGAATACGATCAAATCATCGTCTAATTCAGTAGACGTAACTCGCCGATTACTGCCCAATGGCATGGCCACTGAACCGGCTTGCTCACCATTTTTTTGCTTCTGTTTTTCAGCCATGGGTAAGTCCCTCAACAATTTCCTTTGGAGCAAATCCTAGCCTAGAGAATGCGTCCTCATAACCTTCGGAGCGAAATGCCTTTTCACCAAGTTCGCCCTGCACTGTCTGAAGGAATAAGATTCTTGCACCTGATTCAACCGCCATTCTCTCAGCGGTGGCGGACAGAGCCGAGAATACGCCCCTCCTTTGAAACCCAGGTATCGTGGCAACGGCGTACGCAGCTGAATACGTTTCAAAACAAATCAATCCGTACATACCAACTGCCTTATCACCAGAGTACGCGACAAGATAATTCACTTCCATTAGCGCCGGTGGGTGCAAGATGTGGTTGAGCGCGCAGTTGATATAGGTTTCCACCTCTCCTCCTGGCAATCCCTTTCTGTAGACCTTTTTGAAATCTTCTATTTCATTTTCTGAAGAAATGCTGACGACACGGAATTCATTAACTTGTGGAACGTCGCTACTTAGTTCGGTTTTCGCCATCCAGAGCTCATTTTCAAATTCCAAGAACCCGGCATCGCCCAGCTGTTGGGCTAGTTTATCGGACACGAGATCGTCAATAATGTATAAACATGGATCTTTTCTGAAACTCTCGCTTTTTTCCCTTACCTTATCGATTATCCCCTTCACGTCATCGATAGGTTTCGAAAAGCCATACGCTTGATTGTACCAAATGTCCTGCAGAGACGAACTAAATGCGTAACGAATGGAAGCCTCGTCAATCAGGTTATCAAAATAACTGCCGAGCTGGGCAAAATAGTGCGCACGCTCCAGATCAAGTTTGGATGCCAGTTCAAGTTTCATAATCAATGCCTTATCGACTTGGGGTTGACCGGACTACCTTACCGTCCTTGATGACAAACCTAGGTATTGTCAGTCCCTCCAGCCCATCCTGCAAGTTATCAGATAATACAACAAAATCCGCTTTTGCACCAACCGCAATCCTACCAAGATCAGCACGCTTAACGGCTCTTGAGGCACCAAAGGTTGCGGCACATACAACATCAATTGGTCTTTGACCGAACATAGAAAGAATGAACATTTCTCGAAGCAGCGAACCAAAAGATGTCCCTGGACAGCCAGCGTCGGACCCAGGCAAAACCAAAATCTCGGTAGCGGCCAGAGCTTTGCCTAGTCGGGGCAGAACCCGGTCAACCCAGGTAACAATCGACTCTGGCGGATCACAGTCCAGCTCTTGTCTCGTCTGATCCCCGGCAGCCCTGTCCCAAAATTCGAGCGTATCCCTCGCGATACCGTATCTGGTTTCTAGAAAGTTTGGGGGAAAGTCGTCAAACGCAGCCACAAGTGTTGGAACGAATATGGAGCCGTTTGCCTTCGCTCGCGTCATTTGGGGATCGTTAAGTGGCACCGCATGTTCTATCGTGAATACACCAGCTTCCAAAGCTCGCGACACTCCATCGACGCTGGGGAACGTATGGCAGGCAACTGGCAGTCCGACACTCTCGGAAACATCCGCAATGCCGCTCAAGGTTTCCTTGGAGAATGCTGGGTTCGGTTCGCGCCCTTGAGCTTCTGTGTCCTCGGGGTCACTTGTTACTTTGGTGAAACTTGCACCACTCCTGCGGTTATCGGCAATCACTCGGCGTCCATCATAAATTCCTTCAATAGCTGCACCACAACTAGACATGTGACCTTCATCGTAAGTCAGGATTTGCCCGCAGTGAATAATTTCAGGCAGATCGTAGGAAATTAGTCGTTCATCATTTAGGATATTCGAGAGATTCCCTAAATGCGAACCCATGTCACGGACTGTTGTTATTCCAAAATCTAGCGCGGTTGTTCCGTTTTCGACAACTAATTGAACAGAAGCATCAATACTCCGCTCGGAAAACATTACTGCTTTTCTACTTGGGTTCTCTGAAATATGGACGTGTGGATCAATCAACCCTGGAATTAAGAATAGCCCCTCGAGGTTCAACTCGAATTCGGAGCCGCATAAAGTTTGATCTTCAGAAATCCTCTCGATCTTTGAACCCCGCACATAAACTGCTGCCGCCTTGCGCCATGTCGCTGTGGGTGTATCCAAAAATGTTACGTTCCTGAGAACTAGCGACTGAGTTGGAGCGTGAGCGAACATTCACTGGAGCGAAAGGCTAGCTACTCTGATTGCCAGATTCAAAGTTCGAGCGCCGCGGGTTCTATATCCCGGGCTCCAACGGACGATCCCGGTCACTTCAACCGGGCAATTATGGCAAAACGCAACTTGTTCGACATAATCGTTCAAGAAATAAAGCGGCAAAGCAAATCCGTCACCTTCAAGTTGTCCAAGAACACAATTTTCTCCGTGAAACGAAAACTTGGGCAACTCGATGTCTGGAGGGCTAAGCGGGTCATAATCGCCAATTTCTTCAAACCCCGGGAAGGTCAGCACTCCTGCGAGTTTCACCGGCATTCCAGGCAATATTCTTCCATCGCCAGTATTGGCCAGGCTCTCGACGCAGTCTTTTACGCTACCAAAGCGGTGCGCATCCGGTATTTTTGGGTCGATGTCGTGTGCAAGTGTTTCCGGCAACATCTCTCTTATGTCCCGCATCACACTTGAAGATTGATCTTCGCTGTAATTTGTCTGAATCAGCCAACTAAGGCCACCTTGAAGACCGGAAGTTCGAGTGTTTTCGATTTCCAACCCAACCAGGCTTACGGCCATTGAAATGCTAAGCGGTCTATCTACAAAGACGAGGAAAGACATTGGCTGTAACCTTGTATTATTTCTAAGCTATATACTTCATTTTTTGTATACTTCACTTTTTGCTTGTTCAGTCAATAAGCGAAGGCGAAATTCCCAGCATGTTTAATCTGGGTCATTGGAGTGCAATCTAGATTGCAAAGCAGAAAGCAGCGCAATAAGAGTTCGGCCTGTATCCCGCTCTGGTGCACCCGACAGGAGGGCTGGATCAGTATCCACCCTCGTCACCCAAGAATACGGCTCAAACGCTGGCTCTTTTTCGCACACGGTGCGGTTCGGCCACACGTTTTCGATGATCATGCGCTTTTCAGCGCGATTGGCCATATTGTAAAGCAGGACAAGGTTTTTTCGCAGTTCGGCCAGTTGCTCTTGGTGCGCGGCAATCGCCCGGGGATCAGGCAGTTTTAGAAATTCCTCACGCAATCCGGCCAACCGAATGCGGATTTTGCCATGCTTGCGTCCGAAGGCGTCCTGGTCGAGCGTGCCGTCAAGCAGGAGGTCTTCCAATCGATCCAGACGACGCTCTTCGTCTTTGATCTGCAGTTCCAATGCGGATCGTTGTTCTTCCAAATCAACGACGGCTGCTGGCGTGTTTGCGTTATTGGCCTGCACAGTGGCCTTTGCACTTAATTCCAAATGACCAAGTTCTTGCCGAATTGCCAGATCAAGCATTTCTTCTCGCACCGTCTTGGTAGCGCAGTTGCGGCATTTGCAGCGGTAGTATACGTGGCCCTTCTGTTTTTCGGGCACCATCGGCTTGTCGCAGAGGCCACATCGAAAAATGCCCTGGAAGAGGTGGTTGTGCTTTGTTGATTTCGGGCCGGATCGCTCACCTCGGATCGCTTGCACCCGCCTCCAGACCGATACGGGAACTATTGGTTCATGGATGCCCTCGTAAGTCTTGCCCGAGCTTTTGATGTATATCAGGCCGATGTAGAATGGGTTTTGGAGGATGTTACCGAGGCCGCAGAGTGTCAGCTTTCCACCACGCGTATTGCACAGGCCGCGCCGGTGCAACTCGTCAAGCAGAGTGTCGTATGAATACTGGCGGGTAGCGTATAGTTCAAACGCCAACTTGATGAGTGGAGCGGTCTTTGGGCAGGGGACTTTTGGCTTGCCGCCACCTTGATTGAGGTAGCCGGGCGGAGCGCCCCAGGGGAATAATCCCTGCTTGAGCCGCCCATTCATCCCCTTGATACACTCTTCTCGCAGGTTGCGAATGTAGTCCGCTGCGATGACGGCCTGGATGTCGGCGGTGAGACGGCCTCCGCGTGAGTTGAAGTCGAGGCTTTCGGAGGCAACATAGACGCTCACGCCGGCGTCCGGCAGTTCACTGAACATCGCCCAGTCCCGCAGATTGCGGGCCGAGCGGTCGATCTTGTGGATGATGACGCCTTGGGCTTTGCCTTGCTTCAGTTGCTTTAGCATGCCAGTGAAGATAGGCCGGCCACTTTTGGCGGCTGTTTCCTTCTCTTCAAACCACTTGATAACCGAGAGATCGTTTCGACCCGCAAAGACCGTGATGGCGTCTTTTTGTGATTCGAGTGATACGCCCTCGCCTTGCTTCTGGGTGGATACTCGAATGTAGCCAAAGCACTGTTTCATAAATTGGTTTTAGGGTTATTGGACTCTATCACATCCTCAGTTTTTGACGAATCTGGCCACAGCCATTTGCCCTCGGCGACAAGCCGTTCGTAGACGCGTTGGCAGATTTCCAAATGTCTTTGGATGCGTTCGTCTTCGGTCATGCTGTTCATGATAGGCAAGTGCTCATATCTTGATAGCAGCCAAATTATGCCGCCCGGTGATATGGGGGGAACATGGATGCGGTGAACGGTTTCAGTCGCTCGCCCCGGCTCGACATGTACACCGTAGCCCGATGATTTGGTTGGTTCTGAAAATCGTGCGCTGAGAATGGTGGCAATACTCGCTCAAAGAACGGTCCGTCACTCGCGCCAACCCGGAACACCACCATATTGCCCACGTTGCCGATGATGGCTTCCCTAACATCAGTGTCGATCTGAGAAAGATGTTGGTGCGCCAACACGAGCCCCAGGCCATACTTGCGTGCCTCAGACAACATCCCCGCGAATGACTTGGTAGTGAGATTATGAAACTCATCGACATAGAGGAAAAAGCGAATGCGGGCTGGTTCAGGCAAACCGTGACGAGTGAAAGCCGCTTGCATTATGCTGGAGGTAATGAGCCCACCTAGCACGTTTGAGACGTCCGCCCCCAAACGCCCCTTAGCCAGATTCACAATCAATATCTGGCTGCTGTCCATGATCGACCTGAAACTAAGTGGTTCCTTCGGTTCGCATAGTGCGGTCCGCACTGCTGGATGCGCCAAGAATGCTCCGAGCTTGTTGGCAATTGGCGAAACTCCGTCCGCACTGGTTTGGTAATTGAGCGCCGGAAACTCATTTTTCCAGAAGAAACGCACCTGGGGGTCAGTGAGCCGTTCTGCAATTTGGCGGCGATAGCCCTTGTATACAAACAATCGCATCAGATCGCGTAGATCAGCAGTTGGTTGCTCCAAGAGTGCCAGCACCGCATGGCGCAGGAGATGTTCCATCCGTGCGCCCCAGGCATCTGGCCACTGTTTCTTGAGTGTTTCGATTAAAGCAGACGCGACCAGTGGGCGAAACTGCTCTCCCACCCGTTTGAGCGGGTTGTATCCAAGTCGGCAGGCCGGGTTGACAACGTCCCAATACAGATGATGCGTGTCGAGGTTTGTGTGCAAGCGCTCGGCCAGGTCACCATGTGGATCAATCAGGCAAAACCCGTAGCCATGCCTGGCATCTTGCCAGGCCAAGTTCTGGAGTAATGTGGTCTTTCCGGTGCCGGTCTGTCCGATAACGTACGTATGAAACAAACGCTCGCGCAACCCAATACCAAATGGCGCAGGGTCTTGGTAGCGGCGAAAGGCCAAACCGATGATAGGGTTTCGCATTGGCACAGTATGGGCGGCGAGCTGAAACAGCCTAGCAGGCAAGTTATTGGGCACAATCTGACCGTATATTTAGGCTCCTAGCCAGGCAGCGTTTTTTGTTGGCGGTTGATGATTTCTGAAAGAAATTGGGTGCCAATAACGTCATAGATATAGCGCCTCGGCTAGTTCAGCCACTCTCCGGGGCTCAAGAGGCATCGGTCGCGAGAAGTTGCTGAGCCCTGTTCTTTCGTATTGGCAGTGACGAACACGCAGTTACAAATGTTCGCAGGTTGCCGGACCTGTGAGAGGTCCGGTTTCGCGCACCCGCCAATTGCGAATCGTTTGTCCTGCAATGCGCAATCCCGCCGAACCTATAACGTCAGATCATATCTTGTCTGCTAGAGACAGGCTCCTTGGCGACATAGACTGAATGTCCTCTACCCAAGAGGAATTAGTCATTTAGTACAACATTATATGAGTTCTCAATTTGCAGTTGATTTGCGCCTGGCGCGCAAGAAGGCGGGTTATATCCAAGACGACATTGCGCACCTGTTGGCGACGCACCAGACGATGGTGTCCCAGCTGGAGCACGGCAAGCGCCGGCCCAGTCTCATCGAGATCATCGAGCTGTCGCTGATCTATGGTCGATCGTTTGAAAGCTTTTTCGCCGAAGTGATGGCAGAGAGTAAAGAACACCTGTCGGTACGCCTCTCCACGCTTCCAGAGCCTGGACGCAAAGCCATGAGCACCTTTAACCGCCCTGGTTCGCTGGCGCGCTTGAAACGCCGGTTGGCCGAGGGCCAAGAACATGACAACGCTTAGGGTGTTGTCAGTGGCGGTGTCCTCTGGCCGTGTTGGGTATGTGTTCCTTGAAGGCACGCAGCTGCTCGATTGGGCAGTTACCACCACGGTCTCAGGAAAAGCCACTGATCTGGTTGCCTTCGTCCAGGAGCTGATCAACACGTTAAAGCCTGATGTGGTCGTGACCGAGAAGTGTGATGACGATTGCCGAAAAGGCAAACTGTCCAAGCGCCTCATTGCATCCATCGCTGAACTGGCCAGTCACAACTATGTTCTCGATGTGTCGGTACCTCGCTCACGCAGCTTCCAATCAAAGTATGAGGAAGCAGAGAGTGCGGTGACGAGGCATCCTGATTTAATTGGATACTTGCCCAAGAGGAAGCGCCGTTTCTTCGACTTCGAACCACGCAATATGATCGTGTTTGAAGCTTTGGCACTCGCGGAAGCAGTTATCTTTGGGCCGCCCGAACAGTTAGCTGCAGCCAAGGGCTAGAGTCATCAATCGAGATTTGGACTAGTCAGCCCGGAACACCGTACTGTTTGAGGCGCTCGCGTTGGAAGAAGAGATCTTCGCTGATGAAAGCGCTCACCGGGCAGTGGTCATGGGATAATGCACACACTGCCTTCGCGGTTCATCGCTGTGTTTCACATGCTGTGAAATGCAGCGCAGAGCTGCGGAGGTTCCCATGAGTACAATTGCTCCACGTCTTGATCGCATCAGAGCACTGAATGATGTGTTGCGTACCACAGGCTTGTGCGGAAGAGTCTATCTATCTAGGGCGGTAACGAGCCTTGATGAGATGGCCCGCCAAGAAATACTGCATGCCGTCGCATTGTTCGATGACTTCACTGACGATAACGACCCATATGGTGAACATGACTGCGCGATCGTGTCGTCAGACAACTATCGGGTCATGTTCAAAATTGACTACTTCGATCCTTCACTCTCGCGTCACTCTGAAGATCCCTCTGATCCAAAGGTGACTGTGCGAGTATTGACGATCATGTTTCCCGAGGAATACTGACTAAACATGCACCCGTCGTTGGCGGGTGCTTTCTATTAAATTAGCCAATTCAGCGAACCTCAATCATCTTCAGCTTCAGATTGGGAATACCCCAATGTTGGCGATAGGCGCGGGTGCTGAGCAGTGCATCATACGTGGCCTTTTTTAGGGCTCTGCTTGAGGCAGAGGTCGACGACCTGCTGGTTGGCGTGGTGCGCTCACATTCTAGTGCCCAGAAACGATAGCGTTTCTTTCCGTCAATCAAGTATTCAATGCCATATAGCGCATCGGGAATGAGATGGGTCTCTGTTCGGCGCTTGACGACCGGATGATTGTTGGAAGGTAAGAGTGTAATCGGAATCGATAGCGGGTTCCGTGCTTGCCAAACTTTGTCCGGAGCACGAGCGAGGATTTCGTCAATCGGCACAAAACGCTGATTCAATTCACTGCGTGTCTCGCACTCGATCCGGATCAAAGCATCAATAACTGCCATAGTGTGATGGAGTTGTGGATTGAATGCTGGGCGCCTGCGGCGCGAGAATGTGACGGCTCGATTTGGCAGTGCCTTTAGACTCTCGAGGTGGGTAATACCTTTGCTGCTGATCTCATAGATCAGTGGGGTGCAAAAGGCCTTGAATGGATCCGATGTTGAATTAACTCGACTGATGAGTCCGGTCTCGTGGAACAGGTCCCCAAGACGCTCAACCAATCGCTTTACTGATTGTGGCTGCAAGAGCTGCACCAACTGATCGGTTCTCAGGTATCGATAGCGAAAGAGAAGTTGCAGGATAGCCAGGTCACGCTCGGTTAGGCGCAGCTGCTTTCCATTTGGACAGCGGCGAAAGCGATTACGCCGTGCAAGGATATCACTGGGCACACCTGTTTCAGCAGGAGAGAGCATGGGCGTTCTCACTGGCACGTGCCGACTTTAGTTTGAGCTAATTCACCGCCTGGACTTTGATGGTGGTAATTGACAATCAAATCGTTTTTCAACTTTCTGCTCGTTGATTATCGAGAAAGGTCGACTAAGACAGAAAAGGTTGCATCTGTCACCGTTCGGTATTTGCCAATATGAGCAGCAATCGAGAGGAATATGCAGCCATGAGTGGGATCAAAAAAAATTGACTGACTGCGCAGTTTTCAGTCTTTTAAACTCGCGTCATCGAGAACAAGCTGATTTATCAAGCACCAAGTTGGAAAATTGACAAATCCATTGTGTCCTTCGATCGCGTTAAGTGCCCGCACATTCCAAAACGGAAAATTCCATGGCGCAACAGAAAGCCGAGAACCAACTCCAGCTGGCTTCTTTTTTCCATCTGTAACGTAGTGCCCAGGAAGAGATAAACCACGCCGAAATTGATTATCAATATCCTTGTCATCTTTTTTTGTGTATGTCAGCAAAGATAGTGTACGGGAGTTATTTTTAGGTTTGAACCTAGTGTCCCAATTGCTCCATCCCTGCTTCTTGCCCTGTTTTCTCGATTTGTCCAGCCAACCATCAACTGTTGCGCAGGTTATCCTGTTGGCATCGCCCAAATAGCTCAGACCAGTCTCAAAACCAGTTGATTGATTCAAAACCACCTCGTGCGTTGTGCCAAACGGATCGTTCACTGGAAAACGGCTGTTCTTGCCATAGTCAGGATCGTAATGACCAAGTGTTTTATGGTATGCACTATCGAAGATCCGCCAAAAATAACCCCACCGGAAGATCGTTCCCGTTGCAGTATCGCATGCAACTTCGTTTTCATCACCATTCTTGCTCTTAAGCTCACCGTCGGCCCATCGACAAGCTGCGGTGAGTGCGATTAGGACGGGTCGTTGCTCAACTGGAAATTTCGTTTTCCATTCATCTGAGCTGGGCCGCATATTGTTCTTAGCAATGCCTATGACATCGCGAGCAGTTCGTTGAATATCTATCCACTTTGCTGCTTCTGCCGCTGGATTGATAAGGACGGTCAAATCGCCAGTGAGACTCTGAAATTCAGATTTATCAATATGGCTACGCAGACGAACTTGCGCTTTCTCTTTCAGGCCAGTCAGAAGCATATTGCCTCCAAATGAATGCCCAACAACCAGAGTTTTGTTGAAACTTGCGGGTTGATCACTGCTTTTGATCAAATCGTCTATTTGCTCCAATGTTCTAATCAGCAATGGAGCATGACGTTCGCTCAGGCCTTTTCTTCTCCAAAATGTTAGTGCTGAAACAGCGCTGTCCAAATACTCGCCTAAGGTTTTGCCTATGAATTTGCTAAGCTCAGGCTCGTAGACGGATTGCCCCCTCCAACCTACATAGATACCAATAACTTCGATCTTGTCATTCTTATCAGTCCGTTGGTTGAGGAACTGTCGAGAATGAGCGAGTAGTGTGCGAAATTGCTCTACGTTCTCATCGCCAATTGAAGCGTCATGCCGCCAGCCATGCACAAAGATTACGACAAATTTGTTCTCATGTTTTGCAAGAAGTTTCGTAATCCCTGAGAATTGCGTTTGGTCATGATAATCATTGACCGCTTCATCAAGCTCCAAGAATGCCAAATGAAATCTACCACGCGCCCCGGCTTCCCCGGTCGACACAATTGAGAATTCTTGGATGGCGCATTTTTCTTTTTCATCCGAATAATCCCAATCAGACAGTTCACTTGGTAATCGAATTGTGCACTCGGCCCCGCTTTGTGCAAATATCTTTCTGTACTGTGAATAGGGTTTGCTTATCAGCCAAATCACCAATAGGAACATGGCAGTGCCAGCAATCAGCCAGCGTGAAACTTTGCTTATTTTCACCATTCCATCGGCTCCCCATTATCAAGCCCATCTTCACTTGGCGGATCAGTCGCTTTCTGATCAGTTTCAAGCTCAGAGAAATGCACCGCAAACTCCCGACGCATGCGCTCACGCATGGCTTGTTGGTTCTCTTCATCCATGCGCGATCGGGTTTCGAGCTGGCCGGGTTCAATTGCGATTGAAACCGCACGCTCGGTTTGCCCCTTGATGAAGGTGGCAAAGCAAAGCTTCTTCTGTCGCTCGATGAAGCTTGGCTCAGTGCGTAAATCATTGCTGAGTGTGCGTGCGTCTTTAGCCGACACGCCACCGGCAAATTTGATGGAAGTGTTAGCCGAGATCGCTTCCTGCAGCTTTCCATCCAGCTGCCCCAAGAATTGATGGGCGAGGATCATGCCCACGTTGTATTTTCGGGCTTGGGAGAGAATGATGCCAATATTGCGATCAAAATAATCGTTGGCTTCATCCACATATACAAACGTCGGTAAGCGATCAGCAGACTCCAAAGTCGCTCGTTCCTGCGCGGCCTGCGTGATCATGGCGATGAAGAAACGGCCGAAGATTTCAGTGCCACTTTCTTTGAGTAAATCCTTAGCGGTATTGATGAGGACCACCTTACCGGCATTCATCTCGGTGAATAGATCCAGTTTGCTCTTCGGGTGAGAAAACATCCGCTCAAAAGTCTGGTTCTCTAGAATGCCATAGAGGCGTCGCAGCACCTGTCGTTTGGTAGCTGAGAATTCGCGACCGTTGAACTCATTCTCAAAGAAGGCACGGGCTGATCCAGACAACTTCGCTATATGCTCTTGGTACTTGTCGTAGCCGCCGTCTTCGAGCAATGCTCGAAGTGTATGTATGGTGGCATCGGGAATGTGAAGCAGCAGACGGGTGATGTATCGAAAAATGACGGTTTGCTTTTGTGTCATGCCGGCATCAAGCAGTGAACCCAGCACAAAGTCGTAAAGTTCCAAAATGCTGTTGGTGAGTCGTTCCCGATCCAACTGCGAATACTGATCAAGCCGGTCCAATCCTACATCAAATAGGTTGAGGGCTACTGGCCACTCTAGATCGGTCGGATCAATAAGCACCAGCCGATCGGCCAGAGGCCGATCAGGCGCAAAGCATTCCAAACCCGCGATGTTGTTAATGAGGTCGCTTTGGCTGTCGATCACCACAATCGATGCTTCGCCCCGCTCCACCGCTTCAAGATCATGCAGTATGAGCTGTTGCAGTGTTTGAGTCTTGCCGTGCCCGCTGCCCGCAACGATGTGGTGATGCTCGAACCGGGTAACGGTTGGTAGAACTATCTCAAGCGGATGATCTAGCAAGCCCTCTACGGGTGTCCCGCCTAAATAGGTTTCGATCAGCTGACTGCCTTGGATGGCTGACTGTTTGGTTGGTAGTTTTGCTGATCGCACGCGTTCCCCGTCATTCGGACCGCCACCGGAAGCAACGTGAAGATTGTATTCTAAACGATCGCGTAACCTGGGAAACAAGGCCGGTTCATCAAGCTCGGGAGCGAACGGAGTTTGAAGTACATGCTCCACCGTCTGCGGCAGATTCTCGATCACATTCTCAAGGTTTGTCAGAAAGAAGATCTCATCCGCCATTTCGGTTTTTTGTGAGTGCAGCTGGGGGTGTTGGTCGAGTAATGGCCTAATGAGCGAGTTGATCAGATTTGCCGTCAGGTCTTGTATGTCATCGATATTCTCAATGATCGTGTTGGTGCGAGAGAGATGATCTTCGATCTCCCATAGTTCAGACCGGGACATACCGACAATAGCTTCAGGCTTAGGAATCGAAAACCAGCCTTCATGAGCAATGAGTTCGTACACAATGCGTGTCAAATGACCGGTGAATGCAATCTGGTCCGCTTTGCGATATCCTACTGCCAATACCACAATCTCAGATGCGAATGCGGCCTGTCCAGCAGGAGTATTCAGGTCCCGCTCTTCCAGTTTGGTGTGTATCTCTCGTACGAGTTGTTGTGCGCCGCGCACATCATTGTTGAGACCTATTCCAACAAAGGCCTGGCGTATTCGCCGTGACAAGCGTCCCGGAATATCCCAGCCCTCGTATATGGGCCGAAAGCTCATGCGTGTAAGGACCTCAGTACCGCCTGTTTAGCATCTTCCTTGTTAAGAGGCGGAATGGCGATTACTTCGCGATCACTCCAATTTTTCGCGCTCTCTAGGACTTGCCGCAGATAGGAGCAAATCGATTGCAAATATGCCTCTTTCTGGATGAGTGCAACAATACTGTCACAGCGAAACTTTCGCCCATCAATCATGAGATCACTCACTATGATCTGCTCGCGCAGAGTTTTGAAGTAGACCACCGTCATCGCCAGCACGACTAAGATCGACAAGTTGATTGCTGTCCAAAATGAAATCAGCAGCCACAACAAAAAGAAGGCCACAAATCCAAGAAACAAGGCCGGACGAAAACTGCTTTTCAGATCTTCAATCGGATCACTCACCACAAGAGGAGCTTTGGTGAATTTGTAATGTTTGATGAGTTCATGCTCTTCTTTTGTGAGCTCCAAGACAGCATGAAGTGTGAACGTGACCCCACTGCCGATCCGAAGGGGGACCAAAGAAAACAGTGCTGTACTGTTTTGCTCTCGCTTGAGGAGTAGATTCATCGGCCGCCCCCTTATCACTCGCAGACACTGCTCGTGATTTTTACCAATTGTGCTAGAGACACCGTACAGCTATGTTGACGTATGGGCAAGTATGGTGTGTTCGAATGTAAGAGCTACAGGGGGATACCGTATCCCCCTCATCTGAGGCTTAATGGTCAAATTGAAAGCGGGAATGTGACTTAGCTTCCTGTTACTTGACGTTAGGGCAACTATACTGCAAGCTAACTCCGGTTAAAGGCTGGAGCGTCTCTTATCATGCACCTATCTGTTCGAACACAAACCTCCGTATTGGCTCGATTGGTAGGTCGGATTGACGAGTGCTGCGAGTGCAATTTCCCAATGCGGACGTTGATCAATGAAGAGGCAGGCAGCCTGGCTTCGCCACTTGGTAGCACAGACGGAATTCGCAGAGGTTGAGTGTCAACTTGCGTCTATGATTTACAAGGAAGTTCAAAATGCCTCTCTTTGAGTCAGACAAGTTTAGGGGCCGCTTGCGTGCGATTGGGCGGTGCTCACCAGAAGTGAACTCTGCCAGGGCCGAGTTTGATGGATCGCTGAGACTTTCCGAAAAACACGGAGTGCCAAAGTTTAAAGCGCCCGTTCAGCGGACGGATTTTTCGCAGCAGGATAGCATCAAGACTGACGCGGCAGTCGTTGGTGCGCTGAAAAAGGGTAAGAACGATGCGGCGGTGGATGAGATTGATGCCAGCGTCTTTGCCATACTTCGCGATGGCGACGAACGGTTTGCCGGAGGCAAAAGTGTATCGCAACGCGATCGCGTTTGTACTATTCGCGGGACGCTAGAAGAGATCAACGCCCTCGCGGAGGATGAACGCATTGTTTCGATTCAACTAGCAGACACGATCCATTCGCCTGTTGCCCAAGATGACGGATTAGTGGAAAGCACCGCCAATCGCAGCTTCGCTGGCGATGGGATCGCAGCCTTGAATCTCGATCATGGCGACGGAGAGGACATTCTGATCGGGGTCATTGATTCCGGTGGTTTCGATTTTGCGCATCCAGATTTTTTGGACGAGAACGGAGACACGCGGTTCGTTCGGATTTGGGATCAAGGACAAGAGGATGGTTTTCGCGAGCATCCCAAAGACTTCGATTATGGGTCTGAGATCACTGACAAGCACATGAGTCTAGCGATCAACAAGTCACCGTCAATCGGGTTACCACCTCAATTGCTGGAACCTCAGACACAGATGTCTCCGGGCTCTCACGCGACTCATGTGGCGAGCATTGCCGCAGGCAACAGCGGTGTTTGCAAGAAAGCGAAGATCGCTGGTGTGCTGATTTCACTCCTGCCTGAGGATAACGACCGACGCCGGTCGTTTTACGACTCTGCGCGTTTGGCACATGCGGTGGATTACATTTTGCAACTAGCGGACGATCTCAAGCTCAAAGGTGTGTCGATCAATATATCGCTGGGCACCAACGGCGGGCCACATGACGATTCCGCGCCCGTGTCGCGGTGGTTAGATTCGGCGTTGACTAAACCCGGGCGCGCGATCTGTGTCTCGGCCGGGAATGCCGGCCAAGAGGCGCCGCAGCACGCCCAGGATATCGGCTTCATCATGGGGCGCATCCACACTTCTGGCCGGATTGCGGCGACTGGGCTTGAAGAGCGCGTCGAGATGGTCGTTGCTGGAAGTGGGATTGAGGACATCTCGGAAAACGAGTTGGAAATCTGGTATCAGCCACAAGACCGAATTTCAGTAGAGATCAAGCCGCCAGGTGGTCTTTGGTCAACGCGCGTGCCGCCAGGAGAGTTCATTCGCAATGAGATGCTGCCCGATGGTACATTCCTTTCGATTTTCAATGAACTCTATGATGCTAGCAACGGCTGCAACAAAATCTCAATCTATATGTCTCCGTTCTTAGAGGGGCCGGTGGTCGGCGTCACGCCGGGGGTTTGGACAATCAAGCTGATTGGCGAAGAGATCCGGGATGGGCGTTATAATGGCTGGATTGAGCGCGATGACCCACGTGAATTGTTGAAAACGCAAAATGCGGCCTATTGGCAATTCCCGTCGTTTTTCACGCAAGGGTCGAATGTCGACAGCAGTTCGGTCAACAGCTTGGCTTGCGGCGCGCGGATCGTCTGTGTGGCGAATTATGATGAGACGGCTGGTAAAATGAATATTACCTCCAGCCAAGGGCCGACGCGTGACGGTCGTGAGAAACCAGATATCGCAGCCCCAGGGACCTCGATCCTGGCTGCCAACGGCTTTGATGACGATGCACTTTGGATTGAGAAAACTGGGACCAGCATGGCGAGTCCATATGTCGCTGGACTCGTAGGTCTTATGCAATCCGCCGCGGCAAAGAACAAGGTCGAGATGACTGCGGCGCAGATCATCGGGATGTTGCGGCGCACCGCTGCACCGTTGCCGGGGCATTCCTATGATTGGCGCAACGATGCGGGCTATGGTGCCGTCCAAGCGGAGGGCGCAATCAGAGAAGCGCTTGCTGCCGGGGCGGCAAAAGAAGTGGGAAGCATGTGATGAAAATCCGAGTTTTCCGAGCCGGTCATGGCGATGCGTTGTTGCTGACAAGTAGCGGCGGTAAGAACATCCTCGTGGATGGTGGCGAATTCCATGCCTACGAAGATCACTGGGCGCAAACGGTCGCGAAAATGCGTGAGGACGGCGAGGTTTTAGACCTGGTTTGCGTCTCGCACACCGATCGCGACCATATTGGCGGTATCCTTCGGATGTTAGATAACGAGGTAAAATGGCGCGTCCATGAATTTCGGTTGGGAAATTCACCCCGCTCGAATCGACGACCGCCCAAACTAAGACGTCCCCCCGAAGTCAAAGCGATTTGGCACAATGCGTTTTTGGAAAAGGCGAGGCGGCGGCAGTTTCGGTCGAGCAATCGCGGGCAGGCCGTTTTGGATGTTTCTGATATTTTGTTTCGCAGTGCGATGATCCACGCGGGAGCAGGCGACACGCTGTTGCCGAGCGCCGAGAACGGTGAAGAGGCTTCTGTAGTCGCGAGCCGGTTGGCGGATCGGTTGAAGTTCCTGGGCCAAAGTGTCGGCGACGCGATCGAACTGTCGCGGCGGATTGGGGCCAAACAGCTCAATATTCCGTTGAACCCGGAGTTCGGTGGCGAGTTTGTCTTGCGCAAGCGCCATCAGGATCCGTTTGATCTAGGGGATTTGGCGGTCACCGTGCTAGGACCTACGCAATCCGACATGAATCAGTTTGAGAAGAAGTGGAACTCGTGGCTGAGAGACAACGCTAGTTGGCTAAAAACGCTTCAAAAACGGCACGATAAATCCGCACGGCAGCTTCACCAGGACGATTTGTCTGACATTCTGGACGCGGCGCGAGAAGCCTCGATCACCTTGGCGGGCAACCAGAATGTTACCGCGCCAAACCTGGCCTCAATTGTCATGTTGGTCGAGGAGGGTGATCATTCAATCCTGCTAACCGGAGATGCCGACGACCCTGATATTCTTGATGGATTGAAAGCGGCAGGCAGGCTGGATGCTGACGGTCGGATCCGAGTGACCACATACAAGGTTCCGCATCACGGGGCTCACAACAGTTATTCCAACAAGCTGGCGAGCAGGATAATCGCGGATGACTACATTTTTTGCGGAGATGGCGCGAATACTAACCCTGAGATTGATGTCATTACAGGCTATCTGGAAGTACTGTTCGAAGGCCGCAATGGTTTCCCGCCAGCTTTGCCTAGCGGAGTGAAACCGACATTTTGGTTCAATGACGGCCCTAAAGTAGCAAGCAGCAAGTATCGCGATCATTGGGATCGCGTTGAAGATTTGTTGAAAGTTTGGAAGGGTCGCCTCGGCACGCGGTTCCGCTACAAGCTCATGTCCTCGGGCGACAGCTTCTTGGTACGCTAGTTCATGAACGGGTTCGCTTTCTAACTGGCAAAAATTAGAAAACAGAAACTTGCAGTTTGGATATAGGTCGATGAACAATTTTTCAGATTGGTTGCCGGGCACAATTCACACAGATCCAGACATTCAAAAGCTGGCGGAGTACTCAAAGAAAAACTCAACACTGTGGAAGAGTGTCAATACTCAGACGGAAGCAAACTCTGCAGTCCATGAAGACGCCACACTAAGCAAAGAGGAAAAATATGACCTGCTGATTGCGATTGATAAGGCGTTAAGTGCATTCGAGTTATTAGCAAGCCCAGCCCCGGGAAATGCTGCGCCTAAGCCTATTAAAGTACGTCGCTGGTTGACCGAGTTTCTAGCTAACAATGCGCCTATCTTGATCATAGGGGTGTTGGCCATTGGATTAATAGGTTTTTTGGTTCGAGCAATCTTAGACGATGCGTTTCTGAAATTACTGTCTGACATAACAGTAGCGCGTGGTCTGATTACATTTTTCTTCTCCCTTGGAACCGTTGGTGTAGCGATAATCCTGGTTACTGCAGTGTTCACCTCTGATGGGGATGAACTGAAAGAAAAATTTGATATGGGCAAACAAGTTCTTACGACCCTAATTGGTGTTTTGGGGACAATTGTAGGCTTCTACTTCGGCGCGGAGTTAGGTCAGCGGTCAGATACGAACGGAAACAATCAAGACAAGGGTGTGATGAGTAGCGATTCTGCTGTTGCGGGGAAAATCTCTATTATAAGTACACGCACTGGCTCTGAAACAGATGCAGATTCCTCCCAATCTAATGATAGCAACTCTCAGGTTCCGAAAACGAGTAACTCGACGGAATAGTCGAAGCCTTGGTGAATTTTGTGGCGTAGTTTGGCTTTTTGTGCCAGCTGCAGCCGTATTCAATCAGTAAACAAAGACGGTTCTTCCGCTTCAGTTTTCTTTGCCATCTTCAGTTGCATTGGAGATTCTCATTCGTGTGATTGAGACCGTTTCAAATGGGGAGTGCTATTCACCTGGCTCTTTCTGGCGCAAGTCCTGAGGCAAAATTTCTTTCTGCTTTTGAGCAGTTTACCGTATCGGCGGAAATGTGTTCACAGTTTTTATAGACCCTTCCATGCTCGTCAAACTCGCATCGCATGAGAAGACCTGGCTTACTGGAAGGCACATACCAGTACTGCGGGTTACGCCGAAATGAATCCTTCGGAATGCCACCTGGCGCCTTGGCCCATTCTTCCACTTCTTTTTTTCTCGATGGGGACACGTGAATAATGTGAAAGAACCCGGATCGCAAATCTGCGAGCTGGGATTGCTGACTCTTTTTCCTGTTCCTGTTCCGGTTCTCGATCGTATTTCCCAGCAATAATGTCCAAAGCGAGTTCGATCATGCGGACGTCTATCTGCCGATTCTGGGTGTGAAATGTAACGTATCCGACTGTTATGGTCGCAACGGCACCTATCATGGCGCTGAGAACAGATACCAAGGCCGTTTTGATGAGTTCCCGGCTCATCTCGCAACCGCCAGTTTGTTCGACAAGAGTTGCAAATGCATCTTCTACCTGTCTGATTTCCGGGTTTTAAAGCTCATGAATTGACGAATCTGGAGAATCCTACCTCAGGTTTGTCAAAGCGGATTTTCAACACCATTCGAACATGCTTGCCATTCTCGTTGCAGGGAGAGTGGACCCGTTCACGACAGCACGGTTGTTGTCCGCCATTGTTACTATACGAGAAAGTGACGATCTCATTGCAACGCGAGCATCTAGAATTGGCGGTCGCTTCTACACCATCACGGACTCTTGCACACTGAATTGGTGTTAGGACCCATAATCAATGTGCTCAAGCTTCGGAATCGTGTTTCACAATAGCTCTTTCCAAACGCGTCACGGATCCTGCCAGCTGTGGATTAATGTCGGCCCTTTTAATATGTTTGCAGTTTCTCGTACAACGGTCGTTCTCGTCTCTCTCACATCTTAGAACGTAGTCGTCCCCTTTGCTTGAGGGCTCGTAGCAAATCTTAGCCATCTCTACACCTCTTATCTAACTTCACAGCTCTTGTACAATTTCAACGCCACGAACAAATTACTCTATCTTTCGATTGCATCTCCAATCAGCCGCGCATTATGCGCCGCCAATGCAGTTTCTTCTAATTTCCTCCTCTTATCCGTTGTTGGGCCAAGAGTGAAAATAACTGAGTGGCTTGATACTCTGCCGCCATTGAACAATCCGGACGCTTTATTCAAGTTTCTCTGGAGAAATGTCCACTTAGGGTTCACGTTACCCCGTTTTCCAAGTTCGAATTTCACTTCATAAGTCATTGATTCTTTTGAATCTAAAGATATAATTAAATCACTACTAATTAGCATAAATTGTCTTACTGTCCAGTCTGACAATCTTAGAGTATTGCCGAAAGGTATCATTTTGTTTCGCGGCGCGCCCTCTCCACATCTATTAAATTCCATAATCTTGCCGATTGTATAGAAAACCTGCGTTGTCTCTTTGCGAGTTGCTTTCGCTGTAAAGGCTAATCCTGTATTTAATGTAAAAACGGCATCACCCGGAAGCAACATATTTACGGGAGTAGCTGGAGACAGAATATCAATCGAAGGATTTACAGACGAGTCCTCAACAATACTTAATGTTACGCTATAAAATAAACCCCATTTATGAGCAAATTGCTTTTCCAATTTTGCCAAAGATCTTAATTTGGTCAATTTTTCTCTATTTGTCAAAGATGGATCAGAATTCGTTGCAAACCTCACGTTCTCTATTTGAGTATAGATTTTTTTGACAGCATCTATCACTTCACACTGAATGCTGTCGTGCACATTTATAGTGTACAATTGATCATCATCGTGCACTGTCAAGCTAGGAACGAAGGTGCCACAACCTGTCAACATCGCAAACGGGATTACACAATACCACCTCATAACTTGAATGCCCCTTTCACTCGCAGACGCTGCTAGCAATTCCTACCAGCATGCTGGAAGTACGTTATTGCAATATTGACGTAAGGGCAAGTGGCGTCTGTTTGAATCCGAGAATGGCTAGGGGTTACCTTATCCCCCTTTCGTATCTTTATCGGACTACAACGCGCAAACGAAAAGAGAGCTAATGTCGCTATCAGCTGTCATCGCTGTCGCAAAAAAAAGGGGGGGGCTGTGTGTTGTTCGCCGGCGTCGATGCGTAAATGAATTCAGTCAAACACTTCAACCTGAATCCTTCCTACGCGGCCGCTCTTACAATGTCGATGATGATAGATGCTAGTCAATTCTCGGATATGACTTTGTAGGTAAGCTTTTCCGCTGCCGACGGCAGAGTATGCCCAAAGCAATCAGCTCTACCGGCCTGTTTCGCTTGAGCTACGCAAGGGCTCCGCTCAACAGGCCTTAACTGCGGCCGGATTTAGAGAAACAAACGTTAATAAGCCCAACACTTGACTGTCCTGGATCAGCGGGCTGGGTCAGCCGGCCAAATCGTCATCGCCCTAGAAATCTACTTCTCATCTTGTACCCCTTACTTCATCTTTCGCCGAGAAAAGTAATCAATCGGTGCTGAAGCTGCTCAAGATTGACTGTCTCGCACTCCCAGACAATCAAGACGTCCCAGCCAAGGTTCCTGAACAGCGCCAAGTTCTTGCGGTCACGGTCTACATTTCTCTCAAGTTTCTTATTCCAGTAGTCAGTGTTGGACTTCGGTCGGCGACCGTCCAAGCAGTCTTTCGCCGTGTGCTGGTGCCAGAAGCAGCCGTGGACAAACACAACTTTTCGCTTCGGCCCAAATGTCAGGTCCGGCTTCCCTGGAAGGTCACTACGATGTAGGCGATAACGATACCCAAGACTGTGAACGAGCCGTCGAACCAGCAACTCGGGTTTGCTGTTTTTGCTTCGTATGCGGCGCATATTCTCACTGCGTCGATCAGAGCTAATTGTATCAACCATCGCTGCGCTCTATTGCACCTTCGTCTTCAAGAATCGTTCGCTCTGCCTCGTTTGTGGGTTTAATCGAAATAAAGGCGTCGCTGTCGATCCGGTCACGGCCCAGGTTTTCGAGAACACGGTTGCCGTATGGCCCTGACAGGACCGCGATACCTTCGGGCTTGAGCACATCGCGCGCTCCTTGATTGCCGCGAATCCGTTTCATTGGGTCGAGTTGGTCAAAGAGCAAGGCAACTGCAACTTCGCGTGGTACAATCTTACCCAAATTGCGGCGAAAGAATTCAGCGGCGCGAATCGCTCCAGGCTGCAGATTTCGGAGTTCACGGAATTCAGCCATATCAAAGGCTCTCCACACTGAGGGTGGATAGCCTGAGCCTTCAACCAACCACAGAACATGTGCCACCGCACCAGATTTCACTCCACGTTTGCCGTCGCGATTTGGCGCGTTCAGATACGTTTGACGCGCCAACATGACACCCATCCAGCACCGGCTCTCTTGTTCCTTGGAGTTGATCACCAAACAGGACCCTTCGTCCCGATACGTTTCGGGTGGTATCATCCAGCTGTTGTCGAGCGTGTTTTTGATATCGACGTCGCGATTGCTGATTACCAAGTCCCGGATGCCCTTGGGCGCACCTAGAAAGTCGCGGACATAGTGTTCAATTTTAAGGCCGATGAACGTTTTCTCCACGTTGTCCAGTTCTCGGATTTCGGTGCGGCCTGTTCTTATCGGGTCCAGCACGAAGTCGATGGCATCGCGAATGGCTTGCGGGAATGCTTTCTTGATTGCAGCATCACCGCCAGCGATTTCAAGAACGCCACGGCGTATCTGATCCAGTTCCTCAAAGTCCGGATGCCCGGGTGACACAACTGATGGCAACATCTTCATGCTGCATCATTGACTAGTTTTACCTCAGATGTGGAGTCTAAATAATTGAAAAGGCCGGCGTTTTTTGAGCTACGCCACCGCGTATAATGTTCTTGCCGACAACGCTGCGTGGAGTTGTTTGCCTACTGCTTCAGCTACCGGCGGCGGAAAGGCGTTTCCAACTTGCCGATAGGCATTGGTTTTAGCGCCGGTAAAATGCCAGCTTTCGGGAAATCCTTGGAGCTTGGCTACCATCGGAACGGTAAGACGTGGCATGCCAATATGATCAGGCCTGGGTGCCTCAGGAGCAATGGTTCGCCCTTCGACCCCTAGCGATGCCCAAGCCTTGCGGGCGCGGGTTGGTCCGAGATCTGGACCGCCGTGTTTTTTGCTGCCACCAACGATGGTGGGAGCGATTTCATTGGCTTGCCTGGCCCAGGCATCGACACCGGACCAACCATTCTCCGCCATCATGCGTTTCAGCGCCTGACCAACTGTTCTCGGGTTCCTAGGCGAGGGATCAGGCCACGAGAAATGTTCAACTCGGCTCTCTTCAATGGCCATAATCACGACGCGAGGACGCAATTGCGGGACACCGTAGTCTGACGCACTGAGAAGCTTAGGTTCCGAGTAGTATCCGAGCTTTTTGAGCTGTGTTTTCAGGTGTAGACGGTAGTCTTCAAAAACAGCATCCATGAACCCGCGTACATTCTCGATCATGATCGCGCGTGGGCGAACAACATCAATGATGTCGATGGCGTCATCAAAGAGATTCCGTTCATCGGCCCGGCCTAGTTGCTTGCCTGCTTTTGAGAAAGGAGGACACGGCAGACCGCCAGCTAGCAGATCGATGCCCTGATACTGACCTGCATCCATTTTGAAGAGGCGCATGTCTTCTTCAAGGACTTTCCACTTCGGACGATTGTGGCGCAGCGTGTCGCAACAGTGCTTATCGATTTCCACTAACGCTTGGTGGTGGAATTTTGCCTTCTCAAGGCCTAGAGCCTGACCGCCTGCTCCCGCGCATAGTTCCAACGATGTCAGCATGTGGTAGCCCCTCCTAGGCGCAATACAACAGGTCGCATATTGTGACGCAACTAGATTTAGCATATTCGAAGAATGTTCACAATATGTTCCGACGTTAGCACTCAGCCAACTTTGGTATGTAGCGCGTTGGCACGAGCGTTTCTGCTTGCCCTGCTTCTTGTTCGCGAACTTGAACCTTCCCGATATTTTTCAATTGATTCATCAATTTTATCGGATTGATATTCTTCGACAAAACTATCAAGTCGTGGTTGCAAGCCATTGGTTGAGACCCCCCGGCCAATTAATGTCTGGTCCACACAAAAAAGCGTGAAAAGATGTATTGGCCGGGTGAAGAATTTTCGTGTTTCGTCGCTAACTAGATATTCATCGAGACACCGTCTTAGGAACGCTCTGACCGTAGCCACATCATTAGACGCTTCTGGGTATTCATCATTGTATAAATCATATGTTTCATTGATTGTTTTCGTGTTTTCTTCCACAAGTCCCCTTCTTAGGAACATCAGCATTCCGCTGGTAAACTCGATGTCTGCCATCCTCCTAACTTGGCTGTCTGTGAACAGCCGCAAAGACTCAAACTCATCCAGCTCGGTTATCTTTTCTGCGGCTTTAATGAATTCACCATTAAATTCAGCGTTACGCAGTTCTTGCGGATTTAGAGATTTGTCTGTTTCGTTCAATCGTCTAAAAACATCTGTGATCTGCTGATTGCCCACGTCTGAGGGAATAGTTCGCACATTCACTACATACTGCCAAAATGCCTGTTTAGTTACGGCATCTAAGTCCTTCCAGAGTTTGTTCTGATATTTTTCGCAACCCTCAACTACATCGAGATGCTTTTCGTTCAGCGGCCATTCATTAGCAGTAAATTGGAGGAGTGTCGTTAGTCGCTGCTGCCCGTCAACAATACTATGCTTAATTTTCCCGCTATCGGGGTTGGCGGGCTGTTGCCACAAATAAATCTCTGGCATTGGGTAGCCCATTAGAACCGTTTGAATCAGACGTGCTTTTTGTCGCTCCGTCCAAACCAACTTCCTTTGGAATGAGTCATCAACAAAATAGGCTTCATTTCTAAGGTTTTCGAGCAACTCGGTTATCGCAGGTCGCCCTGGCTGGATGATACTATTTAGCGTCATTTTCTAGCCTTCTCTTTATCTTCGCCAAGCCGCTAGAATGGTATGCCATCGCTGCTCTTTCGGTTTCATATATCCTGTATTTGATTGATCTGGAGGAGCCAGTTTGTAGAAACACTTCTTTCGAAATCCCATCTAGGATTTTCGTTCTTTTTCTCAGCAAACTGGTTCCGTAGTTTCCGTTGTTGATAAGAAGCGTGAACTGGCGAAAAATCTGATCAGCATGTCGCCTTATTATCCATCGATAGCCTCTATGATAAGCTTCTAAGAGCTCAGACCAAATAGCCCGAAACAGCGGCTCGGACACTATCATTAGATCTAAGTCCGAGTTTTCATGAAAAACACAGAATGTTTTTGCAGCGTTTGGGCTTAAGCTAAATCCGTAAACCGAACTTCCAACCAAACAAGTCTGAGGTGCTTCAATCTCCAATTGCTTAGCCACAGCGGATCTAAATGTAGAATACCCACCTTCAACAGCAACCTCGCCACTCTCATCAAAGTACCAGTTCGTATCCCTAGACATCATTTGCTGACAAATCTCTTCAGCTTCATTGCCTAACAGAGCGTTCTTAAAGTCGTCAGAGTTCAAGCAAAATGTCCTCACCTGCGATCACTTACTTTAGACTGTAGGGTGACCGGGTTTGCAACCCCGGCCACCCAGCTCCTGAAATCAGGAGTGTCGGTTTGGTTATTCTCTCTGCGCCAAGCGCTCTTGCAGCCAGTCCAGCACTTCACTCTCAACCCAGCCCACCCGGTTCGGGCCTAGCGGTACCCGCTTTGGGAATTGGCCTGCCTTCTCCAGCCGGGCTATGTGTTGGGGTGAGTACAGAACAAGCTCCTTAACCTGACGTTTTGAAAGTATCCTCATCTCGATGATCTCCATGATTGGAGAGCAACGCGACGCCCTCAGGTTTCGACAAGTCTCCCGAGAGATGTGTAGGCTAGTGCAAACTGGTGCATAGATTCAATGTCCCCGTGCAGAGAGACACATTGCGGAACCTAGTTTCGCATGGGCGTGAATGGCATCTACGGGACGTGAGTGCCGGCGCTCCAGTGAGCCAGATGCAATTTCTCGCTTCGCAAAGTTCGTGATCCCATCATTTGCACCACTTGCATCCATTTCTCGCTTTTGAAGGCAGTCGGGGCTGCATTCAAGCCAATTCATGTATTCCTAATTTACCTTGACGTAAACAATAATATCGTTAAATTACGTAACGTAAATTTCTGTACAAAATGGCTCCCGTGTAAGCTTTTTTGATGTCAGTAAACTACTACGGTTTGAGGGAGGAATAAGTGTCATGAGCGATCGCGTTGCTCTCGAACAGGAAAATCTGGCTGGCCTGCGCTATCGCCCTAGCGTGCGGGAGCTGGAAAAAGATTCGGATAAACTCGGCCGGTTCGTCAATGCCTGGAAAGCAATTCTGGCCAAGCCAAAAGAAGATGAATCGAGCTTTCACCACATTGCTGGCATCCATGGTCTGCCAGCGCCAATCTCTTGCTTGCACAATATTCATTTCTTCCCTTGGCACCGCGCTTATCTGTTAAAATTGGAGCGCGCGTTGAACAAAGTTGACTCGTCTGTCGCAATGCCATGGTGGGACTTCGCCACAGCACTTTCGCGGAAGGAGGGTCTACCCAAATCGTTCCAATCGGTAGCAAATGGCGGCAAGGCCGTCCTGGCCAGCACAAATATCGTTTTCGATGGCGATCGAGAAACGGAACGAATGCCTGGCACGCCATCTGATCTCCCACGCAAGTCCTTGGTCGACGAGGCGATGCGGCAAAACAATTTTCGTAGCTTCCACGACAGCTACTATTCGCCTATCCATAATGCCATACATGGATGGCTGGGAGGAGATGCGCTGAGCACGAACTGGACGGCGTTCGATCCGGCATTCTGGATCTTTCATTGCGCCCACGACCGGCACTGGTGGCTTTGGCAAATTAGCCCCCAGGGAAAAGATCCACCAATCCCTAGTCGGATATTGCGCGGGCTGGATATGACGGTGGAAGAAGTTCTCGACATCAACAAGCTGGGATATGAATACGCAACAACTGAAATTTCGGTCGAATTGTAAGGAAATACTGGAATGGCTAGAACTGTCTCAAAACCGTTCGAGTGCCCGATTAAGGATTTCGAGCACGACAATCAGCGATTTGACCTAATCTTGCGCGGCGTCCATCATTTGGGATGTTCATACGAAGGGCGGATCTTCCTAAACAACCCAAAGGCAAACAAAAAAACAAAGCGGGCCAAGAAATCTGGGTACGCAGGATCATATTTTGTTTTGGGCCATGGTGATTGTTATGGTGCCCCTGGGCATTGCGGCCCACCTCCCACACGCCTTCCATACGATACGACGCCGCCACCAGACTCTACACCGATAGAGATTCACATAAACATCTCAAATGCGCTCAAAAGGGCAGTGAAAGAGTCTTCGGACTATGGCGTGACCATTACAATCGTGCCGGTCGTCAAGGGCAGAGCACCGGGCGTTCAAGCGAGTCCCGAGGAGGTCGGTCAAATCGACGGTCCGATCTCGATAGTGGGATATGCTTGAGTTCACCCTGATCACTCACAGGTGTCGGGAGGCCCAATCCGGAGGCATTGAACCGTGAAAACCTATACCTACCGCATCCATCCAGGAATTGGAATTGCGCGCGTCGGAAATAGTCCTGAAGAATACTATTTGGGGCCAGAAGCCCCCGGCATAGCTGCGGCCGGCCCATACAAGGACAATCAAGGCCGGGTCGCCCGCCAGGCGGTTCGTTTTAGGGTGTTCCGTTACACTTATGATGATGGTGAACTCAGCAATGTACGCGAAGTTACGAATACCAGCAAAATAACCATCCACTGGACCGTGCATCTCTCCAATAAGAAATCCGCAGCCGCAGAATTTCCCCCTATGAACAACGAGAGTAGAAATCGAAACGTTCATTCCGATGAGCGAAACCGGCTGATTATTGATGCTGGCAATCAGGCAATCAGTGGTGCCGATCAATCAAAGCTACTAACTGGCGCATTCATGAATCATGCCGTCCAACTTGGCGACCTAAAGACCGACGAGGCGGGGAGACTGATTGCCCTAGGCGGCTTTGGGAATGCAGCGTCCGTGCCGCCAGGCCGGCCGCTGGTGCATTTCGCTAACAATGACAGTTGGCACGATGATACTTCCGATGGACCGGTTACCGCAGCAGTGGAGGTCGAGTCTGGTACGGACAAAGGGTTTCATACTGCCGATCCCGCTTGGCTAGTGGTTGCGCCGCCTGGTTTTGTGCCCGGGCTGCAAAACATGGTCACCTGGTATGATCGCGCACTTGAGATGGCGATTGCAAAGGACTCCTCATTTGAACCTGATGAAGTTTCTTTCTCCAAGCACATTTTTCCTATCCTCTCGAGGATAGTGAAGTTGCAGTGGGTCGATGAATTTGTCGCAAGCGGTCACAGCGCTCTACGACCAGAAGGCAACTTCCTGAATGCGGGGTTACTAGAAAAACTTGCCAGCAACAAGTCGGAGCACAAGGAAGCTCGAGAGCGTGTGCTGGAGAGGGTTCGGATTGTGGGCGATCCGAACAACTTCGGAGACATGCCACGTTTCGAGAACCGCGGCTTAGACCCGGATAACCCTCAAGCGCGCGTGCCGCCCTCGTTGACAAACTTGCAAATCAAACTTTTGAAGGCCTGGGCAATTGGTAAGTTTAAAGCTGACTTCAAGGTTCAGACTCCCCCAAAACCGAAACCTCTGAACAAGATAAAGTCAGTAGATCTTCCAATCGCACTCGATCGCGCGGCGCTCGAAGACAGCATTGGAGAGCCGTTTTTTCCAGGCATCGAATGCGGCTACATCATGGCAAGGCCAGAAACCTATGACAGGCCGTTCCGCATTTCCAGGAAACTGTCTGCTGGTGACTTAACTTCTGGATTGGCGGTGCCGTGGCAGGCGGATTTCTATGAATGCAGGTCTGGGTTTGAATCAACGTGGTGGCCGGCCGCGCGGCCCAACCAAATTCACAGGAATAATAACACCACGCCGGTTAGTTGGGTGCCTGACTGGTTTGAGAAAAAACCAATGGTCGACAACTGGTGGAAACTCGGATTTATCCTGAAAAAGGAGGGGGACGAACGTTACTCCGAAGAATTACGCAGTGATGAACTCGATCATATAGCGTAGTACGATATTGCTGAAGTGTTATGACGTAATAATACTCGGCGGCGGTCCATCTGGGCTTGCCACTGCGGTCGCGCTTAGGCGACTAGGACGATCAGTAGCTGTAGTCGAACGCTCCGACTACAAAGACATCAGAGTCGGAGAGCATGCTGCACCCGAAGTTTGGAGTGTGCTTCAACAGATTGGCGCCTCAGATATATTATCGAATTGCGAGAACAGACTAAGTTCAGGTGTAGCATCACTCTGGACTGCACAACATTTGCACTCGAATGACTACATTTATTCGCCCTGGGGCTACGGGATCAATTTAGCCCGGCCACAATTTGAGCAAAACTTGGCGTTCAGAGCCGACGACGCAGGTGTTCATGTGCTTAGATCGACAAACGTTCTCCGCACCGCAACTGAAAGAAAGTGGACTTTTGAAGTACGTTCCGAGACCGGGCGTTCGACCTTGCAAACGAAGTTCGCGGTTGATGCCACTGGACGATCTGCTTGGCTTCTACGGTCGTTAGACTGCAAACCCGAAAACTTGGAGAAGGCGGTCGGGCTGTTGTGCTACTGCGAGCCGCGCAATGAACTCTGCATTGAAGACAGCCGTGTCTTCATCGAACCGGCATTAAGAGGTTGGTGGTATTCCGCACCGCTGGCAAATGGACAAATTGCAACAGTGTTTGTCACAGATTCTGATATTTTGGCACGGAGCGAATTTAAACTGACTGACTTCTGGTCGATGAATCTCAGGGAGACCCGCTATACCCGCGAACGGGTAAGGTCAGAAAGCAGTCGCGTTAACATCCACGTCAGGCCGGCTCACAGTCAAGTGACGCGTCAGGTAAGCGGCGAAAACTGGATCGCCGTTGGCGACGCAGCGTTTGCACAAGATCCGTTATCTGGAAACGGTATCCTCAGAGCACTTCAAAGTGGACTTACCGCTGCAAATGCAATCCATCGGCGGTTGGACGGAGATTGCGCCGCGTTGACGGAATACCAATCCGCTCACAACAGAAGTGTCACGCGATATTGGCGGGAACGCACCAATTTGTACCGCGAGATTGCACCTGGACTAAGAGCGTTCGATTTTTGGAGTAGAAGGCAATCTCTAACAACTCCTATAGGTGGTCGAATTGTTCATTGATGCAGGAAGGGAAGGTACCTAGACAGCTGTACCCGCTGATTCTGATCTGATTCTCCAAAGTCACGCATTGCTCACATTCACGCGAACTGGGTGAAAGTAGTCCTAAAGAGCGCTAAACAATTGGCGGCGCCTGACAAAGCACTCAAACAGCTATCGCACAAGTTGATCCGTTCTCGAAACCGACGGCCAGAGCCGTAATGCAGCGGATGGCCGACTTGAGCCCATATCGGGCCCGAACACGTCTCACTGCTGTGTCCGGTCAGCGTCGAAAGCGAACAAATTCGAGTCTGCATCTCAGTAAAGATAGGTAGTTGATCCAGTGAAATCTAAGGAGCTTGTGAGACGAGAGGAACAGCATTTAATTGACCCTAGGGAAGAAAATGTATTGCCGCCAAAACTCGTTTGTGCCAGTTTTTATGGGCGGGCGACCTACCATTGGATACATTCTGGCATCAAGGGGAAGCTAGTGTATGGTTTTGAACTACGGCGGCATTGCTGGCGTGCGCGCGAATTGATAGTGCGGTCCCTGCGACGGCACAGGCCCTCGAGATTGATTGGCCTATACCTAAGCACTTTGATCGGCCTTTCTGTTCTTGCGTTGACGGGTCATGCTGCACCACGCCAGGGTCCCGACCGCTCATTCGTTTTGGATTGGAGTATTTCTGCAGGTCCTGCACCGGATCTGAATGCCGCCGCATTCGCGCCGGAGGGCCTAAATGGCGTACTCGTAGGCGAGCATGGAAATATTCTTTGGACAGATGATGGAGGACGCAATTGGGAGCAAGCTTCCCTTCCTTCTGAAGTGAGGTCCGATCTATTGGCTGTTACGTTCATGGATGAAGTACGCGCAACGGTGATTGGCGAACAAGGATTGATTCTGCGCACTGAGAATGCAGGGAAAAGCTGGAGCCGGATTCATTCAAGTATAACGACCAATCTCACAGCGGTAGCATTCAAGAACGCCACGGATGGAGCTGCCGTTGGCGACGCTGGAACCATCTTGTACACACAAAACAGCGGCGTGCATTGGGATCAGGCTCAGGTTCCGACATCGTCCGGAAATCTAAAGGCCTTGGCCCTTAGACCAAACGGGAGAGGCATCGCGGTTGGTGTCAATGAGACCGTACTGGTGACGTCCGATGGAGGGAAAAACTGGGAAGCTAAACCGACACCACCGCGGAACCACGTGTTCGGGCGGTTCGAATTCGAGCTAGGAGCAGTGCAGTTTCTCACGGAATCCGTGGCTATCGCGACCTATAGCGGAACCGGTCGCGGACACAATTCCGGTTTCACAACGCGGCCGTTCCTTCGCAGCGACGACGCCGGCGAAACCTGGCATCTCGCTGAGATACCGAAAAACACCGGCGTGAACATTAATGCCTTGGCGTCTTCGAACATCGGTATGACGATAGCAGTTGGAGATGGCGCCACCGTTTGGCGGATCGAAAATACAAGAGGCACTGCAGGAGGCAGTGCAGGCTTCGGTGCTGCCGTTCTGGTGTCGATTGACGAGGGGAAGACATGGTCTCGCACGGACGGGTTGGAAGACGCAAGTGAGTTGCACGGTGTTGTATTTGCCGACAACCAAAACGTTATTGCAGTCGGAGATTCAGGCGTCATTCAGCGAGCCGATGATCCAGCTGCGGCTTGGAAACCGCCGGCGATCAGTCCAGAGTCCGATGACAGGTTGAACGTGGTTGCTTTCGCGGATCGGACTCGAGGCATGGTTGCTGGTATGAACGGTCAAGTTTTCTGGACTTCTGATGGGGGCGAGAGATTTAATCGTGCTGTCCTCAGGCCGGAACTCATCGGCGAAACTCTAAATTCTGCAGCGCTTGTCACTGCACAAACCACTGTCGCCGTAGGCGAAAGAGGTGCTATCTTACGCAAGACTCTACAAAGCGATAATTGGGAAAACGTTAGCCCACAACCCGAAATAAGCTCGCCACTCAAGGCTATCAGGTTCATGGATGAATTGAGGGGGGTAATCGCGGGAAATGCCGGCGTACTTCTTTATGCTGAAGACGGGGGACGAAGCTGGCACCGTGCACAGGTACAACCTCCCGCGACATCAAATCTGAACGCAATCGAATTTCTCAGTGAATCTGGCAAGGCCATAGTAGTCGGCAACCAAGGTATGATCCTGAGATCAACAGACTTTGGACGGAGCTGGACAAAGATCAACTCACGCACTCAATCGACGCTTAACGCGGTCGCGTTCAATGGTGAAGAGACTGGAGTAGCGGTTGGCGATGACGGCGTCATACTTCAGACCGCCAACGGTGGTGGTAGTTGGGACCAAGTAAAGCCCCCGAACGGATTGCGGTCGTTAAAATCAGTCATTTTCCTGGGAAAATCCACAGCCGTCGCAGTCGGCAATGGCGACAACAGAAGCTCCGCGATCGTGTTGACAAAAGACGCCGGAGTGACATGGAATCGGGTTCAGCAATCGCAGATTCTACGCGACTTGCTATCGGTCTCTTTTGCAAATTCTGTACAGGGAGTGTCCGTCGGCAGAAAAAGCTTCAACAGTAAGAATAAGTTTGGCGCCTTGATATGGACCGACGATGGCGGGGAGACATGGCAGCAGCCAATACTAGTTGGCAACACTTCCCTTCCGGATGTTGATCTTATGCATGTCGTCTTAACGCCGAACGGAACTGGGATTGCGGTTGGCGATGACGGAACCATCTTACAGACTCGTGACTTTGGACGGCGGTGGGCTGATGTCACGATCTCACCTCGTGCCGACCGATCCGATCTCAATCATGTTGTTCTGGATCCGGGTGGTAGTTCGGCTTGGGCTTTTGGTACCCGCGGTCTCCGGCTTGGTGGACAGTCTCCAAATTTCTCGCCATACCTGAAAGTGCCCGGATCTGCTGTTGCAACAAACGTTGCTGGTCAAGTGGACATCGAACTTCATACATTCGACGAGGAGGGCGATTCCACGGACATCGCCGCGATTGAATATGCCATCCATCATAAAGGTCGGATGCCAGATTGGAAACCAGTACCCGGCGAAATCAAGAAATCTGAGACAGATGGTCGGTGGCACTTGAGTTGGTCGCCCGGGTCAGAGCATATTGGTAACGGGGCAATAATTCGGCATCGAGTTGTTCTTTTCGATGGTGGTATATCACTTGCTCCTATCATGCTCAATGAGATCGTTTTCCGCTCGCTTTGGGTGCAGATATCTGAGTACAAGGCCCTCCTTTTTGGTGCGCTCAGTGTTATTGGCGTGGGAGCGCTTTACCTGACACCAGTGTTGGTCATGCTCTGGTTGACTCCAGCCCGCTTGGCGTTGGCCGGAGGCGGTGCCTTGGCGGCGGTCGGCGAAGCGGCCGAATCCAGCGGTACTTGGGGCGCGGCGATCGCAAAGGTTTTGCGGCTATTTACTGTGCCTTGGTTCAAGCGCCGGCCACGTGTGCGCCGCGCCTGGCTTAACGAATACGAAAACTGCGAGGCAACTTTCGACAATTTGGCTACGGACGTACGGGCGCATTATCTCGACCAACCTGAAGTGCTGGATGCCTGGGTCGCACGGAGGGTAACCACTGCGCGCGACTTACTGGCTCAGCTGCCACATTTTCGCAAGCGCTCCACTTATATTCCGATACCTGTGCGCGTCGATGGTAACGCCAGTGGTACTGGAAGCGACCAACCTACATCGGATTTATTTCGTCCGCTGTTCGAACGCCGACGCACAGTGTTGTCGATCATCGGAGCTGGCGGCAGCGGAAAGACGACCCTCGCTTGTGCGCTGGCCCGTTGGAGCATGGCGGATGAAGAGGCTGATCGTCTAATGCCTCATTTGGCAATTCCTGTAATGATTGTTGAGGAGACAACCGACGTCGTTGCTACGATATCGTCGTCGTTACACCGTATGGTGGGCTCTGAGGATGAACTCGACGATGATATAGTAAGAGCGCTGCTTCATCATAAACGTGTCGTCGTGATCATCGATGCATTGTCAGAACGTGGGGCCGAAACCCAGCGCCACGTTTCGGAGCTGTATGGCACGGATACGCCAATCAACGCTTTGGTCATAACAACGCGGCGCGATCCGCAACTCGGTGCTGTAGAGCAAACTCAACTTTTTCCGAATCCGATCGACGTTAAGATCATTGTACCCTTCATCCTTGAATACTTGAGGCGCCGCCGACTTACAGACCATTTTGGCGCCCGTCAGCAACTTGAACTTGCCCAGCGGATACTTCAGATCGTCGAAGATGCCGGTGGCATATCGGTCACCCCGCTATTGGTCACACTATTTGTCGACGGTGCCACCAAACGGGCCGCAGATACATCAGGACTGGGCGATTTGCCTGTGAATGTTCCAGACGTCTATATTGACTACCTCGACCGCCTCGATCCGGTCGCGTTGGAAGATGTTGCATCGAATCCACACCACGAAATGCGGAACGCGGCCATCAAATTGGCCACAGTCAGTCTCGGTGGAGATTTCGCACCAACCGACTTCGCACGAGATCGGGCGGAAGCGGATTTAGCTGCCGTTGGAATTGTGCCAGAGCTAATCACTCGGCTTATCTCAAACGGTGTAGTGGAGGAAAATGACATCGCTGGCGAGCGTATGCTGCGGTTTCAGTTGGATCCTATCGCCGAATACTTGGCAGCAATCGATATTTGCAGAACGCTAAGAGGCGACGTTTTAGCTTGGCAAACACACATAGATCAACTGACGAGCAAGGATACGTATCCTGAAGGGCAGCGGGGCTACCTCGGTGCACTAGCAGTAACTTATATGAGCTACAAGAACGCGCTCGACCTAGCGGAGATTTCATTTCCCTGGCAAAATGGAGGCCAGCGACCGGAGAGTGAAATCAACTTAGAGAGCCCCACACTCGACAAGCTCTAGTACAGGTATTGAGCCGCGGTGCGATCGGAATACTCTGGAACTGAGGTTTGATCGCTCACGTCTTATCCCTGCTCCTATTGAGGGCAAGTCCCTTTGCTCAGATACCGGATTTTGATCTGAAATCTCCGATGATTTTTCCTAGCGTAAGATACATCTAAGAACTAAAGCCACTAGTGCTCTTAAATGACTCCAGTCATTGGCGGAATTGGGTCTTATTCAACACGTCCGACAAATTTTGTTGCTAACGTCCGCTTCGAGCTCTTTGCAGACCTTTGCGACGCAGCACCCGATGTCTACTTTGTGCCAGTAGCGGACATTTTAGCCAAATCAAATTCGCAAGAAATACTCAACACCACATTGTTATCTAATTACCACCTACAATCGACTTACTCGGCGCCCTTGCCAAATATTGCAAATTTAATACTATGCAAACACTCAACCAAACAGAGGAATTGTAAATTGTCCCAACAAGATGTGCCAGTGTATTTAAAAATCGACAAGTTGGAAAAGCCTATCCAAATTGGTGGAACCATAGTTACAGAAGGTGATTTTATTGAACTTGAAGGCGTGGCGAAAATTGATGGCGAAGAAATCGTAATTGGTCTTCCAGAACTAGGTTACGAAGCCCGTCTCGGCGACGTAGATCAACTCGATGCTGTTTCTATTAGATACAAAAATAGAGAGATTCAGATTTTCCTTTTGTACGCAGATGCTAAGAAAACTGCGAGTTCAGCGTGTTGCCAAGCAGGTGGATGTGAGTGTTATGCGTCAATATCTTGTAAGTGCGGGGTCGCACATTAAGATTTCTATGCCGAACTAATAACGGTTGCAAAATAGATGAAATATCCCTCAATTTTCCCGCCAATTTGCAACTAGTTGTTGGGAAGCTCGCTCCAATGTCCGCTTTGGGTCAGGCGCGGACATTAGTCCAGCCATGGTCGATGGTCGTTTTGTCCGCAGAGCCGCCATTCGTTCGTTTCGCAATGCCAAAAGTGGAAGGTGGGATTTGTCCGGGAAGCGGTTCGACTAAAGGCCCGTCTTGTTCTACGTTTGTGACAAGCTTCATCGACGGTTGGAATCGAACCTTAGGCAAAACACATTGTGCGGGTAAAATTAAGGGTAAATATATATTCAAGATAATGAATGTAAATTTGATAACAATTGCTTACAATATATGTTCGATTCCGCCCCTGGCACCATTCCTCAAAAGATCCAGTGATAGCCACTCGCCTGTCCACGTTGATAGATTCGTTATGAGTTTCAACGCAGATAAGGCAGGGATATTAGAACTGGACACCCTCCCATCAAAACAACGACCCCTGATACCCCCTGGCCTTCTCGTGGATCAGCAGGAAGTGCTTCACATCCACTCCGCCGCCGAAACCGGTGAGTGAACTGTCGGCGCCGATTACGCGGTGGCAGGGGGCTATGATGGGCAGAGGGTTTGCGCCGTTGGCTGCGCCTACCGCGCGGCTGGCCTTGGCATTGCCGAGTTTCGCCGCCAGTGCGCCGTAAGACGTGGTCTCGCCATAGGGGATATCGCACAGCGCCTGCCACACGGTTTTCTGAAAATCCGTGCCGTCGAACAACAGGGGCAAGCTGAACTCTGTCAGCTCGCCTGCGAAATATGCCCGCAGCTGTGCCACGGTGTCCGGGAAATATGCATCATCGCGGCGCCAGCCGGCCTGAGGTTCCTGCTTCCTGCTGCCATCGGGAAAACTGATACCGCGCAGATGGTCATCGTCGGCCACCAGCAGAAGCTGGCCGACCGGGCTTTCAAGATAGCCGTACACCAATGGATCTGCAGATTTTCCTGGCACTACATATTCCTCCCGCGGCCTGTTGATCCTGCCATATTCCGGTGCTCCGAGGGAGACCGCTTATACAGCCCCCGAAACGCGGCATTGAACCGCCGCACGCTGCCAAAGCCTGCCCGATCAGCGATCTCGATCATTGACAGACCGGTGTCGTCCAACAACCGCTTGGCGCGCTGCAGGCGAACCGTATTGGCCGTCTGCACCGGGCTGGCACCGACATGTCGTGCGAACAATCTGGACAACTGGCGTGACCCGACCCCCAGCCTTTGCGCAAGGCGCTCAACGCTGCCGGTGTCCAGTGCGCCATCATTGATCAGTCTCAACGCCCGCTCCACCGTGGCCTGGGTGCCATTCCAGGCCGGGCAGAACGGTGCCGTTTCCGGGCGGCAGCGCAGACAGGGCCGGAAGCCTGCACGTTCTGCAGCAGGCGCGGACGGGTAGTAACAGACATTCTTCGTCAACGGATGTTTCACGGGGCAGACCGGCCGGCAATAAATACCGGTCGTCATGACGGCGGTGAAAAACACACCGTCATAAGCCGGGTCCCGTCGCAACCGGGCTTCGTTGCATGTGTCAAAATCCAACATGGCCGCATGGTATCCAATCGACCCGCGGTGAACCAGACGGCTCGCGGTATGGAGTCCGATTCCGTCCGGTTGACTGCAGGCGACAAGCGTCAGCCTGTCATAACTCTGACTTCAGCAGCGCCATGATATGGGCGTCGACCGCTTCGCCGTCCCACCACAGCGCCTGCCTGCGGGTGCCTTCCAGCCTGAAACCGATGCTCTCATAAACCCGTCTGGCCCTGGGGTTGAACGAATAGACTTCCAGTTCAATTCTGTTCAGGCCGACGACGTCGAAGCCGTGGCGGACCAGCAGCCGGGTCGCCTCGGTGCCGATGCCCTTGTTCCTGTCATCGTCTTGCCAGATGGCAATGCGAAACGAGGCGGACCGGTTGAGCTCGTCAACACAATTCAGAACAGCTTCTCCTATGGGCTGGCCGGCAACCTCGATAATGTAGTCGAGGCGATCTTCCGCCTGCTCGACATGCTCGCAGTGACGCCGGATCTGCTCATAGGTAAAACTTGACTGGGTGCCTGTCAGGCGCAAGGTCTCCACATCATCCATACTTGCGTACATGGCCTCGGCATCGCCGGCGACCAGGGGCCGCAGCCGTACGCCGGCACCGGTCAGTATCGGGTTGGTCAGGTGCAAAACTTCTCTCCTGCAAACTGGTTCTCAATCACGGGGTCCCTATCATCATGGCGCAGCAGGAATTTGACATCCTGCCTTGCCAGCCCGGAGAAAACCATGCAGGTTTTTGCAGGTTAAAACATCAGGGCAACATAGATGACCGAACTCGCCACCAGATATCTCACCACTAAGGAACTGGCTGATCTTCTGCGTATAAAAGAGCGCAAGGTTTATGAACTGGCGGCTTCCGGTGATGTGCCCTGTTCGCGGGCCACAGGCAAGCTTTTGTTTCCGCGCGATCAGGTCGACGCATGGCTGGCTGACAATTCATCGGGGCCTGCCGGGTCGGTCGCCACCGGGCGCCCGGCGGTGTTGCTGGGCAGTCACGACCCGCTGCTGGAATGGGCGATGCGTGAAAGCCGCTGCGGCCTGGCGGCCAACTTCGACAGCTCGCTTGACGGTCTTGATCGCTTTGCCAGCCTTGAGGGCATCGCCACCGGGCTGCACATCCCCGATCGGTCAGGGGCTGGCTGGAATATCGATGCCGTCACACAAAAACTGACCGGCCAGCCTGTTGTCGTGGTCGAATGGGCCAGGCGGCAGCGCGGGCTGATCGTGCCACCGGGCAACCCTTTAGGTATCACAACGCTCAGCGATGCAAGATCACGGACGCTGGCCGCCCGTCAGCCCGAGGCGGGAAGCCAGATACTGTTGGCAAAACTGCTCGGTGAAGCCGGGCTTGCCGGATCGGATATCAACTGGACGCCACCGACCCGCAGTGAGGCGGACGCGGCCCTTCTGGTGCAGGACGGTGACGCCGAGGCTTCCTTCGGGCTGGCAAGTGTCGCTGCGCAGTTTCGGCTGGAGTTCGTGCCGATCCTGCAGGAACGCTACGATCTGGCCGTCGACCGGCGGGCCTGGTTCGACCCGCCCATGCAGGCGCTGGTGGCATTTTGCCGGTCAGCTGCCTTTACCGCGCGGGCAGCCACGTTGTCCGGGTATGATGTTTCCGGACAGTTTCGCGTCCACTATAACGCACCCTGACAGGCGAAGTTTATGACGCGCCTTCCTTGGCTGCGTTGGCGAAGAACAGCTGCTTACCGTCCAGCTTGTAGGCAGCAATGGCGCTTTGGCCGTCCCTGGTGATGATCCAGTCAACAAAGCTTTTCGCGGCGTCCGCCTTTACATTGGGACACCGGGCCGGGTCGACCTGAATGATGCCATACTGGTTGAACATCGCCTTGTCGCCTTCCACCGCTATTTCGAACTCACGCTTGTTCTTGAATGCAATCCAGGTGGCCCGGTCGGTCATCGCATATGCATCCATGCCGACGCTGGCGTTGAGGGTGGCCCCCATGCCGGAGCCGGTTTCGCGATACCAGGTGCCACTTGCCGCTTTGACGTCAACGCCTGCGTCCTTCCACAGGCTGAGTTCCTTCTTGTGGGTGCCTGAATCATCGCCGCGCGAGGCGAATATGGCTTTTGCGTCCGCAATCGTCTTAAGCGATCCGGCAGCGTCATTGCGACCTGCCACCTTTGCCGGGTCGGCTGCCGGTCCGACAATGACGAAATCATTGTACATGACGTCAAACCGCTTAACGCCATAGCCATCGGCAACAAACTTTTCCTCAGCCGGTTTTGCATGGACGAACAACACATCGCCATCGCAGTTGCGGGCATTCTTTATGGCCTGTCCGGTGCCGACGGCAACGACGTTGACCTTGATGCCGGAGGTCTTTTCGAACATCGGCAGGATGTGGTCAAACAGGCCGGAGTTCTGGGTGGACGTGGTGGACTGGACGATTATCGATTTGTCTTGCGCGTGACCGGGTACGGTCAAACCCAGGCCGGTGCACACTGTGGCTGCGGCTACAGCGAGAAATCCGATCTTTTTCATTCTCATTTCAGTTGTTTTCCTTTTCGATCAGAGGACCAGTTTACCGGCGAGATAATCCCGCGCGGCCATACTGGCTGGTTGTTTGAAAAATGTTTCGGCACCTGAATGCTCGATGACGGCGCCGCGATGTATGAACACCACCTCATTGGCAAGCCTTCGGGCCTGACCGGCATCATGGGTGACCAGGATGATTTTCACGCCGCGCCCGCTGGCCTGGCCAATCGCGATTTCGATGGCCTCGGTTGACGATGGATCGAGGCTGGCGGTGGGTTCATCCAGAAACAGCACCTCCGGATCACTGGCCAGCGCACGCGCAAGCGCCAGTCGTTGCTGCTCGCCGCCAGACAAGGCCCGGGCCGGCTGATCTTTCTTGTCCAGCAGGTTTGCCTGCGCCAGTAACTGGTCGAGCTGCTCCCGGTTCGAGGCGCCGTTGAGCTTCAGGACAAACTCCACATTGGCGGCAACGGAACGGCGCAACAGAACCGGTTTCTGAAACACCATTGCCTGGCGCAATCTGGTGGTCTGGCCACAGCCCTGGCCATTCCAGGTGATGCTGCCTGATTGCGGATCGATCAGCCCGTGCAACAGGCGTACCAGCAGGCTTTTGCCGGCTCCGTTCGGCCCCATTACAACCGTGATGTCATGGTCGGTCAAAACCAGATCAAGTCCGTTGATCAGCTTTGCGCCGCCAGCGCTGAAGCACAGGCCTCTGACGTCGAGCGGCAACTGACTTGCTGATTTTGCTGTCGGCTGATCAAGCATGCGCCCTGCTTTCCGCGCCGGCGCGCAAACTCATCACGGCGGCGTTGACCACCAGCGCAATGACAAGCAGCACAATGCCGAGCGCCAGCGCCAGCGCCAGTTCGCCCTTGGATGTTTCCAGCGCAATGGCCGTGGTCATGACCCGGGTCAGGTGGGCAATATTGCCGCCTACAATAATAACCGCACCAACCTCGGCAATGGCGCGGCCAAACCCCGCCAGCAACACAGTAGCCAGGGCGTATCTTGCATCGCTTATCAAAGCGACAATGCGGGTGTGCCAGGGCACCGACAGGGACGCGAACTGCTCCGCGTATTCAGAGTTCATGTCTTCAATGATCTGCCGGGTCAGCGCTGCCACGATCGGCGTGATCAGAATGGATTGCGCGATGATCATTGCTGCCGGCGTGTACAGAAACTGCAGAAATCCGAGCGGGCCTGCGTTCGACAACGCCATATAAACCAGCAGGCCAACCACCACCGGCGGCAGGCCCATCAGCGCGTTGACAATGATCACAGCCGCGCTGCGGCCGGGAAAGCGTACCGTCGCCAGCAGCGCACCAAGCGGCATACCGAGCACGGCTGCAACAAGCACAGCTGTCAGGCTGACGCGTAATGACAGGCCGATAATCTCAACCAGATCAGCGTCCATAGCCGCTACCAGACCAAACGCCAGGCGAAACGCTTCTGCAAAATCCTGCATAATTATGTTTTTTTCTGCTTTTTCTCTAAAGTATGAACTTATGAAAGTGAAACGCAGGATGCAACATTGAATTTTCATCCGAGCCCACAACGTCTGTCAGGCAGGGAAGCTCTCCCGCACGCGTGGCATTGACTGGCTTTTCGAATCCGCGCCAACTTCGCCAATTGTTTCTCTTCCGCCCGAACGGATAAGCAGGATGCACGAGATATACCTGAATGCCTGCAGCCACGGCCTGCCATCTGCAAACACCATTGCGCGTATCCGGGCTCATCTGGATCTGGAGCTGAGACTTGGCCCGATGGCAGCACAGCAGGAGATTGCTGACGAGTTGTCAGACGTGCGATCCCGGGCCGAACATCTGATCTCGGCATCACCGGGCACGCTTGGGTTGACCGCAACCACGTTTTCAAGCTGGTTCGCGTTCGTTGCCAGACTTCCCCTGGCCGGCAAGAGACTGCTGGTGGCGCCTCACGAATGGGGTGAGAACGTAGTCGCCTTGCGAACCCTCGCTCGCAATGCCGGCGGCAAGGTGGAGGTCCTGCCGGAACTGGACCTTTCGGAACCGGATCCTGCCGTCTGGTCCGACCGCATCGATGATGACGTTGCCGCTGTTTTCACTCCCTACATAAGCAGTGTGACAGGGCTGCGATATCCGGTTGAGGCGATCGGCGCATTGCCCCGTCCCGAAGGCACCCTTTTGATCGTGGACGGCGCGCAGGCGCTTGGGCAAACCCCGATAGACGTATCGAAACTGGGTTGTGATGTGTTTGTTGCAACGTGCCGGAAATGGTTACGCGGCCCACGTGGTACCGCCATGTTGTGGATTTCCGATCCGCACAGGCACGGAATTTCGATCCGGGACATTGAGCCTTTCGACGTTAACGCAGCCCTTCGGCTCGGGCTTGGTGTCGCCATCAGGGAAGCGGCACAGCAGTCTGTGGCCACAACTGAGCGCCGTGTTCAACAGCTCAGCCAGCACGCCCACGCACGTGCCCTGCAAGACGGCTTCATGCCGCTCAGCGACGCGCCGCCTGCATCCGGTGCATGTTCAATTTGTATCCCGTCACAGCGTCGCGAACGCCTGCAAAACTGTCTTACCCAGGCCGGCATACACATCAAGTGGCCAAATGCCGAACAGGATGAACCTGCATCCAAAACCGGCAGGACGGATCACCAGATCATGCGTATCAGCCCCCACGTCTACAACAGCCCAGATGACATTGACGGGCTTTTCGAATTACTGAAGGCAAGCTGAAACGCCTGACCCCGTTGCGCATACGTCCGGTTCTGGTGCATTCGCGATAACCGATGCCGTAGCGGTGTTGACAGTTTTTATTTTCTATTTATGTTAATTAACTGAATTAGGAAATAAAGAGACCCATCCATGATACATGACACCTTTGCAGCGCTCGGTGATGCAACACGCTTTGCGATTGTCGAGAAGCTGCTGAAGGAGGGCGAACTGCCCGCCGGAAACCTGCAGGACGTAGGCAGCATTTCGCCACCGGCTATCTCGCGCCATCTGAAGGTATTACGCGAAGCCGGTATTATCGAACAGCGCATCGACAAGCAGCGTCGCATGTATTCGGTCCGGTCGCAGGCTGTGCGGACCATCGGTGAGTGGGCATTGACCTACCGCGATTTCTGGCAAATCAGCCTGGACCGGCTCGAAGCTGCCTTGTTGCACAAAGGTGATGATCTATGAGCGTTTTGAAAATAGAGCGGATCTTTCCCGTTGCGCCTGAAAAGGTTTTTGCCTTTGTCACTCAGACCGATCACCTGCTGAAATGGTGGGGCCCGGAAGGGGTCAGCATGAAGGAGCACAATCTGGACCTGTCGCGGCCCGGCACATGGTCATCGACACTGATCAACCCTCAAGGCGCCCTGCACAAGATGAGCGGTGAAGTGTTAACCGTGGATCCGCCGAACTCTGTCGAGTTCACATGGGGCTGGCATGACGACCGGGATCAGCGCGGTCATGAGACCCGTGTGCTGTTTGAAGTCCGCCCGGATGGCGGAGGCGGCACGTTGTTTGTGCTTACCCATTCCGGCCTCACTGACGAAGAAGCAGCCGCCAACCACAAGATTGGCTGGACGTCATCGCTCAGAAAACTGGAACAATTCCCGGAACTGCAGTCTTAGGGTCGACACCCTGACCACCCCCAAACCAGGAGAATACCAAATGCCCCAGTTCGTATTCGCGTATCATGGTGGACAAATGCCGGACACACCGGAAGAAGGCGCCGCAGCCCGCCAAGTTGGAATTGGCGGAGCTTAGGCTATCCATCGATCTGGATGACTGACCTTGTCTTTCAGGCGCTCAGGACCGGTCACCGACCCGCATTATGACTTGCTTAACCGTGATTGTTAGAGCCGCGTTAAGCACGATCTCAACAAGACGGTCGAAACGGATTAATTAAAATTTGAGTTTACCTCTTAACAAAGGATTCAAGCCACTGTGTCGGAGAGTTTGGCAGTCATGGCAGTTTGCCCATGAACGTTAGGGACGACAGGGGAACGGCGCGAAATGCCCACGCAAGTCAATACAGAATACCCGCCTCGGGTTATGGAGACGATTTTCGTCGGCGCTGCCATGAAGCAGGTGTCGGAGACAGTTATGGATCACGATGTGCCGGTGCGGGCACGTCACATGCGGTCAATCGATGATCTGCTCATGCTCATTGAAGACAATGATGTTGAGTGCGCCGTGGTCGATCAGTCGTTGCCGACGGAAAGCCGCGGGCTGAAACTGGTATTGCTGGCAGGTGTGCACAAGGTGAAGCACCTGATCGTCGTGGCTCCACCGGGCAACCTGGCTGAAATCCAGGCCATTGACGGCGTGCATAAGGTGCTATCAGCACCGGCAACTTCCCAGCAAATCATCGACACCGTACAAGACCGGGCAGGCCGGGCAGCACCCGTCAGGCTTCCTGTCGCGGTTACGATCAACACAGCCATAACGCCTCTGGATGCGGCTGAGACAAGTTCATATGGTATTGGAGTGAAGATCGCCGGATACCGAACAGCCGTTCTGAAAACCCTCAACGAAGTTCGCTTCCAATCCCCGCAGCATTACTGGACCCAACTGACAACGCGCTTTGTGACACGACCTGTTATCGCAGCCACCGCCTCGGCATTTTTGTGCCTGGGTACAATCAGCGCCGTATCGCTGGCATCTGGCAGTTTTGCAGCACCAGGTGAAGTCACCAGCCAGCAGGCCATGGTTGCACCCGCGCAATCATCCTCCGAAGAGCCTGAAATGCCCGAAGAGCAGCTCTATCAGGTGATGCCGTCACTCCACCAATCCATGCCAGGCCTGGCAGCCGCTGAACTGAGCCGGCGCGATGCCAGGTTTCGCCTTCTGGTTTCCAGCCGAACTATTGATCTGGAGATTTCAAAACAGCAGAAACTCAGGCAACAATTTCTGGCTCACATCGCCCATCTGAAATCCATGACTGCGGAACTCAAGGCTGCAGATGGCAACGAACTGTCTCGCGCAACCGGTGTAAATTCTTCGCTGTCTTCACAGACCCGCGCGGCAGTGCTTGCGGCCGAACTGACACTGCAGGAACTTGAAGTCGGCAAAATCGATACGTTCCTGACACATCTGAACCTGCTGAAGTCCGGGATTGACCTGCCAGAGGCCTCTTCACTTAAGGTAGCGGGGATCAAAGGAAGCGAATAGCACTGTCTGGTGATACGTGCTGCCGGTGAAAACCCGGGCTGTCTTTCTAAAGACCATATGCCGCCAGGACAGCTTCTGCGATTGAGGTCCTGTTTGTTGATCTGTCAAGTATTCACCGGCACTAGATGACCGCAAAACTGCCGTTTTTCACTCTCAGATCCGACTAGATCTTCTTTACATTCCTGCTCACCAGTTACTGTTCTCGCAAGTACAGATTTACCTAAGGTCAGCAGGCACCCGAACACGCATGGATACTTTGTTATTCACAAAACACCGCTACTATGTTGCCGGGTTACTGGCCCTGTGCATTTTATCCGTGACGAGTTTCACCTACGCCGGAAACATGTTCCTGTTCGACTTCGACAAGGAGTATTCGCTACCGAGCCTGTATCATTACGCGCTCTTGCTGATCTGCTGTTTTGGCTTTTACTGGTTGATGCAGTTGGAGCGGGCCTATGATGTCTGGTTCTATGCCTTCGCCTATCTGCTGCTGGATGACATGACAACGCTGCACGAAACAGCCGGCTGGCTTCTGGGCAAGTATGTCATTCCCACCGAACTATGGTTTTTCTCCAAACGCGCATTGGGTGAAATCACATATCTTTCTGTTGTAGGCGGACTACTGGGTTGTCTGCTTGTAAAACGGTTTTTCGAATCAACCGAAGCAGTGAAGAAGCAGTTCATCATCTTCTCCTGCCTGATCATGTTGTTTGGTCTGTTCGGCGTTCTGGTCGACAGCATTCATGAAAAAACCTGCGCGACGCCGGATTTGCTCTGCTTCCTGGTAGGCGTTCTGGAGGATGGTGGCGAGATATTTGTAACCATCATCATCATTCACCAGATCAGGCAGTTGCTTACCAGTCAGGTTGACTGGGTGCGCGAACATCGTTCGCAGGGCATGTGAACCCACATCCTGCCGCGTCTTCGGAAGTCAGCCGTGTTTTGAGCAGCGGCCGCCCGGGCGTACCCTGCGTGGCGAAATGGTTGCGCTGGTGCCGAAACAGGTAATGACAATTTCCCCATTACTAGCGCAGATGCTCGACTGGAACATGACCGGCTTGTCTGCCATAACGCGAGCGTGCCTGATTGCAAAAGCACTCACTATGGCTTCATGGCGCGACTGGCAGGTTTTTCGATTGTTGCTGGATTTGCGCGCGGCAAAGTCGATGATGCGAGCAGCGCCCGCACCGGTTTTACCGGGAACCAGCCAGTCGGAAAACTCTTCCACAAGAACAACCGGTGTGATTTTCGGCGCGAATTCACGGTCTGCCTTGTCAGATTGAACCTTTGCGGCGATCCGTCTGGAGGCTTGCAGGTCAATGACGCGATGAACGGCCAGGCGGTCTGATTTCGTGTGGCCCCAGGTCAGTTTTGACTTTCTGATGACCGTCTCTGAACGCGCAACAGATGCAACTACGGGAGCCGCTACGGTTACCGATGATCGTGCGTCGAGAGCTTGCCAGGAAAATACCGGGAGCAGCGCAAGCGCTGACACTGCAAGACCGGTACGCAAAGCCTGTGGTATTGCCGATTTTTCTGTCATGACAATATCAGGCTTTTTCACGCACGATGCGCTTGCCGCTCTGGTTGAGCAGTTCAAGATTGTTGCGAATGATCGGGTTATCAGGCTCACGCTCGTAAGCAGCCAAGAAATGCTGACGCGCTTTCTTGAGGTCGCCACGCAGCAACTGGGAATATCCCAGATTATTCAGCATCATCGTGTTGTGACCAACCAGTTTAATGGCGTGCGCATAGGCGCGGTCAGCCAGGTCAAAGCGGCGCAGGCGATCATAAGAAGCCGCCAGGCCTACCCAGGCTTCCACATCGCGCGGAGACACTTCTACAGCCTTGCGATAACTTTTTTCCGCCAGGCCAAATCGACCTTCACGAAATTCGCCCTTAGCAGTTGCCAGCAAATTGTCGGATGCATGGAATGGTGCACGACCGGCATGATGCTTTGTGCCGGTTTCACCCTGCAGGTGATCCGACGTGGCAGGCTGGTCACCCGGCAGACGCGGTGACGATGTCCCAATAGTCGCGCCAAGATCAGCCACATGGCTCAAAGAGAACCCTTGCGAACAACCACTAACACCAAGCGCCAGAGCGCCCACAATAAAAAATCGAGTAAACTTCATGATTTGCCCTCCCAAATACAGACTCAAGCACGCACTATGGCGAAGATCCATGAAAGAACATTCATCAGATCCATTCAAATTTTCTGCAAACTCAACAATTAAGAATTCATGAAATTGTTTTTGTTGAATACAATTGATTACATTTTTCCACATTAGTGAACGAACACTTTACTCTATTATCACTGAACGCTCTTTAATTGCCGCCTTATCATGTATCTTGACTGCAATTGTACTGATTTCTGGGAGGCATCGGGATGGCAGAGAACACGACGCGGCGCGAATGGCGCAGCAAACATCACACAAATACCGGCAAGCAGCTGGGCGGCGGATTTTCAGGCGTGCGGTTGTCAAGCAAAACCGGACGCATATTTGCGCTGGGCTGTATCGCGATGGTGTCAGGCATTGTAGGTGCCACCATTACCAGCCAGGTTTTTGCGTTCAAGTACCGCAACATGAACAAGACAGCAGTTGTGGAGACGGCCCCGGCAGAGCCACAAGTGGAAACGTCCACGGTGCTGGTTGCAACCAAGGTCCTGCGCTTTGGAGACAAGGTAGACAGCGCTGCGGTTCGCGCTACCAAATGGATCGCAGGAACTGAACCGACCGGGTCATTCAAAACACTGGAAGAATTTCAGGCTGGTGTCGAGGCACGGGCTGCATTGGGACCCATAGAGGTGGATGAGCCGATACTTGCGGCAAAGGTAACCGGCCCCGGTGAACGCCCGACACTGTCAGCTCTTGTGGAAGACAACATGCGCGCGTTGACCGTAGCGGTTGATGAAGTGTTTGGTGTGGCCGGCTTTATCCTGCCGGGAGACCGGGTGGATGTCGTGCTGACACGCTCGCTGAAAGCCGGTGATCCCTCGACATCGCAGGCAGATGTACTTGTGCAGAACGTGAAGGTACTGGCAATTGATCAACAGGCTGACCAGCGTCTTGATGCGCCGAGCGTGTCAAGAGCGGTTACGTTGGAAGTAGATACGGAAATGGCCCAGAAGCTGGCACTTGGCGGGTCCATTGGACGGCTGTCACTGACACTGCGGGCCGCCGGATCTGCGCATCGTGCCGATGTCGGTTCCGTATCCATGGCAGACCTTGCCGGCGGTACAAAACGCCGACGCAAAATGACCATCGTGCGCGGTGTCGGTGGCATGTCCACAAGTTCATCCAGCCAATCCACAAGTGCCGTCACGGCGACGGCGGTTCCGGTGCCCGTTCAGAACGCACCAACAGAATAGAGCTTCAGCAAAGGGAGCGCCCTGGACGATCCGTCACAACGACTACCACGGATCAGAACTGGCGCGCAGGGAGATAGACCATGAGTATAATGACAAACACATTGGCGGGCAGTCGCCTGCGAGATTTGATGGCCCGCCTCGTGGTGGTGTTGTTCAGTTGCATGTGCGTGTGGACACTGGCAATCAGCCAGGTAGAGGCGGCGACGCAATTCAGCCCCGATACCGGCACCATTCAGCAGATGAAGGTGCCCGTCGGGCAGTCTGAAACGGTCAAATCCGGCACAGACGTTGCCAACCTGGTAGTCGGTGATCCCGAAATCGCCGATGCCTCACCACTTGGAACCCGTTCCTTTTACATACTCGGGCGCAAGACCGGACGCACAAATCTTTCGCTTTATGATGCTGACGACAAGCTTCTCGGCGTCATCAATGTCGAAGTCACCTTTGATACACGTGGGTTGAAAGATGCGCTTCGCACTGTACTGCCGCGCGAGAACATCAAGGTTCGCAGCGTCAATGGCAGGGTGCTGCTGCAAGGTGCGGTACGCAGTTCAACCGCGGCGGCACGCGCCATACAGGTGGCCAAAGACTTTGCCGGCAACAATGTCACCAATGCCATGACGGTCGGTGCAAGCCAGCAGGTTACGCTGGAAGTGCGCTTCATCGAGGCCAAACGCAACGCCAGCCGCGACCTCGGTGTCAACTATGCGGTCAGCGCCGGCGGCATCAGTTTTCAGCCGTTTGGCAATGCACTGGCATCAAATGCCGCCACCGCGCCGTTTGGCCGGCTGGTCGCAGATATGCTGACCGGCGGCGCATCGGCCGACATTATCGTTCAGGCGCTGGAAAAGAAGGGCGCCGCACGGCGTCTTGCAGAGCCGAACCTGACTGCACTTTCAGGTGAAACTGCGAGCTTCCTGGCCGGTGGTGAATTTCCTGTGCCGGTTGCGCAGGAGGACAACAAGATTTCCATCGAGTTCAAGAAATTCGGTGTCAGTCTGGCGTTCACACCAACCGTGCTCGACAATGGCCTGATCAATCTGGCCATCGAACCGGAAGTCAGCGAGCTTGATTTCAGCCGCACGGTGACGACCAGTGCCATCCAGATTCCAAGCCTGATCGTCCGGCGGACCAGAACAACGGTTGAACTGCGCGATGGACAAAGCATTTCCATCGCCGGACTGCTGCAGACCTTCAACGCCCGCAATGCCGACCAGATTCCATGGCTGGGTGATGTGCCTGTGCTTGGCAGCCTGTTTCGCTCAAGCGGATTCCAGAAATCGGAAACCGATTTGCTGGTCATCATCACGCCACGCCTTGCCAAACCGGTCGATCCGTCAAAACGGATACCAACACCGCTGGATCTGACTGCATCAAGCAATGATGAGGAATTGTTCCTGCATGGCAAGGTTGAGGTCAGCCGTAACTATCAGTCGTTCATCGAAAACGGCGGTCACGTCAAAGGCCCGTACGGCCACATGATTGATATGCCAGGAGGTTCAAATGCAATTGTCACCAAGTAAATCAGTCAAACTGTGGCGCACAGTCGGGACAACCGCACTCTGCCTGCTGTTTGCAGGCTGCAGCCAGAGCAATATTGAACGGACCGACAAGATCTCAGCAGCATCAGGAGATGCGGTACGCGCTGCAACTGTGTTGCAGACGGTTGATCCATGGCCCGAATACGTACTCGATACAGATGTCGACATGGATGGCGAATTGGCCGTCAAACGCGTCAATGATTACAAGAAGGGCGAAACCATGCCGCTTCAGGGCGAACGCTCATCCGGCGGTTCATCGACCTCCACAGGAGAGTGACGTCAGCGGCCTGACAGCGGAACACAAGCTGATGGGCTTTGTCATTCTCCGCATTCTCGCTTAAACACTGTTTCAGGCAGGAGCTTCAGGCTCCTGCCTGCCTTGTTCAAGCACCCGAGATGGAAAAATTGAAACCGCATCCGTACTGGAAAGACATGCCGGCAAACCTGATCGCAGACGCCGACTGCAGCGACTGGATTGCCGTGCTGCCGGTGGCGGCCACCGAACAACACGGACCTCACCTGCCTGCTTCAACGGACACGGATATTGCCCGGGCCATGGTTGCTGCCACCGTGGAAATACTGCCGCGCGATGCGAAAGTTTCGTTCCTGCCGATTGAGACCGTCGGCGCATCCGCAGAACATGGCGATACACCCGGCACCGTGTCGCGTGATCCATGCGAGCTTGCCCGGGCCTGGCTGGGCATTGCCGCTGATCTGAACATCAATGGCATACAGAAGCTGGTGCTGATCAGTTCACACGGCGGCAATACGCCTGTGTGCGACATGGTCATTCAACAGGCCCGCATTGAACTTGGCATGCTGGCTGTTGCCACGTCATGGGCGCGCTTCGGATACCCGGACGGCTTGTTCAGCGATGATGAAATCGCCCTGGGTATCCATGGTGGCGATATCGAAACGTCGATCATGCTGGCGGCCCGGCCTGACACCGTAGACATGGCAAAGACGGAAGATTTTCCGTCCCTGCAACAAGACATGCGTCGTGACATGACCCACTTGCGCGCCTATGGTCCGCACCGCTTCGGATGGATGATGCATGACCTCAATGCCGACGGCGTAACCGGCAATGCCAGCGCTGCAACTGCGGAAAAGGGCAAAGCTGTCATCGCTCATCAGGCAAGCGGCTTCATCGAGTTGCTGGAAGATGTAAGCTCATTCGACATCCAGCTTCTTAAACGCTGAGATACTGATCCCTGATTTCCGGGTGGGTTTCGAGGTCCTCGAAGGTTGAATCAAACACCGCACTGCCTCCTTCAATGATGATGGCGCGATCCGCCACAATGCGCGCGAAATGCAGGTTTTGTTCCGACAGCAGCACGGTCAGTCCCTTGGCCTTGATCTCCAGCAGCGTCTGCGCCATCTGCTCGACAATCACCGGCGCGATACCCTCTGAAGGCTCATCAAGCAGCAACAGCTTCGGGTTTCCCATCAGGGTGCGGGCAATGGTGAGCATTTGCTGCTCGCCGCCCGACATCTGCTTGCCACGGTTGTTGGCGCGCTCGGCAAGATTGGGAAACAGTTCAAACAGGTGATCGACCGTCCACGCAGGCAGGCCCTCGCGCACAGGCTGGCGGCCCACTTCGAGGTTTTCCATCACTGTCAGATCGCCAAATATACGGCGCTCTTCCGGCACATACCCGATACCGGCCTGGGCCACCTTGTGCGTGGCCAACCTGGTTATATCCGTGTTTTCAAACTGAACCGATCCCGAGCGCGGGCGTGCCAGTTGCATGATGGTGCGCATGGTGGTGGTCTTGCCGGCCCCGTTTCGTCCCAGAAGGGCTACAACCTCACCGGCTGCGACCTTGAACGACAGATCGTGCAGAATATGGGCCTTGCCATAAAAGGTATTGATATCATTGAGTTCCAACATCGTCTCAACCATGAGCCTGTCCCTCGAACAGGGTGCCGCCGCCAAGGTAAACCTCCTGCACACGCGCATCATTGCGCACATCGTCGACACTGCCGGAGGCAATCAGCTCTCCCCGATTTAGCACCATGATGCGGTGAGCATGAGCAAACACCACATCCATGTCGTGCTCGGTGAACAGGACCGATATGCCGCGTTCAGCAACAATGTCTGCGGTCAACTGCATGAGGCGCACCCTTTCCCTGGGCGCCATGCCGGCCGTGGGTTCATCCATCAACAGCAACTCAGGGGCATGGGCGAGCGCAATTGCCAGTTCAAGCCGTTTCAGGTCGCCATAGGCCAGTATGGCGGCGGCGCGCTCAGCCTGTTCGTGCATACCGACAAGTTTCAGAAGCTGCATGGCTTCATCAACATGCAGGCTGGACGCAGACCGCCAGATATCCCAGGTCTTGCGGTGATGCGAGATCAGCGCCATCTGCACATTTTCCCGCACCGTCATGGAGGCATAGGTTGCAGTGATCTGGAATGTGCGCCCTACCCCCATTCGCCAGACGCGCCGGGGACTCAGCCCCAGGATGCTTGTGCCATTTAGTGTGACCTGACCTGAATCGGCTTTCAGCTGGCCGTTGAGCATGTTGAAGCAGGTGGTCTTGCCAGCTCCGTTTGGCCCGATCAGTGCCAACAGTTCGCCTTTCGCCAGATCGAAAGACACATCCGAAACAGCCTGGAGACCACCAAAGGACTTGGAGAGATTGCGGACGCTCAGGACGGGCGTGTTCATGATGCCTGTTCCTCATTGCGTTCAAACCCTGCCTTGACCGCGATTTTCTTGATGAACCCGGCAATGCCTTCCGGAGCGATCACCACAATCGCGATGATGATGGCGCCCAGTATGGCGCGCCAGTAATCCAGCCGTGAAATCTCGTCCTCCAGCAGCCTGAAGACACCAGCGCCCACAACCGGGCCCGACAGCGTCTGAACACCGCCCAGCAGCACCATGACAAGGGCATCCACCGAGCGTGGGATGGCCGCTTCATCGGGGAATATGGAACCTTTTGAAAACACGTAAACGCCGCCGGCAATGCCGGCAAACATACCGGCCACAACAAATGCCGCCCATTGATGTTGCCGCAGATTGATGCCGATTGACTCGGTACGGTTGGGATTGTCACGTCCGCCCCTGAGTGTATAGCCGAACGGCGAGAAGATCATGCGGCGCATGGCAAGAATACCGCCACCGCACAGAACCAGCGCCAGGTAATAGTAAGCGGTTTTTGATTTGGCCCATTCAGACGGCCAGATGCCGAGCAAGCCATCATCGCCACCGGTCAGGTCCTGCCACTGGAACGCCGTCGACCAGACAATCTGGGCAGCAGCCAGCGTCAGCATAGCCATGTACACGCCGGACAGACGCACGCAGAACCAGCCGAAAACAAGTGCGCCCGCAGCCGCCATCAGCGGTGCTGCCAACAGGGCAAGTTCCATTGAACCACCGGCGTACTTGATGACAAAGGCCGCGCCGTAGGCCCCGAGGCCAAAGTAGGCCGCATGGCCAAACGACACCATGCCGCCATTGCTCATGATGAAATGCAGGCTGGCGGCGAACAGCGCGAAGATCAGCACGTCTGTCGCCAGTACAATTGCGAACTCACCGGTAACGAAAGGCATGATGACAAGACCCGCCAGCAGCAGGCCGGCGATCGATTTGGCCAATGTGCTGGCAGGCCGGATTGGCAACTCGACCTGGCCTGCAGTGTGGGCCAGTGTCTCAGCCTTGCCGAGAAGGCCGTAAGGCCTGATAACCAGCACGACAGCCATGACGACAAACGCCAGTACAATGGTCGCCTGCGGCAGCACCAGAACCCCGAATGCATTCAGTTCACCGATCAGCAGTGCCGCGATGAAGGCGCCTGGAATGGACCCCATGCCGCCGATCACGACGACGACGAAGGCTTCAGCGATAATCGACAGATCCATCAGCAGGTTGATTGATACGCGTGGCAGCTGAAGCGCGCCACCGAGGCCAGCCAGAAACGATCCCAGGAAAAACACCGTGGTGAACAACCACGACTGGTTGACACCCAGGCTGGCAACCATTTCGCGATCCAGCGTGGCAGCGCGTACCAGCACTCCCCAGCGGGTGCGGTTGAGCAGCAACCATAATGCGCCCAGCACAATAGGGCCGAGTGCAATCAGCACCAGATCATATTCAGGTATTGGCTCGCCGAAAATGCGCACCACGCTGTCCAGTCCGGGCGCGCGCGGACCGAACTGGTCGTCGCCGCCAAAAATCAGCAGGATGGCGTCCTGCATCAACAGCACCACGCCAAAGGTCGCAACCAGCTGGTACAGTTCGGGCGCGTTGTAAATGCGTTTGAGGATCAGTATCTCGACGACGACGCCGACCAGAGCCACGATCAGTGCAGCAGCGAGAACGGAGCCCCAAAAGCCCAGAATACTGCCAGGCACGAACTGCACCAGTGCATAGGCGACATAGGCACCAAGCATGTAAAACGAGCCGTGTGCGAAATTCACGACACGGGTGACGCCGAATATCAGCGACAGCCCACAGGCCACCAGAAACAGCGACGATGCGCTCGACAGGCCCGTCAGGAACTGGGCGAAATAGAAGCTCATTCAGCCCCCTTGATGTGCTGCATTGAAACAGCGGGCCCGGAAATTCCCGGACCCGCTTCTACGTAATGAGCCTATTCGGCGGGGCGCATCGACTTGACGTCTTCGTCGGACGGCTGATAGTCCGCGCCATCGGCGTAGAACCAGTCAACCATGACACCGGCGCCGTCCTTGACGTCGGTCTTGCCGACCCAGGTACCCATGGTGGACTGATGATCCTGTGCCCGGAACACGAACTTGCCTGACGGTGACATGACCTCGAGACCCTTCATGGTATTGACCAGGGTTTCGGCATCATAGGCGTCAGCCTTGTTCAGCAGAGCTGCCAGTGAGGCAACGACATTGTATCCGACCACTGAACCGAGCTTGGGTGCTTCGCCCCATTTTTTCATATAGGCATCAAAGAACGCCTTGTGCTCAGGTGTTTCAATGGCGCCTTGCGGATAACCGGTGACAATCCAGTTCTTGGGCGCTTCACCTTTCAATGGCTCCAGGTATTCCGGCTCGCCGGACAGCAGGGACACCACGGTGCGGTTTTCAAACGTGCCGCGCAGGTTGCCTTCCCGGACGAACTGGGCCAGATCGCCACCAAACGTGACATTGTAGATGCCGTCCGGCTTGGCAGCTTCCACTGCACGCACTACAGGACCTGCATCAATCTTGAACACGGTCGGCCACTGTTCTTCAACAAACGTGGCGTCCGGAACCAGCTTGGTCAGCTCCTTCTTGAACGCCGCCACCGCTTCTTTGCCATAGGCATAGTTCGGTGCGACCGTTGCCCACTTCTTGGCGCCGGTCTTGGCAGCTTCCTTGGCCAGCATTGCAGCCTGCATGGTAGTCGATGGGCGCAATCTGAAGGTATAGCGATTGCCTGATTTCCAGACGATGGCGTCGGCCAGTGGCTCGGCCGCCAGGAAGAACACCTTGTTCTGCTTGGCGAAGTCGGTTACCGCAAGGCCGATGTGAGACAGGAACGTTCCTGTCAGCAGGGTCACCTTTTCCTTCGAAACCAGTTCTTCGGCAATGGTTACCGCGTTTCCGGGTTTGCCACCATCATCGCGATCGATAAATTCAAGCGGGCGGCCCTTGATGCCGCCTGCCGCATTAACTTCTTCAAGAGCCAGCTCCCAACCCTTCTTGTAGGGGTCCAGAAATGCCGGCAGGCGTGAATAGGAATTGATCTCGCCGATGCGGATCGGTTCTGCAGCCTGAGCCGCAATCGCGGTCAGGGCAACACCTGCAGCCAGCACGCAACCGGCCATGTACTTCAAAATTTTCATACTCTCTCCCTTTCGTTATTATCATTATGATACGGCGCAACCACCGCGTCATCCTATTTCAGATTGAGCCCACCCCTCATCACCCGCCTCTTCTGCATGCAGCAGCTTTTCAATGCGGCTGCGATACACATTGGGACCCTTGTCAAAGGCCAGCCGCACCGGACGATGGTATTGCGGCTTCAACTCCTCAAGCTGAATGGCTTCAAGGATTTCCTTGTCCTCATTGAACGCCACACGGAACATGGCGTCCATGGACTGAGACACTTTCTCGTCGTCAATCGCAACATTTCTCAAATGCATCCAGCGATCAATCGTATTGGTTCCGTCAACCGGTGTCAGGAAATGCAGCGCAAACACCCGGACACCTTCATGGCGTTTGTCTTCGGGCAGATTAAGGGTCGCGTCAGCGCTGCCGAAATCGATCACGGCAATGGACGGCAGGTGCAGGTAGTAATAATGCCAGCGATCCACATTACCGGTGAAACCGCCGAATTTCTGAAAGAAGCCGACCGGCGGCGCGTCACGTATCCAGCGCCAGGCAACAATCACATCGCCTTCCACATCTGCATGTACCGGTACATCTTCACTGGCGGCATTGCCCAGCGTGGTCGGGTGCACAAAACTCACATGCGCCGGATCAACCAGGTTCTCCGCTACATTCAGATAATGGGATTCAAGGTGCAGGGCATCGCCCTGGTGGGCATGCCATTGCGGATCAGCAAACTCGGGCAGGTCGAAAATGTCGTCCACATCAGCGAGGGTTGCTTCACCCATCCATATCCAGACGATGTCACTTTTCTGATGCACCGGATAGGCTTGCACGGAAGTCCTGGGGATATTGTCCTGGCCGGGCGCGCGGATGCAGGCACCCGCCTTATCGAAGGTCAGGCCATGATAGCCGCACTGGATGGCATCGCCGGCCATCAGGTGCCCTTTGGACAGAGGTAACTGGCGGTGCGGGCAGCGGTCTCGCAGAGCGCAAACCTGACCATCCTCGCCACGATACATGACGATGTCATCGCCAAGAATGGTGAAGCGGCGCAGTGTACGATCAAATTCACTCGCCCAGCCGGCGACGTACCAGGCATTGCGAACAAATTTCATATCGACATCCTCCTTCAACTGGCTGACCCGGAACGGGTCAGCGCAAACCGTCTTCACCCTTTGCTTCGTCCGTGGTCAACCCGCCGACCCTTGGTAGCGGACGGCCGGAATCCGTGACGGCCACAGCGACAAGAATCTCGTTGGCACGCGGCGCGTCTGAAATGCGCACTTCCATACCGTCAAAATGCGAGCGTACGTAAGCGGCGTCCTTGTGGCCTAGCGGCACATCGAGAACCGTGCCCATGCCTCCGCGTTTCTTGGATGACGGCACAAGGGCCGCCCCTTTCTCCACCGCCTTGCGCAAGGGGGCGCCAAGCTTCGGATGCAGGATTGCTGCGGCATGCTCCAGTTCACCGTTTTCACCGACAAGCGCTGCCTTGCCATAGCTTTCGGCGTCTGCCGGTGCGATGCCGAGCGCAGCGACTGCTCGTTCGCCCAGTTTACCGCCAAGCTCTTCACCGACCTGCATCAGGTCGGCAAGATCTTCAACAAACCGGCCCGCAAATGGATTGTCGATAACCGCCACGGCGCAGGCCCGTCGTGTCGGTGGGTCGATCTGCCTGCCCTGTTCGATGTGAATTTCATCAACAAACACGGCGATCTTCCTGATCTTTGCACTGCTCATCTCAAGCCGTCCTCTCCCTTGATATCGCTGGCCGGCAAGCCGCCGGCGCGGTTGTGCACCCTGGCACCTGTGGTCATCACCAGAACAACAGCCATTTCATCGGCGCGCGGGGCATCTTCCACGCCCACTTCAATGGCATCAAAATGCGAACGCACATAAGAAGCCGCGACATGGGTGACAGGCACGTCAAGCCGCGTCCCCGGCCCGCCGACCTTCTTGGTTGACGGCACAATTGCCGTGGAACCCGGCACATTGTCCCGCATGGAATACCCGCCCGGGGCGTGCCACAGCGCGCCGTGTTCGATCTCGCCAGCCTCGCCGATAATGGCGCCCTTGCCATAACCTTCAATGCCGGACGGATCGACTCCCATGGCGGCAATCAGGTCTTTGGCCATTTGCATGCCCAGGGGCTTGAGGTCTTCCATGAACGGCTGGATGTCTTCGACATACCTGCCCGCATAGGGGTTTTCGATCACTTTGAGAATATAACCGCGCCGATACGGCGTTGCCGCTGCCGGACCGCCCTCATGGAAAACATCTTCCACCCCGGTTACGGTTTTCCTGACTTTTACTTCAGGCATGTTGTCTGATCCCCATCATTGCAGCACCTGCCTCGGCAGACCCTGCTTCAAGTGTGCGTAGTTCATCATTGAGCCCCAGAGTTGCCGCCACTATCAGGCCGCGCGTCTGAAGTTGACCGGCAAATTCCAGCCCGCGCGCCAGCGCCGTGTCAACTTCCGCGGGAGTCAACTCCGCCACTTCGACGGTGACACGGCGCTGGCCCAGGTCGCTGTCGGGATAAAGCGCTGCCGCCGGTGCACGGCGAACCTTGAGCGATCGCGGCAGATCAACCTCATTGGCTATCAGCGTTGCAGCAATGTCGGCCTGTGCCGCAGTGGCTGCCAGTACGGTCACGCTGTCGGCGATGCCGAAGGAGAAACTGCGCCCGCGCCAGCCGGATGTTGCAACACCGCGTACCGGATCTGTCGAACACACAGCAACCGGCCCGTTTGCCGACGCAATCGAAAAGATCTCTGCATCAGCCAGGTGCAGTGCTACATCGCCACCGTTGTTGACGTAAGCCCGCGTCAGGTCGGCATCGGCACACATGGCACACAACATCTCGTCGGCAACACTGCCGGCAACCGCGGCCATGGGTGTGACCTTCGATTTCCAGAACGGACGAGCCACCGCGGCCATGCGCTGCGCGATGGGTCCGTTTACGGCAAGGCCTGTTTCCGGCACCAACGTTCGCAGGGTCTGCAACTCTTCTGCAAGAACACTCAGCACGGTCTGAAACCGCACCTGGGCCGCTGCATAGGCTTTTTTTACCTGGTCTGCGTGGCCATTGGCCTCGATGATCAGGTCGATGGGTCCGTGCTGCAGGTGCAGGCGCTTTCCGTCCGGCAGCATGGCGGCCTGAATACTCATGACTTGCCCGCCTTGTCCGGCGTCTTCGACCAGCCGAAATGCGCAGGCTCAGTCGGCCATGGCACACCGGACTTGGAACCGGTATTGGTCTGGCCCGCCAGCACATGGTCGTTCTGAATGGCCTTGGTACCCTTGCGCGCTGCTTCCAGCGGCATGACATGCTTCATGTGACCGCCAAGCGCTTCATAGTCTTCGCGGCGCATGGTGAATTCAATGGGTGCAACAAGTGCCGGCGTCGGCACGTACCCGAAGGCGTTGTCCGGCAGTTGCGTGACATCCGACATGATGGTGATGCCGCCACCGGGCCAGACATAGGCCGGTGCCCCGCCACAGGTTATCCGGGTCAGCGCATGCTTGACCGAACGGGTCAGCTTGACCGGGTTTTCGGTGACACCGGCCCTGAGCGATCCGCCGGCGCCGCCCATGAACAGGACCGTGCACAACGCAGGTTCACAGTTCTCCTCAATCAGGCCGACCGACTTCAACAAGCGTTCCGGCATGTCATGGGCAACCGGTTTGAGGTCGTCGTCCAGTTCGTAATAGGCAAACTGTTCGCCAGTAGTCGAGACCATCAGCAGTGACTGACCCGGCCTTGCGAACTTGGGATTGAAATCCCCCAATATGATCAGGGGATCATCCACATTGGTGCCGCCCCAGCCGGTGCCCGGATCAGCCACCTGAAAATAACGTCCCGGCGTGGACCGCCTGCCCTTGATCTTGATGCCGGTCGGTTGCCAGTCGAGCACCTTGCCCGCCTGATGTTCCGAGATGACGCCGGTTATATGATCATCCACAACCACGACCTCGTCGACCAGGCCATGCCATTGCGAGGCAAACATGCCCACTGTTGCCGAACCGCAACCAACCCGCATACGCTCTTCCCGGACCCCGTTTACGATCGGCGCGGCACCAGCCTCAATGACAATGGTCGAACCTTCATCAACGGTGGCTTCAACCGGCTTACCGTTGCACAGGTCGAGTAGCGCCTGACAGGTGGTACGACCTTCCTTCTTGCCGCCACCGGTCAGGTGATGAACACCGCCCAGTGACAGCATCTGCGAACCGTACTCAGCCGTTGTCACATGGCCGATGGGTTCATCACCGACACGCACCAGGGCGCGCTCCGGGCCGAGATGCCGGTCGGTGTCGATCTTCACCTTTACACCGCAATAGGAAAATATCCCCTCGGTCACCACGGTGATCATGTCGACACCGTCAACCTCGCGCGACACGATGAACGGGGCCGGTTTGTAATCCGGATAGGTTGTGCCTGCACCGATTGCCGTGACAAAGCTGTCATCGGGATTGATGATCTCGCCATCCCAGTCCGGTCCTTTGTCGAGGAACGGCACGATCTCACCGCCTGCCTCAATGGTCTTGTCAATGATCACCAGCGGATCAACCCGCACCAGATTGCCGTCTTCATTGGCATAGCGGTCACAGGCGCCTGAGCGGCCCGGCGCGATGTAGCACATCACCGGGCAGGCATCACAACGGATCTTGTCGCCCTGTCTTGCCGGTTCAGCCATTGCCGGGCACCTCGCGAATGGCAGCCATCACCTTGTCCGGTGTGGCCGGCAGATGCCGCACACTGGCGCCGGTGGCATCGCGGATGGCGTTCAGGATCGCCGGCGCGGTGGGGATCAGCACGTGCTCGCCAAGGCCTTTTGCACCATACGGCCCGTGCGGGTCCGGTACTTCGACAATGATCGAGCGTACGTCCGGCATATCGCCAATGGTGGGGATCAGATAGTCATGCAGATTCTCGGTGCGGCCCGGTTTGAAATCCTCCATCAGCGCCATGCCGATGCCCTGCGCCACGCCGCCCTCGATCTGACCTTCCACCAATACCGGATTAATCGCCCTGCCGACATCATGGGCTGCGGTCAGACTGTCCAGTCTGATTGTGCCCAGCCGCGTATCGACGGTCAGCTCCATCATTTGCGCGCCATAGCCAAACACGGCGTAGGGAGAACCCTGTCCGTCTTCATCCAGCGGCGACGTGGGCGGGTCATAGGTTTCTTCGGCCCTGAAAACATATCCTTCACTATCGGGTACAAGTGCGGCCAGGTCGATGCGGCGCTCGCTGTCACCATCGGTGATGATCATGACACTGCCATCAAGCCTGATCACCGCATCATCGGTTACGTTGGCGTGCCGCAGCATGGTGGCGCGCAGCGCCTCGCCCGACAGCCTGGTGGCGTTACCCGACACGAATGTCTGGCGCGACGCAGACGTCTTGCCGGCATCCGGCGTGATGGCTGTGTCCGCAGAGACCAGGAATATGGCGTCTGACGGCACGCCCAGTGCGTCTGCTGCAATCTGCACCATCACCGTGTTCGATCCCTGGCCAATGTCTACCGCACCTTGATGAAGCACGATGCGCCCGTCGCCCGTTACACCGATTTTCATGGTGGACGGATTGGGCAGTGAAGTATTGCCGCAACCATACCAGCAGGTGCCCAGTCCGACACCTTTACGTAAATGCGACCCGCCGGCATTAAAATCAGCGGCGCGTTTGCGTGCCTGTTTCCAGGCGGTCTGCAATGCTTCCAGACAGGCCTTGATACCTACACCTGAGGCGAACACCTGGCCGGTCGCCGTCGGCAGGCCATCATCGAGGGCATTGATCAGCCGAAATTCCAGCCTGTCAATTCCAGCCGCATCAGCCAGTTCGTCAAACACGCACTCCTGGGCAATGGCGGACTGTGGTACGCCAAAGCCGCGGAAGGCACCTGAAGGCGGGCAATTTGTGTGTACCGCGACCGACTGCGCACTATAGTTGGCTATGTGAAACGGACCCGACGCATGTACCGGGACGCGGTTGGCAACGGTCGGGCCCCAACTCGCATAGGCACCGGTGTTGAAATAGCCCTTGAAATCAAATCCGGTGATGCGGCCCCTGCTGTCACAACCCGCCTTGAGCGCGATCTCGCTGGGGTGTCGCTTGGTGGACGATCGCATGGACTCCTGGCGCGTATAGACAATGCCGCATGGCCGGTTCAGCTTCCACGCGGCAAGCGCGATGAACGGCTGCATGGAAATGTCCAGCTTCGACCCGAACCCGCCACCGCAGGCTGTCGGCACGATGCGAACCCGCTCAACGGCCAGATCCATGATCGCTGCCATGGCGTCCCTGTCCATATGCGGTGCCTGGGTAGAGGCGTGGATTGTAACCGTGTCACCGTCGCGCACCGCCCATCCCGCTTCCGGTTCGATGTAGGCGTGTTCGATAAAGGGTGTGGAAAATTCCCGCTCGATGATGTGATCGGCTGCATCAAGACCGGCCGGCACATCGCCCTTGCGAACCAGACCTTCCACCATGATGTTGCCGGGGCGGGTCTCATGCAGAAGCGGCGCATCGGCAGCCATGGCATCTGCACACACAAGTGCATGCGGCAGTTCCGTCCACGACACCGGAAAGTCACTGATTTGAAGATTTGCGATTGCGTCGGCGTCCCCCACAACCATGGCAACGGCTTCACCGCGATACCGCGTTGCAGTTTCCGCAAACACCGGCTGATCGGCAAACTGCGGAATGACTCCATGCTGGTTCACACCGGGAATATCGGCGGCTGTCATTACCGCATCGATGCCGGTTTGGCTCGCGACAAACCGGTCAATATCACCGATCTGGAATGCTGCATGATGATATGGTGAGCGGATGACTTTCACCATCAACGCGTCTGCTGGAATGACGTCCGCCCCGAATTTTTCGTCTCCGTCGACCTTGGGAGTGCCGTCAACCCTCCGAACAGGCTTGCCGACGACCTGTTGAGTTGTGTCGATCGGCGACACGGTGTTTGATCCGGCAGCAAACAACACCGCATCGATGATTTTCGCGTACCCGGTACACCGGCACAGCACTCCGCCGAGCGCATCTTCAACTTCATCCCTGTCAGGCGTGGCAGAAGACGACAGTAGGGCTGCAGCACTCATCAGCATGCCCGGTGTGCAGATACCGCACTGGGCCGCACCAAACTGCAGGAATGCATCCTGAAGCCGGCTCAACGTACCATTGCTTTTCAGGCCTTCGATCGTGGTGATACTGGTGCCGCTGACCTGGCCGACAGCGGTCAGACAGGCGCAGACGGGATCTCCATCCACCAGCACTGTACAAGCCCCGCAGTCGCCTGCGTCGCAACCGACCTTGGTCCCGGGAAGCTCAAACTCATCGCGCAGAACACCTGACAATCGTTTGTAGGGCGCGCTGGAGACAACCGCTTCGCTTCCATTGACGGTCAATACCGGGGCCGGTGGCGGGACATGGCGGTTCATGAACTGGCCTCCACGCAATCAGCAAGTGCCCGGCGCACCCCTTCAAGTGCGGCATCCTGCCGGTAGCCGGCCGGGGCGCGAACATCATCGATCGGAGACAGGCAATCCAGATGTCGCGCTTCAGGGATTGAGTGACTATCCACCAGCTTTGCGCCGACCAGCTCGTTTTCCAGGCTGGTCAAGCGTTGTGCCACAACCGAGCATGCACCGACACTTACCGCTGCTGACTTTACCAGGCCGGCGTCATCGTGCTCAAGGCGCGCTGCAACCATGGCAATCGAGATCACCAGATAACGCCGTGCACCAAGTTTGAAAAACACCGACGATCCTTGAGCGGCGGTGTCAGGAACAAAAATTCCGGTGACAATCTCATCGCGGCGACGCGCTGTCTGGCGGTTGCCTTGCAGAAACTCGCTGAGGCCCATGCGCCGGGTCGCGTGAAGAGAGGTCAGTTCAACCTCGGCATCAAGAACCAGCAGCGCAGGCACACCATCAGCCGCCGGTGACGCATTGCAGATATTACCGACAATGGTGGCCCGGTTTTGTATCTGGACGGACCCTACTTCCACGGCCGCCTGTTTCAGACAGTCAAATGATGCAGGCAGATCATCTGAACGCACCAGTTGCGTCCAGGTAGCGAGCGCGCCGATACGCCAGCCTGCATTGTCATCGTCTCGTGAAATTCCGCGCAGCGCATCTATGCGGGAGATATCCAGCACCGGCCCCGAAACCGGCCCTTCGCCGAGACCCGGATAGAAGTCGGTTCCACCAGCAAGCATAACCCAAGAATCAGCCGCCAGAAGCTCAGCTGCTTCCTTCACCGACGTGGGCTGTGCGTACCTCTCCATGCCTGTCCTTTTTGTTTGTACACTAATGATAAGCCCGGTTCTGAAACAGAGTCAATCTCTGTATGCACCGACGCGGGGGCCATGTGGAACCGAGCGGGACTGCAACTCAAGCCGCAAATTTGAAGCATATCCGGAAAGACCGAAAACAGTGTCCGTTTTCAACTGTCAGATGGCAGACCTGGTTTCTCTTTCGCCAGAGACCCAACCCCTCCGGTTTTGCGGCGCCCAGGGAAGTGGACTACCGCAGCGCGGACGGAGCAGACTTTCATCAGGCCAGCCCGAATGGCGACTTGGCGAAGATCATGCCCGCCACATATCACCTCCCCCGTAGCGCGTCAGCCATCTCGCCCAGGTTCGTCCGGATTACTGGAAAACAGCGCGATCTTGTTGCCTTGTGGATCGCGGAGGTAGCCGACGTAGAAATGGGGCCCGTAGGCGTCGCGGAAGCCCGGTTGGCCCTCGTCCCGGCCACCAGCGGCGAGTGCGGCGGCGTGAAGGTCACGGACTTGCTGCTGGCATTGCACACTGAATGCGATCATCGCACCGTTCCCTGCCGATGCCGGTCGTCCATCGAAGGTCGGCTTGACGTAGTAGTCGGGCGAAACGGCAGGCTGGCCCGGTTGTGCCGGGAGCACATAGCTCAGGCCCTCCGGACTTTCCTTGAATCCGTAGCCGAGGGCCGGCATGAACGCCGAGTAGAAGCGCTTCGCACGCTGGATGTCGTCGGCACCGACGGTGACGTAGCTGATCATGCTGCGGATCCCTTGCCGAAGGTTCGGTCAATGCGACCGGTTCTGCCTGACGCTTCTAGATCAACACGCCATGCGGCTCAAGATACCGATGCAAGGATCGACGCATGACCATTCCTGGTGGACACGGAATGAACACGGGTTCATTGCAGTTGGGATACCGGGCGTTTGAAAATTTCATGTTTCTGGCAGTGGTGGCTTTTCCGAGTGGAGCCGGATAAATGAAATCGCGGTGTTGAACCATATGCCGGATGGTTTCGTTAAAAGGCCGGAGTAAAAACAATACATCACCGGATACCCGGTCCGATATACCTGTGCCGGGAGTTTTGAGCGCATGAATAGACTTTCAATTGCTGTCATCGGGTCCGGTATCTCGGCCCTGTCAGCAGCCTGGCACCTGTCGCGGCACCATCATGTAACAGTCTTCGAGCGCGACAACCGTATCGGCGGGCATTCGAACACCGTGGATGTGAATACTGGTGATGGTTCGGTGCGGGTCGATACCGGTTTCATTGTCTTCAATCCGCACAGTTATCCGAATCTGGTGGCATTGTTTGACCATCTGGGCGTGGACACACCATCAACAGACATGACCTTTTCGGCATCGCTCGACGAAGGCAGATATGAATATTCAGGCAGTGGCGCACGCGGCCTGTTCGGTCAGCCATCCAACCTGGCGTCACTGCAGCACTGGCGCATGATTGCCGACATCACCCGCTTCTTCAAACAGGCCGCCACTGAAGCAGACAGTGTTGCTCTCACGCTGTCTCTGGGTGACTGGCTTAGGCAAAACAGGTACAGCGAAGCCTTTGTCCGCAACCACCTGACACCGATGGCGGCAGCAATCTGGTCTACGCCATCTGCCGAGGTACTGGACTTTCCCGCCGCCAGCTTCATGCGGTTCTTTGCCAATCACGGCCTGCTGAAAGCCCGCAATCGACCCGGCTGGCGCACGGTTGCCGGCGGGTCCAGGCAATATGTCCAGAAGCTGGTTGCCGAGGGACAATTCGAGGTACGCACAGATAGTGGAATTACCGGGGTGTCCAGAAAAGCCGGCGGCGTTACAATCAGGGATTGTCGTGGCGAACACCACGAGTTCGACCATGTAGTGATTGGAACACACGCAGACGAGGCGCTTGCGATGCTGGATGACGCTGATGCAATGGAGAGTAACCTGCTCGGCAAATTCGGCTATTCGAAAAACCTTGCCGTTCTGCATACCGACCCTGCCCACATGCCCCGGCGGCGCAAGCTGTGGTCAAGCTGGAACTATATGGAACGCGCCGATGAGGCGGGGCGAAACCGGCTGACCGTGTCGTACTGGATGAACGCCCTGCAACCCCTAAAAACAAATACCGATCTGTTCGTCACCCTGAACCCGTCAGGCACAGTTGAGCCATCCAGAGTTCTGGGGCAGTTCAATTACACCCATCCCGTTTTCAATACGGCAGCAATGAACGCACAACAGGATTTATGGGATTTGCAGGGCCGGCGCCGGACATGGTTCTGCGGCAGTTATTTCGGCTACGGATTTCATGAAGACGGCCTGCAATCAGGTCTGGCGGTTGCGGAAGACCTGACCGGTTCTCCAAGACCCTGGGAAGTGCCGGATCCGTCAGGCAGAATTCATCGCAAACCGTTCCACCCTCCGAAGCAGTACCGTGAGGCCGCTGAATGATGCACACCCCTGCAGAAGCAGCCCTTTATCACGGCAAGGTTGTGCACAAGCGGTTCACACCGGTACGGCATCAGCTTTCCTATCGTGTTTTCAGCATGTTGCTTCCTCTGAAGCATATTGACGAGATATGCCGCAGAACGAGATTCCTGTCACACAACCGGTTCAATCTGGTGTCTTTCCACGATCGCGATCATGGCTTGCGTGATGGCTCAAGCGTTGCAGAATTCGTCACAAAGACCATGCGCGCGGGCGGCGTGGACACCGACACATGCGACCTGCTGGTGCTGTGTTATCCGAGAACCCTCGGCTACTGCTTCAACCCGCTGACGACCTACTACGCCGTCACCAAAGCGGGCGACATCACCGCCATGTTGTATGAAGTGTCGAACACATTCGGCGAACACACCCACTATCTCGTGGCCGGCGGCACAACCAGTAACGGTACGCTGGAGCAGGCTTGCACGAAGGCGTTTCACGTTTCGCCGTTCAACGAGGCAGACGGTGAATACGGCTTCCGCGTCACAACTCCAGGTGAGAGCATTTGCGTCGGCGTATCGCTGAGACGCGAAGACAAGGCCATTCTCAATGCGTATTTCAGCGGCAGCAAAACAAAACTGACATCGCGGACACTGGTGTCAGCAGTGGCGCGGCAGCCGCTCATGACCTGGAAAGTCATTGCCGGCATTCATTTTGAGGCACTGCGTTTGTGGATGAAAGGTCTGAAGCTGCGCCGCAAACCAGGGTTTGCCGGTTCGACAGTGCACACGACGGAAAGATTTGAACGATGAGTGACGAACTACTTCAAGCAGGCCCGCGCGCCTCCAGGCCGCGGCGCAACCTTACCGGTCGCGTGCTTGAATTTCTGGGCAGGCGCATGGTCAAGGATCGCCTGCAGGGCCAGATCACCGTGACACTGCCTGATGGGCATCAGCTTGTTCTGGGGCAAAAATCAACGGATGGCTTTGACGCGGACCTGACAATAAATTCTTACCGGGTGCTGGAAAAAAGTATCCGGAGGGGAACGGTCGGGTTTGGTGAAGCCTATGTGGCAGGCGATGTTGACTGCACTGACCTGGTGGCGCTGTTCCGGTTTTTCCTGATCAACCGCAGCGCGTTTCATGCCGCCGGCGGCAATCTGTTCAAGGTGCGGCTCGGCGACAAGCTGGCCCATAAAAGGCGCAGAAACACACTTGCAGGCAGCCGCCGGAACATCGAAGCCCACTATGACATGGGCAATGATTTCTATGCCCTCTGGCTCGACCCGGGCATGACCTATTCCAGCGCGCTGTTTGATGGCAATGACATCAGCCTGGAAACGGCGCAACGTGCCAAATATGCCCGCGCTCTGGAACTGGCCGAGGTTGCGGATGCAGGCACCATGCTGGAGATCGGGTGCGGATGGGGCGGCATGGCGGAACACGCAGCACTGGCCGGCAGGACGGTAGACGGCATCACGTTGTCAGGCAGGCAGGTTGAATTTGCCCGCGAGCGCATAAAACGGCAAAACCTCGATGGCAAGGTTTCTCTGGCCCTGAACGATTATCGCGGGGTCAAGGGGCAATACGATGCAATCGTGTCAATCGAGATGATCGAGGCCGTGGGGGAAGAAAACTGGCCAGCTTACTTTGCCACCCTGTCGCGTTTGCTTAAACCGGGAAGGCAGGCCGTCATCCAGGCAATCACAATCGCGCCGGAGCATTTTGAGCGCTACCGGGCCAAGGCCGACTTCATCCAGCGGTACGTTTTTCCAGGCGGCATGCTGCTGACCGACGATGCCATATCCGATCATGCAGCCGATAATGGCATGACGTTGGTGCACACCCAGAAATTCGGTTGCGACTACGCGACGACCCTGCGCTTGTGGAGACAGAGATTCAATGCTGCCTGGGATGATATCAGCCCGCTTGGATATGACGAGAAATTCAGGCGTATGTGGTTGTATTACCTGACCTATTGTGAGGCAGGCTTTGACGATGGCGCCATTGACGTGGGCTTTTACGTGCTGCGCCGGCAAGCGCACTGATCCAGCTGGCCAGCGGTTTCGTTAGACATATCAACGCTCTGTTTCAATTCAAAAAATCTGCGTCAGGACTCACGAAATGCTTCAACGCAATCCGGATCGCTTCAGCATGCCAACATTCAACATGGCCGAATACTTCGAGGGCCGCACACGCGCCTGGGGATTGTTTGAAACCGTAACCGGCCGGGTAAAGAAATCCTTCGTAGCAGATATTGAAGGCCGCTGGGACGGCTGCGATTTCCTTATGGAGGAAGATTTCACGTTTTCCGATGGAGAAAAGGAAGCGCGCACCTGGCGGTTGAAATTCAACGCCGACGGTAGTTTTCGAGCCAGTTGCGCCGATACGCCAACGCCTGGAAAAGGCATCATCAGGGACATGCGTGGTGACCTGAAATACTCGATGGCCCTGAACGTCAGCGGCAGAAAAGTGATGCTGTCGTTCTCGGATCTGTTTTACCAGATCGACCATAGTACGGTTATCAATCGCGCCAAGGTGAAAAAATTCGGCATTCCCGTAGGCCAGGTGCTGATTTCTTTTCGCAAGGTTTAAACGCCGACCCCCAGATCCATGAGTATGCGGCTCCTGAACGCGAAGACCTCGCCCGGAGGCGAGGCCAGCATCAGGTAAATGCCACTACAGAGGGGGGCAGGCGGCAAATCCCAACGCGTCTTTGTTAAACCCGATAAACTTTACTCTGCGGCTTCGCTCGGTGCCTGGTCACACATCTGGGCGATCTGATCACCCAGCATGGAGATGGCATGGCCAACGTCGCGGATCTTGCTGTCCTGCTGCTTGTTTGCCAGCGAGAGCGACGCGGTAAAGTCCATGTCCATTCTCATATTGGCGGCCTTGCAGTTCCCGATCTGTGTATCGAGCTCGGACAGTTTCTCGCCCAGTGACTGTTCACGTTCGGCCAGTTCACGTTCCACATTGGCGACTTTCTGATAAAGCGCTTCTTCGCGTGCGGCCAGTTCTGCTTCAACCTGGGAAATCTTCTTGTTGAGAGCCTGTTCCCGCTCGGTCACATCCGACTGAACGTAGGTTATCTGCTGCTGCAACATTTCTTCGCGTTTATTGAGGTCCTCTTCGCGTTCTTCGAGGATCAACAAGAGCTCCTTCAGCCGCGTCTCCGTTACCGACAGGCTGGGGCCGACAAGAATGTCGCGCAACGTTTCCAACTGATCAGGTGTGGCTTCGTGCTGCTGTTCTGATACAGAATTGTGACCGACCGGCGCTGGTGCGGTTTCCATGACTTCGTTCTCCTGCCCACTTGGAGCGGTATTCTTTTTCCGGGTCAGTTTTTTCATCTGTTCATCCTCCGTCCGGTCTGACTCTGCTTCAAACTGGGACACATGCCCCTGCTGCAAGATGTGTTGCATGTACTCATTATCAGCCAGATGGTAGTTGAAACTGGCAAGATTTGGCTCAATTGCTGGCTTTTTCGACCCTCTAGGTCCGTTACCATGGGTAGTCCGCATTTGTTTTTGTCTTTCATTTCAATCAGTAATGCCCATAGTTGACGCAAATGCCGTGCCAAACATACCGTAGCGTTATTTTTCGCTGTTTTTCGCCGATAACGTCCGCACTCCGCGTTATTTCAATATTCATCAGGCGTCCCATTTTGATTCACGAATGAGGCGTAATTCCCTTTTTGAACAGTATGTTAACCACTGCAAAATCAGCGCCAGGCATAGCCACACTCATTCTGGTCACCGGGCTTTCAACGCTTTCGTTGAACATGTTCATTCCGTCATTATCGAAAATTGCGGTGACGTTCAGTGCCGATTACGGCCTCACCAGTGTTTCGATTGCCGGCTATCTGGGCATGACGGCGATACTGCAGATCGTCATCGGGCCCCTGTCGGATCGTTTTGGCCGGCGCCCGGTCATGCTGACCGGACTGCTGGTTTTCATACTGGCGTCTGTCGGGTGCCTGCTGGCAACCGACATCTGGACATTCCTGGCTTTCAGAATGCTCCAGGCCAGCGTTATCTGCGGCGCAGCGCTATCTCCGGCAATCGTCAGGGACATGGTCCCTGCCAGGCAGGCTGCCAGCCTTTTGGGCTATATCAGCATGGCGATGGCAGTGGCCCCGATGCTTGGGCCCATGTTTGGCGGAGCGCTGGATGAACTGTTCGGATGGCGTGCCAGTTTTGTGGCTTTCGTCGGCATCGGGATGCTTGTTTTCGGGCTGTGCTGGATCGATCTGGGCGAGACCAATCATCATCGCTCAGATACATTTGCCGACCAGTTCACAACATATCCCGAATTGCTGTCCTCAAAGCGTTTCTGGGGCTACTCATTGTGCATGGCCTTTTCAACAGGCGCATTCTACGCGTTCCTGGCTGGTGTTCCACTGGTCGCCAAATCACTGTTTGCCATGTCAACCGGCACACTGGGCATTTACATCGGCAGCATTACCGGGGGGTTTTTCGTCGGCAGTTTCCTGTCCGGCCGCTATGCGAAACGCTATCATCTGACAAGCCTGATGATCGCCGGCAGGGTAGCTGCCTGTGCCGGGCTCAGCGCAGGCCTGGTTATATTTCTGGCAGGATATGTACACGAGCTGTTTTTGTTTGGTGCGACGATTTTCGTCGGCATCGGTAACGGCCTGACCATGCCCAGCAGCAGTGTTGGCGCGATGTCGGTCAGGCCGCGTCTGGCCGGCAGTGCAGCAGGTCTGTCCGGCGCACTGACCGTGGCAGGTGGTGCCATCATAACATTTGCAACCACTGCCGTCCTCAATGAACAAAATGGCGTCTATGTTCTGTTTGCCATGATGTTATTGTGTTCAGCGCTTGGTCTGCTGGCGGCACTGGCGGTCCGCTGGCTGGACCACCGCGATGCCCGGAACCTGGGTCTGGACAGCCAACAGCCGCATTGACGGTGTTTCAGTCCTTGTAACCGGCAAACAAAAGGCCTGCATAACCGGCGTTGCCGGCAGGTGACTGCCGAACGGTTTTTCCCGGTTCGCTCAGATGCTGCAGTTCCAGCGTCGTGTAGGGCCGTTGCCACAGCCACGGCCGGTTTGCCACTGCTTCGATATCACTGTCGGGCAGCGTTTCATCTGTGAAGGCCAGGAAGTACAGGGTGAAGTCACGGCCGACGACAACCTGCTTTGACAGAAGACGCATGCCCAGGGACCGCTGATAAAGTGCAAGAGCGCCATCAAGGTCCACCACCCGCAATGTAATCTGCCCGATCTGCGCGCCCCCACCCAGCGGGAGGTCCGGATTTCCCGGCACCGTGCGCGGCTGGCCTTCAAAGGTGTGCTGCAGCAACTCGATGTGAAAACCCTGCGGATCAGTCAGATGGCACATATAGCCAATGTCGAGAAACTGACGCGGCTGTGTCACTGCGACACCGGCGCGGCTGAGCTGCTCAAACGCCATGTCCAAATCGGGAACCGTGATACCGATCTTCCAGTATTCGTCGGACGCGTCATGGACATAAGGGCCTGGAGACGGCGACGGTCGCAGCTCCACACCAGCCGACGACCCGCCATACCCTACCCGCAGGAAGTCATCGGAGCGGTCGATGCTCATCCCGAGATGGTGAGTATAAAACGTGGCAAGCTGTTCAGGCGCAGTCACGTTCAGGGCGACTCCCGCCAGCCTGGCGGTGGTGCGTGACCCGTTGGCGCTCATATCGGCAACTCCACATGAAACAAGATACCCTCCTGCACAATGGCTGGCATCAATGGGCTCTGACCCTGACAGTTATGACACCTTCACAGGCCGCCAGCCAGCCGCCAGCAATATGCCGCCGGTTGCCAGCAAAAGCCCGACCCAGGCCAAAAGGCTCGGCCATTCACCCAAAACCGGTATCGCCACCAGTGCGACCATGCCGGGTACCATGGCCATCATGGCAGCAGTTGCTGACGGACCGATTGTGCGCACGGCGGTGGTAAACAGCAACACAGCCACCACACTGGGACCGAGCCCCTGATAAGCACCCTGCAGAACGATCTCCGACAAGGGTGCCACATGCAGCGCCTTGGGGAGAAACGCCAGATAAAGCAGGCCGAACCATGCCAGATTGACCGTTGGAATACACACCATTGCCTGCATGGGGGTGAGTTGCCAGGCCTTGGTACCGATCATGTTTATGGCAATGAAAAGGGCTGAACCGATAAACATGAGATGACCGATCCACGCATCGGGCGCCACGCCGCCGGTGTCCCGGTCCCAGCCGATCAGACCGCAGCCAAGCAGTATCACGGCCATACCGGCAATTTTCCAGGCATCAGGCCGGTCCTTCAGCCATATCCAGCCCAGAATCGCCGCGAAGACCGGCAATGTACCGTTCATCATGATGCCGGCGTGCGACGCCGGTGCAAACTGGAAACCGCCGAAGGCCAGCAGCAGGTATGGAACACCCTGGCCACAGGAAATGAGGAAAATCTGCCACCAGCGCAGGTTTCGCGGCCAGAAACGCCACACGAAAGGTGCAACGGCGATGGTCGCAACGACAAACCGCAGTGCGACCATGTCGTAAATAGTCAGCGTCTGAACAACGCCAAGCCTTGATACCACAACCCAACCAGACCAGATCAAGACGACGCCGAGGGCGGCAAACCATCCGATCAGTGGGCGGGCAGGATCAGGCATGGCAACAGATTTCCTGAACGGTCATGAGATTTTCAGAAGGCCGGAGCCGGCAGTCCGAAAGGCGGGTCAAACAAGGCGGGAACAGTAAGTTTCGCCCACAGCCTGCTCTAACACACCTGTGGCAAGACGGTTTATGACATTTTCAACTAGCATCCATGCGCCAGCGCACAGGCATCGGCATCATCACTGCAATCGGCCAGCAAACCGGCATCACCGGCAGTCAGTGCATCACACTCCGTCTTGTAGGACAGACAATCAGAAACCGTCGGCGTGGCAGGACATACCGGCAGCTGTTTTTTACCGATACAACCGGAAAAATCCGCATAACAAATCGAGCGCCATTGCGCATCGCCAAAAGACTGACGGGTACAGTTTGCATACTCCCACCAGCACGACGGCGCATCATCGCCATCCTGGGCCTGAACAGGATCGATACTGATCACACAACAGGCGATCAATACAGTTGCCCATGCACTTGCTTTCCCCATTTGCCCTCCTGTCAATCGCGAACAGACTAACCCTATCTGCACACATTTTGGAACAGGCGCTGCAAAAGCCGGTCAGGCGCGCTGGACAAAGCGCGCCATCAGCCTGAAGTAAAGGCTGTAGGGCAACAGCCGCAGAAGTTTCATGATCACCGCCAGGCGCGTGGGAAACACGACTTCAAACCGATCAGACCTCAGCCCGGCAATGATGCGACGCGATGCTTCTTCCGGCTCCAGCAGAAACGGCATCGGGAAGTCATTGCTGTCGGTCATCGGCGTGCGTACGAAGCCGGGATTGATGATCTGCACCTTGATGTCATGCCGGGCCGCATCGGTTCGCAAGGCCTCTGCCATCGAGATCAGCGCAGCCTTGGTGGGCGCATAGGTAACTGCCCTTGGTATGCCGCGATAACCGGCAACAGACGCAACCGGTGCGATATGGCCGGCACGCCTCTTCATCATGGACGGCAGGACCGCGTCTATCACACTGGCCGCGCCCTCATAATTGACCCGCATTGCCCTGATTGAATCTTCTGCGGTAAAGTTCTCGATATCCCGGATGATCCAGATGCCTGCCGCCATCACCACAAGGTCCAATGGCCCCATGTCTGCCTCGATGGATTTCGCGGTTTGCCGGCATGCGGCAAGATCGGTCACATCGAGCGGGTAACTGCGGATATTGGGGTTTTCGCCGGCAATTTCTGCAAGTGCATCACGCGAGCGAGCAGATATCGCGACAGTTGCCCCCAGCCCGGCAAGATCAAGCGCGAGCTGGCGGCCAATGCCGGAGCTCGCGCCGGTAATCCAGACGGTTTTCCAGGGGATTGCCTGTTGGTCCATGCCGGCAGGTCGTCAAATACCGACGATGGGCTGCAGCAACCGCGGCACCAGGCCCTTGAACCGTGCAGGCGCTTCAGTGGCGATCAGACAGATACAGTCCTCGCCATCCTCGATCACCGGCTGATGTTCGATATGCTCATCCAGATCAGCCACATCACCCGGTGCAAAGCGCCCGATCTCGTCGCGGTATGCACCACGCAGGATTAACGTCATCTCCTGACCATCATGTCCATGATCCGGCAGTTTGTGACCGGGGCGCACCTTCAACATGTACAAACTGGAGCCATCGTCATTTTTCTCGATTACATGAATGCCAACACCGGGTCCTGCCGTCTTCCAGCGTACATCATCAAGCTTGTGATCTAGCAAACGCGAAACCGGCAGGGGCAAGGACGGATCAGGATCGTCGGACGCGTCACTACGTGTTTTCGGCTGCACCCAGTCACTGCCGTCAATACGTTCGAAAATCGATGTCAGTGCATCCGGCTCCATCTGCTGTACCTCGCTGGTCTCCAGCAAGGCAGCACCCACAGCCTCGGCCTTGCGAACCTTGGCACGGCAATGATCGCACATGGCGACATGACTTGCAGCAACCACCGACAGGCAGTTGGACAGACTGCCGCCCGCATAAGCCACCACCGTTGCATCGTCCAGATGGAACGCTGTATTCATCTCAAGTCCTCCAGAACTGAGCCCATCTTGCGATAAGCCAGTCGCATTCTAGATTTGACGGTGCCCAGAGGCACGTCCAGTTTTTCCGCTATCTCCGATTGTGTCATATCGTCCATGAACGCCATTACAATCACTTCACGCTGATCATCCGGCAACACGTCAAGTGCTTCGGTCACTGCCAGATCCTGCTGCTTTCCTATTACGACGTCATCGCTGGCCGGATCATCGCTGGCTTCCTCATAATCGTCGATATCGGTAAAATACCGTGACCCTTCACGGCGCAAGCGGTCGATACGCAAGTTGCGTGCGATCGTATAAATCCACGTTGTGACCGACCCCTTGCCGGGGGAAAACATGCCGGCCTTGTTCCAGACCGCAATCATCGCGTCCTGAACCAGGTCTTCAGCCAGCTCGGCATTGGCGCCCTTGCGCATCATGAATCCTTTCAATCGGGGTCCAAAATGCTCGAAAAGTTGCGCGAATGCGTGGCGGTCGCGCCGCTCGGCCACGTCGTTCAAAAGCTGAGCAAACAGCTCAGCCTGTGGGTTTTTGCCGGTTTGCCGGCGGATTCCATCTGTCACAGCGGGGGCAATCACTATCAATTCGATCTCAAGCTCGGTTGCGATTACATCCTCTACGTTGCACGTACAGTTGCGGATCAACCGAGCCGACCGGTTATATCCAGGACGAATTCTAGAGCAACATGGGCTCAAGTGAACCCATAAAGTTGCTCGATCACTTTGAAAGCGATCAGATCCATGATTGAGCGGGTCAATGAATCCGGCAACAAACGGGATTTTATTGAATTCCGCTCGCTACCTGTGACCAAAAGAAAAAGCCGGACCTCATACCGGTCCGGCTTTTCAACACAACGATCAAACAGAAGTCACCTGGGTGACAGGATCATGATCATCTGACGGCCTTCCATCTTCGGCTCGTATTCCACTTTGGCAAACTCGTCGGTGTCGGACTTGACCTTCTGCAACAGGTCGAAACCAAGTTCCGTATGGGCCATCTCACGACCACGGAACCGCATGGTCACCTTGACCTTGTCACCGTCATCAAAGAACCGCTTCATGGCGCGCATCTTCACATCGTAGTCGTGCGTGTCGATACCGGGACGCAGCTTGATTTCCTTGACCTCAATAACTTTCTGTTTTTTCTTCGCTTCGTTGGCCTTCTTCTGGGCCTGATACTTGTACTTGCCGTAGTCCAGCACCTTGCACACAGGTGTGTCGGCGTTCGGAGACACTTCAACGAGATCCATCCCGGCTTCCGCCGCGAGATCGAGCGCATCTTCAATTTTCATGACACCGCGCTTTTCACCTTCTGCGTCAATCAAAAGCACATTGGCATTGGTGATAGCTTCGTTGATACGTGGTCCGTCGTCCTTGGGCGGCATTTGCCCGTTCATCGGTCTGCGAATGGTATAATCTCCTTAGAGTTTTTGCGGTTGAACTGTTTCAAATACCGCAAGAGGGTTCAAATTGCGTAAAAAAGCACCTAAAGGCCTTTTACCAGATTTTGCAAGCAATGTTGAGAGACTAGAGCAACATGGGTTCGCTTGAACCCATAAAGTTGCTCTAGCACTTTGAAAGCGATCAGTTTTATGTTTTTTGATTGCTTCAATCAAAAAACATACTGATCTAGTTAAATCCATGTCCCATTCTGCCCAAAAGCCCGCCGAATTCCTTGAAACAAGCAGTGACGTCGCGATTGCGTGGCTGAACGACGGCGCTGAGCCGGCTCCCGAAGGGCGATGCGGCACATTCTGGCTTGGCGGGTTCAAATCCGACATGCGCGGCTCTAAGGCAGAAGTGCTGGCACACCATGCCCACACAACTGATCGCTCGTTCGTCAGGTTCGACTACTCCGGTCATGGCGAAAGCGGCGGTGAGTTTGTGAACGGCACCATTTCAGGCTGGCTCGATCAGGCGCAGGAGGTGTTCAGCCGTTGCGCAGCTGGCCGCCGGGTACTGATCGGCTCCAGCATGGGCGGCTGGATTGCGTTGCTGTTGGCAAAACGGCTGATTGAGGCAGGACAGGCCGACCGGCTCGGCGGGCTGATCCTGATCGCACCGGCTGCGGACATGACCAGGGACCTGATGTGGGACAAGTACGGCGACGGTTTTCGTGACGAGATCATGCGGCTTGGCAGGTATGAACGACCGTCAGAGTATTCCGACGAGCCTTATGTGATCACCAGGGCGCTCATCGAGGATGGTACGCAACACCTGTTGCTGGACCATGGTTTGCAGATGCCCTGCCCGGTTCGCATTCTGCAAGGCGAGGATGATCCGGACGTGCCGTGGCAGCATGCCCTGAAGACATACCATGCCCTCAGCGGCGATGATGTGATGTTGCAACTGATCAAGCATGGCGATCACCGGTTGTCTAGCGAGGACAATCTGACCCTGTTGGCGGAAACGGCAGAGACACTCTGCGCCCGCGCCGACGACAGCGTTTAAAGCAGTGCCCTGAGGCCCTGGCGATAGGTCGGGTACACAAAGCTGTAACCCAGTTCCGTCTTGACCTTCTCGTTCGATACGCGCTTGGATTCCGCATAAAAGCTTTTTGCCATGTCGGACAGCTCTGCATCTGCAAAGGCGACCTCCGGTGGCGGTTCGATACCCAGCAGGTCAGCCGCATAGGCAACTACGTCCTGCGGCGGGGCCGCCTCATCATCACACACATTGTAGGCACTGCCCGGATCGGGCCGTTGCAATGATGCCTGCAGGATACCGGCAATATCGCCCACATGAATGCGGCTGAACACCTGATCCGGCTTGACAATGCGGCGCGCCTTGCCTGATTTCAGAGACTGAAGCTGGTTTCGGCCGGGGCCGTAAATGCCTGCCAGGCGGAACAGATGTACAGCCAGTCCGGTATCGCGCCAAAGGTCCAGCCAGCCGGTTTCCGCCGTCAGCCGGGCGTGGCCACGCGAAGTGCTGGGCGTTAGCGGTGATGTCTCGTCAACCCATCCGCCCTGACGATCGCCATAGACACCGGTGGTGGAAAGGTAGGCCAGCCACTTGATGTGCGCCGCCCGCTCGCCAAGATGACGGCCATGACACTTCAGGACCGGATCACCGGTCTTGCCGGGCGGGGCCGACACGACAACATGCGTAACGCTGTCCAGCAACGAGGGATCCACCGGCGTATCATCGTTGAACTGCACCGCGTCAAACCCGAGTTGCGAGATCTTCCCACAGCCTTCGACGGATCGGCTGGTGCCAGTGATGGCCCACTGGTCACGCGGCAGGGCCTGTGCCAGGGCGCGGGCTGAAAACCCGAAACCAAAACACAACAGATGATCAGGTTTTGCAGACATCCCATTCCCTTTTCACGTCTTCATCAGGCTCACTGTCACGGCGAGCCGTGGCCAGTTGGGCAAACTCTTCTTGCGGCAGCAGACTGGACAAAGCCCATATAGCCATGGCCCTGACTTCCGCGCTCGGGTCGTCCAACACCTTCTTCACACTAGGTATCAGGTTCTTATCACCGGAATTGCCGACAGCAATCATGACATTGCGCACAAAACGATCACGCCCGATACGCTTGACCGGCGACCCGGAAAACAGGGTCCTGAACTCCTGGTCGTCCAGCGCTGCGAGCTTCGCAAGCGGCGGCGCGACAAGGTCAGCCCGCGCGGCCAGCTTTGCCTCGCGCGCTTCACCGGCAAACTTGTTCCACGGGCATACGGCAAGGCAATCGTCGCACCCATAGATGCGGTTACCCATGGCTTTGCGAAACTCAAGGTCGATATGGCCCTTGTGCTCGATGGTGAGATAGGAAATGCAGCGCCGTGCATCAAGCCGGTAGGGTGCCGGAAACGCCCTGGTCGGGCATACCTCCAGGCATGACGTGCAGGACCCGCAATGATCCACTTCTGCCTCGTCAGGCGGCAGCTCCGCCGCAGACAGTATGGCGCCGAGAAAAACCCAAGACCCGTGTTCGCGCGACACAAGATTTGTATGCTTGCCCTGCCATCCAAGCCCGGCGCGCTGGGCCAGCGGTTTTTCCATCAAAGGCGCGGTATCGACAAACACTTTCACGTCCTGCCCGGTTTGTGCAGCCAGCCACCCGGCAAGTGTCTTCAGCCTGCCCTTGACAACATCATGATAGTCGCGTCCCAGCGCATAGGTCGAAATCACGCCGGTTGAGCGGTCTTGCAGACGCGCCATGACGTCCATGTCAGACGCATAGGACATGGCCAGCATGATGCAGCTTCTGGCGTCGGCCCACATGGCATCGGGAGAGGTGCGCCTGTCCAGGGTGGTTTCCATCCAGTTCATGCTGGCGTGATGACCGTCACCGACGGCTTCACGGAGCCTTTTGCCCGTTTCAGCAGGCAGAGTGGCGCCGGTAATGCGCAATTCGCAGAACCCAAGGTCTTCGGCACGCTGCCGCAACTGTGTCTCAATAGGCGTAGCCATAGGCGCAGACTATCAGAAGTCGAGCTCGGAGTACTGCGAAGACGGCGGCATGCCGCGCACCTGATCTGCCAGCAGTGACCGGAATGACGGTCTGGACTTTATGCGCTGATACCAGGCCTTGGCATCCGGTACGTCATCCCATGCGATATCACCGAGATAGTCTGCCACCGACAAATGAGACGCCGCAGCCAGGTCTGCCACGGTCAGATCGTCGCCGACCAGCAGGTTGCGGGCCTGCGCCAGTGCGTTGATGTAGGCCAGATGTGTACGCAGCGCCTCCAGCGCCGAGCGCACCCGGTTCATTTTCGGCGCGCCGCCACCTTGCGATGCGGAAACGAACCGGCGCACCACCTTCTCCATAAGCAGAGGCGATGTGACTTCGTGATGAAACTTGCCGTCAAACCAGGCCACCAGCCTGCGCACTTCGGCGCGCACCACAGGGTTGGTTCCCCACAGGGAACCGGTTTCAAGCGGCCATTGCTCATCCAGATACCCGCCGACGGCTTCCACGCCGGCGCACACCGTCCCGTCCTGATCAATCAGGACCGGCAAAGTGCCGGACGGGTTCATGTCGAGAAAGGCGTCGCGCATCTCCCAGGGGCGTTCCTCGTTCAATTCAGCCGCCAGTCCCATTTCGGCGAGCGATAACCTGACACGGCGCGAAAACGGATCGAGAGAAAAATGCAAAAGACGCACCATAGCGCGGTCACCAAAAAGTCTGATATGAGAGCCAAAAGCCGAACCGGTTACGAGCGATTCGCACCGTAGAATTATTATGTTACTAAAGCTAAGTTGTGGCCAGTGCTAGCGCAACGTCAACAGGGATCACTGCATGTTTCTGGAACAGATCATCGTACTGGCCATCATTCAGGGCATTACCGAGTTTCTACCAATTTCGTCTTCAGGCCATCTTATACTGGTTCCTGCGCTGACAGGGTGGAAGGATCAAGGCCTTATTGTCGATGTGATGGTCCACATGGGCTCATTCCTGGCCGTTATCACGTATTTCTGGCGAGATGTCCTGGCCCTGACTGTGGGCGGGCTGAACCTGCTGCGCGGCCGCATGACCGACCATGGCCGTCTCGGTCTGCTGATTATCGTTGCAACCATTCCGGCAGTTGCATTTGGCCTGTTCGTCAAGAAAACCGGTATGATCGATGCGGTACGCGGACCGGAAATCGTCGCCTGGAACGCTATTATCTTCGGCATTTTGATGTATATCGCTGACCGGCTCGGCAAACACGTCAAGGCCATGGAGAACATGACCTTCATGCCGGCCCTGATCATCGGACTGGCGCAGGCTGTTGCCATCATTCCCGGCACCAGCCGCTCCGGCATTACCATGACCGCAGCGCGGATGCTGGGCTTCCAGCGGTCTGAAGCGGCCCGGTTTTCTTTCCTCGTCGGCATCCCGGCCATTGCCGGTGCCGGCGTGCTGGTCCTGGGTGAAGCCATATCGGACGGAGCCACCATTTCCGGTGATGCCATAATAACCGGTATCCTGACATTCTTTACCGCGCTCGCCGCCATCTGGTTCCTGATGGCGATCGTCAAGCGGTATTCACTGACCATATTCGTAATCTATCGGCTGTTGCTGGGCGCCGGGCTATTGTATCTCGTTCATATCGGGTTCTTTGCAGCTACAGGTACAGGCGGTTGACTCAAGCAAACTTACTCAAGCGCAGCTGACACCGGCCCGGTGATTTCCCGCACCAGCTTGGCGCGGATGGCGGTGCGAAAGTCGTCAAAGTTTTTCGCCGTCATCATGAACGATCCGGGCCCGCCAATGACATGATTGGCGTAGTGCTCGCGAAGGTCGATATTCGCCAGCTCACCAAGATCTATGTCCTTGTTATGGATCACCAGACCATTGATCGTGACGCCGCTTGCGTTGGCGGCATTTCGGGCCGCTTCGGACCTGCGGGCGTCGCTTGAGCCGTCACCTGAAATATCAATGACCCGACGTGCACCAAGATAGTTGTTTGTCTCGATGGAATTGACCGAATACCCGATAGCCCCGGCAATATCGGTCAGGCCTCTGATGGTCCTGGATGATGATGCAATTTTCGCCGACAATTCTGCAGCAGTGCGGCCATCGCGCACCAGATGCCAGTCAACCACCGTCGCCTGCCGCGCTTCGCCCGCCCAGTGTACGAGAGTAATGGCAACACCCTGGGTACCAGCGAAGCGAATCGCGGCAACCACATCCACGTGCAGGAAGGCTTCGGCCAGACCCTGCGACTGCAGGGCAAACTCCTGCCGGTCGACGCTGGTGGAGGTGTCCACTGCGAGAACCAGTTCAAGATCAACCGGTTGCAGGCCCTGCGCACCTGCGCCTGATGACAGCAATACCGACCCCAGCAGGAAACTTGCAAGGCGTCGGGACGGCATCAGATAACCGGAGCGGAGAACTGGCCGGCCTTGCGGTAGCGATACAGATATCCCGGTACAATGGTTTCAATCGGTTCCGGCTTGATACCAAGACCTTCCAGTGTGCGGCCTTCAGCAATGGCAGCTTCTGATACGACATTGTCCGATTTCAAAAGGTCAACCTGATCGGCTGTCAGCAGCGGGTTTGGCAGCAGGCCCAAAACAGTTCCCTTGATGCGGGCAAGGGCAAACGGAACCGGCACCAGCAGACGTTTGCGACCGGTCACTTCAACAACATACTCCAGCAGTTCCTTGAAGCTGCGTTGCGCCGGTCCGCCAAATTCCCAGGTTTTTCCGTGGCCATTGCCGTTTGCAACCAACGTCGCGACGGCCTCTGCAACATCGCCGACAAACACCGGCTGGAACCTGGTCTCGCCGCCGCCAATCAGCGGCAGGATCGGGGAAAACCGCGCCATGGCGGCAAACTGGTTGAAGAAATTGTCCTCCGGACCGAACACTATTGACGGTCTGATGATTGTCGCGCCGGGAAATTCCGCACGCGCTGCCGCCTCGCCTTCAGCCTTGGTGCGCGCGTATTCGGACGCCGAGTTCTCGTCAGCACCGATTGCCGACATCTGAATGAATTGTGCAGCACCGGCGTTCTTGGCCGCACGTGCCGCAACCCGGGCACCATGAGCATGCAGGGCTGAAAACGACTGGCCGCCCGACGAGAACAACACGCCGACCAGGTTGATCACCACATCAGACCCGGCACATGCAGCCTCGATCGATTCAGGATAGCGCAGATTTGCCTGTACCGGCATGATCTGACCCGGCGTCCCGAGCGGTTGCACATGCCCGGCAAGATCAGGCCGCCTGACTGCGATACGAATTCGGTGTCCCTGGCGCGCCAGGGCGCGGGTGATGTGGCGACCAAGAAAGCCTGATCCACCAATGATAGTCACGAGTTTTGAAGATGCGGTCATATCGGTTCATTTCGCCTTTGAAACAGCTGCAAAACAAGCTGTGCGCCACTGCTTGATTGTGTGGGTTTTAGCGATCAGTCGCGGGCTTTTAAAGAGCCTTGATGCCACAACCTGCAATCCATCATGACACACTTATTCTGCCAGCGGCGAGGAATTGCGCAAGACGCCGGTTGACAAGCTGCCTTGGCTGCAACTATGAGTGCGCCTGCCTGACGGCTTTCCCGTTCAAGAAAGCCATTATCGGGCCCAGGTGGCGGAATTGGTAGACGCGCTAGCTTCAGGTGCTAGTTTCCGAAAGGAAGTGGAAGTTCGAGTCTTCTCCTGGGCACCAACAATCCAGATTGCTTTGCCGAATCAAACGAATTGCTCACGCTGACAGCGTCAGCGGTTGTGGCATCCGTCGTTGATTCCGGCATGACCATCCAAACCGACACAAGCGAGCCATCTTCATGACCAGCACACTCAGTGGAAAAGCCGCCATTATTACCGGAGCCAGCCGCGGCATAGGGGCCGCCGCCGCACGCCAGCTTGCTAGCGAGGGTGTCTCGGTTCTGATGGCAGCACGTACGTCATCTGAAATCGAACAGGTTGCGCAAGACATTCGTGACAGCGGCGGAACCGCCGAAACCATCACCTGCGACGTGAGCAGTTACCCGCAAGTGGTCGCCATGGTGGAAAAATGCAAACAGGATTTCGGCCGGGTTGATATTCTGGTCAACAATGCCGGGCTGATCGATCCGATTTCACGACTGGCCGACGCAGACCCCGATGAATGGGCGAAAGTGGCCGATGTGAACTACAAGGGGGTGTTTTTCGGCTTGCGTGCTGCCATCCCGGAAATGGAAGCGCAAGGCAGTGGCACCATCATCAACATTTCCTCAGGTGCGGCTTACGGGCCCATGGAGGGCTGGAGCCACTATTGCTCGTCCAAGGCGGCAGCAGCGATGCTGACGCGGTGCGCCGACAAGGAATATGCCGGCAAGGGTATTCGCGTCGTCGGTCTCAGCCCCGGCACCGTGGCAACGGATATGCAGGTATCCATCAAGGCATCGGGCATCAACCCGGTGAGCCAGCTTGACCCGTCGGTCCACATTCCGGCCGACTGGGTCGGCAAAACTGTGGTGTGGCTGTGCACGGAAGGTGCTGACGAGTTTGCCGGGCAGGACTTTTCCCTGAAGTCCGAAGAAGGTCGTGCCAGGGTCGGTCTTCCCGGGCTGACCGCAGCCTGACACCATCACCCAAGTGTTGCCAATAAGGCGGCTTGTGTTATAGCCCATTGATAAATCGCGTTCAGACAAGCAAGGCACAAAGCAAAAATGGCAGTCAGAATTCATCAGGGCGATCTGCCCGACGGACTGGACTTCGGATCAAGTGTGGCCGTCGACACCGAAACAATGGGTTTGCACGCCAACCGTGACAAGCTGTGCGTGGTACAGCTGTCAGCCGGAGATGATGATGCTCATCTGGTGCAGCTTGATCGTAAAACCTACCATGCTCCGCGCCTTAAAGCGCTGATGGAGGATGCAAACGTCACCAAGATCTTCCATTATGCACGCTTTGATGTGGGCATGCTGAAGGCCTATCTGGGCGTGGATACGTCCCCTGTCTATTGCACCAAGATCGCTTCGCGGCTGGCGCGTACCTATACCGACAGGCATGGCCTGAAGGACCTGGTGCGCGAAATGCTGGGCATTGAAATGTCCAAGCAGCAACAAAGTTCCGACTGGGGCACCCCGGTTCTGTCCGACGCCCAGAAGCAATATGCAGCGCTTGACGTGATTTACCTGCACGAACTCAAGGTCAGGCTGGACCAGATGCTGCGTCGCGAAGAGCGTGCAGAGCTTGCCCAGGCGTGTTTTGACTTCCTGCCGACCCGTGCAGGTCTTGACCTTGCCGGTTGGCCAAACGAGGACATTTTTGCCCACTCGTGAGCAAAGGCCGGTTGCGCCCGCCTTTATTCGGCAAGATTTTCCGGGCAGAACGCACGACAGACCCTGTCCCGTCCGGTATGATCCGGATGAAAGGGGGAGAAAACGGCAATGATATCTAGAGCACGACCAACCATCAGACGCAGGCGGCGCGGGCCTGCTATTATGGTGTGGTTGTTCGTACTCGCTGCGGCAGGGGTGTTCGGGGTTTTCCTGATCCAGGCCTCGGGGTTTGATATCGAAACCGCCACTGCACCCCAGCCCGCCGCTCCGGTAGCAACGCCGAAACAGGCATCAGAACAGGAACGGTTTGCTGTTCAGGGCTCCGAAGTTGCCGGTTTCGACGATGACCAGCAACCCTATACAATTGCCGCCGTGGAAGCCAACCAGGACAAGGAACAGCCAAATCTGGTTCACATGCGCCAGGTCACGGGCCTGCTCAGACGCACAGACGGGCGCGCCATGGACGTGACTGCCAAAACCGGCCTGTTCAATTCCAAGGACAAGTCCCTGCGCCTGTCAGGCGATGTGTCCATCAAACTTACCGACTCGTTCACCGCCAATATGGACACCGCAGACATTGACGTGAAGCAGAAGGCGTTGACCTCACAAGCCGAGATACTCGTGGTCATGGAGGGCGGGGTGATCAGGTCCACCGGTGTTGATGTTACCAACAACGGCGAACACGTGACTTTCAAATCTCGGGTTCGTGCGATATTCAATTCTGCAGGGACGAAAACCGGCACGCCTGCCGTTCAGGTGGAGACATCCAGTTCAAAAGGGAATCTGCAACAATGAAACTGACCAGCTTCGGGACACCCAACAAGGCCGGTATTGCTGTTGCGCTGATCGTGATGGCGGCAAGTCTTGCCGCACTGCCCGCTGAGGCTCAGAAAAAGAAAAGCAAGGTCAATATCGAATCCGATCAGATGGAGCTGTTTGAGAGCAAGAACCAGGCTATTTTCCGCGGCAATGTCAGGGCCCGGCAAGACGATGTCAGCTTGAACTCAACCAACCTGATCGCCACTTTCGTCAAAACCAAGGGGGGCGGAACCGATGTCACCTGGCTGGAGACGAAAGGCGGCGGGGTAAAAATAAAAACCGGATCACAGACCATTACCGGCGACCGCATGAAAATGAATGTCAAAGCCAACACCGCCGTTGTCACCGGCAAGGTCACCGTGATCCAGGGCACCAGCGTTGTGAAAGGTGAAAAACTGAATGTGAACCTGAATACCAATGAATCGAAATTTGTCGGGGTTCCGGGAGCCCGTGTGAAATTCAGTTTCAACCCCGACTAACCCCTGCCTTTCCTGCCCTAATGAGGCTCACACACGGTTGCTGCTTGCAAATTAGGCAAACATTAACCATAGGGCTTCAGCAAACCTTAATCCTGTTGAGCGGTAATCACGTGAAGCGAACCGGCAAGTCATCGTTTTGGTCTTCGTTGTTTGGCAGACGGGCAAAAGAGCCTTCCAGCCAGACATTTGCAAGACCGGGTTCTGCGCCGACAGAAGGCCTTGTGGCGCGTAATTTGCGCAAGTCCTTCAAACGGCGGCCAGTAACCCAGGATGTCAGCGTGTCGGTCCGCCGTGGAGAAGCTGTAGGGTTGCTTGGTCCCAATGGCGCAGGGAAAACGACGGTGTTTTACATGATCACCGGTCTGATCGCTGCTGATTCGGGGACCATATCGCTCGATGGGGAAGATATCACTGACTTGCCGATGTATCAGCGAGCCAGGCTGGGAATTGGATATCTGCCACAGGAAGCGTCCGTTTTCCGGGCACTTACGGTTGAGGACAATATTCGCGCGGTGCTGGAGTTACACGTTCCCGACCGCACTGAGCGCGAGCGTAAGTTGCGTGGATTGCTTAATGAGTTTCAGATCACACATATCACGAATTCGCCAGCTATGGCATTGTCTGGGGGAGAGCGACGCCGGGTTGAAATTGCCAGAGCCCTTGCCGCAAATCCTCGATTCATCCTGCTCGACGAGCCCTTCGCAGGGATTGATCCAATTGCGATCAATGATATTCGCCAACTGGTGCGACAGCTCACCTCTCGGGGCCTCGGGGTGCTTATTACGGATCACAACGTCCGAGAAACCCTCGAGATCATTGACCGGGCCCTTATCATCCATGAAGGCCACGTATTAATGGAAGGTACACCACAACAGATCGTTGCACACCCTGACGTGCGGCGTCTTTACCTTGGTGAAGGTTTCAGCCTTTAATATCCTGCAAACATGTGGCGTGAGCGACTGAACTGTCGAAAATTTCGTTCCGGCACAAGATCAGCACGGTTTTGGTGTTGCTGCCAGAAACCTCGTGTGCCTGATCGTTTTTGATGTGTTGGAGCAGCCTGGGAGGTCCGGATGGATCGTCGTACTGCTCCGGTTTGTAGTGCGGGAGTAGGCCAGCGATGGCATTGAGTCAAAAATTGCAAATGCGCCAGGGGCAATCCCTGGTCATGACGCCGCAACTGCAGCAAGCCATCAAACTGCTGCAGATGTCGAATTTTGAGCTGCAGGCTTATGTGGAAAACGAACTGGAGTCGAACCCGTTGCTGGAGCGCGACGAGCGCGACGAGGCAGGCCGGGACATCGTGTCTGACAGCGACGGCGAGACCGGTCGCGATGAAGCCGTCACCGGCGCTGAACTGAAAGATACAGCAGAACAAATTGCATCAGGCGAAAACACACCGGAAAACCTCGACCAGTTCGACACCGGTCTTGAAAATGTCTACGCCGATGAAGCCACTGCCGACAAGATCAACCGTGAGGCCGCTGACCCCATGGGGATGCAGGATTCCGGCTGGCAATTGTCCAGTACCGGCAACACGGCCGGCGGCAGTGGTGGCGGTGGCGGTGGCGGCTATGACGGCGAAATGGCCTTCGATGCAACGCTAGCCAGCGAAAGTACACTTGCCGACCATTTGACGGAACAACTGCATCTGACGGTGTCTGATCCGGCCATGCGCATGATCGGGGCACACCTGATCGGCCTCGTGAATGAAGCCGGTTATCTGACGGGTGATGTAGACTCAGTCGCCGACACATTGGGCGCGAAACCTGATCTGGTCGAGAAAACCCTGGACATCGTGCAGACCTTCGACCCGCCCGGCATTCTGGCCCGCGATCTGAAGGAATGTCTGGCCATTCAGCTCAGGGAACGCGACCGCTTTGACCCGGCCATGCAGGTTTTCATCGAAAATCTCGACCTTTTGGCAAAGCATGACTTCGCCCGACTCAAATCCATGTGCAAGGTCGACATGGACGACTTGCGGGACATGGCCGACGAAATCCGGTCGCTGAATCCGAAACCCGGAAATGTTTTCGGATCGGTCATCGTGCAACCGGTTGTCCCGGATGTCATCGTGCGTCCGGCGCCTGATGGCAGCTGGGCTGTTGAACTGAATACCGAAACGCTGCCGAGAGTGCTGGTCAACAACCAGTATTTCGCGCAGGTGAGCCGGGGCACCACGCGTGATACGGACAAGCTTTACCTGTCAGACTGCATGTCCAATGCAACCTGGCTGGTCAAGAGCCTGGACCAGCGCGCGCGCACGATTCTGGCCGTTGCACGCGAAATCGTACGTCAGCAGGACGCGTTTCTGATGTACGGTGTGGAGCATTTACGACCGCTCAATCTGAAAACGGTTGCCGATGCCATTTCCATGCACGAATCCACGATCAGCCGGGTCACATCGAACAAGTACTTCGAAACCCCGCGCGGCGTGTTTGAACTGAAATACTTCTTCACCACGGCAATTTCTTCCTCAGCCGGCGGCGATGATCATTCCGCAGAATCGGTACGACACAGAATCCGGTCAATGATCGACGAGGAAACCGCCGCAAAAATCCTGTCGGACGACCAGATTGTCGATCTGCTGTGCGCAGAAGGTATCGAAATAGCCCGGCGCACGGTGGCGAAATACCGTGAAGCCATGCATATTCCGTCTTCTATCATGCGGCGGCGGCAGAAACGCATGCTTGAAGCGGGCTAGTTCCGGTTCATGGCTCCGGTTGAACAAGCAGGAAAACCTGAAGCCTGAAGCAACATGGGTTCAAATGAAGCCATAAAGTTACTCGAACACTTTGGAAGCGATCAGGATTATCATTCCTTGTTGATTCAACCAGAAATCTGGCGGCAAAACTTTCCCACATTCTTTTCATAGGCTGATTGACAAGCTGGTCGGGTGGCAATAGGTTCCGCGCGCCTTGATCGGGAAACACAGTTGAAAAACAGCGAAACGGACAATGAACCCGAATTGCGCTTAAACAGGTCCGATCGAAACAGTCAATATTGAAAATGTAATCGTCTTTCGACAGACTTGCTCTGCGAAGAAGGGGTAATCCTAAATCATGCAGATTCAGATAACCGGCAAAAACCTCGACATTGGTGACGCATTGCGTGAGCACGTCGAAGGACGCATCCACAATGATGTAGCAAAATATTTTGACGGTATTGTTAGCTGCCTGGTGGTGGTGGAAAAACAAAAATCCGGTTTTGACTGCGAGATTACCCTGCATCTGACGACCGGCCTTGCGCTCAATGCGAACGGCAGTGGCGGCGATGCGCACTCAGCGGCGGATACCGCCGTCGGCCATCTGGAAACACGGCTGCGCCGCTACAAAAGGCGCCTGAAAGATCATCATCTTGCCCGCAAGGAACCTGTGAACGCGGTCCCTGCAGCCGCTTACGTCCTGCAGGCAGATGTTGAAGGCGCAACAGAAGAACCGGTTGATCTGAACCCGGTGATTATTGCAGAATCAACAGCCAGCATTGATGAGCTGTCGGTAGGGGAGGCCGTCATGAAACTTGATTTCACGAATGAACAGTTTGTGGTTTTCCGCAATAGCCGCAATGGCAGCTTAAATGTAGTCTACAAGCGCAAAGACGGAAATGTCGGATGGCTGGACCCTGGCGGGAACTGACAGGCCGACCTGCTGAATGCCTTTAACCTTCCGGACCTTCGCCGGACCGGATCTAGATACACCAAGTGCATGGAGAATCAGTCAATCATGCAATTGTCGACCATAATTTCCAGTAATGCCGTACTGCCTAACCTGAAGGCGTCCAGCAAACGCCAGTTACTGCAGGAACTGGCGCAGGAGGGCGCACGGCTTTCCGGTCTCGATACCCAGGTTATCTTTGAGACCCTGTTGAGACGCGAAAAACTGGGCTCGACCGGGCTTGGACAGGGCATTGCCATTCCGCATGGGAAATTCCAGGCACTGGATAAGGTTCACGGCCTGTTCGCCCGGCTGGCTTCACCGGTCAAATTCGATTCCGTGGACGACAATCCTGTTGATCTGGTATTCCTGCTGCTGGCTCCGGAAAGCGCCGGCGCAGACCATCTGAAGGCACTGGCGCGCATTTCTCGCCTGCTGCGCGATTCTACCGTTGTTGAAAAACTGCGCGGCACAGACAAGGCGGAAGGGCTCTACGCCATTTTGACCGAACCCGCCGCCACAGCACCGCACGCAGCATAAATCTTTCTAGTTGGGGTTGATAGCCGCCAGGTCATGCTCGATGGCATTTGCGATTGCCGCCTCGCGGCTGTCGGACACCGAAACCGGTGTGCCGTCGGCAAGGTACAGACAATACAAAGGTGTAGCCGGATCAGCGTCGATTTTCTGGCCGATCAGTTGCTCAACTTCCTGAGCCGGCAATTCACGTACATAAGCCACCTCACCCATTCCCATATTCGCGAGTGTTATTTCGCTTTCAGGTATCTGAGGCAACCGGTTTGTCTTGTGATCCGTCATGGTCTGGTTTCCTTCAATAGTTGCGTCGTCAGGCAGAAAAAACTGATCATCAGGCGGGTTGCCGTATTTCGATCTTGCGCACCACCCGCTGCGGCTCCGGGCGCTCCAGGTCAATGGCCAGCAACCCGTTGTCGAGGCTGGCAGACACGACATTCATGCCGTCGGCCAGCACGAAGATGCGGCGGAACTGGCGCGCGGCAATGCCGCGATGCAGGAATTCGCGCGCCGGCTCGTCTGTCTGACGACCTTCAATCACCAGTTCGTTGTCTTCCAGCGTCAGTTCAAGCTCGCGTGCAGAAAAACCTGCCACTGCCAGCGTAATGCGCAGTTTTTCAGCATTATCTTCGCTGTCGGACGGCTGTTTTTCCACATTATAAGGGGGATAGCCATCGGGAGCAGTTTTTGCCGCCCGCTCCAACAGTCGCTCGATTTCATCAAATCCGACGAAGAAAGGCGACGGAAAAGCCGTATTGCGTGTCATTTTTCAAAAGCCCTTTAACAAGCAGCTCGATGTTTGGCCGGGCTGTTTCATGCGGTCTGGACATTCAGCCCCGCACAACACCGATCCGGCAGTCAACTTCATATACGAGATATTGTGATGCAGAGGTTCAACGTCAAGACGCGGAGTGTGTGCCCGCGCCTCACATTTCCGATACTGCAGCAACAAGGATTTTACTCTTTATGAAGAATAAAATCTCTCAGGTTCTGGCGAATGGCTTGCGAACATGGTCTATGGGCATCAACTAAGTATGGCGGCAAGGTAAAGCACACAGGCTGATGCAGGAAATTTTCGAACAATTCGTAACGTTGTGGGTGGTTATCGACCCGATCGGCACCATTCCGGTTTTCGTGGCTGTGACGGCAGGCATTGAAGCGAAAAAACGCACAGGCGTCGCCATTCATGCTGCGGTGCTGGCGATCTGTGTGTTGATGTTCTTCCTGGTCGCCGGACAATTTCTGATTGACGCTCTGGGCATCGGCCTGCCCGCCTTCCAGATCGCCGGTGGTCTGATCCTGTTCCTGTTTGCGCTGACAATGATTTTCGGTGATTCAAAACCCAAACAGGAAATCAGCAAGGCAGATGCTGACGAGGAACCGGACAGCCCGGCGGTGTTTCCACTGGCGGTTCCGTCACTGGCATCACCCGGTGCGATGCTGGCAGTTGTTCTGCTCACCGACAACAACCGGTTCAGCTTCGCCGAACAGGCGGTAACTGCAGGCATACTAGTTGCGGTGGTGGGCGTTGCACTTGTTCTCATGCTTTTGGCCACGCCAATCCTGAAAGTCATCGGCACAAGCGGTGCCGCCATCGTCAGCCGGGTCATGGGAATGATCCTGGCAGCGGTCGCGGTCGACAACGTCATTGCTGCCGTGCTGGAACTGATAAAAACCAACACCGTTTGAAATCTGTTCGGTCCAACAAAAACGGCCGCCTGCAAAATACAGGCGGCCGAACCGGTGTCTTGCAATCCCCAGTTTTAAGCAGCGGCAACCTTGGTCAATGCGCGATCCACTGATGCCACGACTTCATCCAGATCCGACTTGGTGCAAATCAGCGCCGGAGAGAAGCACAGTGTGTTGTTGAGACCGCTGAGCGAGCGGTTGGTGGCACCGATGATAACTGCATCGGTTGCAAAACAATCTGCCACAATGGCCTGGGTGGTACTTTCGGGAACCGGCTCGCGGGACTCGCGATCAAGCACCAGTTCCATGCCGCAGAACAGGCCCTTGCCGCGTATATCGCCAACCATGGCGTGCTTGCCTTTCAGGACTTCGAACTGCTCCAGCAGGTATTCACCCATGGCAGTGGTGTTTTCCAGCAGCTTCTCATCTTCGAGAATGCGCATGTTTTCCAGCGCTGCCGCCGGGCCCGCCGCACAACCGCCAAACGTGGAAATATCGCGGAAATAGCTCATCGGATCAGATGGATCCGCCTTGAACTCGTTGAATACGGCTTCTGTTGTCACTGTGCACGAAATGGCGGCATAACCTGACGCCACACCCTTTGCCATGGTCACCATGTCCGGCTTTATGCCGTAATGCTGATAGCCGAACCATTCACCGGTGCGGCCCATACCACACACAACTTCATCGATGATCAGCAGAACATCATACTTCTTGCAGATTTCCTGGACCCGGTCCCAATAGCCTTGTGGCGGTGTAATCACACCACCGCCGGCCGTAACCGGCTCAAGGATGAGGCCCCCGACCGTGTCGGCACCTTCGCGCAGGATAACCTCTTCAATGGCATTGGCGGCGCGGACGCCGTAATCGTCCACCTCGCCCCATTGCGAGCGATATTCGAGACAATGCGGTACTTCGACAAAACCGGGCGTAAATGGCCCATACTGATCGCGGCGCTCGTTCTGGCCACATGACGACAGTGCAGTAATGGTCGTGCCGTGATAATCCCGGTCGCGATACAGGATCTTGTGTTTCTTGCCACCGTGCTTGTTGTGCGAAATCTGGCGGACAATCTTGTAGGCCTTCTCATTGGCCTCCGAGCCGGAGTTGGAATAGTAAACGCGGGTCATACCGGGCATCTTGGACATCAGCCGCTCGGCAAATTTGGCGCCCGGAATGCTGCCGGCCGAATTAGCGAAATAGTTCAGCTGGACGAGCTGGTCGCGAACCGCATCGGCAATGCTTTCACGGCCATAGCCGACATTCACGGTCCACACACCGCCGGATACCGCATCGAGATGCTCGCGGCCTGCGGTGTTCCATACACGCATTCCCTTGCCTTCGATGATAACAAGCGGGTCGATGGTCTCAAACTTCTTGTGCTGAGTCAGATGGTGCCAGACGTGTGCACGGTCGGCCTCGATGATCCCGCTGAAGTCATTTTCATTCGCCTGAAGGTTCATGGCACTACTCCCTAAATTAAGAAGTCTCATTATCCATCTATTGAGGGGGGCCTTGGCAAGGGTATTCAGCCAGCCAGAACGGCAAATAATGTGGAACCACCCTTACCGTTCGCAATATTGTGCTGTTTTGGATGATGTCAGGAAATGTCAGCAACAGACACCTTGCCTGTGCAAACAAGCGTTTCAGCTTATGGCAAAGGGTCAGGACAGGTGGCATAGTGCCCGCACCATGAGTACAGCAGCATCCCGCCCGATCCAGTCCGGTGACCATCTTTATCTGATAGATGCCTCCGGCTATATTTTCCGCGCTTACCACGCATTGCCACCATTGACCCGCAAGTCTGACGGGCTACCGGTCGGCGCCGTGCAGGGCTTTTGCAACATGTTGTACAAGTTGCTCCAGCAGATGTCGGCAGATGACAAACCGACCCACATCGCAGCCATCTTCGATAAATCCTCAAAATCGTTCCGCAATGACATCTATCCGGACTACAAGGCCCACCGCCCGCCGGCCCCGGAAGACCTGATACCTCAGTTCGGCCTGATCCGGCAGGCAACCGAAGCCTTCAACGTTGCGTGCATCGAGCAGGACAACTATGAAGCCGACGATCTGATCGCAACCTACGCCACCCAGGCCGCGGCGGTTGGCGCAACGGTGCGCATCGTGTCATCCGACAAGGATCTGATGCAACTGGTTACCGATCAGGTGATGTTGCTGGATACCATGAAAGACAAGGCTATCGGGCGTGCCGAAGTTATCGAGAAATTCGGCGTGCCCCCTGAAAAGGTTGTTGAGGTTCAAGCACTTGCCGGTGACAGCGTGGATAATGTGCCCGGCGTGCCCGGCATCGGCGTCAAGACCGGTGCACAGTTGATCGAGGAGTATGGCGACCTGGAGAGCCTGCTGGCGCGGGCAGAAGAGATCAAGCAGCCCAAACGACGGGAAAAGCTGATCGAATTTGCCGATCAGGCACGTGTTTCGAAGCAACTGGTCATCCTGAAAACCGATGTGGCTGTTGATCACCCGATTGAAGATTTCGGCGTGATTGAACCGGAAGCCAAAGCTCTGATCGGTTTCCTCAAGGCGCTGGACTTCAATACGCTGATCCGCCGGGTCTCCGGCGACTTCGAGGCCAATGCCGCCGACATCGAGCCGATAGAAGTGACCTTCACCGGCTGGCCGCCGGAGGGTGCCGATGTGGATGAACTCGGTGTACCGGTCGCCAATGATGGTAGCGACACGGCTCCTGCAGATGCATCTGATGCCCAAACCGGCGGCAATGCTGCAAGTGTCATGGCAGACAGGATGCGCAACCTGGCGCCGCCTGATCATGCTGCCTATGAGCGCGTCACGACACGAGACCGTCTGGATGCCTGGATACACATGATCCGGCAGGCCGGGCTGGTGGCGGTGGATACCGAAACCACATCACTCGACAACATGCAGGCAAAACTGTGCGGCATCTCCTTCAGCGTCGAACCGGGCAAGGCCTGCTACATCCCGACCGGTCACCGGGCATCGGACGGACTTGATTTCGGCGGTGGTGATCTGGAGCAGTTGTCAGAGGCAGAGGTCATCGGCGCGGTCAAAGAGGTGCTTGAGCACCCGGGCATTCTGAAGATCGGCCAGAACCTTAAGTATGATCTGACGGTATTTCAGCGCCTCGGTATCAATGTGGCGCCGATCGATGACACGATGTTGCTGTCTTATGCGCTGGATTCGGGCGTTAACGGACATGGCATGGACGAGCTTGCTGAAGTTCATCTCGGTCTGAAGCCGATCAAGTTCAAGGAAGTTGCCGGCACCGGCAAATCCCAGGTGACGTTTGATCTGGTGCCGCTGGACCAGGCGACAAGCTATGCGGCTGAAGATGCAGACATAACCTTAAGGCTGTGGCATGTGCTGAAACCGCGGCTGGCAACGGAACATCGCGCAACCGTCTATGAAACGCTGGAGCGTCCGCTGGTGCCGGTTCTCGCCGCCATGGAACGTGAAGGCATCCTGGTGGACAGAACCGTATTGGCGCGGTTGTCGGGTGAGTTTTCCAAGGGTGCGGATGCGCTGGAAAGCCAGGTACATGAGCTTGCCGGTGAGACGTTCAATCTGGGATCACCAAAACAGATCGGTGAAATCCTGTTTGGCAAGCTTGGACTTCAGGGCGGCCGGAAAACCGCAACAGGCGCCTGGAGCACCGACAGCCAGGTGATGGAAGACCTGGCAACGGACGGTGTTGAACTGGCCCGCAAATTGCTCGACTGGCGGCAACTGACCAAGCTGCGCTCAACCTATACGGACGCGCTCACCGGCCATATCAACCCTGAGACCGGGCGTGTCCACACTTCCTACTCGCTGGCCTCGACATCCACCGGCAGACTGTCTTCGACCGATCCGAACCTGCAGAACATTCCGGTGCGCACCGCAGAAGGACGCCAGATCAGAACTGCCTTTGTGGCAAGTCCCGGTCACAAGCTGGTGTCTGCCGACTACAGCCAGATCGAACTGCGCGTTCTGGCCCACATTGCCGGTATCGACCAGTTGAAGAAGGCATTTGCCGATGGGCTGGACATTCACGCCATGACCGCATCGGAGATGTTCGATACACCGGTTGAAGGCATGGACCCGAGCATCCGGCGCAAGGCCAAGGCCATTAATTTCGGCATTATCTACGGTATTTCGGCGTTCGGGCTGGCCAACCAGCTTGCCATTCCGCGCGAGGAGGCAGGGCGCTATATCAAAACCTATTTCGAACGCTTCCCCGGCATCAAGGACTATATGGAGCACACCAAGGCGTTTTGCCGGGCCAATGGCTATGTGGAAACAGTGTTCGGCAGGCGCATGCATTTTCCGCGCATAAAATCACCCAATGCGTCGGAACGGGCGTTCCAGGAGCGCGCGTCCATCAATGCGCCCATCCAGGGCTCGGCCGCCGATATCATCCGCCGCGCCATGATCCGCATGCCGCAGGCACTTGCAGATGCAGGCCTGAACGCGCGTATGCTGCTGCAGGTGCATGATGAACTGATCTTCGAAGTGCCCGATGCCGAAGCAGATGCGACCATCAAGATAGCCTCCGACGTGATGGTAGCAGCTCCATTGCCTGCGGTGTCGTTCTCGGTACCGATCCAGGTGGACGCGCGTGCAGCAAACAACTGGGATGAAGCGCACTAACGCTCTTTAGCGCCGATATTTCAAGGCGGCGCAAAGAGCCTAGCTGCCCTGCCCAACCGAGCTGTACTGCAGCATCGCCATATCGGACGGTCGGAACTGGTGCGGTTGTCGAAAGGACATCAGCACCAGCCGGGAGAGCCACCAGATATCGACTTTAGTTCTTGCCAATCTTGTATTCGAGGTTGAACGAAAAGACCGCATCTGACGAGTTGTCATTCAGACCAAACAAGACTGCCGCTCTTGGTTCTATGACATGCCCGTTTGGTAGTTCGGCCTCAAAATAAACGGCAGGGCCTGCATAGTGCTCCTGATCTCCGGCATCGCCAAATGCACCTTCAAACTCACCAAAATTCTCCACGCCAATGCCGACACTTTCATTCAGCGGAAAGACAACCTGGGACGCATAGGAAAGCCCTGGATCACCCCCTTCAAACGGCACTTCGACCAACAGGTTTCCAACCCATTTCAATGATCCGATTTCGGTTTCGAAAACGGGACCAAACGCAATTGCACCAGCATCGATGCCACCTTCTCTTGGAACTTCCAAAGCCGTGTAAAAGCCAAGCGAGAACTCGGGATGATCGTCGTCAGACGTTTTTCCGTCGTGATCATGACCGCCACCAAAAAACGGCAGCAGTACAAGGTTTTCAAATTCAAAAGCCTCGACTTCGGCATTCTCCGATTCCGGATTTGCAACTTCCACAGCAGCAGTGAATTTCCAGATATCCGTCAGTCCATAGCCAATTGCAAACTCATGGACCGAACGCTCGTCTCCATCTTCAACATCTCCAAGCCCTACACCGTTCAGGACTTCAACTTCGATCTCGCCCTGTTCCACATCCGGGTGGACAACTTCAAATATTGCCGCTTGCGCGTATGCCTGCGTGGAAACAGACATGTGCATACCCAACGCCAAAGCGGTCGTTGCAAAAGCGGTTTGCAGAAATTTGGCTGCAGATAGTTTTTCAAACATTTTCTTTCCCCTGTTTTGAGAAGTTGTATTGATCAGGTTTGGCGTACGGGATCATGTGCCCGCCAATTCGTCGTGCACCGGGTCCAGAACCAGGACCAGTCTCGTCTCGCCTGTTCCCTCGACAGGAGGCGAGCGGTGCAACAATCCGGACGGCGGTGGATCAGGCCACAGCGTGCCACGGAGAATAATCGGCGCGCCGGTGGGCACGGTGAACACTCTTTCCGGCTCGGCCCCATCGGTCGAAATGCCATACTGTGTACCGGTGCCGCGATAGGTGCAGACCAGCCGTGCGGTCACCGCATCAATATGAAATTTGCGGCAGGCATTGTCGTTCACAACATCCAGCCTCAGGCGCAGGTAAGGGGTATTCATCAATGTGGCAAACACGTCTGCCAACGCTACAATGTCGTCGATGAACACGTCGTGATGTTCGCCGCCTGGCATGCCGGCGCCGACACAGATCAAAGACACCACATCGCGCACCGAGTGCGGCTGCAGAACGACGCGCGCGCGCGGCAGACAGGCTGGATCGAGGCTGTCAATCCAGGCCTGAAAACTGCGTTCCGGCTGGCGCTTCCAGATCACTGCAGCGGCACCTTGCGCGTGGATGAGGTTCATGGCTTTCGGGTTGTCGGCCAGACCAACACCAACGCCTGCATATTGGACATGTTGCCGGTGGTAGCTCATGGCTGACCTGTTCCCCACGCCGGAAACGGATCGGGCATGTCGCGCCATATGGCAGGCAGGAACGCCGGCGCCTTCACCAGGCAAGCATCGAGGTCCTTGCGTATGGCGGCCTCGTCCATCGGGTCACAGCCTATGAAGACCAGTTCCTGACGCCGATCGCCCCAAACGGGATCGAAAAAGGGCTCCATCGAACGCTGCCAGGCCGGGTCGTCGGGCCAGTATTTCTTGGGAGCAGCAGACCACCACAGACCCCGTTTCTCCGTTCGAACGAGCGCACCAGCCATGGAGAGTTCGCCGACGAACCGCGGACGCGTGGCGAGCCAGAAGAACCCCTTGGCACGTACGACACCCCGCCATGGCCGGTTGACGAATGCCTTCAGCTTTTCAGGATCAAACGGCTGACGCGCCCGGTAGACGAAGGAGCGGACGCCATACTCTTCGGTCTCTGGCACATGCTCGGCAAACCCGTTCAGTTCCTTGTACCAGAGAGGATGCTCATGCGCTTTTTCGAAGTCGAACCGGCCAGTGCCGAGGACCTCGCCAAGCGGCATACGGGCGAAATCTGCCTCGATCACGGTCGCATCAGGGTTGAGCGAGCGGATGATCTTCCGCGCGGAGTCCAAATCTTGCGGAGAAGCTGCAGAGACCTTGTTGAGGATGATCGTGTCGGCAAACTCAATCTGGTCAACTAGGAGGTCGACCAGCGTGCGGTCATCGTCTTCTCCCATCGTTTCGCCACGGTCGCGCAGGAAATCGCTGGACCCGTAGTCTTTCAGCAGGCTTGCCGCATCGACCACTGTGATCATGGAATCAAGCTGCGCGACATCCGACAGGCTATCGCCGTTCTCATCGCGAAATTCAAAGGTGGACGCCACGGGCAGCGGCTCCGAGATGCCGGTTGACTCGATCAGCAGGTGATCGAAACGCCCTTGTCCCGCTAGCGCCGTAACCTCCTTGAGCAGATCGTCGCGCAACGTGCAGCAGATGCAACCATTGGTCATTTCAACGAGTTGCTCATCGGTGCGTGACAGATCGGCTCCACCATCGCGAACCAGGCTCGCATCGATATTGACCTCGCTCATGTCGTTGACGATGACGGCAACACGCATGTCCTCGCGATTGTTGAGGATATGGTTGAGAAGCGTTGTCTTTCCGGCGCCGAGGAAACCGGACAGGACCGTGACTGGGAGTAGATCTGTTTTCATATGTTATTACATTACATCAAATTGACTTAAAAACAGGCGGCATTAGCCGCCCGCTATGAACGTGCTCCAGCTTCGTCAGCTGGCTTTGGACAGGCAGGTCTTGAATGACGCCGCCATGTTGCGGATCAACTGGAAGTACAGCTCCGGCCCGTTGTCGAGTGCCGCGCCGAGAGGATCGAGAACGCCTGATTTCGCCTGCGTGCCTTCGGTCACCGTTGATACCAGTTTGGGTTCAAACTGCGGCTCGGCAAACACGCATGCTGCGCCCAGTTCCTGAACCTTTGCGCGGATCTCGGTGATGCGCTCCGCTCCGGGCATGACTTCCGGCGAAACGGTGATCGAGCCCGCTGCGGCCACGTCAAAGCGCTTTTCGAAATACTGATAGGCATCGTGAAAAACAATGAAGCCCTTGTCGTGCACCGGCTTCAGATCAGCCGAAACCTCAACGACCAGTTCATCAAGTCTGGCCATTACCTTTTCGGCATTGGCTTTGTATTTGCCGGCATTTTTCGGGTCAGCCTTCACGAGGACTTCCTCGATCTCGTGAACGAGCGCTTTTGCGTTCACCGGATCCAGCCAGATATGAGGATTGAACTTCCCGTGCGCGTGACCCTCATGGCCGGTTTCGGCTTTCTTGTCATGGTCATGGTCGTCGTGGCCTGCTTCGGCTTTCTTGTCATGGTCATGATCGTCGTGGTCAGCTTCGGCTTTCTTTCCATGGTCATGATCATCGTGACCGGCCTCTTCTTCATGGCTATGCTCATCGAATGCGCCGCCCTCGCGAAACTCCAGTTTAACGAGGCCATGAGCGTCAAACAGCTCAACGGCCCGGGCGTTCGCGGCAATGGTTTCCAGCGGCTTTTCGAGGAAAGCTTCCATTTCGTGCCCCACCCAGAACACGACCTTCGCGGACTCCAGCATCTGCGCCTGCGATGGCTTCAGGGCGTAATTATGCGGTGATCCGGCACCACCAACGATGAGCCCAGGCTCACCCACACCTTCCATAACAGCAGCCACGAGAGAGTGAACCGGCTTGATGGATGCCACCACATTCACGTCGGCCATAGCAGACACAGCGGAGGAAGCCAGCAGCGTGGAAGCGAGAAGAAAGGTCTTGATACGGCGCATTACGGTCTTCCTTGATCAACACGACTAAATGATGTGACGTTATCTCATTACAAGATTGCGTAACTGTATAACGTGTGCGATAAGATGTGGCAATACCCTTCGCCACAAAAAGCCAGACATCCTGCAGAGCGGCCATGCTGAAGAAACCTGAATCACTTGTCACGCTGGACAATGCCGGCATAAACCGCGCCGGCCGCTGGCTTGTGCGCGGCGTGGCTTTCTCCATGGATGCGGGCGAGATTGTCACACTGATCGGGCCGAATGGTTCGGGAAAATCTACAACAGCCAAAATGGCACTTGGAATTCTCAAGCCCGATGAGGGGACGATCCGCCGGCGTCCAGACCTGAAGATCGCCTATGTGCCGCAGAAACTCGTGGTCGACTGGACATTGCCGTTGACGGTGCAGCGTTTCATGCGGTTGACCGGGCATGCCAGCGTCGAGGAGGCCGATGAAGCAATGGCAGCCACCGGTGTCAGCCATCTGGCTACGGCGGAAGTTCGCACTCTGTCGGGTGGCGAGTTCCAGCGCGTCATGCTGGCGCGCGCCATTGCAAGAAAGCCTGACCTGCTGGTTCTCGACGAACCCGTTCAGGGTGTGGATTTTACCGGCGAAATTGCCCTTTATGACCTGATCAAGCGGATTCGGGACGAGATGCATTGCGGCATCCTGCTGATCTCCCACGACCTGCATGTCGTCATGGCTGCCACTGACCGCGTGATCTGCCTTAACGGACATGTGTGCTGCTCCGGAACGCCGACCGTGGTTGCCTCAAGCCCCGAATACAAGGCGCTGTTTGGCGCGCGGGCCGCGCCGACGCTGGCGGTCTATGAACATCACCACGACCATTCGCATCTGCCTGACGGCCGTGTGAAGCATGTCGACGGCTCCATTACAGACCATTGTCACCCTGAAGACGGTCATCATCACCACGAAAGCTCGCCGGACGAAATCCATTCCGGTCAGGACGGCGAGAGGAAACATGATGCTTGACGACTTCTTTACCCGCGCAGTTGTTGCCGGTATCGGCGTTGCCCTGGTGGCCGGACCGCTGGGCTGCTTCATTGTCTGGCGCCGGCTTGCCTATTTCGGTGACACGCTGTCGCACGCAGCACTCCTCGGCGTGGCGCTGGCCTTCCTGTTTGAGGTCAACATCACGCTGGCGGTTTTCGGCGTATCGGCGTGTGTCTCCCTTGCGCTGTTGCTACTTCAAAAACGTGCAACGCTTTCTGCCGATGCATTGCTTGGCCTCCTGTCCCATTCCGCACTGGCGCTGGGTCTTGTTGTTCTCGCCTTCATGACCTGGATCCGCATCGATCTGATGGGCTTCCTGTTCGGCGACATCCTGGCGGTTTCCAAAACAGACATCGCTGTTGTCTGGCTGGGTGGTGCGGTGGTGCTGGCAGTGCTTGCAACCATCTGGCGGCCGCTGTTTGCCGCAACCGTCAATCGCGAATTGGCTGAAGCCGAAGGCATGAGGCCGGAACGCGCCAACATCATCTTCATGTTGCTGATGGCCGCCGTCATTGCCATATCGATGAAGATCGTGGGTGTGTTGTTGATCACCGCCATGCTCATCATTCCCGCCGCAGCTGCCCGTCGGTTTGCGTCAGGCCCGGAGCAGATGGCGCTTCTGGCCGCAGGCATTGGTGCGGCATCCGTTGTTGGAGGCCTGTTCGGGTCTCTGGAATGGGACACGCCAGCCGGACCCAGCATTGTGGTGGCTGCCCTGCTTCTGTTCGTGCTGTCAGTCTTGCCGGCATTTTCGCGCGGCTCGGTAAAGAGAAATGAGCCGGAAAAACGTGCCACCGAACTTCACAAAGGAACCAGGCCATGAATGAACATGTTCGCGCATCTGCAGACCTGACCAAAAACCAGTCCCTGGTCATGGCTGCCCTGACAAAGTCGAACGGTCCACTCAGCGCCTACACCATTTTGGACCAACTTCGCGATCATGGTTTTCGCGCCCCGCTGCAGGTCTATCGAGCACTCGACAAATTGGTCGAATTCGGGATGGTTCATCGCCTTGAAAGCCTCAATGCCTTTGTCGCCTGCCGCCATCCGGGGTGCGATGATCACGAGACCATCGCCTTCATGATCTGCGAGAGTTGTGGGCAGGTGAATGAGATCACGGACAACGCCCTCGCCAAGCGGCTCAAATTTCTTGCCGAACAAGCCCGTTTTGCTTTGAAGAAAACCACCATAGAACTGCGCGGCATCTGCCATAACTGCCAGGCAGCTTGAAACCCTTGGCCATGATCGCATCGGAGAGCTTCGATGCGTCCGGAAAGGTTGTGTCAGATGTGATGGCGGCAGCACCTTCATCGGCAGCATCGTTCCCGGGGCTGATCCAGGTGGATGCGCGCGCAGCCGACAACTGGGACGAGGTCCGCTAGCGCAAAAATGCCACACATTGACCTGCACGGAGCACACATTCACTTCACCGACTCCGGTGGCGACGGCGAGGCGATCATTTTTTCACATGGGCTCTTACTTGATGGAACCATGTTTGAGAATCAGGTCGCCCACCTGCGCGGCAGCTATCGCTGCATTACTTTCGATCATCGCGGTCAGGGACACAGCGGCGTGGCCAAAGACGGATATGACCTCGAAACGCTGACGGCGGATGCGGCGGCCCTTATCGGTCACCTGGATATCGCACCTTGCCACTTCGTCGGCTTGAGCATGGGCGGTTTTGTCGGCATGCGCCTCGCCGCGCAAAAACCGGAATTGCTGAAAACCCTCACCCTTCTGAATACGTCTGCTGAGCCTGAGCCGGCTGAAAACAGACCGAAATACCGCCTGCTCAACTTCGTCGCCCGCTGGATCGGGTTATGGGCTGTTGTTGGCCGCGTCATGCCGATCATGTTTGGACAGACGTTCCTCAACGACGCTGCCCGCCGGAAAGAGAGACAACGCTGGGCGAAGGTGATTGATGGAAATAGCCGGTCCGGCATAACCCGAGCTGTGTCCGGCGTGATTGAGCGTGATGGTTGCAGCGATCTTCTGGGCCAGATCAGAATGCCGGTCGGCATTGGTGTCGGGGATGAGGACGTCGCCACCATACCCGAGAAATCCGAGCGCCTGCATACAGCGATCGAAGGATCGGAACTGGTCGTGTTCAGGCGTGCGGGCCATTCCTCGGCAATCGAAACGCCTACATTGGTAAACGACCTTATCGACCGGACGATCCGGCGGGTGTAAGACACGTCAAACCGAATATTCATCGGGTTTGTTCCCATACGCCATCCAATCACCACCCCGCCTCCAGACAAGCTGACACCTCCTTACCCCTGACCCATTTGATTGTGACAATTGTGTCGCGTAGCTTCTTGGTGATCTGAAACGGCGCGCAAACCGTTTAACTGTTTTGATGCCAACTGGGGGGACTTGATGGCAAAAGACCTGAACACCGACGACATGGTTATCCTGCTGGAGCGCCTGAGCAGGCTGGTACGCGCGCAGGAGCATGCGTCCGATCTCAACCCGGCGCAGTGGGAAGCGTTGCGCTACCTGTCGCGGTGCAATCGTTTCTCCAATTCCCCGGCCGCCCTGACCCGCTATCTGTCTGCGACCAAGGGAACCATATCGCAGACCCTCATCGCCCTGGAACGCAAGGGTCTGATCAGCAAAACACCGAGGCCGGGCCAGGCGCGTTCGGTCGTCCTGGCGCATACATCACACGGTGAGGCAAAGTTGCGCGACGATCCGTGGCAACAGGTGTCCGCCATGATCGAGGAAAGCGGACCAAAAACCCGCAAGAAACTTGCTGCCGGATCACAAAAACTGGTCAATCACATCATCAAATCACGCGGCCTGCCGAGTTTCGGATCATGCGGAACATGCCGGTATTTCCGTGAAGGCGGCGCGCCTGATGACGTCAAGGGCAAGCACTGGTGCCTGCTTTTTGAAGAGTCGGTCACCAAAACCGAGGCCGGAAAAATCTGCGCCAGCCACGATACTGCGTGAGCGCGCAGACTTTTCACCGCATTGAGCCGATACCCTACTCCGCAGCGATCCGTACTGCCGGCGCAGCGGCCAGAACTTCAGTTTCAACGTGTTCCGCGAACTTCTCGAAATTGTCCACAAACATCGAGACCAGTTCGCTGGCTTTCGCATCATAGGCTGCCGGATCGGCCCAGGTGCTGCGCGGCTCAAGGATTGCACCGTCCACATTGGGGACCGACATCGGCACCTCAAAACCGAAAGACGCATCGATACGCATCGGCACATCGTTGAGACTGCCGTCAAGAGCGGCAGCCAACAGTGCGCGGGTCGCCTTGATCGGCATGCGATGGCCTTCGCCATAAGGACCACCGGTCCAGCCGGTATTAACCAGCCAGCATGTCGCACCATGCTCGGCGATCAGCTGTTTCAGCAGATTACCGTAAACGCTCGGGTGACGCGGCATGAACGGCGCGCCAAAACAGGTCGAAAACGTCGCCACGGTGCCTTTGACACCCTTTTCGGTGCCGGCCACCTTGGCAGTGTAACCGGACAGGAAGTGATACATGGCCTGGTGCGGCGTCAGGCGCGCGATCGGCGGCAGTACGCCGGATGCATCCGCGGTCAGCATGATGACATTCTTCGGATGCGGCGCGGTGCCGTCTTCCGAAGCGTTCGGAATGAAGTGCATCGGGTAGGCAACCCGGCCATTTTCAGTCAATGAGATATCATCAAAGTCCGGTGTCCTGGTGTCCGGATCGACCATGACGTTTTCAAGGATAGAGCCCCAGCGCTGTGTGGTCGAATAAATCTCCGGCTCGGCTTCAGCCGACAGATTGACCGTCTTGGCGTAACATCCGCCTTCAAAATTGAAGATACCGTTCGGCGACCAGCCATGTTCATCATCACCAACCAGCGTGCGCGACGCATCCGATGACAATGTTGTCTTGCCGGTGCCCGACAGGCCGAAGAACAGCGCAGATGTGCCATCATCTCCGGCATTGGCCGAACAGTGCATTGGCATGATGCCTTTTTCAGGCAGGAAATAATTGAGGGTGCCGAACACCGACTTCTTGGTTTCACCGGCATATTCGCTGTCGCCGATCAACACCAGTTTTTCGGTCAGATCGATGGCAATAACCGTTTCGGTGCGCGAGCCGTGTTTTGCGGGGTCAGCCTTGAAGCTGGGCTGATTGATGATTGTCAGCTCCGGTGTGAAATCCATGACTTCGGCACGGGACGGGCGGCGCAGCAGATAGCGGATGAACAATGCATGCCAGGCAAACTGGGTCACCACGCGAACCTTGATACGGTGTTCAGGGTCTGCTCCGCCATACAAATCCTGGACAAACAGGCGTTTTCCTGTGGCATGATCCAGGAAGTCCGATTTCAGGGCGGCGAAATGGTCAGGGGACATGGCCTTGTTATTGTCCCACCAGATCTTGTCTTCGGTATTGGCGTCGCGAACGATGAACTTGTCCTGGGCAGACCGGCCGGTGTGTTTGCCGGTGACAACGGCCAGCGCACCGCTTTCGGTCACCATGCCTTCGTCCAACTTGAGCGACATCTCGAAAAGCTGCGCGGAATTCAGGTTGTAGTGAACCTCTCCTGCCCCGTTTATTTTGGTTGTCTCGATTGGAAAGACTGGATTGAAATGGCCTGTGTGTTGCAACGCGCTACTCCTGAACAGTAATGAAAGGCACACGGCAACTTAGGCCATGACATTGTTCATTACGTCTATGATCTCTTTGTCTGTGGATGAAACGGGGTGTGATTTCACGGCGCATCGCCCTCAGCAGAACCCAGTAAGGAAAATAAACTAAGCAATCTTTTGCTTGTCTTCAAGCAGTCAAAAGTATGAAATACGATTTCTGTTGATAGCGCAATTGTGGCCAGTACCGCCAAAGCGCCGGGTCTGAAGGACGGCGGCAATTGTCACATTTTGCTGCCCGCACTTGTTATCTTTCGACTGTGCCATCATATAGAGCGGATGTTTTACCTTGCGACGGCGTAAAACATCCTGCCACAATTTGTGCCAGATCAGTCTTTACGGCTCGCCATCAGGACGGAGATAAAGCATTGGGAAAACGCATGCCAACAATTGCGCTCGTTGATGACGACCGGCATATTCTGACATCGGTGTCCATGGCACTGGAGGCAGAAGGCTACAGCACCAGCACCTATACGGACGGCGTTGCCGCGCTGCAGGGGTTGGAAGACACACCACCGGACATGGCAATCTTCGATATCAAGATGCCACGCATGGACGGCATGGAACTATTGCGCCGCCTGCGCCAGAAATCGGACCTGCCGGTTATCTTCCTGACTTCCAAGGATGAGGAAATCGACGAGCTGTTCGGCCTGAAAATGGGCGCGGACGACTTTATCCGCAAACCGTTTTCGCAACGCCTGCTGGTTGAACGTGTCAAAGCGGTGTTACGCCGTGCACAGAACCGCGAAGGCATCGAGGTTACCGGTGAAGCCAGCAAGATTATCGAACGCGGCCGCCTGATGATGGATCCGGACCGTCATTCCAGCACATGGGACGGAAAAGGGGTCACCCTGACCGTGACCGAATTTTTGATCCTGCAGGCGCTCGCGCAGCGCCCGGGCATCGTCAAGAGCCGGGACTCCCTGATGGATGCCGCCTATGACGACCAGGTTTATGTCGATGACCGCACAATCGACAGTCACATCAAGCGCCTGCGCAAGAAATTCAAGGTAGTCGATGACGATTTTGACGCTATCGAGACGCTCTACGGGGTTGGTTACCGGTTCCGCGAGATGTAAAACGAACATGGCTAGATCGGGATGAATTCTGGTTGAATTGACCAAAGTAACGAACCTGATCGCTTTCAAAGTGCCAGACCACCACGGGGTTGACCGAAGCCCCTGGTGGTCTGTCAGCGTTTCAGTAGGGACGGCCAATGACGATCCAATCGGATCTTGGACATAGCGACCGGACGGCTTCGGTTTCTGAACATCCGGTTTCTGAAAACATGGAGCCTGAAGAGCAATTGGCCCGGCCCGCCGCCTGGTGGGACCGTTTTGCACCGGCCCATCTGACAAGCCGCATCCTGATCATCAATCTGTGTGGCCTGATCATCCTGGTGCTTGGCATCCTGTTCTTCAATCAAAGCCGCAAAAGCCTGATTGACAGCCGTGTGCAAAGCCTGATGACACAGGCGCAGATCATGGCTGCAGCGGTCGGATCGTCGGTTTCAGTGGAAACCGATCAGCTCATTCTCGACCCTGAACAGCTGATCGAGCAGCAGCTCAACCCCAATGCGGCAGCGCCGGCAACGTCGGGGCAGACAGACTTTCTGGTCAACCCGGACCGGGCCGGCCCGGTTTTGCGGCGTCTGGTCTCCAATACCGATATTCGGGCGCATCTGTTTGACCGGGACGGCGCCATGATTGTGGACAGCCGATATTTTTACGGGCGCGGCGAGGTGTTGCGGATCAATCTGCCGCCGCGCGACACAAAGGACGAAGACTCCCTGTACGCTGCACTTTGGGACAAGTTCAACGAATGGTTCTTCGCTGTCGGCTACAAGGAACAAAAAGAATATACCGCCACCAATGGCAGCGAATTTGAGGAAATTCGCGCAGCACTTAACGGCGCGTCCGTCTCGGTTGTGCGCGTCAACAGAAAAAAAGAGATCATTGTTGCGGTTGCTGTACCGGTACAGCGCTTCCGGGCGGTTCAGGGTGCACTGGTCCTGACCACACCGGGCGGCGAAATTGACGCGGTGTTGCGCGAAGACCTGCGGATTATCCTGTTTATCTTCATGTTCACCTCGCTCGTGACCATTATTTTGTCCTTGCTGATGGCGGGCCATATCGCTGAACCCATCAGACGCCTGTCCGGTGCCGCTGCCGCAGTAAGCCGTGGCAATGCCAAACGTGTCGAAATTCCAGATTTTTCATCCCGGCGCGACGAAATCGGGCACTTGTCCGGCTCATTGAGGGAAATGACCAGTTCGCTCTACAACCGGATCGAGGCCATTGAGGCATTTGCTGCAGATGTCGCGCACGAGCTTAAAAACCCCCTCACGTCTCTGCGTTCGGCGGTTGAAACCATCGAATATGCCCGCACGCCGGAACAACGCGAACGTCTGGTTGCCATCGTCAAGGATGACGTCAAGCGGCTGGACCGGCTGATTTCCGACATTTCCGATGCATCGCGCCTGGACGCCGAACTGGCCCGCAGTGAAGCGGGACCTGTCGACATGCGCCAGCTGCTTGAGACATTTGTCGAACTGGCCAATGAAACCCGGCGCGAAAACCAGCCTAAGGTGACCTTGAAAATCGAGGCGTTGCCGGGCGAATTTTCGGGTAAGGACGGATTCAAGATTACCGGTCATGACAACCGGTTGGGCCAGGTCACGCGCAATCTGATTGCCAACGCGGTTTCATTTTCGCCGCCAGACGGAGAAGTCGCGGTAACGCTGCGGCGAAAAGGGCGCATCGTGGAGTATGTCGTGGAGGATAGAGGGCCCGGCATTCCACCGGCAAACCTGGAGCGGATTTTCGAACGGTTCTACACCGACAGGCCGGAAAACTCGTTCGGCAAGAACTCCGGCCTGGGCCTGTCCATCTCCCGCCAGATCGTGGAAGCGCACAATGGAACGATCCGGGCAACGAACCATTATGGCGACAAGTCCGACGCCGGCGCCGATGCCGACATCAGGGGAGCCCGGTTTACGGTACGGTTGCCGGTTGAACGCTCAGCGTCCGACCTGCCGCGCCGCAAATCCTGACATTCGCCCGTGAGCAATCCGTCACCAGGGCCCGTCAACGCACACGGCACCTGCATTGCCCTGTCATGCGCCGGGCAAACCGCGGGCGTGCTGCTGCAGGGCGCACCGGGTACCGGCAAATCGTCGCTGGCCCTGAGGTTGATTGACCAGTCAGGGTTTGGTGCGGGATCAACAGAACCCATTTGTGGGCATCTTGTCAGCGACGATCAGGTTCTGCTTGAGGGTGTCGACGGTGTCCTCACAGCAACTGCGCCAGCCGCCATTGCAGGACTGCTGGAAGTGCGCGGCATAGGCATCACCCGGGTCAAAAATGCCCGTCTTCCGGTGCAACTTGATATGGTCATTGCTCACGCGGATGCAGCGGACATCGAGCGGATACCGGCATCTCAAGTCATCGAATTGGCCGGCCGGAGCCTGCCCCTGCACAAAATTGACTTTTCAACCCCGTCAGCAGCAGCACTGGTCCGCACACTGGCGCTGATAAAGTGGGGATTGGCGGGCCTGAGCAATTCGTGAGTATCCGTGGATGGGGCCTTGCGGACAGTCGCCGAAACGGTAATGTAACCGTCCGTAAAACGAAGCTACCGAACCAATTCAGGCATTGCACACATGATCGGACTCGTACTGGTTTCACACGGCAGGCTGGCACAGGAACTGTGCAATGCGCTGGTTCATGTTGTGGGGCCTCAAGAGAGTATTGAAGTCATCGGGATCGATCCCGATGATGACGGCGACCAGCGTCGTGACGACATCCTTTCCGCCATCAAGAAAGTCGATTCCGGCGCCGGTGTCATCGTTGTAACCGACATGTTCGGCGGTACCCCGTCCAACCTTGCCATTTCAGCCATGGATGACGGCGAAATAGAAGTGCTTGCCGGTGCGAACCTGCCGATGCTGATCAAGCTTGCCAGTGTGCGCGCCTCGATGCCTTTGCAAAAAGCCGCCGAAGAAGCCCAGAATGCCGGGCGTAAATACATAAATCTTGCGGGAAGTTTGCTGGATAGATGACGATGGTGCGCGAGCTTGAAATTACCAACCGTCGCGGTCTGCATGCGCGTGCTTCAGCCAAATTCGTCAAGTGCGTTGAACAGTTCGATGTTGAGGTGACGGTTTCCCATGACGGACAAAGCGTGCCTGGAACGTCTATTTTGGGCCTTATGATGCTTGCCGCCTCAACTGGAACGATTATCAAGGTCACTGCGGCCGGCAAAGATGCAAACGCCGCGCTGGACGCGATCACAGCCCTGCTGGCTGACCGGTTTGGCGAAGACCGCGAAGACAATACTGCGGATACCCCGGTCGTCACGAGCGATATATAAAGATTTATTTATATGTTCATTGCAGTTGCGTGCGCAGCCTGATATAGAGCGCCAAATCACCGTTCTATTGCAAAATTCATACAGGAATGCTGCCCATGACCAGCTCAAACGATTATGCCGTCGCCGACATTTCTCTTGCAGGATTTGGCCGCAAGGAAATCACCATTGCGGAAGTTGAAATGCCGGGCCTGATGTCTGTGCGCGAGGAATACGGCGCTGCACAACCTTTAAAGGGTGCGCGTATTGCCGGGTCATTGCACATGACCATCCAGACAGCCGTTTTGATCGAAACCCTTGTGGCACTGGGTGCAGAAGTGCGCTGGGCGTCGTGCAATATCTTCTCCACGCAGGATCACGCTGCAGCGGCCATCGCCGAGAGCGGCATCCCGGTATTTGCCCACAAGGGTGAAACACTGCAGGAATACTGGGATTTTGCCGACAAGATTTTCGATTGGCCCAATGGCGAAACAGCCAACATGATCCTGGACGATGGCGGCGATGCCACCATGTACATCCTGATCGGGGCCAAGGCTGAAAACGACATTTCGGTGCTGGATAATCCCAGCAATGAAGAAGAAGAGATTTTCTTTGCCACCATCCGCAAGCGCATGGAGCGTGACCCGGGCTTCTTCACCAAGGCCCGCGCTGCCATCAAGGGCGTGTCTGAAGAAACCACAACCGGCGTGCATCGCCTTTATGAGCTGGAAAAGAAGGGCGATCTGCCGTTCCCGGCCATCAACGTCAATGACAGCGTGACCAAATCGAAATTCGACAACAAATACGGTTGCCGTGAATCGCTGGTGGACGCCATCCGCCGCGGAACCGATGTCATGCTTGCCGGCAAGGTGGCAATCGTGGCCGGATACGGAGATGTCGGCAAAGGCTCGGCACAATCCCTGGCCGGTGCGGGTGCGCGGGTGCTGGTGACCGAAGTTGACCCGATCTGCGCGCTCCAGGCTGCCATGGACGGGTTTGAAGTGGTGACGCTGGACGATGATATTGAACGCGCCGATGTCATTGTGACGGCTACAGGCAACAAGGATATTTTGACTGTGGAACACATGCGCCGTGTCAAGGACATGGCAATCGTGTGCAATATCGGCCATTTCGACAATGAAATTCAGGTCGCCGGACTGAAAAACTTCAAATGGACCAACATCAAACCGCAGGTGGACATGGTCGAATTTCCCGCCGGCAACCGCATGATCCTTTTGTCCGAAGGGCGCCTGGTGAACCTCGGCAACGCAACAGGCCATCCGAGTTTCGTCATGTCGGCTTCATTTGCCAACCAGACGCTGGCCCAGATCGAATTGTGGACCAAGGGTGATCAGTACAAGAACTCGGTGTACGTGCTGCCGAAACACCTCGATGAAAAGGTGGCCATGCTGCACCTGTCCAAGGTCGGCGCCAAGCTGACCAGACTGTCCGAAGAGCAGGCGAGTTACATTGGTGTCACCCCGGACGGCCCGTTCAAGCCGGAAACCTACCGCTACTGACAGCTGTTCCGGCATCCTCTGACATTTTTCGAAGTGCACTGTCCGGTTGATAAGATTGCAACGGGGTAGTGTGCTTTTCGCTCCCTTACCGCTATACCTGTTACGGGACATGGCGTGTTCGATTCGCGTGAGAGTGCACTGCATGCTCAGGGAACCCTGGCACGGGTAAGTGATGTTGCTTTGCGTTTGGAACAACGCGCATTCACGTTAATGCGTATGGTTGCTCTAACACTTTGGAATCGAGTACCTTTTCTTCTATCAGGTGATTCCGCCTGACCGGAGGGTGCTCCAGAGAGAACGTTTTCAGGGGGCCTGAAACGCTTTGCACTTTGTGCGAGACACTGGCAGGGGGTCATGTGCGGCAACATTTGGAGTTGCCGTAACGGCTGTATTGTGCGCGCTGCCGTCTCCCGCGGTTGCCCAGAGCTTCCTGAACACAACGGTTTCCACCCAGAACAGTTACGCTGTTGCAACCCTGCTCTTGTCAGCCGTTGTCATGCTGTGGGCCTTTATTGCCGTGCGCCGCATCACGACGCGCAGAACCGAGGCTGAAACGCGAATTGCGGAACTGGAAGCGGATCTGAACGAGGCGCACGCCATCATCAATGCAGAGCCGAGTGTGCTGTTCATCTGGCGGACCAGCCGGGATGCACCGGATAGCATTTCAGGTGATCTGCGCGGTACGGTGCAACTGAACGTGGGCATTGAAGCCCTGGCTGATTTCTCCAGGTGGCTTGATGATGAATCCATCAGCGCGGTGGAAAACGGACTTGGTGTCCTGCGCGCAGCCGGAACACCGTTCAACATAGCCCTGAAGACACTGGATGGCGAACTGGTCGAAGCCGACGGACGTGTTGCAGGCGGCGTTGCCACCATGCGCATCAAGCCATTGTCCGGTGAACGGCGCGATACCAAAGAGCTGATGTTCGACGCGAGACGCCTGGGCAAACAGGTTGAACGGCTCAGTTCGATGCTCGACAAGGCACCGTTTCCGGTTTTTCTGCGTGATGAGGCCGGTGATCTGGTCTGGGTCAACCAGGCCTATATGGACGCAATCGAACATTCGGACATTGACGAGGTGATCTCACAGAACATTCCGCTCATCGACCGTGAAGCCTTCAAACCGACTGAATCAACTGGCGATGATGAGCGCTGCGTTTCCCGAGGTGCCGCGGTAGTGGCAGGCGCCAAACGCATACTGGAACTGGTGGAAGTGCCGTTCGACAACACGACAGCTTCGTTTGCACTGGACATGACGCGCCTTGAAGACACCCGTAAAGAACTTGATCGCCAGATCCGCTCACATGCCAGCACGCTGAACAAGATTACCGCAGCTATCGCCACCTTTGCCGCAGATCAGAAGCTGTCGTTTTACAATGCCGCTTTTGCGGAATTGTGGTCGCTGGACACCAAGTGGCTCGACACCCACCCCAGCCATGGGGAAATTCTCGACCGGCTGCGCGAGGAACGCAAACTGCCGGAGCAGGCAAATTACCGCACCTGGAAGACGGAGCAACTTGCGTCTTATGCACGCCTGGATACGCCGGACGAGTTGTGGCACCTGCCGGACGGGCGCTCTCTGCGGGTCGTGTCGGAGCAGCCGCGCTCCGGCGAGGTGTCTGTCTTGTACGAAGACGTATCGGAAAAGATACAGCTTGAAAGCCGCTATAATGAACTGATCGGGGTACAGCGCGAGACCATCGACAACATGCATGAGGGGCTTGCGCTGTTTGGCACGGACGGTTGTCTGAAGCTGTTCAACCCGACATTCGGCCGCTTCTGGCAGCTGGACGAAGCTTTCCTCGATAAACGACCGCACGTGGTTGAAGTGTTTCAGCAGTGTGCGCGGCTGATGCCGCAAGCGGAGATGTGGAATGAGGTCAAACTGGCTGTAACATCGCTGTCTGACAGTCGCCGACCGCTTCAGGACCGGCTGATCCGCCCGGACGGCATGGTGCTGGACTACAATGTCGTGCCGTTGCCCGACGGCAATACGCTGATTACCTATGTGGACGTGACCGCCAGTTCTGGCATTGAACGCGCACTGCGCGAGCGCAACGACGCTCTGGAAGCAGCAGACCGGCTCAAGACCGGTTTCCTGTCAAATGTGTCCTATGAACTGCGTACGCCGCTGAACTCTATCCTGGGGTTTGCCTCGATGCTGTCAGCCGGCATCGCCGGCGAACTTGCCCCGAAACAATCTGAATATGTTGCCGACATACAATCATCGTCAAATGACCTGCTGGCGGTTATCGATGCCATCCTCGACCTGACAACAATTGATGCAGGCGCCATGGAACTGAGCCTTGAAACGATCAAGGTTGAGGATCTGTTGTCCAACGTTGCCAATGATTTTGCCCGGCGCATTGACCAGCGCGACCTGACTTTGAACATCGAGATTGCCGAAAATGCCGGATCGTTGAGAGCCGACAGCCGGCGGCTTCACCAGACCATCGGGCACCTGTTGTCCAATGCCATCGGCTTTTCGTCAACCGGCGCCACGGTGCGCATGGGGGCTCGGCGTGACGGCAGCGATGTGCTGTTGTGGGTGGCTGACAATGGCCGCGGCATGGACGATGAATTCCAGAAGAAGGCGTTTGAACGGTTCAATGCGAAACCGCTGGCTGGCGGCCATCGCGGACCCGGCCTGGGACTGGCTCTGGTAAAAAGCTTCGTAGAACTGCACGGCGGTTCTGTTCGCCTGATGTCGAAGCTGGAACAGGGCACAACGGTTATCTGCAGGCTGCCTGATTCAGGCCCGCGCGAGGTGGTTTCACCATCCAATATTGAACAGCCCCGATCCGCGTCGATGAGCTGAACGTCATGATGTCAACCAGGGTCAGCGAGCCAGGCGTGCGAATAGATTTGCCGGATGAGGAAGCCAGCGAGCGGCTTGCGGCCAGCCTTGCCATGCTGGCAGGTAAAGGTGACCTGATCAAACTGGAGGGCGACCTTGGCGCCGGCAAGACCACACTTGCCAGGAGCTTCATACGCACTCTTGCAGACAATCCGGCACTGGAGGTACCGAGCCCGACATTCACCCTGGTCCAGACATACGAACTGGACGGCGCAAGTGTGGCGCACATGGATTTCTACAGGCTGGAAGAACCGGCGGAGATCGATGAACTCGGCATTGACGAGGCGCTTGATGCGGGAACCGTCATTGTCGAATGGCCGTCGCGTGCCGCTGACCTGCTGCCGCCCGGCGGATTGCTGGTTGAACTGAGCGAAAAAGACAGCGGACGCAGCGCGCATCTGACCAGCAGCGACGAGAGCTGGTGGGCGCGCCTCGACAAGCTGCAGCACATAGACGGCCTGTTGGCGGACAGCGGCTGGGATACCGCAACCCGCCACAAGATGCCTGCTGACGCCTCGTCACGCCGTTACGAGCGCTTGAGCGACGGTCCGGATGGTGCCTGCGGTCTGCTGATGGACATGCCGGCGCGTCCCGACGGTGATCCTGTCCACAAAGGCCTGCCGTACAGCCGTATAGCGCACCTGGCAGAAGATATACGTGCAGTTGAAGCGATTAATACAGGCCTGCTGGCACAGGGTTTGTCGGCCCCGGAAATCCATGCGATCGACACAGGCAACGGGCTCGCGGTGATCGAGGACTTCGGCGCTGCAAGTTTCCGGTCACTGCTTGATGACGCTGATCGGTTCTCCCTGTGCCTGACCAGTGCCGTGTTGATGCTGGCCAACATGGCACAGACCAGTTGGCCGGACGAAATCGAACTGTCTTCGGGCGATGCCTACAAACTGTCGCCCTACGATATGGATGCGCTGCTGATCGAGGCGGAACTGTGCCTTGACTGGTACTGGCCGCATATGTGCGATGTGCCGTTGCGCGACGAGGCGCGCGATGAATTCATGGCCGCGTGGCGTGACGTTCTGCAACAGGTCCACGCAAACAAACCAATCTGGGTATTGCGTGATTTTCATGTCGACAACCTGTTCTGGCTGCCCGGACGTGATGGTGACCGCAAGATCGGCCTGATCGATACGCAGGACTGTGTGCTGGGTCATCCGGCCTATGATCTTGCGTCCTTGTTGCAGGACGTGCGCATAACCATCCCCGCCGATGCCGAGAAAGACTACTATGACATGTATGTCGCCGCGCGCAGCGCCGATGACGAGGACTTTGACACGGCCTCATTCGCGGCCGCCTACACCATACTGGGTGCCCAGCGCGCCACAAAAATACTCGGCATTTTTGCCCGTCTGAATGCCCGCGACGGAAAACCGGCCTATCTCGAGCATTTGCCGCGCGCCAGTGATGTGCTGGAGCACAATCTGCGCCACCCTGCCCTGGGCGCGGTGAAGGCATGGTTTGACAGGTATCTGCCACACTCGTTGCGTGACGGTGGCGGTTCATGATCGGCTCACGCGCCATGGTGCTGGCGGCGGGACTGGGAACCCGCATGCGGCCCCTGACACTGGAGCGGCCAAAGCCGCTGATCGAAGTGGCCGGCAGATCACTGCTGGACCGTGGTGTGGACACACTTGAGCACTCGGGCGTAACGCACATGGTCGTCAACAAGCATTATCTGCCTGACCAGATAGAGGTTTGGGCAGATGGCAGAAATGACCTGGACATCACGGTACAGGATGAAACCGGCCTGCTGCTGGATACCGGCGGCGGCGTGGCGCAGGCATTGCCGCTATTGGGTGATAGCCCGTTTTTCGTACTGAACTCTGACTCGTTCTGGGTTGACGGGGCAATGCCGGCTTTGCAGCGTATGGCAACGTTGTGGAATGATGAACAGATGGACTGTCTGTTACTGTTGTCCGGCAAAGCCCGTTCGGTCGGTTTTGACGGACCCGGTGATTTTGAAATGAACACGCAAGGACAATTGTCGCGCCGCAGCGAGGACACTGCACCACTGGTCTATGCCGGTGCCTACATGGTGCATCCGCGGTTGTTCATCGACGCACCGGAAGGTGCGTTTTCCATGAACCTGCTGTGGAACCGGGCAATCACCACCCAGCGACTTTACGGCATGGAGCACGATAACTGGTGGTTGCATGTCGGCACACCGGCGGCCATTACAGAAGCAGAAGACAGGCTTGCCGCACTGGACGCACCATGACGCAGCGCGCCACAGCGTCTGTGTTCACCATCCCTGCGTCCTGCGGTTTTCTGCCAAGCCTTGTTGCATCCATTCTTGAAGGGCACTTGTTGCCAGGCCCGACAGGCGCGCCGGATCCACTTGAGTTGAGCACCTGGACAATCCTGCTGCCGACGCGGCGCGCGGTGCGGGCCTGCCGCGAAGCCTTCATTGAGGCAGACCCGGATACAGCAAGACTGTTGCCGGTCATTCGCGCGCTGGGCGATGTGGACGAGGACGAACTCCATATCACCGGCGCGTACGGACCGGGCGCAATGGGCGACCTGGACCTGCCACCAGCCGCCACCCGGGTGCAGCGGCAATTTTTACTGGCACGCATCGTGAGTGACTGGGCCAGGTCGAACCCAGTCAGTCCGGCAGCGCGTGCCGTCAATGACAGCGTTTCGCACGCGCTGCAAATGGCCACGTCCCTGATACAACTGATCGACAGCCTTGAAACCGGTGACATAACACTGGCCGATCTACCTGAGCTGCTCGCCGGCGATCACGAGATGCCGCTGCATCGCAACGAGGCTGCCGATTTCCTGAACATCATTGCCCAGATCTACCCGGCCGCAATGGCCGAGGCAGGCCTTATGGGACCACAGGCACGCCGGACGGCCCTGCTGCAGGCCGAGGCGGAAAGACTGCGGCAACAAATGCCGGCCGGCCCGGTGATCGCGGCAGGCTCCACCGGTTCGGTCCCTGCGACCGCCGACCTGCTGGCGACAATCGCCCACCTGCCGCGCGGCGCGGTAATCCTGCCAGGCCTTGATCATAACCTGGATGATGAAAGCTGGGCCGGTATTCAGACCTCCCCTCAGCATCCCCAGTACGGCATGAAGGAACTGATTGAAAAAATCGGCATCGAGCGAGCCGATGTACCGGACCTGCCGGGCGTGCGCCTCACCGAGACCGGACGGTCCCGTGCCCTGCTGGCGTCAGAGACAATGCGGCCCAGCGAGGCGACCCATTTGTGGAAGGATCTCGCAAGCTGGTGTACCGAATTCAAGCTTGCGTGTGGAACTATATCCGAACTGGTGTGCCCCGAAGTGCGCGAGCAGGCGTTGATGATCGCGATGCTGATGCGCCAGGCGCACGATGAACACCGCGCGTGTTCACTGATAACACCGGACAGGCAACTGGCCCGCCGGGTCGCATCCGAACTGGCGCGTTGGGACATTCATGTCGATGACAGTGCGGGCGAACCGCTTGCCGGCACCGAGCAGGGCATTTTCTTCCGGCTGGTGAGTGAAGTATGTGCACCGTCTGCACGGGCCCACGACATGGTTGCCCTGCTTGGTCACAGCCTTATGACGGATGAGCTGGTTGCTGGTACCGACATGCGGGCATTGGCGAAACTGCTGGAAATCGCCGTGTTCCGGCAGATGCCTGGTGGGCATCAATTGCGCGGCCTTGCAGCGCGCATTTCGCAGGCCAGAAAACTGGCAAACGACATGTTTGCGCATCCGCTGGCCAGGAATATTTCACCCGAACAATGGGACGATCTGTCCATCGTGGCGGCACGGCTCGAGCAGATAATGATGCCGTTGCTGGAGTTGTCGGACGCTGTTGACGGCAGTCCGCTGGCAGGTTTGCTCAACGCCCATGTTTCAGTTGCCGAGAGCTTGAGCGCCGGAGCCATCGGCGTTGCTGACAGATTATGGACCGGTGAAGCAGGCAATGCGCTGTCGGAAACCTTACGCGAATTGCTCGATCACACAGCCGCCGCACCGGCGATGCCTCATGCGGACTACTGCAGTTTCGTTACGGACACTTTACGCGCTGTGCCGGTGCGCAGGCGATATCCGCTGCACCCAAAACTGCAGATACTGGGGTTGCTGGAGGCCCGTCTGGTGCAGACGGAACAGGTTATTCTCGGCGGCCTGAACGAGGGCATCTGGCCGGGTGACGCTGATCCGGGACCGTGGCTGTCGCGCCCGCAGCACCTGGCTGTCGGCCTGCAGCTGCCGGAGCGCAGGCTGGGTTTGGCCGCACATGATTTCGTGCAGGGTCTTGGTGCCGATACCGTGGTGCTGACGTGGGCCCGCAAGGTCAATGGCACACCTGCGGTGGCGTCACGCTGGCTGTTGAGGTTGAGAGCGGTGCTGGCAGCGGCAGGGCTTGAGGATGCACTCAAGCCTGACCCGGCAACCGACTGGGCAGGCTGGGCGCTTGGGCTGGACTGGCATGCAAAACTGGCAACGGGTGAAAAACCGGCCGCCGCAGAGCCTCCAAAACCGGTGCCACCGGTTGAGGCACGACCACGGAGATATTCGGTTTCGCGGGTTGAGCGGCTTATGCAGGATCCCTACTGGCTGTATGCAAATGCAATCCTGAGACTGAAGCCTCTGCCTCCGCTTGATCGCGAACCGGGTGCGGCTGAACGCGGCCAGCTTGTTCATGCCGTTGTGGAAAGCTTTACCGAGCAATACCCGGACGCCATGCCTGATGACGCACCCGCCATCATGCGAGACATTGCGGTGAAACTCATTGGCGAGTTTGCACCCGATCCTGCCCTGCGCGCCCTCTGGCTGCCGCAGGTATGGCGCATGACTGACTGGTTCTGTGAACACGAAGCCGTCTTACGCCAGGATGTAACCGCCCAGCTTACCGAACTTGAAGGAGTGCACGCGTTTGAGGTCGATGGTGAAAATGTCGATCTCACAGCACGGGCAGATCGGATTGACAGGCTGCAGTCCGGCTCGCTTCGCATTGTCGATTACAAGACCGGCGGCGCCAGCCTGATGGCTCTCCACGATAAAAACGGCAAGCAACGCAAGAGTTACAAGCCACAGCTTTACCTGGAAGGCTGGATTGCCCAGCAGGGCGGGTTTGGTAAACTGCCCGCCGCGCAGGTTTCAGAACTCTTGTACATTCGCCTGTCCGGGGGTGACCCGCCCGGCGCATTGATCGGACCGTCGGGCGCGGTGGATATTGCAGACGAGATTGAAAACGCTGCCGACGGCGTACGCTCGCTGATTACCAGTTATCTGAGTGCCACACAGGCCTATCCGGCCCGCGCAGGCGACGAGGCATGGAACCGCAAAGGCGACTATGACCACCTGTCACGGTGGCGCGAATGGGGCCAGGGCAGCGATTACGGGTCAGATGCCGGAGACGGCGAATGAGCGCATCAGCGGAATTTGATACAGCCAGACAGCAGCAGGACCTCGCATCCGGACCTGACGTTTCGGCGTTCGTGCCGGCAAATGCCGGTGCCGGCAAAACCCATGTGCTGGTTGGACGCGTGATCAGGCTACTGCTCAACGGGGTGCAACCCGAACGCATTCTGTGCCTGACCTATACCCGCGCGGCAGCGGCTGAAATGTCGGAACGCCTGTTTGACAAGCTGTCCGGCTGGATTGCCAAGAACGACCGCGAGCTGACCGAATTGATCCGCAAGGATGTTGCGCAATCCGATATGGAAATACGCAATCTGGACGAGGCGCGCAGGCTGTTCACCCGTGCTCTTGAAACCCCGGGCGGCCTGAAGGTCCAGACAATTCACGCGTTCTGCGAACGTCTGCTGCAGCGATTTCCGATCGAAGCAGGCGTGGTGCCCGGCTTCCACGTGCTGAGCACAACCGACAGCCGCGACCTGATGGCGCTGGCACGCGCGCAGGTCCTGACCCGCGATGACGACCGGATCCGGGATGCGGTGTCGACGATTACACCGTTCGCCAATGAACAGGCATTCTCCGGACTGCTTTACGAGCTGCAAAAGCATGGCAGCAAACTGCTGGCCGCATTTGGTACCGAGGAGACGTTCCCGCGATTAACCGCGCAACTCCACCACATATTTGGTCTGACCGGTGATGAGACGCCACAGGACATTGCTCAGGACTTCGCAGCCCGGCTCGACAAAACCGCTCTGCAGGACGCGGCCACGCTGATGGCAGCTGACGCTGCAGTGACGAATACAAAACAGGCAGCACTGATCAGCCGCATGCTGGCGGCACAGTCCCCACAGGACGTATTGTCAATTGCCAGGCAGATTGCGTTGACCGGCAAAGGAAAACCGAAGGGCGATACGGCGCTGGCGACCAAGAAGCTGGACGAGCGGCATCCGGAATGCCGTGAGGCATTGCTGAGAATGCGCGAAATACTGCTAACGGCACTGGAAAGCATCAATGCGCTGTTGATCGTCCGCTCCACCAATGGGCTGGTTTACCTCGGGCTGGAGATCATCGCCACCTTCAACAAACTGAAGCAAAACCTTGCGGCATATGACTTCGAGGACCTGATACATCAAACGGTTGATCTCCTGCACCACAATGCCGACGCTGCCTGGGTGCTGTACAAACTCGACGGCGGACTGGATCACATCCTGATAGATGAAGCCCAGGACACAAGTCCCGATCAGTGGCAGATCATCAACGCCCTGACAGAAGAGTTTTTTGCCGGTGAGGGCGCACGCGGCGGGTCGGCAAGAACCATGTTCGCCGTGGGAGACCGCAAACAGTCGATCTATTCATTCCAGGGTGCCGATCCGAAAGAGTTCGACAAGCAGGCAGGTCTTTACGAGACGCTTATCAGCAATGCCGGAGAGACCTATCGCGAGGTCCCGCTTGAACACTCCTTCCGCTCCAGCGAACTGGTGCTGCGGGCTGTTGACCTGGTGTTCCAACGCGATGACGCAAGCAAGGGCGTGACGTCTGAAATCCAGCCTGAGGTCCGGCATTTGCCGATCCGCAAAGGTGAACAGGGACTGATCGAGATCTGGGATCTGGAGCGCGGGCAGTCGGATGACGACGTTCAGCACTGGGCGCCAAAATCAGGCGAGATTGCCGACCCGCCACATCTGGTGATGGCACGCCGCATCGCCGCGACAGTTGCAGAATGGACGCAAGGCGAACCACGAGAGATGTTGAAGCAGGATCGACCGGTCATGCCGTCCGACATCCTCATTCTGGTGCGCCAGCGGTCATATCTGATGGCGGCAATCGTTCGGGCCCTCAAGGAAGCCGGTGTACCGGTTGCCGGTGCCGACCGGCTGAAGCTGCTCGATCACATAGCGGTCCAGGATCTGATGGCGCTGGCACAGGTCTGCATTCTGCCGCAGGATGACCTGAACCTTGCCGGTGTGTTGAAAAGCCCGTTGTTTACCCATGATAATGGTGTCACGCGGTTTGACGATGACAATGATCTGTTTGGACTTTCCCGCAATCGGGAAACCGGCAGCATCCGGGACAGGTTGGAAAAGGCCGCCCGGGCAGGCAAACCCTATAAGACAGCTTGTGAGCAACTGGCCCGCTGGCGCGATCTTGCGGCAAGATCAAGTGTGTTCGACTTCTATTCAGCCGTCCTGTCGCGCGATGGCGGCAGGCGGGCCCTGCTCGGCGGGCTTGGACCGGAAGCCGCTGATCCGGTAGATGCCTTTCTACAACTGGCTCTTGAGTATGAACAACAGCACGCGCCCTCACTGGCCGGGTTCCTGGCCTGGCTTGAGGCGACCCAGGCCGATATCCGCCGCGACATGGACCAGGCCGGCGGTGAAGTGCGGGTCATGACGGTGCATGGTGCCAAGGGCCTGGAAGCGCCGATTGTATTCCTTCCGGATACCTGTTCAGCGCCGGAGACCAGGAAAATCGACAGCGTCCTGTTCACCGATGGCAATATCCCGGTCTGGCGGCTGAAATCGGACTACGCCACACAGGTTACCGATGCACTGAAGGACAAGGCCTTCGAAGGCCTGATGGAAGAGTACAACCGGCTGCTCTACGTGGCGATGACCAGAGCGCGTTACCGGCTCTATGTGTGCGGTTTCGTCAAGCCGAAGAGTAAGACCACACAGGCTGAGGCACCAGGTGCCAGTTGGTATGCCATGATGCATGCGGCGCTGACAGGCGGCGAAACACCCTTGTTGCAGCAACATGTCGACAGTGAAGGTTTCTGCACCTGGCGGGCAGGTGAACCGCAAGTCCGCGACGACAAGGAAAGTTCCGGCGGTAATGCTGCCCAGGCAAGTGCGCCGCCTGAATGGGCACATGCTCCGGCCCGCAGTGTTGCTGCGCCCAACCGCTGGCTGGCGCCTTCACGCATCGATGCAGCCGGAGAAACAGATGACGGCTGGAGCAGCGAAACCGCGTTGTCGCCATTGGCGCCGCTCAGCCATACCCGGTTCCGCAGAGGCCAGTTGGTACACCGGCTTTTGCAATCGCTGCCGGAACTTGCCGGCGAACAGCGTGAACCGGCTGCCCGGAGGTTCCTGGCGGCAAATGGCGTCCCTGAGCCTGAGTGTGATGCAACCGTGTCGGAAATAATGGCGCTGTTTGCGGATGCGCGCTTTGCTGGCGTGTTTTCCGCCGCCGCACGACCTGAAGTCTCGATAGCAGCCATGATCGATCTGCCGGATCAAGACAGGCTCGGCCTGACCGGCCAGATCGACCGGCTGCTGGTTGAGCCTGACCGGGTGCTGGTGGTGGATTTCAAAACCAATCGCCCGCCGCCCGACAGCGTCAATGGCGTTCCCGGGATCTATCTGCGCCAGCTTGCGGCATACGCCAAGGCACTGGAACGGGTATATCCGGGCCGTGACATTGAATGCGCCCTTTTATGGACTGACGCCCCTGCCCTTATGCCTGTACCGAACGCCATGCTGGACGAGGCCTGGCGGGGATCAGCAATCACAACAGTGTGAACGTTATACCAAAGGAAGTAATTATTGACCCATTTGATGGAGTCAAATCCGTTCACTCTGGCAGGCGTGGCGCGCAGCGCGATGCGGTCATCGGGCAAGCGCCGCAACGCACCAGATGGACGGATTTGGCCTACCAAAGGCCGGTTTTTCGCGTCCGCTGGGCGTCGTTATGCTCCACTAGTGGTCAGACAGACCATTGCGTGAAGCATGCCTAGCCAGCAAACGCGAAAAATCGGTCAAATGAGTCAATAATTACTTCCTTTGGTATTAGGCTTCGAGACTTGACCCGCGTCGGGTCAATACCTACTTGTTCACTACGTACAACTCTTGCACTGACGCCGATTCTCTCGAGTTCAGGGCAAATCTCTCTCAAGAAAGGTTTTGCAACATGGCAACGAACGCTGTCACGGATGCCTCATTCGAAGACGATGTGATCAAGTCCGACACGCCCGTAGTGGTGGATTTCTGGGCTGAATGGTGCGGTCCGTGCAAAATGATCGGCCCGTCTTTGGAAGAATTGTCCGACGAGCTTGGCTCGGACGTCAAAATCGTCAAGATCAATATTGACGAAAACCCGTCCGTACCATCGAAGTTCGGCGTGCGCGGCATTCCAACGCTTATGGTGTTCAAGGGCGGTGAAGTGGCATCGACCCAGGTCGGCGCCAATCCAAAAGGCAAGATTGCCGAGTGGATCAAGGCGTCCATCTGATAGTCATTTGACGGTCTGAAATTGATTTTTGAACTGGTGGAGCGCGATCCTGTTGAATTCAAGACCGCGCTCTACCTGCGTGCCGTGCCTGAAACCTGGCTTGGTGTTTCATCCCGGTGCAGCGCCAGCACATTGCCGGCAAGGTACAATGATCCGCCAATGACAATGCGGGCGGGCGTGTCGCCCCCGGCGATCTCACCGGCTGCGCGCAAGGCATGCTCAAGGCTGTCATAGGGTCTGGCATCAAGTCCCGCCGCAATCGCATCGCGTGCCAGTTCAACTGCGGGGATGGTGTTGTCCTCACCCGGAATGGCAATGGCCATGACCTTTTGCACCAGACCGGCAAACGGACCGAGATAACCGTCTGCGCGTTTTGTATTGAGCATGCCGGTCACCAGTATGAGCGGACGCGGTGAGTGTTCATCCAGGTCCGCCAGCGCAGCCGCCACTGCGCGCCCGGCAGACGGGTTATGCCCACCATCAAGCCATATTTCAGTACCGGCAGGTACCAGCGTGTGCAGGTAACCCGGCTCCAGCCGCTCCATCCGGGCTGACCATTTCACATTTGCCAAACCGGTGGCTATCTGGTCGGCGGAAATGCGTTTGTCGTCCAGGGTTCTGATGACTGCGATCGCCAAGCCCGCATTGTCGATCTGAAAACGCCCGGACAGCGACGGCAGGTCGAGGTCAAGCAAGCCGTCTTCGTCCTGAAACACCATGCGCCCGTACTGTTCAAAACACTGAAAATCCTGGTTGGCGATCTTTAGTTCGGCACCGACTTTGGCTGCGACGATTTCGATGGCAGCGCGCGCCTCGTCCTGCTGAATACCGATACAGGCCGGGCGTCCCGGTTTCAGGATACCTGCTTTTTCACCAGCGATTTTCGCCAGTGTGTCGCCGAGATACTGTTCATGATCCATGTCAACCGGCGTGATCACGCTCACCGCCGGGTCGGCAATGATATTGGTGGCATCCAGCCTGCCGCCAAGCCCCACTTCCAGCAGCACATAATCTGCAGGTGTGCGGGCAAACGCCAGCATGGCGGCGGCAGTGGTTATCTCGAAGAAAGTTATCGGTTCCGACTTGTTGGCCTGTTCGCATTCCTCCAGCAGATCGACAAGCCTCTGTTCTGCAATCAGGCTGCCGCCGCCGGGCGCTCCCAGCAAGATGCGTTCGTGAAACCTGACAAGATGCGGTGAGGTATAGGCATGCGCACTCAGTCCCGCTGCCTCAATGATGGCGCGCATGCTGGCCAGCGTGGAGCCCTTGCCGTTGGTGCCGGCAATATGCACAACCGGCGGCAGCGCCAGATGCGGGTTCCCCAGCGCATCAAGCAGGCGCCACATCCTGTCCAGAGACAGATCAATTATCTTGGGATGCAGCTCAAGCAGCCGCATCAGGATGGCATCACTGACGGCCATGTCGGATCAGGCTCCGGTGTCGGCTGGTACTGCTTCGGTTTGAGGTACTTCCGGCGGCGGCAACTGCACAGCCCGGGCAGGTGTCGGCTGCTTCATCAGCATATGCAGCACATTCGACAATGTGGCTCGCAGTTCATGGCGGTGTACGACCATGTCGACCATGCCGTGTTCGCGCAGATACTCCGAACGCTGGAACCCGTCGGGGAGTTTTTCGCGAATGGTCTGCTCTATGACGCGCGGACCGGCAAAACCGATCAGCGCACCTGGCTCTGCAATGTGAATGTCGCCCAGCATGGCGTAGGACGCCGTAACACCACCGGTGGTCGGGTGGGTCAGCACAACAATATAGGGCACACCTGCCTCGCGCAGCCGCTGCACGCCAACCGTCGTGCGCGGCAGTTGCATCAATGACAGGATGCCTTCCTGCATGCGCGCGCCACCTGATGCCGCATACAGGATCAACGGGAGTTTGTTGTCCGCTGCTTCGAACATAGCGGTAACAATGCCCTCGCCAGCCGCCATGCCCAGCGACCCGCCCATAAAGGCAAAATCCTGCACCACAGCTATCGCCTCAAGCCCGTCAATATGGCCGCGCCCGGCGACAATGGCGTCCTTGCGGTCTGCCTTGGCACGCGCTTCCTTCAACCTGTCGGCATATTTGCGCTCATCACGGAATTTCAGTGGATCCACAACCACGTCCGGCAGGGCAATCTCAGTCCACTTTTCGTCGTCGAATGTGTGCTTGAGGCGAGCTGCTGGCGCCATGCGCATATGGTAACCGGAGCGCGGAATAACGAACTGGTTGGCCTCCAGATCGCGGTAGAACACCATCTCGCCGGTTTCCGGGCATTTCACCCACATGTTTTCCGGTACATCGCGCTTTGTGCCGAGAATGCCGCTGATCTTAGGCCTGACGAAGTTCTTGATCCAGTTCATAACCGCCTACCTACCCGTTACTGCCCTGACGCACACCTTGTGCCAGCTCGCTGACCAGTTTTAGCACATTGGCCACGGTCGTGCCCGTCGCAGTTCCATTTTCGTCCAGGCTTTCCTTGATGGTGTTGACCAGGGCTGAGCCGACCACCACGCCATCCGCTCCCGATGCGATACCGGCAGCCTGTTCCGCCGTCCTGACCCCAAACCCGACCGCGACCGGCAAATCCGTGTGCCGCTTGATCCGGCTGACTGCCTCATTGACCCGTGAAATGTCCGGCGCCTTGGAGCCGGTAATACCGGTTACCGACACATAGTAGACAAAGCCGGAAGTATTGGTGAGCACTTTCGGCAGGCGCTTGTCGTCGGTTGTCGGTGTGGCCAGCCGGATGAAGTTCAGGCCTTTGTCCAGCGCCGGGATGCACAGCTCATGATCTTCCTCAGGCGGCAGATCAACGACGATGAGACCATCGACACCGGCAGCCTTGGCATCTGTTATGAACCGGTCCACCCCGTAGATGTAGATGGGATTGTAATAGCCCATCAGAACAATCGGTGTGTCATTGTCGCTCTCGCGAAACTCGCTGACCAGCTTCAGCGTCCTGATCATGTTCTGACCGGCACCGAGGGCCCGCAGGGAAGAAGCCTGGATGGCAGGACCATCCGCCATCGGATCGGTAAATGGCATGCCAAGCTCAATGACGTCGGCACCGGCACCAGGCAGTGCGCGCAGCAATTCAAGCGAGGTGTCATAACCCGGATCACCGGCGGTGACGAAGGTGACCAGAGCAGCTCTTCCTTCTGCCTTCAAGTCGGCAAAACGGGCTTCAATACGGGTTCCGGCACTCACAGTTTCACCCCCAGATGTTCGGCAACAGTGAATATATCCTTGTCACCGCGCCCGCACATGTTCATGACCATCAGATGATCGGCCGGCTTGTCCGGCGCTATCTCCATGACCTTGGCCAATGCATGGCATGGTTCAAGTGCCGGAATGATACCCTCCAGCTTGCAGCACAGCTTGAATGCCTCAAGCGCTTCGTCGTCTGTTGCGGAGATATAGGTGACCCTCCCGGTATCGTTCAGCCAGGAGTGCTCGGGACCGATGCCGGGATAATCGAGACCTGCCGAAATCGAATGGGCCTCATTGATCTGGCCATCATCATCCATCAAAAGATACGTACGATTGCCGTGCAGTACGCCGGGCCTGCCGCCGGTGATCGAGGCCGCATGTTCATCTGTGTCGACACCGCGCCCGGCGGCTTCGACACCAATGATTTCGACAGACGCATCGTCAAGGAACGGGTGGAACAGACCCATGGCATTTGACCCGCCGCCGATGGCTGCAATGAGCGAGTCCGGCAGGCGGCCTTCCCGCTTTTGCATCTGTTCTTTGGTTTCCTTGCCGATGACGGCCTGGAAGTCACGAACCATGGCCGGATAGGGATGCGGTCCGGCAACCGTTCCAATGCAGTAGAACGTGTCGTCCACATTCGAAACCCAGTCACGCAGCGCCTCGTTCATGGCGTCCTTCAGCGTCGACCGGCCTGATGTAACCGGGATCACTTCGGCGCCCAGCAGTTTCATGCGGAACACGTTCGGAGCCTGCCGCTCAACGTCCGTTGCGCCCATGTAGACGATGCACTCAAGCCCGAAGCGGGCGCAGGCGGTTGCCGTTGCCACGCCATGCTGGCCGGCACCGGTTTCGGCTATGATGCGGGTCTTTCCCATGCGCCGGGCCAGCAGAATCTGGCCCATGACATTGTTGATCTTGTGCGCTCCGGTATGGTTCAGCTCGTCGCGCTTGAAGTAGATCTTCGCACCACCGAGGTGCTCGGTCAGGCGTTCGGCAAAATACAATGGCGATGGCCGGCCGACATAATGCTCCAGAAAATCGTTCAGTTCGCCTTCATAGGCCGGGTCCTTGCAGGCCGCTGCGTAGGCAGCCTCCAGCTCGAGGATGTTCGGCATCAGCGTTTCGGCAACAAAGCGGCCGCCGTAAATGCCGAACAGGCCGGTTTCATCCGGGCCGGTGCGGTAGGAATTCGGTGCAGTCGTACTCATCTGTTCAACTCTCAATTACAACACGGCAATGCCGGATAAAGACTGTGCTGCTCAAAATTCCAGACAGCTCAAGCCTGATGTTCTACCCGTGCTGGCGCACGGCCTCAATGAATTTCACGATGGCTGCGTCATCCTTCACACCGGGTGCAGTTTCAACCCCGGATGAAACATCGACTGCCGGTGCACCGGTGACGGAGATCGCATCAGCCACATTGTCCGCTTCAAGCCCGCCCGACAGCATGAAACCGTTGCGCAAGCCGCCGCCGGGCAGCAGGTTCCAGTCGAACGAAATCCCGTTGCCGCCGGGCAACGCATTGGCCAGGGTGTCAGGCGCCTTGGCGTCAAACAACACCATCGCGGCGACATCTGTGTAGGCGCCCGCTGCCTCTATATCCGTGGCATCCGAAACCTTGATGGCCTTGATCACCGGAACACCGGTGCGGATATGAATTTCACCAATGCGGTCCGGCGTCTCGGACCCGTGCGCCTGAAAGAAATCTGGTTTCACCTCGGCATTGATCCGGTCGATCAGCACATCGTCGGCATCGACGACAATCGCCACGATTTTCGAGCGCCCCCGCGCCAGAGTGGCAAGTCCCTGCGCTACCTGGGTTGAAACATTTCTGGGACTGGGCTCATAAAACATGAACCCCACATAATCGGCACCCGCCTCAACCGCGGTGCGCACATGGGTCGGGTCAGACAGTCCGCAAACCTTGATCTTGGTCTTGCTCACAGGATCATCCTTCCATGCTGGCGGCAATCGCGGCAGCTGCCGCAACCGGGTCATCAGCCTGGGTGATCGGACGCCCGATAACCAGGACATCGGCCCCATCGGCACGCGCTGTGCGCGGTGTGGCGATGCGTTTCTGATCCTGCACATCAGCACCTGCCGGACGCACGCCTGGCACAACCGTCATGAAATCTGCGCCGCAGGCAGCCTTGATGGCTGCGATGTCGTGTGGTGAACACACAACCCCGTCGAGACCGGATTGTTTTGACAGCTGTGCCAGCTTTACTGCTGTCTCGGCCGTGTCTGATGCGGGATCAAACCCGGCAGCATGAATATCACTATCCGACAGGCTGGTCAGGATGGTCACTGCGATAAGTTTGGCTTTGCCGCCAACCGCCCCGGCCGCTGCTTCCAGCATGGCCGGTCCACCCGAGGCATGGACGTTGACAATCGCCGGCGCCGGGACCAGCGAGATCAGCGAGGTCAGGCCCTGCGCCACGGTATTGGGTATGTCGTGCAATTTGAGATCGAGAAACAGCGGCACGCCTTGCGCGGCGACCTGCTCATATCCGGCCCGGCCTGCCCGATAGAACAACTCCATGCCGACTTTGGCCATGCCGACATGGCCTTTCAATCGCCCGGCCATCGCAGCAGCAAGTGCCGGGTCGGGCGTGTCTAGCGCAACACAAATCGGGTTCTGGAACATGGCATCTCTTGGATTTCAACCTGACACCACGGATGGAGTCGTCAGGCCTGGTTATTCTGGTTCACAACGGGAACGAGACCTGTTGCGTCACTGGGTTTACGTTCGGTGGGAACGTCCGGTTTGGCGGTCTGGGCCAACCGTGCCGCCTTGCGCCACTTTCCCTGCCTAAGCCATACAACAACTCCACCGACAATCATGCCGATAAATACGCCGGCAAACAGCAACAGATAGATTGGCATCGAGATCGCCAGCCACGGATCGGCCTTGTTGATCGGGTCAAATGACACATCTGTCCAGTGGCGATTGGCAACGGCAAAACTGACCAGTGCAACTGCAACCGGCGCACCAATGATCCACGAAATTATGCGTTTTGCCGTCACGACAATTATGCCTGTTCCAGAATGCCATCAACCCGGCCCGTTCAAATGTGACGGACCATCACGGTCTCTTATACGTCTTTGCCGCCATTGAGACGCTCACGCAACTCCTTGCCGGTCTTGAAAAACGGAACGCGCTTGGCCTCCACTTTTACCGGCTCTCCGGTACGCGGATTACGACCCTGGCGGGCGTCGCGCTGCTTCACCGAGAACGCGCCGAAGCCCCGCAACTCAACCCGGTTTTCTTCTGCCATGGCACCGGTGATTTCATCAAAAACAGTGTTTACGATACGCTCGACGTCGCGATGAAACAGGTGCGGATGGCGTATTGCAATCTCCTGAATAAGTTCGGATTTGATCATGGCAGATGGACCCCCCTCAGGGTTAAAACTAACTGTGTGTTTGTTTTTGGCACAATATCGCGCCTCAAACCAGCAATTATCGCAAATTAGGGTGCCAAAGCACCAACAGCCCGTCAAGCTTTACCGTGCGGGCCTCGAGGGCATCCACTGCCGCGGAAAACCCCAGCCAACGGGCGACCGTGCTCAAGCCAAACAGACCCAGGCCGTCAGTTGCTTTAGCCGGTTCCGGTTCCCATTCGACGACTTTCATGTCCTTGGATATCTTGTGCTCGGCAGACAGCCAGTCAATCGCCTCATCCTCGCCGCCCAGCTTGTCGACGAGCTTGGCTGTCAGCGCCTGCCGGCCGGTAAATACCCGGCCGTCTGAAATCAGGGTCATCTGCGGCGCGGACAACTTGCGGCGCTCCTGCACAAGGTCAGTGAACCACACAAAGCTGTCGCGGATCATTTCATCGGTGACAGCAAGTGTTTCAACGGAAGGTTCGGAGAACATGTTCGGTTCCGCCTTCTGTGCTCCCGATTTGCGCTCCTGCATGGCGATGCCGATATTGTTCAGCAACTGCTCAACCTGCGCCCATTGAAAAATAACACCGACCGATCCGGTGATGGTATTGCCGCGAGCCACGATGTGGTCTGCGGCGATCGCCGTAATGTATCCACCCGATGCGGCAACCGTATTCATCACCGCCACGACAGGCCTGTCTTTAGCGATGGCACGCAGGCGCTCATAGATAGCTTCGGAACCCGCCGTGGTGCCGCCGGGGCTGTCAATGTGAATCAACAGCGCCTTGACCTGCTTTGCCTTTTCGATTTTGCGCAACATATCCAGTGTCCTGGTATCACCGGTGATCATGCCTTCCACCCGGATACGCGCGACATGGTCTGCGCGTTTGCCCAGATTGAAACCGGAGCCGTTGCTGCCGTACGCCAGCGCCACCAGTGTCACGACCCCGAGCGCAACACATATGGCGCGCCAAAACGATACACGACGGCGCATTTTGCGGCGGACGATCATATTATCTGCATCAAGGGACATGGGATGTGCTTCCGGTTGGTCTGAGCTGACTGGTATTAAAGAACAATGTAGTGAAATCAAGATCATCCTTCAATCTGCGCCTTGCAGGTTGGAGAAAGATGACCGGCTGGAGCAAGATCATCCTTCAATCTGCAGCCTGCAGACTGGAAGACAAGTTCCCTGATGCAAGAAAAAGCCGGTCAGCAAATGAATTGCTGACCGGCTGACAGTGTTACTCAGGCTAAACGGGCAAGGATCAGTCTTCCGACTTTTCGTCCGTGCCTGCCTTGTTGAGGGCTGCGCCCAGAATGTCGCCGAGCGACGCACCGGAATCCGAAGACCCGTACTGCTCAACGGCAGCTTTTTCTTCGGCGATTTCCAGAGCCTTGATCGACAATCCAACCTTGCGGGCAGACTTGTCGAACTGGGTGATGCGGGCATCGACCTTTTCACCGACAGCAAAGCGCTCAGGACGCTGTTCCGACCGGTCACGAGCCAGATCAGAGCGGCGAATGAATGCCGTCATGTCCGTATCGGCGATCTTTACCTCAATGCCGTTTTCCTGCACTTCGGTGATTTCGCAGGTTACAGCTGCACCCTTGCGCATGCCACCGGAGGCTGCGCCTTCCATCGGATCGCCGCCAAGCTGCTTGATGCCCAGCGAGATGCGTTCTTTTTCCTGATCCACGTCGAGCACGATGGCCTTGACCATGTCGCCCTTGGTGTAATCCTGGATGGCGTCTTCACCGGACCGGTTCCAGTCCAGATCGGACAGGTGAACCATGCCGTCAACATCGCCTTCAAGACCAATGAACAGACCGAATTCGGTGATGTTCTTGATTTCGCCTTCGACGTGGGTGTTCTGAGGATAACGCTCAGAGAACGACGCCCATGGGTTGTCGGTGGTCTGTTTCAGGCCAAGTGAGACACGGCGCTTGGCCGGATCAACTTCGAGCACTTCAACTTCGATCTGTTCCGATGTGGAAACGATCTTGCCGGGATGCACGTTCTTCTTGGTCCAGCTCATTTCCGAAACGTGGACAAGGCCTTCAATGCCTTCTTCAAGTTCCACGAATGCACCATAATCGGTGATATTGGTGACACGGCCCTGAACGCGCATGCCAACAGGGTACTTGGCTTCAACACCTTCCCATGGATCGCTTTCAAGCTGCTTCATGCCAAGGCTGATGCGCTGGGTTTCAGGATTGATCTTGACGATCTGCACCTTCACGGTCTGGCCAACGGCGAGAACGTCGGTTGGATGATTGACGCGCTTCCAGGAAATGTCGGTGACATGCAGAAGACCGTCGATACCGCCCAGATCAACGAACGCACCATAATCGGTGATGTTCTTGACCACGCCTTCGACCTGCTGGCCCTCGGCCAGGTTCTGAACCAGTTCGGAACGCTGCTCGGCGCGGGTTTCTTCCATGATAGCCCGGCGCGAAACAACAATGTTGCCCCGGCGCTTGTCCATCTTAAGCACCTGGAACGGCTGGGTCATGTTCATCAGCGGGGTCACGTCGCGGACCGGGCGGATGTCCACCTGGGACCCGGGCAGGAACGCCACGGCACCGCCAAGGTCCACTGTAAAGCCACCTTTGACACGTCCGAAGATGACGCCGTCGACGCGCTCATTGTCTTCGAATGATTTTTCAAGACGCACCCAGGCCTCTTCGCGCCGTGCCTTGTCACGAGACAGCACGGCTTCGCCCATGGCGTTTTCAATCCGGTCGAGGAAGACCTCGACTTCATCGCCGACCGTCAGATCCTGATCCTGACCAGGTGTGCGGAATTCGCGCAGCGGCACACGACCCTCGGTCTTCAGACCGACATCGATAATGGCCAGATCGTTTTCAATGGCAATGATCTTGCCTTTGACAACGGTGCCTTCTGCATTGGTTTCTTCGTTGAAGCTCGCATCGAGCATAGCCGCGAAATCATCGCGGGTGGGGTTAAGAGAGCTGGTTTCAGCCATCAATAAAGCCTTCTTTCGATCTACAAATATGCCTGGCCCACGGAAATAACCGCAGGACGTCCCGATTTGCGCTGATTATCCGGCCGGTAATGGTCAGATATGGGTTGGGCAGCACGGGCGCCAAACACTGGTTCTTGTTCATGTCGAATGCCGGGCACTACCGTCGCTGTGTTCCAGAACTTCAAGCGAGAGCAGATAATATTGATCGGCATCCAGGAACAAATATAGGGGCCATCCGCCTTCAGGCAGATTGCCCCCGCTCATTCAATACGCTTTCGACTAGGTCCAAAGCGGCCTGGAACGCGGCTTCTATACCCAATTCTGTCGTATCAAGCAAGATGGCGTCTTCCGCCGGCTTCAAAGGTGCGACAGCACGACCACTGTCACGCTCGTCGCGACGGCGGATGTCAGCCAGCACATTTTCATAACTCAGTTCGTCACCGCGGCCTGCATGTTCAAGATGACGGCGCTGCGCACGGGTTTCAGGCTGTGCAGTAACAAACAGCTTGGCATCAGCATCAGGACACACAACCGTGCCGATATCGCGTCCATCAAGCACAGCTCCCGGTGGTGTTGCGGCAAAATTGCGCTGAAACTCCAGCAATACCGAGCGCACTTGCGGAATAGCGGCAACCTGAGAAGCGGCCTCACCGGCCCCCGGCGAGCGAAGCTGATCTTCAGTGTAGACGGAAGGATCCAGTGTTTGCACGGCCTTCAGCGCAGCGCGCTGGTCATCTGGTCTGGCGCCAGTGGCTTCGACTGCGAGCCCGGTTGCCCGGTACAGTGATCCCGTATCGAGATAGGACAGCCCGTAATAGGCTGCCAGCCGGCGAGCCAATGTGCCCTTGCCGGATGCCGCCGGACCGTCAACGGCAATAATCAGGTGCGGACGGACGGTCATGCAGTTGCATCCTCAAAACGCGCACCCAGACCCTCCATAAACTCCCTGAAGCCGGGGAAACTTGTGGCCATGACATTTCCATCATCAACTGTGACCGGCTCATCAGACGCCAGCCCCATCACCAGAAACGCCATTGCAATGCGATGGTCAAGGTGCGTGGTTACGGTTCCACCGCCGGTACTATTGCCGCCGCCGGTCACTTCCAGCCAGTCGTCGCCAGTCTCATGGGTCACACCATTGGCTTCCAACCCTGCAGCTACCGCGGCCAGACGATCGCTTTCCTTGACCCGCAATTCGTGCAGGCCCTGCATTCTTGTCGTACCGTCCGCAAAGGCGGCTGCGACCGCCAGTACCGGATATTCGTCGATCATGGACGGGGCACGGGACGCCGGTACCACAATGCCGGACAGTCTGCTGGTGCGGGCCGTGACATCTCCCACCGGCTCGCCACCGGACACTCTTTCGTTGGCGATTGATATGTCAGCACCCATTTCCTGCAATGTGATGATCAGGCCGGTTCGGGTCTCGTTGAGCAGCATGTTTTCCACCGTGACCTCGCTGTCATCACTGATAATCGCCGCGACAAGCGCGAAGGCCGCTGATGACGGATCGCCTGGCACCTCGACCGCCTGGGCCTGCAATTCGGTGTGTCCTGTGACAGTGATGGTGCGGGCGCCATCGTCCGCCTGGCCGATTTCAATGTCGGCGCCAAAACCTTCCAACATGCGTTCTGTATGGTCGCGGGTGGGTTCCGGCTCGATCACGGTTGTTGCCCCCGGTGCGTTCAGACCTGCCAGCAGGACGGCTGATTTGACCTGGGCAGACGCGACCGGCAGCCGGTATTCGATGGGTACCGGGTGGTGCGCACCATGCAGGGTCAGCGGCATGCGACCGCCCTCGGAGGTGTCGAACCGGGTACCAAAGCCTTCAAGCGGCGTCACGATGCGGCCCATGGGGCGCGAACGCAGGGATGCATCTCCCGACATGCGGGCTGATATCGGGCTGGTTGCCAGCAGTCCCATCGCGAGCCGTGCCCCGGTACCGGAGTTACCGAAGTCGATGGTTTGCGCCGGTGACTGGAAACCGCCGAGCCCGACGCCGTGGACATGCCAGCTGTCATCATCGTTCCAGCGCTCCAGCCTGACACCAAGTGCCGCCATGGCTTTTGCCGTGTTGATGACATCTTCGCCTTCCAGCAGGCCGGTGATGACCGTTTCACCGAGTGCCATGGCACCGAACATCAGGGCGCGATGTGAGATTGACTTGTCTCCCGGCACCTTGACCCGGCCTTTCAGGCTGGGTGATTTTGCAGAGCGAAGTGGATGCGGCGTCTCGGAACTCAACTGGATTTGACCCTGGAATTGACAGGCGCTGGGAGGCCTTGTTGGCGATGTGTATTGCGGCATTATCATACCCTGCTGCGACATGCCATAATCACAGGTCAGCAAATTGGCTTTTGACACGCGCGCGTGCCCGTGGCATGGGATGCGAAATCATTCTTCATAATTGAAATCCATTTACAAAGATAAGGACGTTGTAACCGTGGTCAGCGACGAACTTGGAACCAAACGCACTTGCCCCAGCTGTGCAGCGCGTTTTTACGATCTGAACAAGGATCCCATCACCTGCCCCAAGTGCGAACAGGCATTTGTGGCAGAACAGTTGCTGCCGTCAAAGGCGGATCTGCCGACCCGGGCCAAGCCCGCCGAAAAGCCGGCTGAGGAAGAAGAGAAGAAGGATGAAGGCGAGCTGGAGGAAAATCCAGCCGTCGTAAGCCTGGAAGATCTCGAAGACGATGACACTGATGACGATGCGGATGATGAAACAGCCGCCATCAAGGACGTCGATCTCGGCGACACCGACGATGACGAAGAATCCGAAAATTCCGATCAGTTCCTGGTGGACGAAGAAGATGAAGGCGGGACCGGTGTTGAAGACCTGATCCCCAAAAAGGGCGGTGACGACGCCTGAGCAAAAACACTGAACTGGCAGATTGACATCATCTGCCTGTTGCGGGTATCACGCAGACAGTTTCGGCAGCCCCCAAGCTGTCCGGCAGATTTACCGGCCAGGATCGGTAAATTCCATAAAAGATTTCGGGGCCATAGCTCAGTTGGGAGAGCGCTACAATGGCATTGTAGAGGTCGGCGGTTCGATTCCGCCTGGCTCCACCAGACAGTCAAGGACGTTGAGGCGATTTGGTCTCAGCGTCCTTTTTTTGTTCAGGCCTGCCTGTGGTCGGTATTGGATGCATGTGTGGACGGAGCACCATGTCTCCGTCCACATTTTGTTGTCAGATGAACAAGGTGTCGGACTCCAGGTAAGCCTGGGCACTGACGCCGAACACATCCTGCAGCAGGACGACATCGGTGAAGTCCCCGTCCTTTCCGCTGAGATTGACCGAAACGGAGGTTCCGCGATCGGTCTCGGAAAATGACACGAGCTGGTCCAGGTTCATTGTGGTATCCAGCGCCAACATGCTGAAATCCAGCACGTCCTGATCCGAGAAGTCCGCAATCCTGTCGAACGAGGCTACGCCTTTTTCATTGAGGATATCGTCGCTGGCCCAGATGAAGCTGTCCGCCCCGAGGCCACCGATCATGCGGTCGTTACCAGACCCGCCGGACACGATGTCGTTACCCGACCCGGCTGACAGGTAGTCGTTGCCGAGCCCGCCATAAACCGCGTCATCGCCGGAACCGCCGTAGACACGGTCATTGTGCTCACCGCCATTGACCACATCATTGCCGGAACCACCGACGACACGATCCTGGCCACTGCCACCGAAAAGCGTGTCATCACCGGAGTGACCGTTCAGGGTGTCGGACCCAGACTCGCCGTCCAGACGATCATTACCGCTGTTGCCAGACAATGTGTCGTCACCGCTGCCGCCGGAAATGGTGTCATCGCCGGAGTTCCCAGACAGATCGTCATTGCCTGAACCACCGCTCACAATGTCTGCACCGGAACCGGCAGAGATGATGTCGGCACCGCCGTCACCGTTCAACCGGTCATCGCCCGACCCGCCGGTGATGGTATCGTCGCCGGCACCGCCGGAGGCAATGTCATTGCCCGAGTTGCCGTTGATTTCATCATTGCCGTCATTACCGGAGAGATCATCGTCACCGGAATTGCCCGACAGCATGTCGTCGCCATAACCGCCGTGGATGATGTCATCGCCGCTGACGCCGTGAATCTCGTCATCGCCATCGCCGCCATAAAGCACATCATCATCCGGCAGGTTGCCGGTACCGGTACTGGTTGGAAGCAGGGCAACAGTGTTTTCCTGACCGATTTCGACCCGGATGATGGTGTCGTCATAGTCGTTGTCACCACCGCCATAGATGTCTTCAAAACCGATCAGCAGTTCACCGGTTACCGTGCTGGCACGCGAAACCACGTGAGAATACTCATCGGGGTTGGGCGCAAAACCATCCGCAGACGATGCGGCTGAATGAAACACACTGTAACCGAACTGGCTTCTGATGTGGACTTCCTCGCCGGGGTTGTCGCCAACCCACCACAGCTCTACCGCCTGGTCGTTAACCGACCCCGGTTGACCGTCCTGGGTGCGGAACTCGTAGCGCCCGGTCTCGGCAGACAACGCGTCGCGATTGAGTGTACCCTTGCCGTAGCCGTTGGAGACCACAAAGAAACCGAGCTGGGTACCGTCGGCAACACCAAATGTCGTCTCTGTCTGGTTCGGCACAAGATCACCGCCACTGCCGACCTTGGAGGCATTCGGAAACAGTATCTGCACATTGCCGATACTGCCGTCCGCCGCGATCTCGTAAACGCCAAGCGCGTTACGATAACCCGCGCCTTCATCGACGAAAGTCACCTTGGCTTCTGTAGCCTGCTGGATGACCAGCTGTGACATGTCGACATAGGCCGGTTTTCCGTTGCCGTAGATGACATCATCACCGCCTTGACCATAGATCAGGTCGTTGCCGCTGCCGCCGAAGACTTCATCGTCGCCGCTCAGCGCGAAAATCCGGTCATCTCCACCGTAGCCGGCCAGCACTTCTGACCGACCGGTGCCTCGGAGACCGTCATCGTTGCCTGTCCCCAGGACAGGCGAGATATTCCATTGCGTATCTACACTCATGGTTTAGTTCCTTTTTGGGATTTAGGGGGATTTACCAGCCGATGCCCTGATAACCAGGCTGCTCCGGCAGGTTCTTGAAGAGCCGCACGAGGTCGATGACTTTGACATCGCCTGAGCCGTCTCTAAGCAGTTCGCGGTATTGCTGTGACGCATGCGTCACCACCACCACGTCGGAGTTTTCAATTACGTCCTCAACGTCGGCGCTCAACATGCCCGGCAGTGCATCGACTGTGGGCTTGAGGTGCGGACAGACGTTGGCCACGTAGGTGAACTGATCTGCAATCCGGGTTTCAGCCGTGATGGCTTCATCGTGCGCACAGATGTCGTAACCGTCTTCAAGCAGCTGGCTGAGGACTTCCAGAATTGGGCTTTCGCGCAAGTCGTCGGTGCCGCGCTTGAACGCCAGTCCGAGAAAACCGACACGCTTGGCGCCGCTGGCGCGGACCATGTCGATGGCTTCTGCAATCTGGGTCTCGTTGGACCGGGCCAGGCTGTCGATCAGCGGAACATCCACATCGAGTTCGCCGGCCAGATGGGCAACTGCACGAACTTCCTTGGGCAGGCAGGAACCGCCATAGGCAAAGCCGGGCTTCAGGTAATAGGGCGACAGGTTGAGCTTCTGGTCCTGGACAAAGATGTCCATCACGTCATGACTGTCGATGTCGAGTGGCTTGCAGATGCGGCCAATCTCGTTGGCGAAACATACCTTGGTTGCATGCCAGACATTGTCAGCATACTTGACCATTTCAGCCGCTTCGATCGCGGTCAGCAGGGGTTTTTCGTCCACTGGCCCGTAAATCTTGGCCACCACTCGCGCGGTGTAGTCGTCGCTGGCGCCGATAACGGTTTTCGGCGGAGCACGGAAGTCTTCGATCGCGGTGCCTTCGCGCAGGAATTCCGGATTGAAGCAGACGCCGAAATCCCGGCCCATCTTCTTGCCGGATGCCGCCTCGATCGCCGGGACCATCACCTTGAGAGTGGTGCCGGGCGGGATCGAACAGCGCATGACGACGATGTGGTGTTCGTCCTTGAGGGCGAGCGCCTCACCGATCGCAAGTGCGCAACTGACAATAGCCGAGTAATCGCAACCGCCGCCTTCCTTGGTTGGCGTACCAACGGAAACGAATGTGACATCCGTATCAATCACTGCAGATTTCAGATCACCAGTGGTGCTGATCAACTGGTTTTCGACACCCTCGCCGAGCAAGTCCGACAGGCCTGCTTCGTGAATTGGCGATTGTCCGCTGCCAACAGCGGCACGCTTGACCGGGTCGATATCGCAGCCAACCACGCGATGACCGAGACTGGAGAGGCAGGCGACCGAGACGGCGCCGACATAACCCAGACCAACCACGCTGATGGCGGGTAATTCATTGACAAGTTTCAGGTGAGCAGGAGTTGCTGTGGACTGATTGATTTGAGCGAATGCGTTCATTTGAAAGAGCCTTTTGTTTGGGTTCAGATGCTCTGTTCAAATCAACTGTTATGCCAAGCTCGCTTTCATTTAAAAATTCAATAAAAACAGATAGTTACAAAAATTATACTTTGCTTTACCCAGAATTTTTTTCAATCCTGAAACCAGCGTTTTCAATTTCGAAAGCCTGTCGGAAGCAGGAGTTCGAAATTGAAAACCCTTAACCTGTGGTCACTGGAGGTCGAGCTGCGATATCCGGAAGAGCGGATTGTCGGCAAGGAAGCCGGCAAGGCTGTCGAAAGACCAGGTCTCGACTGTTGAGCATTTGCCGGCGGAACACCTTTTGTGGATCAAGGTGAGGTGGAACGGTAGTGCAGGATCAAACAGGTCTGCATATGTCAGGAGCTGATGGCCGGATGCTGCACCGGGTACCAGTTTTGTGTACCGCGTCCGGAGTTTTTCCGTTGCGAATGCATCCCATCCGGCCCCCGGCAACCAGCGTGGGGTACGTGGTCCGTTTCCGTCGATGTCCCTTGGAAGGATCGCCCCGTTATCCAGCAGACGGTCAAGCGTTACCCGCAGATCACGTTCTTGGTCAGGCCTGGGCCGATGACCAATCGCCGCGAGGCCCATAAGGCTGAGGCCGGCATGATTGATGTCCTCAAAGCGCTTCGGTTGCGGCTCTGCCCTTCTGGCCGGACGATGTTGCGAGACCTTGTCTGTCTCGCGCCAGCCCTGATAGTAATCCGGTGTCCAGTATCGCCACAGCGCTCCGGCCGAAGTCTGCGCCCAGGTCTTGGTGAACTTGCCGGCAATTTTCTCTGCCCGTGTCGACAAGTGAGGTTTGTTCTCAAAAGTCCCGACACGATCGAGCAGAACCGCCCAGGTCAACTGCCAGTTCCACGGTGCCCAGATTCCATCGAACCGGAAGGGAGCCCCATGCTGGATCCGATAGAGCCCTGAGGTTTTCTCGAATTGCTGTTCATAACTGCTCACCAGATTTGAAGCGTTGGCCTCTACTCTGCGCCGTAGCGGTTTGGGGCACTGTGGGCCGAGCATTTCGCAAGCCCTGAGCAGCGATCCGGAAATCATGGCCTGGTTGATCTGGAAGGACACCGGACTGCGTCGGTCGGTGGAATATATGCGGGACGCCCAGGCGCTGCCCGGATTGAATGCATCGCTTATACCGAGATCGGCGTTGCGGACCGACAATGTGTTGTGCATCGCCCGCACGGCCAGATCCGCAAACACCGGGTGGCCGCTTTTCCGGTAAAGGGTTGCCAGTGTCAACGTGCGATAAGACTGCGCCCAACTCTGTTTGCCCGCTTCGTCAGACGCTCGTGAAAGAGGTTCACCCAGTCCGCGCAACAACACTCCACTGATTGCATGAAATGCCATCTTTGCCGCAGGCGAACCGGATATAGCCAGAGCAGACACTGCCCCCTTCCGGCGGTCAAGCTGGGGCATGAATACTTCATCGGCGTCGGAAGAAAGCAACGGCATCATCCGACCGGTCTTCATATCCAGGCTGACAAGATCACTGCCTTTTTCAGGATCGCAGTATTTTTCCAGCACAATTGAGCTACGAGCGGCTTTCGCACCCAGCAATGCACAGCCTTCGAATGATCCCAGAAGCCGTCCATCAGGAACAATTGCGCCATCGGTGCGGGTAAACCTGTAGAACCGGGTCCGTTGAGCGGATTTGTCAAAGACGGAAACCACAAGCGCATCGCGCCTGTAGGCCAACACGCTGACCACCGCCAGACGGGGCCACTCAAGAACCACCCGGCCGTCGTGGACCAGTTCCACGCGCGCTTTCGGTCCCTTGACGGTCCGGATGTAGACATACGACCCGGTCCGGTCGAAGCGGAACCCGCCCATGCGGGAGATATCGCTCAGGTCCGTCCCATCAACTACCGTGGTGTTGCCGAATTTCACGGTCGCACGGAAGCCACCCTTTTCCCAGAATGAGCGCAACTCGAACTCACCCTTTCGCGCAGCACTGTTCAGCCCCTGCATTGACACACCGTTGTGGCTGGCAAGGCCGGTCGCGGTGTTGAAGGAAAAATTCCGACCCTTCTGCTCCACGAGGTATCCGTCAGCGGCAACGGCGGGAGATAATGTGGCAAGGGCGGTAACAGCACAGGCTCCCACCCACACCCTTTTGAGATTGCTGTACATTTTGTGATGCGCCTCAGAAGTTGAAGTAAATGAATTCCGTCAGGTCTTCGAGCCGGTAGAGCTGCAGGATGCCAACCGCAAACACCGCGCTCATCGCCATCGCCCAGCGGCGGCTCGGACGCCAGTGCAGGTCGGACAGGCCGCCACGCACCCGTGACACGGATGTGCCGACGAATTGCGCCAGATCGATCACCGGGCGATACTTCCGGACAAGTTCGATGGAGTTCGGTGCATAGAAAACGGCCAGCGCCAGAACCAAAAACTGGAACCAGGGCAGACTGGTGTCGGCCAGCACTCCGGACCAGGTGCCGGCATCGTAAAATTCGGTCATCCCCACCATGCCGGACATCACGGCAACTGCTCCGTCCAGCGTTTCCGCGCGAAACGGCACCCAGGCGAAGATCACCGCGATCATCGTGAGAACCTGAGCAAGGCTGGTCGATAATGCACGCGCCAGGCCAGAGCCGCCATCGCGACGCGGGAACATGGCTGACCAGGCATGGTTGATCGCCAGATAGGCCCCGTGCATCGCACCCCAGATCACGAAGTTCCAGCTGGCCCCGTGCCACAAACCGCCCAGCACCATGGTCGCGAACAGGTTGAGATAGCGCCGAAACGGGCCATGCCGATTGCCGCCAAGCGGAATATAGAGATAATCGCGCAGGAAACGGGACAGGGTGATGTGCCAGCGACGCCAGAAATCAACAATGCTGGTTGCCTTGTAGGGTGAGTAGAAATTGACCGGCAGGCGAATGCCGAACATCCGCGCCAACCCGAGCGCCATGTCGCAATAACCCGAGAAGTCGAAGTAAATCTGGAACGTGTAAGACAGCGCGCCGATCCAGGCCGCTTCCGCGGGCACCGCATGACCGGCATCGGCCAGCGCGAAGACCGACGTTGCCAGTGGTGCAACACCATCAGCGAGAACGATCTTTTTGAACAGACCGATAGCGAACAGGGTTCCGCCGACAGCCAGATTGAGGAACAACTTGCTGCGGAAGACCTTGAGGGTAAATTGCGGGATCGTGTCCTTCTGCAGCACAATCGGTCCGGCAATAAGTTGCGGAAAGAAGACGACGAACAGGCAGTATCTGGAAAAATCACAATCGCTGATCTCACCCCGCCAGGTATCGCAGAGGAACGATATCTGCTGGAAGGTGAAAAACGAGATTGCCAGAGGCAGCACGATGTTCAGCGCCGGAATATCCGTGCCCGGCAAAAGGTTGATGTTCGCGATGAGGAAATCGGCATACTTGAAGTAGGCCAGTGTTGCCAGGTTGCCGATGATGCCGGACGCCAGCACCAGCTTTGAGCGGGTTTGCAGGATCGCCCGGTGCAGCGCAAAATTCACGGCCACCGAAGCGACCAACAGGACAAGATGAATGGGGCTCCACCACGCATAGAACGCCAGCGATGCAGCAATCAGCCACCACACGATAAGGTTTTCCCGGCCCCAGGCGCGCAAGGCCAGAAAGCCGATCAGCACTGGTGGCAGAAACAGATAGATGAATTCAAGGGAACTAAAAACCATGATCGTCGCGCCTCCGAGCCGGTGCCGGGTTAACTGTGAATGTTGTCTTCACCGGCCTGCTTCAGCAGGGCCTGGAGAAGGGTTTTTGAACCGGTATGACCAAGGGACGTACCGCGCCGGGCAAGCTTGAGAGCCCCGGCCATGTCTTTTGGTGCCAGCTTGCCTTCCGCGCAGATGCGGGCAAGTTCTTCCATTGCGCCGGCATGGGCTGCTTTCACACCCTTCCGGAACCATTCGACGGCACCGTCATTCTTCAGGCCGTGCTTTTCCGCCAGATGCAGCCGGCCGAGCATGGTCATTGCTCCGCCATGGCCGGCACCTGCGGCCCGTGTGAGCCAGCCAATACCTTCTTCAGCGCCGTCTTTTTCTGCGTCTTTGGCAAGCAGCAGATTCGCCAGGTCATGCATGGCACCTGAATTTCCGAGATGGCTGGCGTGACGGAACCAGTAGAATGCCCGGCTGCGGGACGGCTTGACAAACTCACCATCGCGATGGAGGCGGCCAAGCGTTTTGCCGGCACTTCCCGAACCGGCCTTTGCCTTGGTTTCCAACGCGACGATGGCGCGTCCTGCCAGTTCCAGTGCACGTGCAGGGTCTTTCTCGACACCGTACTGGCCTTTCAGCAGGATGCGGGCGTATCGGAGTGAAACTGCTTCAAAACCCGCTCTCACGGCACCTTCATAGTGGTAGAGAGCCTTTTCCTGGTCACGCGGGACGCCAACGCCGCGCATAAAATGCATGGCAAGCTGCACGTGAGCCTTCCGGTAACCCCAGCCCAGCGCTTTCTGGAACCACTCCGTAGCGATCCTGTTGCAATCCGGTCCGGCTGATTTTTGATAGAGCCGGCCCAGTTCATAGGCCGCTTCACCGCGCAGGGAGAAATCGAACTGCACGGCTCGCAGCAAGGCCAGCCGGGCCTTTTCAACGTCCGGTTTCACACCCCAGCCACGCGAGAGAATTTTGGCATGATGGAACAGCGCCCGCGGATAACCCTGATGCGCATAGCGTTCGATTATCTCGGCAGCATCGGTCCATTTGCCAAGTTTCTGCAAACCGCGCGCCTGGCTCAGTTGCTCGTTCACAAGTGGATCAACCGGTGGTTCCTTGCCCAGATCAGGCTGGTCCCGCCAGAAGAAAACCGCCGCACACAGGCCGCACACTGCGGCAAAGGTGGAAACGTTCACGAAAATTGGCTTGGAGTTGTCAGGACGGGTCATTGGCTCGCCTCCAGATTCTGCAGTTGGTACCTTCGGTCATTTTGATGATGCCGTCGTTCAGCTCACGCGAGGTGGCTTGCACACTTGTCGGACAGGCAAGACCAGAGCGAGCCTTCAAGGCAGCTTTGCGAACTTCCGGAGAAGATGTCAGCAACTGGCTGACTTCTCCGACGATGTTGCGGGCCGCCGGTGCGCTGAAGTGGTAGGCGTCCTTGAAGTTCGCCAGGTCACGGGTGAACGAATTGTCGAAGTCCAGGTCAATCACCGGCGCCAGGTCTGCCAGCCGCAGGCGCAGGCTGCGGTCCAGGTCAGCGCGGCCGAATTCAGCAAGTCTCGCCTGCATTTCCACAATGGTCGGCGGGATCACGAACACCAGCTTCACGCCGTTGGCTTTACTCCAGTCGGCAATCTCGGCAATTTTTGCCCACAGATCTTCGGAGAATCTGAAGCTCTTCCAGTCGGACCTGCCGTTCTTGCGGACCTGTCTTTCAAAGCGCGCGGGCAACTCCCGCTCGATTGAAATATCTCGCCACAGGCCTGCTTCACGGCCAAAGCCGTATCCATAACCGCGCCTGTGCCCATAAGTCGGGTAAGCGATAGGTTGCTGCTGTTCCGGCAGCCGGCAACCAAAACATACATCCGGTTGCAACAGGGTGTTCAGGCTGGTGTGTCCAGGCGAGCCCAGATCAGCGGCCTGTGCCGAGGAAATGAAACCGGGAGACATGTCACTGATTGCAGCCAGTTGCCTGGGATATTTTTCCTGAACATGGCGCCATGAAACCCGCGTCACGAACCAGCTGGAGAAGTACTTCAGCGGGTTGCCGGCAAGCCGCAGAGCCTCCGGCACCCGGTTCATCCCGGATTTGTGGTCTGGGTCAAAGCTCCTGAGCTGGATGCCGACGACAAGGTTCTTCGGTTTGGGCTGCGTCTTGAGGTAGCGGAAGGTTTCATGAATCTCATAGATGGTGGCCCCGCCATAGGCGAAGTTGAAGGCTCGCTTGATCCCCGTTTCGCTCCAGTACTTGTCGCGCAGGGCCCGGGCCCGGCTGTCACCGAGAATAATCGTTTCAGGCGGATTTTTCTTCGAATGGGCTATAATCTTCCAGAGCGGATAATGTGCTTTCTCGCTGATCTTCTTCTTGGCCAGACCCATCGGCAGGCCGCCCAGGCGATCATAGGGGTCAACGGCCAGGTTGAGCGCAACGGGAAGCGCGCCCAGCGCCACAGTTGCTGCAAGACCGGCAAGATAGAGTTTGGGAATGAAAGAACGTCTCGACATGTGATGCCTGCTTCTGAGTTATTGATCTACCTCGATTTCGCAAGCGTCGTGCCAATGTATGAAAAGTATTTTTATTCAATTATTTCATATAGATAAACTATTTTCCACGAACTGAATTTCGATTGTGAAACCAGCGAATTTTCATAATCGAAAACGCCTTTTCAGAATCCGACAATGGAATTCAGAAGCGTAGCCGATGGAATTTCGATCAGCTTCGTATAGTGGACAGTTGCCAGGACAAGCATGACCGTCGCAAGCGCCGTGCACCAGTTGGCCATCGCATCCTGTGCACGCTGCACCAGCGCATCTGCGCCGTTGGACGCCGTCTGGTTGCCACGGTTCGACCAGCGCTGCTTGGACAGCCTGAAGATGCAATAGACTTTTACCGACGCGTTGATGAGCTGGTTGAGGTACAGGATCCAGGGATAGGCCATCTGGATACGCCGGGAATAACCGAACAGGAACAGCGACAGCAGCATCCGGCTGAGTGCGATGAAGATGAGATAGGAAGCCAGATATGCTGGTCCCTGCAGCAACGTTGCAGCCACCGCCAGGACCGGGCTTACCAGCATGGTCCACATGGAAAGCCGCTGGTCCACCAGGCACCACCAGATGAAAAACGGCATCCGGTGCGGGCCCAGCTTGATGGCGCGTGCGCCATTACGCAGCATGTTGCCGGACCAGCGCCGGAAATTCTGCACCATGCGATCCATGCCCGACCCCTCAATGACTTCGACCGTATAGCCGAGCGCATCGGGCACGTAGCGCATGTGTGCGCCGTGCTTGAGCATGTAATACCAGGTGCTTTTGTCATCGCCTGACAGGAATCTGAAATTACCCCAGAGCCAGTGCTCAAGGTGATCCGCCTCCAGGAGACGGATGAATTCAAGCTGCAACAGGTTCCTGGCGCGAAATACCGACATCCGGCCTGTCAGGGTCAGAACACGCCCGGACAGCGCATGGGACTGCATTGCCAGGCGACGCTGGGCAAAGCGCATCTTGAGCCAGGTTTCAATCCAGCGCGGACCTATACAGATCACCTCTTCATCCGTGGTGCAGGCCTGCAGGTCCGGATAGAGCTTGAACAGCGGCATGCAGCGGCTGATGGCACCTTCCGCCAGGATGAAGTCTCCGTCCATGAAGACGACCAGATCATCCTCGTCGATCGGCAACCTGCACATGGCGCGCAGCACAAGCCCGATGGCGGCCCGCTTGCCCGACACATTCTGCCGGATTATGCGCAGGGTAATATCCGTATCCCTGGCCTCGCGGCGCAGGAAGTCCTCGATAATGTCTTCATCAAACCGGTCGGACGATCCGAGCCAGATCGTGCCCGGCACACCGGACGCACGGATTTCACGAAGGATCGAACGCACCACCTTCTCGGTGATGGAGCGATGCTCCTTGTAGGTGGTCATCATGAAATGCATGTGCCGCGGCCGCCAGCCGGCATCCCAGATCTCGCGGCCCTTGTCGCGCATCTTCGGGTAGACGATTTTGCCGTAAATCAATGCGCGGACCGCATGGGTGAACCACCAGCCATAGCGCCAGATGCCGAGGCCACCGATGACGAACGTGATCTGCGCAACCTCCTGGTCCCAGATGCTGTTGGGCAGGGTCAGAATGGCAATCAGGCAGCAGCCAAAATAAAGTGCGATCTTGAACAGCGCAGCCGGTGTCCATTTCCGCCAGCCTGTCGGCCAGTCAGTGGGTTCATCCAGATTGGAGACTTTATCAAGCGTCAGTTTCGTCATGGTCTTTTCCCGGCCACAGGCTCGTCAACTGAGCAACCAGATCGTCTGTGACCCTGCGGTCAAAGATCACGACGGCCGGCAAACCTGCTCTTACCCTGCTTCGCCCGCCTGGCTCTGCGAGCGTCAACGACACAGACGCGGTCCGCTCTCCATTTGCCTTCCAGGTGTACTGGGACGATTTCAGGTCCAGATGTCCCGACTTCCGGTTGATCGCCACCACTGTCGCTTCGACATGCCGGTTAAGCGCAGGGACAAACACCTTCGCCCTGTCATTGATCCCGATTTGCAGGATTTCGTCCTGGTCGAGATAAGCCGTGACCGTCGGGGGCACATCCTGTTCGAGCGCCAGGACCGGTTGATCTTTCGAAACCGCCAGTCCTGCTGAAATCGGCAGGGAAACGATCTGCCCGTCAAACGGTGCGCGGATCACTGCGGCTGCCTGCATTTGTTTCAGGCGCTGGAGCTTCGCCCTGGCTGATGTCAGGCGTCCGTGCGCCTCATCAAGGTCAAGGGCGAGCATGTCCAGATCGACGACAAATTCCTTGTGGTTGTAGTGACGCTTGCCGGAAGCCGCATTCATCACCGTCGCCTGCTCAACCGCGAGTTCCATCTCACGTACCTCGGCAGCGGCACGCAACTGGCGCGATTTTGCGTCTTCCAGCGTCTTCTGACTTGCAAATCCCTTGTTGTGCAGGGCGGCAACGCGCGCATAGTGGCCATCGGCAGATTCCAGGGCGACGCGGCGCGCGGCAAGACGGGCACGGGCGACGTCCAGATCGGTCCGGTTGATGGTCTGGTAGAGTTTTAGCCGTTCGGCCTCGATGCGATAACGTTCCTTTGCCCGGACGTAACCGGCCGCAGCATCTGTTTCCGCTTCTTCAGCCGCCCTGATCTGCGCCATGAGCCGTGGATTCTCAATGCTGGCCAATATGGCGCCCCGCTTCACACTGTCGCCGAGCGAATACCGGACAGACTGCAGAACACCATCAACCGGCATGCGCAGGGTCTGCACCGGTACGGAAACCACGGCTGACTGAACTTCCAGCCGCATGACGGATGAATAGGTCAGCAGACCGCCGTAACCGAAAATCGCAATCCCCAGCAGCAGGTAGAGGCAGGACATTACAATGGTCTTGACCGGCCAGCGCGATACCGGGGCACCTTCCTTGGGATTGGGGTCCGGCTGCGTGGAAATCGGTGTCACCGGAATATCGATCCGGCAGATCGCATCTTCCACGGTTCCCATCTGACCCCGGATCAGGTCTTCGATAAAGTGGGACATCAGATCACGCGAGCGCTCAGGTACCTCGGTGAACTCGATAGCGACCGTCTTTTCAGCCTTTGCCGTGCGAACAACCTTGCCCTTCAGCTCAAAGCCGATGTCAAAGCCCTGGAAAGGCAGTAACAGATTGAGGTTCCGCTCCGCGCCGATCTTGGGCAAAGTTCCTGCCACGCCATCGAGCCTGAGGCCGCCAAGGCTCCAGTCGGTTGCACGGTATTGCGGCGCACTTTCATCCAGTTTCACCATTAGCGGTGCGGTCACACGGTGGTGACGGCGCTGGCACGGGCGTTCACGAATTACTTTCATTTCTCATATCTCCATGTCGCCTGGACAGGAGCAAACGGCATGCCAGCCAAAAACTGCAGATTCTCACCAGGTTTGAGAGAGATGCGTTGTCGAAATTCGAATTTCGAAAGGATCGCGTTTCGATTTTCGAAATCGGCCTGGAAACTGGCATGCAATGACCCAAAGCCCAGACCAGCCAGAAATTCCTTGAAATCCGGGGTTTTCAGCTTCTCAGCCATCGACAGACCCGCCGCCATGTCAGTCTGGCAAGGCTCTTGCGACATCCAGGGCAAGCGCGGCAGCCAAATGCCGACAAAACCAAAGGAGATGAAAATGCCCTCGAAAAAGATTACCCCGATCATCCTTGCAGGTGGTGCAGGCACACGCTTGTGGCCGGTCTCCCGTGAAGAAACCCCCAAACAGTTCTGCCGCCTGCTTGCCGGGCGAAGCCTGTTCCAGGCAACACTGGCCAGAGTATCCGACACAAATTTTTTCAGCGCTCCGATCATTGTCACCGGCGCCCAGTATGCGGGCATCGCCGAGCAACAACTTGCCGAAAGCGGCATAACACCAGCCACAGTCATATGTGAACCGACCGGCCGTGACACCGCACCTGCCATTGCAGCAGCCTTGCTGGCCTCACTGTCGCCTGCAAACGCGCAGAACTATCTGGTGCTTCCGTCCGACCATGCAGTTGAAGACGAGGCCGCACTGCTGGCAGCGGTTTCTGCCGGAGCCAATCTGATCCGCCACCGCAGTGCCAGCCTGGTGACATTCGGTATCAAGCCAAGCGGCCCCGAAACCGGCTTCGGCTATATACAGGCTGAAGCGGAAGAACTGAGCCCGGGCGCCTATCCGGTCATACGTTTCGTGGAAAAACCCGATGAAGCCAGGGCGGCGGAATTGCTGACCGAGGAATCGACATGCTGGAATGCGGGCATCTTTTTGTTCAATGGCCAGAAAATGCTTGCGGAGATGGAACGGTATTCGCCGGAGGTCCTGCGGGCGGTGGAAACCAGCCTTATGGGCGCGCAGAGATCAGGCAAAAAGCTTTTTCCGGCCATGGAGAGTTTCGCCAGGGCTCCCAAGCTGTCGATCGACTATGCAGTCATGGAGCACACCAACAACGCTGCGGTAGTCCCGGTAGACCCCGGCTGGAGCGATCTTGGCTCCTGGGGCGCTATGTGGGAACATGGTAAGCAGGATGTGGCCAAAAATGTACTGGAAGGCGACGTGCTGGCTGTGAACAGCTCTGGCTCCCTGATCCAGAGCAGCGGGCCAATGGTCGCCGTTGCGGGTGTCAGCGACATTGTCGTCGTTGCCAACAAGGACGCCGTGCTGGTCGCACATCGCGATGATGCACAATCCGTCAAATCGCTGGTCGAGACCATGAAAAACAACGAGCGCAGCGAGCAGAAACGCCACACCGGAGAAGACCGTCCCTGGGGAAGATTCGATTCCCTTGACCGTGGCCAGAACCATCAGGTCAAGCGGATCCGGGTTGATCCAGGCGGACAGCTGTCCCTGCAGTATCATCATCACAGGGCAGAACACTGGATTGTCATCGCCGGCATGGCCCAGGTGACGGTTGGCAAGCAGGTAATGACCCTTGGCCCATGCGAACAGGTCTTCATTCCACAAGGCGAAGTGCACAGGCTTGAGAATCCAGGAGACGAGCCTGTAGAACTTATCGAAGTCCAGTATGGCGACTACTTCGGTGAGGACGATATCGTGCGCCTTGAAGACGTCTACGGCCGGGAACAGACACCTGCCGCAGCACAAAACACCGACATTGCAGCCTAGGAGGGCGTTATGGACCAGATTTACCTGTTTGACGTGGATGGCACCCTGACTGAACCCCGCCAACCCATCGATCCCGACTTCGGCCGGTTTTTCGAACGCTTTTGCCGGACCCATCCTGTCTATCTGGTGTCCGGCAGCGATCTGCCGAAACTGCAGGAACAACTGCCCAGGACAATCATCGCCAGTGCGAACGGCGTTTTCTCCTGTTCTGCGGCAGAACTCTGGATGGACGGCAAAACGATCTACCAGATGGATCATGAGTTCCCGAAGGAGCTTATCGAGGCGCTGGAAAGTTTCGTCGAACTGAGCTGTTATCCCCGCCGCTTTGGCAATCACATCGAGTACCGGACGGGCATGCTGAATGTAAGCGTCATCGGACGGAACGCGGAAAAGAGTGATCGTCAGTCCTATTTTGCCTGGGACAGGCAGGCGGAAGAACGCTCAGAGTTCATTCGGCGTTTCGTTGAAACGTTCTCCGAATACGAGGCATCGGCAGGTGGTGAAATCAGTATCGATATCGTACCCAAAGGCTGGAACAAGTCACGCGCCCTGGCGGTTCTGAAACAGGATGCACCGAACGGCATCATCACTTTCTTCGGAGACCGGATGGAACCCGGCGGAAACGATTACCCGCTTGCCGAGGCACTGCGTGACGATTCACCCCGGCATCAGGTGATGTCGGTTGAAAATTACAACCAGACCTGGGAACTGCTCAAGGAAGTCAATTTACCCCGCGAAATAACTCTCCGACAGGCGTCCTGAAAGTTCAGCACCAGGACAGCCTGAAACACTTCGGCGGACCTTCGGGTCCGCCGCTTTTGACTCAAGGGTCATCACTCGTCCATTCCTCGCGCTTGCGGTACAAGGTCGATGGGCTCATCTTCAGGACCTTTGAGGCCTTCGGCACACTGCCGCCGCAATAATCGAACGTCGCCATCACAACGTCGCGTTCCAGCTCCGCAAATGTACGACCCAGAGTAACGCGCACTATTTTGTTCCGGTCACCATCCATGGCTGCAGGAGAAGTGGCAGCCGGACCTGCCGGAACAGAGGAAAAGCCGGGAGGCTGCGCCGGGGAATTCTGCATCGGTACCGGGGACGACCGGCCGGGACCGCCCAGCCGGATCATATTCTCATCCAGAACCTCACCGTCATTAAGCACGATCGCATTGCGGATGACGTTCTGCAGTTCTCGCACATTGCCGGGCCAGCCATGGGCCAGCAGCTTGTCCTCCGCCTCCACGGTAAAGCCCCTGAACGTCTTGTCCTCTTCCTGAGCGAAAGATTCCACGAAGACCTGCGCAATTTCGAGCACATCCGCGCCACGTTCCCGCAACGGCGGCAGATGGATGGGCAGGACATGGAGACGATAATACAGATCTTCCCGGAACCGGCCCTGTTCAACCTCTTCATGCGGATCACGGTTGGTGGCACATATGACGCGTACATCCACAGGCATCACTGCATCGCCGCCGACCCGCTGCACGGTGCCGGTCTGCAGAAACCGCAGCAACTTGGTCTGCAGGTCAATATCCATCTCGCAGATTTCGTCGAGAAACAGCGTGCCGCCATTGGCCGCAGCGGCTGCACCTTCACGATTCCCGGTCGCTCCAGTAAAGGCTCCTTTGACGTGACCGAATATCTCGGACTCGATCAAATCACGTGGAATGGCGGCACAGTTCAGCGCCACAAACGGCTTGCCTGCCCTCGGACCGCATTTGTGAATTGCTTCCGCGCAAACCTCCTTGCCGGTCCCGCTTTCCCCAGTGATGAAAGCTGTTGCCTTTGACCGGGCCACGTTCTCGATCATCTTGAACACACCGAGCATAACCGGCGACTTGCCGATGAAACCGTGGAAATTGCCGTCGGCAAAGTCGTTGCGTATTTCCGCTATCGCTTCATGCAACTGTTCGCGCTCACAGGCATTGCGAACGGTCGTAATGATGCGTTCTTCGGCGACCGGTTTGACGATGAAATCATAGGCACCCGCCCGCATCGCATCGACAGCAGTCTTGATAGACCCGCTGCCAGTCACCACAACCACTGTTATCGGTATTTTTTGTTCCGCGACATGATTGAGAATGTCGATGCCGTTTGCATCCGGCAAGTTAAGATCGAGCACCATCGCCTGGAACTTGCCATCCTCAAGCGCAGCAAGAGCGGCTTTGCCCGTATCCACGTGCTGGCAATCAAAGCCTGATTTTTCCAGCCAGTCCTTGTAAACGACGGCGAGCGAGAAGACGTCCTCAACCAGCAAGACCTTTTGTTTTGTCGTCGGCATTCGTGCCTCGCAATTCAATTAGAGTTTCAGTCGGCCCGTGCAATCAACTCATTAAGAGCATTCAAAGTTAGCTCACAGAGCTTTCCCAGTTCTTGCGCCAGTTCCAGGGCGCGTTCCGGTTTGTCACCACGGGCATATGTATTGACCCTGGCAGCGAGTGCCTGCAGTGCACTTGCACCGAAAGTACCGGCTACGCCTTTTATCGAGTGACTGGATTTCTCCAGGCTCTGGATATCTTTATTCTTTGCTGCTTCCGCTATCTGGCCGGTCCAGGTTTCCAGTTCGGACCCAAAAGCAGTCAACGCATTTTTGCGCGTGTCCGGCGACATGCCGCCGACCACCGTGTTGAAGACACTCATGTCGAAGCTGGCCCCATCCTCGGGGTCACGTCCAGAAACGATTGTCCCATGCTTTCGGGTTTCCGACTGACGGGCAATGGCACGCGCGAGCTCCAGGCGGGACACAGGCTTGGCGACAAATTCATCCATGCCGGCAGTCAGGGCGGTTTGCCGATCCTCATCAAGAGCATAGGCGGTCAGGGCGATGATCGGAATTTTCGACACATCACTATCCAGCGCACGGATCTGTTTAGTAGCCTCCAGGCCGTCCATTTCCGGCATGGATATGTCCATGAGCACTACATCGTAAGGCCGACTCTGGACGGAATCTATAACCTCAATGCCATTACTGACAATATCGACGAGACACCCGAGCCGCTCCAGCATGTTCCCGATCACCAGTTGGTTGGTGGTGTTGTCCTCTGCCAGCAGCACCCTGAGCTGGTCGACACCGGGAATGTCCTCTTCGCTTTCAAGCTCATCAAAGGGAATCGCGTCAGACGCATCAGCAATCGTCATCGGCAGGTCGAACCAGAAAGTGCTTCCTTTGCCAGCCCTGCTCTTGAAATCAATTTTACCGCCCATGTTGAGCACCAGCGATTTCGATATCGCCAGCCCCAGTCCGGTACCACCGAATTTTCTCGAGTAGGAAGCATCCAGCATAGAGAACTCGGAGAAAAGTTCATCATGGTTTTCTTCCGGTATGCCGATTCCGGTATCCTTGACGGAAAACCGAACTGTCGATACGTCGGCCTTTCGAACTTGCTGGCTCACTGTAATCTCGACTTGCCCACCCTCTGAGAACTTGATGGCGTTCCAGGTCAGATTGAGCAGGATCTGGCGAATCCGACCCGCATCTCCTGTTACCGCTTCCGGCACGTTCTTGCCGATCTTGATGCTGAGATCGACCGTGTTTTCCCTGGCCCGGTGTGAAACAAGGCTTTCGACCCCGTTGATCAGTGAATCGACCAGGAACACCTCCTCGTCCAGATCAAGCCGGCCAGCCTCCAGTGTCGAAAAATCCAGAATGTCGTTGATGATGGTCAGCAGTGCCTTGCCGGAGACACGAGCCGTTCGGATCAGGCGTTGCTGTTCCGTCCTGTCGGTCTCGTCCCCGAGCAGACCAAGTATGCCCAGTACACCGTTCAGGGGTGTTCGAATTTCATGTGACATCATTGCCAGAAAACTGGCCTTCGCCCGGTTTGCAACTTCAGCTCTCTCCTTCTCCTGAAGTATTTGCGCTTCGGCAGCCTTCTTTTCTGTTACGTCCCTGGCATAACCCAAAAAGATTGGACCATCCGGCCCTTCAGCCTGCTGGATCGCCAGTTCGATCATGAATTCATGACCTTCGGCATGCAACGCCTCGATCTCGATCCTCTGGCCGATCAACGGACCTTCCCCGGTATTGAGGAAGTGCGTGATCGCCGTTTCATGGGCATTGCGGTAACGATGCGGGATAATAAATTCGGACATCATCCGGCCAACCACATTGTCGCGGGTGAAACCGAAGATCTGTTCGGCGGCCGGATTGAATTCCATGACCTCCCCGTGGTCGTTGATCACGATAATCGCATCAAGCGCCGATCGCACGGTCGTCCTCAACTGCTCTTCGCTGCGCTTCAACTTGGCTTCGCGCTCTTTCAGCTCGGTGATATCAACCCGGAAACCGACCGTACCGCCGTCACCGGTTCCGCGTTCGATGATGCGCAGCCACTGGCCATCGCCGAGGTGCTGTTCGACCATCCCGGATTTCTCCCGATGCGCGGCAATTCGCTCTTCAACCCAGCCATCGAGGGATTTACCCTGAAGGTTGTACTGGCCTGCCTCGGCACCCTTTCGGATGATTTCCTCGAACGTGTTGCCCGGCTTGATGTGATCGGCGCTGGCGGCATAGATTTGCTTGTACTTCTGGTTCGAGACAACGAGACGATCATCCTTGTCATAAAGCACGAAACCATCCGGCAACGCCTCGATCGCATCAATGAGACGCTTGTTGCTGGCCTCCGCAGCAAGATTGGCCTGCTCCAGCGCCTGGTTCTGTTCGACCGCTGATGAAGCCAGGGATCGGACCTCCTCATGCACCCGGCGATAGCGTCTGATGAGCAATGCCAGCAGAGCCGTCGTCAACACGAAGACCAACACAAGGAACAGGGAAATCTGCTTCAGACTGGCAGGCATGGCCGTGCCTGTGGCACTGCCTGCCTGAGAGATGACCAGCGCACCGCGTACGTCGCCCACCTTCCAGTCCTGTTTCGGCGAGTCCGGGCGCGTATTGTGACAGGCAACACAGGTTTCACTCATGATCACCGGAGTGGCGTAGCTGAAGATGCGCTTTTCTGCATCCACAATGTCACCAAAAAACTCCTTTTGCCGCTCCTTGACCAGTGAAACCAGGGCACGCTTTTCAAAGTCGGACAGTTTCCTGTCTTTGCGCAGCGGAAACGGGTATTCGCTGATCAGGCGAAAACTTGACGGGGCACCACTGGACTCGAATTCTTTGGACAGCTCGATTGTCAGGGTTGTTGGCAAGGGAATAGCATTGTCCGTTGCGCGAAAATCGTGGGTGACCGTGAGACCTGCGAGATTCTTGACCCGCGCAACGACCTCTTTCGAATAAAACTCCTGGACAGTCGCGACGAGCTGCGCATTTGTTCTTGCCGATTCCAGTAAAATTCTCTGACGCACTTCGTCAGTATGCAGTTGAACAAGGTAAAAAATCACCCCGCCAGACATGAATAGGGAAATTACAAGGGTCCAGAAAACCTTATTGAAACCAATACTTTTCATTGTGGATCACGATCTCTCGGAACTGATGCAACTTGTAATAAAGCAAATGATGTTACAACTAGAGTATGAACAACACCTGCACCGGACGGAACTTATCCGGTCTCAATAACAACAATTTTCCTGAAAAAATGCTTCCGGTTGCCGACTTACGTTTCCGGTACAATTCCACTGCACCGTGCTGCCTGCACGCAGGCACGCCTGGCGTTTGACAGGAAGTAGCAGATTAGGTCAGTCGATCCGCAAGACTCCTAAAATCAGGCCTCATTTTCTTCAGTCTATCAGGTCGCGGGGATTCTAACCCAGCAATACTCCACTGGAACTGTCATGGGTTCTTTACGCGCAGTTCTCGGGAATCGAATATGATGGAATCGACCCGGCTGGACTGACTTGTCTTTTGCTCGGCCCCGGTGGATGTTCAATGAGGTCCAAAATTTCGGCTTGTATCCCTGTGTAATTCATAATTGACTGTGACGGAGCGAACTCCAATGAGGTGTCCGCGTTGGCCGGGACGGAAAAAATTCTGAGTGCGATCAGGCTTGCCAATGAGGCAGGCGTCGGTGAGCGTCCATGGGAAGATTTCCTCAAATCCCTGAACGATCTCGTCGGCGGGGTCTTCTCCAATCTGGAGATTGTTGACCTGTCTTCCGGACGCTATGTCGAGTTGAAGTCAACAGAACACATCGGCATCAACGAAAGTTACCTGGAGCACTATCAATCGAAAAACCCGCGCATCCCAAAGCTGCTGACAACGCGGCAGTCGGCGATCGTGCACGATCATCAAGCTTTCAGCGAAACCGAAATAGATCGCGATGAGTTCTACAACGACTTTCTGGCGCCTCACGGTTTGAGGTATTTCGCCGGCATCGCCGCACTCCACACCCCCGAATTACTCGCCGGTTTCTCCGTCCAGAGATCAGTAGCCCATGGCAATATCGGCACTGAACAGGTGGCTATCCTGGAAACTCTGCTGCCACACATGAAAACGTCACTACAGACCTACATGAAGCTGGGCGAGTTGCGGCGCCAGACGGAAGCCTTTCAGGCCATGTGTCATGTGACAGAGCAGCCGACAGTCGCCATCGGCAGCGATTGCAAGGTTCATTTTTCAAATACCGCCGGCGCCAGGGCTCTTCGCCAGTATCCGGCCATGTTACGCAATGGCCGGCTGTATTTGGGAGATGAGCTCAATCAGTTGGCCATGGAAGCCCGGCTGGTCGCGCCGGGTCGGCACGACAAGGATGTCGAACATGGTGACGACAGGTTCATATTGAACGGGCTTACGGGATCGCCCACCCCGGTCAAAGGAAAACTCACACCAGTCAGCAATCCAGAAAGTCAGGGCTACCCGAGCGACGTCGTTGCTATGTTTGCTTTTGAAATACCAGCCCCTGCCGATCCGCTTCCGCGCGATGCGTTGCAACGGGCTTATGAACTCTCGCATGCAGAACTTGAATTGATTGAAGCACTGTCCGCGGGGGCTTCCCTGAGAGATGCCGCCGAATACCGGCAGGTACGCTACGACACCGTTCGCAAGCAGTTGCGCAGCGTTATGTCAAAGATGGGCGTTTGCCGCCAATCCGATCTGCAAAGCCTGCTGACCTGGGTGAAAACCTGACGGACGGCTATTCCCCAAATGGGGAATGACAGCAACCGCCATTCCTGTCCAGATTTGCCAGAGCAGGAATACGCGCCCGCGGGTTGATAGCGCAAGGCACCCGCAACTCCTTCGATCTGTTCATTTCCAGTCCGTTTTGCCATGCGTAATTCTGCAACAGGGGAAACCGGGGGCTTCCCGAACAGTGAACTTTAATGCGCCTGTCGGCCAACATGGCTGACAATGAGGCTTGTTGAGACAACACAAACCGGGAGCAACAAATGCCCGCCAAACTGATAAAATCCATGACCTTAACTGCCACGGCAACTCTCGTGCTTTTCATAAGTGCGCCGGCCTCCGCAGACACTCAGAAAAACGTCATGTTCGTGCTTGATGCGTCGAACTCCATGTGGGGCCAGATTGACGGCAAGCCCAAGATTGAGATTGCCAAGACGGTACTGAAAGACCTCACGACAAAGATGCCGGCAGGCGCAAAAATGGGGCTGATTGCCTACGGCCACCGTTTCGATCGCAAGTTGAACGAATGCGACGACATGGAATTGATGAACCCGATCGGCCATTTTTCAACGAAAGAGGCGGACAATGCATTCAGCTTCATCACTCCCAAGGGCCAGACACCGATTGCCAACACCCTCAGGGAGTCAGCCGGGTGGCTGCAGGAGCAGAAGGGGCAGGATAATACGGTCGTGCTGATCTCAGACGGGCTGGAGAGTTGCGACGGCGATCCGTGCGCTGCAGCCAAGGCACTCAATGATGCCGGTGTCACCACCAAGATTCATGTAGTGGGCTTTGACCTGTCTACCGAGCAGCGTGCCAAGCTTGAATGCATCTCCAAGAACGGTAATGGCAAGATGTTTGCGGCAAACGATGCCGCCAGTCTGTCCGATGCGATGAACGAGGTGCGCGCCGACGTTGCAAAGCCGGTGGTTGTGGCCCAGGCGCCAAAAGTTGAAGAGCCGCCCAAATACGAAACGGTCTTCGAGGACCAGTTTGACGGCGACAACCTCGCAGAAGGATGGGCAGTTGCCAGTCCAAATCCCGATCGTTACATCGCCGAGGCTGGCGAACTGCTGATGATTGCAGGCGCTCCTGCCGGTAACCCGTCAATGGAAGATATGACGAATGTCATCTCCCACGCCGGTGCCCTGCCGAAGGGGGACTGGGAAATCGAAGCCAAGTTCAGGATTGAAGCCCAGCAAGGTACGGAAGCTTTCTATGTCGGTACGAGGAACGACCACGAAAACTGGATTGCCGCTGCCCTGTGGCCCAAACTGGAGGGTGGAAGGGTTAGTATGATGACCTCGCTGGTGAAGAATGAAAGCGGCAAGCGTGCCGGTTTTGACACCATAATCGAGTCTTCAAAAGACACCGGATATCAAGCAACCACCGAGCGCTGGAAAGCGCACGGATTGGGCGAGAAATACGCCAAGCGAGACTTTATCCTGATCCTGAAGAAAACTGGTCGCTCGTACAGCATGTCAGGCACTTATTCTTCTGAAAACGAGCCGGACTACCGTACATTCAAGACTGAGAACCTGAAGATGCTCCGGGCGAAGAAAAACCTGTTTTTCGCATTCGGGCTGAACGATCAGAACAAAGGTCTTCAGGGAGAGGGGAACGTCTTGATCGATTATGTACGGGTACGAGGCCTGGCAGCAGATTGAACCGATCATGTGCAAATCGGGCATAGGCATGAAATGGGCGATCACTGCGGGCGTCGTGGCCGGTTTGTGCCTGACCACGTCAACCAGTGTTTCAGCTCAGACCGGGTTGAAAATTGTTGAAGACGCGTTCCCCACTCTAAAACCGGTTCCGAAGCCATCGTTCCCCGAATTGCAGCCTGGTCCTTCGGACTCCAGATATGCAGCGTGCAGCAATACCGTAGTTCCATTCAACGGTGGTAGCCGGAAAGCACTGCGGGTCTACATAGATATGACCTCCCGTCGCGCCCATTGTATCGAAGCAGACACCGCCGGTTCAGAAGCACTTTATGACAGAAGCCTGGTTGATCTTTATCAGGGTAAGTATTCCGAGCTAAACGCCGTTCTTGTTACATCCCAGGAAACTCTTGATAGAGATAAATCCATCAGCAAAAAACAGCTGATCGACTATTCAAACTACGTGAATGAGGAGATTACTCTCCTCATGGTGGTCTCTGCATATGCGGAGTGCAAGGCGCTTGAAGCAAACTCACTTGCGATGAAGGTCGATCCCAAATGCGATACTGACAGGCTGCAGCAGATAATCGCAACGCGCGAGCAGGATGGTCTGTCACAACACGCCCATACTCAATCGCTGTTCAGGAACTTCGAGCTGGACCCGTTTCACAAACTCCCTGCAATCGCAACTCCGCAGGAACTGATTACCTTGGTCGCAGGCCGGGTCTACAGACCAATCGGAGCTGCTCCAATGCGCCGGTTCAACAGTGCAGAAGCGCCGCGAACTCATGAAAACACAGAACTGTCGGCGCGACCTGAATCTGGCAAGTCCGAGCTTCCAGGCTCCTGTGCCCGTCTTGTTGCGCTGATGGGGAATGCTGACTACTGGCGTGAACAGTCCCGTGATCTCCTTGGTGAAGCCGCCATGGCCCGCGATGCCGCGCGTGGATGGCGTGTCGTTTCCCTGAGTGCACGCGAAGGAGCCGAATATGCCAGGAAATCAGGTATCGCCTCCAGCGAACAGTTTTTGCAGGGCAAGGCGGAAGAGCTTGAAAAGCGGGCACAGGAATATGAAGCCAAGGCAAAAGACAAGGAAAACCAGGCGAAGGTACTCAGCGAAAATGCTGATGCCGAGGACGCGGCGCGCCTGAAGAAACAGGCAAGTTGGTGTGCCAGGTATCAAAGCTCCCCCGAGACAGCCTTTGCGCCGGAGTCCGTCAAGATCGAGTTCAAGCTTTCGCTCCCAAAACAGCAAGAAGATGCAATCGATGATCGCAAAGACGTGGACTACACGGAATACGGCGTCATGCGCATCGACCAGGAGATTTATACGGCAGACGACATCAAGGAGTTTCTGGAACGGTGGCGGTTTTCTGAATTCATGAATGATCCTCAGATTATCGGAGCAGGCCAGGGCCTCGGGCGTGATCTGATGGTGCTGGCGCAATTTCGTCCTGACCTTGCGCTCGCGTTGCTCAATGAGTTGAGCAAACTGGATGCTGACAATCTGGAGGGCGTCCTGGAACTGGTAAAATTGTTCCGCGAGAAAGCTCAAGACCCTGAACAGATGCCCGAATTGTACAAAAAGTATCTGCGCGACTACTGGATGGCGAAACTCACCCAGGCTGTCGAGCGTATGCAGGAAACAATTGAGATGCAGATCTCCGTGACACGGCCCGCCACTGTCACATCCCAGCCAGGCTCTGCCACACGTGAAGCTTCGAAGGCATGCCCTCGCTTCACGTTGGATACCAGCGCAGATACAGAACATTGGCGGTCACTCGCCGATATCGCGGACGCAGAAGCCACATCTGCGCGTGAAAGCGCCAAGTCCTGGCGTGACATCGCCAGGCAGGCGGCAGACGGTGCGGCACAAGCGGGCGAAGATGGAAACACGTCCAGCCAGAAGTTTCAAAATGCCAAGGCGGAAGAGTTGAACCAACGCGCCAACGACCTGGATGCGCGGGCCGCTGAAAAAGAAAATGAAGCCGCTGACCTGCGCCGCAAGGTCGATGCGGAAGGCGAAAAACGCTGTGAAGAACGAAAAAGAAGAAGTCGCCATGTAAAGCAAGGTGACCTGACCACCATTGCCGTGACCCCGCAACAGCCCAGTACGACGCCATTGTCTGCCCCGCCTGAAAAGATATGCGGACCGGATATTACCGACAACGTGCTTCGCGTTCTTGAAAAAATAAACTCTGATTATCAAAGTTGGAGCAGCGGGGAAAAAGTACAGAAGTGCCTGCAACTGATTAGCCCGCTAACGGCCGGCAGGGCGTGGGACATCCCCCAGCTATCCCCGTCAACTGCCCGCATGTCACAGACAAAGTTCTGGATTCTCAAGCATGTAATATCAAAGTTGCCTGCTACCTATGAAGAGTATGAAACTCTTCGAAGGTTCTGGTTTCAACCTTACGCGTCAGGCTGCGCAAAACCAATTCGACAATGCGACTCCAGCGTCCAGTTTCTGGGCAAGTGCGTCCATGCGCAAATCGTGAATTATGCGCAGTGGGGCCTTATGGGCGAATTGTGCGGATCAGAAAGTTTCGCAAACACTGCAGCGTGGATATACAACAATCAAACGCCCCTTGCGACTTATGACACTCAGAAAATCATGATCGCCATTGGCAGGAAACATGCAAAAATACTGGAGGGCTCTCCTTCGTCAGATGCACAACAGGAGTTGAGTGGGAAAGAGCGAAAACGACGGCGTGACCTTAAAATCCAACTGAAGAACGAATTTGAAAATCTTATATCTGATCCGGTAAATGCGGGATTTCGCTACAGAGGTGCGGTCAATTGTGCGTTGGCGTGCAAACTTACTGCAGAGGAAGCTGCCAAGTTAAAGGATCTCAAATTCGACTACAAATGGGGTGCGTTTTAGACCCAGGACACTAAATCGACCATATGACGATGGCGGCAATTGCTATTGCAGTGAAACCAACCGATGCACCAGTACAGAATAACCAAATATGATCCGGGCAAGCGCGACCAGGATGGGGCTTATCTCGTCGATGACTGGACATGCGCCGGCGACATCGGGCGAAAATTCCAGGGTGAGGAACTGGCCGCTGCCGACTACCTCCGCATGGAAGACAATTATGTCAGGGCGATGCTGCGGTTCTTCGATGCTTCCGGATTGCCGCATCTGCGGGTGACCTGTCTGGAAAACAGGTTCGCCGACGAGAACCTTGCACGGATTGAGACCACTTGGCCCGATCTGATCGACCCTGCCATTGTTGACCTGGTGCTGCATGAGGACCAGGAAGTCTGCCGCAACGAGATTGGACTGATCTGCCGGATGGTGCTGCGCAACATTATCTGGTGCAAGCTTGAGTTCGCCGGCCGGTTTTTCGTCCACTTCGGCTGGGACTTCTACATGTACATAGGAGTTGTGCCGGACGCGTCAGTTGCTGCAAGACAGGCTGAAGCCAACGGGCTGTTCGTTGAAAACTTTACGAGCCCGCATGGCCGCAGACAGGGAACCGTGCCGCTCATCCTGCTTGAGGTCTGCAAAGCAGATGGTGGCGAACACTGCAGGGACATTGAACTGGCCGGTGTCAGTATCGGTTCCGTGCGCAATGCAATCGGGTTCTCAGCTGAGCACCCGGTTGATGGATCGTTTGCACTTGATCCGACGCAGGTCACCAGGATCGGCGCCCTGACTGCCGAAACGCTCGATGCTTTACGTTTCAGCTATAACCTGGATACGACCGGTTGAAAAATACGGTGCCTGAATACCAGTCGGACGATTGAACGCCCGGTTACACGTCGCCGTTTCGTATGCGTACTGTTCGCGACCTCTATTCATGCGTGAACTGGACAAATCATGACACAGGCACACTTTTACCTGTGTCCCCGGCATCAGACGCCGGCGTCATCTGTGAATTCATTAACCAGGATGGACGTGACCCATGACCGAATTCAGCAATATCAAGGCGCTGGCTTTCGACTATTTCGGCACGATAGGCAACAAGCTGGCGCTCGCCTCACTGATCGATGAGCATTTTCCGGGCAAGGGTAACGGGTTCACGAAACTCTGGTTCGCGACCATTCAGCGCTATTGCTTCCAGAACGGCATGATGGAGCGCTACCTGCCCTGGGAGGACTTGACCAGGGCAGCCTTCAGGCTGGCGGCATTTGAGGCGGAGATGGACGTCCCGGATGACCTCCGCGACGAACTGATTGCCGCAGACGAGACACTGCCGGTCTATGATGATGCCCACAAGGGATTGTCCCGACTGGCAAACAAGTATCAGCTCTATGTCCTGTCCATGGGCTCTGCGTCGATGATCCGGAAATCTCAGACCCATTCTGCAATCGACGTTTTTTTCACCGGTATTCTGACTACACAGGAAGCAGCAGTCTACAAACCGGGCCGGTGCGCCTACGAGGTTGGCGTAAAAGGCATCGGTCTTCCACGCGAACAGATCGGATTCGTTTCCGGCAACTCGTTCGATGTCCTGGGATCAAAGAATTTCGGCTTCCCAACCATCTGGGTGCGCCGCTATGGCCAGCCCCTTGATGAGCTTGGTCTCGAGCCGGACCTGGTCGTCGGCGATCTGGAAGAGATGGCCGGCGCGCTTGGAGCTTGAGAACCGGCAAACCGGGCACGGTTACCGCGTTGCAATGAGCAGGGTCCACTGTTCGCACAATTACACACACCTACCCGGCTAAAATCATTTGATTCATTTTCCTGGTAGGGGTCATGGAATCCGTGCTTTTCCACCTGCTTCAACGCTTATAGCGCAGCGAGACGGTAAACGAGAAACTGCGGCCAGCCGGTGGTTTCGGATAGGGCGAGGCGCGACGGGCCGTGGCGACAGCGGCCTTATCCAAAACACGGTGCCCGGAACTTCGCCGGACCGATGCAGACTGCAGTGCGCCGCTGGCTGAAATACGTACTTTCAATCTGACCTTGCCGGCGCGTGCGCCAGAAGGAAACTTCTTGTAGCGCTGGATGTGTGACAGCACGCGGCGGGCGTAGGCAGCCTTTTCACCTGCAGATGCCCCGCCGGAGCGGCCGGCACTACCTGCCCGGTTCTGTGTCTTTTTCTTGCCTGTACCCCTGGATGCCGTCTTGCTGGCGCGCCGCTGTTTGGCTTTTCTACGATCGGCCTTCGTCGCCTGTTTTTTGCGGGACCTGGTTTTCCTGACAGGTTTCGCAGTTGATTTTTCTTTTACTTTCCGGCGCTCTGGCTTTTCTGCCGAGTGTTGCTTTTGCGCAAGCTCGGCCGGTATTGGCGGCTTGTTTCGGGGGATCGGAACAAGAGACTGTGCTTCGACAGGCTGCACCGGCGCAGGCTCGATCACCGGGTCTGGCGTAACGACCTTTTGAGGTTCGACAACCGCCTGCAGTTGTTCCGCAGGTGTCTCAACGACCGGTTCCGGTTCGATAACCTGTTGCGGCTCAACAACCGGCTGCGGGTTTTCCACTGGAGCTTCAACAACCGGTTCCGATTCCACAACCTTTTGAGGCTCGACAACAGGCTGCAGGTCTTCCACCGGAACCTCAACGACCGGTTCCGGTTCCAATGTCGTCTGTTCGATTTTCTCTTCCTGCTCAATTTCAACAGGCTTTGCTTCGGCGGGCTCCTTGTCCGGCAAGGTTTCTGCAGGCTGGTCTTCTGCCTCCAGGGGTTGTTGTTCTGCAACCTGGTCAGCATCAGCAGACGCACTGGCAGCCGGTGCAGGCTGTGCGTCAAAAACGATGACGGTGCTGGAAACCGCGCTTTCGGCACCGGGTTCCGCTGCATCCGGCCCTCCTGCCAAGGCCAGCAACCCGGCGTGCAGGCCAACAGACAGGGCAATGGCCGGCAGGACAAACCGCATCATGGCCGGCGCTCCGCCTGAAGCTGTATCCGGGCTATGCCGGTTGTGCGCAAACTCTCGATCAGCTTCACGATCCGCACTGCCGGCACACCGGCGTCGGCGCGCACCGTCAGTGTCTCAAGCCCGTTACTGCCAGCAAGTTGTTCGACCAGAGCCAGAACATCGACCTCATCTGTTAAATCGCGAAACTGCATCTCTCCGGAACCGGAAACATACACAATGGTGTCGGTGCCGATATTCTCCACATCCTCACCGGCACTGGCGTCTGGCGGCACCAGCTTAAAAGGATCCGGTGATGCAATGACGCCGGACAGGACAATAAAAATCAGCAGCAGAAACACCACATTGATCAGCGGCAAAATGGTGATGCCACGCGAGCGCCGTTGCGGTCTTGGCAATGAGAACCCGCTCACGACCCGTCTCCTGCCGCACGCACCCGCACGTCGGTGATACCGGCGGTCTGGGCTGCATCCAGTGCATCGACCAGCGCCTGATAGCTGGCGCCTTCACCCGCAACAATGCTCAGAGGCTTCGATGTGTCAGCGGCGAGAGACGCAGCCATATCTGTAACAGCTTCCCCGTCGATCACCGCACCTGTTGCCGTCAACTCAAGCACGCGCAGTTCAACCGGGGAGAGAGGCGGTACCGCAATCCCCGGCACCGAAACCTTCAGGGGCTTCACCAGCGTCTGCGAAAATGTCGAGACCACCATGAAGAACACCACCAGAATAAACACCACATCCATGACCGGTGTCAGGTCCGGAGTCCTTCGACGCGGTGCGGTAGGTGATATCCGGAGCGGTTTCAAGGTTCAAGCTCCAGCCATAATGGCGTTGACAGCACGTTCTGCCCTGGCGCTTTGACGCTCAGCAAGGCTTTCCAGGATCGACAGGCACACCAGAGCCACCAGGGCGACGACCATGCCGGCCGCCGTGGTGAGCAGGGCTTCCCAGATGCCGCCGGCAAGCTGGGCCGGCTCAACCCTGCTGCCGGCTGCTTCCATTTGCCGGAAAGCCTCGATCATGCCGAGCACCGTGCCAAGCAGACCCAGCAACGGAGCTGCGGTTGCGGCAAGATCGATAAACCGGAAACCTGAGCGCAGCGTTGCCGCGTGCTGCCTGGCCAGCACCTCAAGCTGATCACGCGCCGCATCGGAACCGTCAGCCACAGCGTTGCGTGCTGCAGCCGACAGCACATTCACAATACCGCCGGAGCCTGCAAACAACAGCGTCAGTGCCCGGACCAGGAACACCGCGACAACCGCCACAGACAGACAACCCAAAGCGATCATTGTGGGTCCGCCCTTGTCGAGCAACGTGTTTAGAGCCGCTGCAAGATTGCTGATCATTTCATCCATTTCCCATCTCGCCTTCCGTCAATCCCAGTGGCGCCAGCCATAGGCCGCACTCATCCCGTCCAATCCGCGCGCTGATGCCGTAGACATCGCGCAACGTAGCGTCCGTCATCACCTTGTCAGGTGGCCCGTCAGCCGCAATCTCTCCGTCCTTCATCAATATCAGACGATCACACCAGCGTGCTGCCAGCGACAGGTCGTGCAGTGATACGAACACGGTCCGCCCCTGCCCGGCCAGATGGCGCAGCGCCGCCATCATTGAAATCTGGTGTGCCGGATCAAGTCCCGATGCAGGTTCATCAGCCACCAGCACGGGCGTGTCCTGGGCCACGGCGCGCGCCATCAGCACGCGCGCCTGTTCACCGCCGGAAAGCTCGGTCGCCGGACGGCGGGCGAGACCCGTCACATCAAGCAAATCCATGGCTGCCGCGCACTTTTCCCGATCAGCTTGCGACATGGCCCGGCGCCAGCCGTGCCATGGCAGGCGGCCAAGTTCGACAACGGCCTGAACACTTATCGGCCAGCTCAGCACCCTTTGCTGCGGCAGCCAGGCGATAATCCTGGCACGTTCGACTTCACTCATCCCGGCAATTGCCCGGCCATCAATTTCAACATGACCTTGATGGGCCAGTTGCCCGGCCAACGCCCGCATCAAGGTGGACTTGCCGGCCCCGTTCGGGCCCAGCAGACCGGTGACCTGACCCGGTTCAAGGCCAAGATCAACACCCTTCAGCACCTGCCTGCCGGAGAGCGAGATGGAAATGCTGCTGGCACTGAGTTGCATCAGAACAACTCCCTGCGCGAGCGGATCACCAGCCACAGGAAAAACGGCGCGCCGATGAGCGCGGTGACAACACCGACATTCAGTTCACGGTCAGGAATGATGGTCCGCGCCACAATATCAGCAATCGTCAGCAGGGCCGCTCCGCCAAGTCCGGCCGGCAACAGCAACTGGCTGGGCAGACGGTTGGTCAGGGGGCGCACCAGATGAGGCACAATGAGCCCTATGAAGCCGATGGCACCACTGACCGCTGTCGCCGCGCCGACGCACAGGGCCACCCCGCACACCACCAGCACCCGGGCGCGGGGGATGTTGGCTCCCAGGCCCGAAGCGCCTTCTTCACCCAGGGACAATGCATCCAGCGTTCGCGAGCTGGCCCATAACGCAGCCCAGCCCACAACCATGAGCGGAATGACCAGCCAGACATGATCCATGGTGCGGTCTTTCAGCGAGCCAAGCAGCCAGAAGATGATTTCATAACTGGCATAGGGGTTTGGTGACAAGTTCAATACCAGCGACGTCAAGGCGCCAGCCAGCGAAGCCAGTGCGACGCCTGCGAGAATGAGAGTGATGGTGGAGGCCTGGGCTGCAGAGATCACCAGCAGCACCAGCACGCAAAGGGCGGCCCCGGTAAGTGCCCCTGCCGGCAGCGCCAGCAAGGATGCACCGGCCAGCCCGGTGTAGAACAATAACACCGCACCAAGAGATGCTGACGCCGAGATGCCGATGATGCCCGGTTCCGCCAGTGGATTTCTGAGCAAGCCCTGCAGCGCGGCACCGGCGACACCAAGACTGAATCCGATCAGAACTGCCAACAGCGCGCGTGGCAGCCTGATCTCGCGCATGATGATCATGGCAGCCTCATTGCCGCCCGCAATCAGCGCTTCGATACTGGTCACCGGGCCAATCCGGGCCGGCCCGATCAACAGCGAGAGCACAAAGACTGCAATACCCAGCACAGCCAGCATGGTTATGAGGCGTGGCCTGTTCATGACCCGGATGCCTTTCTGCACGGCAGCAGGGAAGGCGCGAGGTCGCGCAGTTCATGGATCGCCTGCATGGTAAACGGCCCACCACAACTCAGCGAGGCCGGTCGGGAAAAGCTGCCGGTTACAGTCGCCTTCAACTTCTTCAGCACCGGATGTGACAAGATTTCATCGGCCAGTGCCGGGGCGCCCGGCGTAGGCCTGGGCAAGATGATCAGGTCCGGCGGATCCTGCACCAGCAATTCCAGAGGAAACGCGGCAACACCTTCATAGCCGCGTTCAGCCGCCATGTTTGTGAACCCTGCGGCTTGCATGGCGGAGTGGGCAAGCGTGCCCTTGCCCAGGGCGACACCGCGCGCACCATAGAATAACGCCACCGGCTTGCGGGAACAGGCCAGAGGTTCAAGCTCTGCAAGATCATGTTCAAACCGTGATGCCATTGCCCCTGCCCTTGCGGGCTGTTCCAGCAATCGGCCCATTCGCCTGATATCCGCAGGTATGGTTTCGACCGATTGCGCGTACGCAAATTCCTCAACCGCAAAGCCAAGCCGGCTCAGCAGGCCAGTTGTGTTATGCAGCGAAAAGGTACCGGTCACGACAAGGTCCGGTTTTGCCACCAGCACCTCTTCGGCCAGCCCCTTGTTTACCGGATATTGCAGAGCCTTTTCATGCAGCGACGACAGGGTCGGGTCACGTGCGAGATTGGATACGGATTTCAGTTGCCCCGGCTCAGCCAGCAACATCGCAAGCTGGTCAGTGCAGACGTTCAGCGACGCGACAGACGGACCGGACAGGACACTGCCGGTGCTGACCAGAAGGCCGGCTGCCGCCAGCGCCCCTGTCCAGATCCGTTTGCCAAACTGCTTCATCAGAACTGGTACACAAACCCGCCATAGACCGATGCACCCGGGGTGCCATAGCCTCTGACGACCTGGTACTTTTCGTCGAGCAGGTTTTCGCCGCGTACATAAAGCTCCATGCCTTCCATGGGGGAATAGCCCACCTTGGCGTTGACCAGCACATAATCATCCAGCGGCACCAGCGCTCCGCCAACCGTGTCCACGGTATCTTCGACAATGCGCACGGTGGTTGATGTGGTCCAGTTGTCGGCCGGGCGGGTAAACATGCCCAGCACGACATCATGCCTGGGAACGCGCGGGCGCCGTGTCCCGTCCGCATTATTGGCACGCGTGAACGTATAGGCAGCCATCACGTCTATCCAGTCATTAACTGCATAGCGAACCTGGGCTTCAATACCGTTGCGCCTTGTGGTGCCGGTTGTCTGGAAATAGGAATCGGTGATGAAGTCATAGTCGATCAGGTTGTCCGTATCGAGCTCGAAGTAGGTGAAGCTCGCCGTCAGGGCGCCGTCAAGCAAGGTCTGGTCCACGCCCACATCCCAGGAAAAGCTTTCCTCCGGCTGCAGATCGGTGTTTGGACCCAGCGGACCAAAAGGATCATATCCGATCTCGAAAGGACTTGGTGCCCGAAAGCCGGTGCCAACTGAGCCGCGCAGCTTGGTGCCCGTCTCGTTAAACAGATAAGCCGCGGTTGTGCGCCATGTCGTGAAACCACCGAAATCACCATGTTCGTCATGGCGCACCGCACCCGTCAGCGTCAGGTTTTCCATCGGCGTGTAGATGACCTGACCCCAGCCACCTGCAATCCAGATCTCATTGCCGGAAAACCCGGTGTCAAATGACTGGCGCTCATAATCGGCGCCTGCCTGCAGCGTTACCTGGTCGTTCAGTTCGTACTGGCTCAACCAGTCGCCCTTCTGGCGCAGGCTGCTCGGCTCGAACGTGAACGGTCCGAATTGGGATGTGGTGAAGGACCGCCGCGTTATGTCGTTGATCTGCACCGACACGGTATTGGTCCAGCGCCCGTCGAGCGAGGTTGCCGTCAGGCCAGCCCGACCAGCAAGTTGCCTGCGGTCTGCCACATTGTCGGGATTGTCGGACGGGGCTGCGCCACCGTTATCAAACTCGGTCCGGCTATCGATATAAAGCAGGGAAGCGAACGCCGTCAGATACTGATCCAGCACTTTTTCGCCAGCCAGGGACACGGTGACATTATCGTAGCCGTCTCGTTCCGGATTGCCATTGCGGCGGTCCGCGGCGGAAATGCCGTCCGTGGTCAGGCCCGATACGCTGGCGGCAAACCGGCTGCCGTCCGCAGTGGCCCCTTGCGCTGACAGCGACCCGCGAAATGTGCCGTAAGAACCGGCCTCACCGGACACGATGTAGCGGATGCCTTCTTCAAAGTCGCCAAGGGTGGAAATGCCGATGACACCTGCAACAGCGTCAGCCCCGTACAGGGTGCTCTGCGACCCTTTGAGAATTTCAATGCTTTGCACGCCTCCGGTCAGCAGGTGCTCAGGAGAGACCTGAACCTGTGGAGCCGAGGTGTCTGATATGTCGATGCCGTTCCACAGCGTCTTGACGTATTTCTTGTCGGCACCGCGAACCACCAGCGTCGTTTCCTGTCCGGCACCGCCTTGCGTTGAAATACTCACACCCGGTTCCTGGGCCAGAAATTCCTGCACGGTTGGCAGCCGCTGGGCATCAATGTCTTTTTTGCTGACGGTATCGACAACCGAACCCACCTTGGCCTTGTCAGATTTGGTCCGGTTCGGTGTCACAACGATCTCGCCGATATCGAAGGTTTCCGCCTGCGCTGTAGAAATTGCAGCAAGCAGCACCAAGGGCGACGCTGCCCGTAGCAAAACGGATTTGGATAGTAGTTTCATTTTGTCCCCATAGTCCGGCCATGGCCGGGAGCTGTAGTTCTTACTGTGCTCTTGGGGATTGGTGGCGTGAAACGAGCCACTTCTTGCTGCCCCGCAAGCGGTGATGGAACGAAACCACCACTGCAGGAATGCAACAGCTCCCGATGCTTCCCCGCACCAGGATGAGGTGGACGGCTCTAAGTCAGGTCTCCTGGCTCACGCTTCAACGGCTGCCCAACCTTCCCGGAAAATTCATCCCAGTGGTCTTTTCGGACAACCTCAGCGCTCACAGTTGCGGGGGCAGCTGTGGCAGGGGTCAATCTACGCGACCCTTCCACATTCCCTCTTAGCTCCGAATACAAATCAGACTTGCCTGCATCCAGAGAACCTAGAACATTTGAATGATTAAAGCTTATTGACTGACGGTCAATCAGATTCTGTGCCTGAAGGTCAAAAAAATGAAGATTTACAGAGTCTTGAGTGCTGCTAGATCAGGATGATTTTTGGGTGAATCAACCAAAAATCATAAACCTGATCGCTTCCAAAGTGTTAGAGCAACTTTATGGGTTCGTCTGAACCCATGTTGCTCTAGACCAAACTCACCCGACCACGTCTACGGACGCCGGCGGCGCGCCTTTGCCTCTGCGGCAGCATCGGTCCCCATGGCCAGTTTCGACACCTCGCCAAGGGTTTCGATGATTTCCGGAATCGAAGGTCTGGCCGTCGGGACATGGGCTTCCAGGGCCTGCCGCATGGCGGCGATATGAGCGGGTGTCGTCCCGCAGCAACCGCCAATTATCTGCACGCCGACATCGCGAGCCAGGCGGGCATAATCCGCCATAAGCTCGGTGGTGCCGGTGTACTCAATGCCGGCATCAGTGAGTTCCGGCATGCCGCAGTTGCCCTTGGCAATGAGCAAGGTATCGGGCGGGGCTGCGTCCGACATGCCGATAACAGTGGCGAGCAGTTCAGCCGGACCGACACCGCAGTTGGCCCCGTAAGCGGTCAGCGGCGACGGCATTCGCGCCGCTATTTCCGGCCAGTCTGCCGGTTTGATTCCCATCATGGTGCGGCCACCGCTGTCAAAGCTCATAGTGACCACGATCGGCAAACCGGTCTCTGAACACGCTTCCACAGCAGCCCCGACTTCGTCTTCAGCCGACATGGTTTCACACCACAGAATGTCCACCCCGCCATCGGCCAGAGCCAATGCCTGATCGCGAAACGCATCCTTTGCTTCATCGCGCGTCAGCATGCCCAGCGGTTCGAGCAGATCACCGGTCGGCCCCAGAGATCCTGCAACGATGACCGGACGGCTGGCTGCATCCGCGGCACTGCGGGCAAGTTGAGCGGCGCGGGAATTGATTTCATGCACGCGATCTTGCGCACCATGCATCATCAGCCTACGGCAACTGCCGCCGAAGCTGTTGGTCAGTATGATATCCGAGCCGGCTTCGATAAAAGCCGTGTGCAGGTCGCGCACCTTATCCGGCTGATCGGCATTCCAGTTTTCCGGCGGTTCACCCGATTTGAGCCCGGCTGCGAAGTAGTTGGTTCCCGTTGCCCCGTCTGCAAGCAACCAATCGCGCTCGGCCAGCATCTCGCTGAACTTATCTGCCATCACACACCCTTCCGGTTGTCCCGGTGTCAATCTGCATCAGGGGCAAGCCTTGCCAGGAGCCGCTGGATACCGCCGCCGATAAGGGCGCCCAGGAAGGGTGCGGCCACATAGACGGTCAACCATCCGCCACGCGGGCCCGGAATGGCGATTTCACCCCAGCCCAGATAAAACGACACAATCCTGGGACCAAGATCACGGGCCGGGTTCAGCGCGGCCTGGGTGAGCGGGGCAACGATTGATATGATACCCGCAACCGTAATTCCTATGATAATGGCGGTGATTGCGGCCGGCGGCCGCGCCATGTTTTTCTCGCTGGTCAGGGCGCCGACCATAAACGCCAGAACGGCCGTGCCGACCATCTCGGCAATAAAAGCGCGCTTTTCAGACACCACACGCCATGCGGTTTCATCCGTACCGAACACCGCCGGGTTCGGGAAGTACTCGCCGAACATCATGGCCGACAACTCACTGCCCGGCCCGCCGCGCAACAGACCACGCTGTCGCTCAAACTCCAGAATTGCCTCGGCAAACATCGCATAAAGTACAAGAGCGGCCAGCATGGCACCGACCAATTGGGCGATCATGTAGACAATGCCCAACGGAATCGACATCCGGTCATAGACGATTGCAACCAGTGTGATGGCCGGGTTGATATGCGCGCCTGAATAAGCCGCAGTGGCATAGATCGCCAGGCTCACTCCGATGGCCCAGACAACTGCGACCTGCCACAGTCCTGTCTGAGCACCTGCAGCGACGGCAGCCTGAACGGCCCCGACACCAAAGAACACCAGGATAAAAGTGCCGAAGAGTTCCCCGGCAGCGGCGGTCATCATGGACGGTTGACTGGATACCTGCTCGGTGGGCGTATCGGTCGGAGATGTTTCGGTTGTCATTTAATTCCCCACTTGAAGAGACGTGCCGCCAACAGCACCATCGGTCCGAATGTTTTCCAGATCAGCATTCTTGAAATTGGCGTTTGTTATATTTGCCAAAGACAAATCAGCACCTGTCAGCGACGCGCCTGTGAAGTTGGCATTGGAAAAGTTGGTGCCGGCAGCACGCATCAGGGCCATATCGGCTTCCGCAAGATTGGCATTGCCAAACCGTGCCCCCTTTACAACTGCTCCCGACAGGTTTGCCTTGGTGAAATTGGCATCCTCCGCATCGGTCCAGCTCAGGATGGCCAGCGCAAGATCGGCACCGGAAAAATTAGCCGTCGTAAGATCGGCCTCGCTGAAATCCACACTTTTCAAATCGGCATTGACCAGGATGGCGCCTGAGAGGTTTGCAGCCTTCAATCGGGCCGCGGCCGGCGCATCATTGCCAGGCGCAAGCGCTCCCAACATTGTGCCGGTCAGATTCGCGCCCCTGAGGTCGGCTTGAAACAAATTGGCATCGCGCAGCATTGCACCGCTGAGATTGGCTTTCATCAGCCTGGCCCGCGTCAGGTTGGCGCCAGGCAGAAACGCAGCCTGCAGATCGGCGCCTGCCAGGTTCGCTCCGGTCATCCTGGACTTGGCCAGAAAGCTGCCGGACAGGTTCGCGCCACTAAGGTCGGCGAATGTCAAATCTGCATTACCCAGATTTGCGCCTGCGAAATCCACACCTGACAGATCGGCACCGCGAAAATACGCCTCGCGCAGATCAGCGCCACGAAAACTTGCACCGGACAGGTCGGCGCCGGAAAAATTAGCCCCGATTGCCGAAGTGTTGTCCAGTTTCTGATTGGCGTACTGACCGCCCTGGTACTCACCGCCATCCACGATGTCCTGAGCTGCCAGGGGCGAAATCGCCAGCATGAATACAAGAATGGCTAGTCTGAGCATGGGCCTATCCTGCAAAATTGGTCGGTTTGAACGACACGGTTGCCGACAGTTCGGGCACCGGGCCTATGCGGCGGATATCGGCCCACACACCCTTGTACCAGGGAATTGTGGTGTCGGGATCGACATGATCGGAAATCAGATCACCCACGGCCCCGCGCGGCTGTCCGAACAGCATGAAGCAGTGCCCCGGTTTGACGGCGTCTGCGGGATAGGCCATCGCCTGAACTGACCCGGTTTCATTATAGACCTCAACCAGATCGCCCGCCTCGATTGCCATTGCAGCCGCGTCAGCGGGGTGAATTTCAAGATACGGGACCGGCGCGCGTTCGCGATAAAATTCAAGGTATTTGTGATGAAATGCCGTTTGCCAGATGTGGTTGGAGCGGCCGTTATTGATCCAGAACCTGTGGTTCTTGCGCTGGGTCTCGACAACAGCGGCATAGCCTTTCCAGGGAGGCGGTGCCGGGATGAACTTCGCCTTGCCGGACGGTGTTCCGAATTTCCTGTCTTCATACAGGCGTTCCGTGCCGACCAGTGCACCGTTGATCAGCCGTGTCGGGGTCTGAATACCATCGTTGCCCAGCGCGCGCAGTACGTCATAATCAACACCTGCATAGCCTTCCATGGGGTCACTCGACTTGCCGGAAAATGTGTACCTGGCGTCTATGAAAACCGCCTCGTCATCAGACCAGTCAAAATCCAGGAACCGGTTCGCCATTTCAGGGTTCCTGTCGGCGGTATAAAGTGCGTGCAGCCGGCGGGCGAACCGGGCCATGATGGCCCAGTCCGGCAGGGCGTCGCCGGGCGGATCCATGAACTTCTGGTAGAGGCGCAGTCTGCGCTCGCCGTTGATCGACGTCATGTTGTATTCGCCCCAGGTCGCTGCCGGCAGCACCAGATGAGCAAGGTCGGTTGTCGAGGTCGGATAGATGTCCTGTCCGATAAGGAAAATGCCACCCTGTTTCAGGGCTTCGACCACTGCGATAACGCGTTCTTCTGCCGGGCGATCCCGGGTCTGGGCCAGTGCATCAGATACCAGTTGACCGCGATCTTTCAGACTTCCCGCGAGAGCTTCGGCGCGCAGGGTCGTCTGCACCGGGTTGCAGCCGCCGACCCAGAACACCTTGGTTTCGCCACGCCTGACCGCCTCGTCGATATTGCGGGCAGGTCTCGCTGCATTTGCCGGAGGGCGCACATAGCCTTCCTGATGCCCGCCCAATCGGCTGCATCCGGTGCCGGGACGGCCCAGATTGCCGGTCAGCAGGGCAAGGTCGATAATGCTGGCCACATTCTCATAGTTCTTGTAACCCCAGATCAGACCCTTTTCGTAGTGGAACAATGTCCGGCGCCGCGCCTTGCCTGGCTTGGGTTTTGCAATCCATTCAGCCGCCTTGACGATGTCAGGGATCGCGATGCCGGAGCGTTGTGACGCTTCGCCAAGAAACTCGTCCAGATCACGGTCCAGCATCAGCGTCGAACGCTGGTAGCTTTCGTAGGTCTGGACCTCGGTATGTTTGCGGATGAAGCCGGTGTCATGCCAGCTGCGTTCCTGAATGACCCTTGCAATGGCATTCAGCAGCCAGATGTCCGATCCCGGCTCATTCTGCAGATGCAGGATGTTTTCAGCTCCAGCTGCGTTTTCCGCAGTTGCAACGGTCATGGTCCGGCGCGGATCGACGATGATCATTCGCCCGCTGGCGGCCGCTTCGCCGGGAAAGGCGCTTTCCTTCAATCCCTTTGAGGTTCCGGCAAGGTTCATCACCATATGGTTCAGGAAATAATTGGTCTGCGTCTCGTATGGATTGGCGCCGACTATCATGATGGTATCGGCGAGTTGCGCATCGAGATACGCATTGGTCAGCGGCGCAATTCCCGCATCACCTGCTGCATGCACTTCTGAATTGTAGGCGGGTCGGTTATGGATCGAGATCGTAGTGGTCTTGACGCCGGAAAAAAAGAAACGCCCGACCGCCCAGTTGTTTTCAAAACCACCACCACCGCCGCCGTGATCGAAGAATTTCATGCCGACCGAGTTCGGCCCCCAACGATCGATAACAGCCTTGATGATACGCGCGCCCAGATCGGCCGCTTCATCCCAATCAACAGCTTCAGATGATCCGCCGGACCGGACCGCAGGTGACGTCAACCGGCTCTTGGTAGGGCCGTCCGGCCGGTACAGGCTTGCCGCCAATCCGGCACCGCGCACGGATGCCAAACCCGAATTCACCCGACAGTTGTCATCGGGCAGGATGGCAACGTTGTAACGTCCGTCCTTCTGGGTGATCACCGAGTGCGCCAGCGGCGCGACCCAGGCTCCAAGCGCCGGCTGTTGTTCCCGAAAGTCGATATTGAGGGCGTTCTGGTCGGGAGCTGAGCCACCATCTTCGCCTTCCGGCCACTTGAACACCTTGTATCCGCACCCGACGATGCAAAACTGGCAGACAGTATTGAACTTTTCAGCGTTCTTTGGCGGCAGCGGGGTGTCTGTCATCCGGCTATATCACATTTGTCTGGCGACCATAGATCAACCCGGATACGCCTGTCGCTTTGACCTTGCCGTCATCGATCGCCAGGGTAATTTGCGGAAGACCTGAACTTGCCTGGCCGATGATCATGCGGCCTTTCTTGGTCGGGTCGAAGCTGGACCAGTGGCACGGGCAAACCAGTACTTTCTGATCTTCATGCCAGACCACGTTACAGCCCTTGTGTGTACACAGAGCCGAGAAGGCGACAATGTTCTGATCCGGGCCAATACCGTCTTCGACGGGACCGCTCATTGCCAGCAGAACCGCCGGTGAATCATCGTCCGGGTAATTGAAATCAAGCTCTGTACCCGGCTTCAGATCAGCCAGGCTGGCTATCTCCAGCGTCGGCATCGACTTGGTCTGTGCTTGTGCCGGACTGGGAACCTGTGACCCGAGGCCGGCGGCAAGCCCGGAAGCAGCACCGATCGAGAGAACCTGGCGACGGTTTACGCGGGAACCATTTTCGCTGTTTTTCATGGACCTATTTCACCTTCGCCCTGTCGCCATCTGTGTTTAGGGGGTTGTTTTAAAACCTTTGCGGTTCAGTTTAAACGTACCATCACTGACCGCAAAGCTCCATTCTGCCGATTTCTGCAGGCCTCCGAGCGGATACATATGAACGCCCTCGATGCCGCACTCCGGATCTGTTGCCCGGTAGTGCGCAAGGTCGCGGACAAGCTGGTCAGGCTCTTGTTGCTTGACGAGCTTGGTAACGTTGCCGGCCTGCTTTTTGAGGAAATTGATCGAGTTACCGACACCACAGAACACGGCGTATTTGAGAAGAGTCTGAAGCTTTGCGATACCGGGAATACCTACCCGGATTGGCAGGTTATTGCCTGCCGCACGCAGGGCCTTGTCCCACGCTATTATCGGGCCCGCCTCAAAGGCGAACTGGGTAACCAGATGCATCCTGGCGTCGGTGCGCTCAGCATAAGCATTTTTCCACGCCACGGCATCCGCGATGGCCTTGTCAGACATGTCCGGGCTTCCTTCCGGATGGCCGGCCACACCGATCTGCCTGATACCATGCTTGTCGAACAACCCTGTGTCCAGAAGTTCGGTCGAGTCTGAGTATGGGCCGAGCGGCTTTTCCAGCGCGCCTGCTATTGCCAGCACATGGTCGACACCGGCCTCGCCGGCTGCCCGCGCAATGTAGTCTTCAAACATCGCAGCGCTTTCAATCGAACGGGCCGCGAAATGCGGCGCCGGTTCAAAACCTTCGTCGCGCAGGCGCTTGGCGGTCGCGATGGTGTCGTTGTAATCGGATCCGGGCAGGAAGGTGATGTAGACGGTCGTACCGGGCCGCAGCATGGTGCGGAAATCTTCTACCTTGGCGGCGGACGCCGGAGTGGTTTCAACCGTGAAACCGGACATCAGATCGATAATGGCCTGAGCTTCGTGTAAGACGTCAGACTGACTCTGGAGCACCTGGTGCATCGCGTTGTATCCCGGTTTTTCAGATGTTTCGGTTATGCGGGCCAACTGACCATCAGACAGCTGTCGTGAAAGTTGTCGTCGCCCTTGTCACAGCCTGCCAGAATCCGGTAGCCGTCCCGTCCGTTACCGGGCGACCAATCTGCGTCGATCATGACGCGGTTACCGCGGTCCTCGTCTTCCAGGATGCGTCCGCTCAGCAGGTAAATAACCTGTCGGTTTACGGGCACACCGTCATCAGGACCAAGCCGGGTATTGTGGGTGCGTGGCGTGCGCCATTCATGAATAATCTCCGCGTCTGCGGAATTGCCGTCCAGAACATAGGCACGCTGATTGTACCAGGCCATCGACCGACCAAGCAGTCGACAGTCGGCTTGTGGAAGGATGCACATGATCATCTGCCGGTGGTCACCGTTGAACGACAGTTTTTCAAGCAGCCCCGCATTCGGCTCAACCGCATAGGCGCCCACTCCCGACTGATCACCGGACAATGCGGCAGCCACAAGACTGTCTTCGTCGGCTTTTGAAATCGGCACCGGAGGAGTGTATGTCAGCCCCCGCAAGGGGCGATGATCAAACTCCGGAATCGGAAATCGTTTCCAGGCCATGAGGTCCCCGCAAAAATGGGCTTTTTGTTTATCGCCAGGAAAGTTCGTCACAGTTTCAGTGAAAGGACTAGACGTGTGGCACATGCCCGGTATGCATCGAATGAATGTTCGCGAGCTTGAGGGTGCAAATCCGCAGCGACAACTCTGAAGAACTCTCAAACTCCCGGGATACAGGCAGATCATAGGTCTTCAGGCAGGTGACGTCGGACCGCGGACGATACGACCGGCCTGCGTCGCAAAACAAGCTTGAACAGTGATCGCTGTGCATCCGGGCCAGACACGCCGTTGCCAGCCGTCCCGTTGCCTGATCGTACCAGAGGTCGCCGATGCAAATCAGGTCGCCGGGATCGGGTTTGAAACTTCTCAGGTCAGCCCTTGTGACCTCGATATCCACCTTGTTGAGGCTGGCATTGTCCCGGGCGCAGACCAGCGCGTTCGGGTCGACATCGACCGCAAGCACCGATCGCGCACCGGCCATGGCGGCTGCAATGGCGACAAGACCATTACCGCAGCCCAGATCGACAACCCGCCTTTGTGACACCAGTTGCGGCGTGTCCAGGAGAAAGCGCGCCAGGCCCTGGCCACCAGGCCACGCAACAATCCAGTACGGGGTCGCGGCTCCGACAATATCGTGGTGTTGCGCTCTGAAGCTTTCAAAGGTTTGAGGGCGCGGAAGACCCGCCACTGAAATTTCCGGCACCAGCGGCGGCGAGGTGCGCACAGTGATGGATTTGAGTTGATCGGGCGTCATGGTTACACTGTAATGGGTTCACAAAATATATAAACTATATATAATATGCACATCTGATCGAAAACCAGGATGAAAAAATGACCAAGCTGACCCTGCTGTGCTGGCAAGAAATACCTTCTGTGGTCGAAGCGCGCGATGGACCAAAAAAACACAAGATAGAGTTGAGCATGCGGTTCCAGGAGTTGATTGACCTGGTCGCGATGCGGCGCAAGCTGGATGGATCGGATGATTATCTTCTGCACTGGCAAAAGGAAAAGCAGCCCGAGTCCGAAGACGCACCCGAGCAGGCCGCAGCAAATCTGGCAGCTGAAATCGAAGCAAAATATGAAGACATCAAGGCCGCTGCCATCGCGAACAGTTGATACTCGTTCCAGCAGGTGAATTCGCTACATGATTCAAAATGACATTGTAAGTTCCTGGGCGTGCCCACCACCACCGATTGCGGCGTCACGCGTCCTGCGGGTGCACAAGTACCGCGATCTGTCAAAAATCCGCCCCATCATAACAAAGGCCGCAGAAGATGCCTGCGAGAACGCCATCGAGCTCGCCTCTCCGGATGCACGATATGTCATTTTGCCCATAGAATCGCTAAATATGGGTCGAATGTCTGTCTCCGGCGGTATTGAATTTCAGTGTGGAGCGTTTGAAAGACATTTGTCCGAGTGTGACTATCTGGTGGCTTTTGTCATGACCATTGGTCCGGACCTGGATGACAAGGTCGTCAACCTTGTGAATGAGGTTTTTGAGCCTCTGGAGGCGCTTTTTCTGGAAACGGCAGGCTGGCTCACAATCGAAAGCGCTACCCGGCAATTCTCCCGGCACCTCAAGGAAGAGTTTGCCGGGCAAGGTTGGGACGTTTCGTTGCGAATGGGGCCTGGATACGAGTACCCCAGTCCCGACGGAGAGGGACGCGTGAGCTGGGACCTGTGGCAGCAAAAACAGTTGTTTGAGATGTTTGGTGACGCGGAGCTTCCGGTTTCGCTGTCGCAAATGTGCGCCATGTCACCGAAGATGTCACGCTCCGGTGTCTTCGGCCTGACGCAAAAAACAGACTGAAGTGAATTAGGTGTTGAATTGCCCGGCTCGTATGCTAAGAATATATAGTTGATATATTATACAAGCCAAGAGGACCAACACCATGAAGGAACTTTCACCAAGGGAACGCTTTGCGCGCGCGGTTCGGCGAGAGCCGGTCGACCGGGTTCCTGTCATGTACAGAATGAAGGCCGAAGCCAAGGCCAAGCTGGCCCGCATCTACGGGATCGACGATGCCGGCACCGGTCGCAAGCACAACCCGGAACTGGAATTGCGGCTTGGCAATGATGCGATCATTTACCAGATCGGAATCAATGCAGACTTCTCGCACCGTCATATCGAGATCGGCGAAACCTGGCACAATCACTTCGGCGTAGGCTACGGCAAGTCGGGCCTGGAAGGCCGCACCGCTGAAGAAGAGATAGCATTCGCCAAGACCCAGGATTTCTGGGGTCCAGCCAAGATCGTACCGGAAAATTTTCCAAACTTTCACCCGATCAAATCTGAAGAAGAGCTCAAGAACTATGCTTGGCCAGACCCGGCCGACCCGGCCATGCTGGCGCCGATCAGGGAGCTGTGCGACAAGTACCAGGATGATTACTATATCATCGTCGATCTTTCATCGACACTGATCGAAGCGGCTTACGCTCACATCGTCGGTACGCAGAATTTTTTCCTGATGACGTTCGACAAACCTCACCTGATCAATGAGGTTCTGGACGGATTGATCGAATACTACACCGAACTTGGCAAAAACGTGATTGCGATGGGGGTCGATATGATCCGTGTTGGCGATGATGTCGGCGCCCAGCAGGGAATGATGATTTCGCCGGACCAATGGCGCGAACTGGCCAAGCCCAGGTTTGACTACATGTTCAAGGAGTTCCGCAAGGCCAACAGCGACCTGTACATCAAGCTGCACTCGTGTGGTGACTACTCGCCCATCATCCCTGACATGGTTGAGTTGGGCGTTGATCTGTCAGGCCTGATGCAACCTGTCGGTGGCAACAAGGATCAGGTCGGCATCAAGCGCAAATTTGGCAACGACCTTGCGCTGATCGGCGGCTTTGATGTGCAGAACCTGCTGCCGCGCGGCCAGGTTGAAGCTGTGCGCAACGGGGTTCTGGAAACCATGAAGAACCTGGCTACCGGAGGCGGATACATCTTCTCGCCATCGCACTACATACTCGCCGATGTTCCGATCCAGAACATCTACACACTGATCGAGGCCCAACGGGAATTTGGGACCTACGGCAAATACCCGTTGAACTGAGGAGATAGTTATGAGCGAACCTGTGCTCGAGATACCGGAAGGTTGGGAAGAGCGGGCCGTTGACGGCTGGGAATGGGCAACCTTATGGGAAGCCGTTGAAGAAGGCGATCATGGGTACTCCCATGATCGTGTACAAGAAGCGATCGATGCGGGGATTGACCCGCGTGTGATTTTGGACGACGGCCTGTTTCCCGGATTCAACCTGCAGGGAGACCGGTTTTCCGAACAGATCATTTTCATACCGGAAATGCTGATTACCGCACGCGCGATGAAGGCCGGACTGGCGCTGATCAGGCCCCTGCTGGCGGCCAATGACGAAAAACCGCTCGGCACATTCGTCATGGGCACCGTTCTGGGCGACATGCACGATATCGGCCAGTCAATCGTGACAATCATGCTGGAAAACGCCGGTTTCAACGTGATCAATCTGGGGACCGACGTGCATCCCGACAAGTTCATCGAAACGGCCGCTGAGGAAAAAGCCGACATGATCGGGTTCTCTGCACTGTTGTCGACAACCGTCTATTATCAGAAAGTCACCATCGACGAGTTTGAAAAGGCGGGCCATCGCGACAAGGTGCACATCCTCATCGGTGGCGCGCCAACCACCCAGGAATGGGCCGACGAATGCGGCGCCGACGGTTGGGGACGTGATGCGATGGAAGCGGTCAAGCTGGCCCGCCAATTGATCACCGAGCAGAGAGGAGCGTGGGCATAAGTCCATTATATGACTGATACAGTTCAACTCCGGATCAGGGCCGATGATGGGCAGGAACAGTCCATCACCGCCACCCGTGGCGAAACCCTGCTGGAAGCCGCGCACCGGTCCGGGGTTGAGATCACCGCGACGTGCGGAATGCGCGGGCGCTGCAGGAGTTGCCGCTGTAAAATTGTTGACGGAACGATGCCGCCGCCAACGGTGGCCGATACCGTTCAGTTGGGACATGAGGAAATCCGCGAACGATTCCGGCTGGCCTGCCAGACCCGCATAGTTGCCGACACCGTAATCAAGCCGATGCCGCCGAAGTCGGAGTCCGGCCATCAGCTGCTGGGCGGCCATGTAGAGACCGCTTCTCTTGACCTGGTCTCAGGCGTCGAAAAGATTGCCATAACCGCAAAAGCACCCGTTTCAGAGCACCATCAGACCAGTGACATCGAAGAAGTGTTCATGGCAATCGGTGAGCCTCTGAAATCGCGTCTGGTGCCCGGTAACCTGCTGCAGGACCTGCCGGCAAAACTGCGTGAGCAAAAGGGCGCGCTGACCGCCACCCTGTTTCGCGGCAAGATTGTCGATATCGAGGTCGGAGACACAACTGCGAAATCCTACGGCATGGCCATTGATATCGGGACCACATCAATCGTGGGGTCGCTGCTGGATCTTGAAACCGGCGAAGAACTCGCTGCCGTCGGCATGTTGAACCCGCAGGCGCCGTTCGGGGCCGACCTGATGTCGCGGATTGCCTATGCACAGTTCAAGCCGAAGAACCTGGCACAACTGCGCGGGAAAGTGCTGAGCGGTTTAAACGACCTGGTCAAGCAGGCGGCAGAAAAAGCCGACGTATCCGCCGAGCATATCTACAAGATCGTGATCGTCGGCAATACCTGCATGCATCACATCCTGCTGGGGATTGATGTCAGTTATCTCGGCCTCGCACCCTATGCACCGGCCGTGCGTGATGGCCAGACCATAGCTGCCGGCGACCTGCCGCTGAAATCTGCGCCGCGCGCCCATATCTGCACTTTGCCGATCCTGGCAGGATTTGTCGGGGCCGATGCGCTGGCGTGCGTGTTGTCGACGCGGATTTACGACAGTGACACCGTACGCGGGCTGGTCGATATCGGCACCAATGGCGAAATGGTTCTGGGTTCGAAAGACAAGCTGATTGCCTGTTCTGCGCCCGCCGGACCTGCCTTTGAAGGCGCGCAAATCCGTCACGGCATGCGCGGTGCGGTTGGTGCCATTGAGCGGGTGACCATTTCAGAAGATGTCGCCTGCCAGACCATCGGCGGTGACGCAGCAGTGGGAATATGTGGTTCCGGCCTGATCGAGGCCTGCGCGCGGATGTCAGATGCAAATGTGCTGAACCGGATGGGATCGATCAAATCTGTGGATGATCTACCCGAAGCGGTGGCAACCAGAATCCGCAAGGGCGAGCACGGTCAGGAATTCGTACTGGTCTGGAAAATCCAGGGCGGAAAGGACGAGGATATCTCTCTCACCCAGGGCGATGTACGCCAGTTGCAACTGGCCAAAGCGGCGATTTTTTCCGGCGTGATGATGTTGATGAAGGCCATGAATGTAAGCGCCGAAGAAGTCGACGAACTGCTACTTTGCGGCGGCTTTGGCAACTATGTCGATATTGAAAGCGCGGTCAGAATTCGCCTGTTGCCGGAAATGGACCCGGAAAAGATCACCTATGCAGGCAACGCCGCGCTGATGGGCGCACAAATGGCAACACTGTCAGAAGCCGAGATCGAACGTGCCGAAACCCTGGTGGGAACAATCGAACACGTGGCACTGGCCGCACGTACTGACTTTCAGGAACTGTTCATAGACGGCATGAATTTCGGTGAACCGGGCCTGCAGGTTTTGTCGCAGCAAGATGAGGCAATTGCAGTATGAAGAAAACACGAGTGGATATGCTGTTTGGTTTTCTTGGATCGGGCAAGACGACGCTGGCAGCGCGCATTTTGAATGAATACGGCGCGAAACGGCGTCTCGCGCTGATTGTAAACGAATTCGGGGATGTCGGCGTTGACGGCGAGATACTGACAGGCAACAGCATTGATGTGGTGCAGCTGTCCACGGGATGCCTTTGCTGCACGTTGAAAGGTTCACTGGAGGCGGCTGTTCTGGAATTGGACGCGAAGTCTGACGTTGACCATATTATCATCGAGGCTACAGGTGTGGCTGAACCAGAACAGGTCATGTCGTCTTTTGCAGCTGAAGAATTCACCGAGCGCTTTGAAGTAGGGCCGATGGTTACCGTCGTCGACGCGCCGAAATTCATGAAAATCCGGACCATGCTCGGACCGTTTTACGAGGCACAGGTCGAAAAATCTGATTATGTGATCCTCAACAAGCTCGATATGGGCGATGTTGACCTTTTCAAGGAAGTGCAAGCCGAGGTCGAAGAACTAAACCCGGATGCCGTCATCCGGTTTGCCGAACGCTGTGATGTTGATTTGAACGAGGTTCTGGATGGTCCGATCAGCATGGCGCTGCAAAACTGGGAGGCGGATGACGAGGAACACGAACACAGCCACAATCACGACCATGATCATGATCATGATCATGATCACAGCCATGATGACGCTCACGACCATCATCATCATGCGCTGCATGCACCGGCTGATTCCTTTGTTCTGGAGGTTCCCGATGATATCGATCGTGACGCACTGATCGCGCTTTATGCAAAAGCGCCGGAAAGCCTGTGGCGTTCAAAGGGGTTCGTGAGGATAAAAGGTAAAGACCACCTTGTTCAGGTCGCTATGGGCAGCGTAGAAATAACGCCGACCGACCCGCGCGACCGACACTATCTGGTTTTCATCGGGGATGGAATTGAACCCGATTTCTTCACCGCTTTGCTGGGGAATTCAAATCTTGAAGAGGCACCGGCACCATGACCTCCACGGCTACGAAAGACGGCCCCGCCCGGTCGCAGGCAGAACGTGCCTACTGGTTGCTGGCGGAACGGATCATTCGACTGGAATTACCGCCAGGCGCCGTCCTTCTGGATCGGGATATCACTGCGGAAACCGGCATCGGCCGAACCCCGATCCGCGAAGCAATGCAGCGTCTGGCCACCGAAGGACTGACGGTCCACTACCCTCATCGCGGCGTTGTCGTATCCGAAATCAGCGCAGCCAGCACACGCAGTATTTATGAGTTCAGGGCGCTGATCGACGGTGAGGCAGCCCGTCTGGCAAGCTTGCGTCGCTCCGACGAGGAATCAGCCGCGTTAACAGCTATCGCGAAAGAGCTGGAGAAACTGGCCGGCGGACAGGATGTCGACAAATATGTCAGTGTTGACCGGTCCTTCTATGATGCCCTCGGCACTGCCTCGAAGAACCAGTATATCCAGGAGACAATACCGAGAATATTCAATCTGCACCTGCGGCTGTGGTTCTATATTTCACAGACCCGTGGTGACTGGAGTGCGCTCGCCAAGGCCCATTCGGACATGGCGATCGAGGCTGCCGACGCCATTCGCTGCAAGGATTCCGATGCGGCAAACCTGGCCGTTCGATCGTATATCGCACAACGGCAGAAAGACATGCGTAACCTGATCTAGAAGAAATTTGCTTGAAGGAGGAAACAATGAGCCGGGATCTGACCAAGGAAGAGCAACAAAAGTTTGCCGAAATGTATGGCACCGGCACAAAGTGTGCTTCCTGCGGCAACGAGGATGTGATCGTAAAGATCTGGGAAAAATACGGAACCAACGCAGCTGAAATCGGCGGTGATATCAGCCCAAGCGGGATTGTCGGTGCACTGGTTACCTGTGATGCCTGTGAGCACGCGGAAACGGTAGCGCGTGCACGACTGCTGGAAGCCAGCTGAAAAAACTAGAGCCCTTCATCCGTAAAGAAGGGCTCTGGCGGCGACTGATCCAGCCGCCGCAAGCCTTATGAATGTCAAGATCGCTATCAGGCCGCTTTTGCCTGGCTTCTCACATATTTCAGGAATTTCAGACCATACTCGTCTTCTGCGGTCATGACCGCTGCGGCTTTTTCGTATTCGCTTTGATCCGCAGGCGGTTTCAGAATTTCGTCCAGCGGGTTCATCAGCGGATCAATCATCAGCGCATCACAGCCTGCGTCCATGCACAGGCGGATAAACGCATCGTTCAACAGTTTGCGCCGTGGCAGGCCAAAGGAGACGTTGGACAGGCCTCCAAAAATTCGGACCTCAGGAAATTTTTCACGCAAACCTTTCACCGCATTCAGGAAATGCACACCGAATTGTGGCCCGGCCCCGACCGGAAAAACCAGCGGATCAAGGAACCGGTCCCGCATCGGAACGCCCTTTTCATCCATCATTCCCATCAGCTTGGTCAGGTTCGCAATACGCTCATGTTCATCCTGCGGCATGCCGGAATCGCCTGAACCATTGGCAAAAATCAGCGCACCCGCTTCCTTTCCGATGTCGATCACGACATCGCGGCCTACCTCCAGGCTGACCGAATTGATAGCCGGACGCGACAGCGACGTGTCGTAGACTTCAAGCCCGGCACGCAACGTGTCGGGATCCGAGCTGTCAACGGCAAAGGAAACCTCCGGGCATATCTTCTGTGCGGTCTTGACAATCCAGCGCATGAATTCATGGCGCTCTTCCGGGTAAACCGACAACTCGTCCACACACAGGTCAATGATGTGCGAGCCAGCATTGACCTGCGCCTTGATGGCCCAGGTGAGAAACTCCATTTCCTGATCCTTGACGCCCTGGCGGATATGTCCGATCCGGGCTGAGCGAACCTGCTTTTCATCTTCCGGGTATTGTTCTGTAACATCGAGAAAACCGTCACCACCTTCCAGTGCCGGATAGCGCCAGAAAACTTTGCCATCCTTCTTCACGATATTCTTGGAATCGGCCCGGATGCGACGTGTCGTGTTGATGTTTTCACCGATGACAATCGGGTTTTCGTCTTCAAAATTCAGCATGTTAACCTCGTTATACGCAGCGCAAGCACGTCGCAATTCCTGTTGCCCGCAAGGGTCTCCCGACGAGCTGAGCGAAAACCCTAGCAGACATGTTTCAAGGCCAGTCATACCGGGTGTGAAGGGGGGGTATTCGCTGCGTGTGTGACCACCATATGCGCGAGCGTATACGGTTAACCTGTCACTGGCCCCCGGCTCATCGCTGGCACTTGGACCCCGGGCCGGCCTGTAAAAATTCCGACCATACAAATGAGCCGGAACGGAAAATCATTGGGAGGTTGCTTTGTCAGAACCGGGCATGAAGTTATCAGACCGAATAGCGAAAATTAAGGGTGCAAAACTCGTCAAAAGTTTCTGTTACTCGTGCCCGTGGAACTGCCCAACCGAGGTTTATGTCCGCGACAACAAGGTCGTCTACGTCAAGGGCAATGAAGACGCGCCCAACAATATCGGCACGCGCTGCTCGAAAGGCATGGCCAGTTGGTGGATGACGCAGGATCCGGACCGGCTGAAGTACCCGATGCTGCGCACCAATGCAAAAGGCCAGCCCGGTGAGTTCAAGCGGATCTCATGGGACGAAGCCTTCACGTTTATCGCCGACAAGCTGAAGTCCATCGCGGAAAAGCATGGACCCGAGGCTGTTGCGCTGACCTGCCATCACGATCCCAACACACAGTTTTACCGGCACCTTCTCGGCGACCTTTACGGCTCGCCGAACATGTACACTCACACGTCCGGCTGCGAAATGGACCGCCGGTCAGCATGTCTGACCCTGTTTGGTCATCCCTTTCCGATGCACGATTTCGTCAATTCGAAATACATCGTCCTGTGGGGCATGAACATGCTGGGCGCCAATCAGGGGCTGTTCGAAAGCCGGGCCCTGCTGGAGGCGAAAAAGCGCGGCGCGAAGATCATTGTGATCGATCCTGCGTTCACCGAAACTGCGCAGAAGGCCAATGAGTGGATCCCGATCAACCCGGGCACCGATGGCGCCATGGCCCTGGCCATGTGCCAGCACATCATCGCCGAGGGGCTGCATGACAAGGAGTTCGTCAAGAAGTACTGCGAAGGCTTTGACGGATTCCGCGACCATCTGAAAGACAATGGTTACACGCCCGAATGGGCGGCGGAAAAGTGTGGTGTTGACGCTGAAACGATCAAGCGCCTGGCACGTGAATTCGCCACCACGAAGCCGGCAATGTCCGCGATCTTCAAGGGCTCGGGATATTACACCAATGGAAATGATGCCGGCAGGGCCTGTTATATTCTGGACGCAATCTGCGGCCAGGTGGACGGACCTGGAAACCTGCACCTGAAAGACTGGGCTCCGGTCGGCCTGCCGCTCAATATTCCTGAAGAGGCCAAGCGCAAGCCTGAAAAGGACCCTCTGCATGCAGCAATGGGGTACCCGATCGCGCCTGACCTGCCCAATGCCCAATTGCCAAAGGCGGTGATTGAAGGCGACCCCTACCCGGTAAAGGCGCTGTTCGTGCAGTCCACCAATCCGGTGATGAGCGATCCTGACCGCGACAAAATGCTTGAGATGTTCAAGCATCTCGAACTGGCCGTGGCCTGTGAAGTGCTGATGAGTGAAACCGCACTTGAATGTGACATTGTCCTGCCGGAAACGTCGTTTTATGAAATGGCCGAGGTTCGTCAGGGGCTTTGGCTGGGTGCAGAAGCCATCATCTGTCAGCCGGCCATTGAGCCGGTCGGTGAATCCAAACCCCCTTATGAAATAGCCAAGGGAATTGCGCAAAAGATGGGATGGGGTGAGCATTTTGCCTTTGAACACTGGGAAGACTGGGCAAAAACCGCGACGGCAGATTTACCCGGCGGGCTGGAAGAACTCAAAGAGCGCGGATTCTGGTCGCAACCGCCCAAATTCAACAAGCTGGCGGATTGCCTGGGAACCAAGACAGGCAAGATTGAAATCTATTCTCACGCCTACGCGGATGCAGGCTTCAATGCTTATCCGGACTACACTGAACGCACTGTCATTCCCGATGACGACTATCCCTTGCAGGTAACCCACTCAAAACTGTCAATGCACTGCAATATCGTGACGCAGAACAATCCGTTGCTGATGGAAATCTGTCCGGAAAACTGGGTTGAAATCAATGCCAGTGATGCTGCGAAGTACTCTATCGAGGATGACCAGATGGTCGTCATTGAAAGCCCCAAGGACAACATCACCATTCGCGCCAAGGTTGTGCAGGGACTTGTTCCCGGCGCTGTGTCGATCCGGCATGGCCATGGCTTTGGCCACTGGGCAATGGGATCAGTTGCCAAAGGCAAAGGTGCCCATTCCAACAATCTGATGGAAATTCACACCAATCGCGTAACCGGCGCCAATTGCTACAACGAATGCAAGGTCCGGGTACGCCCGGCCTGAATCAGGAGCTGACACATGCAACATGGATTCTATTTCGCAGCCGAGCTGTGCGTCAAATGTCACGCCTGTGAGATCGCCTGCAAGACCTGGAACGAGGTTGAGGTTGGCCCGAGATGGCGTGAAGTGGTCAAGGTGGAAAGCGGCGAGTTTCCCGATGTACAGGCAATGAATGTGTCCATGGCCTGCATGCATTGCGGCGATGCGCCGTGCCAGACAGCGTGTCCGGTCGGTGCAATCAGCAAACGTGGCGACGACGGTATCGTTCTGGTCGATCCCAGCGTGTGTATCGGCTGCGGCTTCTGCGCCTGGGCGTGCCCGTTCAATGCACCGCAGCTGACCGCGATGGCCGGGAAAATGGAAAAATGCAACTTTTGCCAGACCCCCGGCAGTGAACGTCCGCATGACATGCCGCGCGCCTGCGAGGAAGTGTGTCCGACCGGGGCGATCAAATCAGGATCACTTGCCGAACTGGCCCAGCAAAACCGCAAGAAAGTTGCCGGAAAACTGGGCGGAAGCCAAGGCATGCAGGGATTTCCGGGCGTGGTTGTTGATGGTGCGGACCGTTTCGGCGGGAACAAATGATCGGGCCAGTGGCGGCAGTTCATGTCGACTGGACAGGTTCGGTCAAGACCGGTCCCGAACACGCTTTGTATTTCTTCAAGAAGCGCCAGTACATCCGCTGGGACATTGAAAAAGAAGAGTTGTGGCCGGACTATCCCATGGACATTGCCGAGGGCTGGCCCGGGCTGCAGGATCACTTTCCGGGCGTTGATCTGTGCGGCGCAATCCATGTCCCTGGCTGGCAGAACAAGATCTGGTTTTTTTTCCAGGGCCGGGACGAAGCCGTCGGCTGGGATGTAACAACAAACAAGGTCGATGACACTGCAACACCGGTTCAAACTCTATTACCGTGCGCTGCGAGTGCCGGCGGTCCCTTTGCGCCCATCTATGTGGATCGCGGCGACAGCCAGACAGTCTATGTCTTCCGCGGCGACGAATACACACGCTTCACAGTTGCCGACGGGTCGCTGCCGCAGAAAAGTGATGATGGGTATCCCCGAAAGATCGGGCAGGGCTGGACCGGTGGCCTGACCGTTGCGCCGCTGTGCGGGGTCAGCGTGAACTGGCCAAACAGAAGTTCCGCACTGAAAAACAACAAGCTCTATTTCTTTCTCGGCGACCTTTATACCCGGTGGGATATCGGCACGCATTCCAACAATTACCGGTTGGATATTCCGGCGGGATGGGTTGGCTGGCCCCAGTTTGAATAGATCTGAACGGGCTTTGATTACTTGACTCAACTTTATATCTCGATATCTATAGAGATATGGAGAAAACAACTGTATTGAACCGCCTCGCCGCCCTGTCGCAGGAAACCCGCCTGGATATTCTGCGATATCTCGTCCGCATGGGACCTGATGGTGCAATCGCCGGGCGTATTGGCGAAGAACTCGGACAAGGATCGGCAACCCTTGCCTTTCACCTGAATATCCTGACAGCCGCAGGCCTGCTGATGCGCGAGAAACGCGGCCGTCAAAACCTGTACCGGGCAAATATCAGCGCCGTTTATGCGCTGAGTGCCTACCTGCTGGAAAATTGCTGTGCCGGGGCGGAGGAGGAGTCCGCCGAAGCCCTGGCATCATTTGTCAACCGAGCCTGAGAGGAAGGAACCCCCACCATGGCGAATATCAGAGTTTACGATCCCGCACAGTGCTGCTCTACCGGCGTTTGCGGTCCTGACGCGGATGAGACCATTGCGCAGTTTTCCAGCGCCCTGGAAAAAGCCCGGAAATCCGGCGTATCCATCGATCGTTTCACGCTGGGCCACCAGCCTGGTGAATACGTAAAAAACACCGCCGTGAAATCCCTCCTGGACAGCGAAGGCGTGGATTGCCTGCCGATTGTGTTTGTTGGCGATAAAGTCCTGTCAAAGGGCGACTATCCAAGCCGGGCCGAGCTGCTTGCATCGGTGGATATCGAGGACGACGGAGCGCAGGCCGCGACAGACTGTTGCGACACGGCTGAAAAAACCGCCAGCAACTGTTGCGGATAGGACAAAAGATGACATTTCTGGAAAAAGCGACACCCAATCTGTTCTTCACCGGCAAAGGCGGGGTCGGGAAAACTTCGACAAGCTGTGCGGCAGGCGTTCGCCTGGCCGCGGGTGGCAAAAAGGTGCTTCTGGTTTCAACCGATCCGGCATCCAACCTGGAAGAGGTTTTTGATCAGTCGATCGGCAGTGAGCCGACAGAGGTTGCAACGGCCCCCGGCCTGTTTGCCCTGAACGTTGATCCTGAAGCCGCTGCTGAAGCCTATCGCGAAAAACTGATCGGGCCATACCGCGGCATCCTGCCAGAAACTGCGATTTCTGCAATGGAAGAACAGATGGCGGGCGCCTGCACCGTCGAAATTGCAGCGTTCAATGAATTCGCACGGCTGTTGGGCGACCCGGAAGCAATTGCAGGGTTTGACCATGTCATTTTCGACACGGCGCCAACCGGTCACACATTGCGTCTGCTGACCCTGCCGACGGCGTGGTCGGGGTTCATTGAGAATGCAAGTGCCGGCACTTCCTGTCTCGGCCCACTACAGGGCCTGGTCGAACAGCGCGACCTTTATGCATCGACGGTAGATGCCCTGTCGGATTCAGACAAGACAACCGTTGTCCTGGTGTCCCGTCCGGAACGCTCGGCTCTCGACGAGGCCGCGCGCACAGCCGAAGAGTTCCAGGAACTTGATATCACCAATCAGCAGCTCGTGGTGAACGGCGTGTTCAAGGCCAATGACAGGTCCGATGCCATTGCGGTTGGCCTGGAGGCACGTGGTCAGGAGGCGCTTGATTCAATTCCGGGCGCGTTGGCAAAATTGCCTCGGATTGATCTGCCGCTGCGCCCGCGTCAGGTTGTCGGCCTGGAGGCATTGAAAGCCTTTTTCATCCCGGAATTCGAGCTTCCCGAGATCGCGGCGCAGGCCCCCGATATTAGCGGATGGTCAAGTTTCGACGAGCTTGTGGACAAGCTCGATGGTGACGGCGGTGTCATCATGACAATGGGCAAAGGCGGCGTCGGCAAGACGACCATCGCGGCTGAAATTGCCCGCGCACTTGCTGATCGCGGACGCAAGGTTTTGCTGACAACGACTGATCCGGCTGCGCATGTTGCAGATGCCGCCGGTGATGTGCCGGCAAACCTGAAAGTGTCACGCATTGATCCTGAGCAGGAGGTAGCCAATTACCGCGAACGGGTTCTGGCAACCACAGGCAAGAATCTGGATGCAGATGGCCTGGCGCTGCTGGAAGAAGATCTGGCGTCACCATGCACCGAGGAAATTGCTGTATTTCAGGCTTTCGCGGAAACCGTGAACGAGGCAACTGACCGGATCGTTGTCATGGATACAGCACCAACCGGTCACACGATCCTGCTGCTGGACGCTGCGCAGTCCTACCACAAGGAGGTGAGCCGTCAGGCCAAGTCGGTATCGGATTCAGTCCTGAAGCTGCTGCCGCGTCTGCGTGATGGCGACTTCACCCGGATCGTGCTGTGTGCCCTGCCGGAAGCCACCCCTGTGCATGAGGCAGGCCAGTTGCAGACCGACCTTCGGCGGGCGGGCATTGAACCGTTTGCATGGGTGGCCAATCAGTCCCTGTCACCGCTGAACGTAACCGATCCGGTTCTTGTTTCCAGGCGGGCGCAGGAAAACCGTTACCTTGCTGAAATTCAGGACGAACAGTCGACCTATCCGGTGCTGATTGAACTGAAAACCGACATGCCTGCGCAAAACGAGTTGCGCAAGACGGCCTGACCAAGTCTGACACATGAATACAGGGGCGGAAAACTTCCGCCCCTTTTTTTGTCCACGCCACGCACTTTGAGGAAAAACTTTCCCCAAATTCTGCCAATTATCATCCGTCTCCCTGTTTAAAACCGCATATGAAATGTCTTGATTGCGGAAATTTGAAAGGGGGGGCCGATTCTGGGGAATGCAAGGTTCGGCAACTTAGCGGCACTTTTTCTCTATGCTTCGGATACTGAACTGACGACTTCCAACGATCACAGTTGGGCTGAGCTCCGAAGTCAAACTGACCCACAAAAGTGGGCAGCAAAAATTTTGGGAGGAGCCATGCTAGGCCAGCAGATATTGAGCGGGCTTGCGACAGGGAGTCTTTACGCCCTCACAGCGATCGCAGTGGTCGTCGTGTTTCGCAACACGCGAACCATAAATCTGGCACAAGGTGACTTTGCGATGATTGGCGCATTCCTGGGGATCATTTTCCTCAAGGACTGGGGCCTGAACTATTTCGCCATGCTGCTCCTGGTGGTTGCTTCCTGCATGTTTCTCGGCGCCTTTGTGGAACGCGTTATCATGCGCCCGGTCGCCGACTCTGACTGGCTGACACTCTTCACCACGACCATCGGCGTCTACTACATCCTGCACGGTTTTGCCGGATGGATATGGGGACGCGATACCAAGGCGTTTCCAGTCAGCTTCGACCCGACACCGGTTGAACTGTTCGGCGCACTGGTCAGCAAGGGGCACTTGTACAACATGGGGATCGCCCTGCTGATTGGTGGGGTATTGTGGTGGTTTTTCACCAAGACCAAGCAAGGCATCGCCATGCGCGCGGTGACCGATGATCCCGAAACCGCTCACCTGATGGGCATTCCGGTGAAGTTCATCGTCACACTGACCTGGTGCATGGCCGGCGCAATTGCAGGCTTCATCGGCGTTCTGATGGCACCCATCATCTACGTATCGCCGGAAATGATGGATGAAATTTTGATCAAGGGCTATGTGGCTGCGGTGTTCGGCGGGCTGTATTCCTTCCGCGGGGCGGTCATCGGGGCGCTGATGATCGGCGTCGCTGAGAACCTCGCCGGCGGTTATCTGGGAAGCCATTACAAGACCTCGGTGGCGTTCATCATGATTGTTGTGCTGCTGGCTTTCCGTCCGCAAGGCCTTATGGGCATTCAACAACGGCGCGAGATTTGATCATCATGGACGCGCACAAGGACAAATCAACCGATACTCAAAACCCTCAAACTGACCTTCCCCGTAACAGGACCCAGGCCGTCAGGGATCTGAAGCGCCGCTTCATGCGCCATGACATCCTGTTTTCCGCCCTGTTTTTTGCGGCCATGCTGGCTGCTCCGCTGTTTCCGGATGTCAAAGGCTGGATGCTGAGCCAGGCGTCACTGGTGATAATATACATCATCGCCGCCATGGGGGTCCTGGTGCTGGTCGGGTTCACCGGACTTGTTTCTGTGGGCCACGGAGGTTTTCTGGCCATCGGCGCCTATACGTCGGCACTATTGACGCTTCATCTGCACGTTGACCTGGTTGTCGGCATTGTGGCCGGCATGGCGATGGCTGGGCTTATCGGTGCTGTGCTGGCGCTCATATTCCTGCGTCTGTCGGGGGCTTTCATGGCGATTGGCACGCTTGGATTTGCCTTCTTTGTCGGCACGGTCCTCAACAATGTTCCGTTTTTCCAGGGCCGCGATGGTATTCTGCTCGATGCAAATCATGTTCTGGGAATAGAGATTGGCGATCACGGCTTCTACTATGTGTCGACGGTCTGCCTGGTCCTGGTAACACTATTCGTATTTGCGCTGGTGAATTCTGGAACCGGCCGCGCCTTCATGGCTTTGAGGGACGCCGAAAAAGCAGCAATGGCCAGTGGCGTGAACCGCCTGAAATACCGGACCCTGGCTTTCACCATAAGTGCTGCGATCACAGGCATTGCCGGGGCATTGAATGCTCATGTCGTGAATTATGTCTCGGCAGAAGTTTTTGCAGATATCTGGTATTCCGTCGACATTCTGATGGCTGTCGTCGTGGGGGGTTCGACGGTCATATTCGGACCCTTCCTGGGCGGCTTCTTCGTTGTGATGTTGCCGTTCTTCTTCGAACAGCTTGCTGATTTCTCCTTCATCCTGAAAGGCGTGGTGCTGATCCTGGTTCTTCGGTTTGCGCCGGCAGGCATCATGGAACTGCTGGTCAGACCCCTCAAGAATGCACGCCGCCGTCGCTTGCGAAAAATCGGCGGATCCATGGCAGCAGAGGAGGCCGAGTGATGAGCGAACACCTGCGCTGCGAAGGCATTCGGGTCAGTTTTGGTGGAGTTGTCGCGTGCAATGACATCTCGCTGACAGTTGAAAAAGGCAAGATCATTGGTCTGATCGGCCCCAACGGTGCCGGCAAGACGACATTGTTCAACGTGCTGACACGGTTCCAGCCCTATGAAGCCGGATCAGTGTTTCACGACGGCGAAAACATCGACGCCCTGCGGCCACACGAAATGGTGCATCGCGGTCTGGCACGCACGTTCCAGAACATCAACCTGTTCAAGGACCAGACCACGTTGCGCAATATCATGACGGGCGGCCATTCCTTGATGGGTGATCCGTTACAAGCCATGTTGTGGACCCCTTCGGCGCGGCAAAAAGAACGCGAAATCGAAGACCGTGCCCTGGAGATAGCAGAAACCCTCAACCTGACCTCGGAACTGGAAAACGAAGTCGGGAACCTGCCGTACGGATACCAGAAACGCGTCGAGCTGGGCAGGGCACTGGCGTCTAAACCATCCATCCTGCTGCTGGATGAACCGGTTGCCGGGTGCAACGATGATGAAACCGCAGAGCTGCAGGAAATCATTCGCAAGGTGAACACCGAACTGGGTGTTTCGGTGCTGCTTGTCGAACACGACATGAAGATGGTCATGAAGGTGTGTGACTACATCTACGTCATCAATTTTGGCTCCAATCTCGCACAGGGAACTCCGGAGGAGATTCGCAAAGATCCGGAAGTGATCAAGGCATATCTGGGTGAGGAGGAGCACGTATGAGTTCTTTGCAAGTGGCAAACCTGAAAGCGAACTACGGTCCGATAACCGCCCTCAAGGATGTTTCAATCGAAGTGCCCCAGAAGAGCATTGTTGCCCTGCTGGGCGCCAACGGTGCCGGCAAGTCAACAACGCTGAAATGCATTTCAGGTGTGGTGAAACCTGTGGGCGGGTCCATTCAGTGGGATGGCGCTGCCATAACCGGCCAGACGCCGAACGCCGTGACGCGCAAGGGTATCGCCCAGGTGCCGGAAGGCCGCCGCATATTCAAGGATCTGTCGGTTACCGACAATCTTGAAATGGGTGCCTACACACGGTCTGACCGGGCTCAGATCGAAAAGGATCTGGACGATATTTTCGATCTGTTTCCACGTCTCAAGGAACGGCATTCGCAATTGGGCGGGTCGCTGTCAGGAGGCGAACAGCAAATGCTGGCAATCGGGCGCGGTCTGATGGCGGCACCCCGGCTTTTGATGCTCGACGAGCCGTCGCTCGGGCTTGCCCCAATCGTGGTTTCGCAGATTTTCGAAACCCTGCAACGCCTTGTCGCGGAACGGGAACTGACCATCCTGCTCGTTGAACAAAACATGAAAATGGCACTGAAGGTGTCGAGCTTCGGTTACGTCATGCAATTGGGGAAAGTGATGATCTCCGGCTCTTCAGATGAGCTGGAGGAGAACAAGGAGGTTTATGAAACCTATTTAGGAATCGCCTGATTTTGCCCGCAGACCGGGTAAAGCGGCGCACCGCGCAAATTGCGCTCAACTTGGGAGGAAAACATGAAAAAGTTAGTCAAACCAATGATATACGGCACAGCTGTTGCGGCACTGGCAGCAATTGCCACGCCGGCTGTCGCGGAAAACGGCCCCGGCATAACAGATGATAGTGTTCTGATTTGCTCGTACCAGCCCATGACCGGCAAGGTTTCCAGCTATTTTCGCATGGGCAAGGGCGCAGACGCCTGGTTCAAGCACGTCAATGACAATGGCGGTATCAACGGTCGCAAGATCGAATACCGGATGATCGATGACAAATATGAACCGGCGCGTACCAAGACTGCTGTGAAACGCTTTGTCGAACGCGACGACTGCTTTGCCATTGTTTCGCCGCTCGGATCAGCGCCGACAAGTGCGGTGATTGACTACATCGTTGACAAGAATGTGCCATTGATCGGTGCAGGCACGGGTGCTGAAAAGAACCTGACGATCGAAAGCAAGTGGGTATTCCCGCTGTATCCAAGCTACTTCACCGAGGGTCAGCAACTGGTCAAATTCGCCAAGGAAGTCTTCGGCGCAAAAAAGATTGCAGTGCTTTACCAGAACGATCCATCCGGCAAGACTCATATTGCGGGTATCGAATCCGTGCTGAAAGCCGAAGGCGTGGAAGTTGTCGCGTCCGAAGGCTATGAGCCCAAGGAAGTGGACGTTTCTTCCCAGGTCATTGCCATGCAGGCATCCGGTGCCGATGCCGTGATCTGTTCGTGCGCGCCGGAACCCGCAGCCAAGTTCTACACTGAGCGTGCCAAGCTTGGGTGGGACATCCCGGTTGTAAATGTGTTCTTTGGCAAGAGCCCCAAGGTTGCGGAATTGGCCGGAAACGATGCCGTCAACGGCGTGTATTTCTCGACCATTTTCCGGGACTTTGATTCTCCTGCTCCGCAGATTCAGGAATCCAAGAAAATCCTCGCAAAATACTATCCGGAAGAACAGCCGGACGCGATCCATCTGTGGGGTTTTGCAGGCAGCCAGGTGTTCACCGAAGCGCTGCGCCGGATGAGCGATGGCCCGATTACCCGTGACCGCCTCGTCGAAACTCTCGAGGGCATCGATGACTGGAAAGACAGTGTGGTGCCAAGCGTCACCATCGGGGAAGGCAATGCGCCAAACCACTTCATCATCAAGGACATGTCCTTTGTGAAATTCAACGACGGTAAGTTCGAAGACTTCACACCACCCTGGATGAAATAAACCGACCTGTGAACGGGGCCACCCAAGGCCCCGTTCATATCTATGAGTTCCAGGCGCCGGGGGACCGAATTGACCAACTTCGAGCGCGCAGTAGTCGATGATAAATTTTTCCCAACAATGCCCCGGTCCGGGCAGTGAAATGTCCGATGCCGGCCACAGGCTGATTTAGGAGGCAAGATGACAGCGACAATTGGAAGAGCCATCCCGCCTCAGCGCCAGAGAGTTCTGGACGCTCTGAGCCTGAAAGAGCCCGACCGTGTCCCAATCGGACTTTGGGGAACTGTCGAGGGCTACCAGCACCTTCGTAAGGGTCTGGGAATGGGCTACAACGAGGATTTCAAAAACTACCGCACCGGGTCGACCACGTGGACAACCGACGTGGCGTTCGAGGCTGACCTGGCAGAAAAACTGGATGTTGATTTCCTGCGGGTGTCGATCGGTCCGTCAGGCGGATCACCGGGTTTTCGCGTTCTTGATCTGGATTCCATTCCGGTTCCGCTGCAGGTGCCGTCACCGCCCGACGATGCTGAAATAAACATCGATGAATGGGGTGTGGTGCGGAAGTGGACGCCGCATGAAAATGGCGGCTATTACGAAATGATCGGCTATCCGCTGTTTGATGCCACCAGCGCTCCGCTTGAAGAGGGGCTGGAGATATTGCGCGAGTTTCCATGGCCGGACCCGTGGGACGAAGCGATGTGGCAGGACAGCCCTGTGCCCGGCATGTCGTTGCGCGAATACTGCAAGTATGTCCGGGAAGAAACACCGTTTGCGCTGATGGGCCAGGGCGGTCGCGGCGGCCTGTTTGAGCAGGCAAAATACATGGTCGGCTATGCCAAGATTTTCTCTGACTTCATCGAAAGCCCGGAATTTCTGGACGCCATGCTGATCAAGCTTGTCGACCTGGAAATCGAACACAACAAGGCGTTCCTTGCCCAATGCGGTGAGTATATCGACTGGCTGCGCATGAGCCCGGAAGACCTGGCGTCTGAAAAGACGGCCTTCATGTCCCTGCCCATGTTCGAAAACCAATTGGTGCCGCACTACAAGCGCGCAACACTTGCGACCAAGGAATTTTATCACACCAAGAACCCGAACGGGAAAATCCAGTTCCACAGCTGTGGCGCCATTCCCGAACCGTTCATGCGTCACCTCATTGATTGCGGTGTCGATGGATACGACTCGATGCCGCCCAAGGTGGCCCGGCATTCCAATCCGTCTGCAAAGAAGCGTCAGCTTGGCGACGAGATGTTCTTTTACGGCGGCATAGATGTTCAGGAAACCCTGCCCTGGGGAACCGTCGAAGATGTCCGTGCCGAAGTGCGCCAGCGCATCTGGGAGGTCGGTCACGGAGGCGGTTTTCTTCTCAGTTCATCGCACCGGCTTGAGCACGACGTACCGGTCGAGAACACCTTGGCAATGATCGAAGAAGCACATGAATACGGCAAGTATCCCCTGCCTGAAAAGCCGCCTGAAGGAGCGGATGACGGCGAGGGTTATGAGCCCTGGGATCCAAACCCGAAAAAGAGAAAGCGTCGGCCGAAGCCGTCGCCTGCGGCATAACAGCGGGGTATCGACTCAATGCCATTGAAGATTGACACCGAAATCGAATTTGACCTGGAAGATCTCCAGTACGATTTTGAAGACTCCATGGAAACGGACCGCTGGAATGACGCGCCCGCTGAACTGAAAGAATTGTTCCATCGATTGGAATGGAACATTATTGATGGAGAACATGCCGATACGGTTGGCTTTATCGACACCGCACTTGAAAGCGACATCAGCGCCCGAACGCTGATCTCCGGCCCCATGGCTACCGGCATTGCCGAGGTCGGACGCAGGTTCAAGATGGACGAGTACTTCCTGCCGGAAGTGATGATGTCGGCCAAGTGCATGCACGAAGCTCTGGCGCGGCTGAAGCCTCTGATCCTGGCAGAAAAAAGTGAGGAAGTTGGCACCGTCGTTATCGGAACAGTGCAAGGCGATCTTCACGACATCGGCAAGAAAATTGTTGCCATGATGATGGAGGCTGCCGGTTTCACAGTGCATGATCTTGGTGTGACAGTGCCGCCGGAAAAATTCGTCGAGGCGGTTCGCGAGCACAACCCGCAAATTGTCGGGTTTTCAGCTCTGCTGACCACGACAATGAACATGCAGTGGGAGACCCTGAAGGTGTTCGCGGCAGAAGGATTGCGCGAGGATCTGAAAGTCTTCGTCGGCGGCGCCCCGATCAGCCAGGCCTGGTGCGACAAGATCGGCGCAGACGCCTACGCCATGGATGCGCTGGTGGCGGTTGACAAGGCAAAGGCTTGCGTAACGCGCCTGAAAAACCTGACCGGCGGCGCGTCTGAACTGCACGAGGCGATGTTGGAAATCGACCGCGAACGAGAGGCCGCAAAAGCAGCTGCGGCAGAGTAGAATGACGCAATCGCCTGAAGCGATCCCCAAGCCCGGCTGGATCAGCCTGCGTAGTATCAACTATGTCATAGCCGGGTTGCTGGTTGTGTTGGGGCTGGTCGGCCAAAGCCACGCAGCCATCGGCTACGCCTTGTTCCTTATCGCCACTCTTGTGCTGGCGTCCGGCGTTGTCCTGTTGGGCATTTTCGCACTGACCAGATGGTTTGATACAGCTGCCCTGCGACAAGCCTTTGTCTGCGCGTTCTGGATGGGAGCCTGGGCATATGTATTCGCTGTTGCCAGTTTCATAGGCTATTACACCTACGAGGCTGCGATTGGGAATGTGCCGCTCAGGTATATTCTGTTCGGGCCGGCCATACTGGCGGCAATCGTGGTTCTGGATGTCGGTATCTATCGCGTCATTGTCCAAAAGAATTTACCGACATTCCAGCGCTTCGGTGGTCTGTGGAACCGGGACAGACTTGATCAGGATGCCATGACGCGAACGCTGGTCGATGAAGTTGTCCTGCATCGCACATTGTTCAAGGTCAGCCCGTTTCGCTGGGTACGGCATCAACTGATCTTCTGGGGCTTCGGATTGATGTTTCTCGTTGAGATCGCGGCAGTCGCGTTTCGCGAGGCGTTTCCGTCTTTCGGATGGACTGATATCTGGCACATGAGGGAACACCCGGTAAGGCTGGCGTTTGATCTTGCCTATGATCTCACCGGGCTGATGCTTCTGGTCGGATGCGTGCTTGCGCTGGCTTTCCGCGTCATGGCCCACGGCAAGGCCGAGCAAAAGTTCACCGATACACCCACAACGGTTTTCCTGCTTGTCCTGACGGTTTCCGGGTTCATGCTTGAAGGCGCACGACTGGGGCTTGAACCAGCAGACTCGGCAACTGCATGGGCATCGTTTGTCGGGCTTGCCTTCATCCCGATTTCCCCGACCGGGGAGACGGCCAGGGAGGCATTGTGGATATTTCATGCGCTGGCTGTGTGCGCGTTCATCGCCTACATCCCGCTGAAACGAATGATACACTCCTGCGCCACGCCGGTAGGACGGTTGGCGAACTCGCAAAAAAGCCTGCTGGCGGACAAGAAGGCAAAAGTCATTGCCGGTCTGAACGGCCGGTTCGGGCGGCGTTAGTACCTGACATTTCACACCAATTTTACAAAGTTGATGACAAGTGCGCCAAAATACGGCGTAATTGCCGCCAATAAAACAAAGGGAGACGTCGGGATTTCATGCCGACACTGAAACAGCTTCTGGACGCCGAATGCGCCAATTGCCCGGTTGGATTGGTGCGGCAGAGCGAGCTTTGCCAGGAAGTCGAAGAGCTCTATTTCGTACCCGGTGTCGAGTGGACACTGCACCATGACCTGTACCGGCCGTGGCCCGGTCACAACGACCGGGTGTTTCGCTGGTTCGTGCTGGAAAACGGCACGGCCATCGGCATTACCGGAACCATTGATGAACCCGATGGTGTGGCGCGGGTACCGTTTCAGAAGGTCTATCATCTGGATTGGAACCGCCTGAGGAACTGCCGGATTGTGTATGAGGCAGGCAGCTTCACCAAAGCGGCCCAGATCATGAATATCACGCAATCCGCCGTCAGCAGGCAGATCGGCACGCTGGAACAGGAACTGGGCTACGATATCTTTTTCCGAAACCGGCAGGGTCTGTTGCCGACGGAATACGGCGAGTATTTTCTGGAGTCCATCCAGAAGATGTGGGATTCCCTGGAACTGGGCCTTGCCCGCCTGAATGAAATGCATGAAACGCCGGTTGGCGCGCTCTCGTTAACGACGACCGAGGCGTTCGGCTCTGCGTGGCTGTCATCGCGGCTTGGCAAGTTTCACGAGATGCATCCGTCCATCGAAGTCTCATTGCTGTTGGCGGACAATGCAGTTCTGGACCTGTGCAAAAGAGAGGCCGATTGTGCAATCCGGTTCAGCAAGCCGGAGCAACCCAATCTGGTTTTCAAGTTCATTGAAGAGTTCTCTTATCATATATACGGATGTCAGGAATATTTGAAAAAGAACGGAATTCCGCGTTCGGTAGAAGACCTCAATGCGCATCAACTGATTGTTTACGGCGACGGCATGGGCCATCAGCCAATAAGGGAACTGAACTGGCTGTCTCAATTCAACCGCCCGTCGGAAGCTGATCACGTACCGGACATTTCTATCAACAACATATATGGGATTTACAGGGCTGCCGAAAACGGACTGGGGCTGGCGGCGTTGCCGTTTTACCTGAGCGAACGGTCCAGCAAACTGGTCAGGGTCCTGCCAGATGTGATCGGGCCGAAAATCCCGATCTATTTTGTCTACCCGCAAGAACTTGGACTGTCGCAGCGCATCTCCTTGCTGCGCGATTTCATCGTGAATGAAGTCCGGTCCAACTGGGGTGATCTGAGAAAACGCAACATGGCTTGAAGGGCATGGGTCAGGGGGGGCATGTGCTCGCGGCATACTTGCGACCTCAGGGGAACCATATAGTTGACGGATACGGATTCCGCGCCCAGATCACAGTCAGCTTACACAATGAATTCAAAGGCAAAACTAGTATTCATGCCATCGGGCAAGCGCGGGGAGTTTCCGGTCGGAACAAGCCTGCTGGATGCCAGCCGTTCACTGGGAGTGGATCTGGACACCGTCTGTGGCGGACGTGCGGTTTGTGGGCGTTGCCAGATTGAACCGTCCTTTGGCGAATTTGCAAAACTGCAGATCAATTCCGACCCTGCACACCTGTCAGAGTTCGGGCCAACCGAAGAACGCTATAAAAAAATCAAGGGTCTGGGCGCCGAGCGTCGCCTGGGTTGTCAGACCCAGCTTCTCGGCGACCTCGTGGTCGATATACCCGAGGAAAGCCAGATTCACCGGCAAATGGTCCGCAAGGCCGCCGATGAAATCCGCGACCTCGTCATTGATCCGGTTGTCACGCTGCACTATGTCGAATTGCCGAAACCCAGCATGGAAGACCAAAGGTCCGACCTTGAACGGATTAACAGCAATCTCGCCGACGAGTGGAACTTGTCAGACCTGAAATGGGATATCAGCTGCCTGTCGGAACTTTCCGCAGCATTGCGAGCCGGCGACGTCTACGGAGGAGAGTTCAAGGCAACGGTTGCCGTTCGCGCCGGCCATGAGGTGATTGCGGTCTGGCCCGGGTTCAAGGAGCGCGTCTTCGGCATTGCTGTCGATGTCGGCACAACCACAGTTGCCGGCCATCTCTGTGCGCTGGACAATGGTGACGTCATGGCCAGTTCCGGTCTCATGAACCCGCAAATCCGGTATGGCGAAGACCTGATGAGCCGGATTTCCTATCTTCAGCAGAATGAAAACGAAGCACCGAACCTGACCGCCGCGATCCAGACCGCGCTGGCCGATCTGGTTGATGCAGTGTGCAAAGAGGCTGATATCTCGCCCGCTGATGTGGTTGAAATGACCATCGTGGGCAATCCCACCATGCATCACCTGGTTATGGGAATCGACCCGACGCAGTTGGGAATGGAGCCGTTTCCGCTAGTGGTCGATGAGGGAACCAGCGTGCATGCAAGGGATCTGAATATCCCGATCAACCGCGCCGGTTATGTCTGGTTCCTGCCATGTATTGCCGGTCATGTCGGTGCCGATACCGCCGGTGTGATCCTGAGCCAGGCACCGCATTTGAGCGAAGAGATGACGCTGGTCATCGATGTCGGCACCAATGCCGAAATTGTCCTGGGCCACAAGGACCGGCTGATTGCGTGTTCTTCACCCACCGGTCCTGCATTCGAAGGCGCGCAGATCACCTGTGGACAGCGCGCGGCACCTGGTGCCATCGAGCGGGTGCGGATTGACCGGGAGACCCTTAAACCCAGGTTCAAGATTATCGGGGTTGAACAATGGTCGGACGAAGAAGGATTTGCAGAGGCTTCCGAAAACATCCCGGTGGCCGGGATTTGCGGTTCCGGCATCATCGAAGCGGTCGCCGAACTGTTTCTGTCCGGCATAGTCGATGCATCAGGGCGCATGCAGGCCAGGAAACTGGATGTCGCGGATCATCCCAGCTTTGTCGCCAAGGGCCGGAACTTTGAGTATGTGCTGCACCGTGACGGCGACCGGGTCATCTACGTCTCGCCGTCTGATATCCGCGCAATACAACTGGCCAAGTCAGCCTGCTATTCCGGCGTACGGTTGTTGATGGACCGCATGGGCACAGACCATGTTGACCGCATCTACCTGGCCGGGGCATTTGGCAGTTATATTGACGTCGGCTATGCCATGGCCATCGGCCTTATTCCCGATTGCGATCTCGACAAGGTCTCTTCCGCCGGCAACGCCGCCGGCACGGGCGCGCGCATCGCACTGTTGTCGGCAAGTTCACGGGCCGAAATAGACCGGGTGTGCCGGATGGTCGACAAAGTGGAAACCGCCATCGAGCCTGAGTTCCAGGACTACTTCGTTGCGGCAATGAGCCTGCCGCATTCAACCGAGCCCTTCGACAAACTGAACGCCTGGCTGGTCAAGGAAGGGCTGGCAAGCCGATGAGCGGGGAACGCACACCGCGGGTGCGGCAGGCGGATGGTCCCGCCATGTCGAAACGCGGCCCCTATATCGTCCAGGTTGAAGCCGGCGAAACCTATCTGTGGTGCAGTTGCGGCCTGTCGAAAACCCAGCCCTGGTGCGACCAGTCTCATGTCAGCACGAAATTCGAGCCGATAGAATTTGTTGCACCCATTTCCGGTGAGTTCCATATTTGCGGCTGCAGGCAATCGCAGAATAAGCCATTTTGCTTCGGGACCTGCCGCGGTCATACGCCGGAAAATTCAAAATGGGATCTGTTCTGACCATGACTACGGATGCTTTCAAGGTTCAGGTACGCAGCAATATGGTGTTGAGCATAACCGGTGTTGCGCGAGATGAAGTCACTCCCGGGCTGGACATCAATAACCCGCTGGCAGTGTCCACTCTTCTGGCCGACAACAACAAGAAAAACGGCAACATTGATGACGACTATTTTCTCGGCACGTTCATCGACGCGCGCGACTTTGCCTGCCTGTGCCTGGGGTTTCAGCAGGCGTTGTGCGACAAAAGCCTGGAGTCTGTGCAAAATGCCGGGAGCGATGGAAGCCAGAGCTGGACCAATAATTTTGTGCCGACTACTGGTTCGGCACGATCCGAATGATCTGAAAACCATGCGGGTTTAGACGTTGCGGCACCAAAGCAACCAGGCTTCATCCCAGAAAACAGCTATTTCTGCGACCTGCCTTTGGGCTCGGGTGTCTTGTGCGCCGGGTTGTTCTGTTGCGTCGGCACGATGTGCCAGGACGCAATGGCGTCCTTCACCTGACTTGACCGGCGTCTGGCAGGGCCGATCGCCATCCTGAGGGCAGAGACCAGCAATACCGAGATAAAGATTGCCGCCTGAAAGTACATGAAGGCATCCGGACCAGTGCTCTGCATCAACGCGCCGACCAGCAACGGGCCCAGTGACGATCCGAATCCGTAAATCACGAACAGTCGGCTGGAGGCAGACAACATCTGTCGGCTTTCCATCTGATCATTGATATGCGCAAGCGCGACAGACCGTGTCGGAATAGCCAGTGTTCCGAACACGGCAAACATCATGATGGTGATCAGAAGACTGCCCTGCTGCGTTGCAGCCAGGAATGCGGCCAGCGCCGCAACCAGACTTACTGTCAGCAAGACCAGCCGGCGATCCACCTTGTCTGCCAGCATCCCCAGGGGATACTGAACGATTGTGACACCAAGGGTCGGCAGCGCGATCATAACCGATATCCACCACACCGGTATCCCCTTGATGACGCCATAGGCCGAGCCGAGGCCGAACAGGGCGCTTTGCGCCAGGCCGTTCACAAAAATCGCATAGGTTGCGAGCGGAGAGGCGCGACACACCACGCCCAGCGACACTGGCGGCGTCTTTGTCACGGCAGGGACATCAATTCTCAGCAGGGTAATCGGCACCAGCGCCAGGGACAGAATGACCGAGGCCAGCAAAAAGCGCACATAGCCGCTGCCGTCATCGACGTTGAGCAGAAACTGCCCTGCGCCCATCATCGAATAGGTCACCACAAGGTAAAGCGCCATCACCCGGCCGCGAGTGCGGTTTGACGTGGATGCGTTCAGCCATGCCTCGCAAATGATGTAAAGCCCGGTTGTCGAAATGCCGGTCAGGACCCGCAGGACAAACCACCAGGTCGGTTCGACAAAAAGTGCCAGAAGGAGGGCGGATGACGAAGCAAGCGAAGCCAGGCCGGCGAAGACCCGGATATAGCCGACCTCTTCGATCATGCGGGGTACCAGCCAGGCGCCGAGCAGGATGCCTATCGGGTAGCCTGTCGCGATATAGCCGATCGCAATACCGCCGAAATCCGCCTGCGATGCGAGAAGGCCGACCAGCGACCCTTGCAGCCCCGTCGCCAGCGCAAGCAGGGCGATACAGAACAGCAGGATTGCAATGCTGAATGTCTGGGTACGACTGCTCAAAGCGTGATGACCATGCCGTCAAAAGCGGTTTCTTCGGAAACGTTCTCGGCAGCGGCAAGCATGTCCGGGCCCATATGGGTCAGCACAATGCGTCTGGCGTTCAGTGCCCCCCGGTTGGCTTCAATGTCGGGGTAGTTCAGATGATATTTCACAGGCTTGCCATGAGCGTAGCACTCCATGATCAGCAAATCGGCGCCGTCGGCCAGTGCAGGCATGTGCGGATTCCATTCGCCGTCCCCGGTATAGGAAATGACTTTCCCGCCGACGTTCAACCGCAGCGAAGTGGGCAGCGTTTCGGGCGTGTGAATGGCGGGCATGACCTCGATCGCAAGCTGGCCATGACGGTGTTTCGACGTATTCGACAGCTCCACAAAATCCAAAGCGAACCGTGGTTTCATCATGTGCGAACCCGGAAACAGCGCGGCTGTTGCCTGTTCAACCCATCGTTCAGTGCCGGGTGGCCCGATAATTGTCAGCGGAGACTGCCGCCTGGCAGCCAGCATTGCATCCAACAGCATGAAAGGAATTCCGCCGGCGTGATCGCCATGCAGATGGGTAATGACAATGGTCTCGATAGTGTTGTGCTCAATGCCCAGCCTGTTCAATGCGACAAGGCTCGAGGCACCGAAATCAACGGCAAGGCGCATCTCCGGCGCATCAACGATAATACAGGTGTTCAACCGGCCGCCGGACCCGAATGCATCTCCCGAACCCGCAAATGTCACGGTTACACTCATCACCACATGACCTTGTTGTCCTGCGCCGCCGATCAGCAGCCGGTATCGAATTTTCCCGACAGACGCTGACGCGTACACGTTCAGTTATAATGGCCTTCAAGTTGCCGCAAGCGCAATATTCGATACTGACATGCCAACCGGCGTTATCGGCATGAACCGCTGGTCTCGGGGTCAGGACATCAAGGCATGTCTGATGCTGGCACGACATCAAAAGTACTGGCCTGAGATGCGATCCTGGCAATATCCCTGATCAATGCCTCTTCGCGGTCCTTCCGATAGACAGAGACAAACTCAATCGGTTTGAACCGCGGTACGGTCTTGATGACCATCAATTCGTTGCGCTCAATTTCACGCTGGTAGATGCTTGGCGGCAGCAAGCTTATGCCAAGACCTGAGATAGTCAGGGCAAGTACCACACCAAGGCTGTTGCAGACATCCGTGCGGCGCGGTTCGGCCCGGTTGCCGAGGAACCAGGTTTCAATGATCTCATGCAGAACCGAGTCTTGCGACAAGGTCACTATCGGCCAGGTCTCAAGCTCTTTGGGTGTCAGCGTCCGGTTTGCCGGAATGCCGAGCTTCGGGCTTGCCAGCCAGGAATATTGCGCAGTGCCGAGATGATTGACGACCATGTTCGCGCCATGAGCGGGCCCCGGAAGCAGCAGCAAATCCATTTCACCTGAATCAAACTTCTCCCACAGGCCAACAGTCAGATCCACGACGGACTCCACGACCAGTCCGGGGTAGGTTTCATTGAGACGGACGATGAAGTCCGGCAACCAGGTAAGCGCTATGGTTTCACCAACACCAACCCGGATGCGCCCGGAAACAGCTTCGGCGTTGCCAATACGAGTCTGGGCTTCCGAGGACAGCGCCAGTATGCGCTCGGCGTATTCCATCAGATCCCGACCCTTCAGGGTCAGGCGGGTCGCGCGCCTGGGCTCCTCGAACAATTCCGCGCCAAGTGCCTGTTCAAGGTCCTGAATACGCATGGAAATTGCCGGCTGGCTTGAGTTCAGTCGTTTCGCGGCAGCACTGAAGCTGTTGAGCCGCACCGTCCAGACAAAAGCTTCCAGTTGTTTCAAGTTCATAAGGCCAGTTCCCGTCATTCTTTTCTATAAGAAAAACTGATGAAATACAATTCGATATAATAATTTGAAATGATTGAAGAAATTTGTCACGCTTCAGTGGGAGCAAGGTCAGGCGCTAATGGGCCGTAACGACACGAAACCTGTGTCGAGAACCGGCTCCACCGCCAGTTGAACACTGGTGGCCAGAGGAGGTAACAACCGTGTCGAGAGACCGGATTCACGGGGACCAGGTCAACCTGAATGACCTTCGCCGCGTCTTGGGTGATGACCCCGGTTATGCGTCACTGGTTGCTAATTTCGATATTCCACCGGTTACATCCTACAACATGGCGGCCGACACCGTTGACCGCCATGCGGGCGGAGAAAACGCCGATGCAGTGGCACTGATCTGCGAACCGGAAGAAGGTCCGGTACAAACCTACACTTATGCCGACCTTTCGCGTCTCTCGAACCGGTTTGCAGCTTATCTGGCCAGCAAGGGAGTGGGCCGTGGTGATGTCGTTGCCTGTTTTTGCGGGCAAGGGCTGGAGACGGCCCTGGCTCATCTGGCAGCCTACAAGCTGGGTGCGATTGCAGCCCCACTGTCACAACTTTACGGCCCGGACGCCATCGCCCATGTGCTTGACGACTGCCGTGCGGCGGCCGTTGTAACCGAGCGTCAGCTCTGGGACCGGGTTGCCGGTGTTCGCGACAGGCTTGCAACAGACTGTGTGATCATCGTCTCCGGCGGATGCATTGACGGCGAATTCTCTTTCGAAGCGGCGCTGGACACCGGGGCCGACGATTTCATCATCGAGCCGACAAGCGCAGATGATCCGGCCCTGCTGCTGTATACGTCCGGCTCAACCGGCATGCCGAAAGGCATCCTGCATCGCCAGGCGCTGTTGCGCGGCTACCTGGCGTCCGTATCCCTGTTTTATGAAATGGAAATGAATGACCGGGGCCGCGTGCTGTGGACCGTATCCGACTGGTCGTGGGTTGCGGGCATCTTCAATGTCATGCTGACGGGCTGGTATTTCGGCCAGACGGTCATAGCCGGCCCGACCCGCTTTTCAGCCGAATGGGCGTTCGACTTCATGGCCCGGCACGGTATAACCCACTGCTTCCTGACCCCTACGGCACTGAAACGAATGGCCGCCATCAAAGACCCACGCGCGCGCTGGCCTAAACTGGCGCTGCGCGCAATCGGAACCGGCGGAGAGCCCCTGCCGGGCGCTGTCCTCGACTGGGCCGACAATTTCGGGGTGCCGATAAACGAGTTCTACGGCCTGACTGAGGTCAATCATCTGATCGGCAATTGCAGGTCGCTGTGGCCGATCAGGTCGGGGTCCATGGGGCGTGCATATCCGGGCCATACGGTTGCGGTGATCGACGAAAACGGCGACCAGGTTGCCGACGGAACCCTGGGCGAAATAGCCGTAAGCGATGACGACCCTACACTTTTCATCGGATACTGGCGCCAGCCCGAGCGCACCGAGCAGATGCGTTGCGGGAGCTGGATTCGCACCGGCGATTTCGCCTACCGCGACGAGGACGGTTATTACTGGTTCAAGGGACGCAATGATGACCTGATCAAAAGTGCCGGGTTTCGCATCGGTCCCGCCGAAGTCGAGGATGCACTTGTCCACCACGAAGCAGTGGCGGAAGCCGCTGTCATCGGCAGCCCGGACGAGGATCGGGGCCAGGTCGTCAAGGCATTTATCCGGCTTCGCGACGGCCAGGTGGCCAGCGATGAACTGGCGCTCGCTCTTCAGGATCACATCAAGACCAATCTGGCGATTTTCAAATATCCCAGACGCATCGAATTCGTTGACAGTTTTCCACTGACAAGCACAGGCAAAATCAATCGCCGGGCGCTTCGGGAACAGGAGGTCCCGGCCAGTTAGGGAACAACCTGATCAATTACGAGTAAGTGTCGGCCGGTTCCGGACGGACCGTCACATACAGACAACAAACATCCGGACAATCGCGTAGTAATTCAAAGGAGGAAATGACGTTATGACGCTAAGAAAGACCCTGCTTGCCGCGGCCTTGCCTATCGCAATGCTGTTGGCTGGAACAAGTTCAGCCATGGCAGAAATGACATTGCGAATGAGCCATCAGTGGACCGAGAACAATGCCGGTTCCAAAGTCGACAAATGGTTTGCCGAAGAAATCGAAAAACGCACCAACGGCGAAGTGAAGATCAAGATTTTCTGGGCAGAAGCACTCGGCAAGGCGAAGGAAAACCTGACCCTGCTGCAACAAGGTGCGGTTGATATGGCCGCCATGTCTCCCGGTTACTTCCCGGCACAGATGCCGTTTTATGCGGCCCCCAATTCCATTCCGATGACCATGGATGAAGTGCCTCATGCAACGGAACTGATGAAGCGGCTGATGACAGAGGTGCCGATCTATCAGGAAGAGACCAAGCGCAACGGCATCAAGGCGTTGTTCTTCCATCATCTCAACCCCTACAAGCTGGTCTGCAAGGACGCCGTGACGAGCGTTGACGGTATGAAGGGCAAAAAGATGCGCACCTGGGGCAAGGACATGCCGCGGATGGTGCAGGCTGCAGGCGGAACCCCGGTAACCCTGTCATTGCCTGAAATCTACGAGGGCCTGAGCCGTGGTGCGGTTGATTGCGCGCCGTTCGCGGTTGATCTCGTAGTCAACTACAAGATCTATGAGGTGGCCAAGAACATCTCGAACATCACCTTGTGGCTTGGCCCTTCGACAGGCATCTGGATATCGCAGTCCGCGTGGGCCAAACTGACCCCCGAACAGCAGGAGATATTCGTCAAGACCGGCCTTGAAGCTGCCGAGCGTGACCGTGAAGCAGTGGTCGCTGCCGGTGCGGCAGCAATCGCAACGCTGGAGGCCAAAGGCGTGACAATGCACGACTTTCCTGCAGCAGAAGCAGCCAAATGGCGTGCGGCCAATCCTGATTTCTTCGCGGATTTCATCGCTGAGATGGAGAAAAAGGGATGGGGTGACGATGCCCGCAAGACAGTTGCCATTTGGAAAGAAGTGACTGGCAGGTAGTCTGCTTTCCAGTGTCTCCTTTGCGCCCGGCGTGGATTATCCACGCCGGGCAGCGAGGGCATTTTGCGATTATGGAGTAACGCGATGGCCCAGCAACGATCGGTCGCCGTAAACTGGCTAATGAAGCTTAATCTCGGCTGTGCATTCCTGTCGGGAATTGCCTTGCTGATGATGATGGTTGCCGGTGCAGTCGATGTCGTCGGCACCAATCTGGACATCATCGGCCTGTCAAGCCGGCCGGTTCCGGCGGCGTTTGAGTTCATGGCCACGATGATGGTGGTCAGTGTGTTCCTGTCGATCTCGCTGGGTCAGGCACGGCGCACCCACATCCGGGTGGAGGTTATCGTCAACATACTGCCGCGCTGGGCACAGATGGTTGCCAATCTCATCCGGCACGGACTTAGCGCGGCGTTCTTCCTGGCCATTGCCTGGTTCGGCATCGCCAGCGCGATCCACAGCTTCGGGGTCGGTGAGTACACGCCCGGCAGCATAAATTTCCCGGTCTGGCCGGCCAGGTTCTTTCTGGCCGTCGGCGCGTCGCTGATGACGGTTCAATGCATATTCGATTTTCTGGGCGTCTTCTGGAGCTGGTTCGACGTCAAGCGTCATGACGGATCAACGTCAGCACCGTTGAACGTTTCATGATGGGGGACGACTGACATGGATCCATTATGGATCGGGTACATTGGTGCCGGCCTGTTGTTCGTGTTTCTGGCGCTTGGCATCCCGGTCGGTGTTTCAATGGGGGTTATCGGTATCGGCGGCATGCTGATCGGCGCCGGTCAGGCCCTCACCTTCGGCCAGCTGCAAACCCTGCCCTTTGCCGTCGTCAACAATTACGGTTTCGCCGTCCTGCCGATGTTTGTGCTGATGGGCGTGCTGGCCGAAGTCGCAGGCCTGACGAGCCAGGTGTTTCACACGGCCGACCTCTGGCTGCGGCGCTTCAGGGGTGGACTGTATCAGGCGGTCATCGTCGGCTCGGCGATGTTTGCCGCAATCTCGGGCTCGACAATCGTCAATGCCGTTGTGTTCACCCGCATCGCCTTTCCGCACATGATGAAGTACGGCTACTCCAAACGGCTGTCCATCGGGGCCATTGCGGGTGCGGGCAGTTTTGCCGCGATGATCCCGCCATCGATCACCATGGTGATCTACGCAATCATGACCGAGCAATCGGTCGGCCAATTGCTGGTGGCTGGTGTTATCCCGGGCATTCTGACCGCCGTTGTCTATCTCGTCGGCGTGTATGTGATGGTGCGCGTGCGCCCGGCCCTGGCACCGCCGATCGTCGAGAAAGCCGACCCCAGGGAGCGCTGGCGCTCACTGGGTGATATCTTCCCGGTATCACTTCTCATGCTGCTGGTCCTGGGCGGCATTTACTCAGGCCTGTTTCCGCCGTCAGCGGCCGGGGCGGCCGGCGCATTCGGTGCATTTTGTATCGTTGTCTATCGCAAGAAAACATTGAGATCGTGGCTGATCCCGTCCCTGCAGGATGCAGTATCCATCAGCTGCATCATATTCGTGATCCTGATCGGCGGCCTGCTGTTATCCCGGATGCTGGTGGTGGTCGGCGTCATTGATGATCTTGTCCTGCAAATCACAACCATCGCGACCACGCCATTGGCGTTCATGATCATGGTGTCGGTGCTGTACATCATTCTTGGCTGCTTTCTCGACACGACATCCATGATGGTTGTCACGCTGCCATTCCTCTATCCGGTAGTTGTCGCACTGGGCATTGATCCGATCTGGTTTGGCATCGTGCTGGTGAAACTGATCGAGATTTCGGTGGTGACGCCGCCGGTCGGCATAAACCTGTTTGCCGTTCTTGGCGCAGTGGGCAAGCAGGCCAATTTCAAGGATGTGTCACTGGGCGTCATTCCGTTCATCGTTCTGGACCTGATCGTACTCGGCCTGCTGATCGCTTACCCTGCACTGGTCACCTGGCTGCCACAGAGGATGATCTCGGGATAATGGGCAGCAAGATCTACAGTTCAACTGCCAGAGACAGCCGGGCGCACCCGGTTGTTCTGGGTACCGGTGTCATGCCGTTCAACCGCTATCGTGATGGCAGTCACTGGCGCGACTGGGTACGCCGCGCTGCACTCGATGCCATCGAGGATGCAGGAATTGAACCCGGGGACATCGGCTCTGTTGTTGTTGCGAGCGAGACCGACTTTTGCTCCCTGCAGGTCAATCCGGCCCCGGTTGTCCTGGATGATCTGGGGTTGGCAGGCGTGCCTGCAGTTCGCGTCGAGGCCGGCGGGGCGAGTGGCGCTGCGGCGCTGCGCACCGCGGTTCACCAGATCAGGGCAGATGCTGCCCGTTGTGTGCTCGCGGTCGGTTTCGATGCCGCTGCCGGGCATTTGCGGGCTGAAGATGTGCAGCTTGTCTATTCCCTGTCTTTCGATGCTGAAACAGACGGTATGGCAGGTGCAACCGCGGTTGCCCTGTATGCGCTGTCGATGTCTGAACACATGAACATCCACCGCACCACGGCGGAGCAGATGGCAGCCGTTTCGGTGAAGAACCACGGTAATGCCATCGGCAATCCCTGGGCCCACAAGCCGATGGATATCACCATTGCAGATGTGCTTGCCTCACCGATGATTGCCGCTCCCTACCACAAACTGGATTGCAGCATGGCAAGCGACGGCGCAGCGGCAATCGTCCTGGCACATGCCGATCATGCCCCCAAGACATCCAAGCCACGCTCACGCATCATAGCCAGCGCAGCCGCAACGGATCACGCCAGACTGGGTGATCGTATTGAACGCCATCATTTCGCTGCCAAGCAGCAAGCCGCACTTGCAGCCTATGAAGAGGCTGGCATCACCGACCCGGCACGCCAGATTGATGTTGCCGAAGTCTATGACGCTTTTACCGGTGCTGAAATCCAGGGCATCGAAGCGCTCGGGCTTGCCGAACCGGGCAATGCCGGTCCCGCTATTACCGCAGGCGTCTTTGACCGGACCGGAGATTTGCCGGTCAACCTGTCCGGCGGACTGATCGGTCAGGGCGGTGCACCGGGCGCGGTCGGTATTGTCCAGGCAGCGACCATCGACCAGGTTCTGACCGGGCGATACCGTCGCGACACGACGCCCGCCAAAGACTACCGGCTCGGGCTTGTCGATACCCATGGCGGCCTTTGTACGACGAGCTTCGTGCATGTGATGGAACGGGTGGAGCCATGACCGGCAAGACGGAAACGCCAACTAGCGAGTTACGGCTGGAATTGAAATATGATCATGGCACGGGGCGCCTCAAGCCGTATTTCGACGGCTTGCTGGCAGGCCACGCGATTGCCAGCCAGTGCCCGGTATGCCGCAAGACATGGTTTCCCCCGCAAGCCCAATGCCCTGATGACCGGACGGAAACGGGCTGGAGCCGCATCTCCGGCACCGGCGCTGTTCTGGCGGTTACCACGACGCACACAAAACTTCCCTTTACGGCGGCTGCGGAGGCCTACTCGTTTGTGCTGGTCGCCATTGAGGGTGCTGAAAATGCTGTGTTTGGACGCATGCAAAACGCCGCTGACGACATTGCCGTGGGCACACTTGTCGAGCTTGTTGCACCGGTCGATGAACCGGGTCATCCCGCTCAGGCGGCGCAGTTTATTGTCAAGGGAGGCTGATCGATGACAGGTCGGAACCAGATCGGCGGAGAGGATTGTTATGGCTTACGTGATTGACCCCGATTTACTGGACAAGATGAACCTGCGCAAAGCCGTGAACCCTGAGGTCACGGGACCGTATGAGATTGTCATTCCGGAACGAACCAATATTGCAACCGACACTGTCGGAAAATATGCAAAACAGTTTCCCGACCGCCCGGCCCTCGTGTTTGAAGAAGCCGATCTGACAATCCGGACCTGGACATTTGCGGAACTGGACCGCGTGGCCGACAACCTGGCACAGGCGTTAAAGGACCTGGGAGTGATGCGCGGTGACCGGGTTGCCATTCATACCGGACTGCGGCCGGAAACCGGCATCTCGCATCTTGCCATCTACAAGCTGGGTGCGGTGGCGGTAACCCTGTCTCAGCTCTACGGCCCCGACACGCTCGAACACATCCTCAACCACGCCGAGGCAAAGGCAATCATTACCCAGGATACTGCGTGGGACAGGTATCGCGGCAACCTGGATAAATTCCCAACGCTGGAGAAAGTTGTTGTCGTGGGCCAGGCCGGAGCTGACGAGACATCCTTCGAGGACTGCATGGAGGCAGACGGATCAACTCTTCAGCCGGTTGATACTGCAGCGGACGAACCTGCCCTGCTGATGTACACGTCCGGATCCACCGGGATGCCCAAGGGCATGTTGCACGGCCATCGTGTCCTGCAGTCCTATATTCCCAGTCTTTCCATGGCTTTCAACCTCGACCGGGATGATCCTGAGGCGGTGTTCTGGTCACCGGCTGACTGGGCCTGGGTCGGCGGCCTGCTGGATGCACTGCTGATCGGCTGGGCGTTCGGTCATACGGTGGCGACAAGCGAACATCGCTTTGATCCGGAATGGTCGTTCGGCTTCATGGCCCGGCAGAAGGTGACGCATACGTTTCTGACGCCTACGGCACTGAAGCGCCTGGCGCAGGTCGAACAATCAGTATCTCAGCAGGATCTTGCATTGCGCGTCATTATTTCCGGGGGCGAACAGCTACCGGCTGCAGTTCTAAATTGGGCCGAAGACAAGCTGGGCGTTGTGTGCAACGAGTTCTACGGCCTGACGGAAGTCAACCACCTCATCGGCAGTTGCAATGCGCTGTACCCGGCGCGGCCCGGATCCATGGGGCTTGCCTATCCCGGACATGGCACGACAATCGTGGATGACAAGGGCAAAGAACTGGCAGATGGCGAAGTTGGTGAGGTTGTCACCCGTGACGACGACGCGACCCAATTTCTCGGCTACTGGAAAGACGAGGCAAAGTCGGCTGACTTGCGCCTTGGTCGATGGTTGCGTACCAGAGACCTCGCGCTGAGAGACGAGGACGGCTACTTCTGGTATCGCGGGCGAACAGACGACCTGATCAAGAGTGCCGGTTACCGTATCGGTCCGGCCGAGGTTGAAGACTGCCTGGCTCGCCATCCGGCAATCGCTGAAGCCGCCGTGATCGGCAGTCCCGATGCCGACCGCGGCGCCATTGTGAAAGCGTTTGTGCGCCTGGTGGCAGGTGTCGAAGGCTCACCGGCATTGACCAGGGAGCTGCAGGCGCATGTCAAAAGCCGCCTTGCGGCCTACAAATACCCCAGAGAAATCGAATATGTAGATGACATGGAGACGACCACCAGCGGAAAACTCAATCGAAAACTGCTTCGTGAACTTGAAGAAAAGCGCAAGGCGGGGGTCTAAGGGCGTTTCACAGCTGTCGAGGCAAAGACAACTGGATCATTTGACTTCAGCCGAAGCAGGTGATCCGGGCATCAGCCATCCCTTGTAGTGGGCAAACAGCCCCAGCCCCGGGAGCGTCAGCTCGACATCGAAACAAAATCGTCCCTGCTCGTCTTCATACTCACGCGTTCGCGACCGGGGCGCCAGGAACCGGGGCAGCGGCAACGGCCCCAGTTTCCACCCGGTGACCGGCATCTCCAGGTTTTCGTGATCAGCGGCAAGGCCAAGCCGGAACGAGACCGGGCCGAAGGTTTCCCAGAACGTTCCGTCCTCATGGTGGCTCAACACGGACGAGAAACGCTGACCGGCGAAATTCCTGACCCAGATCTCGTTGCTGAAACCGTCTTCGCCGAACTCGCGGTCCACGGTAACAGTGACAGGGATTTCGCTACCGCTTGCAGGAAATCCAAACAGTTTTGCCACAAGTCGCGGCAGGAACCAGTTGGCTGCGATTACCTCCGAGCGGCCCGACCATACCGGCACACCGGCGTGACCGTGCAGGGCCCGCAGCGTCACCGGCATCATATCGAAAGTTTCGCGCCCCAGATTCTCTTCGAATATGCCATTGCCCAAAAATGCATGCCGAGTTTTGGCTTCAATCGAATAAGGAGCCATCTCGGTTTCGATCTCCGGCAGCGACAAGACCCGCTCCGCCAACCGTGCGCCCGGTTCAATGCGTCCGCGCAGGAGAGCCTTGACTGAAGCAGCAGCCGGGAGAACCGGCACATTGGGACCATGGCCCTGTTTCGCCACCAGGGAATAACCCGCCCTGGTGAGTTGACCCTGCACATCAAGTCCCCTGATTTCCACACTCATCCCACCGCGATCCGATGTCGTCAGGCGTGTTAGATTTCGCGCGCCCAGCAGAAGCGGAATGAACCGCCCCGCGCGCTGCAGCAGGCCCCACTTGGCCAGCCTGGCAATGAGTTGCATTCCCCGGTGTTCCAGCACCGACTCCAGGCCGGCGGCAAACCGGACCTGGGAAGTTACCGTGTGGCGCGGGCCCAGCAGTTCTGCATCCAGTGTCTCGACCGGCGCGACAAGACGCTTGCCGAGGTCCGGCATGATGACGGTCCGCGAACTGAGCCAGCCGCGGGTATGCGACAGTCGGCCTTCCCGCCAGGTTGGAATTTCGCGCCCGGCATAACTCATGATTGCGGAGATCACCGCCCTGCCCACCTCGCTCTTGCCGCCCGGTGTTATGCAGATGTCGATGCTGTCGATCCGCTGCCAGTCCCGGCACAAGGCACGCACGGCAGACGCGGACAACGCCGGTGTGGAACTGGCACCGGCAAGACCAATGACGGCGTGCTGTTTTGCAATCTCGTCAAGAGCGTCGGCATAGCCTTTGAGATAATCTCGCGCATCTGCCAGATCGATGACATGGGCACCTGCCTGCAGCACTGTTTTGGCAACCGAGTAGCCGGCACTCTGAAACGGGCCTGAGCAATCAATGACGATGAAAGGTTTCACCTCGTCCAGCCGGGATTTGAGGTTATGCCGGTGATCCAGCTGGATTGCCGAAACCGATGCAAAGGGGTGGGTCTGCACAAGCCTTGCCGCCAACTGTCGGGCTTTCAGCTCATTCCGCGATGTAACGATGAGATCGATACCACCCACCGGGCACAGATGCTGCGCCAGGCGCTCGCCAAAAACCCCGGTTCCCCCGATAAGCAGCACACGCCGGTTCATGACAATCCCTAGAGCACGAAACGATGTCTGATGCCGGCATCAGGGATCGAACATTCAGACCTGCGGCCAAACAGCCGATAGCGGTTGCGGGCAATCCGGTCGTAGGCGAAGTCGCGCAGGAATTTCGGCAGGAAGCGCAACAGAGGAACCAAACCGGCCGGACCATCGAGATGGCGTGCCAGCGCGATTACTCCATCTGACCTGGGCAACGCTTCACCGTTCTCAATAAACAGAAAACTCTGCGGATCATCCGGATCAAGTCCATGTTGTACTGCCAACTGCCGTCCTTCCACTGACTGGATCGAAACGAACCGGATAAGCGGTTCCTTTTCGTGTTTCAGCGTGTATTGGACAGCACCGTTGCACAGCACACAAACCCCGTCAAAGAGCCAGATTGGTGGATTTTCGTCAGCATTTATTTCTGTTACTTCTGTCATAACAGAAATATAGGGTACGACATACCTGATTGCAAGCGATCAGAGGTTTCACTGAAGCTGTCCTGGCCCAATTGTTGAAGCCCCCGGAGCTAGTCAAGACCGGATTGCTGCGCTTCCAGAAAACCAAGTACAAGAAGGGCAGTGTGGGCTGTCAGCATTGGAATGGCGTGTCCACCATCCAGATCGCTCACACATGTGACATGCCGGCACCTGGCGACCAGCGGCTCCAGCCGGTCCGGCTCGTAATACGGGCTGGTTTTGCCGTACAGCAACATGGCCGGAACTTCCAGACGCTCCAGATGATCATAGACATCGTATTCCATGCCTATATGGCTCTTCAGTCCGTCTATCACCGCCGGATCAATGGCGAGCCGCCAGGACTCTCCGGATTGATGAAACTTGTTGCGGCCAATCTCCTCCAGACGCTCGCGGGGAAAAGTGCGATTGATCTGGTAGGCCTCATGCAGGTACTCGACCACGTCATCAAGGCTATCAAAAGAGGCCTCGGAAATATCAACGATCTTCTGCCTGAGGCTGTCCAGTTGCCCGCTGGATTGCAGGCAAGGATCATTCAGAATCACTTTCCCGGCCTTCATCCTGATCACCGACGCGAACACAAGCCCGATTATGGCACCCCATGAATTGCCGATCAGATGGCTGGTTTTCGAATGATATTTTTGTGCCAGATAACCCAGTGTGCGCAGGTAAGCCTCAAGCGTGTAGAATTTCTGATCACCGAAATAAGCCGACTTGCCCCGCCCGATCATGTCGGGGCAGATGACCCGATACCCGTTGCCTGCCAGAAACGGTGCAAGGTATTCAAAATCCGCTGAACTGCCGGCAAATCCGTGAACACAGAAAACGTTGGCCCGAACGGTTTCCGGCTCCCAGATCCTGACAGACATCTTGCCGCGCTGATCACCAAGCGCGATCAGGATTTCTTCCGTAAAGACCTTCATGATCCGGCTTTGCCTTTCTTGACAACCCTGCGCGAACTGGGCGCCCTGCCATCCATGAAGTAGCGCTTCCAGTAGACCGATTTTCCGGCATTCATCTTTTTGGCGTGCTTGATGAGACCGATCACGCTGGCGGGATCATCGGTTGCCAGAATGGTAACCGCGATAGCGTCGTGCTTGCCAGAGCTCATGGTCAGCCGACCTTCGTTTTCAAGCCACTCTCTGGCAACCGCGTCTGTTGTCCTCACCCAACCCACATAGGAAAGCATCTGGCTCAATTCACCGGTTACCGGATCACGCGCCATCGCCACGGCATGGGTGCAATGTTCCAACTGGTAGATCAGCGTTTTCATCACCGGGCCAAATTCATACTGGGTGAACGGTGCATGCTGAGACACAAAAGCCGCAAGGGACCCCAGCGATCTGCTGCTTGGCTGGAAGGTCGTGTATTCGACAAGTGCCCGCATGTAAGGTTCCGTTGCTTCATATTGTCTGAGATCGCGCGTGAGTCCACAGGCGCGGCTTGCAAGCGATATCCTATTCGATCGCAAACCAGTTTTTCAGATGCCGGTTTACCGTTGCGGCAGCCTGATGATGAATGAAATGTCCGGCGTGAGGCAGGCAAACCGTGCAGGTTTCGGCATCAACGTGTTTCCAGATGGCGTCAAACAGGCCGGGCGCAACATACTGATCGTTCTGGCCCCTGATCGCCATCGTCGGGCATTGTATCTTGGGAATTGAATCAAGCTGAAGGCTCTGTGTCGCTTCCTGGTTTGCCAGATAGTAACTGACGACGGCACTGGCATCGGTTTGCTCAAGAGCCTGCTGCAATCGCTGGCGCAAATCATAATCTTCAACCCAACTGCTAAGCTGCCCTGCATTCAAACCGCCGGACCGGGCCATTTCCAGATACGCTTCGACATAGCGCATCATTCTTTGCAAGTGCTCGCCTCCGGCTCTGAGTGAAGCAAGATAGGGCACAGGATGAGGAGCGCTGAGGACCGCCAAACGATCAATATGACCAGATAGCATGATAGCCGCCCACCAGGCGATGGCACCGCCCATGTCGTGGCCGATCAGTCCTACCTTACCAAACTCGAAATGATCGATGATCGCAGCAACATCGCTGACCAAAGTTGCCATGAGGTAATCGCCGCGCTGACCAGGCTTGTCGCTGGCGTTGAACCCGCGCAGATCAGGAATGATCAATTTATGAGATGCCGACAAGGCGTCAATCTGATAGTGCCACCCACCGGAGAAGTCCGGAATCCCATGCAACATGATGATCGGCGGGCCACTGCCAACAACTGTGCAGTTGAGGCCGACGCCATCGTTGTCAATTGTACAGCTATTCATAACTGAAGCTTATCGCGTTGCCGATTCCACAAACCAAGTTACCGTCTGCAAAACCACGTCGGCACGCAGGGTCCGGGCAAATCTGCGCTGACCGCTAGTACTTGATCGTGCCCCGAACGAATGGGCCATGGAACAGCGACCGTTCCTGGAAGAATTCCTGGGTCCACATCTCTGCCTGGTAACCAAGAGTAATGGTTGAGTTGTCATTCACCATCATCTCGACGCCAACAGCGGCCGATAGATTGACCAGCGCCTCAAATTCGTTGAAAGTCTGACGTCCAGATACGTCTGTAATGACACCACCATCATCTTCAAACACGCTCCCGGAAATGGTTTCACGCTGATTTCCCAGCAGGACAGCAGCTGAACCCGCTACAGAGACACCGAAAGTGTCACCAGGATCTTTGAACACCATTTCCAGACCGGCTCTCGGGCCTGCACCGAAAAATTCCGAAGTAGCTCCAAAATTCGCATCAGCGAACTTGTTGTTGTTGGGATCGTTGAGCAAAAAGCCCTTGTCAGCGGTTTCTCTTGAATGCAAGCCGCGAACACCGACAAAGACACGACCCTGCACACCAGGATGCTGGAAATGATGTCCAATGTCGAAGTCAATATTGGCAAACGATTTTTCATGAGTTGCGTCGATCGTAGCGAAACCGGGACCGCCAGGTTCCGTCTCTGTTTCACTGCGGGATACGTCTGCGAACCGACCATACCTCCCGCTCAATCTCCAGTCGATGTCCGGATCGATGAACCGGGATACCGATATCGCCCCATAACCGCCTACGGCGGCATTTTCGCCAAGCTTATCTGCATGATTTGAGAATATGGCGCCGCCTTCCAGGGACCAGATCAGCGGGTTCAGTTCGCCATTGGGCTCATAACCTACAGGCGTGATTTCCTGAGCGCCGGCCTGTGTCGATGCCAGCCCACTGGCAGCAAGTCCTGCCGCAGCCACTTTCAGCGCTGCACTTGCGGAATTGGTGTTTTCGATCATTACAATTGCCCCCTCGCATCATAGGCTTGCCGCATCGGCCCGAATCCAGGCTAAATTTACTCGAACAATTGCCGCAAAGGCAACAAGATTTGCCCGCTACTCATCGATTTTCAAAACATGTGATATATTTGCCACAGTATAAAGACCGTAAAAATGTACTTTCCTGCGAAAAACAAACCCAAGGTTTACCTGAAATAAATGGATGTATTCGAATCGTCAGAACCACAGAGATTTCTCAACCATCTGATTCGAAGTCTCTACGTCAAATCAATGCAGAAAAATGCCGGCATCGAACCCGATTCGCCAACCAGGCTGGTAATAGTAGACGATGCAGATAGCGTCGAATACATTTCCAGACAGCCCGACATATTCGCCAAGGACTACGCCCAGATCTCGACACTCGGCACCAGCCGGTTCAATGCCAACGGATCAGACTGGCAAAAGCGGCGGGATATTACCCAGCCAATCTACAACAAGGCCGCTCACTCAGGTTGCGTGCAAGGCGTCCATGAGGCCTACGAAGCCTGCCTCCTGAAGCACAATCCAACCGGCATTGCCGATCTGCAGTCAACGCTGTTCGAGGCGTCTGTCGGTGTTTTTGCAAAGGCCTTTGGCAGCGACACAAGCGGTCATGTGGTCATTGAACACATTGAGGACCTTCGCCATGGATTGCGCTGGCTGCAATTCCTGTCCTGGCAACCCGAGCGATCTGACGACCGCCGCGCCGCGACCCAGCACGTGAAGGCCGTGCTGGCCAGTCTTGAAGACGGACTGAAGACCTCTGGCGAGTACAGGAATTTGTGGCAGCACTTCTCCAACAACGGCGGCAACATTGATGGTTACAATGCCATTGAGGAACTGGTCATGAATATCTTTGCCGGGATTGAAACCACGGTTGCCACTCTGAGTTGGGTGGTCGATCGCATGGGCATCAACCAGGCAGTGCAGGATCGGTTGTATAAAGAAGTCAAATCCGGCGCTGAACAGTTGCCCTATTGTGAGTGCTTCATCAACGAAACCATGCGCTACTTTCCGCCCATTCCCTATATTACACGTACAATTGCGCAGCCTGCCATCGTAAACGGCATCTCCATGCGCCCACCCAGCCAGCTCATGGTCTCGATTGTCGGATTGCACAGGAACAAGGATTACTGGCACGAGCCGGACGAATTCGACTCGGCTCGTGAGGAGTTTCTGGAAGGAACCTACAACCGGGGTGCGTTTGTGCCGTTTTTCGTCGGCCCTCGAATCTGCGGCGGCATGCGCCTTGCGCGCATTGAACTGATGCAGGGCCTGAAAGCAATCGTTCGCAATTTTCATGTGACCCGCACCGGTGACGAGGTTCAATATGATTACACGCTGGCTCTCAAGCCGGTAGACACAGGCAATGTCCAACTGACCAGGCGCAGCCTGTGACCGGCCTTGATGGCAACACGCTGCGGCTCCAGCTTGTGGGCTTGCGCAAATATGTACGCGCGGTCGACATCCTGACCGGGATGCAAGACCTTGCAAAGACAACCGGTGTTGATATCCGGTTCCTGCGGCCGATTGACTGCAACCTCAAGATAAGCCTGGCGAAACAGGACAAACCCGCCGCTTTGGCGCGGGTTCACATAAATTCAGTGAACACACCGGTTTACCTGCTGGGTGACGATCGTGGGCCATTGAGTGTTATTGACGAAGCTGCGCAGCCGGCATGCAAGGTCGCCAGGTCCGGTGACGGCACCATTTTCGATTTCAGTTTCGCCGAGGTGCCAGACTGCGGTGTGTTGCTGCAAACCGTATTCGCACAATACCAGCAGATCAGCGGAAAGAAGTTCACCGTCCGCCGGCTCGCCGCAAGAGCAATTGAGACAGGCGGCAACTCAACCGTTCGCCTGACAATCGAAATCCCGAAAAACGCATCGCGCGGATATCTTGGCCACATCACCAGAGACGACGTAACCCTGTTCAACATCTGGTTTCAACCGCGTATCAGCGGCAACTAATGCCTATATGCACCCTGGCCCGCACGGTTGTGTCATTGCCCGGCCGCCATGGCCGCATATATCGGCATCAGCGATCCAGAATAGACCTGATCTCGACCAGGTTTGCGCGCACGCGCAGGATATAGAACCCGATGGTGGTGAGATGGGTGGGCATGATGAAACCGTCTTCCTTGCCGTTTGAAACGACCAGCGGATCCAGCTCGATGGCGCTGCGCAACTGTTCGTCCATGCGCTTCCAGATATCATCCAGGCGACGTGACTTGACCACATCGGCAAAGTCTGCCCGCGTCGCCCGCAGGATACCGTAATAGGCATAGAGCTGGCCTTTTGAATACCAGAAAATGTCATCGGCGCGGGTGTCGAACCAGCCGGAATTATACTGCTCGGAGCGGTCCTTGATCGATGCAGAGGTAGAACCGATATCCTTGGCTATGCGGTCGAGAAACTGGATCAGGTTGTCGGCACGGGCATCATAGGTGGCACTGCAATTGGCCAACCGCTCATTGTATCGCTGCAGTGACTTCTGCGCGTTGCGGTAGTAGGTCGGCGTCCGTGTGGTAGGACCGAACGGCTGTGTGTCAAACACATTGAAGTACCAGGTAAACTGATCGAACTGAATGTTGCCCTTGGCGATCTGGAGATCCTTGTCGATTTCCGACGTGCCGCGGGTCCGGCCCAGCGAGTCTGCAAGTTCAATTGCAGTGCGGCTTGCCGCCTGATGAACGCCACGCTGGAAAGCTGCCTTGTTGTCGAAGAACCAGGTCTGGTCCCAGGTCAACGCCCAGAAAATACCGGCCTTGAACAGCGGATGACTGGAAATCCAGTCATTGCGATTGACGTTGAAATCAATCAGGTCGGCGGTCACCGTGACGACATTGGACCGGCCACACGTCTTGGTGCTGCTCTGGCCACCCTCAACGGCGACCTGTTCGTCGGCAATGCCGGTCAGGTCGGTTATTCTGAGGTTGTCGGCGTAATCAAGGTTGTAGTCGCGAATCCACAATGTCTGCCAGGCAAGGTGCAGATACCCGAAAAAGAAAGGCAGGATCGCCAGCAGGAGGACGCCGCGAATGATCCATCCCGACTTTTGGAAAAACCTGTACAGAGCCCTGAACGGTGCCGTGATCGCGCGTCCCAGCGCTGCAAGCCAGGCCTTGAACATGCCGAACATGCGGGATATCCACTCCAGGATCGGATCAAGCATCGCCTAGCCTCCATTGTTCAAAAAGGGCACTCCACAATTCCTGTTTGTCAGGAAAGTAAACTGCCGTTATCAGCCGTACCGCATATTCGCGGTGTGCGTCACTGAATGTTTCATAGTCGCGGTAAAAGGCCTGCTTGTTGACGATGAAGCGGGTCAGAAAATCATAGGGCACAAATTCGGTCAGGAACCGGTTTACCAGCAGCCAGTCATCGTGGTCCGGATTGGCTCGCACTGACATCAGCATCATTTCCTCGTCAAAGCCTGCAGTGTCGGGCTGTTTGCCGTTGAGCACGCCGCGGTGCAGTTCATGCAACTGCCGGAACGCTTTCGACTTCTTCAACCGGCTCAGATTCTTGTGCACCCAGTTGTCGATCTCGACATCGGTGATGGCGCAAGGATCCAGTTTTGCGTCCTGGAGGCTCATTTGCAGCCGGCAGAAAATCCCGAACCTGATATCCATGATACCGGACTGGCCGAACCACTCCAGGTTCAATGGCTCAACCCGGCCCGTCCCGGTCAGATAATCGAGAACGGTTTCATGGTCAGTCATGGCAATGAAGCGGTCCTGCGGGCGATGCGCACCTTCTGCCAGCACCTGTTTCGGATCGCCAATCACCACGACGCGGTCATCTTCATCGTGGAATACATAGATGCCGTCAAAATGCCGGGTCCAGAAAGACCTGGCGTCGAACTGCATGTGTTGCGGTGTGATCAGGTTGTAGCGGATATCGCCACATGCCCGGGCCAGGCCGACAATATCACTCAGTAACTGATCGTCCTGCCAGGCATCACCCTCGGCCTCAAAGGTTTCAATCAACCCGGTCAACTGCTTTGACTTTTCGAGCAAACCGTTAGGGGTGTGCAGCTTGAACTTGACCCGCTTGATCGACAGCACGTCATCAAGATTGTCGACACGGTAGGAAGCATCCTCGATCTCTCCGTAAACCACATCTTTCAGGGTCAGGTTCCTGATCGCCTCGCTGTTTTCCACGTAAAAGGCCCGCATAAGGTCCGGCGTGGACGAGAAGCTGATATTGACCACCGGCATATCCGCCTGTTCCGGCGAGACGATGATGAAACGACGATTGATACCGAGCGGATCAAGGTATTCATCATTGTTCAGGTCTTGCGCAATTTCAGGAGAAAACCCCATGGCATCAACCGAGAAGGCATTGCGTTTGGTCGCCGCAAGGCCGAATGCACTGAGCGCCTGATTATAGCGTTCCACAAGATGCGGCTGGTCGATCTGCACCATGGAGCCGTAGATCAGGGCGTTTTCGATCAGCCGTTCCATTGCCCTGCGTCCTTGAGATCATCGATTTCGCGTACTGCGCGTTCGCGCACACGCTGTTCACGGACCAGGCGCTCGACGGCGGTATCGTCAGACTTGTCGGTATAACGAAACTCCGAGTCAGCGTATTTGTGCACTTCCTGCACCACCGTTTCCATGGTGATCGGGCTCCGCAGCTCGCTGATCATGCCGAGCTTGGTATCGTAGTCCTGGTGCAGGAACATATCCGGCTTCTCGAACCAGTCATCCGGCAGCTCAACGTCCATGGCCCGCATCTTGACCGCATCGGTAATGTTCTTGATGGCGCGGCCGGTAAACCTCGGTTCGGCCTGCTTGATGGCATGCAGATAGGCGCCGATGTCGGCCAGTGTCTTGAGCTTGCCGCCGTTCTTGGCAAACTGTTTGCTCACCTTAACCAGTCCCGCCTCCTTTGGATCATTGTGGTCTTCGTAAGCGGCAGAGACAGCCTTTTTGATTTCCTGTGCGGCATACAGGTCGTGCTTGCCAAGACTGATCTTGTGATCCTTGCCGATAAGCAGGGCAAAGATGTCGATATAGTCTTCCACGGTCTGCGGCCCGTCGACCAGCCAGCGGGCTCCGGCGCGCTGGCGAAGCGCATCGTCAACATTTTCCGGATAGTTGGAGAACATGCCGATGGAGCAGTTGCCGCGCACCACGGTTCCGGCACCCGACAGACTTTCCATCAGCACCGCGGTTATTTCCTGCTGGCCGGAAGAGGCCCGGTCATCGCTGCGCTTTGCAGCCACCTGGTCAATATCATCGACCGTGCCGAAGCCGATCACCCTGGGGTCCATGACATTGTCGATGAACTGGCGGCAGTTCTGTCCGGATTTGCCCTGATAGGAACTGATCTGGTCAACGCCGAAATTTTCGTAATGAAACGTGTAGCCGGCGACATCGCAATAGCTATTGATCAGGCCGGCGATCATCTGGATCAGGGTCGTCTTGCCGGTACCGGGATTACCGTCACCGATGAAGGTGAACAGGAAACCGCCCAGTTCGACAAATGGATTGAGCTGGCGGTCAAAGTCGTAGGCCACCAGCATCTTTGCCAGCTTCATGGCCTGATACTTGGCGATGTGATTGCCGACAACCTCGTTGGGCATCTTGAAGGTCATGACCAGCGGCTTGCGCTTGCCGCCGCGCGAAGCATCGAGCCCGTTCAGTTCAAAGTTATCGGCGTCGAGGCGGATATGCATGGCCTCAAAGGCAGCCAGTTCGGCAAACCGGCGCTGACGCGACAACAGTGCATCACTTGTCAGGCGGGCGAACTCCCGGGCCCGAGCCAGCAACTGGGCATCGTCCGGTGAGCCGGCAATCGATTTGTCCAGACCATGTAAAAACGCCTTGTAGGCCTCGTGTACAGTGTCCAGATCAGGGTTCGGTTCCGCAGCAGATGTGGTGCTGTTGTCCTGGGCATCGATGGTCTGGTTCAGGTAATTGGCGACACAGAACAGCGATACAAAGGCCGACGCAGCCATCAGCTTGTGAAACTGCGTGGCGCGATCACCGGACAATGGCGAGGACCGGTTGTCGGCGGCAAGTGTCTCAAGCTCGGTATGTTTGGCAAACACATCGCCGACCGCCAACCCGACAGCCATGGCCCGGCGCAACCGGTAGGCCAGTGAATGCTGAGCCGGTGACAGCATGGTATCATCCGGCGTAATGCCTGAAATGGTGTCCATGATCCGGACTTCCGCTGTCTTGCGGCGGTCGCCGCCTGACACCGTGGAGACAAACCGCCGGCGTGTTCCGGCCAGTTCAGTTGCTGATTTGTTGTCTGCGTCACTTACAATCACTGCAGTGCGGTCCAGCATGGCCTGCACCGTGGGGATGTGTTTGGCGATGTCTTTTTCCAACAGGGTTGTCAGTCCGATATCCATATTATGTCCGTCTAAAAGTGGTTCAGCTAAACGTGTTTCAGAATGTGGTCACCGCTGGAAATATAGCAACGATGGCCGTTGAAAATTTCATTGGTCAGATTCTTGGCATACATTGACTGGTAGGCCGTGTGCGGGATCATCGCATAGCGTTCCAGCGCACTGACACCCTGCGCGACACAGTCCAGATCGTCAGTATTGACGTGATAGATTTCCCGGGCCGGGCTCGATCCCCAGATGCCGCTTTTCGAGCGCACCTCATGTTTGGAATGAAGCTCCTGCATGGTCCAGGTGAACAGCCAGTTGTCGGACGGTGAACTGACACTGTCGAGCACTGACTGGACCTTCTTGTTATGATCGGTCAGGCCACCGGCATAAAACGGCCCCAGTACAAACCGGCGCAACTGTTTCGGGTGCAGGGTCTCAAATGTTTCATCGATCGACTTGGCAATTGTCGTCAGGCTGAGACTGTAGGCCGAATGATCAGCAACAAAGTCCTTGAACTCACTGCGTAAAGAAAAATTGGGCAAGCCGTTCATGGCCATCTCATCGATCCAGCCCTTGGGAAATCCGTGCGGTGTGTTCCTGCGTGGCCGTGGCGCGTCTTCCGATGAATCCTCGATAACCGCAACATACACCAGCGGCAGGTTTTCCGTCCCGTCATAGGTCGACCAGGTAACCACGTAGTAAGTGCGCTCGGAGCGCGGGTTGACCGATACCCGCAATGTCGTGGGTTTGGTGAAAGTGGTGAAGGCCGGTGCCTGGTCCAGGGCTTCGTAGTACAGCCGCCTGGCCATGACTTTCTGCAGGTCGCCGGGGTGCTGCCTGAATTTCAGCATCAATTCGAGCATTTCAGCTCGGGTCTGCTCTGTTGTGGGCAGATCGAGCAGATGCTCCTTGACGCGGTTCATGTCGGCTTCAAGTTCGAGTACGTTCTTGAACAGAGGGAAACCGCTCTCGCTGCGATCAATACTGAACTGATCGGCAAACCGGCATTTCAATTTCCAGCAGGCAAAGGAGTGGCGCAGGCGGATGATCGGCGCCTCGATGGCCTGATACAGAAAATTGTGACGCCGGCGCTCATCTCCCTCTGTCTCGGCAATGGCTTCAAGACCATTGAAAGCGCTCTCAAAGGCATCGAAATAGTTCGAGATTTCTGGGGAAAGTCCCGTCATGACTGGCCGTGTTCCCTGACTGGCACCTACTGGGACACGTACCTGGATGCCTCATGTTGTTCCAGAACCGTCCCGAAGCGCCGGGCAAAGGCATCATCAGCCAGTTTCTTGCGGCGCTGAATTTCCTGCGACGACACCATGTTCTTTTCGTGCAGCTCAAGCAGATCGGCGATGTGCGACTGGGCCGCGGCCCCGATACCGGCCATGGTTTGTTCTGCCGCGGTATCCACCTTGGACCCGAGCGTGTTGATCTTGTGGGCAACCTCCTGCTGGGAGGCTGTCTTCAGCGAGTCTTCCAGCGACTTGTACAGTACCACACGCTGCTCTGTGTCGATGTTCAGCTTGTTGATCAGGGTGGACTGGGCCGCCATCTGATTGTTCAGACTGTCGACAAAAGTCTGGAACATGGAGGTGTAGCGTTCCAGGGTCTGCGAACCGGCCAGCAGTTCCTGTTCACGGGCCTGGGCCTGGTTGTATTCAGTGGCAAGTTTCGAGCGTTCACCTTCAAGCTTGGTGCGCGCGGCCTGATCCGTGGAGGCAGCGATCTTGTTTTCCAGATCCATCAGCGCCGGATTCAGGCTCTCTATGAGTTTCTGGGTGGTCTGAAGGTCATCGGTCACGACCTTGCGGCGGTCGATCACCTTGCGCAGGCTTGCTTCGGACGTGGTGTAGCGTTCTTCAAGAACAGTTTTCTGATCCTTGAGGATGCTGACGATGATGTTGGACTTGGCCAAAAGGTCCTGCAGATTACCGGCCAGCGACGTGGTCCGTACCCGTTCATTGCGCACCGACTGGGCCTTGTTCTTGGAAAAGAAACCGATCAGCCTTTCACCGACGGTGTATTCCTGCATGTTCTTGAATTCGTCGCCGAACGAGTTGGTGATGTCTTCCAGCCCGATGATCATGTCGGCAATGTTCGCCTCCATGGTCTTTTGCTGCTGCAGCACATCCTGGATACGGGCGTTCTCGATATCGAAATCGACACCACCGAGCGTGTCGGCTTCGGCGATCTGTTCGATCGCTTCACTGCTGACATCCATCTTGGAACGCATGTCCTTGATGATGGTCTGCGTTTTCTCGATTTCGGTATCCAGTGTCTTCGTATCAAGCATTCTACACTCCCCAGAAATATCGCTTCGGTGTTGCCTATATAGGCATAACACGGATTGATTACACAGATTTCGGGAAACATTAGCCGATCTTGGTAAAGGTAATGTTGCGCTGAAGCGGGCTGACTTTGGTTGAATTCATCCGCGCGATTACGGGGGAATGCGTGAGTGACGATCTGCATCAACGCAGCCACACAGGCCACGCAACACCCGTTCGCGACTTATGAGGGTAACCAGTTCAGATGCTCATTGGACATCGGTGTTAAATTTGCCAGAAGCACCCCAAAAACCATGAAGGTGACAGGGTGAAACAGGCATCTGCAGGGATTTTTCCGACACCCGGCCTGAAGGACGTAAATATAAATCTGTAACGCCACTGTGCGACGGCTGGTGGATGATTTGATGGATAAGAGATGCCCACCCCCATCAAAACTGCATGTAATGAAACCGCGTGGCTGCCAACCGTATGGCGTCGTCAAGAACGCTTACGATGTCCGGGCAGTTTTACTTCCTCATGCGTGTCGGCAGGACGCCGCGCGCGGCGCTTCGTCATGGTCGGCCATGCACGATCCAGCAACCGAACGCAGTACAGTGCGAAAGCAGCACCAACCACAACGGCGACGATTATGAACACCTGTTCCATGGATCAGCATTTTATATGAAAGCCGCCCAGAGTTCAAAACAGCTGGATTTCAAAGTTAATAGTTCTGCTTACCTCAAAGTCGCAAGACAGCTTTTGTGTTGCCGGCTGGTCTTCAGTCAACCGCCGGCTTTCTTTTGATGTCCACGTTAGCCCACGTCCCGGCACCGAAGTGCTTGTTGCCGGTCTCTGTAGTAATCTTGATCGAACCGTCCTCATCAATATGTATACCGGTTGCCAAGTATTCATCCTCAGCGGATTTGTGTACCACTTCGTCCAACCGGGTGACCTTCACTCTAAATCGCATGCTGCCTCCGCACCAATCGCATTGTACATTACGCAACGGCAACTTGAAATGAGGAGATGTGTCTGAAAGTTCCGGCACACGGAAACCCGCGATGGCTTCTGAAACTGCAATTCTCAAAAATGAATTGTTATTTTGAGATCGATGAAATTAGTACTTTACGGCTCTGTGAAACCCCGGAATCAGCAGTTTTTGCACTATGTCGGAATTTGGCAGTTGAGATGCGATCAAAGTCCGCCGGTCTGGCAACCATTCGTTAGCCGAATGAACAGATTTCAGTTCACTTGAGCCAGAGGTGACCTGTATAAATCTGGTATGAACAACAGACGAAATCGCCACCCGCGCTACGAAGTTGGCCGCCCCGTCAGCCTGTTGATAGGCGACAATGGATGTCGTGTGTTCTGTGAGCTGAAAGACATGAGTTTGACAGGCGCGCGGCTATCCTCCGTGCCGCTCAGATACATGCCCCAGACGTTCAAAATCCTGATCACAGGCGAGAATGTTGCGTTGCCCTGCAAGCTGCGCTGGATTGACGGTACAGAAGTAGGCGTTCAGTTCACAGGCAACCCGGACTACCGCCACAACGTCTACGATCAACATCAGACCACAATACCTGCAAATAGTAACCCGCAGCCCTGAACTGTCTGGAGACGTCCGGCAGCGCATCAGGCAGCTTTAGTGTTTTCTAAGCCTCCTGCACGCAAAATGTGACCAGGTTTGGCTTAACGGCTCCATGGACACAGAGCCCCGACTTTCGCGGGCCACAACGACGCTCGCTGCCCGTTGTGGCCAGCGCATCGGTTCGCCGGTTGGGCTCATTCAAGCCACAACAGACAATTTTTCATCAAAAATTGAGATTTTTCGTTCCGCTCAGCATAAAAACTGTTGTCGTCTGCATCTGAATTTGCCATATTCCCAAAGGTAAGCGCAATCTTAAGTTGTGCTCGCAACTGTAACATGTACCAAAAGGATGCATTTGGAAGACATTTCGCTGGGGGGCTGCCACGATGCTGATCCCGCCACGAAAGAGATCATCAATGCCTTACCAACAGGTCACCGAAACACCCCAGCTCAAGCCTTGTATTTTGCTTTTGACGGGCCTCTGGTTGATCGTACCCACGGCGATGGGCAGTGGACCCGCCGGGGCGCAAACCCAACCAGAAAATACAGTCGGGCAACAAGCACATGCCAGCGCCTTGGACAGTGTTTCAATCACCTATCAGAAATCGGCCAGCGTACGGCGCGTCAAAACGGAGCTGCGCGCATTGCCGGGTATCAGTTACCAGTCACGTCAGGACGTTGCGCCAAGGCTTCAGTCCAGGATCAGGAAAAACTCGGAATTCGCCGCATTTGTAAAACTGGTCGAGGCTACCTCAGACAGGAAATACTCCCCTGAAGAGCTTCGCAGGCTCTATCTCAGTTTTAAGGAATGGTCGCAAAACAATGGGGCACCAAGCCAGTGACACCATGACCGGTGGGCCCGTAAGGTCCGCTTGTCCGGCTCATTGTTGCGTTTGATGTGATGCGCTTTGGTGTGAAGATCGGAAGACCAATAACATTATCCATGTCATTGGCGGGATCCCTTACTCGACAGGTTGAACCTGATCCGCCAGTCTGGATAACCAGCGCTCAATGCGGGTCTTGTTCTCGCCAAGGTCACTTTCGCCAAGCTGGGACCGCGAATAGATCGCAAGCGTGGATTGGCCGTCCGGGCGATCAAAGAATTGCACGACGATCGTATCGGGAAAGCCGAGCCGCCCGGTGCGCTGAACATAGCGGTCTGTCAACGCAGTCTCGTTGGCGTCAACCGTTACCACTCGTGGTGCAGAGGCAATCACCTTTGCGAAGGCCATCCTGAGTTCCCGGGCATTCACCGGGTAGAGCATGGACTTGATATCCACCGGCACCTTACAAACATCGTGAGGGCAGGCAAGTGCGTCATTTGGCGACGAGCGCCGTTGCAACTGCTCGAAGGACACCGGCCCGAGATCCGGTTCGCCGAACAGGCCCCAGACGCGCTCAGGGCCCATCAGCACAAACGCAAGTACGACCGCGGCCGCCAGGAACATGACACCGGTGCCGATTATGGTGAGAATTTTCACCTGCAATCCCCGGACATAAAACTCTTTACCCTGATCAGCATGGCAGCGCAGATGGAACCCAGCATGCGCCATGGATGCCTGCCGGCTCTTCACCAGCAAGGCTGTTAAACACCGTATGTGGCATGAAGATATGGAGTGATTGAAATTACAATTCAACAACAAGGCGTTACAGTTGTTAAATGGCGGAGAGAAAGGGATTCGAACCCTTGATACGGTTACCCGCATACACGCGTTCCAGGCGTGCGCCTTCAACCACTCGGCCACCTCTCCAGCACTGGCGGGAACATACACATAAGTGGTTGAAGATCAAGCCGCTGCATCACACAATTGTAACTGCCTGATCCACTTGCAAGTTCGCTCGCGTATGACAACATAGGCAACAGCATTCAAGTTACATGGAAAGGGATCACGCTCATGTTCGGTTTTACCCGCAAGAAGCTCGAAATACCGTCAGCCGCAGATGCGCTTCCCGGCCGCGATACGCCTGTCCCGACAGCCGCCAAGCATCTGGTCAACGGCAACCCGCTGAAAGGACCTTATCCTTCAGGCCACGAAATCGCCTATCTGGCTTTCGGGTGTTACTGGGGCTGCGAACGTGTGTTCTGGATCAGGCCGGGAGTGTGGGTAACCGCCGTCGGCAATATTGGCGGAACAACTCCGAACCCGACCTATGACGAGGTTTGCTCCGGCCAGACCGGCCATGCCGAAGCGGTGATGGTCGTGTTTGATCCGAAGGTCGTTTCCTACGATCAGATTCTGAAATACTTCTGGGAAGCGCACGACCCCACGCAGGGCATGCGGCAGGGCAATGATGTCGGCACCCAGTACCGCTCCGGTATTTACTGGGTCGGCGATGCCCAGCGCGACGCAGCACTGGCCTCAAAGGCTGCCTACCAGAAGGCCCTGGACGCCAGAGGTTACGGGTCCATCACCACGGAAGTGCGTGAAGCAGACGAGTTCTATTTCGCCGAGGCCTACCACCAGCAATACCTGGCCCGGAACCCGAACGGCTATTGCGGGCTTGCCGGCACCGGCGTGACATGCCCGATCGGGGTCGGCGTCGAGGCATGATACTGGTCGAACAGCTTGTCCGCCTTCGGCGGGCCGTTCTCCGACCCTGAACCAGCGTAGTGATGAACTCCTCCGAAGCACGTCAGTGCCGAGGCAAGGCCGACCGGCCGCCGCACGAAGTGCGCCCCAGCGGAGCGCAGCCGAAGGCTGCCTGCGTGAGCGGAATAAACCACCCCGTTCTCCGACCCTGAACCAGCGTAGTGATGAACTCCTCCGAAGCACGTCAGTGCCGAGGCAAGGCCGACCGGCCGCCGCACGAAGTGCGCCCCAGCGGAGCGCAGCCGAAGGCTGCCTGCGTGAGCGAGATCCCTTAAACAAGCTACCCCCTCAGGGTAGCCCCGGTTGCCTTGGTGACACCGGCAACGATTGCCTGCGACACAGCATCGATCTCTTCGTCGGTCAGGGTCTTGTCCCTGGGCTGAAGCGTGACCTCGATGGCGAGTGAGCGCTTGCCCTCGCCGAGATTGCCACCTTCGAACACATCGAACACTGAGACGTCTGACACCAGGGCCTTTTCCGCCCCGCGCGCTGCGCGCATCAGTTTGTCAGCCGGTACATCGGCGTCGATTACAAAGGCGAAATCGCGTTTCACCGGCAACAGATCCGATATGTTCATCGGCGGTCGCGCTGCCTGTGACGACTTCGGCTCCGGAATGGCATCGATGTTCATTTCAAATGCCACCAGCGGACCTTTTACATCCATGGCGTCAAGCACGCGCGGATGCACTTCGCCGAACCAGCCGAGCTGGTTTTTCGGGCCCAGTTGCACGGTCCCCGACCTGCCGGGATGGAACCAGGACGGTGCACCCTGCACAACCTGGACGCTTGCCACCGGCGCACCGGCGACGGCAAGAGCCGCCATCAGGTCAGCCTTGGCATCGAATGCATCAACATTGCGCGCCTTCTCGCCCCAGTGGCGCGGACCGGTCTGGCCGCGCCGGACACCTGATGCCCGCAAGGTCTCGTCTTCAGGCCTGTCACCTGCATAGACCTGGCCCACCTCAAACAATCCGACCTGGGCCTGGCCGCGATCAACATTGCGCCCGGTTGCCGCCACCAGATTGGCGATAAGCGACGGCCGCATGTCAGACAATTCAACCGAGATCGGGTTGGCGAGCTTCAGCTCAGGCTGACCACCGCCGAACAGATCTGCCTGGGCAGCCGGCAGGAACGACCAGGTCACCGCCTCGTTCAACCCGCGCCCGGCCAGTGCCCGGCGCGCCGCCAGCATGCGTTTCTGGCGTATGGTCAGAACCGGTTTGGCGACCGCATGGGCACGCTGCATGGGTTCTGACTGCACCTGGTCCAGGCCATAGATGCGACAGACCTCTTCAACCAGGTCCGCCTCGCCATGGACATCCGGGCGCCAGCTTGGCACCGCGCATGACAGCACATCGCCCTTGTCGGTGACACCGAAACCGAGCGCGGTGAGAATTTCCACCTGCCGGGCTTCCGGCACATCTATGCCACCCAGTGATCTGACACGAGTTTTGCGCAGGTCATAGGACCGGCTGTCCAAGGGCGCAGCACCCGCACTAACCAGTTCCGACGCCTCGCCGCCGCACAGATCCATGATCATCTGGGTGGCAAGCTGGGCACCGGCCTCGACAAAGGCCGGATCAACGCCACGTTCAAAGCGGTAGCGCGCATCGGTGATGACATTGAGTTTGCGACCGGTGGCAGCGGTGCGGATGGGGTCAAAAAACGCTGCCTCGATGAACACGTTTGTGGTGTTTTCATCACAGCCGGACACTTCGCCGCCAATGATACCGGCGATGCCTTCCGCCCCATTGTCGTCGGCGATCACGGTCATGGTTTCGTCAAGCGTGTATTCCTTGCCGTCCAGCGCCATGAGGGTTTCACCCGGCTTCGCCATGCGGGCATGCACGGTGCCGTGCACCTTGTCGGCGTCAAACACGTGCAGCGGACGACCGAAGCCGAACGTTACATAGTTGGTGATATCGACCAGCGCGGAAATCGGGCGCAAACCGATGGCCATCAGCCAGCGCTGCAGCCAGTCCGGTGACGGACCGTTCTTTACGCCCTTGATATGACGGCCGACAAACATCGAACACGGCATCGGGTCTTCACCGTCAAAGCGCAGCTCAACGCCGATGGGCGATTTGTAGGTGCCCGTTATGGCCGGCACATCGAGCGGTTTCAGCTTGCCGAGGCCTTTTGCCGCCAGGTCGCGGGCAATACCATAAACGCCCAGTGCATCAGGCCGGTTCGGGGTGATGGCCACATCGATCACCGGATCATCCAGGCCCAACGCTTCAGCCGCACTCATGCCGATGGGGAAGTCTTCGGCAAGGTCGATGATGCCGTCATGTGAATCGGAAATCATCAGTTCGCGCTCGGAACACAACATGCCGGCGCTTTCGACACCGCGAATAGTGCCGACTTCAAGGTCAACACCGGTCCCGGGCACATGGGTACCGGGTCCTGCGAATACACCTATCAGGCCCGTGCGTGCATTGGGCGCTCCACACACCACCTGCACCAGGCCGGTGCCGGTTTCCACGTCGCACACCCGCAAGCGATCAGCATTGGGATGCTGGCGGGCTTCTTTCACCTTGCAGATGGTGAAGGCGGCAAGCGCTTTGGTCTGATCCTCAACGCCTTCTACCTCAAGCCCGACACCAACGAGACCATCGCAGATTTCGTCGATTGTTGCGTCGGTGTCGAGATGCTGTTTCAGCCATTTCAGCGTGAACTTCATGACAGTCCTCCTGCCAGTGTCGGCACATTGAGCGAGCGGAACCCGTAATGCCTCAGCCATCTGAGGTCGGCTTCGAAGAAGGCGCGCAGATCAGGGATGCCGTATTTCAGCATGGCCAGTCGGTCGATGCCCATGCCGAAGGCAAAGCCCTGCACCTTGTCCGGATCGAGGCCACCGGCACGAATTACGTTTGGATGCACCATGCCTGAGCCCAGAATCTCCAGCCAGCTGTCTCCTACGCCAACTTTCACCTGGCCCTTTTCCCAGGAACAGTTGATGTCCACTTCCATGCTGGGTTCGGTGAACGGGAAGTGCGAGGCGCGGAAGCGCATTTTCACCGCATCGACCTCAAAGAACGCCTTGCAGAATTCTTCCAGGCACCATTTCAGATGGCCCAGATGGGTCTTGTCATCCAGCACCAGGCCTTCAACCTGATGGAACATCGGGGTGTGGGTCTGATCTGAATCACAGCGGTATGTGCGGCCCGGCGCGATGATGCGGATCGGTGTCTCGCTTTCCTGCATGGTGCGGATCTGCACCGGCGATGTGTGGGTGCGCAACACCATGCGTGACCCGTCTTCCTTGGGGTTGAAATAGAAGGTGTCATGCTCCTGACGCGCCGGGTGATCATCGGGAATATTCAGGGCGCCGAAATTGTACCAGTCGGTCTCGATATGCGGGCCTTCGGCCACGGCAAAACCCATGTCACCGAAAATCTGGGTGATCTCCTCCCAGACCTGGGAGACGGGGTGAACCGAGCCTTGCATTTCCGGACGCGCCGGTAATGTTACGTCAACGAACTCCGTTGCCAGGCGAGCCTCAAGGCCGGCTTCCTTCAGCGAGGCTGAGCGTGAGGCAATCGCTGCAGCTACCTTGTCCTTGAGCGCGTTCAGGGCCTGGCCCGCCTGCTTGCGGTCATCAGGCGACATGGAGCCGAGCGTTTTCATGCGCTCGGATATGGCGCCTTTCTTGCCCAGCGCCGATACGCGCACGGTATCCAGCGTTGCCTCGTCGTGCGCAGCCTCTACGGCGCCCACTAATTGGCTTTCCAGTTCTGCCAGTTCGGTCATGGTGAAACCCATCGGTCATGTTCAAAAAATAAAGCCGGACTTATCGCGCAATAATCATGCGGCAACAATGCCCGGCTTAAACTCGGTGTGTTTGTAGTCAGATAACAGCGCGTAAGCTTACAGCGCAGCTTTTGCCTTTTCGACCAGCGCCTTGAATGCGTCTGGCTCACGTACGGCAATATCGGACAGGACTTTACGGTCGACTTCGACACCGGCTTTGCCGAGGCCCTCGATAAATCGACCATAGGTCATGCCCAGCTCACGGCAGGCAGCGTTGATGCGCTGAATCCACAATGAACGGAAATTACGCTTCTTGCGACGCCTGTCGCGATAAGCGTACTGACCTGCCTTTTCCACGGCCTGGACGGCGGCGCGGAACACATTCTTGCGGCGGCCATAATAGCCTTTGGCTGCCTTGACGACTTTGCGGTGACGCGCATGAGCGGTCACACCACGTTTAACTCGTGCCATTTCGGGGTAACTCCTTGCGTACCGTTAGCGGTTGGGCATAAAGCCCTTGATGATCCCTGCGTCCGCATCCGTGAGGATTGTGGTGCCGCGCTGATTGCGGATGAACTTGTTCGACCGCTTGATCATACCATGGCGTTTACCGGCCTGACCGGCTTTCACCTTGCCGCTTGCGGTGAAGCTGAATCGCTTCTTGCAAGACGCTTTCGTCTTCATTTTGGGCATTTTGCTGTCTCCATTTTGCTCACGACAAGGCTCACTCGGTTCGCCATCTCAGCAGGACGTGCACATGGTGCGGCGGCCAATCGGCCTTGCCTTGCTTCGCTCGGAACGTGATGAGCAGGTCGTTTGAGCTTGTTTTTAAGCATTTAAACCGCCACGGCAGCCCACACTGGCCGGACGGTTCGTTCAAACGAGGTGGCTTATACCCGCGATAGGGTCACTTGGCAACACTTTCAAGCGCTCACGCAAGCAGCCTTCGGCTGCGCTCCGCTAGGGCGCGCTTCGCGCGACGGCCGGTCGGCCTTGCCTCGGCACTTTGTGCCTCGGAGATGTTCATCACCTCGCTTGTTGCGGGTTAGTAAACTGGGTGCTTTATTTCGCTCACGCTAGCAGCCTTCGGCTGCGCTCCGCTAGGGCGCGCTTCGCGCGGCGGCCTAGCGGCCTTGCCTCAGCACTTGCGTGCTTCGGATTGGAGTTCACCCCCACCATTCTTCGGGGTCGGAGAACGGCGCGAAGCACGCAGTGCTGAGCAAAGCTGTTCGACCAGAATAATGAGTAACCACTTGCAACTACCTAGATGTTGAACTCCAACTAGGCCCAACGGGCCTCGGGCCAGTCAGGCCCGCCCCCGCGGAGCGCAGCCGTAGGCTGCTTGCGTGAGCGATTTCAAAGCATCTCCGGCTCACGGCCTACCCGCCTGGCCAGTGAGGCCACTGTCAGTCCCTGCACAATGATCGAGAACAGCACGACCAGGTAGGTTGCGGTCAGGATTTCGGGTTTCCATTCACTGGCCGGCAGGGAGAGCGCCAGGGCGACTGAAATACCGCCCTTCAAACCACCCCAGGTCATGATCGGCACCACGCCTTTGGAATAGACCCTGAACGGCGACAACACCGCGATCGGCACCGCCACGGCAACAAGTCTGGCCACCAGCGCCAGCGCGATAGCCGCCAGTCCGGTTGTCATGGTATCCCAGTTGAAGGTTATGGCGAAAATCTCCACGCCGATAAGCAGGAACAGTACTGCATTGAGCATTTCGTCAATCAGGGTCCAGAACACGTTCAAATGCTGCCGGGTTTCCGCCGACATGCCATACTTGACGCCAGTATTGCCGATGAACAATCCGGCCACCACAGCCATGATCGGACCGGAGACATGCAAAGCCACGGCCAGCTCATACCCGCCGAATGCGAGCCCGAGCGACAACAGTATTTCCAGCGGATAGTCATCAATGCGCTTCATAACCTGGAACACGCACCAGCCGAGCACAGCCCCCAGAAGCGCGCCACCCAGCGCTTCCTTGGCAAAGAATGTAGCTACACCCGCAATGCTTGCATCCGTATGCGAACCTGCCACGGGAAATGCCAGGCCGACCAGCAGCAGAAACACAACATAGCCGACACCGTCATTGAACAGGCTTTCACCGGCAATCTTGGTTTCCAGGGATTTGGGCAGGTCGGCCTCGCGCAAAACGCCGAGAACAGCGACCGGATCTGTCGGAGAGATCAGCGCACCGAATACCAGCGCCACCAGTAACGGCATTGCTGTAATCCAGTGGAAACCAACTCCGATTATCACTGTGGACAGCGCTACGCCCAATGTTGCCATCAAGGCGATCACCCACGCTTCGGCGCGAAGATCCTCAATATTCACGTGCAGGGCGCCTGCAAACAGCAGCAGACCCAGCATCCCTTCCAGCAGGGCTTGGGAAAACTCTATTTCCGCCACAAAAGCAGTGATTGCCTCGGCAATGCTGAGAAACGGAAACAGGGCTTCCAGGCCGATTACAGCCAGCGATGCCAGGAACGCCACGACCAGTATACCGATGGCCGAAGGCAACTTGAAAAACAGATAGTTGATGGCACCGAACCCGCCGGCAAAGACAATCAACAGTGCTGTGATCTGCAACGCATTCATGGTTCTGGGCCCCTGTTAGCGAAAGTCCGGTTGTATCGAAGAATCTGACAGCTTCACTACTAACGCAACCACAATGCAGGCTGGAACCCTGCCGATCAATGTGGCCGGAATCAAAAACGCCGCCGGATCTCTCCAGCGGCGTTGATACCTGATCAATTGCAACTGTGCTAGCAGCCGCGGTTTTCAACACAGCGGTACCATCTGCGGGTTTCCCAGCCGTGACGGCGGGCGCAGCGCCGCTCGACACGACGGCAGGCCCTGTACTCCTCGCGTTCGCGTGCGGCAGCTGCTGCAGCACCAATTGCAATTGCACCTGCAGCCAGTCCCAGGCCAATGCCCATATTGCGTCTGCGGTTGCGTTTGCGCCTGTTTCGCCGATTGCGGTTGCGCGCTTTCTTTGCAACCTTGTAGCTGCCGTCCGCTGAATGCGCCGCAATCGGTGTTTTCGCGGCAGTTCCAGGCGCATTGGCCGCCGCAGATGCACCCTGCGATCCGGCCATCAGCATCAGTGCTGCCGCTGATACGACAAACAATCTCCTGATCAATTTCAGACTCCTGTCCTTATGTTATAGCAATTTTTGATGGCAGATCGTGAACACCACGTTTACGCATCGGCCAATGCCCGCTCCGCGCCGCAAACTAGGTGCAAATCGAGATCAAGTACACACCAAAAAACAACATCACCGGACCGGTCTAGCAGCCTCGTTTTCCAACGCAGTTTTCCCACCTGCGGGTTTCCCAGCCATGGCGTTTGGCACAGCGACGCTCAACACGTCTGCACGATCGATCACGCCTGAATACCTTATGGTCCCGGGCAGCGGCCGCAGCCGCGCCAAGCGCCAGGAACCCTTCTACGATGCCGCTTCCGATATCATCCAGTTCCCGCCGGATTCTCCGGCGTCGCTGGCGTGCTCTGCGGGTATCGCGCGCCACCTTGTAACTGCCGTCACCCGGGCTCCTGGCGACAGACGTCCTGTCGGCAACGTCCGGTGCCACAGCCGCTGCTGAAGCGGTTAGTGATCCCGCCATCACCAAAAGCGCTGTTGCCGCAATGGCTGACAATCTCCTGAACATGTCCCGACTCCCGTCGTCATTGTGCAGCCGACCCCACTGCATTCAATCCTGATGCAACGGCCACGGTAAATTCAACTGCACGCCAGACACATCTGCTTTGTACGGCAGATTAGCTGCAAACCGGGAGTAGGTACAAATTAAACTTGCGCCACCGGGCTGCCCCGGCGGCGCAATTCGTTGTTATTATGGTATTTTCGGGATCAGTAACCGCGGCGGCGCATGCAACGTTCCCAGCGCCATGTGTGCCAGCCAAAACGGCGTGCGCAGCGCCGCGCCGAGCGGCGATAGTGGCGGCCACCGCGATATTCATCATGGCCATAATAACCGTGGCCATGCGCAGCACCGAAGGCGCCGAAGGCTGCGGCAGTGCCAACACCGGCCCAGAAATGCTTGGAGCCGGCTTGCGCCGGAGACGCCATTGCAGCGGCCATGGTGATGGCGGCGACGGCGGCAATTGCTGTGTTGCGGATGGTGGTCATTGGTCTGTTTCCTCTTTTGAGTTCTGGTTCGTTTATGTTTCGTGTCAATCACGTTGATGTCAGTGAACATGACGGAATTGTAATCTTGGGAATGTGCAATCCGTCACATTGCGGAGTTGGCCGACAGCACCGATAATTCCAGTTGTCCTAAAAAGCAGCCTTGGTGCGCCGCTTCCCCTTGACCGTCATGATCATTTGAGCCTCAATCCAACCCATGCCGTTACAATCATCATCCCCTGCCCAGTGCGGCCTCGACGCTGCCCGTCTCACCCGAATTGACGACTGGATGCGGCGCTATACCGACCAGGGCAGATTTCCGTTTGCCGCAACCCTGATCGCCCGCAAAGGGCGCGTGGCCTGGGAAGGCCATACCGGCTACTCGGATGTCGAGGCCAAAACCGCCTACACGCCAGACACGCTGGCACGCATCTATTCAATGACCAAGCCGGTGACCTCTACCGCCTTCATGATGTTGTATGAACAAGGGCTGGTTCATCTCGATGATCCTGTGTCGATGTTCATTCCGGAGTTTGCCGACACGCCGGTGCTGGTATCCGGCGCCGAGCGCCCTGACCAGACCGAGCCATTGCGCGCGCCGATGACCATCCACAATCTGCTGACACATACATCCGGGCTCACCTACGGATTCAACCAGGATCTCTTGTCCGAGACCTACGGAGCCAAGCGGCTTGATTTCGGCCAGCGGGCCGGCGGGCTTGCAGAAACCGCCGTTCGCCTTGCCGGCACACCGTTGCTGTTTCAGCCGGGAACGCGCTGGCACTACTCGGTTGCCACAGATGTTGTCGGGCGAATTGTGGAAGTGGTTTCCGGCAAGACACTGGACCGGTTCTTTACCGACCACATTCTGGAACCGCTTGAAATGGATGACACATCGTTTGTCGTACCATCGTCAAAAATGGGCCGGCTGGGACCATGCTACGCCTATGACCCGAAGGGCGGCATGCCGGTATTTCCAACCGGGTTCGGCGAAGGCGAAGTGGATACCTTCTCCGGCGGCGGCGGATTGGTTTCAACCGGCCGTGACTATCTGCGGTTTGCTGAAATGCTGCGGCGCGGCGGTGCGCTTGGCGATGTACGCCTGCTGAGCCGCAACACCGTATCACTGATGACGTCCAACCACCTTCCCGGCGGAGTTGACCTGGCCACACTCGGTCCCAGTGCATGGTGTGAAACATCGTTCACCGGGGTTGGCTTTGGTCTGGGATTCGCCATCAGTCTGAACCCGGCACAATCGATGCTGTCGGGCAGCGTCGGCGATTTTTCATGGGGCGGCATGGCCAGTACCTATTTCTGGTGTGACCCTAAAGAAGAATTGTCAGTGGTGTTTCTGACCCAGTTGCTGCCATCGAGCACCTGGCCCAGCCGCAAGGAACTGCGCGCACTGGTCTACCAGGCGATTGTCGATTAGAGGTTTGCAGAGTTACAGGGACCGCGCGATCAGCACTTTCATGATCTCGTTTGACCCGCCATATATCCGCTCGACACGGGCATCGCGATACATGCGCGAGATCGGGTATTCATCCATGTAACCGTAGCCGCCATGCAGTTGCAGGCATTTGTCGATGATCTTGCACTGCAGATCGGTGAGCCAGTATTTCGCCATCGAGGCAGTGGTTGCATCAAGACCTCCCGCCATATGGCGCTCAATACAATTGTCGACAAACACCTTGGCGATGGTTGCTTCGGTCTTGCACTCGGCAAGCACGAACTGGGAATTCTGGAAATCGATGATGGATTTGCCAAACGCCTTGCGCTGCTTGACATAATCCAGGGTCTCGGTGAGCGCCCGCTCGATCCGGGCGATGGCATAAACCGCAATCAGCAGCCGCTCCTGGGGAAGCTGCTGCATGAGCTGCACGAAACCCTGCCCCTGTTCGGGCCCCAGAAGCGCGTCTGCAGGCACGCGCACATCATCGAAAAACAACTCCGATGTGTCGTTTGATTTCATACCCACCTTGTCGAGGTTCCGTCCGCGCCTGAAGCCTTCGACCTTGTCAGTTTCCACAACAAACAGCGACGTACCCTTTGCACCCGCTGACGGATCAGTCTTGGTTACGACGAGTATCAGGTTGGCCAGTTGCCCGTTGGTGATGAAGGTCTTTGAACCATTGATCACATAATGATTTCCATCACGCTTGGCGGTGGTCTTCACGCCTTGCAGGTCGGACCCGGCCCCCGGCTCCGTCATGGCGATCGCTGCTATGTATTCTCCGGTCGCCATTTTGGACAGCCAGCGCCGCTTCTGCTCGTCGGAGCCATAGTGCTGGATGTAGGGCGCAACGATTGCAGAGTGCAATGGCCCGCCAAAGCCGTCACATCCTTTCAGGTTAGCCTGATAGGTGATAACGGCATCATGGCCGAAATCTCCACCCGGTCCACCGAATTCTTCCGGCACTGACGCACACAACAAACCGGCAGCGCCCGCCTGCTCCCAGACGTCGCGATCAAACACACCGGCGGCTTCGAAATCGTCATAGCGAGGTGCCACTTCGGCTTCGAAGAACCTGCCTGCCTGCTCGGCAAGCATCTCATGGTCTTCAGCCATCCAGGCCGGTACAGGCAGATCAAAAACACTCATACGGGTTGGTCCATTTCATGATGCATCAACGTTTCACATCATGATCCGGCTTTCCTGGCCCGGTCAGCAAGAAAAAAATGCCACCGGCACCGCCGATGGCATTCCTGAATGACTGTCTGCGCATAACCAAATTGGCAAAGCGCTCCAAATCAACCTGCTTTTGCTTTTTCCGCACCACCTTCGGTGCGCGCCTTCAACATTCCATCGACAATTTCAACTGTGCGCTGGAGATCAAGTATCGCTTCATCAAGCTCGACACGCTGGATCTGGAGCGCGTCGAGACGTTCACGCATTTTGGTTGAGGCAACCCGAAGCTGGGTCAGCTGGCCATCGCGCAAGCTGTAGAGATCCAGCAGTTCCTTGATTTCCTCAAGCGAAAAGCCGACTTTCTTGCCACGCAGGATCAGCTTCAACCGGGCCCGGTCGCGGTATGAGAACAGTCTCGTCCAGCCGCGTCGCGCCGGGCTTAGCAAACCCTTTTGTTCATAAAAACGCAGGGTTCGTGGCGTTACCTCGAACTCTTTGCACAACTCAGTAATCGAATATGTGCGATCCCGGTTTTCATGTTCCCCCTGTTTAACAACCATAAGTCACCTTCCAGCCTGGCTTCGACCAGGCAATCAATGGATTTAAAATTACACGATAAACTATCCGCTGCCGTCTGGCACGCTCAGATAAAACTTTACCTAATACCAGAATGCGGCAAGATTTTGCCTGGCAGAATCTCATAAACCACTCCTGATATGACCTAAAGTCTCATTTATTAGCGATTTTGACGCGGTATGTACCACACGACGCTTCGACGTCAATGCGTATACGGCATTTAATACCACGAAAAGATGCACCTCTGCAAATCATCGGAAATACAAAACGTAAACCAAATGTCCGCAATAGGGACAAGCTTAACTCGTTCTTAACCAAACCTGTTAACTTTTAGCATTATCGAGGGGGTGGATTCGTTTCCACCGGGCATTGACCGGTCAGTCAGATGAACGGGTCAGGACAGCGAAAAGAGAATTGGGTCATGAAGCCAGGCATTCCATGGAGCGTTAAGGGCATCGACGGCAAGGCGCGTGAGATTGCAAAGGACGCTGCCACCTCACAAGGCCAGACCCTGGGACAGTGGCTGAATCAGAAAATACTGGACAGCGCCAGTGAAGATGCCGACACGAAGCCGCGCGCAACCCGTAAAAAGGCAGCATCATCCGCAAGCGCTCGAAATTCCCGCTCAAAGACGGCAGCACCATCGCGTGGCAAGGCCGACGGCAAATCCAAAAACCAATCCACACCGGATGAAAGCTCTATAGAACGCAAACTGGATATCCTGGTTTCCCGCCTGAGCGAGATGCAGGAACGCGAAGCTGTCACCGAAAAAACTCCGCATGCACTGTCTGCCGCGGCACCTGCAACCGGTGATCAGGCCAGCTCCAAGGCCATGGATCTGCTGCTGGATCGAATCGAACAAGGTGAGCAACGTGCACAGGACGGCGTCAAAACGCTGGGCAAGCGTGTTGACAAGATCGGGGACCGGCTTGAGGAAGTCGCTCTGCGCCCGGTAGAAATCACGGCCCGCAATGTACCCGGATTCAGCGCTCTTGAAGGTGCGGTCCGTAATATTGTCGATCATATTGAAAAATCAGACCAGCAGTCCAGAGACACCATAGGCCAGTTGCAAAACCGGATTGTCGAGCTCGATGGCAAGGTTGATACACCGTCTCAGGAGAACACCAGGCCCGATTTCATGGCAAACCTGGAAGCCCGCATGCAGGAACTGGCAACCAGGGTTGAACAGACCGCCGGCGGCGGCGAAGATCAGCAGCTCAAGGCCCTGTTTGAAGCCCGTATTCGTGAGCTTGCCGAGCGTATTGACACGGTTCGTCATTCCGCAGAAGCCATCGGCCAGCAGGCTGAAGCAACAGCCGGCAGGGCCGCAGAAGAACAGGCAAGCGCCATAGAAGCCCGCCTGGCAAGTCTTGTAGAACAGGCCGAGCAGAAACTGGCTGTCGCAGGATCCTCCGATGCAGGACTGGCATCCGTCCAGTCAGACATCACAGAGCTGCACTCCCGCTTTGAAGAAATCCGGCAACAGGCGGCGTCCGACCAGGAAGTTCAGGCACTGCGCAGCGCACTTGAAATGCTGTCAAGCAGGGTTGACGAAACGCCTGGGCTGGAACCGATTGTCCAGATTGAACAGCGCATTTCGGAGCTAAGCGCACGATTGCAGCAGATTACCGAACCGGCTGACTATCAGCCGCAGCTTGGTGCGCTGGAAGCCCGCATCATGGCGCTGGATACCCAGATGGCAGCGTCATCTTCTGTGGCAAATCCGCAGATCACCGCGCAGGTGGAAACAATCGAGCAGAGGCTGGCGGCAACCGAACAGCAGCTGGGCAGCCTCGCAACAATTGAAAACTCCATACAGCAGCTGTTTGCCAGCCTCGAAGAAAGCCGCGCTGAGGCCCGCTCACTGGTGGGATCCGGGTCGCCTGACGCATCGGCGGAAGGGGCTGAACCGTCAGCTGAACTGCAGGCCCTTCAAGACGGTCTCGCTGCAGTCAGAGCCAATGCCGAAACAGCAGACCAGCGCACCCAGGCAACTCTGGAAGCTGTTCATGAAACGCTGGCCCAGATCATCACCAAACTCAGCGAAGTTGACAGTCAAAGCAATGCAGCAGCTCAACCCGACAATTCAGCTGCTATCGACACAAGTGCCCAGACAGACGAGATAGATGAACTCACCGCCAGTGTCGCAGCGTCTGCCGCTGCCATTGCTGCAGAGACCCAGGCTGCCCCGGCGCATCCTTCACCGATTGATGAACCTGCACAGGATGACGCTGCCAATGGCGCGGTTCAGCCCTCTCATGCCGATGCGCTCGCGGACGTATCCGGCGCCAGCTTGGCAACCGGCACATCCCCTGCTGCAGAAAGTCAACCCGCGGCGCCTCAAGAGACACAGTCCGGAGACACAGACTGGTTGACGGTTGTCCGTTCCCACATGCGCCAGAATCACGGCGTCAACTCTGATGTACCCATGTCGATGTCGCCGCAAACAATGGCTGCTGCCGGGGCTGCGGCCAGCGTTGCCGGCGCGCCTGACGGTAATGTTGACTTCATAGCCGCAGCGCGCCAGGCCGCATCCGGCAACGTGGATGCTCAGGGCAATGTTCCGCTGGACGCAACGTCGACCGACTTTGGCGGATTTGATCCGCACGCAGGCGATGCCAGCCAGGAACAACACATGTTCTCATCGGCAGTTTCTCGCAAGGACCGCTCCGCTGGCACAAAATCCTCGAGCAAAGGCGGCTCCAGCCGCAAACGCCTGATCCTGGCAGCTGCAGTCCTGCTGGCCGCTGTTTCTGCCTATACAAGCAATTCCGGTTTGTTCACTGCAAATCCAAGCAAACAGAGTTCTGTATCCGAACCGGCAGCAACCAGCATGACCCAGCCTGCGAAACAGCAGAAGCTGCAACCGGCCACTGCCAGGATTGAACTGCCCACATCCGGCAGGTCCGTTGAAATCCCGACAACAACAGCGCGTCGTGACCAGGTCGCAACAGATCCGATCACAACGGCATCAGTTGGGCCAACTGACAACTCCGATCCGCTGTTGTCGCAAGTTCCCGGTAGCGCGGAAAACTCTATTTCAGCTGTCGTGGGCACGAGCCTTCCCGAACAGATCGGCACAGTCGAACTTCGCCAGGCAGCCATCGGCGGCAACGCCAGCGCCCAGTTCATTATCGCCAGCAGATACCTTGAAGGCAGAAAAGTCGGCCGTGACCATGACAAGGCCGCCCAATGGTATATTCGCGCAGCCGAAGGTGGTCTGGCTGCTGCGCAATACCGCATCGGTACCTTGTATGAGCGTGGCAGCGGCGTTACTCAGGATCGTTTCCAGGCGATGAGCTGGTATGCCAAAGCTGCCAGTCAGGGAAACATCAAGGCCATGCACAATCTGGCCGTGATGTCCGCCGATACAGCAAACGGCAAGCCCGACCTGTCACGTGCCGCCAAATGGTTCGGTGCAGCCGCCCAACACGGTTTGCCTGACAGCCAATATAACTTCGCTGTCCTGAACGAACGAGGGCTGGGGATACCGAAAAACCCGCAGGAAGCCTACAAATGGTATTCGATTGCTGCCAGAAGCGGTGACCGCGACGCGGTGAAGAAAGCAAAAGAAATGAATGCAGCTGTGGACAAGGCCGCGCTTGCCGCAATTGACCAGTCGATCGCGTCATGGAGGCCGACCGCTCCACAACGCGAGGCCAATATGGTTTCCATTACCGAGCAGGCATGGGGCATTGCCAAAAACAGCACCCAGGCTTCCGCAAAAGCGCCCACCGGGCAAACTGCCGATCAGCCGCTTAGCGCAAAAGACCGGATCAAGCGGGTTCAGCAGCTTCTGACCCAAAAGGGCTTTGAGGCCGGAACCGCTAACGGTGAAATGAGCTCCGGTACGGCAAATGCCATCAGGCTGTATCAGTTGCGCCACGGCCTGCCGGTCAACGGCATTGTGTCAAGGCAGTTGCTGGACCATCTGCAAAAGGGTGTGATCTAGGGGCAACGTCATTTTGTCATGACGAGGCGATAGCCGCAGTCACAGGCATCAAGCTCCATCAGTGAGGCATTACGCTTCACCCATGCGCCGTTCTCCAGATCCGTTTCCAGCCTGCTCAACGCCTCAGACACGTTGCCCACCTTCCAGAAAGACGACATGGCGGCACGAATTCGCGGGTCGAGATATGCCGCCGGTCGCCGCCAGTAAGCGCTCAGGAACCCGTCCGTGCAATCATGCGGGATCGGAACAGGCTCAATCACGACAGGCCCCAGCCACTCGCCGTAATCCGTTATCTTCGGCATTTGCGCTTCGTCCAGGGCTACCAGTTCCGGAAAATAGTCCAGCAGCCAGAACGCGCGAAAGGATGGATCGTATGTCAGGATAACAACCGGCCCACGCGTAACACGGCGCATCTCGTTGAGGCCCTGTTGCTTGTCGGTCCAGTGATGCACCGTCAGGATCGCCATCGATGCATCAAAGGACTTGTCGTCGAAGGGCAGGCTCTCGGCGTATCCCTGAACAACAGGCGCAGCCGACGGCGCACGCTGCAGGATCATTTCGGCGGAGGGCTCAATGGCTGTGACCGTTCTGTCAGCCGGCTCATACGATCCCGTTCCTGCGCCAACATTCAAAACAGTTTCTGCTGATCCCAAGGCGTTTGAGATCATCGTTTCAATGCGGGAATCAGGTTTTCTTAGATCAGAATAATTGACACCGATCGTATCGTAGGAAGCGCGCATAGTGCGTCGTATCATATTGCTCCGGTTGTGTCAGAAAAGGGCTGCAAATCAGTCGCCCGTTGAAAAGTAACCGGAGCTTACCACTTGATCCGTTTCTGAATGACCAGGCAACACCATTGAAATACCGTCGATTATCTGGTCCCGGAGTTTCGCAAAGTCCGTCATCTCATTTGAGTGGTAGAAGGTCAAAGCAGCATCAAAGCTGTCAAACTGGTAGACAACCATATTCGAATAAGTGCTGCCTTTGAGAGCTTTTAGCGGGCTGGCGATAAGGATTGTCCCGCCATATTTTTCAACGATCGGCAGCGACAGCGGCCCGAGTTCGCCAACACGAGACCGGTCAACAATGTTGTAGTGATGAATGACAAAACCAGACATGATGCAGTTGTTTTTCTCCAGCCATTGCGACAACTATATGTCACGTATCTGTTGGTGCTGAAAAAAGTGGGCGTCAGCTTTGTCCCGCATCTTTGCCATTCACCGCCGCGAATTTCAATGTATACTGACTATATAATGGACCATCACATCGTTTTTTGCCGGACCGGCCGTAAGAAATCATGAGACTGTCTGAAGCCATTACCAGGATTCCCGGTCCGGCCCTGTGGCTCGGCATCGCCGGTCTGTTGCCGTTCTGGCTGCCGTTTCTGCTGCTGGGCACGGAAGCCGAACAAGGCACCACGTCGCGCGCCCTGCTGATCCAGATGGGCTATGGCGCGGTCATCCTGTCATTCCTTGGCGGCATACGCTGGGGGGCGGCCCTGAAACTGCCGCCCGGTCCGTTGCAGGCCACCCTGTTTGTGCTGTCCGTGCTGCCGTCGCTGGCGGGGTTCGTGGCCTTGCTGCTGCCTGCCACCGTTGGCCTGATTTTGCTGATTGGCGGCTTTCTGCTGCAAGGTGTCTGGGATGTGCAATCGTCACAACGCGGCGAGCTGCCGCCATGGTATGCGACCTTGCGGGCCATACTCACAACCGGCGCAGTATTGGCGCTGATAGCGGCGGTTGTGGTGCGCGCTGTCGCTTCAGGCTAGGGTCAGGACCCTAAAGCACGGCGCGGCCCGGCAGCGCATGCAATGCGGTTTTGCCGATCATGATTACCCGGAAAGCCTCACCGGCGAGCAGCGGACGAAACGCCTCATGACGCACATCCAGACCACCCGTATAGGCACCGAATGCAGGCAGGATGATCCGCGCCGGCGAGATGACAAAGCACTTGGTCCGGACCCGGCGTCCGCGCCGTCTGATGGCGGCTACCGGATGCAGATGGCCGGCAATCTCGTTTACTGCACCGGCACCGGGTTCATGGCGAAGGGTAATGTCACCCAGGGCGATTTCCACGGATCTGGTGCCCGGCAAATGCGCAGGCAGGCTAGGGTCATGATTGCCCGACAACCAGATGAACTCAGTTTCAGTTGCCAGTTTTTCCAGCAACGCGCGATCGGCTTGCGCCATGCGGTCAGGACCATGGGCGTCATGAAAGCTGTCGCCCAGCAGCATGACCCTGGCAGGTGTCCACCAGGCAATCGCAGCCTGTAGCGAGAGCAATCCAGCCCGTGTGTCGTAAGGTGGCAGCAGCTGGCCGAGATGGGCGCGCGACGAGCCTTTTTCCAGATGCAGGTCAGCAATCAGCAGTGTGTCATATTCCGGCACATAAAGGGCACCAGACAGACAAGGAATGAACTCGAGACCACCAAGCCGCACATGCATGACGTCAGACGAGCCGCATGGCTTCGTCAACAAGGTCGTCGGCGGCTTCGGCAAGCAGAGCGTCATGGGCTTCGCCATAAACCGGTTCGCGCCCGATCTCAAGCATGACCGGCACCGCCAGGGGAGAAACCTGCTCGAGCGCCTTGTGGATGATGTTGTCCTTGATGCGGGCCAGCATCATTGCCAGCCGTTTGGCGTCGATCAGGCCGGACGCCGCATCATCCCATGCCGCTTTTAAAAGCCAGTGATCGGGTTGATGGGTGCGCAGCACGTCGTAAATCAGGTCTGCGGACACTGTCATCTGACGGCCCGACTTTTCCTGGCCCGGCCAGCGCCGCTCGATCAGACCGGCAATGATGGCGCAGGTGCGGAAAGTCCGCTTCATCAGCATGGATTCCGCCAGCCAGGCATCCAGATCATCGCCGAGCATGTCCTCATCGAACAACTGGGCCAGGGACAACCTGCCGGTCTCGATGGCCAGCGATACATCACGGACACACCATACCGACAAGGCATAGTCATTGCAGACAAACCCCAGGGGCTGCATGCCGGCACGCTCAAGCCGTCTGGTCAGCAACATGCCGAGCGTCTGGTGCGCCAGCCTACCGTCAAACGGATAGCACATCAGATAATGTTTGTTGGCTCTCGGGAAGGTTTCGACCAGCATCTGGTGGGCTTGCGGCAGTACCGACTTCCATTGCTGCACCTTCAGCCAGTCGCGCACTTGTTCCGGCAGGTACTGCCAGCTTGCAGGCTCGGCCAGCATGGCGCGCACCCGGCCTGCCAGATAGGTCGACAAGGGAAACTTCCCGCCCTGGTAGGACGGTATCATCGGTTCCGTCGCATCGGCGCGGCTGACCAGTGCGTTGAGTTCCTCAACCGCTTCCAGGCGCAGTATCTGCCCGGCAAACAGGAAGGTATCGCCAATACGCAACTGCTCCACAAACCATTCTTCCACTTCGCCAAGCACCTTGCCGCCCCACTTGTTCAGCGGCTTGCCGGCTGAAGAGCGCCGCTTGCCGGCAAGCTTGACCTTCAGCATCTCGGCTTCAACGATGGTACCGGCATTCATGCGATAGCTTTGTGCAAGCCGCGGGTGGGTCAGCCGCATGCGCCCGTCCGGCATCTGTTTGAGCCGGGCGAAACGCTCATAGGTTTTCAGCGCATAGCCGCCGGTCGCCACGAAATCCACTGCCTGATCGAAGTCCTCGCGGGTCAGGGTCCGATACGGCCATGCCGAAACGATCTCGGCATAAAGCTCGTCCGGATCAAACGGCGCTGCCACCGCAGACCCCATGATGTGCTGTGCCAGAACGTCTCGTTTCAGCTCGGCCGGGCCTTCGCCATCCTGCGCACCTTCAAACGCAGCAACCCGTGCTGCCTCGCATTCCAGTACCTCAAACCGGTTTGACGGCACCAGCAAAGCACGTGAAGGTTCTTCATAGCGGTGGTTGGCGCGGCCGATACGCTGCAGGATGCGGCTTGAACCCTTGGGGGCGCCCACATTGATGACGAGGTCCACGTCGCCCCAGTCAATGCCGAGGTCGAGCGTGGACGTACACACCACGGCTCGAAGAGAGCCGGCCGCCATGGCGGCTTCCACCTTGCGGCGCTGCGAAACATCCAGCGAACCGTGATGCAGGGCAATCGGCAGGGCGTCTTCATTCAAGGTCCACAGTTCATGGAAAATGCGTTCCGCCTGCGACCTGGTGTTGGTGAACACCAGTGCCATGCCGGCAGACTTGACCGCCTCATAAATATCGGGAAGTGCATAGGCGCTGGTGTGACCCGACCACGGCATCCGGACCTCTTCACCACAGCGCATGATGGCAATATCCGGCTCCGCCCCGCCGGGTGCGCGCACAAAGGCCGCCATATGCTCAACGCCTGCTTGATCGCGATCCTGCGGCATCAGCCATGCCCGCATTGTATCGGGGCTTGCCACCGTGGCAGACAAACCGACCCGCTTCAGGCCGGGCGCAAACCGATGCAGCCGAGCCAACGCCAGTGCCAGCAGACAACCGCGCTTGGTTGGTGCCATGGAGTGTAATTCATCGAGAATGACCACACGCAGATTGGCGAAATAGTGTTCAGCCCCTTCCTGGGTGATCAGCAGGGACACCTGCTCCGGCGTGGTGATGAGGATATCCGGCGGATTGGTCTTCTGGCGCTGACGCTTGTGAGCGGGTGTATCGCCGGTGCGCGCCTCGATGCGGATGTCGAGACCCATTTCCCGGATCGGCGCTTCCAGGTTGCGGGTAATGTCGACAGCCAGTGCCTTGAGTGGTGACACATAAAGCGTATGCAAGCCCTTACCCGCAGCCCCTTGCGCCAGTTCAATCAGCGACGGCAGAAATCCCGCCAGCGTCTTGCCGCCGCCCGTCGGTGCAATCAGCAACGCCGAATGTCCCGCAGACACGGTTTCCAGCATGTCCAGCTGGTGGCTGCGCGGTTGCCAGCCACGCGCGGCAAACCAGTCGGCAAAGGCTTCAGGCAAGCCGGCTTGTGTTGATGACTTATGTGAGACGGCAGAATCCATGTGTCAGTAGTATACGAGGTTTGACGGCAATGCAGTTGACAATCATGCAGTCACAAATGCCAATGCGCTCATGACGCCGATCACACATAAATCAGTTGTCACGATGGCGGTGCCGATCATGCTGGCCAACGTATCACAACCCTTGCTGGGTGTGGTCGATACGGCCGTTATCGGGCAGTTGCCGGATGCTCACTATATTGGGGCGATTGCCATCGGCGCGCTGATTTTCTCGCTGGTTTACTGGGGCTTCGGCTTCCTGCGCATGGGCACGTCGGGCATCGCTGCCCAGGCCTATGGTGCAGGTGACGGCAAAGAGCTTGCCGCGGTTTTATACCGTGCCCTGCTGCTGGCGGCAGGTATAGGCGTCATCCTGCTGCTGCTTGCGCCGCTGATTTCGAAGCTGTCATTCTGGCTGATTGCAGCATCTCCTGACATTGAGCGCGAAGCGAAAATCTACTTCGATATCCGCATCTGGTCGGCCCCGTTTTCGCTGGCCAACTACGCTATACTCGGCTGGCTCATCGGCATCGGACAGATGCGCTGGGCGTTCATTGTGCAGATCTATCTCAACGTCGCCAACATGGCGCTGGATGCGCTGTTTGTGCTGCATCTGGACATGGCCACCGCGGGGATCGGATACGGCACCCTGATTGCCGAGGTGTCTTCTGCCTTTGTCGGCCTGGCCGTGGTCTGGATGTTCCTGCGCCGGGATGGCGAGCGGCCGTCGCGCGCCAGAATACTGGACCGTGACAAGGTCAGGCGCATGGTGCTGGTCAACGGCGATATCATGGTGCGAACCTTATGTCTCACGTTCGGGTTTTCATGGTTTGCATCACAAGGGGCGAAAATCAGTGATGTGGCCGTATCGGCCAACGCCATCCTGATGCAGCTGTTCTTCATGGGCAGCTACATGATTGACGGTTTCGCCACGGTAAGCGAAGCCCTGGTCGGCCAGTCGGTGGGCGCCAAATCGCGCCAGCGTTACAACACGGCGGTGCGCATTTCCTCGCAATGGGCCATGGTCACCGGTGTTGTCCTGTCACTTGCCATCCTGCTGGCCGGACCCTGGGCAATTGATCTCATGTCGGTCAACCCGGACATCCGCTCCTTTGCACGCACCTTCCTGTGGTGGGCTGCCCTGACGCCGATACTGGGAGCGGCATGTTTCCAGCTTGACGGCATCTTCATCGGTGCGACGCGGACCCGCGACATGCGCAACATGATGATCATCTCGCTGGCGGTGTATCTGGCAGTGGGCTACACGCTGATGCCGGTGTTCGGCAATCACGGGTTGTGGTTTGCCCTGTCACTGTTCTTCATCGTGCGCGGATTTACACTTTATGCCCGGATGCCGGCACTGGCGCGTGATGCATTTGCCTGAACCGACAGTTGCGTTGTAGCGTTTGAGTGTCATGACCCTGGATCCCGCAACATGGCTGTACCCGACCCCAAGGGGGCTTTACTGCGAGCCGGGCGATTTTTACATCGATCCCTCACGCCCGGTCGACCGGGCCGTTATTACCCACGGCCACGCCGATCATGCCAGGCCCGGCAACACATCTGTAATGGCGACGCAGCAGACGCTCGACATCATGCAGGTACGCTACGGCGGGCGGGCCGGTGAAAGCCTGCAAGCGACAGATTACGGTGACACCATTTCGATCAATGGCGTTGATGTCGGCATGGCGCCTGCCGGACACATACTGGGAGCAGCCCAGGTCATCCTGGACTGGCAGGGCTATCGCGCCGTTGTGTCCGGTGATTACAAGCGTGCCACCGATCCGACCTGTGCCGATTTCGAGGTGATAAAGTGTGATCTGTTCATCACTGAAGCCACCTTTGGCCTGCCGGTCTTTGTACACGAAAACGCCGCCACCGAAGCCGCGCGCCTGGTCGCGTCACTTGCCGCATCGCCACAGCGCACTCATCTGCTCGGCGTTTACGGACTTGGCAAATGCCAGCGCATGATCTCGCTCGTGCGGGCAGCGGGCTATGACCGGCCGATCTACCTGCATGGTGCCCTGCAGGGCTTGTGCGATTATTATACAACGCAAGGCGTGGAGCTGGGAGAATTACGCCCTGTCGCCGATGAACCGCCGGAGACGCTGCAGGGCCAGTTGGTACTGTGTCCGCCATCTGCGATTGCCGATCGCTGGTCACGGCGCATGAGCGACCCGCTGACGGCGTTTGCCTCAGGCTGGATGCGGGTCCGGGCGCGGGCCCGGCAGCGCGGCGCGGAATTTCCCATTATCGTGTCCGATCATGCGGACTGGCCGGAACTGCTGCAGACCATAGCAGACGTCGAGGCGAGCGAAGTCTGGGTAACCCACGGCAGGGAAGATGCCTTGCTGCACCAGATCTCCAGTATGGGGCTCAAGGGCAGAGCGCTTGCCCTGGTCGGTTTTGAGGACGAAGGAGACTGAAGCCGTGCACGCCTTCGCAGAGCTGATGAACCGGCTTGCCTTCACCAGTTCCCGCAACGCCAAGCTTGAGCTGATGCAGGCCTATTTTCGCACAACGCCCGATCCGGACCGCGGCATTGCGCTGGCTGCCCTTACAGACGGCCTGAACCTGCGCCTGCCGTTCCGGCGTCTGGTGGCCGAGTTGCTGGAACCGCATGTCGACCCTGTACTCTACAAACTGTCGCGTGACTATGTGGGAGATACCGCCGAGACGGTTTCACTGTTGTGGCCAGTCCACAACAGTGATGCGCCGGTGCCGTCACTGAGCGAAATTCATGAAACTCTGCAATCGCTCAAACGGGCAGATGCCGGGCCGGTGCTGTCGCGATGGCTGGATGCTCTCGATGCCAATGGCCGCTGGGCTCTGCTCAAGCTGGTCACCGGCGGCCTTCGCATCGGCGTGTCGGCACGCCTTGCCAAGACAGCCATTGCGCAAGCGTTTGACCATGACGTGGCCGATGTGGAGGAGATCTGGCACAGCATCGAGCTGCCTTACGAGAACCTGTTTGCCTGGCTGGAAGGAACCGCTGACAGACCGGACCCGGGCGACACGCCGGTGTTCAGACCGGTCATGCTGGCGCACCCGCTGGAAGACGGCGATCTTGAAAAACTTGCGCCTGAGGAATGGGTTGCCGAATGGAAGTGGGACGGCATAAGGGTGCAACTGGCCGGCAACGGGCGAGACTTGCGGCTGTACTCGCGCACCGGTGACGACATATCGAAATCATTCCCCGATATTGCAGATGCGTTCCTGGGTTTTTCCGGTGTGGCGGATGGTGAGTTGCTGGTGCTGCGCGACGGCAACATCGCCCCTTTCAATGATCTCCAGCAACGCCTGAACCGCAAAACGGTCAGCGCAGCGATGGTAAAGGAGTACCCGGCCCACATCCGGTTCTACGATCTGTTGTTCCATCGTGGCGATGACCTTCGCACTCTCGATTTCACGGCGCGGCGTAGGCATCTTGACGACTTGCTGGCTGCAAACGAGTTCTCTCGCGCATCGATGAGCGAAGTGATTGAGTTCACCACATTTGATGAGCTGTCGGTGCTGCGCGACGGTGCGCGTGATGCCAATATCGAGGGCCTGATGCTGAAGCGCATTGCATCTGCCTATCTGGCCGGACGGCCGAGAGGACACTGGTTCAAGTGGAAGCGTGATGCGCTCACCGCTGATTGCGTGGTGATGTATGCCCAGCGCGGTTCCGGCAAACGGTCATCGTTTTACTCCGATTACACGTTCGGTGCCTGGCGCACCGGTGAAAACGGACAGGACGAACTGGTGCCGGTCGGCAAATCCTATTCCGGCTTCACCGACGCAGAACTGAAAAAGCTCGACAAGTTTGTCCGCGACAACACAACCGACCGGTTCGGACCGGTGCGCGCGGTCAAGCCTGAACTTGTGTTCGAGGTGGCATTCGACGCCGTACAACCGTCAACCCGGCACAAGTCGGGCATCGCCATGCGGTTTCCCCGCATTCATCGCATTCGCTGGGACAAGCCCGCCAATGAAGCCGATCATCTTGACACGCTCCTGACATTGATTGCCCAATAGACTTACGGCTTTCAAGAACCAGGGAGGAAATCATGAATATCGACAAGATGAAATCACTCGTCTCGGCAGGTAAAATGGGCCGCAGGGACTTTGTTCAGCTTTCAGTGGCAGCAGGCCTGACCGTAGCGGCCGGCGACAACCTGTTTTCTGCCACGGCGCGCGCCACGCCGAAAAAAGGCGGACACCTGAAATCCGCTGTGGGTCACGGTTCGACGACGGACTCGCTTGACCCCGGCACCTGGGAAAACTCCCATGTCGGCGATCTCGGCTATATCCCATATGACTATCTGGTCGAAATCGACACCAAGAACTCGCCGGCTCCCGGCCTGGCGGAAAGCTGGGAAGCATCCGCAGAGGTCGACCGCTGGGTATTCAAACTGCGCAAGGGCGTGGAATTCCACGACGGAAAACCGTTCGACGCAGATGATGTTGTCGCCTCGATCAACCATCACCGGGGTGCGGACACGAAATCGGCAGCCAAATCGATCCTCGATATCATTCAGGATGTAAAGGCCAGCGGTAAACATGAGGTGGTTTTTGAGTTGAGTTCCGGGTCGGCAGACTTTCCCTTCGTTGTATCCGACTATCACCTGCCCATCATGCCGGCCAAAGACGGCAAGCTGGACTGGGCATCCGGTAATGGTACCGGCCCGTTCAAACTGGAACGCTTTGATCCCGGCGTAACGATTGAAGCCAAACGCAACGACAATTACTACGGGACCGCCTATTTCGATGAAGTATCGATGCTGTCGGTCAGTGATGTTGTTGCACGCCAAAATGCATTGAACTCAGGCAATGTGGACTATATCGACCGGCCAGACCTGAAAACAATCTCGTTGCTGAAGCGGAACCCCGGCGTGGAAATAGATCAGGTCACCGGATTTGGTCACTATGTGGCCCCCATGAACACCACAATGGCGCCGTTCGACAACAAGGATGTCCGCCTTGCGCTGAAGTACGCCATCAACCGGGAAGAACTGGTGAAGAAGATATTGCTGGGCTTTGGTTCACCCGGTAATGACAACCCCATCTCACAGTCAATCAAGTATGCAACCGACCCTGAACCGCGTCACGCATACGATCCGGACAAGTCCAAATTCCATCTCAAGAAGGCCGGACTGGACAGCCTGAAAGTTGACCTGTCTGCGTCCGAAGCCGCGTTCGCCGGATCACTGGATGCAGCCGTTTTGATGTCGGAATCCGCCAAGGCCTGTAATATCGACATCAACGTCATTCGCGAAGCATCGGATGGCTACTGGTCGAATGTGTGGATGAAAAAGCCATGGTGCATGTCATTCTGGAGTGGTCGTCCAACGACTGACTGGATGTTTACGACCGCTTATGCTGCAGAAGCAAAGTGGAATGACACGTTCTGGAAAAACCCGCGCTTCAACGAATTGCTGATGTCAGCCCGTGCCGAACTGAACGAAACCAAGCGCGGTGAAATGTATGCTGAAATGCAGAACATTCTGCATGATGACGGTGGCATCATGGTATTGATGTTCAACGATTTTGTGACAGCACACAGCAAGAAACTGGCGCACGGGGACCTGAATTCAAACTATGATCATGACGGCGGTTACATGTATCGCCGCTGGTGGTTTGCCTGACCGGCTAACAACCTGAAATAGGCAGTGGCCGCGCTCCCGGAACCAGGGCGTGCGGCCATGCTCTTAAAATTGAGGCACAAAAAGGGCTGGTCATGTCCGGTTTTTTTTGCCACCCTTCGCGATGTGGGAGACGCAAACAGACGCATCGGCGACAAGATGCGCGTTACGGTTTGCGTGAGGGAGTACATAGAACATGCATCCGATTGTGCGGACTGTATTACAGAGACTGGGCCTTGGCCTGCTGACCCTTTTTGTCGTTTCCATCATCATTTTCAGTTCACTTCAGTTCCTGCCCGGCGATTTCGCGACGTCGGTTCTGGGACAGGCGGCCACGCCCGAAACCGTTGCCGCCTTCCGCCGGGAGCTGGGCCTGAACGAACCCGCCGTCACCCGCTATATCCAGTGGATAGGTGGTGTGCTGCAGGGAGATTTCGGTTCATCCTTCTCTGGCCGCAGCCAGGGCCGCGAGCGCGAAGTCATGGAACTGATCGGCCCGCGCCTGTGGAACACATTGTTCCTGGCTGGAATGACCGCGATCATTGCCGTGCCGCTGGCGCTGACACTTGGCATCACCGCTGCGCTGTATCGCAATTCTTTTTATGACCGCGCCGTCAACGCAACAACCCTGACAACCATTTCGTTTCCCGAGTTCTTCGTTGCCTATATCCTGATCCTGGTGCTGGCAACTTTGTGGAAAGTGTTCCCGTCACTGGCGAACGTGCGTGAGTCCACCGAGCTGGCGGACAGAATCTACATGACGGCACTGCCGGCGCTTACCCTGACTTTGGTGATTGTCGCGCACATGATGCGCATGACCCGGGCTGCCATCATTAACCTTTTGGCCAGCCCGTACATCGAGATGGCGCGGCTCAAGGGCGTGTCCAAATCCAACGTCATCATCAAGCACGCGCTGCCCAATGCCTGGGCACCGATCGTCAACGTGATTGCCTTCAACCTGGCCTATCTGGTCGTCGGCGTGGTGGTGGTGGAGGTGGTGTTTGTCTATCCCGGTGTCGGGCAGCTTATGGTGGATGCCGTGACAACGCGTGACATTCCCGTCGTGCAGGCGTGCGCCCTGATATTTGCAGCCACCTACATCCTGTTGAACCTGTTTGCAGACATTGTATCCATCGTAACCAATCCGAGGCTGTTGCACCCAAGATGAGCACCGATGACCAGACCTATTCAGCCGCTGGTGAGGTGGCCTCTGTTGCAGAACGCAGAACCTGGTGGGACCGCACCTGGCGCAACCTGAAAAAGGCGCCGGTAACAGCCTGGTTCGGCATGATCGTAATTTCCTTCTATTTCATTCTTGCAGTATTTGCGCCGCTGCTTGCGCCATATGGCGAGAGCCAGATTTTTGATACGCCGTACGCGCCGTGGAGTTCCGAGTTCTGGTTCGGCACAGACCAACTGGGGCGTGATGTGCTGTCGCGGCTGATCTACGGCGCCCGCAACACCATCGGCATTGCCGTTGCCACCACCGCGCTGTCATTTTTGATCGGCGGCAGTCTCGGCGTGATGGCTGCCATCAACCGGTCCTGGCTGGACCAGGGACTGAGCCGGTTTGTGGACGTCCTGATGGCGATCCCGAGCCTGATTTTCTCATTGATGCTGCTGTCCATCTTCGGCTCCAATGTCATAAACCTGATCATCATCATCGCCGTGCTGGACGCAACACGCGTGTTCAGGCTGGCACGTGCGGTTTCGCTGAACGTCGTTGTCATGGACTATGTCGAGGCATCACGGCTGCGCGGTGAAAGTCTTGCCTGGGTCATGCGGCGGGACATTTTACCGAATATACTGCCGCCGATGGTGGCAGAATTCGGCCTGCGGTTCTGCTTCGTGTTCCTGACAATTGCATCGCTGTCATTCCTGGGTGTCGGCATTCAGCCACCTACGGCTGACTGGGGTTCGATGGTCCGCGAAAACGCACAGCTTATTTCGTTTGCCGAATACGACATGAAGGCAGCCATGACCCCTCTGCTTCCTGCCGGCGCGATTGCCCTGTTGACCGTTGCGGTCAATTTCGTGGTCGACTGGTTCCTGCACAAAACAAGTGGTATTCGCGATGAAAAGTAAATCTGGCGATCGCACAGCCGGCGATCTGCTGCTGGACATGCGGGACATTCGCATTGACGGGTTTTCCGATGATGTCTGGCACCCGATCATCAAGGGTGTGGACCTGAAGCTGCACCGCGGCGAGGTCATGGGACTGATCGGCGAGTCCGGAGCGGGCAAGTCCACACTTGGCAAGGCAGCCATGGGATATGCACAGCCCGGCTGCCGCATTACCAACGGCACCATACAGTTTGACGGTATGGACCTCAGGGCAATGAATGACGCCCAGTTGCGCGAACTGCACGGGTCGCGCATAGCGTATGTGGCGCAAAGTGCCGCGGCTTCATTCAACCCGGCACACCGGCTGATAGATCAATGCGTCGAGGCAACGGTAGGACATGGGCTGCGTCCCGATGACGAGGCCAAGACAGACGCGAGGGAATTGTTTGCCGCCCTGCAGCTGCCCGATCCCGACAATATCGGCGAACGCTATCCGCACCAGGTATCCGGTGGCCAGTTGCAGCGCGCCATGACCGCCATGGCGATGTCATCGCGGCCAGATCTGATCATATTTGACGAACCCACGACGGCCCTTGATGTGACGACCCAGGTGGAAGTTCTGGCAGCCATGCGCGATATTGTCGAACAGTTCCACACGGCCGCGATCTACATTACCCATGACCTTGCGGTTGTGGCGCAGATGGCAGATGTCATCAAGGTCTTGCGTTATGGCGAAACCGTTGAAGATGCGCCGGCCCGGCAAATGCTCAAAAAGCCGGAAGAGGCATATACCAGGTCATTGTGGGCGGTCCGCTCGCTGGAAAAGCCGCAGGAAACCAGCGAAGACATCATTCTCAGGGTCAATGGCGTCGATGCCAGCTACGGCAGCACGATCAAGGTGCTGGAAGATGTCACCATAGATATTCCGCGCGGGTCCACAGTTGCAGTCGTGGGCGAATCCGGATCCGGCAAGTCAACGACGGCACGGGTCATCACAGGTCTGCTGCCGCCGATGAAAGGGGACGTGCTGTTCAATGACGAACCGCTGCCGCTGGCGCTCAAGGACCGGTCGAAGGATCAGCTGCGCCGTATCCAGATGATCTACCAGATGGCCGATACCGCCATGAACCCCAAGCACACGGTTCGCGACATTATCGGCCGGCCGCTTGAGTTTTACCTCGGATTGTCCGGCAAACAGCTTGATGAACGGATATCCGAACTGCTGAAAATGATCGAGCTGGATGACAGTTTCATGGAACGGTTGCCCAGTGAGCTGTCAGGTGGCCAGAAGCAACGCATATGCATTGCCCGCGCGCTTGCCGCCGATCCGGAACTGATCATCTGCGACGAGGTAACATCTGCCCTGGACCAGATCGTGCAGGAAGGCATTTTGAAACTGCTGCTGCGGCTGCAGAAGGAATTCAATATCACCTACCTGTTCATTACCCATGACATTGCAACGGTGAAGGCGATATCGGATCAGATCGTGGTGATGTTCCAGGGCCGCGTGGTCGAGCAGGGCATGAAGAACGATATCCTGTCGCCGCCACATCCAGACTATACCCAGCTCTTGCTGTCTTCGGTTCCGGAAATGGACCCGGACTGGCTGACCCAGTTGCTCGAATCGCGCGGTGACGGCAGCGGAATGAGCGCATCCGGCAACTGACCTGATGAACCGACCACCCGGTTGATGCGTTTCCTGACCAGCAGTTTCTCAACAATTCGGCGGGCACAACCTCAGTGAGCGCTCACCCCATTATCGTCTGGTTCACCCAGGACCTGCGCCTGAGCGACAATGCGTGCCTGCACGCCGCTGTTGCCTCGGGACACCCGATCCTGCCTGTTTACATTCTCGATGATGTCACGCCCGGCGAGTTTGCCATGGGCGGTGCATCGCGCTGGTGGCTGCATCAGTCGCTCGCCTCACTGGCTGCATCCGTGGAAGCACTGGGTGGCAAGCTGATCCTTCGTCGGGGCGAGGCGGGCAGCGCGCTTGAGCAACTGGTTCAGGATACCGGCGCGCAAGGTGTCTATTTTGCACGTGGCTATGCGCCGTGGTCCGGCAAACTGGAGCGGAAAATTGCGGCGCAGTGCGAAGCCAGAGGCATCGAATGCAAACGCTTTTCCGGGTTTCTGCTGCATGAACCTGAAGCCATCAGAACCGGAAGCGACGGACCCTACAAGGTCTACACCCCGTTTTCGCGAAACTGCCTGTCCCGCGACATCTCAAGAAAACCGCGATCGACACCGGAAAAAATCGCCTTTTACAATGCAGAGGTTGCCGGTGATACCCTGGACGATCTTGATCTTTACGCCGGAAAACCGGACTGGGCGTCGAAATTCCCTGGCCGCTGGACACCGGGCGAGGCCGGTGCCCATGAGAAACTGACTAATTTTCTGGAAGATGCGGTTGGCGACTACAACGATGCCCGCAATCTGCCGGATGTATTCGGCACCTCACGGCTGTCACCGCACCTGCATTTCGGTGAGATCAGTCCCCTGCAGTGCTGGGCTGCAACGAGCCACGCCGTCGCGTCGGCACACGGCAGTATTGACCGGGGCGCTCACACGTTCGAGAAGGAAATCCTGTGGCGGGAGTTTTCATATCACCTGCTGCATTACTGGCCAACTTTGCCTACGGAGCCGTTCAAGCCGGAGTTCGCGAATTTCCCCTGGCTGCAGGACGAAGAAAAACTTGCATGCTGGCAAAAGGGCCAGACCGGTCTTCCCATCGTGGATGCGGGCATGCGCGAACTGTGGGCGACCGGGTGGATGCATAACCGCGTCCGTATGATCGTGGCGTCCTTCCTCATCAAGAACCTGCGTATCCACTGGCAGGCAGGCGAACAGTGGTTCCGGGACACGCTGGTGGATGCGGACATCGGCGCGAACTCGGCAAGCTGGCAGTGGGTGGCGGGATGCGGGGCCGATGCAGCACCCTATTTCCGGATATTCAATCCGATTCTTCAGGGTGAAAAATTTGACAAGCACGGCGGCTATGTCCGGCGCTGGGTACCGGAACTGGCGGCCATGCCCGACAAGTTCATCCACAAACCGTGGCAGGCGCCGGACCAAGTGCTCGGTGATGCCGGTGTAAACCTCGGCACCACCTATCCCCGGCCGATTGTGGATCTGGGCAAGACCCGTGATGCCGCCCTTGCGGCCTACAAGACAATCAAGAAGTCGGATGCTGCGTAAGCGTCACACCGGTCCACCAGGTGGACGGTGCTGAAACCTGCCGGTGAGAAAATCCACAAAGGCCCGGGTCTTGGCGGGGCGATACTTGTCCGGCGGATAAATCGCATGCAGGGCAACAGGGGCGGGTTCAAACCCTTCCAGCACCGGAACCAGCGTGCCGCTTGCCAACTCGTCAGCAACAATGAAGGCCGGCAGCAGGACGATGCCCTGGCCCGCCAGGCTGGCCATTTTCAGCACGTCACCATTGTTCGAACACAGCACCGGCGAGACTGCCAGACGGTTTGAACTGCCGATGCCGCGCAACGGCCAGTGCAACTCGTTGCCGAGATGGCCATAGTGCAGGATGGCATGGTCAGCCAGATCAGCGGGCGTGCGCGGACGGCCACGGTCTTCCAGATAGTCCGGATTTGCGCACATCAGCCTGCGGATCGGGCAGATTTTCCTGGCAATCAGCGATGACGGCTGCAAGTCGCCAATACGCAAGGTGACATCAAAGCCTTCTTCATACGGGTCGACAAAGCGGTCATTGACGTTCAGGGACACGGTGATGTCGCGATGCTGGCGCATGAAATCATTGACGGCAGGCGCAATATGGGAGACGCCGAATGTCATCGGGGCATTGATCTGCAACAGGCCTTTCAGTTCACCGGTCAGGTCGCCGGCGGCTGCTTCGGCCTCTGCCATATCATCAACCAGCATGCGGGCGCGTTCCACAAACACCTGGCCGGCTTCGGTCAGCGCCATGGTGCGCGTGGTACGTACCAGTAACTGCGCGCCCAGATGATCTTCCAGAGAAGTGACCAGCCGCGATACCTGGACCCGCGACAATCCGAGCTTGCGTCCGGCGGCCGCGAAGCCACCCTCGTCAACGGCAGTGACCAGAGCCTTCATGCTGTCGAATCGATCCATCAGGTGATTGTAGCGTCGGATGTAACAATGCGTATACGTTTTGAACGATTGTCTCCACCAACTCCGACCTTATCTTGGTGTTCAACACCGCAATCGATTGACCGGCTCAAACCTGCCGGCAACAGGAGACACGACAATGCTGCGCCTAAGGCTTTCAGAACAACGCGGCCAGGCCGACTTTGGCTGGCTGAAATCAAAACACAGTTTTTCCTTCGGCGGATACCATGATCCCGAGCACATGGGCTTTGGTCCGCTTCGGGTGATCAACCAGGACATGGTTTCGCCGGGCGGCGGATTCGACACTCACGGCCATGCCGACATGGAGATAATCTCATATGTGCTGGATGGTGCGCTGGAGCACAAGGACTCACTCGGATCAGGGTCTGTGATCCGGCCCGGCGATGTGCAGCGCATGTCAGCCGGCACCGGTATCAGGCATTCCGAATACAACGGGTCTGCAACAGAGCCTGTGCATTTCCTGCAAATCTGGATCATGCCGGAAACAACCGGCATTGAACCATCATACGAGCAGCGTCATTTTGATCGCGCAGAGCGTCACAACAAGCTGAAGCTGGTGATATCGGGCAAACCAGGCAGTGATGTGCTGCACATAAACCAGCACGCCGACGTTTATGCCAGCCTGCTGGATGAGGATGAGAGCGTCAGCCACAAACCGGCTGGCGGTCGCGGCCAGTGGATTCAGCTTGCTTCAGGCGAATTGCTGGTCAATGGCGAACAAATGCGTGCCGGTGATGGCCTCGCCATATCCGGTGAAACAGAAATCGACATCAAGGCTCTCGACGGCGCGGAATTTCTGCTGTTCGATATGGCCTGACAGTTTCTCTCGCAGATAAAGGTAGTTCGAAGTTATGACGCAGATTGATATTGCCGGCCAGGTGGCCGTGGTGACCGGAGGTGCACAGGGCATCGGCCTGGCAGTGGCGCAAGCACTGGCCGGGGCAGGCGTCAGGACAGCGCTGTGGGACATGGATGGTCCGCTTGCCGACAAGGCCGCGGGCGAGCTGGGCAGCGATGCAGCGGGGTTTGCGGTCGATGTCACTGATGAGGCCGCGGTCGCCGCCGCACTCGCGGATACGGAAAAGGCATTGGGGCCGGTGTCCATTCTGGTCAGCAGTGCCGGAATAGCCGGACCCAACGAACCCGTGGCTGACTATGATTCAGGCGCATGGCGCCAGGTAATAGACATCAACCTGAACGGAACCTTCTATGTCAACAAGGCCGTGGTTCCCGGCATGACAGAGCGCGGCTATGGTCGCATCTGCAATATTGCCTCCATTGCGGGCAAGGAAGGCAATCCCAATGCGTCGGCCTATTCCGCCTCCAAGGCCGCCGTGATTGCGTTGACAAAGTCGCTTGGAAAAGAGCTGGCGGGCCTCGATATTGCGGTCAATTGCGTCACGCCCGCAGCCGCCAAAACCAGAATTTTCGACCAGATGAAGCAGGAACACATCGACTACATGTTGTCCAAGATACCGCGCAACAGGTTCCTGCAGGTCAATGAGGCTGCAGACATGATTGCGTGGATAGTGTCGCCGCAGAACAGCTTTACCACCGGCGCGGTATTTGATCTGTCTGGTGGGCGCGCAACGTACTGATGTTACCGGGGCCGTCCCCATCCATCCTGCATCTTCAAAATCGGGAAACAATTCAATGCCTGACAAACTGAATATCGTCGCCATCTCCGGCAGCTTGCGCAGCAAATCTTTCAACACCAGCCTGCTGCGGGCCATGCAGAACATTGCCGACGAAACCATGTCGATAGACATCACAACCCCTAAAGGTATTCCGGTATATGATGGTGACGACGAAGACGCATCGGGCGTGCCGCAGATCGTAACTGACCTGGCCGAAAAAATCCGGAGCGCCGACGGTGTCATCATTGCAACACCGGAATACAATTTCGCCATACCGGGTGGATTGAAAAACGCCAACGATTGGATCAGCCGCGTAAAGGACCAGCCGTTCGCCAACAAACCGGTTGGTGTCGTAGGTGCTGCCGCAGGTCCGCTCGGCACAGCGCGTTCACAGTACCAGTTGCGCCAGAACCTGGTCGGCCTGTCGGCTCTTGCAATGAACAAACCGGAGGTGTTTGTGGGATCGGCACACACCAAGTTTGCCGACGATGGCACCCTTACAGACGAAGAGACAGGAAAGTTCCTGAAACTGTGGCTGGATGCCTTCGACGCCTGGGTGCGGCGCGGATTTTAGACAGGAAAAAGCCCCCTGAGCAAAAAGGACCCCTAAAAGGTCGCTCGCCCGTACTTCCTTTGCAGGATGTACGGGCGAGCATGGTACGCGCTGCTCGGGACGGCGACAGGAGCCACGCGACCAATTCCGAATCTTTTACGGCGCTGGAAATTCCGTTGCGCCGTCAGATAAAGGGGTTTGAAGATTGCCACACAACGCTTGGAGCGATTGAAGTTCCCAGTTGTTTTCGGCAGACCCCTCTGCTGCAAAACACAATGCTTGTCATTCGCGACCACAGATGGGCCAAACCTAGGCATTTCTGAGGCCAGTTCACTTCTGGCGATAATATCAAGCTGGACAACGGGCCCGTAACGCCTGAATATCAATCAAAAGGTCGGTTTTTTCACCATCAACTGGTGATGGCGAACATTTCGGGGACCCTGAAATGATTCGGCACCGGCAATAAAAGTCAGCCGCAAGGCCTTTGGGAGCCAGTTAATGCCACATCGCATTGTAATTGCAGACGATCACCCGCTGTTTCGGGATGCTTTGCGACTTGCCTTGCAGGATGCGTTGACCGATGTGTCGTTCGACGATGCAGGCTCCCTGAAAGAGACCCTCGATATCTTGAGCGCAACGGACGAAGTCGACCTTGTATTGCTCGATTTGAAAATGCCCGGCGTGCAGGGGTTTTCCGGACTTATGCTGATGCGGGCACAGTTTCCGCTGGTACCGGTGGTTGTGGTGTCCGGCAGCGAGGAGACCAGCGTCATCAGCCGCGCCATCTCGCTTGGGGCGTTGGGTTTCATTCCCAAGTCTGCACCGGTAGCAGATATGCAGGAAGCAATTTCCACCGTGCTGAAGGGTGATGTCTGGCTACCCGAGAATGTGGACCTCAGCGCGCACGGCAATACCGAAATGAATGATCTTGCCCACCGGTTGTCCACCCTGACCCCGCAACAGACCCGGGTGTTGATGATGCTGCGGGAAGGCCTGCTCAACAAGCAGATTGCCTATGAGTTGTCGGTTTCCGAAGCTACCGTGAAAGCGCACGTCTCGGCAATTCTGCAGAAGCTTAACGTGGACAGCCGCACCCAGGCGGTTATTGCGGCGTCACGCATTGACGGCGATCAGGCTGATGCGGCAGACGCAGGCTTTTCAGCCTGAAGTGTTTTCAGTCAAGGCGTCTGCTACAGCACTTTGGAAACGACCAGGTTTGGTTGATTCAACCGGAATTACCTGACCCCGGCGTTACTCGGCAGCTTCAGATTTTGTCTGCGCCATCATGAGCACCGTGCGCAGTACAGCGGGGCGGACTGGTTTTCGCAAATAGGCGACACCGGCAGCTTCAGATGCCGCCTGAACATCCGCCGAACGCTCCGCCGTGATCAGCGCTGCGGAAAACGTCACGCCAGTGCTGTGACGCAATTCGTCTATCAGTTCAAGCCCGTTCTCCGAGCCCAAGTGATAGTCCATCAAGACCGCATCAAATGGCCAGGTGGTCTGGCTTGCCGCGAGCTTGCGAACAGCGTCGGCTGATGTGGCTGTAGTTACGGTACACCCCCAGCCTTCCAGCAGAGCATTCATGCCATCAATAATCGCGGATTCATTGTCAACCACCAGAACCGACAAGCCGGCCAGGCTTCCGGAGGCCCGTAACTGCGCGGGCGCGTGAGACAACACAGCTTCCTGTCTGCCCTCCGCCAGCGGCAGATCGAGCCTGAACAGGCAGCCCGACCCGGGGTCGGACGTCAGGGTCAGGGGATGTTGCAGCACCCGTGCCATGCGTTCAACAATCGACAATCCCAGGCCCAGCCCCTGAATGGGGGATCCTTCCGACTCCAGGCGTTCGAACTCGCGATACACAAGTTGCTGCTTGTCATGGGGAATGCCGGGGCCCGTGTCATGGACCTCAACACAGAGCTGACCGTTGCGGACACGCGCGCCCATCAAGACCCTGCCCGAAACCGTATACTTGATGGCATTGCTGAGCAGGTTTTGCAGAATGCGCCTAATCAACCGCCTGTCCGAGTAAACCATCCTGCTGCACGGCATGATAGTCAGATCCAGTTGCTTGTCTTCGGCTGCAACCGAAAACTCGGTGCGCAACTGGTTCAAAATGCCGTTGATCGAAAACGCTGACAGTTCAGGCTTGATTGCACCGGCATCCAGACGCGACATGTCGAGCAGCGCCGAGAGAATTTCTTCCACCGCCTCCAGCGACAGGTCGACATTGCGCACCAGTTGACCGTCAGGCCTGGATGCGGTTCGCTCCATCAAGGATGTGGTAAACAGCCTGGCCGCATTGAGAGGTTGCAGAATGTCGTGTGACGCAGCGGCAATGAACCGGGTCTTGCCGGCATTGATTTCCACAGCATCGGCGCGGGCCTTCTCCAGTTGAGTGTTCAGCGTGGTCAGCTCGGCGGTTCTCTCCTTCACCCGTTGCTCCAGCGCTTCAGAAGCGTGGACACGCTCGGTGATGTCAGCGAAGGTAACGACCCGGCCGTCATCCGGCATGGCGTTGCTGCGCACTTCCAGTACCTTGTTGGCTTGCCTGCTGCGCAAATGGAAGGTTTCAGTCTGATTGGCCAGCAGACGCAGGAGTTGCATGCCGGCGTCGTGCTGGGCCGTATCGCCAAGCATGAACTCCGAGTCCAGCCGCTGGACAATGTCGCCAAGCGGCACGCCGACCCGGCCGAACTCCGGCGGCAGGTTGAGCAGGTTGCGGAACTGGGTGTTCCAGCACACAAGCGCAAATTCGTGGTCGAACACCACGATACCCTGTTCCACATGGTCGATCGCCGACTGCAGCAGGTCGCGATTGTAGACAATGGCATCGGACGCATCATCCAGAAGCCGCATGGCACCCGCGGTGTGACCGGCTCCGCGTTGCAAAAGCAGCGCCATGACGACGCGCGCCGACGCTGTGCCAATGGCACTGGCCAGCAGACGCTCGGCAAATTTCAGCGTCTCCTGGTCGGCCATGCTGCGCGGTTTCAATTTGCCCGCGCGTGAAATGTCCAGCTCGTCAAAAGACCGTTTGGTTCTTTCCTTGCCGAGATATCTCTCAACCGTTGCCTGCAATTGCTTGATGGACACTTCAGGCTGGTTTTGTGTCGGCAGGCTTTCAGCCTGCCCGCGCGGCATGAATGCCTGTGCTTGCATGCGCTCGACCGGATCAACACCGGTAAACAGCGAAACAAGGACGTAAGCTCCAATATTGGCGGCCATCGACCACAGGACACCATGGGTGAGCGCATCAAGATCACTGCCGAACAGGTGCCGCGGCCGCAGCATTTCAATGTTAAACGGACCATCGCTCATCAAGCCCGCCGGCAGCCACCCGGCATCTGCAAACAACGGCACCAGCAAGGTGTATGTCCACACGACAAAGCCGGCGACAAGACCGAACATGGCGCCGCGGGCATTGCCTCTGGCCCAGATCAGGCCGAGAAAAAATGCCGGCGCAAACTGCGCCACGGCAGCAAATGACACCAGACCGGTCTGGGCCAGAGCGGCATTATTGCCGATCATCAGATAATAGGAGTAGGCCAGCACAATGATTGCCCCGATCGCGACCCGCCTGATCTGCAGAATGCGCGAGGTCATATCGCCCTGCCAAATCTGGCCACTTGCACGGCGCAGCATCAGGGGCATCACAATCGAGTTGCACACCATGATCGACAAGGCGACGGTTTCAACAATCACCATGGCGGTTGCAGCAGACAGTCCGCCGATGAACGCCACCATCGCCAGTAAAGGCCGGCCGTCGGCCACCGGTAAAGCCAGCACAAATGTATCACCGTCAACGGCCTGCCCGTTGAACGTCAGCAGTCCGGCTACAGCGATTGGAATGACAAAGATATTGATCATTACCAGGTACAGCGGAAACGTCCATGACGCCTTGCGGACGTCATCCAGCGAGGTGTTCTCCACAACTGCAAGATGGAACTGGCGCGGCAGCAGGATGACGGCGCAGACCGCAAGGAACGTCATTGTCGTAAACCGCGGCACATCTATCGGCCCGCTGAACAGGGCGGCAATCTCCGGACTTTGCGACGCCCGTTCGTACAGCTGTGTCGGACCGCCCATCATCGCAAATGTGATGAAGGCGCCGACCAGAATGAAGGCGATCAGCTTGACGAGGCTCTCCGCCGCAACCGACAGGATCAGGCCGTTTTGATGTTCTGTGGCATCGGCGTGCCGGGTACCGAACAGGATAGCAAAAATGGCCATGGAAATGGCGACAAACATCGGAACATCGCCAAAACCGGTCTCCAGAATACCTGTGTCAACTCCCAGGGGCCCCAGAGCGCTGAGTGAAAGCGAAACAGCTTTCAACTGCAACGAGATGTAGGGAACCACCCCAATCACCGCAATGAAGGCTGCTATCCCGCCGAGCAACTGGTTTTTGCCGTAGCGCGCCGACAGAAAGTCGGCAATCGATGTAATGTTCTGGGCCTTGGACAGGCTGACAATGCGCCGCACCAGCGGCCAACCGAGGCCGACCAGCAAAATCGGCCCGAGATAGATTGGCAGGAAGTAATAACCCGACGTCGATGCCAGACCGACGCTGCCATAAAACGTCCAGGACGTGCAGTACACTGCAAGTGACAGCGCATATACATAGGGCCGGCCCACACCGCGCCGCATGCCGGAGGCCGCGCGATCACCATAGGCCGCGATGGCAAACAGGACGCCAACATAGACCAGCGCGATGAGTATGACGCCCCAGGTGGAAAGCATGACGGTCGTATCCGTGCCTTTCTATGCTCGCTCAAGATGAGCAACAGTTGATCAAGTCTAGAGTATCATCGGGTCAAGTGAACCCATAAAGTTCCTCTAACACTTTGAAAGCGATCAGGTTTATTATTTTGGGCTGAATCAGCCAAAAATCGTCCTGATCCGCCAGGTTACGGACTGCAGGTAATCGAACACGAGAATGCAATTTTAGGTTGTAATTTGGGTGATTGGGCTTATTTTGCGCCTACTTTTGGTTCATCATAATTGATGCAGAAAGTTTCAAATTTGTCATCGCCGGGGGCGACGGCATTTGATCAACAACAAGAGGGGAAATGCCATGTTTAAAGAATTCAAAGATTTTGCCTTCAAGGGCAACGTGCTTGACCTGGCCATCGGCGTGATTATCGCCGGTGCGTTTGGTCTGATCGTGAAGTCGCTGGTGGGCGACATCATCATGCCAATCGTGGGTGCCATTTTCGGCGGTCTCGATTTTTCAAACATGTTTGCACCGCTGGCAAGTGCTGTGACAGCGAGCACGCTGGAAGCTGCGCGGGAACAAGGTGCAGTGCTGGCCTATGGCAACTTCATCACAGCCGTTGTCAACTTCCTGATTGTCGCCTTCATCCTGTTCATGATCGTTCGTGCGGCAAACTCCATGAAGAAGCAGGAAGAAGAGGCAGCACCTGCCGCACCGCCGGCAGATGTCACCCTGCTGACTGAAATCCGCGACCTCCTGAAGAAGCGCTGAACCAGGTACTCGAACCGATCAATACCGGACCCCGGCCTGCCTTTGAACGCAGGCCGGGGTTTTTGTTTGCCTGCAGCCGTCGCTTGAAATACTGATCACTGATCAACTGCCTTCAAAAACATGGCTGCACTCACATGACAACTCTCACCCCGGACACACTGATTTCAGGTATCCGTCAAAGTCAGCGCGACGAACCGGACAGCGGCATACTGAGCGCGGTAAACCACGGCTTCGGCCGCGAAGGCCTGATTCCGCTGTGGACCGGAGAAGGCCCTCTTCAGACACCTGAATTCATCTGTCAGGCCGCGTCAAAAGCCATGTTCGACGGAGAGACGTTCTACACCTGGCAGCGTGGCCTGCCGCAACTGCGCAGTGAACTGGCGGCGTATCATGAAAAATTCTGGCCCGGGCCGTTTTCCGCCGAACGGTTTTTTGTGACCGGTGGCGGCATGCAGGCCATACAGGTGGCGTTGCAATTGCTGGCCGACAAGGGCGAGGAGATTGTCATCCCGTCACCCGCATGGCCGAATTTCCCCGGCCCCATGCGCATGATGGGGGTAAAACCGGTGTTCGTACCGATGCTGTATGATGACCGGAAATGGTCGCTGGATCTCGACAGGATGCGCGACAGTATTGGCCCCAAGACCAAAGCAATCTGCCTGATTTCTCCATCCAATCCAATTGGATGGGTGGCGTCACGCGAAGACCTGATTGCCATTCGTGACATGGCCCGCGAGGCCGGCGTATGGATCCTGGCTGATGAGGTCTATTCCCGGTTCTACTATGGGCCGGACACCGCCGGAAAACCGCGCTCACCTTCGTTCATGGATGTCTGTGATCCCGATGAACGGGTCATCTATATCAACACCTTTTCAAAGAACTGGGCCATGACAGGGTGGCGGATCGGCTGGTTGCAGGCACCTGAAGCACTTGGGCCGGCGATTGAGCGCATCATTCAGTACAATACGTCAGGTACTGCCGCGTTCATGCAGAAAGGCGCGCTGGCAGCGCTTGAAAACGGGGAAGACTTTGTGGAAATGCAGATCGAGATGGCACGTGCCTGCCGCGCCAAGGTGGCCGGTACTCTGGGGCAGCTCAACAATGTGAGTTTTGAAGACGCCCAGGGTGCATTTTACAGCTTTTTCCGCATTGACGGCCTGACCGACAGTCTTGGCGCAACGCTGCGCATCATCGATGAAGCCAATGTCGGCCTTGCACCCGGCGGGACCTTCGGACCCGGCGGCGAGGGCTTCCTGCGCATGTGCTATCTGCGTGATCCGGACAGCCTTGATGAGGCGCTCGACCGATTGACGGCATGGTTGCGGCAGGCCGATACCAAAGGAAGTGGTTATTGATCCATTTGACCGATTTTTCGCGTTTGCCGGCTAGGCATGCTTCACGCCTTGGCCTGGCTGACCATAAGTGGAGCATAACGACGTCCGGCGAACGCGAAAAACCGGCCTCCGGTGGGCCAAATCCGTCCATCTGGTGCGTTGCGGCGCTTGCCTGATGCACCCGCATCGCGCCGCGCACCACGCCTGCCAGAATGAACGGATTTGGCTCCATCAACTGGGTCAATAACCACTTCCTTTGGTATGAGATTGTCGCCGTGCGTTGACCGCAGCATGACGATTGCTTATCTGGTAACCAGGTTTACTCACTAACTGGACTTTGTTGTTCATGGCCATTCGTGAAATTGTCAAATTGCCTGACCCGATACTGAAGAAAATCTCGCAGCCGGTTGAGCGCGTGGACGATGAGTTGCGGCTTCTCGTCGATGACATGCTCGCCACCATGTATGATGCACCGGGCATCGGGCTTGCCGCGGTTCAGATTGGCATCCCCAGGCGTTTGCTCGTGGTAGACACTGCCAAGGACGAGCAGCCGAAGTCTCCGATGGCGTTCATCAACCCCGAAATTGTGTGGAGCAGCGACGAGCTGTCCGAATATGAAGAAGGCTGCCTGTCGATACCGGACGTGTTCGACAATATTGAACGCCCGGCACAGGTCCGGGTGTCTTACCTGGACCGGGACGGCAAACAGCATGAAGAGCTTTACGACGGGCTGATGGCCACTGTGCTGCAACACGAAATCGACCATCTGAACGGCATTCTTTTCATTGATTACCTGTCCCGGCTCAAACGCGGAACGATCGTGCGGAAGTTTACCAAGCTGGCCCGCCAACAGCGAGAAAGTGCGTGAGCCTGCGCGTCGTTTTCATGGGAACGCCGGAATTTTCGGTGCCGACCCTTGCACGCCTGATAGATGACGGTCACGACATTGCAGCGGTGTACACCCAGCCGCCACGGGCAGCCGGGCGACGCGGTCTGGAACAGCGCAGGACACCGGTTCATGAATTTGCCCTGGCATGCGGAATAGAAGTGCGCGTGCCAGCCTCCCTGAAGGACGAGGAAGAACACAACGCCTTCGCCGCCCTGCAGGCGGATGTGGCAATTGTGGTTGCTTACGGTTTGCTGTTGCCGAACCCGATTCTCAAAGCACCGCGGTTTGGCTGTCTCAATGTGCACGCATCACTGTTGCCGCGCTGGCGCGGTGCCGCTCCGATACAACGCGCCATCATGGCCGGCGACATTGCAACTGGCGTTGCCATCATGCAGATGGAACCAGGACTTGATACCGGGCCGGTGGTATATGAACGGCGCGCACCCATAGATGACCGGACAACTGCACAAACACTGCATGACGAACTGGCACGGTCCGGGGCCATCGCAATGAGCAACGTGCTGACGCAACTGGAGACGGACGGAAATCTGCAGGCAGTCCCACAGGCAGACGCGGGCATCACCTATGCCGCCAAGATTACCAAGCAGGAAGCGCATATAGATTTCACACGATCTGCAAGTCAGGTGCTGCGCCATGTGCACGGCCTGTCACCGTTTCCCGGTGCCTGGTGCATGCTCGACGGTCAGGACAAACCGGTGCGGGTAAAGCTGCTCGAGGTTGAACGGGTGCCAGGCCTGACCGGCACACCGGGTACGGTGCTGGACGAGCGTCTGGCCATTGCCTGCAAACACGAGGCGGTTCGCCCAGTGCGCCTGCAACGTGAAGGCAAAGCGGTCATGGATCTCGAAACTTTCCTGAACGGCATGAAGCCGGCCGTCGGGTCAAAGGCGGGGTAAATCCAATGCCGCGCTATCGCATGAGCATCGAGTATGACGGCTCACCGTTTTCAGGCTGGCAGCGTCAGGCCGGCCAACCTTCGGTGCAGGCGGCAATTGAAGATGCGGTGTCCCGCCTCGGGCAGTCCGCGCCGACGCTGTTTGGCGCTGGTCGAACCGATGCCGGCGTACATGCCCTCGGCCAGGTGGCCCATATTGATCTGGACAAAACCTGGCTGCCGGAAAAACTCATGGCCGCCATCAACGCACAGGTGCGCCCCGACCCTGTCAGCGTGTTTGACATCGAGGAAGTTGACGACAGTTTTCATGCCCGGTTTTCGGCATCGGCGAGGCATTACGAATATCGCATCAGGGACAGCCGTAGCCCACCGTCGCTGGATCGTCACCGGGTCTGGTGGGTGCCGTACCGGCTGGATGAAACTGCCATGCACACAGCAGCCCAGGAGCTGACCGGGCATCATGATTTCACGACGTTCCGGTCCAGCCAGTGCCAGTCGAAGTCACCGGTGAAAACACTGGACAGGCTGGATGTTACGCGCGAAGGACGTGATGTGATTGTGCGCGCATCAGCCAGATCCTTTCTGCACAATCAGGTGCGTTCTCTGGTGGGCACACTGAAGCTAGCCGGTGAGGGCAAATGGTCGGCTGCGGATGTGCGTGACGCGCTGACCGCAGCAGACAGGTCGGCATGCGGACCTGTCGCGCCACCGCAGGGTCTATATCTCGTAAGGGTCGATTATTCAGACGAAGGCTGAGACCACAATTGACATGGCAAGATCTCCGACGACCAGCATCGAGGCCGTTAGTGTCGGCACTTCAAGGGCGACTTTGGCAACATACCATCGATAATACAGCGACCAGCCAATGACGCACAGGCTCAACAGTGCTGCGATTACCGCATCAATGATACCGACCTGCTGCAACAGAAGTACGGGGATGAGGGCTGCGATGACATAAACACTCGACCAGTTGTAGGCCACGATGTAGCGCACATAGTGATGTCGCCTGTTCAGGATCTTCGCCACCGTCACCATGATCCACGGCCACATCACCCACAACAGCACCAGCAGCGCCAATGCACCAAACCAGTGTCGTTCAGGTTGCGGCGGTGTTGCCAACCTGGCACCGGCAGCCGACGAGTACAGGTAAAGCGGCGCAACCAGAATGATGGCGGCGAATGAATTCCAGAAACCGTCCGAACTCAGATCGAGGTCATCGAGACCATCTTCATCCATGCAGACCAGACGCCAGCAGGCTTTCAGCCCGCGTACAGCTTCAAGTGCAAAGTTCACTCATGTGCTCCCCGCAAACCAGTCATCCAGCATCCGCCTGTAAACACGCGTCAGGGCTTCAAGCTCCGAGACCTTGATACATTCATTAGCCTGATGAATGGTGGCGTTGTTGGGGCCGAATTCGACGACAGGACAATAATTCTTGATGAAGCGAGCATCCGACGTACCGCCACCGGTATCAAGCTTTGGCTCAACACCGGTTTCTGCCAGGACGGCTTGCGCCATGCAGTCTACAAAACTGCCCGGTTCGGTCATGAAGGCGTCGGCGCCCTCAACGATAGCGATTTCAAAGGTACCGCCAAACGCCTGTTTGACAGTTTCACATTCGCGCGTCACCCAGTCCTTCAGGCTTTGCCCCGTATGCTCTGTATTATAGCGAATATTAAAGCGGGCATTGGCAGAAGCCGGGATGACATTGTTGGCTGGGTTGCCGGTGTCGAAGTTGGTCACCGCCAGTGTTGTCGGGCCGAAATGCGCATTGCCCCTGTCGAGCTCATGCGACGACACCCGGTCAATCAGGCGGGCCAGTGGTGTGATCGGGTTCAGCGCCTTGTGAGGATAGGCGGAATGACCCTGAACGCCGGTCCATGTAACCTCGAAATGTATTGAACCGCGACGGCCGATCTTGAGCGTGTCACCCAGTGCTCCGGGGCAGGTTGGCTCACCCACAAGGCAGACGTCCGGCACTTCATTGCGGCGCTTCAGTTCGGCCAGCATCTTTACCGTGCCGTTGATGGCAATGCCTTCTTCATCACCGGTGATGAGCATGGAGACTGATCCCGGCAGTTTGCCCGCATGATCTGCCGCAAAACCGGTAGCAGCAGCGCAGAATGCAGCCACCGACCCCTTCATGTCACAGGCCCCGCGTCCATAGACGGTGCCATCATGAATTTCTGCAGCGAACGGCGGATATGACCACAACTCGTCAGCGCCCGGCGGCACGACATCCACATGGCCTGCGAAGCAGAAATGCGGTCCGTCAGAGCCAATGCGCAAGAACAGGTTGTCGACATCCGCCGTGCCGTCTTCACTGAACGGCATGCGGTTGGCAGCAAAGCCTGCCGGAACCATGAATTTTTCCATGTAGTCAAGAACGCCGGCTTCCAGAGGGGTAACCGACGGACAGCGGATCAGGTCTTGCAGAATGGGGGTAGGATCAGGCGTGTTGGTCATAGGCCAAGCCATACCTGAAACAAAACACCCGGCCAAGAGGCCGGGTGATTAACATTGCTGTGTCTGTGCAGTTATCTTTCTGCAAGCGGGTCAGGACCAAACCGGTTGGGCCCGTCAGTTCCCTGCAGCAGGCCGCATTCGATGAGAAGCCAGATCACTCCGACAATCGGTATGAAGCTGATCAGCATCCACCAGGCCGATTTGTCACGATCGTGAAAGCGTTTTCCATACACGCAGATGGACGGCCAGATCATTATGGCAATCAGAACCAGAACTCCAATCCAGTAGCCCGCGCCGGCGGGCATGCCAGTTACCGGATCCACACTCATTAATCCGGCAAAAGCCAGCACGAACGAAAGCACAAAATTGGCAATGACAAGCGCCAACAAGCCAAGCCAGAATTTGCCGCGGCCAATCCGGCCGTCTAGTGACAGAAAAAGTTCCATTGGAATCTCAACTCCATTGTTGCCGCCCCGGTGAGCGGAAACTGCCCGGATTCGCGCTAAAATGGAAGCTTGCTGCCTTAATCCCTCAACAACTCGTTTATGGACGTCTTGGAGCGGGTTCGCTCGTCAACGCGCTTGACGATGACCGCGCAGTACAGCGACGGGCCGGGATCGCCGTTGGGCAGGTTCTTGCCGGGCAGCGTGCCTGACACAACCACCGAATAGGGCGGCACTTCGCCATACATGATCTCACCGGTTGCGCGATCCACGATCTTGGTGGACTTGCCGATATAGACGCCCATGCCGAGCACGGCGCCTTCGCGGACAATGCAGCCTTCCACCACTTCTGAACGCGCACCGATGAAGCAGTTGTCTTCGATGACAACCGGGCCTGCCTGCAACGGCTCCAGAACGCCACCGATGCCGACACCGCCGGACAGGTGTACGCCCTTGCCGATCTGTGCGCACGAACCGACCGTTGCCCAGGTGTCGACCATGGTGCCCTCGTCCACATAGGCACCCAGATTGACGAAGGACGGCATCAGCACCACCGATGGCGCAATATAGGCAGAGCGTCGCACCGTGCAGTTGGGCACTGCGCGGAATCCGGCGTCACGCCATTGATTGTCGCCCCAGCCTTCGAACTTTGACGGTACCTTGTCCCACCAGGTCGCAGAGCCGGGACCACCGGCAATCGGCGCCATGTCGTTGAGCCGGAAGGACAAAAGCACGGCCTGCTTGAGCCATTGGTTGACCGACCAGTTGCCGTCTGCGCCCTTTTCGGCGACGCGTGCCTTGCCGGAATCCATCAGCCCGAGCGCCTCGTCAACACTGTCGCGAACCGGCCCTTGCGTTTGTGGTGTAACCGCGTCGCGGTCTTCCCAGGCCTGTTCGATTGTTGCTTGCAGATCAGCGTGGCTCATTGTTTCGCTCCTAAATCAGTTGGATTTGATTCCAGCCAGAAACCCGGCCAGGTCAGATGTCGTGTGATGCACATGCGGGGCACCGTCTGCGTCACCTGTCATGCTGTTTATCTTGTTGCCGTCTTCATTGGCAGCGTCATGCACCAGAACCGTGGTCATGCCAAGATCATGCGGCACCGCCAGGTTTCGGGCTATGTCTTCAAACATGGCCGCCCTGCCAGGATCAACCTCATGCTCGGAGATGAATTTTTCATAGGGCCCGCGCTCGGGCTTGGGAATGAAATCGGAGTGCACAATATCGAAAATGCCGTCGAACAGGTGGGTGATGCCGATACGGTGCATGACATTGGTCGCGTGGGTCACCGTGCCATTGGTGAATACCAGTTTGCGGCCCGGCAGCGCTTCCAGATTGGCGGCAAGCGCTGCGTTGGCAGGTACCGGCGAATGATCGATATCATGCACATAGTCCAGAAACGCGTCAGGCTTGATGCCGTGCTCGCTCATCAGCCCGCGCAGGGTGGTTCCGTACTTGTAGAAAAAGTCCTTCTGAATGCGGCGTGCCTGGGTTCGGTCCACCTTGAACAGGTCGGAGATGAAATCTCCCATGCGCACGTCAATCTGATCGAACAGGCGGCAAGACGCCGGATACAGCGTGTTGTCGAGGTCGAATATCCAGGTTTCGACATGATGAAAGCCGGGTGCAGACATGTTGTTTTTAAACCTTGCGTTCGGAAATACGGGTACCGACACCGTGCGGTGTCAGCAGTTCGAGCAGCACACAGTGCGGTACCCGGCCATCGGTGATCACGACGCCTTCGACACCGCCACGTACAACGGATGCACAACTTTCCAGCTTGGGGATCATGCCGCCGGAAATGGTGCCGTCATTGGCCAATTCGCTGATCTGGGCGAGCGTCAGTTCCGGTATCAGGTTCTTGTCCTTGTCCAGCACCCCTGCAACATCGGTCAGCAGCAGCAGGCGCTTGGCCTTCATGGCAACCGCAATGGCGCCGGCAAACGTATCCGCGTTGACGTTATAGGTTTCACCGTCACGGGAGGTCGCGATCGGTGCGATCACCGGTACGGTTTCGGACTGAATTATGGTGTGCAGGATGTCCGGATTGATCTGCCCGGGATCGCCCACAAATCCCAGGTCGACCAGTTCCTGTTTACCGGTGTCAGCATTTATACGGGTCCGCTCAAGCTTTTTTGCAACGCACAGATTGCCGTCCTTGCCGGAAATCCCGATGGCCTTGCCGCCTACGGCCTGTATATCGGACACGACGGACGAGTTGATCGAACCGGCCAGTACCATTTCAACCACTTCCATGGTTGCCTTGTCGGTCACGCGCAAGCCGTCTTCAAACCGGGATTCAATTTTCAGACGATCCAGCATGGCACCGATTTGCGGGCCGCCGCCATGCACGACAATCGGATTGAAGCCCGATTGCTTCATCTGGACAATGTCACGGGCAAACTTGCGCGACAGCTCCGGATCGACCATGGCGTGACCACCATATTTCACGACAATCACCTGATTGTCGTAGAGCTGCATGAAGGGCAGCGCTTCCGACAGAATGCGCGCAATGGTCTGAGGTTGTTGAACGTCCGACATGATTTTAAAGACCCAGAGAATACTGTTCAGGTGCCAGCCCCGCCTTATAGCCGATCGACTGCACAAGTCTAAGAAAAACAGTTGAGCTGTGATGCTGGTTACCCGACCGGGTTTCTCAGCTTTGCATGCTGGCGATTTCCGCCCGCAGTTCCGGCACGCCCCAGCCCTTGGCCGACGATGTGATGATGGTGTCCGGATATGCCGCTGGACGCTTGGCGATCGCCTTGGCGGTTGCTGCAAGAACGGCATCACGTTCGCCCTGCTTGATTTTGTCTGCCTTGGTCAGCACGATCTGGTAGCTCACGGCAGCTTCGTCAAGCTGATCCAGCGTCTCCAGATCAATCTGCTTGATGCCGTGGCGTGAATCGATCAACACAAATACCCGGCGCAGGTTTGGCCGGCCTTGCAGATATCCCATGATGATCGACTGCCAGGCCTTGACCAGTGTCTTGGTTGCTCGCGCATAACCGTATCCGGGCATGTCGACAAGGGCCACTGCGCCCTCTGCCAGTTCAAAGTAGTTGAGCTCGCGGGTGCGGCCGGGCGTGTTAGAGGTGCGCGCAATGTCCTTGCGACCGGTCAGTGCATTAAGCAGCGAGGATTTGCCGACATTCGACCTGCCAGCAAAGGCCACCTCAACCAAGTACTCCGGCGGCAGTTGCGACAGCCTGGCAGCGCCCATGCGAAATTCCGTCTGCCCGGCAAACAGCAGCCTGCCGCGCTCAATTTCTTCCGGTTCGTACTCTCGCATGGCTAGGGCCTGTTGACAGGTCAGCCGGATTATTCCCCCGGCTGGTCCTTTTTCTTGTCCAGGCCAAGCGAGGCCTTGATGTTGCCGAGCAGGTTTATATCAACGCCGTGCTTCTTCATGATGTACGACTGCTGCAGGATCGACAGGAAATTGTTCCATGTCCAGTACAGCACCAGTCCGGCCGGGAATGAGGCCAGAAGGAAGGTAAAGAACAACGGCATCCAGTTGAATATCTGCGCCTGAATCGGATCTGGCGGGGCCGGGTTGAGACGCATCTGTATCCACATGGTGATGCCCATGAGAATTGGCAGGACACCTATCAGCAGGAATGTCGGCGGGGTAAACGGCAACAGTCCGAACAGGTTGAAAAGGCTGGTCGGATCCGGTGCCGACAGATCCTGCAGCCAGCCGAAGAACGGTGCATGGCGCATCTCGATTGTGACGTAGATCACCTTGTAAAGCGCAAAGAATACCGGAATCTGGATAAGGATCGGCCAACAGCCTGATAGCGGCGAGACCTCCTCTTTCTTGTACATCTCCATCATCGCCTGCTGCTGCTTGGTACGATCATCCGGGAACCGCGTCTTGATCTTCTCCATTTCAGGCGCCAGCTTCTTCATCTTGCTCATCGAGGCGTAGGACTTGTTCTGCAGCGGGAAGAACAACAGCTTGAGCAACACCGTGACAATGAGGATGGCGATACCGAAATTGCCTACCATTGCATTGAAATAGTGCAGCACCTTGAACAGTGGCTTGGTGATGAAATAGAACCAGCCCCAGTCAATCATCAGCTCAAAATTGCTGATGCCTAGGTCTTCCTGATAACTGTCGATCAGATAGCTCTTCTTGGCCCCGGCAAACACGCGGCTTTCAATGCTCGCTTTTGCCCCCGGTGCCGCACTGATCGGCTGGGTTGCAAGATAGTCGGCCTGAAACGCGTTATTGTTGGCGATGGTCAGGTGCCGAAGCGATCCGGTGACATTCATTTTCTGATCCGGGATCAGGGTTGCGGCCCAGTACTTGTCCGTGATGCCAAGCCAGCCACCGGTGCTTTTGGACGAGTAAGCACTGGTGCCATTGTCCTGCGCATCAGAGTACGTCAGTTCTTCAAGTGTATCATCCAGCACACTCAGCAGGCCTTCGTGCAGCACGTAGATGCCGGTGATCTCCGGAATACCGATGCGCTGTACGCGGGCATAGGGAAACACATTGACCGCAGCGGACGTGTTGTTGGTGATGTCCTGGCGGACCGTCACCATGTAATTGTCATCGATCGAGAACGTCTGTTCAAACAGCAGGCCTTCGCCATTGTCCCACTGTAATGTGACAGGGGCGGATGGTGTCAGGGTCGTGTTCCCGGACGTCGACCAGACGGTCTCTGAACTCGGCAGTTTGAAGGTCTGGCCGGTCGGTGCGACCCAGCCCTGCTCGGTGAAAAATGCGCCGGTACTGCCTGTCGGAGACAACAGTATGATGGTCGGCGAGGTGTCATCCACCGTCTCGTGATATTCTTTCAACCGAAGATCATCGAGGCGGGCACCTTTAAGATTTATGCTGCCGGACAAAACCGGTGTATCAATTTTAACCCGTGCGCTCTGTTCCAGAACCGCTTCACGAGGCAGGCCCAGCGCTGCACCCGGAACGACCGACCCGCCCGGGGCCGCCTGGGGTACGCCGGCGCCAGTTCCTGCTGCAGGTGCCTGCGGCACGCCGGTGTCGCCGGATTGTGTTGTGGTGCCTTGAGCAGACTGCTGTTGTTGTTGCTGCTGCTGTTGCTCAGCCTGCTGCCGCCCGGGTTGAGGGAAATACATCTGCCACAGAACAATCACGCCCAACGATAACGCTATCGCCAGAATATAGTTCTTGATGTCACTATTCATGATGTCCGGTCCTGCCTCTAGCCGCTTCTGGCGGCTCATCCCCGTTTACGCCTGAGCGTTACTTGTTATTTTCGAGTTCCTGCACGACCGCGACTGCTGCGTGTCCTGCCACGCGAGCGTGGCGGATCACCTTTGCCGTCGTTCAGCCTTTGCGTTGCAAAAACAATGTCACCCGTCAAATCCCTGAAGTCCTGAGCCAACGTGGCTGCGCGTCCGATGAACACATAGTCATGCCCGCGCCTAAGGTCCAGCCCTGATGCGACACGAACTGCTTCTCGCAAACGTCTTTTAATGCGGTTTCGCACCACTGCATTGCCAAGTTTGCGGGTAACGGTAAAGCCGATGCGCGGCTCGCCTGCATCATCACGAACCCTTGCCTGCACAACACAACCCTTGCGCGCGCACACAAGCGCTGCGGCGGCGGCCAGGAAGTCCTGCCGTCGCTTTAGAATTTGTATCAATGAAGGAGTTCCACTGCGAAGTGCGCAAAGGCTGCCGGAAAAGCGCAACGCAATTCACGGGTCAACCAGCGGGCCGGCCGATCAGGCGCTCAGCTTGGAGCGACCGCGCGCGCGGCGACGTGCAATGACCTTGCGGCCGCCGACAGTTGCCATGCGGGCACGGAAGCCGTGGCGGCGCTTGCGAACAAGATTACTGGGTTGAAACGTGCGTTTCATGGCTAAATCTCCAAAATCTTCATGTTTCCGGTCGTATCAGGCCGCGACGCCAAAACGTCAAGCATGCTGAATAGTGATCACCGGATGAAATCCTGCGCGGCTTATACGGGCGCAACGGCAACAAGTCAATTCGCGCGGCGTATCTATTTGCTGCCCCTGATAACAGGGCGAACACCAAATTCTCACCTGTGGTCATACCTTTTCACAAGCAGTTTACACCCCCTTTCTTCAATTCACGTTCTGCGACATCTTCGCGCCAACTCCTGTGGTCTTACAAAACTGGTGAGCGAGCAAAGTCATGAACACGTCATTTGGTTGCAATCCGGCGCAGATCACGCCTTACTCATACAGATGAAGAAAGAACAAGAAAAAATGTCTGGAAACGTAGCTGAAGCGGGCACTGCCCGTCCGTCCGGTGTTGCAGCAAATCTGAAACGCTGGGCCCCTCTGGTGATATTGCTGGGCGGTATTGCCGCAGTTTATGCATCAGGTTTACACAAATACCTCTCCCTTACCGCCATTGCCGACAATCGCGATGCCCTGATGGCATATGTAGCCGACAATTCCGTTCTGGCAGCCGCTGCCTATGTGGCGATTTATGTAGCCGCAGTCGCATTTTCATTGCCCGGTGCCGCCTTGTTGACCATTCTCGGCGGCTTCCTGTTCGGCTGGTTGCTGGGCGGCGTATTCACCGTTGCTGCCGCCACTGCCGGTGCGGTTGCCATCTTTCTGGCTGCGAAGACTTCGCTTGGTGACACACTCGCCAGTCGCGCAGGTCCGTGGATGGAAAAATTGTCCGGCGGGTTTCGCGAAGACGCATTCAATTACATGTTGTTCCTGCGGCTGGTGCCGGTATTCCCGTTCTGGCTGGTCAACATAGCGCCCGCGATTGCAGGCGTCGGCCTGGGCACCTACGCAATCACCACACTTATCGGCATTATCCCCGGCACATTCGCATTTTCAGTGCTCGGTTCCGGACTGGATTCGATCATCACCGAGCAGAGAGCCGCATATCAAACCTGCGTTTCGGAAAACGGTGCCGCCAATTGTGAATTTGCCCTTGATGCGGGTGCGCTGGTGACACCGCAATTGCTGGCGGCATTCGCCGCACTGGGTGTGGTGGCCCTGATCCCGGTCGTGGTGAAAAAACTGCGTGCCCGGAAAAAAGCAACCAGTGGCGAAGCGTGAGTTCGCAGGCCGTTCGCGGCCAGCCTCAACGAATTCCAGAAATTCATGTATATAAAGGGCCTGCAAAAAGGCCCGAAAGGCACTTCCATGACTGAAATTACCTGCGATATCTGCGTGATCGGCGCAGGCTCCGGCGGCCTGAGCGTCGCTGCAGCAGCCAGCCAGTTCGGCGAAAAAGTCGTTCTGATCGAAAAAGGCAAAATGGGCGGTGACTGCCTGAATTACGGCTGCGTCCCCTCAAAGGCCCTATTGGCAGCGGGCAAGCATGCGCATGCGTTTTCCTCCGGCGTCGAATTCGGAGTTGCGGCACAGACCCCGAAAGTTGACTTCGCCAAGACCATGGCTCACGTGAAAGACGTCATTGCCGGCATTGCACCACATGACAGCCAGGAACGCTTTGAAGGCCTCGGCGTCACGGTGATCCGCGATGCGGCAAAGTTTGTCGACGGCGAAACCGTTGAGGCAGGCGGCAACCGGATCAAGGCACGCCGGATTGTCGTGGCAACAGGTTCATCGCCGTCTGCACCGCCAATTCCCGGCCTGGACAGCGTCGACTATTTCACCAACGAGACGGTTTTCGACAATACCACGCTGCCGGCGCACCTGATCATTATCGGCGGCGGCCCTATCGGCATGGAAATGGCTCAGGCCCATCGCCGGCTTGGCGCCAGGGTCACGGTCCTGGAAGCGTTTCAGCCGCTTGGCAAGGATGATCCTGAACTGACAGCCATTGTGCTTGATCACCTGCGGGACGAAGGCATCGACATCCGTGCCGGCGCCAAGATTACCGGTATCGCCAAGGCCGGCAAATCCAAAGCCATCGAGATCACGCTGGAAGGTGATAACGGCAAACCTGAAAAACTGTCAGGCTCGCACCTGCTGGTTGCAGCCGGGCGCGTTGCAAACGTCGAAGGCCTCAATCTCGAAGCTGCCGGTATTGAGTATGACCGGCGCGGCATCAAGGTGGACAAGGGCCTGCGCAGCACAAACCGCAAGGTCTACGCCATCGGTGATGTGGCCGGCGGGCTGCAGTTCACCCACGTTGCCGGCTACCAGGCCGGCCTTGTCATCAAGTCAGTCCTGTTCCGCCTGCCGATCACCAACGAAACGAAAATCATCCCGTGGGTGACCTATACCGACCCTGAACTGGCCCATATCGGCCTGACAGAAGCACAGGCGACAGACAGCCATCCCGGCCACAAGGTACTGCGCTGGCACTTCAAGGAAAATGACCGGGCGCGGGCGGAGCGCAAGACGACCGGCCTGATCAAGGCGGTCGTCTCGTCAAAGGGCGAGATACTGGGCTGTTCGATCGTGGCGCCCAATGCCGGAGACCTGATTCAACCGTGGGCAATGGCGATTTCGTCAGGACTAAAGATCAAGGCCATGATAGACATGGTCGCGGCATATCCGACATTGAGCGAAGTTTCCAAACGAGCCGCGACAAGTTATTATGCCGACCTGCCATCCAAACCCATGGTTCGCCGTATCATAGGATGGCTGAAGATTTTTGGATGACCGCCGTCAGTTGGACCATTTCTGCTGACGACTGAGTAAAGGCAGAGATGAGTACCGATACGGAAAAGCAGGATTTTGTGCGGTCCAGCAGGCGTGCACCATGGTATCGCAAGCTGACCGCCAAGGTTCTGGTTATGGCGGCCGTGTTCCTGATGATTGGCGAAATGCTGGTTTTTGTGCCCTCAATCGCCAATTTCAGGATCAACTGGCTGAAAGAACGCTCGGCCACGGCGGAAATTGCCGCTCTGGCGGTTGAAGCCGCTCAGAACCAGGAGATCTCTCCGCTGTTGCGCAAGGAGTTGCTGGACCGTGCCGGCGTGCTGGTTCTGGCGGTCAGGACCAATGACGCCCGCCAGCTTGTGCTTATGCCCGACAGGGCCCCCATTGTGGAAGCATCCTACGATCTGCGCGAAAACAAGCCGATGATGGCGATCTATGACGCCTTCACCACGCTCCTGCACGGCGGCAACCGGGTCATCGGGGTCATGGACAAGCCGTCCAGCATGAGCGGAACGCTGATCGAAATGGCGCTGGATGAAAAACCGCTGTTCCAGGCCATGGTGCGCTATTCCATCAACATTCTGACCCTTTCGGTCTTTCTGGCCTTCATTCTGGCAGCGTTGCTGTTTTTCGCTCTCAACCGGCTGCTGGTACGTCCGGTACAGCGCCTGTCCGGCAATATGCAGGCTTTTGCGCTTAACCCGGAAGACCGCAGCCGCATTATAGAACCAACCGGCCGGGCTGATGAAATCGGGGCTGCCGAACAGGAACTCAAGCAGATGCAGACCGAACTGTCTGATCTGCTGTCGCAGAAAAGCCGGCTGGCATCGTTAGGACTTGCGGTTTCAAAAGTCAGTCATGATCTGCGCAACATGCTGGCGTCAGCCCAACTGATTTCCGACCGGTTGGGGATGGTTGATGATCCGACTGTGAAGAAGTTCGCGCCCAAGCTGATTGCGTCCCTGGACCGGGCTATCGGTTTTTGCCAGGACACGCTCAAATTCGGCCGGGCGCAGGAAGCGCCACCGCGGCGTGAGATGTTCAATCTGCGCACACTGGTGGATGACGTGCTGGATCACAGCACGACGGAAGCCGGCAGTGACGTGGTCTTCTACAATGAGGTGGCGGCGGACATGGATGCGGATGCCGACCGGGAGCAATTGTTCCGTGTCTTGATGAACCTGTTGCGCAACGCGGCGGAGGCGGTTGAAAACAAAGGCGCCACCTCGATTGCGCGCGGCAGCGGAGGCAAGGTCCGGGTGCGGGCACGGCATGAAGACAGCCAATGCATCATCGAGGTCGCCGACAACGGACCCGGTGTACCTGAAAAAGCCAGAGAACACCTGTTCGAAGCGTTTCGCGGGTCACAGCGCCAGGGCGGTACCGGCCTCGGACTGGCAATTGCCAGCGAACTGGTCCGCGCCCACGGCGGTGACGTGCGGCTGGTGGAAAGCCCGGAACCGGGCACAGTGTTCCAGATCAGCATTCCAGACCGGTTGCAGGAGGTTGATTCAGGCCGGCGCGGAAAACGGAGTGCGTGAAGTGATGTCGCTCACGCAAGTTGAGTTGATGTCGCTCAGGCAAGCAGCCTAACGGCTGCGCTCCGCGGGGGCGGGCCTGACCGGCCCGAGGCCCGTCGGGCCTAGTTGTTTTGGTGGTCGAACAGCTTTCTTCGCTTCGCTCAGGCCGTTCTCCGACCCTGAACAACCCTTGTGATGAACTCCCCTCCGAAGCACGAAGTGCTGAGGCAAGGCCGACCGGCCGCCGCGCGAAGCGCGCCCTAGCGGAACGCAGCCGCAGGCTGCTTGCGTGAGCGGAACAAGACCGACCCTATCCGACCCACACACTCCAGCTCTCCTACTTCTCTTCGCCCACCTCAACAACGGTCCCCTCCCTACGCGGGTCGGCGCCGCCATCCATCTGGCCGTCTTTCAGGATGCGAATACCGTGCAGGCCGCTGGTGAGAGGCTTTACCTCAACCGTGTGGCCAAGGTCCGCAAGGGGGGCAGCCAGCCGGGCGAACTGGTTCAGCGTACCGGCCAGGTCACTGCCCTCCGCAGTGTCTTCAAGTTCGGTGCGGCCATTGCGGTTGATGACGTGGAGTTGCGACACAGCCCGCTGCATCGGCATCTGCCAATCGATCAGTCCAAGCAGCGCATGAGCGGTATAACCGATGATGCGGCTGCCGCCAGGCGAGCCAACAACGGCAAACAGGCTGCCATCATCATTGAGCACCAGAGACGGCGACATGGAAGATCGCGGCCGCTTGCCAGCCTGCACCCGGTTGGCAACCGGCTTTCCAGCCCTGGTCGGGACAAAGGAAAAATCCGTCAGCTGGTTGTTGAGCACAAAGCCACCGGCGGTAATTCGGGCTCCGAAGGCACGCTCAACACTCATGGTCATGGATACGGCGTTGCCGTTTCTGTCGACAATCGCCAGATGGCTGGTGCCGTGTTCAACAAGACCGGCATCGGCGGCGAGGCTTTCCACCTCCGATCCCGGTGGCGTGCCCGGGGATGCCGAGCCCATGTCGCGAACCGGGTTGATCAACCTGCTGCGCGACCTGAGATAGTCCCGGTCCAAAAGCCCTGCAACCGGCACGTCGACAAAATCAGCGTCGGCCATGTACTGGTTGCGGTCTGCAAACGCCAGCCGGCTGGCCTGTGCAAACAGGTGAGCGGCCACCAGGCCATCCGGATCGAGGCTTGACAGCTTATAGGGTTCCAGCAGGCCCAGGATCATCAGCGATGTCAGCCCGCCGGAGGTCGGCGGCCCCATGCCGCACACCCGGTAAGCGCGATAAGGCGCACATACGGGCTGGCGCTCGATGGCCTCATAGGCCAACAGGTCGGCAAGTGTCATCAGCCCGGGATTGACTTCGTTGGACCGCACCGCATCGACCATGGCCTGCGCCACAGGGCCCTTGTAAAACCCGTCAGGTCCGTCGGCGGCAATCAGTTTCAGCGTATCGGCATAGGGCTGGTTTTTCAGGATATGCCCGACAGGTACGGCCACATCCGGTTCGCCGTAATCACCATCGCCCAGGAAATATATGGCAGCGGCGGCATCGTCGGCGTTCAGATGGCGAGCACCGGAGATGGCCGCATGCAGGCGCGGACTGACGGCAAAGCCGTTTTCCGCAAGGCTTATGGCGGGTTCAAACAGGGTCGCCCATTCCAGCTTGCCGAATTTCCGGTGCGCCTTCCACAAGGCCGAAATGACACCCGGTGTACCGACCGGCCTGCCGCCAAGAGCGGCGTCCGGCCAGGCAAGCGGCTTGCCGTCGGGTTTCAGAAACAAAGTCTCATCGGCGTTCAGCGGTGCCTTTTCGCGCCCGTCAAACGTGGTGATGGAGGTATCATCTGCCTTGTAGTGCAGCATGAACAGACCACCACCGATGCCGGATGACTGCGGCTCGGTCAGCGTCAGCACCAGTTGTGCGGTTATGGCGGCATCGGTGGCTGACCCGCCTTTGGCCAGAATTGCGGCAGCCGCGTCAGTCGCGTGTGTGTTGGCAGTGGCGACCATGGCCTTGCGTTGAGGCGCATCGTCACTGCATGCGGCAACCACAAACAACAGGCACAGGGCAAAACATCGGGCAAACAATGACATGGGCAAAATCCGGACTGACAAACCAACGATCCATATTCTAACCGTCACGCCTGCAACTTCGCAATTGACGAAGATGTCAGGACACCTACCATCTGCCAATATGATGAACGCGACTGGAAGTTGAGATATCAGGCATGAACATGACACCAGGTCCGAAAAACCTGATCACCGACATTGCGGGGCTTAAGGTCGGCAACGCGCATAACGCACACTATTCCACCGGCGTCACCGTGCTGCTGCCGGATGACCCTGTGGTGGCGGCAGCAGATGTGCGTGGCGGAGCGCCCGGCACGCGCGACATGTCAGCACTGGACCCTGCCTGCCTGGTGGATGCGGTGCATGGCATTGCCCTATCGGGAGGATCGGTGTTTGGGTTGGATGCCGCCGGCGGCGTCATCTCCTTCCTGTCTGAAAAAGGGGTGGGCATGAAATTTGGCAGTTCAGCGCTGCGCATCCCCATCGTACCGTCAGCGATCCTGTTTGATTTGACCTTCGGACCGGACAAGGGCTGGGGTGCGACACCGCCGTACCGTGAACTGGGCATTGCAGCCGCAGAAGCTGCCGGCACTGACTTCGATCTCGGTAATACCGGTGCCGGCTATGGCGCAACGGCCGGGCAACTGAAAGGCGGCCTTGGCAGTGCATCGTGCGTATTTGGCGGTTTCACCGTCGGGTCGCTGGTGGCGCTCAATCCGGTCGGCTCCTGCATCAATCCGGCCAGCAATGATCTGTGGGCACGGCCGTTTGAACTGGGCGGTGAGTTTAGACCGGTACCTGCGGCTCCCGCCGTGCCTGTCCCACTGACCCCGCTGGGCGACAGCAAGCTGAATGCCCGGACGGCGGGCGCCAACACCACGATTGCCGTGGTCGCAACCGATGCCGTGCTCACGAAAGCTGAGGCACAGAGACTGGCGATCATGGCGTCGGACGGCATGGCCCGCGCCATCCGCCCCATCCATACGCCCTATGATGGTGATACGGTTTTTGCCCTCGCGACCGGCAAAACGGCGCTGGGAGATCAGCCGGCGGAAGCGCTTGCCATGTTGGGATCAGTTGCCGCTGACTGCCTGTCACGGGCGATCGGGCGGGCCATGACCAGTGCACAGCCCCTGCATGGCCACGATGCCTGGGGGTCTGCGTAAGACAATTCGCAAATGTCTCCAATCCGGCGCTTGCGTTTACCGGAACAACCGGCTAGATACGTCCAGTCTTCAGCACATCACTTGACGCTGAACGCGGGATAACCATCCCGCCTTGAGGGCACCGGTAGCTCAGCTGGATAGAGCACCAGACTACGAATCTGGGGGTCGGGAGTTCGAATCTTCCCCGGTGCGCCATACTTTCTAATAACTTCACGACCTTGCCGGCAGGCTCAGTTATCAGCTTCTTCAGACGGGGCTGACCATGTCGGGATGTGCCGCGGTGAAGGCCGGGTTTGCCTTGCAGGCCGCTTGGGCCTCTAAGATCTTCGCGCATGCGCCATACATCGCGCCCCAGCGGTCTGCATTGTACAGTTGCGGCACCATGCAGATGTCCGCCAGTGATGGTTGGTCCCCGCAACAATAAGGGCCATCAAAGCCTTCGATCAGCTTTTCAAATGCTGCCAGCCCCGGCGTGATGAAATGCTGCATCCACTTGCGCCTGGCCGGTTCATCGGCGCCGGTTGCATAGTCGACAACCTGAAGATTGCAGACCGGATGCAGATCGATGGACAAAGCCATTGCCGCCGCCTTGACCCGGGCCCTGGCGTATGGCTCGTCGGGCAACACCGTTAATGCCCGTGTCTCGCTGAGATAGCCGATTATCGCCAGTGACTGGGTCAGAATGTGCCCGTCAATCTCAAGTGCCGGCACCAGCCCTTGCGGATTAAGCGCAAGGTACTCACGGGACTTGTGTAATTTATCCAGCAGGTTGACTTCGGTGGACTGATAACTGATGCCTGCCAGATTGAGAGCTATGCGAACCCGGTATGCTGCGGATGACCGCCAATAGTCATGCAGGATGACGCTGTCAGTCATCGAACTTGCGCGCTGTCTGCAGGATCGCGGCAAGCGCTGTCATATCGCCGATCTCGTTGGCCATCAACAGCACCAGCCGCGCGTTCAGGGCGTGGCCTTGTATCTCGTCCAGCCCGTCATGCGCGGCCATCAGCGCTTCGTAAAAAGCATCGCCGTCGGCGCCCAAACCATCTTTTTCCGCACCCTTGTCGTTCATGATGAGCCTCCAGCTGGGTTTTTTGTCAGTCCGCGCGCCCTGTCGAACGCTGCGGAAATCAGGTTCACATCGCTGCTGGAGAAAGACGCAGCAACATGTCCGTCGGGCCGGAACAGGTAAATCGAGCCGTCACCATATCTGGAAACCGCATACTCGTTTGCAGGCTCGACACATGGATACTCATCTGAACTGTGGCCAACGCCCAGGCGGCTCAGGCCGGATACTTCAGGCACTTTTACATCACCGAAGCCGGCAAGCAGAAAATCACCCTGCAACCGTTCGACCAGCCATTCCCGGTTCCGCAACGGAGCATCGACCACTGCATGGCCTGACCCCACCACGCAATCACCTTCGCTCTGGAGCGCACCGCCCTCAAGCGAGCACGGCACGGAAAGCCGTCCCGAATTGATGAGCTTGCGTGCAAACGGCAGGTCATGCGCCAGCTTCAGGACCTCGTTGCGAAACACGGCTTCCATTGGTGTTTTCGGGGTCATGAAGTTCGTCGCGCGTGACGAGTTCATAATGTTTTCCTGCGAGCCGTGGCTGCGCTCGTCGTGATAGGTATCCAGCAGCTCAGGATCAGCCGCACCGGCCAGAACCGCTGCAAGCTTCCAGCCCAGATTATCGACATCCTGGATACCGCCATTCCCGCCGCGCGCGCCAAACGGGCTGACGACATGGGCGCTGTCACCGACAAACAGCACCCGGTTGTGCACAAACCGGTCGAGCTTTGCACACCTGAACTTGTAGACGCTCATCCAGTCGAGGTTGAACGGCTTGTCACCGACAATCGCCTTGATGCGCGGGATGACTTTTTCCTCAGCAGCCTCACCGGCAGGATCCGCGTCGGGCCCCAACTGCAGATCAATACGGTAGATATTATCCGGCTGCTGGTGAAGCAGTGCCGATTGTCCCGGGTGGAAGGGTGGTTCAAACCAGAACCACCTCTCGGGCTGATCGGTGGCAAACGGACTATCCTGCATTTCCACATCGACAATCAGGAAATGCTCCTCGAACGTCTGACCGTCAAATGCAAGCCCCATGCGGCCTCTGGTGGCAGAGCCTGCCCCGTCGCAGGCAATGAAATACCCTGCCTCCAGATCATAAGCGCCGTCCGGCGTTTCGACCTGCAAGACGACATGATCACCATGGTCCTTGTGGTCCACCACCTGGTTCTTGAATCTGAGGTCAATCAGGTCCGGGAAATCGCGCACCCGATCCACCAGATACTGTTCAACATAGTATTGCTGGAGATTGATGAATGCCGGGTACTTGTGACCGTCTTCCGGCAGCAGGTCGAAGTTGTAGACTTCATCCTTGCCGTGAAACAGGCGGCCAACCTTCCAGGTCACGCCCTTGTCCAGCATTCGTTCGCCAACGCCCAGCCGGTCAAAGATTTCCAGCGTCCGCTTTGCCCAGCAGATTGCCCGTGAGCCGACCGACACCACATCGTTGTCGTCGAGCACCACGCTGCTGACGCCACGCAGCGCGAGGTCGATGGCCATGGCCAGGCCAATCGGACCGGCGCCGACGATAACCACGTCGTGGCGATCTTCCTTCCTCGTAAGCCCCGGCGGCTTGTGATACTCAAAGGGTGTGTAGTGATACTGCGCCATGCGTTTCCACTCCTACCCTTGCAGTTCTTCCCACATTTCAATGTCGCGCTTGTCCGTCCAGATGCGCGGTGTATCCAGCCCGCGCGCCTCGTCATAGGCTCGCGATACATTGAACGGCAGGCAGTGTTCATAGATGGCGTAGTCGGAAAATTTCGGATCACACTCGGCGCGCACTGCATCCCAGGCCTGTTTGAGAGTGCCGCCCCGGGCCGCCACCCGGGCAGCAGGCCGATAGGTGCTGTCGATGAAATCACGCGTGTTCTCGATGGACTTTTCGACCATCTCCTTGCCGACCAGCGCGTCACCACGTCCCGGTGCGATGGCGTCGACGTCAAAAAATTTCAGGGTGTCCAGGGTATCCCCCCAGTCGGCGAAGTGTCCGTCGCCGCAATAACACGCAGAGTGGTATTCAACGATGTCGCCGGTGAACATGACATTCTGATCAGGCACATGGATGACAATGTCGCCGGCCGTGTGCGCCCTGCCGATATGCATGAGATTGACCTGCCGTTTGCCCATATACACGGTCATGCTTTCAGAGAAGGTGGTCGTTGGCCATGTCAGCCCGGGAATGCTTTCGTGACCCTGAAACAGGCGTGGAAACCGGCCGAATTCGCTGTCCCAGTCTTCCTGACCGCGCTCGACCACCATGGCGCGGGCAGTGTCGGACATGATGACTTGCTGCGCCCCGAACGCCGATGCACCCAGCACACGCACCGCGTGATAGTGGGTCAGCGCCAGATGGGTGATAGGCTTGTCGGTAACAGACCTGATGCAATCGATTACTTTCTGCGCAAGCCGTGGTGTCGCCTGCGCCTCGACGACCATGACAGAGTCGTCACCGATGATGACTCCTGAATTCGGATCTCCTTCGGCAGTAAACGCATAGAGACCGTCCCCGATTTCGGTAAAGCTGATTTTCTTTTCTTCGAGGTCGCCTTGTGACGCGAATGCCTTAGCCATGTTGTTTCCTTATGCTGTGTAGGGGGCTTCGAGAGCCGGTAGCAGGGTTCCGGTGCACTGACCAAAACCAATCATGTATCCGTCACCCTGGGCGACACCGCTCAAGGTGAGTGTATCACCATCCAGGAGGAAGCTGCGGTCTTCACCACAATCAAGCGACAGCGGTTCCTTGCCGCCCCAGCTCAGTTCCAGCAAACTGCCGCGGGCACTTTTTGCAGGCCCTGATATGGTACCGGATCCTAGCAGGTCGCCGGTACGCATGGGGCAGCCACTGGATGTATGATGAGCCAGTTGCTGAGCTGCCGAATAATACATCTCGCGATAATTCGTCCGGGTAATCGTGGTGGAGCTGCTGCCTTGTGGCGACAGCGATACCTCAAGATCGATGTCATAGAGCATCGGTCCGGTGTCCTTCAGATAGGGCAACAGCTCGAACTCGCGGTCAGGCGCATCGACCCGGAATGGCTCCAGCGCCGCTTTCATGATGATCCACGGGCTGATGGTTGTTGCGGTTGCCTTGGCCTGAAACGGTCCCAGCGGCTGGTATTCCCAGGCCTGGATGTCGCGGGCAGACCAGTCGTTCAACAGCACATAACCGAAAATCATGGCGTCGGCCTGGTCTACTGTTACCGGACCGTTGCTGGGAGTACCTACAATGGCTCCCATCTCCAGTTCAAAATCGAACCTTCGGCACGGCATGAAGGCGGGTTTGTCGTGATCTGGACCCTTAAGCTGGCCCCACGGACGGCGTACATCGCTGCCGGACACAGCCACGGAGGACGCCCTGCCATTATAGCCAATGGGTATATGCAGCCAGTTTGGCGGCAGGGCATTGTCTGCACCTCTGAACATGGTTCCCACATTGGTGGCATGATGTCTGCCGGCATAAAAATCCGTGTACTCAGCCACCGTAAACGGCATGTGCATCCGTGCATCCGACATGGCTGTTAGGTGTTGTCTGGCTGCCGCCTCGTCCTTGCTGCCATGCGACAGGATCCCGGTCAGCCGCGCACGCAGTGCCGACCACATGGCAGGACCAGCCTGCATTACCTGGTTCCATGATGGCTGGCCGAAAAACCCGCCACCAGAAATTTCCAGCAAACCTGACCGTTCTGCGGCCCGGCAATCCAGGATCATGTCGCCGATTGCGACACCGCAACGAGGATCATCATTGCCGGTCGAAAACACGCCGAGAGCCAGATTGTTGACGGGGAACGGACTGTCAGGCCGGTTGGCGCTGGCGAGCCAGCTTTGAATAAGAGACACGTTGTATTCCTAGTGCAAATATGTTGCGGGGGGCGCTATTTCTGACCCGGTGTACCGTCGAACTTCTTTTCCAGGTCCGACCAGCAATCGATATAATTATCCTGCAGCGGTGCCTCTTGCGCGGCAAATTCCGTCAGGTGTTGCGGGAACCGGGTCTCAAACATGAAGGACATGGTGTTATCGAGTTTTTCCGCCTTCAGATCGGCATTCGATGCGCCTTCGAACGCGTTCCGGTCCGGCCCGTGCGGCAGCATCATATTGTGCAGCGACATGCCACCGGGAACAAAGCCTTCCGGTTTGGCGTCGTACTGTCCATAGATGTTGCCCATCAGTTCAGACATGACGTTCTTGTGGTACCAGGGCGGGCGGAATGTGTTTTCCGCCACCATCCATCTTTCCCGGAACAGGACGAAATCAATGTTGGCAGTTCCCGGAACGCCTGATGCCGCAGTCAAAACCGTGAAGATGGACGGGTCCGGATGGTCAAACAGAATTGCCCCGACCGGGCAGTAGGTGCGCAGGTCATACTTCACCGGCGCATAGTTGCCGTGCCATGCAACGACATCCAGCGGGCTGTGGCCGATTTCGGTTTCATGAAACCTGCCTCCCCATTTGACGGTCACCGTTGAGGGTACTTCACGGTCTTCATAGGCAGCAACAGGGGTTTTGAAATCCCGCCTGTTGGCCATGCAGTTGGCACCAATAGGGCCGCGGCCCGGCAGCTCGAATTTCTGGCCGTAGTTTTCGCACACAAACCCGCGGGCAGGCCCGGCCAACACCTCAACCCGGTACAGCAATCCGCGCGGGATGATGGCGATTTCTTTCGGTTCGAGATCGATTATTCCCAGTTCGGTGAAAAACCGCAATTGTCCTTCCTGCGGCACGATCAGCAACTCACTGTCGGCGGAGTAGAAGTAACTGTCGTCCATGCTGTGCGTTACCAGATAGACATGGCTGGCCATGCCCACCTGAGTATGGACGTCACCCGCCGTCGTCATTGTGCGCATGCCGGTCAGCCAGTTTGTCGGCTCATCGCTGTGCGGTACCGGATCCCAGCGATACTGCCCAAGACTGATGACCTCGTCACAAATGTGTGGCGCGGATTTCCAGTGAGGCATGTCTATGAGTTTATAGCGATGCGAATGCTTTACCGACGGGCGTATCCGGTAACACCAGGTACGCTCGTTCTGGTGACTTGGCGCGGTAAAGGCCGTACCGGACAATTGTTCCCCGTAAAGCCCGTAATTGCATTTTTGCGGGCTGTTCATGCCCTGAGGCAGGGCATCAGGCAGGGCTTCGGTTTCAAAATCATTACCGAAACCGGGCATGTATCCCGGGTGCTGCTCGCTGACCGAGGGAGCGACCGTCATCCGCCTTTGTGCGGTTTGAATGTTCATGACAATTTCCTTCCGATTGCGAAAGATGATATTAGTTGAAAATGTAACTATCAAGCGGGGCAGAGATGCAAAATTTGCAACTGGACCAGTTTTTGCCGTACCGGCTGAACCGGGTGGCAGCGGCGGCCAGCCAGCAGCTTTCAATGATCTACAAACGCAAGTACGGCCTGACGGTGCCGGAATGGCGGACCCTGGCAACGCTGGCGGAATTCGGGGAAATGACGGCGAAACAGATCGGTGCGCACTCCGCCATGCACAAGACCAAGGTAAGCAGGGCGGTTACGTCCCTGGACGAGAGGCGCTGGCTGAAGCGCAAGCGTGACGACACTGATCGCCGGTCCGAAACACTGCAACTGACCAGCCATGGAATCCAGGGCTTCAGGAAGCTGGAGCCGGAAATGCTGGATTATGAGGTGGGCCTGTTGGACCGCCTTACCGTGTCTGAGCGCAACACCATGCTCGAAGGCCTGGCAGTTCTGGAAAAAGCACTCGGCATCATCGGCAGGACCTGACCAAAGGGCTGTTGCCACCACACTTCTACAAGATCAGGGCCAGGGACAGAATTGGAAATGCAATGAGCAACAGCAGCCGGATCATGTCGAAACACCAGAACGGAAAGATGCCCCTGAATATGGTCGACAGGGGTACATCGGTCACCACCGCGCGCAGCACGAATACATTGAGCCCCATTGGCGGGGAAATAAGACTGATCTCCGTGACGACCACAACAATTATGCCGAACCAGATAGTCACGGCTTCCGGCGATGCCAGCACGCCTTCGCCAAAGTCCAGGCCCGTGACCAGCGGATAGAATATCGGCACCGTCAGCAGGATCATCGACAGGCTTTCAAGCACTGCGCCGAGCAGCACGTAAATCAGGACCAGCGCGATCACCACGACATAGGCATTCACTTCAAGCCCGGATACCCATGACAGTATTTCATCGGGCAGCCCGGCAAAACTTATGAAATTGGAAAACACTTCAGCACCGATAATAAGTGCGAATATCATGGCCGTGGTGCGGACCGTATCCGAGCCGACGGCTATTGTCTTTTCCAGGCTCATGCCACCCAGGGCAAAGGCTATTACGAAGGCCGTGGCCGCGCCGACTGCTGCCGCTTCAGAAGGCGTAAAAAACCCGCCATAGATGCCGGCGAGAATGACAATGAAGAGCACCACAACAGACAGAACCCCGAAGAGTTCCTTGGTCGATACGCCCTGTTCGTCTATCTCGGCTGGTGCCAGAGACGGGTTGATGCGTACCGCAACCATCACCGCAAGCACGTACAGCAGCATTCCCAGAACACCGGGGATGATACCTGCGATGAACAATTTGCCGATGTCGGCCTCGGTGATCAAACCATAGATGATCAGGATGACCGACGGTGGGATGAGGATGCCGAGGGTTCCGCCTGCCGCGATCGATCCGGTTGCCAGGCTGTCGGCATATCCCGCCTTGCGCATCGAGGGCATGGCGACCTTGGACATGGTGGCCGCAGTGGCCAGCGATGAGCCGCATACAGCGCTGAAACCGCCGCAGGCAACGATGGTTGCCATTGCCAGCCCGCCCTTGAGCCGGTGGAGCAACCTGTGGGCCGAAGAAAAAAGTGACTGCGCGACACCGGAAACGGCGAGCAGATTGCCCATCAGGATGAACAGTGGAATGACGGACAAAGTGAACGACAAACCCGTATCAAGCGCAACGTTGCCAACCAGCGTCAGGCTGGACGTCCAGTTTCGCAACATCGCAAACCCGACGATACCGACGACGATCATCGCAAATGCAATCGGCACGCGCAGCAGCACAAGCACGCCCAAAGCCAGGAATCCCAGAAGCGACTCAATCATCGAGAGCCGGCGATGAACGTCGCAGCATGAATGCCAACGCAACAAGGGCACAAAGCGCGCTCGAAACGGCTGCAAAATAACCAACGCCGGCGATCGGTATTTCGAGCGAGTTGGTAACCGTTCCGCGCTTGTCAAGCTTGCTGGCATGCTTCCAGAGCTCAATGGAGAAAATGCAGAAAGTCGCGCACATGACAAATGCGGAAAACCTGTTGAGCAAGCTGTTCATCGTGGCGTTCGCGATATTCTCAAGAAATTCGACCTTGATATGCTCACCGGCTTTTGTGGTGAGCGGCAAGGCCGCGAATATAAGAGATGCCAGCAGAATTTCGGTAAGCTCGAATGCGCCCTTGACCGGGCTGTTGAAGGCGTAGCGTGCAACCACGTCGACGCACGTCAGCAGCATCATCGAAAACAGCAATGCAATCGAAATCACGGTGAGAACGCGATGGGCCACCAGCCAGAGCTTGGTGAAAAAGCCGGTGGCCACAGTATCGTCGGTCGCGTTCACATCACATTCCGGTCTGGGTGCGGAAATCAGCGAGTGCCGCAGCGCCGTCAAATCCCGTTGCCTTGACGTCTTCGGCCCACTTTTTCTCGTGGTCGGCTGCGAGTTCCCTGATCTTTGCAATGACAGGCTCCGGCGCGTCATGAACTTCCACTTTTGACGCCGCCACATAGGCTTCCCCAGCCTTGTCGGCAGCATCCCAGACCTGACCGGCAGACGCGGCAAACTTTTCACCGGAAACGGCATCGATCGCCGCCTTGTCAGCATCCGAAATGGCGTCCCATTTGGCTTCATTCATCACCAGGAACCATGAGGTATTATAGATGCCGCCCGGGATACGCATGGTGTGCGTCAGGTGATCGGTAAGCTTGAATGCCTTCAGGGCTTCGAGCGGAAAGGTTACTCCGTCAATGACACCGGTGGAGAGTTTCTCAAACACCTGACCGGGGCCCATGAACTGGGTTGTGATACCCAATCCGGTTGCAAGGTCGGCAATATAACCGCCCGGAGTGCGGATCTTGAGGCCGGAAAAATCCTCCACCTTTTCAATCTTGCGCTTGTTGTTGTGAAACATGCCCGGGCCATGGACGAACAAGCCGAGCAGCTTGGTGCCCTGGTGTTCCTTCTGCGCATCGAGTTTGCCGGCATAGACCTTCCAGTATGCTGCCGACATTGCTTCGGCGGTGTTTCCAAGGAACGAGAACTGCCCTATCCGGGACCGCAGAAAGCGATTGTCTTTGGTAAACGAGTGCAAACCATACGTGATGTCTGCAACGCCATCGGCAGCCAGGTCATAGTGCGCCGGTGGCGGACCAAGCGGCTTAGGCAGAATTCGAACGGTCACCCGGTTATCGGTTGCCTTTGCCACGGCGTCAGCCCACGGCTTCATGATGCCCGTCACAACCGGATGCTTGGGAGGCAACCAGGACGACATTACCAGCTTTTCGGCCCACGCGGCAGGTGTGCCAAACAACAGCAAGGCGGCACAAGCCAGACCCAGCTTCTTCAGATAACTGCGCGAATTCTCAAACACTCGACTTCCTCCCTTTGGATGACCTGATGTGGCCTTTTCAACCCGGACATATCTTCCGGATCTTCGCAGCGCACTTTAGTTTCATTTGAAACTATGTCAATAATGGTGTTACCTGTGCTGATCCGAAAAGACGCAGAACATCGCGGATGAGACAAACACGCTTGCCACAGATCGGGAGCAGATAATGGATGAGCTAACAGAAAATCCGGTATCGCCGGACGATTTTGACCTGCAGCGATTCTTCCCCTATCTCACCAGGGTCTTCTACAAGAGCGTCAGTTCTTCCATCACCGACCTTTATTCAGCCAGTTATGACATGACGCCACCGGAGTGGCGAACCATGGCGATCCTTGGCCGTGAAGGTCGCCTTACGGCTGCCGAAGTCGTCAACCGTTCCAGCATGGACAAGGTAACCGTCAGCCGGGCCGTGAAAAAGATGTCAGCACTTGGATTGCTGGATAAAGCCAGCAACCAGGCCGATGGACGCAGCACGGTGCTGTATCTTTCTGCCAAGGGCAGGAAAATCCACCTGGAACTCGTACCGAAAATGCTGGCCGTTGAACAGGAACTGCTGAAAGGCGTTTCACCACAAGACTACCAGTTGCTCGTACAACTGTTTGAAAAAATCCAATTCAATGCACTCCAGATAGGTGCATCCAAAAGGTGAAAGTTTCGAGATTTCCAGCCGGCAAGCATTCTGTCCACAAAGCGGAAGCTGGATAGAGCACCAGACTACGAATCCGGGGGTCGGGAGCTCGAAACTTCCCCGATGCGCCAAGTTTCATCATAACGACCACAATTTGCTGGTAGATTCGGGAGTCGCGCATTTGAACAGCAGTTTCAGTGACGTTATGGCGTCGTAGAATTCACGCTCTGGAGTGCGTTTTTCTCATTGTCCGTTGAGGAATACCAATGCGCTGAACGTCAATCGCGGTGCGGAGTAGGCGTCAACAACCTACCGAAATTGGCAAGCCCGACTGTAGTTCAACACGGCGTGCTGACTATTCGGGCAAGCCCGCCCTCAACAGACCCTGTATAAAGAGTGGTTTGATTGCCGGGTCCATGTCCGGCTGTATGTCAGCCCAATGACTTACGGAAAAGTTGGGTTGGCGCTCTATAACCTTATCGGCGAAATACCGAGCCTTGTCGGTTTTGCCCATCATTGCGTAAGCGGCCGCTAGCAGGCGATGACCCTCACTTTGATCCCGCATCTGTTCGATCGCCACCACGACATCGCTGTATCTGGCCATACAAAAGTAGATATCCGCCAGGTACCACAAATACCAATCCGGATGAAACGGGTTTAGCCGCATTGCTTTTTTCAGCATGGCCTCTGCCTGCTCAAGCTTGCCCGCATAGGCCAGGGCATCTGCAAATTCGGCCATGATATCGGCACTGTTTGGATTCAGAATCAGCGCGCGTTCGAACAGTCCAATGGCGGCGTCGACCTGCTTCGACCAGAGATGGACAAAGGCCAGCTCGGCATACCCACGCGCATCGCCTTCATCCAGTTTCACGGCCAACCGCGCCGTCTCAAGCGCCGTCTCAAAAGAAACCTCAGGCGTATCGGTCCATAAATAACGCCAGTCATAAATGTGCGTCCGCGACAAGGCCGCATAGGCGCGGGCATACTTGGGATCACGTTCAATGGCCTTCTCGTAAAGCCGCTGCGCTGTGTGGTTGCCTTGCCTGGTGTAGGCGTAAAAATTTTCCTGGGCCATCAGAGTAAGACCGTAGGCTTCCAGATCTTCGGTCTCACCGCTGACCTTCGTCCTGCTCAGCTCCATGCCTTCGACCCGATCAGCCAGACGCACGGCAATAAGCTGTGTTACCTCGTCCTGAAAGTCGAACACGTCTTCAACATTGCGATCAAATTTATCGGCCCAGATCTGATTGCCGTACTCTGTCTCCATTAACTGCGTCACAACGCGCATACGGGTGTTTGATCGGTTCACGCTGCCGACCAGGATGTATTCCACCCCCAGACCCTTTCCGATTTCCGGTATCGAAATTTCCCTGTCTTTCATCAGGACTGATGAATTGTGTGAAATCACAAACAGCTCCCGAAACTTGGATAAATTCGAGATTATTTCTTCAGTCAGTCCGCTGCAAAAATACCCTTCATCTTGATCAATGCTCAAATCACGGAACGGCAAGACTGCGATTGATGGACTATTTGTATTTTTAAGATTTACTACATTGTCTCTGAAAACCGGTCGCATCATGATGTTTGCGTTTTCCGGCAACAATCGATGCGCTTCTACTGCGACGGGTATGTTCTTTAGTTTGCAGTGCCCAATGTATTCGGTGTTGTAGTTTTTCTTGTCATCAAGATGATCATATGCCGCACTTGACAGAAGTATGCCGCCGGGATCGGCGAGGCCTTCCAGCCTTTTGGCTATGTTGACTCCGGTGCCGGTAACGAAGCCGTCCTCATGAATAACATCCGCGACGTGGATTCCGATGCGAAATCTGGCAATGTCGCCATCTGAAACAGGCAACGGGTCTTCACTCATCTGGGTTTGAAAAGACGTCGCCAGTGCAACGGCGTCAACGGCACTGTCAAGCCGCGCTATCATGCCGTCGCCTGACTGGCCACTTATGGACTGGCCGCCATATTTCTTCAGCAGTTTCTCAAACCGCCGCAGGCTTGACTTTGCTATTTCGTGGGTTGAAGATTCGTCCAGCGACATGAACCAGCTGTATTGCGTCATATCGATGCTCAGTATCGCATCCAGCTGTCGACGATGTTGAACGCTGCCCATTGCGCGATTCCCAAAACGGCTTCAAACCATAAAATTCACGAACTGTGACGGTATTGCAACAAGCATACTTGCAAAATACAACCAATTCCGTCCTGACCATATCTTTCAAGCCAGACCCAGCTCAGGCGAGGGCAACACAATACCCTCTTCAGCGGCAGTCCGGTTTGATTGTAGTCATAAAGTATTTCCGGGTGTCGGCCCTCAAAATTCTGAAGCCCAGGCGTTTATACAAACGGACCGCGCCTGTATTCTTCCTTAGCACTTCGAGCTTGACGGATTTCGACTTATCCGCAGCGATAACAAAGATTTGATCAATGATGTTGCTGCCGATACCTAGCCCCTGATAGCCCGCCAAAATGTGTAGTTGGTGTAAATGGATCGCAGCATCATCTTCCTCAAGCTCAAGCCAGCCGGCTCGCTTGCCGTCAACGATCAGGATCGCTGCATGATTGGAAAAGAAGCTGCTCTTTATCCGGGCCTTGTCCTGACGGTCGCTTTGCATCGGATTGGAATTCGCCAACGGCTGCATGAAATCCCGGTACAAGTTCCAGCAAAACGGGAAATCAGACTCCGATGCAGCCTTGATCTCAATCGTCAGACCAACATGATTGAAGCCTGAGATTCCGTACTGATTTTTCGCAGCCACTTTTGTCGATACCCAGACTTGCCTTACCGTAGGTCAAGTTGTACCCTCTTCCGAGTATCTGTCAAAATTGAGATTGGTTACCAGTTTATGTTGAACGGCGCTGTTCCGCTTGCATGAGGGTAGACCCGAGTGGAATTTGAAGAACAAGTACCCTTATGTTCACCTGAAGGCCCGCCTGTCTCTAGCCGAGCCGTCCAACTTTGAGGAGAAACTACATGGCTAACAACAAACAACCCGGAATCGCCCTGATATTCGGTGATGAGATATGGTACATTCAGGCCACTGATTACGCTGATGTGACGAGAAAAATTCAAACGATCAAGGATAAACTGGTTGGTAGAGGAGGTGAATTCGACGGCGTGGCAAAACAACTTACAAGCGGCGAATATGTCGAGCTCACCCAGCTTGAATCTGAAGACATCAAGGAACTGCTGACCAAAGGAATTACCATCCGGCCGCTGGGACGATGACCGCGGCACTGAACTGTTGTGTCGCTCATGACCGGCGCCCGGCAAGACCCTGATTACACAGACAGTTTCGATGTGTCGACACTGATTGAATGTCTTTCACAGGAAACCGCCAAGGTCTTCCTGAAGGGCGGTCGTCGTGGCATCATGCCGGAGCAAACACTTTCCCGGCTGATGCCATTGCTGCAGGTAGTCGGCATTACCCGGATCGCAAATGTTACCGGTCTGGACCGGATTGGAATACCAGTGATAAATGTCTGTCGGCCGAACTCCCGTTCACTGGCCGTTTATCAGGGCAAGGGAGCAACTCTGGCATCGGCGAAGGCCTCCGGCCTGATGGAGTCATTTGAGCGATATCACGCAGAATTCTGCGGTCCGCCGCAATTGAGCGAATCGTACGCCAATTTGCAGACGCAAGCATCCACTGTTGATGTCGAAAATCTCCCGCTGAGAAAGGGTGCCAGTTTCCAGGCGGGGCAAAGCCGCGGTTGGTTGCAAGGTGTTAACCTGCTGAACAAACAACTAGTCTGGGTGCCGTACGAGATAGTGCATTTTGATACGGCGGAACAGTCCACCGCAGATTACTGTTTCGCCAGCGCCAGTACCGGACTTGCAGCAGGCAACTCGCACTCAGAAGCGATCCTGCATGGCATATGCGAGGTAATTGAACGCGACTGCTCGACATTGTGGAGACTCCGGGTGCCGGTTCTGCAAAACCTGCACCGTGTGGATCTGACAACCATTGATGACCCCTTGGTCAATGAACTGATCGACACAATTCAGGCAGCAGACCTGAATCTGGCTGTCTGGGATACAACCAGCGAAATTGGCGTAGCCAGTTTCATCTGCCGTATTGCAGAGCCGGAAGGCGCGGATCCCATGCCTTACGAACTGCTCGATGCTGCAGGCTGTCATCCGGTTCGGGAAGTCGCTCTGGCGCGCGCAATTCTGGAAGCGGTGCAGGGCCGCGCAACGATGATTTCCGGGGCTCGTGACGACCTGTTCTACAATTTTTATGAGGCAAACGATGCGCCAACTGCGGCACGGCTCAGGGAGGATGTCATTTCCGGGCCATGCCACAAGGCATTTCAAACGGTCAGAACATTTGAAGGCCACAGCATCGAAGCAGACATCCAGCATGTTCTAACGCTGCTTGCCAATGCCGGTTTTTCCCAGGTCATCGCAGTGAACCTGACTAAACAGGACATTGGCCTGCCCGTTGTGCGGATTATCATTCCGGACCTGGAAGACGGCGAGTTGGCCGAGGACTACGTACCAAGACGCAGGGCAATTGCTGCTTTTAGAGGATTGCAATGAAGCCCGTTGTATTTCTCGGCCCATCGTTGCAGCGAATCCAGGCAGCTGCGGCGCTTGATGCAAACTACAAACCGCCAGCCAGACAGGGAGATGTGTTGCGAAGCGTTGTTGGCGGGGCCACCGCTATCGGACTGGTTGACGGTTTTTTCGAACGAGTGCCGTCCGTCTGGCACAAGGAAATTCTGTTTGCCTTGTCCCATGGGGTCAAGGTCTACGGAGCGGCAAGCATGGGTGCGCTTCGGGCCTGCGAACTGCACAGCTTTGGCATGATCGGGGTGGGTGATGTGTTCCGCAGCTATCATGAGGGTGAGCTGGAAGACGATGATGAGGTGGCAATTGAGCATGCCCCTGCTGAGGCCGGCTATATTCCACTGTCTGAAGCAATGGTCAATATTCGCGCCACTGTTCGTATGGCAGTCACGCAAGGCATAATTAAAGAAAGTGTCGCCGCAAACCTTACCGTGCTGGCAAAAAATACCCACTACAAGCTGCGTACTTACCCAACACTGATTGAGCAGGCCAGAGCGTTTGGACTGGACAATGTGATTGTTGACCGGTTCGAAAAATGGCTGGTAGAGGGCAAGGTTGATCAGAAGAAGATCGATGCGCTGGACATGCTTGCTACCATTGCAAGCGATCAGAAGCTGGATTTTAAAAACCGGAATCACAAAATAATGAAAGTCGAAGACAGCGTGTCCTGGAGACGCGCCCGAGATTTTGTTACCGCGCTCAATCGCAGAGACGTGCCGCGGTGGCATTTCGCAATGCTAAATGACGATTTGAGGTCCGAGGCATATGACAATGCCATAAGAAAAGCCGTCCGTCCCGGAGACGTTGTCCTGGATATCGGCACAGGATCAGGATTGTTGGCCATGCTGGCGGCGCGCGCCGGGGCTTCTCATGTTTATGCGTGTGAAAGTGTAGGCTCTATCGCGCAAAAAGCCCGGGACATCATCGCGGCAAACCAGCTCTCAGACCGCATAACTGTTCTCCAGAAACGGTCTACCGATCTGGTGGTGGGCACTGACATGCCGGGACAAGCCGATGTTCTGGTGTCAGAAATCGTCGATCGCAACCTGCTTGGTGAAGGCATTGTTCCGACGCTCGAACATGCATTGAGGACTTTGACAAAGCCAGACGCCAAAATCATCCCGCAATCCGGCCGCCTGCTTATCAGCGCCTTTGAATGCGACGACCTGTTTTCAGCCTACAATGTGGATGTCGTTGCGGGCTTCGATGTTTCGCTGTTCAACGAGTTTTCGCTGTGCGGTTCCAATACGGTAATGAACCTGAGCGGTTACACGCTAAACCGGCTCAGTGAACCGGAAGTTGCCTTCGATTTCTGCTTTGCACAACCGGACTTCGCGGCACAGAAAAAGATCATCCAGATAAAGACCGCGCGCCCAGGCATGCTGCATGGCATGGTTTGCTGGTTTGAGCTTTTCCTGGACGACGATAACACCGTTGACAACCGCCCCGGCAGGCCGGGGAGCAGTTGGTCACACGAGGTGTACCTGCTGACCACGCCAAGACCGCTACAGTCTGATGAAACAGTTCAGGTTCGGGTTTCTCATGACATGACGAGCTTTCAATTTGAACTGGCCGACGATGACTGAACCCTTCAGGCGCCTCGCGACCGGATCACCCCACGCCATTGTCTGCAGTTCCGCCTTGATCAAGTCCTGAAACGCGACAGATAGGCAGAACCTACAGCGCATCAGAAAAGTTGTCGTTTCTGGACATCAATCGCAGCCGGTCAATGTCACGAATTTTTATCCTGCGTTTTCCAAGCTCAATGATGTTTTCTGAAACCAGATGGCCGAGCTCCCGCGAAACCGCCTCCCGATGAGTGGCTATACGGGTCGCAATTTCATAGTGACTGGGGGCGGGTTGAATCAGATTGCCACTGATCCGGGCATCCCGCGAATCGTAGAGCCGCACCAACTCACGCTGCACCCGCAATCGCACAGGCAAGGTACCGTACTCAAAGATCCGCTGCGACAGCCGGCGCGACTTGGCGACAAGCAGTTCGACCAGTCGCAGACCGAGTTCGGGGGTGGTCAATACCAATTCACGGAAGTCTTTGGACGTCATCTGGGCGATCAGAGAATCTTCCGTAGCAGCAATTGATGCCGAGCGGGGTTGACCATCGATCGCGGAAAACTCGCCAAACAATTCACCACTCTTGATCGTGGTGAAACTGACTTCCTTGCCTTCTTCAGAAAAACTTCTCGCAATCACTTCGCCTTCAATGACAAAAAATATGTCGGTTGAGTCGTCATTCTTTCGCAGAATTTCCGAATTTTTCTGGTGTTGCCGCAAGCTGCACCGATTTTGCAGCTGGTCAAAATCGCAATGATCCAGGCCACGCAACAGATCAATCTTTTGGAATAGTTCCTTGTTCAATCCAGATCCATTTCCGCTGTGCGAAAGCCGGAGCAGGTCAGAAGCTCGTTCCTGCTTCCTAAATTCTGCAGCGTCTCATATACATAAACCCGTACTTTGAGTTGTTACTTTAGTTTGCACAATAGCCATGCGGCGTCAAAAAAAACCTGCCTACTGCTATAGTTTTCACAGCCTCCGGCATGCTTTTGCGGTACTGGGGCGACAGATGCGACAGTGCTTTTTCAAGCTTTCCCTTCAGGGCTTCATGGTTGTGCGCCGGCAAGAACCGGACCCTGCACAACATGATTGTCCCAGGCCAGACTGCCGGCACCGGGCCCTGATATCCCGGTTATCGAGGACGGCCTGGCTGTTACCAACCGGCCCGTACCGCTGCTGACCAGAAAGTCGCCATTGCTCCCTCCAGCAGAAACACCACAGCCATCCTCAATTCCGGCACTAGCGAGATATGTGCCGTCTTCCGTTGACCAGAATGTTGACAGGTTGCCCCGGGGCGCGGTCACGCAGGCAGTGCGCCCTGCGCCATCGGCAGCCACCGATCCGCAGTAATTTTTCATTTGCGCGGTGATCCGGTCAGGGGCCGTCATCAAATGCAGCCGGCCTGCCTGATAGCGGCACACAAGCGGCACACGATCTTCGCCCGAGCCCTCATATTGCATCGCGATAACAATCGTACCCGACGCGACAACCGCCATGTGCCGAATGGAAAGTTTGTGCAATTCAGCAGGCAGGGTGTGACTTGCGACAGGCTTGCCGTCGGCAGCGTCGATGAACGCCAGACTGGGTTTCATATCAGCGATATTGAGTTTGTGCCGCCCGGTATCGGGGCCGGTCAGGATACCACCGTTTGCGATGGCCAGAACCCTGCCTCCCGGCATCAGGGCAATGTCGTGCGGCCCGATGCCGCCAGCATCGAATTCCGCCACCCGCCTGTAGCCATCCGATGCATCCCATACGCCTACAACACCACGGCCCTCTGCAAAGTCGTTTTCGGTGGTGAACAGCAGCCGGCCGTCACCGGAATAGGTTCCATGCCCGTAAAAATGACGGTTCGCCGGTGCCGCAATTATGTTGCCCACCTGACCTGATGAGCGATCAATCACGAACGCAAACGTGCCCGGACGCCGCGCAAACACTACGACATCGGGCGTGTCTTTTCTGAATGCACCGCCATGGCCGCGGTCAGGCAACTCCACCTGCCAGTGCACCTCGCCTTCTTCATCAAACAAGACCGCTGCATGCTTGCCCACGCCAGTGCGGGCACTCGACAGATAAACGCCACGTTGAAGCGCAGATGCTGTACCGGGCACAGGAGCAGCAATAACGGCGCCTGACCCGATTAGAAACTGTCGCCGGTCAATCACCATCTTGAGAATTGAATCCCGCTGCCACGCCCAATGCCGGATAGACCACCGACTTGACCAGTTCTTCGGTATATCGAACATGCGTCACCAGAAAGGCTGCCTTGTCTCTTGCTTCCCGGTCAGACACGGCATCATGCAGGGACGGTTTCTGCCACCCGACAAAGGTCGAACCATATTGCAGGTGTTCAGCCAGTTGATCCGCCTGCCGGGCCGGGCCGCCGCCTGCAATCACCCAGGCCCGCAGGCCAGGCTGGGAACTCTCGCCTGTGAACAACCCGTACAAACCGTCAAAATTTGCCGACAGAGCCGCATATGACAAGGAACTGCGCCAGTGTTCTGCTCGTCGCGGCCGTGCCGTTTCCAGACTGTCGCCGAGTGGCCGGACCAGTTTCAGTCCGGCCATGACATCGAGCTGGTCAGCCAGGTTACGGGCCAGCAGTTTTCCGACATCGGGCACTGAACCCGGTTGCCAGGATGACCACTCCCTCAAAATGTTCGCTGACATGACATTCAGGTTGGCACTGATCGAGACCGCCAGTGCACAGGCAGCCGCGGCATCGCTTGTAGTGCCGTACAAAACCCGTTCGAGCGCCGGGAACCCCTGTATGGCCACACTCGATTTTCCGATCCGTACCGCCGAGGGGATTTCGGCGAGCCCAGCCGACAGCAGTTTCCGCACTTGCCTGGCGCCTTGCCCGTGCTTGTCCGGCCAGTACTCAAACCTGTATTGGCGATTATCGGTTGTGACCGGTCCGAACCGGATGTGTTGTATTGAGTGCCAGGACAGCAACGCCGTCCTGAACGCTGCCCGTGACGCCGGATCTCCCGGAGTTTCGTCGCCACAATCGGCAATAACGGCTTTTGACAAATTGCCGGTTGCCGCCTCCAGCGCCTCGTAGCGCGGTACAATGTGCCCCGTGATGATGCCTTCCAGCGCCGACTTTTTGTCTGACGCAACGGTGGGCACCGCCATTGTGATACACACAGGAGCCCAAATCAGCCATCGGCAAAGGGCGTTCCTCACAGCGAATTCACAAACGCGATCAGATCGGCGCGCTCCTTCGGTGTCATTGCGGCAAATGCGTCCCGGGCCGCCTGGGCTTCGCCGCCGTGCCAGAGGATTGCCTCGGTGAGGTTTCGCGCCCTGCCATCGTGCAGGAAAAGCGTGTGCCCGCTGACCGTTTCGGTCGCCCCGATACCCCACAGGGGCGCGGTGCGCCATTCACGCCCCAGCGCCTGACCTTCCGGCAGACCGTCAGCCAGGCCATCACCCATGTCGTGCAGCAGCAGGTCGGTATATGGCCAGATGGTCTGAGCCCTTTGTTCCGGCGCGACATCCCTGGAGTCCATTGTCCTGAAAGACGGTACATGACAGGCGGTACAGCCGGCAGCGCTGAACAGGGTCTTGCCTGCCAGCACCTGATCTGATTGCGCGTCTGAGCGTTTCGGCACTGCAAGATTGCGAGCATAGAAGGCGACAAGATCAAGCATCTCGTCGGGCACTTCCACATTGCCCTTGGCGGGGTCGGCTCCGCTCATTGCCTCAAGGCAGGCGGCCTGTGGTTCGGTGCAATCTCCCGCGGCCGGCTTTATCAGGCTGGTGGACAAGCCCATGTCACCTGAAAAAGCTGCGGCTGATTGTTGCCGTACCGTGGGCTGGCCTGCTTTCCAGCCGAACCTGCCCGGTTCGACCATGCCGGCTTCCAGATTGGTGACCATGTTGGGGCGGCCGGAAATGCCGTCGCCATCTGCATCTTCCGGGTCGGCATTGGCAACAATATCGCTTGCGGAAATCGCCTCCAGCAAACCAAGCCCGATCATCTGGTTGGCGATCCGTGCAGACAGCTTCGCATCGCGATGCATGGGACCATAGGCCAGATCGGCCAGCTTCAGCCTGGGGCGCCGGAGCATGACCGCCTCGCCACCGGACAACTCAACCGCAAACTCCTCATAGTCAAGTTCGATACGCGCTTCCGGCTTGTGGCCCTGAATGGAAAAATCCTGAAGTTGCCCGCCATAGACGGGATCCGGTTTGACCGGCGGACTGTCATCGGATGACGGAATGCCGATCCGCAGCAGCATCGAAACCGCATTGTCCGACAGGTTTTCAGGTGGATGACCGCGGCCGTCTTTCAGGTGACAGCGCTGGCAGGCACGGGCGTTGTACAACGGACCGAGGCCGTCTGAAGAATTTGTGGAAGCAGGAGCAGACACCCAAAGTTTCCGGAATATACCATTGCCGATCTTGAAATTGAACTCGCGCTCAAAACTGATATTGCCGGAGGCATGAGAAAACGCATTGGCATTTTTGGCTGAACGGCGAGAGGTGGATTTGCCACCGGGCAATTCCTCTCCCGGAACATATGCCAGCGGATCTGCCTGCACATCCGGAGATTGCGCAAGCAGGAACCAGCCAATTGCCGCCATGCCCGCCAGGATTGGAGAATATCTACGCCCTCGACCTGATGTCATTGTTGCTGCCTATGTTCCATTGCACTTGCGGCATTGGTGTTCAAACGTGATGCGAGTTCCGCCAGGGCACGCTGAAAGGTCGTGGTTCCCCGAGACGATACCGGCATGAACGGCTTGCGCATCTTCTTGCATAGTTTCTTGGCTTTCAAACAGGCCTGATGATTGATGCAATCGACCGGACAAATCACTGCGTCACATCGACTTATCAGATCATCGATCAGGTGGGCTGACTGCTCCAGCCCGCCATCGTGATGAAGCAGGGAAACCCTGGCGGCCTCAGCCGCTTTTGTAATCTGCGGGACGCTGGCCTGCCTGCCGCCGAGATACAGCACCGCCTTGCCGCATAATCCAACGCCAGGATCAAAAGTCACCGCCGGTACCTGCGCCGCTTTCGACGGTCTGGATTTACGCATCTCGGACAGGCGTTCCTTTACCTGCTCAAGTTCATTGGCCAACTGGCGGGCCCGGGTGCGTGCAGCAATCAGCGCGCGTTCCTGCTTTGCGTTCAGTTTGGACAGTTTGTCCGTGTCCGGCATCGCAACCGACGGGACCCATTGCCTGTTGCGGTACCCGGCCAGTTCATCCTGCAGGCTTGCGATCTTGCCGTCGCGCACATCGAGAGCATCGCGCGCCTGGCTCGACCAGCGCTCCTGCCGTCGCTCCATCTGGTCCACCCGTGCCTGCAGTTCCGCCGCCGCCCCGACTATCTTTCGTGCTGTGCCACCGAGCAGGTGAGACATCATATGCACTTCACCAAAAATGCGGTTTCGCAGGTCATCAGGTACGTGACGATGTGAAATAATCGCCCAGTAGGCACCGGCAACAAAACCGTCATTGACCGCTGTATTCCAGAAATCGACCAGCTTTTCATCATCGGACGTGTTCGCGACCCGCCGGATCAATCCCCCATAGCGGCTATCCAGCAGTTTCTCAATGGCCCGCGAAATGTCGCCCGGCTCGCCGGCCTTGCGAACAAAAAAACCATGTACATCGAATGTGCGGGCATCGCTTTCAATGTGGACATTCCACTTTCTCGCAATGACCAGCAGATCATCATGGGTCAGGCAGGTGCCGATGACTGAGCAACACCAGTGACCCATTTCACAAAGGCGAATACGGCGGCCCTTTGCCTGAGCCACCGCATTGAGCAAGCCATCCCCGTCGACGGTTTTCCCCTCAATACCTGATGATATCTGCTGGCTGTTGCACATTATTGCGGCTGATTGGTTGAGAAATCAGTTTCATAGGCAAACAGCACACCGATGGTATGGCTTTCCACCTCTTCTTCCTCGGCAAATTTATAGCCAACGGCAAGCGAGGCATTTTCGAACACTTCGCGCCCTACGGTTGCCTGGAACAGCTTGTCGTCAAAATTGGTGCCTGCCGGTCCACCTGACAGGTCACGCAGTGTGAAACTGGTTGCACCGAACCATTCATCCTTGCCAACCGCCAATCCGGCAGTTGCGTAAAGCGCATCATTTTCGCCGCCATCGAGATTGTCAAAAACCGCAACTTCGCCATTGAGTTCAAACTTCATGCCGCCCGCTGTTTCAATTTCCTGTTTGGCACCGATTGCAAAGCCGGTTTCATCAGACACATCACCGTCACCGGCTTCCTGATGACGAAAACTGACATGATAGGAAAAGCCCGGCAGGGACGCTATCTCGCCACCGTCCAGGGCAATTGCGAACGAACTGAATTCTTCCGTGTTGCTGGCACCACCGTCTGCCACCGACAGTTGTCCGCGCCGGGTAAAGACCGAATTGGACAAACCGGAAGTGTCGGCAAAGAAGACCGCTGTCTGCAGCACGTGCTGGCCCGCATCACCACCGCCAAAGGTATAGGAACCACCAACGCCGATGCGCTCCGTCAGTTCGTAGTCTTCGGCAAAGTCGGTGCCGTAAATGCCTGGTGTGGCATCCCAGGCGGTTCCGAAGGCAGGGTTGATCTTGCCGCCAAACAGCGTGAACTGGCCCAGGTTTGCGATCAGGTGAAGGGTCTCGACATAGCCGCCATGATCCTCAAAAAACCGGTTCCCAAACGGGTCCGGATCCAATACGGGTTCCAGAACAAGGTCGGTATGTACCGTAAAGATTTCAGACAGATTGAAATCAAGAGATGTTTCCACGGTTGCAAAAGTGTCGGTGATTTCGGCTCCGGGATCATCGGAATCGAATGTTGTGTCGCTTTGCAGCTCAAGAACGAAGCTGCCGGACACATTTGGAAACTGTGCAAGCGTATCCGGTAACTCGAAATCTGCCGCCTGAGCCTGTGTGAGGGGTGCAACGGCGAGGCATGCGGCAAGCGCCATGCCCGACGCAGTTTGGGAAATTCTGATCACTTGAGATTGCCTCTGTTACTGATTGACGGCGGACGGATTGTCCAGGCTGTCGGATCCTTCAACATCGATTTTGAGGTCAAGAGCCGCGACGACTTTTTCGATTGTGCGGGTCTGAGCCACGAGCGCGTCAATTGCGGCCTGGACAACAGCATTGCCTTCCGCGTTGCCCTCGCCGATCATCTGGTCGTAGCTTTCACCGGCTTCGGCGCGTTTGGCCATGACCTGCATTTTAGATACCGTGTCAGCGATCTTTTCGCGCAGTTCAGTATCGAGCGTCGCGTCCTTCGCCTTGACCAGGTCGGACAGTGCTGCGCCTTCCAGCATTGATCCGTCAGGGCTTTTGTACTTGCCCAGGTAGACGTTCTGAATGCCTATGACATCGTACAGATGCGAATTGTGGGTGTTGTCGGAAAAACAGTCATGCTCTTCTTCAGGATCATGCAGCAGCAGGCCGAGCTTCATCCGCTCGCCGGCCAACTCACCATAAGACAGTGACCCCATGCCTGTCAGAATTGCCTTCAGGCCCGACTTTGCCCCGCCTTCCGTCAGGGTCTTGCGGGCGGCACCATCTGCCGACCAGTTTGCCGCCATGTCTTCAAGATCCTTGATCAGAAGATCCGTGGCTGCCTTCAGATACGCCGCACGCCGGTCGCAGTTGCCGCCGGTGCAATTGGCAGTATCGAAATCGGTGTGCGGGCGATTTCCGGCTCCGGGCCTGGTGCCGTTATTGTCCTGACCCCAGAGCAGGAACTCGATGGCGTGATACCCCGTGGCGACATTTGCTTCCACGCCGCCTACCTCCTGCAGAGCCTCAAGAACCTCAGGGGTGATGGTGGTTGCGTCTATGGTCTTGCCACCGGCGGTGACGGTCTTGTTGGCCACGACGTTGACCGTGTAGAACGGGTTTTCGTCCGAGCTGTCGCCATAACCGGCCGGATCAACGTAGTCGATCAAGCCCTCATCCAGCGGCCAGGCGTTTACCTTGCCTTCCCACTCATCGACAATCGCATTGCCGAACCGGTACACCTCGGTCTGCTGATAAGGCACCCGGGCCGCAATCCATGCGGTGCGCGCAGCGGCAAGACTTTCAGCCGTCGGCGCAGCTGCGAAGGCATCAACTGCCGTCTTCAGAGCTTTGGCCGTAGTGAGCGCGTCACCGTATTTGGCGGCGGCCATGTCTGAATAGTTGGTGATCACCGCCGATGCATCGGCGGCCGTGGCAACGTGCACAGGAGCAAGCACCATCATGGCTGCAAGCGATGCTGTGATCAGAGGTCTTTTCATCTCGTGTATTCCTTCAGTTTAGCTTGGGAAATTGAAGCATTTCCGCCGACGGGCACGCCGGGCAGATGGCATTGGACTTACCGGTAAGTGCGTCGAGCACGTTCTGGCCCAGCGGAATGAAAAACAGCGCATGGGCGGTGAATGCATCGGCCACCGCCTGACCGGCAGACATCAGATGCTTCAGGTTTTCCGGGTGGCATTGCGCGGCATTGCCCAAAACCAGCCTGACCGCAACGTCGGCTGCAGCTGCATCGTTTTTCTGCAGGCAGACAATGAAGTTCAGTATCCGGCTTTCATCATGGCTGAGCCTGCGGCACCCATAGGGGAATAACGAATAGCTTCCGGGTTCGTACTTGCGCAACACCCTGACGAAGTACTGGACCTCTCCCAACAGGCGTCGGGCACACACCGCGTCAACCTCCCGGCAATAGGTCTGCCAGGCGGTTTCCCAGCATTCTATGTCACTGTAATCGAAGCCTTCGATAGTGCAGCGCAGCCCAACAGCGAACAATCGCTCCGGCTTGCTGTCCAGGACACGCTGTGCCCCGACTTTCACCATTTTAGCTTGATCGATACCCATGACTGTACCAGCAAATTGATTTCCGACTGTTTTAGTCGGGTATCATCGATGCAGACTTTCAGTCAACAGAAAATAGTCATTTTATTCAATTAATACAACAATTTAGAGTTATTCTAATTCCAAAAACACACACAATCTGCAGTCAGATCAACGTGCTAAGGGTCGCAAATGACGATTTTCTGACGTGTGGGGATGAAAAACTGCACCTGACTTCAACGCGGGCATATGAAGCGCCTAGACCAACGGCAACCGGATATACCGGCCGGGATCAGCCGGGTTGAAATATTTGTTCATGGCACCGTTATCGAGAAAGTGCCGGTGCAGGAATTTCAGCTTGTCCCGGGACAGGGTTACGCCCAGTCCAGGCCCTTCAGGCACGTGCACAACATTGTTCTTCGGCCGGAACGGGCCTTCCTCGATCACATCATGGGGTTGCATCCTCAGCAACGACTGGTTTGGTTTGGTAATCCAGCTCTGCGAGGCGCACAGGTGCATATAGGCGGCCGTCGCGACACCACTGTCGCCGGAGTAACACCAGAACCCGATGCCCATTTTTTCGCAGGCGCCAATAAATTTCACCGTGGCAGTGAAGCCACCATGACCGGCAATGTTGGTGACGATATTGTCCGGCACGCCAAGCGACACCGCCTTGGGGAAATCGGTATTGTGGGATGATAACGCCAGCCGTGTGTGTGACCGCAGACGCGCCATGTCCTCATAAGTGCCGACCGGGTCTTCCCAGCAGTCAATACCGAGGTCCTCAAATGCTGGCGCCATCATACGCGCGGTGGCAACGGAGTAGGCATGATTGGAATCGACACGCAACAGCGCATCGTCACCGACAGCCCTGCGAACAGCGCTGGCCAGGGCGATGGCGGCAGCAGGATCTGCATCAGACACCTTGCCCTCAAACATGGTGGAGCCGTGCTCCTGCTGCATGCGCGCGCAATAATCCGCAACCGCCCCGGCACTTGCCTCGCCACCCCTGCCATCTTCGGCAAGGCGATACGCAAAATACTCGGTAAACGCGATGTCCTTGCGTACTGCGCCACCCAGCAATTGATATACCGGCTGGTTCCATGCCTTGCCGCGCAGGTCCCACAGCGCCATCTCAACACCGCCCCAGATCGCCGTCATGGCGAGCTCCGAAACAGACTGCACGCCGCGTGTCGACGGCAGGCAGCGCAGTTCACATCCGGTGATGTCAATCGGGTCACGCCCGACCAGCGCTTCTGAAAACGTGTTGTTGATCACTTCAGCGGCGGCGGCAGACGGCGCTTCACCAATACCGGTCAGGCCTTCATCGGTTTCGATCTCAATGATGGTCTGGGTAAAGCCCGGCAACGCGCCGTAAGACCAGACATAGGCTGCCTCCAGCGGTACATTTACAGGCGTGGCGCGAACGCAGGTGATTTTCATCAGGTGGTTTCCTTCAAGCTTGCCCGGTCCGGCAGACTGGGTAATAGTGAGCCCCCGGTGCCTCGACCGCATTTGAGGTCAACAATCAAGATCAATGACAATCCACAGGGAAGTTACAATATGAAACGCCTATTTGCATACGCGATGGCAGCTTTGGTGATTGCCGTCTCCTCGGTAGCCGCGATGGCTGCCGACACAACACTTCGCATCTCGCTTCAACTGCCGTTGAAGAGCCACCTTGGTCAGAATCTGGAGCTGTTCAAGGAAGAGGTGGAGAAGAATTCCGGCGGCAAGGTAGAGGTCCAGATCTACGACTCAGCCCAGCTCTACAAAGACAAGGAAGTACCGCAGGCGGTGGGCTCAGGCTCCATTGAAATGGGGGTTGCCTCGCTGACACGCTTCGTCGGCGACGTACCGGCGGTTGATATTTTCTACGTACCGTTCCTGTTCAATTCCGAAGACCTGGTGCGCAAGGCAGTGGCCCCCGGCAGCCCGGTGAGAGCACCGATCGACGAAGCCATTCTGGGTACGGGTTCCCGGGTCTTGTGGTGGCAGGCCTATGGCGGCGCCATCCTCTTGTCCAAGGGCGCACCGGTCAAAACACCCGCTGACATGAAGGGCAAGAAAGTCCGCGTGTTCGGCAAGACCCTCGGTGCCTTCACTGAGGCAGCCGGCGGTTCTCCAACCCTGATTTCGGGTTCTGAACAGTACCTTGCCTACCAGCGCGGCACCGTGGACATCGGCATGACCGGCGTTTCCGGCGTGAAGTCGCGCAAGCTGTGGGAAGTCATGGACCATGTGACCGTGACCAACCATGCCGATATCGAGTTCATCGTGCTGGTCAATGAGAAATTCTGGCAGGGCCTGCCCGAAGACACCCGCAAGGTGATTTCAGCGGCTGCGCTGAAGGCCGAAATGACGGTCCGCGACAAGGTCAGCCAAATTGAAAAGGACGCCTATGCGGCTGCTGAGAAAAACGGCATGACCGTGTACACGCCGACCGAAGAGGAAGTGACCGCCTGGAAGCAGACGGCGCAACCGGTCATTGACGGTTACAAGGCTGCCTCCGGCGAACTTGGCGCCAAGGTGCTGCAGGCAGCGCAGTCGCTGCAGTAACCACTGATCTGTATGGCTGGCCGGGGTCCGTCAAACTACAACCGGTCTGGACCCCGGCCAGCACCAGATACTGATCTGACCTTCGTCTTTGCAGGGGCATGGCGTGAATTTCTCGGACAAAACGATAGACTGGCTGGGCGCGGTGGCGGCCTGGCTGTTCTTTGCAACAGGCATGTTGCTGACCTGGGAGGTTGTGGCCCGCTATGTGTTTTCCGCGCCCACCATCTGGGCTGCTGAGATATCCCAGATGTTCCTGATCTGGGGCATGTATATCGCCCTGCCGCACACAATTGCCCGGCGCAAGAACATCAATATCGAATTGCTGTACGAACGGTTGCCCGGCTGGGCGCAACGGTTCTGCGACCTGGTGACCATCGTGTTCACAGGATTTTTCTGTGTCGTCGTGTTCTGGTTCGGCTGGGAAATCGCCTGGGACAGTTTTGTCCGCGGCCGGTCCACCGGCACCATGCTCAACATCCCCAACTGGTGGACCGAAATGGTCATTCCGCTGGGTTTCGGCCTGTCGGTTCTGGTGTGTGCTGCCGATCTTTTCAGGTTGGCGCGCGGCAAACCGATGCCCAAACCGGCCGGCGACGGTGGCCACTAGATGACCACCATCTTGATCCTGCTTGCCCTGTTCACCCTGCTGTTGATGCGGGTACCGGTGGCGTTTGCACTTGGCGGCCTTGGCCTGGTGCTGCTGCTGATGGGCGGGTTCTCACCGCTGATGGCGCCGCAAAGCATGCTCGGCACCATCGACAATTTCGTGTTGCTGGCCGTGCCATTGTTCCTTTTGATGTCCAACGTGCTGTTGAAAGGCGGTGTCGGGCGCGACCTGTTTGCCGCGGTCCAGGCCTGGGTCGGCCACCTGCCGGGCGGACTGGCAATCGCCACGGTGATTTCGTGCGGTATCTTTGCCGCCATCTCCGGCTCGTCGGTGGCGACCGCGGCCACCATCGGAACAGTGGCCATTCCGGAAATGAGCCAACGCGGATATCCGCGCCCCTTCGTGCTGGGCCTGCTGGCGGCCGGCGGCACGCTGGGCATCCTGATCCCGCCATCGATCCCGATGATCGTCTACGGGTTCATTACAGAGGAATCGGTGATCAAGCTGTTCCTGGCCGGTATCGGGCCGGGGCTGATGCTGATGGCGCTGTTCATCGGCTTTTCCATGATTTACGCGTGGTTGTCACCGCAATGCCAGTCGTCACCCAAGGCAAGCTGGACAGAACGCCGCGACACGGGCCTGCGCGCCTTACCCGCGCTGGGACTGGCCGGCCTTATCATATGGGGCATCTACTGGGGGGTGTTCACACCAACAGAAGCAGCGGCAATCGGCTTTGCGGCCTCCTTGATCATCACCGGCGTCATCCTGCGCACGCTGACCTGGGAAACCCTGAAAGAGGCGGTCACTCAATCCATGGTGACCACCGTCACCATCCTTCTGATCGTTGCGGGTGCCAAAGTGTTCGGCAAGGCCATATCGCTGTACCGTATCCCTCAGGATGTATCGTTCTTCATCTCCCAGAACTTCTCCGAAGCGTGGCTGTTCATCCTGGTCGTCGGTGCGGTTCTGGTGCTCATGGGCCTGTTCCTGGAAGCGCTGTCGATGATGCTGATCATGGTACCGGTGCTGGCACCCTCCCTGCTCGGTCTCGGTATTGACCCGATCTGGTTCGGCGTGTTCTTCGTGATCATGATCGAATGCGCCCTGATCACCCCGCCGGTGGGCCTGAACCTGTATGTGATACAGGCCGTCGGCAAGGCCTCCATGCAGGAGGTAGCGAAAGGTGTGTGGCCGTTCCTGACCCTGATGCTGCTCACCGTGTTCCTGATCTATGTATTCCCGGATCTTGCCATGTACATTCCGTTCAAGCTTTGAGAGTTGCCAATGACCAAGAATTCGCCCGCCGCCCGACTTAGAAAACTGCTGGCAGAGGACACCTGTCATGTGATGCCGTGCTGCTGGGATGCGCTGAGCGCCAAGATGATCGGTGATGCGGGCTTCGGCTTTACCTTCATGTCCGGCTTTGCCGTGTCTGCCTCGCGCATCGGCGCACCCGATACGGGATTGATCTCGTTTGGCGAGATGCTGGACCAGGGCCGCAATATCTGTGCCGCAACCGACATTCCGGTGATCGGTGACGGCGACACCGGGTATGGCAATGCGCTCAATGTGCGTCGTACGGTCGAGCAATATGCCAGAGCCGGGTTCGGCGCAGTCATGATCGAGGACCAGGTGTCGCCCAAAAGATGTGGCCACACCAAAGGCAAACTGGTTGTCGATCGCGACGAAGCCTTCAACCGGATCAGGGCTGCAGTGGACGCTCGCGAGGCCGGTGCCGACATCATGATCCTGGCCCGAACAGATGCCCGTCACGGACACGGCCTGGAAGAAGCTATCAACCGGGCCAAAGGTTTTTCAGATCTGGGCGCAGACATCCTGTTTGTCGAAGCCCCCCAGTCTGAAGATGAAATGGCACGGCTGACCGGCGAAGCGCCGGGCATTCACATGGCCAACCTGGTGGAAGGCGGTGCGACACCGATACTGCATCCTGACCGCCTGCATGAGCTGGGCTATAATTTCGCTGCCTACCCGCTGACACTGATGTCGGCGGCCATGAAAGCGATACAGGCATCACTTGCGGACATGGCGCAGCGCAAACACCCGGCCGATCGCCTGCTGGACTTTGCGGACCTGCGCAAGGCGGTCGGGTTCGACGCCTATTACGAAGCGGAAAAATCGTATTCTGACCACCGCGACTGATCAGGGTCCTGCGTATTTTTTCCCGGCGCTCCTTACCTAAACAATTCTCTTTCTATAGGCGGCCGGAGACAGCCCGACAGACTGGCGAAACTGGCGGGAGAAGGCCGCCTGGTCACTGTACCCGCAGGCCAGGGCAATCATGCTGATTGCCTCGTCTGTCTGTTTCAGCCGGGCGCAAGCGTGATCAATCCGGGCCCTGGTGATGTACTGGCCAGCAGTTATCCCGAAAAGGTTTCTGATCCTGCTGTCCAGTTGGTACCCGGACAGGCCCGCCATTTCAGCCAGGTCCGGAAGCCGCAGCGGCGTGTCAAGATTGTCTTCGATATGAGCCAGGGCAACCGAAAGCTGATCGATGTCGGCAGGAAATCCGGCATTTGGCTGCAGATCCCGCGAGATACCCGACAGGCCGATGAGCTGGCCCGCAGGGTCGCGCAACGGTTCCTTCCAGGTCAGGCACCAACCTTCTCGCCCACCGGCGTACAAGTGCAGTTCGAGTTTTTCCCGGATGGCCGCAGATGCCTGCAGGACGTCCCTGTCCTGGGCGGTGATCTGCGCACCCAGCGGCTCGGGAAACACATCTTCGGCAGTGCGGCCGATCAGGTCCTGCTTGGATGAACAACCGCAGCGTTCCACCAGTGTCTGGTTGAGACTCATATAGCGGCCAGCATGATCCTTGAGGAAATAGACCGTGTCAGCGACGCAGTCGAACAGTTCCTCAGCCCATAGATGGGTGCCCAGTGTCGTGAAAAAATCCCGCTGTAACTGAATGTGATCCTGCATCGCTGCAGATTGTGCCGATTTCGCACTTTGCGCCAGAGAATATGACAATACGCGAAGGCAGAGCGCAGGTCACTATCCAGACAAACATGCAGTGTGAACCGTGTAAAAGGAGACCCGATCTATGAACACCAACATTTTTTCCGGATGCATCCCGGCCCTTATGACACCTTGCAGCACCGAACGCACACCGGACTACGCCGCCCTGGTTCGAAAGGCGCACGAACTGATGTCGGCAGGCATGTCGGCAGTGGTTTATTGCGGGTCAATGGGCGACTGGCCGCTGTTGAGCGACGAACAGAGGCAGCGCGGCGTGGAGCACCTGGTTGAAGCAGGCATTCCGGTTATTGTCGGGACCGGGGCACAGAACCCGGCGAGAGCGGCAGCCCTCGCAGCACATGCCCAACACTGCGGTGCCGGGGGCCTGATGATCATTCCGAGAGTTCTGTCGAGAGGCACCTCAGCCAGTGCGCAACGGGCTCACTTTTCCGGTATTCTTGATGCGGCCGGTCATCTGCCTGCCGTCATTTACAACAGCCCGTACTATGGCTTTGAAACAAAGGCCGATCTGTTTTTCGATCTGCGGCAGGACCATCCCAATCTGGTTGGTTTCAAGGAGTTCGGCGGTGCTGCGTCCCTGCGATATGCAGCGGAACACATCACCAGTCGGGATGACGCCCTGACACTGATGGTGGGGGTCGACACCAATGTGTTCCATGGCTACGTGAACTGCGGGGCACGCGGGGCGATCACCGGCGTCGGCAATGTGCTGCCGCAACAGGTTCTGCAACTGGTATCGCTGTGTGAAAAGGCGGCAACCGGTGATGCGGAAGCGAGAAATCGGGCCCTGGAACTTGAGCAGGCTTTGTCCGTCCTGTCGTCCTTCGATGAAGGATGCGATCTGGTGCTTTACTACAAATATCTGATGGTTCTGCAAGGCAACGCCGAGTACGAGCATCATTTCAACGCCAGCGACACACTCTCGGCCAGCCAGAAGGCCTACGCCGCAAACCAGCTCAAACTGTTCACGGACTGGTATTGCAACTGGTCCCGGGAAGCGGACGTCATCAGACTGTGCGCGTAATTGATTCACATACCGAAGGTGAACCCACCCGGGTGATTATCGACGGCGGGCCGCAACTTGGTTGCAGTCCGCTGGCTGAGCGCGCGCAGCGGTTTGCCGGTGAATTCGCCAGCTATCGCAGTGCCGCCATCAGCGAGCCGAGGGGGCATGACGGGCTGGTTGGCGCCTTGTTGTGTGAGCCATGCGATGAGACGTGTGCGGCCGGCGCCATCTTTTTCAACAATGCTGGCCTGCTTGGCATGTGCGGACACGCGATGATTGGAACAGCTGTCACCCTGGCACACCTTGGCCGGATCGAATTGGGGAGGCACAGATTTGAGACTCCGGCGGGGATGGTCACCGTCAACCTCAACAACGCCAATGAAGCCACGCTGGAAAATGTGGAAAGTTTCCGGTACCGCCGCAATGTACAGGTTGTTGTGGATGGTATCGGCACCGTCACCGGTGATGTTGCCTATGGCGGCAACTGGTTTTTCCTGACCGGCGATGTTCCCTGCCCGCTTGAGATGAAGGCCATCCCGCAGCTTTCAAAGGCGGCCGGGGCGATAAGGCGGACGCTCGCGGTATGTGGCGTTACCGGCGCTGCAGGTGCAGGAATTGACCATGTCGAGTTCTTCGGAGCACCGCATTCACCCGATGCCCACAGCCGCAACTTCGTCCTGTGCCCCGGCGGGGCCTATGACCGTTCTCCGTGCGGTACCGGCACCAGCGCCAAACTGGCTTGTCTGGCGGCGGACGGATTACTGGAGCCCGGAGAAACCTGGGTGCAGGAAAGCATCATCGGCAGCCGCTTTGCCGCCAGCTACCAGCTGTCAAACGGTCACAAAATCAGGCCAAGCCTGACAGGCAGAGCCTATATCTGCAGTGAGGCCACACTGTATCGCGACCCTCAAGACCCGTTTGCCGACGGTATAGTTGCCGTCAATCACAGTGTTCCCAGCCTGCCATATCACGCGTCAACCCACGCGCAACAGCTTGTAGCAGAGCAGTTTTGACAGGTTGAGCAACAGCTTTGCCGCCAGTTGCGGCTCATTTACTGCCAGCTTTTTCAGATTGCTCTCGCTCAGGGACAGGACACGGGTGCCATCGGTTGCCACATACACATCTGCTGCCCGTGGGCTTTCAAGCAGAAACGCCATCTCACCAACAATGTCGCCGCTGCAGCATACGTCCACAACGCGATCATCATTGCGCACTTCCAGTGTGCCGGACAGGACGGCAAACATGTTCTGGGCCACGTTACCTGCCTTGATGAGATGATCGCCGGCCATGCACTCGATGGCATTGCTCTTGGACAGGCAGCGCTGGCACTCTTCTTCGGTCAGACCGTCAAACAGGTGGGTGGGGTTCTCCGCCAGTCTGATGGCCTGATCGATTTCGGACTGATATTCACCTTGCGGCATCAGTGCCTGACTCATGACCATGCGTCCGGAGGACAATAATTCCGGCAGGCAGGATGGCACTTTTGCCGCGTCACTGTAATCCTGCAGAAGGGTCACAAACGGCGACTTTACCTCACGCATATAGCCGATATCTTCCGGCACCATGACAAGCGGAACCAGGTACCCGGTTTCGGCACTGTTGACGTTTCTCTCCGCATAGGTGCGAAAACCCATGCCCAGATAGAGGTTGAGCAGGTGGGGCTCACAATCCCCGAATATCAGTTGAATGCGATGGTCATTGACGAAATTCAAATAGGTCTGGAACAGCCGGAAAATTAGGTCGGTACCACGCTGGCTCGGCGCAATCATGAAGCGTTCACCGACGATCATCTGTTCGCACGGAATGTTCTCAAGAAACCGGGCCAGATCATACTGCTCGATCTGGCGGGCGCACAAGGGTGCATCACCACCCCAGTTATGCCGCATGGTGGCAACGATCTGCTCGCCGTCGGTGGCGTAGTACAGTCTGGCGGTTTCGTCTTCGGATTCCGAGAAAATACGCTGTTCATGGTCGGCGACCGAGCGGTATCTGCCCATCTCTTCGACATAGATGTCATAGCGGAACCGGTACACGTCGTGACGCTGTTGCGGGGTGACTGCTTCGTGGATGGTCGGTTTCATGTCGGGGATATCTTTCGCAGGCGTATTGTTCTTGAACGAACTTCTGAATTTAATCAGCAACCGGCTACCAGTCCCACGCTATCCAGGATGTGATGAGATACACAAGCCGCAAACCGCCACTCTTTGCAGCCACCAATCCAGCTCAGTTTGCGGTAAAAGCATCGCGTCCCGGCGCTGCATCGAGCAGCAGCTTTGTATAGGGATGCGCAGGCTTGGCGTAGACACTCGCCGTCAGTCCCTGCTCAACAACCTCGCCCTGCTGCATGACCATGATCCGGTCGCAGATCTGCGCCGCCACGCGCAGGTCGTGGGTGATGAACAGCATGGCAAGGTCAAAACGCTTGCGCACATCATCGAGCAGTTTCAGGACCTGGGCCTGAACCGACACATCAAGCGCGGACACCGCTTCGTCTGCAATCAGCACTTTCGGCTCCATGGCAAGGGCCCGGGCAATGCAGATGCGCTGGCGCTGACCACCGGAAAACTGGTGCGGAAACCGGTCCAGCGCGTGCGGTGACAGTCCAACGATCTCCATCAGGTCACGGGCGCGTTCCAATGCTTCTTCATGCGAGGTGCCAAAATTCATCGGACCCTCGACAATCGACTGGCCAACGGTGCGGCGCGGGTTCAGCGACCGGTACGGATCCTGGAATACCACCTGCACATTGCGGCGGTACGAGCGCAATTCCGACTGGGACATCTTTGCAATATTACTGCCGTCGATCAGCACCTCGCCGCTGGTCGGGTCGATCAGCCTGACAATACAGCGTGCAACGGTTGACTTGCCAGAGCCGGATTCACCGACCACGCCCAGGGTCTCACCGCGCCGTACTTCCAGTTCCACCTGTTTGGCGGCATGGACCACACGGCCGCCACCGAACCAGCCGAGCGCGCCATAGATCTTTTCAAGCCCCTTCGTCGCCAGTATCGGTTCACCGGCGGTAATGGCTTTTCGCTTGGGCGGTGTCAGGCTGGGAACCGACGCGATCAGCATTTTTGTATACGGTTCACGTGGCTTGTTGAGCACCTGGCTCGCGGTTCCCTGCTCAACCACCTTGCCGTTCTGCATGACCACGACGCGGTCGGCAATTTCGGCGACCACGCCAAAGTCGTGGGTGATGAACATGACACCGGTACCGTGGCGTTTCTGGATATCCTTTATCAGGTCGAGGATCTGGGCCTGTGTCGTCACATCAAGCGCCGTGGTCGGTTCATCGGCAATCAACAGTGCAGGTTCCAGCGCGAGCGCCATGGCAATCATGATGCGCTGGCGCTGACCACCGGACAGTTGATGCGGGTAGCTGTCAATCATCTGGTTCACATCCGGCAGGCCGACATCGTTCATCACCTCGATGATGCGCTCGCGGCGTTCAGACGCAGACATGGAGGTGTGGATTTCCAGCATCTCACCGATCTGGTCGCCAACCTGCATGACCGGGTTGAGCGCCGTCATCGGCTCCTGGAAGATCATCGCCATCTTCACACCGCGCAATTCGCGCAGTTCGACCTCGGACTTCATCAGCAGGTCTTCACCCTGCAGCAAAACCTCACCGGCCACCGGGGTCAGGTCCTTGCGCGGGATCAAGCCCATGACGGTTTGGGCACTCACTGATTTTCCGGACCCGGATTCGCCCACCACGCAGACGATTTCACCCTGGCCGACGGTGAGCGAGATGTCCTCGATGGCAAACTCCCGGTCAGCCCCTTTGGGCAGGGTGACCGACAGGCCGCGAATATCCAGAACAGGTTGCGAAGACTTGTTACCCGTCATCACATTTTCCTCGCTATGCGCGGATCCAGTGTGTCGCGCAGGCCGTCGCCAACCGTGTTGACTGCAAGCACTGTCAGCGCCAGGGCAATGCCCGGGAAAAAGATGATCCACGGCGACAACTGGAAGTAGGTGCGGCCTTCCGACATGATGTTACCCCAGCTTGGAATTTCAGGCGGAATGCCGGCGCCCAGAAAACCCAGTATGGATTCGGTCAGCATCGCGGACCCGCAAATGTAGGTTGCCTGCACAATCAGCGGCGCAATGGTGTTGGGCAGGATGTGGCGTATCAATATCAGGTGGGTGCGGGTGCCCGCCGCAATGGCGGCTTCAACATAAGGTTCTTCCCGCACGGTCAGCACGACGGATCGTACCAGCCGCACAACTCTGGGAATTTCCGGGATGACGATGGCGATGATGACGGTGAACAAAGTGGCGCCGGACAGGGAGATCAGGGCAATCGCCAGCAGAATCCCGGGTATCGCCATCAGTCCGTCCATCACCCGCATGATGATGGCATCGAGCCAGCGGATGTATCCCGACAACAGACCCGTCACCAGGCCAAGAACGACGGCTACGACGGCAACCGCAAGGCCGACCACCAGCGAGACGCGTGCCCCGTAGATGACGCGGGAATAGACATTGCGCCCCAGATAATCAGTGCCGAACCAGAATTCCGCCGACGGCAGCTTCAGGCGGTCAATCGGATGGATGGCCACAGGATCAGCTGTCAAAAATGGGCCAAACACGGCGACCAGCACCATAATCACCAGCAGCAGTCCACCCCAGAACACAGATGGATGCTTCCACATCAAGGAGGCCAGCGATGCATCCTTGCGTGAGGTGAGCGTTGCCTCGGCAGAGGTGGTGAAATCAACCTTGTCTGACTGCGTGCTCATCAGTATTTGATCCTCGGGTCAAACAAGGTGTAACTCAGGTCAATCAGCAGGTTGATGACAATGTAGACAAAGCTGAACAGCAGAATCAGCCCCTGAATGATGGGGTAGTCGCGTTTCAGGACTGCATCGAGCACCAGCCTGCCAAGGCCGGGAATGTTGTAGACGCTCTCAGTGACCACCACGCCGCCGATCAGCAGCGCGATGCCCAGGCCGATGACGGTAACGATGGGCACGGCGGCATTGCGCACCGCATGCTTCATTAATACCTTGAATTCGCTTTGCCCCTTGGCGCGGGCGGTACGCACATAGTCTTCCTGCAGCACCTCCATGACCGAGGCCCGCGTCATGCGCGCGATGAGCGCAATGAAGATGACCGACAAGGTGATGGTGGGCAGGATGATATGCCGGAAGAACGGAATGACACCGTCGGTGAACATTGACTTGTAGCCCTGCACCGGCAGCCACCTGAGCTGAATCGACACGATGTAGATCAGGATGTAGCCGAGCACGAAAACCGGTACCGAAAATCCGGCCACAGAAAACAGCATTACGGCGCGATCGATCAGGCTGCCCTGTTTCCAGGCCGCCAGTGTACCGAGCGGCACGGCAACAACGATGGTGAAGATGATGGTGGTCAGCGTGAGCATGATGGTCGGCTCGAGCCGCTGGGCGATCAGAGTGGTCACCGGCAGGTTGGTGAAAATGGAAATCCCCAGATCACCCTGCGCAAGCTGGCCGATCCATTTGGTAAACTGCACGACTATGGGATCGTTGAGACCGAGGCTCTCCCGGATCCGGATGATATCTTCGGTGGTGGCATAATCGCCGGCAATCACGGCCGCAGGGTCGCCGGGCGACAGCCGCAGCATCAGGAAAACGAACAGCGCCACGACACCCATGACAGGTATGGTCGCCAGAATTCGCTTGAGAATATAGAAAACCACAAGCCGCTCCGTTGCCGGTTAAAGAAGGTAAAGGTAAGAGTGAAGCACGGCGGTGATGGTACGCAACCGCCGTGCTTCAAGTCATGTGATCGGGCTTACTTGTCGACCGACATGTTCCAGAAGAACTGAACCGGTGACTTGATCAGGCCCTTGACGTTGTTCCGGTAGGCAACCGGCACAAAGAACTGTCCGAGATGACCGGAAGCCCCGATCGCCCAGAGACGCTCCTGCACCTTTACTGCAGACGCCTTCTTTTCCTCAGCAGTAGTAGCCTTCGCATAAGCAGAGCGAGCCGCTTCAAGGTCGGCATCCTTCGGCCAGCCGAACCAGCCCTTTTCAGGATCACCGGAAAACGCGATAGCCATCGGGTCGATCACGTCAGCACCGATCCACCAGGTGTGGAAAATATTCCAGCCGCCATCGGCAACCGGATCACGCTTGGCACGGCGTGAGGTGAGCGTCGACCAGTCCATGGCCTGAACGTCAACCTTCATGCCGATATTGCGCAACTTTTCAGCCGTGATCAGCGAGAATGCCGACAACAGCGGAATGTCTGTCGGCTGCATGATGACAACCGGAGTGCCGTCATATTTGGCGGCGGCAAGAGCGGCTTTGGCCTTTTCAAGATCACCGGTCTTCATGACATCAGAGCCGTTCTCGTTCTGCAGTGGCGTACCGCACGGGAACACCGAATAGCAGGTCTTCCAGAACTTCTGGTCGCCCACGGCGCCTTGCATGTAATCGTCCTGCTTCATGGCCATGATGGCAGCACGACGAACATCTGCATTGTCGAACGGCGGCAACAGATGATTGAAGCGCGAGAAGCCGATATTGCCGAGCGGATCGTTGATCTCGACGGTAATACCTTCATTGGACTCAAGCAGCGGCATCAGGTCATTGGCAGGAGATTCAAAATAGTCCACCTCACCATTGATCAGAGCGTTCATTGCCGTGGTCTGATCCGGGAAATAGGTCCATTCGACACGGTCCACCTTGGCAATTTTGCCGCCGGATGCTGCATTAGGAGCCTCGGAGCGTGGCTTGTAGTCGGCGAATTTCTTGTAGACCACTTTTGAACCGGGCACCCAGTCTTCCTTGACGAAGACAAACGGACCGGAACCGGTATAGTCATCGATCTGTTTGAACGGATCGGTCTCCGCCACACGCTTGGGCATGATGAACGGCACGTTGGATGAAATCTTGCCGATTGATTCCAGGACCAGGCCGTATGGATCTTTCAGCTTGAACTGGAATGTGGAAGCATCCACTGCCACCATCTCGCCCATGGCACCCATGAGCTGCTGGCCCATGCCGTCACGCGCTCCCCAGCGTTTCAACGAAGCAATGACATCTTCGGAGGTGACATCTGCACCATCATGGAACTTCAGGCCGTCACGCAGCTTGAAAGTCCAGGTGAGCTTGTCGTCCGACACTTCATAGGTGTCGACCATCTGCGGTTGCGGCACGAATTCCTCGTTCATCGCAAACAGCGTGTCGTAGATGAGGTAACCGTGGTTTCGCGAAATGTAGGCCGTGGTCCAGATCGGATCCAGGTTTTTCAGATCCGCATGCGGGATCACCCTCAGCACACTTTCTGCCTGCGCAGGCAGGGCAGGTCCGGCTACTACAGATGCAAATACAGCTGCGGCTGCCAAAACATGTCGTCTTGTCCAGCGTAACATTATTCTTACCTCCTCATTAGACTGACGGTCTTTGCCATTCAGGCTTGTGACCTGGAACGCAGTCTGTCTGCCTTCGGTGAAGCGAGTCAACGGCTGACGTTCAATTTCCTGAATACGACTGCATGGCTGCCATGCTCTTGTGCAACTGCCTGCACTTGTTGTTGAATTTCGCGCCGGTTTGTATGCAGCGAGGAGAATGAACATGTCCGACTTACCGCTTTGGCAAATGAGTGCCTGCGGTCTTGCAGCGAAAATCGCTGCGGGCGAAGTGTCATCCAGCGATGTGGTGACACAAACGGTTGAACGCATGCGCTCCGTCAATCCAGGGTTGAATGCGGTCGTTGACGATCTCGGTGATGAGGCAATTGCACAGGCCAGGGTTCACGACGAACAACTGGCGACATCCGGCGCCATCGGGCCATTGCATGGTGTTCCGGTTACCATCAAGGAGAACATCGACCAGATCGGCCGGGCAACGCCCAATGGTGTCGAAGCCTACAAGAACATTATTGCACCGGATGATTCACCGGTGGTGCGCAACTTCAGGAAGGCCGGTGCAATCATCATCGGGCGCACCAACACACCTGAATTCTCCTTCCGCGCCACCACGTCCAACGAATTGCATGGACGAACATTTTCGCCCTGGAATGATTGGGCCTCATCAGGAGGGTCGTCCGGCGGTGCTTCATCTGCGGTCATGTCCGGCATGGGACCGATTGCGCACGGCAATGATATTGGCGGCTCACTTCGCTATCCTGCAGCTGCAACCGGTTCGGCGACGGTAAAACCCGGCCTTGGCCGGGTGCCTGCCTGGAACCCGTCGCAGACCGCAGAACGAGGCCTGCTTGCCCAGATCATGTCGGTGCAGGGCGTACTGGCACGCGAAGTGAAGGACGTACGGGCCGGCCTGCGCGCGCTGGTTGAGTACGACCCGCATGATCCGTGGATGGTGCCGATGCCGTTTGACGGACCAGTGCTGGACGGCAAGCCAAAGGTTGCTTTTACCAAAAACATGTACGAGTTCGATTTGCATCCTGCGGTTGAAAAAGCACTGGATACTGCCCGTGACTGCCTGGCGGACGCCGGCTATGAAGTCGTTGAAGCAGACATGCCGGAGTTGCGCGAATGCGCACGCGACGGGGCCCGCTCGCTGTTTGGCGAGGTCAAGGCATTGCTGGGTGACGAGATCATCAAGCAAGGATCCGATACCCTGAAAAAAATCTTCGCCGACTATTATGAAATGTTTACCCCGCATGAGGGCAAGGACCTGCTGCTGGCCATGGCGAAACGCAACTACTACCATCGCCAGTTCAACCTGATGTTCCAGGATTATCCGCTGGTGCTGACCCCGTTCCTGCCCAAGCCGACCTATGAATGGGACCGCGATGCCCAAGGTCTCGAAGGTGTCCGGGAAACGCTTGAAGCCGGCATTTATTCAATAGCCTTCAATTACACCGGCCTGCCGGCCGGCAATATAGCCGCCAACTACAATGACGGCCTGCCGGTGGGAGTGCAGATCGTCGGCCCGCGCTTCCGCGAAGACCTTATTCTGGATGCGTGTGAGGAAATAGAATCCCGCGTCGGTGTCATGGCGAAACAACTGTTTGCGCGCGAAGGATGAACGGAATGAAGCGTCCGCGCATTGCAGTTGCCGGTTTTCAGCACGAAACCAATACCTTTGCCCCGATACCAACACCGTTTGAAACCTTCAAGGAGGGTGGTGCGTGGCCAGCCATGAAGTTCGGCCCAGAGGTTGTCGACACACTGTCAGGCCTCAACCTGCCCATGGGCGGGTTTCTGGACGAAGGTGACGACTTCGACATCATTCCGATCCTGTGGACCTTTGCCGAACCGGGCGGCTATGTCACCGATGATGCCTTTGACCGCATCGCCGGCATGATTGTGGATGGCGTCACACAGGCAGGTGACATTGATGGTGTCTATCTGGATCTGCATGGCGCCATGGTTACCCAGTCGCATGAAGATGGCGAAGCTGAACTGTTACGCCGGATCAGGGAAGTCACCGGACCGGACCTGCCGATTGCGGTCAGTCTCGACCTGCATGGCAATATGTCCCGTGAATTCTTTGAGCGCGCCTCCTCGGTTGCAATCTATCGCACCTATCCGCATGTCGACATGGCCGACACCGGCGCGCGGGCGCGTAAACTGCTGCGCGAGGAACTGAGCCGTGGCGCGCCGTTTGCCAAGGCCTGGCGGCAACTGGATTACATCATTCCCATTCAGGCGCAGTCGACCCGGCGCGAACCGGGTGGCCGATTGTATGGAATGTTGCCGGGCATGACGTCCGACACCGTAAGTTCGGTGGATTTCGTGTTCGGTTTCCCGCCGGCAGATGTATCTGATTGCGGCTGTTCGGTGTTTGCCTACGGCACGGATCAGCAAGCGGTAGACGAAGCGGCTGACACGATGATTGCAGCACTGCAGGCGGCCGAAGACGACCTCCACAATCCGCTGGTGCCGGCAGCCGACGCTGTGGCCAAAGCCGGTCAGCTTGCCGGCAATGCTTCAAAGCCGGTGCTGATCGCCGATGCCCAGGACAATCCCGGCGCAGGTGCCACCGGAGACACAACCGGTGTATTGGCGGCCCTTGTCGATGGCGGCGCGCAAAAAGCCATTATCGGCATGCTGTGGGACCCAGACACGGCGAGCATCGCCCAGAAAGCCGGCAAGGGTGCCGAAATCGATGTGGCCATCGGCGGCAAGTTTCCGCAGCTTGGCACCGGCCCGTTCAACGCCCGGGTTCGCGTTGAAGCTCTGTCGGACGGGCAATTCATGTTCACCGGGCCGATGTATGGCGGTGCGCAAGCCAATCTCGGACCGATGGCAGCGCTCAAGGTGCTTGACCGTGACTGCGATGTGACTGTGCTTGTCGGGTCGAACCGAACGCAGAATGCAGATCAGGCCATCTTCGCGCACATGGGGATCGACCCCGGCAAACAGGCGATCGTGGTTGTGAAAAGTGCCGTGCACTTCCTGGCCGACTATGAACCGATCGCCGAAACCGTGATCTTTGCAGAAAGCCCAGGGGCCAATCCGTGTCAGCTTGACCGGATTCCGTTCACACGCCTGCGCAAGGGCGTGCGCCTGGGACCAAACGGGCCGGCTTTCTGAACCACTTCCTTATGCCGCAAGTTCAATCTTGTCCTGCGTCCGCAGTTGAAAATCACTGGCGTCATGGCGTTCATGCAGCTGTTCTTCCAGCGGCCCCCAGGCTCTGTTGACCATCCTGCCGCGCCTGACCGCCTCACGACCGGCGATCTGCTCGGTCCACCGGTTCAGGTTCTCATATTCATGGGTACTGAGGAATTCAGCCGCCCCATAGACGGTGTTGGAGACCAGTGCGCCATACCACGGCCAGATGGCGATATCGGCAATGGTGTACTCATCACCACACATGTACCGGGCAGTCGCGAGATGGCGATCAAGCACGTCCAGCTGGCGCTTCACTTCCATGGCAAACCGGTCGATGGGGTATTCGAAACTGACCGGCGCATACTTGTAGAAATGCCCGAAGCCACCACCGAGATAGGGTGCGCTTCCCATTTGCCAGAACAACCATGACAGGCATTCAGCCCGCCCGGCCGGATCACTCGGCAGCAGAGCACCGAATTTTTCCGCCAGATAGAGCAGGATCGCACCTGACTCAAACACACGCGTTGGTTTTTCGGTGCTGTAATCCATCAGGGCCGGAATCTTGGAATTGGGGTTCACGCCCACGAAGCCGCTGCCAAACTGTTCTGCATCCTTGATCCTGATCAGATGCGCATCGTATTCAGCTCCTTCATGACCAAGCGCCAACAGTTCCTCCAGCATCACCGTGACCTTCACACCATTCGGGGTGGCAAGCGAATACAACTGCAGCGGATGGCGCCCGACCGGCAGTTCCCTGTCATGGGTCGGACCTGCGACCGGGCGATTGATCTTAGCCCAGTCTCCGCCACTTTCGGTGTTCCATTTCCAGACTTTGGGGGGCGTGTAGGAGGACAAGTCAGTCATCATATTTTTCCGGTTTTCTTGGTTCTTGTTGTTGGATCGGACTGGAAACAATTCACAGTGCAGCGCATGTGATATTGCGCTGCTGTAATTGCAATGGCGGAACGTTGCTGCTCGCAAAAATGTTACAATGCGATCGTTGACCCGCGATCCTTGAGTTCGATTTCAACCTTCCGGTTGAACGGATCAGGCGGCATGCCGGTATCGCTCATCTCCACCAGGGTGCCGGCGGCAATATTGCCGATCCTGCGTGCCGGCATTCGGATTGTGGTCAGGCCCGGTTCCAGGTGAGCGGAGCCTCGAAAATCACCGATGCCGACAATCGAGATGTCGTCCGGTATACGCACTGCTTCCGCATAACAGGCATAGCATGCGCCATGGGCGATGATATCGTTTCCGCACACAATAGCCGTGGGGCGGCTTGTCCCCGACACGAGGTCGCGCACCAGCCGCTTTGCCTCACCGATGTCGTACGGGCAGGAGATCGACCTGTCCGGCGTGATGGTTATGCCGGCCTCGCGCAGTTCTTCCAGGACGCCGTTCATCCTGTCCCGCGCCCGGTCATTTGAGGCCACGTCCGGAAACAGCAACGCAATATCGCGATGCCCCAGATCAAGCAAATGGCGAACAACCGTGCGGGCTGCAGCCACATTGTCTGCGCCGACACAGGGAATATCGCTGATATCGCGAAAGTTCCATACCGATATGACCGGCACATCACGCTGCTGCAGCATGTTCATTGAAACCGGGGCATGGTCGAAACCGACCAGTGCAATTCCATCAATACGCCGTTCCAGCAGTGACCGCACGATGGCGACTTCCAGATCAAGATCATAGCCGTGCGCTGCAATCAGCATGGTCCGGTCAAAGTCGCGCAGGCGGGAAGAAAACGCCTCGATCAGCTCCGCAAAAATGGCGTTGTCGATAGTCGGCACCACCAGGCCAAGCGTGCCGGAGAACCGGTTATGCAAGGCGCCGGCGGCACGATTGCGGATGTAGCCCAGCTCATCTGCGGCTTGCTCAATGCGCACCCGCGTCGGCGCGCGGACCATGTCGGGCTGGCTGAACGTACGCGACACGGTAGCAATCGAAACCCCGGCACGGGCTGCTACTTCAACAATTCCAGGGGCGCCTTTTCTGGATCTCGGGTACCTCATGAGGTGCTTTTTACCACAAAATGAAAACGTTTGCATTTTTGTTTTCATCAGCTAGCGTTTTAGACAAGAGACAAGCCGGATGTAACCGGCAACTGGTTTTTGGGAACCGGAACAACAGGGAAGAAACAGGACCAATGGAGTTCCTGAATTATTTTGGCGGCGTGTTTGAACCGTGGGCATTCATGTTGCTGCTTGGCGGCACCATCGGTGGCCTGATCCTGGGTGCAACGCCCGGGTTGTCACCGACGATGGCGGTGGCCCTGCTGATCCCGTTCACTTTCCATATGTCGGCAACCCATGGACTGGTTTTGCTGGGCGCTGCCTACACATCCACTGTCGCTGGCGGTGCGGTCAGCGCCATCCTTCTGAAAATACCGGGGGCTCCCGCCAACATCGCAACGGCACTTGACGGCAATGAAATGGCCAAGCGCGGCGAAGGCGCTCGGGCATTGCATCTGTCGTTTCTGTCATCCGGTGTTGGCGGGGTCATCGGTATTCTGCTGCTGATCTTCCTGACACCCGTGCTGGCGCAATGGGTGTTGAAAATCCAGACGCCACATGTGTTCTGGATAGCCATTCTGGGCGTGACGGTGATCGGTTCGCTGGACTCCAAATCATTCGTCAAAGGCCTGTTGTCGGGGTGCATCGGCCTGTGGCTGTCGACCATCGGGTATGATGAGATCCAGGGTACCGAACGGTTCATATTTGCCGATGCGCTGGGCGGCGGCATTGGTATCATCCCGGCTCTCATCGGCCTGTTCGCCATTCCACAGGTACTGGACATGATGGCAAAGGGGCGGGTTGATGCACTTGTCGAAGCACTTGAAGTGCCCCGGCAGAAACTGGCCGCATCGATACGCGAACTCACCAAATATGTTCGCGCCCTGTCGATCGGCACGGTGGTCGGTTCGATCATCGGACTTATTCCCGGTGTCGGCGGCCAGATTGCCGGGCTGGTTGCCTATGACCAGTCGCGCAAGATGTCACCACAGCGGGAGAAATTCGGTACCGGCCATCCCGAAGGCCTGGTGGCTGCGGAATCCGCCAACAATGCCATGGTAGGCCCGTCGCTGGTGCCATTGCTGACATTGTCGATTCCCGGCAGCCCGACAGCAGCAGTGCTGCTCGGAGGCCTGCTGATCAAGGAGATCTTTCCAGGATCGGACATTTTCGAAAAACACCCCGAAGTGGTATGGACGTTTATCAACTCCATGCTGATCGGCCAGATTCTGATGGTGATTTTCGGCATCATGATCGCCAGCTGGGCGGCCAAAATCGCACGTGCACCGGCGCCCATCATGGCCGCAGGGGTGCTGGTGCTGGCGGTGTTCGGCTCTTACTCCGTCGGCCAGTCAGTTGGCGATGTGCACATCATGCTGGCCCTGGGCGTCGGCATGTTCATCCTGGAAAAATTCGGTTTCTCCGCCGCACCGCTGGTGCTCGGCCTGATCCTGGGCCCGATTGCCGGGGACAACTTCACTCAGGGCATGACACTGGCAGCCGCGCAGGACGGTCCATGGGTCTACTTCTTCACCGGCACGCTGAACATTATCCTGATTGCTCTGGTGGTTGCCTCGATTGGCTATTCGTTCTGGAACAACATGCTGGCGGGCGACAAATCACCCGTTGCGGAACCGGTTGGGAAGGAAGCGGAATGACCTCGCATCGCCTGCAACACATTGTTCCCGGGTTTGCAATCTTCGTACTAGCCTCGGTGGTCACCTGGCTGAGCTTTACAGAGCAACCGGCGGAAGCCTTCCTGTTTCCCCGGGTTATCTCGGTGGTGTTCATCATACTGGCCATCTGGAACCTGATCCGGGCGGTGACCGGCATGTCGAAGGTTGGTCGCGGCATTCCCGTCGAAACACTGAAGAACCTGGCGCCAGGCCTGGCGGTGATGCTGCTGTATGTATTTTTCGGCGCCAAGCATCTCGGGTTCTACCTCGGGTCCACGCTTGCCTTCTTCGCGATTTACAGTTTTTACGACCCCACTTCATGGTCCAGCGTCAGAGGCTGGATAAAGCGGGCCCTTGTGACGGCCGCTTTCATGGCCGTCATCTATACCCTTTTCGCCGTGGTCCTGCAGGTCCACACACCAAGGGGAATCCTCTTTTGATATGGGTTGAAGCCATATCGATTGAAACAACCAAGAAAGCTTCTGGGAGGAAGACAATATGAAGAGACTTTTCAAAACAGCAGCGCTGGCAGCCGCCACACTGGCGGTTGCGGCAACCGGATCATTTGCAGGTGATTATCCGGACCGTCCTATCGGCGTAGCCGTGTCCTATGGTGCAGGCGGCGCAACCGATTTTCAGGCCCGCATCGTGACCATGGTGGCCGGCAATGAGGACATTCTGGGCCAGCCGATCTACATTCTGAACAAACCCGGTGCCGGCGGCCGCAAGGGCTGGAACTGGTTTGCGACGGAAGCCACGGCAGATGGCTACACCATGTCGGCCTACAACATCCCCCACTTCATCGCGCAATCGATCAAGGGCGGCGTGAAGTATTCCGCAGAGTCATTCGAACCAATTGCCAATTGGGGTTCCGACCCTGCCGTGGTCGTTGTCGGCAAGGACAGCAAGTTCAATTCCATGCAGGACCTGATCGACCATGCCAAGGCCAATCCCGGCAAGACCACGACTTCCGGCGCAGGCCTGTTTGTCGGCCACCACATTGCAGCGCTGCAGATCGAAAAGGCATGTGAATGCAAGCTGGCCTACATACCGACAAAGGGCGGTGGCGCTGCCGCCATGAAAGCGGTAATCGGCGGTGAAGTGCTGGCCGGCATCAACAACCTGTCTGATGCGTTCCGCGCCCGCGAGGCCGGTAACGTCAAGATACTCGGGGTTGCTGATCTGGAGCGCAATGACTTCATCAAGGATGTGCCGACGCTGAAAGAAGCAGGACTTGATGTAGACAATTCATCAGTCAATTTCCGCGGCCTCATGGTGCCCAAGGGAACACCACCGGAAGTCATCGACAAGCTGGCCAAGCAGGTGCCGATGATGTTTGCACATGCACGGGTTGCCAAGCGCATGAAAGCCGGCGGTTCACCAATGAAGATAATGAACCGGGAGGAAGTGCAGAAAATGTGGGCAGACCGTGAAGCGGTTCTCAAAGAACTGCTGAAGGGCCTTTAGTGCTCGCACCGACAACCACGACCTTTGAAGGCGGAGCCTGTTTCGCTCCGCCTTCAAAAACACCCGGATCAACCCCTTTCGAACCCAGGACCGCGTAGTCATGTCAAGCCAGGCCGCTTTTTCAACGCCACCGACAGATGAGGAAGCCATCATTGATGCGATCGTGGACCGGGCCCGCGCCGCGCAGGTCAAATATGAGGCAGGCGCCGACCAGGCCCGCTATGACACGGCGGCACTGGCGGCTGCATGGGCGCTGATGCAGCCGGGCCGCAATGCCGAACTGGCCGCCATGGCCGTTGCAACCACGGGCTTAGGCAATGTGGCCGACAAGATTACCAAGAATCACCGCAAGACGCTTGGACTGTTACGCGACATCAAACACGCCAGGACGCAAGGCATCCTGTCCGATGATCCGGCACGCGGCATTACCGAGATTGCGCGGCCGATCGGCGTGATCGGCGCTGTCGTGCCATCCACAAACCCGGTGGCGACGCCGGTCAACAATGTGGTCAATGCGCTGAAATGCGGCAACGCCATTATCCTGTCACCGTCACCAAAGGGTGTCGAGGTCTGCGAAAAGCTGCTCGGCTATATTCATGCCGAATTCGACAAGGTCGGTCTTGATCATGACCTGGTGCAGATGGTGCCGGCACCATCGTCCAAGGTGAAGACCCAGCGCCTGATGGAAACCACCGACCTGCTTGTTGTCACCGGCAGCCAGGACAATGTGCGCCGGGCCTATTCGTCCGGGACGCCGGCCATCGGCGTCGGTGCCGGCAATGTTACGGTGATTGTCGACGAGACCGCTGACCTGGCAGAAGCGGCACGCAAGATTGCCGCATCGAAAACCTTCGACAACGCCACGTCGTGTTCATCGGAGAACGTGCTGGTGGTGGTCGATGCAATCTATGATGACTTCATAACAGAGCTTGAAGCCGCCGGCGGCCGTATGCTGCTTGGGGCTACTGCCGACAAGCTCAAGTCGGCGCTGTTTCAGGGCGGTAAATTGAACCGGCACATGATCGCCCATGACATTGACCGGGTTATCGATGTCGCTGACATAGATGTCGCAGACGCAGACAATGCCCGCTTTCTGATGGTACCGGCAGCCGGCATTGGTCCTGATCACCCTGAATCAGGGGAAAAGCTGTCCCTGGTGCTGTCGGTCTATCGCGCCGGTGATTTCGAAGCTGCGAAACAGCTCAGCGCCAAAATTCTGGCGCATCAGGGTGCCGGTCATTCAATCGGGCTGCACACATCTGACGACAAAAGAGCTGTCGGCATGGGGCTGGAAATGCCGACCTGCCGGGTCATCGTCAACCAGGCGCACTGCTTCGCCACCGGCGGATCGTTCGACAACGGCATGCCGTTTTCACTGTCCATGGGGTGCGGCAGCTGGGGCGGCAATTCCATAGACGACAATCTCAATTATCGCCACTTCATGAATACCACCAAGGTGATCCGCACCATCGCGGTCAACGAACCTGCGGTTAAAGACATCTTTTCAGATTACTGGCAGCAGGCTGGCGAATGAACCATCCGGCCCCAGTCGATGCGGCGCAGATGAGCGGCATTTCGGTGCGCAGGCTGATCGACCTGCGGGCTAACACGACACCGGATGCGGCCTTTCTCATCGATCCGGCAGCCGGCATCACAACCAGTTACCGCGAGCTTCGCGACCAGTGTTGTGCGGTTGCCGCCCGGATAGCCCGGTACGGGGTCAAACCAGGCGAAGCGGTTGCATATGCGCTGACCAATGGCCCGGCATCAGCGGCTTCGATTCTGGGTATCATGTATGGCGGCTACCTGGCCACCGCCATCAATCTGGTGGCCGGCAATGAAACGATTTCCTATGTGCTGTCGCATTCCTCTGCGCGGCTGATCCTGGCCCAGCAGCAAACCCGGGACCTGATTGCAAAAGCCCTGGAAACCAAAAACGACCCGCCGCGAACCGTTCTTGTTGACGAAGAGTTTTTCAAGATCGGCCACGATGAGGCGGACCTGGCCCCGCTGTCACATGATGATGATGGCCTTTTGATGTACACCTCCGGCACCACAGGCCGGCCGAAGGGTGTCGTGCTGCGGCAGTCAAGCGTGCTGGCGGGGGGCTTGAATGCTGTCCTTGCACATCAGCTGACACCTTCGGACCGCGCCTTGTGCGTATTGCCGCTGTATCACATCAACGGCCTGTGCGTGACCATCATGGGCCCACTGGTGTCCGGCGGCGCGGTGGTCGTGCCGCCGAAATTTTCAGTTTCCTCGTTCTGGTCCACCGTCCGCGATCATGCCTGCACCTGGTTTTCCGTGGTGCCTACCCAGATTTCGTACCTGCTCCATGACGTGGAACAGGCGACATCCAATCCGGCCGACATTCCGGGCCTGCGGTTCGGGCGTTCAGCATCGGCACCTCTGTCACCTGATGTGCACGAAGCGTTTGAAACCAAATTCGGACTTCCCATCATCGAAACCATGGGCCTGACGGAAACTGCAGCACAGATCCTGTCGAACCCGCTGCCGCCGGGAGATCGCAAAATCGGCTCGCCGGGCCTTGCAATCGGCAATGAAGTGATAATCGCTGATGACAACCAGCAGGAGGTGCCTGCCGGCGTGGAAGGAGAGGTCCTGGTGCGCGGGCCCAATGTCATGCGGGTCTATCTCGACAACCCGGAAGCCACCGCTGCCTCACTGACAGACGACGGGTGGCTGCGCACCGGCGATCTGGGGCGCATGGATGAAGGCGGGTATGTGTTCATCACCGGCAGGCTCAAGGAACTGATCATCAAGGGTGGCGAAAACATCGCTCCGCGCGAAGTGGACGAAGCGCTGTACGCCCATCCGGACGTTGTTGAGGCAGCGGCTTTTGCATGTACTTGCGAGCGTTATGGCCAGCGCATTGAAGCGGGCGTCGCACTCAACTCTGAGTCCAGCGTCAGCGAGGCGGATCTGATAACACTGTGCACCTCGAAGATCGGCGCCTTCAAGTCGCCGGACCGAATACACTTCATGACCGAATTGCCGAAAGGCCCGTCCGGCAAGATCCAGCGCATCAAACTACAGGAGCTGTTTGGTCAATGATCGTGTGAGGATCCCCGGCATTTGGCCAGACAGGCGGTTGCGGCGATCTACAGCGATTCCTCGTCCGGCGTCTGCCAGGCACGAAAAATTTTCCGGTCAACCAGCCAGGCGATATACAGACACGGCGGCGCAATGAGAATTGGTCCCCACACCCCGACTTCATTCAACGACAGTTTCAAAAGCCACCAAAGCGTAAGTGTAAATACGCCAAACAAGATTACCACTGCCAAAAAAACCAACCAGTTCGCCATACCGTCCCCACTGCCTTTCAGTCTCACCCAATCCCTAACTCAACACACCGGTTCAAGCATTGCGCAGTTTTTTTGACGTTAGGTTAAAACTGTTGGTGAACGATTGATTCACGGACTGACCAGACATTCTGCCAGTGCGGGAACTCAGGTGTCCGGGCTTCGAGTAAAAGATAGTTTTGCAGGCGGGCCGCATGGCAATCCGGCAATGGAAATCCGGCAATTGCAAAAGGAGGGGTTTCGAGTGCCGCCCCAAATCCCCTCCCAGCATCATTGCATACTGGACATACGCTGTACTGAATTGCCCATCAAGCAGATGTCAAACTACGCGGCAAAGGTTCACGGGTCGTAAAGCTGCAGACAATTAAACCGGTATATGGAGAAAATTTTCTGCTTCCCATGATCAGACAAAAAGGGCTCAGCGACGTTCAGTCACCAAGCCCTATTTTTAAACTGGCTCCCCGGGAGGGATTCGAACCCCCGACCGATCGGTTAACAGCCGATTGCTCTACCACTGAGCTACCGAGGAAGGATGGCCTGCCTATAGCAGACAGTTTCGCGGTGTTAAAGCCCAATTTGCCACATTGTGTGACTAAGTTTAAAATCTCTTTCGATTCAGTGTGCAACGCCCTTGTATCGCAGTGATGTCGTGGTTAGATGGCCCGCTATGGCAAGACGCGTCCGCATAGGTAATCATTCACTGAAAGTGCCCGGTAGCCCGACGGCGCGCCGGTTATTGGGGGCCGGCCTCGTCATTGGCGGGATACTGGGCTTTCTCCCCATACTGGGCTTCTGGATGGTGCCGCTCGGGCTACTAATTCTGTCCGTTGACTCCAGTATCATCAGGCGCTGGCGGCGACGCATCGAGGTAAAACACGGTGCATGGCTGAAACGGCGTTATCCGAGAATTGCCGCATTGCTCGGTCTTGCGAACAACGGCAATGGCAACAACAAGAAGCAGGAGTAGGCCATGCCGAGCGCGCAGGGGGCCGATAAAGAATTCATTGGCAGGGACGACCTTATAGCGCAATTGTCGACGCTGGGCGTCCGGCAGGGAGATGGTGTTTTCGTGCATACGGCACTCGGGCAGGTCGGCCGCGTCATTGGTGGCCCGAGAGGCCTGATTGAGGCACTGATCGCGGCCGTTGGTGATCGCGGACTGATCGGCATGCCGGGATTCAGCAACGATGCCTATGATCCCGCCACCTCAATTGACACCAGGCTGTCTGAAGAAGAGCATCTGCATGTCCGGTCCCAGGTCCTGGGCTTCGATCCCGAGCGCTCTGACGTACGGCAGAACGGGGCGGTTCCGGAAGCGTTCAGAAGCTGGCCTGGTGTTGTCAGAAGCAACCACCCCACAAGTTCCGTTTTGTTACTGGGCCACGATGCCGCCGAACTGGCAGCCGAACACGACCCGTTTGACTGGGCGACCGGCCCCGAAACTCCCTGGGGGCGGCTGAGAGAGCGGCCAGCCATGAAGGTTTTGCTGATCGGCGTAGGCTGGGACCGGTGCTCGGCTTTGCATGCCGCTGAAAGTGTTGCCGCCCACCGCCGCACCATTCTGCGGGATATCAGGCATGGCGCAGACGGAACCTGGATAAAAGCACCTGATGTGGAAGATGATCTGGGGCGTCTCTTCATACCGGCCGGCGAGGCCTGGGAGGAAACCGGTTCGGTAGTCACCGGCAAGATCGGCAACGCACCAAGCAGGCTCACCGGTTATGACCCGCTGGTGACATTTGCCACCGACTGGATTGACCGGCAAAACCGCAAGGACGGTATTATCTGAGCAGTGACGGCGTGGTGTCGGCTATCAGCGCTTCGACATCCAGTTCAGGGGCAACCTTGGCATAGTCCTCATCGATCAGCAGCGATGCGGCGCCGTGAACAAATGTCCAGAGCCGGACCGCTATGGTTTTCGGGTCCCCCGGTACATTGTGGCGCTCGCAATAGAGCGCGACCTGTTCGATCACGTTGGCGAAGCATTTCATGCCGTCTTCCTCAACGCCGGATGCCTGCTTGAGCACCGGGTGCTGGCCGAACATCAGCCGGAACAGGCGCTGTTCCTCAACGGCGAAGCGGACATAGGCATGGCCCATGGCGATCATGCCAGCCAGTGTGGCGACGCCGCCTTCCTCCACAGCGCTGATCGACCGCCGTGTCATTTCATCAAATCCTCTTGCCATGACCAGTTCCAGGACTTCATTGCGATCCCGGAAATGCTTGTAGGGTGCCGCCGTTGAGACCCCGGCCAGATGACAGGCATCGGAAAGCTTGAAGTTCTCCGCACCATCACGCCTGACCAGGTCATAGGATGCCAGCACCATCGCCTCTTTCAGGTCGCCGTGATGATATCGGGATTTGGCTTGCACCGCAGCACCGTCATCCCTGTTTTGCATCGTCATCTTAAAACCCTGACCGGAACACAAATGTTAGACAGATTAACTTTTTCCTTGAAAGTTAGTTCATCTAACATATGTTAGTCGTCGTAACTTTCAAGGACAAAGTCCGAAGGAGACCCGCGTGAGTGACCTGCAGAATTATACCCGGAACGCACCTGAGAGCAAATCTACAGGGTTTGGACGCAAGCTTGTGCGCGGTCTGGCGGTTACCAGCATAGCACTGGCCATCGCCGTCGCGACGGCCGGGGGGATTGCCGCTTTGCAGTATCGTGCGTCTGCCGAACTGCAGCCTGAGAAACACCCTCCGCTCGCGGTTACCACACTGCCCGTCAGAATGCAGGACCAATACGTGACCCGGACACGCTATGTCGGCCGCCTGGAGCCGGCACGCCAGACCAGCCTGGCCTTTGAGCTGGCAGGCCTGGTGGTCAATATCAGCGTGGACGAGGGCGCGAAAGTTCGTGCCGGTGATGTCATTGCGCAACTGGATACCGCCAGGCTGAAGGCCGACCGCAAGCGGCTGGAGGCGCGCAAGCGGGAACTGAAAGCAGAACGGACCCTTGCGCAACTGACCCTGTCGCGGCAGTCGAACCTTCGCAGGAAAGGTTTCAGCCCGCAGCAGAGTGAAGATGAGGCGACGGCAGGCGTTGCCCGGATAACAGCCACAATTGATCAGGTCACCGCCCAGATGGACCTGGTCGATATCGACATCGGGAAATCCGTTCTGACCGCCCCTTTTGACGGTGTGATAGGCACCCGCAATATCGATGACGGCAGCGTCATAACGGCCGGCACGCCGGTCGTCTCCCTGCTTGAGACCGCCAAACCGCAGGCACGTATCGGCCTGCCAACGGATGTGGCCAGGTCACTTGATCCAGACGGCCACTATCAGATTACAACCGATGCCGGGCCGGTAACTGCGCGTATGTCTTCAATGAGACCTGATCTGCAGACAGCCACCCAGACAGTTCCGGTGCTGTTCGACCTGAACTCCACAAACGGCGCCGCCTTCCAGCAGATCGTCACACTAAACGTGGAAACACCGGTGCGCGAACGTGGAAGCTGGTTGCCGCTCGCCGCCCTGAAAGAAGGTCACAAGGGCTTATGGTCCGTGCTGGTCGTTGCAGCGCAGGACGGACAAACGAAGGTCCGGACCGAGGCGGTGGAAGTGCTGCACGTCGAAGGTGAGCAGGCTTATGTCCGCGGCACCCTCAAGGCCGATCAGCAAGTGGTCTCCAAAGGCGGCCACAGGGTCGTTTCAGGCCAGCTTGTCGCGCTCACCGGAGGCTGATCGTCATGTCTACCCTGCTCTATCGCAACCGGCGGGTGTTCGCCCTTGTCGTGGTGATGATGCTGGCGACCGGATTGTCAGCGCTGGCGACCATCGGGCGTCAGGAAGACCCGACGATCACCAACCTGTTTGCGACTGTCGTGACGCCGTATCCCGGAGCCGACCCGTCACGCGTGGAGGCCCTGGTCACGGAGAAAATCGAAACCGAACTGAAGGAGATCCCTGAAATATCAGAGATAACGTCCGTGTCGAGGTCCGGCATATCGGTAGTTCAGGTAGAACTGTCGCAATTCATCTCCGACCAGCAAATTGAGCAAAGCTGGTCGGAAATCCGTGATGCGCTGTCTGATGCCGCACGCGAGTTTCCGCAAGGGGTGCCGCAACCGGAATTCGACAATGACCGCACCGGCGCATTCACGGCGATATTTGCTCTGCAAGCGGTGATCCCCGACAATGCCAACATCGCCATTGTCCAGCGTATCGGAGAGGCTTTTCAGGACCGCTTGCGAGCCGTCTCCGGCACCAAGCTTGTTGAAATCTACGGTGCCAGCCCGGAAGAAATCACAGTCACGATCGACACGCAGCGGCTGACAGCGCTCGGACTGACCGCAAGTGCCGTGTCAGACGCCATATCACAGGCCGACACCAAGGTGCGTGCGGGCCAGGTGCGCGGCGCCAGCATTGACCTGCTGATCGAGGTGGCCGGTGAGATCAAGGCGCTTGACCGCATTCTTGCCATCCCGGTCAAAACCGGTGAACAGGGCCTTCTGGTCAAGGTGGGCGATGTTGCAAAGGTTACCCGTGGCCTGCGCCAGCCAACAACCAGCATTGCCATAATCGACGGCAAACCCGGCATTCTGGTTGCTGCGCGCATGGAGGACGACCTGCAGGTCGATGCCTGGTCGTCACGTGTATCTGTTGCCGCAGAAGATTTTTCCGGCTCGCTGCCGGCGGGCATCAGCCTCGAACAATTGTTCGATCAGGCGCAATATACCTCGGACCGTCTGTCAGGCGTACTGCAGAACATGGCGATCGGCACGTCGCTGGTCATCACCGTGCTGTTCTTCACACTGGGCTGGCGGGCCGCTTTCATCGTGGCCATGGTGATCCCGTTTGCCACCATCGTCTCGGTAGCCGGTCTGCAGGCAGTGGGCATTACGATCCACCAGATGTCGATCACCGGCCTGATCGTTGCACTGGGGCTGCTGGTCGACGGCGCCATCGTCATGACAGACGAGGTGCGCAAGCGCCTGCAGGCAGGTGCTGAAAAACTTGAGGCCGTCGAGCGCGCCGTCAAACGCCTGACGGTGCCGCTGATTGCGTCTACGGCGACCACTGTTTTTGCTTTCATGCCGATGGCGCTATTGCCGGGTCCGGCCGGCGACTTTGTCGGATCGATTGCGCTTGCGGTGATCATTATGCTGGTGGTGTCGCTTGGACTTGCGCTCACCTTCACACCGGCGCTGGCCGGATGGATGCTGCCTGCCGGTGCAGGAAGCGGCATGCGGCGCGGGCTCGCAGGCGGGATTTCGTTCGGGCCGCTGGGTAAGATGTTTGCCGCCATATTGCGCTCGGCGCTGCGTCATCCCGGCCTGGCAATTGCGGCCTCGCTGATGTTGCCGGTGATAGGATTCGGATCCTTTCAAACGCTCAAGCCGCAGTTTTTTCCCGGCGTGGACCGCAACCAGTTCTATGTGCAGGTCAAGCTTGCCGACGGCACCGCCATTTCGGAAACACGCAAGGTCGCGCAGAAGGTCGAGCAGGTCATAAAGGCCGAAACCGAGGTCAGCGAAGTGACCTGGGTGATCGGCGAAAGCGCGCCGGCGTTCTACTACAACATGATCGGCAACCAGGACGGGGTGTCGAGTTTTGCCGAAGCGCTGGTCACCACCACGTCGCCGCAGGCGACCGAAGACATGCTGGACCGGCTGCAGAAAGACCTCGATGGCGCAGCGCCGGAAGCGAGGGTAATCGTGCGCGGGCTGGTCCAGGGACCTCCGGTCAATGCGCCCGTTGAAATCCGCGTCGTCGGCCAGAACCTGGCAACCCTGCGTGAACTCGGCGAACAGGTACAGCTGATAATGCAGCAGGTGCCCGGCATCATGATCACCCGCACCGACATCGGCGCCGGTGCACCCAAGCTCAAGGTTGAATTGTCGGAAGAAAAAACCCGCCTCGCCGGCATGACACTCGGTCTGGTCGCACAGCAACTGGAAGCCCGGCTGGAGGGGGTGACCGGCGGTTCGATCATTGAAGCCAGCGAAGAACTTCCCGTCCGCGTACGCGCCGGCGACAACAGACGCGGAACAGTTGACGCCATTGCCAGCCTGGACCTGAGCATGCCGCAATCCGGCGGGCAGCAGGCCGGTCAGGATATTGCCGGCATTCCAATCAAAGCACTTGGCGAACTGAAGGTAATACCGTCTGAAACGGCCATCCACCGGCGTAACGGCGAGCGCATCAACACGGTACAGGGTTTTGTCGAGCGCAATGTGCTGCCGGAACAGGCGCTGCAGACCGTGCAGCAGCGCATCGCCGAAAGCGGCCTGTCACTGCCGCCGGGGTACCGGCTGGAACTTGGTGGCGATTCAGATGCCCGCGATGAAACCCTGCGCAACCTCTTGGGTCCGCTTGGCCTCATCATCGCGCTTACCGTTGCTGCCATCTTCCTGACATTCGGCTCCTACCGATTATCCCTTGTCGCCGGCCTGGTCGCCATCATGTCGATGGGACTGAGCCTGCTGGCACTGGCGATATTCCAGTATCCGTTCGGTATCCAGGCGGTGATCGGCGTCATCGGGTCCATCGGCGTGTCGATCAATGCGGCGATCATCATCCTGACGGCACTGCAGGCCAACGCCGGCGCCATGCGCGGCGAGATCAGCGAAATGGTTGCAGTGGTGACCGGTCAAAGCCGTCACATTATCTCAACGACGCTCACCACATTCGGCGGGTTCCTGCCGCTCATCCTGGAAGGCGGCGGGTTCTGGCCGCCATTCGCCATGGCCATTGCCGGCGGTGTGCTGCTGTCAACCGTGGTGTCGTTCTTCTTCGTGCCACCGGCATTTGCACTGCTCAGCAGATATGGCCGATTGCCCGGTGTTGCAGCGCCTGACGAACAGCCGGATCAGGTACCTGCTGGAGTGCCTGCTGCCTAATCCAGATTGGCGGCTGCGTATGAAATTGCGTCGATGGTCTGCTCGATGTCCGCATCGGTCAGCGCCAGGCACGGATAAAGCTTGCCGGGTGACTTGAAGATACCCTTGTCGCGCAGCAGCTTGTTGAAGCGCAGGTTGCGGGCGGCATCGGCTTTGTACACATCGCGATAGTCGTTGATCTTTGCCGCTGTAAACAGCACGTCAAACAGGGTCGGATCGCCGACGATCTGATGATCGAGCCCGGCCTTGCCGAGATGTTCGGAGATGGCGCTCATCAACGTCTTGCCGAGCGTGCGCAGCTTGTCGTACTGACCGGGCCGGCGCAGGATTTCCATGGTCTTCATACCGGCAACCGCCGCGATCGGGTTACCGCTCAGGGTACCCAACTGCATCAGGAAACCGTCGGCGCCGACCTTTGCCTTGTCGAAATGCGCCATGATGTCGGCCTTGCCGGCAATGGCGGCCAGCGGAAAACCACCGCCAATGATCTTGCCGAGTGTGCACACATCCGGCGTGACACCGTAAAGCTCCTGTGCACCGCCATAGGCGAAGCGGAAACCGGTCACGATCTCGTCGAACACCAGCACGATGCCATATTTGTCGCACTCTTCGCGCAGCGCCTGCAGGAAACCCGGCGCAGGCGGAATGACCCGTTGCAGCGGCTCCACGATGATGCCCGCGATCTCGTGGCCATGCTCGGCGATCAGCGAGCGGGCAAACTCAATGTCGTTGAACGGCGCCACCAGCATTTCATCACGCACGCCGGACGGAATGCCGGCGGAGTCCGGCACCGCAACCGGGAAGTTGGTCAGCTTGTCCGGCGCCAGGCTCATCTGGGCTTCCGCCGACATGCCGTGATAGCCGCCTTCGAACTTCATGATCTTGTCACGGCCGGTAAAGGCGCGGGCCAGCCGCATGGCGTACATGTCGGCCTCACCGCCGGACGTCACATAACGGACCTGCTCGCCACACGCCATGGCATCACAAATCTGTTCCGCCAGTTCGATGCCGGCGGCATTGTTGGCGAAGAATGTCAGGCCTTTCGGTAATTGCTCCTGGATGGCCTCGAGCACTTCGGGATGTCCGTGACCCAGCAGCATTGGGCCTGAGCCGATCAGGTAATCGACATATTCGTTGCCATCCTCATCCCAGACCCTGGAGCCCCTGCCTTCGCGAATGATGATGCCGGGGTCGAAATTGCCAAACCCGCCTGCCGGCAGTACGGCATTGGCCCGGTCAATCCAGCTTGATTGCGATTTCATGATCACACTCCTAATTCAAAACTGCGACAGGCTTGCCCAGACGGTCGGGATCAGGTGCCACCCCGAGACCTATACCATCGGGCGGTGCAATTCGGCCATCTTTCCGCACCGGAGCGGTTTCATCAAGCCGCGGCGATACATAGCCTGACAGGTCACACACATTCATCAAACTGTCCGGGTTGGTCGACACGCCCAGATGCAGTGCGGCGGCTGTTGTAACATCCGAGCCCCAGGTGTCCTCAACACACATTTTTGCCCCCAGATGCAAGCACAGGTCGCGCGCCCGGCGCATGGCACTCAGGCCGCCGAACTTGGACAGTTTCAGCGCCACTGCGTCCATACAGTCCAGTTCATGGGCCGTCAGCAGAGACGCGGTATCATGGACGCATTCATCCATTTTCATGGGCAGCCCGGTGGCGGAGCGAACCGCTGCACACTCGTCCAGGGTCCGGCAGGGTTGTTCGAGCATGATGTCGAGATGGGCCACCGCCCGACCGACCCTGGTTGCATCCAGGCGCGACGCGCCGCAATTCCAGTCGCCATAGATTAACGGCCCGTCACCGACAGCTTCGCGCACCTTGATCAGGCGCTCGACATCTTTACGCCAGTCGGCATCCGCCCCCAGCTTGACCTGGAACTGCCGGATACCGGTAGCCTGAGCGTCGCGCGCCATACGGGCCATGTCGTCAGGGGCCACGCAGGTTATGGAATGATACAAGGGCATGGTCTCTTGCCGCCTGCCACCCAGCAGACTGTAAAGCGGCAAGCCCGCCGCCTGTGCCGTCAGGTCCCACAGGGCGGTGTCGATGGCGGATTTGGCATAGGCATGACCTGGCAGGAAGGCATCAAGCCGGTCCATGAGCGCTTCCGGTCCGACCGGGTCGGCGCCCAGAACAACCGGCGCCAGCTCCTCAAGCGCCGGGGCAACACCGCGCGCATAGGCCGGCAGGTAATGCGGGATCGGACACACCTCGCCCCAGCCGCAAAGGCCGACATCGGTTTCAAGCCGCACAATGGCGGTTTCCACGGTGTCGCAAGCCTTGCCATCCGCCATGTAATAGGTCTCGTGGCTGGTCAGCGGCACCAGCCAGACCGTTATGACAACTATCTTCATCGAGCGCTACTCATACACAGCCACCGGATCACCGAGGACATCCTCGTCCGGATCACAACCAAGACCCGGCGTATCATCGACAGTCAGAATGCCATTTTCCGTTCGGCAACCCAGTCCCGGTGCCACATCCACGGTCAGCATATCCTGGCACGACCAAGAGGCACGGATGAACTCTTCGGGAATCGACTGCGCCAGATGGGCCGCTTCGGTGTCGGCCATTACCGAGCCGCCGGTGGCCATCACGAATATCTGGATGCCGTGGGCCAGCGCGACATCACGCATGCGCCTGGCCCTGGTCAGGCCGCCGACCCGGTTAAGCTTTATGCCGAAGACATCGGCGATGCCATCGCGTGCGATCCGGCAGGCATCCTGCAGCGTCACCAGGGTTTCATCGACGCTGATCGGTGACGTTGTCACCTTGCGGATTTCGGCAATGTCGTCGAGGGTTTCACCGGGTTGTTCAAACGTCACACCGAGATCGGCAACCGCGTTCATGACGATGCTGGCTTCGCGCCGGGTCCAGGCGCGGTTGACGTCATAGAGGATGATCTCACCGGGTTTGCGGTTTGCCTCAATGTGGCGGATGCGCTCTATGTCTTTGTCCACGTCGCCGCCGACCTTGGCCGAGTGCGCCACGTAGCCCTGTTCGCGATACTTTTTGATAATACCCATCATGTAGTCCGGATCACCCGACGAAACCGATGAGGCTGCCGGTGTACCGGCATCGCGCTTGCCGCCCAGCAGATCAGCAATGGGCAGACCGGATGCCTTGCCCATGATGTCCCAGCAGGCCAGATCCACCGGGGCCTTGGCATAAAGATGGCCGGGCAGGCACAGGTCCATGGCCCTTTCAACCAGCTCGTTCATACGCGGGTCCCGACCGAGTATGGCTGGCGCCATGGTTTCTATCCCAGCTCGGATGCCGGGCCCGTGCGCCGGCACATAGGTGTGCCCCCACGGTGTACCCTCTCCCCAGCCGGTCAGACCGGCGTCGGTTTCCAGCTTGACAAAAGTTGCATCGAGCACCTCGAACTTGAGCCGTCCACCGGACAGCCAGTACGGGTCTGCCAGCGGCAGGTCTTTCTGGTAGACGGAGATGCGGGTAATCTTCATGTGATGGTGACCACGATGTTGCCTGTGTGCTTCTTGTCGATGAAGGCCTGCTGGGCGGCATGAAGCTGCTCCAGCGGATAGGTTGCCGCAAGCGCCGGCTTGACTTCACCGCGTTCAATGTAACCGACCAGATCGGCAAACACGCCGGGTGGGACGATGGTAGCACCGGTAAAGGTCAGGTCGCGCAGATAGAAAGTCCTCAGATCCATCTCCACCATGGGTCCGGCAATGGCACCGGCACAGGTATAGCGCCCGCCCCTGTCGAGTGCGTCAATCAGTTGCAGCCAGTAGTCACCACCAACAACATCAGCCACGACGCTCACGGTGTCGCGGCCAATGGCTTGCCTCAACGCCTGTTTCAGATTGTCCGGCGCGCGATCCAGTATGGCATGGGGCTCGAAGCCTGATACCGCGTCATGCTTGGGTTTGCTGGCCATGGCGACAGTTGTTGCGCCGCGCCGGTTGGCAAGCTGGATCAGCGCCGAACCGACACCGCCGGAGGCACCGGGAATGAGAACGTGATCGCCTTCTGCAACATTTGCACGGTTGAGCATGTTCTCCGCCGTGATCCAGGACGTCGCGAAGGTCGCCAGCTCCGCATCGGAATGCGTGCTGTCAATGGTGTGCACATTGCGTTCAACGACCTTCACATACTCCGCAAACCCGCCATCGCATTCAGAGCCGAAATATCCGGTTTTGTCCATGTTGAGCGGGTCGCTCCAATCACGCACCCAGGTCTCGATCAGCACCCTGCGCCCGATGAGCTTGTCCGGCCCGGCGACAACCGTACCGCAGACATCGGCGCCCTGAATGCGCGGGAAAGTAATGGGCGCCCCGCCCCATGTGGCATCGTCATCATCGGCGCTGTCGAAGGCACCACCGGTGGTGTTCTCGCTGACGCCTTTGGAATACCACGCGGTGCGGGTGTTCACATCGGTGTTGTTGAGGCCGCAGGCATGCACCTTGACCAGCACTTCACCGGTGCCTGCAACCGGCACCGGCCAGTCGGTATGATAGACGAGCTTGTCGATGTCGCCGTGGCCGGTGAGCACGAAGGCATTCATTTTGTCAGGGATGGTCATTGGACTGGCTCCAGCACGGCATCGGTTCGAGGTAGCAGGCTTTGCGGATCGTAGGCCGGTTCGCCCAGCACACGCGCTGAACGTGGTTCACCGGCAATCACCACTTCAAGCAATGTACCCGGCTCGGCGGCATGCGGTTTGATATAGGCAAAGGCGAGAATTTTTCCGACCGTGTGACCATAGACGACAGAGGCCGTTGAGCCGACCACTTCGCCGTCATGCAGAACGGCCTCGCCGCCATTGCCGTCCCAGACACCATCCGGCTCTATGGCGATATAGGCGCATACCCATGGCAGCGGCCTGTCGAGGCTGGCTTCAGTCTGCTGTTTGCCAAAGAACTGCTTGTCCATTTTGACAAAGCGCATGACACCGGCTTCCGGCAAGGTCACTTCGTTGGTCAGTTCACCGGCACCCTGGAACATTTTCTCCATGCGCAGAATGTTCATGGCAAAGGAACCATAGTCGGCAATGCCGTGCGCCTCACCCGCCGTCCAGAGTGCGTCATAGATGGCCGGCATCGCATCGCGGGGGCCGTGAAATTCCCATCCCAGCTCTCCGGCATACGACATGCGGAACGCCCACACTTCATGACCGGCGATCTGGATTTCACGAGCTGACATCCAGCGGAAGCTCGAGTTGTCCAGCGGGGTACCGGTGCAGGTTGACAGGATATCGCGCGACCTTGGGCCGTTGAGCGACAGGGCTGCCCAGTCATCTGACCGGGTGATGACTTCGATGTTTTCGCCTCCACGATGCAGCGCCAGATGATCCAGCAAACGCTGTTCGAAGAAGGCGGCGCACACCAGATAGAAACGGTCCTCGGCAAGACGCACAATAGTCAGTTCGATCTCGATGCGGCCCCGGCGATTGAGCAGATGGGTCAGCGCAATGCCACCCGGTGTCTTCGGCAGGCGGTTCGGTGCCAATGCGTCAAGGAAGCGAGCTGCATCCGGGCCGGACACTTCGACCTTGGTGAAGCCGGCAATGTCCATAATCCCGGCGCGTTCACGTACTGCCTTTACCTCGGCTGCCAGCAGGTCATGGATTTCGCTGCGCCTGAACGAATAATGATCGCGCTGTTCAATGCCACCGGCCGCAAACCAGCGCGGGCGCTCGTGACCGTAGACTTCCTCATATACGGCCCCCCTGGCTTTCAGTCGGTCATAGAGCGGACTGGGTTTTAGCGGGCGCCCGTCAAGCCGGTTGAAATGCGGGAACGGGATTTCATGGCGCAGGCAGTAGTCCTCCTTTGCCTTGACCACCTGCCAGTCTTTGGTGGCGTAGGCACCGAAGCGGCGCGGGTCGTAGTCGCGCATGGAAATGTCTGCAGCACCATGCACCATCCAGCGCGCCAGCTCGCGGGTGAGACCGGGGCCCCAGCCAATGCCGATCTGGGTGCCGCAGCAGCACCAGTAGTTTCTCACACCCGGCGCCGGACCGATCAGCGGATTGCCGTCGGGCGGATGCGAGATGGCACCGTGCACTTCACGCTTGATGCCCAGTTCGGCGAAGATCGGCATTCGGCCCATGGCGTTCTCAAGCCAGGGCATGATGCGGTCATAGTCAGCCGCAAACAGCTCGTTTTCAGCTTCCCACGGGCAATGGTCTTCCCAGACCGTATTGGGATTTTCCTTTTCATAGATGCCGATCAGGCCGGACTTCTGCTCCATGCGGATGTAGCCGGACACCAGCTTGTCATCGCGGATGACCGGCAGTTCGGTTTCAAGCTCCAGGAACTCCGGTACCGTGTCGGTGACCAGATAGTGATGGGTCATGGACGTCATCGGCAATTGCAGGCCTGACCATTCCCCCATCTGCCGGGCATAGGTGCCGCCTGCATTGACCACATGCTCGCAGACAATGTCGCCGTGTTCGGTCGAAACCTTCCACTCACCGTTCGGCAACTGCACGATGTTGCTGGCCCGGCAATGACGGATGATCTTTGCGCCCAGTTTGCGGGCGCCTGCTGCCATGGCCTGGGTTACGCCTGACGGATCGACATGGCCATCGTCAGGTGTGTACAACGCGCCGATAACACCGTCGAGATTGTAAAACGGGTGCAGTTCGGCGATCCGGGCCGGATCGACAAGTTCAATATTGAAGCCTAAAGAGCGCCCGACAGACAGCGTCTGGCGCAGCCAGTCCATCTCGTCTTCGGTGTAGGCCAGCCTGAAAGACCCACAACCGTGCCAGGTGACCGAGTGGCCGGTTTCAGCTTCCAGTTTTCCCGAGTACAGGCCGATATTGTAATCGACGCATTTGCCGAGGCCGAAACTGGATGTCGAGTGGGTGATCTGGCCGGCCGCATGCCAGGTGGAGCCGGATGTCAGTTCGGCCTTTTCCAGCAGGACAATGTCGTTCCAGCCCTCGTGCGCCAGGTGATAGGCAATGCCGCATCCCATCACGCCACCACCGACGATCACTACCCGCGCATGAGACGGCACCATTGAATTTTACTCCGCAACAGTTGTTTTGCGATGGACAATTGCTATCGTACAATTGTACACTCGTCAATCATGAATGATATAAACGTACCATCAATCGAACAATACGCGCCGCCGGAGCTTCTCGGCAGGCTGACCATGGAGCTTGGCAGCCTGACGCCGGAAGTGCGCAAGGCGGCCACTTTCGTGTTGGAAAATCCCAATGAAGTGGGCGTCAGCTCGATCCGCGAGATCGCCACGGCAGCAGATGTAAAACCCAACACGCTGGTGCGCATGGCCAGGGTTCTGGGGTTTGACGGCTATGAGGATTTCAGGGAACCGTTTCGTGCAGAAATCAGGCGTGGCACCGCCAGCTTTCCCGACCGCGCCCGCTGGCTGCAGTCGATCAGCCAGTCCGGCAAGCTCGGCAGCCTGTACGCCGACATGGTCAATTCCGCCCTGCGCAATATCGAGGAAACCTTTGCCGGTATTGATGAAACAGCGCTCAAGTCCGCCGCAGATGACATCTGGGCATCGCGACAGGTGTTTGTGCTGGGCGTCGGGGTTAACAATTCGAACGTTCGCAATTTCGCCTACCTGGCAGCAACCGGTATGGAGCAATTCCATCCTATTCCGAAGCCCGGCAGCACCGCAGTTGATGACCTGGCGCGCGCTGATCAACGCGATGTGCTGATTGCGATTACCTGCAAACCATATCGCAGCGAAGTGGTGGAAGCAGTTCGCATCGCACGCGAACAGGGCCTGACCATTGTCGGTATTTCCGACAGTCCAGCCTCGCCGATTGTCGCCGGCTCACGGCACGGATTTGTGGTGGCCGCCGACACGCCGCAGTTCTTTCCGTCATCGGTTTCAACCATCGCTTTGCTGGAGACCCTGTTGTCATTCGTCATCGCGTCCGCCGACGCAGAGATTGTCGAGCGGGTGAAGAAGTTCCACGAGCGCCGCCATGAGCTGGGCATTTATGTGGAGGAGGAAACAGGTTGACCATGCCGCTAAGGTCAAACCCCACCAGATCGCTTGATGCGCGCTACTACACCGACCCGGAGGTGTTCCGGATCGAATCCGAAGGTCTGTTCAAACGCACCTGGCAATTTGCCGGACACGTCTCGCAGGTCGAAAACTCCGGTGACTACTTCACCTTCTCCATGGCCGGTGAAAACCTGTTCTGCATAAGGGGCAAGGATGGGGCGATAAACGCCTATTACAATGTGTGCCAGCACCGCGCTCATGAACTTGTGCGTGGTGAAGGCCATACCAGGCTGGTAGTGTGCCCCTATCATGCCTGGACCTACGAACTGTCCGGCGAGTTGCGCTCAGGACCGAACATCCAGTCGGTGCCGGGATTTGACAAATCGGACATCTGCCTGACGCCGGTGCGCATCGAGGAGTTCTGCGGGTTCCTGTTTGCCAACCTCGATCCGGACGCGGAACCGATGGACACCTGGTTTCCCGATGTGCGCGAACAACTCAGCTCATTCGTGCCCCACCATGCTCGGCTGAAACATGTCGAATGGGTGGAAATACCGGAGACCTGCAACTGGAAAGTATCAATAGAAAACTATTCCGAATGCTATCACTGCAAGCTCAACCATCAGACATTCTCGACTGGCGTGGTGAAGCCGGAAACCTATGACATCCAGCCGCAGGGGTTTTGCCTGCGGCATACGACCGAGTGCCAGAACCTTGACCAGATGAGCTACACGATCGACCTCACGTCGAATGAACACGCCGGCGATTACTCGTCGTGGTTCCTGTGGCCGATGTTCTCGTTCCAGGTCTATCCGGGCAATGTTCTGAATACCTATCACTGGCGTGCGGTTGACGCTGACCACGTGGTGGTCTGGCGCGGCTGGTACACGATCGACGGGGCCAAGTCCGATGTGATCAGCAGGCTTGCCGTGCAGGATCGCGAGACAACGGTGGAAGAGGACATCCACCTGGTTGAATCGGTGCAACGGGGGTTAGGATCATCTGGCTACCGGCCCGGCCCGCTGGTGATCGATCCTCAATGCGGTGTCAACTCGGAACACTCGGTGGAAAAACTTCAACAATGGATGCGGGAAGCAATAGATGGATAAAACCCTGTTTGAAAAAGGCCTGGCCAAGCGCAAGTCGACACTCGGGGCTGAGTACGTGGAGAAAAACCTCGCCGCCGCCGATGATTTCAACCGGCCGTTCCAGGAGGCCATGACCGCCTGGTGCTGGGGGTTCGGCTGGGGTGACGAGACCATAGACGCAAAGACCCGCTCGATGATGAACCTCGCCATGATCGGCGCCCTTGGCAAGATGCACGAGTGGGAAATCCATTGCCGCGGCGCCATCACCAACGGCGTCAGCGTTGAAGAGATCCGGGCGATTATTCATGTCATTTCAATTTATTGCGGCGTCCCGCAAGGCGTTGAATGTTTCCGGGTTGCCCGCAAGGTGCTGCAAGAACTGGATCTCATCTAGAAAACAACCGGCCTAGATCAGGCCTCCAGCTCCGGCATACGGAAACCACGGAACTTGGGCATCAGCTTGAGCAGGTGCTTGGTGTAGTCATGCTGCGGATCCGTGAACAATGTCTCCGTCGGGGCCACCTCAAGCAACTGGCCGTTGCGCATGACGCCGACGCGATCACATATCTGCCGGATGACCGGAAGGTCATGGGAAATGAACAGCATGGTCAGGTTGAGTTCCGACTGCAGGTCCTTCAGCAGATTGAGAACCTGGGCCTGGATCGACACATCAAGCGCCGATGTGGGTTCATCGCAGACCAGGAACCGGGGCCTTGTGGCAAGGGCGCGGGCGATTGAAATACGCTGGCGCTGACCGCCGGAAAATTCGTGCGGAAATTTGCGTGCCGCCTGTGCGCCGAGACCGACCACGTCGAGCAAGTCATGCATGATCTGACGGGCTTCCTGCTGATCATAGGCCATTTTGTGGAAATGAATGGGTTCTTCGATAATGTCTTCCACCCGCATGCGTGGATTGAGTGATGAAAACGGGTCCTGAAAGATCATCTGCATCTGGCGGCGGAACGGGGCTGCCGCAGCCCGGGATTGCAGCGCGGTCATGTCGGTTCCGTCGAACGTGATGCTGCCGCCCGACGGCTTGTAGATACCAGTGATCATCCGGGCGATCGTCGACTTGCCCGATCCAGATTCGCCCACCAGGCCGAACACTTCTCCGGGCTGGATGGCAAACGATACATCCTTCACCGCATCCAGATACAGCCGCCTCGAGGGAAACAGCGAATGGCGCGTGATGAAGCGCATGTGCGCGTCCTTCAACTCAACCAGATTGCCGGTGAGCTTGTGTTCCTCGCGCACCTTGCCGAGCCAGTGAGTGGCCAGGTTCAGGCCCTCGGGCCGCTCTTCGGCATCCTCGATATAGGTGACCAGCGGAAACCGCTTCAGACGCTTGTCCGGCCGCGGCACGGCGGAGATCAGGCTCTTGGTGTAATCATGTGTCGGCTTCGACATGATCTGCTGTGTGGTACCGGTTTCAACCACCCTGCCGCGATACATCACAGCAACCCGGTCCGCAGTTTCCGAAATTACCCCCATGTCGTGGGTGATCAGGATCATGCCGACCTGACGGTCGCGGCACAGGGCTTTCATCAGATCGAGAATCTGCGCCTGCACCGACACGTCAAGCGCCGTTGTCGGTTCATCGGCAATGACAAGTTCCGGATCAGCACACAGTGCCAGCGCAATCACCACACGCTGGCGCATGCCGCCGGAGAACTGGTGCGGATATTGCGCGATGCGCACATCCGGATCGGGAATGCCGACCTGGTCAAGCAGGTCGACCGCACGGGAGCGGGCTTCGGCCTCGGCCAGGTTAAGATGGCGCTGAATGGTGTCGACAAGCTGGCGCTCGATGGTCTGCAGCGGGTCCAGCGAGGTCAGCGGATCCTGGAAGATCATGCCGATGCGGGCACCACGTATCTTGCGCTGGGCCGCATCGTCGAGATGATCGATACGATCGCCTTTCAGCAGGATGGTGCCTTCGGTCATTTCACCGGGTGGTTCCAGCAGGCCGATCACCGCATTGCCGATGGTTGATTTTCCAGCGCCGGACTCGCCGACCACGCCGAGGATTTCACCGGGCTCGACCGACAGGTCCAATCGTTCCACGGCAACCACGTGACCACGGCGGCTGGGAAACTCCACCCTCATGCCTTCAATAGTAAGCAGGCTGTTATGTTCCACGTCGGCCTTCATCTGAGTTTGGGGTTCAATGCGTCACGCAGCCAGTCGCCCAGCAGGTTGATGGCCAGCACCAGCAGCACGAGGGCTATGCCGGGGAAGATGGTGATCCACCATTCGCCGGAAAACAGGTAGTCATTGCCGATGCGGATGAGGGTACCAAGCGAGGGCGTCGTCGGCGGCACGCCGACACCGAGGAACGACAACGTCGCCTCGGTAATCACCGCAATGGCCAGGTGAATGGTGGCGATCACCAGAACCGGTCCCATGACATTGGGCAGAACATGCCGCCACAGGATGATAAGCGGGCCAATGCCGATGACCCTGGCTGCCTGGACATATTCCTTGTTCTTCTCCACCAGCGTAGAGCCGCGAACGGTGCGTGCATATTGCACCCAGCCGGAAATTCCGATGGCAAAGATCAGTACGTAGAACACCAGGTCCTGATGCATTTCGCGCGGCAGCACGCCGCGCGCCACACCGTCGATCAGCAAGGCGATCAGAATGGCCGGAAACGACAACTGGATATCGGCGACACGCATGATGAAGGCATCCAGCCGACCACCGACATAGCCGGAAATCAGGCCCAGCGAGATGCCAAGGATCATTGAAAAGATCACGGAAGCAAAACCGACAAACAGCGAGATTCTGGCGCCGAATATGATGGTCGAGAAAATGTCGCGGCCCTGGTCATCGGTGCCAAGCCAGAAGCGCGGGTCGCTGCCCTCCATCCAGGCTGGCGGCAGGCTGGCATCCATGATCGAGATCGTGGCCAGGTCGAACGGATTATGCGGCGCAATCCAGTTGGCAAAAATCGCAGACACGAAAAACAGGATCGTCACGATGGTGGAGACAATCGTTACCGGCGAGCGGACGAAGCTGTACCACAGGTCACTGTCAGCTGCGCGGGCGAGCCAGCTCTTCTGTGTGGTTTGTGCCGTTGTGTCGGTCATCGCTTCTGCCCCATCCTCAATGTCCGCCGGCGCTGTCAACGCGCAGGCGAGGGTCAACAACGACATAGAGCATGTCGACGATCAGGTTGATCACCACGAAGAAAAACGCGATCAGCACCAGGTAGGCAGCCATGATGGGAATATCCACATTGCCGACCGCCTGGATGAACAAAAGCCCCATGCCCGGCCACTGGAACACGCTTTCGGTAATGATGGCGAAGGCAATGATCGAGCCCAGTTGCAGCCCGGTTATGGTAATCACCGGCACCATGGTGTTTTTCAACGCTACGACGAAATTTACATAGCGCTCCGCCAACCCGCGGGCACGGGCAAATTTCACAAAGTCGGTGCGCAAGACTTCCAGCATTTCAGAGCGCACGAGCCGCATGATCAGCGTCATCTGGAACAGGGCCAACGTGATTGACGGCATGATCAGCGACTTCAGACCGGACGCCGTCAGCATGCCGGTTGACCACCAGCCAAGCTGAACCACATCGCCGCGCCCGAATGTGGGCAACCATCTGAGCACCACACCGAACAGCAGGATCAGCAATATACCGATAAGGAATGTCGGCAGCGATATGCCGACAAGCGACAGCGTCATGAAGGAATGTGACAGCCAGCTGTTTCGTCGGATCGCGGTATAGACGCCCATGGGAATGCCGATGGCCATGGCCAGAAAGGCCGACACGATCGAAAGTTCAAGCGTTGCCGGCAGGCGTTCCGCTATCAGGTCGGACACCGGCCTGCGGTGCTGGTAGGAGAACCCGAAATTGCCCTGCGCAGAGTTGACCACAAAGCGGCCGAACTGCACAAAGAAACTGTCGTTCAGGCCAAGCCGCTCCTTCAGCTCGATGCGCTCTTCTAGGGTTGTGTCCTGACCAACCATATTGTTGATCGGATCACCTACATAGCGAAACAGCGAAAAGGCGATCAACGCCACAGTCAGCATGACCAGGATTGACTGCACGAGCCGTTTTGCAATGAAGGTAAGCATCAGGTCCAATCACACTAAAAAGATGTGAGAACCGAACCATCCGCCAGATAAACTGATGGATGGTCCGGCCGGGATTGCGGGTGATCAGAGGTTACTTCTTGACCACTGCGTAGCGCAGATCGAACTGGTTGTCGGGGCGTTGAACCACCTCAACCTTGTCAGACACGCCCCATGACAGTGGCTGCTGGTGCAGCGGGATGTGGCCAACTTCGTCCTGATGGATCTTGAACACTTCGTCGATCATCGCCTGACGCTTTGCCTGATCAGTCTCAGACTGGATCTTGGCGGTCAGTTCATTGATCTTCGGATTGCAGTATCCGCCGAGATTGAAAGACCCGATCTTGTCTTCACCGCCACGGCAGGCGATCAGCGACGAGATCACATTGTGGCTGTCGAAGGTCGACGGCGTCCATCCGAGCAGGAAGAAGCTGGTGTCATAGCCGTTCTGGGCCAGCACCTTGCCGAAATATTTCGACTTGGTCTGGGCCAGAAGGTTCACCTTTACATTGATTCTCGCCAGCATGGCAGCGGACGCCTGACAGATCTGCTCGTCATTGACATAGCGATCGTTCGGGCAGTCCATGGTCACTTCAAACCCGTCGGCATAGCCTGCCTCTTCCATCAGCTTCTTGGCGGCTTCAACATCATAGGGCAGCCGGCCGTTCATGGCTTCGCTGTAACCATTGATTTGGGGTGCAACCATCACGCCCGCCGGGATCGACGCACCGCGCATCACCTTCTCCTTGATGGCATCAACATTGATCGCCTGGAAGAATGCCTTGCGCACACGAACGTCCTTGAACGGGTTCTTACCCTTGACATTCGAGGCAGTGAGTTCATCGCGCAACTGGTCAAAGCCGAGGAAAATGGTGCGGGCTTCCGGGCCGGCCAGCGGCCTCACACCGTCAGCGCTTTCAAGCCGCTTCCAGTCCTGCACCGGCATTGGATAGGCAAGATCGACATTGCCGGAAACCAGCGCTGCCACCCGGGTTGCATCCTGTGCAATCGGGGTAAAGATCGCCTCGGTGATATTGGACTTCATGTTTTTATCCCAATAGTCGGGATTACGTGTCAGTTCGGTTTTTACACCGGTCTGGCGCGACTTCACGATGAACGGTCCGGTGCCGTTGGCGTTCAGATTGGCATGGTTGCCTTCATCGCCACCCTTCACATTGGTCGCTTCGGTGGACTTGTTTTCCTCAGCCCACTGCTTGTCCATGATGTAGAAGATTTCGAACTGGTTCGGCAGGATCGGATTTGGCGTCGGGGTGATGATATCAACCGTCAGGTCATCTACCACCTTGGCTTCCTTGATGAGGGACGCCACCACTTTCATGTCGGAGCCTTCGGTGTTCAGCCGGTTGACCGAGAACACCACGTCTTCCGCGGTAAAGTCATTGCCGTTGTGGAACTTGACACCGGGGCGCAGCTTGAAGCGCCATACGGTCGGCTCGACGTTTTCCCAGCTTTCGGCCAGCGCGCCGACCATTTCCATCTTGTCGTTGCGCTTGACCAGGCCTTCGTAAATGTTGCCCTGGAAGCCGAGTGTAAACGTTTCAAAAAGCCCATGCGGGTCAAGCGTCTGGGCATCACCCTGGAACGCCCATCGGAAAGTTTCAGCATTTGCAGCGCTTGCCCCGGCCAGAACCGTTGTACCGACCAGCAGTGCTTTAAGTGTTTTACCTAACATGTTTTTTTCTACTCCCTGTTGCTTACCAAAATTCTTGTTGACCGCAGCTAACCCCAAAACCGGACAATCTGCAAATACCGACTGCACGATCTGCCTTCCTGCTCAAGCTGCCGCCAGCTCGTCCTTGAAAATTTGCCCATCGCGCATCACCATCGGGATATGCGCTCCATCGCCTTCCAGCACGCCGATATCATCCAGCGGATTGCCGTCCACCACGATGAGGTCGGCCTTGAATCCGGCCTTCAATTGTCCCAGCTCGGTGTCCTGCCTGAGGATCTCCGCATTGGTCATGGTGGCGGACCTGATGGCGCCGTGATTGCCCATTACCGATGCCTTCAATGAAAACTCGTCGGACTGGTATTTGTGCAACGGTCCCAGAAGGTCACTGCCGTGGCCGATTTTCACACCGGCGTTCATGCTGATTTCAACGGCGCGCATGCCGGCATCGACGATCTCACCGAGCTTCTGCATGGACACGTCCGGCATGCCGAAGTCGGAGCCGTGTTTGTTCATGGCGAAGTAGGTAATGCTGGTCGGTACGTGATAGACGTCGTTTTCAGCCATCAAATTCGCGGCTTCCTCGTCGATCAGATTGCCGTGCTCGACACAGCGCACACCGCACTTGACCACCCGCTTGATCGCATGCGGCGTATAGGCGTGTGCGGTTGCATAGGTATGCCAGGCTTCGCACTCCTCGACGATGGCACGCATTTCACCTTCCGAATATTGGGTATTCTGGATCGGATCCGTGGGCGATGCCACACCACCGCCGGCCATGATCTTGAGCTGATGGGCTCCTTTGCGCAGTTCGTCACGCGCAGCGCGCCGGCACTCGTCGATGCCATCCGCAATGCGGCCGAGCTGCTGGGCGGAAACCTGGCAGGCGCAGGTGATTACGGTGGAGACTTCCGTGGGGGCGCGAAAATCGCAATGACCGCCGGTCTGTGACAAGGCGAGGCCCGACACGAACAGGCGCGGACCGACTATGAGGTTGTGATCCACTGCATCGGCCATGCCACGATCAGCACCGGCTGCGTCGCGCACCGAGGTGAAGCCACGCATCAGCATGGCTTTCATGATCTGGGCCGCACTGGCGATGAGATAGGTTACCGGCACATCATTGAGACGGCCCAGGTTGAGCATTGTCGCCTTGACGTGGACATGGGCATCGATCAGCCCGGGCATCAGTGTCTTGCCCTTCACATCGATTTCCTGAGCACCCGATGGCACGGTCAGCGGCTTGTCGGATATCTCCTTGATGCGGTCATCTTCGACCAGCACGTCAAAACCCTCACGGGCTTCATCAACGGTACCGTCAACCAGCGTTGCGTTGCGAAAAAGGATACTGCCCATCAGCCCCGACTCCCTTTTCTTAGCTGTCAGTCGGCATGGCCGTTTCTGCCAATTTTGCCCAGTACGAGCAGCCGATCGGAATAATCTCGTCGTTGAAGTCGTATTCGGGATGATGCAACCCGGCAGTGTCGCCCTGGCCGACAAAGATGAAGGCACCGGGGCGTGCTTCCAGCATGAACGAGAAGTCCTCGCCGCCCATCACGGGTGGCGTATTCTCGTCCACATTGCCGGCGCCTACCACCTGACGCGCTACGGACGCCGCGAAAGCGGTTTCTTCGGGATGGTTCACGGTCACCGGGTAATTGCGCGCATACGTGAAGTTGACCTTGGCTTCAAACGCTGCACCGATATTCTCGCATACCGCCTTCATGCGGGATTCGGCCAGGTCACGAACTTCCGGCTTCAGCGTGCGCACGGTGCCACTCATCCGGGCCGTCTGCGGGATCACATTGTCTGCATCGCCGAGATGGATCTGGGTGGTCGAGATCACCATGCTTTCGAGCGGGTCGGTGTTGCGTGACACAATGGTCTGAAAGCCATTGACGATCTGGGCCACCACGATGGCCGGGTCGATACAGCCATTGGGGCGTGCCGCATGGCCGCCCCTGCCTTCGATGTCGACAGAGAAGAAGTCTGCCGACGCCATCAGGCCACCGGGTCGAATGGCAAACTGGCCGACCGGCAGATCGGGCATGTTGTGCATGCCGAACACCTGCTGGATGTTGAAACGATCCATCATGCCTTCATCGACCATTTCGCGGCCACCGCCGCCGCCTTCTTCTGCCGGCTGGAAAATAACGATGGCCGTGCCGTCGAAATTACGGGTCTCGGACAGGTACTTGGCCGCGCCCAGCAACATCGACGTATGCCCGTCATGACCGCAGGCGTGCATGGCACCTTCGATGGTGGACTTATGCTCCAGGTCGCGGATTTCCTGAATGGGCAGCGCATCCATGTCGGCGCGCATGCCGATCACCCTGCCGGAGTTGTTGGTATTGCCATGAATGACGCCGACCACGCCGGTGCGGCCGATACCGGTGACAACCTCGTCCACGCCGAACTCTTTCAGCTTGTCAGCCACGATGCCTGCCGTGCGGTGCACATCGAACAGGATTTCCGGGTTCGCGTGCAGGTCGCGGCGCCACGCAGTGATCTCATCATGAAAGTCAGCAAAACGATTGACGGTGGGCATGAATTTCTCCGAAGTTTCAACAGGACGCGAAGACTGCGCAAGTTTTGAGATAAGATCAACACACAGATTGATGAATTCCACTGCATGGTGGCCGTGCGGACTATTTGGTGTCCCTGGCCTTGATCCCTGCTTCGCGCATTTGTGACAGGGTCTGGCGTGGTGACAGCGACTCTGCTGATACGTTCAGATCAAGCACTGCCCCTGTTTCAGAGGCACAGGCGCGCTCGAACGCAGCGGCAAAGTCTGCCGTTGTCTCGACCCGTTCGCCGTGAAAGCCGTATGCCCGGGCCAGCATTGAAAAGTCCGGATTTTCAATCTCGGTGCCTGATACGCGCTCGGGATAGTTTTTTTCCTGGTGCATCCGGATGGTGCCATAGGTGCCGTTATTGACGATCAGGATGACCGGCTGGGCGTTGGCCTGACGCGCCGATCCGAGTTCCTGGCAGTTCATCTGAAAATCGCCGTCACCGGCAAAGCACACGACCAGCCGGTCGCGGTGATTGACCTTGGCGGCAATCGCTGCCGGCACGCCATAGCCCATCGAGCCGCTTTGCGGTGCCACCATGCGCTGCTTCGGCCCGTAGCGCAGGAAGCGGCCCGGCCAGGTGGCGAAATTGCCGGCCCCGTTGGTGATGATGACATCATCCGGCAGCACATCGCGCAAATGCGCCATGACCTCGACCATGTCGACTGAACCCGGCTGGGCGGGTGCGTCCACGTAAGCGAGATACCCGGCACGGGCCTGTTCGCGCCAGCCTGCCCAGTTGCCTTTCACTTTGAGGTTTTCAACCGCTCGGGAAAAATTGTTGGGGCCGGCATGGATCGGCACATGGGCTGCATAGATCTTGCCAATTTCGGCGTCAGAGGCATGGGCATGCACGATACGCTTGGCCGGATTAGGCACATCCAGCAGGCTCCAGGCGTCGGCAACCATTTCGCCGAAGCGGATATTGACCGCGATGATCAGGTCAGCCTCGGTGATCAATTGTTTAGTCTGGGGAAACATGCCGACGCCGGCATCACCGGCATAGATATCCGACAGGTTGTCGATCAAGTCCTGCGAGCGGAAAGCCACCAGGACCGGAATGTCGTTAGCCTCGGCAAAGCTTTGCAACGCGCTTGCGCCGCCGTCAGACCAGCCGCCACCGCCTGCGATGATCAAAGGCTTTTCAGCTTTCGACAGCTCACGCTCAAGCGCTGTAATTGTTTCGGGCGCGGGGGCGGCTTCGGGAATAAGTATCGGGTCGCACGGCTCGACATCGGTCAGGCTGGTCAGCATGTCTTCCGGCAGCGCCACCACGACCGGACCCGGCCTGCCCGACAGGGCGGTTGCCCAGGCCCGCGACACCAGTTCCGGAATGCGTTCAACCTGATCGATCTCGACCGCCCACTTGGCGATGGCCCCATGAAACTGGCGGTAGTTGACTTCCTGGAATGCCTCGCGGTCGCGCTGGTCGGTGCCGACCTGGCCGACGAACAGGATCATCGGCGAGGAATCCTGCCGTGCCGTGTGCACGCCGATGGAGGCATTGCTGGCGCCGGGCCCTCGGGTCACCATGCAGATGCCGGGCTCTCCGGTGAGCTTGCCGTGGGCAGCGGCCATGAAACCGGCGCCTCCCTCGTTGCGGCACAAGACGAAATCAAGCGCGCCCTTTGTGTCGTGCAGCGCATCGAGCACCGCCAGATAACTTTCACCCGGCACGCCATAGGCGGTTTTTGCGCCAAGCGATGTCAGGCACGCGACCAGCAACTGGCCCCCGTTTCTTGTCATGTGAAGTAACCCTTGCCAGTTTTATCCGTGGTGGTCGTCAGGGCCAGCAGGCAAACGGTTCGCTTTGGGTCAAGCAACCGCGCGCGCCAGGGCACACTGGGACCACAGTTCGTTCAGTGCGGAGACAAGGTGCTCGATATCGGCAGGGCTATGCAAGGGGGTAGGTGTAAAACGCAACCGTTCGGTGCCCTTGGGCACGGTCGGGTAGTTGATCGGCTGCACGTAGATACCGGCATTGTCCAAAAGCCAGTCGGAAATCCACTTGCACTTGACCGCATCGCCGACCATGACCGGGACGATATGGCTTTCATTCGGCATGTGCGGAATGCCGGCCTTGTCCAGCCCGGCGCGCAGGGCCGCCACCATCTCGCGCTGTTGCAGCCGCTCGGTGTCGGACTGCTTCAGATGCTTGATCGAGGCGATTGCACCTGCTGCCACTGCCGGCGGCAGCGCAGTGGTGAAGATGAAGCCGGAGGCAAACGAGCGTACGAAATCGCACAGCTGCGTAGACGCGGTAATGTAACCGCCCATGACACCGAAGGCCTTGCCCAGCGTTCCCTCGATGACATCGAGCCGGTGCATGATGCCTTCACGTTCGGCAACGCCGCCGCCGCGCGGACCGTACATACCGACGGCGTGGACTTCGTCGAGATAGGTCAGCGCATTATGTTTTTCAGCCACGTCGCAGATTTCCGCGATCGGTGAAATATCGCCGTCCATCGAGTAGACGCTCTCAAATGCCACCAGCTTGGGCCGGTCGGGGTCGACTGAGGACAACAGGCGATCCAGGTCTTCCGGGTCGTTGTGCTTCCAGATGTGGCGTTCGGCCTTGGAGTGGCGAATGCCCTCGATCATCGAGGCGTGGTTGTCGGAATCTGAAAACACTGCGCATCCGGGCAGCTTGGACGCCAGTGTGCCAAGCGAAGCCCAGTTGGAGACATAGCCGGAGGTGAAGATCAGGGCTGCTTCCTTGCCGTGCAGGTCGGCCAGTTCGCGCTCAAGTTCTACGTGATGATGATTGGTGCCGGAGATGTTGCGGGTGCCGCCGGCGCCGGCGCCGCACTGCTCGATGGCAGCGGTCATGGCTGCGATGACGTTTTTATCCTGGCCCATGCCGAGATAATCGTTGGAGCACCACACCGTAACGTCTGAGACCGAGCCGTCGGCCTTGTAACGCGCGGCCTTGGGGAACTGCCCCTGGTGGCGTGCCAGATCGGCGAATACCCGATAGCGGCCCTCATCGCGAAGACTGCCCAGTTGCTGTTCAAAAAACCCTGCGTAATCCATGAACTCGTACCCTCACCAAATGTGCGGTCCTTTTATGGCGCAAAACCTTAGAATGTTTCCAGTGGTGGAAGTGCCGCATGCGTCACAATGTGGTGTTGGCGGGTCACGCCTGTGTGACAGGTGGCGGTATTGGAACGGAATTTCATTATTGGCCTTGCCAACAATCTGCATTCGTACAAGTCTCTTTTGCAGCAACACCTAACCGGGTTGCATGAGCTATGCGGGGACGGCACAGCGAGCGACGAAAACCGTCGCGATAGTAACGGTCATTGCGACGGCGCCGCATGAGAGCACCGGGACCCATGACCAGGAGGAAAGTAAGGAATGAATTGCGTAAGAACACTCGCGCTGGGCACTGTCGCGCTGGCGTTTGCCGGTCAGGCCTTTGCGGCCGACGCCAAATTGCCGGGCCAGCTGGCCTGGACCGCCTATGGCACCGGGTCTGCAGGATACAACCAGTCGGTTGCCATCGGTGCGGCACTGAAGACCGCGTTCGGTACCAATCTGCGCGTGCTGCCCGGCAAGAACGACGTGGCGCGCACCGAGCCGCTGCGCCAGGGCAAGGTGCAGTTTTCCGCCACCGGCGTCGGCGGATCGTTCATGGCCCAGGAAGGCGTGTTCCAGTTCGGAGCGGAAAACTGGGGGCCGCAGCCGGTTCGCGTGCTGATGGCCAATAATGGCGGTGCGGTCGGCCTGTCCATGGGCGTGGCGAAAGACGTGTGCGAAAAGGCCGGAAAGCCGGACTGCAAGGGGTTCGGGTATTCCGACCTGAAAGGCATGCGTGTGGCCTGGGTCAAGGGCGCGCCGGCGCTGAACGTCAACAACGAAGCCTACCTCGCCTATGGCGGTTTGACCTGGGATGATGTCGAACGCGTCGACTTCGGCGGGTTCAGCGCGTCATGGAAAGGCATGGGCAACAATGAGGTGGATGCGGTGTTTGCCTCGACCAACTCCGGCCTGGCCTATGCCCAGGAATCCAATCCGCGCGGCCTGATCTGGCCCGAGATCGACCCGAGCAACTCCGAAGGCCTGGCCCGGATGCAGGCAATCGCGCCGTTCTTCTCGCCGGTGAATGCCAAGGTCGGCGCCGGCATTGACGGCGGTGATCCGGTGCCCACGGCAGGCTATGCCTACCCGGTCCTGACGGCCATGGAATCGCAGGATGCAGAGCTGGTCTACAACATGACCAAAGCGATGGTGGAGCTGTTCCCGCAATATGACGGCAAGGCGCCGGGTATTGGCGGCTGGTCCAAGGACAAGCAGAACTTTGAGTGGGTTGCGCCCTACCACGACGGCGCCATCCGTTATTACAAGGAAATCGGGATCTGGACCGACGCTGCCCAGGCGCACAATGACAACCTGATCAAGCGGCAGCAGGCGCTGCTGGCCGCCTGGCAGCAGTTGAAGGATGAAAAGCCGGACAACTGGGCCGAAGCCTGGGACAAGAAGCGCCGCGAAGCGCTTGAAGCTGGCGGCTTCAAGGTGGTGTTCTAGCGCACTTGAGATACACTAAAGCGCGCGGCCCAATGACGGGTCGCGTGCGTGCTCGAGGCGAAGGGGCACTGTCCTGACCAATGTGGCTGATACGAAAGACGCTGATAACGCCGGGCTAGTGACTGCGGAACCGACGCTGGCGCGGTCCGACATCGGCACGCCTGCGCGCACTGCCGTTGTCATCCTGACCGTGGCGGGCATCGCCCTGTCGGTGTACCAGCTGTTCGGCTTCGGCAAATACGTCACCACGCTGTTGCAGGGCCAGTACCTGTATCTGCTGGCCGGCCTGTTCCTGGCGCAGGCGTTCCTGTGCTTCAGGATGTTCAGGACCTCGCCCGCCACACCGCAATGGTATGACTGGGCATTGTCCGTCTTGGCATTGGCGGGCATGGGGTATTTTGCCGTCACGGCGGAACAGAGCCTTGATTCCGGCTGGGAGTATGCCGCGCCGGAAACCGCGCGCTGGGTCTCGCTTTTGGTCTATGCGCTGATACTGGAAGGCACGCGCCGGGCTGGCGGGTTGCCACTGTTCATCATTGTGGCGGTGTTTTCCGTCTATCCGACCTTTGCCGACAAGGTGCCCAATCCGCTGAACGGGTTTGCGCAACCGTTCTGGGACACGGTGCCCTATCACATCATTTCCGCGGAAAGCTCATTCGGTATCCCGATGCGGGCGTTCGGCACGCTGGTGATCGGCTTTATTCTGTTCGGCGCGGTTTTACAGCGCACCGGCGGCGGCAAGTTCTTCAACGACCTGGCGCTGGCCCTGGTCGGGCGTTTCAGGGGCGGCGCGGCGAAGGTTGCCATTTTCGCCTCTGGGTTCATGGGCTCGATGTCGGGATCGGTGATCTCCAACGTCCTGACCACCGGCGCTGTCTCCATTCCCGCCATGAAGAAATCCGGATTCCAGCCGCGCTATGCGGCCGCCACCGAGGCGTGTGCGTCTACCGGCGGGGTGCTGATGCCGCCGATCATGGGGGCGACGGCGTTTGTCATGGCGTCGTTCCTGGAGCGCCCTTACATCGAGATTGCGCTGGCCGCCACCATCCCCTCGATCCTGTATTATTTCGGCCTGTTTACGCAGATCGACGCTTATGCCGCACGCCGCGGCCTGAAGGGCATGGCGCGTGAAGACCTGCCCTCCTTGTCAGATGCGATCAGGGAGGGCTGGCTGTATCTGTTCGTGTTCGGCCTCCTGATCTTCATGATGGTGCACCTGCGCCAGGACACGCTGGCGCCGTTTTACGCCACGGCCCTGCTGCTGGTCATCAACCAGTTTCTGAAACGTCACCGGTTTACCCTGACAAGCGGGACGGACCTAGTGTTCGGCGTCGGCAAGGCGCTGGCGGAGTTGACCGCGGTGCTGCTCGGTGTCGGGTTGATCGTCGGGGCGTTTTCGGCCACCGGGCTGGCTGGCACACTGGTCAACGACCTGGTGTTCATGGCCGGCAACAATGTTATCGTTTTGCTGATCATGGGCGCGCTGACGGCGTTCGTCTTCGGCATGGGGATGACGGTGACGGCGTGTTATATTTTCCTGGCCGTGGTGCTGGCGCCGGCGCTGGAACAGGCCGGGCTTAACCGGCTCGCGGTGCATCTTTTCATCCTGTACTGGGGCATGGTCAGCTATATCACGCCGCCGGTCGCCCTTGGCGCGTTTGCGGCGGCCACCATGGCCGGATCGAGCCCGTTCAGGACCGGGCTGGAAGCCATGCGGCTGGGCGGGGTGATCTATATCGCGCCGTTCTTCTTCGTGCTCAACCCGGCGCTGGTCGGCGTCGGCTCAGCCGGTGAAATCGCCTTCGTGCTGATGACCGCGCTGATCGGCATCACCTTCATATCAGGCGCGCTGCAGGGCCATGTCAGCTATGTGGGCGGGCTGGGCGCAGGCCCGGTCGGCATAGTCATGCGCATAATCCTGTTCGCCGCCGGCCTGTTGTTCGCCGCCCCGGGCAACGACACCATCGGCGTCACGCACCTGCAGCTCAGCATGGCGGCAATCGCACTGGCCCTGCCGCCGATCATCTATGCCAGGACGCGGCATCGGGAGGTGTAAAAGAGGTGAAGCGAGACGAGACGACCTTAACCGTTGCCGAGACGAACAAGCCGGAGTATAGAAGACCGACAACTTAGCATTTGCACCCGTAGCTCAGCTGGATAGAGCGCTGCCCTCCGAAGGCAGAGGTCAGAGGTTCGAATCCTCTCGGGTGCGCCAATATAAAACAACAATTTTACCTGCATACAGAATGTGTGTTGTGTTGGCTGGTCACAATCTCGCAAGGCATCTCCGCTTTGCTACGATATCTACTCACTCAGCCGTTTCTTATACGCTCAAGCGCTCAGGCAACACTCGCACCTGCCATTGACAATACCCGTGGCACCCGGACTTGTTTGGAAATTCTCTTCGCCGTGTTCCGTTGAACCGTTCGTTGTATCCGTTTTCCGAAGAACAGCCGGAATAGATTTGAATGAGTTTGATGCCAACCCTGACGAGTTGCTGCTGTACAATGGTTGCATTTGAATTTGGATGTGAGGTGTTTTCCAAGTCGACATGATGTTAGCACAACAGTATTCATTGAAACTGCTGTAGTCATTTGGAAACTTCGTACCACATCACTGATTTCGTAAGGTTTTTAGCCGCAAGTCTCGGGTAGCAGACAGGACTAAACTAAGAGGGTTATAGATGGCTCGGATTTTGATCCTATGCCCTACGCACAATCACGCTGACACATTGTATTTTTCAATTGCCAGCGCACAGGCGCAAACCGTCAAAGATTGGGAGATGGTTGTTATCTGCGATGGGGCACCACCGCGCACTTTTGCAATCATGGAAGCGATCACCGAGGTCGATGCCCGTATCACATTCGAGGCACATCCAAAATCCTACAAAACCGGAGAAATTCATCGCGACCGTGTCGTGCGTGCATCAGATGCCGAATACATTTGCCACCTGGGCGATGACGACGTTTGGGCCCCCGATCATTTGGAGCAGATGCTCAACCTGATGCAAAGGGGCGATTGGGTTAATCAGTCTGCAATGTCAATTCTGAATTCCAACGCAGTTGAGTGGACGCCAAGAAACATGGGCGGACAGACGGCCCGACAGTCTATGGGTAAAAAGAAGTTCGCGATTGCCGTTGGTTTCAGCCATACCGCCTACAGAATGGAAAGCTATCTATCGTTGCCGGAAGGGTGGAGCCAGACACCGGAAGCGATCGGAGCCAGCGATCAGTTCATGTCGTCAAAATTTCTGACCCGTTCTGACATCCGGGTGGCCAGCACAGCAGCCTGTAGTTCACTAAAATTCACCAGTCGATCCCAGGAAAGTCTGGCATTGCCGCCCGAAGGGTTTGCAGCTCGAATTGCCCCGTGGCTGGCCAGGATCGCCGGATCCGATCTGATACAATCTATCGCTCGAACAGCTAAGATGGACGCGGTTTTGCTAGCGCTGCTGTCCGTGTATGCGCCCGGGAAAGAGCAGAATTTTGCATCGGCCTACGGCGAATGCGGATTACAGATCGTTGGAGAAGATGACCCTTACAACGTTGCAATCAACGGTGCGCCAATGACCCTGCCGCTGACGGCTGATCAACACACCCAGGCTGCGCACGCCTATCTAACCTATATGACGTGGTTTCATGGTGAAGTTCCGATTGGCGATTGGGTCGATCAGGTTGGGCAATCAGAAAAAACCTGGGTACGCTGCCTCGGAGGCTTTTCGCGCACACGGCCACATGTAGCCATTGGAGCTTTGAATGAACTGGAAGCACGTTATGGCGACAACGTTTTATTGACCAACATACGCATCTATTTGCAAATACAGGCTGCGGATTTTGACGCCGCACGCGACGGCCTAAGCCGCGCTCGCAGATTATGGCCTAAAGCGCGATGGCTAGATCCCATGGAAAATCAGGTTGAAGCTGCAGGTTCTGCGTCCAGTTCAGCGTGATCATCAAATCTACCACCCCATAAGGCCCGAAATGCTGTACGGAATTTCAGGCGTGTCCAACGGCAGGCGCAGCTTGTCAGGATTGGCGTGTTCATAGGGTTTGGTCGGGAAGTTAACGACCCGAACCTCACCTGCGCCAATATTCAAGTTTGCGTGCCAGACATACGTGGGAATGCTTACAATTCTCGGGTTTTCGGGGCTTAGGTGGATGTGGGTGATCTGCTGAAATGTCGGGCTGTCGGGGCGGATATCATAGCAAACAATCTGCATGCGTCCGTGGATCAGGAAATACCGATCCTCGTGCTCTTTATGCAAACCCCAACCTTTCGCATGCCCTTCGCGAATGGTGTAAGTGTAAACAAACTCAATCGGGTCAGGGTGCCAGTTCCAGCGGGTGTCAAACAGTTCAGTGACTGTGCCGCGATCGTCCACATGCGTTTTGCTGGCATGGCTGATTGATCCATCGGGAACCTTCGCCAATGATGTTCCATCTGAGGTCACTAACGCGCCATCACTTAATGCAGCCTCTAATGTGCTATGTATGACTTCTATTTTTCTACTCACGCTCTTCTCTTTCGATCTGGAAAACGTCTTATTTACTAGTCGAGAACATGGCATGGGGAAAGTCAAATGGCAAAGCCGTCGCACAGTCTTCCGGCAACAGACGCAGACCTGCCATGCGATCAGTGATCAGCACCGTCACCGAACTGACCGGGTTGCCGTCGACCGACAGCAGGTAGGAGAAGAAGTCGTCCGGACGGGACTGGATGAGCCTGTTTTCACCAGCCACCGTCATCATCTTGTCACGCCATTGTAGCGTTGCGGTTATCGACCAGGCTTACACCGAAGTCCTGAAAATACAGTTTCGGGGCTTTCATGCAGGACGACGTACTAGATACCACCACTCACACAGGCGCCGCCTCGACGACACCCTTGAAGCAGGCGGTATTTCGCAGCGCTTCAGCCTCGCAGCAAGGATTACTGGAGCGGGTGTTTGCGTTTGTGTTTGACGGGCTGGTGTATCCGCAGATCTGGGAAGACCCGGTGGTGGACATGGACGCCATGGCGATTGAGCCGGGCCATCATGTGGTGGCGATCACGTCCGGCGGATGCAATGTGCTGTCCTACCTGACGGCTGATCCGGCGCGGATTACTGCCGTTGACCTGAACCAGGCGCACCTGTCGCTTTTGAAACTCAAGCAGGCTGCCATCCGGCACCTGCCGTCGCATGAGGATTTTGCGCGGCTGTTTGCCGGCACCGGCAGCGCGCTGAATATCGAGCTTTACGACCAGTTGCTGGCGCACCGGCTGGATGACGAGGCGCGGCGGTACTGGTCGGGCGAGCGTTCGCTGGCCGGACCGCGCATTGAATTGTTTGCCGGCAACTTTTATCGGCACGGGCTGCTTGGCCGGTTCATCACGGCCGCGCATGCGGCGGCGCGGGTGTATGGCGTCAACCCGGCCGAAATCATGAAGTCGAAGACTTTGGATGAGCAGCGCCGGTTCTTTGCCGAAAAACTGTCACCCCTGTTCGACAGGCGGTTGATCCGCTGGCTTACCTCGTCGCCCATGTCTCTCTACGGCCTCGGCATACCGCCGGCCCAGTATACCGAGCTTGCCGAAGGCCGCCACATGGCGGATGTGTTGCGTGAGCGGCTCGGCAAGCTGGCCTGCGATTTCCCGCTGTCGGAAAACTATTTTGCCCGGCAGGCGTTCGGCCGCAGCTATGCGAGCCATCTAACTGGCGGCCAGAATGACGTGGCTCTGCCGCCTTATCTGGATGGGGAAAACTGGCGCGCCCTGCGTAACCGCATTGACCGGGTTTCCGCTCACAACCGGTCGGTGACCGATCTGCTGGGCGAAGCAGAACCGATGAGCGTTGACCGGATCGTGCTGCTGGATGCACAGGACTGGATGTCCGATGACCAGCTCAATGCCCTGTGGGCTGCCGCGACACACGCTGCAGCACCGGGTGCCCGGATCATCTTCCGCACCGCTGCGCGGCACTCGCCGCTGGAGGGCCGGGTTGCACCGTCCGTGCTCAGCCGCTGGGCTTACGACGAAACGGTCTCGAAACGAGGCACGGTCCGCGACCGGTCGGCGATCTATGGCGGCTTTCATCTCTACGAGCTAGCGCCGTGAAACAGCACAACCGGACACTCGTCGCTGCCCGCCATGCCCGCACCATGGACGATGTCTACCGCCACCAGCGCTTCATCTATGACCTGACCCGGAAATACTATCTGTTCGGCCGCGACACGCTGCTTGCCACACTGGACATTCCCGACGGCGGCCGGGTGCTGGAGGTTGGCTGCGGCACCGGGCGTAATCTCGTGGTCGCGGCGCGCGCCAACCCGCGGGCGCTGTTTTACGGTGTCGATATCTCCGCCCAGATGCTGAAGACCGCCAGCGCAAAAGCGGCCAGGGCCGGTGTCGGCGATCGCATCATCACCAGGGCCGGCGACGCGGAAACCTTCGATGCGTGCCGGTCGTTCCGGCTGCAAGGTTTCCAGCGGGTGTTGTTTTCCTACAGCCTGTCCATGGTGCCGGACTGGCAGCGGGCGTTCACCAATGCTCTGGACCAGCTTGAGCCTGACGGCAGCCTGCACATTGTCGATTTTGGCGATATGGAGCGCTGGCCCGGTTTTGCCCGCGCGCTGATGCTGAAATGGCTGGGCAGGTTTCATGTCGCGCCGCCCGCCGACATGTCAGGGACCATCAAAAGGCTTGCCGCAGAGCGCGGCCTCACCACCAGCGCCCGTACCCTGGCCGGCGGCTACACTGTGCTGATCGTGGTGTCGGGCGACCCGACAGCGGCCGCACAAACATGAACATCCACTCGCCAGCGCCGCGCGCCGCCAGATACCGTGCCATCTGGATTTCGGATTTTCACCTCGGCACAAAGCGGGCGCAGGCGGAACTGTTGCTGGACTTCCTGCGGGTGACCGAGTCGGAAACGCTGTACCTGGTCGGCGACATCGTCGACAACTGGGCGCTGAAGAAAACCTGGCAGTGGGACCAGCTGCACAATGACGTCATCCAGAAGCTGTTGCGCAAGGCGCGAAAAGGCACAAGGGTGATCTACATTCCCGGCAATCATGACGAGAACTTCCGCGACTTTGCCGGCAGCCAGTTCGGCCGCATGGCGGTGCGGCTCTCAGACATCCATATCTCAGCTACGGGCAAACGCTATCTTGTCATGCACGGCGACGAGTTTGACGGCGTGGTGAAATATGCCAAATGGCTGGCCTATCTGGGCGACAATGCCTACGAGGTGGCGATCTCCACCAATGTGGTGCTCAACAAAGTCCGGCGCCTGCTCGGCCGGCCGTACTGGTCGCTGTCGGCGTACCTGAAAAACCGGGTGAAACGGGCGGTCGAGTTTCTGTCGAATTTCGAGAACGCCATGGTGCGCGAGGCCAGGCGACGTAAGGCGGATGGAGTGATCTGCGGTCACGTGCACACACCGGAAATGCGCACCATCGACGGTATCGACTATTTCAATGACGGCGACTGGGTGGAAAGCTGCTCCGCTTTGGTTGAGCACTTTGACGGCACCTTCGAGCTCTTGGACTGGCGCACCGCGAACCCCATATCAGTGGGCGAACCGGAGAAGAGACATGCGCATACTTCTGGTAACGGACGCCTGGCACCCGCAGGTTAACGGCGTTGTCCGCACCCTGACCCGCACCATTAAAGGCCTGCGCGACAAGGGCCACAAGGTCATGTGCCTGACGCCTGAAGGCCACCGCACTATTCCGATGCCGACCTACCCTGAAATCCGGCTGGCGCTGGTCACGCCCGGTGAGGTCAGTCGCCGGGTCAGGGTCTTCGACCCCGAATGCATTCATATCGCCACTGAAGGCCCGTTGGGCTGGATGGCGCGGCGGCACTGCCTGAAACATGGCCTGGCGTTTACAACAAGCTTCCACTCGCGGTTTCCGGAAATGCTGGTCAACCGGTTGCCGGTGCCGGGCCTTGAGCGCCTTGCATACGCCCTGTTGCGGCAGTTTCACGGGCCAGCCGACGCAACGCTGGTGCCGACGCCGACGGTGACCCGCAGGCTGACGGGCTTAAGATTTTCCAACCTGAAAACCTGGACACGCGGTGTGGACATGGATCTGTTCAAACCGTCCACGTCAGATGTGTTTGGCGGGCTTGTGCGCCCGGTCATGCTGTGTGCCGGACGGGTCGCGGTTGAAAAGAACATAGGGGCGTTCCTTGAGGCCGATGTGCCCGGCTCCAAGGTGGTGGTCGGCGACGGCCCGCAACTGGCTGACCTGAAACAGCGCTACCCGGATGTGGTGTTCACCGGCTATCGCACCGGCGACGATCTTTCCCGCGCACTGGCGTCGGCGGATGTGTTCGTGTTTCCCAGCCGCACCGACACGTTCGGGCTGGTCATGCTGGAAGCGCTCGCCTGCGGCGTGCCGGTGGCCGCCTATCCGGTCGAGGGACCGATTGACGTGATCACATCGTCGCGCGCCGGTGTTCTCGATGACGATCTCGGCGTGGCCATATCAAAAGCCCTGACGCTGGACCGACAGGACTGTATCGACTTTGCCGGTACATTTTCCTGGGACCGGGTAACCGACCAGTTCGAAGCCTCGCTGGTGCCGGCAAACCGCAATCCGCCGGACCACCGGCGCGCTGCAGCCGGTCGCGGTTTTCCGGCCAGTCACACTTCCAACACCGGAGCCTGATTGAGTTGTGACTGGTACGTTACGCGATCCAGCACGTATACTGGCTGACAACAACATTATCATTGAAAGGAATGGTACCGTTATGAACATGTTCAAGAGCAGCCTTGCCCTTGCAGGAATTGCCGGCGTGCTTTCATTTGCCGCCCTGGCGGCGGGCACAACAACCACGGCGACTGCCGGGTCCTTCCGGGATTCCGGTCGCACCGCCATATGGGTGTATATACGCGCCTTTCCGGGCGAGGATGTCTGGGAAAGCTGCCGCCGGGTGTATCGGCGCGACGTGTACCAGGTGCGCCGTGGCGGCGGGCCGCGTGAAGCGCGCTGCTATATCGATGCCAGCAGTGTCGGTGATCCGCGCGGCTACAACCGGTCGCGCTATCGCGACTGACGGTCTGGATCAGGCTTCCTGCTCCAGCGGCGCGGACAACCGGCCGGCCTGCACCCTGTCGCGACGCGGCGGGATGCCGAACTTGGCCGAATAGGCGCGCGAGAAATGGCTGGCATTGGCAAATCCGCACGCCAGCGCCACCTCGGTGATCGGCAGGGTGGACTGCATCAACAGGTTGCGGGCGCGTTCCAACCGTAATGTGCGGTAGTGATCGGCAAAACTTGCGCCCAGCAGGCTGGCGAACAGCCGGTCGATCTGGCGGGTGGACAGCCCGACCCGCTTGGCGATCGCCGCCCGGTCAAGCGGGGTTGCGATATTGCTCTCCATCAGCTCAAGCGCATAGATCACGTCCTGCCGGTGAATGCCGTAGCGCTGGGTCAGCGAGGCGCGTTGCGGCGAGGTCGCCAGCGCCACGTCGCGATGCAGGAACCAGTCCGACACCTGGGTGGCAAACGCCTTGCCGTGCTGTTCGGCAATGATCGCATGCATCATGTCCAGCGCCGCAATACCACCGGCACAGGTGACCCGGTCGCGGTCAATGATATAGCGCGAGCGGGTCAGCAGCAGGTCCGGGTATTCCTCCGACAGGGCCGGCGCATGCTCCCAGTGGATGGTCATGTGGCGGCCTTCCATGATGCCTGACCGCGCCAGAACGTAAGGCCCGCCCGACACACCGCCAATGCGGACCCCGCGCCGCGACAGCAACCGCAACCAGGCGAATGTCTTCTTGTCACCGTACGACCACGGCCTGCCGCCGGCGCACACAAACAGCGTGCTGGCGTCGATCATGTCGCCCACCTGCGCCTCGCACGGCTGCACCGTACCAACGGAAGAGGTGACCGGATTACCGTCGTGAGACACGCAGATTGTCTTGTACAATTCGCGCCCTGCCAGCGTGTTGGCGGCGCGCAAGGGTTCGACCGCAGAGGCAAACGACATCAGTGCAAACCCGTCTACCAGCAGGAATGCTATGACTTCCGGAGATGAGGCGTCCTTCAGGCTCATGTCGCTATGAGTAAAGTAAACGGCCCATAGAGACAACAGCTTTTGCGCGCTCGGCCCCTATACTTTTGCTTCCAATTTGCTGAAACGGATGCCCGACATGAAGTATTCGATCTTTTCACTGGCCCGCAATGCGTGGTCCGGCCACAAGAACTGGCAGCCCGCCTGGCGCTCGCCTGATCCGAAGCCGGAATACGACGTGATCATTGTCGGCGGCGGCGGGCACGGGCTGGCAACAGCCTATTACCTGGCCAAGGTGCACGGCATCACCAATGTCGCGGTGCTGGAAAAGGGTTATCTCGGCAGCGGCAATATCGGGCGCAACACAACCATCATCCGCTCCAACTACCTGTTGCCCGGCAACAACCCGTTCTATGAAAAATCGCTGCAGCTCTGGGAAGGCCTGGAGCAGGACTTCAACTTCAACGCCATGGTGTCGCAGCGCGGCGTGGTCAACCTGTTCCACTCCGACGGCCAGCGCGATGCCTATGTCCGGCGCGGCAATGCCATGCGCATTCACGGCGTGGACGCGGAAATCCTCGACCAGCATGCCCTGCACGACATGATGCCGTTTCTGAACTTCGAAAATGGCCGCTTCCCGATCATGGGCGGGCTGTGCCAGCGGCGCGGCGGCACGGTGCGCCATGACGCGGTGGCCTGGGGCTTTGCCCGCGGGGCCGACATGCGCGGCGTCGACGTGATCCAGCACTGCGAGGTCACCGGCATCAAGCGCGAGAAGGGCAAGGTCGTCGGCGTTGAAACCAGCAAGGGTTTCATCGGCTGCAAGAAGATCGGGCTGGCGGCTGCCGGCAACTCAACCACCGTAGCCAGGATGGCCGGGCTCGAACTGCCGATTGAAAGCCACGTGCTGCAGGCGTTTGTGACCGAAGGCATCAAGCCGTGGCTCGACAATGTGGTGACCTACGGGGTCGGGCATTTCTACATCTCGCAGTCGGACAAGGGCGGCCTGGTGTTCGGCGGTGACATTGACGGCTACAACTCCTATGCCCAGCGCGGCAACCTGCCAACGGTCGAACACGTGGTCGAATGCGGGCTGGCGATGATCCCGTCCCTGTCACGTGCCCGGGTGCTGCGTTCCTGGGGCGGCATCATGGACATGTCGATGGACGGATCGCCGATCATCGACAAGACCCATATCGACAATCTCTATCTCAATGCCGGCTGGTGCTATGGCGGCTTCAAGGCGACCCCGGCATCGGGCTGGTGCTTTGCCCACACCATCGCCAATGACGCCCCGCACGAACTGAACTCGGCCATGCGGCTCGACCGGTTCCGCACCGGATACGTGATGGATGAAACCGCGCATGGCGCGCAAGCGAATTTGCACTAAGGGGACAAGACAATGGCTTACCTGATCAATTGTCCTTACTGCGGCCAGCGCACCACGGACGAGTTCTACATCAAGGGCGATGCCTCCAAGCAGCGCCCGGCAGCAATAGGCGACGGCACCATGGATGAATGGCACGACTATGTGCACATCCGCGACAATGTCCGCGGGCGCACGGCCGAACACTGGCATCACACCGGCGGTTGCCGGCAATGGCTGGTGGTCGAACGCGACACGGTGAGCCACGAGATTTACGCCGTCACACCGGCAAGCACCTGGAAGGGGCCATCGGCCCTTCCGGCTCGCAAGACGACAGGTCGCAAGACTTCGGCACGTAAAACACCTGCGCGCAAGGGGACCAGTCGCAAAACCAGCGGGAGGGCAAAGACATGACCTCGTTCCGGTTTGACACAGGCGGCCTGATTGACCGCAGTTCGCAGATTGATTTCAGCTTTGACGGCAAGATGCTGCAGGGCCATGGCGGCGATACGCTGGCCTCTGCCCTTCTTGCCAACGGCCAGTTGCTGATGGGCCGCTCGTTCAAATACCACCGGCCACGCTCGGTGATCACAGCGGGCGCCGCCGAACCCAACGCGCTGATGGAAATCGGCGAAGGCGGCAGGCTGGAGCCCAATACGCGGGCCACCATGCAGGAAATCTATGACGGGCTGGTTGCCAAGAGCCAGAACCGCTGGCCGACGCTGGACAGGGATTTCGGCGCGATCAATTCCATCGCCTCGTCGTTCTTCGTGGCGGGTTTCTACTACAAGACCTTCATGTGGCCGAAAAAATTCTGGGAAGCGATTTACGAGCCGATCATCCGGCGCGCCGCCGGTCTCGGGCACCTGAGCCACGAGGACGATCCGGACCGCTATGAAAAGGCCTACGCCCATTGCGACGTGCTGGTGGTCGGTTCCGGCCCCACCGGCCTGATGGCGGCCCTGTCTGCCGCGCGCAGCGGCGCCAGCGTTATCCTGGCCGACGAGCATGCCGCCTGTGGCGGATCGCTGTTAAGGGAGCGCGAGGAGATTGCCGGCCAGCCGGGCCACGAGTGGGCGGCTGAGACACTGGCCGAACTCGCCGCCATGACCAACGTCACCATCATGGCACGCACCACGGTGATCGGTGCCTATGACCAGGGCGTGTTCGGCGCGCTGGAGCGGGTGCAGAAGCATGTCGCCGTGCCCGACCATGACGTGCCGGTGGAAAAGCTGTGGCGCATCATGGCCAAGGCCTGCGTGATGGCGACCGGGGCGGAGGAACGCCCGATCGTGTTCGGCGGCAATGACCGGCCCGGTGTGATGACGGCATCGGCCATGCGCGCCTATGCCAACCAGTATGCCGTGGCGGCGGGCCGTTCGGCGTGCGTGTTCACCGCGTCTGATTCAGGCTACCGCACCGCGCGCGACATGAAAGCCCACGGGCTTCACGTGGAGGCCATCATCGATACCCGCTCCGACGCGCCCGCGATTGAAACTGACGGCGTGCCGGTCATCACCGGGGCCGTGGTCACCAATGTGGACGGCGGCAAACACGGCATGAAGGCAATCGAGATCGACCGCGGCAGCGGGCACGAGACCATTCCGTGCCAGTCGCTGGCCATGTCCGGCGGATGGAGCCCGGTGGTGCACCTGGCCTGTCATCAGGGCGCACGACCGTCCTGGGACGAAGACGAGTTTTGTTTCATGCCGCCGCAGAATAATCCGGCGATTATCGCGGCGGGCTCGGCCAACGCCATCTGGTCGCTAGGCAAGTGCCTGGCAGACGGCGCGGCGCGCGGTGAACAGGCGGCAAAGCTGGCCGGGTTCAAGACCAGAAAAACAGCCGTGCCGAAAGCAAAGGACGACACCTCGCATACCTCGGCACCGATGTGGTGGGTCAAGCAGTCCACCGGCAAGCCGTTCGTCGACTACCAGAACGACGTGACCGCCAGGGACCTGCCGCTGGCCGCACGCGAAGGCTATGACCATATCGAACTGGCCAAGCGCTATACCACGTCCGGCATGGCCACCGACCAGGGCAAGCTCGGCAATGTCAACGCCATCGGCATTCTGGCCGACGCCACCGGCAAGGACATGCACGAGATCGGCACCACCACCTTCCGGCCGTTCTACACGCCGGTGTCGTTCGGGGCGCTGGGCGGCCAGCATGTGGACGAGCATTTCGCACCCGTGCGCATGTCGCCTTTGCACAACTGGGCAGCGGACCTGGGCGCGGAGTTCGTCGAAACCGGCCTGTGGTACCGCTCAAGCTGGTTCCCGCGTGAAGGCGACGACTGGCTGGCGGCGATGACGCGCGAGGTGCTCAACACCCGCGCCCATGTCGGCATCTGCGACGTGTCGACGCTCGGCAAGATCGATATCAAGGGTTCCGACGCCACCGAGTTCATCAACCGGCTTTATTCCAACGCGTTTGCCAAGTTGCCGGTCGGCAAGGCGCGCTATGGCCTGATGCTGCGCGAGGACGGGTTCGTAGGCGATGACGGCACCACCAGCCGGCTGTCGGAGAACCACTACTTCATGACCACGACCACCGGCCATGCGGCGGAAACCATGCGCGACATCGAGTTTGCCCACCAGGCGCTGTGGCCGGACCTCGACGTCCAGTATGCCTCGGTGACCGACCAGTGGGCGCAGATGGCCATTGCCGGCCCGAAGGCGCGGGACGTGCTCTCAAAAATCGTCGATACCGACCTGACCAATGACGCCTTCGGCTTCCTGGCGGCAAGGCAGGTCAAGGTGCTGGGCTCGATACCCGCCATGCTGTTCCGCATCTCGTTCTCCGGCGAACTGGCCTATGAACTGGCGGTGCCGGCGGGCTATGGCGAGGCGGTGGCCAACGCCATCATACATGCGGGTGAGCCTTATGGCATCGGCCCATACGGGCTGGAGGCACTTAGTGCCATGCGCATCGAGAAAGGCTTCGTCACCCACAACGAGATCAATGGCCGGGTGACGGCGGGCGATGTCGGCATGGGGCGCATGCTGTCGAAGAAGAAGGACTATATCGGGCGCATGATGAGCGAGCGCGACGGGTTGAATGATCCCGAGCGTGAGCAGCTTGTCGGTGTCAAACCGGTCAACCCGGCCAACCGCTTCCGGGCCGGCAGTCACCTGCTCAATCCCGGCGACAAGGCCAGCCTCAAGACCGACCAGGGCTATGTGTCTTCGGTGGCGTATTCGCCGATGCTGGACAGCTGGGTCGGGCTGGCCATGCTGAAGCACGGGCGCGACCGGCACGGACAGAAGGTCATGCTGTGGGACGGCCTGCGCAATGTGCACATGGAGGCAGAGGTCTGCGATCCCGTTTTCTTTGATCCGGCACAGGAGAAAGCCCATGGCTGAGATGCTGACACAGATTTCCGCACTGGATGACATGATCGTGCCGGGCCGCTACGGGCGCTCGTTGCCGCAAGGCCCCGGCGCGGCGCTGACACTGGTGCACCCGTGCGAGGTCGCCGTGGTGATCGCGGCGAAGGGCAAGGCCCGCGCTCTGTCTGCGGCGATAAAGAGAGACTTTGGCGTCGACCTGCCCGGCATGGGTGGCTCGGCCACCGCTCGGAGCATAAGCCTGCACGGGACGGCCCCGGAGCAATGGCTGGCCGTGGCGCCGGGCGCTGCCGCCGGCAGCCTGGCCGCGAAGCTGGAAAAGAAACTCGGCACGATGGCCATGGTCACCGATCAGTCACACGGCCGCACAGTGCTGCGCCTTGAGGGCCCAAGGGCACGCGACGTGCTGGCCAAGGGCACGGCGGTTGACCTCAGACCAACCGCCTTCAAGCCGGGCATGTGCGCCGCCACCCAGATCGGCCATGTCGGCGTGCTGATCGCCTGCACCGGGCCAGACAGTTTCGAACTCAGCGTATTACGCAGCTTCGCCGAAGGTTTCTGGCAGGGCGTGTGCGAACTGGCGCTGGAGTGGGGCTACGAGGTCCGCTAAGCGGCAACGGCTGCCCAAACGAATTGCGCCCGATTTCCGGCAGGGAGGAGACCGGACGCTGCTGCATTATGGAAACAGCAGACCGGTTAACTCGTCGCCAAGATGCTCATGCAAGCCCGATTTCAGGTCCTTCAGTTTCATATTCAAAGCGGCTGCAATTGTCTTCATTGTTTGCCGACGGATTGCGACACTGGCCAATTCGCGCCTCTTGACCACCCGTCTTTCGTCACCATGGCGGATTTCCACGCCGGGTTCTGCGACAAGCACCGCAATGTCCGTATCACGCTCTGCCCGGATTCGGGATTTCGCACCTGCGAAACCAACCAGCAACTTTTTGGAACCTGCCACGGTCTTGACGCTGGATTCGGCCAGCGCCGCTGCCACATAACAATCTCCAGCACTCGTGTCGGGTGAAACTGTTTGCAGTTGACCACTGCGCCGATCGATACCGGGACGGCCGGCGGGTCCTCCGCCGCCTGCAATGATTTCCGACCTGCTGTCTAGAAATGCGGCGGCGACATCGCCACCCCGGCCGCCCGCGCCGCCTGCGCCGGGAACCGATTTTGCCTGTCTGCCTTGGGCCTCAGTTGAACCGCCGTCACCTCCGCATCCGCCCTGGCCACCGACAAGCTTTGCTTTGGCTCCAACCCGCTCAACGGCTATGTGACCGCCATCGCCGCCCGCGCCACCGGTAGCGGCGCTTGCCAGCACTTTGCCGGGGTTGCCGCCGCCTGAAATATCCGGTGTAAAAGCAATGGCATCGCCGCCGTTTCCACCATAACCACCGGTCCCGGCCACTACCATTATGCCCTGACCAGTTTCGCGAATGGCAACTGATGCACCGCGACCTCCGGCCCCCGCGCCGCGGGTAACGGCGGATGCAGCTGGATGTGCACCGGCGTTTTCGGGCGCGGCGCCGTCAGCACCGGCTTCGGCACGTGCCGAGCCGACGGACAAGCCCGGCTCACCCTGTTCGCCTGAAAAATCATCATGCAGTTTCTCGAATTCCGCATTGTCCAGAGATCTCGGTTCCGGAGGTTTTTTTGGACCTGCCAGTGCGGTGGCATTACCGCCTTGACCCGACTTGCCGGTGCTGGACGTGCCGCCATTGCCTGCGCTGGCGATGCAGTCACCATATTCCGAGACCGCACTGGCGTTGCCGCCATCTCCACCTGAAAGTTCGCCATTGCCTCCGAACCCGCCATTGGCCGCAGCCAGCAGAAAGACGGTGGTTGCAGCGCCATTGCCGCCTTTTGCGCCAGACTTGCCCGCACCGCCGGGGCCACCCGTGGCGTTGGACCCCTTGTGCTTTCCTCTGGCTCTGGCATCACCGCCAGCACCACCTGTTGCGTTGCTGCAGGAACCGCCGGCACCGCCCTTGGACGTCGCTTTGCCAAGTTTCGCCTTGGCGTCTGCCTTGCCGCCCTTGCCCCCGGTTTCAACGCCGCCATGCCCATCGCCTCCTGTGGCATCCGCATCGCCGCTTTCCGAGCGTGCGCTGGCGTCACCGCCGTCACCGCCACCGTTCAAGTCCGCTCCCGAAGGATTTGGCGTCAGTCCACCGGGCGCGCCGGCACCGCCAACCGCCACAGCATCTCCGCCACCCAGCGATATGGCCTTTCCTCCCTTGCCACCGCGTGTGCCACCGGGACCACCATGACCGCCATTGGCGTTGGCTCCATTCGGAGAGTCGGCCGTCGCAGCGCCACCTTCACCGCCTATGTGCTGGCCCCCGGCACCGCCCATACCGCCGGTTGCCTTTGCCGTACCTGTTGCCCCGGCACAGACCGGCGCTGTGATGGTGGCCGTGCTTTTTCCCCCATCACCGCCCCACATGCCCGCACCCGCCAGGCCGCCGGTGGCCAAGGCACTGGCACGTGACCTGGCATCTGCGTCGCCACCATTACCACCTCTTGAGTCAGGGTTTACAGGAACCGGAATGCCGCCCGGCGGCGGTGTCGGGATGTGCCAACGCGTATTGCCAAACCCGCCATCTCCACCGGTCGACGCCGAACTTCCGCACTGCGATGTCGTTGTTGCCTTACCGCCATTGCCACCGCGCCGATGGCCATAGCCGCCCTTACCGCCACGTGCGGCCGCGGCGCCACCATCAGTGGATGCGGTGGCGGAACCGCCATGACCTCCTCGACCCTGGGCATCGAGATTCTCGCCGCCTGTACCGCCTTTGGAATCCGCACCCCTGCCCATGTTCGAAGAAGTCGCGTTCCCGCCGCGGGGCGCGCGACCCGGATTGAGGTCCTTGCGGCCGCCGTCACCCCCTTTTGCTACCTGTACAGCGTTGGTGTTGCCCCTTTGCCGGGCATTTCCACCCCGCTGCCCCGGTGCGCCGTTGGCTCCTACTCGTATTGGCATGTCATCACTCCTGTTTAAAGTGTCAAACCGGATCAATCAGTTGCGTGCATGGGCGTCTGTCCTGGCTGGTATTCGGCTGGAACCGCGCTGTGCAACAGCGGGAAGACTGGCGAGGCTGTGTTGCCGTCATGCATCCCAGTATACGCCGGCCCCAGCGATGGGTGATATTTTAAAGCGAGCACTTTAGCGGGGTCTGTCTGGGCCGGTGTGACAATGTCAGTTTTGCGCCCGATTTCCGGCAGGGAGGAGACCGGAAGATCGGGCGCTATAGACCTCAAGGTACGTTGCTCGGGTCTGATGACGTGTAGTCTTTTTATGGCTGGTTGTCCGGTGGTTTGGCAGGGGTGTCGGGGAACCAGTTCTTTGTTTTGTCATCTTGTTGTTGATGAAGACCTTAAGTCCGAAACAAGCCAGTGAATGTGTGATTAATCACATTGCGGAGTTTTTTTGGGCGGTTTGTATTCGGTCCCAAGGATTTCGAGTTATTACCGACTTCCTGTTCAGGCTCTATTCCAGCCTCATTTTCCAACTATCTGGAACGGGAACCAGATTTGTATAGAAAGCGCCCCAGATAATGGCCAGTATCCCCACCTTACCTCGCTCAAGGGCCATTTTATTGGCTGTTGCGACTGCATCCGGATTGTTTGTGGCCGTCATGGTTGGGGCTGCCTGTGGCTGTTCGGACGAGGGAGCCGCTGGTTCTGCCAACCCTCCTTTTTCATATAAGGTCCAACGCTTTTTGAGAGGTGTGAAAGATTCCCTGCTGCACGGTGAGTGAACCTCAAATGGCACCGGACTGACGACACCACGAATCATGCCGGTTGCGCCAAGCAGTTCATTGCCGTCAGGAATCGGCTATACCCGTTGTCGAGTGCCAACGGCAACAAAGACCAGACCATGAGAACCGCCAGCCCGACATCCGTCCTGTCCGTCTTCGTGATGTTCAGCGTGATGGTGATCTGGACACTGCCGGCACACGCCGGCCCCAACCGCGCGGTGCATATTGACGACCGGCCCGTGGGCGCGACGCTGACCCATCTGTTCCTGATCAGGACCATCACCGACAATCAGGAAACCCACGATACACAGCTCACGCATCAGTTTCTGGTTAAGCAGGAGGTGACGTCCGGGCGAGCTGAAAAACACTGGCTGGTGCGGCGGTTCGAATTGAACACCCGGATGGAACCGGGTGACTCAGGCAAACCTGAACGAAGCCTGGATGTGTATGAACCTCCAATCACTGAAAACGAGGGCAAACCGGCCGGGGCGCCGCCGGATGCGACGCTTTACAGGGATGCCTTCCAGATTCTGCGATCAGAACGGGCGGCGTCCGTTTCAGCCATTGATATTTCGCCTGCGAATTCCGCGTTGAGCCGGTGGAAGGTGAGTAACGAGCACGGGCTGGAACGGGTCAGTCTCGACGGTGAAACCGGGAAGCCCGAAAATCCGTCTGCCCGGGACATCCGCCTGGGCGCGCCGGAGATCAGACGCCAGATGCGCGACACGCTGCATCCGACCTTTCAGGAAATGAAGAAGTTCAACCCTGAAGACCACAGGTCGGCGATTCCCCTCGCATCGCTGTCAGACGATATTTCGGCCTGCGTTGTTGAAAGCGAGTTTCGGCCTCTCACCGCTGCTTCCGCCCACTATCTGCAGCTACATTGCGAAGCGTCCTCCAGTCTCATCAACTGGTGGAAGACGTGGGTTGTTGTGGACTGACCGGTCCGACACACAATCTCCCATGACCACAATTTAGCCCGATTTGCTTCTTGTTTTTGATCCATCTTGTTTAATACCTTACACTGACAGGATGGGACGGCTGTTTATGGTCATGTCTTACGTTTGTCACCAGTGGAGGTTGCCTGACCCTTGGTCAGGGAGAGGAATTCAGGAAGAAAATGCTCTCCGAATTCAGCAGTTTTACCCCGTCATTTCCCGTGCCGGGAAGGTCACAGCAATGATCTTCCCCGCACGCGAGCAATTACCTGGTTCAGGTCATTCAGGGTAATCCGATCTATTGAGGTCAAAGTTGGCGGACCGGCAAACCGATCACTGAGAATCATGGTCGGAACAGGGAAGCAGGGGTATGAGTAACAACGAACACGACGGAGGCAGCGCTGACGACTTCAGAAGGACGCTGACCGATCTGATCCGGCTGAATGATCAGCGCGGTAGCAAACATCCCGGCAGCAATTCCGCCTCGGGACCTCGTGCCCCGGGGCCTCGCCAACACCGACCGGGCAACGCAAACCCTCATGCCAATGAGAACAGACCGGCGATGCCAGGACACGGAGCCGGGGTGCCGCATGCTGCCACGCCACCACCACAGCATCGGCACCCGGCATCACCCCCACCCAAGCCGACCAGGTCCCGGGTAAACCGCAGGGAACTATTTGAACGCCGAATGGCTTCAACAATGGCGCAGCATCGCCAGCACAGTAGTGCTGACAGCGGCACGAAGGCCGAGGCAGGCCTGTTTTTCGCAGGCGGGTTGCTTGTTGCCTGCTGTGCCGTGTTCGCCCTGGTCTATCATATGGTAGCAGACGACAGGGTATTGGAAGCCAGTTCCCATTTCCAGGCACCAACACAGGCACAGGCAACATTGGGTATCAGCAGTGCTGATGTGTCCGGCACTACGCCAGGCAACGATCAAATAGCTGCCGCGCCACCGGCTGCCAACCCCGAGGCTATCGAAAGACAAAGCGATGAAGCCGGATCCAATGTGACCACCGCGAATGCGAAAGCACTGTCGGACATTGCGGAAGGAAGCTGGCGTATCCTGCCGTCGGATGTGAACAGGCAAGTCCGGACTGAAGGCGCTGCTTCAGTTCAACGACACAATGCCAGCCTAGAACCACCGGGTCCAGATGTGATGACACGGCAAAAACTGTTTGGATTGTTTCAATCCTATCTTGAAGAGACAGGCCGCGCTCGCGTTGTCAACAATCCGGATCAGGAAGCGCTTTTCAATTCATTTGTCAGGTGGAGTGTAGAAGTTGCAGACGCAAACTGATCCGGAAACCTGACACGAATTTCCGTGACAGTTTATCAAATGCACCAATCATCACACCGTGACCGGCCTGGCATGGAAAGCACTGTCTGGTGTTTTCCGGATTTGGCCACTTAAGGGATTTTTACCGTCTTTGCTGTATTCACCCGTGAATGGCAAACACTCTGAATTCCTTTTTTGAACGCGTTATGAGCGGCGATGAGCAGGCTATACTGATTGTTGTTGCGGCGTATTTTGCGCTGATGGGGCTGATAAGCCTGACTTACCAGTTGCGAATACTGTCCTGGCCGATGATCACCGGAACCCTGGTTCGCTCGGATTTATCAAAATGGGGTGCAACAAACCGTGCATCCGAGCAGGATTACGAGGCTGAGGTGACCTACCACTACCGGGTCGATGGCAAGCAATATGAAGGCAAGCGCCTGTCTCCCTGGTATATGCTGGTCAGCGCGAATATGAGATTTCTGCTGAGATGGCAAATGGCGGGCATTACAAGGCTCACGCGGGAAGACGTCGCCGTGTTCTACAACGCGTCCGCCCCGCAAAAGAGCTATCTGATAAAACCGGGCAAAGCCGGATTATGCGTCACCGCCGCAATGGTGGTGCTGCCGATCATCTATCTGATCTCCCTGATCTGAGCCGTTGGTGCTGAAGACCTTGCACTATCAAACTCCCGCGGAGACATTCGCAGGGCGTGATGCAGCGATCAGTTGAACCCACAGCCATCAGCGGCCTTCCACGTAGTTTTCACTGACTCCATAGTGCTCGTAGAGAATGTGATAGAAAGGAGGATCAACAGCATCGGCCACATAGTCGTTCGAAAACTCTTCTCCGGCTTCGATGTCTCGAATTGCTACCAGGGCATACCGGTCATCAAGAAGCGCCCTGGTAACATTTTGAATGTAGTGAATTGACGTCACATCAAGCGATGTTCCGATTGCTGCAGTATTGTTCGTGGCCAGGTTCGCATCGCTGGAATGATTGATCAGCACGCCGTCATCAAAAACCCTGATAAGGCAACCGGGCATATCCTTCAGCCCAAATACATGCGTCAGCTCATAAACGACATCGGCGTGCGCCATTTTTTCGATCGCTGCTTTAAACGTTTGCTCGTCGTATACAATATACTGGCCAGGAACATGGCGCCAGACGATGCTTCCCTGCCTGATCGTTTCAGCCGCAAATACGCCCAGGCCCTTATCAGTTGTCTTCCTGACCACGTGCGGAAAGCAAAATCCGTTGTTATTGTCGGTCACCTTGCCGCCTCCTTTGTCCTGCGGATGTCCTGCCGACAATACCACAGCAATGTGTCGCTGCTCATAGGCGGTCTCGCCGTCCTTGGCCTGATCGACCGGCGGAGAAAGCAGGCTGCAACGTAGCCGCATCGCTGTTTCGATCTGGCAGGTGTCTGGGACGGGTATTTCGAACGACGGCAATGGACCGCCTCTTGTGCAGCGACTCGAAACACCTGCTCAATCTTCCTGCATTGCGTCAAGCAGTCTGCGGTCGACTTCGTCGAGGAGGCGTGACACGTTCACAAAATATCCGGCGTTTTCGAACGCCAGATTTTCAAGCAGTACCTCCCCGCGAAGTTCAATGAGTTGTCCTTCCGATTGATCAACGCACCTTTTGCTTGTCCACAAAAGCCAGGGAGAAAACGGGATCCGTTCGAGATACAGCGGAGGTGCCCTGTCCGGGTTCAGGCACAAGTCCCCGAATTGATTCCGGATTTCCGGTTCGCCGCTCCAGCCCAGGGTTGAAAACCCGATCTTGATTGCGCCGATCCGCGCAGGAACAAACACCTGGCCCAGATAGTCATTCAGCGCCGTGGCGGACCATCGTGCGTTGCCTGTCAAAGCGACAAGCTCGGCCATGATCCTGATCTGGTAAACATCGATCAGGCAGTATTGGCGAGCGCGCCCGCGTCCCGGTGACCGGCTACACAGTACCAGCCCCGCTTTCAGGGCGAAATTCTCCAGCATTGACGACGTCACCTCAGCCGCCTCGCAGACGGTTGATGCGGGAAACCTCATGTGTTTCAGATTATCTGCTGCCTCGGATTGGTATGTCATGACTATCTTCCGTTTCGAATACGGAAAAGAATCATCATGGAATCCGTTTGTCAAACGGTTTTATCGACCTAACCGGTTGGAATCGCAGTGACAGTTTGCCGTTTTGGTGGCGACGGTCTGTCAGGCACCTGCAAGGCTGGTACGGACAAGATCAGCCGCTTTCTCGCCGATCATCAGGGCGGCTGCGTTTGTGTTGGCGGCGGGCATGGTCGGCATGATCGAGGCATCGGCGACGCGCAGGCCCTGAATGCCGCGAACCCGCAGTTCATGATCGACGACTGCGGTTTTGTCGTGCTCCGGTCCCATGCGGCAGGTGCCGATCATGTGGAAGGTTGTGGTGCCGCGTTCGCGCGCCGTGTTCAGAAGCTCCTCGTCGGTCTGCACGTCCTCTCCGGGATAGAGCTCGCCGGCAAAGAACGGCGCCATGGCGTCAGTGCGCATCAGCCTGCGGGCCAGTCGGAGCCCGGCCACCAGAACCTTGCGGTCTGTTTCAGAACTTAAGTAATTGGGCGTTATTTCAAGCGCCTCATGCGGGTCTGACGAGCGCGCCAGGACGGTGCCCACGCTTTCAGGCCGCTGCTGCCAGGCGGCCAGCGTCATGCCCGGTTCGTCGTCAAGCTGGCTTTGATGGCCCTCCTTGTAACTGGCGGGCATGAAGGTGATCTGCACGTCGCTTTCGTCCAGCACCGGATCGGTTTTCGCAAACGCGTAACACGCCGTCGACGGCAGGCTCAGGATGGACGGCTTGCCGACGAGCCATTTCGCCACCTCAGCCCCGAACGCCAGCCCGCGCGATTTCTGGTTGAACGTGTCGACGCCCTTCACCCGGGCAGTAAAGCGCGGCGTATAGTGATCGCGAAGGTTGGCACCGACGCCAGGTGCCGCGTGGCGCACCGGCACACCAATCTTCGCCAGATGCGCCGGATCACCGATGCCGGACAGTTGCAGCAATTGCGGTGAATTGATCACGCCACCACACAGGATGACCTCGCGCCGGGCACGGATTTCATCCGTGCTTCCGTTGCGCGCATACCGGACCCCGGTGGCTGCGGTGCCATCGAACAGAATTTCGGTGACATGGGCACCGGTCACGACCGAAAGGTTCTTACATTGCAAAGCAGGCCGCAGGAATGCCTGCGAGGCACTCTGCCGGCGCCCGGATGCAATCGTGCGCTGGGAATAGGCCGCGCCGAACTGCTGCCCGCTATTATAGTCCGGGTTGCGCGGGATGCCGAGGCTTTCGGCCCCGTCCAGAAAGGCCTCACACAGCGGATGTGTCCATGGGCTGGGCGTAACCTTCAGCTTGCCACTCGCCCCACGTTTTCCGTCACCGTCCGGTCCCAGCCAGGTCTCCATCCGGCGAAACAGCGGCAGCACGTCGGCGTAGCCCCAGCCGGGGTTTCCGCGTTGTGCCCAGTGGTCGAAATCCGACGGCGCACCGCGATTGAACACGTTGCCGTTGATCGATGACGAGCCGCCCAGCGTCTTGCCTCTTGGCACAGGGATACGGCGCCCGCCGGTCCAGTCGGAACTTTCTGCCTCGTACATCCAGTTATAGTTTGAGTTCTTGAGAAGCTTCATCCATCCGACCGGGACATGGATCATCGGATGCCGGTCGCGCGGGCCTGCCTCGAGCAGACAGATGTTCAGGCTCGTGTCTTCGGCAAGCCTGGCTGCAAGCACACACCCGGACGAGCCCGCACCAACGATAACAAAGTCGAATTCGGTCATTGCCACATAGTCAGGCGGTTAGCCGAATCCGTCAAGCAGCCCGAGCAGCGGTCAAGGGCCCAGAAGCTGCATCGCGGTGAACCGGTTTTTGAGCCCGGATTGATATTCGAATGTCAGGTTGACCTGGTCCAGCGATGCTCGATATTCATGAGGTTTGATTCTTTCTCGATGGTCCGGGAAACTTCGACCAGACCCTCCCTCCTGTAGAATCTCAGCGCATCTATGTTCTTTTCATACGCCCATACGGTTATCCAGTCCCGATCTGCCTTCGCCATATCCAGCAAACGCTTGCCTATGCCCGTGCTTCGCGCTTCGGCTACCACGTAGAGTGCGCCAATATTATCATCATCACGCGTACAAAAGCCCGTGATGCGGTCTCCCGTCTCCGCAACCCATACCAAATCAGTCTCGAAGAGATCACTCCAGAAAGCCTGCATCGGTTGAAGGTCGTCCAGTTCGGCCATCCACGATGTTTCGTCCGCCCAATCGCGCAGTATATCGACGCAGGCGACGACGTCGGATTGTTGTCCGGATCGGATATGGGATGTCATGGAACCGACGATAGGGAGTAAATATCGTACGGTCTATATTGGTTCGAGAGCACAAAGCCCGGCAACCTTCGTCGAATGTCCGTTTCCCGGCGCTGCGAGGCGCTCTGCCGGCGCCTGGAGGTAATTGTGGGGCCATTTGATGGAGTCAAATCTGTTCACTCACGGTTTGTCAGCGTGCATTCTTCTACGACGCTGCCGAATGTTCTCTGCGTTTACTTCTGTGCCATCATGAAAAGATCCGAACCAGCGATCCCACGGCATTTCAAGTGTACCGTAGTTACATTCAAAGTAGCGGTGATGCATCTGGTGGAAAAAATCCCCCAACGCCAGCTTGCTCCTGTCGCGGATCAACAGGCTTTCATAACCGGAGTGGGAAGTCGAAGCCTCGAGTGCCTTGAGCTGCATGTGAAACAGGAAATGGACAGGATGCGAGGCTATGAGCCAATGAACAAGGCCGGTGCTGAGGTACAGCACATGTTCGACGGGGTGCATTGACATGCCCGACCAGGGGCCGACATTGATATTTCGGTGATGCAGCTCATGGGCAAACCGGTAAAGTGGCGGCCAATGCAACAACCGGTGAATCCAGTAAAAATGCAGGGAACCCCAAATCGGTAACAGAAAGAAAATCATCACAAACCAGAACGGGTGTTCGGCAAAGGTGATCATCGAAATGTACCCGTTTGCGTAGCCCCAGAAAGTGACCCATTCGAAAACAGTCCACACGGTTACCCCGCTCACCAGGGTCCAGAACATGTTGTCATAAACCTGATTGCGGAACAGGAAGGTCCGTGACTGTTCGGACAGCGGGCGCGGGTCGTATTTCGTTTCCTCGCCTTGCTTGCGAAACGTGAACAAAAACAAATGCAATCCGCCGGCAACAAACACCATCAACGCAAGATTCCGCGCCCAGATCTCCAGCATCCAGTCAAACTGGAAGGTCTTGCATCGCTCCAGTGCCGGCTGAACCAGATACCAGGTCATGACGGATATCGCGAGTATCAGTGCCCGAACCGTCAGGATCGCCCAGGATGAAATCACCCATTTCACGATGGCGGGTAAATTCAGAGGCCACGAAAACAATGGCGATAGTTTTACCGGCTCGGTGGGTGTCCAATGCCACCCCTTTTTTACCATTTCGCTGCTGGATTTGTCAGACATGTTCAATCTCTATCCAAATCGGTCTCACCCTTGGTCTTCAGCTTAAAGCGTTTCCCCAGAACAGCAAAACTACGGTTGGAAACCACCCAGGACAGATGCAGCGCGGATCAATCATCCACCCATCGGAAAGCATCTCCGTGTGCTTTGACCCGGCCAATGGACGGTAACGAGAAATGACTGCCCAGCACGGTGCGGTTTGCTTCACAGACATCCTCCAGCAACTGCCGGCGTGAGACGGCCGCCAGCTCCGGGTCGGTATCATACTTGAAATGCCAGTCCGGCCGCCAGCACTGGGCTGATGTATGCAATGCATCGCCGGTGATGACCGCCTCGGCGGTACCGCTCTTTACCAGCACCGACACGTGGCCGGGCGTATGACCCGGTGTCGGGATCAATGTGATGCAGTCACCCAGCATGTGCCCCGCCGTCACCAGCTCGGCCTGGCCGGCTTCAACCACCGGCAGGACGCTCTGGGTATAGGCGTTGCCTGCTGAAGCGCTGAAAAACTCTTCATCAGCGGCGGGCATCAGGTAGCGCGCATTGGGAAATGTAGGAACCCAGCGCCCATCCTCAAGCCGGGTGTTCCACCCGACATGATCGGTGTGCAGGTGGGTGCACAGGACATAATCGATATCCTTCGGGCCAATGCCGGCAGCCGTCAGTGCAGCCATGAAACGGCCATCGGAACGCTGATGCCAGTCCGGGATGCCAGGATTTGTCTTGTCGTTGCCGACACAGCTGTCGACCAGAACGACGTGCGCAGGTGTTTTCAGCAGAAACCCCTGTATCGGCAGGATCAGCTTTCCGGTCACGGCGCACAACTGGTTGGGAACATGTTCGGCGATCGTCTCGCGGGCTTGCGGCCCGGCGTTTGGAAACAGCTCTTCGGGGCTCAGAAACGGCCCGTTAATTTCCAGAATTCGCCAGACTTCAACCTCACCTATTCTGCACAGCATTTAACGCTTCCTAACGATCTGTTGTCCGGGACACCTGATAGCAGTTTCCATCTGGTTCACCAACTTCAGGCCCTCAGCGCCACCAGCTCATCTTCAAGAAACGCCCGCAAGGCCCGTGGCAGGGCATGGTAGCGTGGTTCGTCTGTTTCCAGCTTGCTGATAACCGTCTCGACCAGTGGCATCACTTGCCGTTCAATGAAGTCGCTCTGTGCCGCATGCACGCTGCTGACGGCTTTGTCGTCTGTCGCATTGGCGTGCTCCTGCGCCGTTGTGAACTGCAGGAATTCCAGCATGACCGATAGATGATCCGGCAGTTCGCCGCCGTCGCGGCGTTTCAGGCCGAAATGGTCATACCAGCGGATCAGTTCCTGGTAGAGGTCGGTCTGGTCGCGCTCCAGGTGAGCTGAGGCATGCAGGGAGACTGCAGTCCCGGAGATTGCCGGGTCATAAGCTGCCATGAAGGCTGAGGTTGCGTCTTCCGGAGGGGGCGGCACCATTGTTTCGTCCAGCACATCGCTGCCGCCGTCGCCTGAGCGGAAGGCGGAAGCAAAGCCGCCATAGACGGCAGAGCGCTCAAGCGGCGTCATTGCTGCTCTCGGCATCCGAAGACACGCGAGGGCCGGAAATGCGGGTCATCTCGATGCGGGTATCACGGTCAAAGCTGTTGGGTTGTCCCTCCAGCATGCCGACCTTAAGATGCGCGTGATCGCCGGCCAGTTCCACCGGGTTGATCGGCGACGGCGAGACCTCGCGCGGTGAGCCGGTGCCTTTGAACTGGTAATTCTCCCAGGCGTGATACATGAACACCTGGCCCGGGCGCATGGCGTGGGTGACCTTAACCCGCACCTCGAACTCGCCGACATCATTGTGACAGCGCACCCAGTCGCCATCGGCAATGCCGCGGTCAGCCGCATCCTTGATGCCGATCATGATATAGGGCTGGCCGCGGTTAAGCCGGTTCATCAGCCGGTTGTCGCGCCACACGCCATGGATGGACCAGCGCGTATGTCCGCCGGTCATCATCAGCGGATAGTCGCCACCAATGGGAGGTGGTGCCTTGTAGCGGGGCAATGCCTCGTCGTGTTCCAGATACAGGTCATTGTCGATATAGAACTGGATGCGTTTGGTCTGGGTCGGGTATGGCAGCTTGTCGTTGATATGATAGGTCAGCGGAATGAACGGCTTGCCTTCTTCCAGCTTGCCGGCATTGCCGATGGCCAGCGGTGAAATGCCGATGGAATTATAACGCGCATAACCTTTTTCCTTCTGCTCCTCCCACGACACGTGCGACAGGTTACTGGAGGCATCGATGATGGCGCCTGCGGCCTTGTCGGTATCGTCTTCCAGGAACTTTCCGTCCATGGTCATGTCTTCATACAAATTGTCGAGCTTAACGGTCTTGCCGAGATGCGAGACGACGGATGTGATGCCGCGCTCGCGGGCGCGCTTCTGGACATGCTTGGTCAGCATGGTGAAAATCCAGAAATCCGGCTTGGCCTCGCCGAGCGGCTCAACCGCCTTGTTAGTGACGTGGTTGAACGGCACCAGTGGCGTGACCCATTTATGGTCGGTGGTCTCGTACCAGGCGGCAGCGGGTAAGATGTAATCAGCAAACTGGGCCGTGGACGACATGCGGAAGTCCACCACTACCGACAGTTTCAGCTTGGGCCACAAAACCTCGGTGAGCTTCTGCGAACCACGCACCGAGCGCAGCGGGTTGGCGCAATAGTGGAACAGGATGCGCGGATCAGTACCGGCAGGCGGCTGCAGCGGCAGCCACTTGTTGTCGAGGGATTCCTTCACCGCCTCGCGTACCGGTTTCTTCAGGTCCGGCAGCCATTGATCAGCGGTTTCAGCCAGTTCCATGACCCCGCCATGGACCTGCCAGAACAGGGCAGCCGACGTCCAGATCGGCAGGTTGCCGCCGATATCCTTGAACGAGTTGTTGCCGAGCTTCTTGAAGAACATTTCCGCCGTGTCACCGGCGGCAAGGTCGGTCAGAAGATCCAGCCCGATATCAGTGCCGAACTTCATCCTGTCGCCATTGCGGAAGCCGGACACATAGTCCTCCCAGCCGTCATTGGCCAGGAAGGCAAACGCCGAATAGCCGGCACCGGGGCGTCCCATCTGGCCCTGCAGCGCCCAGATCAGGATCATGGCGCGTTCGGTCAGGTTGCCATGGAAATACTTGTTCATGGAGCTGCCGGAAACGTTCGACAGGGCCTTGGCCCTGATACACAGGTCGGCAAACTTCTTGATCACCTTGACCGGTGTGCCGGTCATCTTCGAGACCGCTTCAAAAGTGTAAGGCTCAAGCCGGTCTTTCAGCAGTGAATGGACCGACCGCACCGCGATCCTGCCACCGCCGAGGACGTCGATTGTCGTGTCGACATCCAGTTCCGGCTGCAGCGTGCCGAGCTTCAGTGACTTGGCCGGCGCGGTCATGGGGCCGCGAATCTTGTCCATCAGCGTAAAGCGGTCGGTGCGCCCGCCCTTGGCGTCCTTTTCCGACAACAGCTTGCCGGTGTCAGTGCGCACCAGCAGCGGCAGATCGGTCTGTTCAGCCACGAAGCCTTCATTGACGTGACCGCCAAAGACGATTTCGCGGGCAACCGCCAGAGCAAGGGCCGCGTCAGTACCCGGCGCCAGCGGCACCCACAGATCCGCCTTGATGGCGGACGGGGAATAGTCCGGCGCGATGCACACGATCTGCGAGCCGTTATAGCGGGCTTCTGTAAAAAAGTGCGCGTTGGGGATCGACGTGACAATCGGGTTCGAGCCCCAGATCAGGATCACGTCGGAATAGAAATAATCCTCGATGGACCGGTCCATATAGATATTGCCGAAGGTCTCGAAAGCACCGCGATGGCCGTCACCGTTCGACGAATTGGAGTCCAGCGAGATGGAATGTGTGAGCTGGGCAAACCGGGCCTGACCGGCATTGGCGGCGCCGACATTGATGTCCGGCCCCATGTCCCAGATCACCCTGTCGGTGCCTTCCTGGGTGACCACATCGATGAACTTGTCGGCAATGTCGTCGAGCGCCTCGTCCCAGGTGACCCGTTCCCACTTGCCGGAGCCGCGTTCACCCGCCTGTTTGAGCGGATAGCGGATGCGGCTTTCCTCATACATGCGCTTGGAGAACGAACAACCCTTCTGGCAACCGCGCGGGTTCATGTCCGGCACGTCGTCGTTGAGCTGCGGATAGTCGGCGGCCTGTTCCTCGCGGAATACGATGCCGTCGCGCACATAGACATCAAAGGCGCAATGGGCCTGATACCAGCAATTGATCAAATGGGTGCCGCGGACAGTTTTGTCCCAGGTCCACTTGTTGCGGTAGATATCAACGATTTTGGTGTAGTCCGGTGGACGCGAGCCGGCCAGCGCGGTCAGTGACTGGCCGGAACCTGCAATAAAATCCGGCAGCGCCAGCGATGCGGTGACCGCCGCACCGGCTTTCAGGAAATTTCGCCGTGTCAGTCCGCTCGTCACTGGCTGGAACCTCCCGGACCTCGATAGGCGATGTCGATTTCCGGCGGCACGATCACCGGCTCGCGTTCGAGCTCGGTGGCAATGCGCTCGATCTCGCGCGGATGGTTGGTGAACGGGCCGAACAGGTCGAGGAAATTCTTCGAGATCAGCGTGTCCATCAGGTCGGAACCCTTGCCCGCCTGCTTGTCGGCGCGGCCCTGCTTGATGCGCTCAAGTGCACCGCCGACTTCCGGGCCGAACAGGCTTTCCAGGTAGCCCAGCGGAATGCGGTCCTCGCCGGTCGGGTTGCCGTCGTCATCAAATTTTTCCGGCGACAGAGGCGGGATGTAGAACACATTGGGCTCGGTTTCGTATTCCGGGTGCAGCGGCAGGGCCACCTTGTGCACATTGACCAGCTTGTGGATCGGCCCGTCCTTGTCTTCCAGGAACCCCAAGAACCGAACCCGGCCCGGGCACTGGCGCGAACACGCAGTTGCGACACCTTTCTCAATACGAGGCAGGCAGAACACGCATTTCTGCGAATGTCCGGTGACGTGGTTGTAGTAGATTTCCTTGTAGGGACACGCCGACTGGCAGAACCGCAAACCCCGGCAATGGTCTTCATTGATGACGACGATACCGTCTTCCTCACGCTTGGTGATGGCGCCGCGCGGGCAGGCTTCCATGCAGGCGGGTTTGGTGCAGTGATTGCAGATGCGCGGAATGTAGAAGAAGTAGGAATTCGGGTAGTCACCGGCGCCGACGTCCTCGTCCCAGTTCATGCCCCATTGCGGTTCGTCGCCGATGGGTTTGAGCGCCTCGTTGCCGGCGCCGTCAAACAGGGCTTCCTTGTAGTTCAGCTCGAAGCCTTCACCGAAATCACCCTGTGCCGGGCGCACGCCCTTTTGCGGCTCACCATCCTTGAAACCGCCACCCATCTGCTCCCAGTCCTTGGGCGTGCCGTGACCGGGTGCGGTATAGACCTGGTTCCACCACATGCCTTCCTGGCCCTCGCCGGAAGTCCACGAAGTCTTGCACGCGATGGTACAGGTCTGACAGCCAATGCACTTGTTGAGATCGATGACCATGGCCACCTGGCGATTGCTCATTTGAGTTTTTGCTCCTTCAAGCGTCGATGTTCAGTGGCGACCAGTCCGCCGACACCGCCTTGATGCCGGCGCGCTCCTCATTGGAGCCGTTCCAGACTGCAAAGCCGATTTGCGTGTCCGCGCCAGGCTGCAGGGTAGCGGCTTCCGGCCCGCCCGCAAGGGTGCGCAACATTACAATTGTCCAATGTCCCTGCGACCACCCGGCCGTTACGCTTTCGCTCACCGGCGTACCGGGAACGGACGACCCGATGCCCCAGGCGACCACCGAGCGGATCTTGTTCTTCATGGCCTGCCACTGGATGAACTGCACCGGCTCGTCTTCATTGCCCATGGTCCACAAGACCGGTTCGCCCTTGATCGGGAAGGCGATTGCCGCGCCGTCGGGAAAGCCTTCGCGGCCACCGGTTTCCGGTTTTTCGGACGCCCAGCGCAGGCGTACCGCAATTGTGGTCCCGTCATGCACCGATTGCGCTTCAAGGCTGGCCAGTTGCCCATAGGGCCGGTCTTGCCAATTGGCCTGGATGAAGCCATTGGGCTGCATCTCGACCGGTGCCGGCATCATCTCCACCGTCTCGGCGGGAACCTGCTTCCAGCCGGCCGCCGTGGTGGCTGCATAATCGGCTATGGCTGTGATTTTTACGGATTGCAAAGGCAATGCCTCAAAACTGTTTGTCTGCTACGCCACATATAGGGTTTGGCCAGCCGGTTGCACAGGACAAACTGGCGGCCTGCGCCATTGTGCCCCTGACCCTTCAGACCTGCCTCAAGGGTATTTGACACCTGGCAGCACGCAGAGCATTTCATACAGAATATTGGCCCCGATCAGTGCAGTATTGCCCGACGGATCATAGGGCGGCGACACTTCCACCAGATCGCCACCGACAAGATTGAGGCCTTTCGCACCACGCACGATTTCCAGCGCCTGCCAGGTTGTCAGCCCGCCCATTTCCACCGTCCCGGTACCCGGTGCAAACGCCGGATCTAGGCTGTCGATATCGTAGGTGAAGTAACACGGTTGATCGCCGATTTTTTCCCTCACCTGCTCCATTAACGGGGTCATCGACTTGTGCCAGCACTCTTCCGCCGTGACCACGGTGAAGCCCTGCTCGCGCGGCCAGTCAAAATCCGCCGGTGCATAGCCGGTGCCACGCAGGCCGATCTGGAATACCTTGTCGTTGGCCAGCAGACCCTCTTCAACCGCACGCCGGAACGGTGTGCCATGGGCGATCTTTTCGCCGAACATATGCTCGTTGATGTCCGCATGGGCGTCGATATGCAACAGCGCCACGGGCCCGTGTTTCTTATGCATGGCGCGCAGGATGGGCAGGGTCAGTGTATGATCACCACCCAGCGTCAGCGGCACACAGTCCTGCGCCAGAATCCGGTCATAGGCCTTTTCGATGATTTTTACGGATTTCTTCAGATCGAAGGTGTTGACGGCGACATCGCCGATATCTGCGACCTGCAGCGAATCGAAGGGTGCAGCACCAGTCGCCATGTTGTAGGGCCGCAGCATGCAGCTTTCCGCCCTGATCTGGCGCGGGCCGTGCCGGGTTCCGGAGCGGTTTGAAGTACCGATGTCCATGGGCACGCCGATAAAGCAGGCGTCCAGGCCACGCGCTGTCTTTGCCGTGGGCAGACGCATCATGGTGGCGGGTCCGGCAAACCGCGGCATGTCATTGCCGCCCAGCGGTTGATTATAGCCTTGGGCCATGACTGTCAGTCCTTTTCATCAAGCGTTGAATTCAGCGAACGATAGGACCGAATGACCTGACTGTCATCCTTCCTGCCAAGACCTGCACCGGAAGCGGCCAGAAACATCTGATGCGCTGCTGCCGACAAGGGCAGTCCGTGGCGTGCGGCACGGCCATGGTCCAGCACGATGCCGAGATCCTTGACGAAAATATCTACTGCCGAGCGGACTTCGGGATCATCTTCCAGCATGCGCGGTCCGCGATCATTCAGCATCCAGCTCGAGGCGGCAGACACCGACACGATATCAAACACCGACTTCGGATCGACACCGGCGGCCTCTGCCAGCTGCAGTGCTTCGGCGGCAGCGGCGATGTGAACGCCGCACAGCAACTGGTTGACCAGCTTGGCGGTAGAGCCCGCGCCATGGTCTTCACCGACATGGAATACGTTCTTGCCGACCACGTCGAGTACAGGCGTAGCCTTCTTGAATATATGTGCCGGGCATGACGCCATGATGGTCAAAGTGCCCGTCTGAGCTCCGCCGACGCCCCCTGAAACGGGCGCATCCACCAGTGTGAGCTGGTGTTTCGCCAGCTTCTCACCCAGCACTTTGGCCTGGGCCGGCGGCTGGGTGCACGATGCAATGACGCAAGCCCCTGACGGCAGGGCCTCAACTGCCTTGCCGGCTCCGAACAGCACATCATCGGCCTGATCGCCATTGACCACCATCAGCACGAAGAAGGCTGCCGTTCCCGCTGCATCAGCAGCACTGTCGGCAACCTGGCCGCCCTGATCTGCAAAAGCTTTCAGTGCGTCCTTGTTGAAATCAAACGCGGTAACGGCGTGACCCGCCTTGACCAGATTGACCGCCATGGGCAAACCCATGGCACCCAAACCGATAAAGCCTATGTTCATGCTTTCGCCTTCAACTCTATGCGCCGGGCGTGCAGAACCGGTTCGGTATATCCGGACGGCTGCTTGCGGCCCTCAAACACCAGGTCACAGGCTGCCTTGAACGCGATGGAGTTGTCAAAGTCATCCGCCATCGGGCGGTAGGCCGGGTCGCCGGCATTCTGCTGATCAACGATTGCCGCCATCTTCTTCATGGCTTTCATGACCTTGCCCCGCGTCACCACCTTGTGGCGCAGCCAGTTGGCCAGGTGCTGGGCTGAAATTCGCAGTGTGGCGCGATCTTCCATCAGGCCAACATTGTTGATGTCCGGCACCTTGGAGCAGCCGACGCCCTGGTCGACCCAGCGCACCACATAGCCGAGGATGCCCTGGCAGTTGTTCTCGATCTCGTTCTGGATTTCCTTGCGGTCCCAGTTGGGGTTCGGTGCCAGCGGAATGGCCAGGATATCTTCCAGCTTCGCCTTCTCGCGCGAGGCCAGTTTTTTCTGGACTTCGGTAACATTGACCTGGTGATAATGAGTTGCGTGCAGCGTGGCTGCGGTTGGCGACGGCACCCAGGCTGTATTGGCGCCGGCGTTGGGATGCACGATCTTCTGGTCCAGCATGTCCGCCATCAGGTCCGGCATGGCCCACATGCCCTTGCCGATCTGGGCGGCACCGGGCAGGCCGCATTCCAGTCCCACATCCACGTTCCAGCGCTCATAGGCGTCGATCCAGGTGGATGCCTTCATGTCGGCCTTGCGGATCATCGGGCCTGCTTCCATGGAGGTGTGGATTTCATCACCGGTGCGGTCAAGGAAGCCGGTATTGATGAAGAAGACGCGCGAGCGCGCGGCCCTGATACATTCCTTGAGGTTGATCGTGGTGCGACGCTCTTCATCCATGATGCCCATTTTCACCGTATTGCGCTTCATGCCGAAGGATTTTTCAATGGCCGTGTAGAGCTGATTGACCAGAGCAGCTTCCTTGGGACCGTGCATCTTCGGCACGACCACATAGATCGACCCCTTGCGCGAATTCCTGAAGCCGCCATCGGGACCGACATCGTGCAGGGCGATGGCCGTATTGACCAGCGCGTCGAGCAGGGTTTCAGGGATGTCATTGCCGTTGCTGTCTTTAATTGTGCCGATGGTCATCAGCAGGCCGACATTGCGCACCAGCATTAGCGAGCGCGAATGCAGTGACAATGGCTTGCCGTTGACGCCGGTATATTCACGGTCCGCAACCAGCTTGCGGGTCATCGCCCGGCCGCCCTTTTCGAACGTGTCAGACAGGTCGCCCTTCATCAGGCCAAGCCAGTTGCGATACACAACCAGCTTGTCGTCGGTATCAACAGCCGCGACCGAGTCCTCGCAATCCATGATGGTCGACATGGCGCTTTCGATGATTACATCGGCCACACCGGCATCATCGGATCCGCCAATGACATGGCTGCGGTCGATGACTATTTCGATATGCAGGCCGTTATTGACCAACAGGATGGATGAGGGATTTGCCTTGTCGCCCTTGAAGCCCCTGAACTGGGCGTTATCAACGAGACCGGTTACCGAACCGGACGACAGCGAAACGGCCAGCTTGCGTCCCTTGATGAAATAGCGCGTCACATCGGCATGACTGCCGCCGAACAGCGGTACGGCATCATCGAGAAACTTGCGGGCCCAGGCGATGACCTTTTCGCCCCGCACCGGATTGAAACCACCGGCACGCTCGGCACCGCCTTCTTCGGAAATGGCGTCCGTGCCATACAGCGCATCGTACAGCGAACCATAACGCGCATTGGCGGCATTGAGCGCATAGCGCGCATTCATCACCGGAACCACAAGCTGCGAGCCCGCGACCTTGGCGATCTCCTCATCGGTATTGCGCGTCGCAATTCTGCAGTCGCCCCTGTCGGGAACCAGGTAGCCAATTTCTTCCAGGAAATTGCGGTATGCAGCGGGATCAATCGCCTGGCCGGCCCGTTGTCTGTGCCAGCGGTTAAGCTTGTTCTGCAGCGATTTGCGCTTGCGCAACATGCTGGCTATTTTGGGAGAGAACTTGTGAATGATTTCATCTGCCGCCGACCAGAAACTGTCCGGTTCAACCCCGGTTCCCGGCAGTGCTTCGGTGTTGACGAATTCATATAGTTTTTTCGCGACGGTCAAACCGCCGTGTTTCACAGTCTCAGCCATGTACAGATTTTCCCGATTGGTCTTGAATATGCCCGCATTCAGCACGCCGGAGCCGCCTTTTCAACGATTCATTCCACTATGTGGCGCTTTTTGACCCCTATATTCACGCATTAATGATGTGGCATCATGTATCTACCCTTTTGACCCTGTTGCGATATATTCGCGTGGAGCCCATATATGAGCTATATGGGAGCGGGCAACACATCGAATGACCGATACCGGAGGAATGAAATGCGTTTTAAGTTTGTAATCGCCGTCGCCGCAGCGCTGGGTGCCATGTCAACCGGCGCGTTCGCAGAAGGCGATGCGACCAAGGGTGAAAAAGTTTTCAAGAAGTGCAAGGCGTGCCACGCGGCTGACAAAGAGAAGAACAAGGTCGGCCCGCATCTGGTTGGCATTGTCGGGCGCAAGGCAGCGTCTGTTGAAGGCTACAAATACGGCAAAGGCATCACCGAGGCTGCTGAGAAGATCGGCGAATGGGACGAAGCCAAGCTGGTGGAATACCTGGCCAGCCCGAAAGACTATATTGGCGGTAAATCCAAAATGACCTTCAAGCTGAAGAAGGAAGACCAGCGCAAGGATGTGATTGCGTACCTGGCTTCTCTCGGCAAGTAATTCCGGTATCCGATCACAATGAAAAGCCGGCAGAGTTTTCTGCCGGCTTTTTTGCTCCCATTCCCCAGTCTTGAGTTGAGTGTCAGTTGAGCAGCTTGCCCGGTAGCCACATGGCCAGTTGCGGGAAGCTCATGACCAGCCCGAGGCCGATCAGCTGCAGCATCACGAACGGAATGATGCCGCGATAAATCTGCTCGATCTTGATTGATTTCGGGGCCACCGCCTTCATGTAAAACAGCGCAAAACCAAACGGCGGGGTCAGGAACGACGTCTGCAGGTTCACCGCCAGCAGGATGGCAAACCAGTACACCACATCCTGTTTCGCAACATGATCACCAAAATCGAGCAGGCCGATGATCGGCGAGAACACCGGCAGCACGATCAGTGTGATCTCGATCCAGTCAAAGAAGAACCCGAGGAAGAACACGATCGCCATCAGCAGGAACAGCAGGCCCCACGATCCAAGCCCCATTGAGTTGACCAGATGAATGACAATGTCATCACCGCCCAGTGACCGGAACACGAACGAGAACAGGGTCGCACCGATGAAAATACCGAACAGCATGCCGTTGGTCAGTGCGGCGCGATATACCACTTGGGTCAGCACTCCCCAGAAGCCCGACATCCTTGCGCTGAATGACATGCCCTCGATCTTGTCACCCAGGTCAACATCTGCCTGACCTTCAAAATGCATTTCCGGGACACCCAGTGACGGCAGCACGACAAGATTGATGAAGGCCAGCATGATCGCGCCCATGGCCCCCACACCGGCGGCTTCGGTAGGGGTTGCAAAACCGCCCAGAATAGATCCCAGCACCAGCACAATCAGGACCAGCGGCGGAATAAAACTGCGCAGCACCATGATTGCCACACCGCCCTTGGTCTGCGGACCCATGTCGGAGGGCAGTTTGGGCGCCAGGGCCGGATTGAACGTGCACCGGGTCATGATGTAGATGCAGTACATGACCGACAACATGAAACCGGGAATGACCGCAGCCACAAACAGGTTACCGACCGACCGGCCGAGCAGATCGGCCATGATCACCAGCATGATCGACGGCGGGATCAGAATGCCCAGGGTGCCGGACGCGGCAATAGTGCCGGTGGACAATGTTGGCGCATAGCCGCGCTTTTGCATCACCGGCAAAGCCAGCAATGTCATCATAACGACGGATGCACCGATAATGCCCGTGGTGGCAGCCAGTATGGTCCCCATGATGGTGACCGCCAGAGCAAGACCACCGGGAACCCGGCGCAGAAGAACCTGCAGGCAGTTCAAAAGGTCACGCGCTACACCGGATCGCTCCAGCATGGTGCCCATGAAGATAAACATCGGGATCGCGGTGAGGATCAGGTTTTCAGCAATCGATCCGAAAATACGCGACGGAATGGCACCGAATTGCGGCCAGTCAAACAGAAACGGATCGATGTATATGGCCAGAAATGCGAAACCGAGGCCAATGCCACCCAGCACGAAAGCCACCGGGTATCCGGAAAAAAGCAGAACAGCCAGTGCCGCAAACATCAGCAGCGGAAGCGCTTCAACAAAAGTCATGATTACAGGTCTCCCCCGACCGTTTCGGCTACTTTTTCATCCGGAAGCCTGCCGAGAAATCCTGCGGTTGATTTTATGAGTTGCGAAATCCCGGCAATTCCCAGCAGCACGAACAGGATGGGCAATGCGGATTTCAGCAACCAGATGTGGGAAAGCCCGATTACCGATTTTGAAGCCTCGCCTTCATAAAATGAGGCCAGCGCATATCTGTAGCAATAAAAGCCGGCCACAACTGAGTATGAAATGAGGAAGAACAGACAGCCAAACATCTCAATGGCATATTTTGCCTTCAGTGGGAGTTTGTCCCTGATCAGATCAATACGGACATGGCCCTGTTTGGTGTAAGTATAGCCGATGAACAGCGCGAACAGAAAGGTGTGCAGCCAGTACTCGGATTCCTGAACCATTGTCGAGTTCAGGCCAAACGGTTTCGGCACACCGAAATACCGGCTCAGCACATCATAACAAACCACGACCACCAGCGCCAAGCCGAACCACATGCCAATCTTGGCGCATGCTTCAAGAAATCGGTCTATGCCGGCACTTACCTTGAGAAATCCACCCACAGCCCTGCCCTCTTTTCAGGATCAACCCCACTGATCGAAAATGGTAACCGGCCCGGCGAGGTCACCTGATGTGACTCGCACCGGGCCGGAAACAGATTGTCAACCTGTATCAGCCTACTTCAAGTAGCCGAGGTTTTTCCAGTCCGCGTATTCGCCACGGAACTTCTGCAGATTGTCCCAGGCTTCCTTGAACGCGGGATCACCGGCAGCGATTTCCACAACGAGGCCTTCCCAGGTTGCCTTGAGCTTGGCGAGATCGGCATCCGACCAGGTGTGAACGGTGACGCCCTTCGATTTCAGCTCGGCAAGAGCTGCACCCTGGATGTACTCACCTTCGGCCATGCCGAGCGCATAGTTGGCGCGGCAGGACACTTCGATGATCTTCTTCTGCTGATCGGTCATGGCCTTCCACTTGTCCATGTTGATCATCAGCTCGAACGACGTGGCCTGCTGATGCCAGCCTGGGAAGTAGTAGTGCTTGGCGATCTGGTAGAAGCCGAGGTTCAGGTCAATGGCCGGCATCGAAAACTCGGTGGCGTCAATGGTGCCACGCTCAAGAGCCGGATAGATGTCGGCTGCGCCGAGCAATTGCGTATCCACACCAAGCTTCTGCATCACCTTCGCACCGAGGCCGAAGAAACGCATCTTCTTGCCCTTCAGATCGTCGATGGACTTGAGCGGCTCACGGAACCAGCCCGATGCTTCCGGTGCGATAACACCGCAGATGATGGAATGGATGTTGTGTTTTTCATACACCTTCTGCATCAGCTTTTCGCCGTCACCATGCAGCAGCCATGCACCGAACTCGCGTGCATCGGGACCGAATGGTACCGCGGAGAACAGGGCAAGCGATGGCTCCTTGCCCTGCCAGTAGCCGGGTGTTGACCAGGCTGCATCAACCGAGCCGTTCTTGACGGCATCAAAAACCTCAAGTGCCGGCACCAGTGCGCCAGGCTCATAATACTTGATCTGCACTTCGCCACCGGAGATGCCATTGATATTGGCTTCCAGTGTTTTACCAAGTGTCCCAAGCTGGGTCAGGCTTGATGGGTAAGTCGACGCCATTTTGAGGCGAATTGGCTCAGCCGTTGCGCTGACTGCCGACATCGCAACCATGGATGCGCCGACAACCGCGGCGGTAAATAATTTCTTCATGTGCAGATTCCTCCCTTGCACGTTTCACACTTCATACCCCGCCCGATCTTGAGTGACGGACGTCCGTCAAAAGGTATTCTCAAGTCCTCAATCCAGCCTGCCCCCGACACAAGGCCAGCCTTTCGGTAGGCGACACCAATGGCGTCGGAGCAATTGGACAATTAACTTGACCAATTTGCAAGACCCTTGTTTGATCTAGGTCAAACTTGCTGAATTTAGTGCCGGAGGTCGGTTGGATGTTTCACCCTGTCGGGCAGGAACGGGTATCTGCAGAAATCGTACACCAGATTGAACGATTGATACTGGAAGGCGTGCTTCGTCCCGGCGACAGGCTGCCTGCAGAACGTGACCTGGCCGGTGAGTTCGGCGTTTCACGGCCCACCTTGCGCGAAGCGCTTGGACAGCTGGAAGCATCAGGACTGCTTACGGCAAGACAGGGTGGTGGCACTTATATAGCCAATGTCATGCACTCGATTTTCGGAGAACCGATTATCGGACTGTTCGGCAAACACGAAAAGGCCACCGGAGATTATCTGGAATTCAGAGAGGGCGTTGAAGCGATGGCTGCACGCTGGGCATCCCTCAGGGCAACCAGCGCAGACCATGAAATTCTGACCTCGATCATGCAGCGCATGGAAATCGCGCACGAAAAAGAAGATCCTGATGAAGAAGCCCAACTGGACGTTGAACTCCATATCGCGGTGAGCGACGCCAGCCACAACATCGTGATGATCCAGTCACTGCGCTCGATCTACAATCTCCTGGAACACGGCGTCTTCTATAACCGCTATCTGCTGTACGGGCACAAGGGGGGACGCGACGCACTGCTCGAACAACATCGCGCCATCTATGAAGGCGTAATTGCACGTGATCCGGACCGGGCTGAAGCAGCGGTCAGGGCACATATGAAATCCGTTGGCGCAGCGTGGCGTGAAAGCGACGCGGAAGCCATCAGAATGCAAACTGCCGAACGCCGCCTCAACCGTCACAATATCCAGAAGTAGGCCACCAATGCCGTTGCAGAACAGAGTGAGGCCCGACGGCGAAATCGTCACCTCGCCAGCGCGCGGGATGCTGATGGGCAACCGGGGTGGCAAACTGCATGATCGTGAAACCAGAACCCTGGTGAGGACACAGAGCTCCAGGCAGTGGATCACCTGCGTACTGCAGTTCAAGTCCCGGCAGCGTGAAGTGATGGGCGCAGGATACACGGAACTGTTTTTCATGGATGAAGTGACCGCGCTGGCCGCAGGGCACCGGCCATGCTTTGAATGCCGGCGCAAGGATGCGCTTTCGTTCCAGGCAGCATGGAAAGCCTCGCTGGCACTTGCCGTGGCACCGTCAGCACCTGACATGGATCGGGTTCTGTCCGCTGAACGACGTGCGAAAGGCGGTGCGAAAGTCACCTGGACCGCCAGGTCCGGCAGTCTGCCGGACGGTGCAATGGTTCGTGTCGATGACAATGTGCTGGCCGTTCGTGACCGTAAATTCCTGCCCTGGACAGGGTCGGGGTATGGTGCCGGCGTACCTCTTGATCTGAATCTCGACGTTGAGGTTTTGACACCGCCGACAATCGCGCGCATTTTGCACGCGGGTTATCAACCGATCTGGCACCCAGGTGTTGAGCGTGCCGGAGACAAACTCTAAGAGGCAATCACAAAATGAAGCTTGTACGTTATGGCAAGGCCGGCAAGGAAAAGCCGGGCCTGATCGATGATGATGGAAAACTGCGCGATCTGTCTGCCCGCATTGATGACATCACGCCGGACCAGTTGTCGGACAAGGCCCTGGCCAAACTTGCCAAGATCAATCCGGCCCGTCTGCCGCTGGTCAAAGGCAAGCCTCGCTTCGGACCACCGCTGACCGGCATCGGTAATTTCGTCTGTGTCGGATTGAACTATACCGATCATGCCGAAGAAACCGGCCATCCCATCCCCACCGAACCGGTGATTTTCTCCAAGCACACAAGCTGCATTGCAGGCGCCAATGATGATGTGGTTCTGCCCAAGAAATCGGTAAAGACCGACTGGGAAGTGGAGATCGGTTTTGTCATCGGCACCCGGGCCAAGAGCGTTTCGCAGTCAAAGGCTTTGAGCCATGTGGCCGGATACTTCGTGTGCAACGATGTGTCAGAACGTGAAAACCAGATCGAGCATGGCGGGCAGTGGGTGAAGGGCAAGTCGCACGACACCTACGGGCCGATCGGTCCATGGCTGGTGACCCGCGACGACGTTCCCAACCCGCAAAAACTAAACCTGTGGTGCGACATCAACGGCCAGCGCATGCAGGACGGCACGACTAAAAACATGATCTTCCCGATCAAGTTCATCGTGTCCTACCTGTCCCAGTTCATGACGCTGGAGCCGGGAGACATCGTTATTACCGGCACACCTGCAGGTGTTGGCCTGGGCATGAAGCCACCGGTGTTCGTGAAACCGGGCGATGTCATGGAACTGGGCATTGACGGACTTGGTTCACAGCGCCAGACGGTTGTGCGCGGCAAGGTCTGATGACAAACGGGGGACGTTCCGGTTACTTCCGGGACGGCCCGCCTTTGATCCACTCATCCCGGCCACTGCCGGTTACCTGGTGCAAACCTGAAAATCCGTGCTCATCGAGCCGGTCCGTCAGTCCCTGCAGAATGTCCGCGATGAGTTGCGGACCCTGGTAGACCAGTGCCGAGTAAAGCTGCAGCAGTGACGCGCCTGCCCGGAGTTTCTGCCAGGCGTCTTCAGCGCCTGCGATGCCGCCGGCACCGATCAACGCCACCTTGCCCCCGGTCATGGAATGCATGCGGGCCAGTTGCACCGTCGACAGCCGAAACAGCGGCACACCGGACAATCCACCGGTCTCTTCCTTGTGCTTCGACTTCAGCGGCGGACGGGAAATTGTCGTGTTCGACACAATGATCGCATCGACCTTCATCTTCAGGCAAACCTCAGCAATATCGTGAAGCTCGTCCTCCACCAGATCAGGTGCGATCTTCAGGACCAGCGGTGCCCGGCACCCATCTTCATCCGCTGCCCCGTCTATGGCATCGCGGACCCGGCCGATCAGGGCTTCCAGTTCATCCTTTGATTGTAGCGCGCGCAGGCCGGGCGTGTTGGGGGATGAAATATTGACCGTGATATAGCTCGCCAGCTTGTTGAACGCAGCCGCACCGAGCGCGTAGTCGGCAATACGATCATCAGACTCCTTGTTGGCTCCGAGATTGACACCGACGATACCACCACGATCATCACGGTCCGCCAGCCGCCCGAACACCCGCGCATGCCCGTCATTGTTGAAACCCATCCGGTTGATCACCGCCCTGTCTTCAGGCAGGCGAAACAGGCGCGGCTTGTCATTACCCTTCTGCGCGCGCGGGGTCACCGACCCAATTTCCACAAATCCGAACCCCAGACGCAACACGTCGTCGGGCACTTCCGCGTTCTTGTCGAAACCGGCTGCAAGTCCAAGCGGATTGGGAAAATCCAGGCCCATGCAATTTACATGCAATCGCACATCTGCTGGAACGGCACCGGCCTTCAACAGGCCTGCGCTCAGCGTGGCGATGGTCAGATCATGAGCCGTTTCAGGACTGAACGCATGCAGGACGGGACGCGCAACAGAAAACAGGCGGCTCATGTCAGAACATCCGGAAACTCGTGATTGCCTGCCTCATTCAGCGGCAACGGCCACGACCGTACGACAGATGATACCGGCAACGCCCCATAATGGTGCGGAAACAACGCACCGCCGCGCGATGCTTCCCATTTCAGGGCCGAACCCAGGTTTGCATCATCAATTGCCAGCAACACCAGATTGCTCTGGCCGGCAAAATGCCTGGCCGCCGTTTCGCGCATCTGATCTTCGGTTGAAAAGTGAATGAAACCGTCGCGCCTGTCATCGCGCGACCCGGTGTACCGGCCGCAACCGCGTGCTGCATCCCATTCGTCCCGATCGATTATTTTGTAAATTATTGCCATGCTGGCAGCGAACCTATTCGTCAGGGAAACGCAAAACAAGCAGACATTTGACAAGCTTGTGCATGACGAACCGTGACGCTACAATTTCGGCCAAATGTCAAAGCAGTCAGGATGCATTTTCGGGGGGAGCAATTGCGACCAGATGCGCTCCTGGGAGAGACGGCCTTGTTTTCACATTCGCAGATCTGGCAGGCCATTGACCGGCTGGCTGAAGAAAATGGCATGTCCGCGTCCGGCCTGGCCAGGGCGGCGGGTCTTGATGCCACCGCCTTCAACAAGTCGAAGCGCGAAACGCCACAAGGCAGGCTGCGCTGGCCGACAACTGAAAGCGTTGCCAAATGCCTTGCTGCAACACGCACAAGCCTGAACGAATTTGCCGGATTGTTGCATGGCGTGCAGGGGTCGCAGCGGGCAGTTCCCTGCATCCACCTGGCTGCCGCCGGTACGAGCGATCTGTTCGATGATGCCGGACGACCGGCAGGAGACGGCTGGAACCGGATCGACCTGCTCAGTGTTGATGACCCGTGTGCCTATGCCCTGCAGATCTCCGGCGATGCCATGATGCCGGTCTACCGTGACGGTGATACCGTAATCGTGTCGCCAGCGGCGCCGGTGCGGCCTGGCGATGGGGTGGTCGTCAAATCAGGGAACAACGAAATCCTGGTCAGGCGACTGCATCGGGAAACCGGCAGGAAGCTTGAACTTGCCTGTTTCAACCCGCAACTCCCCATGCTCACCATTGAGCGCGGTGACATCAAATGGATGGCACGAATCGTCTGGACCAGCCAGTAATGCATCCGTTGAAGCTTAGGCTGCGTTAAGATCACATGGATTCACTGACACAAGTGCTGCTCGGAGCCTCGGTTGCCGAACTGGTCATAGGCCGCGCCATCGGGCGCAAGGCTAGTCTTTACGGGGCGTTGCTCGGGACACTGCCGGACCTTGACGTTCTCATTCCCTATGGCGGAGCAATCGAGGACTTCACCTATCATCGCGGATTTTCCCACTCCCTGCTTGTGCTCACCGCAGCTGCGCCTGTGATCGGCTGGGCCCTGCACAAGCTGCACGGCCTGGCCAGTCTCAAACTCTGGATTGCGATGGCCTGGCTGGTATTGATCACGCACCCGCTACTGGACAGTTTTACCGTCTATGGCACGCAATTGTTCTGGCCGATTACCGAGTATCCGGTGTCGGGATCGTCCACATTCATCATCGATCCCGCCTATACGCTGTGGCTGGCGATCGGGGTGATCGCCGTTCTTGCCTTCAACCGGCAAAGTTCGCTTGGCTACAAGGTGAATGCAATCTGCCTGTCACTGGCCTGCACCTATCTGGCCTGGACCATGGCGGCAAAGGCCCACGTCACCGATATTGCAGAACGCTCGATGGAGCAACAGGGACTTACTCACAACCATCTCCTGTCCACGCCGGCACCGTTCAACACACTGCTATGGCGCTTTGTAGCAATGCAGGACGACGGGTATTATGTGGGTTACTACTCGGTTTTCGACGATACGAAAGACATCAAGTTTACCCGCTATGAGAGCCGGACCGATCTGTTGGACCCGCTGGCGGACAACTGGGGTGTCAAACGGCTGCAATGGTTCAGCCACGGTTTCTACCGGGTATCGCAACCCTCACCATCTGAAGTGATCATCACCGATCTTAGAATGGGCGTGGAAGACGCCTATGTGTTCAGTTTCAAGATTGCCGACATCGCCGCTGACGGCAGTATCAAACCCGCCAACGAGCGGATACCGGTCAAGCGCGTTACATCCCGCCTGTGGCTGTTCTGGGACCGCATCTGGGACAGTTCGGTAAACCTGGCAAAGACAAAACCATAGCTGTTATGCATATGAGGTAATTGTGTTGCGTCCCACAATGCCTTATCCGGCAGCGATGAAAGCACCAACAAAACCTTTGGGCATGGCAGAGTTCGTCACCATGCTGGCGACGATGGTTTCGATCCTGGCCCTGTCCATTGATGCCATGTTGCCGGCACTCGGCCGGATCGGCGCTGATCTGGGCGTTACGGATGCCAATGACACGCAGTTGATCGTATCGGGCATGTTTTTGGGATTTGCCGCCGGGCAGATCGCCGCCGGCCCGCTGTCCGACAGTTTTGGCCGCAAGCCGGTGATCTACGGAGGCTATGTCATCTTCATCGCAGGCTGCATCATGTCGATGACGGCAACGGTGTTCGAAGTCATGCTGGCAGGCAGGGTGCTGCAGGGCCTGGGTGCAGCGGCACCGCGCATTGTCAGCCTGGCGCTGGTGCGCGACGGCTATGAAGGCCGTGCCATGGCACGCATCATGTCCATCGTCATGGCCATCTTCATTCTGGTGCCGGCCATTGCGCCGAGCGTTGGCGAAGCGGTCTTGCTGGTTGCCGACTGGCGGGCGATCTTCGGCCTGCTGCTGTTGATGGCGATCATCGCCTTTATGTGGTTCGCAACCCGCCAGCCTGAAACCCTGGCGATGCAGGACCGGCGGAAATTCTCCTTAAGCAATATTGCCGGCGGTATCGCTGAAGCCTGCAGTTTCCGTGCTGCAGTAGGCTACACGATCGCATCGGGCATCATATTCGGCGCTTTTCTCGGTTATCTGAGTTCCGCACAGCAGGTTTTCCAGACCGTCTACGGAACCGGCAAACTGTTTGCCGTCTACTTCGGTGTGGCAGCACTTGCCATCGGTGCCGCCAGCATCTTCAACTCAAGCGTCGTGATGCGGCTGGGCATGCGCTTCCTGACCTGGCGTGCACTGTTCGGCGTCACCGTCATATCAGCGCTGTTCCTGATGATCGTGTGGCAGTTCGACGGTGTCCCGCCGTTGTGGTCATTCATGGTGTGGCTGCTGGCGGCATTCTTTGCGACCGGTATCCTGTTCGGCAATTTCAATGCAATGGCGATGGAACCGCTGGGACACATGGCCGGACTGGGCGCCGCCTTTGTCGGGTCCGTCTCCACCTTCATCTCCCTGCCGCTGGGCTGGGCCATCGGTCACTGGTTCGACAATACGGTGGTGCCGCTGATCGCAGGTTTTGCCATTCTGGGGGCGATATCACTGATGGTCATGTGGTGGACGGAGCGCGGCACCGACCTTAAGGTTTAACCGATCTGCCACATATCGCGGGGCGCCCGTGCCGTCAGCAGGCGGCAGCCGTCTTCGGTGATGACGACGTTTTCTTCATGCACCAGCATCTTGCCGTCGCCATAGTCCATGCCGGGTTCGATGGTCATCACCATGCCGGGCTCCAGTACCGTTTCGTCACCCACCATGTTTGACGGCGGTTCGGTCAGTTGCAACCCAAGCCCGTGGCCGAGACGCCCGACATTGCCGCCTGCCGCACCTGCATCTGCCATAACCGACGCCATGGCCGCGGCAAGGTCTGCCGGGGTTGCGCCGGGACGTGCTGCGGCTATGCCTGCCTCGGTCGCGCGCCAGACAACGTCCTGCGTTTTTTTAGTCTCGTCATCTGCATCGCCACAGGAAAAATTGCGGTCGAAGTCGCAGAAGTATCCGTCAAAGGTGGCACCCAGGTCGATAAACATGACATCACCTGAGGCAAGGTCACGGTCATTGGGGCCAACAATGATCTGGTCATAACCGCCGGCACCTGCCGTGACGGCCATGAACGGAATGGCATCCGCGCCCTGTCGGGTCAGTTCCGCCCGGAAGGTGCGGGCAATGTCATGTTCGTTCATACCGGCAGTCAACTGGCCGGGCAGTGCGGCATAGGCCTCGCTGCCGATCAAACAGGCCCGTTCAATCTTTGCAATCTCCGCCGGTGACTTGACCATCCGCAAGCGCCAGATCAGCGGTGATGCATCGGCAAACTCAATGCCGGTGCAGGCGGACCGGATACGGTCAAAATCGGCAATCGGCATGCGAATGATGCTCTCACGGCCCATCTCCCAGCCGATGCGGCCGTAGCTGCGCGGACAGTCGGCCAGCACCTGTGCCATGAGGGACACACCGTCATCTTCCGGCTGCGGCGCCGGCCAGGTGCGGATGTCCTTTACCCAGGTTTTGGCGAGGCCGGGTTCGCCAATGGTCGGGATAACCGCTATCGGTTCCCCTTCGCGCGGCAGGATGAGAAACCAGGGACGCGTCGGGCTTTCCCAGAACTGGGTGGTGAAACCGGCAAAATACCGCCAGTTGGGCGGTGCGGTTATAACGACCGCATCAAGGTTCCGGGCGCTCATTTCCGACTGCGCCCGCGCCATGCGTGCTTCAAACTCCGACAGTTCAAATCCCCGCACAGGTGCCATCATGCAGCATCCCTGATCAACTCACCGGCCAGCGCCCGATCAATCAGCGCGCGGGTTTCATCAATGCCGTACAGCGCCACAAATGACCCAAACCGTGGCCCCTGCTTTTCACCGAGCAGGATTTCATAAAGCGTGTTGAACCAGGCCAGCGACACACCGACGGAGCCGTCCTTGTTCTGCTTGGTGTAGGGTTCGCGCCGGCCAACATCATAGATTGCCGACTGGATGTCCTGCGGTGTCGAGCCTGCCGGCAATTTGGCCAGCGTGTCCGACAGATCGCGCAGGGCGGTTGCTTCATCCGCTGTTGCTTCGCGGTATTGCTTGGCCGGCCTGACAAAGTCCTCGAAATAGCGCAACGCAAAGCCTGCAAGCTGGTCAACATGCGGGTGTGTTTGCGGTGTGGTGTCCGGCGAATAACGCTGGATGAATGCCCACAGGCCGTCCTTGGTTTCAGCATTGGCCACGGCCGCCAGATTGAGCAGCAGCGCAAATGTAACCGGCAGGTCCACCTCAGGTGGTTTGCCCTCATGAACGTGCCAGACCGGGTTCATGAGCTGGTCCTTCAGCTCCTGCGAATTATGCTGTCGCCGAAAAGCCGCCAGGTGCTGGTAATACTCGTCCACAGCGCGCGGAATGACGTCGAAGTACAGGCGCTTTGCGGTGCGCGGCTTCTGGAACATGAACATCGACAGGCTTTCTGTCGGCGCGTAGGTCAGCCACTCGTCAATGGTCAGGCCATTGCCTTTCGACTTGGAAATCTTTTCACCGTTCTGGTCGAGGAACAGCTCATAGACATAGTGTTCCGGTGCGTGGCCACCCAGCGCCCGGCAGATGCTGTCATAAATCGGCGTATTGGTCTGGTGGTCCTTGCCGTACATTTCAAAGTCGACGCCAAGCGCTGCCCACCTGGCGCCGAAATCCGGCTTCCACTGCAGCTTCACATTGCCGCCGGTGACCGGCAGCGTGACGTCCGTTCCGTCCTCGTCTTCAAACGTGACGGTACCGTCGGCACCGTTGACGTCCTTCATCGGCACATACAGCACGCGCCCTGATATGGGCGAGATCGGCAGGAAGCAGGAATAGGTTGCGCGGCGTTCCTCGCCCAGCGTCGGCAGCATGATGTCCATGATTTTCTGGTAGCGCTCACAGGCGCGCAGCAGGATGTCGTCAAACTTGCCGGACTTGTAGTACTCGGTCGCACTGGCGAACTCATATTCAAACCCGAACGTGTCGAGAAACCGGCGCAACATGGCGTTGTTATGATGGCCGAAGCTCTCATATTCACCGAAAGGGTCCGGCACCACGGTCAGCGGACGGTGCAGGTTTTCCTGCAGCAACTCCTGGTTGGGCACGTTGTCGGGCACCTTGCGCATGCCGTCCATGTCATCGGAAAAACACAACAGTTTTGTCGGCATGTCCGAGATCAGCTCAAACGCGCGCCGGATCATGGTTGTGCGGGCAACTTCGCCGAAAGTCCCTATATGCGGCAAACCGGAGGGCCCGTATCCTGTCTCGAACAGGATATAGTCGTGGCGCGTCTGGCGCTTCTCGATTCGCTTGAGCAGTTTGCGGGCCTCTTCAAATGGCCACGCCTTGCTTTCAAGGGCGGCGGCGCGCAGGGCAGGATCGACAGACGGCTTTGACGGACTGGACATGGACAATTCAGCATTCATTTCTTGAAAAAGGTAGGGTCGTGACCCTGATATTGCGCGAAAAGCTGTGCCACATTGCGACGCGAACATAAAGAGCCGAATCGATAATTGATGAACGACAGCCAGGATCAAAACGCCACAGCACAGCCTGCCGGCAATCAGGACCTACCACCGGTCATGGTACTGGACGGGGTGTCCGCACTGCGCATTACTGCGGGTCAGCAGCCGGAAACGATAAAACCGCCCGCGGCCCTTAAACAACTGGGTGATCGTGCGCACGTGGTCTGTCATGCTGGATACCTGGTCAACCGGCTGGCACTGGCGGCACAGGTGCCGCAGGGCGTGGTCCGTACCGCACGTGAACAGTCCCACCTTGATGTCTGCGAACTTTTTGCATTTGTAGCACCGGCGGTGATGGCGGTACCGACACCGCGCGGATTGTGTGCCGCGCTCGGGCTGGAGACCGACCTGCCGGATGCCGATCTGATCATGACCCTGAGCCAGGCCCTGCTCGACCGGGTCGCACAAAAAAACTACCCGAACTCACGCGAGACATTTCAGGTGGCGCAGTTTCTCGACCGGGGCAAATGGCCGTGGGCAAAACTGGTCATCCAGCGCCTGGGCCGCGACCCTTCAGGCGATGCAGCCTCGGTTTTCGCGACGGGTTTGAATGTCTGGGACCGGATAGATGAATGGGAAGACGACGGGCCACGCCCGCCCGGCGCCCACGAACCGGTAACAGCGGCAGAAGCCCAGACATTCCTGGCAGGTGTTTTAGGCGGTTCTTCGGAAGCCCGGCCGCAACAGGTCGACTATGCCGGTGCCGCGACGGCCGCCTTCGTGCCGCGCGAAACACCGGCCAGCAATGCGATCGTGCTGGCGGAAGCAGGCACCGGGCTGGGCAAGACGCTGGGTTATCTCGCGCCATCCTACCTGTGGGCGTCGCGCAACAAGCAGGCGGTTTGGATTTCCACCTACACCAAGAACCTGCAACGCCAGCTTGAACAGGAAACCGCACGGCTGGTGCCGGACCCGGCAGAACGCCGCCACAAGATCGTCGTGCGCAAGGGTCGCGAAAACTATGTCTGCCTGCTCAACATGCAGGAAGCGTTTGCACGCATGACGGCATCCAACCCCCGCTCGGCGCTGATGGCCGGGCTGATCGCGCGCTGGGTGCGCCATTCAAAGGATGGCGACATGGTCGGCGGCGATTTCCCCGCCTGGCTGATGGGGCTGTTCTATGATGCCAATACCGGCGAGCGCGCCATGACCCCGATGGGTCTGGGCCTGACCGACCGGCGCGGCGAATGCATCTATTCCGCGTGCCCGCATTACCGCAAATGTTTCATCGAAAAAGCGGTGCGCGCCGGCCGCAAGGCTGATCTTGTTATCGCCAATCACGCGCTGGTACTGCACCAGATCGCAGTGGATCACGCCCTCGGCGAAGCTCAAGTGGATGAAGACCAGGAACGCGCCGGCGGTTTGAAACGGCTGGTGTTCGATGAAGGCCACCATCTGTTTGATGCCGCCGACAGCGCGTTTTCCGGCCATCTTACGGGCCAGGAGACAACCGAACTGAGGCGCTGGATCAGGGGTCCGGAATCACAACGCCGCAGGGGCCGCGGGCTGGTCGACCGGCTCGGCGATCTTGCCGGTGACGACGATGAGGCGGAAGACCTGCTGGCTGCGGTTCTGGCAGGCGCCCTGTGCCTGCCGGGGCCTGGCTGGATGCGGCGTATTCAGGCCGGTCAGGCGGACGGTGAAACCGAAGCCTTTCTAGGCCTCGTCAGGCAGCAGGTAACGGCGCGTGCCGACAGCCGGCAGACCGGCAACCTGGAAACCGACTGCCGGCCGTTCATAGACGGATTGCAGGCCGCAGCCGGCACGCTTGCTGCCGCCATGATAGACCTCAAGCGGCCGATGACCGGACTGGCCCGGCGGCTGATGAAACGGCTGGACGACGAGGCGGCTGAACTGGCCAGTACCGAACGGGCCCGCATCGAAGCACTGGCCCGATCCCTGACCCGGCGGTCGGAGCTCATGCTCGGTGGTTTCATTGAAATGCTGAGCCGGCTGGTCGATGAACCAAGACCTGAATTTTCCGAATGGTTCGCCATCGAGCAGGCCTGGGACCGCGAAATCGATACCGGCCTGCATTCCCACTGGATCGACCCGACCGTGCCGCTGGCCAGTGCAGTGCTGCAACCGGCAGACGGTATCATCATCACCTCGGCCACACTGCGTGACCGTCCACCTGAGATGCCGGATGACTGGCGCAATGCGGAAATGCGCACCGGTTCGGTTCACCTGCCCTATCCGGTTATCCGGCACAGCTGGGACTCGCCGTTCGACTATCTGAAGAACTCCCGCCTGATCGTGGTCAACGATGTGGGCCGGGAAAACATGGATCAGCTGGCTGCCGCCTACCGCGAACTGTTCATGGCATCGGGTGGCGGGGCGCTGGGTCTGTTTACCGCGATCTCACGGTTGCGGGCAGTCCACCGGCGGCTGGTGCAGCCGATGGCGGAAGCGGGATTACCGCTCTACGCTCAACATGCCGACCCGATTGACACCGGCACGCTGGTTGACATGTTCAGGGCTGAAGAAAACGCCTGCCTGCTGGGCACGGATGCGGTGCGTGACGGGGTCGATGTGCCCGGAGATTCACTTAGGCTGATCGTCATGGATCGGGTACCGTGGGGCCAACCCACCATACTGGAGCGGGCGCGGCGCGGCGCTTTTGGCGGCCAGGCCTGGCAGGACATGCAGGTTCGCCTCAGATTGCGGCAGGCATTCGGCCGGCTGATCCGGCAGTCAACCGACAGGGGTTGTTTTGTGATGCTGGATGCGCGTATGGCAAGCCGGTTCTCGACAGCCTTTCCTCCCGGCCTGACCATTGAACGGACCGGCCTTGTAGATGCCATTGAGATTGTAAAAGAGTTTGGAGCAAATTGAATATGAACAAACCCGTAAGCAAGACCATCAACCATCATCAGGCGCTCATTTACGTGATGATGACCATGATTGCCGTCGATGCCAAAATCGGCAATGCCGAACTGGCCCGCATCGGCAGGCTGGTGCAGACCCTGCCGGCGTTTTCCGGCTTTGATCCCGAACGCCTGACCCATGTGGCGCAGGAGTGTGGTGAAATCCTGCAGGAAGAAACCGGTCTGCAAACAGCCCTCGCCCTGATAAAGGCCGGCCTGCCTGCGGTACTGCGCGAAACCGCTTACGCACTGGCGGTCGAGGTAGCAATTGCCGACCGCAATATTGCGCGTGAGGAAATCCGTTTCCTGGCCATGCTGCGCGATGCACTGGACCTGACGAAATTGCAGACAGCGGCACTGGAGCACGCGGCAATCGCGCGTTATCAAAGCGCCTGATCAACCAGGACTGAAAGAAATCACATGTCAGACTATCAACTGTATTGCTTTGGCGAATCCGGCAATGCCTACAAGGTTGCCCTAATGCTGGAATTGTGCGGAGCGGACTGGGATCCACGCTTCGTCGACTTTTTCAATGGCGAGACGCGTTCGGACGAATACCGGTCCAAGGTCAATGAAATGGGTGAAGTCCCGGTGTTGCTGCACGGCGAGCGCAAGCTGATCCAGACCGGTGTCATGCTTGAATACCTCGCTGCCAGATTCGGCAAATTCGGCTGGAACAATGATGACGAGCGCCATGAAATTCTGCGCTGGATGTATTTCGACAATCACAAGTTCACCAGCTACAACGCCACGCTGCGCTTCATGATCACGTTTCTCAATTCCGGGGAAACACCAGTGACGGAGTTCCTGCGCGGACGCGCCGAAGCAACCATGCAGATCGTCGACAAACATCTGGCAGCGCACGACTTCATGGCGCTCGACAGAATGACCATCGCCGACCTGTCACTGGCCGGGTACATGTTCTATGACGGCGAACTGGGTGTTGATCTCAACGACTATCCTCATATCCTGAAATGGCGCGAGCGCATATCTTCCCTGCCGGGCTGGAAAGGCCCCTATGACCTGATGCCGCGCAAGGCCTAGATCGGTATGATCTTTGAGCCCGAGGAGTGAACGGACTTGCTGACCGACAGATATGACAACCCGATTTCGACCTCGTCCGCCAAAGCCCGGGACCTTTATGTGACGGCAGTCGACAAGCTGCTTGGAGGTGCGCCGCATATAGTCGAAGCTTTTGAGGCTGTTGTGGCCGAAGACCCCGGCTTTGCACTCGGGGTTGCCGGACTGGCGCGGGCGCAACAGGCGACCGGCAATGTTGCGAAAGCGCGTGAGATCATCGGCAAGGCCCGCGAGCTTGCCACCGGCATCACCGAGCGCGAGGCAGGCCACATCAACGTCTTCGACCTGCTGGCCAACGGCAGGTCCGCAGATGGCCTCGCCTGCGTTATCGACCATGCGAGGTCCCATCCGCGTGACGCCATGGTGGTGCAGACCAGCACCAGCATTTTCGGGCTGATCGGGTTCTCCGGTCTGCCCGGCCGTGAGGCGGAGATGCTGGCCTTTACCGGTTCCCTGCAACAGCATTATGGAGACGACTGGTGGTATCTGAGCCAGTACGCCTTTGCCCTTTGTGAAACCGGCCAGGTGGACAAGGCGTCATCGATCATCGACCGCTCGATGGCGATCAATCCGCGCAATGCGCATGGCGCCCATGTCCGCTCGCACATTGATTATGAGGCCGGTGAAACGCAAACCGGCGTGACCTATCTCAACGACTGGCTCAAAGACTATGACCGCACAGCCGTCATGCATGGCCATCTGTCCTGGCACGTGGCGCTATGGTCGCTGCAACTGGGTAACACGGCTGAGATGTGGCAGCGGGTGGACGCCGACGTCAAACCGGGCGCGGCACTGGGCATGCCGATCAACATCCTGTCTGATACCGCATCCATCCTGTATCGCGCGGAACTGGCAGGCGAAACCGTGCCGAAGGAAAAATGGCGCGAGGTCAGTGCCTATGCCGCTAAGTTCTTCCCCAATCCCGGCCTGAGCTTCATCGACTATCACGCAGCCCTTGCCCATGCCATGGCAAGCGACGGCGATGCGCTGGCAAGGATTGTGTCCAGTCCAAAGGGTCCTGCAGCCGACCTCGTCCGCGACGCAGCCGAAGCCTTCGGCGCAATCGCCGAGCAGGACTGGCTTAAGGCCGAGCGCCTTTTAACCGGCTGCATGGCTGACGACGCCCGCCTCGGCGGCAGCCGCGCGCAACGCGACCTGCTGGAATTCTCCCTGCTGGAATGCCTGCTCAAGCAGGGCAAAGCAGAGGAAGCCCGCCGGTTGCTCGCATTGCGCCGCCCGGTGCTGGCGGACACGCATCTGGTGCAGGGGTTGTGAATTGGTTACTTTGCAGGATTAACTGATCTGGAAACTGCCTGGGCAAAACCGATTGCCTTTTCAATCACAGCCGGGCTGGCATGTTTTTCTGGCGTAATTGCAAAGAGCAACAATTGATCCTGGGCAGTGAAGGCTTGAAGTACAATCTTCGATTGGCCTTCAACCGTCTCAAGAGTCAGGCGATCCGATCCATTCCACCGCTTGCTGCGGGCACAGATTTGATGATGGGGTGGCGTGGTCTCTATCCTGCAGCTAAGCCCTTCCAGCGTAGACCTGTACAGCACATTTGTTTCAGGATCGCTGCTGCACAAAATGAACCAGCGGCCTGACTTGATTTCACCCCCGCCATGCGCGCCCTTGGGAATACTCTCCATCCTGGGTGTAAACGCTTTTGGCAGTTTGAATTCAAACGGACATCCGGTGATTGCCTTGAATGTCACCATGACGGGCGTGGATATGTCCTTGGCAGATGTTGCCGGTGAAAGTTGGCCAGGGGTCGGTGGACTGTTGGATTTACGCCGTACGGATGCTGCAATCTTGACCACCGCCGAGAGGGTTTGCTTCATCAGGGCATCGTGCACTTTGGATTTCACGTCAGCCCTGATCGACAAAATGTAGCCATCCGACGAAGAGGCCACGTACTCAACGATTGTTGATGGCGGATCTGCTGGCACGGTGAAGATCCCGATTTTGTCCAGGCCGTTCCAACGTTTCGTCGTGGGACAAATTCGCCTGTGTGGCCGCGTAGGCTCAATAAAGCAGGTCAAATAGGTCAAATGTGCCCGCTTTAATGAGCTTCCATATTCATTAAGAGAGGGTATGGGAGAACAATCCACACTCCATACGACAGGATCATCTTGCGTTTCCTTGCTGTACAGGTATTTGACCGGCCTAATGTCGCTTGGCAATACATAAGAAAATGGACATTCAGCCCCCGAAGGCGCTTTTTCATCTGCAAGCAGCACAGAAAAGGAAGCTATGAAACCTACAATACCAGTTGTTATTGCCCGTAAATACATCATGCCAAGATGCAGGTCTGGCTATAAAACTGTCAACCGCTAAGCGCTTTACTCTGCTCCGACTTAAGAGCCGTGGTTCCTGGGATCAGCTCTTCACTTTTGGCTTATGCACCGAGGCGTTCTGGCCGACGTGATGACCGTCCGGCAGTTCGCTGCCGGCGGGAAAATCTTTCGCTCCTAAAGCCTTGAACCTGCTGTCATGGATCAGGCAACTTTGCCTCACCGTGGGCCAGACCTGCGAGCGCAGGAACCATTGGTCGAGGTGCCAGTTGGCCAGGGCTGACGGCTTGAAATCCTTCAACAGGGTCTGCAGTGGCGGCAGCACACCGCCGGTGCCGCCCCACATGCCGGCCAGCATGACTTCGGTGTGGGTCCACCAGTCACGCATGACGTGGAAGGCCTTGCCGGACTGAAGCCATTCGCTGACCGCCGCCTGTTCGCGCGGGTTGATGATGCTGTCGGCGTCGCGCACCAGAAAATGCCTGGTGCGCCCGTCATTGGCGGGCAGGAAGCGCCAGAACAGGCCGTCGAACGGGTTGACGCGGTTCATCATCAGGACTTGCGCGCCGAAGGCCTTCAACTGGGTACGTACGATTTCGGGCACGGTATCGTCGCAATAGAACCGGCACTGCCAATGCGGATAGATGTCGGGGGCCAGCCGGGCGTTTTCCAGCGCACCGCTCAGGTATTTTTCCCCATCGCCCCACAAGGAGAACGCGATAATGTTGAGGGTCGGGTCGTCTGGAGAAAATGGCACAGGCTGATCGGGTATCGGGTGGGCCGTTCCGGTTTTGGTGACCGCTTCATCTTTTAGGTTCAACGCGGTTTCGCCATGATGGCGGGCATCGTCAAACCGCTTCATCCGGTATGATACCGAGGCCAGCGCATCATGGGTGTTTGGCACATCCGGTGCTATTTTCAGCGCCCGTGTCAAAAGCTCATGAGCTTCTTCAAGCCGGCGCAGCCTGGACAGCACAACGCCATAATTTGTCAGGGCTTCTGCATCATCGGGCCGGAACCTGATGGCGTTTGCGAAAACACCGGCAGCGGCCGGCAGGTCGCCGTGGGCAAACAGGAATGCTGCCAGCCGGACCTGGTCCTCAGCACTTTCTGGCGTGGTGGCGCCAATGTCGTTGACCACCGCCATCTGCGCCTGGATGGCCTCGACAAACCGGCCGGCACGGTAGTGCGCCAGCGCGGCATCGCGCCTGGTTTTCAGGTCTTGTCCCCCGTCCGTCAGTATTACCGCTCCCAGAAAATCTGCACCGCATACAAGTGATGGTTCACCTGCGCTGCGCCGGTTGACACATACGCATACCACCGGTTCATCAGGTTGCGTTTGTGGCCGGCAGAGTCAAGCCACTGTTTGAACAGCCGCCTGGCTTTTTCCTTATCCACCTCACCGCGTTTGCGGTCGCGGGCAGCGTTCTCGCCAAAATCACCACGCTGGTCGGGATCTGCATAGGCTTCAAAGCGCTTGCGGAAACTGTGGCCGCTGGCCGACTTGTGGCCGACAAAATTGCCCTTCACCATTTCAAGGGCCTGGGCGCGCGCCATGCTGCGCAACAGGTCAGATCCTTTCACCGGCTTGCGCTTGGCGCGATAGCGGGCTTCTGCCGCCAGCAGGTCGAGATAGGCTTCAAGGTCAGGGCGGATCTTGGCACCGCGCGGCGGAGAGGCCAGCATGGCATCTGCATAGCTGCGATATCCCGCGGCATGTGCCGGCAATACCTGTGCCGGAAGGACAAGCGCGCAGGTGGTCAGGCCGCCGATCAATTCGCGTCTGTTGATGAGTAACATGGTCAAGGCTCCGTCACGAAACTGCAGATGGCGTCCAGTACGGCGGCTGTTTGGTCCTTTTGTGGCGCGTGTCCGCAGTCATCAAGAATGAGCTTTGTGACCGCGCCGCCGCAGGACCGTTCAATCGCGTCAAGCTGGGCCAGTGTTCCATAGTCATCATCGCGGCCCTGTACAGCCAATACCGGTGCAATGATTAATGGCAGGAAGCCGGAAATATCCCAGTTGCGGAAGCCGGGATTGAGCCAGCTTTCATTCCACCCCAGAAATGCAATGTCGACATTGTCGCCGTGGTGGCGTTGCAACCTGTCGCGCAGATTGGTCGTCTCCCAGGCTTCCCGGGCAGTTCTGATACCTTCGATCGAGATGTCCTCGACAAACACATGCGGTGCCATCAGAACCAGACCTTTCAGGCCCGGCAAAGGTTTGCTGCCGGCATAGATGGCTGCGATGGAAGCCCCGTCGGAATGCCCGACCAAAATGTGTTCGCGACCCTGCAATTGTGCAATGATGAGCGGCAACACATCGATTGCCTCGTCGTGCATATAGGTCAGCGGGCGCGGCAGGCTGGCCGGTGATGACGCGCCATATCCGGCCCGCGACCAGACCAGAACCGCGCATCCCGTGGCACTCGCCAGCAGATCGGGGAAATCCCGCCATTGGCTGACGCTGCCAAGCCCTTCATGCAGCAACAGCAAAACCGGGTGGTCGGCAGGTCCGTCTATGAAACGGACTTCAAGCCTGTGACCTGCAACCTCAAGAAACCCGTCCGGCGCAATCATGCACGCAACTTGAAACGCTGGATCTTGCCGGTTGCGGTCTTCGGCAGGTCGGGCAGGAACTCGACCCAGCGCGGATACTTCCAGGGACCGGCTTCGCTCTTCACGTGATCTTTCAGTTCGTCGAACAGGCCATCGCCCGAATAACCCTCGTTCAGCACGACAAAGGCCTTGGGTTTGACCAGCCCTTCGTCGTCTTCGTGGGCAACGACAGCCGCCTCCAGCACTGCGGCATGGCTGACCAGCGCGGATTCCACTTCAAACGGCGACACCCAGATGCCGGATACCTTGAACATGTCATCGGTGCGTCCGCAATACTGGTAGAAGCCTTCTTCATCGCGAATGTACTTGTCGCCGGTGCGGGCCCAGAGCCCCTCGAATGTCGAGCGCGTCTTGTCGCGCTTGTTCCAGTAGCCATTGCAGCACGATGCACCGGACACCAGCAGTTCGCCGATTTCGCCGGCAGGCAACTCCTCGCCTTCCTCCCCGACCAGGCGCAAGTCATATCCCGGTACAGCCTTGCCCGTGGTGCCGCGTTTTTGGCCATCGGGTCCGTTGGACAGGAAAATATGAAGCATTTCGGTCGAGCCGATACCATCCCATATCTCGACCCCGAACCGCTTGTGCCAGCCTGCCGACACTTCGGGCGGCAAGGCTTCACCGGCAGATATGCACCTTGCCAGTTTGGCGGAACCGGTTTCAGGTGTGCAGGCCTTGTCCGCCAGCATGGCTGCATAAAGTGTCGGCACACCAAAGAAGATGGTTGCGTTGTGAGCATGCAGTTTTTCCTGCACGGCCGGCGGCGTCGGGCGTCCCGCCAGCAACACCGTCGTTGCCCCGACGGACAGCGGGAATGTCAGGGAATTCCCCAGCCCATAGGCGAAAAAGAACTTGGCGGCAGAAAAGCACACATCGTTCTCGGAAATACCAAGCGTCCCGGCGCCGTAGGTCCTGGCCGTATCCATCAGGCTGGAATGAACGTGCATCACGCCCTTGGGCTGACCGGTCGAACCGGACGAGTACAACCAGAACGCCACTTCGTCCGACGATGTATCCGCCGCCTCATGCGTGTCGCTCGCAGACGCCATCAGCGTCCCGAAAGACTTATGCTCACCCGCCTCACCGTTGACCACAATCACATGCTTCAGGAACGGCAGGTCAGCCAGAACCGGCTCCACCGCCGGCAGCAGGGCATGGGACACGAACAGTACCTGCGAGCGGCTGTCCGACAGCATGTATTTGTACTGGTCGGTGGTCAGCAGGGTGTTGAGCGCCACCGGCACGACACCGGCGCGTATCGCGCCGACGAACACTGCCGGCCAGTCGACCGTGTCGAGCATCAGGACAGCCACCCGGGCCTCACGTTCGATGCCCAGTCCATCAAGCACATTGGCCACTTTTCGGGTCGCCGTCGCCAGTTCGCCAAAGGTGATCTCGCGCGTGTCGTCAATAAAGGCCGGCCTGGCTTCGCGGCCTTCATCCAGGTGTCTGTCCACCAGGTCCAGCGCGGCATTGTATGGATATGGATCACTCATGAGCGGTCTCCCTGATACCACACCTCTTTACGGGCGTGCTGAAAATGCCATGAAAAACAAGCGGTCGAACCTAACCCTGCACCATGTTGCAGGACAAGTGCGGAATAGTGCATGGGAACGGACCGGTTGTCAGTTGGGCAGATGCGCGGCCTGGTGGTGCACCAGGCGCCAGTTGTCACCCTCGACGATGAACGTGTTGGTGGCGATCAGCGACACCTGGCCCAGTTGCTCGGTGCAGAACACAAGCGCCGTGTTTCCGTTGCGGATGATGCTGGTATCGCTGACTTTGATGTCAGGCGTGTCGCCCAGAACAAGAATGGAGTACCAGCTGTCCAGCACTTCTTCGCGCCCGGTGATGCCGGGCCAGCCCGGATGATAGCAGGACACCGACGCCTGCCGTGACCATAAGGCTTCCATCGCAAGATAGTCGCGCTGCCGGAATGCCGCGTAAAACGCGTCATTGGCTTCGAGGATAACTTCATCATGCATAAGATCACTCATAACGAGGGTGAGTTTGCCCCAAGCTTGTGTCCTTGCCAAGTCACACATTGGGTAAAAAGCAGATGTGCAACCGCCTTGAAGGTGTGCCGGAAAGGTTCTAGAAGGCAGGCCTTGTATCATTGAACAGCCCAAAGCCGCTGAAACCGCTCATGTCAAAAAACAAAAAACCAAACCGGCCAAAAGCCCGGCAGCCCCGTGGCTTCGTCGACCGCTCCGCCAGCGACATACGTGCTGTCGAGCAAATGACCGGCAGAATCAAAGACGTGTTCGAGCTGTATGGCTTTGATCCGGTGGAAATGCCGCTGTTTGAATATACCGATGCGCTCGGCAAGTTTCTGCCCGACAGCGACCGGCCGAACGAGGGTGTGTTTTCGTTGCAGGACGACGACGAGCAGTGGATGAGCCTGCGCTATGATCTGACCGCACCGCTGGCCAGGCATGTTGCCCAGAACATCAATGATATTCAGCTGCCCTACCGGACCTACCGGGCAGGCTATGTGTTCCGCAATGAAAAACCGGGACCAGGGCGGTTTCGCCAGTTCATGCAGTTTGATGCCGACACTGTCGGTGCGCCGTCGGTCACGGCGGATGCTGAAATGTGCATGATGATGGCCGACACGATGGAGGCACTGGGTATTGCGCGCGGCGACTATGTTGTCCGCGTCAACAACCGCAAGGTGCTCGATGGTGTGATGGAGACAATCGGCATTGGCGGCGACGAGCATGCCGGCACAAGACTGTCGGTCCTGCGCGCCATCGACAAGCTGGACAAGTTCGGGACCGAAGGCGTGAAGCTGTTGCTGGGTGCCGGGCGCTGGGAAGGCGGAAAAGAAGGTGCAGGTGACTTCACCAAGGGTGCCGGGCTCGATGAGCCCCAGACCGACAAGGTGATGAGCTACATCTCAGGCGTTGCCATTGATGAAAATGACGGCGTTGCCGAGCTTGGCCTGATCGAGACCCTGGTGCGTTCCGCCGGATATGACGAGACCCGCATCAAGATCGATCCGTCTGTGGTGCGGGGACTGGAATACTATACCGGACCGGTTTACGAGTGCGAGCTTACCTTCGACGTCACCAACGAAAAGGGCGAAACGGTTCAGTTTGGCTCCGTCGCCGGCGGCGGGCGTTATGACGGACTGGTGCAGCGTTTCACCGGACAGGCGGTTCCGGCCACCGGGTTTTCCATCGGTGTCTCCCGCCTGATGACTGCGCTTAAAAACCTTGGCAAGCTGGAAACCACTGCGTTACCTGCCCCGGTTGTAGTCTGTGTGATGGACCGCGACCCGGACAGCCTCGGGCGTTATCAGAAAATGGTTCAAACACTTCGGGACGCGAAAATTCGCGCCGAACTCTATCAGGGCAACCCCAAACAGTTCGGCAAGCAATTGCAGTATGCCGACCGGCGCGGCGCGGCGGTGGCCGTAATCCAGGGTGGCGATGAACGCGCTGCCGGGCAGGTTCAGTTGAAGGACCTGATCGCAGGCGCAGAAGCCGCCAAGGCCATTGAAAGCCGTGAAGAATGGGTTGAGCAGCAGCCGGCGCAGGTGTCGGTGGCCGAGGCTGACCTGGTCGCGGAAGTTCGCACCATCCTTGCGCGCCATGAGAGTTGAGCTGAGCAGATGACCGGTAAATCCTCAATCCAGCGGCGCGCCACCGATGCGCTGAATGCCTCCATGACGCAAGTGTTCGAAGCCGCCGGTGCGGAGTACATCGAACCGGACATCATCCAGCCGGCAGATGTGTTTCTGGAACGCTCCGGCGAGCATATAAGGTCGCGCACCTACGTGTTCGCAGACCCATCGGGCGCACAACTGTGCCTGCGCCCGGACCTGACAGTGCCCGCCTGCCGCTATCATCTGGAGCAGGCCGGCGATGTGATGGCGGCAACGCGATACTGTTATGCCGGCAAGGCCTTCCGGCATTCGAAGACAGCCGGAGACACAAGCCTGCGCGAGTTTGACCAGGTTGGCCTTGAACTTTTCGGGACCGGCACCGTTGCCGATGACGATGCCGAAACACTGGCCCTGACACTGGCGGCACTGGATGCAGCAAGTGTATCGGGCTTCAGCATCCAGCTCGGCGATCTTGGATTGTTTACCGCCCTGCTGTCGTCAATCGACATGCCCGAACGCTGGCGCACCAGCCTGAAGCGCCAGTTCTGGCGGCCACGGGCGTTTCGCGATCTGCTTAACCGGTTGACCGGCAAGACGCCAAAAGCCAGGACGTCGATCTCCGATATGCTTGATGAGATGGCAGGCAGCACGCTGGATGCGGTTTCCTTCGTCGAACAAAAGCTGGAGGCCGACGGGCTGGAAATGATCGCCGGACGCAGCATTGAACAGGTGGCAGGCAGACTGTCCGAAAAACTCATGGATCGCAGCGAACCTTCCCTGTCCAGTGACCACGCAAAGCTGATCGACGACTATCTGTCCATCCGCTGCTCGCCGTCACAGGCGGTTCTGAAACTGAAACAACTTGGAGCAAAGACCGGCAGCGAGTTTGCGTCTGCCATCGACCTGTTCGAGGCGCGCTTCGAGGCAATACAAAGAGCCGGACTTGAGACTGCCGATATGGAATTTGCCGCCGTATTTGGCCGCAGCCTTGAGTACTATACCGGCTTTGTATTTCAGATCGACAGGGAAATGGCGGACGGCGCCAGCGAAACCATCGCCGGTGGCGGGCGATATGACACCATGCTGAAGGATATCGGGGCTGATGCCATGATACCGGCTGTCGGCTGCGCCATCTATGCCAGCAGACTGGTGGCGGCCGGCGAGGTGGCATCATGAGCAACCTCACTCTTGCGCTTCCATCGAAAGGCCGCTTGCGGGAAATGGCGGAAACAATGTTTGCACGTGCCGGCTTTGACATTGTGCGCACCGGCTCTGCCCGCGGCTACCGGGGCGAAGTCAAAGGCCTTGCCGGTGTTGATGTCGCTTTCCTGTCTGCGTCGGAAATCGCCCAGGCCCTGCGCGATGGCACCGTTGATCTGGGCGTCACCGGCGAAGATCTGCTGCGTGAGACAATCGCACCCGACGAACCCATCGCGGATGTAGTGCTGCGGCTGGGGTTCGGCCCGGCAGACGTTGTGATTGCGGTACCTGAAAGCTGGCTCGATGTCGCGTTTGTCAGCGATCTGGATCAGGTGGCAGCCGAATTCCATGAAACCCACGGGCGCAGACTTCGGGTTGCCACGAAGTACCTGGCGCTGACCAGGCGCTTTTTCGCCGAAAATGGCGTCACCGGATACCGCATTGTCGAAAGCCTGGGTGCCACGGAAGGCGCACCGGCATCCGGCTCAGCCGAGATCATCGTCGATATCACCACCACCGGCTCCACATTGAAGGCCAACCGGCTCAAAATACTGGACGATGGCCTGATCCTCAGGTCCGAGGCGATCCTGGCCGCAAGATCCAATGTCCTGACGCGGCCCGTGGTGCAAAATCTCAGGAACCGCCTCGAGCTGGCAATATAGCGCGTGCTCTTCTAGGTTCGTCTATTTATTCCCAAAGGTAAACTTGCTAGTTTTCCAGATATGCGCTTTCAAATAAGCCAGCCGGATTAATTGCTTACTGAATATTACATCTGGTCAGGTCCGCCTCGGCGTTATATAGTACCAGCTTGAGGAGACGTATGAGACAGCAATGTCGAACGACTTCCATTCTTTGAGAAACACGTTCTGCTTTGGGGGGTCTGGTAGACGGGAACAACTTATCTTGAACCAACGACTGTCGCAGTGGACATAGCTGGAAGCAACCTGTGGTTGTCGGGCTTCCCCCGGTTCCGATAGCTTTTGTGCAGGCTTTACTGAAGCTGAGGCCACTGCTGATGGCGAAGGGCCGCTCTGGCAACAGGGTGGCCCTTCTGCTTTGATGTAATAGAAGTTTTTGTTTTATTCCGCTCACGCAAGCAGCCTGACGGCTGCGCTCCGCGAGGGCGGGCCTGACCGGCCCGAGGCCCGTCGGGCCTAGTTGGAGATCATCATCCAGATGGTTATCCATTATTCTGGTCGAACAGCTTTCTTCGCTTCGCTCAGGCCGTTCTCCGACCTTGAACAACCATAGTGATGAACTCCATTCCGAAGCACGTCAGTGCTGAGGCTAGCGCGACCGCGCGCCGCACGAAGTGCGCCCCCAGCGGAGCGCAGCCGTAAGGCTGCTTGCGTGAGCGATATAAACTCAAATCACCCTAGATCGCGGAAACCGCGGCGGTCCGAATGGCGTCGATGTTGGCGCCGTATCTGGCCGGATCATTGTTCTGGTAGACAGCAGAACCGGCTACCAGAACATCCGCGCCGGCAGCAGCGACGATACCGGCGGTCTTTTCACTGATGCCGCCATCCACTTCAATATGGATGTCGCGGCCACCGACCATATCCCTGATGCGGGCAATTTTGGTTGCCATTTCGGGAATGAAGGCCTGTCCGCCGAAACCGGGATTAACCGTCATGACCAGTATGAGATCGAGCTTGTCGAGCACATATTCGATCACGTTTTCCGGTGTCGACGGGTTGAGCGACACCCCGGCCTTTTTCCCAAGCGACCTGATCAGTTGAAGTGTGCGGTCAAGATGCGGACCCGCTTCGGCATGAACCGTAATGATGTCGGACCCGGCCTCGGCAAACGCTGCAATGAACGGATCGGCCGGGGTAATCATCAGATGCACGTCGAGCACCTTTTTGGTCACCGGCCGAATGGCTTTCACAATCATCGGGCCGATTGTGATGTTGGGCGCAAAATGCCCGTCCATCACATCGACATGCACCCAGTCGCAGCCCTGTTCATCAATGGCGCGCACCTCGTCTCCCAGCCTGGCAAAATCTGCCGACAGGATCGACGGTGAAATGAGTATGGGGCGCGCCATGACTGATTACTTTGCCTTGTGCAGGGCGACAGCCGTGTCGGCCATGCGGTTTGAGAAGCCCCACTCATTGTCGTACCAGCTCATCACCCGGACCAGCGTGCCATCCATCACCTTGGTCTGGTCGAGATGAAGCGTTGAAGAATGCGGGTCATGATTGAAATCAATCGACACATTGGGTTGATCAGTGACGGCCAGAATACCCTTCAGGTCACCCTTGGACGCCTTGATCATGGCGCGGTTGACCTGTTCAACCGTAACCGATTTGGACATCACGCATTTCAGATCAACCACCGACACATTCGGTGTCGGCACGCGAATGGCCACGCCGTCAAGCTTGCCGTTCAGTTCCGGCAAAACAAGACCGACGGCCTTCGCTGCACCGGTAGAAGTAGGGATCATCGACACTGCGGCAGCCCGGCCGCGATAGAGATCCTTGTGCATGGTATCCAGTGTCGGCTGGTCGCCGGTGTAGGCATGGATAGTGGTCATGAAACCGTGCTCGATACCAAATGAATCATTCAGCACCTTGGCCACCGGTGCCAGGCAGTTGGTGGTGCACGACGCATTGGAGACGACCTTGTGCTTGCCGGTAAGCTGATCGTGGTTCACGCCGTAAACCACCGTCATGTCGGCATTTGCGCCTGGTGCTGAAATCAACACTTCCTTGGCGCCGGCCTTCAGGTGCGCTGCGGCAGCATCGCGCGAAGTGAAAATGCCGGTGCATTCCATCGCTACGTCAACGCCGATTTCCTTCCACGGAAGCTTGGACGGGTCACGTTCTGCGGTCACCTTGATCCATCCAGTGCCACAGTTGATCTGATCATCCTTGACCTTGACGGTTCCGGGGAACTTGCCGTGCACACTGTCGAAACGCAGTAGATGGGCATTGGTTTCCACCGGGCCCAGATCATTGATCGCAACGACCTTTATGTCCTTGCGTCCCGACTCAGCAATGGCGCGCAAAATATTGCGCCCAATGCGACCAAATCCGTTGATTGCAACGCGTACCGCCATGGTTATCTCCGATAAGTTTGGGCTTTGCCCGAAAGAGGAAAGGAATGAGTTCCCGCGTCTTATAAACCAATGTGGGTCAGGGTCAATTGACAGGCCCGTTTGCGTCAAAATGCGCAGGGTAAAACGCGGCCAGGCAATTGTGCAGGGTGTTAAGGGCCTCGGACCTGGTTATGCCCGGCGGCGTATGGGCGAGTGCGACCCACAATCCGTCGGTCAGCGCATTGATCACACGGGCGTCGAGCTTGCCTGATTGCGGCCTGTTGTAGTCGCCATGGCTCGAAAGATCGGCGCACATGGCTTCCAGCGTTTTCAGGTATTCAGCTTCATCCTCACCATACACTTCATCATAGGCAGGTTGTGACTGGGCCTCGGCCCAGAAGCTCACCCAGCCCTGCAGCGTGCGCGGGGTGCAGACATCTTCGCCAAAATCAGCGCTGGTCATGGCGTACAGCCGGGCGGCGGGATCATCGCCGGCCGCGTTGACTGCCGCCATCCAGTTGTCGCGATACTGGACTGCCAGGTATTTCAACGTGTCGGCAAGCAGTGCTGCCTTGGACTCAAAATGAAAATTCACGATACCCAGAGATAGCCCGGCCCCGCGCGATACATCGCTGATGGTCAGGCTGGCATACCCGCGCGTGGCAAGCACATCGATGGTTGCTTCGATGAGCTGCCTGCGGCGCACGTCGCGGGTGGCTTTTCTCGGCCTTGATCTTTCTGACAGCGTCATGGTTTTCGTCCACGCACATGATGCGGGCAATGCTCGCCTGTCTCCAGTACCTTGATCATCAGTCCCCACGTGCTGATATTATGATCAACCAGTTCATGCCCCAGTTCCGCAACCGCCTCGGCGTGCAGCTCACCTTGCAGCAGGGCCAGTTCCCGTTTGGCCTGATCGCAATACCACGCATTGCGGTTGGTCAATACCACATCGACAAATCCCGCCTGTTCCAGGGCATCTGCGTAAGCCATCGGCGATGCCATGCCGAACCCAAGGTCTTCCGATTTGAGGTACACCCGCATATCCGGCGATGGCGCCCCGTCATGCGACATCAGCCAGTCGGATGCCACGAACCTGCCGCCTGGTTTCAGACCGCGAAACACCCCCCTTGCCAATTCATGCTTATCCGGAATGTGAACGATGGAATCCTTTGAAAACACCACATCGAACATGGCGTCTGCAAACGGCAACGGACCCGGCTCTACCTGCATCAGTTGCACACGGTCGGCAATACCGGCTTCATGAATGCGCCTGTGGGCTGCCGCCAGCACAGAGGCCTCCACATCAATGCCGGTGACTTTCGCTGCGCCATATTCCTTGACCAGCAGACAATCAATGCCACCGGCCCCACATCCGATATCGAGAACGTGTTTGCCGCGAAAGTCTTCACCTTTAAGCAAACGGGCGAGTTCATCCGGCCCGCCAGGCGACAACCAGCCGCGCCCCCACAACATTTCCAGAAACCCGATGACAGGCTCCGGATAAAGTTCTTCAGACTGCGTCATCTCACGCCTCACCTGTTTCCCGGCTGATCCGGAACGTTCAGATCAGTCTCCATTTCCTGCAAGAAACTTTATCTGATGACTTGCAAGTATCTGCCCGGACTGATCATATTGCACTCGCGATGGTTGGCGAAAGCCCAATTCGCAACTGGGATAACAGGGTGGGCATTTCGTGTTAAGCGTAGAAAAGCTAAGCAAAAGCTTTGGCGGGCTGCAGGCTGTACATGACTGCAGTTTCAAAATTGAAGAAGGATCAATCACCGGATTGATCGGCCCGAACGGCGCGGGCAAAACGACGACCTTCAACATGATTGCAGGCGAAATGGAGCCGACCGCCGGCAGGATTGTTTTCCAGGGTGAGAACATTGCCGGGCTGCCGACCCACAAAATGTTTCACCTCGGCATTGTCCGTACATTCCAGATTCCGCACGAATTCGCCAAGATGACCGTGCTGGAAAACCTGATGGTTGTACCCTCGGCACAACCGGGTGAACACATCTTCAACAACTGGTTGAAGCCGGGCGCGGTGAAAGCGCGCGAGCAACAGGTTCGCCATATGGCGGAAGACGCGCTCGAGTTCCTGTCGATTTCCCATCTCAGGGACGAACGTGCCGGGAACTTGTCCGGCGGTCAGAAAAAGCTGCTTGAGCTGGGCCGCACCATGATGACCGACGCGAAACTGGTATTGCTCGATGAACCAGGCGCCGGCGTCAATCCGACGCTGCTTCTCAAGATCCGCGAGATGATTACCAGGCTGCGTGAAGAGCGCGGCTACACATTCTGCGTTATCGAGCATGACATGGATCTGATCGCTGCGCTGTGTGACCCGATCATCGTGCTGGCGGAAGGAACCGTACTGATGCAGGGAACAATGGAGGAAGTACGCTCCAACCCGGATGTACTGGATGCCTATCTCGGCGGCGGCGAGGAAGCGGCCTGATGAGTGTCCTTGAACTTGACAATGTCGTGGGCGGATATGGCGACACACAGATTCTGCACGGTGTTTCATTGCACGTTGATGCCGGTGAGATCGTCGTCATCATCGGACCCAACGGCGCGGGCAAGTCCACCGCCATGAAGGCGGTCTTCGGACTGCTCAAACTCACCGACGGCGCGGTATTGCTGGATGGTAATACCATCACCAATACACCGCCGGAAAAGGTGGTGCGCCAGGGCGTGTGCTATGTACCGCAAACCGGCAACATTTTTCCCAGCCTTACGGTCGAGGAAAACCTTGAAATGGGAGCGTTCGTGCGCACCGATGATTTCAAGCCGCGGCTGAAGGAAATCTATGAGATGTTTCCGCCGCTGCTGGAAAAGCGCCTGCAGCCGGCAGGCACCCTGTCCGGCGGCCAGCGACAGATGGTGGCCATGGGCAAGGCGTTGATGCTGGAACCGAAAATCCTGTTACTGGATGAGCCTACTGCCGGCCTGTCGCCGAAGTTCCGGGGCGAGATTTTTGAAACCGTCAGGACGATCAACAGCGCCGGCACACCCATCCTGATGGTCGAACAAAATGCCAAGCAGGCGCTGGGGATCGCCAACAGGGGCTATGTGCTGGTGGACGGCAAAAACCGGTTTGAAGGTACCGGCCAGGACCTGCTGAACGACCCGGAAGTGGCCGAAATGTTCCTTGGTGGAGGCAAGCAGCCTGAAAAACCACCTGCAAAAACACAAAAACCTGCGGCAAAAAAACAGCCCCGCAAAAGCGGGAAGACTTAAGTCCATGGCTGAATTCATCAATTTCTACCTGATCCCCGGCCTGGTACTTGGTTCAATCTATGCACTCGGCGCCATCGGCATTACCATGACTTTCGGTATCCTGCGCTTTGCAAACTTCGCGCATGGCGAAACCATGACACTGGGTGTCTACATTGCCTGGTCTTTGGTGCAACTGACCGGCTTCAAATCCATGGTGGCGATCCTGCTGGTCCTGATGCCGGTTTCTATGATGCTGACGATCATGGTCGTGCTGTTGATCGACAAGGCGTTCTACAGACCGTTGCGGGCATCGCCTGTCATCATACTGGTGATCGCATCCTTCGGACTGATGCTGATGATCCGGTCTGTAACCCAGTTTTCGTGGGGCGTGCAGTTGAAGACCATTCTGCCCGGTATCCAGCCGCGCATGCACTTGTTTGATTTCTTCAGCTTCCCGCTCAAGCACGTCTTCATTGTCGGTGGCGCACTGTTGTTGATGTATGCAGTCCACTACGTGCTCACCTACACAAAAATCGGCAAGGCGATGCGAGCCACGTCTGACTCACCGGAGCTGGCCCGGCTGACCGGTATCAACACTGAAAAAGTGGTCATGGCGACGTGGGTGATGGGGGCAGGCCTGGCCTGTGCAGCAGGTGTGTTTCTGGCCGTGGACACCCAGGTTGACACCATGATGGGCTTCAAGATCCTGCTGCCGATGTTTGCGGCTGCCATCCTCGGCGGTGTCGGCAAACCTTACGGCGCAATGGCGGGTGGCCTGGTCATCGGAGTTGCTGAAGAACTGTCATCATATCCCTGGTTGGGCGATGGACCGTTGCTCGAGCCGGGTTACAAGCAGGGCATCGCATTTGCGATCATGATCGCAATACTGGTATGGCGCCCGACAGGCCTGTTCAAAGGGAAGAGCTTTTAGATGGACCCGGTACTTTACGGATACATGCTCTATGGCGTCTCGCTGCTCACGGTCGGCGGCATGTACGCCATTCTGGCTCTGGGCCTCAACGTGCAATGGGGTTTTACCGGCCTGTTCAATGCAGGTATTGCCGGTTTCTTCGGCATTGGCGCCTACACCGCAGCTATCCTGACAACCAACCCGCATACAAGTCACATTGGCGGTTTCCAGATGCCCTACGTCGTGGCCGCCATTGCCGCCATGCTGGTGGCCGGTGTCATCGCGTTTCTGGTCGGCAAGGTATGCCTGAAACTCAGAAGTGATTACCTTGCCATTGCCACCATCGGCCTGGCGGAAATCTTCCGTCTGATTGTCAACAACGAGACCTGGGCCACCAATGGTCCGCGCGGCATCTCGCAGATACCGCGTCCATTTGAGGGCCTGCCCGAGCCAATTAACCAGTTTGCCTTTTTAGGCGTTGTCCTTGTAACGCTGGCAGGCGTTTACTGGCTGATGGAAATCGCGCGGAAATCTCCTTGGGGCCGGGTCATGACCGCCATCCGTGACAACGAAACGTCCGCCAAGGCCGCCGGCAAGAACGTCGAGACATTCCGCATGGAAGGGTTTGTCATCGGCTGCATGATAATGGCCCTGGCAGGTGCATTGATGGCGCACTATCTGAAGTTTGTGAATCCACAGACCACGGATCCGCTACTGGCCACCTTCATTGTTTTCGTGATGCTGGTGATTGGCGGCAGCGCCAACAACAAGGGCGCCATACTCGGCGCGTTCCTGGTCTGGACCCTGTGGTCGGCCTCGGAAATCGTGGCGCCGAGACTGCTGGAAGCGATCGGCATGACCGACGCCGGCATCCGCTCGGCCTATGTGCGCATCTTCCTTATCGGCCTGCTTTTGCAGATTTTCCTGCAGAAAAACCCGCAAGGCCTGCTGCCTGAAACACGCCCTTCATCACCGGGCAAAAATAGTTCATGATACTGTATGTTTTTTAGAAACAGCCCCCTACCGGCTGTTATTCAGTGGAGGAGTAAGTAAAAATGAAACTTGTAAAACAACTGGCTGTAACTGCTTGTGCCGCAGCGATGTTCGCGACGGCTGCACATGCTGACAGCATCAAGGTCGGCTCGGCCGGCGGCGTAACCGGCCCGATTGCCGAGTTGGTCGCTACCATCGTCAAGGGCCGCGATCTTGCCCGTGACCAGATCAACGCGGAAGGCGGCCTGTTGAAGGGTGATACGCTGGAAATGGTTATCGGCGACAGTGCCTGTGACCCGAAGGCAGCGGTTGATGCGGTAGGCAAGCTGGTCAATGTTGAACAGGTTGTCGGCATTGTCGGTCCAAGCTGCTCCGGCGCCACCAACGCATCCGTCCAGGCTGTTACCATCCCGGCAGGCGTGGCTGTGCTGTCTGACTCAGCAACCGCACCATCGGTTACCGAACTGAAAGACAATGACACCGTGTTCCGGGTTGCCCCGTCGGATGCCTATCAGGGTCTGGCAATTGCAACACTGGTCAACAAGGCCGGCATCAAAAAGGTCGCCATGACCTATTCGAACGATGACTACAATGCCGGCATTGCCAAGGTATTTGAGGAAGAGTTCAAGAAAATGGGCGGCGAGGTCACCGCCAACCAGGCGCATGAGCCCAACAAGGCATCATACCGCTCCGAACTGCAGACACTGACCCAGGGCGGGCCTGAAGCCATTGCGATCTTCGCCTATTATGGCTCAAGCGGCATCACCATTATCAAGAACAGCCTGGAAAACGGCCTGTTCGGCAAGTTCTTTGCCGCTGACGGGATGTTCGACCAGTCAGTGATCGATCAGATCGGTGCCGACAATCTGAAAGGCAATATTTCGATCACCCAGGCTTCGTCCGACACCGGTGATGCGTCCTACCAGGCCTTCGCAGGTGCCTTCAAGGCAACAGGCGCCGACCCGGCTGCTCCATATGCCGCCCATGGCTATGACGCCACTTTCATGATGGCTCTGGCCATCGAGAAAGCCGGCGCTGCCGATCGTGCCAAGATCAAGGACGCACTCAGGGCCATTTCGGATGGCAAGGGCGAAGTGGTTCGCCCCGGCGAATGGGCGAAAGCCAAGAAGCTGATCGCCGATGGCAAGGACATCAATTATGAAGGCGCATCCGGCAGTGCCGACTTTGATGCCAATGGCGATGTCAGCGGCGTGTTTGCCGTCAATGTTGTCGGTGACGATGGCAAATGGGCCAAGGAACTGTTGAAGTAAACTGAACTTCAGCCAGCACACTTTTCGGGCCTGCGTAAAACTGCTGTTTTGCGCAGGCCTTTTTTGATATTCCGTGCGCTAAGTCAACAACCGGAAACCATGCCTCATGACCAACACGCTCACCATTCCACGTCCCGATGACTGGCATCTGCATCTGCGCGACGGAGCGATGCTGGAAGGCGTGGTTGGTCACACCGCAGAACACTTCGCCCGCGCCATCATCATGCCCAATCTCGTGCCGCCGGTGGTAACCGGTGCTGACGCCAAAGCCTATCGTGATCGGATTACGGCTGCCCTTCCGGCGTCGATGACTTTCGAGCCACTGATGACACTGTATCTCACCGAGGCCACCCAGGCAGATGACGTGGCCGAGGCGCACGCTTCGGGACTGGTCAAGGCCGTCAAACTTTACCCGGCAGGTGCGACCACGAATTCACAATCCGGCGTCAGTAATTTCGACAATGTGCAAGGCGTGCTTGAGCGCATGGCCGAGATCGGCCTGCCGTTGTGCGTGCATGGTGAAGTCACCGACGCAGACATCGACATTTTTGACCGGGAAGCCGTTTTCATCGATCGCGTGCTTGACCCGCTGCGCAAGCGGGTACCTGGCCTTCAGGTGATCATGGAACACGTCACAACGGCTGACGCGGTAGCTTATGTTCAGGCAGATACAAGCGGCAATCTGGCCGCCACCATCACTACCCACCACCTGATCATCAACCGCAACCATATTCTGGCTGGCGGCATCCGCCCGCACTATTACTGCCTGCCGGTTGCCAAACGCGAGAAACACCGCCTGGCCCTGCGCACTGCGGCATGCGCCGGTGACGAGCGGTTTTTCCTCGGCACCGATTCAGCACCGCATACGGATGCCGCAAAGCTGCTGCCATGCGGATGCGCCGGCATTTTTTCAGCACCCAACACCATGAGTTGCCTGGCTCATGTATTCGAGGAAGACGGCGCGCTTGCCGCGCTGGAAGGCTTTGCCTCGCGCAATGGCCCGGCGTTCTACAAACTGCCGGTCAACACCGCGATGATGACACTGACGAAACAATCCGACCCTGTCCGCTATCCCGAGCTAGTCGAAACAGGTGCAGGTAATGTCACCGTGTTCGACCCGGGATTCGACCTGTTCTGGCGTGTCGAAACCTGAACCTCTGGAACAACATGGGTTCAATCAAAAATCATACTGATCTAGTCCAACGGCAAACCGACATAGTTTTCCGCGATTGCCAGAGAGGCCGCTTCCGAGCTCCTTACATAGTCGAATTCCGCCCGCTGCATGCGGCGCTCAAAAGCAGAGTGCTCCGGGAACCGGTGCATCATCATCGACAGGTACCAGGAGAAGCGTTCGGCTTTCCAGACGCGGGCCAGCGCGGTTGCAGAATAGGCATCCAGTGCATCTGAATTGTTTTTCTGATACCGGCTTTCGAGGGCCCGGTGCAGCAACCGGACATCCGCAATGGCCAGGTTCAGCCCCTTGGCGCCGGTCGGCGGCACGATATGTGCGGCGTCACCGGCGAGCAGCAGATTGCCATGCCGCATCGGTTCACAGACATAGGAGCGCAAAGGTGCAATCGATTTTTCGATCGATGGCCCCCGAACCAGATTGGCCGCCGTATCAGGTCCGATACGCAGGGCAAGTTCATCCCAGAACGCCTCATCTGACCAGTCTTCCACTTCTTCGTCCATGGAACACTGAATGTAATACCGGCTGCGGCTGCCGGAGCGCATGGAGCACAGTGCAAAGCCGCGATCACCACTGGCGTATATCAGCTCATCAGCCACAGGTGGTACATCAGACAGGACGCCCAGCCATCCGAACGGATAAACCCGTTTAAATTCTTTTCGCATGTCTTCGGGGATTATCTGCCTCGACACTCCGTGAAACCCGTCGCATCCGGCGATAAAATCGCAGCTGATTTCATAATCCTGGCCATCATGACCGTAGCGCACCTTCGGGCATGAAGTGGTCACATCAACAGGTGTTACATTGGACGCTTCGAACACAATCTCGCCGCCGGCCGCCAATCGGGCTTCAATGAGATCTCGGGTTACTTCGGTCTGTCCGTAAACAGTGACGCTTTTGCCGGTCAGTTCCTTGAGGCGAATCCGATGGCGGTGACCTTCGAAAGCCAGTTCAAAGCCGTCATGCACCAGGCCTTCACGGTCGAGGCGGTCAGCAACACCGGCATCACGCAGGGCTTCAACACTGCCATGTTCAAGAACACCAGCCCTGATGCGGCCTTCAACGTAGGATCGTGTCTGGCGCTCCAGGATAATGCAGTCGATACCACTGAGATGCAGCAACTGGGCCAGCATCAGGCCCGCCGGCCCCGATCCTATGATTACCACCTGCGTCGACTTCACTGACATACACGTCCTCCCCGGCAGACACCGTACCTGACTGCCTTGTTGCAGTCACACTCAAACAGTTACGGTGTGTGTATTTCAACCATGCCCCGGCCTGTTGCGCCGGCGACGGAAAGCCTATAGCACGAACATATTAATGCGACCGGAACGGTTGCGATTATTTGAATACCAGCCGATCCAACATCTTCGCAAAAAATTTCGGATACACCAATTGCGCCTGTTGTTCGTTTCACATTGCTTCCCGTTGAAGGATGCCCCGATGAGCAAAATCGGCGGCATGCAGCGCGTCGGTATTGATCTGTTGAAACAACTCGAGGCGCACCCGGAGGTTGACGTCAAAACCGTCATATTGCGGTCGGAACGCGAAAACGACTATTTCGGTTTTGTGCCGTTCCTGTTTCGTGCATTCACAACAGCGCGTGCAATGATGAAACGGGGCGAAGTTGACGTGGTGTTGTTTTCCGCAATGCCGTCTGCCGTTCTTGCCGCGGTTCTGGCCGGAACGTCACGAGACACCCGGGTGCCGCTTGCCGCCATCTCGCACGGACATGACGTCATTGCAGCATCGAGTGCCTATCAATGGCTGGTTGCCCGGATGTTTGCCCGGATTGACGCAATGCTGCCGGTCAGCCGGGCGACGGGACAGCAATGTGTCCAGCGCGGGTTGCCTGAAGACCGGTTGTTTGTGACGCCCAACGGCATTGAACCGGACAGGTTCGGAGACAGCTTTCCGGGCTTTTTCACCACCAGAAAAGACCGCCGGCAGGTGCTGGAGGATGCGCTTCCGGAACTCACCGCGAAACTGGGCCCTGACGATTTGCTGCTGTGCTCCGTCGGACGGCAGGTAAAGCGCAAGGGTCACGAATGGTTCATTCGCAATGTCATGCCGCAGTTGAATTCCAATGTTCACCTTGTGCTGGGCGGCAGAGGACCGGAGAGTAACGCCATCGGGCAGGCCATCGCCGATACCGGACTGGGTGCGCGTATTCACTCGCTCGGCCTGGTGGCGGAAGAAAAACTTGCAAGCCTGTACTCCGGTGGCGACTTGTTCGTCATGCCCAATATTCCCGTGGACGGTGACATGGAAGGCTTTGGCGTGGTCATGCTGGAAGCCGGCCTCTGCGGTATGCCATCCATCGCCTCCCGAATTGAGGGTATTCAGGACGTGATCACAGACGGCATCAACGGCCATTGCGCAATCGCGCTTGATGCAAATCGTTTTGCGGATACCATCAACCTGTACGCGGAAGCGCCCGGTTCACTGGACAAGATGTCGGAAACTGCCCGGTCCCACACCGTGGAAAAGTTTGCGTGGTCAACTGTGTGTGCCCAGATCGTGACGACCATGAAGACGGTGGTGCGGCGCAAAACGCAAGCTGCCGACTGACGGATCACGTCAGCCGATCTCGCGGCCTCGCCAGCTGACTTTCTTGCCGGAACGCCACCGGAAGAACGCGACCCACTGCAGTCCCACCAGCACCGCCACACCAAACGGATGAATAACGGCCCCGAACCAGGACTGGCGGAATATGGCTGTCATCAGGAACCGCATCACCCATGGCAGGGCCGCAGCAATGAGCGCCAACCGCATCGTGTCGCCTGACGCACCTGCCATCCAGGCCACAACAGCAATGATCGGCGGCAGGACGTGACCACCAACCAGCAATGTGGTCCACACGGGCAGACCGACGGGCGTCGCCATGCCTTCATGGGCATTCTTCATCAGGCCTGAGAAAACCTCCGGACCGGTTTCGTACATGCGGGTTGCGGAGATATCAGTGATGTCCACCAGGTCGGTACGATGGCCGCCGGCGCGAAAATGCCGTGGCAACATGACCCCGTCATGAATGCAGTCGCGAATGCGCTCGTGACCGCCGACATCACGATAAGCATCCATGTGAACTGCAATAAGCTGTCCGCAGGCGGTTGCGAACATGGCGGAATTGGTAAACTTCACACCGGGAAACGGCAGATAGCCAAGCAGCACGGTGTGGATCAGCGGTATGAGGGTTTTTTCCCAGAAACTGCCGGTGATCTGGCGCGGGAAACCGGACAGAAGCTTCAATTGCGGCCTGCGGGTAAATTCCGATGCGATCCGGGAAAGCGCGTCCGGCTCGAGTGTCACATCCGCATCGAGAAACACGGCATAGGGATTGCCGGCCTCGGTCGACAGGAAATGGCAGGCATTGTTCTTGCCCAGCCACCCGTCCGGCAAGGCTCGAGTCGTAACCAGTTTCAGGCGGGGATCAGACTTTGCCATGTCATTGACGATCTGCGCCGTGCGGTCAGTGGAACTGTCATCGGCAACAATGACTTCAAATTCCACCCCGGTGCAGGCCAGTACGGATTCAAGCACCGGGGTTATCCGGGCTTCTTCGTTGCGTGCCGGGATCAGCACCGATAGCTTCGGCAGGCCTGCTTCGGCATGTTTTCTAATTGGGCGATACAGCAGCAGATTTATGGTGCCCAGCAACGCCGGGATCAATGCCAGCACAAAGACAACCTGCACAATGAGTTCCAGCATAAAGCCTCAATCTTTCCTGATGTCCGTGTGACCGGCGGAGAATTTCTCGCCGCGCACCAACGCTTTCAGATAGCGCCAGCGATCATAAACCGGGTTCACTCCGCTCTTTCCGTCAATGAACGTAACGAACGGCTCCGGATCGCGAGCCATGACAGCGCGCGCAAGCTCGTCCTGCGCATCGCCAAGTTCCATTTCCAGCCGGGCTTTCCAGGCGTCCGGTTCCAACGTTTCAGAGCTTGTGTCTATCTGATTTCCGAAGTTGACCAGTATCTCCGGGCGCGGTTCATCCCAAAACACCAACTCCATGGCAAGCGGCTGCACAATGGCACCGCAATCTGCCGCCAGCCGTGCAAGGCCGGGTTTGAACTCAACCGGCCGTGCCCGCGGATCGGTAAACTCGCCCTGGGGGGTGATCAGCAATACCTTGCCGGGTGTCGCCAGCATGCCCCGGGAAACCTGGAGGAAACGGGCCGCACCACGCGCAGAATCCTTTTCGACACCAAAGATGCCGATCTTCTTCATGAAGTTGTATTTCTTCAGTGCATCCGCATCCATCGGCCCGAATGCCATATGGTCGGGAAGAAAACTTTCCGCCAGCAGTATCAGTACCAACGGATCATACCAGCCCGGATGATTGGAGAAGTAGATCACCGAACGCCCGGCCGGGACCGGCTGCGGCGTTTCGTTCAGGATGCGGAAACCGTTGAACTTCTTGGCCAGCATGCGCCGGACATAAATATTGAAAAAACGGGTAACACGCGGCGAGTGCCGCCCGATCACCTCGTCTGCTGCCTTCTGGTTTCGGCTGTTCATACCTGCTTTATAGGATCACGACGCTTTAATGTCATCTGTCCTGGCGCCAGCACAGCTTGCTTTTGGCAAGGCGGATGGTCGCAGGAAACGGCCTGGATCAGGTTTATGGGTTCATCTGAACCCATGTTGCTCTAGACAGCAATATCCTGGGCGAGCAGGTCACTGGAAATCCGCGCCGATTCAAAAATGACCGGCAGACCGGATCCAGGATGCGTGCCGCCACCGACCAGATAAACCCGCTCGAGATCCTCATAGCGGTTATGCGGCCTGAAACACAGCATCTGTGTCAGAGTGTGGCTGAGATTGAAGGTGGCACCCTTGTAAATGTGCATGTCGGCTTCCCAGTCATCCGGTGTCACCACCTTTTCATAACGGATGCGATCACGGATATCCGGATAACCGGCCAGTTCAAGCCGGTCGAGCGTCTTTTCACGGAACTCGGCGGCTTCCTTCTTCCAGTCGATGTTGTCGGTGCGATGCGGAACCGGCACCAGCACATAGACGGTCGAATGCCCCTCAGGCGCCAGCGTATCGTCGGTAATGGAGGCATTCTGCACATAGAATGACGGATCCTTTGGCAACACCTTTTTCACCTGGATCTCGTCAATATTGCCCTCGAAGTCCTCTGCCAGGACAATGGTGTGATGGGGCACGTGATCAAGGCTGCCTTCAATACCCAGATAGAGCATGAAGGTTGAACAGGAGAACTCCTGCTTTTCGATCTTGCCGTCATTCCATTTTTTACGCATTTCGTTGGGCACAAGCTTCGGCATAACATGAGCGAAGTCGGCATTGACCACCAGGCCATCCAGCTCAATGGTCTCCTTGTTGGTGGTAACTGAAATCGCCTTTTTGCCATCAAAGCCAATGCTGGTAACTTCTTCTTCCAGACGCAGTTCCACACCCATTTCCACGGCAATATCCGCCATGCGCTGCATAACGGCGTTGCAGCCGCCAACGGGATGCCAGATGCCGTATTCATGCTCGAGGAAAGCAAGAATCGTGAACAGTGAAGGACATTTGAAAGGCGACATACCGAGGTATTTTGCCTGGAATGAAAATGCCCGACGCACCCTCGGGTCCTTGAAATAGCGCTCAAGGTCTCTTTCGAGTGACATGTGCGGGTTCAGTTTGGACAGCGCCTTGACAACGTTCGGGCGCATGAAGTCAGAGAAACTCAGGAACGGGTTTTCCAGCACGCCGCGGAACACATCGAGTTTCTTGCGGTTGTCGCGCATGTAGCGGTCAAGGTTGGCCGCATCAGAGGGTGACAGCTTGGCAATTTCGGCTTTCATGGCCTCTTCACCGGAGACGACGTCGAGATGGCCGCCGGCTTCATGAACAACCCGATACATGGGATCAACCCGCTTGATCGGTACTTCGCGCCACAGGTCATATCCGCAATAGGTGAATATCTCCGACAAAATGCGCGGGTAAAGGAAGAAGGTCGGACCGATATCAAATGTATATCCGTCCTCCCTGATGGCCCCCGTGCGCCCGCCCACACTCGCCTGACGTTCAATCAGGGTGACCTCATAGCCTTTGCGCTTTAAGATCATGGCTGTCGCAAGACCACCCGGTCCGGCACCGACAATTACAATTCTTGGAGTTGAAGCTGGCATACGAGAACTCTGTACCTGTGCTGTTTAAGCAATGAATGAATTTCCGGATCACGCCCACCCCTGAGCAATCCGGTTATAGAGAGCGGCTGGAGCTTATTAACGCCATGCACGCGATAATAGAACCCCCAAAGCTCTACGACGAATTGCCGCTTGCAGATTATCCCCAGACTAAAGTCTTTTAGGACAGGATGGATCAGGTTCGGGTTTTCTTTTCACGGCAAACCGTTTACCTGTCTATTCGACATTGCGGTCGCGAGATGCGCCGCCCAAACATCGTGATCCAGCAAGGATATCGCCAGCGCCATGTCGGCCATTTCCGTCAATCAGCTTTGCAAGTCTTACGACGGTCGCCAGGCCGTGGATGATTTGTCGTTTGAGGTTCAGAAAGGCGAGACGTTTGCACTGCTTGGCCCGAACGGAGCAGGCAAGACCACAACCATCGAAATTCTTGAAGGCTACAGAAAGGCCGACAGCGGCCGTGTTTCTGTTCTCGGCCTGAACCCGGAAACCGACGGCGCAGAGCTGAAGCGGCGAACCGGACTGGTGTTACAGACAACGGCACTGGAGCCTGAACTCACCATCAAGGAAACCATCACGGCTTTTGCCCGGCTCTACCGTGAGCCCCGTGACGCCGGCACGGTACTGGTTGATGTCAACCTGGCCCATTTGCAGGACAACCGTGTCGGCAACCTGTCAGGCGGACAGAAGCGGCGGCTGGAAATTGCACTGGGCATTGTCGGCAATCCGGAGCTTGTTTTCCTGGATGAACCAACGACCGGCCTCGACCCTGAAGCACGGCGCAAGATCTGGACACTGATTCAACGCCTCAACGCCAATGGCTGCACGATTGTGCTGTCATCGCACTACATGGACGAAGTGCAGGCCCTGGCCAGCCACATGGCAATTATGGTCAACGGACAAATTGCGGCAGAGGGCCGGCCCCTCGATCTGCAGAGACAGCACTGCACGCACGCCACCATCCGGTTTGATGCAGACGACAAACTGCCCGCCGGTTTTCCTGCCAAACTGGCGGCAGTGACCGCAGTGCAAAACGGCCACGCGGAACTCGTTGTGACCGATCCCGTTCCTGCGCTGAGCACCCTGACATCCTGGTCCCAGACCAACGGATACGACCTCAGTTCGATTTCGGTTACCAGGCAGAGCCTGGAAGACATTTACCTGCAACTGGTGTCACAACGCCAGGCCAAGCCGCAAAGTGACACGCCATGATGCTGGTTCAAGAAGCGATACATCAACTGCGCCTGTTTACCAGACGTCCAGCTGCCGTGTTTTTCGTGGTTGCCATGCCCCTGGTGTTGTTGATCGTCCTGACACAATTGTTCGGCAATGAGAAAATCCAGGGTCTTGGACTTAATACCGCACAGTTCTATACCCCTGCTCTGGCGGTCTTCGGTGTTGTGATGGCCTGTTTCACCTATCTGGCTGTATCGACCGCGACCGCTCGCGATCTGGGTATTCTGAAACGGGTACGCGGTACCCCGATGCCGCCGTGGGTGTATATCTGCGCACGGATAATAGCTGTTTCAGTGATCGCCTTCATGTCGTTGCTACTGGTCATTGCAACCGGGGCGCTGGCCTTCGGTGTGGAAATCATCTGGGAGCGGGTGCCGGCAGCAGCTGTCGTCGCCATCATAGGGGCATTGTGCTTTGCCTCTCTCGGCATGATGGTGACCGCGTTGTTCCGGTCCAGTGAAACGGTGCAGGCCGCCAGCAGCGCGGCAATCATGCCGCTGGCCTTCGTGTCGGATATATTCGTGCGTCCAAGCACCGAGACGTCCGAATGGGTGCCACTGATCGGCAACCTGTTTCCATTGCGACACTTCTCCATCGCGTTCCAGCGCGCCTTTGATTACGCCTATGAAGGCTATGGGTTTGCGCTGCCGGACGCAGAAGGCATAGTCTATTCAATCCTGCCCCATATCGGCGTCATGGCGTTGTGGGGCGTTGGCGCGGCGATTATCGCGGCCCGGTTTTTCCGCTGGGAAGCGCGCGCGATCTAGAGCAACACTTTGAATGCAATCAGGTTTGTGATTTTTGGATGCTTCAACCAAAATCATCCTGATCTAGGGTCAGCGAGGCTGAATTGAGTGAAGAACGGGACATGTCTGATCCTGTTGTCAATCCTGATGGCCGCCAGTCTGCAACAGCAGCAGCGGTTCAACGTGGCACAGGCCGCATGCTGCTCAGTGCCGGGTTTGCCAGTATTTCCGAATTGTCGCTGGCCAATGGACGCCGGGCCGACCTGATCGCCATTAACTCCAAAGGCGAGATCTGGATTGTCGAAATCAAGTCTTCTCCGGCGGACTATTTCTCAGACCACAAATGGCATGACTACATGGCGTATTGCGACCGGTTCTACTTTGCCATTCCGCCTGACATGGACCCTGGCCTGATTGACGAGGCCGCCGGGTTGATGATCGGCGATGCCTGGGGCGCGGAAATCGTCCGTGAAGCGTGCGAAGACAGACTGTCAGGTGCCAGGCGCAAAGCGGTCACGCTGTTGCTGGCACGTTCGGCATCCTTGCGCCTGCAATCAACAATCGACCCCAACGCAAACGGAATCTGAATCCCGCAGCGATTTGCTGGAATTAACGCGGTGCGCGCTTCGCAAGAATGCGCTGCAGGGTCCGGCGATGCATGTTCAGGCGCCGTGCGGTTTCTGAAACATTGCGATTGCACAATTCATAGACCCGCTGGATATGCTCCCAGCGTACCCGGTCCGCCGACATCGGATTTTCCGGCAGTGCAGCACGCGCATCCGCCTGGGCCATCAGTGCGCCATACACCGCATCAGCGTCAGCAGGCTTCGACAGATAATCGGCAGCGCCGATTTTCACCGCAGACACGGCTGTGGCGATATTCCCGTATCCCGTCAGGACAACCGCACGAGCCTCTGGACGGACGGTATGAAGGGCTTCGACCACATCAAGTCCATTGCCGTCTTCAAGCCGCAAATCGACAACTGCATAAGCAGGAGGATCGCGTTTCACTTCAACCATGGCTTCTGCAACAGATTGTGCCATACGCACATCAAATCCGCGAGATTCCATGGCCCGGCCCAGCCGCTGCAGGAACGGACGATCATCATCCACCAGCAAAAGTGTCTTCGGTCCGTCGATCTCGTTATCACTCATCAATTCAAATCCCAGAGTCATGCAAGCAAACTTCGCAGCAATATTGTGCCTGCTGCCGAGCCGTTCTTACAGCAATTTGGCCCAGCGTGGTAAAAATCACAAGTCAGCTGGTTTTGGCTGTGCCATCTCGACGATCTCACGCGGCCAGACAATGCGAACCACGGCGCCGGTTTCAGGCAAGGCCCGGTTTGCCAGGTTGACCTGGGCACCTGATCGTTCCAGCAGTGTTTTGGCAATAAAAAAGCCAAGCCCCATGCCACCGTGACCCTCCCGCCTGATCCCCTCATCCTCGCCAAACCGGCTGCGGGTTGTAACATAAGGATCTCCGAGGCGGTCCATAACGGCCTGGGAAAACCCTTTACCGTCGTCGGAAATGGTCAGGCTGATCTGTTCCAGCGACCAGGAAATGCGAACCGTCACCCTGGTTTTTGCGAAATCAACGGCGTTCTCCATCAAATTTACCAATGCGTATTTGATGGCTGTGTTGCGCATCAGAACCGGCTCCGTCAGCGGGTTGCCGCTGCGGTCCGACTTTGGCTGCACATCAAACAGAATGGCGATGTCAGGCGAGTTGAGCGGCCCGGCGATTTCTTCCGCAAGTGCAGTCATGCGCACGGTCTGCATCATTGCATCTGACTGGTTGTCCCGTTTCGACAGGCGCGACAGGATTTCACGGCAGCGTTCTGACTGTGAGACGAGAAGGTCAAGATCCTCGCCATGGTGACCGTCCAGTTTGAGTTCGCGCTTGAGCTCCTTGGCAACCAGCACAATGGTGGCCAGAGGCGTGCCGAGTTCATGGGCCGCTGCCGCTGCCAGTCCGTCCAGCGCCGACAATTGCTGCTCATGGGCAAGGGCGACCTCGGTGGCTGCCAGTGCGTTGGCCATGTCACGGGCTTCGCTGGCGACCCGATTGACATACAGGGTTGAGAAAATAATGCCGCACACCAGAGCCGCCCACAGGCCGGTTTTATACAAATTTGGCAGCGCAAATGACTGGTCGGGATGCCACGGCAACGGCAGGTAAAAAACCGCCAGAAACGTCGTTATGACCACCGCCAGTCCGGCCAGCAGAACCGTACGCGGCAATGGCAGGGTGGCTGCGGAAACCGTTACCGGCACAATAAACAGAAATGCAAACGGGTTGGACAATCCGCCTGTCAGATACAGCAATGCCGCCAGCTGGAAAATGTCATAGGCCAGCAAAAGCGACGAATAGCGCTCGTGCAGTCGCGCCGTTACGCTCCAACTGAGTGACAGGGAGATGTTTACCCAGGCCGACAGGGCAATGAAAATGGTGCACAGCCAGATCGGCAGGGCAAAGCCCATACCCCAATATACCCACAAGACAGCAAATGTCTGGCCGGCAACCGCAAGCCAGCGCAGCCGGATCGAGGTGCGCAGGCGCAGACCTTCATGGGTAAAGGATGTGCCGGCAATACGAGAGGTGGGGCCGATTGCACCGGCCAGGACATTGGAGACCGTGCTGGACATGGTTGTTGCTTTCCGTTCAGTTTGCTGCCGAACCGGCATGGACTGCGCGTCAGGTTAGAGCAGGCATGGCGCACCCACAACATTGTGACGTGTTGCCGCTTTGTCATCCAGGCCGGCACAGGTATGAATGTCGCCATGAAAAAATCTACCGCAATCCTTGCCATCTCCTGCCTGCTGCTGGCAACCGGCATCGGTGCAAGCGCACTGTTGCTTGCACCGGACACATCAAAAACCAATGTGGTCAGCTCCGGTACAGCGCTGGTCGGCGGGCCGTTCGAAGCAACCAACCAGGACGGCAAGCGGGTCAGCGACCGGGACTTTCTCGGCAAGCACACGCTGTTTTATTTCGGCTTCACGTTCTGCCCGGATATCTGCCCTGCGGAGTTGCAGGTGATTTCCGCGGCCCTGAGCGAGATTGACGGGGCCGAAGACAAGTTCAATCTTGCATTCGTGACCATAGATCCTGCCCGGGACACGCCTGACATCATGAAGCAGTATGTAGCTCACTTCTGGCCGGGCACCATTGGTCTGACCGGTTCAGCCGAAGACATCCGCAAAATTGCCGCCGCCTACCGGGTCTACTACACCAAGGCCGGTGGAGAGAACGCCGACAAGGACAGCTATCTCATGGATCATTCCAGCATCACTTACCTGATGGGACCTGATGGCAAGTTCGTTCGCCACTTTCCGTTCGGCACATCGGCGGATGATATCAAGAAAGCATTGGTCGACATTACAAACGGTTGAAAAGTCTCAAAATTTGCCTGGGTATACTTTCGGTGCAGGGCACGGCTGGACGATTGCCCTCGGACACGTAATAGTGTTATGTTGCAGCGCAGCAATTCAATTTCTGGCCCACACAGGCGCATGGTGATCCCTCAATGCTTTACATGATGTATGAAATGAACCACGCAGCAATTGCGCCGCTGCGAATGGCTGCAAAGTATGGTCACCATTTCTGGACCAATACGACCAATCCGGTTGCCGATACGGAACTGGCGCGCTCATACGCAGCATCGCTTGGCATGTTCGAACGCCTGACACGGCGCTATGGAAAACCGGAATTTGCCATCACATCCACTGAAGTCGACGGTAAAGCCTGTGCGGTTCAGGAAAACTGCGTCTGGGACAAACCGTTCTGCCGCCTGCTGAATTTCAATCGTCAGTTTGAAACTGCGCCAACCGACCCCAAGCAGCATCAGAAGATACTGATCGTGGCACCAATGTCAGGGCACTACTCAACCTTGCTGCGCGGCACCGTGGAATCAATGCTTCCACACGGCGACGTCTACATTACGGACTGGGTTGATGCACGTGACGTGCCGGCCTCACAGGGCAGTTTCGACCTGGATGACTACATCGACTATGTTATTGAAATCATTCAGCACCTTGGTCAGAATGTACATGTCATGGCGGTATGCCAGCCAACCGTTCCGGTGCTTGCAGCCATATCCTTGATGCATCAGCGCAAAGACAAACTGCTGCCGGCATCGATGATGTTGATGGGCGGACCCATCGACACCCGCCGCAATCCCACCACGGTCAACGAACTGGCAGTCGAGCGCGGCACGGACTGGTTCAAACGGCATGTGATCGTACGTGTGCCGTTTCCGAATGCCGGCTTCATGCGCCGGGTCTATCCCGGCTTTCTGCAGTTGACGGGGTTTATGTCCATGAATCTGGACCGCCATGTCGACGCCCATCGTGAGCTGTTCCGACATCTTGTTGAGGGCGATGAGGATTCGGCCGAAAAACAGGAAGAGTTCTATGACGAGTATCTGTCAGTCATGGATCTGACAGCAGAGTTTTACCTGCAGACGGTAGACAGGGTGTTTGTGAAACAGGCACTGCCAAAGGGCGAATTTTACTATCGCGAGCAGCTCATTGAACCTGCTTCGATTACCGAAACAGCCCTGATGACGATCGAGGGTGAGAAGGACGATATTTCCGGTATCGGGCAGTCAGAAGCCGCACATGAGCTGTGTACCAACCTGCCGAAAAAAATGCGCGACCATCACCTGCAGGAAAAGGTTGGCCATTACGGCGTGTTCAATGGATCCCGTTTCCGGGCACACATCGTGCCGCGCATTGTTGCGTTCATGCACAAGCACAACCACAAGGCCTGATGCGGGCCGGCGGCGCATAAACGCAGGTTGCGCCTGATCCTGGAAGTATCCGCTTTCGCGGCACGCGCTGGAACGCGAATCAGGTATTATCCGGGCATGGCACTTTCACCCCTGAAACGTCTGTTCACTCCCGATCCCGGCAAGCCGGAGGGTCCGGACAGTTTACTGATTGACGGTCGTGAAGTTTCGGTGCGGTATCGCGGAAATGCGAAAGCCCGGCGCATCATCATGCGGATGGAAAAGAACGGACAGGGCATTGTGCTGACCGTGCCACCGGGCACCAGCGCGCATGCCGCCCATGAGTTTGCCCTCACCCAGGCCGCCTGGATATGGCAGAGACTGGTTCCGGAGGACCATGAGCAGTTGTCCGAGACGCTGGTTGGACGCAGCATTACCATCAGAGACACCGAGCATGTGATTGAGCTCGCCACCGGCCGCGGCGCACCGGTTCACCTTCGTGATCTGCCGTCGCCACAACTGGTGGTTCGTGGTGATGCAAGCCACATGCGGCGCCGGATTACCGACTTTCTGAAACGCGAGGCACGCCACGACCTGGAAAAGGCATCACGCGGCTATGCGCATGCCATGCAGGTTGAATTCTCACGGATCAGCGTGCGTGACACAACAACCCGCTGGGGGTCGTGTTCAAGTACCGGGACACTGTCTTATTCGTGGCGTCTGATCATGGCGCCGCCGAACGTGCTGGATTATGTGTGCGCCCATGAAGTCGCCCACATCGAGCAAATGAACCACGGGCCTGAGTTCTGGAAACTGGTTTACCGGCACTGCCCGCATACGGACTTCGCCAGGAACTGGCTGAAGCGGCACGGGCACACCCTGCACAAACTGCCGATATGATTTTATCGCGACAGCGCGTGCTATCTGGTCTGCAGCAACTGATCCAGACGACGCTGATTTCTGGTCTTTTCAATCTTCCGGCGTTGCGCGCGCGTCTCTACCGGGGCCGGTTCCGGCTCCGGGTCGGGTGACAGGAAAATACTGCGCAGACTGTCAACAAACCCGCCGCCGCGATTATACAGCGTGTCTTCGTCGGCATAGGCGATGGCGGGACCTTCGGGTTCGTAATAACCGGGCAGAGGCACAGCGTCGAGTTGCAAATGCGCCGGGTTCATCACATTGGCAAAAATACGTGCCGGCATGGAGCCGCCTGTTACTCTTTTGGTGGAGGAATTATCATCATTGCCGACCCACACTCCGGCAATCAGGTGCGAGGTGTAGCCGACGAACCAGGCATCGCGATAATCCTGCGTTGTGCCGGTCTTGCCACCGGTTTCATGCCCTGGAATCCGGGCTGCTTTGCCGGTGCCTTCCTCCACTACAGAGCGCATCATGTGGTTCATGGCGCCAAGCGACTCGAAAGAGACAACCGATCCCGGTCCGCCACCTGAACGTTCATACAGCACCTTGCCATCGCGGGTGGTAATGCGGGTTATGGCATGCGGCAGAACTCCACTTCCGCCATTGGCAAGCGGCACATAGGCGGACGTCAGTTGCAGCAGGGACACTTCCGAGGTTCCCAGTGCGATGGACGCGTTGGCAACCAGAGGAGCCGAAATGCCAAGCCGTCGCGCTGTTGCGGCCACATTGTCAGGCCCGACTTCAACCGCAAGCTTTGCAGCCACCGTGTTGATGGACGATGACAATGCCTTGGTCAGGGAAACAGGGCCGAGGTACTTTTTTTTGTAATTATCCGGTGACCAGTTACCAAAAGTCACCGGCTCGTCGATCTTTCGCGTCGTCGGCGTCATGCCCGCATCAATAGCAGTGAGAAAAACAAACGGTTTGAAGGCGGACCCGGGCTGGCGTTGCGCTTTCACAACACGATTGAACTGACTCTTGATATATGACCTGCCGCCAATCATGGCGCGGACCGCGCCGGTGGTATCCAGAACCACCATGGATGCTTCAGAGGCGCGATACTTGCGGCCGTTTTTCGCAAGTTCAGCGCGCAGCGCTCTTTCAGCGGAATTCTGGAGTACAGGATCAATGGTGGTTTCCACCACCACGCTGTCACTCAACTCGCCGATGAGTTCGGGCAGGGTTTCGCTTACCCAATCCACCACATAGCGCTTGGCTGGAACATAGGTCGAGCCGGGCGCCCGGGCGCTCACACCACGCGTTGCATCTGCTTCTGCCTTGGTGATGAAACCGGCACGCACCATGTCCGACAGCACTTCACGGGCGCGGGCATTGGCGCGTTTGGTACTGGCGATCGGATTGTAGCGGCTGGGAGCTTTCAGTACGGCTGCAAGCACGGCTGCTTCCGACAGATTGACATCACGGGCCGATTTTCCGAAAAACTTCTGGGCGGCCTTGTCGATACCGGTGGCACCGGCGCCAAAATATACCCGGTTCATGTACAACTGCAAAATCTCGTCCTTGGAGAATTTGCTCTCAAGCCAGACCGCCAGGATCGCTTCCTGCACTTTTCTCTCAAGCGTGCGCTCCGGTTTCAGAAACAGGTTCTTGGCCAGTTGCTGGGTCAGAGTTGATCCGCCCTGAACCGTAGCTCCTGCACGATAGTTGGCCAGAAGGGCGCGCGCGATACCAAACGGATCAATGCCGAAATGAGACCGGAACCGGCGATCTTCTATGGCAATGATGGCCTGCGGCACAAACGGGGGCAGCTCATCAATGCGGACCGCATCACCAAAAAACGCGCCGCGCTCGGCCAGCACCGAGCCATCAGACGCCAGCAGCATGATACCGGGTTCGCGTTCCGGAATATTGAACAGACCCTGCTTGTTGAGATTGAAGAACAGGTAACCCGTGGTGGCAAACACTGCAACCATCGCCCACAAACCAACCATCATCCCCAGGGAAACAAGCTTGAAGACGAACGAGCGCTTGCGCGACGTTTTCCTGCTTCTGCCGCTGGTATTTGGCCTGGAGTCAGATTTTCTGCGGGGTCCGGGACCGGCGAATACAGGTTCCTGCCGGCGCGGCCCGCGTCGCTTCTGCTTTTTTTTGCCTAATCCAAACACGCGAATTAAGTCCCCGAAGATTTACCGGCAATACCTTGTCAAAAAAACCCGGATTGCCTTGACCACCATCACCGCATCAAACCGGCACAACGGTGTGCAGCATGCCCGTTTCCTGCTCATCCTGCAGCAAGCGAAACGACCCTAGCGTTTGCGCGTTAATCGGCTGTTAACACTACGCGGCAAGACGGCGCAACCGGCCTGTTGTAACGGGGTTGCGACTCAATCATGTCAGCACAATGGCAGGCCGAAACATCCCGTATCCGGATTAAACGTCCAGATTGGCCACGTTCAGGGCATTTTCGCGGATGAAATCACGGCGCGGTTCGACAACATCGCCCATCAGTTTGGTAAACAGGTCATCTGCTTCGTCCAGCTCCGAGACCTTGACCCTGAGCAGGGAGCGAACGTTCTTGTCGAGCGTCGTTTCCCATAACTGTTCCGGGTTCATTTCGCCGAGACCCTTGTAGCGCTGCATGGAGATACCCTTGCGGCCCTGTGCAAACACGGCATCGATCAGGTCCATGGGCGAATAGATTGCGATTTCGGTATCCTTGCGGCGCAGTTTCGCAGGCTTGGTGTAAATTTCCTGCAGGTGTGCGGCCAGACGGTCGAGGCGGATTGCTTCGGACGATCCGATCATGCGGGCATCGAGTGAATGAGCTTCGCGCACACCACGCAGTTCGCGGGTAAAAGTCAGTCCGCCGTCTGTATCTGCCTCGCCTTCCCAGCCGCGTTCAGTCTCTTCGGAAATGGTGTTCAGCCGGCGCGCAATATAGGCGGCCGCCTCATTGGCTGCCTGCTGGCTGCCGATCACTTCAGGATTGAAGGCACCGGCAATGGCAGCCTGCTCGACCACATTGCGGGAATAGCGTGTATGCAGGCTCTCAAGGGCAGACCTTACCTGGATGGCACTGTCAATAATGCCACGCAGATCCTGACTGGCATGTTCGACGCCATCAGCGGTTATCAGCACAGTGTCTTCCATGCCCTGGTCGACAAGAAACTCCTCAAGAGCGGCATCGTCCTTCAGGTATTGCTCGGACGAGCCGCGCTTGACCTTGTACAAGGGCGGCTGGGCAATGAACAAATGCCCGCGTTCAATCACTTCCGGCATCTGCCGGTAGAAGAACGTCAGAAGCAGGGTGCGAATGTGCGCACCGTCCACGTCAGCATCCGTCATGATGATGATCTTGTGATAGCGCAGCTTGTCTATGTTGAAATCATCGCGCCCGATGCCTGTCCCAAGAGCGGTAATGAGCGTGCCGATTTCCTGACTGCCCAGCATCTTGTCAAAACGGGCACGTTCCACATTCAGAATCTTGCCGCGCAGGGGTAATACAGCCTGGTTTTCACGGTTGCGTGCCTGTTTGGCGGATCCGCCGGCAGAGTCACCCTCGACGATGAACAGTTCCGACTTGGCCGGATCGCGCTCCTGACAGTCGGCCAGCTTGCCCGGCAGCGATGCAACATCCAGTGCACCCTTGCGACGGGTCAGTTCACGCGCCTTGCGCGCCGCCTCACGGGCCGCAGCCGCCTCCGCCACCTTGGACACAATGGCACGGGCTTCTGCAGGGTGTTCCTCAAACCAGGTGGACAGGCCTTCACCCACCGAACTTTCCACAATGGGTCTCACCTCGGACGAAACCAGTTTGTCCTTGGTCTGCGAGGAAAACTTCGGATCCGGTACCTTGACGGACAGCACACAGGTCAGGCCCTCGCGCGCATCGTCGCCGGTCAGGGAGACTTTCTCCTTCTTGGCGATGCCGGATTCGTTGGCGTAATTGTTGACAATGCGGGTCAGCGCCCCCCGGAAACCGGCCAGGTGGGTACCACCATCGCGCTGGGGAATATTGTTGGTAAAACACAGCACGTTCTCATGGTAGCTGTCGTTCCACGACAAGGCGCATTCAACCGTCACTCCATCCTTTTCGATCTGGATGGCTATCGGTTCGGGCAACATGGCCTGCTTGGCCCGGTCAAGGTACTGCACGAACGCCGAAATACCACCTTCGTAATGCAGATCCACGGACTTGGGTTCTGCAGGCCGGTTGTCGGACACATTGATGAATACGCCGGAGTTCAGGAAGGCCAGTTCGCGCAGCCTGTGCTCCACCGTGTTGAAGTCAAACTCCGTCATGGTGAAGGTTTCAGGGCTTGGCAGGAAGGTGATCTCGGTACCCTTCTTGTCGCCCTGTTCGCCAATCGCCTCCAGGGGGCCGTCCGCAACACCGTGGGTGAAGATCATCTGCCAGTGCTTGCCGTCACGCCAGATATCCAGCGTCAGCTTGGTTGACAGGGCGTTGACCACTGAAACACCCACGCCGTGCAGGCCGCCGGAGACCTTGTAGGAATTCTGGTCAAACTTACCGCCGGCATGAAGCTGGGTCATGATGACTTCAGCAGCCGATATGCCCTCTTCGGAGTGAATGGCCGTTGGAATGCCACGGCCATTGTCGGAAACCGAACACGAGCCATCTGCGTTCAGGCGCACTTCAACGCGGTCGCAATGGCCTGCCAGCGATTCATCGATGGCATTGTCGACCACTTCGTAGATCATGTGATGCAAACCTGAGCCATCGTCGGTGTCACCGATATACATGCCCGGACGCTTACGTACCGCATCGAGCCCTTTCAGAACCTTGATGCTGTCGGCACCGTATTCCTCCGGCTGGTTGTCTTCAGGGGTATCGTTCATGCGGTTTCCTGTTCCGGTCGGCCGGGCGATATGTGCCCGTCACTGACCTCATAAATCTCTGCACAGCCCGAGGCTGCTTCAAACAACTGCCTGTCGGTTCCCGTCATCCAGGCCTGGCTCCCCAGCTCCAGCAATTCTTCCATCAACGCGGCCCGGCGAATATCGTCCAGGTGCGCTGCAACCTCATCCAGCAACAACAATGGCGCCACGCCATTGAACGTCTCACGAACCGCTCGCGCCTGCGCCAGAACCAACCCGATCAACAGCGCTTTCTGTTCACCTGTCGAACATAGCCGGGCTTCCATTTGACGTGGACCATGGCTGACCAGCAGGTCGGCGCGATGCGGTCCGCGCAAGGTTCTTCCGGCTGCTCGATCAAGGCCACGCGAATCAGCCAAAAGTGTACGATATTCATCCTCAATTTGCACGGCTGGACGGTCAATTAGTTGTTGTTCCAATTCCCCGTCCACAATCACTTCTGCCCACGGAAAAGAGCGCTCGGATCCGCGCTGTCTGGTGTCGGCGATGAAACTGCGCACCGCTGCTATAGCATCATTGCGCGCAGCGGCCACCGCGACCGCAGTCTGGGCCAGCTGCGCCTCAACACTGTCAAGCCAGCGGGCCTGCTGAACTTCCTCACTGTTGAGCCGGTTGCGCTCGCGCAGCAACCGCTCAAGTGCATTGACGCGGGTGCCGTGCGAGGGATCGAATGTCGCTGTCAGCCGGTCCAGAAACCGGCGCCGGTCAGAAGCGGGCCCGGCAAACAGACGATCCATCGCCGGCGTCAGCCACAAGGCACGGACATAATCGGCCAATACACCGGCGCTGCGCTGAACCTGGCCGTCAATGCGCACTTCCCTGGTGTTGCCGGATGCAATCTCACCGTTTTCACCGGAGCCGGGATGCCATGCCGTTCCCAGCCTGACTTCGCCGACAGGGCTGTCGAGCACAGCCGACACGGCCCATCCCTTGTCCTGGCCGGAACGGACGAGGTCATCGAATGCCACACCGCGCAGGCCACGACCCGGTGTCAACAATGAAATGGCTTCCAGCAGGTTGGTCTTGCCGGCTCCGTTGTGACCGCACAAGGCAATCAATCCGCCAGACGGCTCGATGCGCACACTGTCATAATTGCGAAACGACGACAGGGTCAGGCTGACAATGGTCAGGGATGGCTTGAGCTGCACAGCGTCGTCCCCGGGTCTCAACAGCAATCAACTTGCATAGCTGCGCGCGAAATGCACGCGACGACACCATACCGTATCTGCATCGGGATCCTAAACACGCATTGGCATCAGCACGTACAGCACCCGGTCATCGGCGGCATCGCGCAGAATGGTCGGCGAGCCTGAATCAGACAACATGAAGGTTGCCGTATCACCCTTGAACTGGCCAGCGATATCGAGCAGGTAACGCGAATTGAACCCGACATCAATCGGATCTGCCGCATAGTCTGCGGCAATCTCTTCTTCTGCCGACCCGGAATCCGGGTTGTTCACCGTCAGGGTAAGCCGGTCCGGTGCGATGTTGAGTTTGACCGCGCGGCCCTTTTCGCTGGAGATCGTCGAGACACGGTCAACCGCCTGGGCAAACACACGGGTATCGACTTCCAGCGCTTTGTCATTGCCGGTCGGGATGACCCGTTCATAATCCGGGAAAGTGCCGTCAATCAGTTTCGACGTCAGCACGAGACCGTTCAGATCGAAGCGGATTTTCGACGCTGACAGGGAGATGGCAATATCGCCGTCTTCATCTTCGATCAGCTTGGCAAGTTCCAGCACTGTCTTGCGCGGCACAATGACACCGGGCATGCCGGACGATCCGTCCGGCGCAGGCAGCTCAACGCGGGCCAGGCGGTGACCGTCGGTTGCCACTGCGCGCATGGTGCCTGTGTCCAGCGTGTGCAGATAGATACCGTTCAGATAGTACCGGGTTTCTTCGGTGGAAATGGCAAAGCGCGTCTTCTCGATCATCAGCTTGAGATCAGCCGAAGCCATGGTGAAAGAGTGTGTTGCCTCACCGCTGGCCAGGTCAGGAAAATCCTGCGGCGGCAATGCCTGCAGGGAAAACCTCGAGCGCCCGGCGATGATGGCCAGCCGGCCTTCGTCAGGACCTTGTTCGAGCTGCAACTGCGCCCCGTCAGGCAGCTTGCGCACAATGTCATACAGCATGTGGGCCGGCACCGTGGTGGAGCCGGCCTGGGCAACATCCGCAGTGGTCTGTTCGACTATTTCAATGTCCAGGTCGGTCGCGTTCAGCTTCAAAACACCGTCTGTGGCCTGCAACAGGACATTGGACAGAATTGGAATTGTGTTGCGACGTTCCACAACCGACTGAACGTGGTTCAGCGACTTCAAAAACGTACCGCGTTCAATGGTAACCCGCATGGCCTGAGCGTCCTCGAAAACTGTCAAACAAGCTGCGCGATCCATACCACACGCACAGCCCATGGAGACTTAAGCTGTTGCGCTCAGCTGTGCAAGGCAAACTCCCATCTCGGGGCCCCGGTGAGGCCCCGAAGTGTGGAAAACCATACTGAAATCGCCAAGAATCAACCCTGTTCGATCAATCTCGACAGCAACGTCACCTCGCGGGCGAGCTTTTCGTCAGCCTGCATCAGCTCTTCCACCTTACGTACAGCGTGCAACACCGTACTGTGATCTCGATTGCCGAACCGACGGCCGATTTCAGGCAGCGAGCGCGAGGTCAGTTTCTTGGCCAGATACATGCCGATCTGGCGCGGACGCACCACCGCGCGGGCGCGACGCGGGCTCAACAGGTCGGCACGGGTCACGTTGAAATGCCGGCCGACAATCCGCAGGATGTCATCCACGCGAACCCGGATAAGTTCAGATGTGTGCGACAGGTCGCGAAGCGCAAAGGCGGCCATATCAACCGTCATGGGCTGCCTGGTGAGATGCTGGCTGGCAATGATGCGGTTCAGCGCCCCTTCCAGCTCCCGTCCGGCACCGGTAATACGGTTGGCGACAAACTCCAGCACATCCTCGGCCACGATCAGGCTTGGATCCTTGCGCTGGGCTGCGGCAAGTTTCGACTGCAGAATTGACCGCCTGAGGCCGATATCCGGCGCCTCGATGTCAACGACAAGACCGCCGGCAAGACGCGAGCGCATGCGCTGGTCGATGCTTTCAAGCTGGGGAGGCGGCACATCTGCCGCAATAACCACCTGGCGTTTTGCATCGACCAGGGAATTGAAGGTATGGCAGAACTCCTGCTGCATTGCCTTGCCCTGCAGGAACTGCAGATCGTCGATCAGCAACACATCGATGGACTGGAAATAATCCTTGAACGACAATGTATCGCGCACTTTCAGGGCAGCCATGAAATGGTACATGAAGCGTTCTGCGGTGATGTAAAGAACCTTGCGATCCGGGTTCAGGTCGCGAATACGCCATGCAATGGAGTTGATCAGGTGGGTTTTGCCCAAACCGGCTGCAGAGTGAATGAACAGCGGATTGAAGCTCACCGGCGCGCCGGGGCGGGCTTCAGCGACACGCATGGCGGCTGCGTGAGCCAATGCATTCGACTGGCCCTGAACATAGGTTTCGAAAGTCAGGTTGTGATCCAGCTGCGAGCCGCGATCATTGCCCTGTCTGGAACCTGCACGCAGTGTCTTTGCGACCGGTTCAGCGGCCTCCTCAGACGATCCGTCAAGACTTGCAACCGGTGCAACAGCCTGAGCCGCCGTGGGCAGGCCACGGGTGCGCACCTGCAGTTCCACCAGCGTCACACCCTTGTATTCAGCAGCACAGCAGGCCGTCAGCTGATCGACATAGTGAGACTTGATCCAGCTGCGCAAAAATCGCGTTGGCACGGATACGTTAAGCGTACCGTCAGCCAGACTTTCCGGCTCCATGCGGGCAAACCAGCTGGTATACAGGTCTTCGCCAAGTTCAGCACGCAACCGGGCCGCAACCCTGGTCCAGACACCCCCAAGTGTCGTGCGAGTTGGTCCAGAATGAGCCCCATCATCCGTTTGACCCTGATACAGATCTTCGCCGCCGAGCGAATGATCCTCAACAGGTTTCCGTTCCCCACCTCTAGCCGCTACCACTTTATTCTCCTGCGTCCATAATGTTGACCCACCAAACATCAACCCAAAACCAAAATTTTGGGAAACAGGCAGCAGAAAGGGTTTGGGGACCAGACGTGATCACCACAACAACCTATCCTACAAGACGAATTCCGCCGCCCATGGCCGACCCGTTAGAGCCAACCACCCCTGTTACTCAACCCACTTACAACCGAGAGCATCCCGGACGGCCCCGCCCCCGCCACAGGGCAACCCGTTTACACCATGTTTTTACTTCTTATTGACTGCCGCTTGAGATGCGGCCAGTGACAAGACATTACAATCCGGCCCGCAGGCCATGCAAGGGCTGCACGGAAAAAGTGCAGCAAGCCGGGCTTTTTCAGGGGTCGCAGGCAAAGGTGCGTAATCAGGCCGAACCGCTCCAAACGGTTGACTCTGATAGGCATTTTTGAGGGAATCACGGTTTTTCGAGCACCTCAGAAAATGGTAAAAAAATTATTTACGGCCCTGCAATTTCCCGCCAAAAAACTTGCTTTTCACCGCCCGGAATAATTTGCGGGCTCTATCTAATTGTTTTTATTATGAAAAAAATGACAACTGCAATGTAAGAACAAAACATGTACAAGTTTGTACAACGTCAAAAATCGATACTCGAATCAAAAAAGGAGGCCGCATCAGCAAACCTCCTTGAAGTTATTGAACAATATGGTGACGTAAGGTTCAGGCAGATATTGCCTTGACGCGCTTGGCCAGCCGGGAAACTTTCCGCGAGGCCGTATTCTTGTGCATGATGCCCTTTTGTGCGCCGCGCATGATCTCAGGCTGCGCCGCCTTCAGGGCCTCTGTTGCAGCGCCCTGGTCGCCGCTGGCGATTGCCTCTTCCACCTTGCGGAGAAAGGAGCGAACCCGGGAGCGGCGGTTCATATTGATTTCTGTGCGCCGGGCGATATGCCGGACGGCTTTCTTTGCCGAACGAGTATTGGCCATGTGTTATCTGTTCCTGAATATGCCGCCATTCCAGCGGCACCTTTAAACTTTAAGCTGCCCGGTCCGGTCGCCTGTTCGCCATGCCTGATAGCGGCATGAGCAACGGTCAACAGAACAACGGGTGTGCTGAGATGAGCGGTTTCATATAGTAAGTCTGTTGCGGCGTCAACAAACACCTCTTGTCAGACCGCGAACCGTACGCATCACATCATGAGTTGGAGAAATTCGGTTTTCTTTTCTCCGCAAATGCCGCCATGCCTTCCTTCTGATCATCGGTGGCAAACATGGAATGGAATACACGGCGTTCGAAACGGACACCTTCAGACAGGGTCGTTTCATAGGCGCGGTTCACCGTTTCCTTGGTCATCATCGCAATCGGCATCGACTTGGCCGCAATGACGCCTGCCGTCCTGACGGCTTCGTCAACCAGATCAGCGGCCGGCACGATGCGGGAAACCAGGCCGGAGCGCTCGGCCTCTTCAGCATCCATCATGCGTCCGGTCAGGCACATTTCCATGGCTTTTGACTTGCCGACAAAGCGGGTAAGGCGCTGGGTACCGCCGGCACCGGGCATTGCCCCGAGATTGATTTCCGGCTGGCCGAACTTTGCCGTATCGGCCGCCAGAATGAAGTCACACATCATCGCCATCTCGCAGCCACCGCCCAGCGCGTAACCGGCCACCGCGGCGATAACCGGCTTCCGGCACTGGGATACTCTTTCCCACTTGCCGATAAAATCTCCCAGGTAGACATCCATGTAGGACTGCGACTGCATCTCCTTGATATCGGCGCCAGCCGCAAATGCCTTTTCCGAGCCCGTAATCACTATCGCGCCAATCGCGCTGTCTGCCTCAAACACGTCCAGCGCCTGATTGAGCTCGTCAATCAACGCGCTGTTCAGCGCATTGAGCGCATCCGGCCGGTTCAATGTAACAAGGCCGACAGCGTCGCGGGTTTCAACAGATATGTTGGTGTAGGTCATCGGGTATTCTCCCTGCAGGGGCGGGTCAACAAGTTCATCACCGGCAATAAACAGCAAACCGTTCAGCGCTGGCAAGTGGGGCAATAGAAAGTGGACCGGCCAGATTGGACAATTCGCCTGATCTTCGATGTGCAGCCTTGTGTCTGGCAGGCCTTGCCTTCACGGTCATAGACATCAAAGCGTTGCTGAAACTCGCCTGAACTGCCATCTGTGCGGGCATAGTCACGCAGCGTCGAGCCGCCGGCTTCAATCGCCTGCGCGATGATAGAGCGAATGGCGTGCACCAGTGGTTCGACCAGAGGCGATGAGCCGCGTTTCCGGACAATGCTGCCAGACAGACGTTTGGGCGACAGCCGTGCCCGGTACAGTGCCTCGCACACATATATATTGCCAAGTCCCGCAACAATCCGCTGGTCCAGCAAAGCTGCCTTCAAGGGTGACTTGCGGCCAGCAAGGGCAGCGGCCAGAAAATCTGCGTGCAGTTCATTGCCGAGCGGCTCCACACCAAGACCGGCGAGAAACCGGTTACTGTCGACTTCACCGGGGTGAACGAGGTCAACGAACCCGAACCGGCGCGGATCCGTGTAGACCACACGGGCACCGTCATCGAGATCGATCACCACATGGTCATGGGTTCCGTCACCGCCATGGCCTGCCTGCTCGAGATAGTAGAACTCGCCGAGGTTGCGGGCTGCACCATCCGGCGGCCAGACGGTAAACCTGCCGGTCATACCCAGATGAACAAGCAGGGTGTGCCCGCTGTCCAGCTCGATGAGGATGTACTTGGCGCGCCGCCTCAGCGCGACTATGCGCTTGCCTGAGACAATCTCCGCCAGCCCTGCGGGGAACGGAAACCTGAGATCAGGGCGGTTCAGCCTGACGGACGTCACCCGCCTGTCCACAAGCGCAGGTTCAAGTCCGCGTCGTACAGTTTCCACTTCGGGAAGTTCAGGCATTATCGTCCTTCCGGTCCGCACATCCTGCATGCGGCATGTTCACCTTGTTTGGGCACAACTGATAGCCATGATTGGCAAGCTGGTCTATGGTCGCCGCCACCATGGATGATACAGAAAAATTAAAATCTGCGGACGAAACTTCATTCGGTTTCCGTACCGTTGCAGAAGCAGACCGCCAGGGCCTGGTGAACGAGGTGTTCGGCAAGGTCGCGGCCCGCTACGACCAGATGAATGATCTCATGTCAGGTGGTTTGCACCGGCTGTGGAAAGACGATTTCATCGCGCTGCTGAACCCGCCGAAGTCCGAACGTGCGTTCAAGGTTCTGGATGTCGCCGGCGGTACGGGCGACATTGCATTTCGCATTGCACGGGCAGGCGGCGGCGGTACCGAGGTGACGGTTGCCGATATATCTCCCGAGATGGTTTCAGAAGGTGCCCGCCGTGCGCCGGGCGAACTGCATGGCGGCAAGTGCAGGTTCTCTGTCGGCAATGCGGAAACCCTGGCCTTTCCCGACGACACATTTGATGCCTACACGATCGCCTTTGGCATTCGTAATGTAACCCATATCGACCGGGCCCTCGCGCAAGCCTACCGGGTCTTGAAACCGGGCGGGCGTTTCCTGTGTCTGGAGTTTTCGCATGTGGATGTACCCGGCATGGAGCAGGTCTATGAAGCCTATTCCATGACTGTCATTCCTGCCGTGGGCAAAGTGGTCACCGGTGACGGCGATCCGTACCGCTATCTGGTCGAAAGCATCCAGAAATTTCCTGCACCGCAAGCGTTTGAGCAGATGATTGCCAAAGCCGGCTTCGCGCGCACCAGCCACCGGATGCTGACAGGCGGCATCGTCGCAATTCATTCCGGCTGGAAAATTTAGGGTCTGTTGACAAGTATGAACATGGGTTTGATTTTGCATAAATCGTTCAATAATCAGGCTTTGGCCGCCGCACAGGGTTGCCCCCTTTGCAAGGACAAAGCCGCCTTTAGTGGACAATTTAGGCAAAACCCTTCAGGGCGGGCCCTATTTTGGCGCTTTTTGCAGGAAATCCGGCTTGAAGGCGACAAGCCCGCGGCACCGGATTTCCTGCAAAAATCACTCAAAATATGGCCCGTCAAACCCGTGTTCATACTTGTCAACAGGCCCTAGGCACGCACCGCATGTTCAGCAAAATCCGACATCTCTTGAAGCTTGCCCGTGCCGGCCGCACCATCGCGCGGCATGGCGGGTTCGATGCTGCTCTCGACGATGACAATGTTCCGGCGGCCGCAAAAACCGCTCTCAGACTATTGGGCGCCGGCAAGTCCAGCCAGGAACAGCGCTCCGGCCTTGCCGACGCCCTCAACGAACTGGGCCCGAGTTACATCAAGCTTGGTCAGTTTCTGGCTACGCGGCCGGACGTGATCGGCTCTGAGCGGGCAGATGCGTTGCGGCAACTGCAGGATCGCATGAAATCGTTCGGCATGAACGAGGCGCGTGAAGCCATTCAGACCGGCCTTGGCAAGCCGGCAGGTGAAATCTTCCAGCCCCTGTCCGATCCGGTTGCAGCCGCCTCGATTGCGCAGGTTCACAAGGCGCAGGTCATCGACGATGCCGGAAACCGGCGCGATGTGGCGGTCAAGGTCCTGCGGCCCGGTGTGGAGGCAAGGTTCCACGATGACCTGGAGACGTTCTTTACCGCAGCCAGACTGGCTGAACGGTTTTCCGCAGAGGCCCGCCGGCTGAACTTCATTAAGGCGGTTGCAACGCTGGAACGTTCGGTCGAGCTTGAAATGGACCTGCGGCTTGAAGCGGCGGCCATGTCCGAGATGGCCGAAAACACCCGCGATGACCCCGGTTTCCGGGTGCCTGAAATTTTCTGGCAACAAACATCGCGCAGAATACTGACCAGCGAGTGGATTGACGGTATTGCGCTGACAGATGACAAGGCACTGGCGGCATCCGGGCTCGATCTGCCCCGGCTCGGCGACACTGTCATCCAGTCTTTTCTGCGCCACGCCATGCGGGACGGTTTCTTTCATGCCGACATGCATCAGGGCAATTTGTTTATCGACGCGCAGAACAACCTGGTGGCCGTTGATTTCGGCATCATGGGCCGCCTGAGCATGAAGGATCGCCGGTTTCTTGCTGAAATCCTTTGGGGCTTCATCAAGCGCGACTACAAGCGGATTGCCATGGTTCATTTCGAGGCCGGTTATGTGCCCGCCGCACAAGATGTGGACATGTTCGCGCAAGCCCTGCGCGCGATCGGGGAACCGATCATGGGGCGCAATTCAACTGACATTTCCATGGCACGGCTGCTGACCCAGCTGTTTGAGGTGACTGGCCAGTTCAACATGGAAACCCAACCGCAACTCATTTTACTTCAGAAAACCATGGTTGTGGTGGAAGGCGTTGCACGCAGCTTCAACCCGAAACTCAATATGTGGGTGACGGCCGAACCGGTGGTTGCGGAATGGATGGAACAGAAACTCGGCGCACAAGGCAGGCTTGAAGACGCCGCAGAAGGTGCCGCGACACTGGGCCGGCTGGCGGCATCTTTTCCCGAAGTGCTGAGCGAGCTGGGACAGGCATCGGCCCTGGTGTCCTCCATGGCACAATCCGGCGGTATCCGGCTGGACGCCGACACAACCGATGCAATTGCGGCCGCACAGGCGCGGCATTCCGCTTCCAATCGGGGAGCTTTGTGGGTTGGTGCCATTGCATTAGTGGTACTCGCTGTCTCGCTGGCCCTGTAGTAAGGTTGAGCTCATGAGCGATCAAAAACGCATATTGCTGATTATCGGGGGCGGCATTGCCGCCTACAAGACGCTTGAGCTGATCCGGCTGTGCAAGAAAGCAGGTGTGGCGGTTACCCCGATTCTGACCCGTGGTGGTCAACAGTTCGTCACACCGCTTTCGGTCAGCGGACTGGCCGGTGAGAAAACCTACACTGATCTGTTCGACCTGACCGATGAAGCGGAGATGGGGCACATTCAGCTGTCGCGCGTTGCCGATCTTGTAGTGGTAGCACCGGCGACAGCCGACCTGATGGCAAAGATGGCAACTGGCCAGGCCGACGATCTGGCAACCACGGCACTGCTGGCGACCGACAAACCGGTCCTTATGGCCCCTGCCATGAACGTGCGCATGTGGCAGCACCCGGCCACACAGCGCAATCTGGAAATCCTCAAAGGCGACGGCATCCTGGTCAGCGGGCCTGAAGACGGCGACATGGCCTGCGGCGAGTATGGCCCTGGCCGGATGAGCGAGGCCGCAGACATCTTTGCAGCCGTTGAACAGTTCTACGGCGACGAAAGCCTGTCGGCACAGCCCAGGCCCGATGTCAGCAAAACCGGTCCGTTGACCGGGCGCAAGGTGTTGATCACCGCAGGTCCCACACACGAGCCGATCGATCCGGTGCGCTATATCGCCAACAGGTCATCCGGGAAACAGGGATATGCGCTGGCCGAAGCAGCCATTGCGCTGGGTGCCGAGGTTGCGCTTGTGTCGGGCCCGGTCGGCCTGCCGATCCCGCCAGGCGTCGAGTTGATCAATGTTGAAACCGCACGTGACATGCTGAAAGCCGTGCAGGGCGAATTGCCGTGTGACATGGCCATCTTCTGTGCAGCAGTGGCGGACTGGCGAACTGAAGACAATGTGCAACAGAAGATGAAAAAAGACGGCAGCGGCAACCCGCCGGATTTGAAGCTGGCGGAAAACCCGGACATCCTGAAGTCGGTCGGTCACCTGAAAAACCACCGCCCTGCACTGGTGGTCGGCTTTGCCGCAGAAACCGAGAATGTTGTCGACAATGCCCGCAAGAAACTCACTGCCAAGAATGCGGATGTCATCGTTGCAAATGACGTAAGTGATGAGGGCGGTGTCATGGGCGGGCGCGACAACACCGTCCACCTGGTCGGTCCGGATACTGTCGAGGACTGGGAAAAAATGTCCAAACGCGACGTCGCTGCACGCCTCATGGACCGCTTCGCGGCCATGCTTGCGGAAAATACATGAGCCCGGTGCCGACAGTCCGGTTGACCTGGTTGCCGCATGGTGACGGACTGGACCTGCCTGCCTATGAAACGGAACAGGCTGCCGGCATGGATATTCGTGCTGCAGTTCCGGCTGATAGGCCGGTTGTTCTTGAGACTGGTGCGCGGGCACTGATTGAGACCGGGTTTGCTATGGCTTTACCACCGGGGTTTGAAGCACAGATCAGGCCCCGATCCGGTCTTGCCGTCAAACACGGCATTACCTGCCTCAACACACCCGGCACCATCGATGCCGACTATCGCGGTGAGATCAAGGTGATCCTGATCAATCTCGGCCACGACCGGTTCACCATCAATCGCGGTGACCGTATCGCCCAGATGGTGGTTTCTCCTGTGGTACAGGCGACAATCAAGCAGGTTGATGTGCTGGATGACACCAGCAGGGGTTCAGGTGGCTTCGGGTCAACAGGGAAAAACTGATCATGGCATTGAGCGATGATGAGATCGAAAGATATGCAAGGCACATTGTGCTGCGTGAACTGGGCGGACCGGGCCAGCAAAAACTGAAAGCGGCAAAAGTCCTGGTTATCGGAGCAGGCGGGCTGGGCGCACCGGTTTTGCTGTACCTGGCAGGTGCCGGTATCGGCAGCATCGGCGTGGTGGATGATGACATAGTCAGCCTGTCCAACCTGCAACGGCAGATCATTCACACCACCAAAGGTGCTACAGAGAAAACCGCAAAGACCGACAGCGCGGCCGCACGGATCAACGACCTCAATCCCAATGTAAACGTCATCACGCACCAGACACGACTGGATGCCTCCAATGCGATGGAGATCATCTCGGACTATGACATCGTTGCCGATGGTTGCGATAATTTTGTCACCCGGTTTCTGGTGTCAGACGCATGCCATCTTTCGGGCAAGACTCTGGTGTCTGCCGCCGTCGGCCAGTTTGACGCACAGCTTTCCACATTCAAGCCACACCTTGCTCAGGCAGACGGCAAACCATTTCCAAGCTACCGGTGCCTGCATACCGACATACCGCCGGACGGCATGGTGCCGTCATGTGAGGAAGCCGGCATCATCGGCGCACTGACCGGTGTGATCGGCTCCATGCAGGCCATGGAAGTGATCAAGGAGATCGCAGGAATAGGTGACAGCCTGGCCGGACGGATGGTGATGTACGATGCCCTGTCCGCGCGCTTCATGGTCACAAAACTGAGCTGGAACCCGGACAACCCGCTCAATGGCCGCAATCCGACCATCACTGATCTGTCTGCGTACAAGTAGTCTGGAAGTTCATTGCGCTCACGACAGTTCGGGCTGCGCCCTCACGTCTCCGCGGGGGCGGGCCTGACCGGCCCGAGGCCCGGTCGGACCTAGTCAGTTATGCAAGAGCATCTAGTCTGATCCAGCGGCCAGGTCTTCGGGACGTGGTGTGGAAATGATGTTGTAGCCTGAATCCACAAAATGCACTTCACCGGTTACGCCACCGGACAGCGGCGACAGCAGATACAGGCCAGCACCGCCAACTTCGTCCAGGCTGACAGGACGGCGCAATGGCGAATGCTGGCGCTGGAACGAGAACATGGCCCGTGCGTCTGCGATGCCGGCGCCGGCCAGCGTGCGCATGGGTCCGGCGGATATGGCATTTACCCTTATGCCTCTTGGACCGTAATCTGCCGCCAGATAACGCACCGAGGCTTCCAGGGCCGCCTTGGCCACGCCCATAACATTGTAGTTCGGCATCACCCGCGTGGCACCGCCATAGGTCAGGGTGACCATGGATCCGCCATCGTTCATCATGGCTGCCGCGCGCCTGGCAATCTCGGTGAACGAAAAGCATGAAATCAGCATGGTGCGCGAGAAATTTTCGCGTGTCGTATCGGCATAGAGCCCGCTCAGCTCGGTCTTGTCGGAATAGGCGATGGCATGCACCACGAAATCCAGTGACCCCCATTCGGCCTGCAGCTTGTCGAAGACGGCTGCGACGGTTGCGGGGTCTTCGACATCGCACGGCATCACCAGTGACGAGCCAGCCTTTTCAGCCAGCGGCGCCACGCGCTTGCCGAACGCATCACCTTGATAGGTAAATGCCAGTTCGGCGCCGTGCTCGCGCAATGATTTGGCAATGCCCCATGCAATTGAGTGATCGTTCGCCACTCCCATGATAAGACCGCGGCGGCCTTTCATCAGATCGCTTTTAACTTCAATCATTATGGTTCCTGAAATCATCCCTGCTGCGCCCGTCACAGTCCGCTTCGGGACCGGACTGGTTGTGCGTCACTACATTTGGGAGAAGTGCTTAACCGTTATAGCGCTGGAACACCAGAGTGCCGTTGGTACCGCCGAAGCCGAAGCTGTTGGACAGGACAACGTCCAGGTTCACATCATCGCGGCGTTCGCGAACGATGGGTATGTCGGCAAAGTCGGGATCCAGCTCTTCGATGTTGGCGCTTTCACAAATGAAACCGTTCTGCATCATCAAAATCGAGTAGATCGCTTCCTGCACGCCGGCCGCGCCCAGTGAATGTCCGGTCAGCGACTTTGTCGCCGAGATCGGCGGAATATCCTTGCCGAAAACCTCGCGTATGGCTTCAATTTCCCGCAGGTCGCCAATCGGTGTCGAGGTGGCATGGGGATTGATGTAATCGACCTTCTCCTTGACCGTGGACATGGCCAGGTTCATGCAGCGCGCTGCACCCTCACCGGATGGCTGCACCATGTCAATGCCATCGGATGTGGCGCCATAACCGACCAGCTCGCAATAGATTTTCGCGCCACGCGCCCTGGCATGTTCCAGTTCTTCCAGCACAACCGTCCCGCCGCCACCGGCGATAATGAACCCGTCACGGTCCTTGTCATAGGCGCGCGAGGCCCTGGCGGGCGTGTCGTTGAAGTCGGACGACATGGCGCCCATGGCGTCGAACAGAACAGACAGGGTCCAGTCAAGCTCCTCGCCACCGCCGGCAAACATCACGTCCTGCTTGCCCCACTGAATGAGTTCAGCAGCATTGCCGATACAATGTGTTGACGTGGCGCAGGCAGACGAGATCGAGTAATTGACGCCCCTGATGCCAAACGGCACGGCAAGCGTCGCGGAATTGGTCGACGACATGGCCGCAGGCACCGCAAACGGGCCAACGCGCTTGGGACTTTTTTCCCGTGTGGTGTCTGCCGCGGCAACGATAGTGCGGGTTGAAGGCCCGCCTGAACCCATGATCAGGCCAGTACGCTCGTTCTTGACGTCACTTTCTTCAAGCCCTGCATCGGTGATGGCCTGCTGCATGGCGACCCAGTTCCAGGCAGCCCCATCGCCCATGAAGCGACGCACCCGGCGGTCAATGGAACTGTCAAGATCGATCGTTGGCGCGCCGTGCACCTGACACCGGAAACCAAGCCTGGCGTAATCTTCCGCGCTGACAATTCCCGGCTTTGCTTCGCGCAGGGAGGCATTCACTTCCTGCGCATTGCTGCCGATACTCGATACAATACCGATACCGGTGACTACCACACGTCTCATGCTGCCCTATTTGCCTTTCATCGTCCGCCTTGTCGCACAGGACTAAGCCGGTTTTTCATCCACAAAAGTTCCAACACGCATATTGGTCGTGGTGTAGATAACCTCGCCATCAGCCTTCAGCACTCCGTTAGCAATGGCCATGTTCAGCCTGCGCAATATGAGCCGCTGAACATCCACCACGTACTCGACCTTCTTGACGTCTGGCGTCACCATTGCAGTGAATTTGACCTCGCCGACACCCAGCGCCCGGCCACGCCCCGGCGCGCCCATCCATCCCAGAAAAAACCCGGTCAATTGCCACAGGGCATCCAGCCCGAGACAGCCGGGCATAACGGGATCACCCTGGAAATGGCACGGGAAAAACCACAAGTCCGGTTTGACATCAAGCTCAGCCACGATCTGGCCCTTGCCGGCAGATCCGCCATCTTCTGTGATCGACGAAATGCGATCAAACATCAGCATTGGCGGCAGCGGCAACTGCGCATTGCCGGGACCGAACAGCTCGCCTCTGCCACAAGCCAGCAATTCCTCGTAGCCAAAATGCCCTTTACGTTCGCTCATCGCCCTCAAACCCTGAAATTGTCGTGCAGGCAATCAACCTGCCACACCCCTGTTGCTGTTGTTTTCGTAACATATCGAAACATTCTGTGAAAGCACTAACCAAACACGGCGCGCCTCCAGCGACCTTGCGTCACTGGCAACACGTGCGCGATTGCAAGCGGGCATCGTAAAGGCTATATAAGTGTTTGATCGTGTTTTTTAATGGCCGGTGGCCATTTATCCCAGTGAAGTGATGTGATGACGAGTACCCAAGACATGGAACAGAAACTGCGCGACGCCGGTATGCGGCCTACGCGCCAGCGCATGTCGCTTGGAAATCTTCTGTTCGGCAGCGGAGACCGGCATATCACGGCTGAACAACTTCATGTTGAAACCGTGCAGGCCGGTATCGCGGTGTCGCTTGCGACAATTTACAACACACTCAACCAGTTCACCGAAGCTGGACTGTTACGTGAAGTTGCAGTTGAGGGTCACAAATCCTACTTCGACACCAATACCTCCAATCACTGTCACTATTATCTGGAAGACGAAGGCCGCCTGATCGACATTGATGACGATCAGCTAACGGTCGACGGCTTGCCCCAACCGCCCGAAGGCATGCGGATCGGCCGGATCGACATCATTGTACGGCTTGAAAAAGACAATGGCTGAGTGACCACTCCGCATCCGCCGACGCTCAACTGATCACTTCCGGTAGACTTCGCCCGGATAAACGCCGAAAAGCGTTTCCTGCGACACGTAGCCTTCATAACCACCGAAGTCTGTGTAGCACCACTTTCCGTCACAGGACTTCAATTCACCCAGCGCGCCAGAACTGATACGTGCAACAAGATCACCCGTGGCAGAGGCGCTGGCCAGCAGTTGCATGACTTTGCCCTTTGCCCATGGCGCTGCAATGACAGTGCGCCTGCCTGCCAGCAATCCATGATAAACCCAGCCTTCGGCACCTTCGCTGTCGCGAATGCGGCGCCAGCGATCAAACTCGGCGATAATTTCCACGGGCAGGCTTTTTCGGGTGAAGACCCATGCAACACCGTGTTCAAGGGATGGGCCCCTTCGTACATTGACCAGTTTCTGTTTGAGACTGACAAACCTCGGCAGCGGCAATCCTGTCTGGGTTTTCACCACCGGTCCGGCTGTCGCGGTATTATCCTGGGCAGCCTTCGCAGAACTCAGGGTTGCCGGATTCTGGGTTTCGGTGAATGCATAGACGATGCCGCCTGCAACGGCGAAAGCCAGCGCAGCAAACAAAAGTCGTCCTATGCTCAAACGTCCCAAAACCTTACCCAACCCTGGCGAATTGCCTGCTCACAACCAAAAAACGCAGACTCGATCACTTGCAATATTTTCGAGCCGTTTTACGAGTTCTGGTGAACTGATGGTGCTCTAATATGCTCCGAAATGCCGATTGCATCAACCAGCACAGTTTACATGGGAGCTCACGCACCATAAACAAGAATGGATTAATGATTTGCAAGGGCTGGCAGATTGACCACTAAAGCCCAGCACTACGATTTCGCCAGGAGTTGCCCCCAATGCCGACGCGCAAGCCAACCGTGATTGTTACCCGCAGACTGCCGGATGTTGTTGAAACACGCATGCGCGAATTGTTTGCTACGACATTGAACGAAACCGATGCGCCAATGAGCCAGAGCGACCTGGTTGAAGCGGTCAAGCAGGCTGAAGTCCTGGTGCCTACCGTGACAGACAGGATTGACAAGGCGGTCATCATGCAGGCTGGAGATCAGTTGAAACTGATAGCAAACTTCGGCACCGGCGTTGACAACATAGACGTGGAGACGGCAACCAATCGCGGCATCACCGTTACCAATACGCCAGGCGTCCTGACCGAAGATACAGCCGACATGACACTTGCCCTGATCCTTGCAGTTTCACGGCGGGTGATCGAAGGCGCCAACGCCATCGGCAATGAAGAGGTCTGGCAAGGCTGGTCTCCGACCTGGATGTTGGGCCGGCGCATTTACGGCAAGCGTCTTGGCATCATCGGCATGGGCCGCATCGGGCAGGCAGTGGCACGGCGCGCCAAGGCATTCGGACTGCAAATACATTATCACAACCGCAAGCCGGTTCACGCCTCCATCGAAGAAGAACTCGAAGCAACCTATTGGGAGAGCCTCGACCAGATGCTGGCACGTATGGATATCATCTCGGTCAACTGCCCGCACACGCCGGGCACCTACCATCTGCTGTCGGCACGCCGCATGCAGCTGCTCAAGCCCACAGCCATCATCGTAAACACCGCACGCGGTGAAGTGATCGACGAAAACGCCATGGCCCGGATGCTGGAAAAAGACGAGCTTGCCGGGGTCGGCCTGGACGTGTTTGAGCACGAACCTGCTGTAAACCCGCGCCTTTTACAAAACCCGAAGGCGGTTTTGATGCCGCACATGGGATCGGCAACAATTGAAGGCCGCGTCGACATGGGTGAGAAAGTCATCATCAATATCAAGACATTTGTAGATGGTCACAAGCCGCCGGACCGGGTCGTGCCGGCCATGCTTTAACCAGATCAAGCTTCAGACAAAAAAGAGCGCCGGTAAAACGGCGCTCTTTCAATTTCTGCAATCGGGTTGCGAGGTCTCAGATCAGTATGGTTTTTGATTGAATCAATCAAAAACCATAAAACTGATCGCTTCCAAGTGTTAGAGCAACTTTATGGGTTCAAGTGAACCCATGTTGCTCTAGTCGTCCTTGGCCTGCGAAATTTCTTCGCCGGTTTCCTGGTCGACCTGCTTCATGGACAGGCGAACCTTGCCGCGCTGGTCGAAGCCGAGCAGCTTGACCTTTACATCCTGGCCTTCACTGACAATATCGGAAACCTTTTCAACACGCTTGGGTGCCAGTTCGGAAATATGAACCAGGCCATCCTTGGCGCCGAAGAAGTTGACGAAGGCACCGAAGTCCACGACCTTCACGACCTTGCCGTCATAGATCACACCTTCTTCAGGTTCAGCGACGATGGAATGTATCCAGTCTTTCGCTGCCTTGATCGACGCGCCGTCGGCAGAGGCGATATTGATCACGCCATCATCGTTGATGTTGACCTTTGCACCGGTCTTTTCGACGATCTCGCGGATCACCTTGCCACCGGTACCGATGACTTCACGGATCTTGTCGGCCGGGATTGTCATGACTTCGATGCGAGGTGCATGTTCGCCAAGTTCCTCACGGCCCTGGGTGATGGCTTCAGACATCTTGCCCAGAATGTGCAAACGGCCATCCTTGGCCTGGAACAATGCCGTTGACATGATCTCCTGGGTAATACCGGTGATCTTGATGTCCATCTGAAGCGATGTGACGCCATCTTCGGTGCCGGCTACCTTGAAGTCCATGTCGCCGAGATGGTCTTCGTCGCCCAGGATATCGGACAACACGGCGAACTTTTCACCCTCAAGGATAAGGCCCATGGCAATGCCGGCGATCGGACGCGTGAGCGGAACGCCCGCATCCATCATGGCAAGCGATGCACCGCACACACTGGCCATTGAAGATGACCCGTTGGACTCGGTGATTTCCGACACAACGCGGATGGTGTACGGGAATTCTTCCTTCTTCGGCAACATCGGGTGCACGGCGCGCCAGGCCAGCTTGCCGTGACCGATTTCACGACGGCTGGTGAAACCGGAGCGGCCGGTTTCACCGACAGAGTATGGCGGGAAGTTGTAATGCAGCAGGAAGTTTTCCTTGTAGGTACCCTCCAGTGCATCAATGAACTGCTCGTCGTCACCGGTACCCAGTGTGGTTACGACCAGCGCCTGGGTTTCACCACGGGTGAACAGGGCTGAACCATGGGTGCGCGGCAGAACGCCGACTTCGCACTTGATCTGGCGAACATCCGACAGTCCACGGCCATCAATACGCGAACCGGTATCAATGATCTGGCCGCGAACAATGCCTGCTTCCAGTGACTTGAACACTTCGCCAACCTTGTTGGGCGCCGGTGCTTCGTCGTCTTCGGGATCACAGAGTTCTTCAACAACCTTTGTCTTGGCTGCGGAAATAGCGTCGCGACGCTCTTCCTTGCCGGCAATTGAATAGGCTGCCTGCAGGTCTTTTTCAGCCAGCTTCTTCGCGGCAGCAAGCAAGTCGGACGTATCCTCAGGATTGTGCTCGCGAGGCTCGCGCGCGCCACGTTCTGCCAGACGGATGATTGCTTCGATAACCGGCTGGAAGTCTTCATGGCCCTTCATCACCGCGCCGAGCATGATTTCCTCGGACAGTTCCTGCGCTTCGGACTCAACCATCAGCACAGCGTCCGTAGTACCTGCCACAACCAGGTCCAGAACTGAATCCGGCATCTGGTCAAGTGTCGGGTTCACCACGTACTCGCCGTCAATGTAACCGACACGCGCTGCACCGATCGGTCCGAGGAACGGAGCGCCGGACAGACACAGGGCTGCAGATGCACCGACCATGGCAACGATATCCGGATCGTTCTCAAGATCGTGGCTGAGTACGGTCAGGATAACCTGTGTCTCGCACTTGAAGCCTTTGGCAAACAGCGGGCGAATGGGACGGTCAATCAGACGGGAAACCAGTGTTTCCTTTTCTGACGGCCTTGCTTCGCGCTTGAAAAAACCGCCCGGGATCTTGCCGGCGGCATAGGTTTTTTCCTGGTAGTTCACGGTCAATGGAAAGAAATCCAGGCCCGGCTTGGGGGAGCGGTCGGCAACCACGGTTGCCAGCACTGTTGTCTCACCATAGGTCGCCAGTACGGCGCCATCAGCCTGGCGCGCAACACGGCCGGTTTCCAGCCTCAGTGTGCGTCCGGCCCATTCAATTTCTTCGACATGAATGTCAAACATAAAATTATTTCCTTACATGTATGGTAGAGCTGAATGTGGACGGGAAAACCTGTTTCCGCATCTCCTTGCTCAGCTCCGGCCCTTGCCGCCATCAATTATTTGTCTTTGCGGCTCTCCCCGATCGGGCCATCAGCACCCGGCCCCATTGCCGTACGTGCCAAAAAAGGGGAAACGGGCGGCTTTCCGATTTAGGAAAACCACCCGCTCATTGTTATTGAAATTACCGCCGGATACCGAGCCGTTGAATAATGCTCTTGTAGCGGGGTTCATCACGCACCTTGACATAGTCCAGCAGTTTGCGGCGCTGGCTGACCAGCTTGAGCAGACCACGGCGTGAATGGTTGTCTTTCTTGTGGGTCTGGAAGTGACCCGTCAGGTTCTTGATCCGCTCGGTCAGGATTGCAACCTGCACTTCGGGAGAACCGGTATCGCCGTCAACAGTGGCGTATTCCTTCACAAGCTCCAGCTTGCGCTCAGGCGTAATCGACATCGGGAAATCCTTTCAAAATGAGGAACAGGACGCCTAAAGCCGGGATGTCGTCCAGCGAAGGCCATGAAAAAACACCGGGACAACCCGGTGTTGGGGCAGCATATAGCCGAAACAGCGCCCGAATACCAGACCAAAAGGCAAACGGGCAAACCTCAGTTATCGAGCTGAAAAACCCGTAGTGGTTGTATGAGCGCGTCCTTTACCTGTGCAATCGCCATGGGCGCGCCTGAACGGGTCAGCAGCAGTTCTTCACCATTGCAAAACCGACCGCCGGCCAACCCCTCAACCGGGTTGCCATGAGCCACCTTGCCTGCGGCTACCTCATCAAGTTCAACCACCGGCAGATGACCCAGCACTGTCTCGATAGGATGTAACAGGTCGGACAGGTCGCCTGCATCGCCATCTTCAAATGCGCCTGCTGCAACACATTGATCAATCGACACACCGCCTGTGGCAATACGGCGAAGCGCGGTGACATGACCTTGTGTGCCAAGCGCCAGAGCCATGTCGCGGGCAAGGGAGCGGACATAAGTGCCCTTGCCGCAACATACCTCGAAAGCGGCATGGTCTTCATCAGGGCATCCGGTGAGTGTCAGGCTGTCGACCTGAACCGGCCGCTTTGCCATCTCGACCTGCTCACCGGCCCGGGCCAGATCATAGGCGCGCTGACCGTCGATCTTGATGGCGGAATAGACGGGTGGGGCCTGCTCGATCCGTCCGATAAATTCCGGCAATGCACCGGTAATGTCGTGGCGCGCCGGGCGCTCTGGACTGGTCGCACTTACCTCACCTTCTGCATCACATGTCTCAGTTGCCTCGCCCCAGCGCACCGTGAACGTGTAGGTCTTCACCGCATCTGTCATATAGGGAACTGTCTTGGTGGCTTCACCCAGCGCAATGGCCAGCAAGCCGGTTGCCAGCGGGTCGAGGGTTCCGGCATGTCCCGCTTTCTGGGCGTTGAAGGCACGCCGCACCATGGCTACGGCCTGGGTGGACCCCATGCCAAGCGGCTTGTCGAGAAACACCCAGCCGTGGACGCGGTTTCCCTTTTTACGACGAGCCAATGAGTGCCTGCGCTTTCAGTCTTCGCGGTCCGGCCCGAGATCGGCCTTGACCTTAGGGTCGTCAAGCAGGGCATCGATGCTGGAGGCATAGTCGATCGAGTTGTCTATGCGAAACTTGATCTCCGGCATGAATTTCATCTGCAGTTTTGGTGTCAGTTCACCGCGGATGAACCTGCGGTGGCGCATCAGGGCTTCCACCAATTCATCACCGTCACCGGACGGCTGGAACGGTCGGATATAAGCTGTGGCTGACCTGAGGTCGGGTGTGGTGGCTACTTCAAGTACCGTGACCCCGGTCTTTTCAACAACCGGATCCATCACATCGCCGCGCATGAACAGAGCTGACAGTTCATGACGGATCAGTTCGCCCACGCGCAGTTGACGCTGCGAGGGACCTTTGGCAGCTTTTCTCGTTGGTTTCATTTCAAGTTACTCCATCAGGCAGGCCATTGCAGGCTCGCCCAATCCTCAGAGCGATCTGATTTGTGAGTTTTGGCCGTTACAGCCAAAACTCACCCTGATCTTGTCAATTCGATGTCTTACAACGAGCGTTGAATACTCTCTACCGTAAAGCACTCGATCACATCACCGGCACGCATATCCTGATAGTTCTCGAAGGCCATGCCGCATTCCTGGCCGACCTGAACTTCCTTGACCTCGTCCTTGAAGCGCTTGAGCGTTGACAGTGTGCCTTCGTGGACAACAACACTGTCGCGCACCAGACGCACCTTGGCGCCACGCTGGACATTGCCTTCCACCACTCGGCAACCGGCAACCTTGCCGACCTTGGTGATGTTGAAGACTTCCAGAATTTCAGCATTGCCGAGGAAGGTTTCACGCAGGTCCGGCGACAACAGGCCGGACATGGCAGCCTTCACGTCATCAACCAGATCATAGATGATGTTGTAATAGCGCACTTCAATGCCGCTGGCTTCGGCTGCATCGCGCGCCTGCTTGTTGGCACGCACGTTGAAGCCGACAACAATGGCATTCGAAGCCTGGGCCAGCTGCACGTCGGATTCTGAAATACCGCCAACTGCATAATGCACAACACGGGCTGCAACTTCGTCGGTGCCGAGCTTGTCGAGCGCCTGCACGATGGCTTCCGCCGAGCCCTGCACATCGGCCTTGATCAGGATCGAGAACTCCTGTTTGCCGCTTTCCTTGAGCTGGCTCATCATCTGCTCCAGAGATGATCTGGCGCTCGGTGCTCCGCGTGTATCGCGCAGCTTGCGCTCACGATACTCGGTGATTTCACGGGCACGGCCTTCGTGCTCGACCACGACGATCTGATCTCCGGCTTCCGGCGCGGAGCTCATACCCAGAACTTCAACGGGAACCGAAGGTCCGGCCTCATCGATATTGGCACCCTTGTCATTGATCAGGGCGCGAACCTTGCCCCAGGCAACACCTGCCACGACAATATCGCCGACACGCAATGTGCCGCGACGCACCAGCACTGTGGCGACAGGACCACGGCCCTTGTCGAGTTGCGCCTCAACCACAATGCCATCAGCCGCACGATCAGGGTTGGCCTGAAGGTTCAGCAGTTCGGCCTGCAGCAGGATCGCTTCGAGCAATTTGTCGAGATTGGTGCCCTTGAGCGCGGATATCTCCACTTCAAGCACGTCACCGCTCATGCTTTCGACAATCACTTCATGGTTCAGCAGATCTGTCCGGACCCGATTTGGATCCGAATCCGGCTTGTCGATCTTGTTGATCGCAACAATCAGCGGAACGCCGGCTTCGCGGGCATGGCTGATCGCCTCGATTGTTTGCGGCATAACACCATCATCTGCGGCCACGACCAGCACCACGATGTCCGTCGCCTTGGCTCCACGGGCACGCATGGCGGTAAAGGCCGCATGGCCCGGCGTATCAATGAAAGTTGCCAGACCATTGGCGGTTTCAACCTGATAGGCACCGATATGCTGAGTGATACCGCCAGCCTCGCCAGATACGACAGACGCGTTGCGAAGCGCATCCAGCAATGATGTCTTGCCGTGATCGACATGGCCCATAACGGTCACGATCGGCGCACGCGGCTTCATGCTGTCTGCCGGATCATCATCCTGCATCAGGCCTTCTTCGACATCGGACTCTGACACCCGCTTGACGGTATGGCCGAAGTCTTCCGCGATCAGCTGGGCAGTATCGGTATCAATGACATCATTGATGGTGTGCATCTCGCCTTCCTTCATGAGGAACTTGATGACATCAACTGCCCGTTCACTCATCCGGTTGGCCAGTTCCTGGATGGTAATCACTTCAGGAATGGTCACTTCGCGGGCAACCTTCTCCTTGGTTACCGAACCACCCCTGGCCTGCTTTTTCTGGCGTTCCTGGCGACGACGGAAGGCAGCCAGTGAACGAGCCCGCCCGCCATCGTCATTGAGAGCATTGGAAATCGTCAACTTGCCACGGCGGCGATCTGCATCGTTGCGCGGTTTGGGCGGTGTTGCAGGTTTATCGGCACCGCCGGAAGGACGGCGGGATTTCGAGCGGCTGGCATCGGTTTCGGGTTCGGCAGCAGCAGCAGCAGCCTTGCTGGCCTTGACTTCCGCCGCGGCTTCCTTGGCTTCCGCATCCGCTGCACGCTTTGCCGCACGGCGAGCTTCTTCGGCTTCCTTCTCAACACGTTCGGCGGCTTCACGTGCTTCACGTTCAACCCGTTCAACTGCTTCTATCTCGGCGCGCTTCTTATCTTCAATGTCACGCTGGCGTGCCTCAACCAGGGCGCGCTCACGTGCCTCGGCTTCCTCAGCCGTCAGGGTGCGCAATACCTTGGGCGCTCCAACTGTCTTGATCGGTGGCCGCTTTGGCGCGGCAGGTGCAGCAGGCGCTGCCGGTGTCGGCGGTGCCACAGCAGCAGGTGCAGCCGGCGCGGGCGCAGCAGGTTCCGGTGTCGCAGGAGCTGCCGGTGCCGGAGCGGTTGCTTCCGGTGCCGGGGTTGCGGGCTTGGTCTCCGGTGTTGCAACAGGCGCTGGTGCCGGTGCCTCCGCAACGGCTGGCGCCGCAGGAGCTGCAGGTGCGGCAGGTTTCGCGCCCGGCGCTCCAATAATGCGTTTACGCTTGGTTTCCACCACAACGGTTTTTGACCGTCCATGCGAAAAGTTCTGGCGCACCCTGCTCTGGCCACCGCCGCGCAAGCCGAGTGTGCGTCCGCCAGGACGTTCGTTACCATTATCGTTGTCGTTCGTATCACTCATTGCTTATCAGCTTTCCGCTTGTGCGGCTCCGTTTAACTCAAATAATTCATATCGTCTTGCGCAGGTCATGAATTTCCGCGCCAGACCACCGGGGTTAATGGCAGCATGTATCACATTTGTACGCCCCAATGCCAAATCCAAATCAGCAGAGGCGAAACATTCGACCAGCCGGTCGGCCTGATCAGCAGCCCGCAGCTTTCCGGACAGTTTCCGGCGGCCGTCTTCGGCACCGTCTGAAGCCGCTATGAGAACCGCCGCCCGGCCATGAACAACCGTTGCTTCGGTCTTCTCAAATCCGGCAACAACCTGACCTGCCTTCGATGCCAGAGACAGACACGACATGGCATCTTTAAGCAACAGGCGGGCAACGAGATCGGAAAGATTGTCCGGCAGCGTGATCTGGGCTTTAAGCGCCCGTGCAAATACCCCGCGTTTGACGGCCTCGGCCACGCTCGCACGCGACAGGCTCAACCAAACGCCCCGGCCCGGCAAGTTTTCTTTCAGGTCAGGAACCAGATCCCCATCCGGCGAGGCAACAAAGCGCAACAGTTCGCCGCGCGGCCGCTGTGCACGGGTGAGCGCGCACATGCGGACGTTCGGATCATCCTCGAGGATGGTTTGTTGTGCCAGACCTGCCATATTGCCGGGTGTTCACCTTACTCTTCGTTACTGGTTGTGGCAGCAGCGTCCTCGCTGCCTTCTGCTTCTGCTTCAGTGGCTGCTTCCGGATCCGGCTCAGGCTCAGGCTCAATCCATCCCAGTTGCAGGCGGGCGGCCATGATCAGGGTTTCCGCTTCAGCCGCGGTCATGTCGGTAGCAGACAGAGAACCTTCATGACGGATTGTTTCGCTTTCACCGCGCTCATTCCAGCCAACCAGATCATCCGGCACACAGCCGGCAAAATCTTCCAGATTCAACACGCCGTCTTCACCCAGCATCACCAGCATGGCCAGTGACAACCCGGCAAAGCCCGCCAGGTCATCAGCTACGCCAAGCTCCTTGCGCTTGGCCTCCAGTTCTGTCGCCTGGCGATCAAGGAACTCGGTTGCACGGGCCTGAATTTCAGACGCCGTTTCATCATCGAGCCCCTCAATGGACGCAATTTCCTCAGGTGCCACATATGCGACTTCCTCAATGGAATCGAACCCTTCCGATGCGAGCAGCTGAGCCAGCATCTCGTCCACATCAAGCGCTTCGGTAAAGCGTTGTGTACGATCTGCGAACTCTTTCTGACGGCGCTCGGATTCCTCGGCCTCCGTCATGATGTCGATATCCCAGCCGGAAAGCTGTGAGGCAAGACGCACGTTCTGACCGCGACGCCCGATTGCCAGCGAAAGCTGTTCGTCAGGAACAACGACCTCGATGCGCTGGGCATCTTCATCAAGAACCACCTTGGCAACCTCGGCCGGCGCCAATGCGTTGACGATGAAACTGGCTGCATCAGGTGTCCAGGGAATGATGTCGATCTTTTCACCCTGCAGTTCGTTGACCACAGCCTGAACACGGCTGCCGCGCATGCCGACACAAGCGCCAACCGGATCGATTGAACTGTCCTTGGAGCGCACGGAAATTTTTGCACGTGAACCGGCATCACGGGCCACGGCCACAACCTCAACAATACCGTCGTAGATTTCCGGCACTTCCTGCTGGAACAGCTTGGACATGAACTCCGGACGCGAGCGCGACAGGAATATCTGCGGGCCGCGCAATTCGCGCCGCACATCAAATATATAGGCCCGCACCCGGTCACCATTGCGGAATGCTTCGCGCGGCAAACCCTCATCGCGGCGAACAATACCTTCGCCACGACCAAGGTCGACGATGATGTTGCCGTACTCGACGCGCTTGACGACGCCGGAAACAATCTCGCCAATGCGATCCTTGTACTCTTCAAACTGACGCTCGCGTTCAGCATCGCGCACCTTCTGCACGATCACCTGCTTGGCGTTCTGGGCAGCGATGCGGCCAAAGTCGACAGGTGGCAGCGGCTCGGACAGAAAATCACCCATGCGCGCACCGGGATTGCGGTCCAGCGCTTCCTTCATGGTGATCTGGGTCGAATCGTTTTCAACTTCCTCGACCACTTCCAGCAGGCGATACAGTTTGGTTTCGCCGGTTTGCGGATCAATTTCCGCGCGGATGTCATTTTCTGCGCCATAGCGAGAGCGCGCAGCACGCTGGATCGCGTCCTCCATCGCATCGATCACGACAGCCTTGTCGATGGATTTTTCTCGTGCAACCGCATCTGCGATCTGCAGTAATTCCAGCCTGTTTGCACTTACGGCGACATCAGCCATTTCGTTCACTCCGCTTTAATGTCGTTGGATTCAATTTCGTTTTTTTCAGTCCAGTCAGCACCATCGCCGACTTCGCCTGCCTTGGCACGCTCACCGGCAGCCTTAAGCAATTCGTCGGTCATCACCAGACGGGCATCACCAATTGCGGTTATGTCCAGCCCGATCAAAATGTTCTCATCGCCTTTTTCCGGCGGCGGGATGAACAGGCGAACTTCGCCTTCATCAAAACCTTCCAGCTTTCCGCGAAACCGCTTACGGCCTGCCAGCGGTGTCACCAGCTCGACTTTCGTTTCGAACCCGGCCCAGCGCTCAAAATCTTCGGGGCGCACCAGTGGCCGGTCGACGCCAGGCGACGACACTTCAAGACTGTACCTGCCGGAAATCGGATCATTCACGTCCATCAAAGGTGATATGGCACGGGAAATATCCTGACAACCGCCAACCGTCATGGTGCCATCGGGACGCTCTGCCATAATCTGAAGCGTGTTGCCGGTCAGGCGCACGCGCACCAACCGGAAACCCAGTTCCTCAATGGCAGGTTCGACCAGCCGGGCCACCTTGGCAGCCACACCGGTTTCGACCTGCATCCTTTTGGCCATGTCGGCCGCCATCAGATATCTCCCTGTCCAGAACAACCAGTGCGCAACACGCCCGGTTGGCAGAAGCAAACATCATTCTCGTTCAGGCAACAAAAAAAGCGGGCCCCGCAGGACCCACCCTCATGAACCGTGGTTTTCAGTATTCTTTGAAAACCTATGAGAATGAACTTGATGAATTACATATACGCCGAGAATGCGCGGACTTCAAGCAAAACGCTTACACGCGGATAAATCGCAGATATTCAGACGTACGCCCTTCGCGCACGGCCTTTGCCTCATACCTGGTCTGCGGCCAATCCGCCGGACGCTGCCGCCGGTCTTCCGGGTTATCCGACAACGGCGTGAAGCCGCCGTGCGCGGCAACTTCGCGCAAGCTCCAGCCGATGTAATGGTCAATATCACTGGCGACCCGAAACTCCGCACCGGGCTTCATGATGCGATGCAGCCGGTTCAGGTTCGCCTGATTTACAAAGCGGCGCTTGTGATGGCGCAGCTTTGGCCATGGATCGGGAAACAGCAGGAAGGCGCGCGAAATTGTCTGATCGCCAAGCTGGTCCAGGCGCGGGCGTATGTCATCATCGACTATGCGGACATTGCCCAGATCGCCTGCTTCCAGCAGACTCAGCAGTTTGGCGACCCCATTTATGAACGGTTCGCCGCCGATGAAACCGACGTTCGGATTGGCTGCTGCCTGCCAGGCAAGATGTTCACCTCCGCCGAAGCCGACTTCCAGCCAGACTTCGGACACAGAGCTTTCGAACAGGGAGCGCGGATCGTGCAGACAATCAGCATTGTCCGGCACCCGCAATTTCGGCAGCAGGGTTTCCACCAGTCGAACATGATTGTCGCGCAGGGTCTGCCCGGCACGACGCCCGAAAAATTTTTCTGCGAACCGGGGCCCGTCCGGTGGTTGCGACATGCCTACAATGTCCTGACTGATTACATTGCCTTCGACGTTACTGTGTCAGGCACGCATGGTTTGTTGACAACCGTCCCGGAAGTCAAGCGGCCTCAACATATATAATACACGCTCAGCTTATCAGCTTCAGCGCACCGGTCTTAAGTACCGAAAGCGCGTGAGCATCATAGGCTCCGCGGGCGAGAACACGGAGACCAATAACAAGAGCCAACAGCGATTTCGACGCAGCGTCTGCTTCGATGTCAGCCGGGATGCTGCCCAGTTTCTGCCCCTGAAGGATCAGGCGTTTGAAAAAACCTTCAAACTCTTTGAGTGCGCCAGTCACCATATTTCGCACGTCTGTGCTCTGGTTGGGAAGTTCCAGCGCCGTGTTAACCAGCAAGCAACCCCTGTTCCCGGTATCCGTGCGCGCTTCGGCGATGAGGCCGTCAAACAGAGTGCCTATGGCAAGAACAGGATCTGCCAATGCTTCAAGTTCCCGCAAAAACTTCTGGCGGTTTTTCTGGTCGTAGCGCAGCAGGGCGCGGTCAAACAGCGCTTTCTTGCTGCCAAAGGCATTGTAGAGGCTGCCTTTGTTGATTTCCATTCCCTCAACAAGATCCGATATCGATGTTCCCTCATAGCCTTTCTGCCAGAAAACCGAGATTGCCTTGTCGGTTGCCTCATCCAGATCGAAGGTTTTTTCCCAAGGCATGTGCAGGCTCCGGTTCGATAGCGACGTCAGCCTCTATATAGAGAGTTTATACCGATCGTTCAATAAAATCATTCAAGGGTCTTGACCGATCGGTTTAAACTTACTATCTGTGTTTATACCGATCGTTATAAACAATTCGATCATCACTTTGACCAAAAGGACGTGACCTATGACTGACTTCACCACCCATACTATCGAAACCGCTCCGGAAGCTTCCAGACCACTGCTCCAGGGCGCCAGGAACGCTTACAGCTTCGTCCCCAACCTGCTCGGGACAATGGCCGAAGCGCCCTCTCTGCTCGAAGGCTACATGACGCTGGCCGGCATCTTCGACAAGACGGACCTGTCCGAGACCGAACGCCAGATCATCCTGATGACGAACAACCGGCTCAATGGCTGCGTGTACTGCATGGCTGCACATACAACCATTTCGCAAATGGCTGGAGTTAATGCCGATGTTATCGAAGCCCTGCGTACCAACACCCCGATTGCAGATGCCAAACTGGAAGCTCTGCGGCAGTTCTCCGTTGTAATCAACGAAACCCGCGGCTGGCCTCCCAAAGCGGATATCGAAGCTTTTACTGCGGCTGGCTATACGCAGCAGACAGTCCTGGAAGTCATTCTCGGCACCAGCCTCAAGGTGATGTCCAACTACACCAACCACATTGCCGAAACCGACATTGACAGTGCTTTCGCTCCGAACGCCTGGAGTGTCGAACAGGAGATTGCAGCCTAGGACGACATGACAATCCCCCAACGGCCTGCGATCTGCGCAGGCCGTCGTTATCTAAACCAGAAGAAACAACAATCACTGCAGGCCCGGAAAACATATCGGGCCTGCAAGAATATCTTACTTTGCAATAAGGTTGACTGATCAGAAGCCCGAAACGCTCCTCTACCGGGCACGAGACCCAAAGGAAGCAACCACCATGTTACTTGATACCCCCATTTGCGACTTCGGCTGGAAGGCACCCGAGTTTACGTTGAAAGACCCCGGCGGCAACAGTTTCACCATGTCGGAACAACTCGGTAGCAAAGGGCTTCTGATAGCCTTCATCTGCAACCACTGCCCCTACGTTCAGGCCATCGCCGAACGGTTCGCAGCGGACGCGACCGAACTGATGGATGATGGCATCAATGTACTGGCGGTCATGTCAAACGACTACCGGAACGTGCAGGCCGACAGCCCGCCAAACATGAAACTGTTTGCCGAACGGTACGGGTTTCCATTCCCATACCTCGTCGATGAGCAACAGGCGGTGGGTAAAGCATACGGTGCCGTCTGCACACCTGATTTCTTCGGCTTAAACAAGGACGGAGAGTTGCAGTATCGCGGCCGTCTCGATGACGCCAAAATGGGAGATCCGGCGAACCGGACCCGCGAACTCGTCAATGCCATGCACCAGATTGCGGACACCGGCAACGGCCCCAGCCAGCAAACACCGAGCATGGGTTGTTCGATCAAGTGGCGTTAACCGCTGTTTCCGATTGCTGAGCGATCAGGGATCAGGACACCGGTTCGAGCACCTGCTGTTCCTGAGAAGCCGCCTTCACAGCTTCCTTGAGCGCCGTGGTCATGTCGGTTTTTTCCCAGGAGAACGAGCCATCACGACGGGGCTTGCGGCCAAAATGACCGTAAGCGGCAGTGCGCGCATAGATCGGCTTGTTCAGATCAAGATGGCGTCGAATGCCAGACGGTGACAGATCCATACACGCGCGCAGCGCCTGCTCAAGCACGCTTTCATGCACCTTGCCGGTTCCGTGTGTGTCCACATAAACCGACAGGGGCTGCGCCACGCCAATGGCATAGGAAAGCTGGATGGTGCAGCGTTCAGCAAGTTTTGCGGCCACAACATTCTTGGCCATATAGCGCGCTGCATAAGCCGCTGAGCGGTCAACCTTGGTTGTATCCTTGCCGGAGAATGCGCCGCCGCCATGCGGTGCGGCACCACCATAGGTATCAACGATGATCTTGCGGCCGGTCAGGCCGGCATCACCGTCGGGTCCGCCGATGACAAACTTGCCGGTGGGATTGATGTACCATTTACAATCAGCAGCGATCGGCAGGTCACCCAGCGCTTCGCGCACATAGGGTTCAATAACCTGACGTACCTTGGTTGAATCCCAGCTTTCCTCGAGATGCTGGGTCGAAACGACAATCGATGTGACTTCCGAAGGTCTGCCATCCACATAACGGATGGTGACCTGGCTCTTGGCATCAGGTCCGAGCCTGGCGGCATCACCTTCGCCCTTGTGGCGGGCTGCGGCCATCAGCTCGAGAATCTTGTGAGAGTAGTAAATCGGTGCCGGCATGAAATCCGGCGTTTCACGGCAGGCATAGCCGAACATGATACCCTGATCACCTGCACCTTCTTCACCCTGGCGGTCTGCAGCATTATCCACGCCCTGGGCAATATCGGCTGACTGGGCATGCAGCAGCACATCGACCTTTGCAGTTTTCCAGTGAAAACCGGCCTGCTCATAACCGATGGCACGGATGGCACGACGCGCTGCGGAACGGAATCTGCCCGGTGCTATAACCGGTTTGTTGGCACCGTCGTAAACCACGTTGCCTGCCTTATCTTTTTTGAACAGCGTATCAGGAACCCGAACCTCACCGGCAATCACCACGCGATTGGTCGTGGTCAGCGTTTCGCAGGCAACGCGCACATTCCATGGATCGGTCCCGGTCTTGCGGGCTTCCTTGTAGACAAGGTCAACAATCTCGTCAGAGATGCGATCACATACCTTGTCCGGATGACCTTCTGAAACTGATTCACTGGTGAAGAGATAATTCTGACGTGCCATGGCTTGCAAACTCCGCGAATGGGACAGGATGATCGCCATATGCAGATTTCTTTATATGCAATGGCAGCCGAGTGGACGCCCTTTTGTCAGGCTGTGCGCATCACGTCAAGCCAACTTTGATCCATGCGGACAATTAACCGGAAGAATATCGGCGGTAAAACCTCAGGCCTGGAGCGACATGGGTTCAACTGAACCCATGAAGTTGCCCTGTCACCTGGAAAGCGGTCAGGTTCATGATCTAGTCGGACACGACAGTGGCGATACCGGATACCGACTTAACGAGATCGAGAATGTTGCGCCGGACTTCCGGGCTCTCAATTTCGGAAAATGTCCGAACCAGCTGGGCACCGTCCGGACTGGACAAGAATTCGATCATCTCAAACGAACCGGACGGCTTGTCAGCCTTGCCGGTGCTGGCTGCATCGGCGCGGACCATATCGTCGAAGAAAAACTGTACCGGTACGTCGAGAATACGCGACATGTCATACAGCCTGCTTGCGCTGATGCGATTGGAGCCTTTTTCGTACTTCTGTATCTGCTGAAAGGTCAGGTCGAGACTTTCACCAAGCTTTTCCTGACTCATTCCAACCAGCATTCTCCGCATCCGCAGCCTGCTTCCAACATGTACGTCAATCGGATTTGGCATTTTTATTGTCATCAGTCACCTGTCTCGCAGAAGTTTGCGAAATAGCAAAAAATTACCCGCTCGCAACAGTTTCAATTGGCTGATCAGCGGCCGCAGCGGCACACTGTTGTGAAGTTGTTCAAGGGGCATAGACGTGAACATGTGTTGCCGATTCACGCCTACGATCAATTCTCATGGCCATCTGGTACACAAAACTTCTTCATCCGTCTACAAATTAAATAGACGGCAAGAATTGAAACCAACAGTGTCAGTAAAGCGAAATCTCCGATCATCGCGTAAGGCGTAGCGGCCATGACAGCCGGCATGGCCACGTCGAGATGACCGGTCGTCCCCAGCGCAAGCTTCGCCCTGACACGACCAACCGGGTCAATCATTGCTGAAATCCCGGTATTGGCAGCGCGTATCATCGGTACGCCCTGTTCGATTGCGCGAAACCGCGCATGACCCAGATGCTGATGCGGTCCGCCCGACGTGCCAAACCAGGCGTCGTTGGTTGCATTGACCAGCATTTCAGGTCGAGAATCATAAGGCACAGACCGTGGAAACACCGCTTCGTAGCATATGAAACCGGCAAATGCCGGCACCCCCTCGACCCGGATAACCCGATCTTCGCTGCCGGCCGAAAATCCCGGCGGCAGGTTTACAATCTGTCGCAATCCGAGCGGCTCCAACAACCATTGAAACGGCAAAAACTCTCCAAACGGAACCAGCCGGACCTTGTCGTGACGCGCTGCTATCTGACCGTCAGCAGGGATCGCCAGCAAAGAATTGAAGATAAGGGCGCCGGTGGTGCCCGTCACGCGATGCAAACCACCGGTCAGCAGAGGTGAACCTGCAGGCAGGCTGGCGATTATTCTGGCCCGCAACGCGGTTTCTTCACCGATCAGTCGCGGCAGGGCACTTTCAGGCCAGACAACGAGGGGCGGCGCCCTGAGGGACTGCGTGAACGGCGCCGCGCTCAGTCTCAGATACGTATCAATGATCCGGTTGGCCTGTGCCGGATCCCATTTATCCTTCTGGGAAATGTTGGGTTGAACAATGCGAACCAGAATTGGATCGCCGGATGTGTTGCTGTCAACGTTGTTGTAGTAGGCAACAAGCCGCGTGCCACCCCATACATTCAACCCGATTGCCGCGACTGCAACAATCACCGGAAACGCGATGCGCCCCGCTACACTATGATGCGACCTGCCAGCAGGCCAAAGCACTGCGGGAGTTGCCGCAATCACTATTACAAGTACGGTCATCCCGTATATGCCGATCAGGCTGGCGGTTTGGGAAAACCCGTCCAGCGACCCGGCTCCATACCCCGGCAGGTTCCAGGGAAATCCGGTCAGCAGATGGCCTCTGAGCCATTCACCCGCACCTGCAAGCCCTGCCAGCAGCAGGATCCGGGGCCAGCCGGCAATCCACAAAATTGCCGCCACGCCGAATGCCAGCCCCCAATACAATGACAAATAGGCCGGCAGCCCGGCAACCGCGAACGGGATCAAAGCGGCGAACTTTTCCGGCTCCAGCCAGAAGGCTTCCGATATCCACCACAGTGACGGCACAAAATACCCGAATGCAAAGCACCATCCGACGGCAAAGCCTGCGCCAAATCGGCTCCAGCATCCATCCCGCCCTTGCACGGTACCATCAAGCAGCCAGACCAATACCGTGTAACTGACGAACAGGACCGGCCAGACGTCAAATGGCGGCAGGGACAGGCAGGCCAACCCGCCTGCCAGCAAGGCTACAAGGCAATTGCGCCAGGCCGGACCGGCCATCATGGTTGCCAGCATGCCGGTCAGTTCTGCACCTGTGGGGTCGAGTCTTCCGAAGCTTTTGCAGCGGGCTTGGCCGCGCCGGTGGATGAGCGTACAGCACGCGGTTTGGTGTGGATGGCAACACGGCGCACCCGCCGCGGATCAGCCGCAATAACTTCAAACTCAATACCCGAGTCATGCTTGATCAGCTCACCGCGGACCGGCACCCGGCCAAGCATATGGAAGATCAAACCGCCAAGCGTGTCAGCTTCTTCCTTTTCATCGGCCGGCAACAGTTTGACGCCCAGGGTGTCTTCAGCATCTTCAATCTCGAGCCGGGCCTCCGCCAACCAGCTGGTTTCGGATGCACGGGTGATCAGTTCATCCTTTTCATCGTGCTCATCAGCAATGTCGCCAACAATTTCCTCAACCAGATCCTCGATGGTCGCCAGACCGTCGGTGCCGCCATATTCATCCACCACCACCGCCATGTGAACATGGGTGGATTGCATTTTCACCAGCAGATCCGCAGCCGGCATGGAGGGCGGCACGTAGAGCAGTTCGCGCATGATGCCGAGATCACTCACCGGGGTCTTAAGGTCAGTAGCCGATAATGACAGAATCGGTACGGCCTTCTTTGTGCCCGGCTTCGCCTTGGCACGCTTGTCACTGGAATTCAGCCATTCCAGAAAATCCTTGATGTGAACCATGCCGAGCGGCTCGTCCAGCGTGTCGTGATAGATCGGCAGCCGGGAATGACCCGCCTCAAGAAAACAGTCGAGCAATTCCGATACGGAACTTGCTGCATCAATCGCAATGATCTCGGCACGCGGCACCATCACATCGTCGAGGCGCAAATCTGAAAACTCGATCAGATTGAGCATCATTGACTTTGCATCTGCCCGGAAAGCCGCTGGGCCTTCTTCCTCCGCATGCCGGTCAAGTACGTCTTCCAGGCTCTGGCGCAGGGTTTCATCCGACTTACCGCCGCCCAGGGCCCGCTTGATCCGGAGCCACAGGCCTGCATTGTCGTTTCGTGTATTTTCGGAAGTGGGGCTGGTCCCTTCGCGGGACCCGCTAGATTGGTCTTCGTCCATTTGACCGGCCGGCTTTCACCGGCGTCCTCTGTCCTGTCTCAACAATGATCCCTTTACGTTTCACGCATAGGGATTGGCAATGCCAAGCACGTTCAGTATGTCAACCTCAAGGCTTTCCATCTTGGCCGCCTCGACTTCACTTATGTGATCATAATCCATTATGTGCAAGATGCCATGCACAGCAAGGTGAACCAAATGATCCTCAAGTAACTTGTCCTGCTGCTCCGCTTCGCATTTTACCACACCGGCAGCCAGTATGATATCACCAAGCGGGCGCGGTTCACCCGGCGGCAACGGCATTGCCGGTGCGGCCGGAAATGACAAGACGTTGGTCGGCCCGGTCTTGTCGCGCCACTGCTTGTTAAGCTGTGCCACCTCGTCATCGGTTGCCAGCAAAATGGTCAGTACCGTTTGCGACAGATCCTTGCCAAGAGCCGTTTCGGTTGCCCCGGCTGCGCGGCGTAACAGGGCTTCGGGATCAGGCACTTCTTTCCAGGCAGTTTCATCGACTTCGATTTCGAGTATCACGGTGTCCGCGGCCTTGTCGCCGGCTCCCAACCGGCGCGCTCATAGGCATCGACAATGCGCGATACCAGTTGATGACGAACAATATCCGACTTGTCGAACTTCACCTGCGAGATGCCTTTTACACCCTTCAGGTAATCCAGTGCCTGGGTCAGGCCGGACGTTGTGCCCGGCGGCAGATCGACCTGTGTCGGATCACCGGTGATAACCATGCGAGAGCCTTCGCCGAGCCTGGTCAGAAACATTTTCATCTGCTGCGGCGTGGTGTTTTGCGCCTCGTCCAGAATGATGAAGGCCGACGACAGCGTGCGACCGCGCATGAAGGCCAGCGGCGCGATTTCGATCGTGTTGTCGGCCAGGCCCTTGATCACGGCTTCCGGCGGCATGACGTCATAAAGGGCGTCATAAAGCGGCCTGAGATAGGGATCGACTTTTTCCTTCATGTCGCCGGGCAGGAAGCCGAGACGCTCGCCTGCCTCGACAGCGGGGCGCGACAGGATGATGCGGTCAACCCGTCCGGCCATCAGTTCAGCAGCCGCGCACACAACCGCCAGGTATGTCTTTCCGGTGCCCGCAGGACCAACACCGAACACAAGTTCGTTGGCAGCGATTGCCTCAAGATAGATTTTCTGGCCCGGCGATCTCGCTGTTACCGTTTTGCGCCTGGTGCGGATGGCAGCAACTTCAGATGCGCCCTTGGCGGCGGCAACCGGGCTCATGGCCATGCGGATAGCACCTTCTATGTCGCCACGGCCAACATCGAGCCCTTCGAGCGCACGTGCATAAAGCTCTACCAGCACCTGTCTTGCCATTTCGCGGCCTGACTCGGATCCGCGAATGGCGACCTTGTTGCCACGCGGTGTGACATCCACACCGAGACGGTCTTCGATGAGGAGCAGATGCTCGTCGTGCTCGCCAAACACCAGCATCAGCAGACGATTATCGTCGAAGCTTAAGGTGATACTGCTCTGCGCTGTGTCTGCGGCGGTCTTCTTGTGCCGGGATGCGGGCCTTGGCTGGGCGGTGCGTGACGTCAACGGGGCAGATCTCCTGATTCGCTAGATTGATGGTGAAAGCACATCACATTCGGCCTTATGCTTCAACCATGTGACCGGTTAATGAATTCGGTCCGACACTTTCAATGGCGACCTTCACGGTGTCACCAATAGTGTGGTCACCGGCATCCATGTACACCGACTGGAGATAGGGTGATCGTCCGATCAGCTGGCCTTTCTGCCGGCCGGGTTTTTCCAGCAGGACGTCAAGGACACGTCCAGTGCACGCCGCATTGAAGGACGCCTGCTGTTCACCCAGCAGGGCCTGCAGGTCTGCAAGACGCTGCGTCTTTACATCTTCCGGCACCTGATCAGCCTCGGTTGACGCGGGAGTGCCGGGACGCGGTGAGTACTTGAAGGAAAACGCCTGTGCATATGTGACCTGCGCCACCAGGTCCATGGTGGCCGCAAAATCTGCATCGGTCTCTCCGGGAAACCCGACGATGAAATCCGACGACATGGCGATGTCGGGCCGGGCGTCGCGGATACGGCCGACAAGGTCAATGTATTCAGCAGCGGTGTGTCGCCGGTTCATGGCTTTCAAAATGGTGTCGCTGCCGGACTGAACCGGCAAATGCAGATACGGCATCAGTTTCGGGTTCGCTCCGTGCGCAGCAATAAGGTCATCGTCCATATCGCGCGGATGGCTGGTCGTGTAGCGCAATCGTTCAAGACCATCGACCTCAGACAACGCATTGAGCAGATGACCCAGTGTCCAGTCATGACCGGCAAGTCCGCTGCCGTGCCAGGCGTTCACATTCTGCCCAAGCAGCGTGATTTCACGCACCCCGGCATCCACCAGCTTGCGCGCTTCAGCGACAATACGGTCGGCGGGGCGGGAAAATTCCGCACCGCGTGTGTATGGCACAACGCAAAACGTACAGAACTTGTCACAGCCTTCCTGCACGGTGACGAAAGCCGCGACACCGCGCTTAACGGGTTTTGCGGAAGGTGCGTCCAGGACGTCGAATTTTTCGTCAACCGGCAGTTCGGTTTCGATCACCGCGGCTCCGGTTTCGCCGTGCCGGTCAAGTAGGTCAGGCAAACGATGATAGGTCTGCGGACCGAACACCAGATCAACCACAGGGGCGCGGCGGACTATTTCCTCACCTTCAGCCTGGGCCACACAGCCGGCCACCGCGATTTTCATGTCGCGCCCGCTGCGCGACTTCAACTTGCGCAACCGGCCGAGCTCGGAATACACTTTTTCGGCGGCCTTTTCACGGATATGGCAGGTGTTCAGGATGACCAGGTCAGCATCCTCAAGGCTTTCAGTGCTTACATAGCCGCTTTCACTCAACACCTCGCCCATGCGCTCACTGTCATAGACGTTCATCTGACAACCATATGTCTTGATGAACACCTTTGACGGCGCAACAGTCGATGTTTCCTGCGGCGTTACTGGCATTGATGACGCTCCTGGATCAGCACGATTTTCGATTGGTCCAACCAACTCCATAGACCTGATCGTTCCTCTACTCCGGTGAGCCTATAGTCGCTCACGGGTTTCCTGACAATGGCAATGGTTCAGCTTCGGCCAGGCAGAGGCTGGCCGTAATCGCGTTACTGGCCGTGCCATCAGAATTCCTGTAATAGTTTGGCCGCACCCCGTCTGAGACATAGCCGACGCTTTCATAAAGCGCGTGGGCGGCCTGATTGTCCTCAGCATATTCGATGAAAATCTTCCTTGTTCCGGCCTGCCCGGCATACCGGCGCACGGCCTGCATGAGTGCGCGCGCCACGCCTCTGCGCCGGGCCTGCGGGACCACAGCCAGTGTCAGTATTTCGATTTCATCTGCCGCCGCGCGGAGCAGAACAAACCCGCATGGGTGTTGTTCGCCGGTCTTTTCCTGCGTTGCCAGCATGGCAATTGCACCGGGTGTTGCCAGCAGCGCCGCCATTGCAGCGCTGTCCCAGGCGTCTTCGAAACACGGCGCATGGAGGGCTGCAAGAACATTTGCGTATGCCGCGCCGGCAGGTTCGATCGACAACGCGCTTTCACGATGTTTCACCAGCGGCAGTTGTGCCTTGGCATCGGGTGCCCGCAGGTAAAACGGAACGGCGGCAGCACTGGTATCTGTAGCCTGGCCGGCAAGGCGGGCAATCATGGCCGCGTCGGGAATGCTGCTGACTTCGGAAACGGCCAACCCATCCGGCAGATCAACCAGACCTGTGCCCGAACCAACTGCCAGGCCCGATCCGTCACTCAGCAATTCACCTGCCTCGGAAATGCCGAGTACCGATGCCGGGTAGATCGCATTGCCGTCGCCATCAGAGCCTTCAAGGTAAACCTCGCCGCGGCGGGCGTCCTGAATGACCCAGATGTTGCGGCCATATGAACCGGCCCGGCAGCTTTGCGCCAGTGCCGCGAAGGTGGTGATGCCGATTGCGGGCACTTTCAGCACCAGCGAGAGACCGCGCACGAATGCCAGTCCGATGCGCACACCGGTGAAAGTTCCCGGGCCGGAACATGCCGCGAGGCGCTCAATGTCTGCAAATGAAATGTCCGCCAAAACAATTGCCTCGCGTGCCATGTCGGCCAGACGCTCGGCGTGCCCGCGCTGCATCGGTTCACTGATGAGTGCCAGCGACCTGTTCGCGACCGTGTCAAATACACAGACCGAGCAGGCCGCATGTGCGGTGTCTACACTAAGAACAATCATGGCGTTGGCTCGCCAGTGCGCGGCTCAAATGGCGGTCCGTCAGACCGGACGGACTTCGCTTACTTCCGGGATGAAGTGGCGCAGCAGGTTTTCGATGCCGTGTTTCAGTGTTGCGGTTGAACTGGGGCAACCCGCGCATGCGCCTTTCATTTGCAGATAGACAACGCCTTCCTTGAAGCCGTGGAAGGTAATGTCGCCGCCATCCTGGGCCACGGCCGGACGAACCCGCGTGTCGAGCAGTTCCTTGATGGTCGTAACGATCTGCTGGTCAGCTTCGGCAAACTCGCCTTCATCGGCAACCGCTTCGGATTCGCCATTGCGAATGACCGGTGCGCCCGACATGAAATGTTCCATGATGGCGCCGAGCACGGCCGGTTTGAGATGCTGCCATTCGCCGTCGTCCTTGGTGACCGTAATGAAGTCGGCACCCAGGAAAACACCTTCCACACCTGTGACCGCGAACAGTTTTTCAGCCAGTGGTGAAATGGTCGCTTCATCGGCCGAGCGGAAATCCCGAGGATCCCCTTCTACAACAGGCTTGCCCGGAAGAAACTTCAAGGTACTTGGATTTGGCGTGGCTTCGGTCTGAATGAACATATCCGTATGAACTCCTGCGGCAACGTGTGCATGGAACCAGCGTCGCCGGGTGAATGTTATCTTACATATAACCGTTTTCTGGAATAATTCCAGATTAGCTTGTCAGAATTTTGTTTTTCCGGATCTGACAAATCATCCCGAACTAGCGAATGAAGCCCATAATACGCCGCACATCGACCATTACCGGCTCTGCAATGGCGTTGGCGCGCTCTGCACCGTCTCTCAGCACAGCATCAATGTGATCCTGGGCCGCCATCAGCTTTTGCATCTCAGCGGCAATCGGCGACAGTTTTTCCACGGCAAGGTCGGCGAGCGCCTGTTTCAGGTCAGAAAACTGCCGTCCGGCGAACTGTGGCAACACGGTCTCGAGCTTGCTGTCCTGAAGGGCTGCGAAGATGCCGAGCAGGTTGGCGGCTTCGGGCCTTTCCTTGAGCGCCTCCATGGTTTCAGGCAGCGCATCCGGGTCGGTCTTTGCCTTGCGAATTTTCTTGGCAATGGTATCTGCGTCATCGGTCAGGTTGACACGCGACAGATCCGACGGATCGGACTTCGACATCTTCTTGTCGCCATCGCGCAACGACATGACGCGGGTCGCAGGACCCGTGATCAGCGGTTCAGGCAACGGGAAAAAGCCGTCCGGGTATCCCGCCTCAGCACATGCGTCGGCCATATCGATATTGAACTTCTGTGCGATATCGCGGGTCAGCTCCAGGTGCTGCTTCTGGTCCTCGCCGACCGGTACATGAGTGGCGCGATAGGCCAGAATGTCGGCGGCCATCAGGTTGGGATAGGCATAAAGGCCAACCGATGCGTTCTCGCGATTCTTGCCGGCCTTGTCCTTGAACTGCGTCATGCGGTTCAGCCATCCCATGCGCGCCACGCAGTTGAATATCCAGGCAAGCTCGGAATGAGCCGCAACCTGGCTCTGGTTGAAGACAATGTGGGCGGCCGGATCGATGCCGGACGCGAGATAGGCTGCGGTGACTTCCCTTGTACTGCGGGCAAGTTCTTCAGGACCGCCCCAAACTGATCTGTCCTGGGTAATCGCATGCAGATCGACCACGCAATAGATGCACTCATAAGATGACTGCATTTCAACAAAGCGCTTGATGGCACCCAGATAGTTGCCCAGGTGCAGATTGCCGGTTGGCTGCACGCCGGAGAAAACGCGTTGGCTGGGTTGGGACATGTTGTGAAAGCTCCGCTGAATGAAGATGATTTCCGGTTTGCTGGCCGGTTATATGCCGCAATGTGCAAGCGCTGCCAAGCGCCGTCAGCTTTTGCGTGAAAAAGATTGTTTCAATGCGGCCACATCGAGCGCACCCGTCCACCATGCAATTGCAAAATACACCGCCGCCCCGAACCCGACCATGACGGCCAGTGCCGCCAGGCGAACAACGAACAGATTGTCGGCACTGAAAATCGTGCTGACAAACTGCATGACACCAAGCAGTGCAAATCCCATGACCAGGCTTGCGCCGATGATCCTGGGCAGAGCCTTGCGCATACGATCGTCGAGCGCAAAGTCACCGCGTTTCGACAGCGTGTAACCCAGCAACAGGGCATTGACCCATCCAGCGGCCGTTGTCGCCAGCGCAACGCCGACATAGGCAATGAACGGAAACAGCGCCAGTGCGCCTGTTATGTTGATGACAACCGAGATCAGCGCAAACCACATCGGCGTGCGGGTGTCCTCGCGCGCGAAGAACGCAGGTGAAAACACCTTGATCATGACGAAAGCCGGCAGACCGGCGGCAAAGGCTGCCAGGGCGATAGATGTTGCACGCGCATCGTCTGCATCAAAGGCACCGCGCTCAAACAGCACATGGATGATGGGATGCGGCATCGCCATGAGGGCGACGGCCGACGGTACGGTGAGCAGCATCGATATCTCGAGCGCCCGGTTCTGGCTTGACTGAACGCCCTCGCTGTCATCGGCCCGCAGCCGGCGCGACAGTTCCGGCAGTAACACCACGCCAATGGCGATACCGATGACGCCCAATGGCAGTTGATAAATGCGGTCGGCATAGTAAAGCCACGACGGTGCCGAATCCTGCAGCGACGCAATCATGGTGGAAACCAGCAGGTTGATCTGGGTAATGCCGCCGGCAATCAGGCCGGGAATGCCGAGACTGACAAGCCGCCTGACGCCCGGCGTGATCTTTGGCCGCTTGAGTTTCAGCGAAACCCCGGCCCGTGTCATGGCGATCCACAACATGATGAACTGCAACAGGCCTGCACCACTCACCCCCCAGACCAGCGCAAAGCCGGTTCGCGGTTCGGCCCCCCACCCCGACAACAGCACAAACGAAAGCACCGAAATCAGCACAATGTTGAGGATGATCGGAGCGGCAGCCGCCGCGGTAAACCGGTGCAGCGAATTCAGGATGCCGCCGATCAGGGCAACCAGTGACATGAAGGTCAGGTAGGGAAAGGCAATCCGGGTCAACTGCACCGTCAGATCGAGCTTTTCCGGATTGTCAATGAAACCGGGCGCCATAACATAGATGATCAGCGGCATGGCCAGCATGGCCAGTGCTGACAGTGAAATCAGGAAAACCAGCAGGCACGCCAGCACTTCTTCTGCAAAGCGGGTGGCTTCCGGTTGACCATCGCCTTCCAGCCGGCGGGCAAACAGTGGAACAAAGGCAGCGTTGAATGCTCCTTCGGCAAACAGCCTGCGAAACAGGTTCGGAAACCTGAATGCAACAACAAACGCATCCGCGATAAGCCCGGTTCCGATCACGCTTGCCATCAGCACGTCGCGGACAAACCCTAACACCCGCGAGATCATGGTCATGGCGGCAACTGTCGAAGCGGATCGTAAAAGGGCCATTGTTATCCGATGTGCCTTGCGTGCGCGGTATCAGGTTCGCTGTCTGGTCAGACTTCCTGTCATCATGACACGGGAATCAGCCGGTTTTTGAACTTGTAGACAAGCGGTTGTGGTTCAGCAAGCCGGGCAGTCCCGCATTACCGGTTACCAGACGGGTTTGCCTGAATTCATCTTGTTCTATCCAGCCCTGGCAATTTCCTGCTTCCTGCCGGTTTCCAGCACATCGAGCAGGCTTTCCTCTATCGACTGCAATCTGGTCTGGCTGGTGATTTTCTGGCCGATCAGATCGGTGACGTAGAACACATCGACGGCCCGTTCGCCGAATGTGGTGATCTGTGCCGAGGCGATGTCGAGATTCAACCGGAACAGGCTATCTGTCAATTTGAACAACAGGCCCAGTCGATCAAGGCCGGCGACCTCGACGACCGTGAACCTGTTTGATGTGTCATTGGACACTATGACCTGCGGTTCTACGGTAAAGGCCTTGATACGGCCTTTCGGGCGGGATGCTTCGGCGACGGCCTTGCGCAACTGGATCTTTCCGGCAAACGCCTGGCGCATCAGACCGAGGATCCGGTCAATGCGGCGGTGTTCGTCGTCTGCGTCTTCGAACTCACGCTGGATAAGGAGCGTATCGAGCGCCATGCCGTCGGTGGTGGTGAATATCTTCGCGCCGACAATATTGGCCCCCCCGGCGGCACAGGCGCCGGTCAGCAAGGCAAGCAGACGCGGATGATCCGGCACATAAACGGTTATTTCGGTAATCGACTTGAAATTGTCGGTACGCACGTCAAATGCCACGGTTTCATTCGCCGTCGCGGCCCGTGCCAGCAATCTGGCGTCCATCACCTGATGGTCGAGATCAACAGTGTACCAGTACGCGTCATAATGGCGCTCCAGGTAGGCTGAAATCTCAGCCGCGTCCCAGTCAGACAGTGCACCTGTAAGCGCCATCTTGGCCGCCTCGATCCGGTCTACCCGGGAAATCGAGGAATGTCCCCCGGACAGATGCGGTTCGGTTTCCGAATACAATGTGCGCAACAACTGGCCTTTCCATCCGTTCCATACACCAGGACCTACGGCGCGAATGTCGACAACGGTCAGTATCAAAAGCAGGCGCAACCGTTCAGGGCTTTGCACAATTTCAGCAAAGTCGGTGATGGTCTTGTAGTCAGACAGATCACGCATCTGCGCTGTCTCGCTCATCAGCAGATGATGACGCACCAGCCACACGACCGTCTCGGTTTCAGACTTCGTCAGGCCGAGGCGCGGACACAAGGTGCCGGCAACCTTTGCGCCGGCGATGGAGTGGTCTTCCTTGCGCCCCTTGGCGATGTCGTGCAGCAGAACGGCAACGTACAGAACACGCCTCGACACGACACCCTGAATGATACCCGACGAAACCGGATGGTCCTGCTGCAACAGGCCCTGGTCGATTTTCGACAGGATGCCGACGGCCCGTATCAGGTGTTCGTCCACCGTGTAGTGGTGGTACATGTTAAACTGCATCAGCGCCGTGATGCGTCCGAATTCCGGTATGAACCTGCCCAGTACACCGGCTTCACTCATGCGTCGCAACACCGCTTCGGGATCGCGCGACTTGGTCAGGATATCGAGAAACAGCTCATTGGCTACCGGGTCTGCGCGCATCTGCTTGTCGATGGCGCGACGGCTGCGGCGCACCAGTTGCAAGGTTGTCGGATGTATCGACAAATTGTTGTGTTCCGCCACCCTGAACAGTCGGATGATCGACACCGGATCACGCACAAAAAGGGTTTCATCCACCGCAGCTATGCGACCGGTTTCAATTTTGAAAATACCTTCGTCGTCCAGCTTGATCGAACGCCAGCCGAAGCGCTCAAACAGCTCACTCATGCTCGGCACCTGCTTGATCTGCTGGGCTTCGAGCACAGCCGACATGATGCGCGTCAGATCACCTACATCCTTGGCGACCAGAAAATAATGCTTCATGAAACGTTCGACAGACTTCAGTCCGGCATGAGCTTCATAACCGAGCCTTATGGCCATCTCTGACTGCTTGTCGAAGCCCAACCGGTCGTCACCGCGCCCGGTCATGAAATGCAGATGGCAGCGGACAGCCCAGAGAAAATCCTCGCAACTGATAAAGCGGTTCTGCTCCTTGCGGGTAAACAGGCCGGATTTGGCGAGTTCACGCACCGAGCGGGTGCCGTACACGAACTTGGCGATCCAGAACAGCGTATGAAGGTCGCGCATGCCGCCCTTGCCGTCCTTGACGTCCGGTTCAACCAGATAGCGTGACTCACCGGCCCGGCGATGGCGTTCATCGCGTTCCTCAAGCTTGTCGGCAATGAACTGGCGCTGGTCACGCGCCAGGATGTCCTTGCCGTAACGGGCCTGCAGGTCGTCGAACAACGGCCGGTGACCGCAGATGAAACGCGCCTCCAGGACCGACGTCATGATCGTGGTGTCGGTGCGCACCAGCCTGATGCAGTCATCGACCGACCGCGTGGCATGGCCGACCTTGAAACCCAGATCCCACAACAGATACAGCACATACTCGACAACGCTCTCGCCCCAGGCGGTTTGCTTGTAGGGCAGCAACAGCAGCAGATCGATATCGGAGCCCGGCGCCAGCGCACCGCGGCCATAGCCACCCACGGCAACCAGCGATATGCGCTCCGATGTCGACGGGTTGCTGGCGGCGTATACGGTCGAGGACGCAAATTGATAGATCGCGGTGATCAGGTGGTCCTGCAAGGCCGACAAGCGGTGGGCGCAGTCGCGCCCCTTGCCGGTTTCGGTCAGCCGGACTTCTTCTTCCGCACGTGATGTCTTGATCAGGTCTTTCAGATACTTCAGGGCTGCGGGCCGGAACTCAAGCCCGTCCGGCCCGTGCTTGTCGGCCAGGGCGGTCAGCTCGAGCAGAATCTGATCGGCACAGAATTCCGGCGCGCACACATCATTTCTGGCTGGCAATGGTACGACTGGCATGGTCCCGGATCCACTCATTCACGCAAAGGCGCTGGTCACTACCGCAATAACTAACCCTTGTCGTCGGATACGGCCAGTTTTTTCAATTGATAGACCAGTTCCAGCGCTTCCCGGGGGCTGAGGTCGTCCGGCAGGACATCTTCCAGTTTTTCCTGCAGTTTCGACGGCCCATCCGGCGACGCGGCAGGTTGTCTGACGACAGGAACCGAAAACAACGGCAGATCATCGATAATGTGGCTGCGCGACTGGGCCCGTTCGCTTTCCTCCAGCAAATGCAACACCTCGGACGCACGTTCAATGACGCCGGCGGGTAAACCTGCCAGCCTGGCGACCTGAATACCGTAGGACCGGTCCGCTGCACCGGGTGCAACCTCATGGAGGAAGATCACCTCTCCCTGCCACTCGCGCACTTTGACAGTGGCGTTCTTGACGCGGTCAAGCTTGCCGGACAGGGCGGTCAATTCGTGAAAGTGGGTGGCAAACAATGCCCGGCAGCGATTGACCTCATGCAGGTGTTCGACACAGGCCCAGGCAATCGACAGGCCGTCATAGGTTGCCGTACCCCGGCCTATCTCGTCCAGAATGACTAAAGAACGATCGGTCGCCAGATTGAGAATGGTTGCCGTTTCCACCATCTCCACCATGAAGGTCGAGCGCCCGCGCGCCAGGTCATCTGCCGCACCCACCCGGCTGAAAATTCGGTCGACAACACCGATATGCGCCGACTTTGCCGGTACGAAGCTGCCCATCTGGGCCAACAGGGCAATGATGGCATTCTGCCTGAGATAAGTCGATTTACCGGCCATGTTGGGACCGGTCAGAAGAGTGATGTGGCGCGTTGGTGCGCCGTCGTCATCCAGCTCGCCTGCTGACAACATGCAGTCGTTTGGCACGAAAGAAGGTCCGGCCTGGCGACGCAGGGATGCTTCCACCACCGGATGGCGTGCGGCCTCGATGTCAAAGCTGCGCGACGCATCGATGTGCGGCCTCGAATAGTCGTGGCGCACGGCCAGTTCGGCAAGGGCGCAATACACATCCAGCTCAGCAAGCGCATCCGAGATGGCGTGCAACATGGCGGCACGCTCGCACGCTTCATCTGCCAGGTGCTCAAACATCTCGATTTCGATGCTGCGTGCCCGGTCACCGGCCAGCGATATTTTCTGCTCCAGCCCGGTAAGCTCGGTCGTGGTAAAGCGCATGGCATTTGCCATGGTCTGGCGATGAATGAACTGGCCGGCATGATCAGCCCCCAGCAACTGCTCGCCGCCCTGCTGGTTCAACTCAATGAAATAGCCCAGCATGTTATTGTGTTTTATCTTGAGCGCCTTCAAACCGGTTTCTTCGGCATACCTTGTTTGCAGGCCGGCAATAACCTTGCGGCTTTCGTCACGAAGCGCGCGATTTTCGTCAAGCTCGGCATTGGCACCGGCCCTGATGAAACCGCCGTCACGCGTGGTGGCGGGCAAGTCATCGGCCAACAGACCTTCAAGATGCAGGGCGAATTCCGTATCTGCTTCGCCCAGCGCCTGCCAGATGCCGGCCAGCTTGTCCGGCCACGGGTCAATTCCTGGCCGGTCGGAATAACCATCGGCGAGCCTGGCACACAACATGACGCCGTCCCTGACGGCAGCAAGATCGCGCGGAGACCCCCGCTTCAGGCTCAATCTCGCCAGTGACCGGTTCATGTCAGGCGCATGGCGCAGCACGTCCCTGATATCTCCGCACGGTGCGGTGTCGAATACCAGCGCCGCCACGGCATCATGGCGCGCCACGATCTCTTCGACACCGGTTACCGGTGCCGCCAGGCGGTCCGCCAGCAGCCTGCCGCCGGGTCCTGTGACGGACAGGTCAATGGTATGCAGCAGACTGCCACTGCGATCACCCGACAGGGTTCTGACCAGTTCAAGATTGGCCCGGGTCGCTGCATCGATCAGCACGATGTGGCCCGGTTCTACCACCGTCGGGATACGCAGGCTCGGCATCTTGCCGACCTGGGTCAGCATCACATAGTCGAGCAGTACACCGGCAGCGGCGGTCGATGCCCGGTCAAAGCTGCCAAACGCATCCAGCGATGCCACCTGGTAGTGCTCCTGAAGGCGATTGCGGGCCGAGGTTGAATCAAACCTGGACGCAGGAAGCGGCGTTATGGTTGCCGCAACCTCGTCAAGCAGCAACGACAATTCGCCATCACCCAGAACAGCATCGGAAACCAGCATTTCCGATGGATCGATGCGCGCCAGTTCGGACATCAGCGATGGACCGGTTACCGAGGTTACCGCAAATTCACCGCTCGACATGTCCAGCCACGACAACGCCATGGTGTCGTCTGCCTTGGTGCGGGCCAGGCAGGCCAGATAGTTGCTGCGCCCGGCCTGCAGGAGATTGTCTTCGGTGATCGTGCCCGGGGTCACGAGGCGGACGACGTCGCGACGCACCACCGACTTGGACCCGCGTTTTTTTGCTTCTGCCGGGTCTTCGGTCTGCTCACATACCGCGACCTTGTGGCCAAGCCGGATCAACCTTTGCAGATAATCATCGGCTGCGTGAACCGGCACACCGCACATCGGGATGTCATCACCCAGGTGCTTGCCACGCTTGGTCAGCGCTATCCCAAGATCGGCAGACGCCACTTCCGCATCCTTGAAGAACAGCTCGTAAAAATCGCCCATGCGGTAGAACAACAGACTTTCAGGATGAGCTTTCTTGATCTCGGTGTACTGCGCCATCATGGGCGTCATCTTGCCGGCCTGACCGGCGGCGGCGGCACTGGCGTCTGATGGTTGCTGGTGTGGTCTGTTCATGGTGGCCGCAGACTACTCCATCACGGACGGTTTCGTCGCTTGCCCATTTACTGCAATCCACAGCGGGTTTGATCAGGCCGCATTACCCGGTTGCATGAGGCCTGCAACGGCCTCCTCAAGATCTGCGCGATCAAACGGCTTGGTGAGATAGCCGTCCATGCCCGCATTCAGACAGGCACGCTGGCTGTCTTCGCGCAAATTGGCTGTCAGGGCAAGAATGGGCACCCGTGTTGCAACACCATATTGTTTCTCCAGTTTGCGGATCTGTCTGGTTGTCTCGACGCCGTCGATCTTGGGCATGAAAATGTCCATCAGGATAATGTCGTGCTCGATCGACTTGTCTGCCTTGAACTGGCGTTTGATCTCGGTAACGGCCTTCGCGCCGTTATCGAGATGGGTCACCGTGTGGCCTGCCGCCTTCAGCATTTTCGTGGCCAGCAGCATATTGATCCTGTTGTCTTCCACCAGCAACACCTTGAGCCCGGCATCGTCCTTGACCCGGCGCAGCTGGCGGGCGGTTTTTCGCAGTGACGTTACCGGTTTGAGCATCGGATCAGACGTGACGGTCAGCTGTTCCAGCAGCGTTGCCCGGCGGGTGGGTTTCAAAAGATAGCCGATACGAACATCATCCATCAGTTTTCTGTAAATCCGCCTTTCCTCCGGCTTCAGCAAGACCCAGACGCCGACTATCTCCGACAGCTCGTTGGCTGTCTTGTGAACATGGTCGCGGTTCTTTGCCGCCGCAGGATCCAGGACGACCATTATACGCCCGCCATCGGAAGCCTTCTTCATGGATGCAACAGACCCGGCCAGACCATCGAAACTACCGACAGAGATGCACTGGGCACCAAACCCGTACAGGTAATCGTGCAGAACAGACCGGGTCGCACCGGGTGGGCTGACCAGAAACACCGTACATCCCGACAACGCCTTGGCATTGACGGCGCCGGTGTCTTCACCAGCTGACGGCAGGCAGACATCAAACCTGAAAGTAGTACCCTTGCCCACTTCGCTCTCAAACGTGATTTTACCATCCATGAGCTCAACAAGGTTGCGCGAGATGGCAAGGCCGAGCCCGGTGCCGCCGGATGCCTGTATTTCCGTTACCGACGACTGGACAAATCTTTCAAACACCGCCTCATGTTCAGCCTCCGGTATGCCGTGTCCGGTGTCGGCAATGCTGAAGGCCACCTGATTTTCGCGTGTGCCGCGTTCAACCCTGACCAGCACACTGCCCTGCGGGGTAAACTTGATGGCATTGCCGGCAATATTCAGAATGATCTGGCGCAGCCGCTGGGCATCACCGATCACCTGATCCGGAAGATTGGGGGCGATGTAGCAGCTTATCTCGATGGAATTTGCATGGGCACGGGCAGCCAGAAGCTCAACTGACGCTTCCACCAGCTCGCACAGGTTGAAGGGTGCGGGTACGATTGTCATCTCGCCGGACTCGGCTTTTGCCGCATCCAGCAATTCATCGATGATGGACAACAGTGACCGCCCCGACATGTCGACCGCTTCGGCGTAACTGCGCTGTTCGTGGGACAGCTTGGTGTCGAGCAGGAGGTTGGTCATGCCGATGACACCGTTCATCGGCGTTCTGAGTTCATGTGATACTGCTGCCAGAAACCGGGATTTCGCGTTGTTGGCCTCATCGGCATGCTGGCGAGCGGTGCGCAAATCCTTAAGAGCGCGCTGCAATTCGACAAGCTGCCGGTTTGTCATGGCCCAGACATGCTGAAATGCCAGCAACAGGAAAACGACCAGCCCTGCAAACAGGATACGCGACAAAACCTCTATCTGGTTTGCCTGCATGCTTATCGCAACAATGTTGATAAGTACCGCAAACACGGACAATACAGCGGCAATCCGCACCAGAACACCGGTACGGCTCTTCAGCGCGGCGGGTTCAGCCGATCTTGACCAGCGCCGCCGTTCGGTACGACTGCCTTGCGATTTCTGCACCACACGCTTTCCCCATTTGCAGTATTTCTGGGGAGAACTATCGCATTGCAATGCTTAGAACCAAACTAGCCGGATCGTTAGAATTTTATCTATTGGGTTAAACTTTAACTGCCGGATCATCGTGAACGGCCGCCACCAGCCAATCGCGAAATGCCCGCACACCGGGACGCTCAAGATGCTGTTCAGGGCAGACGAACCAGTACCAGTGATCCGACGGCAAAACCAGATCAAACGGTTTGATCAGGCGGCCGCTTTCGAGATCCTGGCGCACCAGGAACTCGCTGACCAGCGCCACGCCACCGGCATTGATGGCGGCTTCCACGGCAAGTGAATCACTTGTCATCACCGGGCCCTTGTTGCTGTTCGGCAGGCTTACACCGGCGGTTTTCAGCCACATGGCCCAGTCGGGCTGTGTACCTGCCGCGGCGAACCAGTCCACATGGATCAGGGTGTGATGAGCCAGGTCCTGTGGCGTCAGCAACGGATGACCGCCCTGCAGCAGAGCCGGTGAACACACCGGTATGACGTCTTCGCTCACCAGTGTTTCAGCGTGTAAATCCGGATATGGACCGGTACCGAAGCGAATGGCCGCATCGACCCCGTCACCGGAAAAGTTTGCAATGGATAAAGACCCGTCCAGCCGCACGCTGACTTCAGGGTGAGCCATGTTGAACTCCGCCAGGCGTCTGACCAGCCATTTGCCGGCAAACACCGGTGCGGACGAGATCACCAGGGGTGCGTCCTCATCCAGGGTTTCCAGATTGCGGCATCCCTGCCGCCAAAGGTCCAGGCCCTCAGTCAGATAGGGCAGCAGGGCCGCACCCCTGTCAGTCAGCCGGATGGACCGGACAGTGCGGTGAAACAGCGGAAACCGGAAATGTTCCTCCAGCGTCTTGACCTGATGGCTTATGGCTGCCGGCGTCACCGCCAGTTCGTCCGCAGCGGCACTCATGCTGGCATGACGGCCGGCCGCCTCAAAGGCGCGCAGGGCATTCAGGGGTGGCAATCGGGATGGCATAGTAATAGCTATAGATTATAATTTCTAACTTATCACCTGAAAGCATTTCGTTTGTCAGGCCTTTAAAACAGGCAGATGATGCAGGTTACAAGTTGCCATTGCAACAGAATTTCTAAAAGGATTAGCGTTATGAACCCTTATGCATTCACCAATCTTCTGCAACCAACCGTTCCCGTCGACTGCCGCATGGTGCAGAGCAATCCCATCAGCGGCGGATCCGGTTACGACATGAGCCGCGCCATTTTCCGCATGGTGTGCATGGTTGAAAACTTGCTACCTGGATCAGGCCGCTAGCTGGAAACTCGCCAGTTTCTGGCGATAGCTGAGGGCTTCCGCCACGTTCAGGCGGGTGACCGTTTCATGGCCGTCAAGGTCTGCCAGGGTTCTGGCCAGCCGCAAAACCCGGTGATAGCCGCGCGCCGACAGGTTCATGGCATTGGCGGCGTCCTGCAGCAGGGCCAGCCCTTCAGCGTCCGGACGGGCCACCTCCTCCAGCAAGGTCCCGTCGAGATGCGCATTGGTCCGCAATGTCGAAAGGCCAAGCTTGCCAAACCGTGCAGTTTGTATGGCGCGCGCGCCTGCCACGCGGGCTGCAATGTCCGCAGACCCTTCGGCCGGCGGCGGCAAGGTCAGATCGGACGCGCGCACAGCCGCCAGTTCGATCTGTATGTCGATGCGATCCAGAAGTGGGCCGGAAATGCGCGCCTGATAGTCGGTTGCACACTTGGCGCCGCGCTTGCAGACATGGCCCGGTTCCCCGGCCATACCACATTTGCACGGGTTCATGGCGGCGATGAGCTGAAACCGGGCCGGATAGGTAATGTGGTGATTGGCGCGTGCGACCACCGCTTCGCCGGATTCCATGGGCTGGCGCAGGGCCTCAAGCGCACGCGGCTGAAACTCCGGCAACTCGTCCAGAAACAGGATGCCATTGTGGGCCAGCACCATTTCGCCGGGCAAGGCGCGGTGCCCGCCACCGATCAGGGACGCCTGGGATGCTGAATGATGCGGATTGCGGTAGGGCCTGAGCGTTGACACGCCCCGCGACCGCAATTCTCCGGCAACGGACGCAATGGTCGAGACCTCGAGCATTTCAGACGCGTCCATCGGCGGCAATATGGATGGCAGGCGCGAAGCCAGCATCGACTTGCCGGCGCCGGGCGGTCCTACCATCAACATGTGATGACCACCTGCTGCAGCGACCTCAAGTGCGCGCTTTGCCGTCTCCTGGCCTTTCACGTCGCGGAAGTCCGCCAGATCACGACCGGTTTCCGCCATGCCCGGTTTTGGCCGCGTCAGCACCTGGGTGCCCTTCATGTGATTGAGCACCTGAACCAGCGAGTTGACCGCCAGTATGTCCATGTCATCCGACGCCCAGGCGGCTTCCGGACCGCAAGCCTTAGGACAAATCAGCCCGAGATCGCGCCCGTTGGCCGCCATTGCCGCGGGCAGCGCGCCGGACACCGGTTCCACCGACCCATCGAGCGACAGTTCGCCCAGCACCACATAGCGGCTGATGAAGTCGGCCGGCAAAAGCCCCATGGCCGCCATCAGCGCAATGGCAATGGGCAGGTCAAAATGACTGCCCTCCTTGGGCAGATCCGCCGGCGCCAGATTGACGGTGATGCGCTTGGCCGGCATGGCAAGCCCGATGGCAGACAGGGCCGCGCGCACCCGTTCCTTGCTTTCGGCAACCGCCTTGTCGCCGAGCCCGACAATGGAAAACGCCACCATGCCGGACGCCATGTGCACCTGCACATCGACCGGCACAGCCTCAATGCCCTTGAACGCAACTGTCGCGACACGCGATACCATGAATGGTGCCCCTTATTGACTCTTGATCAGCATACAGACGCAAGTGCCGACGTCAAGAACATTTAGGGAACATGAATTTTCAAATACTACCGCTGACGCGCCTCAGTGGCAACATGGAAGCGATTTGTGCTGAACACCTTCCGGGAAGCTGATGGGCCGATTACATCGCGCCGTATCACAGAGATGTTGGCGGCAGATCGCGGTCTAGCAACGGATGAAGCGACGCTCACAACGCTGCGGAAGCGAATTGGTGCGTGTATAAAATCATGCGTATCTCAGGGCCTGATCGAGGATCAAGGGTGGACAAAAGACCACGATCAACTAGGACCGTATAAATTGCGGGTGCTAAAAAGGGGCGACCAATGAGGCCACCCCTGATTCTTTTGTTACGCCGTCGGGAAGTCTGACGGAAGGCTGCTTGCTGGCGGAATTTCCGGGAACATTCGTCCCTTCACCACGTCCGCAATGCGGCCAAAATTCAGACCGGAATAATATCCGGTTATCCAAGAGTACGGAATTTTCAAACCGCGTGCGCGTTTGATTACCGCTGCCATTTCTGGCGTGACTTTAATGTCGTGCATTATATGCTCCGATCAAAATAACCCTTGAAGCGGAGGCCGAACAATGCGAATCTAAAGCTGTACTGCTGTTAGGTTCATCATTCCCAGCGATCCCGCCCAGCGGGTTGGGTTTGTCCACTGACACCACGGGTCACATTGCTTGTATCGGTTGCACCCGATTATGCTTTGTGGCCCTTTTGGTTACTGCCAGACAACACGGCGCTCTTGATGTTGCCGGCTAAATTTATCCCCATCTACACGTCCAATCTGGTGCGCGACTCAATTGTCGCAGTACAGACAACATTACCCATTGCTCGTTGCCGGTCAACCCCTCAACCCTTAATTTCTAAATTTCTTACACTTGTTTTTTCTTAATTTCTATGTTAGCTGTTTGTTCTAGTTTCAAGATGGAGTTTGAACATGAGCCGCGCGAAAAGCCCGAAGTACCCATATTATTCACTTTCTAAGGCGATCGAGAACGCTCGAAAAGTTTATGATGCCGATAGGGTTGCTATGCTTCCAAGGGAGGTTATTGCAAAACACCTTGGATATAGTGGCCTTAGTGGAGCTTCTGATACAGCGATTGCAACTCTGGTGCAGTACAATCTTCTTGATCGCATTGGCAAAGGTGAAATGCGAGTTTCACAACTTGCCGTAGATATTCTAGCGCCCGAAAACGAATCTCAGAAACAGTCGGCAATTAATCGAGCAGCCCTTTCCCCGCCTCTTTTTTCAGAAATTTGGAACCATTTTGACGGAAGAGTTCCGTCAGAAGAAGCGTTGAAGATCTATTTGCTTCGTAGAGAATTTCATGACCGAGCTATTCCACCTGTAATGAAAGCCTTTGCTCCGACAATGGCAATGTTGAAGCAACAGAATGAAACGGAAAGCGGTGGTAACCCTGTCGAAAACAATGAAGAATCTGACGCGTCGCCCGTTGAAGACGAAGCAGTGGGGACCAGCGCATCAATTGGCGACTACATTCAGTGGGAAAGCCAAGGTGCGTTGCAATTTAAAGAACCTCAGCGAGTAAGGTGGGTCTCTGAAGACCGGGACTGGCTTGCTGTTGAAGGTAGCAGCGCAGGTATTCCAATGAGTGAAATTACAATCGAACAACCCTCAGCAAAACTGCCACCAATTATACCACCTATTGCAAATGCCGACCCTGCAGTAAAGCGGGAAGCGGGTTTCACAGAGTGGTTTAGGGTTAAGGTGGGCGCGGATAAATTGATTACAATCAATTACAAGGGTGCGGACGATATTGGCCCGAGGGAGATTCAAAAGATGATTGCAATCTTAGAGGCTCAGAAGCTCGCGCTAGAGGATTGATCATGCGCAGCGGCGCTGCCAGTATCCACACCACTTGCACGGCTTCGACGCGATTGCCGCCAGAATGTCCCGCACAGCCAGCTTGCGGCTGGCGAAAATGGTGCCGGAAGTGATGCTGTACTGTTTGTGACAGCCCTTGCACTTGCAAACTTGGCGAGTTTTCAGGTCATAGGAACCGCAGCAACCGCACTCAGGGCAAATAGGCTCGCCGTTAGTTTCGGCCAACCGAATGTTACGGAAGGCGGTACGGGCCTCGTGGTCTGCCATACGCATGACCTTCACGAGAGACAGTGCTTTTGCGGCTGGTGAGAGTAGAAAGTGTTGAAATATATCATATACAGTGATGTTATACACCGAATATAGGGAGCTGATTCATCGTTTGCAAGGGTATATCATCATATATGATGTTTTTTGCAGGAGATGTGATTATGTCTGTCGATTCACCGACCGCGCCCTACGAAGAACGGGCCAAAAACATACTCAAAGCAGAGCTGAAGAGACGTGGCATAACGTATGCCCAGCTTGCCGAAAAGCTCAAGGCTCTGGGAGCAAATGAAAATGAACGCAACCTGGCCAACAAGATAAGCCGAGGCAGCTTCACAGCGGCGTTCCTTATGATGTGCATGGAAGCCATAGGTGCAAACAATCTGTCGCTTGAAACCTAGTCATCTTGATAGGGTATTTTCTAAAACGCTGGATATGTGGACAAAAGGCAGACAGCACAGCTGGCAGCAACTTTCGTCGTCTTATTAGCCGACTTTCCGTCGTTGTTATTTTTCTCCTGGTGGTGGAGTATTTTTTAACCCAGTCGTTTCCAATAGAAAGAAGCGCGCTCCAAATTATCGCGGTTTTCTCTGTGATTTGGTCATCATTCTTTTTTGTTATCGTTGTTTTGGCAATTCCGTTTTTGACCTCAGAAGGATTTCGCCCAAGCCCGATCAGATTGTTCTCTGATGCCCTAATTTCGATTTTGCTTTCTATTGTGTCCTTTGCTGTGGGCTATCGATATTGGGGCATTGTCCCGCCCGAAGGCGAAATTGTTGCGCGATTTGACTATTACTATTTCTCAGCGGTGACGTTTTCGACTTTGGGGTTTGGGGATTTTAGACCAAGCGCAGACGCACGTTTTCTAGCCAGTTTCCAAGCTATACTAGGTAATCTGCACTTGGGTATTATTGTCGGGGCTGCCTTCTTCGCAGCTCAACCAGTTACGTCAGGTGGCGGTGCCAATGATGACAGCGGCAATGATGACCGCAATGGTCAATAGCGCGAAGGCAAATCCAGCTTTTTCGATAGCGTTATGTACACTCCGATTCATTGCGAACCTCCTTCTCTCTAAGCGCCTAACTCTATTATATATATGATAGATTGCTAATTTGTCTACAATCACTAGCATCACTAATACCAAACAAATATGCCGCCATAAAGACGAAAAATGGATCATCATCAACACAAAAGATGAATAACATCATCGTATATGGTGAGTTTGCTCCATAATACCGTACTTCTCACGCCTGCGCCGCATGATCGGTGGCCAGCATCACCATGTCTCACCGCAATACCTGCACCAGTTTGCAAACCATGCTGCATAGCTTGAAGATCGCCGCCGAGAAAGCAACGGCGCACTGGCCAATCGTCTTGCTGGTCTGGCAATGGATCATCCGGTTAGCCGGAACTGGAAAGGGTATTGGCAGAGAGCAACATAGCATCACCGTTATCATAGATTCGACTCTATGCTGACTATGTAGTAAGAATGTCAGCATGACGCATGAATTAGCCAAAAAACAACCCAGTTACTCAGCAGGCCAACGCGCAATTTTGCACCTGTTTGAAGAATATGAGCGGGTTCAGAATGAACGTAACGATGCAAATGTCAGGTTAGCTCGTTTCAATGAAACAATCCAATTGCTTATGAAATCGCTGCCTGAGAATGAACAGTCTGAATTGGTCGCCAGATTTGAAAATATTCAGCAAGGCAAGGTCACAATCAGTCGCGGCGGTGAAACCTACAAAAACGTCATTTCGCTCTTTAGATTGGACCGTAGACCAGAATGGGCAATTCAAGAAGTTCAAGAAGAGCTTGAAAAAAAGGGTACGGCTCCAGAAACAAAAGCTCTTTACAATACAATATCTTATTTGGCGAAAATTGGCCGCTTGAAGCGGGTTGGTAGAGGAAGGTATGTGATCGTTGATGTTGGGGTTGGAATAGAGACAGAAGGGTATGATTCTGGAGTTGATCGAATAACGGAGCATGATTTGTAAAAACAGAACCGCCCTACTTGGATTAGAAGCAGAGCGGTCCTGTCGTGATGGCCCCATAGCTCAATTGGATAGAGCAGGTCCCTACTAAGTTCCCGGTTGCTGGTTCGAATCCAGCTGGGGTCACCATCAATCAAATTCGATTTTCTAAAGACATAGAATCGAAGTTGGAGTTCCGTGTCAACTATTTACACCGACTACGGTTACTAACTATTGCCGAACAATGTTCCAAAGCATGTACTGTCCCGGCCCTTGCTCTGACTCAACAACACCATGCATACGCTGGCCTCTAAGCGCCACTCCTACGCGCTTTGTCATAAGCCTGAGTAGCTTTCGGTCCTCACTATCCAATGCGCGCTCTATGAACAGTTGCACCGCTATATCGCGTTGCCAGTGATTCTGCTGCCTGCCTGAGTACAAATAGTATGATCCGGCTCATCTGGCCGCGATTGCTCCAGTCTTTAGGCGGCCTGAAAGCCATTGACTGCCTGGCGTGCGAACCCGACGCCAGACTTGTCGGTTCGTACTACCCGCGCCGCGCCTCAACCGCGTCCAACACAAGCGCTGCAATATCCGCTCCGCCGAATTTCTTCACTTCGCGGATGCCGGTTGGCGAGGTGACGTTGATTTCGGTCATATAGTCGCCGATGACGTCGATGCCGACGAAAATCAGGCCGCGCTTTTTCAGGTCGGGGCCGATGCGGGCGCAGATTTCACGCTCCCGGTCTGTCAGGTCAGCCGGTTCCGGCCTGCCGCCGACGTGCATGTTGGAGCGGGTTTCACCCACCGCAGGTACCCGGTTGATGGCGCCGACCGGTTCACCGTCGACCAGGATGATGCGCTTGTCGCCCTTTTTCACATCTGCCAGGTATTGCTGGGCAATGAACGGCTCGCGAAACGACTGGGTGAACATCTCCATCAGCGAGGCAAAATTCTCATCACCATGGGCCAGGCGAAACACCCCGGCGCCGCCATTACCATAAAGCGGCTTCAGAATGATATCGCCGTACTCGTCGCGGAATTCGGACAAACGCTTCGGGTCACGCGAAATCAGCGTCGGCGGGATGAATTCATTGTATTGCAGCACATAGAGTTTTTCCGGCGCATTGCGTACCTCGGCCGGGTCATTGACCACCAGCGTCCTGGGGTGAATGGCCTCCAGCATGTGGGTGTAGGTGATGTAGTTCATATCGAACGGCGGGTCCTGCCGCATCAGCACTGCGTCGTAGTCTTCCAGTTGCACGGTGCGCATTTCTGCTTTTTCAAAATGCCTGCCGGCCTCGTCACGCACCTTCACATCGGCACCGGTGGCAGACAGCCTGCCGTCGCGCAGTGCCAGCGTGTCGGCGTGATATTCGAACAACTCATGGCCGCGGGCTTGTGCTTCCAGCATCAGGGCAAAGGTTGAATCACCGGCGATATCGATGGCCTCGATCGGATCCATCTGAACTGCAATCTTGAGCGTCATGGGGGGTCAAACTCCAGGCTTTTTATTGGTCATCTGATGCGAACGCGTTGGCGATGTGTTGCGGCCACTGGTACGGCGTCACCAATACGATGTCAAAGCGGCAATCGCAGTCTGCCGCGTCCGGATTTGCCGCCAGCCAGTGATGGGCTGCAGAAACAATGCGGCGGCGCTGATAGGGCCCGAGAGAGGCCAGCGCGTCATCGGCAGTGCTGCGTGCCTTGACCTCGACAAAGGCAACGGCTGACCCCCGCCGGGCAATCAGGTCGATTTCACCCGCTGGTGATTTCCAGCGCTGTGCCGAAATCCGGTAGCCTTTCAAACGCAGCAACATGGCTGCTTTCGCCTCCGCCAGACGACCAAGGCGTTCGGCATGTTGCCGGCGCGCGGATGGCTGCTTTGTGGAGGGCGGTTTTGTCATGCGCCACCGTTTTTAAGGGATACCGCCAGATCATAGAGCACTGCCTTGGGCCGGCCCGTCTGCTTTGCCAGCAGGGTTGCCGCCTTGCTGGCGGGGTGGTCGCGCAACAGGTCCGACAATCTGGCAGACAGGTCTTCCTCGGACAGGTCGGTGTCGCCATCAGGCGGTCCGATGACAATGCTGATTTCACCCTTGAGCGCGGGTCTGCCAGCCAGTTGTGCAAGTATGTGCGCCGCATCGCCGCGCAAAACCTCCTGGTGCAGTTTGGTCATCTCACGCGCCACCGCGACCGGGCGGTTGCCCAAGACCTCGGCGATGCTGGCAAGGCTTGAGTTAATCCTGGCCGCACTTTCAAACAGCAGCAGCGTGGCGGGGATCGCCGCCAACTCCTGCAACTGGCGCTGCCGCGCGCCTGACTTAGCCGACAGGAAGCCTGCAAACAGGAACCGGTCACTTGGCAGGCCGGACAGGGCAAGTGCTGTCACCGGTGCCGTCGGGCCGGGCACCACGTCCACGGCAATATCATGCTCGACACAATCACGGACCAACTTGTATCCGGGGTCCGATACCATCGGCATGCCCGCATCGGACACCAGCGCAATGGCAGCACCCGCGCTCAACTGTTCCAGCAGTCCCGGACGGATACTGGCCGCGTTATGGTCATGATAAGGCTTTAGACGTGTTTCAATAGAATAGCGCTGCAGCAGCCTGCTGGTAATCCTGGTATCTTCGCACAGCACGATGTCTGCAGCCGCCAGAACAACCAGGGACCGTAAACTTACATCAGCCAGATTACCCAGCGGCGTGGCAACCAGATGCAGGCCCGCAACCAGTGCAGGCGCCTGAAATTCATGACCCTGGATGGTATAGGTCGGGTTGGTTGTCTGAATACGCATGTTTTTTTACGTTGGTGAAAGTTTGAAACGGGCCGCAAAAATGGCTAAAGCTAAGTCTAGAAACTGGATCGCAGAGGTCCGGGCCAACTTTTTCTCGACTATTTGCCCGGTCGATGTGGGGACATCATGATCACTGTATTGCCGCAACGCAACTCGATTGCACGCCGGATTGTCACGCTGGCAGCCATGCTGATGACACTGCTGATGATTTCCGCCTGCAGTACAGGCGGGGTCAGTGTCGGCAGCCTGTTCTCCGACGACAAGCCGGACGCCGGCAATACCGGGCAGCAGGCACAGGATACATCACCGTTCGGCGCACCTGCCACCGGCGGGCCCGTCAAGGTTGCCCTCCTGCTGCCGTTGTCGGCACCGGGACAGACGGCATCCATCGCCAAGGCCCTGAAGAATGCGGCCGAAGCCGCCCTGCTTGATTCCGGCAGCCAGAACATCCAGCTGATCACCAAGGACACCAGCGGTAATGCCGACGGTGCCCGAACAGCTGTCAACGCCGCACTCAGTGATGGCGCCACACTGATACTGGGTCCACTCCTGTCTGCTGAAGTGCAGGCCATATCTCCCATTGCGCGCCAGCGAAATGTGCCGGTTATCGCGTTTTCATCCGTAGCAGGCGTTGCGGGCAACGGCGTCTATCTGATGAGCTTCCTGCCAGGCGAGGAAGTGTCGAACCTGGTGCGCTATGCCGCTACGCAAGGCATCCGCAATATCGCTGCCATGGTGCCGCAAAGCGCTTATGGTGGCACAGCGGAAAATGCTCTGAACCAGGCGGCTGCAGCCAACGGCGCAAAAATCGTCGCACTTGACAGATATCCGCGCTCGGCAGCCGGTGTCGCCAGCACCAGCAAGGCGGTTGCCGGCAAGATCGCCAACTCCACCAATGACATTCAGGGGCTGTTCCTGCCGGAAGGCGGATCTATGCTGGCCAATGCCGGCAACGGGTTGAGTGCTGCAGGCGTCACATCCGGCAAGGTCCGCATGCTCGGAACCGGTTTGTGGGATGAACGGTCCACATCCAACGTCAAACTGGTCAGTGGCGGATGGTATGCCGGTGTGTCACCGGATCTGATTGCGCGGTTTTCAGGGCGCTATCAGAAAGCCTACGGCAACACGCCGCCGAGACTTGCCAGCCTGGCCTATGATGCGGTCTCTCTGGCAGTCATTGTGACAAGGAGTGCGCCCGGCGGACGGACAACTGCACGCGACATCACCAATCCGGAAGGTTTCAAGGGCGTCAACGGACTGTTCCGGTTCCGCCAGAACGGACTGGTGGAACGCGGTCTTGCCATTCTGGAAGTAACGCCGACCGGCCCGCGTGAAATCTCCCCGGCACCGGACCGGTTCAGCGCATCGTTTTAACCGCAATATACTCAATAACCGAATTCAGCACCTGACGCCCGGCGGCGGTGGCCACTATGGCGGACTCGTTGCCGGTCAGGCAAACAAGGCCGTCTGATACCAGATGGTGCAGCTGCGCACGGTCGATGGACTTACCGCTCATCTGTTCCAGGCGTTTCAGGCTGACGCCTTGCGTCGTGCGCATCCCCATCAACAGGCATTCGTGGGCAGCATCCTCGCCGGCAACACTACTGTTTTCCACAATGCCATTGCGACCGGCCGATACTTTCTGCAGCCAGGTCTCGGGATGTTTCTCTATCGCCAAAGCCTTCCTTGCGCCATCATCAGCAATCAACCGTGAATGGGCTCCCGGCCCGACACCGGCATATTCGCCGTAGGTCCAGTACAACATGTTGTGGCGGCATTCGTGACCGGGACCGGCATGATTGGAAACCTCATAAGCCGGAAGACCTGCTGCCGACGTCAGTTCCTGGGTAATCTCATACATATGGGCGGCATGGTCTTCATGCGGTGTTACAAGCTGGCCTGCCTCATGCAGCCTGAAAAACGCCGTTTCCGGTTCAATGGTCAACTGATACAGCGACATGTGACCTGCCTGCTCCGCAAGTGCGCGCCCGAGTTCGGCCTTCCACTGATCAGGCGTCTGGCCGGGGCGTGCATAGATCAGGTCAAACGAGGTCCGTGGGAAAGTCCTGGCGGCCATCCGGAAGGCGGCCAGGCCTTCCTGAACCGTGTGCTGCCTGCCCAGATATTTGAGGTCAGCTTCATCAAGCGCCTGAATGCCCACCGAAACACGATTGACACCGGCGCTTCGATAGCCGGCAAAATTGGCCGCTTCGGCGCTCGTCGGATTGGATTCCAGGGTGATTTCCACATCATCGGCCACAGGCCACAGGCCGGCCACCCGATCAATAACCTGACCGACGATGGCAGGCGGCATCAGCGACGGCGTGCCGCCACCGAAAAATACGCTGGTTATCGTTCGGCCCGGCGTCTGGCCAGCAAACCAGCCCAGTTCGTCGGCAAGTGCACTACCGAACTTTTCCGGATCGACCCCTTGATGGCGGACGTGGGAATTGAAATCGCAATAGGGACACTTGGCCTTGCAAAACGGCCAGTGAACGTAAATGCCCAGATTGCGTTGGCTCATTCCGGTTGCACCTAGGTTTGAGGCGACGACAGCGCTTCCACAAGCTGGGCGAAAGCGAGGGCCCGATGCGACATGGCGTGTTTCTCTTCCGGATCCATTTCGCCGAACGTAACATCATACCCATCGGGCTGAAACGCCGGGTCATATCCGAAACCGTGTTCACCGCGGGGCGGCCATACCATCTCGCCGTGCACTTTGCCGGTGAAAACCGTTGAAACCCGATCCGGCACAGACAGACATAATGCACAGACAAAGTGCGCCGACCGGTCCGTCGGTGCTGTTGCGCCGGCAGCGATCATCTCATCTTCAACCTTGCGCATGGCGATGGTGAAATCCTTGGACGGCCCTGCCCAACGTGCCGAATAGATGCCCGGTGCACCATCAAGCGCATCAACACAAAGACCTGAATCATCCGACAGCGCCGCCAGACCGGATGCGGTCATGGCAGCCTCAGCCTTCAGGCGGGCATTGCCCTCAAATGTGACTTCAGTTTCTTCCGGCTCCGGCAGATCAAGGTCACCGGCTGACACAACCGTGAAACCGAGCGGTGCCAGCAAGGCGGATATCTCACGCACCTTGCCCTGATTGTGACTGGCAACGACCAGTTTGTTATCCGGCAGTTCCAGTTGCATGGTCAGGCCACGGTTTTCTTTTGCAGCTCAACGAGTTCGCCTATGCCGGTGGTGGCAAGGTCCAGCAGCTTGAGCAGTTCGCCTTGCGAGAACGGTGCACCTTCCGCGGTGCCTTGCACCTCAACGATGCCGCCTGATCCGGTCATGACAAAATTTGCATCCGTTTCGGCGTTTGAATCTTCGGCGTAATCGAGATCAGCGACCGGTTCGCCCTGGTAAATCCCGCACGACAGCGCTGCTATATGATCGGTCAGGGCCGTAGTCTCGATCATGCCCTGCTTGATCATATGCGCCATGCAGTCGTGCAAAGCCACCCAGGCACCGGTTATGGACGCTGTGCGGGTGCCGCCGTCGGCCTGAATAACATCGCAGTCCACCGTGATCTGGCGCTCGCCCAGGGCTTCCATGTCAACGACCGCGCGCAGCGACCGCCCGATCAGGCGCTGGATCTCCTGGGTACGGCCGGACTGCTTGCCGGCAGTCGATTCGCGGCGCATGCGACCGCCTGTCGAGCGCGGCAGCATGCCGTATTCCGCCGTCACCCAGCCCTTGCCGCCGCCGCGAAGCCATGGCGGCACCCGGTCTTCCAGGCTGGCAGTGCACAGTACGTGGGTGTCGCCAAACTTGATCAGGCAGGAGCCTTCTGCATGCAGGGAAAATCCGCGCTCCATGGTAACCTTGCGCAATTCTCCGATTTTTCTGCCTGATGGCCTCATGAAATTTTCCTGACTTTGTTGACTGTCTGTTTTTGATTTGGCGTGGTTTATACCCGTAGGGCGAATTTCGCAACGCCAAGGATCAATGGCGTAAAGCGTTCACAACCACGTGTGTCAGCAATTGACGCTACCGGGGGTCGCACCTAAGTTCTAGGGTGTGCAATGTGCAACTGACATAACCAGATCAAAGTCCGGATATCCATGAAAGCCATCGATGATCGTTTGACCGAGCTGTCCGTCCTGGACACGCGCTCGCGCGACATTTTCCGGCGCCTGGTGGAAACCTTTCTGGAAACCGGCGGGCCGGTCGGATCGCGGACCATTTCGCGCCATCTGCCGGTCGGCCTGTCACCGGCGTCGATCCGCAATGTGATGTCGGACCTTGAACAGGCAGGCCTCGTCTACTCGCCCCATACCAGCGCCGGGCGCATGCCGACAGAAACCGGGTTGAGGTTTTTCGTCGATGCGCTGATGGAAGTGGGCCGGCTGACATCTGAAGAGCGCGCCCAGATTGATGCACAGATTGCAGGTCTCAACCGGGAAAAGACCACCGACGACATACTGGCTGACGCCACCAACCTTTTGTCCGGACTGTCGTCGTGCGCAGGCCTGGTGTTGTCAAGCAAGGCCAATACCCGCATGCGGCATATCGAATTCGTCAGCATCAGTGCATCCAAAGCGCTTGTTGTCATCGTTGCAGAAGACGGCAGCGTTGAAAACCGCACTATTGATGTGCCGCGCGGGCTGCCACCCTCAATGCTGACAGAGGTGAGCAATTTTCTGAACAGCCGCTGTCAGGGCCTGACCATAAGTGAACTGAAGGAGCAGTTGGGAAACCAGTTGCAGACAGTTGAAAAGGAACTGGACGCGCTGGCAGCCCGTGTCATCGAGACCGGTCTTGCCGTCTGGTCGGACGATGACGGTGATGGCAAGAAGTCACTCATTGTGCGCGGCCGGTCACACCTGATCGACGAAGCAGGCCATGTCGATGACATTGAGCGCATCCGCCGGTTGTTCGACGACCTGGAAAACAAAAAGGAAGTGATGAACCTGCTGGGCCTTGCCGAAGGCGGTGAGGGCGTGCGGATTTTTATCGGCTCGGAAACCAAACTTTTTTCCCTGTCAGGCTCATCGCTGGTGGTTGCACCCTACCATGACGCCAAAGATAATATTGTTGGTGTTCTTGGGGTTGTCGGGCCGACGCGATTAAACTATTCACGTATTGTTCCCATGGTGGACTATACAGCGCAGGCAATTGGTCGTCTCATCTCTTGATTCTTGGCGACGAAAAGCTGATATGCGTTGAAGCAACCAAAACTTTCACGAATTTGCGGATCAAATGCCATGACCGAAAACAAACCCGTACCTGAAAATGACAATGTTCCGGAAGAATCCCTGACCAAGGAACAGCTTGAAGCAGCTGCAGACGCGCTGCTTGACGGAGACACAGGCGAAGACGACTTCGAGATGGATACCTATGAGGAGCTGGCAACCGAGAACGCCGACCTCAAGGACCGTGTCCTGCGTGCCATGGCCGAAACTGAAAACCTGCGCAAGCGCGGCGAACGCGAAAAGGCGGAAGCAACCCTGTACGCTGCCACGAATTTTGCCCGCGATCTTCTGTCGGTCAGCGACAGTATGGCCAAGGCGCTGGAAATGATGCCGGACGATGCGCGCAAGACCGCCGACGAAGCTACCCGCAACCTTATTGAAGGCATTGAACTGACCCGTCGCGAATTACTCAATTCATTCCAGAAACATGGTATTGCCGAGGTTGATCCGCTGGATGAGAAGTTTGATCCGCACTATCACCAGGCCATGTTTGAAGTGCCCGGTTCCGACAAGCCCAACGGCACCGTTGTCCAGGTTGTGCAGACCGGCTTCAAGATCGGCGAGCGGATTTTGCGCCCGGCGCTGGTTGGTGTCGCCAAGCAGGCTGCGCCCGCCGAGGAAGAAAAAAGCAAGAAAAAATAGTCAGATTGGCGGCAGACTCACTCTTCGCAGCGTGAGATTCAGCCTGCCGCCGCCGTTCAGAAGGGTCGACGTGGCAGGTATTACCCTGTCCACCCCGTGAAAATTCATCCGGGCTGGCCCGCCCATTACAAGCACATCGCCCGACTGCAGCCTGATCGAACGGGTCGGGTCTTTTCGGGCACTACCGCCGACCCTGAAAACTGCCGTGTCGCCCAACGAGACCGACACGACCGGCGCGTCGAAGTCAATTTCATCCTTGTCCTGATGCAACCCCATGCGCGCCTTGCCGGTGTAATAATTTACCAGGCAGGCTTCCGGCGCATGCGGATAGCGCGCGAGATTTTCCCACAATTCCCGCAATTGTGCGGGTATGGCCGGCCACGGCTTGCCGGTTTCGGGGTGGCACGGCTGGTATCGATAGCCTGCCTTGTCGGTAACCCAACCCAGTTGGCCGAAATTCGTCATGCGAACCGACATCGGTTTACCTGATCCCGGCATTGCCGGTGTATAGAACGGGCACTCGGCAACCAGCGCGCGCAGGGTCGAAACCAGTGCGATCTGCGCGTCCCGGTCGAGATAACCCGGATAAATTTGAAACCCATCATTTTGCATCTTGTTACAACACTGTCTTGATGCCTGCGCCAAGCCTCCCTATATAGCTTCTCGAACGCCGAACGTAACGCCATGATTGCCGCAAGGCTGGCGACGTCCGGAAAGTCAGAAAGCAACTGGAGTCTGTTACCGGCGAAACCGGATACCCATGCGCCGATCATAAAGGGCATGGCAACAGACGGCCTAATGGAGGGCATTATGGGTAAGGTAATCGGAATTGACCTTGGAACCACGAATTCGTGTGTTGCGGTCATGGAGGGCGGAAGCCCGAAAGTAGTTGAGAATGCAGAAGGTGCGCGTACCACACCTTCCATCGTTGCCTTCACTGGCGATGACGAGACACTTGTAGGCCAGCCGGCCAAACGCCAGGGTGTCACAAATCCTGAAAATACATTCTTCGCCATCAAGCGCCTGATCGGACGGCGCATGGATGACCCGATGGTCGAAAAGGACAAGAAGCTGGTTCCCTATGCCATCGTCAAAGCTGACAATGGCGATGCATGGGTTGAATCCATGGGCAAGAAGTATGCACCTTCGCAGATTTCCGCCATGACGCTTCAGAAAATGAAGGAAACCGCTGAACGCCATCTGGGCGAAAGCGTTACCCAGGCCGTTATCACGTGCCCTGCCTACTTCAATGACAGCCAGCGCCAGGCCACCAAGGATGCCGGCAAGATCGCCGGGCTTGAAGTCCTGCGCATCATCAATGAGCCAACCGCTGCAGCGCTTGCCTATGGCCTCGACAAGAAGGATGCCGGCATCATTGCCGTGTATGACCTTGGCGGCGGTACGTTCGACGTATCCATTCTGGAAATCGGCGACGGCGTGTTTGAGGTCAAGTCCACCAATGGCGACACCTTCCTTGGCGGTGAAGACTTCGACATGCGCATTGTCGACTATCTCGCCGACGAGTTCAAAAAGGAAAACAGCATCGATCTGCGCTCCGACAAGCTGGCTCTGCAGCGCCTGAAGGAAGCCGCCGAGAAGGCCAAGATCGAGCTTTCGTCCGGTACCCAGACAGAAATCAACCTGCCGTTCATCACCGCAGATGCATCCGGTCCGAAGCATCTGACCCTGAAGATGACCCGTGCCAAGCTGGAATCGCTGGTCGATGATCTCATTCAGCGTACCGTTGAACCATGCAAGGCGGCCCTCAAGGATGCCGGTCTGAAAGCATCCGATATCGACGAAGTGGTGCTTGTCGGCGGCATGACCCGCATGCCTAAGGTTATCGACACCGTCAAATCGTTCTTCGGCAAGGAGCCGCACAAGGGTGTGAACCCGGATGAAGTTGTCGCCATTGGCGCTGCCATCCAGGCAGGCGTGCTGCAGGGCGAAGTCAAGGACGTTTTGCTGCTCGACGTGACGCCACTGTCGCTGGGCATCGAAACCCTGGGCGGTGTATTCACCCGGCTGATCGATCGCAACACAACCATCCCGACCAAGAAGAGCCAGGTGTTCTCGACGGCCGACGACAATCAGACGGCCGTAACCATCCGGGTGTTCCAGGGTGAACGCGAAATGGCGCAGCACAACAAGATGCTGGGCAATTTCGACCTGATGGGCATTCCGACCGCACCGCGCGGCGTACCGCAGATCGAGGTGACATTCGACATCGATGCCAACGGCATCGTTAATGTGTCGGCCAAGGACAAGGCAACCAACAAGGAACAGCAGATCCGCATTCAGGCATCTGGTGGTCTGTCGGATGACGAAGTCGAAACAATGGTCAAGGACGCCGAAAGCCACGCTGAGGAAGACAAGAAGAACAAGGAAATGGTCGAAGCCAAAAACCATGGTGAAGCCCTGATCCATTCGACTGAGAAGTCATTGTCTGAACATGGCGACAAGATTTCGGATGCCGACAAGTCCGCTGTCACCGCCGCCATTGACGATCTCAAGTCAGCGCTGGAAGGCGACAGTGCCGAGGAGATCCAGACCAAGACCAACACACTGTCGCAGGCTGCCATGAAGCTTGGTGAAGCCATGTATCAGGCTCAAGCCGAAGCTGCTGCAGAAGCAGACGGCGCAACCGGCGAAGACGGTGGTGCACCGGAAGAAGACATCGTCGACGCCGACTTTGAAGAGGTCCAGGACGACGAGGACGACAAAAAGGCGTCTTAAAGGACGTCAGTGTCATGGTAAATCGCTCTGGAGCCTCGCTTGGCTCCAGAGTGCATTTGGGATGACGTGCCGCGGTAGTTGCTTTATCAGCACAGTCCCGCGATGATCTTCCCGGCAAGCAGCAAGCAGGCTGAATACAAAATGGCGAAACGAGATTATTACGAGGTGCTGGGCGTCGGTAAAACTGCCGACGACAAGGAGCTGAAAAGCGCTTTTCGCAAAATGGCTAAACAGTATCATCCCGACGCCAATCCGGATGACAGCACGGCAGAACAGAAATTCAAGGAAGCAAGTGAAGCGTACGAGGTTCTGAAGGAGCCACAAAAACGCGCGGCCTATGACCGCTTCGGCCACGCTGCGTTCGAAGATGGCCGCGGTGGCCCCGGCGGTGCCGGGTTCGGGCCTGAGTTTTCGTCCTCGATGTCCGATATTTTCGAGGACCTGTTTGGCGAGTTCATGGGCGGCGGTGGCGGTGGCCGGCGACCGGGCGGGCGCGGCGGCAGCAGCGCGGCGCGTGGTTCGGACCTGCGCTATGACATGGAAATCTCGCTTACCGACGCCTATGCCGGCAAGTCGGCGCAGATACGCGTGCCAACTTCCGTGTCATGCGAGACCTGCTCGGGCAGCGGTGCCAAACCGGGTACCAGCCCAACCACCTGCTCGACCTGTAACGGCCAGGGCGCTGTCAGGTCATCATCCGGCTTCTTCACGGTTGAGCGCGCCTGTCCGACCTGTCAGGGCCGGGGAAACGTCATCTCCGATCCTTGCACCAATTGCTCCGGCCAGGGCCGGGTTCAGAAAGAACGCACCTTGTCGGTGAACATTCCCGCCGGCGTGGAAGACGGTACACGCATACGGCTTGCCAATGAGGGTGAAAGCGGTGTGCGCGGCGGCCCGTCCGGTGATCTCTACATTTTCCTGTCTATCAAGCAGCACGAATTCTTCCAGCGCGATGGCTCCGACCTGTTTTCGCGCGTGCCCATCTCGATGACGTCGGCTGCCCTTGGCGGTGAGATCGAAGTGCCGACAATTGACGGCAAGAAGGCGCGCGTAACCATTCCCGAAGGCACCCAGGGCGGCAAGCAGTTCCGCCTCAAGTCCAAGGGCATGCCGGTGCTGCGCTCCAGCCAGCATGGCGACATGTACATTCAGGTCAGTGTCGAAACACCGGTGAACCTGACCCGCAAACAAAAGGAACTGCTGCGCGATTTTGAAAGCCAGGCCAAAGACAATTCTCCACAGTCGGCAGGGTTCTTCACCAAAGCGCGCTCGTTCTGGGACAGTTTCGGCAGTTAACACCAGGGACTGTGGTATTCTGAATTTACAAAACCTGAATTGCTCGAGGAGATGTCTGAATGGCCAAGGGATACTGGATTGCGCATGTCACCGTCAGCGATCCTGACCAGTACAAGCACTACGCGGATGCGGCACCTGAAGCCTTCAAGATATACAACGCCCGAATGCTGGCTCGCGGTGGCCAGCACTCCCAGATGGAAGGCACCGGCAAGGCGCGCAATGTGGTGATCGAGTTCGACAGCTACCAGGATGCCGTCGACTGTTTCAACAGCGACGAATACCAGGCCGCGCGGGCCAAGCGCCTGGGTGCCGGTGAAGCCGACATTGTGATCGTAGAAGGTATATAGAGCCCCTGGCCGTTTACCCCTGTCCGAAACGCTTGGTCAATGCCGACAAGCCGGCCGTGTAAATGCCGGAAATAACTTTTGACGCCATTTCATCGTCAGCCCCGTCAGCCTTGAACTTGCCGGTCCAGTCGACTGTACATTTGCCGTCGTCACCATCTGTAACCTTGATGGTCGAATAATAATCGGAAACCGGCAGGGGACCGTCAACAATGGAATAGCTCTGGCTCATCGCGCCGTCATCTTTTGCTTCCAGTTTCTCCGTCAGAACACCGCCACCGGATATGTTGATGACACGCACTGTGTCTTCGCCGCGCGTCTCGATCGTTGAGGTTACCGCCGCAGGATGCCATTCGGCCAGATTTCCGAACTCGCTGATTGCCGCCCAGACCTCGGCAGCACCGGCACTCAACACAGCAGACTCATGAACATTCAACATAACAAGCATTTTCCCCATTTAAACAGATACGCCAAGTCTGCCCGCTGGAACCGTCATTGTCCATCGGGCAAATGTTAACGCGTGCCGTAGACACAGGCTGCGGATCAGGATGGTTTCTGGTTGAATCAACCAAAAATCATAAACCTGATCGCATCCAAAGTGTCAGAGCAACTTTATGGATTCATTTGAATCCATGTTGCTCTAGGCATTGGCCGCAGACACTGTTATCACGTTCAACATATTCCAATTCCAATTCCAATGAACGGGCCTTTTGAAAAATGCTCAAGCTTGTTGTTGCAGGTGCCGGTGGGCGCATGGGCCAGACGCTGACCCGGCTCATTCATGCGCACCCTTCCTGCGAAATTGCAGGTGGCCTTGAACCGAAAGGCTCGCCTGTTGTCGGCAAGGACCAGGGAGCCGTCGCCGGTCTGGGTGATATTGGCACGCTGATTTCCGATGACCCGCTTGCCGAACTGGTAAAGGCCGACGCCATTATCGACTTCACCTTGCCCGCAGCCAGCGTTGCACTGACCGCGATTGCGGCACAGGCCCGCATTGTCCATATTATCGGTACCACCGGTTTCAGTGCCACGGATGAAGCTGCCATAGAGGCCGCATCGCGGCACGCACGCATCGTCAAGTCCGGCAATATGAGCCTTGGCGTAAACCTTCTGGCGGCGATCGTCAGACAGGTTGCCGCATCGCTTGACGAGAGTTTTGATATCGAGGTTGTGGAGATGCATCATCGGCACAAGGTCGATGCGCCATCAGGCACTGCCCTGCTGCTCGGTGATGCAGCCGCACAAGGCCGGAAGATTGATCTTGCATCCCGTTCGGTGCGCAGCCGTGATGGCCATACAGGCGCGCGCAAGGAAGGCGACATCGGATTTGCCACCTTGCGCGGCGGCAGTGTAGTGGGAGATCACAGCGTGATTTTTGCCGGACAGTCGGAACGCATCGAAGTGTCTCACAAAGCTGAATCGCGGGAAATTTTTGCCAATGGCGCCATCAAGGCAGCGTTGTGGGCCCATGATCAGAAACCCGGACTGTACTCGATGACGGATGTACTTGGCATTGACTGACTTCAATCAGACCCTAACCAGAAAGCGATACACCACATGAGCGGAACGCTTGTGCTCGTCCGGCACGGACAAAGCGAATGGAACCTGAAAAACCTGTTCACCGGCTGGGAAAATCCCGGCCTGACGGACAAGGGCGTGGAGGAAGCCCATGCGGCAGGCCGCAATCTGAAAGCCCTGGGGCTGGAGTTTGACATGGCCTTTACCAGCGTCCTCGACCGGGCCCAGCGCACGCTGACAATAATGCTCGAAGAGCTGGGTCAGACAGATTTGCCAACCTCGCGTGATCAGGCCCTGAACGAACGCGACTATGGCGACCTGACAGGTTTGAACAAGGATGACGCGCGCAAGAAATGGGGCGACGAGCAGGTCCACACCTGGCGCAGATCCTACGATGTTCAGCCACCCGGCGGCGAAAGCCTGCGCGATACGCTGGCACGCTCCCTGCCCTATTACATGAAGGCCATCCAGCCACACGTCCTTGACGGCAAGACCATCATCGTCGCGGCACACGGCAATTCCCTGCGCGCGCTGGTGATGGCGCTGGAAGGCCTGGCTCCGGAAGAAATCCTGAAACGCGAAATCGCAACTGGCGTACCGATCATCTACAAGCTCAACGCAAATGGCACCATCGCCAGCACACAGGTACTGGATCACTGACGTCCTCAGGATGGTTTCAAATCAGGCGGTGCCGACGGTACCGGCTTCCCAGCCAAGTATCGCCTTCTTGCGGGTCAGGCCCCAGTGATATCCGCACAGGCCGCCCGACTTACCCAACACGCGATGACACGGCACCACAAATGATATCGGGTTCTTGCCGACCGCGGTGCCGACGGCGCGGACCGCCTTGGGCTTGCCGATCGTGTCGGCCACATCAGAATAGGTGGTCGCAGCGCCGAGCGGGATGCGCAACAGGGTTTCCCAGACGCGCACCTCGAAATCAGTGCCGATCATGACAATACGCAAGGGTTGATCGGGGCGCCATTCATCACGGTCGAATATGCGTTTGGCCATGGCGGCTGTTGCCTTGTCATCGCGCACATACTCAGCATTCGGCCAGCGTCTGGCCATGTCCTCAAATGACGCCATTTCGCCACCTTCATCGGCAAATGCCAGGCCGGCCAGGCCATGCAAGGTGGTCAGCACCACAGCAGTGCCAAATGGTGATGCATGGCAGCCCCAGGTTATGGTCAGTCCGGCGCCCTTTGCCCTGTAGACACCCGGCGGCATGCCTTCATGGGTAACGAACAGGTCGTGCAGGCGCCCGGCACCGGACAGGCCAACTTCGTATGCCGTGTCCAGCACGGTCGCTGAATCCTGCAGGAGTTGCCTGGCACGGTCGACGGTAATGGCCTGCATGAACGATTTCGGCGTCAGGCCTGCCCAGCGTGAGAAACTGCGCTGAACTGAATCGGGACTGGCGCCGACATTGCCGGCGATCTCATCAAGCGATGGATGATCAAGCCAGTTTTCCGACACAAACTCGATGGTGCGGCGGACGAGCTCATAATCATTGGTCTGGGCGGTCTGTAACATGACGAGCGATCCTGAAGTTATTATCTCACTGTGTGAACAATAGGTCGTACAGGACCGCACAGCCACCCGTTTTACGGATCATCAGGGTTAAATACGCGGCCTCGCGAGTATTTCATTCAATGTGACCGCCAGGGATTTCCGGTCATAAGGCGCCAGAAAGCTTCCGACTTCCGTCACCATCTCGCGTGAGGTGAGAAACAGACGGCCAATCAGTTCCCGCTCGGCATCCTCCTCCAGACGCACCTTCGCCCAGGCCCGGACAAGGGTCTGGGTCTGATCGGGATGGCGTGCCTTCATTCTGGTGATGGTCACTTCCTCATCACTGATACAGATATTCTCCTGGCACTCGGCATCGCGGTAGTTGCGTTTTATCGCCCACCAGATAAGTGCCACATCCAGCCCGAAGAAACCAAACACCGGCCATGCGCCCATCAACAGAAACGCCACGCCTGCTATGAAACTGACTGCGGCGATGCACGACATCAAAATGATGAAACCCTTCCGGGACAGGGATCGATATGGATACAGTTCAATGGTAATAGGAGCTGACTGCACTGGTGTTTCCAGGTTGAGTTGAATTGAGTTACTGCATGTCTCACGAAGTGAGCGCGGTTCTGGATCAATCGAGACCTGACCGGTTCCATGCAAAACAAGGAGAGCATTTTTCAATGGCCCGGCGCAAGAAACTCAATGCCGCAGAAATGGAACAGATTTTCCAGCGTTTCTCCGAAAACAATCCGGATCCGAAAGGCGAACTGGAATCAGTCAACACCTTCACCTTCCTGGTGGCCGTGGTACTGTCAGCCCAGGCCACGGACGAGGGTGTCAACAAGGCCACCCGTGGTCTGTTTCAAGCTGCCGACACGCCGGAGAAAATGCTGGCGCTGGGTGAAGACAAGGTGCGTGAACTCATCCGCACCATCGGGCTTTATCGCAACAAGGCGAAGAATGTCATCGCCCTGTCGCGTGACCTGGTGGAAAAGCATGCCAGCCAGGTACCGGACGATCGTGAAGCCCTGGAAGCTCTGCCCGGGGTTGGCAGAAAAACCGCCAACGTGGTTTTGAACAATTGTTTCGGTCAACCGACCATCGCCATTGACACGCACCTGTTCAGGCTGGCCAACCGGGTTGGCCTGGCACCCGGTAAAACGGTCCTTGCCGTCGAACAGGGTCTGCTCAAGCGGGTGCCGAAAGCCTACCTGCTGCATGCCCATCACTGGCTGATCCTGCACGGACGCTATATCTGTAAAGCGCGCAAGCCGGAGTGTGAGAGATGCCTGATTTCAGACCTCTGCCTGTTTCCCGGCAAGAGTGTCTAGAAGGCTTACGAGGCTGGTTGATCCATCGCTATCTTTTTGAAAATATGGACGAAATAGGACGTCGAAAAAAGCGGCACCAGAATGTTCAGGAACGGGATCAGGGCAAGACCTGCCGGCACCAGCCCGGCTGCCCAGACACGGCCTGAGTTGATTTTTCGCATTTGTGCGGCCTGCCTTGCGGGCATGTGCCGCATGGCGACCATGGTGAAGTATTCCCGTCCCAGCAGATAGGCATTGGCGATCAGCATGATGGCCACGCCAATACCAAGAAACACGGTTGGCAGGACAACAATATTTACCGCCAGTACCAGCAATCCGAATTGCAGTCCCATCAGGGCTGACGACCATGCAGACGGCGGATTGCCCTTCGGGTCGCCCGGATAGTGATTGACTTCAACAATGTCAGCGGCGGTGTCGAGAAACAGGCCGGCAAAGATTGCCGTCACCGGTGCCATCAGGAAGAAAAATACAACCAGCAGAACAAGGCTGGCTGCTCCGGCAATGACCTCGTCGAGCCACGGCCAGGGCAATACCAGCAATGCTGCGCTGCCAACCCACAACGCCGCCAGCACGCCGATGAACACCAGCAGCGTCAGTCCGATGGCCTTCCACAGGATTGTACGGAACTCAGGTGACAGAACATCACGCATGGCACGAAACGTTGAGGCGATCATGTTGCGGCTTTCAAAGTGAAACGAGGCTCGAGTCTGGCAAATAAGAAGATCGCAGGTGCTATGCAAGTGCCGATTGCAACGCAGTACCGTTATTGTGTATGCACTTGCGAGCTTCAGTTTACCCCTCCGATCAGGAATTCCCCATGCCTCAGAAAAATGTAGACGTCCTTGGAATTGGCAATGCGATTGTCGATGTGATCGCGCGCCATGACGACACATTTCTTGACGCCAATGCCCTGGAAAAGGGCTCCATGCAGCTGATCGATGAGGATGGCGCTCTATCGCTCTATGACAAAATTGGCCCGGCCACCGAAATTTCCGGCGGCTCCGCAGCAAACACGATTGCCGGTATCACGTCGCTGGGTGGTTCCGCCGGGTATATCGGAAAAGTTGCAACGGATCAGATCGGCGATGTGTTCGCCCATGATATTCGCGCATCCGGGGTCACGTTTGATACACCTGCTCTCAGCGGCGGGCCGCAGACGGCGCGCTGTATCGTGATCGTGACGCCGGACGGGCAGCGCACCATGTCGACCTATCTCGGTGCGTGCGCCATGCTGGGTCCTGACGATGTCAGTGAACCGGAAGTGGCATCCGCGACCATCACCTATCTTGAAGGCTATCTCTGGGACCGGCCCAACGCCATGGCGGCGTTTCGGAAAGCCGTAAAGCTGGCCGGTGACAACAAGCGGCAGGTGGCTCTTACCCTGTCGGATTCGTTTTGCGTGGACCGGCATCGCGACAGTTTCCTGTCTCTGATCCGGGATGGCGTGGATGTTCTGTTTGCCAATGAGGCGGAAATCCTGTCGCTGTATGAGACATCAAGCCTGCAGGACGCCATGGCAGCCGTGGCACAGGACTGCTCACTGGCAGCAATCACCCGCTCGGAAAAAGGCAGTGCGATTGTAACCGGAGGCACCGTGACGGAAGTCGCAGCACAACCGGTCGACGAGGTCGTGGATACCACCGGTGCCGGCGATCTCTATGCGTCGGGTTTCCTGTTCGGGCATGCTAACAACAAACCGGTGGCCGAGTGTGCCCGGCTCGGGCATGTGGCAGCTGCGGAAATCATCTCGCATATCGGGGCAAGACCGCAGGTAGACCTCAAGTCTCTGATCTAGGACCAGGACCCTAAAGCTTTCGCAGGTAGACCGAATTGATCAGGTGGTCCGGCCCCTTGCGCAGTATCAGGTCTGCGCGCTGCCGCGTCGGCAGAACATTTTCGCGCAGATTTGCCAGGTTGACGGTCTCCCAGATCCGGGTGGCGGTTTCCTGAGCCTCCACATCCGACAGTTTCGAATATCTGTGGAAGTATGACTTGGGATCCGCAAATGCGGTTTCACGGAACGAGAAGAACCGGTTGACATACCAGGTACGCAAATCGTTTTCATCGGCATCGATGAAGATCGAGAAATCAAAATAGTCCGACACATAGGGTATGGCCTTGCCGTCACGCGGCGCCCGGCCGGTCTGCAGTACGTTGAGGCCCTCGACAATCAGTATGTCCGGCTGGTCGATTGTGATGTGCTTGCCCGGTTCGATGTCATAGCTGAAGTGCGAGTAGACCGGTGCCCGCACATTGTGGTTGCCGGCCTTGATGTCCGACAGAAACTTCAAAAGGACAGGCAGATCATAGCTTTCGGGAAAGCCTTTCCGGTTCATCAGCCCTTCACGCTCCAGCACGGCATTGGGCAGCAGAAACCCGTCCGTCGGCAACAATGCGACCTTCGGATGGTTGGGCCAGCGCGCCAGCAAACCGCGCAGGATCCTGGCGGTTGTGCTCTTGCCGCCCGCCACGCTGCCGGCAATGCCGATAATGTAGGGAACCTTGTGATTGTTGCCGCCAAGAAAATTCTGGGTGACCGAAAACAGGTCCTGGCTGGCCGCAACATACAGGTTCAGCAAACGTGACAACGGCAGATAGATGGCCACCACTTCGTCCAGGTTCACACGATCATTGACACCACGCAGTTCCTCAACCTCGGCAGCCGTCAGGGTCAGTGGCGTATCGGCGCGGAGTTTGGCCCATTCGGTTCGCGTGAAGATGCGATACGGAGACAGCTGTGATGTGTTCTGATCCATGGGATCCATATCAACCCGGGTTGCGGGATGCCTTTTCTTCCAGACCGCTTTGCGAGAACCGGCTGTCCAGTTCGTCCATCACCTGTTCCAGCGAAACGCCTGTCACCTTCAACAGTACAAGCAGATGATACACCACATCTGCGGCTTCCGCAGTTGTGTGATTTGCATCCCTGCCTTGCGATGCGAGTATCAGTTCGATGGCTTCCTCGCCAAACTTGCGCGCGCACTTTTCTGTTCCTGCAGCCAGCAGACCGGCCGTATAGGAGGCCTCCCCATCGCCAGCAGCAGCCCGTGATGCAATGATTGCCTCCAGGCGGGCCAGCGTCTGCAATTTGTCCAGCGTCTGCATTGTCATCTCCAACTCTCGTGCGACCGGCTATACCAGCCGCACAGGCACGCCTTGTTGTGCCATGAATTGCTTGGCTTCGGAAATCGTATGGGTTCCGAAGTGAAAAATCGAGGCGGCAAGCACGGCACTGGCTTCTGCCTTTTTGATGCCGTCAACCAGATGCTGCAGAGATCCCACGCCGCCGGACGCAATAACCGGCACATTCACCGCGCGCGACACGGCCCGGGTGAGGTCGATGTCAAAGCCATCCCCGGTTCCGTCCCGGTCCATTGACGTCAGAAGTATCTCGCCTGCCCCCAATGCCACTACCTTGCGGGAAAACTCGATCGCATCGATGCCGGTCGGTTCGCGCCCGCCATGGGTGAAGATTTCCCAGCGCAGCGGTTCATTGTCGCCGCTGACCTTTTTGGCATCAACGGCAACCACGATGCATTGCGAGCCGAACTTGCGGGCGGCTTCAGCGACGAATTCCGGATCCTTCACTGCCGCGGTGTTGATCGACACCTTATCGGCACCGGCCAGTAACAGTTTACGAATGTCACCGGTCGCACGAACTCCACCACCTACCGTCAGCGGCATGAAACACTGTTCGGCGGTTTGGCGCACGACATCGAAGATTATGCCCCGGTTTTCATGGGTTGCGGTGATGTCCAGAAAACACAGCTCATCGGCTCCGGCCGCGTCATAGGCTTTTGCGATCTGCACCGGATCGCCGGCATCGCGCAGGTCCACAAAGTTGACACCCTTGACGACCCGGCCGTCCTTCACGTCCAGGCAGGGAATGATGCGCGCCTTAAGCATGAGCTGCACCTTTCAGGGTTTTCAATGCCAGGCCTGGGTCAATGCGACCGTCATACAACGCCCGCCCGCTGATCGCACCTTCCAGCACGGCACAGTCTTTGTGCGTCAACCGGTTGATATCATCCATGGATGCCAGGCCACCACTGGCAATGACCGGAATGCTCGTGGCACCTGCCAGATCCAGTGTGGACGTAATGTTCAGGCCTGCCAGGATTCCGTCTCGGTCAATATCGGTATAGATGATGGCAGCAACACCGGCGTCTTCAAACTTGGACGCCAGATCCAGCACGCTCAAGGTGGAACTTTCCGCCCAGCCTTCGACCGCAACATAACCACCTTTGGCATCAATGCCGACCGCAACACGGCCCGGAAATTCCCGGCAGGCCTGGCGCACCAGGTCAGGATCGCGAACCGCGAGCGTGCCAAGAATGACCCGGGAAATTCCCTTGTCCAGCCATCCGGCTATGGCATCCAGGTCCCGTATGCCACCGCCAAGCTGAACCGGAAGGGATACCGCCTTCAAGATGGCCTCGACGGCTTCGCCATTAACGGACGTACCGGCAAAAGCGCCGTTCAGATCCACAATATGCAGGTACTCGAAACCTTGCTCCTGGAATGTCCGTGCCTGGGCAGCCGGATCATCGGCAAAAACCGTGGCCTGGTCCATGTCGCCCAGCTTCAGGCGGACACACTGGCCATCCTTGAGGTCAATCGCGGGAAAAAGAATCATTGATCAGATGGTCCTCTAAGGTGCCCAGGTCAGAAAATTGGAAATGAAAGCCAGTCCAAGTGTCTGGCTTTTTTCCGGATGGAACTGCGTTCCCGCCATGTTACCGCTGGCAACGATCGCGGTAATGGGCTCGCCGTACCGTGCTGTTGCAACAACATCTGCCTCATTGCGTGCGCGCAAGTGATAGGAATGCACGAAATACGCATGTTGACCATCGGGGCCGGTTTCGATGCCGTCCAACAACGCGTGCGGTCGCGTGACATCCAGCGTGTTCCAGCCCATGTGAGGAATCTTGAGATCACTGTCACCGACATCGATCCGGTCCACTTCGCCTTCGATCCATCCAAATCCCGGTGTTACCGTATGTTCAAGACCGCGCGTGGCCATCAATTGCATGCCGACACATATTCCCAGAAACGGTCGGGCTCTCTGCGTGCAGTGTTCCTCGATGGCCTGCCACATACCTTCGATGGCATGAATGCCATCGTGACAGTCGCGATAGGCGCCGACACCCGGCAGCACTACCCTGTCGGCACTTGCCACCTGCTCCGGTGTGTCAACGAGCTCAATGCTGATGGCGTTGTCCAGCGCGGAGGCAGCCCGCCCAAATGACTTCTGGGCCGAGCGCAGGTTACCTGAGCCGTAATCAATGATAGCAACCCGCATGCCTCATCTATCCGTTCTGATCTGAAAGCCGTGCGGCAAAAAACCGGTATGAGGCTTCTTCACCATTGTCCGCAACAATATCGGCAACCTCTTCGAAGCTGCGTTTGGCAAGGGCCCGGCGCCGGAAATTATTGCCTTCAAGACCAATAAACAGATTGGCCAGAAGACCAATGGCCCCGGTCAGGTTTTCCGGCCAGGAAAACATATAACCGGACAGAGCAATCAGAGCCACAGCGACGACATAGCCGACAAGTGGCAGCCACAGGCGATGCCACAGCATCCAGAAAAACGGAATGAAAAACGCCAGCCAGGAAAACCCGTCCTTGACGAACACAACACCCTTGCCGTCATCGATCTGATCCGGCGCGAGCGCGTCCTGTTTGCGATGAGCAGTATAGGTCAGCATGACATTATCCTTCTCCGCCAAGCGTTCCCTTGGTCGACGGGACTACATCCGGCATACGCGGGTCAATTTCGAGGCAGTCACGCAGCGCGCGTGCAACGGCCTTGAAGCAGCTTTCCGCAATATGGTGATTGTTGACGCCATACAAGGTTTCAACATGCAGGGTCATACCGGCATTTTGCGCAAAGGCCTGAAAGAACTCGCGAAACAACTCGGTATCCATCTCACCGATCTTGTCGGCGCTGAACTCGGTCCGCCATACCAGAAAAGGCCTGCCGGACACATCGATACTGGCGCGCGACAATGCTTCGTCCATAGCCAGATAGGCGTGGCCATACCGGCGAATGCCTCGGCGATCACCCAACGCCTTCGATATCGCCTGGCCCAATGCAATACCGGTGTCTTCGGTGGTGTGATGCATGTCGATGTGCAGATCACCGGCGGTTTTGATGGTCATGTCAACCAGCGAGTGGCGCGACAACTGATCCAGCATATGGTCCAGAAACCCGATGCCGGTCTCAATCGTACGTTTACCGGTTCCGTCAAGGTTAACCTCAACGGCGACATCGGTCTCGTTGGTCTTGCGTGTTATACTGGCTGTTCGCATGGTTAACTTCCGTCGTGGTGCGGCTTCGGGGCAGACTTTTAGCAGGCTGCGGCGGCGACGCAAGGCCCCAACCATGGCTTGATTAACCGGGCAGGGTCTTTTATTGGCCGTAGGCAGTTCCCAAATAACCCTCAGGCATGCAACTGAAAGTTGATTTATGACACATAACACAGATGCCAGTCTCTGGCATGGCACAACAATCGTCACCGTCCGCAAAGGCGATTTCGTGGTGGTTGCGGGAGATGGCCAGGTCAGCCTGTCCAATACGGTGATCAAATCAAACGCCCGCAAGGTACGGCCACTGGGCAAGGGTGATGTCATTGCCGGGTTTGCCGGAGCGACCGCTGATGCCATGACGCTGTTCGAACGCCTCGAAGCCAAGTTGGAGCAATATCCCAACCAGTTGACCCGTGCCTGCGTGGAACTGGCCAAGGACTGGCGCACCGATCGGTATTTGCGCCGGCTGGAGGCCATGATGATCGTGGCTGACCGGGAAACCAGCCTGGTGCTCACCGGTACCGGCGACGTGCTTGAACCGGAAAACGGCATCATTGCAATCGGATCGGGCGGCAATTATGCGCTTGCCGCAGCACGCGCCCTTGCCGACAGCGACATGGATGCGGAACAAATCGCCCGGCGTGCCATGAAAATAGCCGCCGATATCTGTGTTTTCACCAATGAAAATGTGACGGTCGAGACACTCGGCAAAAATAAAAAAGACAAGTAGGACATTTCACCACCATGACTGACTTCTCTCCACGCGAGATCGTATCGGAGCTTGACCGGCATATTGTCGGTCAACAGGACGCAAAGCGCATGGTTGCCATCGCCTTGCGCAATCGCTGGCGCCGTAAGCAACTGGATGCCGACCTGCGCGACGAAGTGATGCCAAAGAACATCCTGATGATCGGACCCACCGGCGTCGGTAAAACCGAGATCGCAAGGCGCCTGGCAAAACTTGCCAATGCGCCGTTCATCAAGGTGGAAGCCACCAAGTTTACCGAAGTGGGCTATGTCGGCCGGGACGTTGAGCAGATTGTCCGTGATCTTGTTGAGGTCGGCATTGGCCTTGCGCGCGAAACCCGCCGCAAGGACGTTGAGGCCAATGCCCAGGCCAATGCTGAAAACCGGGTGCTGGACGCCCTGGTGGGACCGAATGCCTCGAAGGGCACGCGGGACAGTTTCAGGGTAAAACTGCGCAATGGTGAGCTCGACGACAAGGAAATCGAGATCGAGGTCGTCGACAACAGTTCAGGCATGCCGACAATGGATATTCCGGGCATGCCGGGCTCATCCGTTGGCATGGTCAACCTTTCCGACATGCTGGGCAAGGCCATGGGCGGGCGGACAAAAACCCGGCGTATCACCGTGCGCGAGAGCCACGACCTTCTGATGCCGGAGGAATCCGACAAGCTGATTGATCAGGAACAGATCGTCAGTGAGGCAATCGAGGCTGCCGAAAACAATGGCATCGTGTTCCTGGACGAGATCGACAAGGTCACGGCCAGGGCGGACAGACAGGGCGCGGATGTAAGCCGCGAAGGCGTGCAGCGTGACCTGCTGCCGCTTATTGAAGGCACCACCGTCAGCACCAAACACGGACCGGTCAAGACCGACCACATCCTGTTCATTGCTTCAGGTGCATTTCATGTCGCCAAACCATCCGATCTGTTGCCGGAACTTCAGGGGCGGTTGCCAATCCGGGTGGAGTTGAAAGCACTGAACCGGGATGACTTCGTCCGCATCCTGGTGGAGCCCGAGGCGAGTCTTGTGAAGCAGTACATTGCCCTGATGGCCACGGAAAACCTGACGCTTGAAGTCACCGACGACGGCGTTGAAGCTCTGGCTGACATTGCGGCGGAAGTGAACTCTTCAGTGGAAAATATCGGCGCGCGCCGTCTGCAGACCATTATGGAACGAGTGCTTGAAGACATAAGCTACACCGCCACCGACCGGGGTGGAGAAACGGTTGTTCTTGACCGTGCCTTTGTTGAAAAGAATATTGGCGATCTGGCCCGCGATACGGACCTGTCGAAGTTTATTCTTTAGATCCGTCGTCAACCGGATCAATCTGATCAAGCAGGTGCAGATGCTGCTGCAGGTCGGCTTCGCTCAGCCGGGAGATACTGCTTGCCAGGCGGTTGGCAAGTTCGGTGGCCCTGGGCGACAGGCCGGATGTGTCAATGACAGCGCGAGGATGTGACAGACGTGCCAGTTCGGCGATATCTTCGGCCTCATCCCAGATTACGTTGAAATAGGCAATAATGCGCTGAACCAGGTACCAGCTGGGCAGTCCGCGCTTGCCATTTTCCAGGGCCGACAAATAGGGTGCGCTGACACCAATGGCGTTGGCCATCTGCTTCATGGTCACGCCACGGTCCTTTCGCAAGGCGCGGATTTTTTCTCCGAACGGCGTCATGGCCGGTCAGCCTTTCGCTTGAGGCGGACGTAAAAAGCGCCACCTCCGCCATGGCGTGGATGAGCAGGTTGAAATCCGACTATGCTGGATGAAAATTCCCGCTGTGCCATCCAACGCGGAAACTCGGCGCGCAACCGCCCCTGGCGTTCCGGGGCCTGAAACACATCCGCAGAATGCAGTGTGTGTCTTGTGAACGGAGAGGCGCCCTTGCCGGTGATAACCAGTACATTGCGAAACCCTTGTTCACGCGATGATTGCAGGAAACCCAGCAGTGACATGCGAGCTCGTTCCACGGAGTGTCCATGCAGATCCAGCCGCGCTTCAATATCAACATTTCCACGCGACAGTTTCTGCTTGTGCCGTCTGTCCAGATTGTTGTGCGGTTGTGTTTGAATCGCCTGGCGCGCAATGGCGCGAGCAGCCTTGCGAACCGGATCAGCAGGCCTGGGCGCGCTCTTAACATTGCGCTCGTGGTCTGAAACCGGTCGCGCCGGCTTGGTTTCGGCAACCGGTTTTACATAGGGAAGTCTGTTAAGTGGCTTGACGGTCCGGGTTACCTGTTCCCAGACCTCGTGATCATCGTCCTTCAACTGACCGGCACGGGAGCCGTGTCTCGTCCTGCCGGAAGTTTTCATCTGCCGTATTTCCGCAGCAACCGGGTTGCCAGCGCCCGCGGCACCAGCGCAGTCAGGGATCCTGCCTGATCCATGGCACCGGCATCAAGGCCAGCCTGATACCCGGTTCCCATGAACACATCACCGCGGGACGGACCCTTGATGGCTGAACCTGTATCCTGGGCGACCATCAAGCGGTTGAAGGGTTCAAGATGGCCGCCGGCAAAGACCGTCGTAGACACCCACAGCGGAACGCCAAGGGCCCAGTAACGCCGGTCAATCGCCAGGGAGCGCAGTGTCGTCAGCGGCAGGTTCTGGGCGCCAACCGGCCCGGTTGCAGTGCCGTGGTTGTTCAATTCCCGGAAGAACACATAGGATTTGTTTTCCCACATGACCTGTCGAGCCTGATCGGGGTTGTCCTTCAGCCAGGCCCGCAATGCCTGCATGGACATCCCTTCGCGGGTCATTTCGTTGCGGTCTATCAGAACCTTGCCAATCGACGTGTAGGGCAAGCCGGTTTTTGCTGCATAACCAAGGCGCACATTGCCGCCTTCGCGCAACCGCACCCGGCCGGAACCCTGTATCTGCATGAAAAACAAATCGGTCCAGGACCTGAGGTATAAAAGCTCAAGGTTCCTGGATGAGAGTTGACCCTGTTCGATCTGCTGACGGGTGAAGTAGGGCCGCGCCGCGCCACTGGCAACCCGGCCATACCCGACACCCAGCCTGGCCGCAGCAGATTTGGACAGCTTGACCAGATCTTCCGGCCTGCCGAGAACCGGAACGCTGAACTCAGCGTCCTTGTGTCTGCTGCCTTCAACTTCCGGTTCGAAATAACCGGTGAACTGACCGTCAACACCAGTGACATTCAGGGCGACCAGATGATCTTCAAAAAACCGTCGGGCCATGACCGGTGAGACATCCGCTCGCCTTGCCAGCTCACACACACTCAACCAGTCCCGGCGGGTACCGGACAACACCGCCTTGCGGGAAAACCCGACACCACGGGTCGTCAGTTCACCGCAAGCGCGCGCAAACACTCGCAATGCAGCACCGTGATCGTCGCGTTGCCAGCCCGGCAGGTTACTGAATGACACTTGCTCAAGCCGCAATGCCAGCGCCGGTTGTGCTGTCGAGATGGTTGTCACGACGGCCAACAGGGCGATAACGAGCTGTTTGCAACGGATTGCGACATGCATCCTTGTTCTCAGTCAGCCTCGGTGGCGACCAGGCGCCAGTTTGGATCGCGTGAATTGACAGGACGCTCAAACGTCCACACGTCGGTGATTTCCTGAATTTCAGACGGATCACCATCTATCACCCGACCTTCTTCATCCAGGGTTGCAGTAATCAGATCGCTGACAAATTTGATGCTGACCTGGGCGTCGCCACCGGCAATACTGATTTTACTGATATCGGCCTTGTTGATACCGACAAATTTTGATTCCAGCGTGTGCTGCAGTTTCTTGCGCTCGTCAATCGCGGCTGCAAATCCGTCATACACCTCCCTGGACAACAAAGGCTTCAAGGCCTGCTTGTCACCTTCGGCGAATGCGTTGACGATCATTTCGTAGGCCATGCGCGCGCCACCAAGAAACTCACGGGGCGAAAAGTCATTATCGGCCTTGACCAGATTCTCAATACCTTTTGCAACAGCTGAGCCTTTTCTGGCAAAGCCCTGCCACACAGGTTTGCGCTCGTCTTCATCCTCATCATCGTCGTCAGACTCCGGTGAATTGACGGGCGCAGGCTTGTTTCGACCAGGCAATGGCACCACATTATCCGAGGACGAAGTTTGCGTATCATCGTTTTCACCAGCAAACGGGTCGAACGGCTTTTCACTGCCGGTTCGCGTTCCAAGCACAGCGCGCAGCCGGAAGAAGATGATCACAGCCACTGCGAGAATGATAATATTGAAAGGGTCAAAGACCTGATTCATAGCGTTTGCCAGTTCCTGTCGTTGGTTTGTGTGCCGGCGGCAATGACGCCTGCAAATGGTTTACATACTGTTATATAAGTACTGATTGTACAAAGGTACAATGCTGCGGCATTGTGATCATGCCTGACAGCACACCAAGTACGGAAATTTGCCAACCATATCGATCAAGTGTGATTATCAATGCGATTTTTTCTGTTTCTAGCCTTTGTTGTCGTCCCGATTGTGGAGATCGGCCTGTTTTTGCAGGTTGGATCGTATATTGGCGTGCCCGCCACGTTAGGACTTATCATACTTACAGCCATCGCAGGCACCATGCTTGTACGCAGTCAGGGCATTGATGTAATTCGTAAAGTTCAGAATTCCGCAAATCGCGGTGAAATGCCCGTGGCCGCATTGGCCCAGGGCCTTTTTGTTTTGATAGCAGGCGTCCTTTTGCTCACACCCGGTTTCGCCACCGACACGTTGGGCTTTGCGTTGCTGATACCCCCGGTGCGTGAGGCGCTTGCTGCGAAAATATGGAAATTCATTGAACCCAATGTTGTCACATCGACCCAGTGGTCATCAACACATACCACCGGCAGGACGAACCGACCCGGTGGCACGGTCATTGATATTGAAGCTGTTGAGATTGACGAGACAGCCAAAAACGGCGCAGAAAAACCGGACAATACGCAACGTCAGCAATAATGCCTGTGACAATGGCAGCATCGGACTTCCGGCGGGCAGCATGATAACTTGCACGAATGCAGATGCCGTGATAGCCACGCGTTCTGTAAACAAATTCGACTTTATGACCTGAAGGGCAGATTGAACATGGCAAAAGCGGCGAAGAAGGCTAGCAAGAAAGCAGAACCGGCAGCACAAGCAGCATTGCCGGAAGGTTCCGGCAGCAACGGGTCTACGCAGGGTGCCGCGCCATCGATGAAAATTCTCGGTCAGTATGTGAAGGATCTGTCGTTTGAAAACCCTGATGCACCACGGTCGCTGGCCGGTCAGGAAGGTCAGCCGGAGATCAACATTTCAGTGAATGTAAACGCCAAGCCTCTTGCCGAAACCGACTTTGAAGTCGAACTGCATCTCGATGCAAAAGCCATGAGCAAGGACAAGGTGGTTTTCGCTACGGAGCTGCTGTATGCGGGGATTTTCCGGCTGGAAAATATCCCGCAGGATGCCCTGCATCCGATAGTTCTGGTTGAATGCCCGCGCATGATATTCCCGTTTGCCAGACAGATTGTGGCTGATGTAACCCGAAATGGCGGTTTTCCGCCACTGATGCTGGACCCAATCGATTTTGCAGCTATGTATCAGCAACGGATCGCCGCCGAAGCTGCAAATGCGGATGCATAACGCGGACCGTGGCCCTGATTCAGTTGAAGCTGTTCTGTACTAAGCTTGAGCTCTAGGTGTTACCGGCAGCTGGCCACAACGCCTTTTCGCCCAGACCGGCAACCATGTCATTGTGAGCATCAATTTCCGCCTTGCTCAGCCGGCTGGCAAGCGGTGCCGGGCGGGCACTTACCTGGATCTGTCCGACCTCGACTTTCTTCTCCGCCTGCTGCGAATCGCTGGTCAGGCCCAGCATCGTCTGGCGACCGCCGATCAGCTCCATATAGACGTCGGCCAGCAGCTCTGAATCCAGCAACGCGCCATGCTTGTCACGCTTCGAATTGTCGATGCCATAGCGCCGGCACAATGCGTCCAGACTATTGGGACCCATCGGATAGCGTTTGCGGGCAAGGGCGAGCGTATCGATCACCCGGTCCATAGAAAGCTGTTCGGTGTCGATCCAGGAAAACTCGGCATTGAGAAACTTCATGTCGAACGGCGCATTGTGAATGATCAGGATGCCGTCATCGATAAATTTGAGAAAATCTGCCGCGATGTCTTTGAAGACCGGTTTGGATCCCAGAAATTCCTCCGACAGTCCGTGCACATTGAATGCCTCTTCGGGCATGTCACGCTGCGGATTGATATACTGGTGATAGACAGTACCGGTCGGGATATGGTTGAGAAGTTCGACAGCTCCGATCTCCACGATGCGATCACCGGAAAACGGATCCAGACCTGTGGTTTCAGTATCCATCACGATTTCGCGCATGTCAGAGATCCCCGGCAAGTGATTGAAGCTCGCTTACAATAGCAAGAACCTGGGCCTGTGTATCGGCTATCGGCAGGTCTGTGGAAATCACATGACTGGCGGCGGCGCACTTTTCTTTATCGGGAACCTGCCTTGCCAGTATGGCTTCGAACTTTTCTTCGCTCATGCCGGGCCGGGCCAATGCACGTGCACGCTGAATTTCATAAGGTGCTGAAACCACGAGAACCGCATCAAATTCTTCCGCGCGCCCGGTTTCAAACAACAAGGGTATGTCGAACACCGCAATATTATTGTCAGACGATTTTACTGCATCCAGGAACGCTGCCTGCTCGCGGCGGACCAGGGGGTGGACAACTGCTTCCAGTTTTTTCATTGCCTGTGTATCGTTCAGCACCTGTTTTGACAGTACGACGCGATCAATTGCACCATCCTTGACAACTGCAGGAAACAGCCGGCCCACGGGCTCGACCGCCTTGCCATTTCTGGCATAGAGCTGATGCACGACAGCATCGGCATCAAACACGGCAACCCCTGCTTCACGCAGCATGTTTGCAACCGTCGATTTACCCATGGCAATCGATCCGGTAAGGGCTGCCTTGAGAACGGGTCTATCAGTCATGTGACAGCAAATCCTGTTCAACCAGTGCCCGCAATTCATCCGTAACCTGCGGCTCGATGCCAAACCACAAATGAAACCCCGGTACTGCCTGGTGCAACAACATGCCAAGCCCATCTACAACCGGGCGCCCGAGATCGCGGGCCTGTGCCAGCAATTGGGTTTCCAGCGGCGCATAGACAATGTCACTGATGACGCAATCCGGTCTGGTATTTTCAAGCGGCAAAACCAATGGTTGCCGTCCAACCATGCCGAGCGAAGTAGTGTTGACGAGCAAATCCACCTGCCCTGCTATCGACTGCACATCATCCCATGCCAGTGGCTTGACTACATCTGGTTGAAGTTCGGCGATTTCGCGGGCCTTTGCCAAAGTACGATTGGCGATGTAAATCACTGAACAACCACTTTGCACCAGTGCATCAGCGATGCTCCGGGCGGCCCCACCGGCACCAAGCACAAGCACTCTGGCGTTTTTCAGCGACAAGTCTGGGTGGGTATTAATCAGGTGGCCAACGTATCCGGCTCCATCTGTCGAAGTTCCTCTGAGCTGACCATCGCGGCGGTAGATTGTGTTTACACTGCCACTGGCAGAAGCGGCATCGTCAATAGCATCAAGATACTGAATGACAGTTTGCTTGTATGGGGTCGTGACGTTGCAACCGGCTGATTTTCCGTCACGTATGGAGGACAGAAAGGCAGGCAGTTTTTCTTCAGCAAGGTCGCAGATACCATATTCGGAATCGACTCCATACTTGCTGATCCAGTGATTATGGATGAGTGGCGAACGGGAATAGGTAATGCCGTGCCCTAAAATGCAGACGCTGTTGTTTGTATTCACAGTCATTACAAGTTGCTCTGGCTTTTGAGAAATTTGACAAGTGGGGTTAGCGGCATACCCATTATGGTGAAATGGGAACCCTGGATGTTTTCAAACAACCGGATGCCTTTGCCCTCGATCTGATAACATCCAACAGATCCCAGAATTGATGTCCCGGTATCGGCCAGGTAGCTGTCTATCTCCTTGGCAGTGAGTCGAAACATGGTCATGTCGGCGGTTTCCGAGATTTGGAATACCGGTTGATTTTGGTGCCAGCATGCAACGGCTGACATCAGAACATGTGTTTTTCCCTGTAACTCGGCGAGCTGTTGTGCGGCCTGGGGCAGGTCTTTCACCTTCGTGAAAACTTTCCCGTCGCAAATCAACACCTGGTCTGATCCGATTACAAGGTCATCAGGGTTCTCGTTGCTCACTGCCTTCGCTTTGGCGTTGGCCAGCGCGAGCGCCAGGTCATCGACGGGCAAACCGGCATCCACATGTGCGGCTTTCAAGGCACGTTCATCGATATTGGCCACGGTTGCTTCAAACCGGTAACCTGCATTGGCCAGCATTTGCCGGCGTGCTGCACTATTTGATGCAAGGATCAGTTTCATTGATCTTGGACCCTGGCTTTCGGTCACGCGGTTTTTGCTTTCGGATCTGCCATGAGATTGATCACAGCGGCAGCGGTTTCCTCGATCGACCGGCGCGTCACATCAATAATCGGCCAGTTGTTCGCGCTGCATAATTTCCGCATTGCCAACAGCTCTTCCGTAATCGCCTTGCGATCCACGTAGGATGTATCGCGACCCTCGTTCAGCGTCAGCAGCCGGTGGCGGCGAATTTGCGAAATGCGATCGGCGCTGGCAATCAGCCCGACAATCAAGGGATGTTGCAGCTTGCTCAATCCAGGCGGCGTCGGGATGCCTGGTACAAGCGGGATGTTTGCTGTCTTGATGCCACGATTGGCCAGGTAGATACTCGTTGGCGTTTTCGATGACCGGCTTATGCCCAGCAACACCACGTCGGCCGATTCCAGATCCTGGGTCAGCTGGCCATCATCATGGGCCATGGTATAGTTCAGTGCATCGATCCTCTGGAAATATTCGGCGTTGAGAACGTGCTGACCGCCGATATGAGGTTTGGATTTTGCGTTCAGGTAAGTGGCGAGGCTGGCAATAACCGGGTCAAGAATTGAAATGCACGGAATGGACAAGGCTTCACAGCGCTGCTCTATGTCGTCCTTCAGCTTGGCATCTGCAATCGTGTACAACACGATGCCAGGTTGTTTTTCCACCTCGCCGATCATCCGGTCGAGCTGCTTGGATGTCCGGACCAGAGTGTAGATATGTTCGATGGGCTGGTAGCCCGGATAATACGCGGTCGCTGCCCTGGCTACAGTGTTGAGGGTTTCACCCGTCGCATCGGAAACCATATGCATATGGAAATATTGTTTGGCTGTGGTTTTCATAAGCCGGGCATAGCGTGTTTATGAATTGTGGAAAAGAGCAAGCTGAATTCCGGTCGGATTTGTTTGATCCACATGCGGTGTCGTTTGTTCAATGTATGGCCATTGATGGATAGAGTTTTCAGCTGTTGATAATTGCGGGGATTATCTCTAGTCGTTGAGAATTATGGCGGCTCGACTGTGGATTTCTTTTTCATTCTGACAATTTTTATAATTATATCAATAAGTTATGATAATTGATAAGACTGGAAAAGTTTGAATGCGCTTCGGGGATAAAATTACATCTGATTAAGCGCTGTTGAAGAGATTTCATTTTTGCTATCCACAGCACAACATCATCAACATCTAAAGATATAGATTGTTTGAAAGAAGGATAAAGAGATTGGGCAAGCCCCTACTGGATACTCTTACAGGTTTATCTCCATCACGCCGACCTATATGGCTTATGAGACAGGCAGGACGCTATCTGCCAGAATATAGGGAAGTCAGGAAAACGGCAGGCGGGTTTCTGAATCTTTGTTATACACCTGAGCTTGCCTGCGAAGTCACTTTGCAACCGCTGCGCCGTTATGATCTGGACGCAGCTATCCTGTTTGCCGATATCCTGTTGATCCCTCAGGCAATGGGATGTGATCTGGACTTTCATGAAGGCGAAGGACCTGTCCTGAGAAAGATCGGTTCTGTGTCAGACGTCGCTCAACTGGTGAGCGGCATTGATGATCTGAACAAAACACTGTCCCCGGTTTACGATGCCGTTTCTGCGATCAAGGCAAATCTTGATGATGACAAGACATTGATCGGTTTTTGCGGGGCGCCCTGGACCGTTGCAACCTACATGATTGAAGGCGGTACATCGGTTGAACGTGCTGCGTCGCGGCTGGCAGCTTTTGCAGATGAGGCCTGGTTGAACGAGCTTATCGACAAGCTGGTTGTTTCCTCCATCGAGTATCTGTCATGCCAGGTTGAGGCCGGTGCGGAGGTCCTGCAGATATTTGATACCTGGTCGGGGGATTTGAGCGGGGATTTGCTGGAGCGGTATTGCTTTGCACCGATAGCGGCGATCCGGTCAGAATTGAAGAAGCGTTATCCGCATATCCCGGTAATTGGTTTTGCGCGTGGTGTCGGGGTTTCCCAAACCGATTTTGTGGCGGCAAGTGGTATTGACGGGGTCAGCATTGAATGGCCGGTTAATACGAAGTGGGCCAGGGAGAACCTGATCGAGCATTGCGTTGTGCAGGGCAATCTTGATCCCCTTTCACTGATCGGGGGCGGGGCCGGCATGCTGAATGCGACGAGACTGATTTTGGAAGACCTTCCGATGGACAGGCATATTTTCAATCTTGGTCACGGGATCCGAAAAGAAACGCCACCTGAGCATGTCAGTGAACTGGTTTCGTTCATTCGTGAATTTGACAGTGCGGCCAAGTGATGACCTATGAATGGGTCAAGGCTGTACATTTGCTGGCTGTCATCTCCTGGATGGCGGGCCTGCTCTATCTGCCGCGATTGATGGTTTATCATGCCGACGCGAATAAGGGTGGTGAGCTGTCAGAGACACTCAAGGTCATGGAACGGCGGTTGTTGAAAGCGATCATGACGCCTGCGATGATTGTGAGCTGGATTTTTGGAATCTGGCTGGGAGCACTTCAAGGATTGTGGAGCGAACTGCCGTTTTGGTTTGTGGCGAAAATCGTTCTGGTGCTTGCAATGTCAGCCGCGCATTTCTGGCTGGCCGGTCAGGTCAAGGTTTTTGCAGCCGATGAGAATATTAAATCAGCAAGGGCGTTTCGCTTTCTCAACGAAGTACCGACCTTGCTGATGATTGGAATCATCTGCCTGGTGGTCGTCAAACCGTTCCTGTAAAGCGGTTGTAATGTTTTTTGCTGTTTTCTAAAGCGACCGAAGCTGTTATATACGAAGCAGTACGGCAACGCTTTTACAGACTGCCGACGCCTCCCCTATCTGGTAATCACTCAATCCGACATGTGAGCTGAGTGCCAATTTTCCTGATCACACATATGGGTCGATAACCGATGACCAATCTTGACGAACTCGAGCAGATCAAACTTTTTGATCTTAAGCAGAAATCTCCAGCTGAGCTGTTAAGCGCAGCGGAGGAGCTTGAAGTTGAAAACGCCAGTGTACTGCGCAAGCAGGAACTGATGTTCACCATACTCAAAAGCCTGGCTGCTCGTGATGTCAACATTATCGGGGAAGGTGTTGTTGAAGTGATGCCGGACGGGTTCGGTTTTCTGCGCTCGCCTGATGCCAACTATCTTGCCGGGCCGGATGATATTTATGTCAGTCCCAGCCAGATCCGCAAATTCGCACTGAAGACAGGTGACACAGTTGAGGGCGATATTCGCAGTCCAAAAGACGGTGAGCGGTATTTCGCACTGCTCAAGGTCAACTCGGTCAATTTCCAGGAGCCGGAAAAGGTCCGTCACAAAATTCATTTCGACAACCTGACGCCGCTGTATCCGGATGAGCGTCTGTTCATGGAAGTGAACGATCCGACAAAGAAGGATTACTCAAGCCGGGTGATAGATCTGGTCGCGCCACTGGGTAAAGGCCAGCGCGCCTTGATCGTGGCACCGCCGCGGACAGGTAAAACCGTATTGCTGCAGAACATTGCCCAGTCAGTCGCGACCAATCATCCTGAGTGTTATCTGATTGTGCTGCTGATCGATGAACGCCCGGAAGAAGTGACTGACATGCGCCGGTCGGTAAAAGGCGAAGTTGTCAGCTCGACCTTTGATGAGCCGGCCAGCCGTCACGTCCAGGTTGCCGAAATGGTGATCGAAAAGGCCAAGCGCCTGGTTGAACATGGCCGTGATGTGGTGATTTTGCTGGATTCGATTACCCGGCTTGGACGTGCCTACAATACCGTTGTGCCGTCGTCAGGCAAGGTTCTCACCGGTGGTGTCGATGCCAATGCATTGCAGCGGCCGAAGCGGTTCTTCGGGGCTGCCCGGAATATCGAAGAAGGCGGGTCGCTTACCATCATCGCCACTGCGCTGATTGATACCGGCAGCCGCATGGACGAAGTGATCTTTGAAGAATTCAAGGGAACCGGTAACTCGGAAGTTGTCCTCGATCGCAAGGTTGCTGACAAACGGGTCTTCCCTGCCATGGATATCCTGCGCTCCGGTACCCGTAAGGAAGAGCTTCTGGTCGATCCGGTCAATCTCAAGAAGACATATGTGCTGCGCCGGATTCTCAATCCGATGGGTACCGTCGATGCGGTTGAATTCCTTCTGGACAAGCTGCGCCAGACCAAATCCAATGATGACTTCTTCGATTCAATGAATGCCTGATTTCAACAGATCTTCCGGCTTCGTTACGGGAAGATTACAGGTCTGGTTGCGGCACAGGAATACAGCCGGTTCATCAAGGCCGGTTTTTCCGGATGCGGGATGAGCAGCAGGTAACTCCTCGTCCGGGCTGACTTGCATGATCAATCGATTCGGAGACGAAATCTTCAGGCATGCCTTGTGCAGGCTTGTGAAGTTTTCGTCTTCCGGTTCACCGACAAGAACAAGCTGGGTTTGTTCGGCCAGGGCGGTGAAGGCGAGCCAGGCAGTTGGACAGGCAAACGGGTTTCTGGTCATGTGTGGTTTGAGCCATTCGAAAACGGCCTCCGCGGTCTGCTGACAGTCCGGCTTGTTCAGGTACGCTGAGAGCTTCCACAAATTGATGACCATCGTTGCGTTGGCATTTGGTGTCACATCATCATTTGCATACTTGTCATGAACGATGAGATCCGTCGCGTCTTTCGGGGCCATTGAAAAGGCACCATCAGACGGATCGAAATAATGTTCCATGGCTTCATCCATGAGTTTGCCGGCCTGCTCTGTCCATGACCGGTCAAGCGTTACCTCATAGGCTGCGAGGTTGGCTGAAATCAGCAGGGCGTAATCATCTGCCGTGGCGTGGCTCCTCACCTGGCTATCTCTGAAACTGTGATGCAGCCGCCCGTCCACGCGCAAATGTGTTTGCAGTTTTTCAAGTGTTGCCAGAGCGGCTTTTTCCAGCGCCGCATCTTCCAGGGCAACGGATGCATTCAAAAGCGCGATGACCGTCAGCGCGTTCCAGTCAGTAAGCGCCTTGTCATCCCAACCCGGCGCAATCCGGCTGCGCCGATGGGCCAGCAGTGTTTCACGTGCTTCGGCCAGCAGGGCCTCGTCGGCATCGGATAACTGGTCGGGATGATCGGTGCGGTTCAGGATGTTTGTGTGTTCCCAGTTGCCCTCGCCGGATACGTCGTAAATTTCACGGAAAAGATTCGCTGCCGAATTGGTTAACAAATCGTTAATTTCCGATTCGGCCCAGCAATAATACTTGCCCTCCACGCCTTCGGAGTCTGCGTCATAACTCGAGGCGAACAGTCCTTCCGGGGTTTGCATGTCGGACAACAACCAGTCCACCGATTGTTCGATTCGCTGGCGGAACAGTTCGTTGGGCTGAGAGTTCTGCATCTTGCACAACAAGGTGATGTACTGGGCATTGTCGTACAGCATCTTTTCGAAGTGTGGCACCAGCCATTTTTCGTCAACGGCGTATCTTGCAATACCGCCGCCCAGGTGATCATAGATACCGCCCTGGCTGATCTTGTTCATGGTCAGCCAGACAGGTGCGTCACATCCCCTGCCCGGGTGTGACTGGTGTACGGACCACAGCAACTGGAACAGAGGCCCCTGCGGAAATTTGGGAGCACGGCCTATACCGCCATTTTCATGATCCACAGCCCCGATGATCTGCTGTATCATCTGCCCGAGCAGTTCATGATCGGGATCTGCATTACTGCTGGCCGGTGGTGGTGCGCTCAGGCGATCCAGCAGGGCGTCGGTATTTGTGGTGATCTTTTCCGGCTCTGTCTGCCATATGCGGGAGAGCTCGTTCAGTACGTGTGAGAACGATGGCCGTCCGTATTTTGATTCCGGTGGAAAATAGGTGCCGCCCCAGAACGGTTTCAGGTCCGGCGTCAGGAACATGGTGAGCGGCCAACCGCCCTGCTCTCCCATCACGTGAAGCGCATCCATGTAGACACGGTCGATGTCCGGGCGCTCCTCCCGGTCGACCTTGATGTTGACGAAGTGCGCATTCATCAACTCCGCAACAGCATCATCTTCAAAACTTTCATGCGCCATCACGTGACACCAGTGACAGGCCGCATATCCGATTGACAGAAGGATTGGCTTGTTTTTAGTGCGGGCTTCGTTAAATGCTTCGTCACCCCATGGAAACCAGTCAACCGGATTGGTGTCATGCTGGAGCAGGTAGGGACTGGTTTCTTTGGCCAGCCGGTTCTTTGCGGCAGTCGAGGTCGACATGGGTTGAAGCCACCTTGTTACTGGATTGAAGTCATATGCGGACTACTGTGGATACGATTTACGCATTGTCGTCGGGTTCGGGCAAGGCAGGTGTGGCAATTGTGCGCGTGTCCGGTCCTGAGGCCGCAACGGCATTGCGCGTTTCATGCGGGCGGGTGCCGGCAGCACGCGTCGCTGAACGGGTGTCGGTATCGGTATCGCGAGGTACCGTCAAGCTGGATGAGGCGATTGCGCTTTGGTTTCCGGGACCCGGCAGTTTTACCGGCGAGAATGTCGCGGAGTTTCATCTGCACGGCAGCGTAGGCATAGTCCGGTTGTTCCTGGCAGAGCTGGGTTCACTGGAAGGATGCCGGCCGGCAGAACCGGGAGAGTTCACCAGGCGTGCCTTGTCAAACGGCAAGATGGACCTGGTTGGCGTTGAAGGACTGAACGACATGCTGGCGGCTGAAACCGCCACCCAGGTGAAGCAGGCTCTGTTTCACGTGGACGGCAGCGCTTCTGAAATATTCCATCAATGGCGCGATGAGCTGATTGACGCCAGCGGACTGGCCGAGGCCTGCATTGACTTCACTGATGAAGAAGGCGTGGCGGATGCAGCCCTGCCGAATGTGCGTGACAGTGTTGTCCGGCTGATTGCGACCATGACCGAGAATCTCAAGGACAGTGAACGCGGACATCTCAACCGGGCAGGGGTGCGGGTGGTGTTGGCCGGGTCGCCGAATGTAGGAAAGTCGAGCCTGCTGAATGCGATTGCGGCGCGGGATGTAGCTATTGTCAGCAGTGAAGCAGGTACGACGCGTGATGTCGTGGAGGTCTCCCTCGACCTGGGCGGCACTTCGATGATCATCAGCGATACGGCGGGCCTTCGCGACAGAGTCGATTCACATGTGGAACAATTGGGCATTGATCGTACGCTTGACCGCTTGTCATACGCTGACATCGTGATCAGCGTCGCATCTCCCGAGGCAGATTGGCAGAATACCGGTGTCGATTCACCTACGTTACGAATCTGGAACAAGTCTGATATGGCGCCATTGGGCCGGTCCGCTGATTGCGACCTTGAAGTGTCTGCACTGACGGGCGAAGGAGTAGAGGACCTGATAGACCGGCTGACCTTGATGGCCGCGGAGCTTGCCGGCGATGGTGAACCGGCGTTGCTGGTGCGCGAGAGGCAGGTGCAGGCGGTAAAGTCGGCGCTTGCGCATCTGGAGCAGGCGCTTCAGCCGGACCTGCCGATCGAGCTGCTGGCAGAAGAACTCAGACGGGCGGCACGTGATACGGGCAGGCTGATCGGCGAAGTTGGAACAGAAGACCTGCTGGACAGCATCTTCTCAAAGTTCTGCATCGGAAAATAGAGATGCCTCGTAGCACGATGGTTTCACGTGAATCATCGATATTTGTTTCACGTGAAACGAAGACTTTTTTGATGTTTATCCACAGTTCGTGTATTGAGCGGGCACGATGAAACAGATCCTGAAGACAGATTACGATGTGGTGGTGGTCGGTGGCGGCCATGCGGGTTGCGAGGCGGCAAGCGCTGCGGCGCGTCGTGGCGCGAAGACAGCCCTGGTGACCCACCGCAAATCAACCATAGGGGAAATGTCATGCAATCCTGCCATGGGCGGATTGGGGAAGGGTCATCTCATCCGTGAAGTTGATGCACTCGACGGCTTGATCGGCAAAACAAGCGACAAGGCAGCGATCCAGTACCGACTGCTCAACCGGTCGAAAGGGCCGGCTGTTCGCGGACCACGGGCGCAGATTGACAGGAAGCTTTATCGTGACGCCATGCAGGCGGAAATTCTGGGTCACGATAATCTGACTGTGATCGAGGCGGCGGTTGGCAGCTTTGCGATGCAGGACGGCAGGATTTGCGGAATCGTGAGTGAGGACGGAACGGAGATTTCTGGCGCAAGTGTGGTCCTCACCACAGGCACATTTCTTGGCGGCCTGATTCATATCGGCGACAAGAAGATTCCCGCCGGCCGTGTCGGCGAGGAACCGAGCAATGGATTGTCCCGGGTCCTGCGTGATACCGGGTTGCAGATCGGGCGTCTGAAAACCGGGACGCCGCCGCGGCTTGATGCATCCACGATTGACTATTCAGACCTTGAGGAGCAGGCAGGTGATGAACACCCGTTTTACTTCTCGACCCAAACGGCCCACACCCACGCGCCGCAGATCAGCTGTCATATAACCCATACCAATGCCGGCACCCACAAGATCATCTCCGACAACCTGGAGAGATCGGCCATGTATGCCGGCTTCATCGAAGGGACCGGCCCACGCTACTGCCCGTCCATCGAAGACAAAGTCGTCAAGTTTGCCGACCGTACATCGCACCAGATATTCCTCGAGCCCGAGGGGCTGGATGACGCCACCGTTTATCCGAACGGTATTTCAACCTCGCTGCCGGAAGACGTGCAGGCCGCTTATGTCCATTCGATCGCCGGTCTGGAGAACGTGAAGATACTTCAGCCGGGCTATGCCATCGAATATGACTATGTTGATCCGCGTGAACTGCATGCTTCGCTGGAGCTGAAGAAGCTGCCGGGCCTGTTTCTGGCCGGCCAGATCAATGGAACGACCGGGTATGAAGAAGCTGCCGCTCAGGGCCTGGTCGCCGGGGCAAATGCGGCTGCCAGGGCATGTCGGCTTGACGAGTTGAAGATCGACCGGTCGCAAGGCTATATCGGCGTGATGATCGATGACCTTGTGACCAGGGGCGTCAGCGAACCCTACCGGATGTTTACCTCTCGTGCCGAGTACCGGCTGTTGCTGCGTGCAGACAATGCAGACCAGCGCCTGACGCCAATCGCTATCGAGAAGGGTTTGTGTTCGCAGCACAGGAAGCTGCAGTTTGATACCCGGATGCAAGATCTGGCCGGCTTGCGCGCCACCCTCCAGAAACTCACACTCAGTCCGCATGCGGCTGAGAGTGCGGGTCTGCCCGCCAACAAGGATGGCAGAATCAGGTCCGCGTATGAGTATCTTTCCTATCCGGACATTGATTTCACACGGTTGTGTGACGTGTGGCCTGACTTGGTGCAGACCGCCAATGACCTGCGCGAGTTGGTAGAGGCAGAGGCTGTTTACGCGACTTATGTCGATCGGCAGAAAGCCGAAATAGACGCATTCAATCAGGATGCAAAGATCACCATTGCGGATGACATCGACTACGGCCTGATAGCCGGGCTTTCAAACGAGGTCCGGCAAAAGCTCACAGAGCGGCGTCCGGAAACAATCGGTCATGCAGCCCGCATAGACGGAGTGACCCCGGGCGCGCTGGTGCTGGTAATTGCGCATATGCGAAAACGTTCACGTGCCAGGTTGGCGGGCTGAGGAGAGATGGCGCAGACATGGTTAATTCCTGAAAGTGTCACGCCTGACAACTTGCCCGAACTGTTCAATGTTTCACGTGAATCATTGGAAAAGTTGCGCATTTACGTTGCCGAGTTGCTGCACTGGCAAGCCCGCATCAACCTGATATCACCGTCAACTGTCGACAAGGTCTGGCATCGTCATATTTGTGACGGGTTACAGTTGTGTGATCACTTGAGCGGAACCGAACAGCTGATCGTAGATATCGGCTCTGGCGCAGGCATACCGGGTGTCCCGCTGGCGATATGGCTTGCTGAAAAAAATCCCGCCGCTCAGGTCGTGATGATCGAGAGCAATGCCAAGAAGGCTGCGTTCCTGAAACAGGTCAGCAGACTGTGCAGTTTAAACACCCGAATCATAAACGCGCGGGTAGAATTGCTCGGCAAATCGGATTTGCAGCAGATTGCTGATGTTTGTGTTGCCAGAGCCCTGGCGCCATTGCCCGGTTTACTGGAACTGACAGCGCAATTACCGGTTCATCCACAACGAATGTTGTTCCTGAAGGGACAAGATGTAGATGCTGAATTGACCGAAGCTACTAAATGTTGGAATATTGCGTTCTGTAAACACTCAAGTCGCACCCAGCAAAACGGCTGCATTCTTGAAATTCATGAGGCCGAACGTGTCAGCGAAAATACTACAGCATCCGACTAGTCCAACACCCCGCATCCTGGCGGTTGCCAATCAGAAGGGTGGGGTCGGCAAGACCACGACTGCCATCAATCTGGGAACCGCACTGGCTGCTGTTGGTGAGAAGGTTCTGGTTATTGATCTGGATCCGCAGGGTAATGCGAGCACGGGTCTTGGCATCGAGCGGTCGCCGGATCAGAAGTCCACCTATGAGGTACTGGTCGGCGAGGCGGACCTGCACGAGGCGGTCCAGAGCTCGGAGATACCGGGACTGGATTGTGTGCCGTCGTCAATGGACCTTTTGGGTGCGGAACTGGAACTGGCCGAATATAACCGCAAGACATACCGGTTGAAGGACGCCATCGAAAAGCTGATCGTGTTCAGCGAGGCAAATCCATATACCTATATCCTGGTGGACTGCCCGCCATCACTGAACCTTCTGACCATAAATTCACTATCTGCCGCAGACGCCATACTTGTTCCGCTGCAATGTGAATTCTTTGCACTGGAAGGCTTGAGCCAGCTTCTCAACACGGTTGAACGGGTCAAGGCAAACCTTAATCCGGAGCTGGAAATTCAGGGTATTGTGCTGACCATGTTCGATCGCAGGAATTCGCTTTCGGAGCAGGTGGCACAGGATGTCCGCGGCGTACTTGGCGCCAAGGTTTATGAAACCGTCATTCCGCGCAATGTCCGGGTGTCGGAAGCACCATCGTATGGCAAGCCGGTGTTACTGTATGATAATACCTGCGCCGGGTCGCAGGCCTATATTAGACTGGCATCGGAAATAATCCGCCGCGAGCGTTCTTTACGTGCGGCCTAGAGACTAACAATGAAGCTTGAGAAAAAATCATGACGGCACTACCAAAGAAAAGATTGGGCCGCGGGCTCGCCGCATTGATCGGTGATGGCGCACCGGCAGAAACAACAACCGAGCAGGTGCCGGGCCGTACGAACGGATTGCGGGAATTGCCGATCGAACTGGTTCAGAGCAATACCCTGAACCCGCGCAAGGTGTTCAACGAAGAAGATCTGGATGACCTGGTCAGGTCGGTTGCCGAGAAAGGTATTCTCCAGCCCGTCGTGGTCCGGCCGGTCGATGACGGGCAGCACTATCAGATCGTCGCTGGGGAGCGTCGCTGGCGTGCCGCCCAGAAAGCCGGTCTACATCACATACCGGCACTGGTTCGTGAGCTGTCCGACAAGGAAGTGCTGGAAATTGCGCTGATCGAAAACGTCCAGCGCGCTGACCTCAACCCGGTTGAAGAGGCCCATGGCTACCAGCAGCTGATAGATCAGTTCGATTACACGCAACAGCAACTGGCCGAATCGATTGGCAAGAGCCGCAGTCACATTGCCAACACCCTGCGCCTGATGGCCCTGCCGGCGTCGGTGCTGGAAGCGCTGCAGACCGGCAAGCTGACCGCCGGTCACGCACGGGCACTGATTGCTACTGAAAACCCGCAATCTCTTGCCCAGAAAATCATTGCCTTGGGGTTGTCTGTTCGTCAGGCTGAGGCACTGGCCCGCGATACCGGCGCAGGCGCTGAAAGCAAACCTGCCAAAAAGGCGACAGATACAAACATCACAGCAGTTGAAAAACTGTTGGCAGAAGCGCTGGGATTGAAGGTTTCAATCGCCACAAAAACTGCCGAAAAAGGTAAATTAACCATTCATTACAATGACTTAGAACAACTCGATACGGTTTGTTCCAAGCTTGGAATACGATCTTAAACTCTACAATACTGCCAGCAAATCAGCCGCTGCGGCGAAACGAGTTCGCTGCTGAAATAACAAACCTTTCAGCAACCGGCCAGTTGATAAGTGGTTTTCTGCGGACCTCGGAATTGGCGCTTCTAAGGCGCTCCGCAACAGTCAGCAATTGCGGCAGGCCGCATATATTGAGTTGTGTGGCCATCGCGTTGTGACGCTTGAAGAAAATCGGTGGCCGCCATTCCTTGACGATCGCGTCCGCCCTCCGGCCACCTTCCATCGCAGCTGCCATTTCAACCAGCAGGGCACAGTGATTGGTCAGGGCTATCAGCATCGAGGCAGGTTGCTGTCCTTGCTGTTGCAGGGTTGTGACGGCCTGAACGGCGGCGTCCGGTCTGCCGGAGAAAACAGCATCAATCAGTCCTTCCATGGATGCAGCTTCATTGCCGGCAATGACCTCGTTCACATCTGACACCGACAATGAACCGTCCTCGCCTGCATAACTGGCCAGCTTTACAAGTTCAGACTGCAGCAGCGCGGCATTGCCACCGACAGCATCAACCACAAGCTCGACGGCTTCGCGATCAATAGTGACGCCGAGCTCCGACATGAAGGAAGCGGCAAACTCCAGCAGTTCACCAACGCTTTGATCAAAACAGATTGTTATTGCCAAATCCGTTGAGGCTTCAAACTCTTTCCTCAAAGGAGAAGACTTTTTCAGATCACCGGCAGTGACAAGCAGCATGCAATCAGACCACCCGACACTAATCGCACCAATGCATGCCTTGTGAATTGTACTGGATGCTGCATCCACCAGTATCAACTTGTCGGCGCCAAACATGGAGATGGACTGCAGTTCCTCCAGCAAGCGCCCGGTATCAGCGGCCAGGTCGGTATCCGACAACCGCACGACTTCACCATCGGGATGTTGTTCACAGAAACCTTTGACCGCGAGATTTTTCAAACGGTTCAGCAATTCCCAATTGGGCCCGCACAAAAGCGCACCTTTGTATTTGCCTGAGGGGGAACTGAAACTAGCCTCAAATCCCTGAGGCTTGATCACTGCCATATCCGGCTCTAATTGGTGGCGAGAAATGCCGCCAGGCGGGTTCGCACTTCCTGACCAACCTGCTTGGCTGCCTGTTCTTCGGCATTCACACGGGCCTGAACATTTGCAAATGACGCATCCAGCCTGTCGTATGGAACCCTGCTGAACGCCTGGCCGGAGAACACGACATTACTGGTTGCGGCGTCCACAAGCTGGAATTTTGTCGTCAGGTTATAAGCCAGTCTGCGATGCACAGTGTCCTGTGTATCGATCAGTGTCTGGGCATCACCTTTTGCCTGCAGCTTGAGATGGTAACGATTCTGGGCCTCGGTACCGACCGGCCTGGTCGAACTGACGATTTCGTTGCGAACGAGCTGGCTTACCCGGTCTGATTGCTGGGCGACGCTGACCTCAGCAAGCTTCTGGGAAACTGAAGATCCGTCATCATTGGTTGCATAAAGCGGCTGATACCCGCAGGCGGACAGAGCCAGCAAGCCAACCAAAGCAAACGATCTCATTGCATGTTTCGCGAACATCATCATCCTGCAACTATATTCACCAATTTGTTCGGTACAACAATAACCTTGCGAACCGATAAACCGTCGAGACTTCGTACCACATTCTCATGGCGAAGGCATGCCTCTTCTATCGCATCACGCTCAACATCTTTGGCAAATTCCAGCTCGGCGCGTTTCTTGCCGTTAATCTGGACCACAAAGGTGACTTTGTCACTGGTCAGAAGGCTTTCATCGTGATCCGGCCATTGTGCATCGCAGGCCAATCCGTCGCATCCCAATGTCCGCCAGCACTCTTCGGCAAGGTGAGGCATCATGGGTGCAAATAACTGGACCAGTGAAACCGCGGCTTCGCGCTGAGCCATTTTCAGCGGGTCTGCCGAATCACCTGAAGACAGCGAAGCCGCCAACGAATTGACCAGTTCGTAGACGCGGGCAATGGCGCGATTGAAGCGCAGGTTGGAAATGTCATCGCCCACGGACGCGATGGCCATGTGCGTGGCTTTGCGCAGGTCGATCACATTGTCCGTGGTGGCCTTGCGCAGCACATCGCGATCAATCGACATATTGTCATCTGCCACCTGACCGATCAGGCGCCAGATCCGCTGCACAAACCGCCAGGCGCCGACAACGCCTGCTTCGGTCCATTCAATGTCGCGTTCAGGCGGTGTGTCCGATAACATGAACCAGCGTGCGGTATCCGCGCCGTATTGCTCGATGATGTCATCGGGATCAATGACATTCCGTTTCGACTTGGACATCTTCTCAGCCGGTCCGAGTGTCACACTTTCACCGGATACGGTGTCGATGAGCCTGTCACCGTCTTTTGCAACTTGAGTGGGCACAATCCATTCGCCCGACTTTGAGCGATAGGTTTCGTGGATCACCATGCCTTGCGTGAACAGGGATTTGAACGGTTCGTCAAAATCAAGGTGGCCAACTTTGCGCATGGCGCGCACGAAGAACCGCGAATACAGCAAATGCAGAATGGCGTGCTCAATACCACCGATATACTGGTCCACCGGCATCCAGTAGCTGGCGGCATCTGTGTCAACAGGCTGATCGGCATGCGGTGAGCAGAAGCGGGCGAAGTACCAGGAAGAATCAATGAAGGTGTCAAACGTATCGGTTTCGCGGCGCGCCGGTGCACTGCATTTCGGGCACGAAACAGATTTCCACTTGTCATGCCGCTCAAGAGGATTGCCGGGCTTGTCGAAGTTGATGTCTTCCGGCAACACGACAGGCAGATCTTCAACAGGAACGTCAACCACTCCGCAATTGTCACAGTGGATGAACGGTATCGGGCAACCCCAATAGCGCTGGCGGGATACTCCCCAGTCGCGCAACCGGTAATTGGTCTTGCGTTCACCAATGCCGGCATCGGCCATTCGTCTGGCGACTTCGGCCTTGGCGTCCTCAACCGACATGCCATCGAGAAACTGTGAGTTGATCATGTGAACCGTTGAGGTGTCTTTCTCAAGCAACGCTTCGCTGCCAACTTCCAGAGACGCAGCGTCAGTTCCTTTTGGTGCGACGACCGCGATCACGTCCAGATCATACTTGCGCGCGAAATCCAGGTCGCGCTGGTCGTGGGCAGGACACCCGAACACGGCGCCTTCACCATAGCCGATCAACACAAAATTGGCTGCATACACCGGCAGGCGTATTTCCGGATCAAACGGGTGCCGGGCATAGATGCCGAGTGGCACACCCTTCTTTTCGGCACGCTCAATTGCCTCTTCGCTGGTACCGAGGGCGGCACATTCGTTCTGGAACGCCTTGACCGTCTCAGACCCGGCGGCGGCCTGCTGTGTCAGGGCATGGTCAGCCGAGATGGCACAGAAGCTGGCTCCGAAAATAGTATCGTGGCGGGTTGTGTAAACCGTCAGTTTGTCATCGAGTTCGTTGCCGGCCTCGTCTTCGAGCGTGAACGAAAACCGCAGACCTTCCGACTTGCCGATCCAGTTTCGCTGCATCAGCCGAACCTTCTCCGGCCAGTCAGTCAAAGTGTCCAGGGCAGACAACAGCTCTTCCGACATGTCGGAGATTTTCAGGAACCATTGTGCAAGCTCGCGTTTTTCAACAGCGGCGCCGGAGCGCCAGCCCCGTCCGTCGATGACCTGCTCATTGGCCAGCACTGTCTGGTCAACCGGGTCCCAGTTGACCACAGAGACTTTGCGCTCGACTAGTCCGGCCTTGTAGAACTCAATGAACATGCGCTGTTCATGGCCATAATATTCCGGATCGCAGGTGGCGAACTCACGGGTCCAGTCAATGGCGAGGCCCATGGACTTGAGCTGCCCGCGCATGGTGGCGATGTTTTCATAGGTCCACGATTTGGGATGGATGTTGCGCTCGATAGCAGCATTTTCAGCCGGCATGCCGAACGCATCCCATCCCATCGGGTGCAGGACGTTATAGCCGCAGGCCTTGCGGAAACGGGCGATCACATCGCCCATGGTATAATTGCGAACATGGCCCATATGAATACGGCCGGACGGGTAAGGGAACATCTCAAGCACATAGTATTTTGGCTTGTCGGATGTGTTGCTGGCCAGAAAGCTGCCGGCGTCGGTCCAGGTTTTCTGCCACTTGGCTTCTACACCGCGGGGATTGTATCGCTCGCTCGACATTTCTTGTGGTATGCCTGTTTGTTGATGCTGATTTGTGTTGGCAAGTGCAGTATCAGGAAGCAACCTGACGGGCAAGCAAGACGGCCATATAAAGATGAATACAATTACCCAGCGCTACAATGATGTAATGGCCCGAATCGAGAATGCGGCAGGGAAATCCGGCCGCTCTGCAGCTGATATCACACTGGTGGCGGTGTCCAAGACATTCGCTGCCGAGGATATCAAACCTGTGCTCGAGCTGGGTCACCGGGTGTTCGGCGAAAACCGGGTACAGGAATCCCAGGGCAAATGGCCGGCACTGAAACAGGCATACGCCGATACCGGGCTGCACCTGATTGGTCCGCTGCAGACCAACAAGGCGCGCGAGGCCGTGGACCTATTTGATACTATTGAGACGCTCGACCGGGAAAAACTGGCACTGACCCTGGCAAAGGAAATCCAGTCTGCGGGAAAAGCTCTGGAATTGTTCATTCAGGTGAACACCGGGAACGAACCGCAAAAGGCGGGCATCCAGGCGGACGAGGCTGATGAATTCCTGAAGCTGTGCACCGGAACCTATGACCTTACGGTCACCGGCATGATGTGCATCCCGCCGTTTGATGAAGATCCGACCCCACACTTCACCCTGCTGGCAGACATTGCGAAACGTAATGGCCTTGCCAAGCTCAGCATGGGGATGAGCGGAGATTTTGAAGTCGCGATTGAACTGGGCGCCACCCATGTGCGGGTCGGCAGTGCGATTTTCGGTGCCAGGACCAAGAGTGCCTGATTTCTAGCGGATATGTAAAATCGTTCCAGGCCCGGAACGTGACAGCACATGGCGCAGGTGATTTTGTTGAAGGGCAATGCAGCCTTGTGTTGCCGTTCCGTCGAACGCACGCAGGTGCATGAAGACGGCGCTGCCTTTGCCGGCCACCGGCGGCGTGTCATTGTGGCCAAGCACCACAATCAGGTCGTAGAGATGATCTTCACGCCAGAGTTTTTCATGGCTGTGCGGGCAGGGCAGGTGTACCGGCCTGTTATAATGGCGCGATGCCGGATCATCGCACCAACCCGAACAGGGATGTATGGGTTCAACCGGCAAACCGGTCATCGGGCGGACAACGCGATCTGCCCTGTACATGACATATCGCAAGGGCCAGCGTCCGGCTGGTGTGGTACCGTCGCCTTCAGACTTGTTGTAGGAGATGCCTGCCGGTCCGATACTGCAGGCAAATGCAGTTTCTCCCGTGGACAGGGTGGCGACATGACCGTTTGCGGCAATGTGCCTGATCGCGATATCCTGATCAAAAGTTCCCACGCGTGATCCCTGTTGCCCTTTGCAAAGCACACGCCATCAAACTAAAGTCATTTGCAATTGATATTTCCATCAGGACTACATGACAAATGAGTACCAAAAAGAAAATACTTATCGTCGATGACGACGATGCGCTGCGCGAAACCATTGCCGAGCAGTTTTCCCTGCACGACGACTTTTCCGTGACTGCGGTAAATGGCGGATTGCCTGCCGTCAATCATCTGAAATCCGAACTGGTTGATCTGGTTATTCTGGATGTCAACATGCCGGATCTGGATGGGCGCGAAGCGTGCAAGATCATGCGCAAGAACGGATATCGCGGTCCGGTTATCATGCTGACGGCGGAAAGTTCCGATGCAGATACCATTTTGGGCCTGGATGCAGGCGCCAATGACTATGTGATCAAGCCGTTCAAATTTGCAGTGCTGCTGGCCCGCATCCGCTCGCAACTTCGCCAGCATGAGCAGAGCGAAGACGCGGTTTTCAAGATCGGGCCCTACACGTTCAAACCGAGCGCCAAACTCCTGATGCAGGATGACAACAAGAAAATCAGGCTGACCGAGAAAGAAACGTCTATCTTGAAGTTTCTGTATCGTGCCGGAGATCAGGTCATTGGCCGTGACGTGCTGTTGCACGAGGTCTGGGGATACAATGCGGGCGTGACGACACACACGCTGGAGACCCATATTTACCGGTTGCGCCAGAAGATTGAGGCAGACCCGTCCCATGCCCAATTGCTGGTAACGGAAGCTGGCGGATACAAGCTCGTTCCCTAAGTATACGGATTGTGTCACGGGTTCATTTTGAACCATTAAGTTGCTATACCATTTTGGAGGCGACCAGGTTTTTGATTTCCGGTCTTAGCGACCGGAAAGCGGCCTGATCCAAGTGGGACCAATGACCGACAGGCTGATTTATGGGCGTTCGCTCCGCAGTTGATCTGTTGAAACAGCTGCCATTGTTTGCAGCTGTCGATGAAGCACATCTGCAAACCCTGGTGTTTTCATCAGACGAGCTGATCGTTCCGCCCGGGCGCACGGTGTTTGAAGCGGGTGATCCGTCAACCAACGCGCTGATTATCAAACAGGGTGACGGCGTGGTCATTGATCCGGAGACCGGCGGCGTGCTGGCGCTGGCAGGGCCCGGGGCCATGTTTGGTGAGCAGTCGCTGATCGCCGGCATACCACGCAAGGTGACCTTGAACGCCAAGACGGAAATCGAAGCTATCGTGATCGAGCAGGCGGTTTTTTTGAGGTTGTGTTCGGAATTCCCGGAAGTCGGCATGCAGGTGCTAGATGTGCTTAATCGCCAGCTTGAAATATGTTCCGGCGAACTGAGCGATGTTCAGTCGAAGTTCGAGATCTCACCGCTGGAAGATTTGCTTCGTGAAGAAGAATAGCCGTCAGATCGGATATCAGGCAATGTCGACCAGAACCGGGACGTGATCGGACGGGCGTTCCCAGCCGCGTACATCCTTGAGTATCGCGGCATTACTGCACTTTCCCGCAAGGCCTTCCGATACCCAGATATGATCCAGCCGGCGGCCACGGTCTGAAGCCTGCCAGTCGCGCGACCGGTAACTCCACCATGAATAAATTTTACTTGGCTCCGGTATCTCGGCCCGGACGGGATCATGCAGATTGCAGGTGCTTTGAATATCAAGCAGCCGCTCGGTTTCCTGAGGTGTGTGCGATACGATCTTCAACAACTGCTTGTGCGACCAGACATCGCTTTCAAGCGGAGCGACATTGAAATCGCCTGTGAACACATGGTTGCCATTGCCGTTCGAAACATGCTCAGACGTCCAGCTTTTCATTTCATCGAGGAACGCCAGCTTGTGGCTGAACTTCGGATTGGTCTCAGGGTTCGGCTCATCACCGCCGGCAGGAATATAGAGACTGTGAACAGTCAGATTGCTGTTCGCCGGGCGAATGCTGATATGCCGGCCATCGTTTTGTCCGCAAAACGAATGAATGTCCATCTGATCGAACGGAATCCGGGAGATGATGGCGACGCCATGGTGGCCTGACAAGCCGTTCTCGGCGATGTGCTCATAGCCAAGCGGCGCAAATGCCGATGCCGGAAACTGGCCTGGCGGACATTTGGTTTCCTGCAGGCAGACAATGTCGGGCTGATGTTCTTCGAGCAGACGATTAATAAGTCCGGCCCGCAAACGTACCGAGTTGATATTCCAGGTGGCAATTCTCAAGACTGATCCGATCCGTTGAGCTGATCCTAACGATCAGACCCAGTCTTGCGCTCCCTGCTGCGTTTGACCACAAAAAGTTTTGGGTCCGGCTGAACTTCCTTGTCGACATTGGACAATTGAACCGTGGTGCGCTGACCCTTGCCATCAAGAATGATCCACTGAACCAGATCATTGGCTTCGCGGTCGAACACCATTGTCAGCTGACCGGCAACAAGCTGGTCTTTTTCTTCCATGGTGACGGCAACGAGATTGTCCTGGGACTCGACTTTCAGGATAATGGCCTGTTCAAACAGGTTGACTTCGCCGGCCAGTACGAGCTTGAGCGGTGTTGCGGCCAGCGGGTACTGGTCGTCCTTTTTGCGCTTGGTGTTCTTGACCGTGACCCAGCGGCCATCCGATACAACCAGCAAGGGACTGGGCGGCGCATATTCAAATCGCATCTTGCCGGGTTTCGAAATATAGAACACGCCGTTGGCAATCTGCCCGCGCGGGCTGGTCTGGGTGAATTCACCCTTCATGTTTACAATTTCGTTCAGGTAGGTGTTGAGAAGAGTGACCGCCGCGTTGTCATCTTCGGACAGTTGCGCTGCAGCCTGTGCGACACCCGGATTGACGGGTAAAACTGCCACAGCCGGAACCAACAGGCTAAGACCCAGGAAAAATGCAAGGCGCGCGGATTTCTTAGTCAACGGATATCCTCCAGTGGATTCGGCAGCAGTTTGCCGGAAAGGTATTTCTTCATCTGCGTGTAACACGGCGACAATGGGGCGGGAAAGATAAGATTTACGTGTTCTGATACTGATCAACCCATGTCTTCGCCGACCAGTATTTCGCGCTTGCCGGCGTGATTCGCTGCCGAAATCAGGCCTTCGTCCTCCATGCGTTCGATCAGGCTGGCCGCCTTGTTGTACCCGATGGATAGTCTGCGCTGAATGTAGCTGGTGGAAACCTTCCGGTCACGCAGCACAACGGCAACCGCCTTGTCGTACTGTTCGTCACCTGAATTGCCGCCTGGGGCGCCTGTGTCAAAACCGCCGCCACCGCCTTCTTCACCGGTATCTTCCGTGACAGCGTCCACATAGTCCGGTGCGGCCTGGGTTTTCAGATAGGCGACGATCTGCTCGACCTCGTCATCGGACACAAATGGTGCATGCAGCCGTGAGATGCGGCCGCCACCGGCCATGAACAGATTGTCACCCTGACCGAGCAGTTGCTCGGCACCTTGTTCACCGAGAATAGTGCGGCTGTCGATCTTGGATGTCACCTGGAAGGAGATGCGGGTCGGGAAATTGGCCTTGATGGTGCCGGTAATGACATCCACCGACGGCCGCTGCGTGGCCATGATCACATGTATGCCTGCTGCACGTGCCATTTGTGCCAGGCGCTGGACCGCACCTTCGATGTCCTTGCCGGCCACCATCATGAGATCTGCCATTTCGTCGATGATCACGACAATATAGGGCAGTGGCGACAGGTCCATCTGCTCTTCTTCGTAGATCGGCGCGCCGCTTTCCGGATCAAATCCTGTCTGGATCTGGCGGGTGAACACTTCGCCTTTTTTCTGGGCCTGCTCGGCGCGCGCGTTATAGCCGTCGATATTGCGCACACCCAGCTTGGACATTTTGCGGTAGCGCTCTTCCATCTCGCGGACAGCCCATTTCAGCGACACAACAGCCTTGTGCGGGTCTGTCACGACCGGCGCGAGCAGGTGTGGAATGCCCTCATATACCGACAGTTCAAGCATTTTGGGATCAATCATGATCAGCTTGCACTTGTCAGGCGGCAGCCTGAACAGCAATGACAGGATCATTGTGTTGATGCCGACCGACTTGCCTGAACCGGTGGTACCGGCGATCAGCAGATGCGGCATGCGGGCTAGATCGGCAAGAGTTGGTTCGCCGCCGATATCCTTGCCAAGCGCCATGGCAAGTTTCTGCTTGGTTTTTTCGAAATCACGCGAGGCCAGCAGTTCGCGAAGGTAAACGGTTTCACGGTTTGAGTTTGGCATCTCGATGCCGATTGCATTGCGCCCCGGAACCACTGCAACACGCACCGAAATAGCGCACATCGACCGTGCGATATCGTCTGCCAGTCCGATGACACGGGATGACTTTATGCCGGGCGCCGGTTCAAGTTCATACAGGGTTACAACCGGACCCGGACGGACATTTATGATTTCGCCACGAATACCGAAATCTTCCAGCACGCCTTCCAGCATGCGGGCGTTTTGTTCCAGCGCATCGGCTGACAGCTGGTTGGTCTGGCTGGATGCGTCAGGCTCTGCCAGCAGGCTGAGCGGCGGCAGCTGGAATTCGCCATTGTTCGGCAGCATGTCGGGTTGCATGTCCTTGGCAATCCTCGAACCCTGTTTGACCGGCTTTGGCGCTGCCTGGACGCGGTTGGCGGGTGTTGCGGGCGCGGCGATGCCGGATGGAACAGGCGGGGTATCCAGAGAAGGCTCTCGGCTAGCGGCGGTGGCCGGCGGCTCGGCATTGTCAGTGCGGCTCAGCCGGGGTTCGATGCGGTTGTCGCTCAAGGGCGCCCGTTTCGCCAGAAAGGCGGGAATGGGTTTCGCGTCCGGGTCTGAATCAACTGCCTGACCCTGGTCGGCCTGTTTGCGATTTTTCAACCGGCTCAGCAGGCCGGTTTCGCGCTCCGGTTCCGGCTCGGGTCGCAGGTTTTCTGCCAGCCGGCGCCGTGGTCTGACCGGCTCGTCGTCTTCGTCTGCCTGATAGCGGTCGCGCAGACTACCCACGGTATGGGCAAGGCGGGTAGATGCGCTGAGCGCCTTTGAACCGATCATCACGGTTGGCTTCTTGAATGATTTGAGCGCGTGTGCGGCTTGTGACGGTGAGCTGCCAAGCGCCAGCAGGGCGGTCCATACGAACGTGGTCAACGCAACAATGAAGCCGAAAATGGTGGCAATCGAGTCAAACCCGAGTGCACGGGGCAGGGAGGTGAGCAACATTGCGCCGCTGTCGCCTATAATGCCGCCGAAGCCCGGACCGATCGGCCAGTTGTCCGACAGCGGCAGGAAAGCCAGCACAACTGCTGATGACACAATGGCCGCAAGCCAGGACGGAGCGCGGGTCTTCCAGTTACCGAGCCGATTGTGCGACATCAAGGTTATGGCCCAGAATGCTGGGATTCCGATGATCACTGAATTGGACAGTGCAAACCAGTTGATCAGCTTGTCGGAAACAATCGCGCCGGGATAGCCGAGTGTATTGCGGACGTGGGTCTCAACCGCGTTGGACCAGGACGGATCGCTGGATGACCAGGTCGCCAGTGCGACAGTGAGGGCAAACAGGCAACCCAGCAATACCATGCCCTGCAGTTCCATCAGTCTCCTGCGGACAAACAGTTTCAGCCCCTGGGGGATGGTTGCTTGGGCAGGTTTTGCAGTGCGGCTTCGGGGCATTTTGGAACTTCCGGTCATGCGCAGGTCAACAGGCTGAAAAGCAGGATTCAGCCGCGATAAAATTATGTAAGCGTGATTGTGGTCCGGTCATGGTTAAGGTGTCGTTAAGTTTTGACCGGGTGCGGACAATGAAAAACCCCGGAAGCGGCACCGCTTCCGGGGTAAATACTGCGCGCCGGTGAAGACGCGTCGCATTGGGCAGCAGGGCCTAGATGGCAGAGCCGCCGCGGGCAAACTCGGGATAGGCCTCAACACCAACCTCTCCCTTGTCGAGACCTTCGAGCTCTTCTTCAGGGCTGACCCTGATGCCCATGGTCGCCTTGAGGATCAGCCAGACGATGGCGCTTGAAACCGACACGAAGATGCCGACTGAGATGACCCCGACCGCCTGTGCGTAGAAGGTGGCATCACCGTTGGTTAGCGGCACGACCATGGTGCCCCAGATCCCGGCCAGCAGGTGAACCGGAATGGCACCGACCACGTCGTCGATCTTCAGCCTGTCGAGCATCGGTACGGTAAACACCACAATGACACCGCCTATGCCACCAATCATGATGGCCATGATCGGCGATGGGGTCAGCGGTTCTGCGGTAATCGAAACAAGACCGGCCAGTGCACCATTGAGCGCCATTGTGACGTCCATCTTCTTGTACACGATCTGGGTCAGGATAATTGCCACCACGACACCGGCCGCTGCGGCCAGGTTGGTGTTCACGAAGATGCGTGACACCGACGACGCGTCGGAAATGGTGCCCATCGCAAGCTGTGAGCCGCCATTGAAACCGAACCAGCCGAACCACAAGATGAATGTACCCAGTGTGGCCAGTGGGATGCTCGAGCCGGGTATCGGGTTGATACGGCCGTTTTCGCCATACTTGCCGGTTCGGGCGCCAAGAATGATGGCACCCATGAGTGCTGCCCAGCCGCCGGTTGAATGCACCAGCGTCGATCCGGCGAAGTCTGAAAAGCCAATGCCGTTGAGCCAGCCAGCACCCCATTCCCAGCTGCCCTGGATCGGGTAGATGACACCGGTCAGGATGGCTGTAAAAATAATGAATGGCCAGAACTTGATGCGTTCGGCAATGGTACCCGACACAATGGATGCAGTTGCTGCACAGAATACCATCTGGAAGAACCAGTCGGAGCCTGCCGCGTAACTGCCGGCATCCGCGTCGGTGGCCGGAATGATTTTCGGTGTTGGTGTTCCCATCCAGCCGGTGTCGGCGACAACGCCTTCGTACATCAGGTTATAGCCCACTACCCAGAACATCAGGCCCGCAACCGAATAAAGGGCGATGTTCTTCAGGCATTGCATGGATACGTTCTTCGAGCGTACCAGCCCGGCCTCGAGCATGGCGAAACCGGCCGCCATGAACATGACCAGAAAGCCGCCGATGAGAAACAGCAGCGACGAGAGGATGTACTTTACGTCTGCAGTGGCCTCGGTACCGGCCTGCGCAAATGCGGCGTCGCTTCCTGCGACAGCACCGATGGTCAGTATCCCCGCCAGTGCGAATTTTTGAAAAAGCTTCATATCTGGTGCCCTCACAGTGCTTCGTCGCCGGACTCACCGGTGCGGATGCGCACGGCACTGTCCAGGTTCAGAACGAATATCTTGCCGTCACCGATCTGGCCGGTGCGGCCTGCCTCGGTAATGGTGTCCACAGCCTTGGCTGCAAGCTTGTCTTCAAGTGCAAGTTCGATCTTGATCTTGGGCAGGTAAGACACTTCATACTCGGCACCACGGTAGATTTCCGTGTGACCTTTCTGGCGCCCATGCCCCTTAACCTCACTCACGGTCATGCCCTCAACACCAATGGCGGACAGTGCGGTGCGCACTTCCTCCAGCCGATGAGGCTTGATGATCGAGATGATGTATTTCATTTGCATCTCCCATGTTACCTATCGCTGCCAGCCTCGAGCTGACAGCGTCAACGGAGATGCATTTCAAGCGGCGTGCCAAACCGCATGCATTCTTTAACTCATTGAATTTATGAATTAATATCTGAACTACTGGAATTCTTGTATATATATAACGCCTAAAAATTATACAATGCTGATTTAATGCCTAATTATTGGTCTACACTGGTTTTGATGTAACCCTGCTGCACGACACTGGCTGTCAGGGTTCCTGTCCGGTTGAAAATGCAGACCCTTCCCAACCCCATGCCGGCCTCATTGCCCATCGCCTCGTGGCTCATCAGCAGCCAGTCGGAAAAGTCGGGCTGATTGTGTATCCACAGGGAATGATCAAGGCTTGCCATGGTGATATCGGCGTCGAAAAAATTGCGTCCATGAGGATGAAGACTGCCGTTCAATACCGTCATGTCGGACAGATAAGCCAACAGTATCCAGGACAGTTCGCCGGATGGTTGGCGTGTGGTTCGAAGCTTTGCCCAGGTCAGGCTGGACTCCGGGCGATCGGGGTCCGGGTGAACGAAAAGCTCATGATCAACCGGGCGCAACTCAAAAACCTTTTCGCGGGCCAGGTAACTCTTCGCACCAGTAGGCAGAGCCGATGCGTGCAGCGCGGTAATCTCGGTTTCGTCAGGCAGGCCTTCCGGTGGATTTACATCCGGCATATCAGGATGATGCACCAGGCCGGGCCCGGGTTTTCGAAACGAGGCCTGCAGGCAGAAAACCGGTTTGCCGCCCTGGACAAGGGTGACCCGGCGATTGGCGATGGAGCGGCCGTCCAGCATACGCTCTACATGCAGTTCTATCTGTTCATCGATGTTACCCGGTCTCAGGAAGTAGCCGTGTAATGAATGCGGGGTGCGCTGCGGATCATCTATGGTCATCTGCGCGGCTCTCAAGCCGTGAGACAGCAAGAGTCCGCCGTAAATCCGCCGCCAGCCGAATTTCGGGCTGCGGCTAAGGAACCGGTTGTCATCGAGGCGTTCAAGATTGAAACTGGCGACCACTTCGTCGTATTCGGACATTCAACATTCTTTCTGTAAAAGCCGTAGTACCAGAAGGAGCGGCTATAAAGGCATCCTGTGAATTCACAACAGCCATATGACGTAATAATTATCGGCGGAGGTCTCGCCGGCCTGACCTGTGGTCTTGCCCTGTCAGGGGATTATTTGTCCATACCCCTGAAAACCCTGATTGTAGATGCCGGCCCCGAACTGCGGTCCAGGAATGTGAGCACTGACCAGCGAGGGTCGGCCATAACCAAGAGTTCGCGCACCATGCTGCAGACACTTGGTGTCTGGGAGGCTGTTGCAGATCAGGCGCAGCCTTTCGAAAACATCATTGTGACCGACGGCAAGAACGCTGCCGACACAAGGCCGGCGTTGTTGAGCTTTCTGGAAGCAGGCGAAACGGGTGATGCATCGGCATGGATGGTTGAAAACGCCACATTGCTGGGCGCCCTGATTGCACAGGTTCAACAAACCGACCAGATAACCTTCATGGGTAATACCGCGGTTGAGACCTTTGATTTCAATGCATCACCTGCATGTGTCACGACCACGGACGGACGCACTTTCACCGCGCCACTCATTGTTGCTGCGGACGGACGCAATTCAAAAGCCCGCCATGCAGCCGGTATTGAAACGGTGCGATGGGATTATGACCAGTCCGGCATCGCCATGACGGTGGAACACGAACTGCCGCATCACGGTCGCGCCGAAGAACATTTCCGCAAGGCCGGTCCATTTGCGATCCTGCCATTGACCGGCAACAGGTCTTCAATCGTGTGGACCGAAAAGACCAAAGATGCGGAGCAACTGATGCAGTTGCCCGAGCATGATTTTCTGGACCAGTTCAAATTGAGGTTTGGCACTCATCTGGGAGAGGTGAAGCTGGCGACGGGATATGCAGCATGGCCGCTGTCGGTACAGATCGCCAAAACCTTCATCGGGCAGAGACTGGCGCTGATCGGAGACGCTGCGCATGTCATTCATCCCATAGCGGGTTTGGGCTTCAATCTGGGACTACGCGACATTGCCGCTCTGAGCGACTGTCTTGGTGACCATGTCCGGCGCGGCCTGGATCCGGGTGGCCAAAGCTGTCTGAAGGCCTACGAGGCCTGGCGCCGGGCAGACACGATCATGGTGGCAGCCGCCTGTGACGGGTTGAACCGGCTGTTCTCCAACTCCGCATTGCCGGTTGCGACCCTGAGGCAGGCGGGACTGAAACTTGTGGACCGGTTGCCGCCGTTGAAGGCATTCTTCATGGATCAGGCCGCTGGAGTGGCCGGCAGGCAACCGCGCTTGTTGCGCGGTGAACCGGACTGAGCCGTCAATCCCGGGTCTTGCCCTCGGATTCCAGCCGCGCCAGGTAGGCAGGCCAGATCACGTCGCGCTCACGTCCGAGTTTCAACAGGTAATCCCAACTGAATATGCCGGTTGAATGCATATCATCGAAGGTCAGCCGGATAGCATAGTTTCCCACCGGATCGATCTTGATGATTGCCACACCGGCCTTGCCGCCAACACAGGTCTTCTGGTCCGCGCTATGGCCCTGTACCTCCGCACTGGGGCTTTCAACACGCAGATATTCCGCTGACAGTTGATGTTTTTCGTCACCATCAAACGTGACATCGAGCGTACGCCCGGCATCGGTCAGGCGAATTTCCTCAACCCAGACCGGGGCTTTGTTGCTGCCTGTCTCAGTCATCGAGGACCCGCGCCTCTTCAACCAGCATGATCGGAATGCCGTCACGGATCGGATAGGCCAGGCGGGCGCGCTCTGAAACCAGTTCCTGTGTCTCAACGTCATATTTCAATTTTGCGTGCGTCAGGGGGCACACAAGCATTTCAAGCAATTGTGCGCTGGCCCGTCGATAGGTCTGACGGCTGCTGTCGGCTTCGGCTTTGCCCGGAGTGCCGGCTTCATCAGTCATTGCACGACACGCTCACCGCCATCGGGACCGGTCGACATGTCGGCCAGGGCCATGAGTGTCCTGGTGCGTTGTTTGAGGTTCGGCGCTTCCAGCAATGCCTGTTTCTCGCCGGCCGTGAAAGAGCCGATCATCGACAGCGTATTGATCAGCGTGGACGTGGAAACTTCGCGAATCTCGTCCCAGTCGGCCTGCATGGATCGTGCATCCAGAAACCGCCTGAGGCTCGCCAGCAGACGCTCGCGATCCTCGCCAATGGTTTCATTTTCGTCGGTGAGGTCCACCAGGAACTCATCATAATCCGGATGAACAACGCGGAACGGGCTTTGTGAATTTACTTCCTCAGAAATTTTGAAGCGGCAAATACCTGTCAGTATGATCTGCACCTGATTGTTTTCAACTTCCAGGAACGATGTAATTCTGCCGGCACATCCGACCTCGTACAATTCGGTTTCCGGCACTTCGCCGGCTGGGTCCAGTTCGCGCTCGGTTTCCATATTGCGGGGCTGAATCATGCCGATGAGACGATTTCCGGACAGGGCCGTAGAGACCATTTCCAGGTATCTCGGTTCGAATATGTTCAGGGGCAGATCGCCGCCGGGCAGTAACAATGCGCCCGGCAAGGGGAATATCGGCAGTGTTTTCGGCAGATCTGCGGCTGACTGATAGCGCTCGTCGTTGGATTTCAAAACCATCACCTTTTGAAACAGGTTACTCAGGCAAACAATATCGAGGATAATCGCCTACGGCCCGAAAGTGTCAATTCATGGGTCGGACCCCAGGCTTCGAAGAATAACAGCAGCTGTTTCCGCGCGGCATCGTCATTCCACGCCCGGTCCTTTTCGATCAGCCACATCAGGTTATCCAGTGCGGCTTCTTCCTGGCCTGCTGCGTTCAAGGCAACCGAAAGGTCGAGACGGGACTGATAGTCAGCCTCATTGGCAGCCACAGCCTCGCTCAACCGGGCAATTTCTCCGTCATCGACCGGTGTTTCAGCTACGGTCAGCGCGGCAAGCGCGCCTGAAACATGGGGGTCATCCACCAGGGCCGGCGGGATGACGGAAAGCAGTTCGCGTGCGCCGTCCAGATTATCAACCGCAATGTAGGCCTTGGCCATGCCCGCAATGGCCCGGCCGTTCTCCGGTTCGACCTGCAGGATTTGCTCAAACATCGCGATAGCGTCGTCAGCAGCCTCTGAGTCCAGCGCGGTTTCTGCAGCTGTCAGCATCTGCTCGACCTGTTCGGCCTGCCCGCCGTGGCTGGAAATGATCTTGTCGATGAAGGCCCTGAGTTCAGATTCTGGCAGGGCGCCCATGAACCCGTCAACGGGTTGCCCGTCGGCAAAGGCAAACACTGCCGGGATCGACTGGATACGCATCTGCTGTGCCAGTTGCTGATTGCTGTCGATGTCGACCTTGACCAGATGTATCTTGCCGCCGGCCTCGGTGACGATCTTTTCAAGCAGCGGACCGAGCTGCTTGCACGGGCCACACCAGGGCGCCCAGAAATCCACCAGCACGGGAACCGACTTTGATGTCTCGATGACATCGCTCATGAAGTTCGCGGTATCGGATTCCTTGATGATCGCCGTCAACGGGGCCGGTGACGGGGCCGGGCTGTTTTCCGGTGCAGGTGAGTTGCCGCCGGCATTGAACGACGTTCCCATCGAGAAAGTTTGGTTTGTCATTTGGGCCTTCCTGACTGCAGCGAGATAGGTGATGTCGTTAACATGGTCTCGCGGCGGGCATTTTGCAAATCAACCAGACAGGTTAACGCTGCCGGGTGAAGTTCTCTGTTTCTAGTCATACAGCTCAATTATCTGCGGTTCATGGCCACAAGAGGAAATGAACTTCAAAAGATCATCCGGTGTCAGCGTGACCGTAGCCGTGTTAATGAGTGGATGGTAGCTGACCACGTCATATTGCATCATCTTGGCATCAAGCACGACATTGACCCGGTGCGCGGTGTCATTGATGAGTGCAAACGGCGTGACGGAGCCCGGCTCGACACCCAGCACATCACCCAGCAGTTCCGCCTTGCCGAACGAGATCCTTGCGGCCCCGATCCGTGCCGGCAGCGCCTTGAGGTCGATTACAGCGTCTTCAAGGCAGACCACCAGCCAGAGTGCGCCCTTCTTGTCCTTCAGGAACAGGTTCTTGCAGTGCCCGCCGGGGATTTCACCGCGCAGTGCGCGCGCCTGTTCAACGGTAAAGACAGCTTCGTGCTCGGTTGTGCCGGCGCTGATGCCGAGGTCGGTGAGGCGCTGAATGAGCTGGTCGGGCGTAGTGGACATGATGGCTCCGGAAACAGGTCGTCGATAAGAATCTATTTTGTCTGTGATGTGCTATTGCATTTAGTTCCCGCTTGCGCAATATAGCGGCGCTTGAGACGGCCTTGTTTGCCGTCCAATCCCCATGGATGCGGGCGTAGCTCAGGGGTAGAGCACAACCTTGCCAAGGTTGGGGTCGTGAGTTCGAATCTCATCGCCCGCTCCAAAGTCACTTATGTGATTGAAATCGTTAGAACCAACTGAAATCGTTGGCTTTTCCCCCACAAAACTGCTACACAAATCGTGGAGTAGTTATGTCGAAAAAACTTTCAGGATTATCGCTAAGAGACGGCATTTGGACCATCCGAAAAAGGGTGCCAAAGTCGCTTCAGGCGGCAGTCGGCAAGCAGGAGATTTGGAGAAGTCTCCATACCAACGATCGCAAGCAGGCTGAAATTGATGGCTTGACGGTCAAAGCTGAAATTGAAAGCGAATTAAAGCGCGTGCGTCAAAGATTGGTCGCTGAAAAGCCTCGCGCACTTACTGCGGCCATGGCTGAAGTTTTCGTCTCGCAGTGGTTTCGGACGAGGTGGGAGCTCGCCTTGGATCAAATCCTCAATACACTTGAGCGTTTGGATGTAGACGGGTTGATCGAGGAACTGAACGAGGATGAGCGGCATCTCTTGAACTCAAACGAAATACAACTGCTCTCCGGTTTGCAAAAGACTGCTGATGATATCTTGGTCGAAAATGGCTTTTCCTGCGCAGCTACCAAACGGCATACGTCGAAAATGCGAAACCGCAGATTGAGCGTATCGGTTGATAAAGGCAGTGAGGGTTACTGGGTCCTGATTTCATTAGTCAAGCGAGCCGAGTTGGAGCTTGTCAGACGTCAACGGAATGTGTTGAGAGGGGGAGAGTATTCGAAGTGCTTTGACCCTAATTTCCGATCATTTGTCTTCGAGGCCAGTGAAAGTGGCGTAGGCCGATCTGCATTGACTATTAGTGAAGTGGTTGAGCAGTACCTGGATCGCAATATGGACTTCTCGGTACGGGCCATCATTGACCGCAGAGCAGCGTTCCGCCCCATGCTTGAAATAGTCGGAGAGAACCTTCCTGTACATGCGCTAAACAGAGACCATCTCTACGAGACGTTTGACCTAATTCGGAGATTGCCACCAAATGCAACAAAGGGTCGTGAGTACAGGGATAAGTCTCTCTCGGAAATAGCTCGGTTGGCTGAAGAGGCCGACAAGAGTACGCTTAGCGTGACATCCGTAAACAAGTACATGGCGCGTATTTCCGGATTGCTGCAGTACCTGCTTGACGGCGATCTTATTGAGAAGAACTGGGCAAACGCGAAACTGCTGAGGGCCACCAAAAGTATCAGAGGTTCTGACGATGATGGCCGAGAACCCTTTACTGATGACCAACTAGACCGGCTGTTTGTAGACGAGAAATTCTCAAAACCCCAACGCAGTAAACCCTCTTACTACTGGGCACCAATAATTGGCCTTTATCACGGAATGAGAATGGAAGAGATACTGCAGTTGACTGCGTCAGATGTGTTGACGGAACGTGGCATTACGTACTTTAGAATTCATGGCAAAGGAGCCAACCACGTAAAGAACGAGCAATCTAACCGAGACGTTCCCATTCACCCGAAAATGTGGGAGTACGGAATTGCGCAGCTTATCGATGACGCGAAGGCACGATCGGATGAGCGGCTTTTTTGGGATGTGCCACGTGGCAAAAGCAGCAAGAAGTTTTCATCTGTCTTCTCTCAGCGTTACAGCCGGTATTTGCTGGATATTGAGGTGAAGACACCGAGTACCTCTTTTCACTCATTCCGTCACAATTTCAGAGATGCATGCCGAAATAGCAGCATCCCAGATGACAGAGCCTGTGCCATTGGTGGCTGGACTTTTGGTCAAGGACAACACACTCAGTACGGCGCAGGTATAAGCCTGTCAGAAAAAGCAAAGGCCATTGAGCAGTTGCATTTCCCCGATTTAGACTTGGGCAGAATAGCCCGTTGGGATGAATAACCTGAGATGGACGCTGGTTCAAAAATTGCACCGGGGTGCAAATTCTGAACATCCTTGACCGTACGTTCTTTGACTAAGATCATTCAGTCCAATTCCTCTCCAAAGTCTCCAACAATTCAGCAGCGAGGATTAACTGGCTTTCTGGCAGTCGCGCGAGCGTAGCACGAGCCCTAGCCATTTGATTTGGGAGCTTAGTAGTCCCTTCGACCTCCAATCCATCAAACAGATCAGTCGCAGGAATTGCGAAAGCGTTTGCAAGCTTCTCGACAGTAGCCGACTGCGGCCAGTTTTCCCCTCGCTCAATTAGGCTGAGGCCATCGATTGAGAAGTCGATCATCTCTGCTAGGTGGTATTGTTTGATGCCCCGTGCTTCACGGAGCAGGCGAATACGTTTTCCAAGTGCGGTCTTTATATCCATACCCGGATTTTCAAGCCGAAAAGCACAAAGAAGAACTGACAAAAAATTGGATTTATGTAGTAAAAAATAGTACTATTGATCCGACAAACGGCACTTGGAGAAAGCTATGAATAGTGAGAAACGACAATCACTTCTGCAGCAAATTGGCAAAGCGAGCTCGGTGGGGAGAGCCGGCAATGTCGGACTAGCGGGGATTATTATGCTGCACACCGCCGCTGGAGCGCTAGCAGGCGATGGAATATCTGTGCGTCCCATTGCGAAACAAACCCTGGAGGCAATTAAGCAGGCGGAGGTGACGGTCTACTATGCGGTCAAGACCAAGGACGGCTCCGCTATTCAAGACAGGGTGGTTTGGCCATTGATACGACTGATCGGCAAATGGCCGAAGTATGCCGAGGTAAAGAAATCTGAGTTCAATTTGTTCGCTTGCTACCATGCCGCTGACAATCTGAGGAACTTTGCGGATTTGGTGGTGGGTCCGGACAATGCAGACCGGGCAGAGGCACGAGACTATTACGCAGCTGAGTACAAGGTTCAGATTGAAGACTGCGAAAAGCTGTTGAAGTGACTTTGCATGGATCAACCAGAAGCAGAAAGTGATGCCGGGTTCATTCGTCGGAGGAACGCGGTGAATGCAGGCCACTCTGCGCTCGCCGAACGCAACTACTCGGAACGGTGCTACAATGGTTTCACCGCGCCTCAGCGGGCTTCCCTGAGCCTACCGCAGCGTGTTGAGCGATACCGGCGAGGCAACAATCCACTGGTATGCTGCGTAACAGGCTTTACGCGGCCTCATGACCCGAAAGGCGCGGGATACATCTTCACCCACTTGGAAGACTACCGGCAGCCGCTTGCTTGGTATCCAATGTCGAAGCGAGCCCACTATCTATTGCACCGAAGGTTTATTGATCCACATCCATGGCAGCGCCTTGTCGCAAAGCATTACCGCAGAGGCGCTTGGTTCACTCTTCTCACCGCGAATGTTGCAGATATGTACCGGCCATTCGATGACATCTATCCCCAGGGCCTGCCCGCCGCTTTCGCTGGTAGCTGAATAGTCATGCACACAGAGTTTAGTGTCACAGCGGTAGACCATGGGTTGTTAACACCACAAGATGATCAGAGCATTCAAGCCGAGTTTTGGCACCCATTTTCACGTGTATCCTTTTTGATCAAAATGTTGGGTTAGTGACAAAATCTTAGTGAGATTTTTCGTCACATTTTTCAGCAGAAATCTGCCGAAAATCACTCCAATTTTACCGAAATTTCGAAAACCCCCATCAAAACAACAAGCATTTTAATCAAGACAGTGTTGTTGGAACTTTCTTCAACGGGAAACATGCAGTTGAATTGACTGGGCTCACTCCTGGATGTGATTACAATTGCCTAATCAGCGTAGCCAGTCCCTAGCATCAAGCATATCTCAACACCTTTGCGATAAGTGTTCCCCTTAACGGGGTATACAATGGTTGGGTATAGACATTGATGCTACCATCCTTGAATGCAAACACCACTGTCACTGCTGATGAAGCAAAACAGGATAGGATACAGGTTGTACTGGGTACGTGGCTTATCGAAGGTGATGATGGCCCAGAAGAAAACGCAGCTGGTGACTTGTTGTATGCTCTATCCCACCTACGAGTTGTAGACACAGTTCAAGATGATCGTTTTGATGGGAGTCTTCACTGGTTCAACGCGTATCAACGAAGCCATGGATCGTTTCGCCTGAACTTTCGTTCGAGGGGCTTTGGGGGCCATCAAACCGAGCACACACCATTGATTGCGGGGTACCTAAATACCCGCAGGATTGCTTCTAGAACTGGTAGCATCCGCAATAGCTATCAACTCCAGGCGTACCTCAGTCTCAATCCAACTAGATTTGTTCGTCATCGCGGTTGGGGGCTAATGGGCAATGAAAGGCAGGGGGATTGGTATCGAACCGTTGATCCAAGCCTACTTCTTTCTCGTCAGGTTCCTGCGCAGCATCAGGGCGAAGTTATTCTCCGTCGCAATGATAATGTGCTGCTCACTCGTAGAGAGCAAAGCGCTGGACGCGCAGATGTTTGGTGGAACCAGGTATCTTGTTACTATCGGAATGTCTGGAGCTTCTTGGATCGCTGCATAGGTGAACAGGCAAGGGAAAGACAACTGCGTATGACGCCTGCTGAACGGCACATCAACTTGCGCGAGGTTGAGACCTATTGGGAGTTTGAGACTAATGACGCGCTTCATCTGGTTGCTACTCTGGCCCCACATCTCATGACCTTGTCGGCAACTAGCAACATGGCGGCTCATTCTGCTGAAGGCATCTCGCCGCAGCAGGAGTTAGACCACAATTCACTCAGTGTTTCACTGCGAGTGCCTCGGGGGCGTACTGTGAAACTTTACTCGAAAACAAACAGGAGAGTGCGGTTAGAAATCACCCACGATTTGTCTTCCAACGCAGACGCCATAGGTGGATCGCATACATCAACTGAGGTTGCTGCTCTTTTTGAATGGCTTGGCCAAATCAGCGAGGATGCCGCTGAACTTGCAAATGAGGTGCTTGACGCTTTAAGGCCAAATTTCGGTGGAGTATCCGAACAACTACCAGCTTATGTTTTGTTCTCTCAGATTTACCAAGCAGCCCCTGATCAGGAAGTTTATGACTGGTTAGTGTCACAGTTAGTGAATACCGGGCGCATTACCTTGGAACGTAGCTCAGGCGAGTTGGATAGTATCGTGATGAACCTTGCACGGCAGGGGGTTCTTTCCCGCGTGCGTCCATACAGTAGAACCTTTCGGCTAAACTCCCAATTCTCTCGGGCGTGGCAAATGATGCAACACAATGGCATTCTGCAGGGAACAAACAATGACACGTGACTTGGTCAGTTGCTTCAATCTCGTGTGCGTGTCTAAATCCACGTAGCATGTTCAAGTTGTATTCACGAGAAGCCGATTTCTTGGCCGAAATCACAATTCTAACAGCTGAGCAAGGTGGGCGAAGAACTCCGCCGTTCAATGGTATTCGATGGGATTTTAGGTATCCAGAGGACGACCTGTCGAAAGGTGTCTATATGATCCATCCCTATTTTCTGGATGGAAACAAAAACCCTGTCCCAAAGGGTCAACCCCTTTCAGGCAAAATAGACGCCCTCATGTTCATCCTAATCGAAGAGATGATAGAGTTTCACAGAGAACGCATTTCTATTGGAACAGAATTTTGCTGCGTTGAGGGCAGTAGAACAGTCGCAACCGGCACCGTTTCTAAGCTCATGGCATTGGACGACCGATGACCGGAAGTCGACGGCACCCGCTACTCGACATCTTTCTCAATCATTGCCGTTCCGCAAAATGAGTAGCGCAACAGGCGTTGCCCACAGTTGTTCTCAAATGGCCTAGCCCAACGGGTCGAATTGCATCTCGCCGCGCGTCATGAGTTTTCCGGATAGCACTGCTGCCTCCACCTCACCAAAATCCAACTGGGTACACATCAGCATTGCGGACGTTTGAGCCCTTAGCTCCGTGTCGCTCACGGGATAGTCCGCACCCAAGGGGCAGCCAAAAACGCGTAATTTCCATAGAGAACCTTTTTGAAGTGTTCAGGCGTATTGGTCGGAGGACTACCGATCTGACCAAATGACAGAGATGGGTTTAGTTGGCCGCCCGATTTGATCGAGGCATGCATCGTCAAGGGTGATATTTCTCACAGATAAGTGGAGTTCCCCCTCGGCATAGTCGACGTGGCCCCAATCGCCTGTGTTGCTTTCGAGGATCATCCTACACCAAATGGTATTTTGTCCGGGCAAACGTTCTTGGCTGCATGGGCCTATGTGGACATTGAAACCAACATAGTTTGGTTGGATAAGGAGACAGACATGTCTAGTGCACTGGTAAAGTTACGATATGAATTTGGCGACAAAAAATCGTTTGTTCAGGCGTCATTGACCAAAAAAGGAACCATCGACATCGTTAACCCCCGGACCGGGAAGACGATATTTTGGCTAAATGTAGAGAAGTCGGACTTTGTAACGCTTCAAAAAATTTTCTCCTTCGTCAAAAAGGGAGAAACGGTCAAAGTAAGCTCGGGCGACTTCAATGACAAAATTCATCTCGTTTCCCATGAAGGAAAAAAGGGGCAATTGAGTGCCAAAGCAAAAACAGCAAATGGATCTGTTTTTGCAGAGTTAGAACCGGCTTCTAGCGCCTCTCCCGAACCGAATGTGATGGCCGTCGGCAGTGGTGTTATTATTGTTGCTATTATTGCGATAACGATAGTCTCGCTCTACGCGATCAAAAATGGCGCAACTGTAACCGGGGAAATCGACGCCCCTAACGGAGTTTTCAAATTCGGTGTTGATGGGGATGGACCACCGCGAATTCCGGGACCACCTGACGGAGGCGGCGACGGGGACAGCGGGGACGAAGATGAGAATGACGGAGATGGTCCGCCGCAAATTCCTGGCCCAAATCCAGGCAATAACACACCGCCTCCTCCTGATTAGACTTCGACTTTCCTTGTTGCATCCATTCTAGCAATTTTGTCCGCTTGGTTGTCGCAACAAATTGGTGCGAAGGATATAACTTTCGCACCATCCTCAAAACCGTCGATTGGGCAACCTTCCGGCTGGTGTGTATGTGCGGTGCGAAGACATTCTCGCGGAATGAACAAGCGACCGGAATTACTCCAGTCAAAATGGGCTCGAAACAGACATCCAACTACGTCACGGAATTCGACAATCAATTCCTCTTGGTATGAGCCCACCTGATCGGGGGCCTCACAGGATCCGGGTCATGTGGGACATTTCTCTTTTCACCGACACCTGTCTCAAGCAAATCCCCTTTGTTTTCTGAGACATTTGTCTTATTATGTCTATAGCTTTATTGAGACGTGGGTGTTGAGATGTTGGTTGGATATGCAAGAACTTCAACGGTGGAACAACGAGCTGGATTTGAGGCACAGAAACGCGACATTGATGCAGCAGGCGCTGAGAGGCTATTTGCAGAGCAAGTGTCATCGGTTGGCCAGCGTAATCAACTAGAAGTTGCCCTCGATTTCGTCAGAGACGGTGATACTCTGATCGTTACCAAATTGGATAGGCTCGCGCGTTCAACAATTGAGCTCTTGAAGATGGTTGATCAGTTGGAGGCAAAGGGTGTCGGCCTTCGCATCCTTGATTTTGGTGGTGGTCAGATTGATACCAAGTCTCCCAACGGCAAGCTGACACTTACCATGTTTGGAGCAATGGCTGAGTTTGAGCGCGGTATCATGCTGGAGCGCCAACGGGAAGGAATTGCGAAGGCCAAAGCCGACGGCAAATACAAGGGGCGCAAGCCAACTGCGATGGCAAAGTCGAGCGAAGTTGTGGCACTCAAGGCTGCAGGCGTCAGACCGTCTGAGATTGCTAAACGACTCTCGATTGGCCGCGCCAGCGTTTACCGTATTCTCGCAAAAGAGGGCGGTGCCGGATGAGCCAGGGTGCAAAATTCAGAGGCGTCTTTCTGGTTCTTGTTGGCTCAAGGCAACAGGCGCCTTACCGCGTTCTTCCAGGTCCGCGCATCATTGAGATGGTTGGGCGCGGTATTTTTTGAGGATCACCCTGCGGGACGTTGATCGCCTGAGCGCGCGAAGCTTCACGGCTCCTCTCTGTTTGAGGCTGTTTCTGATCTCTTTAGCAGCGGCTTGCGGTTAGATTCAAGTGTGCGAAATTTCGATTCCATTCAGGTGTTTTCGATTCAAACAACATTTATCTTGAATACTTCGCATAAAAATGCAATAAATATCGATAATAGACGATATTATCCATGAAGGTGCGATATGGAACACTTTTCGGTCATACAAAGCATCATACGCGCTGGCCTATCTGGTGACACAGAGGCCTTTGACAAGCAGGTCGTACGCCTGCGATCCCGGCTCGAAAAAGCGGGAGCCACAAAGGATGCCGCTACAATCGAGCGCCTCTTAAGATCCGCAACCGAAACCAAGGAAATCAAACCTAGCCGCGTTGAAGTGTCTCGAGCACTGGTCTCTGGCGAGCTGCTGACAAATGACACCACGCCTCCAATCGATCGAGAAACGGGAGCAACCTTGTGCGAAATCTACTTTCCAACAGGCCATCAGAACATTCCCATTTATGAAAGCCGCGTCAAAGAAACGATCTCGGGCCTCTTAGAGGAATGGTCAAGCGCCGATGCATTGCGGAACGTTGGAGTTGAACCAACGCGCTCTCTGCTTATTTTTGGTCCGCCCGGCTCTGGCAAAACCCTCACCGCTCATTACATTGCAGACACGCTTGGCTTGCCGCTCATCACAGCGAAAATAGACGGCCTAATTTCTTCGTTTCTCGGCACAACAGCTCGCAACATTGCCAACCTGTTCGACTTTGCCAATCGCTATGCCTGCTTGCTTCTTCTTGACGAATTTGATGCCCTGGCAAAGGTGCGAGACGACCCGCAAGAGGTGGGCGAGATCAAACGCGTGGTGAACTCCTTGCTGCAAAATCTCGATCAGCGTCGAACATTTGGTGTCACAATCGCGATCACCAATCACGACAGATTACTTGATCCAGCTGTATGGAGGCGATTTGAAACCCATGTTCATATCGGCGATCCGGGCATGCTGGCCCGAACCAAACTGATTGAACGGTTCCTGACACCGCTTAAACCAGAAACCCCGATCTTCAGTATCATCGCCTATTGCCTTGAAGGGCTCTCCGGCGCTGATCTGGAGCGCATCTGCATATCACTTAAGCGCACGCTCGCTCTGAGCGGAGAAAGTCATGACGGCCCGGGGCTGTTTCACGCGCTCAGCGCCGTATTGGCCCGTCTTCCTTCACATGAAAACCGACCCGCTCAAATTTTGGCGACCGATCCGGACGCGTTTATCAGTCTGATTGCCAACGATTTGGAGTTTCCACTCAAACAAATTGAAATCGGTCAGGCCACCGGCTACGGGCAATCCAAAGTCAGTGACATCAAGCAGGCCAAACGACACTTGCCTTTGATGGAGCCGCGCCATGCCTAACAATCCGGTTCAGATCGTCCTAAACCATTCCGACTTTCTTAGGGCGCCAGACCCCATGCAGGGCGGCGGTGGCAAGGACTTCTTTTCAGATGCAGATGCGGCGTTTGATCTCCACAAACGCGAATTGCTGGCATCGATTGACCGGATTATCAAAGAGATTGAGGCAAGTTCGTATGGACCGGCGGCTTACCTCAAAGTGCAGATGCGCAACGAGGCTCTTGCCAAGTCCTATCGGCCAGTCAAGTTCCTCTTCCATCCCGACAGGTTTCCCTGTGTCGGTGCCGAAGCGGTCGGGACAATCTTTTTCCGAGCACCATTAATCTACTTGGACGAATTACGGCGTCGGATTGATGCGGCAGAGGCGACAGTCGCGGTGAATATATCCAAGAATACGGGCAAACCCTACAAGGCGCCGACGCCTGCGCGGTCTGAAGTCGGTGCAATTGAGACCATCGAGATTGCTCCACCTGCAAACAAGCGCAATTTCTCAACCGCTGCCGCAATGCAATTATTTGATGATCCGCGCACAGTCTCAGGATATCAGGTCGAGCTATTTGAGACGCCGGGCGACAACGTGATCGCCGATGATCCTCTCGGACGTTTTGCGTTGCTCAGTTCGCTTCAGGACATGCTTCTTGGTCTTGGCACCGGCGCGCGTACACTGTTTGCAAGTGAAATCGGGCGCACGCCCGTGTTGGAATTCCAACTCACAAACAGTTCAGCAAATGCCTCGGTAGACAATCGGCTTGGCATTGCGGGGCGCGATGTCACCCCTCTTAGCGCACCAGCGCCCGTTGATCTCAATCCTGATCGTCATGAAGCGGTGCTCAACAAACTGGTCGATCATCCCCTTGTCCGGTCGATCCAGCCACCGGTCCAATTGCAACTGGCCGATGACGAAACTAGTCCGTCAGACAGCGGATCACCAAGAATACCAGCAGCAACTCTCGCCATCCCCTTCCCATCTGTAGATGCGACCTATCCAATTGTGGGCGTGATTGATTCAGGCGTTGCGCCCATTCTTGAAGCATGGGTGGAAGATCGCTTCGATTATCTTGACGAAACCGAATACAATCCCACCCACGGCACCGGAGTTGCTGGCCTTATATCGTCTGGCCAACTTGCAAATGACACCGTCGTCGTCCCGGAACCCGATGGTTGCAAAATCTATGATGCGCCGCTCTATCCAACAGGGCCCTTCATGGACAAATACGCCAACGGGTTCTCAGACTTTCTCGAAGAGCTGGAACAAGCTGTCGCCGAAGCTAGCCAGCAGTACCGCGTGCGGGTTTTCAACCTCTCCATCAATGCGATTTCTGACGTGGAGCGACATCGCTACAGCATTTATGCTGCCCGGCTCGATCAGATCGCCGATAACTACGGCGTGATCTTCGTCAATTCATCAGGGAATTTGCCGCTCAGCCAAGCACGCACACCGTGGCAGAAAAAACCAATCGATGTGGTACGGTATTTTGCAAGTCGCACCCAACCTGATACGATCTACAAACCTTCCGAGAGCGTCCGTTCCATTTCTGTTGGCGCCCTTAATCCACCTGAAACCGGCCAGATCGAACGGGCTCCTACCGTCTACACCACACGGGGTCCGGGACTGCAGGTTGGCGTTAAGCCTGATGTTGCAACCTATGGAGGCGCGGGAGCAGTAGGACCAGGCAAAACCACCGGTCTTGCCTCAATCACGCCATCGGGCGAAAAGAAAAGTGTTGTTGGCACAAGCTATGCCGCACCCTTGGTCGCCAGAACCCTTGCTGGATTGGACACCTCTACCCAAGGGGGTCTACAGACCGAGGCACTGCGTGCCATGTTATTGCATCATACCCAGATGCCCGAGCCGTTGGCAAAGCGCGGACTAAAGGAACTGGGACGTCAGTTTGCAGGCTTCGGTCAACCCGGTAGTGTGCTGGACATGTTGGAGACCGACGATCATCAAATCACCCTACTGTTTCAAAGCCGCCTGTCTATCGGCGAGCGCAAACCGGCAATCCTGCGGTTTCCCTTCGACTGGCCGCGCAGCTTGGTGGACTCGGACGGATCGTGCTCAGGGCGCGCTCGAATGACATTGGTTTATTCTCCGCCGCTTGATCCCGCGTTTGGTGCTGAATTTGTTAGAGTCAATCTAGAAGCCAGCCTTCGACAGCGCCAGCCGAAGATCAAACAGGATGGCGGTGCCAGTTACACCAACCAGATTGCTGCGCGCTATCTGCCAAAAACGGCCGGGCTGGGCGTGCCGGAGAAAGCACTTATCGATCACGGATTGAAGTGGTGGCCGTCCAAGCAGTATGAATCGACCTTTACCAACAAAGGGGAGTTCTCCAATTGGCGTTTGGAAGTCTCCAGCCTTGTGCGCGCAGAGGCCAGTTTCCCGGCCGAAGGTGTGCCCTTTTCAGTGCTCCTAACGATCGAAGACCCAGAAAGACAAAGCCCGGTGTTCAGCGAGATGCGCCTTGCCCTTCAGGCCAGCAATGCCGTTGCCCAGGACATCAGAACCGCAACACGCGTTCGCCCACGCGGATAACACTGGGTTTGTACCGAATGATTGGAGGTGTTTCTCTTCCAATGGCCAACGGGCTGCCGGTGACATGTCACATCCCGATTGATGGGTGGAGCTGATGCTCCGCCCAAGCCAAGCTACCCACCTTGTTAGAACTCAAATACAATGCCGTTAGCGAAGCCAAAGCCGAACTTGGAAATGTGGGGAAATTTCGCGATGCATTCATCGGTTTCCAACGACATTAGTATTGACTGCATGGAGGTGAACTGTGGCTGACAATCCATATTTGAAGGAAGGTCGTTTAGCAGACGTCATCGCAGCGATAACCGCGATGGGCAACTATAGATATTACAAGCTAGACTTTGATAAATGGGCAGAGCGTATCAACAACAAGCCGGACGACGGTGCGAGATGGGGTGCGGTGTTTGCCGATCATCCGGAGTTTTTTCGGATCAATCCGGATGACAAGAAGGCCAGTCTGGTATGGAGGCGCCAACTTCCAAAAAGGTTCGATCCGAAGCGATCAACTGAATTGCAACGTGATGAGTTTGAAGCCTTGTCACCAGGGGACCGGAATGGAATTACTCGACGACCGCTAATGGCAAGCGAGCTGACTGCGCTCATTAACGTCGCTGTCGAATTGCATGATCGAGCACTGGAACAAAAGAAGGCTGATAGGTATTGGATACCTATACTGTCCGCTATTTTGGCTTTCGGCGGGGCTTTACTCGGAGGAATGATTGCGCGGCCTTAGGAAAAAAGTGGAAACGCCAGCACAATCTGCTACACAATTGTGCTACAAACCACAATGTAGCAGTCCTCTAAACTATTGGTTTTCTGCGGTTTATGTGAGGCGGGTATGGCTCTCATCGCCCGCTCCAACAATCGCTTAGCGATTGGACAGATACTGCCGGAACTCGGCGTATTTTTTTAGCAATACTCAGGCGGCACAAGGCAGAATGTCTCAAAGACGTTTGCCTTCCTGTCGCTATTGCAGTTCCTTGGTGCGCAGGAAACGGATGTCTTCGTAGGTCTTTGCTGCGTAATCCAGTTCCCAGGAACCCTTGGCGAGAAACACGTAGCTGCCATCACGGTCTGTCGCCATGGCGAGCCGGTTGCGCTCGCGGAAGGTTGCAAGGGCGGCAGGGTCTTCTGCCGTGACCCAGCGCGCCATCTCGTAGGGTGACGCTTCAAACTCAAGATCCACGCCATATTCCTGCTTGGCGCGTGAGGCCATCACGTCGAGCTGCAGCACACCGACAACACCGACAATCCATTGCGACCCGACCTCGGGCTGGAACACCTGGATCAGGCCTTCTTCTGCCAGGTCTTCCAGCGCGGCACGCATCTGCTTGACCCGGGTCATGTCGCCGAGGCGAACGCGGCGCAGCGCTTCCGGCGCAAAGGCGGGCAGGCCGGTGAATCTCAGGGTCTCGCCTTCTGTGAAGGTGTCGCCGACCCGCACCGTGCCGTGGTTGGGTATGCCGATGACATCGCCGGCGCGGGCGTCCTCGGCAATTTCGCGATCCTGCGCCAGGAAGAAGATCGGGCTGTGCACCAGGATGTCCTTGCCGGTACGCACCTGCTTCAGCTTCATGCCGCGCTTGAAGTGACCGGAGCACACCCGCATGAACGCAACGCGGTCGCGGTGGTTCTTGTCCATGTTGGCCTGCACCTTGAAGATGAACCCGGTGACATTGTCTTCCTCCGGTTTGACTTCGCGCGGCTCTGCCGGACTGGGCCTCGGCGATGGAGCATGCCCGATAATCAGATCGAGCAGGGGCTGTACGGAAAACTCGTTCAGCGCGCTGCCGAAAATGACCGGTGTCAGATGGCCTTCCAGAAACGAGGCCTGATCAAATTCTGCATAGCCGGCCTGCGCCAGTTCAATTGCTTCGGAAGACGTCGCCACGATGTGGTCCGGCACTCCGGCAATTTCGCCAAGCTTTTCAGGCGACGGAACAACAATTGTCTCATCGACATGGCCGCCGCGCCGCGATGCACGCGAGAACGATCCGTCACGCAGATCGTAGCAGCCGTAAAAATCCGATCCCATGCCGATGGGCCAGATCATTGGCGATACGTCCAGCGCCAGCATTTCCTGGATTTCATCGAGCAACTCAAAGCCGTCGCGGCCTTCGCGGTCGACCTTGTTGATGAATGTGATGATGGGAATGTCGCGCAGCCGGCAGACCTCGAACAGCTTGCGGGTCTGGCTTTCGATGCCTTTTGCGGCGTCGATGACCATGATGGCGGAATCAACCGCAGTGAGCGTGCGATAGGTATCTTCTGAAAAATCTTCATGGCCCGGCGTGTCGAGCAGATTGCAGGTATGCCCGTCATAGTCGAAGGTCATGACCGAGCTGGTGACGGAAATGCCGCGATCCTGCTCGATCTTCATCCAGTCGGACCGGGCGCGGCGCTGATCGCCACGGGTTCGCACGGCGCCGGCCAGGCGAATGGCGCCACCGGCCAGCAGCAGCTTTTCCGTCAGCGTGGTCTTGCCGGCGTCGGGATGCGAAATGATCGCGAACGTGCGCCGTGAAGCGTGGTCTAAAGCCATGAGGTAAGGCCTTGTGAGATACTTGTCGGTAAGCAGACTGGTTACAAAACCAGGTGCGTTGATGATTGCATGGTTTGCTGATTTGCCATTTCAGGCCCGTCAACGGGCCTGCGCGTGATACTCATCATTGGGCCGCATGTCCACCGCCGATGCCATCCGGTTCGACATGTTGAAGAATGCAGCGACTGCAGAGATGTCCCAGATGTCGCCGTCGGAAAAGCCTGCTGCCCGTAACGACTGGCGATCATCTTCCACCATGGCATGAGGCATGCGGGTGAGCTTATCGGTGAATTCCAGCATGGCTGTTTGCCGCGCATCGAGATCAGCGGCGCGGAAGTTCATCACCATCTGCTCGCCAAGATCTGGCTTGCCGGAGAGCTGCCGGACAGCAGCGCCATGCGCTGTCAGGCAGTAGTAACACTGGTTCACGCTGGATACGGCGACGGCGATCATCTCACGTTCCAGTTTGGAAAGGTTTGAATCGCCCAGCATTAGATCATTGTACAGATCAGCAAATGCCTGCAGCTTGGCGGATGAAAACGCATATGCCTCGAGCACATTCGGAACGAAGCCGAGCTTCTCGGTGCACTTGTCGAAATAGGCCTGCTGGCGCTCTGTCAGTTCATCAATCTTGTCGATCGTCAAGGCTGTGGCAGGCTTGCCGGAAGTGGTCATGTTATTGTCTCCGCTGGAAATTATGAGGAGATAATATAGATGTTTTGAATGCATGGCCATTCTCGGAAAGCTGTCCTATGCTGAAATATTGGGCAGTTGCAAAAAGGGTGGAACGTCGTGTCAGAAAAATCCAAAACAGGCTCCGTGCAGAAACGTGCAACAAAAAAGACAGGCAGGAGTTTGCTGGAAAAGACGTTGCGTAAACAGCTGTTCCGGGAAGCCGTAGAGGAAGACATTGCCGGACTGACAAACACCGACATCGATCTGCTTGTTGAAAAAGCCCGGGAGTTTCTGGATGCCAAGGCTCCAGGCCGCGTCAAGATCCGGATTACCGACTCAGGGGTCAGTGAAGGGGCGCTGGCACAGCGCAGCATTCTGGAAATCCTGAATGACGACATGCCGTTCCTGGTCGACTCTGTGATCAATGCCCTGTCGACAAAAGGGCACACGGTCCGCACGGTGCTGCATCCCGTGTTTGCCAGCGAGCGCGACGGCAAGGGCAAGCTGAAAACCCTGGACAACTCAAATAAGCAGTCGGGGGATTTCCTGCGCGAAAGCTACCTGCACATTCATCTGGAAGCGATGAATTCCAAGCGTGAACAGGATGAACTGGTCGCTGAACTGCGCGACATCCTGGATGAAATCCGAGCAGCCGTTGTCGACTGGCAGCCCATGCAGCACGTGATACAGGGCCGGATTGACCAGCTCAGAACGAAGGCTTCACCGCTGCCGACGGCCATCGTCAGTGAGACCATCGATTTCCTCAGTTGGCTGTTGAACAACAAATTCACCTTCCTCGGCATGTGTCATTACAAACTGGGGAAAAAGGGCGGCAAGAAACAGATGCTTGTCGACGAGAAGTCAGCGCTGGGCGTGTTGCGGCTGCAACGGGGCCAGGTGATCCAGAATGCGGCGAAAAGGAACCTGTCCGGTTACAAGTCCGGCTATGCGATCGTCGTGGAAAAGTCCGACCTGGTATCTCGCGTACACAGGTCTGCGGTCATGGATTATGTGGGACTTTACGATTTTGACCAGGCGGGCAACGTTGTCGGTGAACTGCGCGTGGTCGGCCTTTTTGCCTCGACCGCCTATACCGAAGCCGCCAGCGGTATTCCGCTGCTGCGCCGCCGCATTGAAGCGGTGATGGCGCTCAGCGGATTTACGCCGAGTGGCCATTCCGGCAAAGGCCTGCTGAACATTCTTGAAACCATGTCACGCGATGACCTGTTTCAGATCGAGTCCGAACAGCTTGCGCCGCTGGCCATGGGCATGTGGCGGTTGCACGAACGGCCGCGCACGCGGGTGTTCCTGCGGCTGGACCGGTTTGAGAGATACGCGATCGCGTTCGTGTTCTTTCCGCGCGACAGGTTTTCGTCCGACCTGCGGGAGAAGGCGGGCGCCATCCTGGAAAAACATTATCAGGGCAAGACCCTGGAGTTCATGCCCAATTTCGGCGAAGGCACGCTGGTCCGCGTGCGGTTTATCATCTCGCTGGGCGTATCGGCGAAGAACCTGCCTGATCCCGATCTTGTTGAAAAGGAAATCGTCGAGGCTACGCGCAGCTGGGGCGATGAACTTGCAGATGCGGTGACGGCCAGTACGGACGGCTCGGCAGGCCGGACCCTGGCACGGCGATATGCCAACGCGTTCCCGCCGGCATATCGCGAGGCGAACCGGATCACCGAGGCACAGCACGACATAGCAATCATGGAGGGGCTGAGCGGTGAAACCCGCACGGCCGCCGAATTTGCTCCACCCGTCGGAAGTCACGGTGCGGTCTGGCTCAAGCTGTTCAACCTGGCGTCCCCGGTACCGCTGTCGGCCCGGCTTCCCCTGCTGGAAGACATGGGACTCAGGGCGCTGGATGAAAACACTTATATCGTCCAGCCGTCCGGCAAGCCGGGATCGGAAGCCGACGCTGTCTACATCCACGAAGTTGCTCTCAGCCGTGACAATGATGCCGCGATCGATGAGCAATGCTACCAGCAGCTGCAGGACTGTTTCCTGGCTGTGTGGACGGGCAAGGCCGACAGCGATCCGCTGAACGGACTGGTATTATCTGCTTCCCTGAGCTGGCAGGAAGTAACAGTGTTGCGGGCTTTTGCGCGCTACCTGCGCCAGACCGGGTTTCCATTTGCACTGTCTGTTATAGCAGGCACGCTGGTGCGTTACGGAGACGTGACACGATTGCTGGTGGACCTGTTCAAGGCAAGGTTCCAGCCCGGCCACCCCAAGGCCGACACGCTGGCGGATCGTGAGAAACTGCAGACCAGGCTTCTGCAAAAAATCGAGGATCATCTGGCGGATGTTCCCAGCCTCGATGATGACCGGATCATTCGCCACATGGTGGGTGTCATTACAGCCACGCAGCGGACCAATTTCTTCAACCTGAAAAACCTGCAGGGAGGCCTCCCGATTGCGCTGGCGATGAAGATACACAGCAAGGACGTGCCCGGCATTCCGGCTCCGGTCCCGTTTGCGGAAATCTTCGTCCATTCCACACTTGTCGAGGGTGTGCACCTGCGCGGCGGCATGATTGCGCGTGGCGGATTGCGCTGGTCCGACAGGGCGGAGGATTTCCGCACCGAGGTGCTGGGACTGGCGAAAGCCCAGAACGTCAAGAATGCGGTTATCGTGCCGGTGGGCGCCAAGGGCGGATTTATTCCCCGGCAGCTTCCCGCAGGCGGCAGCCGCGATGAAGTGTACCAGGCGGGAACGCTGGCCTACCAGTCGTTCATTTCAAGCCTGTTGTCCCTGACCGACAACACCAAGGGCGGCAAGATCATTCCGCCGCCGAAAATGGTGCGTCAGGATGGCGACGATCCTTACCTGGTGGTTGCAGCCGACAAGGGAACGGCGGCGTTTTCCGATGTTGCCAATGCCATTTCGTCGGAAGCCGGATTCTGGCTTGATGATGCCTTCGCCTCCGGCGGGTCGGCAGGCTATGACCACAAGAAAATGGGTATTACAGCCCGCGGTGGCTGGGAAGCCGTCAAGCGCCACTTCCGGGAACTGGACCGCGACATACAGACCACGCCGTTCACCGCTGTGGGCGTCGGCGACATGTCAGGCGATGTGTTCGGCAACGGCATGCTGCTGTCGGAGCAGACCAAACTGCTCGCAGCCTTTGATCACCGTGACATATTCATCGATCCGGACCCGGATGTGGCGACGAGTTTTGCGGAACGCAAACGGTTGTTCGAACTGCCAAGATCGAGCTGGCAGGATTATGAACGCAAGCTGATCAGCAAGGGTGGCGGCATCTTCTCCCGATCAGAAAAGCAGATCAGCCTGTCACCTGAAATCATGGCGGTGACCGGATTGACTGCCTCCAAGGTAACGCCCAATGAGCTGATGCGGGCAATCATCAAATGCGACGCCGACCTTTTATGGTTCGGTGGCATCGGCACCTATGTTCGCGGTGCCACGGAAAGTGATGCAGACGCCGGTGACAAGGCCAATGACAGTATCCGTGTCATGGCCCGGGAACTGAAGGTCAAGGCAGTGGGCGAAGGTGCCAACCTCGGCATGACCCAGCTTGCGCGGGTTGAGTTCGCCCTCAATGGCGGGCGCATAAACACCGATGCCATCGATAATTCCGCGGGTGTGAACTCTTCTGACGTCGAGGTCAATCTCAAGATCGCGCTCGGTGAAGCGGAAGCCGCCGGCAAGCTGAAACGGGCCGCCCGCAACAAGTTGCTGGCCGCCATGACCGATGACGTCGCCGACCTGGTGTTGCGAAACAATTATCTGCAGACCCTGTGTGTCACCCTCATGGAAGAAGCCCTGTCGCGAGACAGGGCCGGGTTGTCGCGGTTGTTCAGGGAACTTGAGAATCGCGGTGGCCTGGATCGTGCCATCGAGTTCCTGCCGTTCGGCGAGGAACTTGATGATCGCCTGAAATCAGGTGGCAGCCTGTCCAGACCCGAAATGGCCGTGCTGGTGTCCTATGCGAAAATTGTCGTCTTCAATGACCTGATGGCGCAACAGTTTGCGTCCGATCCGTATCTTGAAAACGAGCTGATGCGGTACTTCCCCAACCGGATGTCGAAGACCTACAAGTCCGAAATCTCCGGCCATAGATTGCGCCCCGAGATCATCAGTACCTTGATTGCCAACTCTATCGTCAATCGCTGCGGTCCGCTGTTCCTGTTTGACCTGTCGAATGACACCGGCATACAGGCCGGAGATCTTGCAAGGTTCTACGTAGCGAGCCGCGACAGCTTCGGCTTTGTAGACATGAACGAAGCGGTCGACAGGCTTGACAACCGGATATCCAGCGAACAGCAGATGTCCCTGTATGCACGCCTGCAGAACGGCATGGCCGATGCGGTGGCATGGTTTGCGGCAAACGAAACGCCCAATTCGAACCTGTCGCAGCTTGTGCCGATTTACAAGGACGGCATCGCATCGCTTGCCGGCGCCTTGTCCGACGTCCTGCCGGAGAGCCAGAAAACCCAACTGGCCAGCGATGTTGAGGAAATTTCAGCTCTTGGGCTGGACACGAAAACGGCATTGAAAATTGCCGGCCTGAGATACCTGGTGCGGGGGCTGGATGTTGTGCAGATTGCACGCCCGGCAAACCGGCCGGTCAGAGAAATCGCCAAGACCTACTTCGGCCTGAGCGGAACACTCGGCATTGATCATATTCTGGCCAGCGCCCAGAACCTGCCCAGTGAAAGCGATTATGACCGTCAGGCGATTGCAGGTATCCGGCAGACAGTACAGCGGTCCGTGCGCAGCATTGCCGCTGACGGGGTCAAGGCGACACTGTCACCGGCCAGGCAGGAGCTGGTTACCCATACCGGGGACGAACTGGTTCGCATTTCCAGAGAAGCCGACTTCTCGCTGGCAAAGTTTGCGGTGATCGCCAGCCAGCTGGGCGTGCTGGCCAAAGCCTGAGTTATTCTACCACCACGGCAGTGCCGGCGGCGGTGACCATCAGCATGGAGCCGTTCTGGCCGACGGTTTCGTAGTCGATATCAACACCGATAACGGCATTTGCACCCAGTGCGGATGCCTTGTCGGTCATTTCTGCAATTGCGGTTTCACGGGCATCATTGAGAACCTTCTCGTAAGCGCCCGCGCGACCGCCGACAATGTCGCGGATTGAGGCGAACAGATCACGAAACAGGTTTGCACCCAGTATGGCTTCACCGGCCACGAGACCCTTGTAGTTGGAAATCCGGCGGCCATCGATAGTGTTGGTGGTGGTCACAAGCATGAACTGTCTCCGATTGGTGTGGTTGTCTGTGTTCTGACCCTAATGCCTGAAATGTCTCATGCCAGTGAAGATCATGGCCAGCCCTTTTTCATCGGCCGCTGCGATGACGTCATCATCGCGCATTGAACCGCCGGGCTGGATGATTGCTGTGGCACCGGCGGACGCCGCCTGCAACAGGCCGTCGGCAAACGGGAAGAAGGCGTCGGACGCGACCACGCTTCCCGCGGTCAGGGTTTCGGCAATCCCGGCAGCGTCTGCAGCATCACGGGCTTTGTGGGCGGCGACACGGCTTGAATCGATGCGTGACATCTGACCGGCGCCGACACCTACGGTGGCGCCATGCTTTGCATAGATGATGGCGTTCGACTTGACGTGCTTGGCGACCCGGAAGGCAAACAGCATGTCGGCCATTTCCTCAACGCTGGGGTGGCGCTTTGTAACCACTTTCAGGTCATCGGCATGGACCCGGCCATTGTCGCGTGACTGTGCAAGAAAGCCGCCGGCAACTGTCTTGTAGGCAATACCGGGCTGATCAGCATCCGCCAGTCCATCAGTTATCAGCAGGCGCAGGTTTTTCTTTGCGGCGAATACCGCTTCCGCGTCCTTGCTGACGCCGGGCGCGATGATGACTTCGGTGAAAACGTCGCAAACCACTTCCGCAGTTGCCTCGTCGATCGGCTGGTTGAAGGCCACGATGCCGCCGAACGCGCTGACCGGATCACAACGCAGTGCAAGCCGGTAGGCTTCCAGTGCGGTTTCAGCAGTTGCAACACCGCACGGATTGGCGTGTTTCACGATAACGCAGGCAGCGTAGTCGGCCGGGTCGAATTCACTGACGCATTCAAATGCCGCGTCGGTATCGTTGATGTTGTTGTAGGACAGCTCCTTGCCCTGCAACTGGCGCGCCGTTGCGACACCTTCACGAATTTCGCCGGTGCGATAAAAGCCAGCCGACTGATGCGGGTTTTCGCCATAGCGCAGGGTCTGTATCAGGGATCCGCCCAGTGACCGGCTGGTGCCGAGGCCTTCTCCTGCCTCGCCAAGCAGCCAGGTGCTGACAATTGAATCGTAAGCTGCGGTGCGGGCAAATGCCTTGGCCGCCAGTCTGGTGCGTGTCTGTTGCAGGGTGGATCCGGAATGCGCGCGCATTTCCTCTATGATCGCTGTGTAATCTGCCGGGTCGACAATCGTCGTAACGTCTTTGTGGTTCTTGGCAGCGGCTCTGGTCATTGCCGGGCCGCCAATATCTATGTTCTCGACCAGGTCTTCGTAAGCGCCGCCGCCGGCCAGCTTCTGTTCAAACGGATACAGGTTCACCGCCAGCAGATCGATGCTGCCGATTTCATTTTCCTGCATCGCGGCCTGGTGATCCGGGTTCGACCGCACTGCCAGCAGTCCGCCGTGAACTTTCGGATGCAGGGTTTTCACCCTCCCGTCCATAATCTCCGGAAACCCGGTCCAGCTCGATATGTCGGTGACGTCCAGCCCTGCATCGCGCAGCGTACGTGCCGTTCCGCCGGTTGAAATCAGATCAACACCAAGGCCTGCCAGATCGGTGGCAAACTCAACAAGTCCCGTCTTGTCGGAAACCGACAGCAGGGCGCGACGAATAGCGCTCATCGGCCAACTTCTCCATTGCCCATTACAACTGGGGCCAAGCGTTAGCACGAAGGCATGAGATGCTGAACAGGAGAAGCGTCAGTTATACCAAATGAATTGGTTATTCCGCATCCAGCGGCAATTCAGGTGCACATTGACCTTCTGAAGGACGCGGTTTTGCTACGGTCTTTATCCGCTTGAACGCCCACAACACGCGATCCGGCCTGCCGGCCACACCGGAGATAACGATCTGCTGGGAGGGACGGGCGGATTTGCTGTCCGGCAGATAGATGCTGGTCTCAAGCGACAGCCTGCCGCCACGGGCCGAAAAGCGCCAGCCGACCTTGTTGGGCAATAACAGCATGACGCAAGCCCCATCGCGCGACAGTGTTGCCTTGATCGACGGGTGCAGGTGAAAGCGGATGGCAAAGGCCGGATCGAGAGGCACATCCGGAACCGGAATTTCGGGGACAAGACGGTCCTCGCCCCGCAGGTCGATGCCGTTTGTATCCAGAAACAGTTGCCGTTCATGCACCAGCCCGAAGGCTTTGGCATAGGCGGTGTGGCGGGCTGAAATGACGCTGCCGTGGTCTTCGTGGCTCACCTCGGCTTCAGCATGCCCGCTGGTTATCAGCGCCGGTGTGTTGAACAACCGGCTGGTGAAGAAATTGTCGATCACGGTACTGGTGTCGCGCTCGCCGAGCGTCATGGTCGAGTGAGCCGATGTGCGCCGTGATGCGGCCTGCCATTGCGCATCGGCATCCTGCCGGCTGCCGCAGTTTACGACGATGCGGTGCGGTCCGTCACACAGTTCGAATGCCAGGGGCGAACAGGCTGCGTTCGGATTGCGCCCCGGAGCCGGCGGCATACCGGTATCCATGATGATCGATGCCCTGCCATGGGCGATGCGGCAATACCCGGTCAGCGGTGCGATGGTCAGCGGACGCCCGTGGATCTGGTCTCTTTCCAGCACGGCCTTGATTTTGCCTGCGCCGGTTCTGGACACGCCATTGAATACGGCAAGCCCACCATCGTTGTGTGACAGAAATCGCAGCATTGGAAGCATGCGCTCAAGCGCGGCGTTCACCGGTCCCGGAATTTCTATCAGGGCCTTGTTGAGCGCCTCGCGCAAAGGAACCAGCAGGACCAGAAGATCGAGCAGGGTCTGGCCGTTGCGCGATACGTGACCGCCGTCCGCCAGAATCTGATGATCGAGTTCGTGAGACAGCCGGCTCAGGGCGGTTTTCTGCAAACTCTCCAGACCGGTAGTGCCAAAGGTTGCGTAGACCATGGCGATTGCGGACATCAGCCTGTTTGTGGGGCTGAAGTGATTGACACCGCGCCGGGCCAGCAGGCGGCTCTGCCTGGTCAGGCTGTTCATGAACGATACTTCAAATCCGCGACTTGCGCCCTGCAGCAGGAAAGGCGCGCACTGAATCCAGTTGATGAGCCGGGCTGCCAGGGTCTGCGGCCGGCGTGCGCTGGCGTTCTTGTAGACCTTCAGCTCCAGCCATTCAGCAACAATGCCACGGGCGAAAATCCGGTAGAGCTGGGTGTTTCCGGCGTGCAGGTCATGCAGCCAGCCAAATTCGTTGAGGGCATTGTCAAAGGCAGCAGGCCGCGCATCAGGCAGTTCGAATATGGAGGTTCCCGCCAGCACGGCCCGGCACCCGGCAAGTTCGAATATGCCGCGATACAGGCCCGGCGCGCGCGATGCATCACCCTTGATGATGGCGGCGAGCGGCAGTCCGAGACCGGTGCACCGTGACATGGTCAGGCTGGGGATTTGTGGGGACGTCGCGCGCACAAGCCTGTTGACCATCTGCTTGCTGCTCAGGCTGGCCAGGCCGGTGAGGACTGTCGATGCGGAATTCATGGGGCTCGAACGCGGTTTCCGAAGTGTGCATGTTCCCGGCAGGTTGCCTAAAGGGCAGCTATATCCTGCTGGATCTCGGTGCACATTGAAGCCCGAAGTTCGTTAACGAATTGATAACAGGCTGTGTCAGATCGCGGCTTTGGGGTCAGTATCCGTTAATTTTCCAATTCGCGGCTCATTCGGGCTGCGAAAAAACCGTCCATACCGCCGGCATTGCCGATCATGTTGTGGGGAAGTGTTCTCAGATCACCGGTCTTGCTTATGAGATCTGCCGGGATTTGTGCCTCGCCGGGCGCGACCGGCAGCCGTTTGAAATCGCCGTGCTCGTTCAGGAATTGAGAAATCTGCTTGGGACCTTCATCTGCAAGCAATGAGCAGACGGCGTAGATCAGGGTTCCGCCCGGCGCCAGCAAAGTGGCTGCCTTGCGCAGCAGCTTGCGTTGCAGTGTGAGCAGCAGTTTCACGTCGTCATTGCCCCGGATATAGGGCATGTCGGGATGACGGCGTATGGTACCTGTGGCTGAACACGGCGCATCGAGCAGGATCACGTCAAATAGCTGGCCGGGTTCAAACTCCAGCGCATCTACAGCGATGCAATTGGCCTCAAGTTTTGTGCGGGCAAGATTTTCAGCTACTTTTTCGAGGCGAAAGGCCGATGTATCCAGCGCCGTCACGGTCGCGCCGGCGGCACACAATTGCATTGTCTTGCCGCCCGGCGCGCTGCACATGTCCAGTGCGGTCCTGCCCTGCAAATCCTCAAACAGCAGGACCGGCAGTGATGCGGCAACATCCTGAACCCACCAGTTTCCGTCCACAAATCCCGGCAGGTCCGGAACGGCTGGATGAAGATTGTTCAGTCGCACGGTCCCGGTAGGCAGTCTGACGCCCAAAGCCAGCAGGTCCTCATCGGACGCGCCGGTCTTGATGGTCAGGTCGATATCAGCCTTCAGCGCATGTGCCTCGGCGATCTGCGCGGCTGTTTCAGGCCCGTAATCCGCCCGCAACCTGGTGTTCAGCCATTTCGGCAGGTTGGTATCGGTTGACGGCAGTGCGGCCATTATGGCGTCACGGTCGCGGCTGACATTGCGCAGTACCGCGTTGATCAGTCCTTTCAGCCGGCGGGCCTTTTCGTCTCCGGCGGCAAGTGCAACGCTTGTCGAGATTGCTGCGTGCGGTTCGGTTTCCATGAACAGCAACTGGGCAACACCGCACAGCAGAATAGCTGGCGCCCTGCCGGTGCGGGCGCGCAGTTTCTGTTCGATATAGTGTTCCAGAACAGCTTCGATCTGCCCCTTTCGGCGCAGCGCGGTTGCGGCAAGTGCATGCGCAAAGGCGCGGTCGCGCGGATCATCCACATCCGTCAGGCTGTCGGTAAGGGCATCTTCAAGAAACCGCCTCTCGTACAGGACAAGCGAGACGGCGTTGAGCGCGGCGGCACGAAGACCGAGGCCTTCGACTTCAACCGGAGGCGGGGTGAACCTGCGGGCTCGCTGCTTCTTTTTTACCCCCACGGACCGTTTGTCCTCTTGCGCGGTTCAGGCCCGCGACCGGCCTTTGACCAGGGGCCGGAACCTGATGCATCGGTGCGCCCGGGGGCATCATCAGAAAAAACCTGAGGACCGGAAGCCGACATCTGCTCCAGGGCCTCTATGCGGTTGTCGGTGTTCGGGTGGGTTGAAAACAGATTGTCCATACGTGCGCCTGACAGTGGATTGATAATGAACATGTGAGCTGTAGCGGGATTTGCTTCTGCAGTGTCATTTTCAATCTGCTTAGCGCCTGAGGCGATCTTGCGCAATGCATCGGCGAGCGCCTGCGGCTTACCGCAGATTTCCGCGCCGCGTTTGTCGGCAGCGTATTCGCGGGTCCGGCTGATCGCCATCTGCACCAGCATGGCGGCAATCGGTGCCAGCAGCATCATGGCGATTGTGCCGATCAGGCCGAGCGGGTTGTTGCGGTCACGGCCGCCAAAGAACATGGCAAAGTTGGCCAGCATGGAAATCGCACCGGCGATGGTCGCGGTTACCGTCATGATCAGTGTGTCATGGTTCTGGACATGGGCCAGCTCGTGCGCCATCACGCCCTCAACCTCATCATAGTTCAATTGCTGCAAGAGGCCCGTGGTGGCGGCAACGGCGGCATTTTCAGGATTACGACCTGTGGCAAACGCGTTGGGCTGCGGGTTATCCATCACGTAAACCTTGGGCATCGGCAGGCCGGCATTGTCGGCCAGTTTGGCGACCATGGTGTAGAGTTCCGGATGCTGCGTCTCGCTGGCCGGCTCGGCCCCGTGCATCGACAGGACGGCCTTGTCAGAGTTCCAGTAGGCATAGACATTGGTGCCGGCTGCGAACAAGAACGCGATGATCATGCCTGTCTGCCCGCCCAGCATGAAGCCGATGACGAGGAACAGGGCGGTCATGCCTGCCAGCAACATGGCTGTTTTCATATAATTCATCTGTTACACCTGACTGCGTACCCGCCCTTTGCAGGCGGACACGTCGACACATTGCCAAAAACCAGTAATGAGCAGTATATGTCTGCTGATGCGCCACAATTCAATGCAAAGCCAGTGATGCCGGACCGACAATCAGAAAAACCACCGCTCAGCGACGCAGCCAGGCGCGCGCTGGCGGAAGCCCGTGAAAGACGTAAGAAGAATGCGTCACAGGAGCTGCCTGTCGAGATTGATGGCCGCGACGGGCCGGAGCCGACCAGGTTTGGTGATTGGGAAAAAAAGGGCATCACCAGCGATTTCTAGCGCCTGAGGTCAATCTGTCCCCTTGCAGGCGTGCTGCAACTTAGGTTAGGTCCCGCGCAAGTTTCATCTAATTCGACAGGAGAGAATGGCAATGGGCACCAAGGGCTCAGTGAAAAAGGTTGTGCTGGCGTATTCCGGCGGCCTCGATACGTCCGTCATCCTGAAGTGGCTGGAAACCGAACTCGATGCAGAGGTGGTGACATTCACCGCCGACCTCGGACAGGGTGAAGAACTGGAACCGGCGCGTGCCAAGGCCGAGATGATGGGCATCAAGGAAATCTACATCGAGGATGTGCGCGAAGAGTTTGTCCGCGATTTCGTGTTTCCGATGTTCCGGGCCAATACCGTTTATGAAGGAACCTACCTGCTCGGCACATCCATAGCCCGGCCACTGATTACCAAGCGGTTGGTGGAGATTGCGGCTGAGACCGGGGCCGACGCCATTGCCCACGGTGCCACCGGCAAGGGCAATGACCAGGTCAGGTTCGAACTTGCTGCCTATGCGCTTAACCCGGACATCAAGGTGATAGCGCCATGGCGCGACTGGTCGTTCAAGTCACGTACCGACCTGGTCAACTTTGCCGAGCAGCACCAGATTCCGGTGCCGAAGGACAAGCGGGGCGAAGCACCGTTTTCGGTAGATGCCAATCTGCTGCATTCCTCGTCAGAGGGTAAGGTGCTCGAAGACCCCAACGAAGAGCCGCCGGAATATGTGTTCCAGCGCTCTGTCAGCCCTGAAGCCGCGCCGGATGTGTCCACCATCATCGAGATCGGGTTCATGAAAGGCGATGCGATTTCCATAGATGGCAAGGCATTGTCTCCGGCAACCATACTGGAAACCCTCAATGACCTGGGCCGCGACAATGGCATCGGCCGGCTTGACCTGGTTGAAAACCGCTTTGTTGGCATGAAGTCGCGCGGCGTCTATGAAACACCGGGTGGCACCATTCTGCTGGCGGCGCACCGGGCGATGGAATCCATCACGCTGGACCGCGAGGCGGCCCACCTGAAGGACAGCCTGATGCCGCAATACGCCAAGATGATTTATAACGGCTTCTGGTTCGCACCCGAACGCGAAATGCTGCAGGCGCTGATCGACAAGAGCCAGGAACATGTCGAGGGCACGGTGCGCCTGAAACTGTACAAGGGCAATGTAACGGTAATCGGCCGCGCCTCGCCGAAGTCGCTGTATTCGGACGAACTGGTGACCTTCGAAGACGACCGTGGCGCCTATGACCAGAAGGACGCCGAAGGCTTCATCCGGCTCAACGCGCTGCGGCTGCGGACACTTGCAGCACGCAAACGTAATACCTAACTGGTAGACATATAGAAACGGCGGTTGAACCTGTCCGCTTCAATATGCCCATACCTTGTTAACGCGGGCTGTGGTACACGCGCGGTCAATTCAACTTATTTTTCAAGTCCGGAAACGCTATGTCTCTTAGAAACATCGCCATCATCGCGCACGTCGATCATGGCAAGACCACCCTGATCGACCGTCTGCTGGCACAGTCGGGCACCATGCGTGACAATGCGCGAATGGCCGAGCGCGCCATGGATTCCAATGATCTGGAGCGCGAGCGCGGCATCACCATTCTGGCCAAGGTCACCTCGGTCGAGTGGCAGGGTGACCGTATCAACATTGTCGATACACCGGGCCATGCCGACTTCGGTGGCGAGGTGGAGCGCATCCTGAACATGGTCGACGGCGCCATCCTGCTGGTTGATGCTGCCGAAGGCCCGATGCCGCAAACCAAGTTTGTGCTGCAGAAAGCCCTGAAGATCGGCCTGCGTCCGATCGTGGCGATCAACAAGATCGACAAGGATGAAGAGCGCCATCAGGAAGTGATCAACGAGGTCTTCGACCTGTTTGCAGCGCTCGACGCCGACAATGACCAGCTTGATTTTCCGATCCTGTACGGCTCCGCCAAACAGGGCTGGATGGCGCTGACACCGGAAGGCCCCAAGGACGACATGGCCCAGTTGCTTGACCTGGTAGTGAAGCACGTGCCGGAACCCGCCGTTGAAGACGGGTCGTTCCGCATGCTGTCCACGACCATCGAGGCCAACCCCTATCTGGGCCGCATTCTGACCGGACGCATCCGGTCGGGTACGGTGAAGCCGAACCAGTCGATCAAGGCGCTGGGCCGGGACGGCAAGATGGTGGAGCAGGGCCGGGTATCAAAAGTGCTGGCGTTCCGGGGTCTCGAAAGGACTCCCGTTGAAGAAGCACAGGCCGGTGACATTGTAGCGCTGGCCGGTCTGTCCAAGGCGACCGTGGCAGATACACTGTGTGCCCCGGACGTGACCGAAGCGATTGCCGCCCAGCCGATTGACCCGCCGACCCTGTCGATGACGTTCCGCGTCAATGACGGACCGCTGGCCGGCAAGGAAGGCGACAAGGTGCAAAGCCGCGTCATTCGCGACCGCCTTTTAAAGGAAGCCGAAGGCAATGTGGCGCTGCAGATTACCGATCTCGACGGCGAGGCTTACGAAGTCTCGGGCCGCGGCGAACTGCAGCTCGCCATTCTGATCGAAACCATGCGGCGTGAAGGCTTTGAACTGACCGTCGGACGCCCGCGCGTGGTCATGCAGGTCGACGAGGAAACCGGACAGCGCCTGGAGCCCGTGGAAGAGGTCATCATCGACGTCGATGAGGACTTTTCCGGTGCGGTTGTGCAGAAACTGTCGGAACGCCGTGCCGAGCTGAAAGACATGCGTCCGTCAGGCGCAGGCCGCCAGCGCCTGGTTTTCCATGCGCCGACCCGTGGCCTGATTGGCTACCAGAGCGAGCTTCTGACCGACACCCGCGGCACTGCCATCATGAACCGGCTGTTCCATGACTATGCCTCGCACATGGGCCCCATCCCGTCGCGCCACACCGGTGTGCTGCTGTCCACCGGTGACGGTGAAGCAGTGGCGTACGCGCTTTGGAAGCTGGAGGATCGCGGACCGATGTTCGTGGAGCCGGGCATGAAAGTCTATAACGGCATGATCGTCGGTGAGCACACGCGCGGCAATGATCTTGAGATCAATGTGCTGAAAGCCAAGCAGCTGACCAATATGCGGGCGTCCGGCAAGGACGACGCGGTGATACTGACCCCGCCGATCCGCATGACGCTGGAGCGGGCGCTGAGCTATATTACCGATGATGAACTGGTGGAGGTTACGCCGAAATCGATCCGGTTGCGCAAGGCCATTCTCGATGTGCATGAACGCAAGCGCGCGTCCCGGCGCGATGATGAAGCGCTAAGCGCTTAAGTCCGGCAATCAGATCACCTGTTTACACGATTTTGCCCCGATCATCCCTCACATATGTGATGTGATGATCGGGGCAATTTTGTTTAAGCTGATCACAACAACCTGAGTCAAACCAACAACAGCAAGGCTTCCCGATCATGGCAAATGAACAGGACATCAAACCGGTACTGGTGAACTGGGACGGCATTCACGGCCTGCCTGATTTTGCCGCGATTGAGGACGGTGATTTCAAGCCTGCATTCGCGCCGGCCATGGCGCGTCACCTGGCCGAGATAGAAGCAATCGCCGATAACCCGCAACCGGCGGATTTCGACAACACGATTGCTGCCCTTGAGCTGTCCGGCAAGGCCTTGCGCAAAGTGCAGGCCCTGTTCTGGCATCGTGCAGGTACAGACAGCACGCCGGCGATCCAGGAACTGGAACGTGAAATTGGTCCGGAGCTGGCCAAACACCAGTCGGCGATTTTCATGAATGACGCGTTGTTTGCCCGGATTGACGCCCTGCATGAAAAGCGCCGGGAAACCGGTCTGTCGCCTGAACAGATCCGGGTGCTGGAACAACACTACAAGGATTTTGTGAAAGAGGGTGCAAAACTGGCTGCCGCTGAAAAGCAGCGACTTGCCGACATCGATCAGCGCCTGGCGGCGCTGGCAGCGCAGTTTGGCCAGAACGTGCTGGCAGATGAGAAAGACTGGGTTCTGGTTCTGGACAAGAAGGAAGATCTGGCCGGATTGCCGGACGCCCTGGTTGCCGCCATGGCGGAAGCTGCCGCCCAGCGCGGTCATGACGGCAAGCATGTGGTCACGCTGTCACGGTCGATCATTGAACCGTTCCTGGTTTCCTCTTCACGGCCCGATTTGCGGCAGGTTGCCTTTGATGCCTGGGCCGCCCGGGGTCAGAACGGCGGCGACAGCGACAATACCGAGACTGTGGCGGAAACCCTGAAACTGCGCGATGAGAAGGCTGAACTGCTCGGCTATGAGAGCTTTGCGGCGCTGAAACTTGACGGCACCATGGCCAAGCGCCCGAAAGCCGTGGAGGACCTGCTCGGCAAGGTATGGCCGGCAGCAAAGGCCAGTGCTGCAGACCACGCGGCAATGCTTGCAGAGATAGCGGTTGCCGAAGGCCATAACGAGCCGCTGAAAGCTTCTGACTGGCGCTACTACACGGCAAAGCTGCGCGAGCGCGAGTTCGACCTGGATGAGGCCGTGGTCAAACCGTATCTGCAGCTGGAGAATATGATCAAGGCGGCATTTGACGTGGCCGGGCGATTGTTCGGGCTGTCGTTTACCGAGCTTGGCGATGTGGCGGGTCCGCACCCTGATGCCCGGGTGTTCGAGGTGCGCAACCGTGCCGGTGATATCAGCGCAGTGTTCATCGGTGATTACTTTGCCCGGTCATCGAAACGCTCAGGCGCCTGGATGAGCCAGTTGCAGAAGCAGCATGGGCTCGATGGCGGGCAAATTCCTATCGTGTTCAACGTGATGAACTTTGCCAAACCGGCCAAGGGATCGCCGGCCCTGTTGTCGCTCGATGACGGGCGGACACTGTTTCACGAGTTTGGCCATGCCCTGCACGGCATGCTGTCTGATGTCACCTATCCGTCTGTTTCGGGCACGTCTGTATCGCGGGACTTCGTTGAGCTGCCGTCGCAATTGTATGAGCACTGGCTGACGGTGCCGGAGATACTTGAAAAACACGCGCTTCACGTGGAAACCGGTGAACCGATGCCACGCGACCTGCTGGACAAGGTACTGGCGGCCCGCACGTTCGATGCCGGGTTCAATGCCATTGAATATACCTCGTCGGCGATTGTCGACATGCGGTTCCACCAGGCCTCGGCCGATGACACGGCAAAAGAGGATCCGCTTGGATTTGAGGCAGATGTTCTGGCGGAGCTCGGCATGCCGGACGCCATCATCATGCGGCATCGCACACCGCATTTTCTGCACGTGTTCTATGGCGACGGTTATGCGGCAGGCTATTACAGTTACATGTGGTCGGAAGTCCTGGATGCAGATGCGTTCAACGCATTTGAAGAAGCAAGCGATCCGTTTGATCCGGTGCTGGCAAAACGGCTCGAGCAGCATATCTATTCGTCCGGGGATTCCATTGACCCGGAAGCGGCCTACACCGCGTTTCGCGGGCAAATGCCGACGGCAGATGCCATGCTGCGCAAGCGCGGTCTGGCCGCCTGATTGTGAAACAGGATTAGCTGGGATCGCCTGACAGGCGGCCGCGCAACCCGTGAAATTCTGCCTTGTCAGTCCCGCAGGCGAAGTCTGCCGCCAGGCTGTCGGCCACGTCGCGTGCCAGGACATTGGCATCCTTGTTGGCCAGTGCGTCGACATAGCCGACCACGCATGCCCGTTTGTCAGCTTCCTGGCCAACGCGCGACACCACGAGAACCTGTCCGACCCTGTTGGGATCAGCCGACCCGGCATCATCGGTGTTTTCAATGAACCAGCGCAGGATGGCGGCGACCGGCTTGTCGTCCTGCAATCGCCATTCGATGGTTTCGGAGACCCGGTTCCACTGCACAAAACTCTGCCAGATGCCGTTGCCGCCGGTTTCAGCGTGCCCGAACTGTACGGAATGGCGCAGGTCGCCTTCAGCGAAGTGGACGGCGTAACCCTTGTATCCCTCACACAACATGGAGACCGATCCGCCTTCCTCGACTTCCTCGAGAATTTTGCAGGTTTTCTTGAAATCCAGCCTGGTGTAGTCGCTGGTCATCTGGCCGGCATGAACCGGCAAGGCGAGTGCGACGAGTGTACAGGCAGTCAAGAGCAGTGTTCTCATGCTATTAGGATCTCCAGAGCAACAGTTTGCTGTTCAAATCGTTTCTTGTAACACTCGCATATGAAGGAAATCACATGCGCATAGATGCCATATCCATCGGGGCAAATCCGCCGGAAGAAGTCAACGTTATCATCGAAGTGCCGATCGGCGGCGAACCCATCAAGTATGAAATGGACAAAGCTGCCGGGACCATGGTGGTGGACCGGTTTTTGTACACATCGATGCGCTATCCGGGCAATTACGGTTTCATTCCGCATACCTTGTCAGAAGACGGCGACCCGGTAGACCTGCTGGTGGTTTCGCAGCGTACACTGGTGCCGGGGGCGGTTATCGCGGTACGCCCGGTCGGCGTGATGAAAATGGTCGACGAGGCAGGCGGAGACGAGAAAATTATCGGTGTTCCGGTCAGCCGCATTTCAATGCGTTACGAAAAAGTGCGCGACTACACCGATCTGCCGGAAATTCAGGTCAAGCAGATCGAGCACTTCTTCCAGCACTACAAGGATCTGGAAACAGGCAAGTGGGCGCGTACCGACGGCTGGGGAAATGCCGAGGAAGCACGCGCCCTGATTGTCGAGGCAATCGAGCGGGCAAAAGCCGGGTAGTCAGTCAGCCGGTCTTCTACATCTCAGGAACCGGAACACCCTTGATCGCGCAGGCGGCATGAACCGTGTTGTGCAGCAGGCAGGCGATGGTCATCGGGCCGACGCCGCCGGGGACCGGGGTGATTGATCCGGCCGTTTTTGCGCAGTCTTCATAGTCGCAATCGCCGACAATGCGGTTCTTGCCGTCGCGCTCGATGCGGTTGATGCCGACATCGATGACGCAGGCGCCCGGTTTCAACCAGTCGCCCTTGACCATTTCAGCCCGGCCAACGGCGGCGATCACCAGGTCTGCGCGGCGCACCACGCCCGGCAGGTCCTTGGTGCGGCTATGGGCAATGGTTACCGTGCAGTTTTCCTGCAGCAGCAGTTGGGCCACCGGTTTGCCGACGATGTTCGACCTGCCGATCACCACTGCTTCAAGGCCGGACAGGGACCCAAGCGCGTCCTTGGCCAGCATAACGCTGCCAACCGGCGTACACGGCACCAGTGACTCCTGGCCGGTTGCCAGCCGCCCGGTGTTGATGACATGAAACCCGTCCACGTCCTTGTCCGGGTTGATCGAATTGATGACCTTGTTTTCATCTATGTGATCCGGCAAAGGCAATTGCACCAGTATGCCGTGAATGGTCGGGTCGTTGTTGAGTTGGTCAACCACGGACAGCAGGTCGGCCTCTGATGTCGAGACGTCCAGCTTGTGTTCGACGGACTTCATGCCGACTTCAACGGTCTGTTTTGCCTTGTTGCGCACATAGACCTGGCTGGCCGGGTCTTCCCCCACCAGCACAACGGCCAGTCCGGGCTCCAGGCCGTGTTCGGATTTCAGGCCGGCAATGGCAGTTGCAATGCGTCCGCGAAGACCTTCTGCAAACTTCTTTCCGTCAATGACTTTGGCTGCGCACATGGGATTCTGATGCCTTTTCGTGTGGTCAAAATTTTATGAGATATCTTGCGGGACCGTGTCGCGAAGACCTGTTCCGTCCGCGTCAGAGTTGGTTCCAATGACGACAAACGGGGAAGGAATTCAGACCAGATACTCGTGCAACAGTCTTTGCAGGAACATCAGTCCCAGCAGCAGAACCAGTGGTGACAGATCGATACCGCCAAGATCAGGCAGGATCCGCCTGATCGGCGCAAGCAATGGCTCGGTCAGGCGATGCAGGGTGTAATTGATCTGCCGCACGATGTTGTTTGAGTTGTTCAACACATTGAACGCGATCAACCAGCTCATCACCACCATGATGATGATGATCCAGAATATTATGTATACGAGCTGATCAAACAGCCACAGGAGAGAAAGCATGATGCGGGCCTTGTTGGTGCAAACTGGTCTGCAAGGTTTAGCCGGGGTGTGTGAATTGCGCAAGCAAAGGTGCCTGCGGTGATTTTCAAAATTGTTAGCAGCGCTTTTAAGGCCAAAATGGCAATCTGTACGGTGTGGCCAAATTGCAACACTTTTTGAGAATCGTGTTACACAGACTATTAACTAACGTCGCGGCATGGTAAGGATTCGCCGCTTATAAATCGCCATCCAACGTGCCGGGCCCGATTGCCATGTTCAAAACATCCAATTCAATTGCTGCGATGATGCTTGTGGTTGCAAGCATTGGTTTTCCGGCGGCAGTGTCGGCCAGCGACTATGACGATGTGTTCCGGGAAAGATATGATTCCCCCGAAGATGTCGGTGTGCTTGGCCGTTTCGTGTCGAAAGCAGTTGAAGTTGGCCAGTACGACCAGGCGATCTCCACACTTGAGCAGCATCTGGTAAAATACCCGCGCGATGCCAGGGCACGGCTCAACCTGGCCAGTGTGTACTCGAATACCGGATCATGGGAGCTTGCTGCCCGGAATCTGGAAATCGCGCTTTCGGTCGGCGACCTGACACCTGAAGAGACCAAACAGGCTGAAGAGCTTGCAGCGAAGGTAAACGGCGCGCTGAGCGGATTTGAGTGGGTTCTCGACATGACAGTCGGCATCCGGTCCAAATGGCTGGATGTGGAAGACAGCAACAACAGCTGGAAAGACCGGCAGGACTGGAACCCGTTTGCTGCCGTCAGCACTGCGCTGAAAATTGATCTGGATACACCGCTTAATGACGTGCTGGTGGTTTCTGCGTCCGGACTGGTTGAGCGCCGTTATGAAGACATCAACCAGGGTGGTGATGATCCGTTCACCGCACCTTTCGAGTTCAATGGCATCGGCGGCATCTATGCGCACCATCGCGGGCGAATTGCCGTTACCCTGGACAAGGGCGTGCCGGTGGTGGAACTGGATGCTGTGCGTATCCAGATGTCGGCGTTCGGACAGTTCCGGACCTACAATCCCAGCGTCACCGAAGTTGCACTGGGCACGTCGGTTCGCGCCATTGTGCAACCGTCCGTCGATACATCGTTTTATGGTGAGGTCTCGTACGCCAATCTGGGCCAGTCAACCAATTTGAGTTCAGAACATCGGTTTGGCGCCGAAGCCGGCGCCAGCAAACGGTTGACCGCGGAACATACAATCGGCATGGCTGCGCGCTATCAGCGCGAAATCACCGATGGCGGCACGACTGTCAACCGGCTGCGGGAGGTCGAACTGAGTTATGCCGGTGTGCTGCCTTACCAGGTATTCGGGGCATTATGGACGCACCAGGTTGCCGGGGCGTTCGGGGATTTCGTTTCACGGGACGGAAATGTCAATCCGGCGTTTGCATCTGCGGGAACCGGGACGTATTGGCGGGCAAGCTGGGATCATGCATTCCATCTGGATGGCTATAACAGGATCAATGTGGGGTATCTGGTTCGCGAGAATGAGTATGACGGTATTGGACCCTTTGACTTCGATCCGGGTTCCATGTCGCATACGCTAAGCATGAGCTTTACGAAAAGCTTCTAACGCCAAAAAGGCCGATTTAATGAAAGACAATACCCGTAGAATCGCAAGCCTCGCCTGCGCCGGACTGCTGTGCGTGTTGGCGCCGGCAGGTGCAGTTGCTGAATCGGTTGGCAAGATGACGGCGGTGCAGACCCAGATCAAAAAGGCCGGCGCAGGTGTCATCGGTGTTGGTGCGGGCGTGTCCCTTGGTGACCGGCTGCGCAGCAATGCAACCGGCCTTGGCCTGATCGTTTTCAAGGATCAGTCGAGCGTGAAGCTGGGACCGAACTCGAACCTGACAATTGATGAGTTTGTTTACAGCCCCGGCAGCAATGGTAATTTTGGCATCAGCATGGACCGCGGTGTGTCACGGTTTTTCGGCGGACAGGTTTCCAAAAAAGGCAAGATGAAAATCACCACGCCACACGTCATCCTCGGGGTGCGTGGCGGTATCGTGGATGCAAAAATCGAAGGTGGCGAGACGGTCGGTATTCTGCGCGCCGGCAAACTGACATGCAGCATCAACGGCGAGGTTCGGGTGATAACCAAGCCGGGGTTTGCCTGTGTCTCCAATGGTGATTCGATCAGCGTGATCAAACTTCAAAATGCTTTGGATGTTCTCGATAGTCCGGCTCGTATCGCAGGTACCAATGCACCGGGCAACAAGGGACCGGGCCTTGAAGTGGATGCCGGATGTGCAGGCGCTGGTGCCAGCCTGATACCAGCGTGTCAGAGCCAGAACGGGCAACTGCCGAATCCCGGCGGCACTGGCAGAGATCCCGGTGGTATCGGCCCGCCAATCCGGACTGGACCCACCGATGGCGGCGACATCTACGACTTCTCCGGCATCTCCAACTCGCAATGAGTTGTGGTTAAGCTGCTTCATCACTTCAGAGCGAGACTTGGCGTTCTGGGCCTGATTGTACTGATTCTCGCGTCACATGTGGTTTTCGATGCGACCTTCGATGATCTGCGTGGCAAGTCCTTTGATGTATACCAGCAACTGGGTCCGCGATCCGATTCTGTTTCCAATGTGGTGATCGTCGGAGTTGATGACGAGACGATTGGTGTCGAAGGCCGCTGGCCCTGGCCGCGAAACCGGATCGCAGATCTTGTCACCGCGATCCATGCATCCGGCGTGTCAGTGCTAGGCATTGATGTTTTGTTTTCAGAGCCTGATGAGAGCCCTGGCGGTGCCGCACGTGACAACCAACTGGCTGCCGCCATCGCGTCATCTCCTACAATACTTGCAACCAGTATTGGTGATTTCCCCGGGTCCAGCATTCCTGACACCAGCGTCGGCTGGGCGGTTGTAGGCAACGGCAATGCACAAGCCCTGCCGTGGCAACCGGGTATCATAACCTCAACTGCAACCATTCGGGCAGGGGCTGCGGGTCTGGGTATTGTCCGCTCGGTTTCTGACAACGACGGAGTTGTGCGTACCGTGCCGCTGGTCTGGGCATCAAAAACAGCTGGTCAGTTGTCGCTGTGGCCTGCCTTCAGTCTGGAGCTGGCAAGGGCTTACAAATCAGGCACAGGATATGCGCTGCGGGTTCGCCAAACCGGTTTTGAAGCGTTGAAACTTGGTGAAACAGTTATTCCCCTGTCAAACGGAGGAGCAATCTGGCTCTGGGAACAGGAAGCGCCAATTCCGAGAGTGTCGGCGCTTGATGTTATGGCAGGCAAAGCCGGAGATGTTCTCAAAGGCAAAATTGCCATCCTGTCGGTCAATGCACTTGGTGTGGACAAGTTTCATACCACGCCTACGGTAGCGGCGCGGCCCGGCGCCGAAATTCACGCAGTGCTCACCAATCAGCTTCTCGGTGGCACGTTCCTGTTCGAGCCGGCTGACGCCAAGACCATCGAACGGGTGTGGTTTTTACTGTCAGCCTTGCTGTTGCTGACGGCGTCGTACTTTTTTGCCAACCGAATCTGGCTGCTGCTGGCAGCCGGGGTGGCGTTGTGTCTGACGCCATTGCTGGCGGGCTATGGAGCCTATCTGCAGTCGGCCCAGCTATATGAACCGGTTCAGCCCGCGGTTGGTCTGGCCGCTGTGGCTCTGGCAGAGGTCTACAGCCTGTTTCGCGAGTCCGATGCCCGTCGGCGACAGTTGTCCCGGCAGTTTTCGCAATACCTGTCGCCAAATGTCGTGGCCATGTTGAGTGAAACCCGGCAGGACCTGACCACCAGTGCCGAGAAGCGTGAAATCACGGTCCTGATGATGGATATGCGCGGCTTTACCTCGAGCAGCGAAAGCCTGCCCGCAGATGAAATCAATGCAACTGTGAACCGGTTCCTGACATTGGCAAGCCAGGAAATCTTCAAGCGTGACGGCACCATAGACAAGTTTATGGGGGATGCCATTCTGGCATTCTGGAACGCCCCGGTAGACCAGGCAGATCATACCGAGCGGGCCCTGGAATCAGTGTTGGCCATTCGTGCATCCCTCGACATCGAGAACGTGCAGCGTGAAAAAGACGGCAAACCCCCGATACGGGTGGGTGCCGGTATCGAGACCGGTATCTGTTCGGTTGGTAATTTCGGATCTGATATCAGGTTTGACTACACCGCGATCGGGTCAAGCGTGAACATGTCAGCGCGGCTTGAGTCCGCAACCAAGGCGACCAATTGCCCGGTATTGCTGGGGCCCGGCTTCGCCCAGCGGCATGTTGAGGGCATAGAGCCGGTAGACCGCATTGAACTGTCCGGGTTTGCCAATCCGGTACAGGTTTTCACGCCTGTTGGCCTGAAGCCAGTGGCGAAGCCCTCAGCAAACAAAAAGCGGAAGGCCTGAACTCAGACACTTCCGCTTCCTGTGTAATCTGGCTGAGTACGCTATACAATGATCTCAACGCTGATGGGGGCAACGCAATCATCGTGCCAAACCGGATCTCAGCTAAATGTAGTGTGACAGAAACAGCAGACCGCAATATGGAGCATTGGTGTCGACAATGCGGGCGGCACAGGCTTGCGGATTGCAAAGGCCGCTTTTGCAAAATGCAACAATGGTCTATTCAGCGGCCAGAACTGACGCGGGCGTTTGTGCGGTTGCCAGCCAGTCGTCAAGAAACCTGTCCAGCCACACATCAACTGAGGGATCATGGACAAAACGGTCGCTGAAATGGCTTTCGCGTGGCCGGGCGCCGGGTAAAGCCAGTCTTTCCTCGGCCTTGACGAGCCAGCGGTTCATCATCTTCTGTGTAACTTCAGGGTGGAACTGAATGGCAAATGCACTGTCGCCATACCGGAATGCCTGGTGCGGGAAGTCGCCTTGTGATGTGGCAAGGCAAACCGCCCCGTCAACCAGTTCAAAACCTTCCCGATGCCACTGGTAGACCTTCTGTGGCCACGGGCCATGGCCTGCACCTTCTGCAGTTGCAGAAATGTCATAATAGCCAATTTCGGCGCGGTCATCGGGAAACCCGAAAACCTTGCCGCCCAGCTGCCTGGCCAGCATCTGCCCGCCCAGACAAATGCCCAGAAACGGGACGCCCGCCGCAAGCGGCTTGCTTATCCAGTCAATTTCGGTGCGGATATACTGGTGCTCGATATCATCATTAGCGCTCATCGGGCCACCGAAAATCACCGCACCTGAATATTCTTCAATGTTGTCCGGCAAGGCGTCGCCCAGAGCAGGCTTCCGGATATCGAGCTCATAACCCTTTTGTGTCAGCTTCATCCCGACGCGACCCGGCGTCGAGGTTTCCTGATGTAGCACTATGACGATGCGTTTCTTCATTTTTCCTTACGGCGCTGTTGCGTTTCCATGCAAAGCGAACTGGTCAAACCGGACTACATTGCGGATACGCCGCCATCCAGTTTCAGTTCTGATCCTGTCATGAATGACGACTCGTTGCTGGCCAAGTAAACCACAGCCCATGCCACATCATCAACCGTTGCTATCCGGCCCAATGGTATTTGCCTGGCCAGTTTGCTTCGGTTGACTTCCCGATCGTCGGTTTTCGCGACCTGATCAACCATATCCGTGTCGACGAAGGCAGGATGTACAGAATTGCACCTCACGTCTGCATAGGTACGTGCGGCATGCAGGGCGACGGATTTCGTGAGCATGTGCACGCCAGCCTTGGCTGCATTGTAGGCGGCGAAATTGGCGCTTGCGATCATGGAAGAAATCGATGCGATGTTGACAATTGATGCCGGCGCATTCCGGGACAGGACCGGCAATGCTGCCTGGCAACCCAGATAGACTGACTTCAGGTCGACATTCATTGTGTGGTCCCAACCTGCTTCGTCCAGACTTTCAACCGTGCCGGGAATGATGATGCCGGCATTGTTGACCAGGACGTTGATGCCGTTCATCAGCTCGCTGGCGCGTTCAATCGAGGCAGTCCAGGCGGGCTTGCTTGTGACGTCAAGCTCGATGGCGGGATGGCTGGACACCTGTTGTGCCGCACGGTCGGCCTCTGCAATATCAATGTCAGCAATCACGACGTCGCAACCATGGTCTGCCATGAGTTTGGCGCAGCCCAGGCCAATGCCCCTGGCGGCTCCCGTTATCAGGGCCTTCTTGCCTGCAAGTCTCATTCGGTTGTCTCCCGTTTTGTCGACAATGACGGTGATGTGCCGTACTGGCAAGTTTGCGCCGACGGGTAGAAAAACTATCCCGCAATACGGTTTGACCCGAGAGGCTGATTGCGGGCATGAACACTGCAATTGCCAACAACAAACCTCTGTACAGGAGACAAGATCAGATGAGCATCACGCTTGCCAAGAGCCGCAGGATCGTATCGGTTGCCCTGAAGAAGGCCCAGGAGATTGGTCTGACCAAACCGATGACGGTCGTGGTGCTTGACGCCCGTGGCACCGTAAAGGCGTGCGAAAGCCAGGACGGCAGTTCAACTCTGCGTTTCAAGGTTGCCTTCGGCAAGGCTAATGGCTGCATTGGGCTTGGAATAGGTGCCCGTGCGATATTTGCCCGTGCCAACGAACAGGCTTACTTCATTCAGGCAGTCAATGCACTGGCGGACGGAAACCTGGTTCCGGTACCTGGCGGTGTGCTGGTTCGGGACCGCAAGGGTGCCATCATAGGCGCGGTCGGTGTAACAGGTGACACGTCTGACAATGACGAAATCTGCGCAGTTGCCGGTATTGAAGCGGCAGGCCTCCAGGCAGATACGGGCGCTTAATTTGAGCCCGGCTGCCAGCCGGCCGGAGCCATCTCGAAGCCCGAGAATTCAAAACCAGGCGAAACCGTGCACCCGACAAGGGTCCAGTCTCCAAGGCTTCTGGCCGATTGCCAGAAGCCTGCGGGGATAACGAGCTGCGGTCGTGCATCGCTCACTATGTCCGCGCTGAGTTGATGCTGCGTGACACCGCGACCCTCCGGTGACAGGGCGAGTTCCAGGGCAGCTCCTGCATACCAGTGCCAGGCCTCGGCGGCGTCGACGCGATGCCAGTGGCTCACTTCACCAGCCTGCAGAAGGTAATAGATTGCCGTGCCGGCACTGCGTTTGCCAGGTTCTGCCGGTGCCCGCCAGGTCTCGGCAAAGTGACCACCTTCCGGGTGAGGTTTGAGGTCAAGGGTTTCAATAATCCGGGCTGCATCAATCATCTGGTATTCCTGCTTCTGTCATCAATCATACATGACCCTCACAGTATCAGGTCTGGTCGGCGGTTTCTGCACGACTGGCAATACATCAAATCTGCTTGCCATTGCCGCGCCAGGAAATACAGTTCTGTCATTGATCAGGGACCTGAAATGACCAGCAGCATTTTTACAGACGATTTCAAGCTCGAACCTTACTGGTGGGATGCAACACCGCGTCCCGTGCTGAAGCCACAGCCGATACCGGCCACTGTGGATGTTGCGATTGTTGGATCCGGGTATACCGGGCTCAATGCGGCTCTGGTGCTGGCTCGTGCCGGACGGTCGGTCGTGGTGTTTGATGCAGAAGACGCCGGTTTCGGGTGCAGTTCACGCAATGGCGGTCAAATAAGCACCAGTATCAAGCCGGGCCTCGATGAGCTCACGTCCAGATATGGCGCAGACACGGCCCGGGCGATACTGCGTGATGGTCATCGTTCCCTTTCGTGGATTGAGGAGTTTGTGCACGAGGAGAAGATCGATTGTAATTTTCTGGTGCCGGGCCGGTTTCACGCCGCTCACAATCAAGCTCAATACGACAAGCTGGCGCGCCAGCTTGCCAGCCAGCCGGAGGGATTTGAAGTGCCTGCCCATGTGGTTCCACGCGCCGAGCAGCGTCGTGAACTTGGCACCGATACCTATTTTGGCGGTGTGGTGTTTGAAAAACATGCGTCGCTGGAGCCGGCGCGCTATCATCAGGGCCTGCTCGACAGAGTGATTGCGGCAGGTGCAAGCGTCATTCCGCACTGTCCGGTTACTGCAATCGACAAACAGTCAGCCGGGTTCGATCTGGTTACCGGACAAGGGCCGGTTATGGCGCGTGACGTGATCATTGCAACCAATGGTTACACAGGCCCGGTCGCTTCCTGGCAGCGCCGCCGTGTCATCCCGATCGGCAGCTACATGATCGCCACAGAAGCGCTGCCTGCCGCTCTGATGCAGCAGTTGATGCCGACCGACCGGATCGTCAGCGACACCCGCAAAGTCGTTTATTATTACCGGCCATCACCGGACCGGAGCCGTATCGTGTTTGGTGGACGGGTGTCGAGTTCGGAAACCGACCCGCTGAAGAGCGGGCCGTTGCTGATGCGGGACCTGGTCGGAATATTCCCGGAACTGGCGGATACCAGGATATCCCACTCCTGGATGGGGTTTGTTGCCTACACATTTGACACGCTGGCCCATACCGGTGTCCGCGATGGTATCCACTACGCGATGGGGTATTGCGGGTCGGGCGTGGCGATGGCCAGCTATCTGGGTATGCGGACCGGCCAGAAAGTACTCGGCCTTGCCCAAGGCCACACCGGTGCGGACGATGTCAGCTTCCCGACGCGACTGTTTTACTCCGGCAATCCCTGGTTCCTGGCACCGTCGGTTGCCTGGTATCGCTGGCTCGACAGTTTCAACCGCTGATTGCTGTTTCGTTTGCATGCAAAGGAAAAACATGCACGAATATGAATGTCGGGTCCTGACCGGATACGGTCGTGCGGATTAAAAAAGCAAACCTGTTTGGAGGAGATTGAGTATGAATTCGTTGGGAAAACTGCCCCGGAGAGTATTTGTAAAAGCAACGTTGCGCACTGCGGCTGCATTGGGCGCGCTTGCCATGACAGCCGGTGCCGGCTTCGCGGAAGGCTCGGTGACCGTCGCTTCCTGGGGCGGTTCTTATCAGGACGCACAGAGCAAGGCATTGTTTGAGCCAGCTGCAAAGTCCACCGGTATTGAAGTCAAGCAGGAAACCTATGGCGGTGTGTCCGATGTTCGTCTGAAGGTACAGGCCGGTGCGGTACCTTGGGATATTATTTCCAGCGGGTCCGGCAGTGCTGCTCGCGCTGCTGCAGAAGGGCTGCTTGAGCCGCTCGACTACAACATCATCGATGTATCGACCTTTTATCCGACGCTGAAAACCGAGCATTGTGTGGGCAGTGACGTGTTCTCAACCGTTGGCGCATGGAACACCGCCACCTTTGGCGAAGACGGACCCAAGTCCTGGGCCGACTTCTTTGATGTCGAAAAGTTCCCCGGCAAGCGCGCCTATCGCAACAAGGTTTCAGGCGCGCTGGAGCCTGCCCTGATGGCAGACGGTGTGGCGCCGGAAGATGTCTACAAGGTGCTGGATTCCGAGGAAGGCATCAAACGCGCCATCGACAAGATCCGCCAGCTCAAGCCACACATCGCGGTGTTCTGGAAATCAGGTGCGCAGCACGCCCAGTTGATGAAAGATGGTGAGGTCGACATGACAACCGGCTGGAATGGCCGTTTCGACGTCGCCAAGAAGGATGGGGCAAAAGTCTCCTATTCCTTCAACCAGGCACTCCTGGACTATGACTGCTTCGCCATTCCGAAAGGTGCGAAGAACAAGGATACGGCCATGAAATTCCTGGCCGAGATTTCTAAAGCGGAACTGCAGGCGAACCTGCCGCTGCACATCACCTACGGGCCAACCAACAAGGCTGCCTATGATCTCGGTGTGATCGACGATGCCCTGGCCCGGCAGATGCCGTCGCATCCCGAAAATGCGAAACTGCAGCTTCCGGTCAGCCTGGAATGGTATGCAAAGTGGGAGCAGAAAGCGTCTGCCATGTATCAGGACATGCTGACGGAATAGCCTCACGATTCAGTCAATGGCAAGGGATGGAGCCAACTGGTTCCATCCCTTCTCAAACATCATAAAATCTCACACAGCGGAACTTGTACAACATGTCCCAGACAGGCGCGTTGCCGATCTCCATTTCACAGGTCACCAAGCGGTACGGCGATGTGTATGCCCTCGACAATGTGGACCTTGAAGTCAAGCGCGGTGAATTTCTCACGCTGCTTGGTCCGTCCGGTTCCGGCAAGACAACATTGCTGATGGCGCTGGCGGGCTTTACCAGGCCGGATCACGGCAGCATCCGGTTTGGCGATAACGAGATCATACTGACGCCGCCGCACAAGCGCGATGTTGGCATGGTGTTTCAAAGTTATGCGCTGTTTCCCCACATGGATGTCGCTGCCAATGTCGGTTTCCCGCTCAAATTGCGCAAGGTCGCCAAGTCTGAGATCGCAGACCGGGTCAATGAAGCGCTGGAGACGGTACAGCTGGCAGGTTATGGCGAGCGCCGTATCAACCAGCTGTCCGGCGGCCAGAAACAACGCGTGGCCCTGGCGCGGGCCATCGTGTTTTCACCGCGCATTCTTTTAATGGATGAACCGCTGTCGGCACTCGACAAGAAACTGCGCGAGCACATGCAGATCGAACTGCGCCATCTGCATGAGAAGCTTGGCATGACGACGGTCTATGTCACTCATGACCAGCGGGAGGCGCTGACCATGTCAGACCGGATTGCGGTGATCAATCATGGCAGGCTGAAGCAACTGGATACGCCGCGCGCCATCTATGACCGGCCAGCCAACCGGTTCGTTGCCGACTTTATCGGTGAGTCCACCTTTCTCGAACTGGACACAATAAACGGCCAGCTTAGCTTTGGCGGCAATGTGATCAAGGCACCCGGCTGGTCCGGTGATACCGGCAAGCCGGCCCTGATCCTGCGCCCTGAGCGGCTGGTGATCACCAATCGTTCAGCCGGCAAAGCGATGAACCTGTTTACTGCAACCGTCAGGGAGTTGGTTTATCAGGGCGACACGTCCTTGATGTATGCCGGTCTCGCGGACGGCACCGAAGTGACGGTACGGGCAGGCACCAGGACAGGGGCTGCAATTGAAAACATTTCCATCGGCGATGACATCACGCTCGGTCTGCACCCTGACGATACCGTGGTCATCGATGAGGCAGGTGAGGAGGCCGCATCATGAGCAATGTCAGCCTGCCAGCCAATCCCAATGAGACTTTGCTGAAGCAACATGCTGCGCGTGAGAAGTGGGTGCTGCTCGGACTGTCGGCACCGGCGCTGGTTCTGGTGCTGATCGTCATGGTGCTGCCGGTGGGCTGGTTGTTCTACCTGTCCTTCATCGGCAGCGAAGGCACGTTCTCAATGGAGAATTACGCCCGGATGCTGGAAAGCAAATCCTATGCGCGTATCTTTGTCACGACGTTCAAGGTTTCGGTGCTGACCACGGCAATCTGCATCGCCATCGGGTACCCGCTTGCATACTTCCTGTCGCAACTTCCGTCGCGGGCAGCCAACATCTGCATGCTGGCAGTGTTGCTGCCGTTCTGGACATCCCTGCTGGTGCGCACCTATGCCTGGCTGGTGCTGCTGCAGCGCAAGGGACTGATCAACACCTGGGGTATCGAGGCAGGTTTGTGGAGCGAACCGCTTGCCCTGGTGCACAATCTTACCGGCACACTGATCGGCATGGTCCACATCATGCTGCCTTTCCTGGTGTTGCCGCTGTACAGTTCCATGAAGGCGATTGATCCGGACTATCTCAAGGCTGCGTCAAATCTGGGCGCCAGGCCGACACAGTCGTTCTGGCAGGTGTTTTTCCCGCTGTCACTGCCGGGACTGTTTGCCGGTTCGCTGATCGTGTTTGTCCTGTGCCTTGGATTTTTCGTGACACCTGCCGTGCTTGGCGGCGGCAAGATCATCATGGTGTCAAACCAGATCACCAACAATATCGAGCTGTTTTTCAATTGGGGTGCGGCCAGCGCGCTGGGTGTTGTGTTGCTGGTGGTGACGCTGGCGATCCTGTTCGTGGCGTCAAAACTGCTGCCGCTCGACAATGTGATGGGCGGGGGGCACTGAGGTCATGAACTGGTTGAAGCAGCCCGCCTCCGATACCCAGGTCACCCATGGCCAGCGACTTTGGCTGTATGGGCTGGCGGCGATCATCATGTTCCTGCTGGTGGTGCCGACACTGCTGGTGATCCCGATGTCGTTTTCGGCTTCCCAATATCTTGAATTTCCACCACGTGAATGGTCGCTGAGATGGTATGAAACCTATTTCGGGTCGATTGCCTGGATGGACGCCACCTGGACGTCCCTGAAGGCAGGATTGCTGACCACACTGCTGGCGACGCCACTGGGCACCATGGCGGCGTACGGGCTCTATGTCTCACAGCACAGATGGTCCCGCCTGGTGTTCATCTTCCTGATCACACCGATCATGATCCCGGTCATCCTGATCGCCATTGGTGCGTTTTATGTCTATGTGCAGATCAAGATGGTCAACAGCCTGGCCGGCCTGGTGGTTGCCCATACAATTCTGGCCCTGCCGCTGGTCCTGATCGTCGTGTCATCGGCCTTCAGGAGTTATGACATGAACCAGGAGATGGCGGCCCGCAGCCTGGGCGCATCGCGGCTGACGGCGTTCCTGTCGATCACGCTGCCGCAGATCCGTTTTTCTGTCATTACAGCAGCGCTACTGTCGTTTCTGACGTCATTTGATGAAGTGATCGTGGCGTTGTTTGTTTCCGGCGGCGATAATTCCACACTGACCAGAAACATGTTCAATGCCTTGCGTGATCAGATCGACCCGACCATTGCGGCCATATCGACCATCATGATCGCCATTTCGTCTGCCCTGCTGGTTGTTGCGCAGTTGCTTGGAAAGTCCCGCGACTGAGTATTTTCGCTTTATGCTTCTGCCTTGCCCAGTTTGCGCAAAAGAACCACCCACGCGGTCAATCCTTCTTCGATTGCCGAAAGCCTGAAGAACTCGTTGGGGGAATGAAAATCTTCATCCGCCGTTGAAAACGACAGTGTCACCGTATCAATACCGAGTGCACGCTTGATCATGTCTGACAACGGCAATGTGCTGCCGACACGAACGCGAACCGGCCTGGCTCCAAGGGCGATTTCAATGGCGTCTTCGACCGCGTGCAGCAATGGCAGGTCCGGTGGCACCAGATAGGCCGCATTGCCTTCATCGCGTGACGTAAAATGGATAGTGGTTCCGGGGGGGCAGGCACGCTCGAAATGACGCTGCAGGGCTTGCGCCACATGGGCCGGTTCCTGACCTGGCACAAGCCGCGTAGTAATTTTGGCAAACGCTTCGGCCGGAGTTATGGTCTTGCTGCCTGCGCCGGAGTAGCCGGACCACATGCCGTTAATCTCCAGCGTCGGCCGCAGCCAGAGACGCTCCAACGTTGCAAATCCGTCCTCGCCATGTGGCACTGACTCGATTGCAGCAAAGAACGCAGCCTCGTCAAAGGGCAGGCCGGCTATGTCGGAGCGGACGGTTTCATCCGGATCGTCGAGACCGTCATAAAACCCGTCAACCGCTATCCTGCCGTCTGGCGAGTGCAGTCCGGCAAGGATGCCGGCGAGGACGTGAGCTGCATTGGGCACGGCCCCGCCGAAGCGGCCTGAGTGCAGGTCTTTCGATGCGGTGCGCAGGGCAAGTTCAAATGCCATGTTGCCGCGCGACCCGGTATTGACGCTGGGCAGGTCGGCGCGCCAGCGGGCCCCGTCGGCGGAAATCACCGCTTCAGCCCGCAACAAGTCCGCATGATGGTTGAGAATGGCCGGCAGGGTAGCGCTGCCGACTTCCTCTTCGCCTTCCAGCAACACCTTGATGTTGACCGGCAGGCGTCCTTCGACAGCCAGATAGGCAAACAGGACTTCAAGAGCGATGGATGCCGGCCCCTTGTCATCTGACACGCCGCGGCCATAGAGGTGATCATCGCGTATTTGTGGCTCAAACGGAGGCGAGTGCCACTTGTCCAGCGGATCGGGCGGCTGGACATCATAATGCCCGTAGACCAGATAGACCGGTGCGCCTGGCGAGCCGAGCCACTCTGCGTAGATGGCAGGATGTCCGCCTGCCGCAATCTCTTCCACCTTGTGGAACCCTGCGTCTTCAAGGCGATCAGTAAGCAGCTTGCGCGCCGCAGCCATGCCGTCGGCATAAGCCGGATCAGTGCTGACTGACGGTATCCGCGCATATTCGATGAGGCGGTTGACGATGCCATCATGATCGCTCAACAGGTGGTCAAGGACACGGTCGTTCACGAGCGACCTCCGTCAACAGACAGCACCTGTCCGGAAATCCAGCCCGCCTGTTCACTGGCCAGAAACAGGGTTGCTGCGGCAATGTCGTCGGCGCTGCCGAGCCGGTGGGTATGGATGGTTTCAATCAGTCGCTGCTGGCCGTCCCTGCCCATTGTCTCCCACTGCCGCTCGGTGGTCGGGTTGGAGCGTACAAAACCGGGCGCAACCGAGTTGACCGTGATACCTGACGGGCCCAGCTCCCAGGAGAGTTGCCGCACGATGCCGACAAGCGCGTGCTTGGCGCCGGTGTAAGCCTGGATGCCGGTCAGGGACGGACGCAGCCCTGCGCCTGAGGCGATGGCGATCAGTCGTCCCGCACCCTTTGATTTCATGGCCGGTGCACACGCCTGCGCCAGCCAGAAAAACGCGTCCGTGTTTGCTGCAAAAATACTGCGCCAGTCTGCTTCATCAATTTCCTCGATGGGACGGCCTGCCTGTCCGCGCGTTCCGCCGGCTGCATGGACAACAATGTCCGGCGCGCGCTGCAGGGAACTGATGAAGCCGTGCACGGCTGATCGATCCGACAGATCGAGGGCGTGTGCGGCAACATCAAGCTCACCGGCGATGCTTGCGAGGCCCTTGTCATCGATGTCGGTTACAACAACGGTCGCGCCGGCTTTAGCAAATGCCGCAGCGATTGCCCGTCCAATGCCCTGGGCTGCACCGGTGACCAGAACGGTGCTGTTGTTGAAATCTAGCTGCATCGATCCATCAGCTCCTGAAATGTCTCAGCTGATTGTTCCCGGCGTCCAGCCTCAATGTCGTTGATCAACTGCTTGACGGCATCCAGCGCCGGTGTCGGCACACCGGCGGTCCGGCCCAGTTCGCAGATGATGCCAATCTGGGGATCAACTTCGGTACGCCTCTTGCGCACGGCCAGATCGCGCCAGATGCCGCTGTGGGTCTTGGCGGTCGTACTGTTGAAATCTGCCAGGTTGGCGATACAGGCCCGCGCCTCGACGTCGCTGGCACCGGCCATGAAGGCCTGAGGGTCGAAGCCGTTGAAGCCGGTCGGCCTGACGCCGCGTGCTGTTGCCACGGCCATCACTTCGCGCCCCAGTGCGATGAAGGCTGGAACCCGGGCGGGATCGGCAAAGTTCTCCGTCATGGACTGGGGTGTCAGCGCGGTGGCAAACAGCATGGCACCGTAGCCGAGCTTGCCCCACAAATATGACCAGATATCCGGCGTCAGCACGGCATCAGGTTCAAAAATCGAGAGCAGTCGGTGCATGTCGCGGGTCCGGTCGCGAACACTGCCATCCAGTTCGCCCACGACCACGGCGCCGCGATTGCCGAACAGGATGTCGCCGGGCCCGTGCCAGTCAGCACCGAAGTTGACAAAGGCACCCATTGTGCGTTCTTCGCCGGCAATGCCGGCGATGGTCAACTCGTTCAGGCCATTCTGGGCTGACAACACGTAGCCGTCATCTGTCAGGTGGGGCGACAGGGCAATTGCGGCTTCTTCCGTCGCCTGCGCCTTTACGGCCAGGACGATGCGCGAGAAGTGCCCTTCAAGTTCATCCGGAGTAACGGATGGTACGATCTGGGTGAAGGCCTCGACAGGGCCGCTGATCGACAAACCATCTGTCCGGCAGGCTTGCACATGCTCGGAGACGATATCGACCATCAAGACATTTTCGCCTGCCCGTGCCCAATACGCGCCGAGAGTGCCACCAATGGCGCCCGCACCCCAGATCAGGATGGGATCATCCATTCACCTTACTCCTGCTGAAGTTTCGGCCATGGCCCGTCGAGTGCCTCGCGGACTTCGTCCACACCGGTCTGCCACAGCGCCAGCATGGTCTTGTCGTCCTTCTGGTAGGGTCCGCCAAAACTGCCGTCGCCAAGCATTTGCTTTGCGGCGGCAGGAGCGGCCGCCTTCAGGGCGGTCAGGTCCATGGCGTCCTTGATATGCTGAGGGGCGGCGGCATGGGCAAGTCGGGTCCAGGGAAAATTCTCCATCCAGTTGGCATGGCTGCCGGACGGGTCGATCTCCTGGGCATGCGCCCACACCTTCGGCGAATTCCACCAGTTGTGAAATTTGATGTTCATGTCCGGGTGATCGATCATCAGTTCATTGGCAACAGCACCGGCGGGTTGGTTGCCGCCATGTCCGTTGACGATCAGCACCCTGCGAAATCCCATGCGCGAAAACGACGCCATTACATCACGCACCACTGCCAGCAGGGTTTCCACCCGCAGGGTAACCGTGCCGGGGAAATCCGCAAAGTAGGGGGCAAGTCCGTACGGCATGACGGGGAAGACCGGGACGCCGGCTTCGTCTGCGGCCTCGGTTGCGACCCGCTCCGCCAGAATTGCGTCCACGCATAGCGAAAGCTGTGCGTGTTGCTCGGTCGAACCGATGGGCAGGATGCAACGATCATCGCGTGCAATCTGCTTTTCCATATCTGACCAGTTCATGTCAGCGACGCGCATCGGCCTGTCCCCCTTCATTGTGTTGTTGATCATCGAGCGTGTTCGGCCATTGCGGAGATGCCAGCACCATCTTGGCCATCAAGGTTGAAAGCTGCTGCTGTTCTTCATGATCCAGCGCATCCAGCATCATTTGCTCAAACGATACAAAGCGCGGCAGTGACCCATCGAACAGTGTGCGGCCGGCAGGTGTCAGTGACAGTATGAACCTTCGCCCGTCGTTGGCGTCCGGCGTCCGCGATATCAGGTTCAGGCGGTTGAGTTTATGGATGGCGCGGCTGAGCGTGTTTTGCGGAAAACCCGACGATGCACTGATGTCACGAGCATAGGCGCCGTCAAGCAGGCCGAGCGAAAAAATCACCACGAACTCCGGTCGCGACAAACCGTAGTGCTCTTCCACCCAGGCATATAGCGGAACGTTGTAGCGCAAGGCCAGGTAGTTCAGCCGATAGGTGAACCAGCAAGGGTTCTGCCACAGCTTGACCCTGGTCATCTCGTCATGCGCACCATTGTCGGGCAAGCTGGCAACCTCGCCGGGAGTGCTTTGTTTCAAGCTGGGTTTGAGCATCTATCGGTCCATGTGAAAATGCGGGTCTGTCCATTTTTCTCTTGACGCGGACAGCATGGCGCAGCACCTTTTATGAAACAAGTTCCAAATTGAAGTATTTATTTTTGGTGCTTGCGAGGTTGAATTTGTATCCGAATCAAGGGGATCACTCCATGAAAAAGACGATCTGTTCACTCGTTCTGGCCAGTGTGATGGGCATGTCTGCCGTCGCCGCCAGTGCTGAAACACTCACGGTTGGTGTGCGTGGAGGCCCTGAATCAATGGATCCGCACTACTCCGCGCTGGGACCGCAGGCCGATGCGGTAAAACATATTTTCGATCCTCTTGTGTGGACCGGGGATGACCTGCAGCTGGAGCCTGGTCTCGCGACATCCTGGAAGGCGGTGGATGCAGATACATGGGAATTCAAGCTGCGCGAAGGGGTGAAATTCCATGATGGCTCCACCTTCGATGCGGACGATGTAAAATTCTCCATCGACCGGATTCCCAAAGTCACCGGACCAACGACGACCGAGATTTATGTTCGTCGCGTGAAACAGGTTGAGATTGTGGATCCCTATACGATCCATATCCATACCGATGGCACAGCAGCGACGCTGCCCTATGATTTCGTGCGTCTGTTCATCGTGTCTTCAGAGGCGGCCAAGGACTACTCAACCTCTGAGACAAGTGCAGAAGGTTTCAATTCCGGCAAGGCAACGATCGGAACCGGCCCGTTCAAGTATGTGTCATGGGAGCCCAAGGGCAGCCTGGTCATGGAGCGGTTTGACGATTACTGGCGTGGCGCCGCAGCCTGGGACAAGGTGGTTCGCCGGGAAATTTCGGATGACTCATCCCGGCTGGCCGCGCTTAAGGCGGGTGATGTCGACGTGATCAACTACGTGTCTTCGGCAGATTACCTGTCGCTCGGCACCGATCCGAAAATCAAGACGTTCCTTGGTGACTCGGTCTACGTGATGAACCTGCAGCTCGACCAGCGTGAAGTCACACCGAAGGTGCGGGCCAAGGACGGCAGCAAACTGGACAAGAACCCGTTGCGCGATGCGCGGGTGCGCGAAGCGATCGATATCGCCATCGACCGCCAGACCATGGTGGATGTGGTTCTGGAAGGGCTTGGCAAACCGGCCAACCAGATGATGCCACTGGGCTTCTTCGGATCGTCGGAAAAAATCCCGACTCCTGAGTACAATGTGGACAAGGCCAAGGCTCTGCTGAAAGAAGCCGGCTATCCTGACGGCTTCCAGATCGACCTGCACTGCACCAATGACCGGTTGCCGGGCGATGGTGCGATCTGCGAAGGTCTGGGCCAGATGTTTGCCCAGATCGGTATCGATACCAATGTCAACGCGATCTCGAAAACGGTGTATTTCCCGACCCAGGCGCGCAAGGAATATTCCGTGTTCATGAACGGCTGGGGCACGCTCACCGGCGAAGCCTCCTATACGCTGGGATCACTGGCACACTCACCCAACAAGGAAGTGAAAATGGGTGCGTTCAACCGTATCGGCTATAAGAACGACGAGGTTGACAAGCTGATGCAGGCTGGTGTGCAGGAAGCCGATGCCGACAAACGCCGGTCACTGTTCGAACAGGCCATGGAGAAAACCATGGCAGATCGTGCCTACATCTCTATTGTGGTTCTCCAGTCCGTCTGGGCAGGCCGTGCCGACAAGGTCGTCATAACGCCACGTGCAGACGAGGAAACGCTGGCGTATTTCATCAAGCCCGCGAAATAGCATGAATAGACGGGATATTCCGGCAGGAGTATCCCGCTTTCCCCAGATACGGATATTGCGGCATCGATGTCAGGTTTCATAATCCAGCGACTGCTGCAGGCCATTGTCGTGATGGCAGTGATGTCGGTGATCGTGTTCGCCGGCATCTATTCAATCGGAAACCCGCTGGAGATACTGATCCCGCCCGAAGCGACACAGGACGTTCGTGAACGTACCATTGCCCGCTTTGGTCTCGACCGACCGGTTGTCGAACAGTACTTCTACTACATCCGCAATCTGCTGCAGGGCGACCTGGGACGGTCCTACATCTATAATGAGCCGGTGTTGCAACTGATATCCGGTCGCCTGCCTGCAACCATAGAGCTTGTGCTGGTCTCCGTGCTTGGGGCGTTGTTCATCGGTGTGCCTCTCGGCATGCTGGCCGGTTACCGGCCTGACGCACTGTCGTCGCGCATTATCATGACCGTATCGATCCTCGGGTTTTCAGTACCGACATTCTGGGTCGGCCTGATCCTGATCCTTACTTTTGCTGTTGAACTTGGCTGGCTGCCATCCGGCGGGCGTGGCGATACGGCTGAGCTGTTTGGTACTGCCTGGAGTTTCCTGACGCTGAACGGCTGGTCGCACCTGGCGTTGCCCGCCATCAACCTGGCGCTGTTCAAGCTCGCAATCATGATACGGCTGGCGCGAGCGGGCACGCGCGAGGTGATGCTGGGCGACACGGTGAAGTTTGCCCGTGCCGCCGGCCTGTCGGAATGGACCATCATGACACGGCATGTGCTGAAGTTGATCTCGATTCCGATCGTGACGGTTTTCGGCCTCGAACTGGGCTCGACGCTTGCTTTCGCGGTGGTGACCGAGACGATCTTTTCGTGGCCCGGCGTGGGCAAGCTGATTATCGATTCCATCAAGAATCTCGACCGGCCGGTGATGATGGCATACCTGATGCTGACCGCGGGACTGTTCGTGACTATCAACCTGATTGTTGATCTGGTTTACGCGCTTTTAGACCCGCGCCTGCGCAGAGGGCGCGCGACATGAACGATCCTGCCAAGAAACCATTGCCGGGCGTAGCGCCCAAGGCCATATCGCCATGGCGGGACCTTTGGTGGCGGTTCTGCGAAGACCGGGTGGCGCTGTTTGCCTTTGGCGTGGTGGTGTTACTGGTGTTGATGGCGCTGTTCGCACCGCTGATTTCTCCGCAAAATCCTTATGACCTGTCCGGCCTGTCCTTGCGCGATGCCAGGCGGCCACCGGGTTTTGTCGGTTCGGGTGGCTATACGCACCTTCTGGGCACCGATGCGCAGGGACGTGATCTCTTGTCCGCCATACTCTACGGCCTGCGCGTGTCATTGCAGATCGGCATTACGGCAGGGGCGGTGGCTCTTGTCATCGGCACGTCTATCGGTATTGCAGCGGCCTATGCACGCGGTTTCGTTGAAGCGGTCCTGATGCGCATCGTCGACCTGCAATTGTCGTTCCCGCCGATTTTACTGGCACTGGTGCTGGTGGCACTGCTGGGCCAGGGCCAGGCGCAGCTGGTGACGGCACTGGTAGCCGCGCAGTATGCCTATTTTGCGCGCACCGCATTTGGGGCAGCGTCTGCCGAACGTTCAAAGGATTATGTGGAAGCCGCTGCCGCCACGCCGCTGTCGGCACGCCGCATCGTGTTCCGCCATATCCTGCCCAACGCCATGCCGGCGCTGATTGTGGTTGCCACGGTCCAGATTGCCTATGCCATCGCGCTGGAGGCTACATTGTCGTTTCTGGGCCTTGGCCTGCCGGTCACCGAGCCGTCGCTCGGCATGCTGATTTCCAATGGTGTGAAATACATGATGAGCGGCAGAACCTGGATTTCCGTCTATCCGGGCATCATGCTGATTATCCTCATCGTTGCGATCAATATGGTCGGCGATCACCTGCGTGACATTCTCAATCCGAGGCTCGACAAATGAGCGCGCCCATCCTCCAGGTCAGTGATCTGAAAACCCACTTCTTTACGCGGGCCGGCGTGGTGAAGGCAGTTGACGGCGTATCGTTTTCAGTCGGGGCCGGCGAGATTGTCGGGCTGGTCGGCGAATCCGGTTCCGGCAAATCGGTTACCGGGTTTTCACTGATGGGGCTGGTTGATCCGCCGGGGCGGATCGTCTCCGGGTCGGTCAAGCTGGACGGCGAAGAACTGATCGGTCTGTCATGGGATCAGCTCAGGGCGCTCAGGGGATCTCGCATCGCGATGGTGTTTCAGGACCCGATGGCAACGCTCAATCCGGTGCTGACGATCGGCACCCAGATGCGGCTGGCCATCTTGGCACATGACAAATCTTCAAACCGGGCAGCGGATGCACGCGCTGCCGAAGTGCTGACGCGGGTCGGAATTCCTGAGGCGCAGTCGCGGCTGGGCGCCTATCCGCATGAATTTTCCGGCGGCATGCGGCAGCGTGTGGCGATTGCAATCGCGCTGCTGCACGGCTCGCAGGTGCTGGTCGCCGATGAGCCGACAACCGCGCTGGACGTGTCCATTCAGGCCCAGATACTCACCGAGATGCGGGACCTGGCCGCGGAGACCGGCACTGCGCTGGTGTGGATCAGCCATGATCTGGCGACGGTTTCGACGCTCGCCAGCCGGCTGCTGGTCATGTATGCCGGACGCATTGTGGAGCAGGGGCCGGTGGCTTCAGTGCTGCGCGATCCGCGCCATCCCTATACAGCGGGCCTGTTGCGGTCCCTGCCTGCCACAGCGAAACCGGGCGAAGACCTGTTTCAGATACCGGGCACTACACCATCGCTGCTCGACCCGCTGCCGGGATGTCCGTTCCGTCCGCGCTGCCAGCATGCCAGCGAAATGTGCGCCGTGGACCCTGCGCTTGAAATGTCCGGTGATCGCGGATTCCGCTGCTTCCACCCGTTGCGCGAAACGGTGAACGCATGAGTGCGCTTGCCAAAACCGATGATGGTTTGCTGCAGTCCCATGGCTTTGTTCATGTGCGCGATGTGCACAAGCATTTCAGTCCGCAACTGACACTGGGTGACAGGATTGCAGCGAAGCTGGGCGCCAGTGTCGAAACCCGGTCGGTGCGTGCCGTGGACGGTGTCAGTCTTGATGTTGCTCGCGGTGAAACTCTTGGACTGGTCGGCGAGAGCGGGTGCGGCAAGTCCACGCTTGGCCGCATGGTTGCCGGCATCCTGACGCCGAGTTCCGGCGATGTCGCCGTCGACGGGGCGCCGGTCATGACAGACGGACGGAAGATCGACACCAGGGTGCAGATGATTTTCCAGGATCCTTTTGCCTCTCTCGACCCGCGCATGCGTGTCGGTGATATCATCGCGGAGGGACCGCTGGCGCACGGACTGACCAGTAAATCTGAACAGGCCGGCTATGTGGCGGGCTACCTGGAGCGCGCCGGGCTTGATGCCAGCCTGGTGCGGCGGTTTCCGCATCAGTTCTCCGGCGGTCAGCGCCAGAGGATTGCGATTGCGCGGGCATTGGCCATGCAACCTGAAGTGCTGGTTTGTGATGAGCCGGTGGCCTCGCTTGATGTTTCGATACAGGCGCAGATCATCAATCTGTTTCTCGCTCTGCAGCGCGATCTCGGACTGACGCTGATTTTCATCAGCCATGACCTTTCCGTGGTCCGCCATCTGTCTGACCGGGTGGCGGTGATGTATCTCGGCCGCATCGTCGAGGAGGGGCCTGCTGAACAGGTCTACTCCAAGCCTGCGCATCCATATACAAAGGGGCTGCTTGCCAGCGTTCCGCGTCTGGTCCTTGATGAGACCGAGCTTGTGACACTGGATGCGATCGAAGGTGAGATACCGTCTCCGCTGTCACCACCTGCGGGATGTAATTTCAATCCGCGCTGCCCCCTGGCGCAAGAGCGCTGCATGCAGGCTGACCCTGAACTGCGGCTTGTGCGAAAGGGTCATCTGGCCGCCTGTCACTTTGCAGAGTGATCTTAAGGTTCCGGTTGTTTTCGCCCGAGCAGCATCTCGCGCTTGCCGGCAAAGCCTTTGCGCCTGGTGACAGTGAAACCTGCTGTCTCGAGGTTCCGACGTACCTGACCAGCGGCCGTGTAGGTGGCAAAGGTGCCATCCGGGCTCGTGTGGTCATGGACCTGCTGCATCAGGTCCGGACCCCACATCTCAGGGTTCCTGGCAGGCGAGAAACCATCCAGATACCAGGCGTCAGCCAGTTCGTCCCAACGGGCAACCGAGCTTTCAGCCTTGCCGGTAATGATGTGAAGCTCGGTCTGTTCATCCAGCTGCCATGACACCGGTTGTCCAGGTGGCACCTGCCAGCAGGATAAGAGAGCCTCGCTGAGAGGTTTCAGAGTTGCCCACGGTGCCAGTGCGCGGGCCATGTCGTTCGCGCTGATCGGGTAGGCCTCAAACGAGGTGAACACGAGCTGTTGTGAAGGTGACCGGACAGCAATCCAGCGACGCCAGGTTTCCAGGAAATTGAGCCCGGTGCCGAAGCCAAGTTCGGCTATCGAGAAATTTGCGGCGTTGGTCCAGCGCGCCGGCAAGCCGTTGCCATCCATGAACACGTAGGCTGTTTCAGCCTGGCCATCGCTTCTTGTATAGAACGTATCATCGAATACCGATGATCTCGGCACGTCGTTGGCGTCCCAGCTTACATTGTGCCTGGGTAATTGCATTTTTGCGTCGTGGAAACGGGTCATCGGGTGCACAAGGTTTTCAGGTTCGAAAAACAGATTTGCCATATAGTCCGGCAATGACAGCACATATTACAAGCATACCCGCAACACCTGACATTGTGATCATTGGCGCAGGTGTGGTGGGCCTGTGGTGTGCGTTGAAGGCAAAGCAACGGGGCCTGAGCGCCGTCGTTGTTGAAAGGGGACGCATCGGGCAGGGCGCCAGCGGCGGTATACTGGGTGCGCTGATGCCGCATCGGCCGGTCAGTTGGGAAGATATTCAGACCTTTCAGCTTGAGGCATTGCTGTCGCTGGAAACGGAAGTCGCCCACCTGGAATCGGCAACCGGACTATCCTGCGGATACAGCAGATGCGGTCGGGTTCTGCCCATCGATTCCGAAGAATTCCTGGCAGAGCACAAGCAATGGCAGGCAGGGTCAAAAAAGTTCTGGCCTGCAGCATCTCTGTCCGGAACACCGATGTCATGGCAAATCACACGCGGTGCGCCGGACCCTGACTGGCCGGTGCTGAAACCAGATTTCGTGGCCTTTAGCTTTGATACGCTGAGTGCCCGGATAAATCCGCGCCGGCTTCTGACGGCGCTGGTCGGCAGCGTTGAGCCTGAAATTGCCATTGCCGAGAATTGCCCGGTGACAGCAATCTCCGACAACGGCGAGGTATTGCTGGCTGACGGCACGCGCCTGTCTCCGGCCAAGATCATCGTGGCAGCCGGTTATGAAAGTTTCGGCTTGTTGCAACCGGCGCTGCAATGTGAACTGGGATGGGGCGTCAAGGGTCAGGCAGTATTGTTGCGGCCGCAGAACCGGTCGTTTGACAACATGCCGATCATTTACAGCCGCGGCATTTATGTGATCGCGCACGACGATGGCCTGGTGGCAGTTGGCTCAACGTCGCAACGATTTTTCAAACACACCTGTGTTGATGAAGCTGTAACGCAGAAGCTCGTTCAGCGCGCCGTGGAGCTTTGTCCGGATCTGGCCGATGCCGGCATTGTGGAGCAATGGGCAGGCATCCGTCCACGTGCCGCCGGGCGCGATCCGATTGTCGGACCACTGCCCGATCACCGCAACATCATCATGGCAACCGGCGGCTTCAAGATAACGCTTGGAGTTGCTCATCGAATGGCAGACGCAGCGCTGGATTTTGCGACCGACGCTCAATGCGAACTGCCACACAGCTTTGCGGTAAAAGAGCATGTCGTGCAGTCTCGTTGAAGCAACCGTTGCGACGCGGTGATTATTATCAACTTCCCGTCAGGTTCGCGATCGTCTTGGTCAGTCGACCGGCAACAGAGATGTTCGACCGGTATGGCACAGATCCTCTGTCAGAAAACCAGGCAATGCCTTGTTCGCACATATCAATTTCAAGAGTGAACTGTCCGGTCTTGTTTGGTGCCTGTACCTTGGCGATCATTTCGCATGCCTCATTCGGGCCCAATGTGCGCTCCAGAAGAACGCCCGTAACTGCCCCTGCTACCAGAGATCCGTCTTCTCGAAACCAGCGGCTTGCCAGGCAAAGCCCGCTTTGCTCGCCGGGCAACCATTTCTGCCGGCTGAGATTGCGGACCGAAACCGGGATCTCCGCTGATTGTCCCCGTGCCAGCAAGGGGATCGGTTCATTGATCTCCAGGCCTGCCTGAAACGCCGAAGGCGGCAAGGGAACCGGTGCCAATTCGTCCGCCTGTTTCAGCCTTTCCGTGATGTGTTGACACAACGGGCCGATATTGCGCGGTCTGAAATACCGGGCGTGTTTGCCGGGAATGATGTCCCAGGTGACCTCGCGAAACAGCCGCTGCCAGCCAACCTCCGGATTGGAGAACTTCTTGAACGGATTGTGGGTTTCACTTTTTCTTCCGAAGAAAAGTGAAACCCGGCCCGGGTAAGGTGTTACCGGAACGGTCTCCAGCAGACATAAAAGCGGTACCGGGTAGCCACGTTCGATCAGAACGCGGGCTATTTCGGTTGCAAGCTTGCCTCCCTGGCAATTCCCGCCAAGAAGATATGGCCCGCCAGGGTGCAGGCGTTCTATCTCGCTGGCATAGAGTTGCGCGATCGGGCGCAACAGGTTTTGCCGTTCGGTTCGGTCATCAATGGCCCCGTGAAGTGACTTCATACCGAAAACAGGTCGATCCTCTCCGAACGCTGCTGCCATGGCGGGCATTTCGTGGGCTGCGTTGAAACACCAGAAAAGCGGTGGCAACTTACCGGCAGCATTCATGCGGAATATCGGCGGTTCGTCGCAAACCGCCTCTCCTGACCAGCGAGCGGATGCCAGCCGCAGTCGCCGAATGGTTTCAGGATCAACATGAGGTCTACTGGCTTCACCTTCATTGAACGCAGGCGCGCTGCTGGTTCCTGCCTCCCGAACCAGAGTGACCACGTCGGAAACGGTGGCGACATTGTCGGCAGAATCTGCATCCAGGGTGACGCCCAGGCGGTTCTCAACCAGCAGGACCATGCGAACCAGAGACAGCGAGTCACCGCCCAGTTCAAAGAAATCATCTTCAGGTCCAATGCTGTCAACCGCCAGAATTTCCCGCCAGATTTCCGCCACCTGATCCTGCGCTGCAGATCGTGGACCTGAAACTGCCGGTTTGCCAGGCTGTTGCGGGGCGGCGCGCAACAGGCTTGCACGGTCCACCTTTCCGTTCTGGTTCATTGGCAGCGAAGCCAGTCGGAAAAACACGTTCGGAACTGCTGCCGAAAGAGCATGGCGGCGCACAACGGCGCGCAGTTCGGCAACCGGTATTTCATCTGCTGCGACATACGCAGCGACCAGGCTTGGATTTTCAATCTTGTTCAAGACTGCCGCGCAAGCGGTGACTTTCGGGTGATGCAGTATCGCTCGTTCTACCTCCGCGTATTCAATGCGAACCCCGTTTATTTTTATCTGGTCGTCATTGCGACCGTGATGAACCAGCTCGCCACGGCCGTCTATCCTGCCCAGGTCGCCGGTACGATAAAGTGTTCCATCTTTGCGAAAAGGATCAGGAACAAAAAGCTGCCGTGTCAGCTCCGGTTGATTCAGGTATCCGTCCGACAACCTTTGGCCACCAATAAAAATCTCCCCGATCATGCCGTCGGGAAGCGGGTTCATGCCACTGTCCAGAATATGGATCGTGACATCGGGAGCAGGTTGTCCGATGGGAACGGTTACGCCGGTATCGAGGTCGGCATTGAAGCGATGCATCGTTGACGCCATGGTGGCTTCCGTCGGCCCATACCAGTTTTGAATACTGACATCCGGACCGAGGGATTGGCGGGCCGTCAAAGCAAGTGCGGGTTGCAGTGGTTCCCCTATTACAATGAGTGTCTGCAAGCGTGATACCTGCCAGCTTCTCTCAATCAGCAGACGCAGTTGCGACGGGGTAACGGCTGCGCCGTCCACTGCGTCCTCGCGAAACATATCGGCCAAGGCCAGATCGCCAAATTTCTCAGGTTCGCGATAGACCCGGATGCCGCCGCCGCTGACGATGCCGCTGAACATTCGCAATGGCGATTCGAAGGACAAGGTGGTGGCGAATGCCCACACTATCGGGCCTCGCGCAGCATGCTCACTGACCTGCCAGTTGATGTAGCGGGAAAAGCTCCCGTGGGAGATCACGACCCCTTTGGGAAGTCCGGTGGAACCGGAGGTGTACATGACATACATCGGCCAGTCGGCATCAATCTTTGCCGGCAGGTTAGCGTTGTCAGCCTCAGCAGACGTGCCGCGTTGATCAAGGGCAATCGCATCTGTCAGTTCTGCCAGCTGCGCCGGCATGGTTCCATCGAGGCTTATCGCGATGCTGGCTCCGGTGTCGGCAATGATTGTCCTGGCCCGTTCTTCAGGAACGGTTTTCTCCAACACGTAAAATGCAGCACCGGAGCGCAATACGCCGAACAGTGCGACAACCAGATCAATGGACCTGGGAATATGAATAACCACCACCATGCCTGGCCTGGCACCCTTTTTTACGAGTGCACATGCCAACGCGCGGGACCGGGTTTCAAGTTCGGCATAAGTCAGTGATGTGCTGCCCTCGCTGACCGCGACTGCATCCGGTTGCTGCTTCACCCATTCCAGGAATATTTCAGGAATGGACGAATAGGCGGGCGCCGGCGCGGCAGCGGCAATCAATGCCCTTTGTTCGGCATCCTTTTGTGCTGCGGATCCGCCCATCGCCACCGTCATGAGCGGCGCGTCCGGCATGTCTACAAAGGCATCAAACAGCCGCAGGAACTGGCTCGAGGCTTCGGTTACATCCGTGATGTCTGCGACATCCCGGTTGAGATCGAAAAGGATCTTGATGTCATCGGGAGTGTCACCCGCCCGAACGGTGATGCCCAGATCCACTCCAACTGTGCCTGTGGTTCGGGTTTCAGTGATGTCGAGTGAGGGCGACCCGCAAAAATCAGGCATGCCTTTTGGAATATAATTGACCACTGTGTTGTAGCGGTGCTCAGGCACCGGATGAGCTGATCTTGCGTCAGAGAAAACCTGTTGTCGCCGGTCTTGTACACTTTGCAGCAAATCCCGGAATGTTGCAGTTTCATCGATCTCCAGCTGAAGCCGCAGAACCCTAAAGAATAATCCTGAGATCTGGTCGCTGCCGGGCAGAAACCTGTTGTGACTGGGCGTGCCAATGGTGACCAGGTTCTGGCCTGTTGTTCGCGCGACAAAAGCTGCAACTGTGGCGGCGAACACTTCAAACTGCGAACGATGGCCGGAACCAGCAGGGAGTTCTGAGGTCAGCAGGTTCAACTTGGCCAACCGCTTCTCGCCGAGATGCACCTCGTGCCTCAGCATCGATGTGGTTGGTGCGGCATCGGTCTTTTTGTCATGATCAGCTGCATACAGTCGAGGTGGCGCTTTTCGGCTCGCCGGCGGCACAGGCTGACCGGCTTGCGGCTTGACGAAACCGGGATTGTCACGAAGAAAACCCAGGAATGACGGATAGGGCGGTGCGGCCGGTATCGGACCATCAAGAGCTTCTTCGTAGAGGCTGGACAACCGTTCAACAATCAATGAGACGGATGTGTGGTCGGTTACGACATGGTGCTGGTTCAGGAACCAGATCCAGCGATCCGGCGCTAGACGGGCGAGTGCTGTTTCGAAAACCATTTTCTGCAGGTCGAGACGACGTTGGGCAAGTGTGTCAAGCCAGTCATTGGCGGCCGCTGACGGATGTTTTTCCGCAGAAAAACCCCTGACCGTCAGGTCAAAATCAATTTGTTCGCGTGCCTGTTGCGAAGGTTCACCATCAACTTCATGGAAAGTCAGCCGCAGAGCGTCGGTTCGCCTGATCAATTCCTCCAGCGCCCGCCGGAAGGCATCTGTATCAAGATCCAGCTTCCACTCGACTTTCAGAACCCGGTTGTCCGTGGCTTCGCCTGGATGTCGTTTCCAGGACGCCCAGTACATGCGTTGTGACCGGGTCAGCGGCTGACCGTCGCTGGTGTCCGGCGAGCCTGAACGGGTGTCGTCCTGATCGTGCCTGTCTGGAATGAAGCGGCTGACCAGCTTCCGAAATTTCTGCATCAATGCGTCCTTGAACTGTGATTGCGAAGATAACGACGCACAGGGAAAACGCAATGCAGCGGCCCGGGTCCGGCACTCATTTTGCACCACCAAAATGACCTGACCGGTCTCAATATATCTAAAGTGGCAATTTCAGAGGACCGCTGGTCAAAACAGCGAAATCACGGCAGAGTGCGAATTCCGCAAAACCACATCCCGGTGTTGCTCTAGACAAGGTGCAATGACGCGGAAGCGTCAAAAGCATACTCGAAGGTGAACCATTTCTTCTTGTCGCTGCCGGTTTCTATCCTGAACGCCGTCACCAGCCGCTCGCCGTCGGTCTTCAGGTAAATGGTACCGTATACACTGACGTTCGACCGTCCGAGATCCCAGATGTCGTTCATGATCTTCTCGCGTACACTCGAACTCGAACTGTCCTTGAGGTTCAGCACGCGCCGCGTCAATGACTCTACCATTTCCGCGTCTTCCTTTTCCCGGGTGGAACGTTGCAGTTCGGTAGACAGGATAACCGGTGTGTCGCCGCGGCCCAGTTTGCCCAGTCTGCCCAGCAGGTCCGGCCGCGGGTGAACATGGCCTTCCTCATCGCCGGACGAAATCACGAAAGCAGCCGGTTTGACCGTCTCAAGGAAGGCGTCGGTCACCTTTTCCGAGCCGTGGTGGCAGACTTTCATTATGTCGGACCTGAACCAGTTCGCGGCTTCGTCGATCATCTCGTCATAAGCATCGCTGCCCGTCGGCGGCATCCGGCTTCTGCCAGTGTAATGCCGCAGCAGAAATTTTTCCGCCTTGTCGTTCAGGTCGCCACCAAACAGCACCTTGAACTTGTCATAGTGCAGCCGCAGCAGGACGGAGTGACCGTTCTTGGTTTCCCCGTAACTGCCGATTTTTCTGAGCCGCGGCTTGCCGGCGCCGTCAAGCTCGACCACCGGGCCGACGACCTCGATGGAGTAGGCGCGATTGTCCGAAGGGGCAAAGCCCGGCATCCAGGTGCGGTCGTCCTCTTTGGTGCCGTGTTCCGTCGACAGCATCGCGAAGTCGTTGATCTTCGGGTTCTTCAGGGCGCTTTGCATCGTGTTCGGAAACACGAAATCTCCGGCATCAATGCCGTCTGCGAACAGGGCCTCGATCTCCGGCTTGCCGATGGCCAGGTCCGTGACATAACGCACGCCCGTTGCGGCATCCTTCTTATGACCGCCGACTTTTTCGAACGTACCTGAGACCGGGCGTTCCGCCAGACCGTTATGGTAGACAATATCGAAACCGAAGCGCGGCGTGGAGAATATGGAATCGAAACCGCCATAGTGATCCTTGTCAGGGTGGGTGATGATGGCTGCATGGAACTGGAAGTCATCCTTGTAGGCACCGAACCGCTTGGACAGGAAGGTGTGCATGTTGGAGTTGTCGCCGGCATCTATGACAATGACGGCCTCGCCATCATCGCGCTCCGGCGTGATCAGAACGGCCCCGTCGCCTTGCCCGACATCCAGGAAGATGATCTCAAGCGGGCGCGTGTCAGATGTGTGGTTCTTGGGTATGAACAGTGTCTCGGGATTGTCGCTGTTGGGCGCCCAGTTGACCCGCAGCCACCCGTCAGCTTCCTCACCGTCAACATTGAGCCAGTCACCCCACAACACCTGCCTGACCTTCGTCGAGCGGTTTTCCTTGAACAGGTAAGTCTTGACGGTCCGGCCCTGATTGTTCTTCGGCAATCCAACGAAACGATGTGTCATGGCTATCGCCCTTACTTCATGTAGTGTTTCCGGCCGGTCTTTTTTGCAGAGTTGCAGATGTGAACATGCTGCAAGGCGCCTGATACTGATCTTCCGTTTGACCAGGTCATTGGAAGACAAAAGCGTTCTGCTTCAGCAAGTAATTTGACGTTCTATGGTCTTCCAGTGAAAACCAGAACTGAAGACGGCGTCACCAGAAAGATAGTCGGAAATTTCCGTAAGGTCAATTAAACAGAAGCGATGCGCCGGGATCACAAACTGCCTCTATCACAGGGGCGCGATAGACAACGGTTTTGTCGGCGGCCTGCTACCAATTCGCTCCATTTGGAGAAACTGGTGCCGCTTAGGTGATTCGAACACCTGACCCCATCATTACGAATGATGTGCTCTACCAACTGAGCTAAAGCGGCATGTCAGTTTCCTGATCTTGCGCGACACATAACGCGAAGAGATTAAACTTTCAACACTCAAAGCCAGGTCTTTTCCGGCTTCTTGGCTGTCTCGTCCAGGGGGCCGGGGTCATCGGGCTGGCGGGCGAAGACGGATGCTTCCTCCCTCGTCTTCACATTGTCCTTGCCACCCCGGTCAGTTTCCTTGTCGATCCTGTCCGGTTCAACCGAACCTGACGGCGGGTCTGTCTTGTCCTCAGTTTCAGTCTCAGGCGACGGTGTTTCAGCTTCCGCTTCCTCGACAGGTTTCTGCGCAGTTTCTTCTACAGTCTTTTCCCCGGTTTCCGCGGCAGGTTTCTCCTCAGCGTCCTCGTCGGGTTTTTCCTCAGAAACGTCTTCAACATCATTTGCCTCAGCCGGGACATCCTCGACCGGCTCGTCGGTTTTTTGAACAATCACCTCTTCTTCCGCTTCCGGAGCTTCCGGCTCGTCCGGCGTTTCCGCCGCGGTGATGGCAATTGCATCATCTCCCGGGATGGTGTCGTCGTGTTCTTCCGATGTGACTTCGGGTTCCTCATACGCAATGCCCTCGACAGGCACCTTCCATTTGAACCCGCCAAGCTCGCCTGATACCGGCGATACGGGCAACCAGATTCTGGAAATATGACCGTCAGCGGTCCAGGCCGGATCACGTGGTGCCCTGACCGCCCGGGCCAGCCATTCGCGTGCACGGCCCTTGTCGCCGAACTCGCCTTCCTCGATCTCCGCCATCAACCCGCAAATGCGGGCCTGTGGCCTGTCATGGGCGTAAGCACTCAGGGCTTCGCGCGCGGTTTTCCATTCCAGTGCATCAATGGCGGCGGTTGCCAGGGCAACAGCACCCTCGATGCCGCCTGACTTGGTGACCAGCGACTTTATGCGCTTGAGCCTGTCGAGCGCGGAATCGCCGTTACGGACATGGCCATAAGCGTCGGCCAGGTCCGGGTGCGGGGTCAGGTTCCAGGTCTTCTCGATGATTTTCGCAGCCTTGCGCAAGCTGCCGTCCGCAGTGGCGTGGCGCGCGGCCATCACTGCAGCAGGAACAAGTGAAGGGTCGAGCTTGTGCGCCCGCAAGGCGAGATCATAGCCGTCTTCGGCATTCTTGCTTTCGGCTTCGGCTGCCTGTGCGGTGAGCACGACGGCATGTTTCAGGTTGGCGGTTTTCCTGTCAATCAGTGAAGCTGATTTCTGTATGTCGATGGTGCGCGAGATAGCAACCCAATCCTGGCTGGTTGACTGATAGGAGAGCACCGCCTTGCCGGCCCATGACACTTTCGGATTGATACGTACCGCCTCTTCGGCCAGCGCGCGTGCCCGTGTCATGTCTGACTGACGCACCGCATCAGTGTGCAGTCCGCGCAAGCCGAGCAGGCGGGTTTCAGGTTGTTCCGACATTTTTTCAAACAGTTGCCGCACCCGGACATTGTCACCGCGCATCTGGGATGCCTGGGCGTCGAGCAGTTTCACCATGGGGTCATCACCAAGAATGGCGGCGGCAGTCCTTGCGTGAGTTTGCGCTGCCTCACTGTCACCGGACGCAACGGCGATCAATCCGCTCGACAAGGCCTGCTTGCCCTTGCGCTGCCTGCGCGACTTGAACCAGCCTCCGAATGCGCCGGGCCTGTCGAGCAGCCACATCAAAACCGACCAGGTGATCCATATGACAAGTGTGAGACCCGCGAGCATGATGACCGCAGCCATCAGCGACGTTTCCAGTTCATACCCCAACCAGCGTAGCTTGAGATCACCCGGCTGGTCGGCAAGCCAGGCAAACAGGATTGCGACAAGGATCAGAAGGACAAAGCGCACCAGCAAAGAAATCATGTTTTTAAGTCCCGCCGCGGATTATTGAGCCGGGGCCGGCAACTGGCCCAGGATGATTTGTGGAAGTTTCTGCAGTTCTTCATCGGCGCTCAGACGCTTGCGAGCCTCAACGATCCAGGCGGCAACCGGGGCAGGTGCAGACGCGCCACCGGCGCCAAGTGCTGCTATGGCGGCGCTGAGGCCACCTGTGTCAAATGCTGTGACAGCGGATGCGGTATGTTCTGCCCAGTTCCCGGACCCGTCTATCTTGCGAACTTTCACGACTGACGACAATTTGCCGGTTATTGTGCCCCACCACCCCGAGGTGGCCTCTGCAGCAGGGCCTTCGGATGCTGCCGCTGCGTCGAGTTCAGTTTTGAGTTCGCCAAGGGCCTGTTGCAACTGATCAGGCGTCTTGATGCCGGAGGCCGCATTGGCGGAAAGAGCCGGCAGAGAGAGCGTCAGGCTTGCGGTCTCTTCCAGCGCGCTCAGCTCTGCCTGATAGGGTTTGCCCTGGCTGACGGTGTCTGACAATGCTGCCAGTTGAGCGGCGATCCTGGTCGTATCAATCGCTGCGGTCGGTGGCGATGCGGGTGTCGATACGTCGGGCTTCGGGTTGGCAATTGCTGATTCGAGCCGGCTCTCCAGTTTTTCCATGCGTTCGGTTGATGCCGCAAGCTGGTCGCGTAGGGCTGCGACCTCACCGGACACCTTGTCGTCACCCGGCTGTGCCTGTGCCGATTCCAGTTTTGCAATCCGTTGTGCCAGTTCATCAAATTTCAGGTTTACTTCAGCCTGCCCTGCGCCGCCGCCGGTGCTGGCTGCTGCCTGCAGCGCTGACTTGAGGCTGGCAACGGCGGTGCGGACCTCGGTCATGCCGGATTCAAGTTCGCCGGTTTTTGCCGATACGGCATCGATCTCCGATTTGGCGGAACTGGCCAGTTCCGAAGCCGCGCTGATGGTCGCCAGCGTACCGGCGTCAGGTGCTGCGGCGCTGTTTCGGGCTTCGGTCAGTTGTTGCTCAAGCCCGGCGACCTTGTCGGTGAGCGCTTTGGTCCGGGCCAGAGCGGTATCCGCCGTTTCCGTTGCCGACTTGGCCGTGCCAATGGCTTCCAGCGCCTGACCCTCGATTGCGCCTACATCAATAACCGGAGCCGTGCTGCCAAACAAACTGGCGCCATGCTCACGGTAAAGATACCCGCCAACGGCAACGCCTGCGAGTAATGTTGCGACCAGCGCGCCGGTAATGAGCTTGCCCTTGCCCGACTTTTTGACAGGCGTTGATCCACCCGTTGACTTGGTATTGCCAGGTTTGTCTTTCGATGCGTCACGCGCTGCGGCTTTGCTCGCACTGCTGGTGGTGCTTTTGCCCGGTTCGGCAGATTTGGATGACGCAGTCGTCTTGCCGGAGGCTGTCTCGCCGGGCGCGGATTCTGGTTTTTGTGCCTGCGGGGATGCCGGCTTTTCCGTCTCCGCGGATTTTACTTCCGTGGCCTTGGCGTCAATCACGGTAGGCCGTGCAGGTTTCTTGGCCTTGCGCGATGGTGTCTTTCGATTTGCCATGGTGGCGCCTTTCCCCGGCGTAGCATTGTGGGCCGACTGGTTTGCTGCGGTATCTTCTACAGCTTCCAGCATACTATCATCATCGGGATTGCCGGATACAACAATTGAAACATTGCCGCCAAGCCCGGAGCGGACTTTTTCAGCCACTGCCTGCGACAGACACAGATGAGTGAGTTTCGCCGCCTCGGCCTGCAGTTTTGACTGCTTGACCAGTTGCAGCCAGATATCGGCGGTTCGCGCAGAATACAGCACAACTGCATCGGCTTTGCCCGACCGGATGGCTTCAGCTGCGTGCGGCGGAAACTGTGTGGTGGCCACCGCCTCATAAAGTTCAATCCGCTCGACGCCGAAGCCGTGCGAGCGCAGATCCGCGGCGAGATCTCCGGACCTGACCTTTCCGGTCAGGTAGAGTATCGGTCCGGCTTCCGGCGTCAGGTCCTGTTTCATCAGGCGCTGCAGCGCAATCATGTCCCCTTTGGCCTGGCGAATGTCTGCAAAGCCAAGTTCACCGGCAAGTGTTGCAGATGCCGGTCCGACCGCGAACACGGGAACGGCGATCAGTTTTGCTGAGATGCCGCTACCGGCCAATGCTGTCAGGGCGTTGGCACTGGTAATGGCGATTGCCTGCCAGGGATTACCGGGAATGGCGGCACCATCATCAGGTCGGATCGTTAACAACGGCACAACTGACGCTGTATGGCCGTTTGCCTGCAGCCGCGATTTCAGCTTGTCGCTGTCTGCCTGCGGTCTGGTTACAATCAGGTGCATTACGACACCAGATCTGCACCGGCCAGTGCCCTGATTTCTTCAGCAGCGTCAAGTCCCATGCGGCCTGCCTCGTCGGCCGGACCGGTGCGGCTGGTGGTAAACACCTTTTGCCCGTCCAGCGTCAGGGCCATGGCGTTGAATGACACCACATTGTCAGCCAGTGTCGCGTGACCGGCCAGCGGAGTGCGGCAGGAGCCGTCAAGCTCTGTCAAAAAGGCACGCTCTGCTTCGATACAGATGCTGGTGTGCTGGTGATTGAGTGGCTCCAGCAGTGCGCGCGAGCGATCATTGGAGGTCGCGATTTCAATGCCAATGGCACCTTGTGCAACGGCCGGCAGCATGATGTCGGGATCAATGGCGCTTGTCATCAGATGCGCCATGCCGAGCCTGTTGAGCCCGGCGCAGGCCAGGAATGTGGCGGCTGCAACGCCTTCTTCCAGTTTGCGCAATCGTGTTTGTACATTGCCCCTGAACTGCACGATCTCAAGGTCAGGTCGAATGTTCAGCAATTGGGCTGCACGGCGCACCGATGAAGACCCGACGGTTGCGCCTTCAGGCAGATCGGCGATGGATCTGGCAACGGGAGACATGAAGGCATCGCGCGGGTCCTCGCGTTCCAGCAGGCAGCATATCTCCAGGCCGTCCGGCAGAACTGCGGGCATGTCTTTCATGGAATGAACCGCCATGTCGATGCTGCCGTCATGCAACTGCTCTTCAAGCTCTTTCGTGAACAGGCCCTTGCCGCCGATCTCCGCCAATGGCCGGTTCTGAATCTGATCGCCGGTGGTCGAGATGACAATGACATCGATCAATGCCGGATCAAGATCATGCGCCTTGCACAATCGGTCGCGTGTCTCATGGGCTTGCGCCAGGGCCAGCGGTGAACCTCTGGTACCAATTTTGATGCGGTCGGTTTGCAAGCGAATTACTTTCGGTGTTACAGGCAGGTTCGAATGGGCAGTATACAAGGCCCTGGACGGTTCAAGGAAGGTCTGTAGCTTGGCTGGCGTCAACAATCAACAAACGCACTTAATGCTGGGTATCGAAACTTCGTGTGACGAAACTGCGGCGTCTGTCGTGGCTCGCCGCCCGGACGGTTCGGGCGAGATCGTGTCCAGTGTGGTTTTGTCCCAGACTGCGCTGCATGCGCCGTATGGTGGTGTTGTGCCGGAAATTGCAGCCCGCTCGCATCTGGCACATCTTGACCGGCTGGTTGAACAGGCGATGAGTGAGGCCAAGTGCAATTTTGATGATCTGTCCGGCATTGCCGCAACAGCCGGACCCGGCCTGATTGGCGGCGTACTGACCGGGTTGATGACGGCCAAGGCCATCGCGCTTGCAACCGGCAAGCCGTTTTACGGCATCAATCATCTGGAAGGCCATGCCCTGACGCCCGGTCTCACCGAAGGCTTGCGCCCGCCTTACCTGATCCTGCTGGTGTCAGGCGGTCATACCCAACTTGTCAGTGTCGATGATGTCGGCCGCTACACCCGCCTTGGAACCACGATTGATGATGCGTTGGGAGAAGCCTTCGACAAGACAGCCAAACTGCTCGGCCTGGGCTATCCGGGCGGCCCGGCAGTGGAGCAAGCCGCAGCAGATGGTAACTGCAAGCGGTTCAGGTTTCCCGTGCCGATGAAAGGACGCGACGACTGCAATTTTTCATTCTCAGGCCTCAAGACAGCGGTTCGCCAGGCTGCCATGGCGATCCAGCCGCTTGAAGCAGCGGATGTAGCTGATATCTGTGCCGGGTTCCAGCTGGCGGCGTGTGAGGCGGTGGCAGATCGTGTCCGGCGGGCGATGGCTGTTTTTCAGGAATTACACTCGGGTGCACAAGACCGCGTCCTGGTTGCATCCGGTGGCGTTGCCGCCAATCTGGCATTGCGCGGGCAACTCGAACGCAGCTGTGCTCATTCAGGTTTTCGCCTGAGCGTGCCGCCGGTTGAGCTATGTACCGACAATGCAGCGATGATTGCCTGGGCCGGGCTTGAAAATGCGGCCAGACGCGAGCCGGATGGGTTTACCCTGTCGGCGCGTGCGCGCTGGCCGCTCGACGCTGATGCCGAACCGCAGCCGTTCGCCGGGGTCAAGGCATGACGCAGAGCAATATTTCAACAGCATGTGTGATTGGTGCCGGTGCGTGGGGCACCGCGCTGGCAACCATGTGCGTGCGTGCCGGCCTGCACACCACATTGTGGTGTCGGTCGGCTGATCTGGCAAAGGCCATTGTTGCTGACGGTGAGAACGCAACATACCTGCCGGGGCATCGGCTGCCAGAAGACCTGCAGGTTAACTCGAACCTGTCCGAAGTTGCCGGCAGTGACCTGCTGATCCTTGCAACGCCTGCGCAGGCGACACGAGCGGTCGTGACCAAACTGTCGAAACAACTCAACAAACCAGTGCCGTTGGTCATCACCGCAAAGGGGCTTGAACGCGACAGCAACAAGTTCCTGACTGACGTTGTCCGGGAAAGCTCGGATTTGCAGCCGTTGGTGTTGTCCGGCCCCAGTTTCGCCGCCGATGTTGTTGCCGGATTGCCAACCGCCATCACGCTGGCGGGCGAAGATGAGCAACAGACGTCCACTATAGCTCACGCGCTCTCCACCCGGTCATTCAGGATCTACGTGGCTCAAGACATGAAGGGCGTGCAGATTGGCGGGGCAGTAAAGAACGTGCTGGCGATAGCGGTCGGTATCTGTGCCGGCAAGGGGTTGGGCGCGTCCGCGCAGGCAGCATTGCTGGCACGGTCGTTCGCCGAACTGCGCAGGCTGGCGGCGGCCCTTGGAGCACAATCTGAAACTCTGTTCGGCCTGTCCGGGCTGGGAGACCTTGTGCTGACGTGTTCCGGCACCCAGTCGCGTAATTTTTCCCTCGGTGTGGAACTGGGCAAGGGGGTCGCTCTTGAAACCATTCTTGCCTCGCGCACCGCAGTATCGGAAGGTGTGCACACGGCAGGCGTCGTATGTGCCATCGCTGCTGCCCATGGTATCGAGATGCCGGTCTGCGAGGCTGTCGCAAGGATTGTCAGCGACGGTGCAAATGTGGACGATGAAATAACACAACTCATGTCGCGCCCGTTGCGGGCCGAGCATGACTAGACACTGAAATGAGGGAACATGGCCTACTGGTTGTTCAAATCCGAACCGTTCAAATTTTCATGGGACATGCTGAAAGAAGTAGGCGATGCAGGTGAAGAATGGGACGGCATCCGCAACTATCAGGCGCGCAACAACATGCGCGCCATGCAACTGGGTGATCTCGGCTTTTTCTACCATTCCAACGAGGGCCTGAACGTCGTTGGAATTTGTGAGGTCTGTGCGCTCGTACATCCTGATTCCACCACCGATGATGAGCGTTGGGAATGCGTGGATGTCAAGGCTGTCATGGATATGCCGAACCCGGTTTCCCTCGCTGATGTGAAGGCCAACCCCAAGCTTGGGAAAATGTCGCTGGTGACCTCCATGCGCCTGTCGGTGCAGCCGGTTCTTCACGATGAATGGCTGGAGGTGTGCCGCATGGGCGGGTTGACATCACCGCCACTCAGCAAGTGAGCGGCATTGTTAACCGGCACGACTTCATTATTGAAAATACCAGATTGATACCGGTGCCTCTGGTGCCGGAGATTTCCCTGCATATTGCCCATGAGGCCGTGCCGTTGTGGCAGAAGACGGAAGAAGAGCTGGGCGAGATGGGGCTGCCGCCACCGTTCTGGGCATTTGCCTGGGCGGGCGGTCAGGCGCTTGCCCGCTACATTCTGGACAATCGTGAAACCGTTGGCGGGAAGACGGTGCTGGACCTTGCCTCCGGATCGGGGCTGGTCGGTATCGCCGCCATGAAAGCAGGAGCGGTTAAGGTCACGGCGGCTGATATTGATCGCTTTGCACAGGAGGCGGTCAGCATCAACGCCGTAGCCAACCAGGTTGACGTTACTGCTTGTTGTGAAGACCTGTTGGACGCTTCGCCGCCGGATGTTGATGCCATTCTTGTCGGTGACCTGTTTTATGAGAAGTCGGTGGCAAACCGGCTGGTGAACTGGCTTGAAACAGCGGCTGAACAGGAGATTGACGTTCTGATAGGCGATCCGGGCAGATCATACCTGCCGCAGGACAGGCTTGTTTCATGCGCGTCCTACGAGGTGCCGGTCACACGTGACCTTGAAGATGCGGAGATCAAGCGCAGCCAGGTTTGGCGGCTGGCCTGACGTCTGCGCAGAAAACAGGTTCATCTAGAACGGAAGACGCATTGCCCTCGGGCAAGGTACTTCGCATAATGAGATAAATTTCGCGCACGTATATGACTTGGTAGGGAGATAAAGCGCTCATGTCCGGAAAAACATACAAGGTCCAGGCCGCCTGGAAAAAGAATGCCCTCATCGACAATGACGGCTATCTGAAAATGTACAAGCAGTCAGTCAAGGACCCTGAAAAATTCTGGGGCAAGCACGGCAAGCGCATCGACTGGTTCAAGCCTTTCAAGAAGGTCAAGAACACCAGCTACAGCGGTAACGTATCGATCAAGTGGTTCGAAGATGGCACCACAAATGTATGCTACAACTGCGTTGACCGGCACCTGAAGAAGCGGGGCACCCAGACCGCTCTTATCTGGGAAGGCGACAATCCGTTTGACGACAAGAAAATCACCTATAACGAGCTTTATGAACAGGTTTGCCGACTGTCCAATGTGATGAAGGCGAACGGTGTGAAGAAGGGTGACCGCGTCACTATCTATATGCCGATGATCCCGGAAGCAGCCTATGCCATGCTGGCGTGCGCCCGCATCGGGGCAATTCATTCGATCGTGTTTGCCGGGTTCTCGCCGGACGCGCTGGCGGGCAGAATCGTCGACTGCAAATCGACTTTTGTAATCACGGCGGACGAGGGTTTGCGCGGCGGCAAGCCGGTCCCGTTGAAAGCCAACACCGACAAGGCCATCGAGATTGCCACCAAGGCCGGCTTCAAGGTCAAGAAAGTGCTGGTGGTGCGCCGGACCGGTGGTGAGACCGGCTGGGTTGACGGCCGCGATGTCTGGTATCATACGGCCATGGTTGCAGCCAAACCGGTGTGCCCGCCTGAAAAAATGAAGGCGGAAGACCCGCTGTTCATCCTCTACACGTCAGGTTCCACGGGCCAACCCAAAGGTGTGCTGCACACGACCGGCGGCTATCTCGTTTGGGCATCGATGACCCATGAGTACGTGTTCGATTATCATGCAGGTGACGTGTACTGGTGTACCGCCGATATTGGCTGGGTTACCGGACACAGCTATGTTGTCTACGGACCGCTGGCCAATGGTGCCATTTCACTGATGTTTGAAGGTGTGCCGACCTATCCCGATGCCGGCCGGTTCTGGGATATCTGCGACAAGCACAAAGTCAATATTTTCTATACCGCGCCAACCGCGATACGGGCCCTCATGGGGGCAGGAGACGATTATGTAAATCGTGCATCGCTGAAAGATCTGCGATTGCTCGGGTCAGTGGGCGAACCGATAAATCCGGAAGCATGGGAATGGTATTACCATGCGGTCGGCAAGAAAAAATGCCCCATCGTGGACACCTGGTGGCAGACGGAAACAGGCGGCATCATGATTACGCCGCTGGCGGGTGCGACCAACCTGAAGCCGGGTTCGGCCACGCGGCCGTTCTTCGGTGTACAACCGCAACTGGTCGACAATGAAGGAGCCGTGCTGGACGGCGTGACAGACGGCAATCTGTGCCTGACCGATTCCTGGCCTGGCCAGATGCGCACGATCTATGGCGACCATAAACGCTTCATTCAGACCTATTTCTCGACCTACAAGGGCAAGTACTTCACCGGCGACGGGTGCCGGCGTGACAAGGACGGGTATTACTGGATTACCGGCCGTGTGGATGACGTGATCAACGTGTCCGGGCATCGCATGGGAACCGCTGAAGTCGAATCAGCACTTGTGGCTCACGACGCGGTCTCCGAGGCTGCTGTTGTCGGGTATCCGCATGATATCAAGGGCCAGGGGATCTACTGCTATGTCACCTTGATGACGGGACAGGCACCGTCGGATGATCTGAAGAAGCAGCTTGTCGGGCATGTGCGCAGTGAGATCGGGCCGATTGCATCGCCGGACAAGATTCAGTTCTCACCCGGATTGCCGAAGACCAGATCCGGCAAAATCATGCGGCGTATTCTGCGCAAGATTGCCGAAGACGATTTTTCAAGCCTGGGTGATACATCCACGCTGGCAGAGCCTGCGGTGGTCGATGACCTGATTGAAAACCGGCAGAACCGCAAATAGGCGCCCGGCCGGGCGGAACAATATCAGCTCCGGGTCGTTGATGACGGAGCTCTGAGCCGTTTCAGGAGGCCGTTCACGTTCTGGTGAACGGCAGGCTGTTGATTTGCAGGGCGAATTCAAGGATATTACCGCACGGGAAGCTGAGGAGTTTTTCTCACATGTATCGAGGCCTGTTGTCACGCATGCTGGTTGCTGCACTGCTTATTGCAGTGATTGCGAAACCGTGCCTGGGACTTCTGGTCGATCCGGTACATGCGGCCGACACTTCAATTATTGTGTCTGATGACAGCGCGGTGAGCGAGCCTAGCGATTCTGCATGCACGGACAGATGTCTGAGCGCGCGTATCGAGGAAAACGACGCCGTTGTGTTGCGTACCAACGACAACTGGCCCGATGGTGGCGACTGGGCAGGGATCAAGGCTCAGCTGATTATCTCGCTGCCATATTTGTCGCATCAGGTAACCACGGATTTCTCATCTCAACTTGTCGCTCCCAATGTGCGCGAGCGCTTGGCAGTTCTAGGCCGTTTTTTGCTTTGAAAACTACGGTTTGACCCTTTGTAACGACACTCTTGAAATTGTAGAGTGTTTCCCAATCGAATCACTGTTCTTCAGAACATCCAAACAGGAGACCATGAAAATGGATCGCCGTACGTTTTTATCAAGTCTGGCCGCACTGGCTGCTTCATCAACCGGTGCGCTCGCTGAAAGCCGCACCATCTTCAACTTCAACAGCGGAAGCCGCCGCAGCAGCAGCAGCGGTGGCGGGAGCTTCTTCAACCGTTCAAAGTACCGGGGCAAGAAGACCGTCAGCTACCGGACGACCGAAAAACCGGGCACGATTATCGTCAGCACCCGCAAACGCAAGCTGTACTTCGTGCTCGCCGACAACAAGGCCATAGAATACGGCGTCGGTGTTGGTCGCCAGGGCTTCACATGGTCGGGTGCCGCCCGGATTGCACGCAAGGCTGAATGGCCTGCATGGCATCCGCCGAAAGAAATGATCGAGCGTGAAAAGAAGAAGTACGGCCGGACGCTGCCGGCGCGCATGGAAGGCGGACCGAACAATCCGCTGGGCGCACGGGCTCTGTACCTGTACAAGGGCGGTCGCGATACGCTGTACCGGATTCATGGCACCAACGCGCCGGCCAGCATTGGAACTGCCCAGTCTTCGGGGTGCATTCGCATGCTGAACAAAGAGGTCATTGATCTGCACAAGCGGGTCAGGATTGGCGCCAAAGTGATCGTCAGCTAACTGGCTGGTTATCGGGTCCCATGACCGATTGAAGACATCTGGAAGGCAGCTCTTGAAAGGAGCTGCCTTTATGTTTTGATGTTGTGATCAATGATCGGCATGAAGTTGGATCTCTTGTTCCTGCATGTCTTCAGCCGCGAAAAATCGCAGTCACTTCGCACAGGACATGCCATAGCTGAGGCGCACTTTCATGACTTCTTCTGAACTGGAGTTCTGGTTCGATTTCGCCAGTCCGTATGCGTATGTGTCGGCCGGGCGGCTTGAGGACTGGATGAATTCAGCTGGTATAAACGTTCGCTGGATGCCGTTCCTGCTTGGTCCGGTTTTTCAGAAACACGGCTGGTCGACATCACCGTTCAATCTGTATCCGCTCAAGGGCCGGTATATGTGGCGTGACGTCGAACGGTTGTGCAAACGCCACAACCTCGATTTCAATCCGCCGGATGAATTTCCGCAACACGGCCTGCTTGCCACCAGGGTGGCGACGGTGGGATGTGATGAAGACTGGGTGCCGGCTTTCTGCAGGCGGGTTTTTCACAAGGAGTTCGGTCTTGGTCAGGATATTTCCGACAAGCAGACAGTTCTCAACGCCCTCGACGGGCTTGTCGACAATCCGGCCTCCTGGCTGAAACGTGCAGTGACAGCCAGGACCAAGAAGGCGCTTGTCGAGCGCGGAGTGGAAGCCGAACGGAAAGGCATTTTCGGCGCCCCCACGTTCATCACGCCTGATGGTGAATTGTTCTGGGGTGACGACAGGCTGGAACAGGCGATTGAGTGGGTCATGAGACGACGGTAGGAACCGGTCGTCTGAACAGTGACACGGGTTCAAATCAATCCATCATCGCGTTTTAGCTGGCCGCAGCCTTAAGGGCGTCGCGCTCGGACTTCTTCAGTCTTTGTGAGGCTGACTTGAGCTGGCCGCAGGCAGCAAGAATGTCGCGCCCGCGCGGTGTACGAACCGGGCTGGCGTAGCCTGCCTTCAGAACGATGCGTGCGAACACTTCAATCTGTTCCCAGTCCGAGCATTCATAGCTTGTGCCTGGCCATGGATTGAACGGTATCAGATTGACTTTGGCCGGGATGCCTTTCAGCAGTTGAACGAGGCGACGGGCATCTTCTGCTGTGTCGTTGACGTCCTTGATCATCACATATTCAAAAGTCACCCGCCTGGCATTGGACAGGCCCGGATAGTTGCGGCAGGCGTCCAGCAACTGGCTGATCGGATACTTCTTGTTGATCGGAACCAGTTCATTGCGGATCTGATCGGTTGTGCCGTGCAGGGAGATGGCCAGCATGGTCCCTATCTCTTCACCGGCGCGGGCGATTTCCGGCACCACCCCGGAGGTGGACAGGGTAATCCTGCGCTTGGAGATCGACAGTCCGTCGCCATGGGAAATGACATCAACCGCATCGCGAACATTATCAAAATTGTACAGGGGCTCTCCCATGCCCATGAGAACCACATTGGTGATGAAACGGCCGCTGGCGGGAGCGTTTTCGGCACTTTCAATCAGGTGCGGCCACTCTCCGAGACGATCGCGGGCAATCAGTATCTGCCCCGCGATCTCGCCTGCCGTCAGGTTCCTGACCAGCGTCTGGGTGCCGGTGTGGCAGAACGTGCAGGTCAGCGTGCAGCCGACCTGGCTGGAAATACACAGCGTGCCACGGTCTTCTTCGGGGATGTAAACAGTTTCAATTTCGTGGCGCCGGCCCAGTTCGTCGGCAGGTAATCGCAACAGCCATTTCCGGGTGCCGTCGCTGGATATCTGCTCGGTGACAATCTCGAGCCGTGAAATGTCGAACGTGCGTGCCAGATCGCTGCGCAGCTCTTTCGAAATGCTCGTCATGTCTGCGAAATCGCTGGCGCCACGGACATACAACCAGTTCCACAACTGGGCGGCCCTCATGCGACGTTGTTTCTCGGGGATAGCGGTGTCGGCCAGAGCCAGCAGCAGATCGCTCTGGGTCAGACCAATGAGCGATTTGCGCACGGTCAGCCCGACGGTGGGCTTGCCGTCGGCAGCAGCGTTGGTCGCGCGATGATCTATGTCCAGCGATATACTCATGGCGCGGGTCAATAACACATACCGGTGCAGGGCGCGAGACCCTGTGGTGGGTTTCGCGACAGGGATTGTCCCACCAGCAGGACCAGAGCAATCCTGGCCCGGGAAGGCTCAGCCTATTTGCAGATGCTGTCGATCTTGTTCATTGCAGCCGTTATGCCGGACAGGGAATAGCGGTCGGTGGTCAGGGTGCCACGCGACGAAGTGCCGGTCACCACCATGGATTTACCGGCCTTCATTGATGCCACGATCTTGCGGTCAACCGAACCGGATTCAGCCCACGCGCCGTCACCATTGGTGAACAGCGTCAACTCATTGCCGTCAATGGTGACCTTGGCCATGCTGCCGGATTTGAACTTATACCCGATGATGGTTGAAACCTCTGATCTCACCTTGTCTTTCGGGCGATGCTGGACCAGGAAGAACACCTTGTCGCGCCTGACGTTCTTAGGCTCTGAGTCCTTGGGCTGCGAGACAACATAGCAAACCCGGCCGCCGCCAGCCTTGTAGGAATAGGCGGACCAGTCATTGAATTCCTCAATGAACTTGGGGTCCTCAGCAAGCGCCGGACTTAGCATAAGGCCGCACATGGCGCCGGAAATGGCCAGCATGGTGGAATTTCTAATAAAACTGCTCTGCAACATGTTTACCTTCATGAATTCGAAATGCCTCGTCGTCCGTTCTCGCAGCTTGACGAACTGCGCACAACCTGCCGTAACCTAAATGCAAATTTCGGAAATTTCCAGCACTGACCGTCAATGACTTCACAACTGCTTTGCAAATTGGACCGTAATTTGGCAGCGGGCACATGACGATGTAATTGTAATGTAACTCAATGCGACGAAACCATAGCAAGAGAGACCTGATGAAAGCTGTTCTGTGTACGCAATTTGGAGGCCCGGAAACCCTTGAAGTGGCCGATATCGAAAGCCCTGTCGCCGGGCCGGGAGAGGTTGTTGTCGCTGTCCGGGCGGCCGGCCTGAATTTTTTTGATACCCTGATTATCCAGAACAAATACCAGTTCAAACCCGACCTGCCGTTTTCTCCAGGAGCTGAAATTGCCGGTGAGGTGACCTCCCTCGGTGATGGAGTTGAAGGCATTCAGGTCGGCGACAGGGTCATGGCCTATTCAGTGTGGGGTGGCGTGCGGGCGGAAATTGCGATCTCGCAGGAAGCCGTTATTGCCATGCCCGACGGGCTGGATTTCGTCACTGCAGCCGGTCTCATCGTGACCTATGGCACATCGCTGCATGCGTTGAAGGACCGCGCCGACATGCAACCGGGCGAGACACTTGCCGTGCTGGGCGCCTCAGGTGGTGTCGGGCAGGCGGCGGTTGAGATCGGCAAAGCCATGGGTGCACACGTGATCGCGTGTGCTTCATCCGACGACAAACTGGAGTTCTGCCGTACGCTTGGCGCGGACGAAACACTGAATTACACCGATGAGGATCTGAAGACCCGGCTCAAGGAACTGACTGACGGCAAGGGCGTGGATGTGATCTATGATCCGGTGGGCGCAGATCTGGCCGAGCCGGCGCTGCGGGCGATAGGCTGGAACGGGCGCTTCCTGGTCGTGGGTTTTGCTGGTGGTGGCATCCCCAAAATTCCACTGAACCTTGCCTTGTTGAAAGGCTGTCAGATTGTCGGTGTGTTCTGGGGCGATCACCTGGTGCGCGAGCCGGACCGGCACCGTGCAAACATGGCACAGCTTCTGAACTGGGTCGTAGACGGAAAAATCAAACCGCATATCCACAAGGTGTACCCGCTTGAGGAAACCAGCGATGCCCTGCTGGCCATTGCCCGACGCGAGGTCCGCGGCAAGGTGATTGTGACGCCGTGAGGCCAGGTGTATGGCTTTCAGCGTAGACGGTGATATGGCTTGAACTGAACCTGTGCCCCTCTAGACAGCCTGTTTCAGCCAACCCGCAAAGGCCCCCACGTCCGGATTGGAGATGGCATCGGACGGATAGGCCAGATAGTAGCCGAAGTCGGACAGGTCGGCATCGGATAACCGATGAAGTGTGCCTGCCTGAATTTCAGCATCCACCAGCATGTCATTGAGCGCCACACCCTGGCCGTCGATCACCGCCTGTACCCGGACATTGGGATCCGGGATGATCAGCGTATCAGTCTGGCCCAAATAGGGCAGGCCGGCGACCTCGAACCATTGCGACCAGGCTGTACTGTCCTGTCGGTCGCGCAGCAGCGTGAAATTTTCGAACGCTGCCTCCAGGCCCATGTCGCGGACCTGGCTGAGTGCATTGACGTCTCCGCACGGCCAGGCCGGGCAGGAAAACAGTTTTTCAATCTCAACGTCATTCCAGGACCCGTTGCCCCAGCGGATGGCAAGGTCCACGCCTTCTGCCCTGAGGTTGTGCAGATCGATCATTGGTTGCACGCGCAGGCGGATGTCGGGGTGGGCGCGCATGAAATCCATCAGCCGTGGAGACAGCCAGCGCGAGGCAAAATAGGTTGTGACCCCTATTGTCAACGTGCGCGAATTTGACTGTCTGAGTTCGCCGATCTTTTTTTCCAGGCTGCCAAATGCCGATTGCGTCGCCACCAGAAGCTCCTGGCCTTTCGGCGTGAGTGAGATGCCGCGCGGCAGCCGCTTGAAGAGATCAAATTCCAGCTCCGCCTCGAGCTGCCTGATCTGGTGGCTGACAGCACCTTTTGTCAGGTGCAGTTGTTCTGCAGCAGAAGAAAAGCTGCCGTGTTGTGCCACGATGTTGAAGACACGCAGGTTGTCGAAATGCCGGAACCTCATTGCCAACGTATAATTCTGTTAGCCGGTCAGTGCAAAACTTTTCGATTTTCAGATAGTGTTTTCGATGAAAAACTCCCAATCGGCGCTGTTTGTCCGAGTGGCGTTCGATTTTGAGGTCAGCCCGGTTGTACGCAGATTGGGTCGGGGCAGGCGAATACAGTCAGGAAAACCGGAGACAATAATGACTAAAGAACTCAGCCGCACCTCTGCTCTTGCATCACGTCACACCGCGCTTGGCTCAGGTCTTGAAGACTGGAACGGCATGGGGACCGCGTGGACCTATACCGCTGATCCCAATGACGAGCATGACGCGGTGCGCGAACGCGCCGGCATGTTTGATATGTCACCGCTCAAGAAGATCATGGTTTCAGGTGTCGATGCGATTGCGGTTCTGGACCATCTCACTACCCGTGACATGAGCCGTATTGCTGAAGGCGAGGCGGCTTACCTCTCGGTTCTCACGGATGCGGGTACGATGGCCGACGACGCAATTGTCTACAATAACGGCGATGATGAATGGATGATTGTGCACGGCTCCGGCGATACGATGGCTCTGCTGGAAGCGTCGGCTGCCGGTAAATCTGTCTCAGTGCAGTTTACCGACGAGCTACATGACCTGTCGGTGCAAGGACCGGGGTCCCTTCCGATACTGGATGCTCACTGTGATGCCGAGCTGGGAGATCTGGCTTACTTCCGGCACAGGGCGACAACCCTTTTCGGTCATCCGTGCCGGATTTCACGAACCGGGTATTCCGGTGAGCGCGGTTATGAAGTTTTTGCGGATGCGACTGTCATTGGAGATATCTGGGACCGGCTGGTCGAAGCAGGCGTGACACCGTGCTCTTTCACCGCCCTCGACAAGGTTCGCATAGAGGCGGGATTGTTGTTCTACGGCTACGACATGACCACAGAGCACACACCTTTCGAAGTTGGCCTGGGTTTCACGGTCAGCAAATCAAAAACCGGCTACCGGGGTTGCGAGGCGCTGGCGGCCGCCCGGGGCAATGAGAAAGTCAATAATGTCTGCCTGGTGGTCGACCATGATGACATGGTCAATGGAGAAGAAGAGCTATCGCTCAATGGGTCGGCAGTTGGTGTGGTCAACAGCCCGTGCTTCTCACACCGGCTGGGCAAGTCACTGGCTCTGGCGCACGTTTCGCCGAGCGCGGCACATCCCGGTACGAAGTTGAATGTAGCAGGCGGCGACATTGAAACGACCGCAACGGTGGTCGCCATGCCGATCTACGACCCGGAAAAGCAGCGAACCCATCAAGGCTGATTAGAGATTACTCTGAGGTTTTTGCTTCGGTGCGCAGTTTTTCCACCGTCTCCCTGGCGCGTTCAAGATGGGCGTCGGTGACGTGGGTGCGGATCAGGCCGAAAGCCGTCAGCAAGACCGTCATGTCATCGGTGAACCCGAAACCCAGAATAAAATCGGGAATCACATCGAAAGGCATGACGAAGTAAGCCAGCGCGGCCAGCAGCATGGCCTTGGTGCGAAACGGGGTGGCGGGATCGAAAGCAGCATAGTAGGCAGCCACCACCTGATCTGCCAGCGGGACGCGCGCAAGATTGTGTTTCAGCTTGGACCAGAAGCCCTTGCGGACAGTTTCCTCGTTGCGATCAACCGTGCCCGGCATGGTGATGTCATCACTGTCGAGATCGGGATATTGCTGCTGCCCGGCCATGAATTCCTCCCCCGGAGTTGAAACTATTTGCTGAGTTGCATATGGAACCTGTCAGGATGAGTTACAAGATGTAAGGCTTGCGGCAAGGCTAAGCCTGAAAACCCGGAAGGATGCAGAATGAACATTATTGAGGGCATGGCGGCTGTTGTGACAGGCGGTGCTTCGGGTCTGGGTGAAGCAACCGCGCGCGCGTTGGCCGACGCGGGTGCCAGGGTAGCCGTGTTCGATATGCATGCCGAGCGCGGTGAGCAGGTTGCATCCGACATTGCCGGTGTTTTTATAAATGCCGATGTGACATCTGATGACAGTGCTACTGCCGGTCTTGAGAAAGCCCGCGCCACCCACGGTCAGGAGCGTGTGCTGGTCAATTGTGCCGGCATTGCCATTGGTGAGAAAACCGCAGGCATCGACAAGAAAACCGGCGAATCAAGGTTTCATGCGCTGGCCAGCTTCCAGAAAACCATTGCTGTAAACCTCGTCGGCACATTCAACATGATTTCCAAATGCGCTGCCGGCATGATCACCAGCGAGCCGGTAACTGATGACGGCGGGCGTGGTGTGATCATCAATACGGCTTCGATTGCCGGAACTGACGGTCAGATCGGGCAGGTCGCCTATGCCGCGTCCAAGGGTGGCGTGATCGGCCTGACACTGCCGGTTGCCCGGGATCTGATGCGCGACGGGGTGAGATGCTGCACCATCATGCCGGGATTGTTCCACACACCCATGGTTGCCGGATTGCCGGAAGACGTCCGTGCGGCACTCGCGGCCAATGTGCCGTTTCCGGCGCGCCTCGGTGATCCGTCGGAGTATGCGAAGCTGGCGCTGGCCATCGTCGACAATGACATGTTGAACGGTGAGTGCATCAGGCTCGACGGCGCATTGCGGATGGCGCCGCGCTAGTGCGAGGAATACAGGCTACCTGCCAGTGACGTAAATCACGCCCATAATGACGATGACAGCCACAAACTGCAGCAGCACGCGGGCGCGCATCAGCTTCTGCGATGTGTTGCTGTCACCTCCCCGCATCATGTTGAGCAGACCCAGACCGAGAACAACGGCCACGGCAACAACCGAAACAGGGACCAGATAATCGACAAACGACATAGTGCCTCTCGGGCCTTTCCCCGCAGCACAGGTTGTGCATCCGGAGCGCCAGATTGAAGGGACATACCCTTGGTTTACGATGACCTGAGAGCCAGTTTTTCCTGCCAGCGGTCAGGTAGAAGACGGCGGGCCAATGCCGCCATCCTGGTCGTATAGGTAACATGATAATGCGGTTTGGGGTTGGCGCTTTCCGTCGCATGTATCAGGCAGTCAAGTACAGCCTCCGGGCCAAGTCGGTATTGCGGCAGCCAGCTGGTGCCGGTGGCTTCGCGGGCCTGTTCAGGTGTCTCCAGCGGGCTAGGCTCCGTGCCTGCTATCGCTTCCAGTTCGGCAATGCGTTTGGCGTACAGGGCGTGATGGCGCGAGCCGGTGGTGTCTATGTTGTCACGCAAGGCGTTGAGCGCCCGCTGCGTGAAACGTGACCGTATCGGGCCGGGCTGGATGGCGCTGACCCGGATGCCGGAACCGTGCAATTCCAGCCGGAGTGTGTCGGTGAGACCTTCAAGCGCGAACTTCGAGGCATTGTAGGCGCCCCGGTAAGGGGCTGCGATAATGCCGAGCACCGAGGAACACTGCACGATGCGGCCCGACCCCCGGTCGCGCATGGCCGGGATCAAGCGGGTTGTCAGGTCGTGCCAGCCAAAGAAATTGGCCTCGAACTGCTCGCGCAGAACCTCTACCGGGAGGTCTTCCACAAGGCCGGGTTGACCATAGGCGCCGTTGTTGAAAACCGCGTCGAGCCTGTTATCGGCAAGTTTCAGCGCCTGGTCTGCACAGGCTGCAATTGACGAGGCATCGGTGTAGTCAAGCTGCAGTGCATCCAGGCCCCTGGACTTCAGCATTGCCGTGTCCTGCGCGCTACGCGCCGTGGCAATAACCCGCCAGCCGCGCTGCTGCATGCCGATTGCACAGGTGTAGCCGATGCCGGACGAACACCCGGTAATGAGGATGGTGCGTGCCGTCATGTGCGACTAGTTGCCCTGTTCCAGCAGGCGGCGGGCAATCACCTGGGCCTGGATTTCGCCGGCACCTTCGAAGATGTTGAGAATCCGGGCATCGCACAAAACGCGGCTGATCTGATATTCCAGCGCGAACCCGTTGCCACCGTGGATTTGCAGCGCATTGTCCGCACATGTCCAGGCAACGCGCGCACCCAGCAACTTGGCCATGCCGGCTTCCACATCGCAGCGCCGGTCGGCATCCTTTTCACGGGCCGAGAAATATGACAGCTGCCGGGCAGCCATGATTTCTGCCGCCATCAGTGCCAGTTTGTCGGAGATGCGGGGAAACGACACGATAGGCTTGGCAAACTGCACCCGGTCGGTGGCGTATTGCAAACCGAGATCGAGGGCGTTCTGGGCAACGCCGATGGCGCGTGCCGCGGTCTGGATGCGGGCTGATTCAAATGTCTGCATGAGCTGCTTGAAGCCCTGGCCTTCTTCTGAACCGAGCAGGTTTTCCGCCTTGACCTCAAAGTCTTCAAATCGAATTTCATACTCTTTCATGCCGCGGTATCCGAGCACTTCAATTTCACCGCCTGACATGCCGTCTGCAGGAAACGGATCGTCGTCACTTCCGCGCGGTTTCTCCGCCAGCAGCATGGACAGGCCCTTGTAGCCCGGTTCGTCCGGATCGGTGCGGATCAGCAGTGTCATGACATCTGCGCGTACCGGATGGGTGATCCAGGTCTTGTTGCCGGTTACCTTGTAGACGTCGCCATCCCTGACGGCACGGGTGCGCAGCGAGGCCAGATCAGACCCGGTGTTGGGCTCGGTGAAGACAGCGGTCGGCAAAACCTCGCCGGACGCAATGGCAGGTAACCATTTTTCCTTCTGTGCTTCCGTGCCGCCAGCGATAATCAGCTCTGCGGCTATTTCCGGTCTGGTGCCCAGCGAGCCGATGGCAATCCAGCCGCGTGACAGTTCTTCCGACACCACACACATGCTTTCCTTGCCCAGGCCCATGCCGCCGTATTCTTCCGGCAGAGTGAGCGCAAACACACCGAGCTCGGCGAGCTTGGCGATGATCTCAAGCGGCACATATTCATTGTTGCAATGCCAGTCGTGGGCATGGGGGGCAACATTCTCCTCAATGAAGCGGTTCATCTGGGAGCGCATTTCGTCAAGCATGCCGTCAAGACCGCAATCACCGGTCGTGAGGTTGGCACGGCTGTCGATCATCAGTTCTACCAGCCGGGCGCGGCTGGCGGGTGTTGAGCCGGAACGCAGCAGCTCACCGCACGATCCGTCCTGCAATTTTGCTGATGCGGACGGTGGAACAGCCAGTTCATGCAGGCGGATGAACTCCTGCCCGTTCATCGGGATGCCGCCGGCAATGTGATTGAGGTATTCGCCAAACACGACCTGGGCTATCAGTTGTTCAAGCTCCGTGAGGCGATCTTCGCCGGCAAGTGCATCATGCCAGGCGCAGAGGTTTCGCAGCGTTTCAGTATATGTCGCCAGCCAGGCCAGACCGTGTACGGCGTGCTGTTCCAGCTCCACCGCGGCCGAAGAAGCCCGCCCGTCAACCACGACGCGCTCAACCATGTTGGCACGTGCGTGGGCGAACAGCGTGTCCACTTCCCTGACGGCTGAAGCCATTGCTTCACTCAGACCAGGCAGAGCGGCGGGTGCGGGGCGGATATCTTCAGCTAGGCTCATTGGGTTTCCTCGGAAGTGTCCGGTTCAAGCGGCGACCAGATAATGCGTGTTTATCAGCGACAGTATAACGGTGAATTGTTGCAGTGCAATATAACCAGAGTGATACCAAAGGAAATGATTATTGACCTATTTGACCGATTTTTCGCGTTTGCTGGCTAGGCATGCTTCACGCACTGGTCTGTCTGACCACAAGTGGAGCATAACGACGTCCGGCGAGCGCGAAAAACCGGCCTTCGGTGGGCCAAATCCGTCCATCTGGTGCGTTGCGGCACTTGCCCGATGCACCGCATCGCGCTGCGCACCGCGCCTGCCAGAGTGAACAGATTTGGCTCCATCAAAGGGGTCAATAATCATTTCCTTTGGTATTATGACTTTCGGGTAGCCAGCATAACCGCACCGGCGCACACGACCATGCCGGCGACCTGAACGGGAAGCATCTGTTCATCAAACATCAGCCAGGCAATAACCGCCGTCACACCCGGCACCAGGTAAAACAAGGTTGTCACCCGGGAAATCTCGCCATGCCTGATCATGATGTACAGCATTGATATCGCTCCTATGGACAGAACGAATACGAGCCACACCATGGCGAAGATCACCGACCCGTTCCAGGTTATCTGATAGCTTTCTGTGGCCAGGGCGACGATGCCGGTGACAATGGCAGCACCGGTAAACTGCCATGCGTTTCCGGTGCGCAGGTCGACCTCGCTCATGAAACGTTTCTGATAGATCGATCCAAGAGTGATCGACAACATGGCGAGTATGTTTGCGCCTACGGTAAGCGGCGTAATGCCGGCGGCGTCGAGGGTGAATTTCGGCCACACGACAAGCCCGACACCGGCCAGTCCGATCAGCAAACCGGCCCAGTGGCGCGCCGTGATGCGCTCAGACAGCATCGCGCCTGCCAGTATGGCCGTCATCAGCGGTTGCAGGCCAACAATAAGAGCCGAAACGCCTGCGGGCATTCCTTTCCAGATGGACCAGAATACGAAACCGAGATAGCCACCATGGATCAGCGCGCCGGTAATCAGGCATTGCACCGTGGTGCGCCTGTCCGGCCATGATGCCCGCATGAACAGTGCGACCATCCCCAGCAGTGCTGCAACAATGGCAAACCGGATCGACAGGAAGCTGAATGGCTCGGCATAGGGTGCCGACAGCCGCGATCCTATAAAACCGGTGGCCCAGAACACGACGAAGACGGCAGGGATCAACCCGAGCCAACCTGGCGCACTTTTCATGGTGCTTTGCGCTTTGTCCTGGCCGGGAGATGTCATGAAAGTCCGCGAGGTTGCTGCGTTCAGGTTACTATCTGAGTTGGGTAGCGTGTTTATCAGGACCAACGCAAAGTTTTTTGTTCCGTGCACTTGTCTTACGCGTTTCACAGTCCATCTACCAATAGATGAAAAAATTTCCCTGACCGGCATGAAAGGCACGCAAGTATGTTCGACCCGCAAAAGCTCCTTGATCAATTCATGGGGTCAAACGCCCAGAACCAGGACCAGAATTCAGGTGCGCCGGCCCGTGCCAGCGGCGGTATCCCCGACGCATTCAAGGGTTTTGGCGGCGGACTGGCTGCTGGCGGGCTGGCAGGTTTGCTGCTGGGGACCAAGAAGGGCCGCAAGATGGCCGGCAGTGCAGCGAAGATCGGTGGCGTGGCGGTATTGGGCGGGCTTGCCTACAAGGCCTACAACGACTGGCAGGCCAGCAAGGCGAGCGGACCAGCCGGACCGGCATCGACAGGACCGGCGTCGCAGTCGCCGATGAAGAACGTGACGCCGGAAGCAGAAGGTACCGCATTCCTTCCTGCACCTGAAGCAGACCGCAACGCGCTGGGCGTAAAGATCATTCAGGCGATGATCGCAGCGGCAAAGGCGGACGGGCATATTGATGCGCAAGAACAGCAGCGCATTTTTGGCAAGTTTGACGAGGCTGGCCTCGGCATGGAGGAAAAGGCATTTCTGATGGATGAGTTGCGCAAGCCGCTGGACATAGATGGGATTGTTGCTCTGGCCGACAATACCGAACAGGCAGTTGAAATCTATGCTGCATCCTGCCTGGCGATTGATCCGGATGATCCTGCCGAGCAGGCCTATCTTGCAATGCTGTCGGCTCGCCTCAAGCTGGCGCCCGAACTCAAGGCGAATATTGAAGCGGAAGTTGCAAAACTGGCCGTCTGACTGTGCACGGATGTGGACACAGATACGCCCACATCCGTATTCCGGCTAGCTGCCGCAGGCTTCGAGAACATCTTCAAATGTACGCAGGCCCGTGGTCGGTGCGTTGACGAGCACGGCCATGTTGCCGGGCAAATGCTTGTTCTCGCGCATGCGCATGTGGCCCTTGGGGATATCGTTCCAGTCATAGACTTCCGACATGCACGGGTCGATGCGGCGGTTGATAACCAGCCGGTTGGCCTGGCTCGCCTGCATCAGGTGGGCAAAGTGTGATCCCTGGATACGCTTTTGATGCATCCAGACATAGCGTGCATCCATGGTGATGTTATAGCCGGTCGTACCGGCGCAGAACACAACCATACCGCCGCGTTTGCAGACCAGCGTGGAAACCGGGAAGGTTGCCTCGCCGGGGTGTTCAAACACCATGTCGACATTGTTGCCCTTGCCGGTGATGTCCCAGATTGCCTTGCCGAATTCACGCGCCGACTTGGCCCATGCATTGTATTCGGGTGTGCCGACGGTGGGCAGCTGTCCCCAGCAGTCGAACTTCTTGCGGTTGATGACGCCCTTTGCGCCGAGACCCAGCACGAAATCCGTCTTGTCGTCTTCTGAAATGACGCCGATGGCATTGGCACCAGATGTGGCAATCAGCTGCACTGCCATCGATCCGAGGCCGCCGGATGCGCCCCACACCAGAACGTTCTGGCCGGGTTTGAGTGTATGGGGGCGGTGGCCGAACAACATGCGATAGGCGGTGGCCAGGGTAAGCGTGTAGCAGGCACCTTCTTCCCATGTCAGATGCTGCGGCCGCGGCATGAGCTGGCGAGCCTGAGCCCGGCAGAACTGCGCAAACGACCCGTCAGGTGTTTCATATCCCCAGATGCGCTGGGAAGTAGAAAACATCGGATCGCCGCCATTGCATTCTTCATCGTCGCCGGCGTCCTGGTTGCAGTGAATGACCACCTCATCACCAACTTTCCAGCGCGTCACTTTGCGACCGACGGCCCAGACGATGCCCGACGCATCAGATCCGGCAATATGGTAGGGGTTCTTGTGACCGTCTATTGGTGAAAGCGGTATGCCGAGCGATGCCCACACTCCGTTGTAGTTCACACCTGCAGCCATCACCAGAACGAGTACTTCGTCGGAATCAATCTCCCATGTAGGTACCACTTCGACCTGCATGGCGGTGTCAGGTTCACCGTGGCGTTCCTGGCGAATGGTCCACGCATACATTTCCTTGGGGACATGTCCGAGTGGTGGAATCTCGCCAATCTCGTAGAGATCCTTGCGCGCAGCACTGGAATTTGCTGCCGGTTCCGCCGTTTCGCGTACTGCTGTTACACCCATAACTGATCTCCTGCATAAAATTCTGGCATAGAGCAACATGGGTTCGAGTGAACCCATAAACCTGATCTAGCATCGGGCAGATAATGCTGCATTGCAACAAACAATTTGTCCAATTAAAAGTTTACATAACCCGTTTACTTAATGGCAACCTCGATCGCGTAAGGTCGTATTTCCACATTCAGGACTATGACATCAGGTTGTACGCATGAACGACTTTTTGAGCCTCTTTGGCGTTTACATTAACTGGAGTTCGTATTTGCCGTTCGCCCGTGGCGACCTGGGCACGACGCCATTGTTAATCGTTTGTGCAATGTGCCTGGCAGGTACCACTATCATCAATTCTTATGTGAGATTCAGCTCTCTTTTCAACACGGTAATGAATTTTACCGGGTTGTTTACCGGTGCTTACATCGCCAATATTCTTGCCCGCACCTACCACATTCCGGGCATTGACAGCATGGTGATGATTGCCGTGGCAGCAAACATAGGCATGGCGGTGGCTGCAATGATGCTGCTGGTGTATTACCGCAATTCCGCCGACTAGGCATTACCCATATTTTTTGCGATTTGTCAGGACGATGGCCGCGGCCTGTCCCGACTAATCTCAAAGTTTGGTTGCGCTGCAATAAACTTCATGCTTCGATTATCGGCAATTGCCTGATTAAGTGCAGGCCCTTGTGATAACCCAGCTACTGGACCTGCAGTTCGATGAATGACCAGACAAACCGTGATCGCCCGTGGATATTCCGTACCTATGCCGGGCATTCCACGGCTGAAGCCAGCAATGAACTTTACCGTCGCAATCTTGACAAGGGCCAGACCGGTTTGTCGGTCGCGTTCGACCTGCCGACCCAGACCGGCTACGACAGTGATCATCTGCTGGCGCGCGGCGAGGTTGGCAAAGTTGGAGTGCCGGTGTCGCACATCGGTGACATGCGGACCCTGTTCCAGGATATTCCGCTGGAGCGCATGAACACGTCGATGACAATCAATGCGACAGCCGCCTGGCTGCTGGCGCTTTATGTTGCGGTTGCTGAAGAGCAGGGTGCACCGCGAACCAGCCTCACCGGCACCACGCAGAACGATATCATCAAGGAGTATCTTTCGCGCGGCACCTATGTGTTTCCGCCGCAGCCATCGATGCGGCTTATTACCGATACAATCACCTGGTCACGCAAGGAATGTCCCAAGTGGAATCCGATGAATGTGTGTTCCTACCATCTGCAGGAAGCCGGTGCCACACCGGCTCAGGAGCTGGCCTTTGCGCTGGCAACGGCGATCGCCGTTCTGGACGGTGTGAAAGCGTCCGGGCAGGTGCCGGATGATGATTTTCCGATGATCGTCGGCCGCATCAGCTTTTTTGTGAACGCCGGCATAAAGTTCATTACCGAGCTGTCGAAGATGCGAGCGTTCACCGAGCTGTGGGACGATATCTGCCGAACCCGGTATGGGGTCGAGGATGAAAAACTGCGCCGGTTCCGCTATGGCGTGCAGGTCAATTCGCTCGGATTGACGGAACAGCAACCTGAAAACAATGTCTATCGCATCCTGATCGAAATGCTGGCCGTGGTCCTGTCAAAAAACGCGCGCGCGCGTGCTGTTCAATTGCCGGCATGGAACGAAGCGCTCGGATTGCCGCGCGCGTGGGATCAGCAATGGTCCTTGCGCATGCAGCAGATCATGGCATTTGAAACCGACTTGCTTGAACACGGAGATATCTTTACCGGCTCCGAGGTCATTGGTGCCAAGGTTGATGCACTCAAGTCGGCCGCACTGAAAGAACTGGCCGTCATCGAGAATATGGGTGGCGCAGTTGCCGCCGTTGACAGCGGCTATATGAAGACCGAGCTGGTCAAATCCAACGCGGAACGCATCAAGGCAATTGAAGAAGGCCGCGAAACGGTTGTGGGTGTCAACGCCTACGAGAGCAGCGAGCCATCGCCATTGTCGGGTGGCGACGGTGACAGCATCCTGACGGTGCCGGAGCACGTTGAGCAGGAACAGGTCGAGCGTCTCAAGACATGGCGCAAGCAGCGTGACGCAGCGGCGGTCGAGGTTGCCCTTTCTGACCTGAAAGAGGCTGCGCGCAGCGGCAGCAACATTATGGATCCGTCGGTTGCATGCGCGAAAGCCGGCGTTACCACCGGTGAGTGGGGGCAGACCCTGCGGGACGTATTCGGCGAGTACCGGGCACCGACCGGGGTCGGTACGGTTGTCACCCTGGCGGCGCCGGAAAACTCTGAGACCGTACGCGAGCAGGTTGCGGCGTTGTCGCAGCGACTGGGTGTGCCGGTCAGGTTCCTGGTGGGCAAGCCCGGCCTAGACGGGCACTCCAATGGCGCGGAACAGATCGCGGTGCGGGCCGGTGAAGTGGGTATGGAAGTTATTTATGAAGGCATTCGCCTGACCCCGGAAGAGATCGTGTCGGCAGCCATTGAACAACAGGTGCATGTGGTCGGACTGTCCATTCTGTCCGGCAGCCATGTGCCGCTGGTGCGCGATGTGATGAACAGGATGCGTTCTGCAGGCATGGACAAGGTGCCGGTGGTCGTGGGCGGTATTATCCCGGAAGAAGATGCGAATGTGCTGAAGCAGATGGGGGTCGCCAAGGTCTATACGCCCAAGGATTTCCGCATGACCGGGATCATGGGAGAAATCGTCAAGGAGATCGATGGCCGCCTTGATGATGCTGCAGCGTAGATCAGGTCTACGGGTTCGATTGTACCCATGTCGATCAAAGGACTGAATGATGGAAGTGGTTTTGCGACGAGCATGCAAGGAGGATCTTCCTGCTATTGTAGGATTGCTGGCCGATGACGGTCTCGGCAATGGCCGTGAAAATGCCGAACTGCCACTGGATCAAGCTTATGTTTCCGCATTTGATGCGCTGGATGGTGATCCCAACCAGTTTCTTGTCGTGGCGCAGGAAGGCGAAGTGATTGCTGCGACCATGCAGCTCACCTTCATAGCCGGCATCAGTCGCAAAGGGGCCCGGCGTTGCCAGATCGAGGCGGTGCGAGTCGCCGCTTCACATCGAGGAAGCGGATTGGGGCAGCGCATGTTCGAGTTTGCCATAAGCGAAAGCCGGTCGCGCGGATGCAGCCTGGTGCAGCTGACGACCGACAAGACCCGAGAAGATGCCCATCGCTTCTATGACCGGTTGGGATTTGTCGCCAGTCATATCGGTTACAAGCTGAAGCTGTAGAGCCGGGCAGGCTCTGGAAGTTCAGTTCCTGCGCAGCACCAGCATATGGGCGTCCGGCTCACCGTCCGGTATCGTCGCCTCAATCCGGTTGGTCACTACATCAACCGGCAGGTTGTCGATCAATGCATCGAACCGGTCGCGCTGCCAGACCGGAATTGCAATGACGCAGGCCATAAGGCCATCGTCTTGCAAGTGAGCGAACAGATTGTGAAACCCATCCGCACCGACATGTCCGGTGGTGAAGGTGCCGGCGCTGACAATGGCTGTGTAGGGACTGCGCGGCAACTCGAGGGGTTGGTTGAGATCTGCCTCGATCAGCGTTCGGTAAAGCTGTTTTGCTTCTGCGATCTTCAGCATCTCAGGGGACAGGTCTACGCCATCTATCAGGCCAAAGCCGTGGTCCTTCAGCCGGGCCGCAACTGCGCCAGTGCCGCAACCCGCATCAAGGATGCGGGCGGTGTCGATGTCGGCAGTATGTTCACACAACAGGTCTGCAATCGTGCCGGTACCGGTGACCCCGAGAGTGGAAAACACATCACGATCATAGCCTGCAGCCCATTGTGCATAGACCGAGCGGGCATCGTCACTGCCGGTGATAGCCCTGGCGCGCTGCAGGTTGCGACGAGCTTTACTGTTATCGCCGTTCATACAGATTGAGCCATGAGTCAGGTGCTGATGATGTTTCGTAATTGACACCGGCGCAACGCGTCACCAGACGAACCGCGCCGGACTTCTCGAGCCGTTTCAGTTCGATTTCAAACCCTCCATCAATCCAGACACCAGTGTTGATCGAAAAGGCGAACAGACCGCCAGGCCTGATGATGCGGAACAGGTCTGCAAGGCATGAAGGACCGACATGACCATGGGTGAAGGTGCCGGTACACACGGCGGCGTCATAGGTTGCGTCGGCAATATCGAGTGGCTTGGTAAGGTCACCCTGAAGCAGGTTGTTGTAGATGCCGCGTTGTGCCGCCACACCCAGCATGTCTGCCGAGTAGTCGATGGCATCGATCGCGGTGAAACCGAGGCCCGCCAGTTCCTGCCCGGCAAGACCTGTCCCGGCACCGACATCCAGCACAGGCAAGGTTTTGTCTGACACATGGTCAGCCAGCAACCGGCTCACCAGACGAGGCGACAGATACCCCAGTCCCTCAAGCATCGTCTTGTCATAGGTTTCCGCCCAGTCACGATAAAGCTCGTGAGTGTCTGCATCGCTTGAAAGCCTGTAGGCACGTTCAAGCAGCCTGGCGGATTTGTCATCGACGTTCGGCGGTATTCTGTTGGAGCTTGCCATTACAGCAGTGTATCCAATCGGGGTGTTGAGACAATATCCAAGGACAGCCGGACGGCAGGGATTCGTATGGAAAGTGTGATTACAACTGTAGTGCCGGTGTTCGCGCTGATCGTGCTCGGCTTCGGTGCCGGACGCTTTGGGTTTTTTGTTGAAGGCTCGGCGCGTGGGCTGTCCACGTTTGTCTTCACATTTGCCATCCCTGCCATGCTGTTCAATGCGATGGTCACGCTGGGTATACCGGCAAGCCCGCCATGGGGGCTGTGGGGGGCGTTCTTCACCGCCGTGGCCATTGTGTGGATACTGGCAATTGCGGCATCGCGTTTCGTGACGGGACTTGAAGGTGCCGGCGGCGCATCAGCCGCGCTTGGCGCAGGGTTCGGCAATACGGTGATGCTGGGCCTGCCGCTGGGCGTTGCCTATTTCGGCACCGACGCTCTTCTACCCATGGCGTTGATCATTTCCATTCATTTGCCGGTGCAATGGTTTGCCGCCACCTTGCTGGCGCAATGGGGTTCGCAGACTGAAAGCCACGGGGTTTCGGTATTGCTGCGCACCCTGGCGAAAGACCTTTTTACCAACCCGATCGTGCTGGCGTTGCTGGCGGGAAGCGCATGGAACCTTGCCGGGTTGGGGCTTAACCCCATGGCAGAAAAAATTGTGTCCATGCTGGCCCAGGCTGCTGTTCCAGCCGCACTGTTTGCGCTCGGATTGTCGCTGGCGCGCTTCGGCCTGATGGGTAGCGGGCTGGCAGCCGGTGTGCTCATGGTGCTCAAGCTGGCCGTCATGCCGGCGGTTGCCGCCGTGCTGGCGTTTGGTGTGTTTGATCTGACGGCGGTGCAAGCCGGCATCGTGGTGTTGTTTGCTGCCCTGCCGACAGGTGCCAACGCCTACATATTCGCGGAACGCCAGGGTGCCGCAGAAGCAGCCCTGTCAGCCAGCGTCGCGGCGGGAACGGCCTTGTCCATTATCACCTTGTCCATTGTGCTCGCGCTGGTGCCGCATATCTGAATGTAACCGGCATGGTCTAGAAGCCGAGCTGTTCGCGTATCATGTCCGGCGTGACGCCGTCCTCGCGCAGGGCCGCAAGGGACCGGTCACCGAGGCTTTTCGACAGTTTGCGCCCGGTATCATCGGGAATCAGCTTGTGGTGCATATAGACCGGCACCGGAAACTCCAGAATTGATTGCAGGACGCGGTGAACGGAGGTGGCGTGAAACAGGTCGATGCCACGGGTAATGTGGGTAATACCCTGGCAGGCATCATCGTGAACGACGGCGATATGGTAGCTGGTTGCGATATCCTTGCGGGCCAGTATTACATCACCCCAGGCTTGCGGTTCGCAGCGGACGACGCCGATTTCGCCATCCGGGCCGCAGCCCGTCTCATGGAAACTCAGGTCCGGACCGGCCGCGAGGATGGCTTTGGCCATGTCCAGACGCAGTGCATAGGGTTCTCCGGCTGTCATGCGCCGGTTGCGGTCCATTTTCGTCATCAATCGGCAGTAACCGGGATAGACGGTTGTGCCGTCGGGATCTTTTGCTCCCGGCACATTTGAGAGTTTTGATCGGGTGCAGAAACACGGATACAGCAGGCCCAGTCTTTCAAGCCGGTCGATGATAACGGTGTATTCGTGCATGTGCCGGGACTGATGGCGTACCGGTTGCGGCCAGTCCAGGCCGAGCCACCTGAGATCGGCCTGTGCCTGGTCAGCATACACCGGCTTGCATCGCGCCCGGTCAATGTCTTCGATGCGCAACAGGAACTGAGCCTTGTGTATTTTTGCCTGCTGCGCCGTAAACAGGGCCGAATAGGCATGGCCCAGATGCAACCTGCCATTGGGGCTGGGGGCAAAGCGAAAAGTCGGTCCTGCCATTCGTCAACTTTCATACCAATTCATTTAGCCAGACTCTATACTGGCTTTGATGAAACATCCCAGCATTACCATCAATACGATAGATGACCTCGCCGCCGGGGCGGAAGCCCTGTTTGAGCTCGATCCCCGGTTCCGTGTGCTGCATGAGCAGAACGGACTGCCACGGCTGCGCAGACGTGATGGCGGCCTGGCAGGTCTTGCCCACATTGTGGTCGGGCAGCTGATTTCCACAAAAGCCGCCAACTCGATCTGGGCGAGAGTTGAAACCGCACTGTCACCGTTCGACGTGGCCCGCATCAGCGAAATGCAGGTATCGGATCTGGCCAGTCACGGCCTGACCCGCGCCAAGGCGACGGCCATCATCAATGCGGCGAAAGCCGAAAACGAGGGAACGTTCAATTTCGCGGCGCTGGCAGATCTTGATGACGATCGTGCTGCTGCTGAGCTGAAAACACTTCGCGGTGTCGGTCAGTGGACGGCCGATATCTACCTGGTGACCTGCCTGGGCCGCCGCGATGCCTGGCCGGTCGGCGATCTGGCGGTTCGCGCTGGTGTGCAGCTTTTTGAACAACTTGGTGATGTACCGTCTATCGCTGACATGCCCGTTCACGCCGAACGCTGGCGGCCCTGGCGCGCGGTGGCGGCGTGTTATCTGTGGGGTCTTTATGCAAGCCATCGTCAGCGCGAGGTGGGAATCTGACTGTCCGATTCGTCACAAAGTGCCTGATAGGCGACAAATTTGCACCCTTCACACGCCCGTTGCACAAGATATAGTAGACATGAATCGTTGCTCGCATCTGCTGCAACCAACCTGGAAGGACAGGACGTGCTGCATCCGAATGTTGCGCCGGACAGTTGCCCGGCTCTTGTGTTGAATGCCGATTACCGACCGTTGAGTTATTATCCGTTGTCGCTGTGGGGTTGGCAGGATGTGGTCAAGGCCGTGTTTCTGGAACGCGTCCACATCGTTTCGGAGTACGACACGGTTGTGCGATCGCCCAGTTTTGAAGTGCGGCTGCCTTCGGTGGTATCTCTGAAGACCTATGTAAAACCGGCGCGCTATCCGGCGTTCACACGCTTCAATGTGTTCCTGCGTGACAAGTTCCTGTGCCAGTATTGCGGGCAGGCTGAAGACCTGACATTTGACCATGTGATCCCGCGGTCAAAGGGCGGGCAGACGACCTGGGATAATGTTGTGGCTGCCTGCAGCCCGTGCAATCTGCGCAAGGCCAACAAGATGGCCAGGGACTGCGGTATGCATCCGGCCATGCACCCGATCAAACCGACGGTGCATCAACTGCATGCCAATGGCAGGCATTTTCCGCCAAACTATCTGCATCAAAGCTGGCAGGATTATCTCTACTGGGATACCGAGCTTGATCCGTAGGTGCGCTTGACGCCGAGGGCGGTGATAGCGGCGATGACGGCAGAAATGACCATGTTCCAGCCGGCAAACGACAGGCCCAGCATGCGCCATTGCACTTCCGAACAATTGATCACGGTCGCCTTGCTGAGATCCGGAAGACCGCCAGACAGACCGGCTCCGGACGAACAGGCGGCGGGCCCCTCAAACCAGCCCCATTCAACCCCGGAGTGATAGAAGCCCATGCCGGCATTGATCGCCATGGCGATGGTTACGGCAATCAGGCCCCAGCGCACCACGTCGAGGTCCGCCTGCAGCGTTATCAAGCGCAGCCAGACCAGCCCCAGTATCGGTAAGGAGAAATAATAGGCCCAGCGTTGCTGCAGGCATAAGGGACAAGGCTTGTAGCCGCCGACTATTTCGAACGTCCATGCCGCGGTTATGGTTGCCAGTGCGACCAGGAATGCATTAAGCGCCAGTTCCTGTACGGTTTTTGTCTTGATCACTGAAGCCTCCACAATTGGTTCACAGCAGAAACTTGACGGCAACGAATCCACCGACAAGGGCAGTGCCTGCAGCCAGCGTCAGCCAACCGAGGTATTTCTCGATGAACTCCCGCATTGGTTCGCCGAGCCAGTACAGCAGGCCGCAAACCAGATAGAAACGCAGCCCGCGTGAAACCACGGATGCTGCGATGAATATCGGCAATGCCATTTCGGTCACGCCGCTCATCAAGGTCACAACTTTGTAGGGAAATGGTGTCAGGCCTGCAAAGAACACGATCGGCAAGCCCCACTCATTGAACTTCTGCTGGAAGTCAAAGAATTTGTCGTCAAGATGATAGACGCTCAAAATCCATTGGCCGAGCGTGTCAAACAGCGCATACCCGATATAGTATCCTGCCAGCCCGCCGAGCACCGAGGCGATGGTGCAGATGGTTGCATAGCGCCACGCATTTGCAGGCTTTGCCAGTGTCATCGGGATCAGCATGGCATCCGGGGGTACCGGAAAAACCGAACTTTCAACGAAAGAAACCACCGACAGGTACCATTGGGCATGGCGGTGGCCGGCAAGTCTCATCAACCAGTCGTAGAGGTTTCTCAGCATGGGCGAAGGCAATACGCCGGGAGCCGCGATTTGTCCATCGAACTTGTGAATTGACTGCCGTTGGTATGCCTCATTTCGGCTGCGGGTGATGTTTGATGTTGACGGGTGATCGCTCTTGCCTATTATCCGGCTCGATTTGAGGCCCCTGTGGCGGAACTGGTAGACGCGATAGACTCAAAATCTGTTGTCCGTGAGGGCGTGCCGGTTCGAGTCCGGCTGGGGGCACCATTTTTCCGATCAAGTAAACGACAGCAGCGATTGTGTGTGGAAATTTTCCGACATGTCGTTCACGGCGTGCATCAATTGCGTGACCGGCCAATTGCCCCATTGATCCGTCTGCCATCGAGGTGTTAGGCATAGTTAACCCGGGGGCGCGGCGAGTTTACAGGTACATGTTTTGGCAACTTCACTTTCACTCATGATCCGGGTTTTCCTGACAACCGGATTGATCCTCCTGGCCAGCTTTACAGCGGTTTCTGCAAACCCGGTGGTTGTCTACGACGGCAAGACCGGCAAGGTCATGGTTGCCAAGGATGCCGGCAAACCCTGGTTCCCAGCGTCCCTGACCAAGCTGATGACGGCCTATGTCGTTTTCCAGGCCATCGAACAGGGCAAGATCACGACCAAGACCAAGGGTACGGTCACCAAGACGTCCTCGGCTCCTCCACCGAGCAAAATCGGATTCAGACCGGGCAAGAAAGTATCGGTTGATCTGGCTCTCAAGGCCCTGCTGATCTACTCGGCCAATGACATGGCGACGCTTCTGGCTGAAATCGTATCCGGCACGCAGGCGGATTTCGCCCGGCTGATGAATGCAACAGCCCGCGATCTCGGCATGACCGGTTCGCATTTCGTCAATCCGCACGGCCTCTATGACAAGGGCCAGTACACGACCGCCCGGGATATGGCGATCCTGTCCTATGCGCTGCTCAACAAGTATCCGCAGGCGCGCAAATACTACTCAGCCCCATATCTGAAGCTTGGCAAGAAGAAGCTCCGTAACCGAAACTACCTGCTGCGTATATGGGACAAGGCCGACGGCATGAAGACCGGTTTCATCTGCCCGTCCGGTTTCAACCTTGTGGCCACCGCCAAAGTGAACGGCCGGCTGGTCGTCGGCGTGGTTTTCGGCACCCGCAGCGGCCGGGCACGGGCCCATAAGGCCAAGGTGGTCATGGAGACCGCAGCGGGCTACCCGGCGACAACATCATTGAAGGCACTGCAGAATGAAGGCGGCACGCCGCCGAACCTGCGCAAGCGGGTTTGTGGCGGCACGGGCTTGCGCATGGTAAGCGCCGACAAGTTTTCCGGATGGGGCGCGACATTCGGCAAATTCAAGAGCGCGGCAGAGGCCGAGGCTGTTATCAACGGCATTCAGGCGGTCAAGGTAAACGCGTTCAGTAAAGCGGGAAGCGGCGTGGTGCGAATTCCGTTCACCAAGGATTTTGTTCCGGTTACATACAACATTTCAAAGAGCACCAGCCAGTCATTGTGCCAGCAGGTCCAAGGCGCCGGTGGCAAATGCGAAGTGGTCACACCGTCAGTGTTTGCATCCTTTGCCAGCCTGTCCGGCCGCGAAAAGGCCAAGGGTGGCAAGTCTGCAGGAAAGACGGCAAAGAAGAAGCGCCGGAAACGCCGCAAGCCGCCCTCCGACAAGTGATGAAAGGCTGACAGTATCGCGGAAGATGGGCCGGCATTGCTACCGGCGTCCTGCACGCGGTAGTGTGCGCAATTGCGCATCAGCATGGTTCCAGAAGAGTTCACAAAATGGCGAAACTTCCATCGATTCCGGTTTCAGTTCTCACAGGCTTTCTGGGGGCTGGAAAGACCACCTTGCTGAACGGGCTCCTGAAAGATCCGGTATTGTCGAACGCTGCGGTCATCATCAACGAGTTTGGTGAGATCGGGCTTGATCACCTTTTGGTCGAGACAGCCGACAGCAACGTGTTCGAGATGGCGTCGGGTTGTCTGTGCTGCACGATCCGTGGCGATCTTGTTGACACACTCATTGACCTGATGGCGCGACGTGATGCCGGCACCATCAAGGCGTTTGACCGGGTTATCATAGAAACCACCGGGCTGGCGGATCCTGCCCCTGTTCTGCAAACGCTGATGTCCCATCCGGAGCTTCTGCAGCGCTACCGGCTGGAAGGGGTGGTGACCCTGGTTGATGCCGTGAACGGACCATCGACACTTGATCAGCATGACGAGGCGGTAAGACAGGTCGCGGTTGCCGACAAGCTGGTTCTGTCGAAAGCGGACCTGTTGTCGGGGGCAGATGGCGAAGATGCCCTGGATGATATCATTGCGCGGATGCGCAAACTGGCACCTGCTGCCCGCATCCTGACCACTCACAATGGAGAAGCAACAGCGCAACGGCTTTTTGAGGTTGCTGCAGCAGATGGTGAAGCCCGGCCTGACCAGATCCGGCGATGGCTGGGAGCAGAAGCTTTTGATGCACCTGCACGGGCAGGCCGGCGCCGGTCACGGCGTACTGCGGCTGATACACCCGGCGCGCATTCCCATACAGCAGATCATGATCATTCACTCGACCATGCCCACTCACATGATGTGAACCGGCATGATGAACACATAAGCTCTTTTTCCATCGCCACGGACAAGGCCATCGGGACGATGCAGTTCGATCTGTTTCTGGAATTGCTGCAGAGCTATCACGGTCCCAACCTTTTACGCATGAAGGGTATCGTCAAGCTTGCAGATGACGAGAGCCGTCCGGTGGTTGTGCACGGGGTGCAGCATGTGCTGCATCCGCCGGAACGGCTTGAACGCTGGCCTGATGAAGATCACCGGACCCGACTGGTGTTCATCACCCGCGACATCCGCCGTGATGAACTGGACGGGCTCCTGAAGGCTTTCACGGATCCGATTACCGGCGGTGCGGAAGCGTTCTCTGATGATACACTGTCGTTGCGCAGAGGTGGATGATGATTGAGGTTTACGGATTGACCAATTGCGACACCTGCCGCAAGGCACGCAAATGGCTGGTGGCTGAAGGGGTCGGGCACGAGTTTCATGACATTCGCAAGGCGAACCTTGATAGCAAGGTGATTGCCGGCTGGGCCGGTAAGGCAGGCTGGGAAACACTGCTCAACCGGCGCGGCACGACGTGGCGCGGACTGCCCGCGCCGGACAAGGAAGGTGTCGATGAAGCAGGCGCGATAAAGCTGATGACGGCACATCCTGCCCTGATCAAGCGGCCGGTTTTTGTTGTGGGCGATGATGTGCTGGTCGGGTTTGCGGCGGAAGTCCAGAAGGCCCTGAGGCCCTGAAAAGCCACTATTTCATATAGCAGGCAGGCATGCCGAGTAATTCAGAAACCTCACTTGGCATGAGTTTTCCTGATGATGAAAACCAGAACACCGGCTTCTTCATACTGGCATATCAGTTCGTTTCCGCTCTCGGCACAATAGTGCGGAAAGTCGATTGCCGCAGCCGGATCAGTTGCAAGAATTTTTAATGATTCTCCATGCTTAAGCGACGTCAACCGCTTTCTGGCTTTCAGAACCGGCAGCGGGCACTGCAGGCCTTGGACATCAATTTCATAGTCGAAATCTTGCATTAAACTGGACACCTTCAGGTATAACATTTAATTCTGGCTGGCAGAATTGACCAGTGCTGTTGCGCTCTCCGGTCTGAGCCATGGTCTGGAGTGCCGGCAAATCCAGCGCTCAAATCAGGCATGACGGCGGTGTAGCGGGCGGTGTTGCGCTGGTCCAGCAACATTTCGCAAAAGGTATGGGCGAACATGAACAAGCACACAGACAGTGACGGTTTCAAGCCTATCCGCCCCGGTCGCGGCGGCAAGGGCAAGGGCAGGGCGTTTCCCAAAGGCCGCCAGCTTGACCCAGTTGCCGATCAGGAAATTACAGGCCTGCTGGACACCCATCAGCCGCTGCAGCGTGACATGCTGATTGAGTATCTGCATCTGGTACAGGACAAGTGGGGACATCTGTCTGCCGGCCACCTGGCTGCACTGGCCAGCGCCATGCGGCTGCCCATGGCAGAAGTCTACGAAGTCGCGACCTTCTATCATCACTTCGATGTTGTGAAGGAGGGCGAAACCGCACCGGCAGAGATCACCATCCGGGTCTGTGATTCATTGTCATGTGAAATGGCGGGCGCGCAAGATATCATCAAGGCGCTGGGCGCCAGTGCACCTGACAATGTGCGTGTTGTGCACGGGCCGTGCATGGGCCTGTGCGATGTGGCGCCGGCAGCCGCCGTCGGTCACAACTATGTCGGCAATGTCAGTGTCGATAAACTGACCATCATGGCCGCCAACAAGACTGTTAAGCCGGAGATGCCCGCTTACCAGTCTTTCGAGGATTACAAGGCTGAAGGCGGTTACAAACAATTGGCGGGGTTGCGCGGCGGGTCGCAGACGCCGGAGCAGGTTATCGACACACTGCTTGAAGCCGGCCTCAAGGGGCTCGGCGGGGCAGGGTTCCCATCGGGCCAGAAGTGGAAATTCGTCCGTGCCGGTGACGGCCCGCGCTACCTGTGCATCAACGGTGATGAAGGCGAGCCGGGCACCTTCAAGGATCGTCATTACCTGCACACGCGTCCGCATCAGTTCCTTGACGGCATGCTGATTGCAGCCTGGGGTGTCGATGCCTCAGCCGTCTATATCTACATGCGCGATGAGTACCCGGCAGTGGTACAACTTCTCAAAGACGAAGTCGGCAAGCTGGAAGCCGACGGTATCGTGCCGGAAGGCTATGTACATGTAAGGCGCGGCGCGGGTGCCTATATCTGCGGCGAAGAAAGCGCGATGATCGAATCCATCGAGGGCAAGCGCGGCCTGCCGCGGCACCGGCCGCCTTATGTGGCGCAGGTCGGTTTGTTCGGTGCTCCGACACTGGTTCACAATATCGAGACGGTCTACTGGATGCCGAGTATCCTTGAAAAAGGACCGGACTGGTTCGCCTCGCAAGGCAAGGACGGCCACAAGGGACCCCGATCGTATTCTGTGTCCGGTCGTCTGAAAAATCCCGGCGTGGTGCTGGCACCGGCAGGCGCATCGGTCAACGAGCTGATCGACATGTGTGGCGGCATGGCCGACGGGCACGTTTTCAAGGGTTATTTGCCAGGTGGTGCGTCCGGCGGCATACTTCCGGCATCGAAAGGCGATGTGCCGCTGGATTTTGGCGGCGAGCTAGCCGAGCTTGGCTGCTTCGTTGGTTCGCACGCGATCGTGGTGATGTCCGACAAGGATTCCATGCGCGATGCGGCGGTCAATCTACTGAAATTTTTCGAAGATGAATCCTGTGGCCAGTGCACGCCTTGCCGGGTTGGATGTGAAAAGGCCGTCAAGCTGATGCAGGCGGGCCCGTGGAACGAAGACCTGCTGGGTGAACTGACAACCGCTATGGCCGACGCATCCATCTGCGGCCTGGGGCAGGCAGCGCCGAACCCGATACGTACTGTCATGACGCACTTCAAGGAGGACGTTTCCTGATGTCCGGTAGCACAATCAAGTTCACCCTCGACGGACGTGAAGTCGAGGCCAAAGACGGCGAAACCATCTGGCAGGTCGCCAAGCGCGAAGGCACCACCATTCCGCATCTGTGCTGGAAAGACGCGCCGGGCTATCGCGCCGACGGCAATTGCCGCGCCTGCATGGTAGAAGTCGAAGGCGAGCGTGTCCTGGCGGCGTCGTGCGTGCGTACACCTTCGGAAGGCATGGTTGTAAACTCCCAGAACGAGCGCTCATCCAACGCCCGTAAAATGGTGATCGAACTGCTGATGGCGGACCAGCCCGAGCGTGAAGATGCCCATGATGACCAGTCGTCTTTCCTGCAATGGGCAGACGCGATGGAAGTGGATGTCTCACGCTTTCCGCGTGACACATCGCCAAAGCCTGACATTTCGCATCCGGCGATGGCGGTCAATCTGGATGCCTGCATTCACTGTAACCTGTGCGTGCGTGCCTGTCGCGAAGTGCAGGTCAATGACGTGATCGGCATGGCATTCCGGGGTCCGCACGAAAAGGTGGTTTTTGACTTTGATGACCCCATGGGCGCATCGACCTGCGTGGCGTGCGGGGAATGTGTTCAGGCGTGCCCGACCGGCGCGCTGATGCCGTCGACTATCATTGATGAAAAGGGCCGCGGCAGCCGCAAGGCGGATCGCCAGGTCGACAGCATCTGCCCGTATTGCGGTGTTGGTTGCCAGATCACCTACAACATCCGCAAGGATGAAAACACCGGCCAGGATCATATTGCCTTTGTTGAAGGCAAGGGCGGGCCGGCAAATGAAAACCGTTTATGCGTCAAGGGGCGTTTCGGCTTCGACTACATCACGTCACCTGAACGCCTGACCAAGCCGCTTATTCGGAAGCAGGGTCTGCCCAAGGGCCTGAACATGGACCCGGCCAATCCCCTGACGCATTTTCGCGAAGCGAGCTGGGATGAAGCACTTGATGTCGCGGCCAACGGTCTCAAGACCATTCGCGAGACCAAGGGTCCAAAGGCGCTTGCTGGTTTCGGATCGGCGAAATGCTCCAATGAGGAAGCCTATCTGTTCCAGAAGCTGGTGCGGGTTGGTTTTGGATCCAACAATGTCGATCACTGCACCAGGCTTTGCCATGCCTCATCCGTGGCAGCGCTGATGGAAACCATCGGGTCCGGTGCTGTAACGGCACCATTTACTGCGGTTCGTGATTCCGATGTGATCGTGGTCATCGGCGCCAATCCGACCGAGAACCATCCGGTTGCCGCCACTTTCTTCAAGCAGGCCGCACAGCGCGGTGCCGAGCTGATCATCCTTGATCCGCGCGGCACGGCCATGAAGCGTTATGCCAGCCATATGCTGCAGTTCAAGAACGGCGCCGACGTGTCGCTGCTCAATGCCATGATGAACGTGATTGTCGAAGAAGGCCTGTATGACGAGCAGTATATCCAGGCGCACGCCGAAGGCTTCGACAAGCTGAAAGACCATCTGGCTGATTACTCGCCGGAAGCCATGGAAGCCATTTGCGGCATTGCAGCAGATGAGATCCGCACCGTGGCGCGCAAGTACGCCAAGGCGAGTGCCGCGATTATCTTCTGGGGCATGGGCGTGTCGCAACATACCCACGGCACCGACAATGCGCGCTGCCTGATTTCGCTGGCCCTGATGTGTGGTCAGACCGGGCGTGCGGGTACCGGCCTGCATCCGCTGCGTGGCCAGAATAATGTGCAGGGCGCTTCTGATGCGGGCCTGATCCCGATGGTGTTTCCGGACTATTCGAAAGTTGTTGAAGAGGAAAATCTCACAAAATTCGAAAAACTGTGGGATGCAAAACTGGACCCCGAACCCGGCCTGACCGTGGTGGAGATCGTGCATGCGATCCATGATGGCGCGATCAACGGCATGTATATTCTGGGTGAAAACCCGGCCATGTCCGATCCGGATGTGAACCATGCCCGTGCCGCACTTGCCAAGCTGGATCACCTGGTGGTGCAGGATATCTTCCTCACCGAAACAGCCATGTTTGCCGATGTGATCCTGCCGGCATCAGCGTGGCCGGAAAAGAACGGTACGGTGTCGAACACCAACCGTCAGGTGCAGATGGGCCGCAAGGCGCTTGAAGCACCGGGTGAAGCGCGCGAAGACTGGGCCATTACATGTGATCTCGCCAACCGGCTTGACCTCAACTGGACCTATGACACACCGGCAGATGTGTTTGCCGAAATGAAACTGGCCATGCCTTCGCTGGACAATATCACCTGGGACCGGCTGATCAGTGAAGACGTGGTTGCCTATCCATGTCCCGCACCCGATCACCCCGGCGAGGATATCGTGTTCTCCGACCGGTTCCCGACGGCTACCGGCCTCGGCAAAATGGTACCGGCCAAGGTAATACCGCCGGATGAAACGCCTGATGCGGATTATCCGTTCATTCTGTCAACCGGGCGCCAGCTTGAACACTGGCACACAGGTGCCATGACACGGCGGTCGTTCGTGCTTGATGCGGTGAACCCGGAGCCTGTGGTTCAGATGAATGTGGCTGACATAACAAAGCTCGGCATCGAGGCGGGCGACAAGGTGCGTGTTGCAACGCGCCGTGGCGAAGTGGAGATCATGGTGCGGCAGGACGATCAGGTGCCGGTTGGCGCCATCTTCATTCCGTTTGCCTTTGTCGAGGCTGCCGCGAACCTGCTGACCAATGCAGCGCTTGATCCGTACGGGAAAATTCCGGAGTTCAAGTTCTGCGCCGCAAGGGTCGAGCCTGCCGGGAGCCGGCAGAGTGTCGCAGCAGAGTAGCTGGTATGCTCTGCATGACGGTTTCGTTGACGCGCTAAGATGCTATACACAGGCCCGCATTTGAAAAGGGCGTATCATGGCAGTACTTGAGAAATCGAAACTGGTCGGCAGGGTTACCGCATTGCTGTCCAGTCCTGATCGCGAGACGGGGCTGGAAAAAGCCCATGTAAACCGGATGGACCTGGTGTTTGACGGCATCGCCGGCGACTGTCATGCCGGACGAGGCTATCAGTCGGACAGCCGCATGCTGGCGCAATACAAGCGCGGTACGCCGGTGGCGAATACGCGTCAGGTGTCGGTTCTGTCGGTTGAGCAGTTGCGCGAAGTTGCCGGCCTACTCGGGATTCCGGAACTGAAGCCGGAATGGGTCGGCGCAAACCTGGTTACCTCGGGCATTCCCGACCTTACATTTCTGCCGCCATCAACACGCATGATGTTTGCTTCCGGCGCCACGCTGATTGTCGACGGTGAAAATGCGCCGTGCCGCTATGTTGGCGATGTGATCGAAAAACATCATCCCGACCAGGGCATGGCGTTTCCGAAACTGGCGCGCAACAAGCGCGGACTGGTGGCGTGGGTCGAGCGCGAAGGGCGCATTGCGGTAGGCGACGAGATCGTGCTGCACATGCCGCCGCAACGGATTTACGCCCACGCATGAACACGCCGCGTGACATATCGGAATTTGCCATCGTGCCCGATCCGGACGATGAGCAACTGTCGCGGGCAGTTACCGGGATCGACCAGACCGGTGCGCCAACCGATACGCATGTGGTGCATGAGCGCCCGCTGACCATCTATCTCAATGCCCAGGAAATAGTCACGTCGATGACCATTGGCGATCATCCTGACTGGCTGGCGGTCGGCTACCTGCTCAACCAGGGCATGCTGCAGCAGGATGACGAGATCACCGGTATTGATTATGACGACGATCTTGAAGTGATCGTGGTGCGTACGGTCCGCGAGACCAATTTCGAAGAGAAGATGAAGAAGAAAACCCGGACGTCTGGCTGTGCGCAAGGCACGGTGTTCGGCGACATGATGGAGAATTTTGAAACCGTCGAGTTGTCTCAAGATGCCCGGATCAAGACGTCATGGCTCTACACGCTGACGAAGAAGATCAATACTGCGCCGTCGCTTTATCTCAAGGCGGGTGCCATTCATGGTTGCGTACTGTGCAAGGGTGACACGCCACTGGTCTATCTGGAGGACGTCGGCAGGCACAACGCCGTCGACAAGATTGCCGGATGGATGTTCCTTCACAAAGTGTCTCCGGACGACAAGCTGTTCTATACCACCGGCCGGCTGACATCTGAAATGATCCTCAAGTGTGCGGCCATGCGCATTCCCATTCTGGTATCGCGCTCAGGCTTTACTGCATGGGGCGTTGACCTTGCCCGCCAGGTGGGCATGACGGTCATCGGCCGGGCGCGCGGCAAGCGGTTCCTGGCCCTGTCGGGTGCGGAACGTATCGAGTTTGATGCCGATCTGTCCCAGATCGAGGATGAAGACCGCAAGCACCGGCGCAAGGGAGCGGATCGTGACTAACGTGGTTGGCTGCATACTTGCCGGTGGCCTTGCCAGGCGCATGGGTGGTGGTGACAAGGGCCTGATCGAACTGGCCGGTCGGCCGGTGCTTGATCACGTCATTGACCGGTTCGGTGCGCAGGTCAGCACTGTCATGCTCAACGCAAATGGTGATCCTGACCGGTTTGCCGGTTATGGCCTGCCGGTCATGCCGGACACGGTCGATGGTTTTGCGGGTCCGCTGGCCGGCGTGCTGGCCGGGTTGTCATGGGCTGCAGAAAATGCGCCCGATGCCGAATGGGTAGCGACCGCGGCGACGGATACGCCGTTCTTCCCGACCGACTTTGTCAGCCGGTTGCTGGCTGCAATCGAAGACCAGGGTGCCGATATGGCGTGTGCTGCTTCTGACGGGCGCAATCATCCGGTTTTCGGCCTGTGGCCGATCCGCCTGAAGGATGACCTGCGTTCGGCCCTGGTTGATGAGGACATACGCAAGGTTGATCTGTGGACAGCGCGGCACAAGCTGGTCGCGGTTGAGTTTGCCGCCAGCGGGTTTGATCCGTTTTTCAATGTAAACCGGCCCGATGATGTGCCGGAAGCTGAACGCATTGCGAAAGGGCTGGCAGCATGAAACAGCGCGTCATCGGGGTAGCCGGGTTCAAGAATTCAGGCAAGACCACGCTGGTTGAAAAGCTGGTAACCGAGCTTACCGGCCGTGGCTATCGGATATCGACCATCAAGCATGCGCACCATTCTTTCGACATTGACCATGAGGGCCGTGACAGTTTTCGCCACCGTGCGGCAGGTGCTGCGCAGGTAGCCGTTGTGTCCCGGCATCGCTGGGCGGTGATATCGGAATTGCGCGATGATGCGGAGCCGACGCTTGATGAGATGCTGGCCAAGCTGGGTCCGTGCGATCTGGTGATTGTTGAAGGCTACAAGCGTGATGGTCACGACAAGATCGAAGTGCGTAATCTCGACAATACCAACCCAAACTTGAGCGACGAGGATGAGACCATCGTGGCCGTCGCCGCCAATGGCGAGGTTACCGATTGTCCGGTTCCGGTCTATGACCGGGACAATATTTTTGCGCTGGCTGATTTTATCTGTGGGCGTACCGGTCTGGTCGAGGTACCTTGAATTCATGTCCCGCAAATTGCTTGATGACTGTTTTCTGCACGACAAGGACCGGATGCGTCATGATGATGCGGTTGCACTCATTCTGGAGCGGATGGCGCCAGTTGCAGATGTGGAGGAAATCGCGCTGTCGAAGGCGCACGGTCGTGTGCTGGCTGAACAGTATGCGGCTCCCCAAGACATTCCTGCCTTCAACAATGCTGCGGTGGATGGCTATGCCTTTGCAGGCCAGTCGTTGCAAGCAGACGGTGATACACAGCTCAATGTCGTTATGCGCATTGCCGCAGGCCATGCGCCGCAACGTGCCCTGAAGAAGGGCGAGGCGGCCCGTATTTTTACCGGTGCCGTGATGCCGAAAGGGGCCGATACCTGCCTGATGCAGGAGGACGCCAGTGTTGACGGGACAAAGCTTGTCGTTCCGAACGGGCTGAAGGCCGGTGCCAATACACGCCTTGCCGGTGAAGATGTCAGGCAAGGCGAGGTCATGTTGCAGTCCGGCCAGCGCCTGCGGCCGCAGGATGTGGCGGCAATTGCATCCGGCGGGGCCGGCCGCATCAAGGCGTTTGCCCACCTGAAGGTGGGGCTGATTTCAACCGGAGACGAGATTGTCCGGCCCGGCATTCTGCTCGGCGACGGTCAGGTTTATGACAGCAATCATCACTTGTTGCGCGGGTTGCTGAATACGGTCGGAGCCGAACCGGTGGACTATGGCGTGATACCCGATGACCGGGTGCGGGTTGAGCGGGTGGTGCGCAGCGCAGCACATGAGTGTGATGTTATTCTCACGACAGGCGGTGCGAGCCGTGGCGAAGCGGACTTTATTGTCGAGACCATCCAATCGATGGGGACACTTCATGCCTGGCAGCTGGCGGTGAAACCCGGCAGGCCGCTGGCAATGGGACAGATCGCTGATACGGTTTTCTTCGGTCTGCCTGGTAACCCGGTAGCCGCCTTCGTGACCTTTCTCCTGTATGCGCAACCGATGTTTGCGCGTCTGCAGGGGGCGGTATGGCAAAAGCCGCAACGTTATCCGCTGCCGGCCGGGTTTACGATTGCCAAGAAAAAAACCGACCGGCGCGAGTTCTGGCGCGGCTGGGTAGACAATACTGCCGAGGGCCCCGTTCTGAAGAAGTTCCAGCGCGACGGGTCCGGCTTGATATCCGGGTTGCGGCAGGCAACCGGGCTTATCGAAGTACCGGAAGAGGCATCATCGGTGTTGCAGGGCGACCTGCTCGGATTTATTCCGTTCAGCGAATTTGGTATTGGCTGATGACAATCCGGCATATTGTTTTTGATCTTGGCAATGTGCTTTTGAATTTTGAGCCGGAACTGGCCTATCTGGATCTGATACCGGATCAGATTGAGCGACATGCATTCTTGCGTGATGTCTGCTCGCGCGACTGGATAATCGCCCAGGATCGGGTTCACGCATGGGCACCGGGCGAAGCTGAGCTGATTGCACGATACCCTGATCGGGAAACGCTGATCCGTGCATTTCGCGAGCGCTGGCATGACATGGTGCCGGGCCCGATAGCAGACAGTGTCGGCATGCTTGAAACACTGTCGGGTAATGGTCTCGATGTAACGGCCCTGACGAATTTCAATGGCGAGACGTTTGATGAAGCCTCGCAGCGGTTCGATTTTTTCAGTTTATTTCGGGGTATGACGGTTTCCGGCCGGGTTGGCCTGTTGAAGCCGGAGGTCGAAATTTTCACACATCACGCTGCGGGCTATGACCTTGTTCCTGAAGCGACCTTGTTCATTGACGATGTGGCTGCAAATGTCACCGCAGCACGCAATGTGGGCTGGCATTCCGTTCAGTTCTTCAATCCGGATCGGTTGAGACGCGATCTGTGCTCGCTAGGCGTGACTGTCTGAGACACCCTCATGTGTCGTAATTCTGCGCTGCCCGGTCGTTTGACTTCACACGTGTTGAGTTGTTTTCACTATGGTTTGGATCATGAAGTGTTGCTCTGAGCCCGGAGGGTTGGATTATGAAGTCGCATGCACGTGTTGTTGTTATTGGGGGTGGTGTTGTTGGTGTCGGCACACTTTACGCGCTGACGAAAAAGGGCTGGTCGGATGTTGTGCTGGTCGAGCGCAACGAACTGACGTCCGGTTCGACGTGGCATGCTGCCGGGTTGTTGCCACTGTTCAACATGTCCTATTCGGTCGGCAAGGTGCACCAGTACTCGCTTGACCTGTATTCAAAGCTTGAGGAAGAAACCGGCCAGCATGTCGGCCTGCGCCAGGTGTCGAATATCCGGTTGGCCCAGACCCAGGACCGCTGGGACGAGTTCATGTATTACGCCGGTGTGGCTGAGACCATCGGTATTCACGTCAATCTGCTGACCCCGGAGCAGGTCAAGGAAATCTGGCCGATGTGCAACACCGATGGTTTGATTGGTGCTATCCAGCACCCGACCGACGGTTATGTGCAGCCTGCCGACCTGACCCAGGCCATGGCCAAGGGCGCGCGTGACAAGGGCGCGGAGATTTATCGCAACACCCGGGTGATTGCCATCGAGCAAAAGGCCAATGACGAGTGGCTGGTGAAAACAAACAAGGGCGACATCACCTGCGAGCATCTGGTCACGGCAACCGGCAATTTCGTGCGTCAGACCGGCGACATGCTGGGTCTGGACATTCCCGTCATCCCGGTTGAGCACCAGTACATCGTCACCGAAGCCCATCCGGAGATCAAACAGCGCCACGCAGACGGCCTGCCTGAAATGGGCGTGCTGCGGGACGCGGATTCTGCCTGGTACATGCGCGAGGAGGCAGGCGGCCTTATCCTTGGTCCCTATGAAGCCGGTGCGCCGGTCTGCTATGTGGACGGTCCGGATGAAGACGCTGAATACGAGCTCTTCCAGGAAGACCTGGACCGGATTGCGCCGCACATCGAAAGCACTTTTCATCGGGTTCCGGCCTTTGGCGAAGTCGGAATCAAGAAAGTCTACAATGGCGCGATCTGCTATACGCCCGACGGCTCTCCGATCATCGGGCCGGCCTGGGGCAAAAAGAACCTGTGGCTCAATGAAGGCCATTCGTTTGGTGTTACCGCAGCCGGTGGTGCCGGCTGGCAACTGGCAGAATGGATTGTGGAAGGTGAAAGCTCGATCGACATGCTGGGCGTGGACCCGCGCCGGTTTGGCCCGTACGCATCGCGCGGTTACCTCAAGCGCAAGAACGAAGAAGCCTACCGCAATGTGTTCACACCGCACTATCCCGACGAAGAACGCTGGGACGCGCGGCCGCTCAAGACATCGCCGTGCTATGACCGGATGAAGGCGCTCGGCGCGGTGTTCGGTTCCGTTTATGGCTGGGAACGTCCGAACTGGTTTGCACCAAGCACCGATTATGGTTTCGAGCCTGATGAAATCGTGCGTCCTGATGTGATTGCCAAAGACAATCATGCGCCGGCCGGGCCCGGTGAAAAGGTCAAGGAACTGTGGTCGTTCCGCCGCTCCAACTATTTTGAGCATGTCGGTAATGAAGTGAAGAATGTTACCGAGAACTGTGGCCTTCTGGATATGTCGGCCTTTGCCAAGTATGAGGTGACGGGACCAAACGCAGCCGAATGGCTGGACTCGATACTGGCCAACCGGATTCCGAAGACAATCGGCCGTGTTGGCCTGTGTCACCTGCTCACCAAGCTGGGCGGCGTGCGGTCCGAGTTCACGGTCTACAAGCGCGCTGAAAACGATTTCTATCTGGTCGGTCCCGGTGCCTATGAGCGCCATGACTGGGACTACCTGACCAAGCTGAAACCGGACACAGGTGTCGAGCTGCAGAAAATCACCACTCAGATGGGTGTCCTGGTTCTGGCCGGACCGAAATCCCGCGACGTGCTGCAGAAGCTGACCGACACCGACCTGTCAAATGACAGTTTCAAATGGCTGACCGGCAAGTTCATCAATGTCGGCATTGCCCAGGCGCATGCCCTGCGGGTGAATTTCGTCGGCGAGCTTGGCTGGGAACTGCATCATCCGATCGAGATGCAGAACCTGATCTTTGACCTGGTCATGGAAGCCGGTGAAGAGTTTGGCATCAAGCCGTTCGGGATCCGGGCCATGGGCACGATGGCGGTGGAAAAATCCTACCGACTGGTCGGCCGCGAACTGTCGGTTGAGTATTCGGCCTATGAATCCGGGCTTGACCGGTTCGTGCATCCCAACAAGGGCGACTTCATTGGCCGTGACGAACTCGTCAAACGCCATGCCGCCGGGGATGAATGGACCTATGTCACGCTGGATGTGCAGGATATCAAGGACTGTGACGCGCGCGGTTCCGAAGCGGTCTATGATGCATCAGGCGCACTGGTTGGCCGGGTGACCACAGGCTCTTATGGCTGGCGGGTCGGCAAATCCCTGGCACTGGCCATGGTCAAGCCGGCACATGCTGCGGAAGGGACCAGGCTGCAGGTGAAAATCCTCGGTGAGCTGTTTCAGGCAACGGTCATTGCAGAAAGCCCGTTTGATGCCGACAACGAACGCTTGCGGGCATAACCGCCAGGCGTCTCACACCCTTGTGAGTTGATCCATTTGGGGGCAGTGTCCAGTTATACGGGCACTGCCCCTTTATCTTTCAACTGGAGACAATTTCATGCACTCGACACTGGTTCCCGGACAACCCGTACCAGCCCTGACCGTGTCATTGACGGGTGGTGGTGAGTTCACCCTCAACGCCGATGCGCCGGAAAATTTTACCATTGTCATTTTTTACCGTGGCCTGCACTGCCCGATCTGCAAGGGCCAGCTGACCGACTTTCGCGCCAGGCTGCATGACTTTGCCGCTCTCGGCATTGATGTCGTTGCGCTCAGCATGAACACACAGGAGCTGGCGGAACAAACCGCACGTGACTGGGATATTTCCGGACTGAAACTGGGCTACGGTCTGACAAGGGATCAGGTCAAGACCTGGGGGCTGTTTATGTCATCATCGATCAGGGATGGCGAGCCGGATGTGTTTTCCGAACCCGGCATGGCGATCGTGCGCCCGGACGGAACCCTGTATCACTGGTCGGTTCAGACCGCGCCATTTGGCCGGGCCAAGGCGGCGGAACTTGCCGGTGTTCTGAAGTATGTGCTCGAGAACGATTACCCGGTGCGCGGTACGCTGGCGGCCTGAGACGTATCGTCCGAATAAGGGAAGGGCGCGGAAGGATTTACCCTTTCGCGCCCTTCAATTTGTCAAATGCATCAGTGATGCTGCCGATCAGAACAGGCCTTCGATCTGCCCGTCGTCATTGAGCATGATTGATTCTGCAGCCGGTACCGACGGCAGGCCAGGCATGGTCATGATCTCGCCGCACACGGCAACCACGAAACCGGCACCGGCGGACAACCGCACTTCACGCACCGGCAGGGTAAACCCGGTCGGCGCACCACGCATGTTCGGATCCGTGGTGAAGGAATACTGGGTCTTGGCCATGCACACCGGCAACTTGCCGTAGCCCTGGTCTTCCCAGGCCTTCAACTGGTTCATGATCTTGGCGTCGGCAACCACGCCATCGGCGCGGTAAATGCCCTTGGCGATGGCTTCCATCTTCTCGAACAGGCTCAGGTCATCGCCGTACAGCGGCTTGAAGTCGGCAGTGCCGCCTTCAACCATTTCAACAACCTTGTTGGCCAGGTCCTTGGTGCCTTCCGAACCATGCGCCCAGTGCTTACACAAAACCGCTTCGGCGCCCTGCGATTTTACGAACTCACTCAGGGCGGCGACTTCGGCATCGGTGTCTGTGATGAAATGGTTGATGCCGACAACGGCGGGAACACCGAACTTCTTGATGTTTTCGATGTGACGGCCAAGGTTGGCGCAGCCTGCCTTGACGGCATCGACGTTTTCAGTACCGAGATCGGCTCTGGCAACGCCACCGTTCATCTTCATGGCGCGAACAGTTGCCACGATCACAACTGCTTTCGGTTTCAGGCCGGCCTTGCGGCACTTGATGTCGAAGAATTTCTCCGCGCCAAGGTCTGCGCCGAAGCCTGCTTCGGTGACCACATAATCGGCGATCTTCAAAGCTGTAGTGGTTGCCATCACCGAATTGCAGCCGTGGGCGATATTGGCGAACGGGCCACCGTGCACAAAGGCAGCATTGTTCTCCAGGGTCTGTACCAGGTTTGGCTGGATTGCATCTTTCAGCAGAACGGTCATGGCGCCATCTGCCTTGATGTCACGGCAGTAGACCGGTGACCGGTCACGCTTGTAGGCAACGATGATATCGCCGAGCCGGCGCTGCAGGTCTTCAATGTCGGTTGCCAGGCACAGGATTGCCATAACTTCAGATGCAACGGTGATGTCAAATCCGGCTTCGCGCGGAAAGCCATTGGCCACGCCACCCAGGTTGCACACGATCTGGCGCAACGCGCGATCGTTCATGTCCATGACCCGGCGCCATGATACCCGGCGAACGTCGATGTCGAGCTTGTTGCCCCAGTAGACGTGATTGTCGAGCATGGCCGACAGCAGGTTGTGGGCAGAGGTAATGGCGTGGAAATCACCGGTGAAGTGCAGGTTCATGTCTTCCATGGGAACCACCTGCGCGTAACCGCCGCCGGCAGCACCACCCTTCATGCCGAAGCAAGGGCCGAGCGAGGCTTCGCGAATGCAGATCATGGCTTTCTTGCCGATGGCGTTCAGGCCATCACCGAGACCAACGGTGGTTGTGGTTTTGCCTTCCCCGGCAGGCGTCGGGTTGATGGCTGTGACCAGGATCAGATTGCCGTCATCATTGCCCTGAACAGACTTGATGAAGTCTGCCGAAATCTTTGCCTTGGTATGACCGTAAGGAATGAGATGCTGATCGCTGATGCCGATCTTGGCGCCAATTTCCATGATGGGTTTCATGGTTGCTTCGCGGGCGATCTCGATATCTGATTTCACCGATGCCATTTGATAGTCCTCCTGAATTCCGGCTTTTTGATGCAATTCACCGCAATTCTGCGGCTTATTATGATGGTGTATGCTGGGCTAAGGCGTGTCCCGGAGCGTGAAACGGACGTTAATGATCTTGACCATACCGATGAGACGCCTAGTTTGAGACACCTTTAATACGCGCAAGTACCAAAGCCTGCCAATAGATGATGAAAAGGCACTTGATATGAGAAATTTTCATGTACCGGGACGATCTGCGGTGTATGCGGCAGACGCCTGTGTCGCAACATCGTCTCCGCAGGCGTCATTGGCCGCACTCGATGTCTTGCGGGCGGGTGGCAATGCCGCCGATGCCGCCATTGCCGCATCGGCGGTACTGTGCATAACCGAGCCTCAGATGACGGCGATCGGTGGTGACTGTTTTGCCTTGATCGGCACGCCTGACGGTGAGGTGGCAGGTCTCAACGGATCCGGACGTGCCAGCGTGCATGCCGATGAGGCCTGGCTGACGGCGTCCGGCCTGAGCGAGATCGCAGCTGACAATGTTCACGCGATAACGGTTCCAGGTGCCGTGGATGGCTGGGCAACACTGCTTGACAGGTTCGGCACAAGGTCTTTGGGCGATCTGCTGCAACCTGCCATCGCGCTGGCGCGCGACGGTCATCCTGTCGGTCCGAGAACTGCACACGACTGGGCCGGGCTGGCAGATTTTCTCGATCTCGATGAAGGCGCCCGGATGCATTACCTGCCCGATGGCAAGGCGCCCGTGCCAGGACAGATGGTGAAGCAGCCGGCGCTGGCCGACACACTGGAGATCATTGCGCGGAATGGCCGCGATGGATTTTATCTGGGTGAAGTGGCCGAAGATATAGTTACAACGCTCAAAGCCAGAGGCAGCCTGATCACCCTGGAAGACCTGGCTGCAACCAGGGCTTCATGGGTTACCCCGATCAGCACAGTGTATCAGGACCGCGAAATCCTCGAGATACCTCCGAACGGTACCGGACTGACTGCGCTGGTGGCGCTTAACATTCTGGGCCGGTTCGATCTGTCACAATATGCACCGGAAAGCGTCGAGCGGCGTCATCTGGAAGTTGAAGCCATCCGGCTGGCATGGGTTATTCGCAATCGTCACATTGCCGATCAGGATTTTCTTGACGTGCCCGTTGAAGAGCTTCTGTCCGACGCAATGACAGACGAACTGGCCGCGCAGATATCCATGGATCGCGCGATTCCCGAACCTGAAGACGTGGTGCCGTTGCCGGGGTCCGATACCGTCTATCTGAGTATTGTAGACAAGAACCGCATGGCGGTGTCGTTCATCAATTCGATCTATCACGGTTTCGGATCGGGCGTTGTCACACCGAAGACCGGTATTACCATGCAGAACCGGGGTGCCGGATTTTCCGCTGTACCGGGTCATCCAAACTGCATTGGTCCGGGCAAACGGCCGCTGCACACCATCATCCCCGCCATGGTGCGTGAAAATGGCAGGATCGTGCAGTCATTTGGCGTGATGGGCGGTGCCTACCAGCCGATGGGGCATGTGGCGATGATGGTGAACCGCTATGTCTACGGCATGGACCCTCAGGAAGCCCTGGAGTTTCCGCGTGCCTTTCACGAAGACGGGCAGCTGGGGCTTGAACAGGGTGTTCCGCAGTCCGTGGCAGACGGTCTGGCAGCGCTGGGCCATACGGTTCACCGCCCGGAAGAGCCCTATGGCGGCGGACAGATCATCGCGATTGACCCGGACAGCAATATGCTGTGTGCCGGGTCCGAACCGCGCAAGGACGGGTTTGCTGCCGGTTACTAATCCGGGACCATCCATTGGTGAAACCGGTCAGGCTGATCGGTAAGTGCTGTTTGGAGACACTGCTGATGGGGCGGCGCGAATTCCAGTCCGCCTTTCGGCTTTCGCAGTGACCGTCTTCACAACTCACCTTGCTGTCACGTCGGCATCGACCAGGCGACCGCATCGTGCGGATGTAAACTCTCTATATGCCGAACATAGACCTCGGTTTTCGCATAGTGTTTCAAAGCAACATCGATATGACGAGCTGCATCCTCTACAAACATCAGGTTCTGTCCGTTGAGAGCAGCGAAGGCTTGTTCATCGGCGCGCTTGACCGCTGTCTGCACCGGTGTAGCTACAGCATTTTCCACACAATCGATAAGTGCGAGTAAACCCAGATCTGGCATGCCGTCGCTACCTGCAGAGACTGACACCCTGGCTTCGCTGCGCTGGCTATGTGGTGTGGCCAGGGTTGCGTGTTTACGTAACCATGCAGCTATCGTCGACGTCTCTACAGTTGTTTGCCCTTCAAATTCCTCGAGAAAACCCATTTCCACCAGTTGTCGCGATAACGCTGCGGAACAAGGGCATGTTGAGGAGTATTCTACTGTGACTTCAACACGCAACTGAAAATGTCCACGAACAAGAGTTGCCTCCAAGCCGACAGGATACGATTTCCAGCCAGCCAGTCCTGTCGTAACCAATGCAGGACGGCGTAAAAGAAGGTCCAGGTTCATCCTCACACGTGCGCTTTCACTACCGCAATCTCGATGAGTTTCGATCATTCCCTCCAGCAACTCGTGCAGAGATGATGGTGCCAACACCTTCCCGGAGCCCAGACCGCCATCCAGCAATCGGTACAGGCGGGACATGTGAATGCCCTTTACATGAGGAACAGGGAGGTTCACCTGCAAATCCGCGTGTGCATGAACGCCTCGTTGGTAGCCCGGTTCTACTACGGTAACGGGTAGATCGATACCCTGCATACCGACCCATTCCAGTGGGCGCAGTTCTGGTGCGGTTTCTGTCTGGGAAACGTCGGGCAGTATCGTGTTCACTATCTGGTTCCTGAACTTGTCGGCACTGGAGGTCTCCTGAGTGCCACCGACGAATCCGAGACAACGGCGCCGAAATCCCGCCGGTGTTGCAGCCTGCATTGCGCTGGCATGGTCCCGCAGCAGTCGCGCGCGGATCTGATCAAACTGTCAGCGCGCGCGAAAACCAGCTGTTTCACTCCGGCAGCACTATTCCGGGCAGGGAGTTGACCGTCATGGTGGCCGATGGCTGGTAATGAACGACGGATCGAATCGACTCTCCTGCCTTTAACAGATCAAACGCAGTGTTGATCTGGTCATGCACCATATTGTGCGTAATGTAGGGATCGACGCTAAAGTCACCGCGCATCCATTCATCAACCATACCGGGAAGCTCACTGCGGCCTAAGACGCCGCCGAAGGCTGTGCCGCGCCAGACGCGACCGGTAACCAGTTGAAATGGTCGTGTCGAGATTTCCTGTCCGGCGCCAGCAACGCCGATAACCGTGCAGTCGCCCCATCCCTTGTGGCAGGATTCGAGTGCTGCACGCATCAGATCAACATTGCCGACCGCCTCAAACGTATAATCCAAACCACCACCGGTCATTTCAACCAGCACATACTGTATCGGGGCATCGTAGTCTTTAGGATTAATACACTCCGTCGCGCCCAGCGCCTTGGCCAGCAGGAACTTCGCGGGATTGATGTCGACACCGATGATCCTTGAAGCGCCACTCATTACAGCACCCTGGATCACTGCCATGCCGACAGCGCCCAGGCCGAAGACTGCAACAGTCGCACCAGCCTCCACTTTTGCAGTATTGCGCACGGCACCCATGCCTGTCGGAATTGCACAGCCCATGACCGATGCCTTGGAAAGAGGCGCCTCCTTTGTAATCTTGGCCACAGAAATCTCGGGCAGGACGGTGTATTCGCTGAACGTACTGGTGCCCATATAATGCAGGATCTGTTCTCCCTTGTATGAAAAACGAGAGGTGCCGTCTGGCATGAGTCCGGCACCCTGGGTTTCACGAATGGTCTGGCACAGATTGGTCTTGCCAGACTTGATGTACGGGCAGTCGGGATCTTCAGGGACGTAGAGTGGGATCACATGGTCGCCAGGTGCGACAGATGTTACACCCTTGCCCACTTCCTCTACCACACCACAGCCTTCGTGCCCCAGGACACACGGAAACAATCCCTCCGGATCTTCACCTGACAGTGTGAATACATCGGTATGACAGAGGCTCGTCGTTACAATCCGAACAAGCACCTCGCCTTCTTTTGGACCTTCCAGGTCGATTTCCTCGATTTCCAGAGGCCGGTTTGGCTCCCACGCTATGGCGGCACGTGTTTTCATGTTGGTTCTCCCCTTCAATGTTGCGTTGGTATGACGTCTTCATGGTTTTCATCCGCCATATCGCTGACAGGGTCGAGAACAAGCACAAGGCGTGTTTCGCCTGTTCCCTCAATCGGAGGCGAGCGATGAAGCAAGCCCGACTTTGGATCCTCTGGCCAGAGCGTGCCACGAAGCAAAATCGGGACGCCGGTTGGCACAGAAAAGACACGTTGAGGTTCTGCCCCATCGGTTGAAATGCCGTACTGCGTGCCTGTCCCGCGATAAGTGCAGACGAGGCGTGCTGTGACAGCATCAATGTGGAACTTTCGGCAGGCGTTGCTGGTGACCACATCCAGGCGCAACCGCAAGTATTGAGCCTTCATTAAATCCGCAAACATCTGCGAGAGAGCTGCAATGTCCTCAATCAACAGGTCGCGCTGGGGGTCGTCGGGTGTTTCCGATATTTCGCAAAGCTGGCGTACCGTGTCCAAGACGGCTTGCCGAGGCAGGATTACCCGTCCTTGTGGCAGGTGTGCCGGATCAAGCCGGTTCGCCCATGACTGAAAGTCAGGCAGCAGTTGCCGGCGCCATATTGCAGCTGCACAGCCAGCACGGTGGATGGCAGAAAGCCCTTCGGGTGTATCGGCTACACCAACGCCGACAGCAGCGTCTTTAACGGTTTCTCGAACAAGCATTATGCAGCTTCCTCGATCCGCCGCCCCTCGCGACTGTTCAAGACACGATCTGGCAGTGTGGTCTTTCCAGCTCCAAGAAAGCCTGAGAGAGCCGTGACAGGAAGCCGGGTATCGGGCATAAGACACATCTCCATACAGTTCGTTTTCATGTAACTTATACAGTTGCTAAACTAACGCAACAATTAATGTTACGTGATATCAATACTTCGAAGGAAACCTGTTCATGAAGCGAAACAGTCGCCTGTCTCTAGCGCTTCATACGCTTGGTCATATGGCGGCTGAGCCTGAACGGTCGCGGACATCGGCTGACATTGCGGCTCATGCGGGAACAAATCCCGTTGTTGTTCGCCGTGTACTGGGACGTCTGCGGCAGGCGGGGCTGTTAATATCGGAGAAGGGCCACGCAGGAGGATGGCAGCTTGCTCGAGCACCGCAAAAAATCACTTTGGCCGACGTCTATCTCGCCCTGGACGAACGTTTAATCGCGACTGACGACGAAGGCGATGCTTCCAGCTGTTCGGTCGAAAACGCATTGCGGCGTCGGGTCTCAACAGTGATGAAAGACATCGAACGCAATCTGATTGAGCGGCTCGCAACCACGACAATTGCAGAAATTCACGAAATTGGAGACTAGGTGGCCAGCCGGTTCGTGCACCGCGGCGTAATTCGTCTCAAGCACAACACGACATTGCCGGCAGGCTGGTTTGGTTCACCGTAAGGCAGTGCCGGGCATTCAGTCCTTGCCGGCCAGCTTTTCGATCTGCGACTGCATGGTCTTTATCTGGTTGCGCAGTTCGTTGAGATCCGTATCGGGCGATGCTTCCGGTTTTGCCTTGGTTTCAGGTTTTACCGGCTCTTCGGATGCTTCGGGCGCAACCCCATTTGCATTCTGTATGGCGGCAAACGGGTTGAACAATTGCATGGCGTCCTGGAACATTGCCATGTTCTTGCGTGCCTGGTCCTCCATGGATTTTATCATCTCGGTACCTGCGCTTCCCACCATCTCCTCACGAAGCCGCTCATGCTCGCGGGTCAGGTGGTCCATGGAGAACTGCAGATAGCTTGGTACGAATGCCTGCATGCTGTCGCCGTAGAAGCGGATCAACTGGCGCAGGAAGTCGATGGGCAGAAGGTTTTCGCCTTTTGCCTCTTCTTCAAAGATGATCTGGGTCAGAACCTGACGGGTGATGTTTTCACCGCTCTTGGCGTCATGGACGACGAAATCACTTCCGTCCTTGACCATCTGCGACAGGTCATCGAGCGTCACATAGGCAGAACTTGCAGTATTGTAGAGACGTCTGTTTGCGTATTTTTTTATGACAATCGGGTCGCTCTTGTCGTCGGACATATTTGCTACTCTGTGGTCTTAGAATGAAGGGGACAGCCTGATCGTGTTCGAAGCTGTCTTTGCATTGCAGCATATACACGGCTTTGCAAGCTTGTCGAGCAATGCGATGACGAGTTTCCATTGACTGGATTGGGGTAAATCGTGTGTGCTGTGGTTCTGCTTGGCCGTTGTGGCGGTTCATATGCCGCACAGACCGCGACTAATTGTGCATTGCACAATGGATCTCGTTAGGGCAAGTGTGTCGCAATTCTGTAGCCAGTTTTTACGTAAGTTATAAAGGATGATGCCCATGCCCACCTCCGATAATGATGTTGTTGTTGTCTCGGCAGCCCGTACTCCGGTTGGTTCCTTCAATGGAGCCCTGAGCCCGGTGCTGGCGTCTGAACTCGGCACCACAGCGTTAAAGGCTGCAATGGAGCGTGCCGGTCTCGAAGGTAAAGACGTCGATGAAGTGATCCTGGGCCAGATCCTTACAGCAGGCGCGGGCCAGAACCCGGCACGCCAGGCATCGGTCAATGCCGGTATCCCGGTTGAGAGCCCGGCATGGGGCATGAACCAGTTGTGCGGCTCCGGCCTTCGCGCAGTTGCACTGGGCATGCAGCAAATTGCCAATGGAGATGCAAATATCGTCGCTGCGGGCGGTCAGGAGTCCATGAGCCAGGCACCGCATTGCCAGCACCTTCGCAATGGCGTGAAGATGGGCGACTACAAGATGATCGACACCATGATCAAGGACGGTCTGTGGGATGCCTTCAATGGCTATCACATGGGGACCACGGCTGAGAACGTGGCAAAGCAGTGGCAGATCACACGCGACCAGCAGGATGATTTTGCCGTGGCGTCACAAAACAAGGCTGAAGCAGCACAGAAAGCCGGCAAGTTCGCGGACGAAATCTGCCCGGTTACCATCAAGACCCGCAAGGGCGACATCGTGGTTGACCAGGATGAATACATCAAGCATGGCACCACGAAAGAAACGGTCGGAAAATTGCGTCCGGCCTTTGACAAGGAAGGCTCGGTTACAGCGGCCAATGCATCTGGCATCAATGACGGTGCCGCGGCGGTTATCCTGATGAGTGCGGCGGAAGCGAAAAAGCGCGGACTGACACCGCTGGCCCGGATCGCATCGTGGGCAAACGTCGGTGTTGACCCGGCTATCATGGGCACCGGCCCGATCCCGGCATCGCGTGCGGCGCTCAAGAAGGCCGGGTGGAAGGTCGAGGATCTCGATCTGGTCGAAGCCAATGAAGCTTTTGCCGCCCAGGCGTGTGCGGTCAACAAGGACATGGGCTGGAACCCGGACATTGTGAACGTCAACGGTGGCGCAATCGCTATCGGCCATCCTATCGGCGCGTCAGGTGCGCGTGTGTTCGTGACCCTGCTGCATGAAATGCAGAAACGTGATGCCAAGAAGGGTCTCGCCACTTTGTGCATTGGCGGCGGCATGGGTGTTGCCATGTGTGTCGAGCGCGACTGAACCGATCAATAAAACAGGGAGAAGAATGACATGTCACGTATTGCAGTCGTGACCGGGGGAACCCGGGGTATTGGCGCAGCCATTGCCACAGCGCTGAAGGATGCCGGTTACAAGGTTGTTGCCAGCTATGCCGGCAATGATGAGGCCGCCACGAATTTCAAGGCGCAGACCGGTATCGAAGTGATGAAGTGGGACGTCGGCGATTATGGCGCCTGCGAAACCGCGCTGAAGACGATCGAGAACGATTTCGGTCCGGTGGATATCCTGGTCAACAATGCCGGCATCACACGTGATTCCATGTTCCACAAAATGACACCGGAAAACTGGAATGCAGTCATCAATACCAATCTCAATTCGCTGTTCAACATGACCCGCCCGGTCTGGGAAGGCATGCGCGAGCGCGGCTTCGGCAGAGTGGTGTGTATTTCCTCGATCAACGGCCAGAAGGGTCAGATGGGCCAGGCCAACTACTCCGCTGCCAAGGCAGGCGACATAGGTTTCGTCAAGGCACTGGCTCAGGAAGGCGCCAAGAAGGGTATTACGGTCAATGCGATATGCCCGGGCTACATTGGAACGGAAATGGTTCGCGCCATTCCTCAAGATGTACTCGACAAGGCGATCCTGCCGCACATACCGGTCGGACGGCTCGGCGAGCCTGAAGAAATTGCCAAGTGCGTGTTGTTCCTGGTGGGCGATGATGCAGGCTTCATTACCGGTTCGACCATCTCCGCCAATGGTGGCCAGTACATGCTGTAAGCTGTCGGGCAGTTTGCCGACGTTACAAAGGGTAGCAGATTTGGGTCTGCTGCCCTTTAAATTTGATGGCTGGTCACCTAGATAACATCCATAACAACGTGAAGCGTGGGCACGCTTCACGTTGCTCTGATTTCAGGGGTGTGCAGGCAAGGGGCTCATGACAATATTTCTCGGATTGCTGGCAGGGTTCGTTCTGCTGCTGGCCGGTGGTGAGTTTCTGGTGCGCGGTGCTGCGGCACTTGCCCTGCGTCTCGGTTTGTCCAACCTCGTGGTTGGTATCATCATTGTCGGCTTCGGCACTTCCGTGCCGGAACTGGTCGCCTCAATCCAGGCAGCGCTCGCCGGTGCGCCCGGTATTGCCATGGGCAATGTCGTGGGGTCGAATATCGCCAACATACTCCTGATACTCGGCGTCGGTGCGGTGATCTATCCAATCATATGTTCGAAGGCGGCGGTTTTCCGGGACGGCTTCTTCATGATCTTCACCGCGGCGCTGCTCGGTGTGGCGTGTTATTCAGGCGTGCTGTCGCTGACATGGGGACTGGTCTTCATTGCCATCCTTGTCTCCTACATGGGGTTCCTGCTGTATTCCGATCGTCAGCAGAACGGCAGCAAACCTGCGGATCTGGATGACGATCTGCCGAAACCCTCCAAATCAATCTGGTTGGACATATTTTTCGTTGCATGCGGCACGGCAGCCGTGCTGTTCGGCGGCAAGCTGCTGGTCGATAACGCCATCATCGTTGCCAAGTCCTTCGAGGTGTCCGACGAGGTCGTCGGACTGACGCTGGTTGCCATCGGCACCTCGCTGCCGGAACTGGCGACATCTATCATCGCCGCCATGCGTAAGCACTCGGACATCGCGCTGGGCAATGTACTGGGGTCAAACATCTACAACATTCTGGGCATTGCCGGGATCACGGCAGTGATTTCGCCAATCCCGGTGTCGGATGAGATGCTCAAAGTCGACATACCGGTGATGATTGGCGTATCGCTGGTGCTGTTCTTCCTCGCCGTTGTGGTGAAGCGGTTCGGCAAGCGTGTCGGCTTTGCGTTCCTGGCAGGTTATGCCGCTTTCATCTATGCCGTCGTCGCCTGATCGGGCTGGCTCTAGAAACTGTCCTTGGCTCTTCGCACTTCCGCAAACCGGGCGGCGGAGCCTGCGCGCAGGAACGGATTGGTCTGCATTTCCTCGGCAATGGTGGTCGGCACGGTCGGTTTGCCGGCGGCCCGAAGTTCAGACACCTTTTGTGCGCGGGCACGCAATGCCGCGTTGTCGGGTTCGATGCTCAGGGCAAATTCCGCATTGGCGGCTGTGTATTCATGACCGCTGTAAACGATTGTGTCCGGCGCCATGTCCTCGAACACCTGCAGCGATGTCCACATCTGTTCCATGGTGCCTTCAAATACCCGCCCGCAGCCCAGCGTGAACAGCGTGTCTCCGGCAAATACGACCCCGTCATCAGCGAAATGCCAGGTGATGTGGCCGAGCGTATGGCCGGGAGTGGCAATGATCTGCGCGACGTGGCCGGCAAAATCATATGTTCCGCCTGGTGCCACTGTATCAGTAAGTCCAGGCAATGCATTGGGCTCTTCGGCACTGCCGACAACGGCACAATTCCATTTGGCCTTCAACTCAAGCACACCACCGACGTGGTCATTGTGATGATGGGTGATCAATATATGGGTGAGCTGCCAGCCAGTATCTGCCAATGCCTTTTCGACCGCTGCAGCTTCCGGTGCATCGATGGAGGCGGTTTGCCCGGTTTCGGGACAATGCATCAGCACGCCGTAATTGTCACTGAGGGCTGGAAACAGATGGTACTGAAGACTGGACATGTTGATCCTGTTGTAACGAAGTGAATTTGCGATAGGTTGATAAAATTATGGATGTTGTCGATCTGAAAGAGTTTTACGCCAGCGGGCTTGGCCATGCAACGCGTCGTATTGTTGTATCGCGGCTTCGCTCCAGGTTGCGCGGATTGCAGGGCGCACGCGTGCTGGGGCTTGGCTACTGCACGCCATATCTGGACGTTCTGGCCGACGAGGGACGCAATGTAATGGCAATGATGCCGGCACGGCAGGGCGTTGTGCATTGGCCGGCCAAAGGCAACAGCTCAAGTGCTCTGGTGGATGAAGCCTGCCTGCCCCTGGCAGACGGCAGCATGGACTTCGTGCTGGTGGTGCACGGGTTGGAACTGACCGATCAGCTGCCTGACATGCTGCGCGAACTGTGGCGTGTTCTGGCGCCACAGGGGCGTGCGGTCTTTATCGTCCCGAACCGGCGCGGTCTTTGGGCAAGGTTTGACAACACGCCGTTTGGTCACGGCAGGCCTTTTTCCCGTGGCCAGCTGACAACACTTTTGCGTAATGCGCAGTTTTCGCCGGCCGACTGGACCTCCATGCTGTTCATGCCGCCAAGTGAGCGCCGCTTCATGGTACGCAGTGCCACATTGTGTGAGCGGATGGGGTCGTGGATCGGGCCGGGGTTTTCGGGGCTGATCATGGTTGAGGCGATCAAGCAGGTTTACGCAGTCACCGGCAGCAAGCAGAAACGTCAGCTGGTTCCCTCTTTGCGGCCGAATATCATCCCGCAACCGGCACGCACGGGGTTGAACATACGATCCCGGTCACAGACCTGATATCCTGAGTTACCTGTTTGTCTTTGATTTTTCCTTGAGCTCTCTCTAGAACCATCCAACGTTGCGGGGAAGAGCCCCGGCATTGACAGAAGTTCTTGTGGACAGCTTCCCCGATGGAAAAACCGGATATTCAAACGTCTGAGCTTGATGGTATCAGACAGGAGATCGACAATATCGACGAGCAGATCGTCGAATTGTTGTGCGCCCGGTTTGCCGCCAGTGAAAAGGTGCGGCTGGCCAAGACGGCAAGTCTCCTGACCGGCGGAATGCCGTATCGTCCGGGGCGTGAGGCGGTTATCCTGCGCCGGCTGGTTGATGTGGCTGCAGGCCGTGTCCCGTTGGCGGTCATCGAGCGGGTGTGGCGTACTGTGATTTCCGCCTCGGTGTTGGCCCAGGCCGATGTGCGCATTGTCACCATTGCAGAGGTGATGAGTGACGCGCGCTACAGGCAGGCCACTGACCTGTTTGCATCCCTTGTGCCGATCGAGAAGGCAGGTTCGCTGAAGGCCGCGCTTGCCGCGCTTGCAGAAGGTGAGCAGGTGTTGGTCGTGGTGCCGATGAAACTGGACTGGCGCGGCGCACTGGAACAGACACCTGACGGCAAGCCGGCGCGCGTGGTTGCCGTTCTGGCGGCCGGTTCTGACAAGCCGGGCCGATCACTGGCGGTGCTTGGACATGCACCCAGCGAACCGACGGGAGCGGATGAAACGCTTCTGGTCACGACCGGCAAACTGCCGCGCGACTTTGTGCCTAAACCGATTTGGCACCTGAAGGTCGCTGACGACGTATATCTCACGTCGATACCGGGTTATCTGGAAATGTCAGAGCAGCCATTGGTCAGTCTCAAGGGAAACAGTGGTCTGGGGCTTAAAATTGCCGGCAGATATCCCAGTGCGATGGAGTTGAGTTAACAATGAGCGATACAACCGACATGCCCCGTCCACGCGATGGTATTCTGGACATTGCGGCCTATGTGCCCGGAAAATCCGGCGGATCAGGTGAGGGTAAAGTCCACAAGCTGTCGTCGAACGAATCCCCGCTCGGGCCCAGTCCGGCCGCCATGCAGGCCTATGCGGACTGTATGCAGAACCTGGCATTGTACCCTGACGGCGGGTCGAGCGCGCTGCGCGAGGCGCTGGCGGAAGTACATGGCATCAATCCGGCAAACATTGTGTGCGGCGCGGGGTCTGATGAATTGCTGCAATTACTGGCGAGCGGTTACCTGCAACCGGGTGATGAGGCCATTCATACCGAGCACGGGTTTCTGGTCTATCCGATTGTCATCCGGGCCAATGGTGCAACGCCGGTCGTGGTGGCCGAAAGCAATCTTACGGCCGACATAGACGCAATTCTGAGCGCGCTTACGCCGCGGACCCGGATGGTTTTCCTGGCCAATCCGAACAACCCGACGGGCACCTATGTCAGCTTTGACGAAGTCAAACGGCTTCATGCCGGGCTGCCGGCTGATTGTCTGCTGGTGCTGGATGCCGCTTACGCGGAATATGTCCGCCGCAACGACTATGAAGCCGGGCTGGAGCTGGTTTCGACGTCGAAGAATGTCGTCATGACACGCACGTTTTCAAAGGCCTACGGGCTGGCGGGACTGCGTTTGGGGTGGGCTTATTGTCCGGCCAATGTGGCGGATGTGCTGAACCGTATTCGCGGGCCGTTCAATGTGGCCATGCCGTCAATTGCTGCCGGCGCGGCGGCTATACGCGATGCGGGACATCTGGCCAAAGCGGTTGAACACAACGATCTCTGGTTGCCGAAAGTGACTTCAGCCATCGAGGCGGCAGGCCTGAAAGTGATACCGAGTGTCGGTAATTTTGTGCTGGTCGAGTTTCCATCCGGTGGCACAAAGACGGCGGCTGAGGCAGATGCGTTCCTGGCGTCGAACAATGTGATTGTGCGCCGCATGGATGCGTACGGGTTACCGAATGCATTGCGGATATCCATCGGTGATGAGGCCGGGTGCAGTGCACTGATCGACGCCCTTCAGTCCTTTATGACGGATTGATCAGACATGGCATTTGAACCGTTTGAAAAAGTCGCCCTGATCGGACTGGGCCTGATCGGGTCGTCGCTGTCACACGTCATGCGGCGGGAGAAGCTGGCGAAAGCGATATCGGGACATGCACGCTCTGCTGAAACCCGCGATCGTGCCATGGAACTGGGCCTGGCTGACACCATGTATGAGCAGGCCGCAGATGCCGTGCGGGATGCGGATCTTGTTGTGCTGTGCGTGCCGATCGGCGCGTGCGGACAGGTTGCTCAAGCCATTGCCGGCGCGCTGAAGCCAGGTGCGATTGTCACTGATGTGGGATCGGTAAAGGCGGCTGTTATCCGGGACGTGGCGCCGCATATGCCTGATGGTGTCCACTTCATACCCGGTCATCCGATTGCCGGCACCGAGTACTCAGGGCCGGATTCCGGCTTTGCGTCGCTGTTTGAAGACCGCTGGTGCATCCTGACGCCGGTGAGCGGAACCGACGAGGGCGCCGCGGCGCGGCTGACCGCGTTCTGGCAGGCGTGTGGCAGCGATGTCGATGTGATGGAGCCTGATCATCATGACCGGGTGTTGAGCATCACGTCTCATTTGCCGCAGCTTATTGCGTTCAACATCGTCACAACGGCTGCCGACCTTGAAGAAGTGACCCAGCAGGAAGTGATCAAGTATTCGGCCGGGGGGTTCAGGGACTTCACCCGTCTTGCAGCGTCAGACCCAACCATGTGGCGGGATGTTTACCTGAATAACAGGCAGGCAGTGCTGGAATTGCTGGGGCGCTTTTCGGAAGACATGTCGGCCTTGCAAAGAGCGATCCGCTGGGGCGACGGCGATATGCTGTTTGACACCTTTACCCGGGCCCGCGGTATTCGCCAGCGCATTATCGAGGCGGGCCAGGATACTGCTGAACCTGATTTCGGGCGCGGTGGCCAGCACGGTGAACCGGGAGGTCCTGCAGACAGCAAGGATCACGGTCAGGACGCAAAACCCTAATCTGACCCGGTGACGGCGAAAGGTCCCCAATACCAGGTTTGATCCTTTAGCTGGATCGGCAGTTTGTTGTCGTTGGCTTTCAGCAACGGGTTGATTACCGCCCGTGCCGCGTTCATTTCAGTATCGTTCAGGTCTGCCAGATACTGCACGATCCATATCGCATCGAGATAATCGGACGGCATCGAAAGGAGGGTGAAATTTCCTTCTTTAGGTATTTCGTTGGCGACGGTTCCGGTGATTGTGAAGTTTTCAAGCTGCGCCTTTTCGGTGGACAGTGCAGACAGGGTGATGTTGACGTCGAAGCGGTCAGTGCCGGTTGCCGGGCGAAGATGAGCTTCGGTTTTGGTGACAGTCAGTTGTTTGTTGTCGGCTGTGACAATCGTCTGGTTTTCGGCGAGAAATGAGGCAAGCGCCAGTTTGCCGCTCTTGACGCGGTGGCTGAACCGGATTGCATCACCGGAAATTTTAACATTGTTTATGGTGACGGGGCCGAACAGAGCGCCGATGATATGGCTCGGGTTCCAGGCCTGTCCGATCAGGCGCAGTTTATCGGCAGCTATGGAGACGCCCGCCAGTTTGGCGTTTACGCCGGCGCAATCGAAATGAACACGGAACGGATAGCCGCCCCAACTGCGTTCGTTGCATTTCAAACTGACATGGGTTGCTTCCAGTGTTGCAAGTTTCTGCCTGGCCTTGCCCAGGGCAGTATACCAGTAAACACTCCAGGCCAGTGCAATGCATAAGAAGACAATGAGCGGGGCCATCATCTTGAGAGGTGAGACGCGTTTGATTTCAAGTGGGTTGTTCATGGGCGCCGGGACCGGAGATTTCATTGGTTGAGCGGTTGATTCTCTGGCAATTTATCACGGTGATTGTTGATGCGGAAACAATGTGTCTGATATTCAGTCAGTTCGATAAATATTTGGTAAGCGGATGAACGCGGATTTTTGGGTATTTGGATACGGATCGCTGATGTGGCGGCCGGGGTTTGAGTTTGAGGAACGCAGCGGCGCCGTCATGCATGGTGTTCATCGCCGGTTGTGCATCTATTCACATGTGCATCGCGGTACGCCGGACAAACCCGGCATGGTTCTGGGGCTTGATCGCGGGGGCTCGTGCAGAGGTATCGGTTATCGTGTGGCCGCCGGCAGACGGGATGACACCATCGCCTATCTGCGCGAGCGCGAGCAGGTAACGATGATTTACAAGGAACGCTGGCGGGACATGCTGATTGACCGTGACGGGTCGCCTCACAAGGTGAATGCGCTGGTGTATCTGGTTGATCAGGAACACGTGCAATATGCCGGCAAGAGATCAGCGGAGGAACTGTTGCCGTTTGTCCTGCAGGGGCACGGCAAGGGTGGCCCATGCATTGATTATATTGCCTCAACCCTGGAACACATCGAGGAACTGGGTTTTGAAGACAGTCATCTTTCGGAAGTTCTGACGCTTGCCCGAAACCAGCGGGCGTGAAGAACTTACATTCGCTGGTCCAAATCAACCCATCGGCGTTGTTGCAAAACTTGCCCGATGCTTCCATCGCGCTGCACTTTGCACCTGGCCGAGTGAGCTGACTTGGTTCCTTCAAATGGTCTGGATCAGGTGGACTATGCTCTATGCAGCCATGTCTGAAAACAACGGCAATACAGGCTGAACGAAACAGCCAGTATCGCGGGCAGGTATCGGGCGGCAAATAGCCGGTGCATCTGCTGCGTCCAGCTCAAGGGATGCAGCGAGATCATCATAAACACACAAGGTCTGGCTTTCGTCTCCGGCCAGCAGGTGCACGTGAATTTCACTGGCTCCGTCGGTCATTTCGCTCGGCAACGGGAAATCCCACAAGGGTGAGAACCGTCCCATGCGAACCGGCACCCGTGCGCCGCTTTCAAGCCGGCGCACCATTACATAAATGGCACCGGGCAGAGGCGGGCAGTTTTCGGTGCTGTAGACCGAATGGATATAACGCTTGCCGGACATTCCGGTCCAGAACCAGAACCTGTCACTGAATTCGTTTTCCAGCTCGGCACTTGCGCTAAATCCCATGGTCTTTCTCCTGTTCTTTTGATGAGAACAAAAGTAGAACAAAAAGTGTTTCAGGTCAAGATGAAAAACACTCGATCAGCCACATTTGGAGTAACCGCAGGACATGCAGGCGGCACATCCTTCCTGAAAAACCAGGGAAAACTCGTTGCATTTGGGGCATTGCGGACCGGCGGGCCTGGTATCATCGCCAACCGCGACGCGTTCAGCATCGACTGTTGCCGGATCGGTGCCGGACAGGTTTTTGACACTCTTGAGAAAACCGGTCGCCAGCATGTGCTTTTCGATGACGCCGCCAATGGCTGCAAGCAGGGAAGGAACATATTTGCCCTCCATCCAGTGGCCGCCGCGCGGGTCGAACACGGCTTTCAATTCCTCGACGACAAAGGACACATCGCCACCGCGCCTGAAAACCGCAGAGATCATGCGGGTCAGGGCAACGGTCCAGGCATAATGCTCCATGTTCTTTGAATTGATGAAGATTTCAAAGGGTCGCCTGCGCTCATTTTCGATGATGTCGTTGAGCGTGATGTAGATGGCGTGATCGCTGTCACCCCATTTCAGCTTGTAGGTGAAACCGGGAAGGACAGGGTCACGATCAAGTGGCTGGCGCATATAAAAAATGCCGGCTTCGGTGTGACCGACCGGCGCGACGGGTGCTTCCAGCGGCAGAGCTGGTTGTGCTTCCGATGTCTCGTCAGCCGAGGTTTCCGACAGCACCGATCCTGTGATCTCATTGGGCCTGTAGGTTGTGCATCCCTTCAGTCCAAGCTCCCAGGCTTCCATATAGACACTGCTGAAGTCCTCGAACGAGATATCTTCCGGGCAGTTGACGGTCTTGGAAATGGAACTGTCGACATGGGCCTGCAGGGCGGCCTGCATGACCAGGTGCTCGTGCGGTGACAGGTCCGCCGTGGTCACGAATGCGTCCGGCAGGTCGGTTTCGTTACCGCCGGTCGCGCGAAACGCCCGCAGCGCGAAGTCTTCAACCTGCTCGATACGATGGCTGCCGTCCGGTTGCAGGACCTTGCGGTTGTAATTGAGCGAAAATACCGGCTCGACACCGGACGACACATTGCCGGCGAACAGGGATATGGTGCCGGTGGGCGCAATGGATGTCAGAAGTGCATTGCGGATGCCGTTGTTGCGGATCGCGTCGCGTATCTCGCCATCAAGATCGCGGACATGGCCTGATGCCAGAAATTCTTCAACATCGAACAGCGGGAATGAGCCTTTTTCTGCTGCGAGGCTGGAACTTGCCAGATAAGCGGCGCGCTCGATTGCCTGCATCCAGTTCTTTGCAGCACTGGCAGCCTCATCAGATCCATAGCGCAACCCGCACATGGCAAGTGCATTGGCCAGCCCGGTGACACCGAGGCCGATGCGCCGCTTGGCGCGGGCCTCGGCTGCCTGGGCTTCCAGCGGATAGTTGGAGACATCCACCACATTGTCCAGCATGCGCACGGCGATGCCGGTTATGCGATCAACCTCTTCCATGTCCAGTTGTGCTGCATCGGAAAACGGTGCGGTTACCAGGCTGGCAAGATTGATCGAGCCGAGCAGGCAGGCGCCATAGGGCGGCAGCGGCTGTTCACCGCATGGATTGGTGGCGTGAATGGTCTCGCAGTAGGACAGGTTGTTGCGTGCGTTGATCCGGTCAATGAAAATCACCCCGGGTTCGGCATAGGCATAGGTCGCCTGCATGATCCGGTTCCACAGGTCACGGGCCCGGACGATTTTGAAGACAGTCCCGTCGAACACCAGCGGCCAGTCCTCGTCGGCCTTCACCGCCGCCATGAACGGATCGGTGACCAGCACGGACAGGTTGAACATGCGCAGGCGTTGGGCTTCCTGCTTTGCCGTGATGAAATCCTCGATATCGGGATGGTCACACCGCATGGTCGCCATCATGGCACCGCGCCGCGAGCCTGCCGACATGATGGTCTTGCACATGGCGTCCCACACATCCATGAAACTCAACGGACCGGACGCATCTGCGCCAACGCCCCTGACCGGTGCGCCCTCCGGGCGCAGGGTGGAGAAGTCATGACCTATGCCGCCGCCCTGCTGCATGGTCAATGCAGCCTCGCGCAATCCATTGAAGATCGCGCCCATGTCATCCTCGATGGTGCCCATGACAAAACAGTTGAACAGTGTCACCGTGCGCTCCGTACCGGCACCGGCAATGATGCGGCCTGCCGGCAAGAACTTGTAACCGGACATCACCTCGGCAAAGGTTTTTTCCCAGCGCTCTCTCTGTTTTGGCTTTTCAGGTGCTGCCAGTGCCCTGGCAACACGGGCCCAGGTATCGTCAACCGTCTGATCCACAGGAGTGCCGTCCGGCGACTTGAAGCGGTACTTCATGTCCCAGATTTCGCGGGAAATCGGGTCAAGTGCAGTGTCTGTAGCCAAAATGGGTACCCACAACTATTGCCGGAGCAGAATATCATCTCACATATTCATGGTTTGTTCTATCTAAAAAGCATTGCCAATCGATTAACCTGCCAGGAGTTCTTGCAACGCTGGCGGTCGGCCGCAACTGGGATGAACGCCTCGGTGCAAAAATTTGAAATACAAGATGTGTCAAAGCCGCCAATCATTGTGATCGCATTCAATGGCGGCAACGCGGACACTTGCGGTCATTCGGTCTGCTGTGTTCAATGGCTGCTTGCTGAACTCACGACAGAGGCCCAATGATAGAGCATTCAGATCCGCGTGTGATCAGGCTCTAATCCTTTATATGATCCTCGGCCCGGAAACTGCGCGGCGATTGTCCTGTCTTTGTTTCGAACATACGAGAAAATGCGCTGCGACTGGAAAAGCCGACCATTTCTGCCACGCGCTTTACCGGCAAGTCCGTTTGCTTCAGGAGCGTGCCCGCCTTCCGCATCCGTAAATCCCGCAGCAATTCCATTGGGCCGCTGCCATAGGCATCAGAGAACCGTTTGGCAAAAGCGGACCTGCTCATCCCAACCGCATCTGCCAGAGAGTCGACCGTGTGCGCATGTCCTGGCTCGTCGAGCATCAGCCGCAGGGCAGCCCAGACACTGTGATCTTTCAACACGGCCATCCAAGCCAGTGCTTGGTCTTTCGCCGCGAACCGAAGGCGCAACATATCTATCATACATTCCAGCAAAATAGCACGTATCATCGCGCGGCTACCGAGACCAGGATTGGACACCTCATCCAGCAAGTGGTGCAAGGGTTGCTCCATCCTGCTGCCCGGAGAGACGCATTCCACCATCGGTTCGCGGACCAGATCGACTAAGTCATTAACCCCACGCAAGCCGATGCTCACATGGGCACACAGGGAAGTCAGTTGACTGTTCGGGCCGCTGTTCGTGGTTTTCAGATGCTGCGCGAGGTTCAGTTCGGCAGGGCGGCACGCTGGTATCGGATCAGCGCTATCCCCAAAGCTGCGCAATGCATGGCTTTGCATTGCGGGTACGAGAACAAGCGATCCACGCGCGATCTGCACAGGGCTACGCCCTCGAAGGGTAATCTCCCCTTCGCCGGAGAGGATGTAGTGCAGGATCGCCGTCGGTTCGCGCCCAAGGCCAAGACTGCATTCCCCCCGCAATTCACAAAGCGCGAACGGGTCGGTCAGTATTTCAAGCTCATTGAAGATATGTTCGAAGGTCATTCCGCAGATATGCACCGATTCTGGATGAACGGACACATAAAAGTAGGTTTGGGCACGTTATCAGGACAAAAAGGCACATCGCAATCGCCAATATCTGGGTCTGACGAAGTCAAACTCAGGAGAATTTCAATGTGTAACTGTAATAACCCAGACCACAACCACATATCCAGACGCACCGCGTTGCGTGGAGGAATGGCCCTAACCACAGCAGCAGCAGCGACGACATTGACCGCCGGGTCAGCCTCGGCACAAGCCGCCAGCCCGTATGCAGACCCGGCCACGCCTGCATTGCCACCCTCGGACATGAAACTCGACCTGTCGCGTGCTGCGTTGGTGGTGACCGATCCTCAGATCGACTTCCTCAGCCCGGACGGTGTAACGTGGGGTGTCGTCGGACAATCTGTGACTGAGCACAACACGGTCGCCAATATCGAGACCCTGTTCAAGGCCGCAAAAGCTGCTGAAATCACCGTCGCCGTCTCGCCACATTACTATTACCCGACCGACCACGGCTGGAAGTTCGAGGGCGCATTGGAAAAACTCATGCACAAGATCGGCATGTTCGACCGTCCAGGTGCGCTTAACCTTGATGGGTTCGAGAATTCAGGTGCAGACTGGATGCCGCAATACAAGCAATACATCAACGACGGCAAAACTATCGTTACGTCGCCGCATAAGGTGTATGGCAACGACACCAACGATCTGTCTCTGCAATTGCGCAAGCGCGGTGTCGATCAGGTTATCTTGTCCGGCATGTCCGCCAACTTGTGTACAGAGTCGCACATGCGCGAATTGGTTGAGCATGGTTTTGAGGTTGCTGTGATCAAAGATGCTACCGCCGCCGCGATCTTGCCGGAAGGCGACGGCTACCTCGCAGCGCTGACAAACTTCCGCTTCATAGCCAACGCCGTATGGACGACGGAAGAGGTAGTTCAGTTGATAAAAGCCGCTTCCTAAGGTTTGAAGAACGAGCGTCGCCAAAGGCGGCGCTCAAACATATCAACGTTCCAAGCAACATCTTTTTTGGCCAGCATACTGTATGTCTTTCATTTGCAGCTTCTTGGCGAAGCGCATTCTCGCGATCAGCTGACATTGGCAGCGTTGCAGAAGACAGTCACTTTGGGCTCGTTTAACATTTCGCTGCGAAGTGAACGAATGACTGCTTCCGGGAAAGTTCCTGACTGTAGCTTGACCTTGCAGCCTAATTACTCAGACGGCGGAGCGGGATGTGTGGCAGGATCAGGTACATTTTTCATGGCTGTCAGACAAAGTTTGAACTTCTGAAATCAATCCGATCGGCCTTCGGCGACCAGCCGGCTGGTTGCGTCTTCAACGACTTCCTGCAGGCGCGCTGAAAACACCTTGCGGGGCAGGCCGGCTTCGATCGGCGGCAGGAACTCCACGATGATCGTGCCGGGCCGGCGGATGAATTGCCGCCTTGGCCAGTACAGGCCGGAGTTCAGTGCAAACGGCGTGCATGGCACACCAAGTTGCGTGTACAGAGCCGTCGCGCCGGGCTTGTAGTCCGGCTCGGCGTCCGGCGCCATTCTTGTGCCTTCGGGGAATATGAGAACCTGGCGGCCTGCCGCAATGGCGGCTTTTGCATCCGCAATCATCTTCTTCAATGCGGACGGACCTGCCGAACGGTTGACCGAGATCATCTTGAACTTGAGACAGAACCAGCCGAACACCGGAATGAAAGTCAGTTCTCGTTTCAGCACCAAAGCAGGGTCTGCCAACAGGGGAAGCAGCGCGAATATGTCCCAGGCGGACTGGTGCTTGCCGGCGAGCAGGCCGCCGGTCTGCGGAATATGTTCACGGCCGCGAACTTCCATGGTGGTGCCGGTGATCAGTTTCATCCACCAAAGTGACACCCTTGCCCAGACCTGCAGTGCGGCTATGGACCAGCTTCTCGGTGTGAACATGAACCAGAAACCAAACACCAGAAACAGTGTGAGATTGATATAGAAAACCAGATTGAACAGTAAGGACCGAAACACCAACACACTCATTTCTCCCTTACCGCAACCTGATCGCTTCGATCATGTCAGAATATCCGGGCAAGCAGGTATTTGACATATTCACTGATCCACAGGCGCAGCATCGCAAACGACGGTGCAGGGGTCTTGGTGTCGCTGCTGGCAACCGGATAGGCCACAAGTTCGACATTCGGCATGGCCTGCGAGAATTCGACGATGGCCCGCAAGATATGATAGTCGCTGGTCACGACCGCAATCCTTGTAAACTTGTGTCTGGTCGCCCAGTTGGCTGCTTCCGCCGCATTGCCGCGGGTGTCCGGTGCGCGCTTGTCCAGGTCCACACAGCATTTGAAAAGGCTGGCTTCGGCATGGGTGATTTCGCTCAACTGCCGGGCTGTTGTTGCCGGGTAAACGCCGGAAATCAGCAGGCGCTTCGCGGTCTTTTGTTCAAGCAGGCGAACGGCGGCGGAAATACGTTCAGGTCCACCGGTCAGAACCACTATTCCATCAACGGACAGGTTTGCCGGCCTGACAATATTGCGTGAACTTTCAGCGAATGAAGCAAACCCTGCCGTCGCGACGAGAAGCACGCACACAATAACGCCCAGGCCAATCCACCAGCTGTTGGCGCGCTTGGGTCGCGCATCGGGAAGATGCGTGTCAGTGCTGAACTTTCCGGACGGGTCGGACATCAAAACAATACCGGGTGAAATTCACTCTAGCCTGCTGCTCCATGGTCTTGCACGGCGCAGCACAGGTTTATGCCGTGTCAGAACATGGCCTTCAAGACCCGTGATATGGAAATACGCGCCGTGATAAGTGAGATCACTGTAGCAACAACCGGCACGACAATAAAGGCAGCGTAATTCGCGCTGCTGGTATCAAGCGGGTGATACAGAAACGCCTTGACCGGTTCCGACAGCCGGCCGCTGCCCAAACCCAGGACAACAAAGGTGCAAAAACCCAACATGGATCCAATGAGACCGGCTTTCAGTCCGGTGAGGCAGAAGCGCCACAGGACTTCGCGCGAAATGAAGCTGTCACGAGCACCCGCCAGATACAGGACCTCGATAACCTCCCGGTTTACCTCCATCGCGGCACGCGTTGCATAAATGACAAGCACAATCGCTGCGGTTGCAATCAGGCTCAGTACGGCGATGGCCAGCCAGGTAAGCGAATCTGCCATGCTGAGCAGTTCGGCCTGCCAGCGCCGGTGGGTGTCCAGGGTCGCAGACGGAACTTCGGTGGCAAGGGTGGCGCGCAGCAATTCAAGATCAGGTGGCGATGACTTGTCTATGCTGACATTGATCAGGCGCGGTATCGGCAGGTCATCAAGTATGCCAACCTCTCCAAGCCAGGGTTCGAGCAGCTTGCGCGCTGCCGCCGGGCTGACAACATCAATATCAGCAATGCCGGTGGTGGCGCGCAGTATGCCGGCAACCTTTTCCACATCGCCGTCCACATCGACGCCATCTGCTGCGGAAATCTGTACCGTTACCTGGCTGGCAATTTGTGACGTCCAGTTGTCGACGGCCGTATCAGTCATCAACAGTGCACCAATTGCCAGGACAGCGAGATAACACATTGCCGCCATTGCCGTCATCAATGTCATGTGGGGCGCGGTTGCTTCCGGAATGACCTTGGAACGCCCGTTTCCCACCACTTCAAGCTTTGTGCTGACGCCGGCATTGAAACCGGATGCCGGACGATCAGGTTTTTTCGCGCCGGCGCTGTTGTTTACTGCCATGTTGTCTTGCCGTCTTCCAGCCGCACCACCGGCGCCTTGATGGTGTCCAGCAAATGGGTATCGTGGGTTGCGATCAAAACCGTGGTGCCGAACTGATTGAGTTGCTGGAACAGACGCATCAGACGCAGTGCCAGGGCGGGGTCCACATTGCCGGTCGGCTCGTCTGCAAGCAGCAGTTCGGGGCTTGAAATAACCGCACGCGCGATGGCGGCACGTTGTTTTTCACCGCCGGACAAAACCGCAGGATAGGCATTGGTGTGGTGTTCCAGGCCGACCCAGTCCAGCAGTTCAAGGACATTGTCGCGATAGTCATTGAGCTTGTTGCCGCGAACCCGCAGCGGCAACGCCACATTCTCGAACGTTGTCAGATGATCCAGCAAGCGGAATTCCTGGAACACGACGCCAATCCGCCGGCGCACGTCCGGTACCTTGCCCCGCCGCAATCCATTGGTGTTTTCCCCGAACAGCGAAATCATGCCCCGGGTCGGCTTGAGTGCCAGAAACAGCATCCGCATAAGCGACGTCTTGCCGGCACCTGAAGCACCGGTCAGAAAATTGAATGACCCGGTTTCAAGTGTCAGGTTGAGATCTTTGAGGATCTCCGGTCCATTGCCATAACGCAAACCGACATTTTCAAATCGAACGATCGACAAACGGGTTCCTCAAGATCTGGCTGTCATAGCGTTGTGTGTTGATACTGGACAGGCATTTACGTCGAATTAACCGTATTTCCGTTTTACTGTCGGTATCGAGAAGCAAGGTTTCTCTGGTCAGGCCAAAAAATCCGCAATCACCGGCGCCTTATACCAGAATGAGCCGAATCACCGGAACCGGACGTGACAGATGATAGTCTCCTGCCCTTCATGCGCAACCAAGTTTGAAATGCCAAATGAATCAGGCTCTGATGCGACCGTGATGCGATGTGGCAACTGCGGCCATGGCTGGATTGAGGCGCATGCAACCGAGGTAAGCGAACTTGTACCGGTTCGCCCGCAGAGCAACAAACCCGACGTCGATGATGATGATGCCGAAGACCGGATCATCGCCGAAGCGCGCAAGATTGCGCGGGCTGCGCAACTTGCAGAGCACAAGGCAAGGGCTGCGCGCCAGCGTCGCAGCGCACAATTGAGAGGCTGGGGCGGGCTTGCTGCGGGAATATGCCTGGTGCTGGGCGCTGTGGTTGCCATGCCCGAACGCATTGTTCAGGCAGCACCCGCTGCGGCAAAGCTGTATTCGCTTGCCGGCAAGACCGTGAATGTCTACGGGCTGGATATCTCGTCAATCCAGCAGCAGTACATGATCGTAAACGGCCAGCCGGTACTGGCACTGCGCGGTCGCATTGCAAATATCACCGCTGAGGACCGCCGTGTCCCGCCGCTGCGTTTCGTGCTCAGAAATGCCAATGGCGACCAGCTTCACACCTGGACACTGAACAGTGTCGGCAAGGGCCCGATTGGCGCAGGGGTCGCGTCGACATTCGTAACCCGGCTTGCCGCACCGCCAGCAGGTGTGGAGAGTGTCGAGATTCGCTTTGCCAGACCCGGCGAAATCGGCTGAACTACCACCCGGAGTGATTACGACCATCTTGTCTGTGGTCAGATGAGACAACTTCTGATTGCGGGATGAGCAGCCATGACGGGTATTACAATTGACGGCCATACAATCGAGATTGTGTTCAGTGAAGCCGAAATTGCTGCCCGGGTAGCGGAAATCGCCCATGCGGTTGCCGGGCGTGATCCTGAGCGGCTTCTCGTGGTGCCTGTGTTGAAGGGCAGTTTCATATTTGCAGCCGACCTGCTGCGCGCCATGCATGGTGCCGGACTGTCGCCGGAAGTTGATTTCATGATGCTGGCCAGCTATCGCGCACAAACCTCGTCGTCGGGGCAGGTTGAGGTCTTGCGGGATATCCAGACAGACGTGACCGAGCGCGATGTTCTTCTGATAGACGACATTCTTGAGTCAGGCAGGACGCTGGCTTTCGCCAAGGACCTGCTGGCGGCGCGTGGTGCCCGCAGCGTGCTGACCGCTGTGCTGCTTGACAAGCCGGGCCACAGGGCAGCGGAACTTGATGCCGATTTCACGGGGTTTGAATGCCCGGACAAGTTTGTCGTCGGGTACGGCATGGACATGGCCCATGCGTTCCGTGAATTGCCGTTTGTCGGCTATGTCACAAACCCCAAGTGACGAATTGAAAACGCCGGGTGTACACCTGATCGGGCGCAGGCCCTGGCAAAACAGAAAAAGGCAGCTTTTCCGAGGAGGACAAGCTGCCTTTTCCGTTTTGGGACCAGCAGGAGAGGGGCAACCTGCCGGGACCTTTTCTTTCTGACCGGCCAGGGAAAACCGGTGAGAGATTTAAGAAACGCTGTCGCTTGAGGGGTCTGAGCTGTTCGCGTTTCTGTTGGTAATGACCGTAGAAGGGGACGACGAGAGCAGATGTGCATTTTATCACATCGCAGGCAGAGTGCGCTGTAAGCTGTGCAAATCGCGGATGAACCGGTTGATGCGAGCCAGTGCCTGACAGCAGGTAAACGAGCCCTGTGTGTTTCGGTAAGCTATTGAAATTCAATCAGGTTTTCGATACCTGCAAAAGACTGCCGGGTCTAATACAGGCCCTTGAGCAGACGATCGATATAATCAAGTTCAAGTTTGGGACGGTCTGCCTCATTGGCGCGCGAACGCAGTGCATCGAGAATCCGTCTGGCGCGTTCCACTTCTGCTTCCTGAGGCACCATGTTGTCGCGCTGGCCGTATTCTTCACCCTGTGAGGGAAGCGGACGACCCAGCGGGTCGCGCTGTTCGCCGCGGCCTTCGCCATGGCGGCCGACATTGCCTTCGTTGCCGGTGCCCTGCTGCATCAGTTGCTGCGCCATGTTGCGGGCACCTTCACGAAGCCCGCGCATGGCTTCGCCCTGGCTGCCGAGCGCTTCATCACGCTGACCCTGGCCCAATTCACCGGAAGCCTCGCCCATCTGCTGCTGGGCCCGTCCCAGACCATCCGGCGATTGCAGACCCTGCTGTTGCATCTGCTCCATGAGGCGTTCGAGCATCTTGCCCAGATCGCCCTGCTGCTGTGACAACTGGCCGTTGCCGGGTGTCTGTTGTTCGGACTGGCCACGCCCGCCCGGCTCCTGACCTTCCTCACCCTGCTGTGCCTGATTTTGATCGCCCGAGCGCTGCTGGCCGTTCTGCGGCATCTGGAAGGTCTGATCCATCAGTTGCTGCTGGCGGCGCATCATTTCCGACAGCTGGTCGAGCATTTTCGCCATTGGCGATGTTCTCTGCGGATTAGCCTGGCGCTGTCCGGGCTGCAGGTTCTGCAGGATGTTTTCCAGTTCCGACAGCATTTGCTGGGCAGCATCGCGTGCGCCGGACTTGGCGAGATTCTCGATCATGTCCATCATGCGCTGCAGATCCTGCGAGCGTACTTCCTGCTCGGCGCGATTTTGCTGCTGCTGGTTTTGCGCCTGCGGATTGTTGCGCTGGTTTTCCTGCATCTGCTGCTGCATGGCCTGCAGATACTCGTTCATGGCCTCGCGCAGTTGCTTCATCAGATCGGCGATTTTTTCTTCCGGTGCGCCTTCTGCAAGAGCCTTCTCAAGCTCTTTCTTGATTGCCTGCAGTTTTTTCAGTGAATCATGAAGATTGCCGCTTTCTATGCTCAGCGCAATTTCCCAAAGAGTATCTGCAACCTGTTGCGACTCCTCGTGGGTGCGTGCCCGGTACAGCTTGGCAGCCGCGTGCCGGATGCCCAGATAGACGCCTGATTTTTCGACCACGCCTTTCGGCCATACCAGAATGGCGGAAAGCGCGCGCACGACATCACGCTGATTGTCCGGCTGGAAAAAGATGTTCTTGCGCTGCTCGACCAGGGCCTGGGCGAGCGGTTTGGAAAACTGGCGTTCCGGCAAGGCAAGCTTCACAATATCGCTGCGACCGGACTGGCCTGCCTGGTCCATGCCTTCGATGACAATCTCAACCGGCAACCCGGCCCAGGGATGTGCTGTCAGATCCTGGAAGCTTTTACCCTCGGCCTGTCTCGGATTGACCTTGCGCATTGAAATGGCAAATTCCGGCGCTTGCGACAGGAAGGGGCTGTCAATATCGATCTTGTCGACGTCCAACCCGTCGCGGTGCAGTGCAACCCGGCCGGACAGTGATGTCACACCGTAATCATCTGTCACTTTCCATGGCAGCGAGAATGCACCGGACGGAGTGATCTGAATCTGCTCGGGTACAGTTACGACAGGTGGCAGGTCGGCGATGACATTTACGGTCCACATGCCCAGCTCACGGCCTGCGCCGCTCACTGATACAATTGCCGACTTCTGGATTTTCGTGCGCAGTTCCTGTGTCGCAGACGGTGTTGCCTCTGCCTGGTCCGCTGCGTCGGTCTTGAGACCGGCAGCCTCAAGCGTGTCAATGACGGCCGGTGTCTCAGCGCTCGATGCGGGGTCGGTCAAGATAACCTTGAGATCGTCTGCCCCGTTCAACCGAACCACCAGTTCAGAGCCCTGCGGAACAGAAATCACGGTGGCTTCACGGGTATCTGAAGCCACTTGTGCGCGACGTGTCAGCAGCACCGGCGGTTTGGCAGTGTAAGACGGCGGGTTGAGCCATGCGTCCATTGCTATGGCATTGACGGGAGCCGGTGCGGTCACGGCAACAGCTTCGGCAATTTTCTCACGCCATGTGCCGGCGCTCAGGACGCCTGCTGCAATCAACGCAATCGCCAGGGTGTTGCGCAGGGCATTCTGGTCGATGCGTGGCAACGGTGAGCGTGGCGCACCTGCTTTCAGGTCATTCAGCTGTTTCGCCATACGTCGCCGATGGGCCTGCCACAGCGCTCTTTGTTCGGGACTGGCAGAGGGTTCATCGGCCAATTTGTCGGTCCAGCCGGATGCGGGCCGATGCATCTTGCCTGACTTGCGTTCAATGCGGGCAAGAGCTGCTTCGTCAGATGGCCAGGACAGGCCGCCCAGGTTTTTCAGAGAATACAAAAACCCGACACCGGCTGCGCCAAGCAGGGTCAATTTCAACCAGACAGGCACCAGATTCAATACGCCGGACAGCACGCCCAGCAGGACAATTCCGACAATCATCATTGCAGGGAAAAGCCGTTCAAGCAGGCGCTCCCAGTACATCGCCGTCTTGGCAAGCGACGTCTTGCGGGAAATTATCTGTGCCGGATCAAATTTCATTGCCTGATCATTCTAGCATAACAAGGCGAAAGCAAGGGCCGTTATTGGCCAAACAACACCACAGTAAACGCAAAAGTGATCACTTCGGATTTATGACGAGGGCTATTGCTGCCATCCGGCAAGCCGGTCCATGCCGATCAATGCCTCATAGGTTTGCCGGGGACGGACAATGGCAAACCGCTCGCCATTGACCAGTACTTCGGGCACCAGCAATCTTGAATTATAAGTTCCCGCCTGCACCGCACCGTAGGCGCCTGCTGTCATGACCGCAATCAGATCGCCGGCCCTTACAGGCGGCATCTGACGGTTCTGGGCCAGATAATCACCGGATTCACACACCGGGCCGACTATATCAGCGATTGATGTCGCGCCTGACTGGTCCGGTTCTGAAACCGTGATGATATCGTGCCAGGCATCATACAGTGTCGGCCGTATCAGATCATTCATTGCGGCGTCCACGATGATGAACTTTTTGCCTTCCTGTTCTTTCACGTGAATGACGCGGGTAACGAGAATGCCGGCATTGCCGGCAATCATGCGGCCGGGTTCCATGACAAACTTGCAATCAAGGTGGCCCAGGGTTTCACGTACGACCGCGGCATATTCATCCGGATGCGGCGGCACATCATTGGTGCCGCGATAGGGAACGCCCAGCCCGCCGCCGAAATCAACGTGGGTGATGGCATGACCGTCTTCGCGCAATTGCTGCACCAGTTCGCCCAGCAGGGTATACGCCTGGTGATAGGGCTCAAGGGTGGTGATCTGGGAACCGATGTGCACATCGACGCCACTGATCCGCAGGCCCGGCAGCAACGCTGCCCGGGCATAGACTTCCCGCGCCCGGCTCATGGAAATGCCGAATTTGTTTTCTGATTTGCCGGTGGTGATTTTTGCGTGGGTCTTGGCGTCAACATCCGGGTTGACCCTGATGGAGATAGTTGCCGTTTCGCCTAAGCGGCGGGCAACGTCGGACAAAAGCTCCAGCTCAGCTTCACTTTCAACATTGAAGCAGGCAATGCCTTCGCGCAGCGCAAAAGACATCTCTGCCGCAGTTTTGCCGACGCCGGAAAACACAATCTTGCGGGCTGGTACGCCGGCAGCCCGGGCACGGCGCAATTCGCCTTCCGACACCACGTCCATGCCGGCACCCAGATCTGCAAGTGTCTTGATGACCGCCTGATTGGAATTTGCCTTCATCGCATAGCAGATGGTGAGATCAATATCGTGAAAAGCTGCTTTCAGAACTTCAAGATGCCGGGTGAGCGTAGCCGTTGAATAGCAGTAAAACGGCGTTTCGACGTCTTCAGCCAGTTCGGCAAGATCGATGTCTTCAGCGTGAAGAGTGCCGTTTCGATAGGTAAAATGATGCATGGGATAACCGGTCAGACTGCTGGATCAGAAGGTGTCAGTGCAACGTTAGGCGTTCATTCGAATGCACGTTGCCCTGCCTGAATGTCATCGTTGTTGAAGCCGCATGAACAACAAGTGACGAAGACGATATTCAGTTCGGTTTTATGAGCGGGTCAATGGCGGCGGGTTCGTCCGGGTCAGGCGCTGCAGCACCGGGGGGTGGCTCCAGAGGACCGCGTACACCGCATGCCGACAGCGAAACTGCCAGCAGGGCAAGAACGATAAGTTTGCGCAGTTCCATGGGCCCGAATCCAGACGAGAGTTCTTTCAGTTCGTTTCTTGTACCCTAAACCGGGGGTGCAGGCAAAGTGGCAAGTTGTGCATTGGAGTAATTTTAGACGCGCTCAGGCATATGGATTATCCGCCCTGCTTTGCGGTAACCGTCTGCACCTCGATCCAGTACCGCGGATTGCGAGGTTCCGGCTGGTTCGGGAAGGTGACAAGCTGCTCGCCCTGATAGCTTTTGGCGGGCTTCATCTCCAGCGGCCCAAAACCGACGGTGCGAGTTCCGATCACGGTGCAGTTGGCGTTGAGCTTGCCTGGGTCGATATCTGCCTGGATCACATCGTAAAATGCCGGGCAGGAATACAAGGTGACCCGCAAGGTGACGCTGGCGACTGTGAACTCGGTCGAGCGGTTGGTGAGCGATGTCTGCAATTGCCATCTGAACAGATCGGGTTCGGCACGTTCCCTGCCGGCGCTGTCGAACACAGTTCGAACAGGATTGACCAGGCTTGTCTGACCAATGGCAATGTCGGTCGTTTTTACCGCGCCATATGTCACACTTTCCTGCCTGCGGACCTCGGAGAACCTGTCAGCGGTTTTGACCTCGCCATCCGTGTCGCGCTGGGTCAGCGTGAAGATCAGCATGAACACACCAAACACGATTGTAGAAAATGCCAGCAGGCCACGCCGCCACGTTCTGTTGGTGACGAACAGCCAGATTACAGCGATCAGCAGCAGATAAATTACCAGCCAGCGCATGCGTTACCTCTTTTTTTTGGCAAACAGGGTCCTGCCCCTAAGATATTGCTCGGCACCAATCACTTAGTCATTAACCGTGCGGTATGCAATTCATGTACAGTGCGGCCAAACATCCATTATGGCGAACTTGCCTCAAAATCCGCCATTGATGATATCTTTGTGAAGTCGGGCATTGGAGGCATTCAGGGTCGTTTAGATGATTTCACGAAGGCAGTTCCTCAAGATTATGGGTGGCGGGTTTATCGCTTCAGCCGCTTTGAGCACTTATGCATTTGCCATTGAGCCACTGTACAGGCTGCGACTCAAGACATACAGGTTTACGCCTCCGAACTGGACTGCCGGTCTGAAACTTCGCGTGGCACTGATTGCCGACATTCATGCCTGTAAACCCTGGATGACCGTTGAGCGCATCAACGACATTGTTGCACGGACAAATGATCTCAAGCCCGACCTGACCTTGCTGCTGGGTGATTATGGCGCCGGCATGAACCTGGTGACGGATTATGTGCACTCCAGGGACTGGGCGCCTGCTCTGGGCAAACTCGAGGCACCTTCAGGTGTTTACTCGGTGCTGGGCAATCATGACTGGTGGGAAGATAAAACCGCGCAGCGCGCAGGCCACGGACCCACCTTCGGCCAGCTGGCTTTGCAAAGGCAAGGTATACCGGTTCTGGAAAATGACGCCGTCAGGCTCCTGAAGGACAACAAGGCCTTCTGGATTGCCGGCCTGGGAGATCAGCTCGCGTTTCTTCCGCATGCAAAATACGGCCGCCGCCATTGGCAGGGAACGGATGACCTTGATGGCACTCTGGCTAAAATCACAGATACCGCGCCGGTGCTGCTGATGGCGCATGAACCGGATATTTTCCCCAGTGTTCCAGGTCGCGTCTCGGTAACCATGTCAGGCCATACCCATGGCGGGCAGGTCCGGCTTTTCGGCTATTCACCGATGGTGCCATCGCGATACAGGAACCGGTATGCCTATGGCCATGTTGTTGAAAATGGCCGGCACCTGATTGTTTCGGGTGGGCTTGGCTGCTCAATTGCGCCGATCCGGTTTGGCTCTCCGCCCGAGATCGTCTTGCTCGAACTGGGGGAAGATGCCGCTGTGTGACCGGCCATGATGCGATGGGCCGGATCAGGCCAGGAGTTTCAACCAGCGCTTTGCCTCGCGGTTTACATTTGCAGGCGCGGTCCCGCCGAAGCTCTTGCGCGAACCGGCGGATGCGCGCGGCGTCAACACCTTGAACACATCGGAGGTTATGCGTTGTTCAACGCTCTGCATGTCCTGAAGGCTCAACCCGTCCAGTTCCACGCCCTTGTTTTCGGCCATCGCAACCAGCGTGCCGGTTACATGATGGGCATTCCTGAACGGCATCGCGAGAACCCGTACCAGCCAGTCCGCAAGATCGGTTGCGGTTGAGTATCCGGCACCGGCTGCGGCTTCCAGTTTGTCTGTGGCAGGTTCCATGTCGGACACCATGCCGGTCATGGCCACAATCGCCAGTGACAGCGCGTCAATGGCGTCAAATGCCGGTTCCTTGTCTTCCTGCATGTCTTTGGAGTAGGCCAGCGGCAAACCCTTCATGACCAGCAGGAGACTGGTGAATGCACCCAGAATGCGACCCGGCTTGGCACGTATAAGCTCGGCTGCATCGGGATTTTTCTTTTGCGGCATGATCGACGAGCCGGTGGTGAAGCGGTCCGAGAGGTTGACAAAACCGAATTGCGGTGTCGACCAGATGACCAGTTCTTCAGCGAATCGCGACAGGTGCATGGCACAGATCGAAGCTGCGGCAAGGGTTTCCAGTACGAAATCGCGGTCCGCCACGCTATCAAGGGAATTGCGTGTCGGGCGGTCAAATCCGAGTGCTTTTGCGGTCATTGTACGATCAATCGGAAATGATGTGCCGGCGAGCGCCGCCGCCCCGAGCGGGTTTTCGTTCATTCTCCTGCGGGCATCGGCAAAACGTGAGCGGTCGCGCGCTATCATTTCCACATAGGCCAGCAGGTGATGACCGAAGGTGACCGGTTGTGCGGTCTGCAAGTGGGTGAACCCGGGCATCACCGCATCAGCATGTGCCAGTGCCTTTTTGGCGAGTGCGCGCTGCAGTCCCAGCAGTTGTTCATCAAACATGTCCAGGCAATCGCGGACGTAAAGCTTGAAATCGGTTGCCACCTGATCATTCCGAGAGCGCGCCGTGTGCAGCCTGCCGGCGGCGTCGCCAATGCGGTCCTTGAGGGCTGATTCCACATTCATGTGAATGTCTTCAAGCGCCGCTGAAAACGTGAATCGTCCTGCTTCGATGTCCTTGCCGATGGCCTTGAGGCCACGCACTATGTCACGGACATCTGATTTGGCAATGATGCCGCATTCCCCCAACATGGTGGCATGGGCTATCGAACCAGCGATATCCTGTGCAAAAAGACGCTGATCAAAGCTGATCGAGGCATTGATCTTTTCCATTATCTCATCGGGACCGGTGTTGAACCTGCCGCCCCACATCTTATTTGTCATCTATGACCTGCCATCAGTTTGCATGTTCAAGAACCCAAAAAGCCCGGAAAAACCATGACCAGTAGCAGCCCCAAGCCACAACCATCATCATCCCGCAACAAGATGCTCGGCATCGTTGCGGCCGGTCTCGCGGTTGCCGTAGGCGGGGTTTACGCGATGTTGGGCAGCAATGGCAATGAAGAGGTTGGCCAAAAGAAAGTCGAGGCGGCTGCACCTGCTTCATCTGACAGTACGGTTTCGAAACTGGACAGGTCCCTGTCCACCGGTGCAATGGCGCCATTCGTGTTCAAGAAGGACCGGCCCGAGGTGGTGACCGGCGATTTCAAGGATGCCGATGGCAAGACAATTGACATGGGCAACTGGAAGGGCCGGGTTGCCCTGGTCAATCTGTGGGCGACCTGGTGCGGTCCGTGCCGTGCAGAAATGCCCCATCTTGCCAAGCTCCAGGAACTTTACGGCAGTGATCAGTTTGAAGTGGTGGCGCTGAGTGTTGACCTGAAAGGGGCAGAAGCGTCATCAGCCTTCCTGAAGGAGATCAAGGCAGACAATCTTGCGCTTTATGTCGACCAGACGACCAAGGCCATGCAGAAACTGGGCGCATTCGGCTTGCCGCTGACGGTGCTGGTTGACCGGGAGGGGCGGGAAATCGGCCGCCTGCTCGGGCCTGCTGACTGGGTCGCAGACGAAGCCAGGCGGCTGATCGAAGCTGCAATAGCGGAAAACCCGCAATCCTGACCGCTTGAACCGTGTTAGAGCCGCTTTATGGGTTCAATAGGACTTTACCGCGGCTGCTGTGCCAGCCAGGTACGTGCGGCGTCCAGATTTGGCAGGCGGCGCCATCCAACAGGTGTTTCCACTGCAACCGAGCCGTCTTCCAGCGTCATTGCCAGATGTCCGTCAATGTTGAACTCGTCTATGGCAAGCGGCCATCCGCGAGGGTCCGACGTATCCGGTATGACCGGGGGTGGCGGTGGTGCGTAGGGCGCGGGCTCAAAAGGTGTTTGAGCGGATGCTTCCTCCGCGCCGGTCGCGGCGTCATCACCATCATTGGTTTCCGGCAATTCGGTTTCACCATCTGAAGCCGGTTTCATTGGCGGCAGATCGTCATCCCCGGTCGGAGCGATTACCATCGCGCTGCTGGCACCGACACCACTTTCCAGAAGTTTTGCGGTGTTGTTGGCGTTTATGATCATGGCTTTTGCCATCGCCGCGTTGATCACACACAAAAGACCAAGCGTAACAGTTACTGCACCGCCTGCCATCAGCGGACCGCCGGCAGCAACGCCAAAATCACTCTGCATCAAAAGATAAATGCCGTAACCCAAAAGACCGCCGCCACCAAGTACGGCCAGCCATCCCAACGCCCCTACAAGTCCGGCGATACCGCGGCCGGAAGTCACTTCTTCAGACATATATGTACCCCCGTACCAAAACCCTCAGCATCAGTTGACCACAAAACTGTCTTTTGGGCAATTCGTCATCTGGTCGGAACAGGCGTCTCGCCGCGATAGTCATAGAAACCACGATTGGTTTTGCGGCCAAGCCATCCGGCCTCGACGTATTTCACCAGTAGCGGGCACGGCCGGTACTTGCTGTCGGCAAGTCCGTCAAACAGCACCTGCATGATGGACAGGCAAGTATCAAGCCCGATAAAATCTGCCAGTTCCAGCGGCCCCATCGGGTGATTTGCCCCGAGTTTCATGGCCTTGTCGATGGCTTCCACTGACCCGACACCTTCATACAGCGTGTAAACAGCTTCGTTGATCATCGGCAACAGAACCCGGTTCACGATGAACGCCGGGAAATCTTCAGCTACCGCTACCGACTTGTCCATGGTGCCGACAAATTCGCGCACTTCCTGAAAAATCTCATCGGCTGTGGCGATGCCGCGAATAAGCTCTACCAGTTCCATCACCGGTACCGGGTTCATGAAATGGATACCCATAAACCGTTCCGGCCGGTCTGTTCCCGCAGCCAGCCGGGTAATGGAAATCGACGACGTATTGGAGCCGATCATGGCGTCCGGGCTCAGGTGCGGGCAAAGATCGTTGAATATCTTGCGTTTTACGTCTTCATCTTCAATGGCGGATTCAATAACCAGGTCCACATCGCCAAACTGCTCAAAACTGCCGTAGGGGGCAATCCGTTCGAGCGCTGCCTTGCGGTCGGCTTCTGTTATCTTGTCCGATTTGACCTGCCGGGCCATATTGCCGTTGATGGTTGCAAGCCCTTCTTCAATCTTGTCTGTCGATACGTCGTACAGGCCCACGTCATAGCCGGACAGTGCGCATACGTGTGCGATGCCTGAGCCCATCTGGCCTGCACCGATAATCCCGATTTTCTTGATCGTCATATTGTTCTGTGTCTCTTCATATCGCGAAGTTGGGGAGCCTATCTCGGGTGTTGCCGCGCGGCAAGAGAGTTTATCGCACTGCAATATAAAACCCGCCTGACGTTTCCGTCAGACGGGTTGATATGTGTTTATTGAGACTTTCCCGGTTCAGGTCGTGCCCTGCAGAGCAAGATGGGTTCGTTTGAACCCATCTTGGTCTAGTAACCGGCTTTTGCCAGTTCCTCGTCGAGAGCCGGCACGGCTTCGAACAGGTCGGCAACAAGACCATAGTCAGCCACCTGGAAGATCGGCGCTTCTTCGTCCTTGTTGATGGCCACGATGACTTTCGAGTCCTTCATGCCGGCAAGATGCTGAATGGCGCCGGAAATACCCACGGCTATATACAGGTCCGGTGCAACCACTTTGCCGGTTTGCCCAACCTGGTAATCGTTCGGCACATAACCTGCGTCAACCGCGGCGCGCGAGGCACCAACGGCCGCATTGAGCTTGTCGGCGACTTTTTCCAGCATGGCGAAGTTTTCACCGTTTTGCATGCCGCGTCCGCCGGACACGATAATGCCCGCAGATGTCAGTTCCGGCCGGTCGGACTTGGACAGGTTTTCACTGACATAGGAGGTAAGGCCGGGATCGGCAGGCGCATCGACTTTTTCAACCGGTGCAGAACCACCGGTACCGGCGGACTCAAACGATGCGGTCAGGACGGTGATGATTTTCTTGGCACCTGTTGCCTGCACGGTCTGCACCGCGTTGCCGGCATAGATAGGACGCTCAAACGTATCGGCACTCTTCACGGCAATGATGCCTGAAACCTGCATCTCGTCGAGCAGGGCCGCAACCCGCGGGGATACGTTTTTGCCGCTGGTTGTTGCCGGCGCGACCATGGCGTCGTGATCTGCCATCAGGCCGACAATGAGCGCCGCCATCGGTTCAGCCAGCGGGCGTTCAAACATTGCGTCGTCGCAATGCAGAACCTTTTTAACACCGTCCAGGCCTGCGGCTTCCTTGGCGGCACCGTCTGCATTGTGTCCTGCTACCAGCACATGGATGTCACCGCCCATCTGGGTGGCGGCAGTTAGTGCCTTGTGGGTTGCGTCCTTGAGGCCGGCATTATCGTGCTCGGCTATGAGGAGAATGGCCATGATCAGATAACTCCTGCTTCGTTCTTCAGCTTGTCGACAAGCTCGGCAACCGATGCCACTTTCTTGCCGCCCTGGCGTGCCGGCGGTTCAACGGTCGTTACAACTTTCAGTTTCGGCGCCAGGTCAACGCCCATGTCGGCGGCAACCTTTTCATCAAGCGGCTTTTTCTTGGCCTTCATGATGTTCGGCAGCGACGCATAACGTGGCTGGTTGAGACGCAGGTCGGTGGTCACGATCATCGGCATCTTGACCTTGATGGTCTGCAGTCCGCCGTCGATCTCACGGGTAACTTCCGCACTGTCACCGTTCAGTTCGATTTTTGAGGCAAACGTCGCCTGCGACCAGCCCATGAGCGCGGACAGCATCTGGCCGGTCTGGTTACAGTCGTCATCAATGGCCTGTTTGCCCAGAATCACCAGGTCAGGTTTTTCCTCTTCGATGACCACCTTGAGCAGTTTGGCAACGCCGAGCGGTTCAACATACTCATCATGTTTGATAAGGATGCCGCGGTCAGCGCCCATTGCAAGTGCGGTACGGATGGTTTCCTGAGCCTGCTGGGGGCCGACAGAGACCGCAATAACCTCCGTTGCAGTACCGGCTTCCCTGAGGCGAAGAGCTTCTTCCACGGCAATTTCGTCGAAAGGGTTCATCGACATTTTGACATTGGCCAGTTCGACACCCGAACCATCGGCCTTGACGCGGATCTTGACATTGTAGTCAACCACCCGCTTGACAGCGACCAGTACTTTCATTTGAGGCAATCTCTCTCGTTAATGGGGATCGCGGCCCAGTTGGGTAGCGCCCGTGATTTCAGCCGCCACAAGTAAAATGTGCGGGGCGTGGCCGGACACTATTGGCCCGTTATCGGGTCCGTCAATGCGATAGTCGTCAATTTGGGGTCAATTGCGACGTCTGGTCACAATTTTTCGGTATAATTGGCATGACGCGGGGCTACGGCTCAGGCCGCTCTTGCCCCCAGGGTGTTCCTGAACAGGGCAGCAACCAGAAATCCGGCTGCAAACCCGCCTATGTGGGCCCACCAGGCCACAATCACCTCGCCTTTGGACTCGTCGAGATAAAGCGACAGGAACTGGAAACCGATCCAGGCCGCCAGGGCCCAGCCGGCGGATATGCGCAACGGGATTTTCATGAACAGCAGAACCCACACGCGCGCTCTCGGATAGAGTACAAGATAGGCTCCCAGAATTCCCGATACCGCGCCTGAGGCTCCGACCAGAGGCGCAGTAGAGTCAGGATTGGCGATCACATGGGCAGACGCGGCAACAATGCCACAAACGAAGTACAACACCAGAAATCCGAAATGGCCGAATGCATCTTCAACATTGTCGGCAAAAACCCACAGGAACGCCATATTGGCCAGCAGATGCATCCAGCCGCCGTGGATGAATGTGTAGGTGATGAGCGTCAGCGGTTCAGGGATACTGGCCAGCGATATTTCTGTGAACGACAGGTTGCCGATCTCGCCGGGTACAAGTCCCAGCGATGTTGCAAAGGCAAGCTGGGTCATGCCGAGATTGCCGTACTGCATCATCAGAAACACACCCACGTTGGCCAGGATCAATGCGCCGGTTACAAACTGGAAGCGGATGACCGTTAACGGCGTGTTATCGTGGAGAGGCAGGAACATGTGGTTGGGCCTTGCTATTCTTGCGTTGCGCCGGGTTTCCACAACACATCGCCATCATCGCGTGCATTGACCCAGCGGCTCGCCACAAACAGAAAGTCGGACAGTCTGTTGAGGTAGGTAGAGGCTTCGAGGGACACCTGCTCTCCGGGTATGGATGCAAGCTCGACAATATGCCGCTCAGCGCGCCGCGATACGGTGCGGGCCTGATGCAGATAGGCTGCCGCGGGATGACCTCCCGGCAACACGAAGGACCGTAGCGGCTCCAGCTTGTCATTCAACCGGTCAATTTCCGCTTCCAGCCGATCGACCTGTGTTTGCTTGATGCGGAGGGGTTCCCAGGCAAGTTCCTCACCGTTATCCGGTGTGCACAGATCGGCCCCAAGGTCGAACATGTCATTCTGGATGCGTGCCAGCATGGCATCAAGCTCGCTCATGTCCTTGCCGGTAGTATGCAGCCGCACAACGCCGAGCACTGAGTTGGCTTCATCCACGGTGCCGTAGCTGGCAATGCGGGCATGAAATTTGGGCAGCCGCTGACCGGTAGACAGCGCGGTGGTCCCGTCGTCGCCTGTCTTGGTATAAATCTTGTTCAGAACCACCATGATGCCAGCATCCTGCCTGTCGGTTGATTGGTATGTAATTCGGCCGGACTGTACGCATCTCGGTCGGGTCAGTCCACCCGCAGAACACGTGCCGGATTGGCGCGCAGGGCCGACCATGTTGTGGCCAGTCCTGCAGCCACGGTAACTGCAAGGGCCACCAACGCGGTTGCGACCGCAATCAGGCCGGAAAATTGCCACTCAAGGCCCAGTATCTGGGTGATGACCGCCCATGCACTCAAACCGCCTGCGATAATGGCGAAAACCGCCGTCGCCAATCCGAGCAGCGCGTATTCTATGACCAGCGCCCGCAACAATTGCGAGCGCGTGGCGCCATAGGTTTTCAGAACCACTGCATCATATATACGCCCGGACAATCCGGTCGCCAGTGCGCCGCCGAGTACCAGAATGCCGGCCAGAACCGTCACGGCATTGGCGCCGCGAATTGCAGTGATGAGCTTGCCCATAAGCGAATTGATGGCATCCAGTGCGTCGCGGACCCGGATTGAGGTAATGGTCGGATAGGGTGTGGACACCGCCTTGAGGATTTCGAGTTCCCGTGCCCGGTCCGCCTGGGCCGTGACAACGAACATGTGCGGTGCGCCGGCAAACGTGTTGGGTGAAAACATCATGACGAAGTTGATCTGCAGGGAGCGCCAGTCAACGGCGCGTAGATTTGCCACTTCAGCGGTTATTTCCCGGCCCAGCACATTGACGCTGACTGTGTCGCCGATTTGCAGGCCTATGCCCGCGGCGATATCGGCGGAAAATGACACCAGCGGTTTGCCGGAATAATCCGACGGCCACCATTCTCCTTCAGCCAGTTTCCCGCCATCGGGAGCGGTAGCCGAATAAGTGATGCCGCGATCACCGCGCAATGCCCATGCGGCATCGGCACTGGCTTTGACTTTACTGGCCGGTGTGCCGTTTACCTTCACGATGCGGCCGCGCAGCATGGGAGCCTGGCTGACCGTTGAAGCGCCTGATTGCAGCAGTGTTTTGCCGAACTGGTCGGCTTCGCTGGAGTGGACGTCCAGAAAAAAGAAGCTCGGCGCACGATCAGGCAGGTTGTCGCGCAGTTCCTTGGAAATGTTGCTGTCGATGAGCGACAGGCTGACGAACAGGGTCAGGCCCAGACCAAGCGACAGAACGACAGACGGTGTCGGGGTGCCGGGCCGGTGCAGATTGGCGATGGCCAGGCGCATCACGGCAGATCTGGCGCCGGTGGTGCGCGACGCAATCCACATCATCAATCGGGCCATACCGGTCAGGATGGCAAAACTGGCAACTATTCCCGCAGCATAACCGTAGGTGATGCGCGGATCCGGAAATGCGGTTAGCGTGAGCACGAAGATGCCCGCGAGGGCGATGGCAATGACCAGCCATGAAGCCGGTCCGGGCCACGCGATCTTGCTGGTCAGCATGTCGCGAAACAGGGCGCTTGGCGGGATACGGCCGGCGCGTGCAAGCGGCCATACGGCAAACGCGATGACAATCAGATAACCGAACAGCCCGGCGCGGATAACCGGCCACGGCTCGATACCGACAGACACCGGTATCGGCAGCAGGCCTGACAACAATGCCCCGGCCAGCGGTGGCGTGGCGAGACCGGCCAAAACGCCGACAAAGATACCGCAGGTGGCGACAATGAGAACCTCCATGAAGTAGGTCCAGAACACCAGGCGTGCAGACGCGCCAAGACATTTCAGCGTTGCGATATTCTTGGTGCGCCGTTCCAGAAAAGCCTTGACCGCGTTTGCCACTCCGACCCCGCCAACAATGAGCGATGTCAGGCCGACGAGAGACAGAAAAAACGTAAGCCGGTCGATGAAGCGGCGCACACCGGGAGCCGCGTTCTCGCGTGAGCGCACTTTCCATCCCTGATCCTGCAGCAACGGCTCTGCCTGGTTTACGATCTCCTTGACCTGCGCATTGTTTGCCGGTTGCGGTAGCGCCACCCGGTAGCGCCAGTTGATCAGGCTGCCGGGCCGTGACAGGCCTGTTGCGCTCAGCGCATCGGCGGACATCATCAGGCGCGGGCCAAGCACGAACCCGTCGGAGATCCGATCGGGTTCACGAACGATTGCAGCATTGATCACAAGGTCCGATGTGCCCACCCTGACGATATCCCCAACCTTGAGGTCCAGACGCGCAAGCAGGGTCGGTTCTACCACGGTGCCGGCCCGGCCGGAGGCATCTGGCTGCAAGGCGTCTTTCAGCGGCATTGCCGGGTCGAGCTGCAGCTGGCCATACAGCGGGTAGGCATCGTCAACCACCTTTACCTCGACAAGGGCTGACGACTTGTCGGGCACAGCCGCCATGGCGCGCAATGTGGCCACTTTGCTGACCTTGCCTGCTTCTGCAATGAAGTTGCGCTGGTCGCTGCTGGGTGTGTCGTAAAGCGTGGAAAACTCCACATCTCCACCCATCAGGGAGCGACCTTCATTGGCAATGCCGGTGTTGAGTGCCGACGACAGTGCGCCGACCACTGCAATGGCGCTGACACCAAGGATCAGGCAGGCCAGGAATATCCGAAAGCCCTGAAGCCCGGAGCGTAGTTCACGCAGGGCAAGACGCAGTGCCGTTGACAGAGTGTGCATCATGACTGTGTGACACTGTCAGTGTGGATCAGTCCATCGCGGATTTCGATGGTTCTTGAACAGCGCGCTGCCAGATCGGGGTCATGGGTTACCAGCACCAGCGTCGTTTCACCGGCTGATTGCAAATCGAACAGCAGATCCATGATGGTATGGCCGGTTTCCTGATCAAGATTGCCGGTGGGCTCGTCCGCCAGAATTATCTTTGCACCGGCGGCCAGCGCACGGGCTATCGCAACACGCTGTTGTTCGCCGCCTGACAACTGGCCGGGATAATGGTCAAGGCGATGGTCAAGGCCGACGCGCTTGAGTTGTTTCCGGGCCAGCTCGAAAGCGTCGCCGGTGCCGCGCAGTTCCAGCGGTACTGCAACATTTTCCAGTGCCGTCATGGCGGGGATCAGGTGGAATGACTGGAATACGATGCCGATATTGTCGCGACGAAACACCGCCAGCTGGTCTTCATTGAGCCCGTCGAGGGTTTGTGATGCCACCTCAACGGTGCCGCCGGTTGCTGCTTCGAGACCCGCAATCACCATGAGAAGTGTTGTCTTTCCGGAGCCTGACGGGCCAATGATGGAAACCGCTTCCCCGTTCGAGATGGCAACATTGATGCCTTTGAGGATTTCCACAGGGCCGGCACGCGACGACAGGGTGACCTGCACGCCATCCAGGTGAACTGCGTTGCCCGTGTCCGGAACTCCTGAAATGCCGGTTTCTGTTTTGTCTACGCGAGCGTCCATGAGCTTCCTAACGTTTGTGTGTTCAATTCAGACCACGTCTTGTTGCAGCTAAGTTTCGTTTCTGGCGCGAGATGAGCAAAAGTGCGCGCGGTTTTGCGCCCGCATCCCGCTCCGGCTTGTTTTCAGCGATCAGGTTTATGAATTTTTGATTGAAAAAATCAAAAATCATTCTGATCTATGTGTGTACCAGACGCAATCATGCAAGGGATTCCGACGCATCATGCAATCACATTCTCGACGCCAGGCTGTAAAACTGCTGGCGGCAGCCTCGCTGATACCGCTTGCCACGACTGCATCGGCGGAACAGACCTTCTCCATTGTGGCGCTCGGTGACAGTCTGACCGCCGGGTATGGCCTGCCGCCGGAGGATGCCTTTACAACACGCCTGGAGCAGCGCCTGAAGGCAAACGGATTGAATGTCGAGGTTGTCAATGCGGGCGTGTCGGGAGACACCAGCAAGGGCGGTCTGTCGCGAATTGACTGGTCGGTCCCGGATGGATCGGGCCTGGTGATTGTGGAACTGGGCGCCAATGACGCGCTGCGCGGAATCTCGCCGGCAGAAACGGCAAAGAACCTCGATGCGATCCTCGCCCGCCTCAGGCAGCGTGGTGTTGCGGTATTGCTGACCGGCATGCTGGCGCCGCCCAATATGGGCAAGGATTACGAGGCTGCCTTCAACGCGATTTACCCGAAACTGGCGGAAAAGCACGGTGTGGAGCTTTATCCATTCTTCCTCGACGGGGTCGTGGCTGATCCGAAGTTGAACCAGGCAGACGGTATTCACCCGAATGCGGCGGGGACTGCAGTTATTATTGAGCGATTATCACCAGTGGTCGACAAGCTGGTACGCTTGCTGGCATCGTGACTTGAGATTGTCGTATGCTGAGGTTTAGCCTTGGGGTGCGACATTGATTCGGCGATAGCACAGGAGGGACTTTTCATGCCTCGACTGTTCACTGGCGTAGAACTACCACCAGATGTGGGCCAGGACCTGGCAATCATGAAAGGCGGCATTGAAGGTGCCCGCTGGATTGATCCGGAAAACTACCATCTCACCTTGCGGTTTGTCGGTGATATTTCCGACCGAGCGGCTGACGAACTGACGAGTGAGCTGCAACGTGTCGTTGCGATGCCCGCGTTCAATATCGGACTTGCGGGCATGGGGGTGTTTGGAACGAAAAATCCCCATTCGCTCTATGTGAAGGTTGAGGAAAGTCCCGATCTTCGGCGTTTGCAGGCCATGCATGAGCGGGTTTGCCAGTCATTGGGCATGCCACCGGAGCAGCGCAAATTCACCCCGCATGTCACAATTGCCCGGTTGCGCGGAGCTTTGCCGAGACAGGTCCAGTCCTATGTCAGTGCGCATAACCTGTATCGTTCACGGGTCTTCGATGTCAGCCAGTTTGTGCTGTTTTCTGCCCGGTCATCGCGTGGTGGCGGGCCATACGCGCGCGAAGAGATTTATCCTCTCGAGCAAAATGGATTCCGTGGAACCGATAAAATTGCTCGACCTCTTTAGGAAATGATCAGGTTTGTGATTTCGCCCTGACGGCGATGTAATGGGCGAGGCCACGGGCAGCCTGTTCTATCAGGTCAAGCGCGTGATCGAATCCATCCTCACGACCGTAATAGGGGTCGGGCACTTCGCGAACGGGCAGTTCTCCGGCGAATTCCAGGAACAAATGTACCCGGCCCGTAGAGCCGTCAGGCTGCAGTTCGCGCAGACGGGCATAGTTGTTCTGGTCCATGGCGGCGATAATATCGAAGCGGTCGAAGTCGGCGGCATCGATCTGCCGGGCGCGCTGGCCGGATATGTCGATATCGCGCATCAAGGCAGCCCTGACGGCGCGCGCATCGGGCGGACTGCCGACATGCCAGCCGCTGGTGGCGGCGCTATCGGTTTCGATGTGGGTCAGGTCCGCCTTGTCGAGGGCCAGGCGTACCGCGCCTTCTGCCATGGGTGAGCGACAAATGTTTCCAAGGCAGACGAGAAGGATGCTTTTCATGAGAGTTTTGGATAACCTTGTTGTAATAGTTGTAAAGGATCATCAGTAATGGCAGAAAAACTTCAAGGCCCGGACCGGGACAAAGCATTGGCGGATCTTACAGGGTGGGCCGAGGTGGATGGTCGCGATGCAATCTCGAAAACCTTTGTATTCAGGAATTTCAACGAGGCATTCGGCTGGATGAGCCGTGTTGCCATGCAGGCGGAAAAGCTCGACCATCATCCTGAATGGAGTAATGTCTACAAAACCGTCGAAGTCACGCTTGCAACGCATGATGCCGGCGGGGTAACAGATCTTGATGTCAAATTGGCACGTTTCATGAACAATTGTGTAACTATGTAAGTGAACATTGCTCCAACGTAAGCACCTTAAACAAAACTTAATCCTGACCGGGCTTGTCAGGCATGCAGTTTGTCCTCATATTCCATCTTGTATTAATCCATTCTCCAAGGGAGTTGAAAATGGCAGACCTTAAATACCAATCCCAGGCACCTGCTGGCAGGCGGGCGCAAGAGATTGACGAGGGCCTGCGGTCCTACATGCTTGGCGTCTACAATTACATGGCGCTCGGTGTGGCGGCTACGGCCATCATAACCCTGTTCGTGGCGTCTTCGCCCGCATTGCTGCAATTGGCGGTATCACTCAAATGGGTGTTCTTCATCGGTATTCTGGGCTTGGGCTTCATGGCTCCGCGCCTGATATTCTCCAACAGTGCAGCGGTCGCCCATGGAGCATTCTGGAGTTATTGCGCCTTGTGGGGCATGGGTATCGCGCCGATGGTCGGGCACTACATGGGCGTGAGCCCCGGTATGGTCGTCCAGGCATTCGGTATCGCCGCAGCCACATTTGGCGCTACCAGCCTGTTTGGATACGTCACCAAGCGTAACCTGTCGGGTCTTGGCACCTTCTTCATGATCGCCACTATTGGCATCATCATCGCCATGGTTGTGAATGCGCTGTTCATCGGATCCATCGGTTTCAGCCTGGTTGTGTCGGTTATCACGGTGCTTCTGTTTGCAGGCATCACCGCTTATGAAACCCAGATGATCAAGGAAATGTACGTCGAAGGTGACGGTACGGTAGCCGCCCGCGGCAAATCGATCTTCGGTGCATTCATGTTGTACGGCAGCTTCATCACCATGTTCATCCACATCCTGAACATTCTCGGGATCATGAACTCGGACTGATGCCGACCAGCTGATCTGGTTTTAAATTACAGGCCCCCGTCATGGCATTGCATGGCGGGGGTCTTGCTATTGGTAAGTATGGCCCGGCGAAGAATCAGGGGCCTGGATCAGGCACTGACCAGTTTTGGCTTCTTCAGCAGAACCTTCAGAACCTGCCCGAGATCATGGCCACGGCGCAGGATCAGTCCGCCAGGCGCGGTAACCGTGTAGGCACCCTGTTTGCGGGCGAGTTTCGGGTTCTTTTCGATTCGGTAGAGCGGTTGTTCGGAACTGCGCCGGAACACGGCAAACACGGCGCGTTCCCTGGTAAAATCCATGGCGTAATCCCGCCATTCTCCCGCTGCTACCTTGCTTCCGTAAAGGTTCAGGATTGTTGCTAGTTCCATCCTGTTAAATGCGATCTGTGCGGACTTTTTTGCATGCAGGGGTTGCTTTTCTTGCACATCATCATTCGCCTGCGGGTTGGCAAATGATGCCCCCAACGCAACAATCTCTGGCTCTTCGCTCATTCAACCTCCGCTTAACCGTTTGTATTAAGGCTGTAATATCTTTGGCGCGAATGCAAATTCAGTCAAGACCGATTGACGCGATTGAGTGCTGAAACCTGATCGCGTGTCATGCAAAGATAATGAAACTGCCCAATTCCAGACACAAATAGACCCAAGAATCGTCAGGAACTCAGAACAGTATTCACTTGTTGCCTCAAGGCCCGGCTTCAGATCGTTTCGGATATCTCAGCCCCCCAGCCCCCCGTGGCGAATTAGAAGTCGGGCCTGTTTTTAAGTTAGTGAGTTTGTGAGTTGTGTTTGATTAAAGCCTTGTAAGGCCTGTTAATCAGTTCAGTGAGTAAGATCCGGCGGCGCCTTGTAGGGGCCGCTGTTTTCTTTTGGCCTTCATAAATTCTGGGCCGGGCTTGATCTAACGTCGCAATATTCCAATATTCTGCTACACCGAATCATTATTGCTGCAACTCCGGCCAGACAACTGCCCGGGCTTGCAGCGCATTGATATGTTTAACCGGGAGGCAATTGTTCAACATGTCCAGCAGCACAACAGATACAGGCACCAAAGGCACGGGCGCCAAGCCGAAGGAATTCCAGGCCGAAGTGGCCAAGCTTCTGCAGCTCATGGTGCATTCGGTGTACTCCGAACGAGAGGTGTTTCTGCGCGAGCTGATCTCCAACGCCTCAGACGCCTGCGACAAGCTTCGCTATGAGACGATAAAGAACGACAAGCTGATGCAGGCCGGCGGTGACCTGCGCATCACCATCAGCCTGGACAAGAAGGCCAAGACACTGACTGTTGCCGATACAGGCATCGGCATGGATGCAAAGGAGCTGGCGGATAATCTGGGCACGATTGCGCGCTCCGGCACGCAAGCCTTCATGGAGCAGATGGAAACGGCCAAGAAGAAAGGCGACAAGGACGTCAATCTGATCGGCCAGTTTGGCGTGGGTTTCTATTCCTCATTCATGATTGCCGAACATGTTGATGTGGTGTCGCGCAAGGCCGGCACCAAGAAGGCCAGTATCTGGAGCTCGGACGGCACCGGCACCTATACGGTTTCTGAATACAAGGGCGAAGATGCGCCGGAACGCGGAACCTCGATACGTTTGAAGTTGCGCAAGGACGCCAAGGAATTCCTGGAAGACCAGCGCCTGCAGTACATTGTACGGACCTATTCCGACCATGTCAGCCACCCGATCTATCTCGGCGAGGAGCAGGTCAATTCCGGCAGCGCAATCTGGGCACGCGGCAAGTCCGACGTTACCGAAGAACAGCACCGTGAGTTCTTTGGCCATGTTGCCGGTGTCATTGGCGATCCGGCCATGACAATCCATTACCGGGCAGAAGGCCGGAACGAATATTCGGTATTGCTGTATGTGCCCGGCGAAAAACCCTTTGACCTGTTTGATCCCGAGCGCAAGGGCAAGCAGAAGCTGTATGTGCGCCGCGTATTCATTACTGATGAAGCGGAGATGCTGCCGTCGTATTTGCGGTTTGTGCGCGGTGTGATCGACAGCGAAGACATGCCGCTGAATATTTCCCGCGAAATGCTGCAGGACAATCCGACGGTCCACACAATCCGCAAGGCGGTCACCAAGCGCGTGCTCAATGAGCTGAAGAAATGCGCCGACAAGAAACCGGAGGTGTTCACAAACATCTGGGAGGCATTCGGCCCGGTGATCAAGGAAGGCCTCTACGAGGACATGGAGCGCCGTGATCAGCTATATGATATCTGCCGGTTCCGGTCCACGACCAGCGAAGGCAAGGAGACGGTGGGGCTGGCCGACTACGTCTCGCGCATGAAGGAAAACCAGTCCGGAATCTACTATCTCACCGGTGACGATGTCGCCAAGGCGGAAGTCAGCCCTCAGCTGGAAGGCTACAGGGCACGCGGCATTGAGGTTTTGCTGCTGACCGACCCGGTCGATGCATTCTGGGTGCGCACCTCGCTTGGCTATGACGGCAAATCGTTCAAGTCCGTGACGCAGGGTGGCGGTGATCTGGATGAGATTCCGGTTGAAGACAAGAAAGACAGGAAGGACCAGACCGACGATGCAGCAACCGCCAGCCTTGTCACAGCCCTGAAAACGGCGCTTGGTGACGCGGTGCAGGACGTTGCGAAGTCCAACCGGCTGACGTCGTCCGCGGTGTGTATTGTGGCGGGTGACCAGGGCTTTGACCGGACTCTGGAAAAGTATCTGGCGCAACAGCAGGGCAAGACGTCAATCTCCGCACCGGTGCTGGAGATCAATCCGGATCATGCGCTGATTGCCAAACTGGCTGAACGTGCCGGCAAGGGTGAGGACATGGGCGAGGCGGCCAAGCTGCTGCTTGACCAGGCCGTTATCCTTGAAGGCGAAGTGCCTGCTGATGCAACCGGATTTGCAAATCGCCTGTCGAAATTGATGCAGCAGGTGTACGACTGACGCTATATCGCGATGACTGTTGGTCGTTACAGCCAACAGTCATCCTGATCGTTTGCTCAATTCAAGCGGCTTTTTGCTGCATGAGCCCGCGATTGACCAGTGTCTCGGCAATCTGAACCGTGTTCAACGCAGCGCCCTTGCGCAGGTTGTCCGATACACACCAAAGGTTCAGGCCATTGTCGATGGTGGCGTCTTCGCGAATGCGCGAGACGAAGGTGGCATAGTCACCGACGCACTCAACCGGTGTCACGTAGCCGCCGTCCTCGCGCTTATCGACGACCAGCAGGCCGGGAGCTTCGCGCAGGATGTTGCGCGCCTCATCAGCGCTTATCTCGCGTTCAAACTCGATATTGACGGCTTCGGAATGACCGACAAACACCGGCACCCGGACGCACGTTGCGGTAAGCTTGATCTTGGGGTCGAGAATTTTCTTGGTCTCGGCCACCATCTTCCATTCTTCCTTGGTGTCACCGGAATCCATGAACACGTCAATATGTGGAATGACGTTGAAGGCAATCTGCTTGGTGAACTTTTCAGGTGTCGGTGCATCGGTAACAAAAATGCCCTTGGTCTGGGTCCACAGTTCGTCCATGCCGGCCTTGCCACCACCGGACACAGACTGGTAGGTGGCGACTACTACGCGCTTGATCTTTGCTGCGTCATGCAGCGGCTTCAGGGCCACGACAAGCTGGGCCGTCGAACAGTTGGGGTTGGCGATGATGTTCTTGCGGTCATTGCGCGCCATGTACTCTTCCAGCGCGTGTGCATTGACTTCCGGCACGATCAGCGGCACTTCGGCGTCATAGCGGAAGGCAGACGAGTTATCGATGACGATCGGCCCCATTTTGCCGATCCTGGGCGACCACTGCTTCGAAGTCTCGCCGCCGGCTGACATCAGGACAAAATCAACGGTTGAGAAGTCAAAGGTTTCCAGATCCTGACATTTCAGGATCTTGTCACCGAACGACACTTCACGGCCAACCGAGCGGCGCGAGGCGATGGCGTGGACTTCCGCGACGGGGAACTCACGCTCTGCCAGTACGTTCATCATCTCCATGCCAACATTGCCGGTGGCACCAACGATAGCGATATTGTAGCTCATCTGAACTCATCTCCAGGATGACCCTGCTCCCGCCCCATGATCTTGAGGGCCTTTTGGGTCTTGGCTTCCGGCGTTATCTCCCACGGGAGATAAAGGCCGGGAGTTAACGCAAGGTTATGTCGTTGTTTTGACGGTTTTCGATTTGACTGTCTTGGTCAGGCCAGCCGTCATCGTTCCGCCGGTGAAGGCGGTTGCGGTGAAGTCTGTTTTAACCTGAATCTGCATAGTCAGATCATTTCCTTGCGAACTGTCCCGCGTGGACAATTCGGCTTGTACCAGTTTTCGCAAAACAGTCAATGAAGAGTGTTCAGATTGCTTAAGCGATTGCGTCCAGTTCAGCCAGGATAGCGTCGCCCATTTCAACCGTACCCACCTGTTTCATGCCGTCCTGCATGATGTCACCGGTACGCAGGCCCTTGTCGAGGGTTGCTGCGATGGCGGTTTCGATTCTGCCGGCCCACTCGCCCATGCCGAATGAATAGCGCAGGCACATGGCAAACGACGCGATCATGGCAATCGGGTTTGCAAGACCCTGACCTGCAATATCCGGTGCGGAGCCGTGGACCGGTTCGTAAAGTGCTTTGCGCAAACCGGTTTTCTCATCAACTGCACCAAGCGAGGCTGACGGCAACATGCCAAGCGACCCGGTCAGCATGGCAGCCACGTCAGACAGGATATCGCCGAACAGGTTGTCGGTCAGGATGACGTCGAACTGTTTCGGCGTGCGCACCAGTTGCATGGCACCGGCGTCGGCCAGCATATGCGACAGGTTGACGTCTTCATAGCCGTCCTGGTGGGTTTGGGTAACAACCTCGTTCCACAGCACACCGGACTTCATGACATTGCGCTTTTCCATGGAGCACACGGCGTTGTTGCGGGTGCGCGACAGCTCAAATGCGATGCGTGAAATGCGGTCTATCTCATAGCTTTCGTAGACCTGGGTATCGACAGCCCGCTTCTGGCCATTGCCCAGTTCGGTGATTTCCTTCGGTTCGCCGAAATACACACCACCGGTGAGCTCGCGCAGGATGAGGATGTCGAGACCTTCAACCAGCTCTTTTTTCAGTGAAGATGCATCGGCCAGGGCCGGATAAACGATTGCAGGGCGAAGATTGGCATACAAGGCCAGGTCCTTGCGCAGGCGCAACAGGCCGGCCTCAGGGCGCTTGTCGTAAGGAACAGTGTCCCATTTGGGCCCGCCTACTGCGCCCAGGATAATGGCGTCGGCGGCTGCAGCTTTGTCCATGTCAGCATCTGAAATGCTTTCGCCGTGCGCATCAAAGGCTGATCCGCCAACAAGACCTTCATCCACTTCAAAGGACGCAATGCCCTTGTCCTGAAACCACTGAATGACGCGGCGGACTTCGCCCATGACCTCTGGGCCAATGCCGTCGCCGGGCAGAAGAAAAAGTTTGTGGGTTGCCATGATAATCTCAGCCTTTGCATGGGGAATTAACTGCTGGCGATTGGGTACTGTGTGGCGGCGGGCTTGGCAAGAGGGAAGGGGGGATTGAATTGGGGTGTTTGCTGGCGTGAGCGACATAAACTCCACCTGCCGAACTCCTCTCAAAACCTCTCCTTCACACCCTCAAATCCACATGAACCGTATATGAACGCCTGCCTCAGGTTCGGTTCAGGGGTCTTTCACTAGATTGGGGACAGTTGATTT
>JBDWCA010000001.1:0-2520 GCA_039978075.1 Anderseniella sp. | reverse complement strand
ACCCAGGTCAAGATCAGAGGCTACAGGATTGAACTGACCGAGATCGAATCCCTGATCCTGCAGAACCCGACCGTTGCACAGGCGGTCGTGAACCCGTTCGAGATCGCGCCGGGACAGCTGGAACTGGTTGCCTATTGCAGTCCCAGGTCCCAGACCACCGAGATCGACAGGGAGCAGATCATCGCGTCACTGCGCGAACAGCTGCCGCCTTACATGGTTCCTGCCTATCTTGAGCGGCTTGATGTTATCCCGATGTCGACCAGCAACAAGGCAGACAGGAAGTGCCTGCCGCCGCCGACCGGTCCGCGCTGCCAGGTATCAGGCCCGAAGCTGGCACCGCGCACCGAGACCGAAAGACTGGTTGCTTCGGCATTGGCAGAAACCCTGAAACTGCCGGACGTCTCCGTTGAAGATCACTTCTTCGACGATCTGGGTGCACACTCCCTGTTGATGGCGCGGTTTTGTTCCGCCATTCGCGACAGGATAAACGCCGCCAATGTCAGCATGCGCGATGTCTATGCCAATCCAACCGTGGAAAAGCTGGCGGAGAAACTGGATGCGCAGCTTGCAGAAAAAGCCTCAACACCGCAGGCCGCCGAACAAGACGAGACGCCTCACGTAATCCCGTCCCCTCTGCAATACTGGACATGCGGTGCTCTGCAGCTTGGAACCTATGTCGCGCTGACAGTAGGTCTGATTGGTGCTGTTGTTGCCTGTGTACAGTGGGCGCACGGGTCCATCAGCGATCCCTATCAGCTTTACCAGAGGGTCTTCCTTTGCGTGCTGGGTTTTGCCGTTGCCTCCATCATGGCACCTGTACTGGCAAAGCGGCATCTCATCCGCCGCTGGAAACCAACCGCAATAGAAATCTGGAGCATTGACTATTTTCGCTTCTGGTTCGTCAAACTGCTTTATGACAGTTCAACGGCTCACCTGTTTGCGGGGACGCCGTTATACAATCTCTGGCTCCGGCTGCTTGGTGCGCGTATTGGACGCCATGCCGTCATCCTGTCGAAAGCGCCTGTGACGACCGACCTGTATAGCGTCGGTGATAGCAGCCTAATCTGGGAAAACACCGTGACGTCGGGCTATCGCGCCCGTAACAATGTCATTGAAACCGGCGCAATATCAATAGGTTCTGACGCCTATGTCGGCACCGGCAGTCACCTGGATATTGGAACCATCATCGGAGATGGTGGTCAGCTTGGTCACTCTTCGACCCTGCAGGCGGGCCAGGAGATTCCCGCAGGCATGCGTTTTCACGGCACGCCCGCGGAGGAAACGACTACAAACTTCAATACGGTAAAATCTCAACGCTGCTCCAGTTTGCGACGCTGGATGTACGGCGGACTGCTTGCATCGGCAAATCTGCTGTTGATCCCGATACCAATCGTGTTCCTGTTCTACGGTTACTCGATGTTGCATTCTTTCGCCGGTGCCGAGAACCTGAACTATGACAGTTTCGCCAGTATACTTTTGGCGCTTGCACCAACTGGCGTGTGGCTATCCTTTATGGTCTATTTTTCGATGATCATTATTGGCCTGATCGCTGTACAGGTCGTGCCAGCCATTCTGAACGTCATGCTGCGCACCGACCGTACCTATGTGCTTTTCGGTTTTCATTATATCGTGCAGCGGCTGGTGCAGCTGTCGACAAACTGGGGGTATATGAACCTGCTGTTCGGCGACAGCTCCTACATCGCCAATTATCTGAAACATGCGGGTTGGAACATTGCGCCTGGCAAGCAGACCGGATCAAACTTCGGACTCGACCAGATACACGACAATCCATTTCTGTGCCATGTCGGGGCGAACTCCATGATCTCGGACGGTACTGTCATGTCGAACATGGAGCTGTCTGCAACCTCATTTACACTTGGGGACGTGAAGATCGGTGCTGACAACTACCTCGGCAATGCCATCATCATACCTTACGGCAATAAAACCGGAGATAATGTCCTGATCGGCAGCAAAACCATGGTGCCGATAGACGGACCGCTGCGCGAAAATACCGGCCTGCTTGGGTCACCTGCCTTCGAGATCCCGCGTTCTACCGAACAGGACAGACAGAACACGGCAGATGAGGATCCCGAGACCTTGCGTCGCAATCTGGCGCGCAAGAACAAGTGGAACCTTGCATCCATGGGCGCCATATTCATGGCTCACTGGTTCATCTCCTTCGTGACCGTGTTCGTCATGTTCCTGGCAATTCTGTACTACGACCGATATGCCATTTCTTCAATTCTGACAGGCAGCTTTGCAGTCATGGCATTTACCGTTGCCTTCTTCACGCTGCTGGAGCGCGCAAGCCTGGGCTTTGACGGGCTTAAGGCGCGCACCGTCACCATGTATGACCCCTACTTCCTGTTCCACGAGCGGCACTGGAAGTTCTGTGGCCATCCACTCAACATGCTGTTCCACGGCACGCCGTTCAGGAACCTGATGTCACGTGCGCTTGGCGTCCGGGTCGGCAAGATGGTGTTCGATGACGGTGCCAATCTGTACGACAAGACATTGCTG